>NZ_SGWW01000001.1 GCF_004216575.1 Microcella putealis
CGACTGGCTCCATCACTACAATCACCACCGACCCCACACCGGGATCGGCGGTCTCACACCCTCAGCCCGCGTTCACAACCTCACGAGGAAGAACAACTAGCCTCCACGACACGCTCCCGCCACGCCCTTGACAGGGCGGGCGGGAGCGACGACGATAGCGGTGTTGTCTGGCAGGCAACGAATGGTGCACAATGAGCACCTAATCGGCCAGGGAGGACACCGATGTCAGCAGCAGTGCCCGCCGCGCTCACGGAGGACGACGTCCGTGCCGCCGCCGCCCACATTGTCGATGCTTTCGCGCGCACCGCGACCGACGACTACTTCGCGGCCTTCGCCGCCGATGCCACCTTCGTCTTCCACCCCGAGCCCGCGCGGCTCGACACCCGCGCCCAGTACGAGGCCCTGTGGGACTCGTGGCTCGCCGACGGGTGGCGGGTCGTCTCCTGCACGAGCCGTGACGCCCACATTCAGCTGCTCGGCGACACCGCCGTCTTCACGCACACCGTCGACACGACCGCCGGCGTCCCGGGCGACGATCTGACGTCGACCGAGCGCGAAACGATCGTGTTCCACCGCGGTGCCGATGGGCGCCTGCTGGCCGTGCACGAGCACCTGTCGCTGCCGAGCGGCTCCTAAACGTTTCTCCCCACCCCACCACACCTGACAAAGGAGTCACCATGTCCGCACCGACCGCGCGCGCATCCGCCTGGCGCCGCCTCGACGATCGCCTCGAAGCGAACGCCGACGGGTCTGGGCCCGTCAAGGGCAGCCTCGGCTGGGGGCGCATCGCCATGATCTGGCTCGCGTCGAACTTTGTCGTGACGACGATGCTGACGGGCACGCTGTTCATTCCCGGCGTCACCTATGCCGACGCCCTGCTCATGATCCTGGTCGGCTCGATCGTCGGCGGTGCCGTGCTCGTCGCCGTCGGCGCGATGGGCACCCGCACGGGGCTCGCCACCATGTCGCTCACCCGCGGCTCTTTCGGCACGCGCGGCTCGCTGCTGCCCGTCGCGGCGAACCTGCTGATCTTGCTCGGCTGGAGCTGGGTTCAGGCGATGCTCGCCGGCATCACGGTGAACTACGTCGTCGCCGAGCTGACCGGCTTCTCGAACGAGGCCCTCTTCTCGGCGCTGTGCCAGATGATCGTGGTGGGGCTCGCGATCTTCGGTCACGAGGGCATCAGCCGCGTTGAGCCGTGGCTCGCCGTCGTCATGATCGGCATCATCGGCTACGTGCTGACGGTGGCCTTCACCACCTTCCCCCCGAGCGACTACTTCGGTATCGCCGCCGACGTGTCGTTCGAGTTGACCAACCTCACGGTGCTCGACATCGTCATCGCCACCGCGATCTCATGGACGGTGCTGTCGGCCGACTTCAACCGCCTCGGCCGGGGCACCCGTCCGACCGTCGTCGGCTCGGGCGTCGGCTACGTCGCCTCCACCTTCCTGTCGATGACCCTCGGGGCGACCGCTATCGCCTACGTCGTGCTCTCGGGCGGTGAGCCGATCGGCTTCGACCCGGCGACGATCGTTGCCGAGTTCGGCATCGCCCTGGCGATCGTGATCTTCGTCTCGGTCATGGCGACCAACACGCTCGTGGTCTACGGCATGACGACGAGCGCGATCAACGCGATTCCGCAGTTGAAGCTGAAGTTCCTGCCGACGGCGCTCGTCATCGGCCTGCTCACCGTGATCGGCTCGACCTTCCTCGGCCTGCTGTTCCTGTTCATCGACTTCCTGTTCGTGATCGGCGCGATCTTCATCCCGGTCTTCGCGATCATGATCGTCGACTACTACGTCGTGAACCGGCGCGTCTACACGGCCGAGATCCTGCAGGACCGCGGCGGCCGCTACTGGTTCACCGGCGGTGTCAACATCGCGAACGTCGTCGTCTGGCTGCTGGGCTTCGGCTTCTCTCTGCTGTTGACCTACCAGGTCGGCAGCCCCATCGGCGCGACGATCCCGGCGTTCGTGTTCACGGTGGTCGTGGCACTCGCGGCGGCTGCCGTCACCGGTCGCCTGAAGCGCGACGGATCAGACCCCGAGCACGCGCACCTTGCCGACGCCGCGCCCGAGCTCGCCGAGCGGGCATAGCCTCTCGGCATGCTGATTGACCTGAGCCACCGGATCATCGGGGGGATGACCGTCTTCCCCGGTGACCCGGTGGTGACGGTCAGCGACGCGGCGACCGTCGCCGCCGACGGCTTCCGCGTGAGCGCGCTGCACCTCGGCAGCCACACCGGCACACACATCGACGCCCCCGCGCACTCCATCGTCGATGGCGCAACGCTCGAGGCGATCCCGCTCGAGCAGCTCATCGCGCCACTGGTCGTTCTGGATGCGCGGGGACACGCCGCACGGGCATCCATCGGCCCTGAGGTGCTCGCGGCCGCCCCGGCGATCGCGGCCGGCGACATCGTCGCGATCATGACGGGCTGGGACGCGCGCTTCGATGACGCGTCGTACCTCGAGCATCCGGTCATCGACGTCGCCCTCGCCGACGCCCTCTGGGCGGGCGGCGTGCGGGTGCTCGGCGTCGACTCGCTGAACCCCGACCCGTCGTGGCCGGGCGACGACGGCGCCTGGCACCTTCCCGTGCACGAGTTGTGGCTCGGCCGAGGCGGCGTCATCGTCGAAAATCTGCGGTCTCTCGACCGCGTGCCGGCGTCGGGGGCCGAGGCAATCATCCTGCCGCTCAAGCTCGACGGGCTCGACGGCGCCCCCGTGCGCGCGGTCGCCCGAGTGGCTGGCGAGCGCTAGGCTGAGACGCACACCCAGACATCCTTTAAGCACCGTCCTGTGAGGCGGGGAAGGAGGTCGGCATGAGCGCACGCCCCGTGCTGCACTCTGACGACATCGCGCGTGCCCTGCGCCGTATCGCCCACGAGATCCTCGAGGCCCGGCGCGGCGATGGCCGCCTCGTGTTTCTCGGCATCCCGACCCGCGGCACCGCGCTGGCCGAGCGCCTCGGCCGCATCGTCGATGAGATCGAGCCGGGTGTCGCCGAGATCGGCTCGCTCGACGTGACGATGCACCGCGACGACCTGGGGCGCAGCGCGACGCGCGCTCCGGCCCCAACGCGCATCCCCGCAGCGGGCATCGACGGGTCCACGGTCGTGCTCGTCGACGACGTGCTCTACTCGGGCCGCACGGTGCGCGCCGCTCTCGACGCCCTCGCCGACCACGGCCGGCCCCGCGCCGTGCGCCTCGCCGTGCTCGTTGATCGGGGCCACCGCGAGCTGCCGATTCGCGCCGACTTCGTCGGCAAGAATCTGCCGTCGTCAACGTCTGAGCGCGTCTTCGTGCGCCTCTCCGAGGTCGACGGCGTCGACGAGGTGGCGATCAGCCAGTGAAGCACCTGCTGACCACCCGCGATCTTGACCGCGAGGCTGCCGTGCGCATCCTCGACGTCGCCGAAGAGATGGCCGCGACGGCCGACCGCGAGGTGAAGAAGCTGCCCGCCCTGCGCGGCAAGACCGTCGTCAACCTCTTCTTCGAAGACTCGACCCGCACGCGCCTGTCGTTCGAGTCGGCTGCCAAGCGGCTCAGCGCCGACGTCATCACCTTCAGCGCGAAGGGCTCGAGCGTGTCGAAGGGCGAAAGCCTGAAGGACACGGCGCAGACGCTAGTCGCGATGGGCGCCGACGCGATCGTCGTGCGCCACCCCGCGTCGGGCGCCGCCCACCGCCTCGCCCACGCCGGCTGGATCGACGCGAGCATCGTCAACGCCGGCGATGGCACGCACGAGCACCCCACCCAGGCCCTGCTCGACGCCTTCACCCTGCGCCGCCGCATTCATGGCGCGGATGCGCGGGGGCGCGCCCTCGACGGAACGCGCGTCGTCATCGTCGGCGACATTCTGCACTCCCGCGTCGCGCGCTCGAACGTCTGGCTGCTCGCGACCCTCGGCGCGGAGGTGCACCTCGTGGCCCCGCGCACTCTGCAGCCGGCGGGCATCGACGAGTGGCCGGTGACGGTGCACGCGCTGCTTGACGACGCGCTCGCCACCGAACCGCACGCCGTCATGATGCTGCGCATTCAGCGCGAGCGCATGGTCGACGCCTACTTCCCGAGCGAGCGCGAGTACGGGCGCATGTGGGGGCTGACCGCCGAGAGATTCGCGGCCCTCCCCGCCGATACGATGGTCATGCACCCGGGGCCCATGAATCGCGGTCTCGAGATCGCGTCCGTCGCCGCCGACTCGACTCGGTCGACGGTGCTCGAACAAGTCACGAACGGGGTGTCGATCCGCATGGCAGTGCTCTACCTCCTCGTCGCCGGCGTCGAGGAGGAGCGCGCATGAGCGGCCTCATCGTGCGCGGCGCGCGCCTCCTCGGGGGCGAGACGGGCGACATCCGCATCGTCGACGGCCGCATTGACGCCGTCGGATCCGTCGATCCGGCCGCGGGCGACCACATGATTGACGCCGACGGGCTCGTCGCCTTGCCCGGCCTCGTCGACCTGCACACGCACCTGCGCGAGCCCGGGGGAGAGGCGAGCGAGACGGTGCTCACCGGCACCCGTGCGGCCGCCGCGGGCGGCTTCACCGCGGTGTTCGCGATGGCGAACACGTCGCCCGTCGCCGACACCGCTGGCGTCGTCGAGCAGGTGGAGGCCCTGGGGCGCCAGCACGGCTACGCCACCGTGCGCCCCATCGGCGCCGTCACCGTCGGCCTCGAGGGCCGTCAGCTCGCCGAGCTCGGCGCGATGGCCGCGTCGCGGGCGCAGGTGCGCGTCTTCAGCGATGACGGGCACTGCGTCGCCGACCCGCTCATCATGCGCCGCGCGCTCGAATACGTCGCCACTATTGGCGGCGTCATCGCTCAGCACGCGCAAGAGCCGCGACTGACGGAGGGCGCTCAGATGAACGAGGGCCCGCTCTCGGGCGAGCTGGGGCTCGCCGGCTGGCCCGCCGTCGCAGAGGAATCGATCATCGCGCGCGACGTGCTGCTCGCCGAGCACACCCGCTCGCGACTGCATGTCTGCCACGTGTCGACCGCGGGTAGCGTCGACGTGGTGCGCTGGGCGAAGAAGCGCGGCATTGCGGTGACGGCCGAGGTCACCCCGCACCACCTGCTGCTCACCGACGAGACGGCCCGCGACTACGACGCGCGCTTCAAGGTGAACCCGCCGCTGCGCCGCGCGGAAGACGTCGAGGCACTGCGCGCCGCCGTCGCCGACGGCACCATCGACATCGTCGCGACCGACCACGCCCCGCACCCCGACGAGCGCAAAGAGTGCGCGTGGGCCGAGGCCGCCTTCGGCATGGTCGGCCTCGAATCGGCGCTCTCGATCGTGCAGCACACGCTGGTCGACACGGGGATGCTCGACTGGGCGGGCGTCGCACGTGTGCTCTCGACGACACCCGCCGCCATCGGCGGGCTGGCGGGCTACGACGCGCCGCTTGCGGTGGGCGCTCCCGCGCACCTGACGCTCGTCGACCCGGAGGCGAGCCGTCGCTGGTCGACGGACGAGCTGCGCGGCCGCAGCCGCAACACCCCCTACACGGGCATCACCCTGCCGGGGCGCGTGATCGCGACCGTGCACGGTGGGGTGCCGACCGTGCTCGATGGCGCGCTCGTCGACGCCGACACGGTCGCCACCACGGCGGGGGGTCGCTGACGTGGAGCGCCTTCTTCCCGCCGCCATCACGATCGGCCTCATGGCCGCCATGCTGCTGCTCGCGTGGCTCGGCTGGCGCGCCCGTCGTCGCCGGCAGAGCAGCTTCGCGCCACCGCACCGCGTCCCCGAAATGCTCAGCGCCCCGGCGTACCTCACCGAAGCCATCGCCCACGCGACGACCCTCGCGGGCCAGCCGCTCGAGCGCGTGAGCGCCCACGGCCTGGGCTTCCGCTCGCGCATCAAGCTGGGGGTGCACGACGAGGGCGTTGTGCTGGCCATCCCGGGCGACGAGCCGATCCTCGTGCCGGCCGCCGACCTCATCGGCATCGGCCGCGGCACCTGGACCATCGACAAGGCCGTCGAGCCCGACGGCTTGACGGTGCTCAGCTGGCGCCTCGGAGACACCGAGGTCGACACCTGGCTGCGCCTGCCCGCGCGCGACGACCGCGAGCTGATCGACGCGGTGCGCGCGCGCATCCCGAACGCTTCTTCCACCCCCGACGAAAGGTCCACCGATGACGCATGAGAAGGCCGTGCTCGTCCTCGAGGACGGCACCCGCTTCACCGGACGCGCCTACGGCGCCCGGGGCGAGACCATCGGCGAAGCCGTGTTCTCGACCGGCATGAGCGGCTACCAAGAGACGCTGACCGACCCGAGCTACGCGGGGCAGATCGTCGTGCAGACGGCGCCGCACATCGGCAACACGGGCATGAACCCCGAAGACCCCGAGAGTCGCCGCATCTGGGTGGCGGGCTACGTCGTGCGTGACCCCTCGCGCGTCGTGTCGAACCACCGCGCGACGCGCAGCCTCGATGACGATCTCGAGCGCGACGGCATCGTCGGCATCAGCGGCATCGACACGCGCGCCCTCACGCGCCGCATTCGCGAGGTGGGCGCCATGCGCGCCGGCATCTTCTCGGGCGAATTGGCCGAGCTGGATGCCACCGAGCAGCTCGCGCGCGTCACCGCCGCCCCCGAGATGACCGGCCAGAACCTGTCGGCCCAGGTCAGCGTCGAGGCGGGCGAGGTCGTGCCGGCCGAGGGCGAGTTGATCGGAAAGCTCGCGATTATCGACCTCGGCATCAAGTCGGCCACCGTGCGGGCGCTCGCGGAGCGGGGCTTCGAGGTGCACGTGCTGCCGCAGTCGACGACGATCGACGAGCTGCGCGCTCTGAACCCCGTCGCCGTCTTCTACTCGAACGGCCCGGGTGACCCCGCGGCAAGTGAGAGCCACGTCGAGCTGCTGCAGCACGTGCTCCGCGATCGCACGCCGTTCTTCGGCATCTGCTTCGGCAACCAGTTGCTCGGCCGTGCGCTCGGCTTCGGCACCTACAAGCTGCCCTATGGGCACCGCGGCATCAATCAGCCCGTGCTCGACAAAGAGACCGGCCGCATCGAGATCACGGCGCACAACCACGGCTTCGCGGTCGACGCACCGCTCGAGGGCGTCGTCGACAGCCCCGCTGGCTTCGGCCGCGTCGAGGTGAGCCACATCGGCCTCAACGACCAGGTGGTCGAGGGCCTGCGCGCGCTCGACGTGCCCGCGTTCAGCGTGCAGTACCACCCGGAGGCGGCCGCCGGCCCCCACGACTCCACGTACCTGTTTGACCGGTTCCGCGAGATGGTTCTTGAGAACCTGAACCGCGCATCCGCCGCCGATTCGGAAGGCCAGGCCTGATGCCCAAGCGCGACGACATCAACTCCGTCCTCGTCATCGGCTCCGGCCCGATCGTGATCGGGCAGGCAGCCGAGTTCGACTACTCGGGAACCCAGGCGTGCCGCGTGCTGCGCAGCGAGGGCATCCGCGTGATCCTCGTGAACTCCAACCCGGCGACGATCATGACCGACCCCGACTTCGCCGACGCGACCTACGTCGAGCCGATCACGCCCGAGATCATCGAGGCGATCATCGCGAAAGAGAAGCCCGACGCGGTGCTGCCGACCCTCGGTGGCCAGACGGCGCTGAACGCGGCCATCAAGCTGCACGAGCGCGGCATTCTCGAGAAGTACGGCGTCGAGCTGATCGGTGCATCGTTCGAGGCGATCCACAAGGCCGAAGACCGCCAGGCGTTCAAGCAGCTCGTGCTTGACGCGGGCGCCGACGTCGCCCGCAGTGCGATCGTGCACACGGTCGACGAGGCGCTGGCCGCCGCCGACGACCTCGGATACCCCATGGTCATTCGCCCGTCGTTCACGATGGGCGGCCTCGGCTCGGGCTTCGCGTACGACGAGGCCGAGCTGAAGCGCATGGTGAGCGACGGCTTGCACGCCTCGCCGACGACCGAGGTGCTGCTCGAAGAGTCGATTCTCGGCTGGAAAGAGTACGAGCTCGAGCTCATGCGCGACCGCGCCGACAACACGGTTGTCGTCTGCTCGATTGAGAACGTCGACCCCGTCGGCGTGCACACGGGCGACTCGATCACCGTCGCGCCCGCGCTGACCCTCACCGACCGCGAGTACCAAAACCTGCGCGACATCGGTCTGCAGATCATTCGTGACGTGGGCGTTGACACGGGCGGCTGCAACGTGCAGTTCGCCGTCGACCCGAAGACGGGTCGCGTCATCGTCATCGAGATGAACCCGCGCGTCTCGCGCTCGAGCGCCCTGGCGTCGAAAGCCACGGGCTTCCCGATCGCGAAGATCGCCGCAAAGCTCGCGATCGGCTACCGCCTCGACGAGATTCCGAACGACATCACGGGGGTGACGCCCGCGAGCTTCGAGCCGACCCTCGACTACATCGTCGTAAAGGTGCCGCGCTTCGCGTTCGAGAAGTTCCCCGGCGCCGACGACACCCTCACGACGACCATGAAGTCGGTCGGCGAGGCGATGGCGATCGGCCGCAACTACTCGACCGCGCTGCAGAAGGCGCTGCGCAGCCTCGAGAAGCGCGGATCCTCCTTCCACTGGGACGGCGAACCCGGCGATAAGGATGCGCTGCTTGCCGCATCGAAAAAACCGACCGACGGTCGCATCGTCACGCTGCAGCAGGCGCTGCGCGCGGGGGCCACGATCGAGGAGGCCTTTGAAGCCACCGGCATCGACCCGTGGTTCCTCGACCAGATTGTCCTCATCAACGAGGTCGCCGAGCGCGTAGCGGCGGCCCGCGAGCTCGACCGCGAACTGCTCGAGGAGGCCAAGGGTCACGGTTTTTCCGACGCGCAGATCGCGGCGTTGCGCGGGGTGGCCGAGGTGCAGATTCGCCAGCTGCGGCGCACCCTGGGCCTGCGACCCGTCTTCAAGACGGTCGACACGTGCGCGGGCGAGTTCCCCGCGCTCACGCCGTACCACTACTCGAGCTACGACCTCGAGACCGAGGTCGCGCCGAGCGATGCGACGAAGGTCGTCATTCTCGGCTCGGGCCCCAACCGCATCGGCCAGGGCATCGAGTTCGACTACTCGTGCGTGCACGCGAGCTTCGCGCTGCGCGACGCCGGCTACGAGACGATCATGATCAACTGCAACCCCGAGACGGTGTCGACCGACTACGACACCTCCGATCGGCTGTACTTCGAGCCGCTGACGCTCGAGGACGTGCTCGAGGTCATCGAGGCCGAGCAGGCCACGGGTCACGTGCTCGGCGTGATCGTGCAGCTCGGCGGGCAGACGGCGCTCGGCCTCGCCGAGGGCCTGCAGGCCGCCGGTATCCCAATCCTCGGGACGAGCCCCGAGGCGATCGATCTGGCCGAAGAGCGCGGAGCGTTTTCGCGCATCCTCGACGCCGCAAACCTCGTCGCGCCCCGCAACGGCACCGCGATCGACGTCGACTCGGCCGTGCGCGTCGCCGAGTCGATCGGCTACCCGGTGCTCGTGCGCCCGAGCTACGTGCTCGGTGGGCGCGGCATGGAGATCGTGTACGACTCGGCCTCGATTCGCGACTACTTCGAGCGCGTGCGTGACCAGGCGATCATCGGCCCCGGTCAGCCGCTGCTCGTCGACCGCTTCCTCGACGACGCGGTCGAGATCGACGTCGACGCGCTGTTTGACGGCGAGCGCCTGTACATCGGCGGCGTCATGGAGCACATCGAGGAGGCCGGCGTGCACTCGGGCGACTCGGCCTGCACCCTGCCGCCCGTGACGCTCGGCCGCGACATCATCGACCGTGTCCGCGAGGCCACCGAGGCGATTGCGCGCGGCATCGGCGTGCGGGGCCTGCTCAACGTGCAGTTCGCGATCGGCGCCGGCGTGCTCTACGTGCTCGAGGCCAACCCGCGGGCGTCACGCACCGTGCCCTTCGTGTCGAAGGCGCTGGGTATTCCGCTCGCGAAGGCTGCGTCGCTCATCATGGCGGGCCGCTCGATCGCCGAGCTCGTCGAGAGCGGGCTGCTGCCCGAGGGTGACGGCAGCCGGGTGCCGCTCGACGCGCCGGTGGCGGTGAAGGAGGCCGTGCTGCCCTTCACGCGCTTCCGCACCCGCGAGGGAGCGGTCGTCGACAGCGTGCTCGGCCCCGAGATGCGCTCGACGGGCGAGGTCATGGGCATCGACCGCGACTTCCCGCGCGCGTTCCGCAAGAGCCAGGAGGCGGCGTACGGCGGCTTCCCGACATCGGGTGTCGTCTTCGTGTCGGTCGCCGACCGCGACAAGCGCAGCGTGGTGCTGCCGGCGCTGCGCCTCACCCAGTTGGGCTTCGAGATCTGGGCGACGAGCGGCACCGCCGAGGTGCTGTCGCGCTACGGCATCGCCGCACGCATCGTGCGCAAGCACGGCGAGCGGCAGGCCGGCGGCGACGAGCCAACGATCGTCGACCTGATCAACTCGGGTGAGGTCGACGTGGTCGTCAACACGCCGAGCGGCCGCACGGCGCGCGCCGACGGTCTCGAGATTCGCACAGCCGCCGTGGCTGCCGACAAGCCGCTGTTCACGACGATCGCCACCCTCGGGGCGGCCGTCGCCTCGCTCGACTCGGTTGGTCAGGCGGTCACGGTGCAAAGCCTGCAGGAGTACGACGCCGACCGCGTGGCGCGCCGATGATCTCGTTCGGCGAGCGCCTGCGCGCGGCCGTCGCCGACTACGGCCGGCTGTGCGTGGGCATCGACCCGCACGCGGCGCTGCTGGCGTCGTGGGGGCTCAGCGACGACGCCCGAGGGGTCGAGAAGTTCGCCGACGCGGTGCTCGTCTCCGCCGCGGGCCGCGTCGCGGCGGTCAAGCCGCAGCTCGCGTTCTTCGAGCGACACGGGGCGGCCGGATACGCGGCGCTGGAACGCGTGATCCGTCGCGCCCGTGAGGCGGGCATCCTCCTGATCGCCGACGCGAAGCGGGGCGACATCGGCTCGACCATCGACGGCTACGCCGAGGCGTGGCTCGAACCGTCGTCTCCGCTGGCGAGCGACGCGATGACGGTGTCGGCCTATCAGGGTGTGGGCTCGCTCGCCCCGGCGATCGAGCGGGCTGAGCGGGTCGGTGCCGGCCTGTTCGTGCTGGCCGCCACCTCGAACCCCGAGAGTGCGAGCGTGCAGCACGCGCGTGGCGACGACGGGCGCACCGTCGCGAGCATCGTGGCCGACGAGGTCGCGGCCCTCGGCGCTGGCGCGCGGGTCGCCGGCACGTGGTCGAGCGTCGGCCTCGTCATCGGCGCCACGACGCCGCTCGCGGATGCGGGTCTCGAGCCGGAGCGCCTCGGCGCGGTGCCCGTTTTGGCGCCCGGCTTCGGTCACCAAGGTGGCCGGCTCGCAGAGTTGGATGCGCTCTACGGCCCGCTCGCGGAACGCACGCTCGCCTCGGTCTCGCGCAGCGTCTTGGCCGCGGGCCCCGACGGCATTCAGCACGCGATTGACACCCACCGCGCGGAGCTGCGCCCGTGAGCACGCCACCCGACGTTGACCGAGCCGCCGCGGGCCGTGCCGCGGTCGCCGCGCGACAGGCGCGCGCGGCGATCAAGGCCGCCGTCGCGGCGGGGGAGCGTAACCCGCTCGCGGTCGCCGAGGCCGCATGGCGTGAGCCCGAGGGCCCGGAGGCCCGCCTGCGAGTGCGTGAACTGCTTGGCTCTCTGCGCGGTCTCGGCCCGAAGCGCGTGGCCGGGGTGATGGCGCAGCTCGGCATCGCCGAGGTCAAGAAGCTGGGCGGCCTGGGCGTGCGCCAGCGCCGCGCGCTGGCGGACTGGCTGCGTGAGCGGGCGGGCGATCGAGCGCGCGGACGCCTCGTCGTGCTCGCCGGCCCCACGGCCGTCGGCAAGGGCACCGTCTCGGCGTACATTCGCGAGAACTACCCCGACGTGCTGCTCAGCGTGTCGGCGACGACCCGCGCCCCGCGGCCCGGCGAGCGCGACGGCGTGCACTACTTCTTTGTCTCCGACGCCGAGTTTGACCGCATGGTTGCCGACGACGAGTTCCTCGAGTGGGCCACCGTGCACAATCTGTCGCGCTACGGAACCCCGCGCCCGCCCGTCGAGGCGACCCTCGCATCCGGCCGCAGCGTCTTGCTCGAAATCGACCTGCAGGGCGCGCGTCAGGTGAAGCGGGCGATGCCCGAGGCGGTGCTCGTCTTTCTCCTCCCGCCCACCTGGGACGAGCTCGTGCGACGGCTCATCGGGCGAGGCACCGAAAGCCCCGCCGAACAGGCTCGCCGACTCGAGACGGCGAAGGTCGAACTAGCCGCCCAAGACGAGTTCGATGTGCACGTCATCAACGACAATGTCGAGCGTGCGGCCCAGGAGGTCGTAGACTTGCTCACTGCCGTGCGCTCGGCGCACGCCCCAGAACTCAACGACTAGTACGGAGCTGACATGGCCGACAAGACCCAGGGCATCATTGACCCGCCCATCGACGAGCTGCTGTCTAAGGTCGACTCGAAGTACCAGCTCGTGATCTTCGCCGCCAAGCGCGCGCGCCAGATCAACGACTACTACTCCGACCTGCACGAGGGCTCGCTGTTCGACAACGTGGGCCCGCTCGTCGACTCGACCGTCGACGACAAGCCGCTGTCGGTCGCCCTGCACGAGATCAACGAGGACAAGCTGGTCCTCACTCGCCTCGCCGACTAGCTAGGCCATGCCGGATTCCGGCGCCCCGCTGACGATTGTCGTCGGCATCACGGGCGGCATCGCCGCGTACAAAGCGGTGGGTGTCGCCCGTGGCTTCGTTCAGGCGGGGCATGACGTACACATCGTCGCCACCGAGGGCGCCCTGCGCTTCGTGGGCCGACCCACGCTCGAGGCGATCAGCCGCAACCCCGTGCACACCGAGCTCTATGAGGGTGTCGCCGAGGTGCGGCACGTCGCGCTCGGTCAGCGCGCCGACCTGATCGTGGTGGCCCCCGCGACGGCCCACTCGATCGCCTCGCTCGCCGCCGGCCTCGCGGGCGACCTCTTGGGTACGACCGTGCTCGCCTCCGAGGCGCCCCTCGTCATCGCCCCGGCGATGCACACCGAGATGTGGCTCAACGCGGCCACCCAGGCGAATGTGGCGACGCTGCGCGAGCGGGGCGTGCTGATCGTGGGCCCGGCCTCCGGCCAGCTGACGGGCGACGACAGCGGCCCCGGCCGCATGGCCGAGCCCGACGAGATCGTGCGGGCGGCGCTCGACGCCGTGCGCCCGCGTGACCTTCAGGGGATGCGCGTAGTCATTTCGGCCGGCGGCACGCGCGAGCCGATCGACCCCGTCCGCTTCCTCGGCAACCGCTCAAGCGGGCGCCAGGGCGTGGCCCTCGCGGACGCGGCGCGCTCGCGCGGGGCGGACGTCGTCCTCATCGCCGCCCACCTGGAGGTGCCACCGCCCGCCGGCGTCCGCGTCGTCGAGGTGGGTACCGCCGCTGAGTTGAACGCCGCGATGCTCGCCGAGCAGCCGGGCGCCGAGCTCGTGATCATGGCGGCCGCCGTCGCCGACTTTCGACCGGTGGCCGTCGCCGGCGAGAAGATCAAGAAGACCGACGACGGTGCGGTGCCCGAGCTGCGGCTTGAGCGCACGGACGACGTGCTGACGGCGCTGGCCGCCGCGCGCCCGGCCGGCCAGCGTCTCGTGGGCTTCGCGGCCGAGACAGTGGGCTCCGAGGCAGAGCTCGTTGCCTTGGCCGCCGGCAAGGCCGCTCGCAAGGGTGCCGACGTGATCATCGCCAACCGCGTCGGCGACGGGGTCGTGTTTGGTCAAGCGTCAACCGATGTCATCATCGTCGACGCGGCCGGTAGCGTGGTGGCGAAGGCCTCGGGCGACAAGCTGTCAGTGGCCCACCGTATTCTCGACGCGCTCGGCTGATTCGGCCAAGCGCCCGCCCGACACCACCGGAGCCCCATGTCCTCGCTGCGTCTGTTCACGTCTGAGTCTGTGACCGAGGGTCACCCCGACAAGATGTGCGACCAGATCAGCGACCGCATTTTGGATGCTCTGCTCACGGTCGACCCGCAGGCTCGCGTCGCCGTCGAAACGCTCGTCACGACGGGGCTCGTTCACGTCGCCGGCGAGGTCACGACGAGCGGCTATGTCGACATTCCCGGCATCGTGCGCCAGACCGTGACCGACATCGGCTACACCGGCAGCGACGTGTGGTTCGACGGGCGCTCGTGCGGTGTCTCGATCTCGATCGGCGGCCAATCGCCTGACATCGCGCAGGGGGTCGACTCGGCGTTCGAAACCCGCGAGGGCGAGAGCGTCGACGCCGACGACCGCCAGGGTGCGGGCGACCAGGGGCTGATGTTCGGCTACGCCACGCGCGAGACGCCGACGCTCATGCCGCTGCCGATCTGGCTCGCCCACCGCCTGTCTGAGCGCCTCGCCACCGTGCGTAAAGACGGCACCCTCGGCTACCTCGGCCCCGACGGCAAGACCCAGGTCACGGCGGGCTACGACGGTCAGGTGCCGCGCACGATCGAGACGATCGTGGTGAGCACGCAGCACCGTGCCGAGGTCGACACGCCCCAGGTGCGCGCCGACGTCGAGCGCGAGGTCATTCGCCCCGTTCTCGAGGCGGCCGGTTTCGGTGACCAGGCCCCGCGCATCCTCATCAACCCGACCGGCACCTTCGTCATCGGGGGCCCCCAGGGTGACGCCGGGCTCACGGGTCGCAAGATCATCGTCGACACCTACGGCGGCGCATCGCGCCACGGCGGGGGCGCCTTCAGCGGTAAAGACCCGTCGAAGGTCGACCGCTCAGCCGCGTACGCCATGCGCTGGGTGGCCAAGAACGCCGTCGCCGCCGGCCTCGCCGACCGGCTCGAGGTGCAGGTGGCCTACGCGATCGGCACGGCGGCGCCCGTGGGGCTATACGTCGAGAGCTTCGGCACCGGCCACGTCGACGACGACACGATCATTCGGGCGATTCGCGACACCTTTGACCTGCGCCCGGCGGCCATCGTGCGCGAGCTCGACCTCCTGCGACCCATCTACGGACAGACGGCCGCCTACGGTCACTTCGGGCGCGAGCTGCCCGACTTCAGCTGGGAGACGCTCGACCGCGCAGACGCGCTGCGCGCGAGCGCTGGGCTCTGAGCCGCGGGGGCGAGCGCGCGTGACCGCCGAACCGATCGCGCGGGTGCTGATCGATTCGCCGCTGCCGCAGCTCGACCGCCTGCTCGAGTACCGCATCCCTGAATCGCTTGATGGGGATGCGAGGCCCGGTGTGCGGCTCGTCGTGCCGCTGCGCACGGGCGGCCGCCAGGCGAAGGGCTACCTCGTCGACCGTGTGGCCGAGGCGAGTTTCGGCGGCCAGCTCGCCGAGATCTCGGAGGTGGTGTCGACCGCGCGCGTGCTCACGCCCGAGGTGTACCGCCTCGCTCGCCGCGCGGCCGACCGCGCCGCCGGCACGGCCAGTGACCTGCTGCGCCTCGCAGTACCACCGCGACAGGTGCGCATCGAAAAGGCCTGGCTCGGCGCGCTCGACGCGGCAGGGCGCACCGGCCCGGCTCTGACGCCCGCCGAGATCGCCGTCGCGGAGGGTGCCCCCGCCCCCGCGCTCGATTCCGACACGATCGCCGTCCTCCGCGATCCCACGGCGGCGGCGGGGGATCGTCGCATCGCACTCACGGCGCCGCAGCGGCTCGTTGAGGCCGGTCACGGGGAGTGGCTTCCCGCCGGACTCATGACCCTCGTGGGGCTTGCCGCCCGCACGGTGGCGGGCGGGCGCTCGGCGATCATCGCTGTGCCCGACTACCGCGATCTCGACCTCGTGGCCGCGGCCGCCGCGCTCGTGCTGCCGGGCGAGGCGATTGCCCGGGTCGACGCGGGGCGCGGGGCGGGGGAGCGCTACCGCGGCTTCCTGCGCGCCCTCGAGAAGCGCCCGGCGCTCGTGATCGGCACCCGCACCGCCGTGACGGCGCCCGCGCACCGACTCGGACTCATCGCCCTCTGGGACGACGGCGACCCCCTGCACGCCGAACAGCACGCGCCCGGCGTACACGCCCGCGACCTGGCGCTTCTGCGACACGACGACGCGGCCTGTGGTCTCATCCTCGCCGCGCACTCGCCCTCCGCCGACACTCAGCGACTCGTCGAGATCGGCTATCTGCGCACCGTGACGCCCGCGCGGTCCGCGCGGCGGCGCATCCGACCGACCACGCGCGCGGTTGGCGCCGACGAGCCGGGGGCCCGCGCGCGCATCCCCTCGATCGCGTGGCGAGCCGCTAGCGAGGCGCTCGCCACCGGCCCCGTTCTGCTGCAGGTGGCGCGCCCCGGTTTTGACCCGCGCATCGTGTGCGCCGACTGCGGCGAGGCGGTGCGCTGTCGCGTCTGCGCAGGCCCGGTCGGGGTGCGCCGCGCCGGGGCGGCGCCCTCGTGTCGCTGGTGCGGGGCCATCGCCCCTGCCGCGCCCTGCACCCGCTGCGCGGGGACGCGCCGCCGGGCGAGCACGCCCGGCTCGGTGCGCACCGCCGACGAGCTGGGCCGAGCCTTCCCCGGGGCGCGCGTCATCGTCTCCGACGCCGACCACGCCCACCAGCAGGTCGAGCCCGGCCGCACGATCGTGGTCGCGACCCGCGGGGCCGAGCCGATCGTCGCGGGCGGCTACCGTGCCGTTCTGCTGCTCGACGCCGAGCGCATGCTCGCCCGCGACGGCCTCCGGGTCGTCGACGACTGCCTGCGGTGGTGGCAGAACGCGGCAGCGCTCGCGGCCGACGACGCGCCCGTACTGCTCGTCGGAGTCGACGGGCCCGTCGCTCAGGCGCTCGCCACCGGCACCGCCGACGAGCTGATCGCCGCCGAACTCGCCGACCGCCGCCGACTGCGCTTCCCACCCGCCGTGCGCTCGGCAACCGTCACCGGCACGGCGCCCGAGGTGCGCGCCGCACTCGAACCGGTGCTCGCCCTCGACGGCGTCGACGCGCTCGGGCCGGTCGACACGGCCGATGGTCAGGTTCGGGCGATCGTGCGCCTCGACTACGCCCGCGGAGTCGATGTCGCGCACGAACTGCGGGCCGCGGTCGTCGCGGCAGCCACGGCTCGCGCGCAGCGACGCCGCTCGACCCTGCGCGTGCGATTCGACGACCCGACAGCGTTTGACGCGGCTCTCGACGAGTGACCTCGCGCGGCGTGCCCGCAGCCGTGGGGCAGAATCGTCGGGTGACTCGCCTCAGACTGCTGTTCGCCGGAAGCCCCGCCGCGGCAGTCCCGTCGCTCGCGGCCCTCGCCGGCGGGCCGCACGCGGTGGAGGCCGTCATCACCCGTCCACCAACACCGCAGGGCCGCAAGCGGGTGCTCACGCCGACGCCCGTCGAGGTCGAGGCTGAGCGCCTCGGACTCGAGGTGCTGCACGCGCGCAGCCTCACCCCGCTGACCGACGAGCTCGTCGCCCGTCAGGTCGATCTGGGCGTCATCGTGGCGTTTGGCGGACTTATTCGCGAACCCCTGCTCTCGGCCCCGCGCCTCGGCTGGATCAACCTGCACTTCTCGCTGCTACCGGCCTACCGGGGCGCCGCGCCCGTGCAGCGCGCCATCATGGCGGGCGACACCCGCACCGGCATGAGCGTCTTTCGGCTGACGGCCGGACTCGACGAGGGTGAGCTGCTCGCGCAGCGCGCGCAGCCGATCGGGGCCCACGACACTGCGGGCTCGCTGCTCGAGCGTCTCGCCACCGACGGGGCGGGTCTCGTCGCCAGCGTCGTAGACGCACTGGCCGACGGCACCGCGACCGCGACGCCGCAGCAGGGCACCCCGTCGTTCGCCCCCAAACTCACCCGCGACGACGGGCGCGTGACGTTCACGTCCTGTGTCGCGACCGTGTCGGCGCGTGTCCGCGGAACCACCCCCGAACCCGGCGCCTTCGCTGAGCTCGATGACGGCACCACCGTCAAGCTGCTCGAGGTCGCCATCGCGCACGACGCGCCGGCGCTCGAACCGGGCCGGCTCACCGTTCAGGCGGGCGCGGCGCTCGTCGGCACCGCCGACCGCCCGCTCGAGCTCATCCGCGTCCAGCCGGCCGGCAAGCAGGCCATGCGGGCGGTCGATTGGATGCGCGGCCTGCGCGACGCCGCCGAGCGGCGGTTCCGATGAACCCCGGTGAACCACGTCGTTCGTCGGGCCGAGCATCCGGTGGGGCATCGCGTGGGTCATCCGGTCGGGCGCCGGCGGGGCCGTCGCCCCGTCGGATCGCCTTCGACGTCGTGCACGCCGTCGCGCGCGACGACGCCTACGCGAACCTGCTGCTGCCGACGCGCATCCGTCGGGCCCGCCTCACCGGGTCGGACGCCGGCTTCGCCACCGAGCTGACGTACGGAACGCTGCGCAGCCGGGGGCTCTACGACGCCGTCATTGCGCGAGCCGCCGGGCGAGCGATCGATCGCATCGACCCGCTCGCGCTCGACGTGCTGCGGCTCGGCGCACACCAGCTGCTCGGCATGGAGACCCCGCCCCACGCCGCCGTCGACGAGTCGGTGCGGCTCGCTCGGCAGGTGGGTGCCCCGCGCGCCGCCGGCTTCGTCAACGCCGTGCTGCGCCGCGTCGGCGAGCGCAGCCTCGACGAGTGGCAAACACTGTTGACCGCGGGGGTGAGCTCGGTGCGGGGCATCCTCGCGATTCGCCACGCGCATCCGGAATGGGTGGTTGACGCCCTCGCCGACGCGCTCGCGGCCGAGGGGCGGGGGGCCGAACTCGACGCGCTGCTCGCGGCCGACAACGACCCGCCGCGCGTCACGCTTGTCGCGCTGCCGGGCCTCGCCGAGCCGCTCGCCGCCGATGACCCGTCCCGCACGAGGTACTCGCCGCTCGGCGTGCGCTCTCGTTCGGGTGACCCGGCCGCCGACCCCGAGGTCACCTCCGGCGTGCGTCGGGTGCAGGACGAGGGATCGCAACTGGCCGCCCTCGCGCTCAGTCGCGCGCGGCCCGCTACGCCGGGGGAGCGCTGGCTCGACCTCTGTGCCGGCCCCGGCGGCAAGGCGGCGCTGCTCGCGGCCGAGGCCCGCGCGGCGGGCGCGCAGCTCGTGGCGAACGAGGCCGTGCCGCAGCGCGCCGAACTGGTGCGCCGCGCCCTCGCGCCCGTCGCCCCCGAGGTCGAGGTGCGCGCCGGTGACGGTCGCACCATCGGCGACACCGAGCCGGGGGCGTTTGACCGCATCCTGGTCGATGCGCCGTGTACGGGTCTCGGTGCGCTCCGCCGTCGCCCCGAGGCGCGCTGGCGCAAGAGCGCCGACGATGTGGCGCCCCTCGCGGCGCTGCAACGCGAGCTGCTGACGGCGGCGCTCGACGCCGTCGCCCCGGGCGGTCTCGTCGCCTACGTCACCTGCTCGCCCCACCCAGAAGAAACCCGCGCGGTCGTGGATGCGGCGCTCGCGACGCGTGCCGACGCCACCGCCCTCGACACGCCCGCGATCCTCTCGCGCATCGTGCGGGAACCGCTCGACCTCGGGCCGGGCACGGCCGCGCAGCTGTGGCCGCACCGGCACGGCACCGACGCGATGTTCATCCAGCTCATCGAGCGCGCGGCCCACTGACGCCGCCTCGCGCGCTCGCGGCCCCGCTGCGGGCGGATGCGCGGGGCCGCTGACTACGCTGGCGACGTGACCGCGCGCATCAACCCGAGCATCCTGTCGGCCGATTTCGTCAACATGGAGCGCGATCTGAATCGCATCCAGACCGCCGATTACGTGCACGTCGACGTGATGGACAACCATTTCGTGCCGAACCTCACCTTCGGCCCGCAGATGGTCGGCCGGGTGCAGGACGTCTCGCCGATTCCGCTCGACGTGCACCTGATGATCAGTGATGTCGACCGCTGGGGGCCGGGCTACGCCGAACTGGGCGCGTTTTCGGTCACCTTCCACGTGGAGGCCGCCACCGATCCGGTTGCCGTCGCGCGCGCCATTCGCGATCGCGGCGCCCGCGCGGGCCTCGCGCTGAAGCCCGGAACCCCCGTCGAGCCGTACCTCGAGCTGCTGCCCGAGTTCGATCAGGTGCTCGTCATGACCGTCGAGCCCGGCTTCGGGGGGCAGTCGTTCATGCCCGAGACGATGCCGAAGCTGCGGCTGCTGCGCGAGCAGGTGCGCCGCCTCGGCGTCGACACCTGGCTGCAGGTCGACGGCGGCATCGCCCTCGACACGATTGCGATCGCCGCCGAGGCCGGCGCCGACACCTTTGTCGCGGGCTCGGCCGTCTACGGCGCCGACGACCCCGAGCGCGCGATCGCCGGTCTGCGCGAGGCCGCCACGTCTGCTTGGATGGAACCATGAGCCAGCTGAGCAAGCCCGAAATCGACTTCTTCGAGGGCCCCGCGCCCACCGAGCTCGTCATCACCGACCTGGTGGTCGGTGACGGTGCGGAGGCCACTCCCGGTGCGACCGTCGACGTGCACTACGTCGGCGTCGAGTTCGACAGCGGTGAAGAGTTCGACGCGTCGTGGAACCGCGGGTCGTCGATCAACTTCCCCCTCGGCAGCCTGATCGCCGGCTGGCAGCAGGGCATCCCCGGCATGAAGGTGGGCGGCCGTCGCCAGCTCGTCTGCCCGCCGCACCTCGCCTACGGTCCCGCCGGTGGCGGCCATCGCCTGTCGGGCAAGACGCTCGTCTTCGTCATCGACCTGCTCGGCGTCTCCTGACCCACGGTTCGTGAAGCGTCGCCCCGGTACGCTTGCCGGGTGAAGACGTTCGAATCGCTGTACGCCGAGCTCGCCGAGAAAGCCCGCTCGCGCCCCGAGGGCTCCGGCACCGTGGCGCAGCTCGACGCCGGCGTGCATGCGATCGGCAAGAAGATCGTCGAGGAGGCCGCCGAGGTCTGGATGGCCTCCGAGTACGAGAGCGACGCGGCCGCCGCAGAGGAGATCTCGCAGCTGCTGTACCACCTGCAGGTCATGATGGTCGCGAAGGGCCTGACGCCCGACGACGTCTATCGCTACCTGTAGCGGTTCGCGCCGCTGGCGCTGACCGCCCACCCGCCCAATGGATGCGCGCCCCGCGCGCTCGAGGAAGACCACCGGAATGCTGAGAATCGCGGTGCCCAACAAGGGCTCGCTGTCCGAGACCGCGGCGCACATGCTCGCTGAGGCCGGGTACACGGGTCGGCGCGATCCGCGCGCCCTGACGAGCGCGGATGCGCGCAACGGCGTCGAGTTCTTCTACCTGCGCCCGCGCGATATCGCCACCTACGTGGGCTCGGGCGCGCTCGACGTCGGCATCACCGGGCGCGACCTGCTGCTCGATTCGGGGTCTGAGGCCCGCGAGATTCAGACTCTCGACTTCGGTGACTCGACGTTCCGCTTCGCCGCGCCGCCGAACACGGTGCGCACGCTGGACGATCTGGGCGGGCTGCGGGTGGCGACGAGTTACCCCGGGCTCGTGGGCGACTTCCTCGCGCGGCACGGTGTGACCGCCGATCTCATTCGCTTGGATGGCGCGGTCGAGTCGGCCGTACGGCTGGGGGTCGCGGACGCGGTCGCCGACGTCGTGTCGACCGGTGCCACCCTGCGCGCCCAGGGCCTCGAAATCGCCGGCCCCGTGATCCTCGAGTCGACCGCGGTGCTGATCAGCGCGCAGCCCGATCGACCCGGAATTGCGACGCTACAGCGGCGCCTCCAGGGTGTTCTTGTCGCCCGTCAGTACGTCCTCATGGACTACGACCTGCCCCGTGAGCTGCTCGAGAAGGCCCAGGCGGTCACCCCCGGTCTCGAGTCGCCGACCGTGAGTCCGCTGGCCGACAGCGGCTGGGTCGCGGTGCGGGCCATGGTGCCGCGCGCCGACGTGAACCACGTCATGGACGAGCTGTACGACCTCGGCGCCCGGGCGATCCTCGTCGGATCGATCCACGCCGCTCGCCTCTGATGTCGGTCGCCACCCGCGTCATCCCGTGCCTCGACGTCGCCGGGGGCCGCGTCGTGAAGGGCGTCAACTTCCTCGGCCTGCGCGACGCCGGCGACCCCATCGAGCTGGCCCGCCGTTACTTCGAGCAGGGCGCTGACGAGATCACCTTCCTCGACGTGACCGCGACGGTTGACCAGCGCGAGACAACCTACGACGTGGTGCGGGCGACGGCCGAACAGGTCTTCATTCCCCTCACCGTCGGCGGGGGAGTGCGCTCGACAGACGACGTCGCCCGGCTGCTCGGCCACGGCGCCGACAAGATCGGCGTGAACAGTGCCGCCATCGCCCGCCCGGCCCTGATTGACGAGATCGCCGACCGTTTTGGCGCCCAAGTCTGCGTGCTCTCCCTCGACATCACACGCGACGCATCGGCCCCGAGCGGTTTCATCGTCACGACCCACGGTGGCCGCACCCGCACCGAGATCGACGCTCTTGCCTGGGCGAGCGAGGCCATCGAGCGCGGCGCCGGCGAACTGCTCGTCAATTCGATCGATGCCGACGGCACCAAGGCAGGCTTCGACCTCGAGTTGATTGCGGCGGTCCGCGAGATCGCCCGCGTGCCCGTCATCGCCTCTGGCGGTGCCGGAGCCCTCGAGCACTTCGCTCCCGCCGTTCAGGCAGGCGCCGATGCCGTGCTCGCGGCCTCGGTCTTCCACAACGGCGAGCTGACGATCGGCGAGGTCAAAGGTTCGCTCCGCGACGCGGGGGTGCTGGTGCGATGAGCGATTTTTCCGCCGACGGCCACCCCGCCGCCTCCCTCGACCCGGTTGCCGCCGACGCCGTGGTGGCGCGCGCCCGCTTCGCCGCCGACGGCCTCCTGCCCGCCATCATCCAATCGGTCGACGATGACGCCGTGCTCATGCTCGGCTACATGAACGCCGAGGCCCTGCGCCGCACGCTCACGGAGGGGCGGGTCACGTTCTGGAGTCGCAGCCGCGGCGAGTACTGGCGCAAGGGCGACACGAGCGGCCACATTCAGCTCGTGCGTGAGCTCGCCCTCGACTGCGACGCCGACGCGCTACTCGTGCGCGTGCACCAGGTGGGTCCCGCCTGCCACACGGGGGCGCGGCGCTGCTTCGACGTCGACCCCGTGATCGTGAGCGAGACGGAGGCGCCCGCATGACGACGACCCTCGATGACGTCCGCGTCGTGCTCGGCACGGCCCGCGTGGTGCCGGTCATTCGCGAGCTGTTCGCCGATGCCGCGACCCCCGTGGGCCTCTACCGTTCGCTCGCCGACGGGCGCGCCGGCACCTTCCTGCTCGAGTCGGCCGAGCAGGGCGGCATCTGGTCGCGCTACTCGTTCATCGGCGTCGGCTCGTTCGGCGTGCTCACCGAGGCCGACGGCGAGAGCCTGTGGATCGACACCGGCATCGACGCCGCGCGCGCCTTCGGCGGCGAGCTGCCCGCCGACCCGCTCGCGGCGCTGGACGCGCTGTACGCGCGGTGGCGCACCCCGGCCGACCCCGCGCATCCGCCGCTGACGGGTGGCCTCGTGGGCTTCATCGGCTGGGATGCGGTGCGCCGCGTCGAACACCTCCCCGACGCGCCGCCCGCCGATTTCGCCGCCCCCGAGCTCGCCGTCGCCTTCACGAGCGAGCTGGTTGTCATGGACCACAAGACCGGCACCGTGCAGATCATCGCGGCGCTCCTGCTCGATGGCGAGCCCGACGACGATGAGCTCGCCGCCCGATTTACGGATGCGCAGGCCCGCCTCGATCGCCTCGCCGACGCGCTCACCCGCCCGGTGGCGACGCACCCTGCCGCCATCGACGTGTCGACCGCCCCGGCGCCCCATCACCGCTCGACGCCCGAGCAGTACCTCGACGCGGTGGCCCGGTCGAAAGAGCACATCCGCGACGGCGACGTCTTCCAGGTCGTGATCTCGCAGCGCTTCGACCACCCGGTGACCGCGGCGCCGCTCGACGTGTATCGCGTGCTGCGCGCGCTCAACCCGTCGCCGTACATGTACGTGCTCAGCCTCACCCGCGTCGACGGAACCCCCTACGCGATCGTCGGCTCCTCGCCCGAGGCGCTCGTCAAGGTGCAAGACGGCCGCGCCTTTTCCCACCCGATCGCCGGTTCCCGCCCGCGCGGCGCGAGCCCCGAGCAGGATGCGGCCCTCGCCGACGAGCTGCTCGCCGACCGCAAAGAGCAGGCCGAACACCTCATGCTGGTCGATCTGGCCCGCAACGACCTCTCGAAGGTGTGCGCCCCGGGTAGCGTTGAGGTGACCGAGTTCATGCAGGTCGAGCGATTCAGCCACATCATGCACCTCGTCTCGAGCGTCGAGGGCGACGTGCGCGCGGATGCGAGCCCCATCGACGTCCTGCGCGCGACGTTCCCGGCCGGCACGCTCAGCGGCGCCCCAAAGCCCCGCGCCCTCGAGATCATCGACGCGCTCGAGCCGGCTCGCCGCGGCGTGTACGGGGGAGTCGTGGGCTACTTCGCCTTCTCGGGCGACCTTGACCTGGCGATCGCCATCCGTACCGCGTTCCTTGCCGACGGCGTCGCCCGCGTGCAGGCGGGTGCCGGGCTCGTGGCCGATTCGCAGCCCCAGGCCGAGTACGACGAGACGATCGCGAAGGCGGCCGCCCCGCTGCGGGCGGTTGCGATCGCGAACGCGCTCGCGCCGATTGCCGACTCGGGGCACGACGCGTGACCCCCGCGCGGCTCCGCCTGCTGTCACTCCTCGGCCCGCTCGCGGCCGCCGGGCTGTCCCTGCTTGCGTGGACGCAGGTCTGGGTGACGCTCACCCTCGACACGGGTGCGGTGGTGGAGGCGCGCGGTGACGTCGCCGCGTCGACGGTTCCGGCCCTCAGCCTCGCTCTGCTTGCTCTGACGGCGGCCCTTTCGCTCGTGGGCCGCACCCCCCGCGTCGTCCTGGCCGTGGTCGAACTCGCGCTCGGCGTCGGTATCGCTGCGGCGTCGCTCGGCGTGGCACTCGCGCCGGTCGATCGCGCTGCGCCGGCGGTGACCGCCCTCACCGGCATCGACGGCGAGGGCGCCGTCGCGGATCTCGTTGTCTCGAGCGCCACCTCGGCATGGGTGTGGCTCGCGCTCGCGGGCGGCGTCGTCGCGGTCATCGCGGGACTGTTTACGGCGCTCACGACGCACCGCTGGCCCGGGCGCACGCGCCGCTACGACACCCAGGATGCACGCGGCCGGGTAGGCGAGGATCGTCTCGGCGACTGGGACGCGCTCAGCGACGGCGACGACCCCACCGCCCGATAGACTGAACACTCCCGCCGATTCCCGAACCAGGAGACGCATGAACGCCCAGAACGACCTCGGACACGGTCACTCTCCCGCCGCCTGGACGGCCGTCGTGATCATGCTCGTCGGCTTCACCGTCGGCACGATCGCCTTCTTCTTCGAGATCGCCCCCGTCGTGTGGGCGAGTGCCGTCGTGGTGCTCGCTGGCTGGATCACCGGCGGCGTCATGGCGAAGATGGGCTATGGCGTGAAGGGCCCGCGCTACGCCCCGAAGGCGCACTCCTAAGTGCTCGACGGCCTGACCGCGGGCGCTCGTGAGGACGCGGCCGCGCGTCGCGCCGACCGTCCGTTGAGCGCGGTCGAAGCCGACGCTGCGGCCCAGGCCGCCGCGCTCGACGCCGTCGCGGCGCTGTCGCGTGCCGACCACGTCAAGCTGATCGCCGAGGTGAAGCGCGCGAGCCCGTCCCGCGGGGCGCTCGCGAGCATCCCCGACCCGGCCGCCCTCGCGGCGCAGTACACCGCCGGGGGAGCGCACGCGATCAGCGTGCTGACCGAGCAGCGCCGCTTCCAGGGTTCGCTCGCCGACCTCGAAGCCGTGCGGGCCGCAGTCGACGTGCCGGTTCTGCGCAAAGACTTCATCGCCGACGAGTACCAGATCGCCGAGGCGCGCGCCGCGGGTGCCGACCTCGTGCTGCTGATCGTCGCGGCGCTCGACGAGTCGACGCTGCGTCGCCTCTACGCGCACGTGCTCGACTGGGGCATGACCCCCCTCGTCGAGACGCACTCGCTCGACGAGGCTCGCCTCGCCGTTGATTTGGGTGCACAGCTCATCGGCGTCAACGCCCGCGACCTCACGACCTTCGAACTCGACCGCGAGCTGTTTGGCCGCGTCGCCCCGATCATCCCCGACAACGCGATCCGTATCGCCGAGTCGGCCGTCCTCGGCGTCGCCGATGTCGAGCACTACCGGCGCGCTGGCGCCGACGTGGTGCTCGTCGGCGAGGCCCTCGTTACCGGAGGCGACCCCGTCGCCACCGCCCGCCAGTTTGTGAGCGTGTCATGACCCTGCGCGACGTCGTCGGCCCCTACTTCGGCACCTTCGGGGGCCGATTCGTGCCCGAATCCCTGATCGCCGCCCTCGACGAGCTCGACGCGGCCTACCAGGCTGCCCGCGTCGACCCGGCCTTCGCCGCCGAGCTCGCCGAGCTGCACCGCACGTACACCGGCCGGCCCTCGATCATCACCGAGGCGCCCCGATTCGCCGAGCACGCGGGCGGCGCCCGCATCCTGCTGAAGCGCGAAGACCTGAACCACACGGGCAGCCACAAGATCAACAACGTGCTCGGTCAGGCGCTGCTCGCGAAGCGGCTCGGCAAGACCCGCCTGATCGCCGAGACGGGTGCCGGTCAGCACGGCGTCGCGAGCGCGACCGCGGCCGCCCTGTTCGGCATGGAGTGTGTCGTGTACATGGGTGCCGTCGACACCGAGCGCCAGGCGCTCAACGTCGCGCGCATGAAGCTGCTCGGGGCCGAGGTTGTGGCCGTGCAGACGGGCTCGCGCACGCTGAAAGACGCGATCAATGACGCCATGCGCGACTGGGTCGCCAACGTCGAGAACACGCACTACCTGCTCGGCACCGTGGCGGGCCCGCACCCGTTCCCGACGATGGTGCGCGACTTCCACTCGGTTATCGGCACCGAGTCGCGCGAGCAGGTGCTCGCGCTCACGGGCCGTCTTCCGGATGCTGTGGCGGCGTGCGTCGGCGGTGGCAGTAACGCCATGGGCATCTTCCACGCGTTCCTCGACGACGAGTCCGTGCGCCTGGTGGGCCTCGAGGCCGCCGGCGACGGCGTCGACACGCCGCACCACGCGGCGACGATCTCGCGCGGCCGCCCTGGCGTGCTGCACGGCGCCCGCAGCCTCATGCTGCAAGACGAAGACGGCCAGACCATGGAGTCTCACTCCATTTCGGCCGGCCTCGACTACCCGGGCGTCGGCCCCGAGCACGCCTGGCTCTCCGATATCGGGCGTGCCGAGTACCGCGGCGTGACCGATGCCGAGGCGATGAGCGCGTTGCGCCTGCTCAGCCGCACCGAGGGCATCATTCCCGCCATCGAGACCGCGCACGCGCTGCACGGCGCTCTCGAACTGGGCAAAGAATTGGGCCCCGAGGGCATCATCCTCGTCTCGCTGAGCGGCCGAGGCGACAAAGACATGGAGACCGCGGCGCGCTACTTCCGCCTGCTCGACGGCGAGGGTGACGCCCCCGCGGGGTCGGCATCGTGAGCAGCGTCGAGCAGACGATCAGCACGCGCCGCGACGCCGGCTCGGGTGCGCTGATTGCCTACCTGCCGATCGGCTTCCCGACGCTCGATGAGAGCGTCGAGGCCGCCATCGCCGTCGTCGAGAACGGCGTCGACATTCTCGAGCTCGGCCTTCCCTACAGCGACCCCGTCATGGACGGCGCCGCGATCCAGAAGGCCACGCAGACGGCCCTGCAGAACGGTTTCCGCTTGCGCGACGCGTTCACGGCGGTCGAGCGCGTGCGCGCCGCCGTCGATGCGCCGGTGCTCGTCATGACCTACTGGAACCCCGTCATGCAGTACGGCGTCGACCGCTTTGCTGCCGACCTGAAGAACGCCGGGGGAGCGGGGCTCATTACCCCCGACCTGATTCCCGACGAGGCCAGCGAGTGGATGTCCGCGTCCGAGGCGCACGACCTCGATCGCGTGTTCCTCGCGGCGCCCTCGTCGTCCGACGTTCGCATGCGCCAGGCCGTCGAGGCGAGCCGCGGCTTCGTCTACGCCGTCTCGACGATGGGCATCACCGGTGCGCGCTCCGACGTCGACGCTGCCGCCCGCGGTGTCGTCTCACGACTCCGCGACGCGGGATGCACCTCCACGTGCGTCGGCCTCGGCATCTCCACCGCCGAGCAGGTTCGCGACGTGCTGAGCTACGCCGACGGGGCCATCGTCGGCTCGCGCCTGGTCGCCGCGCTGAGCGAGGGCGGCGTGCCCGAGGTGGCGCGCGTCGCCGCCGATCTCGCCTCCGGCACCCGCTGAGCCCGAAACCGCTCTGGCCACAAGTAGGCTGGCACGCGTCCCCACCCCCGGAAAGGCCCGCACCCGTGATCCCTGCCCTTCAACCGCTCAGCATTCCGAGCCCCGGCGAAGAGTGGCGCGCGTTCAATCTCGGTGAGTGGCTGCGCGAGCTCGGCCTCACCTGGTTCTCGTTCGACATCCTCATCAACGCCTACGCGCTGTGCATCCTGCTCGGCATCGTGGCGGCGGTGCTGTTGACGAACGCGCGGCTGAGCCGGCGCGGCGCCGAGCCGTGGATCGTCCTCGACATCGCGCTGTTCGCCGTTCCCCTCGGCATCATCGGCGGTCGCATCTACCACGTGGTGACCCACCCGGCCGACTACTTCTTCCCCGGCGCCGATCTTCTCCGCGTCCTCTACATCTGGGAGGGCGGCATGGCCATTTTCGGCGCCCTCATCGGCGGCGCGATCGGCGCGTACCTCGGCTGCCGCGTCACCGGCATCCGATTCTGGGCATTCGCGGATGCGCTCGCTCCGGGACTCCTGCTCGCCCAGGCATTCGGTCGGCTCGGTAACTGGTTCAACCAGGAACTGTTCGGCCTCCCCACCGATCTGCCGTGGGGCCTCGAGATCGACCGACCGAACCCCGCGATTCCCGTGGGGCTCCCCGACGACATCCTGTTCCACCCGACGTTCCTCTACGAGATCATCTGGAACCTCGCCGGTGTCGCCGTGTTGTTGCTGCTCGACGCGCGCCTGCGCGTGCAGTGGGGCAAGCTGCTCGGCGCCTACCTCATCTGGTACGGCGTGGGCCGCAGCGTCTTCGAGACGATTCGCCTCGACCCGAGCGAGCTGTTCCTGGGGGTGCGCGTCAACGTGTGGGCCGCCTGGGCCGCCGTGGTTCTCGGCATCGTGCTGGTGCTGGTGCAACGCCGACGCCACCCGGGTGTTGAGCCGGGGCCCTACCAGCCGGGCCGCGAGTGGTCACCGGACGCTGGGGTAGACTCCGAAGACGTCTACACCGAGACGGACCTAACCGGCAATGACGCCGATGAGGTCGCCGGGAAACCCGGCTCGTCCCCCGCCACAAGCGGAACACCCGCGAACGCCTGAGTCGCCCGGATCGCCACCACCTTGATCCCGGCTCACGCTTCGCGGCGCGCATTGCTCGCGCATTTCCCCCAGGGCCAGCGCCGTCCCTCCCTTCTGCACGTAACGATGTGAGGACGGTCACGCGTATGACTCACAGTCCCTACCGCCGCTTCTCGGCTCTCCCCGAGAAGCAGGGCGCCTACGATCCCGAGCGCGAGCGCGATGCCTGTGGTCTCGCGATGGTCGCGACCCTGCGCGGAACCGCCGGTCACGACATCATTCAGGGCGCACTCGACGCCCTGCGCAACCTCGAACACCGCGGTGCGGTGGGATCCGACGCCGGCACCGGCGACGGGGCGGGCATCCTCACGCAGATTCCCGACGCCTTCTTCCGCGCCCTCGTGCCGTTCAGCCTCCCCGAGGCGGGCGCCTACGCGGTCGGCGCCGCCTTCCTCCCGACCGACCCGGCCGAGCGCGCGCGCGAGAAGTCCGGCATTGAGGCGATTGCCGCATCCGAAGGTCTGACCGTCCTGGGCTGGCGTGAGGTGCCGATCAACCCGAACGAGGTGGGCGACCTCGCGCGCGAGGCAATGCCCGCGATCGAGCAGCTGTTCCTCGGCTCCGCCCGGTCTGACGCCGACGGGCGGCCACTTTCGGGCATCGCCCTCGACCGTCAGACCTTCCGCGTGCGCAAGCGTGCCGAACGCGAGCTCGGGGCGTACTTTCCGTCGCTGTCCTGCCGCACCATCACCTACAAGGGCATGGTGACGACGCTCCAGCTCGAGCCGTTCTATCCCGACCTGAGCGACGAGCGCTTCACGTCGAAGCTGGCGCTCGTGCACTCGCGCTACTCGACCAACACCTTCCCGTCGTGGCCGCTCGCGCAACCGTTCCGCATGATCGCGCACAACGGCGAGATCAACACGGTGCAGGGCAACCGCAACTGGATGCGCGCGCGCCAGTCACAGCTCGTCAGCGAGCTGCTGGGCGATCTGCGCGACGTCTTCCCGATCGTCACGCCGGGCGCGAGCGACTCGGCCTCGTTCGACGAGGTCGTCGAACTACTGAGCCTCGGGGGGCGCAGCCTCCCGCACGCGATCATGATGATGATCCCCGAAGCGTGGGAGAACCAGACGGGCCTCGACCCCCAGCTGCGCGCGTTCTACGAGTACCACTCGATGCTCATGGAGCCGTGGGACGGCCCGGCGGCGCTGTCGTTCACCGACGGCACGCTCGTCGGCGCGACCCTTGACCGCAACGGGCTGCGCCCCGGGCGCTTCCTCGTCACCGACGACGGCCTCGTCGTGCTCGCCAGCGAGATCGGGGTGCTCGACATCGACCCCGCGCGCGTCGTGCGCAAGGGCCGCCTGCGCCCCGGCGCCATGTTCCTCGTCGACACGGCCGAGGGCCGCATCATCGAAGACGACGAGATCAAGCGCGAGCTCGCCACCCTGCAGCCGTGGGCCGAGTGGCTCTCCGGCAACCGCATCGCCCTCGCGCAGCTGCCCGAGCGCGAGCACATCGTGCACACCCCCGCCTCGATCACGCGGCGTCAGCGCACCTTCGGGTACACCGAAGAAGAGGTGCGCGTTCTGCTCGCCCCCATGGCGAAGGCCGGCGCCGAGCCGCTTGGCGCCATGGGCTCCGACACGCCCATCGCCGTGCTGAGCGAGCGCCCGCGCCTGCTGTTCGATTACTTCACGCAGCAGTTCGCGCAGGTGACGAACCCGCCGCTCGACTCGATCCGCGAAGAGGTCGTCACCTCAATGGCTCTGGGTCTCGGCCCCGAGCGCAACCTGCTCGAAGCGACTCCGCGGCACGCCCGCCAGGTCACGCTCGACTTCCCGGTCATTGACAACGATGAGCTGGCAAAGATTCAGCACATCGACCCGCGCCCGGGTAGCGCCCTCACGACGACGATCAAGGGTCTCTACCGCGTCGACAAGGGGCCGAAGGCGCTCGAGAAGCGCATCCAGGCGATGTGCGACGAGGTCGACGACGCGATCGACGACGGAGCCGAGTTCATCGTGCTCAGCGACCGTGACTCGACCGCCGACCTGGCTCCGGTGCCGTCGCTGCTCATGATCGCGGCGGTTCACCACCACCTGATTCGCACCGAGAAGCGGATGCGCGTCGGGCTCATCGTCGAAGCTGGCGACGTCCGCGAGGTACACCACATCGCGCTGCTGATCGGCTACGGCGCCTCCGCGATCAACCCGTACCTGGCGATGGAGACGGTCGAGAATCTCGTCCGCAGCGGCATGATCACCGGGATCACCCCCGAAAAGGCCGTCGCGAACGTGATCAAGGCGCTCGGCAAGGGCGTGCTCAAGATCATGTCCAAGATGGGCATCTCGACGGTCGGGTCGTACGCGGGCGCTCAGGCGTTCGAGGCGGTCGGCCTCAGCCAAGAGTTCGTCGACCGCTACTTCACCGGCACCACGAGCATCCTGGGCGGCGTCGGCATTGAGACGATCGCCGAAGAAAACGCGCGCCGACACGCGCACGCGTATCCCGCATCCGCCCCCGCGAACCCGCACGAGCGCCTGCCCAGCGGCGGCGAATACCAGTGGCGCCGCGAGGGCCCGCCGCACCTGTTCAACCCCGAGACGGTGTTCCGTCTGCAACACGCCACGAAGTCGGGTCGCTACGACATCTTCCGCGAGTACACGAAAGCCGTCGACGAGCAGGCCGAGAAGCTCATGACGCTGCGCGGGCTGTTCCGCTTCAAAGACGGCCTGCGCGCCCCCGTGCCGCTCGACGAGGTCGAGCCGATCGAGTCGATCGTTCGGCGCTTCACGACCGGCGCCATGAGCATGGGCGCCATCAGCCCTGAAATGCACGAGACGCTCGCCATCGCGATGAACCGCATCGGCGGCCGCAGCAACACCGGCGAGGGCGGCGAAGACGTCGAGCGCCTGCTCGACCCCGAACGCCGCAGCGCCATCAAGCAGGTTGCTTCTGGCCGTTTTGGCGTGACGAGCATGTACCTGACGAACGCCGACGACATCCAGATCAAGATGGCGCAGGGCGCGAAGCCGGGCGAGGGTGGGCAGCTGCCAGCCAACAAGGTGTACCCGTGGATCGCGCGCCTGCGACACGGCACGCCCGGTGTCGGCCTCATCTCGCCGCCGCCGCACCACGACATCTACTCGATCGAAGACCTGAAGCAGTTGATCTTCGACCTGAAGCGCTCGAACCCGAAGGCACGCGTACACGTCAAGCTCGTGAGCGAGTCGGGCATCGGCGCCGTGGCGGCCGGTGTCGCCAAGGCGAAGAGCGACGTCATTCTCATCTCGGGTCACGACGGTGGCACGGGCGCCAGCCCCCTGAACTCGCTGAAGCACGCGGGCACTCCGTGGGAGATCGGTCTCGCCGAGGCGCAGCAGACGCTCATGCTTAACCAGCTGCGCGAACGCGTCACGGTGCAGGTCGATGGCCAGATGAAGACCGGGCGCGACGTCGTGATCGCGGCGCTGCTCGGGGCCGAGGAATACGGTTTCGCGACCGCTCCCATGGTCGTGTCGGGGTGCATCCTCATGCGGGTGTGTCACCTCGACACCTGCCCCGTCGGTGTAGCGACGCAGAACCCCGAGCTGCGCAAGCGCTTCACCGGCACCCCGGAATTCGTCATCAACTTCTTCCAGTTCCTGGCTCAAGAGGTGCGTGAGTATCTCGCGCAGCTGGGCTTCCGCAGCCTCGAAGAGGCCATCGGGCACAGTGAGCTGCTCGACGTTGACCGCGCGATCCGGCACTGGAAGGCTGACGGCCTCAACCTGGCGCCGATCCTGTCGGGCCCGGTGTTCCCGAGCGAGGCCGCGCGCACCCGCCGGGTGGGTCAAGACCACGAGCTCGATGAGCACTTCGACAACCAGCTCATCCGCTTGTCGACCGATGCTCTCGAGCACGCGCAGCCGGTGCGCATCGACCTGCCGATTCGCAACACCGAGCGCGCCGTCGGCACGATGCTGGGCAACGCCGTCACCGTGCGTCATGGCGAGCACGGTCTCGCGCCCGACACGATCGACGTCACCCTCACGGGGTCGGCCGGTCAGAGCTTGGGGGCGTTCATGCCGCGCGGCATCACACTGCGCCTGTACGGCGACAGCAACGACTACGTCGGCAAGGGCCTGTCGGGCGGCCGCGTCATCGTGCGACCCGCACGCGAGGCGGTTTTCCACGCCGAGCGCAACGTCATCGCGGGCAACGTCATCGGGTACGGCGCAACCAGCGGTGAGCTGTTCATTCGCGGCATCGTCGGCGAGCGCTTCCTCGTGCGTAACTCGGGAGCCACCGCGGTCGTCGAGGGAGTGGGAGACCACGCCCTCGAATACATGACCGGCGGTACGGCGCTCATACTCGGCGAGACGGGCCGCAACCTGGGCGCCGGCATGTCGGGGGGCACGGCCTACGTGCTCGACCTCAGCGACGAGCGGGTCAACCGCGATGCGCTGACAACCGGCGAGCTGACCCTCGGCCCGCTCGATGCCGACGACCGTGAGCTCGTCACTGAGCTCTTGAAGAAGCACCACGACGAGACCGAGTCGGCTCTCGCCGCCCGTCTGCTCGCCGACGGCGATGCGGCGCTTGACCGCTTCGTGAAGGTGCTTCCCCGTGACTACGCCGCCGTTCTCGCCACCCGGCAGACGGCGCTCGACGAAGGCCTCGACCCCGATGGCGACATCGTGTGGGGCCGCATTCTGGAGGTGACCGGTGGCTGACCCCCGCGGATTCATCAACGTGCCCGAGCGGGAACTCCCGCCGCGGCGACCCGTTCCGATCCGGCTCATGGACTGGAAAGAGGTCTACGAGCAGGGTGACCCCGGGCAGCTTCGCCGCCAGGCGGGGCGCTGCATGGACTGCGGCATCCCGTTCTGTCACCAGGGCTGCCCGCTCGGCAACCTGATCCCTGAGTGGAACGACCTGACCTGGCGCGGCGAAGGCCGACAGGCCATCGAGCGTCTGCACGCGACGAACAACTTTCCCGAGTTCACCGGCAAGCTCTGCCCGGCGCCCTGTGAGTCGTCGTGCGTGCTGGCGATCAACCAGCCTGCGGTCACGATCAAGCAGGTCGAGGCGTCGATCATCGAGCAGGCCTGGAACAACGGCTGGGTGCAGCCGGCTCCGCCCGAGCGGCTGACCGGCAAGACCGTCGCCGTCGTGGGCAGCGGCCCGGCCGGTCTCGCCGCCGCCCAGCAGCTGACGCGCGCGGGTCACACGGTTGCCGTGTTCGAGAAGGACGACCGCATCGGCGGCCTGCTGCGCTACGGCATCCCCGACTTCAAGATGGAGAAGCGCCACCTCGACCAGCGCCTCACCCAGATGCAGGCCGAGGGCACGCGCTTCCGCGCGGGCGTTGAGATCGGCGTCGACATCACCTGGGACGAGCTGCGTCGCCGCTACGACGCCGTGCTCGTAGCCACGGGCGCGCCGCGTCCCCGTGACCTCCCGATTCCGGGTCGCGACGCGCTCGGCGTGCACTTCGCCATGGAGTACCTGACCCAGTCGAACCGGGTGCAGGCTGGCGACACCGTGGCCGAGCAGATCACGGCTGAAGGCAAGCACGTCGTCGTGCTTGGCGGCGGCGACACGGGCGCCGACTGCATCGGCACGGCGCACCGGCAGGATGCCCTCAGCGTCACGAACCTCGCCATCGGCGTGCAGCCCCCGAGCGAGCGCCCCGACTCGCAGCCGTGGCCCATGCAGCCCACCCTGTTCGAGGTGCAGTCGGCGCACGAAGAGGGCGGTGAGCGCATGTACCTCGCCTCCACCGTCGAGTTTGTGACGAATGATGCCGGCGAGGTTCGGGCTGTCGTGGTCGCCGAGACCGCCTTCGTTGACGGTCGCCGCGTGCCGAAGCCGGGCACCGAACGCGAGATTCCCGCCGACCTGGTGCTGTTGTCGCTCGGCTTCGCGGGCGCCGACACGGCGTCGCTTGATCAGCAGTTCCCGCTTCCGCAGGATGCGCGGGGCACGATCCGCCGGGACGCCGACTACACGACGGTCGAGCCTGGCGTGTTCGTCGCCGGCGACGCCGGTCGCGGCGCATCGCTCATCGTGTGGGCGATCGCGGAGGGTCGCGCGGCGGCGGCCGAGATCGACCGCTACCTGCAGGGTTCCACAGAGCTTCCCGCCCCCGTGCGGGCCACGGACCGCCCCATCGCGGTCTAACACCGCGAGCGCTTCGGCGCCCGCGTCTACCACCACCCCAACTCACTGAAGGACCCCATGAGACGAGCAAAGATCGTCGCGACCCTCGGGCCGGCGACGTCGAGCTACGAGAACATTCGCGCCATCATCGAGGCGGGCGTCAACGTCGCCCGTATGAACCTCAGCCACGGCACCTACGCCGTGCATGAAGAGGTCTACCGCAACGTGCGCCAGGCCGCGGCCGACGCGGGCCGCCCGGTCGCCGTGCTCGTCGACCTGCAGGGCCCGAAGATCCGCCTGGGCAAGTTCGCGAACGGCCCGCACGAACTGGCCGAGGGCGACATCTTCACGATCACGACCGAAGAGGTAGAAGGCACGAAAGAGCTCGTCGGCACGACCTTCACGGGGCTGCCGGCCGACGTGAAGCCCGGCGACTTCCTGCTCATCGACGACGGCAAGGTCAAGGTGCGCGTCATCGACACCGACGGCGTGCGCGTGCGCACCGAGGTCGTCGTCGCCGGCCCCGTGTCGAACAACAAGGGCATCAACCTGCCGGGCGTCGCGGTCAACGTCCCCGCCCTGTCGGAGAAAGACGAAGACGACCTGCGCTGGGGCCTGAAGCTCGGCGCCGACTACATCGCCCTGTCGTTCGTCCGCAACGCTGACGATGTGAACCGCGTGCACGAGATCATGCGCGAAGAGGGGCGCTTCATCCCCGTCATCGCGAAGATCGAGAAGCCGCAGGCAGTTGACGCGCTCGAGGGCATTGTTGACGCGTTCGACGGCATCATGGTCGCCCGCGGTGACCTCGGCGTCGAGCTTCCGCTCGAGGCCGTGCCGATTGTGCAGAAGCGCGCGGTTGAACTCGCCCGCCGCATGGCGAAGCCGGTCATCGTCGCCACGCAGATGCTCGAGTCGATGATCTCGAGCCCCATCCCGACCCGCGCCGAGACCTCGGACGTCGCGAACGCTGTGCTCGACGGCGCCGACGCGGTCATGCTGTCGGGCGAAACGAGCGTCGGCGAGTTCCCCGTCATCACGGTCTCGACCATGGCGCGCATCGTCGACTCGACCGAGGAGCACGGCCTCGAGCGCATTCCTCCGCTCGGCACGAAGCCGCGCACCCAGGGCGGCGCCATCACGCTGGCTGCCGCTGAGGTGGCCGACTTCGTCGACGCGAAGTTCGTGTGCGTGTTCACCGAGTCGGGTGATTCGGCACGCCGCATGAGCCGCCTGCGTTTCCGGATTCCTATGAAGGCCTTCACGCCCGATGAGGCGATCCAGCGCCGCATGGCGCTCACCTGGGGCATCGAGTCGTTCCTCGTCAAGCGCGTCACCCACACCGACGCCATGTACCGCCAGGTCGACGAGGCGCTCCTCGGCAACAACCTCGCGGTCAAGGGCGACAAGGTCGTCGTGATCTCGGGTTCGCCCCCCGGAATCCCGGGCGGCACGAACGACATTCGCGTGCACACCGTCGGCGACACGATCGGCACTGAGCTGCCGGCGTGGCTGGCCGGCGCGAGCGTCGAATAGCCGCCCCGCGCATCCGATACACGAAACGGCCCCGACCAGCGCCTTCCGGCGCGGTCGGGGCCGTTGCTCGGTCAGCCGCTTGAGAGCATCTGGACTCGCCGCCCTCGTTCGGGGGGTTGTGTCTTGGGGGTCCGCCTGTTTGCGTTGAGCGAGAGTCAGTATTGGAGAGAGGCGTGACACGAATGATTAGCGACGGCGAACCGGGCATTCCCGAAACTCCGGCCAGACATGATGAAGTTGGCCCACCGTCGGAACTCTCAGAAACAGATGGGCAGAGAAGTGATGGCGGTGGAGTCCATCCCGGTCACTCCCGCAGCCGTAGGGCTCTCGTTGTTGCAGTGGCAGTGGGATCAGTCGTAGCGGCGGGCGCCATTGGCTTCGCCGCGTGGCAATTGATTCAACCTTCAAAGCTCGAACTCGTCCATGAGGCCTGCGCGGGCACAAACTCGTTGCGTGGTCTCGGCGAAGAGGCTAACCCGGAACAGCCGGAGGAAGAAGATTCCGACTCCCTGGCTGCTGTCGAAGAAGCGTTCGGCAAATACCTCGAGGGAGTCGTTTCAATCGAGGATGATGGCAGTACTTTGCTTGTTCAGACGCAATCGGCTGATGATGACCCGCTCGGCGTCGGCACGCTTGCGCTTGACTGCGTCAACGAGAAACTTGCTGTTCCAACCTGGGTTCAAGAGAGCATTTCGTCGACGCGCGCCTTGGACGGCAGGCAAACAGCGGACTGGGATGGATACAGTGCACAATGGGGCTACCACCCAGATAACGGGCTCAACTTGATCATCCTCAGCAAGTAGGGCGAACATGGTTCGGGGTTGACGCGAATTCATGCGACGCGCGAACATCTACGACTTTCGAGTATGTACTGACGTGGATGTTGCTGGTTGTGGGACTACTGGATCCGGAATCCGCTGAATGCCGATGGCCGTTGCGGCTGAACGTTCCTCGCTCGCGCGCCTCCGATGGAAACGGCATTCTGACGGCGACAAGGTCGTCGTGATCTCGGGTTCGCCCCCCGGAATCCCGGGCGGCACGAACGACATTCGGGTGCACACCGTCGGCTACACGATCGGTACTGAGCTGCCGGCGTGGCTGGCGGGCGCGAGCGTCGAGTAGCCGCCCCACGCATCCGCCACACGAAACGGCCCCGATGAGCGCCTTGCGGCGCGGGCGGGGCCGTCCTCGTTTGTGGGCGGTGGCATCTATCGGTCGGTCGCGTCATGTAGCGTCTGAGGATGCCTCCGATTCGCCCTCCACGTGACGTGCTCCACCGCGCCGCATTTGTCGGTGCAGGTGCGGTGCTCGTGGGAGCCTTCACGGCGTGGCTCGCGCTCCGTCAGTCCGACGCAATTCGGTCCGCGGTCGGGATGGACACCGCGCTGGGCTGGGCGCTGCAGATCATCGCCTACCTCGTGCTCATGACGGGTGTGGCGTCGATCGCCCGCGGCGTGTTTAGCCGAAGCACGGACGAGCCGAGCAACTGATTCTCATCCCTAGGGGGTGTTGTGAGTACCGGCTGTGGGACTCGAACCCACACGCCCTTTCGGACAACGCATTTTGAGTGCGTCGCGTCTACCATTCCGCCAAGCCGGCTCGCGGGCTCGTCGCCGATGCCCGCTGCTCGACCATACCGTAGGCTTCTCGACGTGAGTGAGCAGGAGCAGACCAACACCGCCCCCCGCCGTGTCGTCGTCGCAGAAGACGAGTCGTTGATCCGTATGGACATCGTCGAGATCCTGCGCGACAACGGTTACGACGTCGTCGCCGACGTCGGCGACGGCGAGGCCGCTGTGGAGGTCGCCACCGAGCTGCGCCCCGACGTCGTCGTGATGGACGTGCGCATGCCGAAGCTCGACGGCATTGAGGCCGCAAAGCGCCTCAGCGAGAACCACATTGCGCCTGTCGTGCTGCTGACGGCCTTCAGCCAGAAAGAGCTGGTCGAGCAGGCGAGCGAGGCCGGTGCCCTCGCCTACGTCGTGAAGCCCTTCACGCAAAACGACCTGCTGCCGGCGATCGAGATTGCTCTCAGCCGCTACCAGCAGATCCTGACTCTCGAAGCCGAGATCGCTGACATGGCCGAGCGCTTCGAGACGCGCAAGCTCGTCGACCGCGCGAAGGGGCTGCTCAACGAGCGCATGGGCCTCACTGAGCCCGAGGCGTTCCGCTGGATCCAGAAGGCGTCGATGGACCGTCGCACCACGATGCAGGCGGTCGCCCAGGCGATCATCGATCAGCTCGCGCCGAAGAAAGACGCGAAGAGCGGCGACGAGAAGTAGCTTGCCCCGCTAGCGGTCGCGCAGCATGTTCGTCATGCGCACGGTCGAGAGTCGGCGGCCCTCGTCGTCACGAATGACGATCTCGTGCGTTGCCAGGGTGCGGCCGAGCACGAGCGCCGTGCAGGTGCCGGTCACGACACCGCTCGTCACCGAGCGCGAGTGCGTTGCATTGATCTCGATGCCGACGGCGTAGCGGCCGGGCCCGGCGTGAATGGCCGAGGAGATCGATCCGAGGCTTTCGCCGAGCACCACGTGGGCGCCGCCGTGCAGCAGGCCGATGACCTGCGTGTTGCCCTCGACGGGCATGGTCGCGACGGATTTCTCGGCCGAGAGCTCGAGAAACTCGATGCCCATCTTCTGGGTGAGCGCCCCACCGCCCGATTCGACGAGGCGGGCCACGAGCTCCGGGTCGAGGTCATCGGGGATGCGCGTCACGGGTTCTCCTCGCGGGCGTCGGGCGGTCTCGGTGCCGCGTCGGCGCGCGCCGTTAGGCTGGCGGGCGTGACGGACTCCGCAAAGCCTACTCTGCTCATTGTCGACGGCCATTCGCTGGCATTCCGGGCCTTCTACGCCCTGCCGGTCGACAGCTTCGTCACGCGTGACGGGCAGCACACGAACGCCATCCACGGCTTCATCTCGATGTTCCTGGGGCTGCTCGCGAAAGAGAAGCCGACGCACGTGGCGGTGGCGTTCGACATCTCGCGCCACTCGTTCCGCACCCGCGAGTACCCCGAATACAAGGGCACCCGCGGCGAAACGCCGCCCGAGTTCGTCGGTCAGGTGCCGCTCTTGCAAGAGGCCCTCGCGGCAATGAGCGTGACGACGATCACGAAAGAAGACTTCGAGGCCGACGACATCCTCGCCACCCTCGCGTACCAGGGCTCCGAGCAGGGCTTCGACGTGCTCGTCGTCTCCGGCGACCGCGACACGATTCAGCTCGTCAACGAACGGGTCACCCTGCTCTACCCGAACGCCCGCGGCGTCAGCGAGCTGAAGCGGTACGACCCCGACGCGGTGCGCGAGCGCTACGGCGTAGGCCCCGAGCAGTACCCCGAGATCGCGGCTCTGGTCGGCGAGACGAGCGACAACCTGCCGGGCGTCGACAAGGTGGGCGAGAAGACCGCGGTGAAGTGGATCACGCAGTACGGCTCACTCGAGGCCTTGCTCGAGCACGCCGACGAGATTAAGGGCGTCGTCGGCAACAACCTCCGTGAGCAGCGCGACCGGGCCGAGCGCAACCGTCGTCTCAATCGCCTGGTCACCGATGTCGAGCTGCCGGTCGGGCCCGCCGACCTCGAACGCAAGCCGATGGACGTTCCGGCCGTCAAGAGCGTCTTCGAGCGCCTGCAGTTCCGCACCCTCACCGAGCGCGTGCTGAAGATCGCTGCAGCCGAGGGCGCCGACATGGGCGACGCCGCCGACCCGGCGGCCGCCGCCCGCGACGCGGCCCCCGCCGTGCGCACCCTCGTCGACGAGGAGCTCGCCGCGTGGCTCCGCGCGAACGCAACAGGCGAAGTCGCCGTCGTCGTCGAGTCGGACACCGAGGCGCTGCGGGCGATCGGGCTCGCCACCGCGAGCGAGACCGTTCAGGTGAACTGGGCTGCTCACCGCCCTGACTACGCCGCGCTCGAAGAGTGGCTCGCGGGCGACAGCCCCAAGGTCGTCGCCGACGCGAAGCAGCTCACGGCGGTCCTCGACCGCGACGGGATGCGCGTGGCCGGCATCGTGTGGGATGCGAAGCTCGCCGCGTGGCTGCGTGCCCCCGGCACGCGCACCGCAAACCTCGCCGAAATCGTCGACGATGTGCTCGGCGAGACGCTGCCGCAGGCCGACCCCAACCAGTTGCTTCCCGACACCGAGGCTGTTCCCGCCGCGACGAGCGCCTGGTATTTGCTGCGCGTGGCCGAGGCGCAGCGTGCGCGTCTCGACGACGGTTCGACCCGCGTGCTGACCGACATCGAGGTGCCCCTCGCGCCGGTGCTGTCGCGCATGGAGTCGATCGGTGTCGCCGTCGATCGCGATGGGCTGCAGTCGCTGCGCACCGAGCTCTCCGAGACGGCGGCCGGCCTCGCGGAGCGCGCCTTCGCCGAGATTGGCCGCGAGGTGAACCTCGGCTCGCCGAAGCAGCTGCAGCAGGTGCTGTTCGACGAGCTTGGCATGCCGAAGACGCGCGCCACGAAGACCGGGTACTCGACCGACGCGGCGTCGCTCGCCGATCTGCAGGCGAAGCACCCGCATCCGTTCCTCGGCATTCTGCTCGAGCACCGTGACGCGACGAAGCTCGGCCAGATCGTCGAGAGCCTCGACAAGGCGGTGCGCGCGGACGGTCGCATCCACACCACCTACGAGCAGACCGGCACCTCGACCGGTCGCGTGTCGTCGACCGACCCGAACCTGCAGAACATTCCGGTGCGCACCGAGGTGGGCCACCGCATCCGGGCCGCGTTTGTTGCCGGCGACGGCTTCGAGAGCCTGCTCACCGCCGACTACTCGCAGATCGAGATGCGCATCATGGCGCACCTCTCGGGTGACGCGGGGCTGATCGAGGCGTTCCGCTCGGGCGAAGACCTGCACCGCTTCGTCGGCGCCCGCATCTTCGGCGTCGAACCCGCCGAGGTGACGGCCGAGATGCGCACCAAGGTCAAGGCGATGAGCTACGGCCTGGCCTACGGGCTCAGCGCCTTTGGCCTGAGCAAGCAGCTCGGCATCGAAACGGCCGAGGCAAAGCAACTGATGAGTGACTACTTCGCGCGCTTCGGTGCGGTGCGTGACTACCTGCGCAGCGTCGTCGAGACGGCGCGCGGCACGGGCTACACCGAGACGATCTTCGGCCGCCGTCGGCCCTTCGGCGACCTCAACTCGCCCAATCGGGTGCTGCGCGAGAATGCCGAGCGTGCGGCCTTGAACGCGCCGATTCAGGGCACGGCTGCCGACATCATCAAGATCGCGATGCTGGGGGTCGCCGACGATCTGCGCGAGCGCGGCCTGCAGTCGCGGCTGTTGCTGCAGGTTCACGATGAGCTCGTGTTCGAGGTCGCGGCGGGGGAGCGCGACGAGCTCGAGCAACTCGTCCGTGACCGCATGGGCGGTGCCGCTGAGCTGTCGGTTCCGCTCGACGTGCAGGTGGGAGTGGGTCAGAACTGGGACGAGGCCGCGCACTAGGCTCAACCGCATGACCGAGAGCACTGGCGCTCACGAAGCGCGCACCCCCACTGAGATTGACCGCATTGCCGAAGACTGGGTTGACACGCTCGTCACCCTGAGCCCCGAGCTCGCCACCTACATTGGCGCCGACGGCAAGCTTGACGAGTACAGCGACTACTCGCCGGCGGGCCTCGAGGCGACCAAGCAGGCCGCGCGGGCAACGCTTGCGGCACTGGAGGCGGCCACCCCCGTCGACGACACTGACCGCGTCACGAAGGTCGACCTGTCGGCCGAGATCCAATTGCAACTCGATCTGGATGCGGCGGGCTGGGATGCGCGCGATCTGAACGTCCTCGCCTCGCCCGCCCAGGGCATCCGCGAAATTTACGACCTCATGCCCACGGCGACGGAAGACGACTGGGCGACCATCTCGCGCAAGCTGACCCGAGTCGCCGGTGCCCTTGAGGGCTACGCCGAGACGCTGCGTCACGGCATCGCGTCGGGCAACACCCCTGCCATCCGTCAGGTGCGCGAGGTGCTCACCCAGGTGCGCACGAACGCCGCCGCCGACGGCTTCTTCCATGAACTCGCAACGAGCGCCGAGGTGTCAGACGCGCTGAAGGCCGACCTGGCCGAGGGTGCGCGCCAAGCTGCCGAGGGCTACGCCCGCTTCGGCGACTTCCTCGAGAACGAGCTGGCCCCCGCCGCGCGCGCGGACGACGCGGTGGGGCGCGAGCTCTACCAGCTGCTGTCGCGCCGCTTCCTCGGCGCCACGATCGACCTCGACGAGACGTACGAGTGGGGCATCGAAGAACTGCAGCGCATGGTCGACGAGCAGACGCGCATCGCCGACCAGATCCTGCCGGGCGCGAGCGTCGAAGAGGCGATCGCCCACCTCGAGAAGGACGAGTCGCGCAAGCTTCGCGGCCGCGACGCGCTGCAGGCGTGGATGCAGCAGCTGAGCGACACCGCGGTCGACGAGCTGTCGCGCACCCACTTCGACATTCCCGACCCCGTCAAGAAGCTCGAGTGCATGATCGCCCCGACCCCGGGCGGCGCGATCTACTACACGGGCCCGACCGACGATTTTTCGCGCCCCGGCCGCATGTGGTGGTCGATCCCCGAGGGTGTCGACGAGTTCGACACCTGGCGTGAGACGACCACGGTCTACCACGAGGGCGTCCCGGGTCACCACCTGCAGATCGGTCAGGCTGTCTACAACCGCGCGCAGCTGAACTCGTGGCGACGCCTGCTCGCCGGCACAAGTGGCCACGCCGAGGGCTGGGCGCTGTACGCCGAGCGTCTGATGGAGGAGCTCGGCTACCTCGACGACCCGGCCGACCGCCTCGGCATGCTCGACGGCCAGCGCATGCGGGCCGCCCGCGTCGTGCTCGACATCGGCGTGCACCTCGGCAAGATCCACCCCGAGACGGGCAAGGTCTGGACGAGCGAGGACGCCTTCGCGTTCATGCGCAAGAACGTCAACATGAACGACGGCTTCGTGAACTTCGAGGTCAACCGCTACCTCGGCTGGCCTGGGCAGGCGCCGTCGTACAAGGTCGGCCAGCGCATCTGGGAGCAGCTGCGCGCCGAGGTGAAGGTGCGCGAGGGTGCCGCCTACAGCGACAAGGCGTTCCACAAGCGCGCGCTCGACATCGGCGGCGTCGGCCTCGACACGCTGAAGACCGCTCTACTCGGGTGACGCAGCGTTCGCCGAGCGCCGCCTCGTCCCGCCGTTCGGCGTGGGAGGCGGCGCTCGGCGACGCGGTCGACCGACTGCACCCGCGCATCCGCGAGTACGTTCGCCCGGTGCCGGCAGGTTGCGTCGGGCGCGGCTCAGGAACCTTCACAACGGCGGGGTGCCGCCGCGCGTGGCTCACTCCCGCCTTCTGGCTCGCGGCGTACAGCGGGATCGCGTTCCCTGAATTCGAGCGCGACGTTCCGTTCACGATCGAGAACCGGGCGGATGCGCGGGGCGCGATCCGCGCATCCCGCACGCTGGGCTTCTCATCGCGAACGCGAACCATGACCGACCGGGTTCGCCCGGCGCGCGGCGGGGGAGCGATTGACGCGATCGGGCGAGGCGGGTGCGTCGAGACGAAGCTGGAGGCTCATGTTCGCGATGGCGCGCTCTGTCTCACCTCGCGCGACGTTCGCGTTCGTGTGGCAAGCCTGTGGTTCGCGGTTCCGCGGGCGCTGCGGCCGACGATCACGCTCGTTGAACGGTGGGACGATCGCGTGGGGCGTCAGCACGTCGATCTTCGCGTCGCGCTTCCCCGCATCGGCACCGTGTATGGATACGCGGGCCACTTTGACTACCGCATCGAGAGAAACGAGACCGTGTGACACAGCGCATCGTCATCGCGGGAGCCTCGGGCTTCATCGGGCGCACGCTTCAGGCGCATTTCGCCGACGTTCGCGGGTGGGAGGTCGTGACGATCGGCCGCGCGGACGCGGTGCGGTGGGGCGACGCGACGGCGATCCGATCGGCAGTCGATGGCGCCAGCCTGGTCGTCAATCTCGCGGGCAAGAGCGTCAATTGCCGCTACTCGGCGGCGAACAGGGCCGAGATTGTGCGCTCGCGTGTCGACACCACGCGGCAGCTGGCCGACGCGATCGCCGCCGTTGAGCGACCACCGGCGCTGTGGGTGAACTCTTCGACCGCAACGATCTACCGGCACGCCATGGACCGCCCGCAGACCGAGAGCAGTGGCGAGCTGGGGGACGGCTTCTCGGTGAGTGTCGCGCGGGCGTGGGAGGACGCATTCTTCTCCGCGGAGCTGCCAGCCACTCGGCGTGTGGCTTTGCGCATGGCGATCGTGCTCGGGGACGGCAGCGCGCTCGAGCCGCTCGCCGCGCTGACGCGCGCTGGGCTGGGCGGCGCCCAGCGCGACGGTGTGTGGTTCCGGTCGACGCGCCGGCGGGCCGCGGGTACTGAACACCGTCCCGGAAGTTCGGGCGGTCGACAGAAGTTCAGCTGGGTACATGTCGACGACGTGGTCCGGGTTGTCGACTGGGTCAGCGAGCGGGCAGATATCGAGGGCGTGCTCAACGTCGCGTCCCCGCATCCGGAAGACAACCGGCGTCTCATGGCTCACCTACGGCGCATCCTGCACCGCCCGACCGGGCTTCCGATGTTCCGGTGGATGCTCGAACTCGGCTCGATCGCAATCCGCACCGAAACCGAGTTGGTGTTGAAGAGTCGATGGGTGCTGCCCGAGCGCCTGATGGCGGAGGGATTCACGTTTGCCCACGCCGACCTCGAGAAGGCGCTTGCGAGCATCCTTGCCCCTCGATAGATCGTCGTTTGGTGGGGGAGTGTCGCCCGCGCTAGGCTGGAGAGTCGTCGATTTGACGACAATCCTGTCCGCATGCCCGGGCGACACTCCTCGCACCACGTCGTTTTGGGCCCGAACCCTGTCCGCATCGGAGCAACCACTACATGACAACCGCAACGACCAACGCCCCCAAGCAGATCGCGATCAACGACATCGGGTCTGCTGAAGACTTCCTGGCGGCGGTCGAAGAGACCCTGAAGTTCTTCAACGACGGCGACCTCATCGAAGGAACCGTCGTGAAGATCGACCGCGACGAGGTCCTCCTCGACGTGGGCTACAAGACCGAGGGTGTTATCCCCTCCCGCGAACTCTCGATCAAGCACGACGTCGACCCCTCCGAGGTCGTCGCCGTCGGTGACATGGTCGAAGCCCTCGTTCTCCAGAAGGAGGACAAGGAGGGTCGCCTCATCCTGTCGAAGAAGCGCGCGCAGTACGAGCGTGCGTGGGGCGACGTCGAGAAGATCAAGGACTCGGACGGTGTTGTCACCGGTACGGTCATCGAGGTCGTCAAGGGTGGCCTCATCGTCGACATCGGCCTCCGCGGCTTCCTCCCCGCCTCGCTCATCGAACTGCGCCGCGTGCGTGACCTCACCCCGTACCTGGGTCAGGAGATCGAGGCGAAGATTCTCGAGCTCGACAAGAACCGCAACAACGTCGTTCTGTCGCGTCGCGCGCTGCTCGAGCAGACCCAGTCGGAGAGCCGCTCGAACTTCCTGAACGCTTTGGCCAAGGGCCAGGTCCGCAAGGGTGTCGTGTCGTCGATCGTCAACTTCGGTGCGTTCGTGGACCTAGGCGGCGTGGACGGCCTCGTGCACGTCTCCGAGCTCAGCTGGAAGCACATCGAGCACGCCAGCGAGGTCGTCGAGGTGGGCCAGGAGGTCACCGTCGAGATCCTCGAGGTCGACCTCGACCGCGAGCGCGTGTCGCTCTCGCTTAAGGCGACCCAGGAAGACCCGTGGCAGGTCTTCGCCCGCACGCACGCCATCGGCCAGATCGCTCCGGGCAAGGTCACGAAGCTCGTTCCGTTCGGTGCGTTCGTTCGCGTTGCCGACGGCATCGAGGGCCTCGTGCACATTTCGGAGCTGTCGAGCAAGCACGTCGAGCTCGCCGAGCAGGTTGTTTCGGTCGGCGACGAGGTGTTCGTCAAGGTCATCGACATCGACCTCGAGCGTCGCCGCATCTCGCTGAGCCTCAAGCAGGCCAACGAGGGCGTTGACCCCGAGGGCACCGAGTTCGACCCGGCCGTCTACGGCATGCCGACCGAGTACGACGAGCAGGGCAACTACAAGTACCCCGAGGGCTTCGACCCCGAGTCGGGCGAGTGGAAGGACGGCTTCGAGGAGCAGCGCACCAAGTGGGAGCAGGACTACGCTGCCGCCCAGGCGCGCTGGGAATCGCACAAGAAGCAGGTCGCCCAGTCGATCACCGACGAGGCCGAGCTCGACGTTCCCGCTGCGGGTTCGTTCACCTCCGACTCGGCCGGCGCGGGCACCCTCGCGGACGACGAGTCGCTCGCCGCGCTTCGCGAGAAGCTCTCCGGCAACTAACGCCGCGCGCCTGAGGGCGCACAGCGCAACGCGGGTCGTTCTCCCCTTCCGGGGAGGCGGCCCGCGTTCGGCGTTTAGGCGGGCACGCTGCGACGCCGCTCGCGTGCGCGACGCAGGATAACGATCACGGTGACGACGAGGGCAATCAGCACGACCGCGACGATGAGCGGAAGGACGAGGGCCGAGAGGCTGAGCACGACCGCGGTGATGTCCTCCGCCGTCGACAGCGCCGGGGCGGCCGCACCCGCACTCAGCGTGTTCGCGGCCACCCGCACGAGTGCCTTGAGTAGGTGAACGGCGAGGGCGATCCCCACACCGATGGCGATCGGCACCCAGTCGCCCGACTCCACGAAGGCCGCGGGATCACTCACCGCGACGGTCTCGGCGAGGGCGCCGCCGCCGAAAACGATGCCGCCTGACGCGGGGCGCACGATCGACTGCAGCCAGTCGTTGATCGAGTCGACCGCGGGAATCTTGTCCGCGATGACTTCGACGACGAGCAGCAGGGCGATGATGCCCAGCACCCACTCGTTCGACAGCCACGTCCAGCCGCCCGGCAGCGAGACGCCGTCGATGAAGCGGCCGGCGAGCCCCAAGACGAGCAGAGGAATGTAGGCGTTCAGCCCCGCGGACACCGCGAGCCCTGCGCCTGTCAAGATCTCGAGCATGGGGTCCTCCCGCGGGGTGTCTCTGCGGCCATGCTAAACCCGCGCACTGCGCGGTGCGGCGACGCTCAGGGCCTCCCCACTAGCCTGAGCGCATGGATGTCGTGGGCCTGACCGGAGGCATTGCTGCGGGTAAATCGACGGTCGCCCGACGGCTCGCTGAGCTCGGCGCCGTCGTCATCGACGCCGATGCGCTGGCTCGCGAGGCGGTCGCACCGGCGAGCCCGGGACTGGCCGCGATCGCCGAGCGCTTCGGAGACCAGCTGGTGCTGCCCGACGGCTCGCTCGACCGGGCGGCGCTCGGCCGCATCGTCTTCGCCGACGATGACGCGCGCCAGCAGCTGAACGCCATCGTGCATCCTGAAGTTCGCCGCCTGTATGCCGATGCGGTCGCGGATGCGCGGGCGCGCGATCCACGGGCGGTGATCGTCTACGACGTTCCGCTGCTCGCTGAGGCGCGCGCGGCCGACGAGTTCGGCACGATCGTGGTGGTGGATGCGCCGGGTGAGGTTCGCATCGAACGGCTCGTCACGGTGCGTGGCATGGATCGCGCCGACGCCTCGAATCGCGTCGCCGCACAGATCAGCGATGCCGAGCGGCGAGCGATGGCGGATGTCGTGATCGACTCCTCGGGAAGCATGGAGGAGACGGTGGCGCAGTCCGACGCGCTGTGGCGCCGCTTGCTCGCGGAGCGAGACAGCGGCTGAGCGCACGCCCAGAGCCGTGTCGGGGGTGCGGCCTAGTCTTTTCGCATGCAAGCGACTCGTTCCGTGCGCCCCTTCGAGGTTGTCAGTGAGTATCAGCCGAGCGGTGATCAGCCTCAGGCGATCGCCGAGTTGGCGGCTCGCATCAACGCGGGCGAGACCGACATCGTGCTGCTCGGCGCGACTGGCACGGGCAAGAGCGCGACGACCGCCTGGCTGATTGAACAGGTGCAGCGCCCGACGCTCGTCTTGGCACACAACAAGACCCTGGCTGCGCAGCTCGCGACCGAGTTTCGCGAGCTCATGCCACATAACGCCGTCGAGTACTTCGTGTCGTACTACGACTACTACCAACCCGAGGCCTACGTTCCGCAGACCGACACCTTCATCGAGAAAGACAGCTCGATCAACGCCGAGGTTGAGCGTCTGCGCCACTCGACGACGAACGCGTTGCTGAGTCGCCGCGACGTGGTCGTGGTCTCCACGGTCTCCTGCATTTACGGCCTCGGTGCTGCGGAAGAGTACCTCGAGGCCATGGTGGCGCTGCAGGTCGGCCAGACGATTTCGCGCGAGCAGCTCATTCGGGCCTTCGTCGCGATGCAGTATCAGCGCAACGACGTCGACTTCTCGCGGGGTAAGTTCCGCGTGCGCGGCGACACGATCGAGATCATCCCGGTGTACGAAGAGCTCGCCATTCGCATTGAGATGTTTGGCGACGAGATTGAAGCCCTGTACGCCCTGCACCCCCTCACGGGAAACGTCGTCTCAACCCTCGACGCCGTATCGGTGTTTCCGGCCACCCACTACGCCGCGTCACCCGACACGATGCAGCGCGCGATCGGCACGATTCGCACCGAACTCGATGAGCGGCTCGCCGAACTCGAGCGCCAGGGCAAACTGCTTGAGGCTCAGCGACTGCGCATGCGTACGACATACGACCTCGAGATGATGGAGCAGATCGGTTTCTGCAACGGCATCGAGAACTATTCGCGGCACATCGACGGCCGCGCCGCGGGCGAACCACCCCACTGCCTGCTCGACTACTTCCCCGACGACTTCCTCGTTGTGATCGATGAGAGTCACGTCACCGTGCCGCAGATCGGTGCGATGTACGAGGGCGATGCCAGCCGGAAGCGCACCCTCGTCGAGCACGGCTTCCGACTGCCGAGCGCGCTCGATAACCGCCCGCTGCGGTGGGAAGAGTTCCTCACCCGCACGGGGCAGAAGGTCTACCTCTCGGCGACGCCCGGCAAGTATGAGCTGGGTGTGTCCGATGGCGTGGTCGAGCAGATCATTCGGCCCACCGGCCTCGTTGATCCGCAGATCGTCGTGAAGCCCTCGAAGGGCCAGATCGATGATCTGCTCGAGCATATTCGTGTCCGGGTCGAGCGCGACGAGCGCGTGCTCGTCACGACTCTGACGAAGAAGATGGCCGAAGAGCTCACCGACTTCCTCGAAGAAGCCGGGGTACGCGTGCGCTACCTGCACTCCGACGTCGACACGCTGCGACGCGTCGAGCTGTTGCGCGAGTTGCGTCAGGGCGTCTACGACGTGCTCGTCGGCATCAACCTGCTGCGTGAGGGTCTCGACCTGCCCGAGGTGTCGCTGGTTGCGATCCTCGACGCCGATAAAGAGGGGTTCCTGCGCTCGTCCACCTCGCTCATCCAGACCATCGGTCGTGCCGCCCGTAACGTCTCGGGCGAGGTGCACATGTACGCCGACGTCGTGACGCCGTCCATGGCGCAGGCCATCGACGAGACAACGCGTCGCCGCGAGCGCCAGGTTGCGTACAACCTCGAGAACGGCATCGACCCGACCCCGCTTCGCAAGCGCATCGCCGACATCACCGATCAACTCATCCGCGAGGGCGAAGACACGAAAGAGTTGCTCGCGGGCCGCGACGGCGGCAAGCGTGCCGCGACGCCCGCGAAGCGGCGCGAGGGGAAGGCTGCCGAAGGGGCCGCCGAGCTCGAGTCGATCATCGCCGACCTCACGGCGCAGATGCTGTCGGCGGCCGACGAGTTGAAGTTCGAGCTCGCCGCGCGCCTGCGCGACGAGGTGCAAGAGCTGAAGCGTGACCTGCGACAGATGTCGGAGGCCGGCCACGTCCGCTGAGAGCGAGCCGGGCATCCGTGTCGGAGGCGGAGCCTAGAATGACGCGAGTGCCGGCAACCCCCCTCGAATCCGCCCCCCACCTCAGCGTGCGCGGTGCGCGCGTGCACAATTTGCGCGACGTCGACCTCGTCATTCCGCGCGACGCGCTCGTCGTCTTCACCGGGCTGTCCGGCTCGGGCAAGAGCTCACTCGCCTTCGACACGATCTTCGCCGAGGGGCAGCGTCGCTACGTCGAGTCGCTCTCGGCGTATGCGCGGCAGTTCCTCGGGCAGGTCGACCGCCCCGACGTCGACTTCATCGAAGGGCTGAGCCCCGCCGTCTCGATCGACCAGAAGTCGACAAACCGCAACCCGCGCTCAACCGTCGGCACGATCACTGAGATCTACGACTACATGCGACTGCTGTGGGCGCGAGTCGGTATTCCGCACTGCCCGATCTGCGGTGAGCGCATCCAGCGCCAGACGGTGCAGCAGATCGCCGACGAGCTCATGACGATGGAGGAGGGCACGCGGTTCCAGGTGCTCGCACCGGTCGTGAGCCAAAAGAAGGGCGAGTTCGTCGACCTCTTCGCCGAGCTCGCGCAGGCCGGGTACTCCCGCGCCGTCGTCGACGGCGAGACGATCTCCCTGGCCGAGCCGCCCACGCTGAAAAAGCAGAACAAGCACGACATCTCGGTGGTCGTCGACCGGCTCGTCGCGAAGCCCGATCTGCTCGGGCGACTCACCGACTCGCTCGAGACCGCAGTGGGCCTGACCGACGGTCTGATCGTCATCGACTACGTCGACCGCGACGCGAAGGCCAAAGACCGCACGCGCACGTTCAGCGAGAAGCTCAGCTGCCCGAACCGGCACCCGCTTCAACTCACCGAGATCGAGCCGCGCACCTTCTCGTTCAACTCGCCGTTCGGCGCGTGCCCCGTGTGTTCAGGGCTCGGCACCCGCATGGCCGTCGACGTCGAGCTGCTCATCGGTGACCCCAGCCTGTCGCTGAACGACGGCGTCATCTTGCCCTGGAACCAACAGGGCAAGGGGCTGTACAGCTACTTCCAGAAGCTGCTGGGCGGGCTCGCACGCGATCTCGGCTACTCGCTCGACACCCCCTGGGGCGAGCTCGAAGAGAGCACGCAGCAGGCGATCCTGCACGGCAACGACTTCGAGGTGCGAGTCAAGTGGCGCAACCGCTACGGCCGTGACGTGTCGTACTCGACGGGCTTCGAGGGAGTGATCCCGTACATCGAGCGTAAGTACGCCGAGGCCGAGAGCGACTGGTCGCAGCAGCGATTCGCCGAGTACCTGCGCGAGGTGCCGTGTTCTGAGTGCGACGGCGCGCGGCTGAAGCCCGAGGTGCTGGCGGTGCAGGTCTCGGGTCGGTCAATCTCCTCGGTGGCCGAACTCAGCATCCAAGATGCGTATGCGTTCATGGAATCGCTGACCCTCACCGAGCGCGAGGCGGCGATCGCCGCCGCCGTGCTGCGCGAGATCCGCGCCCGCCTCGAGTTCCTGCTCGAGGTCGGCCTCGGCTATCTCACCATGGCGCGTGCCGCCGGCTCGCTGTCGGGTGGCGAGGCGCAGCGCATCCGTCTGGCGACGCAGATTGGATCGGGCCTGACCGGCGTGCTGTACGTGCTCGACGAGCCGTCGATCGGTCTGCACCAGCGCGACAACCGGCGCCTCATCGACACCCTCGTGAAGCTCAAGAACCTCGGCAACACCCTGATCGTGGTGGAGCACGACGAAGACACCATCCGCACCGCCGACTGGGTCGTCGACATCGGGCCGGGCGCGGGAGAGCACGGTGGTCGCGTCGTGCACTCGGGTTCGTACGCGGGGCTCATCGAGAACCCCAAGTCGATCACGGGTGACTACCTCGCCGGTCGTCGGCACGTCGTCGAGCGAGTCGAACGCCGCGCGATCGACCCCGAGCGGGCGCTCACGGTCGTCGGCGCGAAGGCGAACAACCTGCGCGACGTCACCGTCGACATCCCCCTCGGGGTGTTCGTGGCGGTCACGGGTGTCAGCGGTTCCGGCAAGTCGAGCCTCGTGAACGACATCTTGTACAAGGTGCTGGCCAACAAGTTGAACGGCGCGCGTCAGGTGCCCGGCAAGCACACCCGCGTGCTCGGGCTCGAACACCTCGACAAGGTGGTGCACGTCGACCAGGCGCCGATCGGTCGCACCCCCCGCTCGAATCCCGCGACCTACACGGGCGTGTTCGATCGCATCCGGCAGCTGTTCGCCGAAACCCAGGAGGCGAAGGCGCGCGGCTACCAGCCCGGGCGCTTCAGCTTCAACGTGAAGGGCGGGCGCTGCGAGAACTGCGCGGGCGACGGCACGATCAAGATCGAAATGAACTTTCTGCCCGACGTCTACGTCGCGTGTGAGGTCTGTGGCGGTGCGCGCTACAACCGCGACACCCTGCAGGTGCACTACAAGGGCAAGAACATTGCCGAGGTGCTCGACATGCCTATTGAGGAGGCTGCCGAGTTCTTCGAACCGATCAGCGCGATCCACCGCTTCCTGAAGACCCTCGTCGATGTGGGGCTCGGTTACGTGCGTCTCGGCCAGAGCGCGACCACCCTGTCGGGCGGCGAGGCGCAGCGCGTGAAGCTCGCCACCGAACTTCAGAAGCGCTCGAATGGTCGCAGCATCTACGTGCTCGATGAGCCGACCACGGGCCTGCACTTCGAAGACGTGCGCAAGCTGCTCATCGTCTTGAACGGTCTCGTTGACAAGGGCAACTCCGTCATCGTCATCGAGCACAACCTCGACGTGATCCGCGCGGCCGACCACCTCATCGACCTCGGCCCTGAAGGGGGTTCGGGCGGAGGGCAGGTCATCGCGGTTGGCACGCCCGAAGAGGTGGCCCGCGTCGAGGCAAGCCACACCGGTGCCTTCCTGCGCGAACTGCTGCCGGCGCTCGAGGTCGTCGAGGCCTGACCGTGGTCTCGCGCGACGAATGGCGCCCGCGCCGCGGCGAGATCCCCACGGCGCCGGGGGTGTACCGATTTCGTGATGACGCGGGCCGCGTGCTGTACGTCGGCAAGGCCAAGAATCTGCGGCAGCGACTGACCAACTACTTCCAGCCGCTGCACTCGTTGCACGAGCGCACGCGCCGCATGGTGACGACGGCCCGGGGCGTCGAGTGGACGATCGTCGGCACCGAACTCGAGGCGCTGCAACTCGAATACACCTGGATCAAAGAGTTCGCACCCCCGTTCAACATCAAGTTCCGTGACGACAAGACATACCCGTACCTCGCCATCACTCTCGGTGACGCCGTTCCCCGCGTCATGGTGACGCGCACCCGCGGCATTCGGGGGGCGCGCTATTTCGGCCCGTACACCAAGGTGTGGGCGGTGCGCGAGACTGTCGACACGATGCTCAAGGCGTTTCCGATGCGCTCGTGTTCCGAGTCGACGTATAAGCGCGCCGAGGCCCGCAATCGGCCGTGCTTGCTCGGCGACATTGGCAAGTGCGCGGCGCCGTGCGTCGGGCGCATCTCCCGTTCCGACCACAAGTCGATCGCGCTCGACTTTGCGAGCTTCATGGCCGGCAACGACGTGTCCTACGTCCGCGGGCTGAAAAAGAAGATGGCCGAGGCGGCCGCCGAGTTTGACTACGAGACGGCCGCGCGTATCCGCGATCAGATTGGCGCACTCGAGACAGCCCTCGAAAAGAGCACCGTCGTGCTCGCCGAGGATGTCGACGCCGACGTCTTTGGCATCGCCCACGATCAGCTCTCTGCAGCCGTGCAGCTGTTCACAGTGCGTGGCGGCCGCATTCGCGGTGTGCGGGGCTGGGTCGTCGACACCGAGCTCGACGTGTCACTGGGTGACCTCGTCGACACCGCTCTGCAGAACGCGTATGACGATCTCGTGCCGCCGCGCGAGGTCATCGTGCCCGCCCTGCCCGACGACGTGGCCGCCCTGCAGCAGGTGCTCGCCGAGCGGCGACGCGCCGGCGGAGAGCGCGGGGGAGTCCAGCTGCGCACCGCGCAGCGCGGCGACAAGGCGGCTCTGGCCGAGACCGTGCGACAGAACGCCCACGGCGCCCTCGTGCAGTACACGACGCGCCGCGCCGGCGACTTCACGGCCCGCTCGCAGGCCCTCGCCGACATTCAAGAGGCCCTCGGTCTCGCCGACGCGCCACTGCGGCTCGAGTGCTTCGATGTCTCGCACTTCGGCGGCAAGGGCCAGGTCGCCTCCATGGTCGTCTTCGAAGACGGGCTGCCAAAGAAAGACCAGTACCGCCGCTTCGCCATCGAGGATGCGCGCGACGACACGGACGCGATCTATCAGGTTCTGAGGCGCCGCCTCGCGTACCTGTCGGCACCCGAACTGCCGGCGACGAGCACGGGGCTCGTTCCGGCGCCGGAGGATGCGCCGGCACCCGAGCCGGCGACGGCCGACGTCAGCACCGACTCCGACACCACCGCACACGCGGCGGGCGAGACGCCGGCTGTGACGGGCTCCCGCGCGGCGTTCCACTACCGCCCGGGGCTGCTCGTGATCGACGGCGGCGAGCCGCAGGTCAACGCGGCCGCCCGCGCGCTGCGTGACGCGGGCGTCACCGACATCGCCGTGTGCGGCATCGCCAAGCGCCTGGAAGAGGTGTGGCTGCCGGGGGAGTCGTTCCCGGTGATTCTGCCCCGCGCATCCGACGCCCTGTTTCTGCTGCAGCGCCTGCGCGACGAGGCGCACCGTTTCGCGCTGCGCTACCAGCGCACGACGCGCAAGCGCGACATCCGCACGCAACTAGCCGACGTGCCCGGGCTGGGGCCGGCGCGCATCCAGAAGCTGTTGACCCACTTCGGTTCGGTGACGCGCCTGCGGCAGGCGTCGCCCGACGAGTTGACCGCGGTCGACGGGATCGGCCCGGCGCTGGCGGGCGAGATTCGTCGCGCGCTGGCTGGCTGAGGCACCGGGTAGGCTGGACCCACACCGCACCCAAGCAGGCTGAGGCAATGAGCGAGACTCCCGCGCACGAGGTTCTGATCGTCACCGGTATGTCGGGGGCGGGCCGTTCGACGGTCGCCAATGCTTTGGAAGACCTCGGGTGGTACGTGGTCGACAACCTGCCGCCGCAGATGTTGCGTCCGCTCGTCGATCTCGCAGTGCACCCCGGCAGTCAGCTTCCCGCGATCGCCGCCGTTGTCGATGTTCGCGGTGGCAAGTTGTTCGCCGACCTCGTCGACATCGTTCACGAGTTGCGGGGTCGCACGCACCTGCGGGTGCTGTTTCTCGAGGCGACCGACGACGCGCTCGTGCGCCGTTTCGAGCAGGTGCGGCGCCCGCACCCCTTGCAGGAAGACGGCACGCTGCTCGATGGCATCGCCCGCGAGCGGGCCCGCATGCTCGAGGTGCGCGAGCTCAGTGACATCGTCATCGACACCACCAGCTTCAACATTCACCAGCTGGCGACGACGGTCACCGACATCTTCGCCCCGCAGGGCACGGCCGACGTCAAGGTCACGCTCGAAAGCTTTGGATTCAAGTACGGCACCCCGACAGACGCCGATGTGATCACCGACGCGCGTTTTCTGCCGAACCCTTTCTGGCAACCCGAACTGCGTAGCGCGACCGGTCTCGACGAGCCCGTGCGCGACTATGTGTTGGCGCAGGAGGGCGCGAGCGAATTTCTTGACGGGCTCACGGCCATGCTTCGCCCTCAGCTGGCCGGATACGCCCGCGAGAACAAGCGGCACGCCACCTTCGCGATCGGATGCACGGGAGGTAAACACCGATCCGTCGCGATGGTGGAACAGCTGGCTGCGCGTCTGCGCGCGATGCCGGGTATCGCCGTGACCGTGAAGCATCGAGACCTCGGACGCGAGTAGGCTCGACTGTCGCCGAGTGCGACGCGCCGCACGATCCGCGGCCCGCAGCGACGACGACCACCGCCGACGAACCCCAGAGGAGACCACCCCGTGTCACTGACCGCCGACGTCAAAGAGGAGCTGGCCCGTCTGGCCGCGACGAAGACGACGGTGCGAGCGGCCGAGTTGGCGACAATTCTGCGCTTCGCGGGCGGCCTGCACATGATCTCGGGGCGCATCGCGGTTGAGGTTGAACTCGACTCCCCGAACGTTGCTCGCCGTGTGCGGCGCGATATCGCCGAGTTGTATGGCATGCGCAGCGACGGTGCGATTTTGTCGCCCGGCGGCTCGCGCAAGGTGCCGGCGTACGTCGTGCGCGTTGTGGACGGTGGCGAGACCCTCGCGCGCCAGACCGGTTTGTTGGATGCGCGCCGCCGCCCCGTTCGCGGCCTCCCGAACAAGCTCACCACCGGTGGCACCGAGCAGCTGGCGGCCATCTGGCGGGGCGCATTTCTTGCCCACGGCTCGCTCACCGATCCCGGCCGGTCGGCCGCCCTCGAGGTGAGCTGCCCCGGCAACGAGGCGGCCATGGCCCTGGTCGGCGCTGCGGGGCGGCTGGGGGTGCCGGCGAAGGCACGCGAGGTGCGCGGCGTTCACCGCGTCGTGATTCGTGACGGCGAAAAGATCAGCGAAATGCTGCGCATCATGGGCGCAGGTTCCACGGTCGAGGCGTGGGAAGAGATGCGTCAGCGCCGTGAGGTGCGCGCGACGGCGAACCGTCTCGTGAACTTCGACGACGCCAACCTTCGCCGCTCGGCGCAGGCCGCCGTTGCCGCGTGCGCGCGGGTCGAGCGTGCGCTCGAAATTCTGGGCGACGACATTCCCGAACACCTCCAGTACGCCGGTCAGTTGCGCCTCGCGCACCGCGACGCAAGCCTCGACGAGCTCGGCCACCACGCCGATCCGCCCATGACGAAAGACGCCGTCGCGGGTCGTATCCGACGCCTCCTCGCGATGGCCGACAAGCGCGCTGAGCAGCTCGGAGTGCCGGGCACCGATGCGAACCTGCCCGAGGGCGTCGACGCCGACTGATCGACGCGGGGGCTCGTCCCTGGATATCCCCGGAGTATCGGGAACAGGGCCGGGGTCGGTCTCGTTGTCGTCACTAGACTCGCGAGCAGTCAGCGGGGTGGCCGACCGGGCACCCCGGCATCCGTTACGGAGGAGATGACCCGTTCATGACCACCTACAGCCTTCCCGATTTGGGCTACGACTACGCAGCCCTCGAGCCGCACATCAGCGCGCGCATCATGGAGCTTCACCACTCAAAGCACCACGCGGCCTACGTCGCCGGAGCGAACGCGGCACTCGACGGTCTTGCGGCCGCTCGCGAGTCGGGTGACTTCGCGAACATTAACCGACTTGAGAAGGATCTCGCGTTCCACCTCGGCGGCCACGTGAACCACTCGATCTTCTGGACCAACCTTTCGCCCGAGGGTGGCGACAAGCCAACCGGCGAGCTGGCTGCGGCCATCGACGAGTTCTTCGGCTCGTTCGACCAGTTCGTCGCGCACTTCACCGCAGCGTCGATGGGAATCCAGGGCTCGGGCTGGGGCGTGCTGTCGTGGGACCCGATCGGGCGCCGCCTCATCATCCAGCAGCTCTTCGACCAGCAGGGCAACACCGCGCAGGCGACGGTGCCGCTGCTGCAGCTCGACATGTGGGAGCACGCGTTCTACCTCGACTATGTGAACGTCAAGGCCGACTACGTGAAGGCCTTCTGGAACATCGTCAACTGGCAGAACGTGGCGGACCGCTTCGCCGCGGCCCGGTCGACGACGGACGGCCTCCTGCTACTGTCGTAAACGACGGCGACGCGGCCGGGGCGCCTCGCGCCCCGGCCGCCCGCGTCTCACCCCACCACCACACCGCAGCTACGGCTGCCCCCGCACCCCACAGGAGTTTCTCGTGAGCGTGAAGATCGGTATCAACGGCTTCGGTCGCATCGGCCGCAACTACTTCCGGGCGGCTCTCGCCCAGGGCAGTGACCTCGAGATCGTCGCCGTCAACGACTTGACCGACAATGCCGCTCTCGCACACCTGCTGAAGTACGACTCGATCACGGGCCGCCTCGACGCCGATGTGCAGCTCGAGGGCGACACGATTGTCGTCAACGGCAAGCCGATCACCGTGCTTGCCGATCGCGACCCGGCGAACCTGCCCTGGGGCGAGCTCGGCGTTGACATCGTGATCGAGTCGACCGGCTTCTTCACGAAGGCGGAGGCGGCGAAGAAGCACCTCGACGCCGGTGCCAAGAAGGTGCTGATCTCGGCTCCCGCGACCGGTGAAGACGCCACCTTCGTCGTCGGCGTGAACCACGAAGACTACGACCCCGCGAACCACCACATCATCTCAAATGCGTCGTGCACGACGAACTGCCTTGCCCCGCTCGCCAAGGTGTTCAACGACACCTTCGGCATCGAGCGTGGCCTCATGACTACGGTGCACGCCTACACGGCTGACCAGAACCTCCAGGACGGCCCGCACAGCGACCTGCGTCGCGCTCGCGCCGCCGCCGTCAACATCGTTCCCACCTCGACGGGTGCGGCGAAGGCGATCGGCCTTGTCCTGCCCGAGCTGAAGGGCAAGCTCGACGGCTTCGCGCTGCGCGTTCCGGTTCCCACCGGCTCCATCACCGACCTCACGGTCGAGGCGAGCCGCGAGGTGTCGGCCGACGAGATTCTCGCCGCCTACAGGGCTGCCGCCGAGGGCCCCATGAAGGGCATCCTCAAGTACACCGAAGACCCGATCGTTTCGAGTGACATCGTCACCGACCCGCATTCGTCGATCTTCGACGCCGGCCTGCTTCGCGTCAACGGCAACCAGGTCAAGCTCTCGGCGTGGTACGACAACGAGTGGGGCTACTCGAACCGTCTCGTCGACCTCACCGAGTACGTCGCCGAGCGCCTCTAAGCGCGGCCGGGGCTCCTGACGTGGCTCTGCGCACGATCGAATCCCTGGGTGAGCTCGCCGGCCGGCGAGTGATCCTGCGATGCGACCTGAACGTTCCGTTGTCGGACGGCCAGGTGACCGACGACGGCCGCATTCGCGCGTCCTTACCGACGATCAACGCGCTCGTTCACCGTGGGGCGAGGGTCGTGGTGATATCCCACCTCGGCCGCCCCGACGGCGAGCCCGACTCGCGCTACAGCCTGCGTCCGGTGGCGCAGCGCATGAGCGAGCTGCTGGGCGCACCGGTGACGTTCGCGAGTGACACGGTCGGCTCGGCGGCCCGCGAGGCGGTCGACGGCCTTGAGGATGGCCAGGTCGCCGTGCTCGAGAACCTCCGGTTCTCGCCCGACGAAACCAGCAAGAACGCGGATGATCGTGCTCGGTTCGCCGGACGGCTCGCCGAGCTCGGCGACGTCGTGGTCTCGGACGGCTTCGGCGTCGTGCACCGGAAGCAGGCCAGCGTTTACGAGCTCGTTCAGTCGCTGCCGAGCGCTGCCGGATCGTTGATCGCGGCTGAGCTCGACGTGCTTGACCGGTTGACCGAGAAGCCCGAGCGGCCGTACACGGTCGTCCTCGGCGGATCAAAGGTCTCCGACAAGCTCGGCGTCATCGCCCACCTCCTGCCTCGGGTCGACCGCCTGCTCGTCGGCGGGGGCATGCTCTTCACCTTCCTAAAGGCGCAGGGCCACGAGATTGGCGCGAGCCTCCTCGAAGAGGACCAGCTCGAGACGGTGCGGGGCTACCTGGCCGAGGCCGAGCAGCGCGGCGTCGAGATCGTGCTGCCGACCGATGTGGTTGTCGCCGAAGCCTTCGCCGCCGACGCGCCGCACACGGTGCAGGCTGCCGACGCGCTGACCGCAGGCCCCGCGGGTGAGGCGGGCATCGGGCTCGACATCGGACCCGAGACCGCTGCCCGCTTCGCCGAACTCATCGCCAGCTCGAAGACGGTGTTCTGGAACGGGCCCATGGGCGTGTTCGAGTTCCCGGCTTTCGCCGCCGGAACGAAGACCGTGGCCGAGGCGCTCACCCGCGTCGACGGCCTGGGTGTTGTCGGAGGCGGCGACTCGGCCGCCGCGGTGCGCGCCCTCGGTTTCCGCGACGAGCAGTTTGGCCACGTGTCCACGGGCGGTGGCGCGAGCCTGGAATTCCTCGAAGGTAAGAAGCTCCCCGGACTGGAGGTCCTCGGATGGTGACCACGCGTATCCCGCTGATTGCGGGTAACTGGAAAATGAACCTCGACCACCTGCAGGCGATCGCCACCGTGCAGAAGCTTGCGTGGACCCTGCGCGATAAGGGGCATCCGTTCAGCGAGGTCGAGGTTGCGGTGTTTCCGCCGTTCACCGACCTGCGCAGCGTGCAGACGCTCGTAGGCGCCGACTCGCTCGACGTGCGCTACGGCGGGCAAGACCTCTCCGAGCACGACGGCGGCGCGTACACCGGCGAGATCTCGGGTCAGTTCCTCGCGAAGCTCGACTGCCACTACGTGATCGTCGGACACTCCGAGCGGCGTGAGTACCACCACGAGGACGACGGCGTGGTCGCTCGCAAGACGGCCGCAGCGCTCAAGCACGGGGTGACGCCGGTCGTGTGCGTCGGTGAGACCGCCGCCGACCTCGAAGAGCACGGCGCCTCGGCTGTTCCGGTGGGCCAGCTGAAGGCCGTACTGGACGCGGTTGACGCGGCATCCGACATCGTCGTCGCGTACGAGCCCGTGTGGGCGATCGGCAGCGGCCAGGCAGCCACGCCCGAGCAGGCTCAGCAGGTTTGTCAGGCGCTCCGCGCGACCCTCGCTGAGGCGTGGGGCGACGAGGCGGCGGCCCGCACGCGCATCCTGTACGGCGGCAGCGTGAAGTCCAGCAACATTGCTGGCTTCATGGCCCAGAAGGATGTTGACGGCGCCCTCGTCGGTGGGGCCAGCCTCGACCCCGAAGAGTTCGCGGCCATCGCCCGGTTCCGCAATCACGTCGGCACCGTTTAGCGTTTCCTATTGATCCGCAGGCGCGGGGCCCGTCCCGGCGGGCGTCGCGCGCCTGCGCTAGAGTGGGACGTTGTTCCCCACCCCCCGGAAGGTTCTCTCCCGTGCAAATCCTTCAGGTCGTGCTTCAGGTCATCCTGGGCATCACCAGCCTGCTTCTGACGCTCATGATCCTGTTGCACCGCGGTCGCGGTGGCGGGCTCTCCGACATGTTCGGTGGCGGCGTCACGTCGAACCTCGGCGCATCAGGTGTGGCGGAACGCAACCTCAACCGCATCACGATCATTCTGGCCCTCGTCTGGGTTTCGACGATTGTGGTTCTCGGTCTGATCACCCGGTTTACCGGGCTGTAAGGAGCACCACCATGGTTTCTGGAGGAAGCGCCATTCGCGGGTCCCGCGTCGGCTCAGGCCCGATGGGCGAGCAAGACCGCGGCATTCACGCGGAGCGCGTCGCCATCTCGTATTGGGATGCGCTCGGCAACGAGACGGTTCGCTATTTTGCGGCCAACCTTCCCGACGAGGAGATCCCCGAGGTCATCGACTCGCCGCAGTCGGGCCTTCCCGCCGGCCGCGACAAGGACAACCCGCCGGCGATGCAGAAAAACGAGCCGTACAAGACGCACCTGGCGTACGTGAAAGAGCGCCGCACCGACGAGGAGGCGAAGCAGATCCTTGACGAGGCGCTGCAGAAGCTCCGCGAACGGCGCGGAACCGCATCCTCGACAAAGTAGCGTCGCCCGCACCCACGCAACGACCAACGCCCCGCCAGCTTCCTGCCGGCGGGGCGTTCGTCGTTGCTGTCTGAGGGTGTCTTACGAGCGCCGGTAGTCGCTGGGCTCCCAGCTCGACGGCATCCAGTCGTGGGTCTCCATGGCACCCGTCCAGTAGCTCGGCGGCGTGCGCAGCGACTCGGGAACATCGGCGGCGGCCTCGGTGTCGACGAAGAACACCGTGCGCTTCGTGCCGAGAGCGGCAGCCGCGGGAACCGAAGCCGGGTCTGCCTCGGCGAGTGCCAGGCCCAGGGCGGGCGCCTTGTCTGCTCCCGCGAGCACCAGCCAGACGCGCTCGGTTGCGCGAATGACCGGCACCGTGAGACTGAGGCGGCCGGCAGGGGGCTTCGGCGAGTCGTGCACCGCGATGACCGTGCGGTCGCTCACGAGGGGGCCGGGGCGCTCGGGGAAGAGCGAGGCGATGTGTCCGTCGGGGCCGACGCCGAGGAACATGATGGCGAAACGCGGATGCTCGGCGCCGTCGCGCCCGAAACGCGCCAATTCGGCGGCGTAGGCCTCGGCGGCCGCATCGAGCTCGAGCCCCTCGTCGCTGGCCGGGAACGGGTGCACGTTCTCAGCGGGAATCGCGATGTGGTCGATGAGTGCCGTGCGCGCCTGCGTCTCGTTGCGGTCGGCGTCACCGCGCGGCAGCCACCGTTCGTCGCCCCACCACAGGTGCACCGCATCCCAGTCGATGCTGTCGCGGGCGGGGGAGTGCGCGATCGCGGCGAGCACTTCGATGCCGACGGAGCCGCCCGTGAGAACGACGTGCGCCTCGCCCTCGTCGTCGATCAGGTCGATGAGCTTTGTCACGAAGCGGGCGGCCACGCTGCCCGCGAGCGTGGCGCGATCGGGATGGACGAGGACGCGTCGGTCGGTGGTCACGATGCCGGGAGAGCCTTTCGGGTGCGGGGGAGCCTCAGTGAGCGGACGCCCCCAGGGCGCCGAAGCCGCTGAGGATCACGTCGCCGAAGGCGTCGTCGGGGTCGAGCCTACGCAATTCCTCGGCGAGGCACTCGCGCAGTGGGCGCCGGGGGAGAGCGATCTCGTGCACCGGCTGGCCCGGTTGGGTCAGCGTCGCGATGCCCGGTTCGCTGCGGTCGAGCGTGATCGGTCCGCTCTCGCGGTGCAGCACGACGCGGTGGATACCGGTCGACGGGTGCTCGCCCGACACGGTGACCTCGACGGGCACGTCGAGGCGCGTGCTCAGCCAGGCGGCGAGCAGCACGGTTGACGGCGAGTCCTCCGCGCCGGCGACCTCGACACGCGTGATCGGCTCGAACGGAGGCTGGTCGAGCGCGGCAGCCAGCTGCGCGCGCCACAGGGTGAGGCGCGTCCACGCGAAATCGGTGTCACCGGGCTGGTAGCCGCCGGCGACGCGGCGCAGCGCATCCAGCGGGCTGTCGCTCGAGGCGGAGTCGGTGATGCGGCGCTGCGCGAGCGAGCCGAGCGGGGTCTGCCGCACGAGCGACGGGCACTCTTCTGGCCACCACGTGACGACTGGGGCATCGGGCAGCAGCAGGCCCGTGACGAGACCGCGCTGGTCGGTCGCCGTGGCCCCGTGGGCGCGCAGAATGATGACCTCGCTCGCGCCGGCGTCGCCGCCCACGCGAATTTCTGCATCCAGGCGCGATTCGGCGTCCGCACCATTGGTCGCGACGACGATGATCCGCATCGGATGCTCGCGCGAGGCGTCGTTCGCCGCCGAGATCGCGTCTTCTTCGCGACCGATTCCGGTGGCGATGATGAGCGTGAGCACGCGTCCCAGGGCAACGGCGCCGGCTTCATCACGGATGCGCACGAGCGTCTTCGACACCGCGCTCGCGGTCGTGTCGGGCAGGGGAATGATCACGGTCGCCTCCAGACGCGCCCGTCGCGGGCGAGCAACTCGTCGGCCGACGCGGGGCCCCACGTGCCCGGAGCGTACTGCTCGGGCTGGCCCTGCGTCGCCCAGAACTCTTCGATCGGGTCGAGAATCTTCCAGCTCAGCTCGACCTCTTCGTGGCGCGGGAACAGCGGCGGGTCGCCGAGCAGCACGTCGAGAATCAGGCGCTCATACGCCTCGGGGCTCGCCTCGGTGAAGGCGTGCCCGTAACCGAAGTCCATGGTGACGTCACGCACCTGCATGCCAGCACCGGGCACCTTCGAGCCGAAGCGGATCGTGACGCCCTCATCGGGCTGTACCCGAATCACGAGCGCGTTCTGGCCGAGCGCCGAGGTTTGCGACTCCGCGAACAGGTACTGCGGTGCCCGCTTGAACACGACGGCGATCTCGGTCACCCGGCGCCCGAGGCGCTTGCCCGCCCTCAGGTAGAACGGCACGCCCGCCCAGCGGCGCGTGCTGATGTCGAGCCGCATGGCCGCGTAGGTCTCGGTGACCGATTCGGGGTTCATGCCGTCTTCTTCGAGGAAGCCCGGCACCCACTCACCGCCCTGCCAGCCGCTCGAGTACTGGCCGCGAGCCGTGCCCGTCGCCAGGTCTTTCGGCAGCCGCACCGCCGACAGCACCTTCTCTTTCTCGGTGCGCAGGTCGGCCGCATCAAACGAGACGGGCTCTTCCATGGCGGTCAGCGCGAGTAGCTGCAGCAGGTGGTTTTGAATCACGTCGCGCGCGGCGCCGATACCGTCGTAGTAGCCAGCACGCCCTCCCACGCCGATGTCTTCGGCCATGGTGATCTGCACGTGGTCGACGTAGTTCGCGTTCCAGATCGGTTCGTAGAGCATGTTCGCGAAGCGCATCGCGAGGATGTTCTGCACCGTCTCTTTGCCGAGGTAGTGGTCGATGCGGAAAACGGCGTCCGGCGGGAACACCGATTCGACGACGTCGTTCAGCTCACGAGCGGTCTGCAGGTCGCTGCCGAAGGGCTTCTCGATGACGACACGACGCCACTGGCCTTCCTTCGCCTCGGCAAGGCCGCTGCGGCGCAGCTGCTCGGTGACGATGGGAAAAGACTTCGGCGGGATCGAGAGATAGAACGCGTGGTTGCCCATCGTGCCGCGCTCACGATCGAGCGCGTCGATGGTCTCGGCGAGCCTCTCGAATGCGCTGTCGTCGTCGAAGTCACCCTGAACGAAGCGGATGCCCGCCCGCAGTTGTCGCCAGACCTCCTCATCGAAGGGGGTGCGCGCGTACTGCCGAACGGCGTCGTGCACGACCTGTTCGAAGTCTTGGTCGTCCCAGTCACGCCGAGCGAAGCCCACGAGCCCGAAGCCGGGGGGCAGCAGCCCGCGGTTCGCGAGGTCGTACACGGCCGGCATCAGCTTCTTGCGCGACAGGTCACCCGTCACGCCGAAGATGATGAGGCTGCTCGGACCGGCGATGCGGTTGAGCCGCCGGTCGTCGGGGGAGCGCAGCGGGTTGTCACCCGGCGCGATCCGGTGCGGTGCACTCACGCGGTTCTTCTTTCTCGAGGTCAGACGATCGCGGCGATCAGGGCGGCGATGGCGTCGTCGGCGACCGTCAGCGTCAGGACCGGGCGGCCGTGGTCAGCCAGCACGCGGGCATCGCCCGCGGCCTGCGCGGCGATCAATTCACCAAAGGTGAAGGGACGACCCTCGATCTCGCGATCGCTCGCCGGCGTGCCCACGATCTGCAGGAAGACGCCGTGCGCGGGGCCACCCTTGTGGTACTGGCCCGTCGAGTGCAGGAAGCGCGGGCCCCAGCCGAACGTCACGGGACGCCCCGACTGCTCGGCGAGCGCGTGACGAATCACCTCGAGCTCGGGGTGGGCCAGCCGGTCGAGGTACGCCTGCACGGCGATGTAGCCATCGGCAGGTACCGCGTCGCGGAGGCGGGCGACCGCGTCGGCGACCGACGTCGTTCCCGCGACCAGCGCATCCGGACCGGTGACCGCGATTCCGCCGTCAATGACGGCGGGGGCAACGGGCTCGGGACGGTGGTCGAGCAGCCCGCGTGCGGCGATCTTCGCGCTTTCAACGTCGGGCTGGTCGAACGGGTTGATGCCGAGCAGACGGCCGGCGACCGCCGTCGCGTACTCCCATGTCATGAGCAGGGCGCCGAGTGACCCCGACACCTCGATCTCGTTGTCGCGCACTTCGCGCGTCTCGGCGCGGCTCGCCACGTGGCGCAGCACCTGCACGTCGGCGGCACCCGAGCTCAGTTCGGGAGCGTCGACGCCGGCGACGACCGGGAGCACACCGGTGCCCTCTTTACCGGTCGACTCGGCAACAAGCTGCTCCACCCAGTCGCCGAGCCCCACGATGTGGGTTCCGTCGGCGACGATGACGAGCTTGTCGCGGCGCGGCTCGGTGCCGGCGATCGCCGCGCCCAGGCGCAGGCCGGGGTTCTCGTCGACATCGACGGCGAGGGTGATCGAGGCGGCGTCCGCCTCGTCGAGCAGCGCGTCGAGATCGACGCCCGCGAGTCCGCTCGGCACGAGGCCGAACGCGGTGAGCGCGCTGTAGCGGCCGCCCACCGTGGGGTCGGCCGTGAATACCCGGTAGCCCGCCTCGTCAGACGCCTGATGCAGCGGCGAACCGGGGTCGGTCACGATGATGATGCGCTCGGTGGGGTCGATTCCGGATGCACGGAACGCGGTCTCGAACGCGCGCTTCTGGCTGTCGGTCTCGACCGTCGACCCCGACTTCGACGACACGACGACGGCCGTGCGCTCGATGTGCTGGTCGACGGCGGACGCGACCTGGTCGGGGTCGGTCGAGTCGAGCACAACGAGCGGAACGCCCGAGGTGCGGGTGATGACTTCGGGGGCCAGTGACGAGCCGCCCATGCCGCAGAGCACGATGCGGTCGACGCCGCGCTCGTGCAGTTGCGCGCGCAGTTCACTGATCTCGTCGACCAGGGGTCGCGATACGGACACCGCCTGCGTCCATCCCAGCCGCACCGATGCCTCCGACTCGGCTGCCTCGCCCCACAGGGTCGCGTCACCGTTCGTGATGCGGCTCGCGACGCGGTCGCTCACGAGCTGCGGAACGTGCCGCTCGATCGCCTCGAGGGCCGCCCCGCGGGCCTCGACGACCGCGCTCACCGAGCAGCCTCGAGCGCCGCGCTGACGGTGTCGAGGAGCTCGTTCCAGCTGACGATGAACTTCTCAACGCCCTCCTTCTCGAGCTTCGCCGTCACCTCGTCGTACGAGATGCCGAACGCCTCGAGGGCGGCCAAGACCTCCCGCGCCTCGTCGTAGCTGCCGCTGACCGTGTCGCCCGTGATGTCGCCGTGGTCGAACGTCGCCTCCAGCGTCTTCTCGGGCATGGTGTTGACGGTGTGGGCGACGGCGAGCTGCGTCACGTACAGAGTGTCGGGCAGCGACGGGTCCTTGACGCCCGTCGACGCCCACAGGGGGCGCTGCACGGTCGCGCCGGCGGCAAGCAACGCCTGAGCGCGGTCGGAGGCGAAGAGCTCTTCGAACGCCTCATACGCGAGTCGCGCGTTCGCGATGCCCGCCTTGCTCTTGAGTGCGAGCGCCTCAGGGGTGCCGAGCGCGTTCAGGCGGCCGTCAATCTCGCTGTCGACGCGCGAGACAAAGAACGACGCGACCGAGTGGATGCTCGACAGATCGTGGCCGGCGTCCTTCGCCTTCTCGAGACCCGCCAGGTAGGCCTCGACGACCTCGCGGTAGCGCTGCAGGCTGAAGATCAGGGTCACATTGACGCTGATGCCAGCCGCGATGGTCTCGGTAATGGCCTCAAGGCCCTCAACCGTCGCGGGGATCTTGATCATGGCGTTCGCGCGGTCGACCTTGGCCCACAGCTCGCGGGCCTGCTGTGCGGTGCCCGCGGCGTCGTGCGCAAGTCCCGGCTCAACCTCGATCGACACGCGGCCATCACGACCGCCGGTCGCCCGGGAGACCTCCGCGAAGATGTCGCTGGCCCGCGCGACGTCATCGGTCGTGATCTCAAAAACCGCCGAGGTGACATCCGCTCCCGCGGCGGCCAGATCGCGAATCTGCTCGTCGTAGGTCGTGCCGGTGGCGAGCGCCGCCGCGAAGATCGTCGGGTTGGTGGTGACACCGACGACGTTGCGCTCAGCGATCAGGCGCTCGAGGCTGCCCGAGGTGATGCGGTCGCGGGAGAGGTCATCGAGCCAGATGCTGACGCCGACATCGCTGAGTCGGGCGGTGGGTGTGCTGGTCATGAGAATCCTTGGCTTGTGTGGTGGCGGTCGGGGGCGAGGGCAGGGTCAGCCGGCGGCGAGGGTCTCTCGGGCGGCGGCGACAACCGCGTCGGTGGTGATGCCGAACTCGCGGAAGAGGGTCTGGTAGTCGGCACTGGCGCCGAAGTGGTCGATCGACACGATGCGGCCGCGGTCACCGACAAAACGGTGCCAGGTAAGCCCGAGCCCGGCCTCGACGGCGACGCGCGCCGTGACCGACGACGGCAAAACGCTCTCGCGGTACTCGGCGCTTTGCTCGTCGAACCACTCGACGCTCGGCATTGACACGACGCGGGCGTGAATGCCGTCGGCGGCGAGCTGCGCGCGCGCCTCGACGGCGAGCTGCACCTCAGAACCCGTGGCGATGAGAATCACGTCGGGCGATCCGTTTGCCCCCTCGGCGAGCACGTAGCCGCCACGGGCCGTGTGGGCGGCGGAGGCGAAGGTGTCGCCGCTCGCCTCACCCTCGCCGCGCTCGAACACCGGGATGTTCTGGCGCGTCAGGGCGAGCCCCACGGGGCGGTCGAAGCGCTCGAGAACGGCGAGCCAGGCGTGCGCCGTCTCGTTGGCGTCGGCGGGGCGCACGATCTCCAGGCCCGGGATGGCGCGGAGGGCCGCGAGCTGCTCGATCGGCTGGTGCGTCGGGCCGTCTTCGCCGAGCGCGACGGAGTCGTGGGTCCAGACGTAGGTGACGGGGATGCGCATGAGCGCCGCGAGGCGAACCGCGGGACGCATGTAGTCGCTGAAGATCAGGAAGGTTCCGCCGAACACGCGCGTGCGGCCGTGCAGGGCGATGCCGTTCAAGATCGCGCCCATGGCGTGCTCGCGAATACCGAAGTGCATGATGCGGCCGTACGGGTTTGCCGTCCACTCCTTGGTGGATCGGCCTTCGGGCACGAACGAGCCACCATCGTGGATGGTGGTGAGGTTCGACTCCGCGAGGTCCGCCGAGCCGCCCCAGAATTCGGGGAGGTGCGGGGCGATCGCGTTGATGACCTTGCCGCTGGCGGCGCGCGTCGACACGCTTGTTCCGCCCTCAAAGACGGGCAGAGCATCCGCGAGGCCGGCGGGCAGCTCACCCGCCTGCATGCGGTCGAACAGCGCCTTGTGCTCGGGGTGAGCGGCGGCCCAGGCGTCGAAACGCCGCTGCCAGGCGGCGTGACGCTCGCGACCACGGTCGACAGCCTGTCGAGCGTGGGCGATGACTTCCTCGTCGACGGCGAAGGTGGCCTCCGGGTCGAAGCCCATCGCCGACTTCGTCGCGGCGAGCTCGTCGGCGCCGAGCGCCGAGCCGTGGATCTTGCCGGTGTTCTGCTTCGTGGGGGCGGGCCAGCCGATGATCGTCTTCAGGACGATGAGGCTGGGCTTCCCCGTTTCGGCCTTCGCGGCCTCGATCGCGGCGTACAGCTCGTGCACGTCTTCGACGTACTCGCCCGTCTTCTTCCAGTCGACCTCGATGACCTGCCAGCCGTAGGCGCGGTAGCGCGCGGCGACGTCTTCGGTGAAGGCGATGTCGGTGTCGTCCTCAATCGAGATCTGGTTCGAGTCGTAGATCGCGATGAGGTTGCCGAGCTGCTGGTGGCCGGCGAGCGAGCCCGCCTCGCTCGTCACGCCCTCCTGAATGTCGCCGTCGCCCGCGATGACGTACACGAAGTGATCGAACACGCTCTCGCCGGCGGGCGTTTCGGGGTCGAGCAGCCCGCGCTCGAAGCGAGCGGCGTAGGCGAAGCCGACGGCGGAGGCGAGCCCCTGGCCGAGGGGCCCGGTCGTGATCTCCACGCCGTCGGTGTGGCCGTACTCGGGGTGCCCGGGGGTCTTCGAACCCCAGGTGCGCAGGGCCTTGAGGTCGTCAAGCTCGAGGCCGTAGCCGCCGAGGTACAACTGAACGTACTGGGTCAACGAGCTGTGGCCCGCCGACAAAATGAAGCGGTCGCGCCCCACCCAGTGCGGATCGCTCGGGTCGTGCTGCATCACCTTCTGGTGCAGGAGGTACGCCACGGGGGAGAGGCTCATGGCGGTGCCCGGGTGGCCGTTACCCACCTTCTCGACAGCATCTGCGGCAAGGAGTCGGCCGGTCTCTACGGCGCGGGCATCCAGGTCGTTCCAGGTCAGTTCGGTCATCTCGGCGAAACAGCCTTTCCTCGAATCGGCCGGCGGGCAGGGGCGCTCGTCCGGCATCGTCTCAGCCGTGCCCGGTCATCGGCGACCGTAACCGCGATCCAGCCGGGCGCGTAAGCACCCCCGTTCGAGAGACGGAATTCGGCGGTCTGCAGGCTCTGCCCAGTATAGGGATGCGGAGGGTGCGCTCACGCGTGGGTGACGGTTCGCGGCGGGCCGCTCAGGTGCGCTCCCGTAGACTGGCAGTGTCTGCTGCCCATCCAGATAGAGGAGACATGGACACAGCGCTCTCGTCGGTTGCCGCCCCCGCACGCCGATCGCTCCGACGGACCGTCGCCGCCTACGTGGCGCTAACGAAGCCGCGAGTGATCGAGCTGCTGCTCGTGACGACGGCTCCGGTGATGATTCTCGCCGAGGGTGGGCTTCCCAGCATCTGGCTCGTCCTCGCGACGCTCCTCGGCGGTTCGCTCGCCGCTGGCTCGGCCAACGCCTTCAACATGGTCATCGACCGTGACATCGACCGCCTCATGCGCCGCACCAAGAACCGCCCGCTGGTCACGGGCGAGCTGACCGCGCGTCAGGCCACCGTGTTTGCCTCGGCCATCGGTGTCGGGTCGATCGTGTGGCTCTGGGTCACGACGAACGGCCTCGCTGCCGCGCTCGCGTTCGCCGCAATCCTCTTCTATGTGGTGATCTACACGCTCGTCTTGAAGCGGCGCACCGAACAGAACATCATCTGGGGCGGCATCGCCGGATGCTTCCCGGTGGTGATTGGGTGGAGCGCCGTGACGGGCTCGCTCGATTGGGCCCCGATCATCCTCTTCCTCGTCGTTTTCCTCTGGACGCCGCCGCATTACTGGCCGCTGTCGATGCGGTACGAGGCGGACTACGCTGACGCGAGCGTGCCCATGTTGGCCGTCATGCGCGGCCGCACCGCCGTCGGCGTGCAGGTGATCCTCTACGCCTGGGCCACCGTCGCGATGTCGCTCCTGCTCATCCCGGTGGCGTCGATGGGCGCGTTGTACACGGCGGTTGCGCTGCTTGCGGGCGGCTGGTTCATCATCGAAAGCCACCGCCTGTACGGTCGGGCGTTGCGCGGTCTCGACGACGTGTCACCCATGAAGGTGTTCCACGCCAGCATCACGTACCTGACGCTCGTCTTTGTGGCCGTCGGCGTCGACCCGCTGCTGCCCTTCTAGACGCGAGCGGCGTCGGCCGGGCGCGCGCCGTCGGCGTCGAGCAACTCGGCCGCCGGCACTTCCCGAGCGCCGGGGCGCTGCAGCACGAGCACCAGCGTCATCACCGCGACGAGGATGCACGCGAGCACCATGTGGACGCCGACGAGGATCACGGGAAGCCCGAGACGGGCCTGCGCGATACCGATCGCGATTTGCAGGGCCTCAACCGCCAACAGGGCCAGCGTTGCGCGACGCAGGCCAACGCGACCCGTGCTCAGAGCCCAAGCGGCGAGCGCGAGAGACAGCACAGCCGTGGCATACGCGGGCCATGAGTGGAGGTGCTGCAGGAATTCCGAGTCGAGCCCGTTGCGGGCCGCGCCTCCATCGCCCGCGTGCGGCCCTGAGCCGGTGACAAGAATGCCGATGAGCACGGTGACCCAGACGCCGACAGCGGTGACGGCCGCGATAGCGCGGAACCGTGCATCCACAACGAATGAATCGACCTTCTTGCCGCGATAGACCCGGGCGACGAAAACGGTGGCGAGCGCGACGAGTACCGCCGACACGACGAAGTGCAGGCCAACGACGTAGGGGTTCAGGTTGGTCAACACGGTGATGCCGCCGATGACCGCCTGAACCGGAATGCCGAGGCCGAGCGCCACGGTGAGGCGCAACAGCTCGGGACGCTCGCGGCGCATCCGCACTACGAACAGGAACGCGAGAATCGCGATGATGACGAGAACGAAGGTGAGGAGTCGGTTACCGAACTCGACGATGCCGTGAATGCCCATCTCGGGAGTCGCGACGAACGAGTCCTCCGTGCACCGCGGCCAGGTGGGGCAGCCGAGGCCCGAGCCGGTGAGCCGCACCGCGCCGCCCGTGCCGACGATGAGGGTCTGGCTGATGAGCGACAACCACGCGATCACGCGAACGCGACGACTGACCTCGGTCGGGAGCCACCCCACGAAGCGGCCGACGATGAACCCGACTACCTGAACCACGCGAACCACGGCGCGCACCCCTCGTTCTCAGCGGGAGCGCGGTAGACTTTCAGCGCTCCCCATCAGTGTTGATCGCGGGCGTCGCCGCCACACCGCGATGGCGTCCACCCGCCGAAGCCCAGTGTACGTGGGGCTTCTTGAGCATCAGCCCCGTGCGCGTTGGCAACCTGCCGCGCGAGGGAATGCGCCCCGCACCGCCCCGGTTTGATCGGGCGAGAGAGAGGAACGAGACATGTCTGACGTGCTCATCGACCGTCCGGAACTAGACGGGCTCGGCCAGTACGAGTTTGGCTGGTCCGACAGCGACGCCGCCGGTGCCTCCGCGAAACGCGGCATCGACGAAGAGGTCGTCACCGACATCTCGAACAAGAAGAGCGAGCCGGCCTGGATGCTGGAGCGCCGTCTGAAGGGCTACCAGCTCTTCCAGCGCAAGCCCATGCCGACCTGGGGCAGCGACCTCTCGGGCATCGACTTCGACAACATCAAGTACTTCGTCCGCTCGACCGAGAAGCAGGCGACCAGCTGGGAAGAGCTGCCCGACGACATCAAGGCCACCTACGAGAAGCTCGGCATTCCCGAGGCCGAGCGCCAGCGTCTCGTGGCGGGCGTCGCCGCCCAGTATGAGTCGGAGGTCGTGTACCACCAGATTCGGGAAGACCTCGAGCAGCAGGGTGTCATCTTCATGGACACCGACACCGCGCTCAAGGAGCACCCCGAGTTCTTCGAAGAGTACTTCGGCACCGTGATCCCCGCGGGCGACAACAAGTTCGCCGCGCTGAACACTGCCGTGTGGTCGGGTGGCTCGTTCGTCTACGTGCCGCCGGGCGTGCACGTCGAGATTCCGCTGCAGGCCTACTTCCGCATCAACACCGAGAACATGGGCCAGTTCGAGCGCACACTGATCATCGCCGACGAGGGCTCGTACGTGCACTACATCGAGGGCTGCACGGCCCCCATCTACAAGAGCGACTCGCTGCACTCGGCCGTCGTCGAGATCATCGTGAAGAAGAACGCCCGCGTTCGTTACACGACGATTCAGAACTGGTCGAACAACGTCTACAACCTCGTCACGAAGCGCGCGGTCGCCCACGAGGGCGCCACCATGGAGTGGGTTGACGGCAACATCGGCTCGAAGGTCACGATGAAGTACCCGTCGATCTTCCTCATGGGCGAGCACGCCAAGGGTGAGACCCTCTCGGTTGCCTTTGCCGGCCCGGGCCAGCACCAGGACGCGGGCGCCAAGATGATTCACATGGCGCCGCACACGACGTCGTCGATCGTCTCGAAGTCGATCGCTCGCGGCGGCGGTCGCGCGGGCTACCGCGGCGAGGTGCGCGTCGATCAGAACGCCCACCACTCGGCGAATACCGTGCGCTGTGACGCGCTGCTCGTCGACACCATTTCGCGCTCCGACACCTACCCCGCGATCGACATCCGCGTCGACGACGTGCAACTCGGTCACGAGGCGACGGTGTCGCGCGTCAGCGAGGAGCAGCTGTTCTACCTGCAGTCGCGCGGGCTTCCCGAAGACGAGGCGATGGCCATGATCGTTCGCGGTTTCATCGAGCCCATCGCCCGCGAGCTGCCCATGGAATACGCCCTCGAGCTCAACAAGCTCATCGAGATGAGCATGGAAGGATCCGTCGGCTAAATGAGTTCCGCCACCGACACTGCCCCCGTTATCCCCGGCGCGCAGGCGCACTCGCACGGCCCGGGTTCGCCCGTTCCCGTGCAGACGCGTTCCGCGCGCTTCCGATCGACCGACCCGACGGCTTTTCCGGCCGTCACGGGGCGTGAGGTCGACTGGAAGCTGACGCCGGTCGACCGCATCCGCGACCTGATCGACGGCGAGCTCGACGGCTCCCCGATCACGACGACCGTTACCGAGGCGGCCGGGGTCACGACCGAATGGGTCGGAACCGAGGATGCTCGCATCGGCTCCGCGGGAACGCCGGAAGACCGCGCATCGGCAAACGCGTGGGCGAGCACCGCGAAGGCGCTCGTCGTCACGGTCAGCTCGGAGGAGCGCGTGGAGGTGACGATCGACCGCACGGGCGCCGATCACGCACCCCGCGCATCCCACCTCGTCATCAACGCGAAGCCGAACGCCCGCGGGCTCGTCGTGATCGACAACCGCGGCAGCGCCCGCCTCAGCGAGAACGTCGAGATCGTCGTCGAAGACGGCGCCGAGCTCACGGTCGTCAGCCTGCAAGAGTGGGACGACGAGAGCGTTCACCTCTCGGCGCAGTTCGCGCGAATCGACAAGAGCGCCACGCTCAATCACTTTGTGGTCTCGCTCGGTGGCTCGATTGTGCGCGTCAACCCGTCGGCCGCACTCGCCGGCGAAGGGGCCACCGGCAAGCTGTACGGCCTGTACTTCAGTGACGCCGGCCAGCACCTCGAGCAGCAGGTTTTCGTGCACCACATCGCGCCCCACACCGTCAGCGACGTTCTCTACAAGGGCGCACTGAACGGCAAGGGTGCGCGCACCGTCTGGATCGGCGACGTGTTGATCGGACGGGACGCGACGGGCACCGATTCCTACGAAGCGAACCGCAACCTCGTGCTCAGCGACGGAACGCGCGCCGACTCGATCCCGAACCTCGAGATTGAGACGGGCGACATTGCCGGGGCCGGCCACGCCAGCGCCACCGGTCGTTTCGACGATGAGCAGCTGTTCTACCTGCGTTCGCGAGGTATCAGCGAAGAAGAGTCACGGCGCCTTGTCGTGCTGGGCTTCCTGCTTGAGATCGTGCAGAAGATCGGTCAAGAGTCGCTCGAAGAGCGCCTCATCGCCGCCGTCGAGCGTGAGCTCGAGGCTGTGGAGTCGATCTGATGGCCGCCCAGCGTGTCTGCGCCGAGGCCGAGCTGGCCGTGTCGACCGCGATGAAGGTCGTGCTTGACGGCAAGCCCATCGCCGTCGTCAAGGACTCCGCTGGCCAGGTGCACGCCATCGGCGACACATGCACCCACGGTGACATTTCGCTGAGCGAGGGTTTCGTCGAAGACTCGACCCTCGAATGCTGGGCGCACGGCTCGAAGTTTGAGCTCGCCACGGGCAAGCCTCTGAACTTTCCGGCGTACGAGCCGGTGCCGGTCTATACCGTCACCGTCGACGGTGGCGACGTCTTTGTCGACCCCGACGCCGTCATCACCCCGTAAGCGGCCACGCCGCACCCCGATTTGTGCCCCTCAGGGCCCCCACGAGACCTAAGAGAAAAGACGAGAACTATGGCCACGTTGACCATCAAGGACCTCCACGTCAGCATCGAGACCGACCAGGGCCCGAAGCCGATCCTGCGCGGCGTTGACCTCACCATCAACCAGGGTGAGATTCACGCCATCATGGGCCCCAACGGCTCGGGCAAGTCGACCCTCGCCTACACGATCGCTGGTCACCCGCGTTACACGGTCGACTCGGGCTCGATCGAGCTTGACGGCGAGAACGTGCTCGAGATGAGCGTCGACGAGCGTGCGAAAGCCGGGCTCTTCCTGGCGATGCAGTACCCGGTCGAGATTCCGGGCGTCACCGTCTCGAACTTCTTGCGCACCGCAAAGACGGCACTCGACGGCGAGGCGCCGCCCGTGCGCACCTGGATCAAGGACCTCCGCGGGTCGATGGATGCCATGCAGATGGACAAGACCTTCGCTGAGCGCAACGTCAACGAGGGCTTCTCCGGCGGTGAGAAGAAGCGTCACGAGATCGTTCAGCTCGAACTGCTGAAGCCGAAGTTCGCGGTGCTCGACGAGACCGACTCGGGCCTCGACGTCGACGCGCTGAAGGTCGTGTCGGAGGGCGTTAACCGCGTCAAGGAGAGCACGGGGCTCGGTGTCCTGCTCATCACGCACTACACCCGCATTCTTCGCTACATCACCCCCGACTTCGTGCACGTCTTCGTCGACGGCAAGATCGCCGAAGAGGGCGGCCCTGAGCTGGCCGACCGCCTCGAAGATGAGGGTTACGTGCGCTACCAGCAGGCGACGGCGTAGGCTGACGGCATGCCCACCGCACTCGAGCCGGCCCTGTTCGACGAGGTCGAAGAGGGTCTGAAGAACGTCGTTGACCCCGAACTGGGCGTCAACATCGTCGACCTGGGTCTGGTCTACGACCTGGCCTGGGACGAGGAAGCCGACGCGCTCATCCTGTCGATGACGCTGACGAGCGCCGGCTGCCCCCTGACCGATGTGATCGAAGAGTCGGTCGCCAACTCGCTGGACGGCATCGTCAAGCAGTTCCGCATCAACTGGGTCTGGATGCCCCCGTGGGGCCCCGAGCGCATCACCGACGACGGTCGCGACATGATGCGCGCATTGGGCTTTAGTATCTGACGGTCCGGTGGACCGTCAGGCCCAATGCGCCGCCGAAGGCGGTTGGGATTCAGCATCTGATTTCTTGCGCTGAGCTGCCGGTCGCCGGGCGGCTCGTTATTGAGCGCGACGGCTGTGCCGTCGTCGCTCATCGCTTCGGGGTGTCCGGATCGCCTCTCGTGATTCTCCACGGGTTGGCGGGGAGCGCAACGGAGTTCATCGCAACGGCCAACGCGTTGTCAGCGAGCCACCGTATCCTGCTGATTGATCAGCGTGGTCACGGATGCTCGACGCGCGTTCCCGATAACCTCTCTCGACGGGCGTTCGTCGACGACGTCGTTGCCCACATTGAGGGCTTTGCCGACGAACAGGTGACTCTCGTGGGCCAGTCCATGGGCGGGAACACGGCGCTGCTCGTCGCCCAGACCCGACCCGATCTTGTGCGTCACCTCGTCATGGTTGAGGCGCATCCCCATGGCGATGACGGGGGAGTGAACGGGCAGGCGCTGGAGGAATACTTTCAGTCGTGGTCGGTGCCCTTCGTCGACCGTCAGCAGGCTGTCGCTGCGCTGGGCGACTCAGCGCTGGCGCGTGCCTGGGCAGCAGATTTCGAGCATGTGGAGGCAGGCTTCTCTCCACGCTTCGACCCGGCGGTTATGCGCAAGGTGATCGAGCCCGTTCATCGACCGCACACCGCCGAGTGGCGCGAACTGAGCGTGCCCGTCACCGCCATGGTTGGCGAGCACGGGGTGCTCTCCGCTGATCGGCGAGCGTCACTGAGGGAGGAGCAACCCACCGTTGAGGTCGTGGAGATCGCGGGCGCGGGTCACGACCCGCACCTCGACGCGCCCGACGCCTGGATGGCCGAACTTCGTGCCGTGCTCATGCGCGCCGCGGGGTGAACGCACGCCCACAGAAATGAGGGCCCCGCCGATACGCCGGCGGGGCCCTTCTCCTCTGTGGCGTGACTACGCGTCGCGGCGCTTCTCGACGGCCTTCCACGCCAGCGGCAGCAGGGCCGCGGCGATCGCGGCCTTGATGAGCCCGCCAATGATGAAGGGGTAGAAGCCGCCGATGAGCACGCTCTGCGCGTCGTTCGGCAGGCCGAGCTGCCCGAGCGACAGGGCGAGCCAGGGCAGGCCGACCGCGAAGACCACCAGCGAACCACCGATGAACGTCACCGCGGGCTTGAGCCAGCCGCGGTCCCACTCGCGCTCAGCGGCCCAGCCGACGATGGCTGCCGCGAGGATGAAACCGAGAATGTAGCCGCCGGTGGGGCCGGCAATGACGGCCCAGCCGCTGGCCGCGTCGCTGAAGATCGGGAGCCCCAGGCCTCCGACGACGGCGTACAGCGCCATCGAGATCGCTCCGCGGGCCGCGCCGAGCGAGGCGCCGACGAGGAGCACGGCGAGGGTCTGTCCGGTGACGGGCACGGGCCACAGCGGAATGGCAACCTGGGCAAGCAACGCCGTGACGGCGACACCGGCCGTGACGGCACTGATGTCGGCGACGATTCCGCGAGGAAGGACGCGGTCGATGAGAACGGGGCGCGATGCGGCCAGAGAGATGCTGGACATGAAGCTCCTCGGTGGTGTCGGGAGACGGGCGGTGGCGGTCGGCGGTTCAGGCCGACCCCCGTAGACTATCCGGCTGGCCCCCGTGTGGGCCGCCTATCGAACCCCACCAAAGAAACGGACGATCGCTGTGCTCGTAGTGCAAGACCTGGAGATTCGGGTCGGTGCGCGCCTGCTCATGGAGAACGTCTCGTTCCGCGTCGCCCCCGGCGACAAGATCGGGCTCGTTGGGCGCAACGGTGCGGGCAAGACGACGCTGACGAAGGCACTCGCGGGGGAGGCGCTGCCGACCGGCGGCACGATCACGCGGGGCGGCGAGATCGGCTACCTGCCCCAAGACCCGCGCGCCGGCGACCCCGAGCAGCTCGCCCGCACGCGCATCCTTGATGCCCGCGGCCTCGGCACGATCGTCGCCGACATGACGACGGCGAGCGAAGAGATGGCGAGCAGCGACCCCGCCGTCTCCGAGCGCGCGATGCGCCGCTACAGCCGCCTCACCGACCAGTTCCAGTCGCTCGGCGGCTACGCGGCCGAAGCCGAGGCGGCGGCCATCGCCAGCAACCTGTCGCTGCCCGACCGCATTCTCAGCCAGCCGCTGAAGACGCTGTCGGGCGGTCAGCGTCGCCGCATCGAACTCGCGCGCATCCTGTTTTCTGCCGCCGAGACGATGATTCTCGACGAGCCGACGAACCACCTCGACGCCGACTCTGTTGTCTGGCTCCGCGACTTCTTGAAGGCCTACTCGGGCGGCGTGATCGTCATCAGCCACGACGTGCACCTCGTCGAAGAGACCGTCAATCGCGTGTTCTACCTCGACGCGAACCGCCAGGTCATCGACATCTACAACATGGGCTGGAAGCACTACCTGCGCCAGCGCGAAGCCGACGAAGAGCGCCGCAAGAAGGAGCGCGTCAACGTCGAGAAGAAGGCCACCGCCCTGCAGCTGCAGGCCGCGCGCTTCGGCGCCAAAGCGTCAAAGGCGGCCGCCGCCCACCAGATGGTGGCGCGCGCCGAGCGGATGCTCTCCGGCCTCGACGAGGTCCGTGCGGTTGACCGCGTGGCGAAGCTCCGCTTCCCCGAGCCCGCGCCCGTCGGGAAGACCCCGCTGCAGGCCAAGAACCTGTCGAAGAGCTACGGCTCGCTCGAGATCTTCACCGCCGTCGACCTCGCCGTCGACCGCGGCTCACGCGTCGTAATTCTCGGCCTCAACGGCGCGGGCAAGACGACTCTGCTGCGCATCCTCGCGGGCGTCGACCAGCCCGACACGGGCCAGCTCGAACCCGGTCACGGCCTGCGCGTCGGCTACTACGCGCAGGAGCACGAGACCCTCGATGTGAACCGAAGCGTGCTCGCCAACATGATGAGCGCATCCGAATCGATCACGGAGCGCGAGGCGCGCAGCGTGCTCGGCTCCTTCCTGTTCGTCGGCGACGACGTGCAGAAGCCGGCTGGCGTGCTCTCGGGCGGCGAGAAGACCCGCCTGTCGCTCGCCATGCTCGTCGTGTCGAAGGCGAACCTGCTGCTGCTCGACGAGCCGACGAACAACCTCGACCCGGCCAGCCGCGAAGAGATCTTGGGTGCGCTGTCGACCTACAGCGGCTCGGTCATTCTCGTCAGCCACGACGAGGGCGCGGTCGAGGCGCTGAACCCCGAGCGCGTGCTGATCATGCCCGACGGGGTCGAAGACCTCTGGACGGCCGATTACGCCGAGCTGATTTCGCTCGCCTGATCGCCTGATCGCCTGATCGGATGCGCGGGGCGCGTTCGCAGCGAATCGCGCCGCCGCCGACTACCGCGCCCTCGCGTCAAGCAGCGCGTCTTCTTCCTCGTCGTCGGTCGGTCCGGAGCGCCGGCGCTTGGGAGCCGGGATTGGCTCGCCCGTCTCGTCGGAGCGCTGAATGCGGATCTCTTGGCGGATCGCCCAGCCGAAGCCGATGAATCCGAGGATCGCGAACAGGTACCACTGGAAGGTGTAGCTGAGGTGCGGTCCCTCGTCGATGATCGGCCGGAGTGCCGCCTGAGGCCGCGTTGCCGGGGCGGGTGTCTCGGTGTCGAGCTGCAGGTAGGCGCCCTCGACGACGTCGTCGCCGAGATCGTCGGAGATCGTGGGGAGGTGGATCGTCGCGATCTGGCCCTCGGGTGCGCCGCGGCCCGGAATTGTCGGCTCGCCGGGTCGTATGCGCCCAATCACCTCGATCGGGCCGGTCGGTGCGGCAGGGACGACGTCGGGAGAGTCTTGGCTCGATCCGACGGGGAGCCAGCCGCGATTGACGATCACGATGTCTCCCGCCGGCGTCAGCAGGGGCACAATCACCTCGAAGCCCGGCTGTCCGGCGCGCGGACGCGCCCGCACGAGTAGCTGCTCGTCGACGAGGTATTCGCCGCTCACGGCAACCGGCTGCCACTCGACGTCGGCGTCAAGCTCATCGCGGTCCGGCAGCGCCTCGTCGAGCGTCACCGGTGCGGCGTCGTAGTTGTTCTCGATGCGTTCGATTGCCGCGACAGCCTCTTCGCGGCGGTTCCACTGCCAGACCCCGAGCAGCGAGCACACGATCGCGAAAACGACGGTGACGGCGAGGTAGCCCAGCCACCGCCTGCTCGCCGCGACCTTCCAGATGCTCACAGTCAGCCATTCTCCCCGACGGGGTCGGGCAGCTCATCGATGACGACGCCGGCGGGGGTGAGGGCGACGGGGAAACCGCGCTGCTCGACGAAGTCGTACAGGTAATCGCGGTGCTCATCGCACGCGAGCCACACCTTTACCCGCGTCGCGTCGTGAATCTTCGGGTTGCGCCAGTTGACCGACCAGGTGGCGTCGCTGCGGCACCCGGCGCGTGAGCACCGCATCCCCGAGATCTCACCCGGGAAGCCGATCACGACGGGCGGCCGTCGTTGAGCAGCACGATCGACCCGGGCCGCTCAACGTCGGCTCCGGGGGTGCGCGTCACCTGGTTGCCGGCGATCACGGCAAAGTACGGGATGAAGACGGCGCCGAGCGCGGGGATCAGCGCCCACCAGCCGGGCGTGAAGAAGCAGGCCATGATGCACAGCACGCGGATGCCCATCGAGACGGCGTATTTGATCATGCGCGACTTGCGTTCGTCGTCGGGGGCGTCACCCAGAGACGTGATCGCGGCGGAGGATGCGGCTTTCTGCTTCATCGTGCAGAAATCGTAACCACGCCGCCTGCTAATAGGCTTTGTGGCCATGGGTACTGAACGCAACGTCCTTGTCACCGGCGGCAACCGCGGCATCGGCCGCGCCATCGCCGAGGAGTTTCTCGCGGCGGGTCACCGCGTCGCCGTCACCGCGCGATCGGGAGAGGGGCCCGCTGGCGCGCTGACCGTGCGCGCCGACGTCACCGACGCCGCGTCGCTCGACGCCGCCTTCACCGCGGTGGAGGCCGAATACGGCCCGGTCGAGGTCGTCGTGGCCAACGCCGGCATCACCCGCGACACGCTGCTGCTGCGCATGAGCGAGGACGACTTCACCGAGGTGATCGACACGAACTTGACGGGCGCGTTCCGCACCGTCAAGCGCGCATCCAAAGGGATGCTGAAGGCACGTTTCGGCCGCATCATTCTGATTTCGAGCGTGGTCGGCCTCTACGGCTCGGCCGGCCAGGTCAACTATTCGGCGTCGAAGGCGGCCCTTGTGGGCATGGCGCGATCACTGACCCGCGAGCTGGGGGGCCGCGGCATCACAGCGAACGTCGTCGCACCCGGCTTTATCGAGACCGACATGACGGCAGCACTGCCCGATGAGCAGCAGGCGCAGTACAAGGCGTCGATTCCGGCGGGTCGCTTCGCGAGCCCGAGCGAGGTTGCCCGCGTCGTGACCTGGATTGCCGGCGACGACGCTGGCTACATCTCGGGCGCCGTGATCCCCGTCGACGGTGGCCTTGGGATGGGCCACTAGGCGACAGACAGCGGCCGCGACGCAGCTAGCCGCGCAGGCCGAGGAGCGGCAGTACCGCGCTGAGATCCCGACGGTCGACGCTCACGTGTGCCCGCGCGCGCACAATCGGTTTGGCGCAGAAGGCGACCGACAGCGTGGCTGCCTCCATCATGGCCAAGTCGTTTGCACCGTCGCCGACCGCGACCACGCGCGAGCGCGGCACCGCGAAGCGCTCGGCCCACTCCGCGAGCGCGGCCGCCTTTGCGGCGGCGTCGATGACGGGGCCAGTGGTTCGCCCGGTGAGTCGCGCATCCTCGATGTCGAGCCGATTGGCGCGATGCGCATCGAGACCGAGTTCTTCGGCGATGGGGTCGAGCAACTCGTGAAAGCCGCCCGAGACGACAGCGACGGCGCCGCCCGCCGCGTGAACACCGGCGACGAGTTCCCGGGCGCCCGGAGTGAGGCTGATGCGCTGGGCCGCGGCCGTGAGGCGGTCGAGGGGGAGGCCCGCGAGCGCGCCCACGCGCTCGGCGAGGCTCGCCGCAAAGTCGAGCTCGCCCGCCATGGCCCGCTCAGTGATAGCGGCCACACGTTCACCGGCGCCCGCCTCGTCGGCGATGAGTTCGATCGCCTCCTCGTTGATGAGGGTCGAGTCGACGTCGAGCACCACGAGTAGCCGAGCCATACCGATTGCGCCCTTCCTGTGCCCGCGGGCGCGGGCGGCGGATCAGGTGACGGTCTGGCCCTTGCCGACCACCACGATGCCGGTCTCGGTCACCGTGAACCCGCGAGCCCGATCGGCGGCGTGGTCAACGCCCACCTGAGCTCCGGGGGCGACGACGACCTCCTTGTCAAGAATAGCCCGCTGCACGACGGCGCCCGCGCCGATCTGAGCCTTGTCGAACACGATCGAGTCGACGATGCGCGCCGACTCGGCGACGACGCCTGAGCCCAGCACGCTGCGCTCGACGTGGGTGCCCGAGAGAACCGAACCGAGAGACACGATCGAGTCGACAACGGCTCCCACTTCGCCCGAGGCATCGCGCACGAACTTCGCGGGCGGCAGGTTCAACTGCTGGGTGAAGATCGGCCACTCGGCGTTGTACAGGTTGAAGACCGGCAGGGCTGAAATGAGGTCTTGGTGGGCGTCGAAGAACGACTCAATCGTTCCGACGTCGCGCCAGTAGTACTTGTCGCGGTCGGTCGAGCCGGGCACGGCGTTGCGATTCAGGTCGTAGACGTAGGCCTCACCACGATCGACGAAGGCGGGCACGATGTCGCCGCCCATGTCGTGGTCAGAGTTGTCGAGGTCGGCGTCGCGCGTGACCGCGTCGATCAGCACATCGGCGTCGAACACGTAGTTGCCCATCGAGGCGAGAATCTCGTGCGGCGAGTCGGCAAGCCCCATTGCGTCTTTCGGCTTCTCGCGGAAGGCGGCGATGCGCTGCGGGTTCGCCGGGTCAGTTTCGATCACCCCGAACTGGTCGGCGAGCGAGATGGGCTGCCGAATGCCGGCGACCGTCACGCCCGCGCCGTTCTCGATGTGGGCGTCGATCATCTGCCGGAAGTCCATGCGGTAGACGTGGTCGGCACCCACCACGACGACGATGTCGGGCTTCTCGTCGCGGATCAGGTTCAGGCTTTGGAAGATCGCGTCGGCCGAGCCCGAGAACCAGCGCTTGCCCACGCGCTGCTGCGCGGGCACGGAGGCAACGTACGCGTTGAGCATGCCCGACAGGCGCCAGGTCTGCGAGATGTGGCGGTCGAGCGAGTGGCTCTTGTACTGCGTGAGCACGACGACCTGCCGAAGCCCCGAGTTGATGAGGTTCGACAGCGCGAAGTCGATCAATCGATACCCGCCCGCAAACGGCACGCCGGGCTTGGCCCGGTCGACGGTGAGGGGCATCAGGCGCTTGCCTTCGCCGCCGGCGAGCACGATTCCGAAGATCTTGGGGGAGGCCATGAGACCCACAGTAGGCGAGGCACGGGCGCCGTACTAGGGTCATCCGCATGCGCGTCGACGTGATTTCCCGTGAGTATCCGCCCGAGATCTATGGCGGGGCCGGCGTGCACGTCGCCGAGCTCGTTCGCGCGCTGCGCACGCGCCTCGACGTGCGCGTTCGCTGCTTCGGGCAGCCGCGCCAGGAGGCCGAAACCCACGCGTATCTCGTGCCCGGCGCGCTGTCGAGTGCCAACCCCGCACTCGCGACGCTGGGGGTCGACCTCGCGATCGCCGACGACGTCGAGGGCGCCGACCTCGTGCACTCGCACACCTGGTACGCGAACGCCGCGGGCCACCTGGCGCAGCTGCTGCACGACGTTCCGCACGTCGTCACGGCACACAGTCTCGAACCGCTGCGGCCGTGGAAGGCCGAGCAGCTCGGCGGCGGTTATCGCGTCTCGAGCTGGATCGAGAAGACCGCCTTCGAGTCGGCCAACGCGGTGATCGCGGTGAGCGACGGCATGCGCCGCGACATTCTTCGCTGCTACCCGAGCCTCGACGAGGCGAAGGTCACGACGATTCACAACGGCATCGACCTGGAGCGCTGGCAGCGCACCATCGACCACGACGCCGTGCGCGGTCTGGGCATCGACCCCGACCGTCCGACGGTCGTGTTCGTGGGCCGTATCACCCGCCAGAAGGGGCTGCCGTACCTGCTCGAGGCGGCACGCCGACTGCCCACGGACGTGCAGTTGGTGCTGTGCGCCGGCGCTCCCGATACGCCCGAGATTCTTCGCGAGGTGCAGAACGGCGTCGCCGCCCTGCAAACGGAGCGCACGGGTGTCGTCTGGATCGAACGGATGCTCGCCCCACGTGAGCTCGCCGCCGTGCTCTCGCACGCGACCGCTTTCGTTTGCCCGAGCGTCTACGAGCCGCTCGGCATCGTGAACCTCGAGGCCATGGCGTGCGGAGTTGCCGTCGTTGGTACCCACACCGGCGGCATCCCCGAGGTGGTCGATGATGGTGTGACGGGGCGCCTCGTGCCCATCGAGCAGGTCGACGACGGCACGGGCACGCCGCTCGACCCGGAGCGCTTTGTGAGCGACCTGGCGCGCATCCTGACCGAGGTCGTCTCTGACCCTGAGGCCGCAGCCCGCATGGGCGAGGCGGGGCGCCGCCGTGCCGAAGAGATGTTTGCCTGGGATCGCATCGCCGAACGCACCGACGCGCTCTACCGCAGCCTGGTCTAGCCGCGCCGGTGCCCTAGGCTGGGGGCACCATGGCGCGCGTTCTCGACTTCGACGATGTTTCTCTCGTGCGGGGCGACACCCGCATCCTTGACGGCGTTCACTGGCAGGTCGAGGACGACCAGCGGTGGGTCGTGCTCGGCCCGAACGGTGCCGGCAAGACCACACTGCTGCAGCTGGCGGCCTCCCACCTGCACCCGAGTTCGGGTGTGGTGCGCGTGCTCGACGAAGAACTGGGCCACAGCGATGTGCGCGAACTGCGCCCCCGCATCGGTTTCGCGTCGACGGCTCTTGCCCGCCAGATTCCCGGCGATGAGCGCGTGCTCGACGCGGTCATGACCGCCGCCCACTCGGTAACCGGCCGCTGGAACGAAGAGTACGAAGAGGTCGACGAGCGCCGCGCCCACCGGGTTCTGCGCGAGTGGAAGCTCGACCAGTTTGCCGAGCGCACTTTCGGCACCCTGAGCGACGGCGAGCAGAAGCGCGTGCAGATCGCGCGCTCGATCATGACCGACCCCGAGATGCTGCTGCTCGACGAGCCCGCCGCGAGCCTCGACCTCGGTGCCCGCGAAGAACTCGTGCAGTTGCTCGGCGCCTACGCCTCCGAACCGAGCTCGCCGGCGATGGTGATGGTCACACACCACGTCGAAGAGATCCCCGCCGGCTTCACGCACGCGCTCCTGCTTTCGGCGGGGCACGTCGTCTCCGCCGGAACGCTCGACGAGGTGCTGACGAGCGAGCGACTCAGCGAGGCGTTCGGGCTCGCATTGAACGTCTGGCGCGAGGGCGACCGTTTCGTCGCCCGTGCCGCGTAGCACCGCGAGTGCTCTGCTAGACTCGTGTGTCGGCCACATGGCCGTTCACGCGTGCCCCGAACAGCGGGGAATTCCACTTCTCACACACCACAAGGACCAACGAATGAAGGCTGACACCCACCCCGACTACGCTCCCGTCGTTTTCCGCGACCTGGCGTCGGGCGAGACCTACCTCACCCGTTCGACGGTCACGAGCGACAAGACGATCGAACTCGATGGCGTGACCTACCCCGTCATCGACGTCGAAATCTCGGCCGCCTCGCACCCGTTCTACACGGGCAAGCAGCGCATCATGGACTCGGCCGGTCGCGTCGAGAAGTTCAACCAGCGCTTCAAGAACTTCGGCGCGTAACACCCGCCACGAACGAAGGGCCCCGCATTGTGCGGGGCCCTTCGTCGTTGGTACGGCGTGGGAGTTCTACAACGCGCGCATCGGCCAGCCGCGATCGGCGGTGAAGTTCTGGTCTTTGGATGCGCGCATCCATGATTCGAAGCTGTCGGCCTGCTGCTGATGCCAGAGCGCCTGCTGCGCGTGCAGTTCGGTGAGCGTCGCGGGCAATTCACCGCTGTAGCGCTCGATGATCGCGCGAGCCACGTGGCCGGCGCCGATCGCGTCGACGCTGGCATCGTGCGCGCCGTCGAGCGTCACGCCATAGTGCGCGCACGCGGCCTCGAGGGTGCGCTTGCCCTTGCGGTAGCGGTCGACCGCCTTGTCGATGACCAGCGGGTCGATGACCACCGTGGGGGGCACGAAGGGGCCCGCGTGGTGCCGCCTGGCCTCGTGCTTGAGCAGGGTCAGGTCGTACGGCGCGTTGTAGACCACGAGCGGGAGACCGTCGGCCGCGCGCGCGGCGAGCTCGTCGACGATTTCGCGCACGACAAGGCTTGCTGAGCGCCCCTCCGCCCGAGCGCGCTCGGTGGTCACGCCGTGAATCGCCGCAGCCCCCGCGGGAATCTCTACCCCCGGGTCGGCGAGCCACGAGCGGCTCGAAATGAGCGCGCCGTCGGCGCTCAGGACGCCGACGAACGCCGTGACGATGCGGGCCGTCGTCACGTCGACGCCGGTCGTCTCGAGGTCGAAGACGGCGAGTGCCGGGGCAGAGATGCTCATGGGCGCAGGCTACGCCTGGCCACCGACACCGGCAGCCCCAGGGACGGGGCGCTCGATGTGCAGCCAGAAGAAGCTCTGGGTGCCGAGCGTGAGCGTGACCGTGCCGTCGGCATCGACCGTCGGGAACTTCGCACCGCCGAACAGGTCGAACAGCTCGGCATTCGCGTCGGGTGAACCGAGGTCGATCGTCGCCGAGGTGGGGTTGTGCGCGAACGAGAACACACACAGCACGCGCTCGGGGCGGTCGCCCATGGGCGAGCCGGAGCCCTCGTACTCGCGCACGAACGCGAGCACCGACTCGTTGTTGGTCTCGAGCACGCGGATCGTGCCGAGGCCGAACGCCGGGTGGGCCTTCCGCACGTGAATGACGTTGCGCACCCAGTGCAGCAGCGAGCGGGGCTGCGCGAGCTGGGTTTCGACGTTGACCTGGTTGTAGTGGAAGACCAGCGACTGCACGACGGGAAGGTAGAGCTTTCCGGGGTCGGCGTGCGAGAAGCCCGAGTTGCGGTCGGGGGTCCACTGCATGGGCGTGCGCGAGCTGTCGCGGTCGGGCAACCAAATGTTGTCGCCCATGCCAATCTCGTCGCCGTAGTAGAGGAACGGGCTGCCGTTCAGGCTGAACAGCAGCGCGTGGGCGAGTTCGAGCTCGGCACGCGAGTTGTCGAGCAGCGGCGCGAGACGACGACGAATACCGATGTTGGCGCGCATCCGCGGGTCGTAGGCGTACCAGCCATACATCGCCTGCCGGTACTCCTCGCTCACCATCTCGAGCGTGAGCTCGTCGTGGTTGCGCAGGAAGACGCCCCAGGCAGAGCCTTCCGGCGCATTCGTCTCTTCCGAGAGTTGGCGCTGCAACTCGGTGGCCTGCTGACTGCGCAGCGCGTAGAAGATGCGGGGCATGACGGGGAAGTCGAAAGCCATGTGGCACTCGGGCTCGTCGTTCGTGCCGAAGAATTCGACGACCTCGTGCGGCCACTGGTTCGCCTCGGCGATCAGCACCCGACCCGGGTACTCGGTGTCGACCATCTGGCGCAGCCTCTTGATGAAGGCGTGCGTCTCGGGCTCGCTCTCGCCCGTGCCGCCGTCGGATTCGTAGAGGTACGGAATCGCGTCGAGGCGGAAACCGTCGACCCCGAGGTCGGCCCAGAACCGCACGACGTCGAAGATCTCGTCGTGCACCTTCGGGTTTTCGAAGTTCAGGTCGGGCTGGTGTGAGAAGAAACGGTGCCAGTAGAACTGCCGGCGCTCGGAATCGAACGCCCAGTTCGACTCTTCGGTGTCGACGAAGATGATGCGTACGTCTTCGTACTTCTCGTCGGTGTCGCTCCAGACGTAGTAGTCGCCGTACGGGCCCTCGGGGTCGCTGCGCGAGGCCTGGAACCACGGGTGCTGGTCAGAGGTGTGGTTGATCACGAGGTCGATGACGATGCGCATGTTGCGCTCGTGCGCCTTCGTCACGAGCTCGCGGAACTCGTCGATCGTGCCGAACTCGGGCAGGATCGCGCGGTAGTCGCTGACGTCGTAGCCGCCATCGCGCAGCGGCGACTGGAAGAACGGCGGCAACCACAGCGCGTCGACACCCAACCACTGCAGGTAGTCAAGCTTCGAGATCAGGCCGGCAAGGTCACCCGTGCCGTCGCCGTTCGAGTCAACGAACGAGCGCACCATCACCTCATAGAAGACGCTGCGGCGGTGCCACTGCGGGTCGAGGGTGAGCCCGGGAAGGGTGATGGGTGCGGTGAAGTTCACAGCGCTCCTAGACAAACGGCGGGGTGGGTCAACACCCCACTGTAGACGGCACCTCGAACCGTTTCGAGCGCGCGGGGCCGCCGTTTCACGAGCCGTTCTCGGCACTGCCCGCGCCCTAGACTGGGCCGCGATGTCGACCCCAGCCCCGCACGCCGCGCTGCTCGCCGCCGTTCCGCGCCGCGAGCGCGCCGTTGAGGTGCTCGGCGCCCGCACTCACCTCGTCGAATACGGTCCGGAGGAGGCGGCGACCACCCTCGTCGTCGTGCACGGTTTCCGCGGCGACCATCACGGGCTGGAACCGGTGGTGGCGCGCCTGCCGCAGCTGCGCATCCTCGCCCCCGATCTGCCCGGATTCGGGCAGTCGGCGCCGTTCCCCGACCGCGCCCACGACATTGACGGCTACGCAGCCTGGCTGGCCGCCTTCCTCGAGGCTGAGGGGCTCACCGGCAGCGCCGTGCTGGTCGGGCACTCGTTTGGCACGATCGTCGTGAGCGCTGCGGTGGCGGCGGGCACCCCGACACCCGCTGTGGTGCTCGTCAACCCGATCGGCGCTCCGGCGCTGTCGGGGCCGCGCGGCCTCCTCACTCGGGGTGCGGTCGCGTTCTACCGACTCGGCGCCGTGCTTCCCGAGAAGCCCGGTTTTGCCGTGCTGCGCAGCCGCCTCATCACCCGCGTCATGAGCGTCACCATGGCGAAGACCCGCGATAAGGGCCTGCGCCGCTGGATCCACGCCGAGCACGACCGCTACTTCTCGGGGTTCGCGAACCGCGACATGCTGCTGGAGGCGTTCCGTGCATCCGTCTCGCACGATGTGTCGGAGTTCGCCGAGCGGGTCACTCCCCGCACGCTCCTGGTCGCGGCGACCCGCGACGACATCACGCCCATTGAGGTGCAGCGGCGCCTCGTGACGCGATTCCCGGATGCGCGTCTCGTCGAGGTCGCGGACGTCGGCCACCTGATTCACTACGAAAAGCCGGCCGAGGCGGCCGCCGCGATCGCGGAGTTCCTGGCGTGAGGGTCGCCGTCGACTGCCGCTACACCCGGCTCGAACGGCACGACGGCATCAGCCGCTTCACCGCGTCGCTGACGGCAGCGCTGGCCCGTCGGCTCGGGCCCGACGACGAGCTCGTGATGCTCGTGAGCGACGAGCGACAGCTGACGATGCTGCCCGAACTGCCGCACGCGCTCATCTCGAGCCCGACGAGTGCGCGTGAACCGCTGGTCGCGCGGCAGGTCAACCGCCTCGCCCCCGACGTCGTGTTCAGCCCTATGCAGACGATGGGCGCGTTCGGCCGCCGCTACCCGCTCGCTCTCACCGTGCACGATCTCATCTACTTCACGCACCGCACGCCGCCGCGCGATCTGCCCGCGCCCGTGCGCTTGCTCTGGCGGCTGTACCACCTCGCGTGGTGGCCGCAGCGGCTGCTGCTGAATCGGGCGGATGCTGTGGTCACGGTCTCCGAGACCACCCGCGCCCTCATCGCGCGGCACCGTTTGACGCGGCGCCCCGTCACGGTCGTGCCGAACGCGGCCGACGCGGTGCCTGCGCGGGAACGCACGCGGCCGGACGGCGTCGAGCTCGTCTACATGGGCTCATTCATGCCGTACAAGGGTGTCGACACGCTCGTGGCGGCACTGCACCACCTGCCGGGTGCGCGGCTTCACCTGCTGAGCCGGATCCCGGCGGGCGAGCGCGATCGGCTCACCGCGGTAGCTCCCGCTGGCTCGCTCGTGGTGCACGACGGCGTTGATGACGCTGAATACGCGGGTCTACTGGATGGTGCCACCGCGCTCGTGCACGCCTCGCGCGAGGAGGGCTTCGGGATACCTCTCGTGGAGGCGATGGGGCGGGGAACGCCGATCGTCGTGGCGGACACGGAGATCTTCCGCGAGATCGGCGGCGAGACGGCCCTGTACTTTCCGGTCGACGATGCCGAGGGCCTCGCCGCGGCCGTGCGTCGGCTGACCCAGCCGGGGGAGTGGGAGCGCCGCAGCGCGGCCGGGCCCGCCGAGGCGGCGCGCTTCGACTGGGATGCGAGTGCGGCTGCGCTCGAGACGTTGCTGAGGACGTTGGCGGCGACGCGCCGCTAGCGGTCGAGACGGCTACGACGCGGGTTGGACGGTGTGGAGAACGATAATGGCGTCCTCATCGGTCAGACAGAACCCCGCGGTCGCCGCCCAGTAACCGTCTGGTCCTTCGATGGCGATGAGCTCGTCGACCGGCATCAGCGTTGCCGGGCCCGTGACGGGGTCTCCCGCCTCGATCGTGGTGCCGTCACGCGTGATGACCACATCGCCGTCCATACGGAAGCCCGCGGGCCAAATCACAAAGCGATCGCGGTCGCCGGCGGCGAGGCGAAAGCAACCGTCGTTGCCGACGACGAGGGGCGCATCGACGTCGATCGCGTCACCGCTGTACGACTCGCCGGCGAGTTGGACGGGAAGTCCGGGCCCTCCGAGGGTGTCGTTCGCCACCTCTGCGGAGCAGGCGGCAAGTGGCGTGACCACCAGCGCCAGCGAGATGAGCGCCCACGCGCGAAAAGGTGCGGGACGCGCGGTGATGCTGGGCATGGCTGACTGTACTGCGTTGCGGGCACCGTCTGTGCGTAGGCGGTGCCCCGATGCCCAGCGTTTTCGCGGCTGGCGCCGATTGACCCGCTGTCGCTAGAACGCGACGGCCGCCACGCGGCCGCCTGACCACTCGATGAGTTGGGGCAGAGTGAGCGGGAAGTTGTCGTAGGCGCTTCCGGCCGCGGCCCACAGGACATCGAAACGGTCGAACGACGCGTCGATCAGCGTCGGCACCGGCGACGGGTGGCCGATGGGCGGCACGCCGCCGATCGAGAAGCCGGTTGCCTGCTTGACGGTGCGGGCGTCAGCCTTCTCGATTCGCGCATCCGTCGCCTGCGCCAGCAGCGCGAGATCGGCGCGCCGGTCGCCGGGAACGAGCACGAGCACCGCTTCGCGCAGCTCATCACCGCCGTCGGCGGGCGCGCGCACCGCGACGAAGACGAGCGACTTCACGATCTGGCCCTCGTCGACGCCGAGGGCCGCCGCGGCCTCGGCCGCCGTGTGCGTCGAGTCGGGCATGCGCCGAATGTCGAGGTCGAGGTGGGCGGTCGCGGCCCGGAAACGCTCGAGACCGGAGGGTGCCACTAGTGGTCGCCTCCGGCGGCCTCGCGCTCGTCTTCGCGGTGCGCGAGCGGGTTCTGCTCGTCGTAGTCGTCGGCGTACGGGAAGATCGACTGCTCGTCGAGCGGGTCGTCGAAGACCACGAGTTCGAGGCCGCCATCGGCGTGCTGGAACGAGTGGATCGAGCCGTTCGTGATCGGCTCGCGGTGGTGGCCCGGCGCGACCGACTCGAGCACGCTGCGAATGACGCCGCCGTGTGCGACGACGATGATCGCCTCGCCGGGGTGCGCATCGGCCAGCCGGTGGAGGCCCGCGATGACGCGCTCGGCAACGGCCTCGCGGGTCTCGCGGCCGGGCACGTCGACGCCCTCGGGGAACCGCGCGTCGAGTTCGGCGCCCGTGAGCCCCTCCGCCTCGCCGTAGTTGCGCTCGACGAACGACGCGTCGTGCTCGACGTCGCCGAGGCCCGCCTCTCGCGCGATGATCTGGGCGGTCTCGGATGCGCGCGACAGCGGCGAGGCCACGATGCGGCTCCAGGCGCGCCCCGCCAGCAACTGGCCGGCGGCCGCGGCCTGGGCACGGCCCGTGTCGTTGAGCGGGATGTCGGTGGCTCCCTGGATGCGGCGGGCGCGGTTCCAGTCAGTTTCTCCGTGGCGCACGAGCGCAAAGACGGTCATCGGTCCCTTCCGCGCGGCCGGATCTCGGCCGCGAAGGTCAGGGCAGGAGCGCGTCGCGCAGGAGGGCGAGCGTCTCGGAAGTGCCCGCGTCGATCTTAACGGCGGCGCGCGCGTCAGCCTTCGTTACTCCCCGGTTGACGATGATGACGGGGATGCGGCGCTTCTGGGCAAGGCCCACGAGCCGCACGCCCGAGTTCACGACGAGCGAGGAGCCGAGCACCACGAGCGCGTCGGCGCGGGCGACGATGCTGCGCGCCTCCTCGAACTTCACGGGCGGCACGAACTCGCCAAAGAACACGATGTCGGGCTTGAGGGTGCCCCCGCAGACGGTGCACTCGGGAACCGCGAAGCGCGACACGTCGTCGACCTCGGCGTCACCGTCGGGGTTGACGCGGCTCGCGGCAGACTCGTCGAACCACGGGTTCAGCACGCTGATGCGCTCAGCGACCGCCTCGCGTGAGAACGCCTGACCGCAGTGCAGGCACACGACGCGATCCATCGAGCCGTGCAGGTCAACGACCCGCTGGGAACCGGCGCGCACGTGCAGGCCGTCGACGTTTTGGGTGACCACGCCGGTGACGAGACCGGCCTGTTCGAGCTCGGCGAGCATCCGATGACCCGAATTGGGGCGCGACGTCGCGAACCGCGACCAGCCCAGGTGACTGCCCGCCCAGTAGCGCTTGCGGTACGGCTCGTCGGCGAGGAACTGACTGTAGGTCATCGGGGTGCGCACGGGGGCACCGGCACCGCGGTAATCGGGAATGCCCGAGTCGGTGCTGACGCCGGCGCCCGTCAACGCGGCAATGCGGCGGCCCTTCAGCAGTTCGGCGGCGCGGGCGAGCTCGGCGAGGGCCTCATCGCCAAGGGCGAGGGCGGGTGCGGTGCTCGTCACGGTCGGTCTCCGATTCGTGGTGCTGGTCTCGAAACTAAACGCGCGCGGTTTCAGATATGTTTCCGGGGGCTGATAGGGAGGCAACTCGGTGCAGATTCGCGAGTTCGACGCGCTCGATGACCCGGCGCTCGACGACTATGCCCGGCTCACCGACGTGGCCCTGCGCCGCGCCATCGAGCCAGAGGGCGGGCTGTACCTCGCCGAGTCGTTGACGGTGATCGGCAGGGCCTTGGCCGCCGGCCACCAGCCGCGCAGCGTGCTCACCTCGGCCCGCTGGCTGCCCGAACTCGAGCGGCTGCTCGACGGTCACGACGTGCCCGTGTACGTCGGCTCGCCCGCCGCTCTCGAAGAACTCACGGGCTTTCACCTGCACCGTGGCGCGCTCGCCAGCATGCACCGACCCACGCTGCCCGAGCCCGCGGAGCTCTTGCGCGATGCCCGCCGGGTGGTCGTGATCGAGAACGTGGTCGACCACACCAACATTGGGGCGATCTTCCGTTCGGTCGCGGGCCTCGGCGCTGACGCCGTCTTCGTGACCGCCGACGCGGCCGACCCGCTCTACCGCCGCAGCGTGCGCGTCTCGATGGGGACCGTGCTGCAGGTGCCGTGGACGCGCCTTCCCGAATGGGATGCGGCGCGCGCGCTCTTCACGGACGCTGGCTTCCAGCTCGCCGCGCTCGCGCTCGCCGACAACGCCGTTGACCTGCGGTCTTATGCGGCGGCGGCGCCCGAGCGGGTGGCCGTGGTCGTCGGTTCGGAGGGGGATGGGCTGTCGCGCCGGGCGCTGGCCGCCGCCGACACCGTCGTGACCATCCCGATGGGGCACGGAGTCGACTCGCTCAACGTCGCCGCGGCCGCGGCCGTCGCGCTGTACGCGCTGCAGGTCTAGGGGCTCGGCGCTCGGCACTCGAACGCTCAGGGCGTGTCGACCGCGGTCGCGCGCAGCAGGATCGCCTGTTCGGGGGCGAGCAGCGGCACGGGCACGCCGAACTCGGCCAGCGCCCGGCCCGTCAACTCGATCGACCCGGCCTGCCACCACGCCGGAGGGGCGTCCTGCACCACGTGCGCGGGGCCGCCCACCTCGATCGCTTCCAGTCGGTACACGCGGTCGGATGCAAGGCTCGGCAGGCGCAAGCGGGGCGGGGTGGCGACCGGCGACGCCGTGAGCTGGACCAGCGCGATGAGGGCGCGGGCGGCATCCTGATCGACGACGGCGTGCACGACGCGGTCGTCGCCCGGCTCGTCGGTGCGGACGACGCGGCCGCCGTGCAGCAGCTCGCGTTCGTCGCGATAGAGCGCGGCCCAGTCAGCGATCTTGCGGCGCTCGTCGTCACTCGTGCGGGTGAGGTCCCACTCGATGCCGGCATGGCCGAACAGCGCCGTCACGAGGCGCAGCGAGAGGGCGTGGGTGCGACCCGTGATGTGGGCGCGATGTGAACCCACGTGCCCACCGAGCAGCTCGGGGGGCATGAGGATGCTCGTGTAGCGCTGGATCGACTGACGCTCGAGGGCATCGTTCGTGTCGGAGGTCCAGAAGCGGTGCACGCGGCGAGCGATGCCGAGGTCGATGCGGGCGCCGCCCGATGCGCACGACTCGATGGCGACGTCGGGGTGGGCCGCGCGCAGTCGGTCGAGGAGGGCGTACAGCGCGCGCGTCTGCTGCGCGGCAGACCCGGCGTGCAGCGCGCGATTGTGGTCCCACTTGAGGAAGCGAATCGGGTACTCGCTCAGCACGGCATCCAGGGCGGCGAACACGTGATCGGCGGCCCCGTCGGCGGTCAGATCGAGTGAGTGCTGCCAGCGCCACGTGGGCGGAAACTGCGCCGTGTCGTCGCCGGCGGCGAGCACCCACTCGGGGTGGTCGTGGGCGAGAGCACTGTTGGGGCTGACCTTCTCGGGTTCGACCCAGAGCCCAAACTGCATGCCGCGCGCGTGCACGGCGTCGATCAGCGGGTGCAGCCCGTCTGGCCAGCGCTCGGGGTCGACGGTCCAGTCGCCGAGAGCGCGTTTGTCATCGGTGCGCCCGGCGAACCAGCCGTCGTCGAGCACGAAGCGTTCGACACCCACTTCGGCTGCGGCGTCGACCAGCGGCGCGAGCTTCTCGAGGGACTGGTCGAAGTAGACGGCCTCCCAGGTGTTCAACATGACGGGTCGCTCGGCCGGGGGAGACAGCCGCCGAACGAAGGGGTGCAGCCGCTCGCTCAGGCCATCGAGGCCCGCGGCGGAGAACGCGAAGACCGTGTCGGGCGCGTCGTACCGTTCGCCCGCCTCGAGCACGACGTCGCCCGACTCGAGCAGCTCGGCGGCAATGAGGCGGCGATCGCCCGCGGGGAGGCTTTCGAGGCCCGTCACGCTATCGCCGCTCCAGGCGTGGTGCAGGGCCCAGACCTCGCCCGAGCGGAAGGAGAAGCCGGGCGTGCCGACCACGGTGAGGAACGGGGCGTCGTGGCCGGGGCGGCCGTGGCGCTGCTCGCGAACGGTCAGGCCGTCGCGCACGCGCCCGCGCTGGGGGCGGCGCTCGTACGCCCAGAGCCCAGTGAAGTCGAGCAGCTCGCTCGCTCGGGCCGGAACGGGCGCGGAGGCGGCCACGCGGTCGATCGCGACGCGGGTGTCGCCCGCCGTGGTGGCCAGCGCGATCGTGACGATTCCCTCGGGGCTGAGCGCGAGCATCCATTCGATTGCGGCAAAGGAGCCGGCGTCATCGAGGGCGTCGATGACGACCCGGATGCTCGTGGCGTTGACGAGCTCGACGGCGCGCGTCGCGAAGCGGGTGGCGAATCGCGAGGCGGGCGCATCGGCGCGGTGGGCCCGGAACGTGGGCCAGCCGCCAAAACCGTCGGACCGGTTCGCGAACAGCGACGGCACGACGGGGATATCGGGGGAGCTGGGCGGCACCGCCTGCGCCGACGCGAGGGAGGCGAGCTGCGGTTCTCTGAGGGAACCGAGGTCGCCGCCCCAGTGAAAGAGGCGGGGCACGCCCGTGCCGCGGGCGTCGAGCAGAACGCTGACACCCGCGGCACGGAGGTGATGGAGTGTGATGGTGCTTACTCCTGGACGGGGATGCTCGCTGCCTGCAGGGCCGCGATGGTCGACTGCTGACCGGCGGTCAGAGCGTCCATGAGCGTACCGCTGCCGGAGATGGCTCCGGAGAAGCCGTCAGCCACGTCGTTGTAGACCTGCGTCATCGTCGGGCCCCACACGAAGTTGGGGTCAACGTTGGTGCCGGCCTCGGCGAAGACCTGGTAGATCTCCTGGCCACCGTAGAACTCGACGCCCTCGGCGAAGACCGGAAGGTTCGCACCCTCGATGGTCGCCGGGTAGATCTGGGCGGTGCGGTTCATGGCGGTGAGCGCGTCAGCGTCGGTGTTCAGCCACAGAGCGAACTGAGCGGCCTCGTACGGGTGCTCCGAGCCCTTCAGCACAGCGGTGGTCGAGCCACCCCAGTTGCCGGCGGCGCTGGCGCCCTCTTCCCACTGCGGCATCGGGGCGACGGCCCAGTTGCCGGCGGTGTCGGGAGCGCCGCTGAGGATGGTGTTCGCACCCCAGACAGCCGAAACCCAGGTCCAGACCTCGGAGTTGTTGAACGCGGCGTTCCACTCATCGGTCCACGGCGGGTTCGCCGACACGAGGTCGTTTTCGAGCAGGCCCTGCCAGTACTCGGCCACCATGAGCGACTCTTCGCCCTCAAGGTTGACCTGCCAGCTGTCGCCGTCGTTCGAGAACCACTGGCCACCGGTCTGCCAGACGAAGCCGGCGAACTGGTTGATGTCGCTCTGCGAGAAGTTGGTGATGTAGCCACCCTCGCCGCGGATCACCTCGGCAGCTGCCTGGTACTCCTCCCACGTGGTCGGCACCTCGATGCCGGCCGCCTCGAAGAGGTCGGCGCGGTAGAACATGGCCATGGGGCCGGTGTCCTGCGGAATCGCGTACACCGCGTCCTCTTCGCCGAAGGTGACCTGGCTCCAGGTCCAGTCGACGAACTGGCTCTCTGCCTCGAGGATTCCCTCGCAGGCGGCAATGTTCTCGAGGCCGTCCTGCACGCGGAAGTTCGGCATCGCGTCGTACTCGATCTGGCCGAGGTCGGGCGCGTTGCCGGCCTCGAGCTGGTTGAAGAAGTTCTGGTACGTGCCCCCCAGGCCGTTCGGGCCGGTCTGCACGTTGACCTGAATGTCGGGGTTCTCTTCGTTCCAGATGGCTACGGCCTCATCGATGCCGGGCAGCCAGCTGGTGAAGTCCAGCTCGACGGGTCCGTCGCTCGGGGCGCAGTCGCCAGAGGCTCCGTCGCCTCCGGTACCGGTCGAGCAGGCGGTGAGGGCGAGCGTGGCCGCGGCCGCGAGGGCCCCGGCGCGCGCAATGCGGGAGATCGCCATGCGTCTTTCCTATCTCTTGGTGGTGTTGGTGGTGAGGGCGGCCGGGCGCAGGGGGCCCGACTCGGGTTCGCTGACCGGCAGGCTCACTTGAGCCCGCCGTTTGCCAGCCCGGACTGCCAGAACCGCTGCAGACCGAGGAACGTGATGATGAGGGGAATGATCGAGATCAGCGAGCCGATGATGACGAGCGCGCGGATGTCGGGGATCTGGCTCACCTGGGTGTTCCAGACGTAGAGGCCGAGCGTGACCGGGAACAGCTCTTCGTCGCGCAGCATGATCAGCGGCAGGAAGAAGTTGTTCCAGATCGCGACGAACTGGAACAGGAAGATCGTCACGAGGGCGGGCGCCATCATGCGGGTCGACACGGTAAAGAACGTGCGGATCTCGCCGGCGCCGTCGATGCGCGCCGCCTCGATGATCTCGTCGGGCACGCTCGCCGCGGCGTAGATGCGGGAGAGGTAGACGCCGAACGGGCTCACGAGACTTGGCAGGAAGACCGCCCAGTAGGTGTTGGTCGCCCCGACCTGGCTGAAGATCAGGAACAGCGGCAGGGCCAGCGCCGTCGCGGGCACCAGCACACCGCCGAGAATCAGGTTGAAGAGGGCGTTGCGGCCCCAGAACGTGTACTTCGCGATCGCGTAGCCGGTCATCGCCGCGAACAGCGTCGCGATGGCGGCACCCAGACCCGCGTACAGCGCGCTGTTCAGCAGCCACTGCAGGAAGACCCCGTTGCGGTAATCGAACAGTGCCTGGATGTTCTCGAAGAGGTTGAATTCGGCGAACCACAGCGGTGCGGTGGTCGTGAAATCGCCGCGGCTCTTTGTCGAGGCGACAAACAGCCACCAGATGGGTGTCAGGAAGTACAGCGTCGCGATGCCCATGACGGCCATAGCCAGCACGCGCGATGAGATCGACTCCTGCACCGGGCTGCGGCCACGGCGGCGCTCGGTCGCGGCGGGATCGGTCACGGCGGTCATGCTTGGGTCCTCTTCTGGGTCAGCTTCAGCACGGTGAACGAGAGGATGAACGTGGCCAGCGCCAGCACGACCGACATGGCCGCCGCGAGAGACACGTTCGGCACCGAGGCCGTCGAGTAGATGAGCAGGTTCGGCGTGAAGTCGCTCGTCACGGTCGAGGTGAAGCTTCGGAAGACCTGCGGTTCGGCGAGCAGCTGCAACGTGCCGATGATCGAGAAGATGCCGGTGAGGACCAGAGCGGGCACCACCAGCGGAATCTTGATCGACCACGCGATGCGCACCTGGCCGGCGCCGTCGAGCCGGGCGGCCTCGTAGATTTCTTGCGGGATCGCGAGCAGGGCCGAGTAGATGATCAGCATGTTGTAGCCGACGTAGACCCAGGTGACAACGTTGGCGATCGACCACAGGACGAACTCGCCCGAGAGGAACGGCACGGCTCGCGTGAGGTCGGTGAAGGGAGAGAGGTTTGGCGAGTAGAGAAAGCCCCACATGATCGCCGCAATGACGCCGGGCACCGCGTAGGGAGCGAAGAACGCCAGGCGGAAGAACTTGGTACCGCGCACGAGCGGCGAGTCGAGCAGCAGCGCGAGGATCAGCGCGATGCCGAGCATGATCGGAACCTGCACGACGCCGAACAGCATCACGCGACTGATCGACTGCCAGAACGCCTCGTTTTCGAACACCGAGATGTACTGACTGAAGCCGCCGAAGACCTGTCGCGCGGCTCCGAACGTGCCGTCCCGCTCGACGACAAGAGTCGACTGGTATACCGCGTAGCCGATCGGGATCACGTAGAACAGCGCGAACAGCACGCCGAACGGCGCGAGGAAGAAGGCGAGCGCGCCGCGGTGGCGCACAGCCTTCGAGGCCTGCTTCGCGCCGCCCTTCCGTGCGGGCGACGCGCCGGTCTGCGGTGACCGGGTTGTCGTAGTCATGCGGACTCCTTCTCGTGCTCGACGGTGAGCGGGGTGCGGACGACGACGGCGGTGCCGGGAGCGACCGGGGCGCCGGAGGTTATGTGCTCGCCCGTCAGCAGGTCGATTCCGGCGACGGGTGCCGCAATCGCGTCTGCACCGTGGTTGATGAGGAAGGTGTAGCGGTTCTGAGGGCCCCGACGCACCACCAGGTCGGCGTCGGGACCCACCGCGGTGGTGGTAACCGCGGCAGCCTCGCACACCTGGGACAGCAGGCGGGCGAGAGCGTCCCCGTCGAGCATCGTGCCGACGTACCAGGCCGATGCGTCGCCGATCTGGCGACGCGTGACGGCGGGACGTCCGGCGGCGGGCCCCGAAAGGAATGTGTCGTGAGCAACGGCGGTACCGAGACGGATGCTGTCGGCCCAGATGCGCGCATCCGCCCCGCTCGCGAGACGCACCGTCTCGTTCGCGGCGAGCGGCTGGAACTCGTCAATAACGATGCCCAGAAGCTCGCGGAAGGCGCCGGGGTAGCCGCCCAGCCGGATGGCGTCGGTCTCGTCGGCGATGCCGCTAAACGGGGTGATGACGACGTGGGTGCCGGCCGCGACGGCGGCCTCAACGGCGGCGACGTCGGCGTCGCTCGGGGCGTAGAACGTCGGCAGGATCACGAGCTCGTACCCCGTGAGTTCGCCGCCCGGGCGCACCATGTCGACCGTGACCCCGAGAGCACGCAGGGCGTTCGCGTAGCGGTGCGCCTCGCTCAGGTAGGACAGCAGCGAGGTGGGGTGCGCCTCACCCTCGGCGGCCCACCACTGCTGCCAGCCGACGACCATCGCGACGCTCGCCTCGACGCGGCTGCCGGTGACCTCATCGAGACGGTCGAGCATGCCGGACAGGGCGACGGAGGAGCGCCACCCGTCGGAGTCGGTGCCGCCGTGGGGGAGGAGGGCCGAGTGAAACTTCTCGGCGCCCCGCTGCGATTGGCGCCACTGGAAGAAGCAGATGCTGTCGGCGCCGCGCGCCACGTGCGTCAGCGCGGTCAGCTGCAGTTCGGCCGGCGACTTGGCGTGGTTGACGGGCTGCCAGCTCACGGCGCTCGTGGAGGTCTCCATGAGCATCCAGGGGCCGCCGTCGGCGAGCCCGCGTGTGAGGTCAGCGCTGAAGGCAAGCTCGGCGATCGGGTCGTCGAGGCGGTGGTCGAGGTAGTGGTCGTTCGCGATGAGGTCGAGATCGGCCGTCCAGCTCCAGTAGTCCTGCGTCTGGATGTGCGCGGTGACCATGAGGTTGGTGGTGACGGGCGCGCTCGAGTGGCGTTCGATCACCGCACGCTCGGCACGGTAGTAGTCGAGCAGAGCGTCGGAGCTGAAGCGCTGGAAGTCGAGCTGGTGCGCGGGGTTTCCGGCCGAGCGGGTGCGGCGCGGCGGCACGACATCGCCCCACTGGCTGTAGCGCTGGCTCCAAAAGGCCGTTCCCCAGGCGTGGTTCAGAGCCTCAATCGTGCCGTAGTGGGCCTCGAGCCAGCGACGGAACGCGTGGGCCGACGTCTCGCAGTAGCAGTGCGCGTTGTGGCAGCCGAGCTCGTTCGAGACGTGCCACAGGGCCAGAGCGGGGTGCTCGCCGTAGCGTTCGGCGACGCGCTCGACGAGGGCAAGCGCGTGCTCGCGGAAAACGGGGGAGCTCGGGCACCACGCCTGGCGGCCGCCCGGCCATGCCGTGACGCCGTCAGCGTCGACCGGCAGGATCGACGGCTCGATGCGCGACAGCCACGGCGGCGCCGAGGAGGTGCCGGTGCCGAGGTTGAGGCGGATCCCCGCCTCGTGCAGCAAGGCGATGATCGCGTCGAGGTTCGTGAAGTCGTACGTGCCCGGCTCTGTTTCGAGCTGCGCCCAGCCGAAGATGTTGATCGCCACGAGGTCAACGCCGAGCTCGCGCATGAGGGCGACGTCTTCGCGCCAGACCTCTGGGCTCCACTGCTCGGGGTTGTAGTCGCAGCCGAGCAGAACGTGGCCCGCCGGATAGCCGCGCACCAGCTCGGGTGCGGTGCGGGTGGCGGGGGTGATGCTCACGGCAGCCCTTTCGGTCTGGGAGGTCAACGACGGTGTTGCTCCGCCTCGTGGTCTCTCACCCCATCGCCCTCGGCGGTCGTTCTGTGAACGTGCACAGAGAGCGATGAAGAAAAAGACCCCGGAGGATCTGTGAGCGCTCACAGAATAAGAACGGGCTGCAGCGCGTGTCAACCACCAATTGGCAATCGGCGTGTCGCGCCGCGTGGATACACTGACCCCGTGTCTGAGACCCGCACCCGCCCAAAGCGCGCCACGATCTTCGACGTGGCCGCCGAGGCGGGGGTGTCGCGCGGCACCGTGTCGCGCGTGCTGAACGGCGAACCATACGTGTCGCAGTCGGCCCGCGAAGCGATTGAGGCCGCGATCGACAAGGTCGGCTACGTGCGCAACACGGCAGCCCGCAACCTGGCGACTCAGACGTCGGGGGCCGTCGCGCTGATCGTGCACGAGCCGCATGCGGTCTTCGTCGAAGACCCCAACATCGGCGCAATCTTGCTCGGCACCAACACCGCGCTGAGCGATGCCGACTACCAACTCGTCTCGCTGATCATCGACAGCGATCGCGACACCGACCGCGTGGTCTCGTATCTGGGAGGGGGCTTCGTCGATGGCGCCATCGTGGTGTCGGCCCGCGAAGACGACCCGATCACGGCGGCGCTCGAGCGCCTGCACATTCCCACCGTTCTCGTCGGTCGCCCCGAAACGGCGCCGGAGTTACCGTCGGTCTCGATCGACAACCGCACTGCCGCCCGCGACATCACCGAGCGGCTCGTGAGCACCGGTCGCCGGCGCATCGGCATGATCGCGGCCGCACTCGACCGCGACTCGGGTCGCGATCGTCTCGCCGGCTTCCGGGATGCTCTGGGCGACGCGTTCGATGACGCACTCGTCGTCGAGGTCCCCCTGTATTCGTTCCATTCCGGCCAGGAGGGCATGCGGCAGTTGCTCCGCCGCGCGCCCGATCTCGACGGAATCTTCGCGGCATCGGACGCGATCGCGGCGGGCGCGGTCGACGTCCTCAAGGAGGCCGGGAAGCGCATCCCGAACGATGTCGGCGTCGTGGGCTTCGACGACAGCGCGTGGGCCTTGCGGTGCCAGCCGGCGCTGTCGACCGTGCGGCAGCCCGCCGGCGCGCTGGGCGCCCGAGCCGCCGAACTGGTGCTCGACGAGATTCGCCGCGGCGAGCGCCAGCGCGGTGTCGTGCTGCTGCCGACGGAAGTGGTCTGGCGGGACTCGGCCTAAGCCGGCACCACAGCTAGTCGCGCGTGCCGCGGGGGTGCGCCAGGGTCGAGCGCTTCGCCTGAATGAGGTCGCCAGACGACTGGTGGCGAATGCGGCGCAGTACCCACGGCACGAGATACTCGCGCGCCCAGCCGATGTCGTCGGTGCGGGCCTTGCGCCACGACTGACGGGGCAGCGGCTCGGGGTGGCGCGGTTCGAGACCGTGATCGATGCCGAGCGCCTCAAGCATCGCGATCGCGATGGTGTGATGGCCGAGCGGCGAAAAGTGCAGGCGGTCGCGATCCCACATCTGCGGATCGCGCAACTGACGCAGCGCCCACATGTCGACGACGATCGCGTCGTGCCTCGCGGCCACGGCCCGCAGGTTCTCGTTGTAGATCGCGACCTTGCCGCGAATGCGCCGCATCACCGGCGTCATGCCGATGTCGGGGCCGTTGAACATCACGACGGTCGCGTCGTCGCGCCGCAGACGCGCCACGGCGTCATCAAAGCGGCTCGCCACCTCGTCGGGGTCGGTGCCGGGGCGGATGATGTCGTTGCCGCCGCCGGAGATGCTGATGAGGTCGGGCCGAAGCTCGAGCGCCGGCTCGATCTGCTCGTCGGTGATCTGCCCGAGCAGGCGGCCGCGAATGGCGAGGTTGGCGTACGCGAAGTCATCGGTCTGGTCGGCGAGCACCTCGGCGACGCGGTCGGCCCAGCCGCGGTGGCCGCCCGGGCTCTGGGGCTCAGGGTCGCCGATGCCCTCGGTGAACGAGTCACCAATTGCCACGTAGCGAGACCAGGGGTGGAGCTGAGTCATACCCACCAGCGTGGCAGATGGGCTGGTCAGGGCGCATCCGCCGCGCGACGGACTCCCACGTCAGACCGCGGTGCGAGGATCATCGGGTGAGCAAGCAGGACGGATCGAGGCGGCAGGTCACCGAGCAGCCGAGCGATGACGCGAGTGCGCGCATCCTGCATCTCGATATGGACGCCTTTTTCGCGTCGGTCGAACTGCTCGACAAACCCGAACTTCGCGGCAAGCCCGTCATCGTCGGGCATCGCGGGCACCGCTCGGTCGTGACGGCCGCCACCTACGAGGCGCGGGCCTTCGGGGTGAACTCAGCGATGCCGATGGCGGTGGCCCTGCGACGCTGCCCGCAGGCCGTCGTGCTTGAGCCGCACTACGACCGCTACGTGCACTTTTCGAAGCGGGTGATGGACATCCTCGGCGACGTGACGCCGCTCGTCGAGCCACTCAGCATCGACGAAGCGTTTCTCGACGTCGGCGGCTCGCGCGCGCTGTTCGGGCCGCCGTGGCACATCGGGCGGATGCTGCGCGAGCGCATCAGGGACGACACCGGCCTCGTCGCCTCGGTGGGCGCCGCGTCGACCAAGTTCGTCGCGAAGCTCGCCTCCTCGCGCGCGAAGCCCGACGGGCTGCTCGTGGTGCCGCACGAGCAGACACTGAGCTTCCTGCACCCGCTGCCGATCAGCGCGCTCTGGGGCGTCGGGAAGGCGACGGAGGAGCGCCTCGCGCGGCTGGGTCTGCGCACCGTCGGCGACGTCGCGAACACTCCCGTTGATGCGCTGCGGCGCGCGATCGGCGAGGCCGGCGCGGCGAAACTGCACGCACTTGCCTGGGCGCGCGACCCGCGCTCCGTCACCCCCGAGCGCGCCGAGAAGTCGATCGGCCACGAGTCAACCTACGAGCGCGACCTGCTCGAGCAGGAGGCCATCGACCGCGAGCTGCTGCGGCTCGCCGACGGCGTGGCGCGGCGCCTGCGGCGGGCCGGCTTCGTCGCGCGCACGATCGCCGTCAAGGTGCGCTTCGGCGACTTCACCACGCTGACGCGCTCGCAGACGCTCGGCGAGCCGACTGACGTCGCGCAGCGCATCGCGCAGGAGGCGCGAGCGCTGTTTCGGGCGGCGCACACCGACGGTCGGGGCATCCGCCTGCTGGGCGTCCGCGGTGAGAACCTGCTGCCCACCGGGCAGGTCGAGCGGGGTCTCTGGGACGACGACGAGGGCTGGCGCGAGACGGAGGAAACGATGGATGCGCTCACCGCGCGCTTCGGGAACGCCGCGATCCAGCGGGCGAGCCATTTGGGCTCAGAGGGGCGCCGGCGCTCGGCTCGGTCGAGCCGCGATGTCAGTCCCAGCGACTAGGGTTTTGTCACCGTGACAGCCTCCTTCCGCGCCGCCCCACACGTGGGCACCTTCGCGGCCGAGCACCTGTCTCCCTCCTACCCCGAGCGCGCCGCCCGCGGTACCGCGAGTCGTCTGCGCGCCTGGCAGGCCGAGGCGCTCGACCGCTACTTTGAGACCGAACCACGTGACTTCTTGGCCGCGGCCACGCCGGGGGCCGGCAAGACCACCTTCGCCCTGAGGCTCGCGACCGAACTGCTCGCGCGCCGCACCGTCGACCGCGTGATGGTGGTCGCCCCTACCGAGCACCTCAAGAAGCAGTGGGCCGACGCCGCGCACCGCGTCGGTATTCGCCTCGACCCCGGTTTTCGCAACTCGTCGGGCGGCATCGCGCGTGCTTTTCACGGTGTCGCCGTGACGTACGCGCAGGTGGCAGCAAAGCCGTACCTGCACCAGACCCTCACCGACCAGGTGCCGACGCTCGTCATTCTCGACGAGGTGCACCACGGCGGCGACGCCCTCAGCTGGGGAGACGCCATTCGCGACGCCTACGCCGGGGCGACGCGCCGGCTGTCCCTCACCGGCACCCCCTTCCGCAGCGACACCGCGCCCATTCCCTTCGTGCGCTACGAGCCGAACGATGAGGGCATCCGCATGTCGGCGACCGACTACAACTACGGCTACGGGCGGGCCCTTCGCGACGGCGTCGTTCGCCCCGTGCTCTTCATGAGCTACGCCGGGCGCATGCGGTGGCGCACCACCACCGGCGATGAGATGGAGGCGGTGCTCGGGCAAGACGACACCAGCGACGTCACCTCGCAGGCCTGGCGCACGGCCCTTGACCCCGAGGGGCAGTGGATGCGAGGGGTGCTCGAGGCAGCCGATCGTCGCCTCACCGAGGTACGGCACCACGTGCCCGATGCCGGCGGCCTCGTCATCGCGACCGACCAGACCGTGGCTCGGGCGTATGCGGCGCTGCTGCACCAGATCACGGGCGAGGCCCCCACGGTCGTTCTGAGTGACGAGCAGGGCGCCTCCGAGCGCATCGAGTCGTTCAGTGCAGGCGATTCGCGGTGGCTTGTCGCCGTGCGCATGGTGTCGGAGGGCGTGGATGTTCCGCGACTGTGCGTCGGCGTCTACGCAACCAGCGCATCCACGCCCCTGTTCTTCGCCCAGGCAATTGGTCGGTTCGTGCGGGCGCGTCGGCGCGGTGAAACGGCGAGCATCTTCATTCCCAGCGTGAAGCCGATCCTGCGGCTGGCGAACGAGCTCGAGCGTGAACGCGACCACGCGCTCGACCGCGAGGGGGCGGGCGACGGTGACCTTCTCGACGACTCGCTGATCGACGACGCGAACCGCGACGAGAAGGCGAGTGACGACCTCCTCGCCGAGTACACCTTCGCCGCGCTCGAATCGACCGTGACCTTCGACAAGGTGGTGTACGAGGGCGCCGAGTTTGGGCAGCAAGCCGAGGTGGGCAGCCTGGAAGAGCTCGACTTCTTGGGGCTACCGGGCATTCTCGAACCCGACGAGGTGACGGAGCTGCTGCGCCATCGGCAGGCCCGTCAAGCGCGCCGAGCCGCCGAGCGTCCGCCCACCGCTCCCGTGTCGACGCCCGAACCGATGTACCGCTCGCTGAAAGAGCAGCGCAGCCTGCTCAACAGCCTCGTGGGCCTGCGCGCGAAGCTCACCGGTCAGCCCCACGGCCACATTCACGCCGAGCTGCGTCGCATCTGCGGTGGGCCAGCTGTCGGGCAAGCAACGGTGGCGCAGCTGCAGGCCCGTATCGAGCTGCTGCGGCGCCAAATGCAGAGCAACTAGGGCTCGCACGGGGTAGGGGTCCCTTCTGCGGCAGTCTGCGGCAGGATGGCCCCGTGCGCGATACCCCGTATGCCCGCATTGACGTCGCCGTGCTCGAGCAGAACCTCGCGCGAATGGCGGCTTACGCGCGAGCGCGCGGAGTGGCCCTGCGCCCCCACGCGAAGACCCACAAGTCGCCCGACATCGCCGCGCGGCAGCTCGCTCACGGCGCCGTGGGGCTCACCGTTGCGACGGTGGCCGAGGCCGAGGTGTTCGCCGCGCACGGCGTGGATGACCTCTTCATCGCCTACCCGCTGTGGCTCGACGGACCGCGAGCGGCGCGGCTTGCGGGTCTCCTCACGCGTGGCCTGCGGCTGCGCGTCGGGGTGGATTCGGTGGAGGGCGTTCGGATGCTCGCCGACGCGACCGCAGACGTCGACCGCTCGCGACTGTCGGTCGCGATCGAGGTCGACTGCGGGCATCACCGCAGCGGCATAGAGCCGCACGCGGCCGGCGAACTGGCGCAGCGGGCCCACGATTCTGGACTAACGGTCGACGGCGTGTTCACCTTCCCCGGTCAGTCGTATACGCCAGACGGCATGAGCGAGGCCGCCATGGACGAGCGGCGTGCGCTCCGCGTCGCGCGGGACAGCGTGACCGCCGCGGGCCTGCCGTGTCCGCTCGTGAGCGGAGGGTCGACACCGACCACGGCCCGGGATGAACTCGCTGTCGAATCTGACGACGTGCTCACCGAACTTCGCCCCGGCGTCTACGCCCTCGGAGACGCACAACAGTGGGAGCTCGGGGTGATCGAACCCGCGTCCATCGCGTTCGGCGTCGTGACGACCATCGTCAGCCGGCGGGATGGGGAAGACGGAGCAGCGCGCCTCATCGTGGATGCGGGCAGCAAGGCGCTCGCGAGCGACCGCGCCAGCTGGGCGAGCGGGTATGGGCGCGTTGTCGAGCATCCGGATGCGCGGATCGTCGCGCTCTCGGAGCATCACGCGACCATCGTGGTGCCTCACGGCGCCGCATCGGATCTCGCCCTCGGCGAGCGGCTGACCGTGGTGCCGAACCACGTGTGTACCGCCGTCAACCTCGTTGACGAGCTCGTCGCCGTCGGCCGACACGGCGACGAGGAACTCTGGGTCGTCGCGGCGCGCGGGGCGAACACCTAGCGCGGTACTGCCGCAGCGAGCGGCTGTGCCCTACTGATCGGCGCGCGCCGTCGCGAGCTCGGCGGCGCGGTCGAAGAAGCGCTCAAACACACCGCGGCCGGTGAGCACGACCTGATCGGCGCGCGCGGGGTCGAGCTCGGCGTCGTCGGGGAAGTCGTCGCGCAGTGACTGCACCTCGGCGCCGCCCATCTCGAGGTGGAACTGGATGCCGTACAGACACGAACCCAGCCGGAACGCCTGCTGCGCATATTGCGGGCTCGTCGCGAGGTGCACCGCGCCTTCGGGGAGGGCGTAGGTGTCTTCGTGCCAGTGCATCGCCTCAAAGCGCGGCCCCGCCGGGCCGAGCACCGGGTCGGCGAGGCCGTCTGCCGTGAGGTCGACGGGCCCCAGGCCGTCTTCGCTGCCGTTGTCGCCGTCGAGCAGCTCACCCCCGCCGGCGATGGCCAAGAGTTGCGCGCCGAGGCACACGCCGAGCACGGGCAGGTCGCGCTCGATCGCGGCGGCGAGCAGCGCGCGCTGCCCGGCCAGCGACGGATGCTGGTCATCGTCGAGCGCGCCCATTGCGCCCCCGAGAACGATGATTCCCTCGTAGGCGTCGAGCGCATCCACGCTGGGTACCGGTTCGCCCTGATCGGTGCGAACGATGCGCAACTCGATGCCGCGCTCGTTGGCGACGTCACCGACCGCGGCGGGGCCTTCGAACCACATCTGCTGGATCACGAGCCAGGTCATGTGCTCACCCTAGAGTTTGTCGCCGCCGGTTCAGTCGAGGCGGGCGTAGCGGGCGCGGGCGACGCAGTACACGCCGTACGCGATGAGCCCCAGGGCGACGACGAACAGCACGGCGGCACCGAACGGCAACTCGAGCAGCGAGCGCAGCGCGCCGTCGAGGCCGGTGGAGCGGGCCGAGTCGGAGGCGACGGCCGCGCTGATGACCAAGACGCCGAGGGCGAGGAGGGCGATTCCCTTCGCGATGTATCCTCCGATGCCCAGCGCGGTGACGACCCGGCCGACGGTGCCTCGCGGCGTGGTGATGTCGTCGAGGAAGTCGCGCTTGATGCCCTTCGCGATGAAGTAGACGCCGATTGCGAGCACGACGAGGCCGGCAATCACCACGAGAATCACTCCGGCCGGTGCCTGCAGCAGGGTGGCGGTCGCGCTCTGCGCATCGCCCGACGAGCTCGACGAGCCGCCGAGCGCGATGCGCACCGCGGTCGCCGCGAGCGCGAGATAGGTCAGCCCCTTGGCGACTGCGATACCCACGTGCTTGGCGGTGTCGTCGGCCGGCCGGTCGAGGATTCCGTCGACGATGAGCCACAGCCCCAGCGCGGCGAGACCGAGGGCGACGACCCAGATCAGGATGCCCCCAGACGGTGTGGAGGCGAGGCCCTGCAGGGCGCCGCTCGGGTCGGCGTCGCCGCCCCCGCCGCCGGGGGCGATGAGCCCGAGCGCGATGAAGCCGATGAGGATGTGCAGGAGGCCGTTGACGGCGAAGCCTCCGCGGGCGAGCCCTCGCCAGACGCGACTGTCGCGCAGGTGGTGGGCGCTCGCGTGGGCGGGTGATCGGGATGTGCGGGGGGACATGCCGCGAGAGTAGTGCCGTGAGAGGCCGCATGGAGCGAACGTTCGGGCTGTGCTCAGCGGAAGTCGCGGCTCGGCATCGTTGCCTTCAGCGACAGTGCCTCGACGCGGTCGGCGACGACGTTGACGACTCCCTCGGGCGAGCGCTCGAGAATGCCGCGCACGATGAGTGCCCGACTCTCGCGCACCGTGCGCCGGTAGCGGCCCCAGAGCCCCACCGAGCAGATGATGTTGGCGAGCCCCGTCTCGTCTTCGAGGTTCAAGAAGGTGATGCCGCTCGCGGTCGCGGGTCGCTGTCGGTGGGTGACGACGCCGGCGACCTCGATGCGCCTGCCCGGTTCTGCGCTGCGCAGCTCGCGGGCACTCAGCACTCCCCGAGCCCGCAGGCGATCGCGGGCGTAGCGCACGGGGTGGTCGCCGGGGGCAACGCCGGTCGAGACCAGGTCGGCGACCATGCGCTCGGCGGGTTCAAGGTCGTCGAACAGGGGTGGCTGCACGGCGACGACGCTGCCGGGGAGAAACTCGGGTCGCGCCTGGGCTGCTGCCCCGGCCGCCCACAGCGCCTCACGCCGGGTCATGCCCCACACCTCGAAGGCGCCGGCCGTGGCGAGCGACTCGACCTGGGCGGCGGTGAGCCCCGTGCGATACACGAGGTCGGTGAGGTCGCGGTACGGCCCGTGCCGCTCGCGTTCGGCGATGACCTTCTCGGCCGTGTCCTTCCCGAGCCCCGACACTGCTCCGATGCCCATGCGCACCGCGAGTTCGCCGTCGCGGCGGTGGGGGATGAGGTCGTCGAGTTCACCGTCGGGGGAGTCGGGTCGGAAGACTGGCACGGGGGGTTGTGCGCGATTCGTGCAGGAGCGGAGCCCCGTCGGCGAGGCGCTGTGCGCATCCGCCGGAAGGGGCGAGAACGGGTCGTCGACCGTGAGGTCGACCCGTTCGAGGCCCGCCTCGACGCCGGAGCGCACAATGCAGGGCCCACGCACTTCGACGCCGTGCCGTTCGGCGTCGGCGGTGAGCGAGGCGGGGGAGTAGAAGCCCATCGGCTGGGCGCGCAGCAGGGAGGCGAGGAAGACGCCGGGGTAGTGCAGCTTGATCCACGAGCTCGCGTAGACGAGCAGGCCGAAGCTCAGCGAGTGGCTTTCGGCGAAACCAAAGTTCGCGAACGCCTGAATGCGGGCGTAGATCTCGTCGGCAAGCCGCCCGGTGATGCCGTTCGAGGCCATGCCGGCGTAGAGGGTTTCACGCAGCGACTCGATGCGTTCGAGGCCGCGCTTTGAGCCCATGGCGCGGCGCAGCAGGTCGGCGTCGTCGCCCGTGCAGCCGCCGACCGCCATGGCGATCTGCATGAGCTGTTCTTGAAAGATGGGTACCCCGAGGGTGCGTTCGAGCGGCTCGACGAGCTTCGGGTGGTCGTAGACGATCGGCTCTTCGCCGAGCTTGCGCTTGACGAAGGGATGCACGGCGCCGCCCTGGATGGGACCGGGCCGGATGAGCGCGATCTGCACGACGAGGTCGTAGAACTTTCGGGGTTGCAGGCGCGGCAAGAGCCCCATCTGGGCGCGACTTTCGACCTGGAAGACGCCGATCGAGTCGGCGCGGCACAGCATGTCGTAGGTGGTCTGTTCTTCTTTCGGGATCGTCGCGAGCTCCCACCGCTCGCCGAGGTGGTCGTCGATCAGGTCGAACGCGTACTGCAGGGCGGCGAGCATGCCGAGGCCGAGCAGGTCGAACTTGACGAGACCCATCCAGGCGCAGTCGTCTTTGTCCCACTGCAGCACGGTGCGCTTCGTCATGCGGGCGTGCTCGATGGGCACGATCTCGCCGACGGGCCGGTCGGTGAGCACCATGCCGCCCGAGTGGATGCCGAGGTGCCGCGGGTAGGTGAGCACCTGCTGGGCGAGGCCGACGACGGCGTCGGGAATGTCGTGGTCATCGCTCGACAGCACGGCGCCCCAGCGCTCGACCTGGCGGCTCCAGGCGTCTTGCTGGCCGGTCGAGTAGCCGAGCGCCTTCGCCATGTCGCGCACGGCGTTCTTCGGTCGGTAGCTGATGACGTTGGCGACCTGGGCGGCGTTGCGCCTGCCGTACGTGTCGTAGACGTACTGGATGACCTCTTCGCGCCGGTCGGAGTCGAAGTCGACGTCGATGTCGGGTTCTTCGTCGCGCAGTGCCGAGAGGAAGCGTTCGAAGGGCAGCTTGTAGTAGATCGAGTCGACGGCCGTGATGTTGAGCAGGTAGCAAACGGCCGAGTTCGCGGCAGAGCCGCGACCCTGGCAGAGAATGCCGCGCGAGCGGGCGAAGCGCACGATGTCGTGCACGATGAGGAAGTAGCCGGGGAAGTCTTTCTGCTCGATCACCTCGAGCTCACGCGCAATGCGCGCCCGGTCGGCGTCGGAGGCGTCGGGGTATTTCTGCGGAACCGCCTGCCAGACGAGCTCGCGCAGCCAGCTCATGGGGGTGTGACCCTCGGGCACGGGCAGCTTCGGCAGCTTCGGTTTCGCCTGCCGCAGCGAGAAGCCGAGTTCGCGGGCCAACTCGACGCTGCGCGCGACCGCGCCCGGGTACCGAGAGAACAGGCGCTGCATTTCGGCGCCGCTGCGAAGGTGCGCGGTGCCGGCGGCGGGCAGCCAGCCGTCCATGTCGTCGAGGCTGCGCCGCGCGCGCAGGGCCGCGAAGGCGCTGGCGAGCGGGTAGCGGGCGGGGTGCGCGTAGTGCACGGCGCCGGTGGCAACGATCGGCAGCCCCCGCTCGGCGGCGAGGGCGGTGAGCGCGTCGTTGTAGACGGTGTCGAGCGGGCGCCCGTGGTCGAACAGCTCGACGACGACGTTCTGCCGCCCGAAGCGTTCGACGAGCGCGTCGAGCTCACGCCCGGCCGCATCGACGGATGCGCGGCTCGGCACCGTCTGCCCGTTCGGGTCACCGGCGGTCAGCGCCGTGCGCACGGTGCCTTTGCGACAGCCGGTCAGGATCAGCCAGTGGTCGCCAGCGGTTGCGTCGCCACCCCGACCGGCGTGCTCGGCGAGCACGTCGAGCTCGTAGCGCGGGCGCCCCTTCGCGCCGCCGGCGAGCTGCCCGTCGGTGAGGGCGGCGGCCAGCCGGTGGTAGCCCTCCTGCCCGCGGGCGAGCACGAGCAGGTGGGTGCCTTCGGGGTCGGGCTCGCCCATCTGGGGTTTGGTGAGCCCGAGCGACAACTCGGCACCGAACACCGTGGTGAGGCCGTACGGTTCGGCGGCCTCAGCCATGCGCACGACGCCGTAGAAGCCGTCGTGGTCGGTGAGCGCGAGCCCCGTGAGGCCGAGGCGCGCGGCCTCTTCGAGCAGCTCTTCGGGGCTCGACGCCCCGTCGAGAAACGAGAAGCTTGAGTGCGCGTGCAACTCGGCGTACGGCACAGTCGTTTCGGGGTCGGGCTGTTCGACCTGGGCCGGTCGGTAGGGGGCGCGCTTGTTCGACCAGGCGGGGGAGTCGCTGCCGTCGCCCACCGTGGGTAGCGCGGGGTTGGGACGGTTGCCCGAGCGCAGGGTGCGCTCGAGTTCGCTCCACGGAATCGGCGGGTTGTGCCAGCCCATCAGTGCTCGCCAGCCATTAGTCGTACCGCGCTTCTGCCCACCAGCTGCCGCCGTCGAGCACGAGCAGCCAGGCGATGCCGGCCTCGTCGACGACCTGCAGCCGGTAGATCTTCTGGCGCTGGGCGGTGTCCCACCAGCGTTCGTCGAGCGGCCACGGCCCCGCCCACGAGCGGATCGGCCGCGTCGCCCCACCCGCGCCGGGGGCGAATGCGGCGGGCACACTGGTGACGCGCAACCGGTCGTCGATGAGCACAACGTCGCCGCGCCCGTCGATGACAGTGACGGCGTGCCGGCTCGGGAACACGGTGGCGGGGGCCGGCTGTGGCAGCGCCCCCGGCCAGGGCCGGTCGAGGGGTCGTTGGTGCACGGCGCGGTCACCCCACGGCACGAGGATGCGCCGTTCGGCGAGCGTGCGCCCGCCGGCGCGCTGCGCGGTCACGACCGACTCGTGGCCGAGCATGCTTTGCACGCGCGACAGGGCGTGGTGCACGCGGTCGTCGGGGCCCGCGCCCCAGAGCCCCGGCTCGTGGTTGACGGTCGCATCGACACTGTCGGGGGCGATGCGCACCCGGGTGACGGGTGAGGCGAGCCCTGGCCCGAGCGCCGCGTCAGGCTTCTGGCCGAGCCGGCGCGTGGACCCGCTGAGCTGCCAGCGCACCCGGTCGACGATCTCGCTCGCCCGGAAGGCCCGCGGGTGCAGCCACACCCGGTCAGATTCGCGCCCCGTCTCGTCGGTGACGCTCACCCGCACGGCGGTTGCCACAAGCCGCCGTGCCGCGAGCTGTTCCACGACGTCGTCGGCGAGCTGTCGCACGGCGAACGCGATCTGGTCGACGCGGTCGAGGGGTGGTTCGAGCTCGATGACCCGCTCAAGGTCGTCGGGCGGAGTTCTCGGGATGATCGGGGTCGCGTCGGCTGCCCCGGCGAGCGCGTGCGCGTGGGCACCCGCTGGCCCGAACCGCTCACGCACGGCCGTTGCGGGCAGCACCGTGAACGCTCCGAGGGTGCGCACCCCGAGTCGGGCGAGCAGGGTCGCAAGCTCGGGGTCGGCGAGCGTCGACACGGGCAGCGGCGCGAGGTAGGCCGCGGCCGCCCCCTCGGCGACGATGCGCACCGGCGAGTTGGGCCGCGTGTCGCGGGCCGCGCGGTCGGCGGCGAACGGGCCGTCGGAGACCCCGACGCGCGCATCCATCACGCCCTCGTCGATGACCGCGCCGATCAGAGCAAGCGCTGCGGCCTTTTCGCCGCCGTAGTAGCGGGCGGGGCCCCGCGCGGCAAGCGCGACGAGGCCGGGCCGCACGATCTGCACGCCAGCAGCGCGCTCTTCGATCGCGTCGATGAGGGGGGCGAAATGCCGGTGGTCGCGGTCGTCGTCGTGCGCGACCACGACGAGCTGCGGGCATGCACCCTGCGCGTCGCGGCGTTTCTGCCCCCGGTGTACGCCGTGGGCGCGTGCGGCGGCCGAGCAGGCGACGACCCGGTTCGCGGCCATGATCGCGATCGGATGCGCATTACCTGCCGGCGCCGCCTCGTCGCGTACCGCGGCAATCACCGGCCAGTCGGGCACCCAGAGGACGATGGTGCGCTGCATCAGCTGGCCCTCCGCGGCAGGGCGGTGACGGGAGCCGGTCGAGCGCCGCCCGTCTGCACCGCGCCCAGGCGCCCGCGCCCGGCGCCGAGCGGCGGGTCGAGGCGACGAATGCCGAGCTCGGGGTCGGGCAGCACGAGTCGCCCGCTGCGCGGCGCGGCCGAGCGGCGCGAGCTGACGGTGACGGTCACCTCGCGCTGGGTGAGGTAGCCCCAGCCCTGGCCGAGCCCCGACCAGCGGCTCGCGGTGATGCTGATCATGGCCTCGGTCTGCGGCCAGGTGCCGACGACGAGCAGGGTCGCCCCGCGCTCGCGCAGTCGCCCGGCAAGCTTCGTGACGGCGCCATCGCTCGCGGCACGCCCGGGCTTCACGACGATGACGCTCATCGCGTCGGCGATCGCGGCGGTCACCGTGAGCCACTGGTCGCCCGGGTGCGGCACGAGCACGAGCCGGTCGAGGTCGATGCCGAGCGACTCGGCTGCCTCGACCCCGAACTCGGGCATGCCGACGACCCCGCACCACGAGCCGGCCTGCGAGGGCCCGGCCAGCAGGGCCATGACGAGCGCGCTCGAGGCGGTCACCGAGTAGGCGGCGCCCTGCTTCAACCCGCCGTCGGGCAGGAGGTCGGCGAGTGCCTCGTGGGTGGGCGTGAGCTTCGTGTCGAGCGTCGTGCGCTGCATCGCATTGATGCGCGCCTGCAACGCCTCAACGGCCGAACGGGTCGGCTCGGGGGAGGCGAGGGCAAGGGCGGGCACCTCTCCATGGTCGAACATACGTTCGAATATGGCAAGCTGCACCGACATTCAGTCGGCGTGTCGGGGGACGCGTTGACGGAACGGCGCCGGGGGAGGAGGCTTCGCGCATGATTCGGCTCACGACAACCGCGGCGCTGGCCGCTTGTGTCGCCGCCTGCCTCGCCGGATGCGTGCCAACCGATTCAGGATGCTCGGGCGGATTTGACGCCGAGCTCACGCCCGACGCGTCCGGCTACGCGACCCCGATCGAGGCCGCCGAGGCGTGGGCCGCCACCACCGCTGCGCCCGACACGGGCTGGGTGGAGGCGGGGGAGACCGTCGTCGCCGACGACTGGGTGCTCACGGTCGTGGAGGCAGGCGGGGGTGGCTGGCTGGTCCAGTCTCAGCGCTGTGCAGAGGGCTGAACCAGCGAGCCTCATGCCCTACCCGTCCTCTCGCGACAACTGCCAGCCCATGTCGAGTTGCTCGAACTCGGCCGCGTAACACAGGGCATCATCGGCTCCTGCGACGGCTTCGATCCGGTAATCAATGACATCGGCATCTCGATCGACGACGCCGACAGACCAACCAAGGTCCTCCATACAGGCGATGTAGCGATCGAGCCCCGCAAGGTATTCATCCCGGGTGACTGTTCCATCGGCGAGCGCGTCCTGCTGTGCGTTCGACGGTTCGGCGCGCTCGGGTGCTGCGGCCCAGGACACCCAGATGACGTAGCGGTCCCCGGAGGTGCCACTCACGGACAGGGTGCGCGGGGCCTCGTCGCTCACGTCGTATTGCGAGCTGAATCCCCCGATCGTGGGCCCCTCGACGACGTCATCGCTGTCGCACTGTACCCAGCCGTCGGGCGTCTCATCGATGGTGATGTCAAAACGTCCCGGGTCGATGCAGCCCACGCGAAGGGCGAGAGTCGACGCATCCTGCGGGCGCTCGCCCAGTTCGACAATGGTGGTCCCTGACCCGGTGATGATCAGGGGTGTGCCAAAGAATTCGGTGCCGGGAAAGGTGATGGAACGCATCTCTTCCATCTCGATCTGTACGGCGCCGATCGTCTCCTGTGGCGAGAACGCCCCGGTGGCGGCGACAGCGGCACCCGTCGTCGCGCCGGCGAGACCAAAGGCAAGTATCGAGGCGGCAACGACCCGCCCGGGGGCGTAGCGGCGCGGCGATTCCGGGGTGGATGCACGTGCGACAAGCTCGGCGCGAAGAACGGCATCGCGTGTGGGGCCCTGGGGTGCGGTGTTAGGCGTCATTGCGGACTTCTTCCCATCGTGTCGGTCGAGCGGGGTGTGGCGTGATGGCCTCGGCGAGGCGGCGTTTCGCGCGAGACAGGCGTGATTTGACTGTGCCCTGCGGGACAGCGAGAACAGCGGCGGCTTCGGCATCGGTAAAGCCCTCAAGAACGCAGAGAGTGATGACCTGCCGATCGGCTAGTGAAAGCCCTTGCAGTGCCGCACTCGCAGGTCCGTCGTCATGACGCTCCGCATGGTCAGCGACCGGGGCATCGGCAGGAAGCCTGGCGAGCAGCGCCCGGTGCCGGCGAGCGCTCCTGCGGAGGTTCTGCGTCACCCGTGTCGCCGTTACCAGCAACCACGGCAGGAGAGAGCCGTCGACTAAGCGCGCGTCGGCACGGCGTCGCCAAGCCTCAAGGAAGGTGATTGCGACGGCATCGTGCGCGTCCTCCGGAACGGGAACGAGTCGGACAACATGGCGGTAGACCCGATCGCGGTGACGATCAAAGATCTTTCCGAAGCCCTCGCCGTAGCCGTTTTGCGCACGGATCCAGTCGTCCTGGTCGGCGCGCCCGTCCGGCGGGGAATGTGTCGGATCCATACCCTGAAGTGTCCGGCAGGTGCCGATCGGTTCCCTCGTCCCGTGATCTCTATTGTCAGGGCGCCGCGCCTGTCGGCTACAGCCCCAGCTCCGCGACCCGCTCGCGCAAGAACGCCGCGCCCGCCGCGTCGTGAATCAGCTCGCCCATCGTGACGACCGGGTAGTCCCGCGCGAGCATCCCGTCGCTCGGCCGCACGTCGACGTGCACGGCCTCGAGCCCGTCGGCGTGCACGTGGTCGGCCATCAGGTAGTCCGAGCGCGAGTCACCCGCCGAATACCAGCGCGGCGCGCTCACTCCGTGCCCTGCGAACCACTCGAGTGCCCGCGCCGCACCGCGATCCTTGTCGAGCAGCACCGACTCTACGTCGGTCGAGATGATCGTCGGGTCGATGCGCCACGGAACCTCGCCCCGCGCATCCGCCTGTTCCCGCTCGCCGTAGCGCAGCCCGAGCCCACGCTCGACGAGCAGCTGCCACACGCGTTCCTGAAACTCGTCGCGCGCCGGCCAGTAGTCCTCGTGAGCGATGTCGTTCCGCGCCTCGAGCGAGATCATCACGTGCTTGCCCTCGTCGACCTCCATCGCGTGCGCATACTCGGCACGCGCGAGGGCGTGAACCGCCTCCGTGACGTCCGCCGGGATCGCGAGCGCCGCATCCACCTCGATCTCACCGAGACCGAGACCGGCGGTGATCGGGGCCCACGCGCCGCCCTTCTCCATGACGGCGAACACCGGCGCCCCGTCGGGCAGCCCCGCAGACACAAGCCGTGCCGCGACCTCCTCGCGCACAAAGACGGCGCTGCGCCCTGTCACGAACGCGATCGGCACGCCCGCCGAGGCCAGCGTCACGAGATCAGTCAGGATGCTCGGCTCGACGATGCAACGCGCCACCGGGCTCGCAATGGGCCCGTCCACGTCGAGCAGCAGGCCGAACGGTGCTGAGAATGCGCTCACGCCTCCATCCTTCCCGACGCGCGAGCGGCACAATGACCCCATGACCCGCTACTGGAACTCGCGCGCCATCACCTTCGGCATCATCGCGATCATCGGCCTCGTCGGCACCTGGACCTACAACGCGATCGCGATCATCGAGCGCAACGATTTCCTCGGCGACTGGTTCAACAACGGCCCCGCGGTGGGCTCGCTCACGACCGATCTGCTCGTCATGGCGATCGCCGGATGCGCCTTCATCGTCATCGAAGGACGTCGCCTCGGCATGCGCCACCTCTGGGCGTACATCGCCTTCTCGGGGCTGACGGCGATCGCCTTCACGTTCCCGCTGTTCCTCGCGAACCGCGAGCGCCACCTCGAGCGCCAGCGGCAGGAGGCGCAGGCGCAGCCGCAGACGGCGGCAGCCGGCGAGCGGCAGGCCCTCTAAACGCGAATCGGCCCCCGAGACGTGAGTCTCAGGGGCCGATCTCGAACCAGCGTGCGCGAGGGGGGACTTGAACCCCCACGCCCTAATACGGGCACTAGCACCTCAAGCTAGCGCGTCTGCCAATTCCGCCACCCGCGCTGGTTTTGCCCGGCCCGAGGGCCGAACGAGGTACGACATTAGCACGGAATGCGGGCCCAAATGCGCGCCCGGTAGCGTGGGTGCCATGGCCGCCGACGAGACCCTCAGCGACACTGCCCGCATCGCCCGCGACCTCATCCGTTTCGACACGACGAACTGGGGCGAGGGCCGCAGCCGCGGCGAGACCGAGGCTGCCGAATACGTGGGCGCGATCCTCGAATCGCTGGGCCTCGACATCGAGTATGTCGACGCCGCCGAGCGCCGCACGAGCGTCATCGCCCGCGTCGAGGGCTCCTACGCGAACCCCGTAGACACGAGTCGCGCCGAGCGCCCCGGGCTCGTCGTCCACGGTCACCTCGACGTCGTTCCGGCCGACCCCGCGAACTGGAGCGTTGACCCCTTCGGTGGCGAGATTCGCGACGGCCTCCTGTGGGGTCGTGGCGCCGTTGACATGAAAAACATGGACGCGATGATGCTCACCGCGCTCACCGAGATCCTCTCGAGCGGCCGCCAGCCGAACCGCGACCTCACCGTCGCCTTCTTCTCCGATGAGGAGAACGGCGGCACCTTCGGTTCGCACCACCTCGTCACCCACCGCCCCGAGCTCTTTGCCGGCGCGACCGAGGCGATCAGCGAGGTGGGCGGCTACTCCGTCGAGATCGGCGGCAAGCGTGCCTACCTGCTGCAGACGGGCGAGAAGGCCCTCGTCTGGATCCGCCTGCGGGCCCGCGGCACGGCCGCCCACGGCTCGCGGGACATCCCGAACAACGCCGTGACGAAGCTCGCCGAGGCGGTCGTGACGCTCGGCCGCGAACAGTGGCCCCTGCACCTCACCGATACGACGCGTCAGCTGCTCGCCGAGATCGCCCGCCTGCTCGACGCCGACCCCGAACAGACCGGCCCCGACGAGCTGCTGCTGCGCACGGGCACGGCGGCGGGCTTCCTCACTGCGACCTTGCGCACCACCAGCAACCCCACGCTGCTGAGCGCCGGATACAAGCACAACGTGATCCCTGACACGGCCGAGGCGCTCATCGACATCCGCACCCTCCCGGGCGAGGAGGAGGGCGTGCTCGCCCGCGTCCGCGAATTGATCGGCGACGAGATCGAGCTCGAGATCGTCACGCAGGACGTCGGCCTCGAGAATCCCTTCGAGGGCCCCATCGTCGACGCGATGGTGGGCACGCTGCTGGCCCACGACCCCGAGGCGCAGGTGCTGCCCTACCTGCTGAGCGGCGGCACCGACAACAAGGCGCTCAGCGAGCTCGGCATCACGGGCTACGGCTTCGCCCCGCTGAAGCTCACGCCCGAGCTCGACTTCCCGGCGATGTTCCATGGTGTCGACGAGCGCGTGCCGCTCGACGCCCTCGACTTCGGCCACCGCGCCCTCACCGATTTCCTCCTGAACTACTAGAAGGCGACGCGCGATCCCGTGAGCACGAGCACCTATCTTGACGCGATCATCCTCGGCATCGTTCAGGGGCTGACCGAGTTCCTGCCGATCTCGTCGAGCGCGCACCTGCGCATCGTGGGCGAGTTCTTGCCCGCCGCGACCGACCCGGGCGCGACGTTCACCGCGATCACTCAGATCGGCACCGAACTCGCGGTCGTGCTGTTCTTCTGGCGCGACATCACGCGCATCCTGTCGCGCTGGTTCGCCAGCGTCTTCCGACGCGGCGTCCCCGCGAACGATCCGGATGTTCGCATGGGCTGGCTGATCATCATCGGCTCCGTGCCGATCGTCATCGCCGGTTACCTCGGCCAGGAATACATCCGCGAGGCGTTCCGCTCGCTCTGGATCGTCGCGATCACCCTGATTGGCTTCGGTCTGCTGCTGGGGCTCGCCGATTATTTGGGCCGTCGCACGCGCGAGCTCACCGACCTCACGTACCCGCACGGGCTCTGGTACGGGCTCGCGCAGATGCTTGCGCTCGTGCCGGGCGTGTCGCGGTCGGGCGCCACCACGACCATGGGCCTCGCCCTCGGCTACACCCGCCCGGCAGCGGCACGCTACGCGTTCCTCCTCGCGATCCCGGCGGTCTTTGGCTCGGGGCTCTACGAGCTGGTGAACGCGCTGGGGGAGACGACGTCGACCGGCCCCTTTGGCTGGGGCGAAACCATCGCCGCCACGGTGGTGTCGTTCGCCGTCGGCCTCGCGGTGATCGCGGGCCTCATGGCCTACATCTCGAAGCGCTCGTTCCTGCCGTTCGTGGTCTACCGCGTGCTGCTCGGCGGCACCCTGCTCGTGCTGCTGTCGACGGGCGTGCTGCAGCCCTAGGCAGCCGCCCTATGCGCGGGTGTCGCCGCCGATGTCGCCGCCCGGTTCGCCGTCGTCCTGCTTGCGCAGGTAGCGCTCGAATTCTTGCGCGATGGCCTCGCCACTGGCCTCGGGAGCCTCGACAGCATCCCGCGCCTTCTCGAGCTGCTGGATGTACGAGCGCATGTCTTCGTCGTCGTCGGCGAGGGCGTCGATGCCCTCCTCCCAGGTGCGCGCCTCGTCGAGCAAGTCGCCGCGGGGAATTGTGACGTCGATGAGTTCTTCGAGGCGGTCGAGCAGTGCGAGCGTCGCCTTGGGGGAGGGCGCGTTGTGCACATAGTGCGGCACCGAGGCCCACAGCGACACGGTCGGAATGCCGACCTCCTCGGCGGCCGCGGCGATGACGCTCAAGATGCCGACCGGCCCCTCATACGTCGAGCGCTCAATGCCCAACTCGTCGCGCACGTCGGGGTTCTCACTGGTTGCCGTCACCGCGATGGGCCGCGAGTGCGGCACATCGGCGAGTAGCGCGCCCAGCATGATGATCCCCGCAATGTCGGCGGTCAGCGCCTGGTCGACCGTCTCGGTGGCAAAGGTGCGCCAGCCGCGCGAGGGCTCGGTGCCAAGCAGCAGGTAGACGTTGTCGTGGTTCGTTCCGCTCACCGTGATCGGCTCGTCAGCCGCCAATTCGGATGCGCGCGGCAGCCCGTCATCCGCCACCGGCCCGAACAGGGTCACTCCGGGCCAGCGCAGTCGGCGCCGGCCCTCGTCGTCCATCTCGATCGTCGGTCTGTTGAGCTGGAAGTCGTAGTAGTCCTCCGGATCGATGTCGGCGATGGGGGCGACATCGAGCACGTCTTTGAGCGCGCGCACCGCGCCGCTCGCAGCCTCGCCCGCGTCGTTCCAGCCCTCGAACGCGACCACCAGCAGGCGGCCGGTGCGAAACAGATCCGTGTGCGCCACGCGCCCTCTTCTCACTCGGGGTGCCCCGGGCCTCACCGGAGCGTCCCCCAGGATAGAACGCAACTAGACTCGTGCGTCGTGACCACCGCCCCTGAGCCCCTCGACCGACCCGCCGCCGTGCTGTGGGACATGGACGGCACGATCGTCGACACCGAGCCGTATTGGATGCGCGCGGAGGTGCGGCTCGTTGAGTCGTTCGGCCGCACCTGGTCGACGGAAGACGCCATGCAGCTGGTCGGTTCAGGCCTCGAAAACTCGGCCATCCTGCTGCAACGCGCGGGTGTTGAGCTCGAGGTGGAGCAGATCATCGATCGGCTCACCGACGAGGTCATCGAGCAGATCGAGACCGAGGTGCCGTGGCGACCGGGCGCCCGCGAACTGATCGCGGCGCTGCGCGAGGCGGGCATCCCGATCGCGCTCGTGACGATGTCGCTTCGCCGCATGGCGGTGCGCGTTGCCGACGCGATCGGCGACGCCGTGTTCGACGTGGTGATTGCCGGCGACGACGTGACGGAGGCGAAGCCCCACCCCGAGCCTTACCTTGCCGCTGCTCGCGCACTCGGCGTCGACATTCACCACTGCGTCGCCATCGAAGACTCGCAGTTTGGGCTGGCGTCAGCCATCAGTTCGGGTGCCGCGACGATCGGCGTGCCGCTGCATCTGGCGCTTCACGAGGGGCCGACCCACACCCTCTGGTCGACGCTCGAGGGGCGCACCGTCGCCGAGCTGACGGCCGTCGTGAACGCGCATCTGGGCTTCCGTGCCCAGGAGGTGACGCGATGAGCGCCGAGCGCCGACGCGGCCCCTTCCGTCTGGGCGACCAGGTGCAGTTGACCGACCCGAAGGGCCGACTCAACACGGTGACCCTGCACGAGGGCGGCTCCTTCCACTCGCATCGGGGCGCTCTCGCGCATGAAGAGCTCATCGGCCGCCCCGACGGCAGCGTCGTCGAAAACTCGGCCGGGGTTGCCTATCTTGCGCTTCGCCCGCTGCTCACCGATTTCGTCATGTCGATGCCGCGCGGCGCCGCGATCATCTATCCGAAGGATGCTGCCCAGATTCTCGGCGTCGCCGACATCTTCCCGGGCGCCCGCGTCATCGAGGCCGGCGTCGGCTCGGGTGCCCTCTCGATGTGGCTGCTTCGCGCGATCGGGCCGGAGGGTCACCTCTACTCGTTCGAGCGACGAGAAGAATTCGCCGACATTGCTCGCGGCAACGTCGAGACCTTCAATGGTGGCGCGGTGCCGAACTGGTCGATCACTCTGGGCGACCTGCAAGAGCAGCTGCCCTCGACCGTCGTTGCGGGCGGCGCCGACCGTGCCGTGCTCGACATGCTCGCACCGTGGGAGTGCCTCGACGCCGTGGCCGACGCCCTCGCCCCCGGCGGGGTACTGCTCTGTTATGTGGCCACGGTGACGCAGCTGTCGCGCGTTGCCGAGGCCCTGCGCGACACCGAACGCTTCACCGAGCCGGATGCGCACGAGACGATGGTTCGTGGCTGGCACCTCGACGGGCTCGCCGTGCGACCCGACCACCGCATGGTGGCGCACACCGGTTTCCTCATCACCGCCCGGCGCCTTGCCGATGGCGCCCCCGCCTTCACGAAGGCGCGGCGCGGTTCGAAGACCGAGGCGAGTGACGACGACGTCGAAATCTGGACGCCCGGGGCCGTCGGCGATCGTCAGGCCAGCGCGAAGCGCCTGCGCAAGGCCGCACGACAGGCACAGTCGACGGCGGCGCGCGCGGCGGCGGGAGACGGCCGGGTGTCTGGCCCGGCCGACAGCGACCCGACGCCACCGCCCGCGCCGCTCGCATAGTGCACCCCCGATAGAGTGACCGTGACCCGCCCGAACGAAAGAGGATCTGTGCGCACTGTTCCCGCGCTGCTCGTATCGACTGCCCTCCTCGCATCGTTGGCCGCCTGCGCTCCGCTGGGGGCTTCCGCCGACTGCGAGCCGGTGATCCCCGCTGGCGAGTCACCCACGTACGTCGAGGTTGAGGGCGAGGTGTTCGAGGCTCCCGAGGTGAGCTTCCCGACCCCGCTGCGCACGAATGGCGCCGAGCGTGCCGTGCTCGTCGAGGGCGAGGGTGAGCCGATCGCCGCGGGCCAGGTCGTTGACTTCCAGGTCAGCCTCTACTCGGGGGTCGACGGCACGCTCATCACGCAGAGCGCCTACGACACGGCCGCAAACCCGCTGCGCCGCACGGCTGGCTCCGATATGGACATCCTGGCCGAGGTCGTGCAGTGCGCCGAGGTGGGTTCGCGACTGGCCGCCACCGGCACCATCGCCGACGTCTTCGGCGAGGGAACCCTCGACCCGGCACTCGGCCTCGCCGACGATGACTCGGTCGTCCTGGTGCTTGACGTCGAGGCGGCCTACCTCGGCAAGGCGACCGGCCTGCCGCAGCTGGGAGCCCAGGGCGTACCCGCCGTCGTGACCGCCCCCGACGGGCGACCCGGCATCACGATTCCCAACCAGGACGCGCCTACCGAACTCATTGACCACGTTCTGACGCTCGGCGATGGCGCCGAGATCACCGCGGGCGACCGCGTCGTCATGCACTACACGGGCGTCATCTGGGATTCGGAGACGGTCTTCGATTCCAGCTGGGAGCGCGGCGCGCCGGCCACCTTCCCCGCCGTGAGCTTCCTTGAGCAGCAAGACGGCATCGTGCCCGGCCTCGCCGAGGCGATCGTCGGCAAGACCGTCGGCTCACAGGTCGTCGTCGTGATTCCGCCCGAGCTGGGCTACCCCGAGGGGCAGGCACCGGCGACGATTCCCGCGGGCAGCACGATGGTGTTCGTCGTCGACATTCTCGGCATCGAAGACCGCGGCTGAGCGTCGGTCGCGTTCTAGGATGGCGGCTGTGACCGCTGACACGCCCGCACGCCGCACACCGGCCGAGGAGCGTCTCTTTCACCTCGTGCTCGCGCTGATCGCGACCGACACCGGGCTCACAAAGAGCCAGATTCTATCGACGGTCGAGGGCTACGCTCAGCGCTACGTTGCGGGGGCCGACAACGCGAGTCTCGAGCGCCAGTTCGAGCGAGACAAAGACGACCTGCGCGATCTGGGCATCCCGCTGGAGACCATCGACCAGCTCGGCGCCGATGGTGACACGAAGTTGCAGCGCTACCGCGTCTCGCGCGATGCGTACCCGATGCCCGACGATGTTGCCTTCACCGCCGACGAGCTGGCGCTGCTGTCTCTTGCCGGCCAGGTCTGGCGCGAGGGTTCGCTGAGCGATGACTCACGTCGCGCGCTCACCAAGCTCCGCGGTCTGGGGGTAACCATCGGTGATGCCGTGATCGGCGTCGCGCCCACGCTGCGCGCGCTCGATCGTGCCCACAACCCGCTCACGGTAGCGATCTCTCGCGGCCGCCAGGTCGAGTTTTCGTATCTGAAACCGGGGGATGCGCGCCCCGAGGTGCGTCTCGTGTCCCCGCTCGCGCTCGTTCAGCACGAGGGGCGCTGGCACCTGTTGGCCTACGACGAGGTGCGCGACGGTGAGCGCACTTTCCTCTTACAGCGCATTGTGGGCACGGTTCGTCAGCGTGCCGGAACCGCTCGCACGGCGGCACCGGGCGACGCCGAGCGCGCGCTCGCCGAGCTCGCCGAGCTGTGGCGCCATAACGTCGCGACCGTGCGCTCTCAACCCGGCAGCGAGGCCGACGTCGTGCTGCGCAACCGCCGCGGTTCACACAGTGAGGGCGAGGTGTTGCACGTGCGATCAACCGATCTGACGCTGCTCGCCGACGAGCTCGCCGGTTTCGGTGATGAGGTTCAGGTGCTCGGCCCGCCCGCTCTGGTCGATGCCGTCGTCGAGCGCTGGGAACGCGTGGTGGCCGCCCATGGCTGACGCGCGCGAGGCTCTCGGTACGACGCCCGATCGGCTGACGTTTCTTCTCGCTCTGGTTCCGTATCTCATCGATCAGGTGCAGGTCACGGTTGACCAGGCGGCAGCGCACTTCGGCACCACGCCAGAGCGCATCCGCCGCTCGGTAGAACTCATTGCCGTGAGCGGCGTTCCCGACGCCAGCGGCAGCGTCCTCCCCGGCGCGGGCATGTTCGACATCGACTGGGATCAGTTTGAGGACGAGCAGATCATCCGCTTTCGTCAGGCGCCTCTCACCGAGCAACCGCGCCTGTCGGGCCGCGAGGCCGCTGCGCTGCTCGCTGGCTTGCAGACCCTCGCCGCTCTGCCTGACTTCGCCGACCGCGATGAGCTCGCCGCACTCCGCGAGAAACTCACCCGGGGCGCGTCGGCGCAGCTCGCACCCGTCGCGGTCGACGTCATCGACCCGGGTGAGGTGCTTCGCACGGTGCGCGCCGCGCAGTCGGCGGGCCAGCGCCTCCGGCTCGACTACGTGACGGGCGATGGCGACCGCCAAGAGCGGCTTGTCGATCCGATTCGCCTCGACTCCGTTGATGGTGTCTGGTACCTGCGCGCCTGGTGCGTGCACCGCGAAGCCGAGCGCACGTTCCGGCTTGACCGCATGGCGTCCGTGAGCTCCGTGGGGGAGGCGGACGCGCATCCCGCGTCGCTCGCCGACCCGGCGGCGCTGTTCAGCGGAGCCACCTCCGGAGCGACGCGCATCCAGATCGACATCGCCGACGACGCCCTCCCGCTGATCGCCGACTACCTGCCCGAGAGCATCGATCCGATTCCGGATGCTCCCGGTCGCGTTCTTGCGACCGTCTCGCTCTCGCACACCGCGAAAATCGGTCGCCTCGCGGCCCGAGTCGGTCCGGCGGGGCACATCGTGACCCCCGAGGCGAGGGACGAGGCGCGACACTGGGCCGAACGCGCGCTTGCCGCCCAGCGTCGAGGGTTAGACTCGTGAGCACCTCGCACCACCGCTACGTGAAGGACGTGAGCTGAATGCCCCAACTCTCTGGCTGGACCGGCCTGATCCTCCTGTTGGTCATCCTGCTCTTGTTCGCCGCCCCCAAGCTGCCCCAGCTCGCGAAGAGCCTCGGTCAGTCGATGACGATCTTCAAGAAAGAGATCAAGGCGGGCAAAGACGACGACGGCGCGAACGCCGACGGTACGGCAAACGCCGAGGCGAAGTCGGACGGTCCCGACTCGACCACCACCAAGTAGGCGGTGAGCGACCGCCCCCCGCGGTCCCGGAATCCCGAGGGCCGCATGACCCTCGGCCAGCACCTGGTTGAACTGCGCAAGCGCATCACGATCGCGGGTCTCGCGATCATTGTGGCCGGAATCGCCGGCTGGTGGGTCGTTGACCCCATCTGGGCCGCGCTAAGTGCACCGGTTTTGCAGATCGCGCAAGAGCAAGACCGCGAAGCAGCCATTACCTATGTGACCGTCGGCGAGGCGTTCGATACCCGGCTGATCATCATGTTCCTCGTGGGCATCGTGGCCTCGTCCCCGGTGTGGCTCTACCAACTCTGGGCGTTTATCGTGCCCGCGCTCCACAAGAACGAGAAGCGCTACGCCGTCGGTTTCCTGCTCGCGGGGGCCCCGCTCTTCATCGGCGGCTGTGTCGCCGCTTGGTTCGTCTTCCCGAACATCGTGACCCTGCTCACCGGATTCGCGTTTGGCGAGTCTGCGACCCTCCTCACTGCCCGGGTGTACCTCGACTTCGCCGTGAAGTTCATCCTCGCGATCGGCGTGGGCTTCGTGCTGCCGCTGCTGTTGGTGCTGCTCAACTTCGCTCGTGTGTTGAGCGCTCAGTCGATGCTGAAGTCGTGGCGCTGGGCGATTCTGGCTATCGCCACCTTCACCGCGCTCGCGACCCCTGCGGCTGACGTGCTGTCGATGGTGCTGCTGGCGATTCCCCTCATCGGCCTCTACTTCGCGGCGTGTGCGGTGGCGGCGTTCAATGACAAGCGCATCGCGAAGCGCGAGGCCGCCATGATCGACGAGTACGGGCTCGCCGCCAGCGATGACTGACGCGCTGTCGCCCGCCGAGCGGTTCGAGCAGGCGCGGGCGATGCGCTCGCTGCCGCGGCTGTCGGCCTTTCGCGACCAACTGACCTTCGATCTCGACCCGTTCCAAATCGCGGCGTGCCGCACGCTCGAAGAGGGTCGCAGCGTGCTCGTTGCCGCCCCGACCGGCGCAGGCAAGACGATCGTCGCCGAGTTCGCGGTCTTCCTCGCAATGTTCGACGCCCGCGCGAAGATCTTCTACACGGCGCCCATGAAGGCGCTCAGCAATCAGAAGTACACCGAGCTGGTCGCACAGTACGGGCCGAGCGAGGTGGGCCTGCTCACGGGCGACACCAACATCAACGCGACCGCCCGCATCGTCGTCATGACGACCGAGGTGCTGCGCAACATGCTCTACGCCGACTCCGACCTCTTGGCCGACCTCGCGTACGTGGTCATGGACGAGGTGCACTACCTCGCCGACCGCTTCCGCGGCGCGGTCTGGGAAGAGGTCATCATCCACCTCTCCGAGCGGGTGCGGCTGATCTCGCTGTCGGCCACCGTGTCGAACGCCGAGGAATTCGGCGACTGGCTGCAAGCGGTCCGCGGCGACACCGACGTGATCGTCTCCGAGGTGCGCCCTGTGCCCCTCGAGCAGCACGTCATCGTGCGCTCCAAAATGGTCGACCTGTTCGACTCGTCGGGCAGGGCCGCGACTCATCGCGTGAACCCCGAGCTCGTCCAACTCGCGAAGGCGGGTGGGTACGCGCAGGGCCAGGGCGGCCGTGGGCGCAAGCACCCCGGCCGCTGGCAGGCACATCGCGGCCGCGACGAGGGCCGCATGAGCCGCGCCGAGATCGTGCACCTGCTCGACGGCAAGAATTTGTTGCCCGCGATCTTTTTCATCTTCAGCCGCATGGGCTGCGACCAGGCCGTGCGGCAGGTATTGCGGTCGGGCGTGCGGCTGACGGACGCCCACGAGCGCGAGGAGATCCGCCAGATCGTCGAAGAGCGCTGCCGCACTCTCCGCGACGACGACCTCGCCGTGCTCGGCTACTGGGAGTGGCTCGACGGCCTCCAGCGCGGCGTAGCCGCGCACCACGCGGGTCTGCTGCCCGCATTTAAAGAGGTCGTCGAAGAGCTCTTCCAGAAGAAGCTGCTGAAGGCGGTGTTCGCGACCGAGACCCTCGCCCTCGGCATCAACATGCCGGCGCGCACCGTTGTGCTCGAGAAGCTCGAGAAGTTCAACGGCGAAGCGCGCGTGCCGATCACGCCGGGGGAGTACACCCAGCTCACCGGCCGGGCTGGCCGCCGCGGCATCGACGTCGAGGGGCACTCGGTCATTCAGTGGGCCTCGGGGCTCGACCCGCAGGCCGTCGCCTCGCTCGCCTCCCGTCGCACCTATCCGCTGAATTCCTCGTTCCGCCCGACCTACAATATGGCCGTGAACCTCATCGAGCAATTTGGCCGCCCGCGCACGCGCGAGATTCTCGAAAGCTCGTTCGCGCAGTTCCAGGCAGACCGCGCCGTCGTCGACCTCGCGCGCACGGTCCGCAAGCACGACGAGGCGCTCGACGGCTACGCCCGCGCCATGGAGTGCCACCTCGGTGACTTCCGGCAATACTCGTCGCTTCGCCGTGAGCTCAGCGACCTCGAGCGGCGCCGGGCGACGGATGCGCAGGGTCGCGCCGAGCGCGATCGTCGCCAAAAGCAGATCGAGGGCGTCCGCACCCGGATGCGTAAGCATCCCTGTCACGGATGTTCCGATCGCGAGGCCCACGCCCGGTGGGCCGAGCGCTACTGGCGCCTCAAGCGTGATCGCGACCGCGTGAGCCGGCAGATCGAGGGACGCACCGGTGCGGTCGCGCAGGTGTTCGACCGCGTCACCGAGGTGCTCGGCGAACTCGGCTACCTCGTCACCGATGAGCATGGCCGCCTCGGCCTGTCGACCCACGGTCGAGCGCTTCGTCGCATCTACGGCGAGCGTGATCTCCTCGTCGCCGAGGCCCTGCGCCGCAACCTGTGGCGCGACCTCGATGCACCCGGGCTCGCGGCGATGGCCTGCGCGATCGTCTTCCAGGCGCGTCGCGACGATGGCCAGGCGCCCGAGTACGCCCTGCCGCGCGGAGCGTTCCGCGCGGTGCTGTCCCGCACGCAAGAACTGTGGGCCACCCTCGACGACCTCGAGCGCGACCACCGACTTCCCGGCTCCGACCCGCTCGCGACGACACTTGCCCTGCCTATGCAACGCTGGGCCCAGGGCGCCACCCTTGAGGCCGTGCTGCGCGACGCCGACCTCGCGGCGGGCGACTTCGTGCGCTGGTGCAAGCAGACGATCGACCTGCTCGACCAGATCTCTCTCGTCGCCGATGGTCCCGTCGGACGCACCGCCCGTACCGCCCTCGACTCCGTGCGACGCGGCATCGTCGCGTACAGCTCCGTTGCGTAGCGCGCATCCGTCTGACGTTTCGCCGACGCCGATGAGCTGGGCGCTGCTCGCGGCCGTGGGCGGCGGCTGGCTCATGAGCCTCGCGTACCCCGATCCGGGCTGGTGGCCGCTGCTGGTGCCCGGGCTCGGGCTCGTCCTGTGGGCGCTGCGAGGCAGGGGAGTGGGCGGAGGGTTGCTCGTCGGTGCCGTGAGCGGCTTCGCGTACTACGGGTTTCTCATCGAGTGGCTGACGGTGTACCTCGGCCTCGTACCATGGCTCGCCCTCACGCTCGCGCAGGTGTTCTTCACCGCACTCGGGGGCGCGCTCATTGCGCAGGCGTGGCGGTGGGTGCCGCGCGCCTGGCCAGGGCCAGCCGGTCGGCTCGTGCTCACTCCCGTCGTCGTCGCCGGCGCCTGGATGACCCGCGAGGCCGTGTCAAGCGTGTTCCCGTTCGGCGGCTTCGCGTGGGGTCGACTCGCGCACTCACAGGCCGAGGGGCCGCTCGCGCCGCTCGTGGCGTGGACGGGGTTCTCTGCGCTCAGCTTTCTGATTGCGGCCCTGGTCGCGGTGACGGTCGCCGCGATCGGCGCGACCGATCTCGCGAGACTGCACCGCGCATCCGTACCGGTGGGCCTCGCGGCCGCACTGCTCGTGTGGCCGGCGTTCCCCATTGCGACGACCGGCACCATGACGGTCGCGGCCGTGCAGGGCAACTCGAATTCGGGACTCTTCGCCGACTACCAGCGCGGAGAGATTCTCCAGGATCACTACGACGCCACGCAGCCGCTGTTCGGCCGCGACGACATCGATCTGCTGGTCTGGCCCGAGAACGCGAGCGACCTCGATCCGCTTCGCGACGACTACGCCAGTCAGGTTATGGACATCGTGTCCCGCGAGGTCGGCGCCCCGCTTGCCGTCGGCACGATCACGGCCTCCGGCGACGAGACGTTTAACTCGCAACTGTTGTGGCGTGCCGGGGAGGGGGCGGTCGATCAATACGACAAGATTCGGCCCGTGCCGTTCGCCGAGTACCTGCCGATGCGCGACTTCTTCACCCCGTTGGCACCCGACTTGTTCGCCCTCGTGCCCCGCGACTACTCGTTCGGGCAGCGCGACACGGTCTTCGACATTGACGGCGTCATCGCCGGGATCGCGATCTGCTGGGACATCGTTAGCGACGACCTCTTCTTCCAGACCATCGACGACGACGCCGAGATCTTGATCTCGCCCACCAACAACGCCGACTTCGGGGTCAGTGATCAGAGTGTTCAACAGCTGGCTATTGCGCGTCTGCGGGCAATCGAGGCGGGGCGCACCCTCGTTAACGCCTCGACGGTCGGGGCCAGCGCCATCGTCGCACCCGACGGGTCGACGATCACCGACTTGCCGCTGTTCACCGCGGGCACCATGGTCGCCGACGTACCGCTGAGCGACACCGTCACACCGGCGCACTACTTCGGTCGATTCCTCGAGTGGCTCGTCATCATCTTCACGGTGACGACGATCGGTGCCGCGCGCGTGCTCGGTCGCGGCACCGCAAAGGGCAAGCGATGACCCCGGCGCCCCGCACCGGGTCCGACAGCCTCGTCATCGTGCCCACCTACAACGAGGCCGACAGCATCCGCTCGATCGTCTCGCGTATCCGCATCGCCGTCCCCGATGCCGATGTGCTGATCGTCGACGATGCGTCACCCGACGGCACCGGCGCAATCGCTGACGAACTGGCCGCCGGCGACGCGTCGATCCGGGTGTTGCACCGTGCCGGTAAGAGCGGACTCGGTAGCGCTTATCTTGCGGGCTTCGCGCGCGCCACGAGCGAGCAGTACACCTGGGTGATCGAGATTGACGCCGATGGTTCGCACGACCCCGCCGAACTGCCGGCGATGCTGACGCTCGCCCACGATGTGGGCGCCGCACTCGTCATCGGATCACGCTGGATTCCCGGAGGCAGCGTCGTGAACTGGCCGTGGATCCGGCGCGCGATCTCGCGCTCCGGCAACGCCTACGCCCGGTGGATGCTGGGGTCACGAATCCAGGACATCACTGCCGGTTTCCGGGTCTTCCGCGTTGCAGCGCTCGCGGGCCTCGACCGCGAGCATGTCGCGAGCCAGGGCTACTGCTTCCAAGTGGAGCTTGCGTGGCGCGTCGAGCAGTCTGGGGGAGTGGTGCGCGAGCACCCCATTGCCTTCGTCGAGCGCGCGAGTGGCCGATCAAAGATGCACGCCGGCATCGTGCTGGAGGCGTTGGCGCGCGTCACCCTGTGGGGCATTAGCTCGCGCCGGGGCCGACGGCGCGTGGCCCCGACCCGGTAGGCGGCGGCTAGGCGCGCAGTCGTTCTCCACCACCGCGGCGGGCGCGCAACAGCTCGAGCCGTTCTTGGAGCAGCTCTTCCAGCTCGTCGCGGGTGCGTCGCTCGAGCAGCATGTCCCAGTGGGTGCGCACGGCTTTCTGTTCGCCCTCGTCGATGTCGACGGGCGTACCATCCGGTGCAAGAAGGCGACCCTCCTTGCCCGACTTGGGCGACTCCCACGTGCCGGGGAGTTCGGCGTCGGCGGCGAAGATCACGTCAAACTCTTCTCCGTCGGTCGTGCGGAAGCGAGCGCGTTGACGCTCCGCGAATTCGACGCCCTCTTCACTTTGCAAGCTCTGCGATCCGAGTCGCATGCCGCGAAGGGTTCGGTCAGCCATCGTGCACCTCCTATCACCGTCGGGGGAAATTCCATGAATAGGTATAGACCCGACAGATGAGAACCACGGGGGTGCCCGTCGTCTTCCCAGAACTTTGACAGTCGCTTAGCGCTCCTGACGCTCGGCCAGCACCGCGACCGCGAGATCGGCGCGATCGGTCACGATGCCGTCCACGCCGCGGTCCAGAAGGCGATGCATCGTGTCTGGATCGTTGACGGTCCAGACGTGCACTTCCACGCCTGCCGCATGGAAAGCGCGGATCCGCGCGGGAGTGACGGTGCTCAAGCCGCGTGCGCGCTCGGGAATCTGCACCGCGTGGATACCCGCGAGCGCACGTCGCACCGCGGGCGTCGCGCGCAGGACTGACGTGGCAAGGGCCAGGGCAAATCGGGGGCCGGATGCGCTGGTCGCCACCCCGGGAAGCATCCGCAGCGCCGCGCGGCGCCGCTGCTCGCTGAAACTCGTCACGAGTACCCGGTCCTCCGCCCGAGTCGCGCGGATAGCCTCGACGGTCGGTGCGATCGACGCTTCGGACTTGAGGTCGATGTTGAAGCGGAGGTCGGGAAACGCGTCGAGCGCCTCGGCGAGCGTGGGCACGTGCTGACCGTCACCGAGGTCGAGTCGCGCGAGATCGGCGGCCGTCAGCGCATCGACCCGTTCGGTTCTGCCGCCGATCCGACTGAGGTCCTCATCGTGGGCGACGACGGCGACGCCATCACTGCTCGCGTGAACGTCCGTTTCGACGTGATCGACCCCAGCAGCAAGCGCGTGCGCGAAGGCGAGCAACGTGTTTTCGGGCGCCTCGAGAGCGAGTCCGCGGTGGGCGAAGACGCGCGGTCGCGCTGGCTCGAAGTAGGGCAGCGACGCCACGACCGGCCTAGGCGGCAGGCGGAGCGGGCGGGGGCGTTCGCCCGTCGCCCTTCGGCGCGAAGAAGCCCTGCGAGATGCCCTGCAGCGCCTCGGTCAGCTCGCTCGGAATGATCCAGAGCTTGTTGGACGCCCCCTCGGCAAGTTTCGGCAGGGTCTGCAGGTACTGGTACGCCAACAGTTTCGAGTCGGGGTCACCCTGGTGGATGGCCGCGAACACGGTCGTGATGGCTTCGGCTTCGGCCTCGGCGCGCAGCACCTGGGCCTTCGCGTCACCCTCGGCGCTCAGGATCGCCGACTGGCGGGCACCCTCGGCCTCGAGGATGGCCGCCTGCTTCGTGCCCTCGGCGGTGAGGATCGCGGCGCGGCGGTCACGCTCAGCGCGCATCTGCTTCTCCATCGAGTCCTGAATCGACACGGGCGGGTCGATGGCCTTGAGCTCGACGCGGTTGACACGGATACCCCACTTGCCGGTGGCCTCGTCGAGCACGACGCGCAGCTGACCATTGATGTTGTCGCGGCTCGTGAGCGCCTCTTCGAGGTTGAGGCCGCCGACCACGTTGCGAAGTGTCGTGACCGTGAGCTGCTCGACACCCGCAAGGTAGTTCGCGATTTCGTACGTGGCGGCGCGGGCGTCGGTCACCTGGAAGTAGACGACCGTGTCAATGGAGACGACGAGGTTGTCTTCGGTGATGACGGGCTGCGGCGGGAAGGAGACGACCTGCTCGCGCATGTCGACGAGCGGCCGCATCCGGTCAATGAACGGGATGAGCAGGTTGAGACCCGGCTGCAGCGTCTTGTGGTACTTCCCGAGCCTCTCGACAACGCCGGCGTAGGCCTGCGGCACGATGCGGATCGAGCGAACGATCACCACGATCACGAAGATCGCCAGAACGACGAGCAGGCCGATCACGAAGATCTGGCCGACGAACTCAGTGGGGCTGATCATGCGGGGTCAGTCCTTTCTTCCGGAGCGACCTCCACGGTCGCGCCATCGACGCGGGTCACGACAACGCGTGTGCCCTCGGTCAGGGTGAGATGCTCGTACTCGGGTGCAACACGCGCCGTCCACGTTTCACCGTTCGCAAGGCGGGCGTAGCCGCCCAGGTCGGTGACGTCCGCGGTCACGCGAGCGCGCATCCCGTACAGGGCGTCGACGTTGCTCTTGGCCGGATCAGCGCCTTTGGTGAGCCGCTTCAGTAGCAGCGGCCGAATCGTGAACAACAGGGCGGCAGCAATGATCGCGGCGAGGGCAATCTGGGCCCACCAGGGCAGGCCAAGCAGGTTGGCGCCGAGCCCGCCGATGAGGGCGCCCGCGGCGATCATCAGAAACGTGAATTCGAGCGTGAGCAGCTCGATAATCACGCACACGAGTACGAAGACGAGCCAGACGATCCAGAGGTACTGGGTCAGGTCCAGCAGCATGCGGGGCCCCTTCGTCGCGGGCGGAAGTCGTGTGATCGTCACGCTATCAGCCCGCACTGACGCGCTGGCGGAATACGCCACCCGCTACGCTCAGAACCCGTGAACACTCCGCTGCCCGCCGGCTCGCTCGCCGGCAAGACTGCCCTCGTGACCGGCTCCTCCCGCGGCATCGGCGCCGACACCGTGCGTTACTTCGCTGCCGCCGGTGCCAACGTCGTCATCAACTACCGCTCCAAGGCGCCGCGCGCCGAGAAGCTCGTCACCGAGTTGACCGAGCAGGGCTCGCAGGCGATCGCGGTCGGTGCCGACCTGACCGACGCCGATTCGGTCGCCGCCATGATGCACACGATTCGTGAGCGCTTCGGCTCGCTCGACGTGCTGGTCTTGAACGCGTCGGGTGGCATGGAGTCGAACATGGGCGAGGACTACGCCCTGCGACTGAACCGCGACGCACAGGTGAACGTGCTCGAGCAGGGCACCGCCCTCATGGGCGACGGTGGGCGCGTTGTGTTCGTCACGAGCCACCAGGCGCACTTCATTCGCACCGTTCCGACGATGCCCGAATACGAGGCCGTCGCGCTCTCGAAGCGCGCCGGTGAGGATGCTCTGCGTGAGCGGATCGCGGATCTCGCCTCCCGCGGCATCGGCTTCACCGTCGTCTCCGGGGACATGATCGAGGGCACCATCACCGCGACGCTGCTGGAGCGCGCGCGGCCCGGGGCGATCGAGACGCGGAAGGAAGCGGCCGGCAAGCTCTACAACGTGTCCGAGTTCGCCGCCGAGGTGGCCCTCGCCGCCGTCGAGCCGGTGCCGGCCGACAACACGCGCCTGGTGGGGGACGTCAGCTTTTTCACCGACTACGCGGGGGAGTAGCAGGTGGCGCCGCAGCCGGGTCTGCGCCGCACGTCGCGCATCCTCGTCGTCGCTTCCGACGGCGCCGCCCTGCTGTTCATGACGGCGGCCCCCGACTCGTCACGGTTTGCGCGATGGATCACGCCGGGCGGGGGAGTCGACCCCGATGAGACCCACGACGAGGCGGCCGTGCGAGAGCTGTTCGAGGAGACCGGACTCGTTGTCGACAGCGTTGGTGCGAGCATCCATTCATACGACTTCGAGGTCGCGTGGGACGAGGCTGATCACGATCGCGGTCACGCCGAGTATTACGTGCTGAAGGTTGATGCGCAGTTTGATCCGTCGAGCGCGAACTGGACCGATGACGAGCACGTCGATGTAACGGCACACCAGTGGGTCACGGCCGATGACCTTGTTGGCCGCGGTGAACCTTTCGAGCCGCCCCACCTGCCGGAGCTCATTCGGCGCGCGGCCGCAACGCCCGCGTCCTAAGACGCGGGAGCCGCACGCGGCCGTTAGTCGCGGGTGAGGGCCTTCGAGCCGAATACTGCCTCGGCCTCGGCGAGCTCCTCATCGGTCGCCTCGCGGAACGGCGGGGCCTCCTCAACCTCGGGCGCGTGACGCCCCTGACCGCGGGTCTTCACGATGCTCGCGACGATCGCCACCGTCAGGATGAGCGCAATGACCGCCAGCGAGACGTTGGTCGGGATGTAGAGCACCTCGAGCAGGGCGAGCTTCGCACCCACCCACAGCAGCACGACGGCCAGGCCGATTTTGAGGTAGACAAATCGGTGAATGAGGTCGGCCAAGAGGAAGTACAGGGCGCGCAGGCCGAGGATGGCGAAGGCGTTTGCCGTGAAGACGATGAAGGCCTCCTGCGTGACGCCGAAGATCGCCGGAATCGAGTCGACGGCGAAGATAATGTCGCTGACCTCGACGAGCACGAGCACGGCGAGCAGGGGAGTGGCGTACACGATGCCCGCCCGACGGATCACGAACTTCTGGCCGTAGTAGGCGTCGGTCATCGGGGTGACCCGCTGGAACCATTTCATGACCTTCGAGTTCGCCACGTCAATGTGGTCGTCGCGCTTCACGATCATCGTGATCGCGGTGTAAATCAGGAACGCGGCAAAGATGTAGAGAATCCAGCCGAACTGGCTGATGAGCGCGGCGCCGAGGCCGATAAAGATGCCGCGGAACACGAGTGCGCCGAGCACGCCGAGGAACAGCACGCGGTGCTGGTACTGCCGCGGGACCCCGAAGAACGTAAAGATGATCGCCCAGACGAACACATTGTCGACCGATAGCGACTTCTCGATGATGTAGCCGGCGTAGTACTGCTGGCCGTATTCGGCACCCCACACGTTCCAGACGATCGCGCCGAACGTCACGCCGATAACGATGTAGAAGACGCTCCAGAGAGCCGCTTCGCGCACGCCAATCACGTGGGCCTTGCGGTGGGCAAAAAGGTCGATCGCGAGCAGGGCGATGATGGCGCCGACGACGGCGAACCAGACCCAGAGGTCAACATCCATGAGGTGTCTCCTGACAGCCGGCAGAGCGGCGGTGAGTCAGGAGGTCTCTCCCGACCGCGGTGAGCGCGGCCCGCAGCCCCGGGTCCGATGGCGAACCGTGATGACGAGGCGGCGTCGAGTGCGGGGATACTCCCCTCCGGCGGGCAAGTAGACCACACCGTGGCAGTTTGTCGCGAATCCGTCGACGGTTGCGGGGGAGCGGTCGTCGGGTGTGCGGAAGACCGTCCTCGCCAAGAAGCGCGGCCCTAGGCTGAGCGCATGAAGCGGCTCGATGTCGTCGACCCCGTGCTGCCGGCCTGGTACGACGCGGCGTTCGCGGTCATCGGCGCGGCAATGCTCGTGTGGTGGGCGAGCGCGATCATTTCGATCGCTCGCCGGGCACCCAGCATGCGTGCCTGGGAGGCCATCGCGTGGTTCCTGTTCGTCACGGTCGCGCCCGTCGTCGGCCCGTTCGCGTGGTTCCTACTCGCGCGCCAGCCCGCGTTGCGTGACGGAGTCCGCAACGATGCAGTCGCGGGCGATCGCTCATGACGCGTGGGGTGCGCACTCCCGATGCAACGGATGTCGAGGACATCGCCCGCGTGCACGTTGAGGGCTGGCGCGAGACCTACGCGGGACAGCTGCCTGATTCCTCGTTCGATGCCGACGCTCTCGCGCGCCGGCGCCAGATGTGGACGAGCATCCTGACGAGCCCGCCTCGGTCGACGCGGCGAGTCGCCGTCGCCACGTCGAACGGACACATCGTGGGTCTTGCCCTCGCCGACGAACCGCGTGACGCCGCAGATCGCGCAGCAGGCGTCACGCAACAGCTGTACGCGCTGTACCTGCTGAGTGCGCATCACGGATCAGGGCTCGGTCAGCGGATGCTCGACGCCGTGATCGACGACGGCCCGGCGCTGCTGTGGGTTGCGAAAGACAACCCCCGCGCACAGTCGTTCTATCGACGCAACGGCTTCACGCTAGACGGCACGGAGATCATTGACGATGACGTGCCGACCTTCGTCGAGTGCCGCATGGTCCGCTCATGAACCCCTCGCACGACATCCGATAATCTTCATTATGTCAGTTACGGCTTCACGACCTCTCCCTCAGCAGGGATCGCCTCATCCCCCGCCGGCCCGCGCGGCCCCCGCTCGATGAGCGGCACCACGCGCACCAGGACAACCATGCCGACGAGCTCGACGAGCGTCTGCGTGACCACGGCCAGGGGTGCGATGCCGAGTGCAGGCGGGAGCGCGAGCGCCAGGGGAAGCACCACGAGCGAGTTCCGGGTCGCCAGGGAGAACATCACGGCGCGGGTACCGGGAATGTCGAGCCGGACGATTCGGCCGACGACGCGGCCGAGCAGGACGGTGACGATGAGGAAGGCGACGTACAGCGGGATCACTCGGAGCAGCGCGAGGGCCTGGCCGCCTACGGCGGCGATCTGCGAGCCGATGACCACGGCGAGGGTGGCCATCATGAGCGGCACCATCGCGCCGGCCATGACGTGCTCGATGATCCGGCCGACGCGGTGCCGGCGGGCGACGGCCTGCACGATCGCCGCCGCGGTGAGCGGGGCGACGATGAGCACGAGGAAGGCTTCGACAAACGGCTCGACCTCGACGACGGCGAGCACGTCGGAGCCGGCAAACAGGAACAGGTAGACCGGCAGGAGGAGCATCTGCACGATCATCAGCAGCGGCGCGGCCGCGAGTAGGCGTGAGCGGGCTCCGCCGGCCAGGCCGGTGAACACGATCACGTAGTCGATGCACGGGGTCAGCAGCACCAGGAGCACCCCGAGCATGAGGCCGCGGTCGTCCGCGACGAACCGGGACAGCCCGTAGGCGATCACGGGGACGACCACGAAGTTGGCCACCAGGACCGTGCCGAGGAACCGCACGTCGCGGAACGCGCGGCCTACCTCGATGAGCGGGACGCCGAGGAACGTGGCGAACAGAAGCAGCGCGAGCACGGGGTAGATGGTGTGTTCCAGCGTCGGGGCCAGCTCCGGGGCGGACAGGCCGACGATCGCGCCCAGCGCGATCGCGGCCACGTAGAGCGGGATCTGATGCGTGTCCCACGCGTCCACGACTCGGCGCATCCCTACTCGCCTCCGTCGTTCGGCTCGTCATCGGTGTGGCACACACGCCGGCGCTCGCCCAGCAACATGCATTCGCTGCGGCAGGACGCCCCGCTGTCCGGGCACGCGGCAACGCGGCGGGTCGCGGCGACCAGGCGGTTGCGAAGCAGGCGCACGTTCGCCAGGTGGGCGTCGACCTCGCGCAGCCGCTCCGTCAGCTTCGGGTGCAGCGCGTCGCGGACTTGCGTACAACTGTCTCCCTCGACCACGCCCAGCAGCTCGGCTATCTCCGGCAGGGCCAGGTCGAGCTGCTTGGCCGCTTCGATGAACGACAGCCGCTCGAGCACGCCGTCGTCGTAGGCGCGGTAGCCGTTGGGCTCCCGCTGGGCGTCGATGAGCCCGATGGTGTCGTAGTAGCGCAGCGTGGTCGCGGGAATACCCGACCGCACCGCGACCTCGGAGATGCGCACAGCATCAAGGCTAGACCTTCGAGTTGGCTTCAAGGTCTAGCCTCGAAATATGACGTACGTGATCGCCCTCCCCTGCGTCGATGTGAAAGACCGCTCGTGCATCGACGAGTGCCCCGTCGACTGCATCTATGAGGGCGACCGGATGCTCTACATCCACCCCGACGAGTGCGTGGACTGCGGCGCCTGCGAGCCGGTCTGCCCGGTCGAGGCGATCTACTACGAGGACGACCTGCCCGAGCAATGGGCCGACTATTACACGATCAACGTCGAGTTCTTCGCGGAGCTGGGCTCACCCGGCGGCGCAGCCAAGACCGGCGTGCTGCCCTACGACCACCCCACCGTCTCAGCCCTCCCCCGGACGGCTCGCTCCGCCGGGGATCTCTGACCGCCCGATGCCGAACCTCCACTACGCGCTTCCTTCGGGCAAGGTAGTCGGTTGAGGAGAGCACCTTAGGCGTGCCTCGTATGGCTGAGCATTTGTTCGATCATGGCCCGGACGTGCTCGTCCTGGAGGTGGTAAATCACGTGCCGCCCGACACGATCCCCGACTACGAGATCCAGGTGGCGAAGGATGCGCAAGTGGTTGGACACCGACGCCTGCCCGAGCCCGAGTTCGTCGACGAGTTGACCCACCGTTGCCGGCGCACCGAGCAGCCGAGCAAGGATGAGCACCCGCGCCGGCGTGGCCAACCCGCTCATGACCTCGGCGACATGCTCGGCTTCTTCGGCGTCGAGCTGCATGGGCTCCTCCCCCGGAAACGATAACGATTCCTAGAATCATACCATCGTGATATTTACATATAGTGATATGTTGTAGCGATGAGCAAGGCGCGCGCAGCATCAGGGAGCATCGAACAGCACGGCCACGATCGTGCCGACCGTCCGTGGGAGCTCTACTTCGCCATCGCGGCGGGGATCACCTACGCCTCGGGCCTCGTCGCCGAATACGCCGTCGGGGCTCCCGCTGCGGTGTACGTCCCCCTGTTCCTCGCGACGTACTTCTTCGGCGGTTACTTCACCGTGATCGGGGCGTTCAGTTCCGTGCGACGAGGACGCTTCGAGGTCGACTTCCTGATGATCGTCGCCGCGATCGGCGCGGCCGCCGTCGGGCAGTTCGGCGAGGGCGCCGTGCTGCTGTTCCTGTTCAGCCTCGGCCACGCGCTCGAGGAGTACGCCATGTCCCGGGCCACGAAGTCGATCGAGGCCCTGGCCGCACTCGCCCCGCGCACCGCAACGGTGCGCGTCGGCGAGGGCATCCTCGAGGAGCGCCCGGTCGAGGCCCTTCTGCCCGGCGATGTTTTGGTGGTTCGCCCGAACTCCCGGGTCCCGGCGGACGGGTTTGTCAGCGTCGGCGACACCGCGATCGACCAGTCCGCGGTCACCGGCGAGTCCATCCCGGTGGAGAAGACGGCGGTGCCGGATTCCGCGGTCGCCCTTGCCCGCCCTGAGGGCGTCGCCGTGGAGTCGCGTGTGTTCGCCGGAACCGTCAATGGCCCCGCCGCGTTTGACATGGTGGTCACCGCCGCCGCCGGGGACAGCACCCTCGCGCGCGTGGTTACCCTGGTGCGGGAGGCTGACACGGCCCAGTCTCCGACCCAGCGGTTCATCGACAGGTTCCAGCGGATCTATGTCCCGGCCGTCGTCCTCGGCGTCCTCGGCGTGCTGGCGTTCGGCCTCCTCGCCCTCAGCGAGCCCTTCGGGGACGCCTTCTACCGCTCGATGGTCGTGCTCGTCGCGGCGAGCCCGTGCGCCCTGGCCATCGCCACTCCCGCCGCGGTTCTCGCCGGCATCGCCCGTTCGGCAAGAGCTGGCGTGCTCACCAAGGGCGGCGGGCCGCTGGAGAATCTCGCGAAGGTGCGGGCGATCGCGTTCGACAAGACCGGGACTCTCACCTGGGGCCACCCCTCCGTCACCGACGTGGCGCCCGCGCCCGGTGCGATGGTCGAGGAGCTGCAGGCCGTGGCGGTTGCGGTCGAGTCGCTCAGCGATCACCCGCTGGCAGGAGCGATCGTCCGCGACCTTGCGGAGCGCGTCGCCGACGGCGATGCCCTGATCGCTACGGACCTCGAGGGGGTCACCGGCCGGGGAGTCCGCGCACGGATCGAAGGCGATGAGGTCCTCGTCGGCAACCTGAGGATGATGGCCGACGGCGGACTGACCCTCCCGCCCGAGGTCGCCGGGGACGTCGACCGCCTGCAGGGGCAAGGCCGCACCACGATGGTCGTCGCTCGAGGGGGCCGCGTCCTCGGCGTCATCGGGGTGATGGACCAACCTCGACTGGAGTCCAGGGACACCCTGGAGGCCCTGCGTCGCGACGGAGTGAGCGAGCTCGTGATGATGTCGGGCGACAACCAGCAGGTCGCCGACGCCGTCGGGACAGCGGTGGGGATCGACACGGCTATGGGTGAACTTCTCCCCGAGGATAAGGTCGCCGCGATCCGCGGACTGGGAAGCGATGGGCGGCTGACCTGCATGGTCGGCGATGGGGTCAACGACGCGCCGGCGATGGCGAACGCGACGATCAGCATAGCGATGGGGGCGGCGGGTTCCGCGGTCGCGCTCGAAACCGCGGACATCGCCCTGATGTCCGACGATCTGGGCCGGGTCCCGTTCATCCGCCGGCTCAGTCGGGCCACCACAGGCATCATCCGCCAGAACTTGATCGCGGCGCTGGCGATCGTCGCCTTCCTCGTGCCCGCGAGCCTCATCGGGCTCTCGATGGGACCGATCGTGCTCATCCACGAGGGCTCGACAATCATCGTGGTGCTGAACGCTCTACGGCTGCTGCGCTTCGAGGTGGGCGGTGAGCACCGAGGCATCGCCCACGAGGACCGACCGGGAACGCCGGCACCGAGCGCGCGGAAGTAGAAGCAGGCCCCTCGGGACGGCTAGTGGCCACCCCTACAGCCCGAAGATGGAAGGGAACTGCACGAGGATCGTGAGCACGATCACCGCGTAGTTGGCCAGCACCGCCACCCATGCGAATGGGCTCAGCTGCTGCCCGAGCCGGCGGGTGCGGTCCCCGAAGAGGGTGCCGTGCTTGAGGCCCCAGGCCAGGAGGTACCACCACATCGGAATAGTGGCGGCCCAGACGAGCATGCAGTACGGGCAGAGCACGCCGATGACGTAGACGCTCTGCGTGTAAAGCCAGGTCACGAGGAGCCATGCGGCGAACACGCCGAGAGTGAACAGCCGCCAGTACCAGGAGCCGAACCGCGCACCCGCGAGCAGGCCGGCGGCGACGGCGATCGGTGCGACGAAGCCAGCGACTCCGAGGATCGGGTTGGGGAAGCCGAGCAGCGAAGCCTGCCACCGGTCGAACAAAGCACCGCAGGACACGAACGGACTGATGTCGCAGCTCAGCGCCACGCCGGGGTTCTGCAGGCTGCGAACACGCTCGATGAGCAGGACCACGGACCCGAACAAGCCGATCGCGCCGGTCACGAGCAGGACTGCCGCGAGAGATCGCAGCTGCCGGCGATCGGCGGCATCCTGGGGCGTCGGCTCCATGTTTCTCCTTCGGTCGGCGGTCATCCAGGTTCCTACCTCGACCCTACGGAGTCGCACTGGATGTCGCCCGCGCAGGGCTGGGCCTCGGCCGGGTCGCGGGCAAGTAATATTGGCGAGATGAGCGTGCCTGTTGCCCTTCGCCTCGAGGCCCCGCCGGGGCCTGCGGCGATGATGCGGCTCGTGACCATCATCCTGGCGCTCATGATGGTCCTTCTCGGGGTGCTGGCCGCGCATCACGCCCAGACTGCCCAGGGCGAGGCCGGCCACGCGATCGTGGCTGAGTTCGAGACGGCCCACCAGCCGCTCGCTGCCGGCGGCGCCGCGCCGGACATTGCCGGGGAACACCTCGCTGTGGGGCTGGCCGCGGGCTGCATCGTGCTGATCGCCTGCTGCGCGCTGGGCCTGGCCCTCCTCGCCTCTCGCGCTTGGCGGGCTGACCTGTTCAGGCGACTGAGCACCGTCGCGCAACAACTTCGCACCGTCATCCTCGGAGCGGCCTCGACGACGCTCACTACTATCTCTCGGCCCAGCCTGGTCGCTCTCTCCATCAGTCGCACGTAGACACGAACCGGTACTGAAGCCCGCGGCGCTGCTGTGCGCCCATTTGCTCGTGCCGTCGTCCTCTGCGCGCCACGACCGCCTGCCGGCGCGCTCGACCTGATGTGTCCCCATGAGTCTTGGAGAGAGCCCGAAATGAACACCAACGTCAAAGTCGCCATCGGATTCTCCGGCGCGATAGTCCTCATCGTGATCGCGTTCATCGTCGTCGCGATCCTGCAAGCCCAACCGCCCAGCCCCGAAGCCGAGGGCGGTCCTGAGCCCGGACTGGCGTCCGCCATCCGCGACGACAGCCACATCCTGGACGACGCCGGCGAGGGCGCGGTCACCGTGGTGGAGTTCCTCGACTTCGAGTGCGAGGCTTGCGGTGCTTTCTACCCGGTGGTGGAGGATCTGCGCGAGGAGTTCTCCGGTCAGATCACGTTCGCGATCCGCTACTTCCCTCTGCCCGGCCACTTCAACTCGAAGAATGCCGCGATCGCCGTCGAGGCCGCCGCACAGCAGGGCCAGCTCGAGGCGATGTACACGCGGATGTTCGAGACGCAAGCGGAATGGGGCGAAGCACAGGAATCGCGGGCGCCGCTGTTCCGTCAGTTCGCCGAAGAGCTCGGTCTGGACCTGGCCGAGTACGACGCCGCGGTGGCCGACCCGGCGACCCTCGAGCGAGTCGAGTCGGATTTCGATGACGGCGTTGCGCTCGGCGTCGCCTCCACCCCAACCTTCTTCGTCAACGATCGGATGGTGCAGTTGACCGCTTTCGGGGACCTTCGAGAGGCGATCGAAGCGGAACTCGACCGTTGACGTCGCCGCTGGAGGACCTCCGGCTGAAGCGGGTGATCGTGGTGGGCGCCGGTCAGGCCGGCTTGGCGATGGGGCACGCCTTGGCCCGCACCGGGCTGAAGCCACAGGTCGACTTCATAATCCTCGACGCCGGTGCCGCAAGCGACCGTGCATGGATTCGACGATGGCACTCGCTCCGGCTGTTCACCCCCGCCAGGCACTCATCCCTGCCCGGCATCCCTTTCCCCGGTTCCCGATCTCGATACCCGAGAACCGACGAAGTAGCCGTCTACCTGGACGACTACGCCAACCAGCTCGGCCTGCTCCCGATGAGGGGCTCCCGCGTGCACGGCGTTCGGGTCGACCCACACGGGCACGGGCTGACCCTGATCACGAACGTCGGCGACGTCGAGACCCGCAACGTCGTGGCAGCGACCGGCCCGTTCGCGGAGCCGCGGTTCCCCGAGTTCGCCGGCCGGGTTCGAGTGCCCGGAAAGAACCTGCACAGCGACAGCTACACGCATCCCAAGCAACTCCCCGACGGATCGGTGCTGATCGTCGGGGCCGGCAACACCGGCCGCCAGCTCGCTCGCGAGCTCGCGAGCTCCCACCAGGTAACCCTCGCCGCCGGCACCCCTCAACGCGAGCTGCCACAGCGACTCCTCGGAATCGACATCTTCACCTGGATGACCGCGACCGGGGTCCTGCGGATTCCGGCCCGCTCCCCCATCGGTCGACTCCTGTCCCGCCAGGAGGTCGTGATCGGCGAGAGCCTCGAGGAGTTGCGCACCCTCGGCGTGCGCATCGTGCCGCGACTCGTCGACGCGGCCGAGTCGACTTTCCATTTCGAGGACGGCACGAGCCTCGACGCCCAGTCCGTGATCTGGGCGACCGGGTACCTGCCGGGATTCGACTGGCTCCCCGATCAAGCCCGAAACCCTAGCGGCGACATCGTACAGACCCGAGGATCAACCCCGGTCCCGGGCCTGTACGTCCTCGGCCTCCCCTGGATGCACACGCGCGGCTCAGCCCTACTCAGCGGAGTGGGCCGCGATGCGGCCCGAATCGCCCAACTGATCGGCAGGCGACCGTGACCCGCACCGGTCTGACCGTCCGCGTGGCGGCCGTCGTCATCGCTACAGCCATGCTGGTGCTGGTGACCGGCTGCTCCCCGCCCGGCGATGACCTCGAACCGGGAGGCAGCTACGTGTCGGGCGACGGCACCGTGAGCGAGTTCACGATAGAAGACCGCGGTGAGCCGATCGTGTTCACCGGGCCGACCGACACCGAGGAGACAGTCACCGCGGAGCAGTATCGGGGCCAGGTGCTCGTGGTGAACTTCTGGTACGCCGCCTGCCCGCCCTGTCGGGTGGAAGCGCCGTGGCTCGAGGAGCTGTGGCAGCAATTCGGCGCTGACGGCGTGCAGTTCCTCGGGGTGAACGTCCGCGATGGCAAGGCCACCGCCCAGACGTTCGCGACATCCTTCGGGATCACCTATCCGTCGTTGATCGACACCGACGGATCGGTCACACTCGCGTTCACCGGCCTGGCCTCGCCCACCGCCGTGCCCACGACGGTGGTGTTCGACCGACAGGGACGACCTGCGTCCCGCATCGTCGGGCTGATCGACAAGGGTGTCCTCGAGACGCTGATCGAGGCGGCCCTTGCCGAACCGTCGGACGATGGTGGCGGCTGATGGGGGGTATCGGCGAGTTCTTCGCCCAGACCGTGTTCTCCGGCGCATTGCTGGTGGCCATCCCGTTGGCGATGGTCGCAGGGATCGTGTCGTTCCTGTCCCCGTGCGTGCTGCCGCTCGTCCCGGGCTTCCTCGGCTACGTCTCCGGTCTCGCGGACCCGGAGACGCGCCAGGGCCGACGCCGGGTTGTGATCGGGACGGTGCTGTTCATTATCGGCTTCTCCGCCGTGTTCATCGCCTATGGCACCGCGTTCGGCGCGCTCGGCTCCTGGCTGGTCCGGTGGCAGGATCTCCTTGTCCGCATCCTGGGCGTGCTGGTGATCGTGATGGGGCTGGTCATGGTCGGCGCGTTCGCCGCCCTGCAGCGCACGATCAAACCGTCCTGGACGCCTGCGACGGGCCTCGCCGGCGCGCCGCTGCTGGGTGTGGTGTTCGGTCTGGGCTGGACGCCGTGCATCGGCCCCACCCTCAGCGCCGTCGTCGCTCTCAGCCTCACCGGCGGCACCCCGTGGCGCGGTGCCGTCCTCGGCCTGGCCTACTGCCTGGGAATCGGCATCCCGTTCCTGCTCGCCGCCCTCGGCGTGAGCTGGGCCACTCGCGCGCTGGCCGTGCTGCGGCGGCACATCCGCCTGGTCAACCTTCTCGGCGGCGGCATCCTGATCGTGCTCGGCGTGCTCATGGTCACCGGCATCTGGGGTGCCCTGATCCGTGAAGTCCAGGGCCTCATCGGCTCCTTCACGACGGTGATCTGAGTATGACACCCGCGCCGAAGCAGACCCCCGCCGTCGACGAGTTCGGGGCACGGCCGGACGACTATGTGGACCACGGACGACGCGGCGACCCGACGTTGCCGCGCCTCAGCGGTGTCGGGTGGGCCCGGTGGGCATGGCGTCAGCTCACCAGCATGCGCACCGCCCTGCTCTTGCTGCTTCTTCTGGCGATCGCGGCCGTTCCCGGCTCGCTGTTCCCGCAGCGCAGCTCGGACCCCAACGGAGTTGTCCAATACTTCGACAACAATCCCGAATGGGCACCGACTGTCGATGCGCTCGGGCTGTTCAGTGTCTACAGCTCGCCCTGGTTCTCGGCCATCTACCTGCTCCTGTTCGTCTCCCTGATCGGCTGCGTAATCCCCCGCACCCGCCATCACGCGACCGCGATGCTGCAAGCGCCGCCGCGCACCCCCGGCCGCTTGAGCCGTCTCCCTGCGCACCACACCGTCACCTTTGACGACGAACGGCGATCCCCTGCGGAACTGGCCCACGACGCCCGAACCCTGCTCCGCCGCGTCGGCTACCGCGTGACCACTTACCCCGACGGCGGCGATCGGGTGTCGGTGGCCGCCGAGCGCGGCTACTTGCGCGAGACCGGCAACCTTCTCTTCCATATCGCGCTCGTGGGCGTGCTGATCGCCGTCGGGGTCGGCGGCGCGTTCCGCTATCAGGGTCAGCGCGTGGTCGTCGAGGGTGAGGGCTTCGTCAACGCCCGCGCCGTCTACGACACCTTCACCAGCGGGGCCTGGTTCTCCGACGAGAACCTCCCTCCGTTCTCGGTTACCCTCCGCGACTTCACCGTCAAGTACGTCGAGGACGACCCGCGCAACCTCGGCTTCATCACCGACTACATCGCCACCGTCGACGTCCTCGAACCGAACGCGGACGCCGCGACGTCGGCGGTCGTGCGGGTGAACGAGCCGTTGTCGATAGCCGGCACGGAGCTCTACCTCCTCGGCAACGGCTACGCTCCCCAGATCACCGTCCGCGACCCCGACGGCACCATCGTCCTCGACGAGGTGATCCCGTTCCTGCCGCAGGACGGCAACCTCACCAGCCTCGGCATCATGAAAGTCCCCGACGGGCTCACCGAGCAGATCGGTGAATCGCCCCGGGTTTAGTGGAGGGCGAGTTCTCCCAACGCCGGCTGACGCTGGGGGTTGATCTCACGGTAGTACTCGTTCTCCTTCTCGATCGGTGTGAGGTATCCGATCGATGAGTGCAGCCGGTTCTCGTTGAACCAGTGCACCCAGGAGAGCGTGGCGAGCTCGAGCTCGTCGGCGGTGCGGAACGGGCCGTCGATCTTTACGCACTCGGTCTTATAGAAGCCCACGACCGTCTCCGCCAGAGCATTGTCATACGAATCGCCGACGGTCCCGATCGACGCGATCGCGCCGACGTCCGCGAGCCGCTCCGCGTAGCGAATCGCGGTGTATTGAGCTCCGGCATCGGAATGTTGAATGACCCCTGTGACGTCTTCACCGGCGCGATCTCGGACCCACAGAGCCATCTCCAGCGCGTCCAGCGGCAACTCTGTGGGCATTCTGTCCATCGTCCGCCACCCCACGATCCGGCGCGAGTAGACATCGGTGACGAATGCGGTGAATGCCATCCCCGACCACGTCGGAACGTAGGTGAAGTCGACAACCCAGAGCTCGTTCGGCCGGTCCGCGCGGAAGCAGCGTTGCACGTGATCCGGCGGCCGCGTCGACGATGAGTCGGGCCGGGTAGTCACGAACTGCTTGCCGCGGCGGATCCCACGCAGCCCCTGCTGCCGCATGAGTCGCTCGACCGTGCAACGGGCCACGACGATGCCTTCCCGGCGCAGCAGGCGCCAGATCTTCCGGACGCCGCTGATGCCTCGACCGAGCTTCTGATCCCAGAACACCCGCTCGATCTGCACGACCAGCTCCGCGTCGGCAACCGCCCTCGCGGATGCGGGGCGGGTCTTGAACGCGTAGTAGCCGGACGGGGCGATCGGCACGGCGTGCTCGGTGAGCACCCGGCAGATCGGCTCGACCCCGAACCGGTCACGATGATCGTCGATGAACTGAACTACCACGGCAGTCGCGGGTCGAGCTCCCGCGCGAAGAACGAGGAAGCCGCCAAGAGGATCTCGTTCGCGCGCTTCAGTTCCCGGTTCTCCGCCTCGAGCTGTTTGATCCGAGCGGCATCGTTCGTGGTCGTCCCGGGGCGTTCGCCCGCGTCGATCGCGGCCTGCTTGCACCAGCCGCGCAACGTGTCGGCGTTGACCCCGACACGTTGCCCGATCCGGACCACCGCCGCGTTCAGCGACAACTCCGGATCTTCCCTTCTGGCCTCGGCAACAAGCCGCATCGCACGCTCACGAAGCTCCGGCGGATACTTCCTCGGTGCTGGCATGGGTCTCATCCTCTCGGGGAATCAGACCCTCCACGAGACCCGGGGCGATTCAACCCAGGAGCAGCGACTCGAGATGATACGAAACTGCCTGGACATGGAGCAGGTGACAATCTCCACCCGAATCGCTGGGCTGATCTTCTTGCTCTGGGCCCAGCCCCTGAACCGGATCGTGATGTTGCGCCAGAGTGACATTCTCCGCCGCGTCGACGGCTTATACCTTCAGCTCGGGCAGACTCCCACTCTCGTGCCGGACGAACTCGCGCAAACCTTCGGAAGCTACTTCGCCCACCCCTCGAATCAGCAGACCGGAAACACCGGAACCGACTGGATCTTCCCCGGCTTCCGGGCTGGACATCACCTGCATGAGGGCACGCTGAGCCAACGTCTCAAACTGCTCGGGATCGACCCGCAGCGTGCGCGGAACGCCACCCTGCAGAACCTCACCCAGCAAATCGATGCCCGCTCGCTCATCGACCTTCTCGGTTACACCGGCAAGATCATCACCTTGCATGCCGCCCGCGCCGGCGCGCCGATGTCGGACTACCTAGACCTTCGTCGCGCATCCTCCTCGACGTCGGTATAGCGGCCCACCCGGAGAAGCCCGATCTCTCGAGGCGTTCAGAACTGGATGTATCGGTTCCAAAGTCCTTGAGCCTCGACGGGGTCACTGTCGAACCGTTCAGGCTCTACGGGGAAATGCTCGTTCCGGAATCGCTCAAGGTCGTGTTCGGCGACTTGGAGTGACTCGTCGAGGCCCAGGTCAGCGTTCGACCGACGGATCGCCTGGGCTCGACGCTCCCTGACCGCCGGCCAAAGGTCACGCGCCGTCACTTCATTGATAATCTTCCACGCGACCAGCATCGAGTGGAACTCCATCGATCGACAAAGCACGTCCGCAAGAGTGATCAGATCCCGATCCGACACCTTCTCGAACACAGGCGGCTCGCCCGGAGGCGGATGGCCTTTGAACCGTTCGTTCGTCGCCGAGGCACGCGCCTGCTTGTCGTCGCCTTCCGGGTTCATCCGCTTACCCAATCCCGTTGCGCGTGGTTTGACAAGGCTAGCGAACCGCCGTCAACGCCTCAGCGGAGCCAGCCTTTGCGTTTGATGTACCAGAGGGGGATAACGGCCGCGACGAGGGTGAGCAGGGTTGTGAGCAGGAATCCGTGCTCGAAGGCAAGTTCAGGCATGTGGGTGAAGTTCATGCCGTAGAAGGTCGCGATCAGGGTCGGTGGCAGGAACACAGCGGTGATGATGGTGAAGACCTTGACGATCTGGTTCTGCTTGATGTCCAGAGAGGTCATGATCGCCTGCTGCAGGTAGCGAACCTTGTCGTGCTCGAAGCTGGCATGCTCCTTGACGCCGTTGATGTCCGCGGCGAGGGTCTCGATCAGAAGGACCAGGGGTGCGTCGGATGTTTCACTGAGTAGGTGTCGGGCGGCTCGGGCAAGCTCGAGCTGGGCTTCCTGGATTCGCGAGACGATCTCTTCGGCCTCGTTCATCCGCGCCATGGTCTCTCGCATGTCGGACACTCCGATATCGCGGCCCCGGACGTCGTACCCGTTGGTGGCTTGAGTGATCTCGTCGGTCATGTCTTCAAGCGCCGCGCTGGCAAAGTCGACCACTCGTTCGGCGGATTCGTTGACGGCATAGAGCAACGCATACATCACCCCTTGCGGGCTCTGCGCCAGCATCGGAGTGCGACGCATCCGCGCGATGCCCTTGTCGAAGATCTCGAACGGGATCTTGGGCTGCAACGTCACCAGGTGATCGTGGGAGAGCGCGAAGGTCAGCTCCTGGCGTTGGATCACCTCGCCGTCTTTGGAATCGACAACGATCGGCAAGTAGACGTAAGTGTCGGTTTCCCACACCCGGTTGCCAGCGACTGCGAAGTCGACGCCCCGATTGAAGCTGAGGTCCGCGAGGGCATCTTCGTCGTCGGCGTCGACCTGGGTCCACACGGTGCGCAGCGCCTCGGGGTCGAAGAAGGAACCGGGCGGTGCCGGGTTGAGGATGTTGTCGTTCATGATGTGTCCTTAGCGGTTTGTGGGTTCTGGATGCCGGTGGCTGAGTCAGGGGTTGAACGGAGAGTTCGACGAAGTCCCGTCGGTTCCGGCCGGCGGCTCGGGCACGACGTAATGCACGACGAGCAGGGACACGGCGATGAACAAGTACAGGCTGACCGTGAAGAAGATCGCCTGACGTTCCAGATTCGGCCGCTTCGTCCGACCGTTTTGGTGTGTCTGCGACTTCCGGGCAAGAAGGGTCATTACAGAAGTCCTCTCTAAAGCCTGCGCATGGCAGGCGCTGATGTGCGGCAGCCCAATATGCAGGGAACTGCATGGGCGGAGCCGGGAGTGTGTGACAGCGCGCGAACCCGCACGGCAACACCTGCGACGCAACGATTCAGAGGAAACGCAGAACGCCACGAGCGGTGAGCGCGGTGCTCGATCTATGACTACTACTGTCACTGGGCATGTTGACGCTCACCTCACTTTCGTGGCTTAGGGCTGCAAAGCCTCGCCAAGCTTAGACCCGCCACTTGACCTGCGCCAGCCAACCCTTCGGTGTGAAAACGGATAACGGGTTTCACCAGTAAAACGCGACGGACGCGGAGAGCCGTGCTGTCGCCCCTCCCCGCGCGGCGCGGCGCTTAGGGCGCGAGGCCGAGCAACGGTCGCAGTTCGATGCACCGGTTGCAGGCCCGGGATGCGGCGATGGCCACGTGCTGGGCTGCGTCTGCGTGGGGCGCGTCGATGATCCAGAATCCGGAGACGAACTCAGCCGCCTCTGACACGGGCCCCTGGGTCGTCACCGCGTCGGCGCCGCGGGCATCGATCATCACGCTCTGATCTGGCGAAGCAATGCCGCCGGCGATCACCCAGTGCCCTCTCGCCTTTAGTTCGTCGTTGAACGCGTCGATCGCCTCGCCCTCGCTCGCTGTCGCCGATCCGCTCACACTGTCGATCACGCCGAGCAGGAAGTACATGCCGGCGAGCATACGACCTTGACGAGATCGCGCGCCGATTCTATATTGCTAGCATGCAAGCAAATGACGAACGCTCCGCCAAAGCGCAGTTCAACGTCTACCTGCCCGCCGACCTCGTCCGCGCCATCAAGCACCGCGCTATCGATGAGGGGCTGTCGCTCTCGGCCCTCGTCGAGAAGGTCATGACCCAGTACTTGGAGGAAGAGCGATGATCACGATCCGATCGCTTGTCTATACATCCCGAGCCGCCGAGTGGCACGCGCTCCTGCGCGACCTCGGCTTCACTCAGCACGAGTCGGACGGCGCCGACTGGACGGTCTTTGCCTCGTCCGGCCTGATCGCCGTGCACGCCGTGCCAGCGGGAGACCCGCTCGACGGCCAGGTCGAGCTGCAGACGCTCGTCGACGATCTGGATGAAACGATCGCGGGGATCGAATCGCTCGGCATCACCGTCGACCGCGAGATTCTCGACGACGGCGCCACTCCCCTGGCCCGCGTGCACGCCGACAACGGCGTTCGCGTGAGTGTTCTGCCCGGCGCGGTCAAGACCGGCGGCAGCGTCGTCGTTCAGCCCATTTGGTATCGGCGCTCCGCGCCTGAGGGCCGAGCACTTCTGACGGCGCTCGGCCTACAGCCCCGCCTGGCGTCCGACGCCGGCACCTGGCTCGACTTCTCCGCCGATGCGGGTGGGCGGGCTGCGCTCCACGAGGGCGACTCCCCCGGCATCGAGCTGAGCCTCGAGGTCGCGCAGCCCGACCGCCTCGCCGCACAGCTGCGCGACCGGGGTCGCTCGGCGACGGTCGTTGACGAGGCCTACAACCGCACGGTGCTGGTGCCGTCTCCCGACGGCGGCGAACTCTGGGTCAACGGGCCGATCGACGATCTGTACGGCTACCACCGCCTCGACGTCGCCGAGTGACCGTACGCAGATGATGCACGCGCAGTGCATTATGATGCACTTATGTCTGTGCCAGTCCCTGAGCCCGATGCCCTGTCGGCGGCGATCGGTGCGCGCGTTCGCGATGCGCGCATCCGTCGATCGCTGACGCTCGATCAGCTCGCCGAATCGGCGAGCCTGTCGAGACGGATGCTCGTCAACGTCGAGCAGGGATCCGCCAACCCCAGCGTCGCCACACTGCTGCGGCTCGCGCAGGCGCTCGGTCTGGGCTTGCCCGAACTCGTCGAGCCGCCGCGCACCGGCGACGTCACGGTGACCTTGAGCGGGACCGCACCGGTGTTGTGGCGGGGCGAGGCAGGAGGCACCGCTGCACTGGTTGCCAGCGCAAAAACTCCGGACGTGCTGGAACTCTGGACGTGGACGATGCGCCCCGGCGAGTCGCGCGAGAGCGACGCCCACCCCGCCGGCGCACGCGAACTCGTGCATGTCGTGTCGGGCGCGCTCGCGCTCGTTGTCGACGGCGACACACAGGTGCTGGGCGTCGGAGACGCGGCGAGCTTCCCGGGAGACCGACCCCACGCCTACCGTGCCGCGGGTGATGAGCCCGTCACGTTCACTTTGACCGTATTCGAGCCGGCGCCGTGAGCGTGCTTGAGCGCGGAGCGGCGCGGGCGACCGCCGCCACTCCCCCGTGGAGCCTCGCCGTCGCCGCGATGCTCATGATCCAACTGGGTTCGGCGCTGTCGGCCGGCCTGCTGATCCCTGACCTCGGCGCGGCCGGCACCGCGTGGCTGCGACTCACGCTCGGCGCGATCATCCTTGTCGCGATCGCACGCCCGCCTCTCCGCGAGATCCGCCGCAGCGATGTGCTCCCCCTGCTCGGCCTCGGGGTGGCGACCGGGCTCATGACGGTCTTCTTCCTCGCCGCGCTCGCGCGCATTCCCCTCGGGGTCGCCGTCGCCATCGAGTTCCTCGGCCCGCTCGCGGTGGCGGCCTTCCGTCGGCCCAGCGCCCGGGCGCTCGCCTGGCCGGCGCTCGCGCTCGTCGGGGTGGTGCTCATGACCGAGCCGTGGCGAGGCACGATCGACCCGCTCGGAGTCCTGTTCGCGGCCCTGGCTGGCACCGGCTGGGCCCTGTACATCCTCTTGACGCAGAAGGTGGGCGACCGCTTCACCGGTATCCGAGCCCTGTCGATCACCATCCCCATCGCCGCGATCACCGCGGCGGTCATCGGAGTTCCGCAGGCGATCGGCGCTCTCACGATTCAGCACGTACTGATCGGCGTGGGGCTCGCGCTGCTCGTGCCGGTGTTGCCCTTCGCCCTGGAAATGGTCGCGCTGCGGCGCATGACCATGACCGCGTTCGGTACCCTCATGGCCGTTGAGCCAGCCATCGGGCTGGTGATCGGCATGCTCGTGCTCGCGCAGGCACCCGGCCCCCTGCAGGTGGCCGGCATCACACTCGTCGTGACCGCCGGCGCGCTCGCCCAACGCGGCGGGCTGCGTGACACCCCGGTGGTAGACCCAGCTAAGCCGGCATGAGGGGTGTCTCGGCGAAGAATCGCCACTCGAAGTGCATCGAGGTCCGATACGCGGCGCTCATCAGCAGGCGTTCAGCGCGGTCAACACTGTCTGCCGCGACGCTCGCGAGCCGTTCAGCCTGAGCGGCCGTCCGCACAAACGCTGCCTCACCGTACAGGTCGAGCCAGCTCGCGTACGGGTGGTTGTCCCGCGAGACCGCACGCCAGCGCACGCCCAGGTCGCTGTAGAGCGTGTAACACGGCAAGACCGCGCTGACAGCACGAGCGTACGAACCCGATTCGACCGCTCTGCGGAGGTGTGACAGGTACTCCACCGTGACTGCGGCGGGTGTTTCGTCTGCATCGCCGAGCACCTGGGCGTGAAGCCGGTTGATCTCGGCCTGTGCTGCCTCGCAGCTCGCCAGCCAAAATGCGCGCGTCGTCGGATCGGGTGCGCTCTCGGCGATCGCGGCGAGCACCTCGGCATACCCCTCGAGGTAGTGGACGTCTTGCGCGAGGTAGCGCCGAAAAGCGTCGCCGTCGAGGCTTCCCGTGCCGAGGCCTGAGACAAACGGAAGCTCAGTGATACGCGTGACCAGTGACGCGCAGTCGACCCACGCCCCGCGCGCCCACTCCCCTGTGCTGCGCATGCGGTGCGCATGGTCAATCGGGCCGTGGCCGGAGCCGACCTGCAAGAGCGATGACGCGGTAAGCGCATCGGCCATCCACGCCTTGACCTCGGCCAGTGCATCTGGCCAGCTCAGGCCCGACGCGCGCAGCGTCGCGATCGCCGACGACAACGAGCATCCCGTGCCGTGGGTATTGCGCGTGGTGACGCGCTGACCGGGCACATCGATCACCGCGTGCGGGGTCACGATCGCGTCGGGAGCGGCCGCCCCGACCAGGTGCCCGCCCTTGACGAGAATCGTGGTGTCGAGCAGCTCGGCCAACCGTCGGCCCTGTTCACGCGCTGTTGACCACGTCGTCGCGACCGGCTCCCGCACCATCACCGCGAGCTCATCGAGGTTCGGCGTCACGAGGTGAGCGCGCTGTGCGAGGTGCACGAGGGCATCTTCGGCGCTCGCGTCGAGCAGTCGGTCTCCGCTCGTCGCCACCATAACCGGGTCCAGAACGACCACCGGCGGTGCGACGCGCGCCAGCCACGCTTCAACAGCCATGATGATGTCAACCGAGTGCAGCATCCCAATTTTCACGGCGTCGATCGTGATGTCGGCGTCGAGCGCGGTGAGCTGCGCCGTCAAGAAGTCGGCCGGCGGCGCGTGCACAGCTGTCACCCCGTGCGTGTTCTGCGCGGTCAGGGTGGTGATCGCCGCCATGCCGTATCCCTGAAATGCTGCGATCGACTTCAGGTCGGCTTGAATGCCGGCTCCCCCACTCGGGTCTGACCCCGCGATCGCGAGCACGCGCGGTGGCCGGTTTGCTGTGCTCATGCGACGGCCCCCGCGGTGAACGACCGTGCCGCGGCCTCGGGATCGTGTGCCGCGCAAATGGCCGAGACGACAGCGATTCCCGCGGCTCCCGCGTCACGAAGAGCGCGGACATCGTTCGCGGTCACGCCCCCAATCGCGATACAGGGAAGGGGAGTACTGCGCGCACGCACCGCGAAACCCTTAATGCCCAGGGGTGTGGGGTGGTCAGGCTTGGTCGTTGTCGGACGGATGACACCCACGCCGAGGTAGTCCACGGTGCCGGCCGGGAGCGCTGCGACCGCTTCCAGGTGTGAGGGGGTGTTGGCGGTGAGGCCCACCAGCGATTCGGGCCCCAGCAGGCGCCGCGCCGTATCAACGGGGAGGTCACTCTGACCGAGGTGCACGCCGTCAACGCGAGCGCCGCGGTCGCGTGCGGCGAGCACGACGTCGACACGGTCATTGACCACGAATGCGGCGCGGCGGTCGATAACCGAAGCGAGCAGCATCGTGCGTTGCATCAACTCGCGTGCCGTCGCTGTTTTCGCCCGCAACTGAACAACGGTCACGCCGCCGCGGATGGCCGCATTAACGACGCTCGCGAGGGTGTGGTCAGTCAGCGCCTCGTCGGTCACCAGGTGCAGAGACAGATCGCGGCGCGCCGTCACGGTGTGGCCCCCCAACCGCCGTCACTGCTCAGGCGCCCCTGGCGTACGAGAGCGGCGCCATCGACCACGGCGAGCGCGTCCAGAAACGCAACGGCGAACGTTCCGGGACCGGCGCTTGACGACGCAGCGACTTCCGACGCGGCGGCGTGAATCGCAGAGCCAGCCACGGCCGCCGAATACGCGTCGGTCACCCCGAGAAACGCCGCCATGGTCGCGCCGAGCGAGCAGCCGCCACCCGTCACCCGGGTGAGCAGCGCGCTTCCGCCGGCGACCCGAGTCTCGCGCTGTCCGTCCGTAATGAGATCGATCTCGCCGGACACCGCGACCACCGCGCCGCACGAACGAGCCAGCTCGCGCGCCGCAGCACGGGCGGCGTCGGGCCCGTCGATGGAGTCGACCCCCCGACCCCCTGAGCCGTCGCCCGCGAGCGCACGAATCTCGGAGGGGTTTCCGCGGATGATCGCCGGGTGCGCCAGCACAAGCTCGTGGGCAAGGGCCGTGCGCACGGGGAGAGCGCCCACCGCAACGGGGTCGAGAACCCAGGGGGTTCCACTCTGCACCGCTTCACGGGCCGCATCGCGTTGCTCACGTGTCGGAGTGCCGAGGTTGACGAGCACGCCGTCGGCGACAGACGCGAACACCTGCGCCTCGCCGGGAATGTCACACATCGCGGGTGACGCCCCCAGCGCCAAGAGCGCATTCGCCGTGAAGTTGGTGACGACCGCGTTCGTGATGCACTGCACCAGCGGTTGTCGTTGGCGCAGAGCAGCGAGCGCTGCGTCCGGAGAGAGGGCGGGCAGAGACGGCAGGCGAGCGCTCACGATGAGACATCCCTTCGCTAGAACGACCTAGATCAGGTTCGACGGGTGTGATCTCAGCCCTGTATTCGGGCACCCCGTGTCAACGGCTGCGACGCTAGCACGGCACGCTGGAACACTCCTTCCGCGTACGTTGATGAGGTCACGCTTCAGCGCGTTTGCGGTCGGCGACGCGGCCTATCTATTGGCCACGTGGCACCCGAGCACGCGGCCGTCGACTCTCAAACTCGACGATGAGCTGCGCTGGTACCGCCTCGATATTCACGCCACAAGTGAGGGCGGCCCATTGGATGCGCGGGGCTCGGTTCTATTTTCGGCCCACTACCGCTCCCCCGACGGCCCCGGTCAGCTCGATGAGCACAGCACTCTTGAGCGCGTGGATGGCGCGTGGCTGTACGTCGACGGTCGCTGACTGAGCGGCGGTTGGGTCAGCGGAGGCCATCCTCCAGATCGCTCCAGAGGTCGTCGATACCTTCCAGCCCGATGGACAAGCGCACGATTCCGGCACCGGGCCGAGCCTCGGGCGCGACCGGTCGATGCGTGAGCGACGCGGGGTGCTGGATCAGCGAGTCGACCCCGCCGAGCGAGACGGCGTGGGTGAACCAGCGCCTGTTGCTCGTCACCCGCTGGGCGGCGGCGTACCCGCCGGCGAGCTCAATGCTGAGCATCGCGCCCGGACCGCGGAGCTGACGGCCCAGCAAACCCTGCGGGTCGCCACTCTCGACCGAGGGGTAATAGACCCGCGTGACGGCCGGGTGCTCGACGAGGCGCGCCGCGAGCTGCGCCGCCGTCGCCTGTTGCGCGCGGATGCGCAGAGGGAGTGTCGGCAACCCCCGGTGCAGCAGATAGGCCGCTAGGGGGTGCAAGATGCCGCCGGTGATTGCCCGGACCGGGCGAATCGCCGTCGCCCACTCGGCGCTGACGGCGAGGGCGCCACCGACGACGTCGCCGTGGCCGCCCAAGTACTTCGTCGCGCTATGTAACACGATGGCTGCGCCGTGTGCCGCCGGGTTCTGCAGCACGGGGGTTGCGAAGGTGTTGTCGACCAGCACGGGGCGCTCCCCCGCCGCAGACACGACGGCTGCGATGTCGACCAGCTCGAGCGTGGGGTTCGCGGGGGTTTCCATCACAACGAGACAGGTGTCGGGGCGAACGCAGTCGGCGACGCTGTCTGGCGCGCAAAAGGTCGTCTCAACGCCGAGCATCCCGGACGCGAGCAGGTGATCCGTCCCGCCGTAGAGCGGCCGAACCGCGACGACGTGACGGCCGACTCCGCGGTTCGCCGCGGCCGTCACCGCGGCCGAGAAGGCTGCCATCCCGGAGGCGAAGGCGACCGCCTCGTCCGTCCCCTCCAGTTCGGCCAGCGCACGTTCGAGGCGCGCCACCGTCGGATTCCAGAGGCGTGCGTACACGGCGCCGCCCTCGGTCGGGTGCCCACCCGTCGCCATCGACTCGTACGATTCGCCGCCCGCATCGATGTCGGGAAGAGGGTTCGTCGACGATAGATCCAGGGGCGGAGCGTGTACGCCCAGCTCGGTCAGATCCTGACGTCCGGCGTGTACGGCGCGAGTATCGAGCGAGGCGGGGGCGACAACGGTGTCGGGCAGCATGGTGCGAGTGTGGCGCAGTGTGCGGCCGTGTTCAATAATCACCGCAGCAATCGCATGACGTGGACAATTCACCGCGGAATCTGCACACTGGGCCCATGGTTGTCCCTTCCCTGCCGCACGATCCGCGCGACGCCCTCGACGGCATCGACCGACGTCTTCTCCTCGCGCTCGAACGCAACGCGCGCCTCACCAATGCTGCGCTCGCGAAGGCGGCGGGCATCGCGGAATCCACCTGCACGCAGCGCCTGCGCTCTCTCCGCGACCGCGGCGTAATTCGCGGCTTCCGCGCCGAGGTCGACCCCGCGGCGGCGGGGCGGCCGATGCAAGCCGTGATCAAGGTTCGTCTGGGCAGCCACGACCGAGACGGCGTGCTGGCGTTTCACGAACGCCTGACGCGCATCCCCGGCGTGATACGCATCTTCCACGTCGCCGGGGCCGACGACTACCTGCTGCACGTCGCCGTCGCGACCGCGGAGGCGCTGCGCGATCTTGTCCTCGAGCACATCACCCAGCATCCGGGCGTGGTGCACACCGAAACGCAGCTTGTTTTCGAGGTGTTGGATGGGCCTGGCGCGCTGGCAGAACCGGCCGGGGTGCGGTCATGACCGCCGTTCTCGTTCTGGGGGGCACCGGCTGGTTGGGCAGTCGGCTCGTGGATGCGTTGCTCACGACGGGCGCGGATGTCATCTGCCTCGCGCGCGGCTCATCCACTCTGCCCGGTGATGCGCGACTAATCCCTCGAGACCGTGACGCCGACGACGCCTACGATGCGGTGCTCCGCGACTGGGACGCGATCGTCGACCTGACGTCGAACCGCCATCACGGGGTGCGCGCGCTTGAGGCCCTCGCTGGCCACGCGGGTCATTGGCTCACCGTGTCGACGGTGTCGGTGTACGCGAGCAACGACACTGCGGGTGACGACGAGACGGCGGCGCTCGTCGACGGTGGGCCGGTGGGCGACTACGCGGCAGACAAGGCGGCGATCGAGGCAGCGGCGGTCGAGCGGGTGCACGACCGCCTCACCGTGGTTCGGCCGGGGCTGATTGTCGGCCCCGGTGACCCCAGCGATCGCGGTGGTTACTGGCCCGGCCGCTTCGCGCTCGCGGGCTCAGGCCCGGTGCTCGCCCCCGCTGCGGCTGATGGTCGTGTCCAGGTGATTGACGTGCGCGATCTGGCCGAGTGGATTGCGCGCACCGCCGTATCGGCGCCTGTTGGCGCCCTCAACGCCGTCGGTTCGAGCGTAGCGTTGGGGACCGTTCTCGACGAGGCCGCGCGCATCGCTGGATTCACGGGCCAGCGCGTCGACGCCCCTTCGGAGTGGTTGGTCGAGCAGCAGGTGCAGTACTGGGCGGGGCCGCGCTCGCTCCCTCTGTGGCTGCCCGACGGGATGCCCGGCTTCGCGAACCGCTCCCGCGACCGCTATGTCGCAACGGGCGGAACCGAACGCTCGCTCCTCGCGATACTCCACGATGTGCTGGAGGACGAGCGTCGGCGAGGGTTCGACCGAGCCCGGCGTTCCGGACTCACCCGCGCCGAAGAACGGGAGTTGCTCGACACGTACCTGGCATCGGCCACGTAGCCGTTGCTCGTGCCCGACGGCTCGGGCTCAGCGCTGCGTTGCCGCGGCCCACTCGTCGAGCTTGCGGGAAGCCGCGCCCGAGTCAATGGCCGCGCGCGCGGCATCCAACTGCTCGATCAGACGCTCAGTGATGGGTCGCGAGATGCCGGTGGGGTCGTTCGCCAGCGCGAAAGACACCAGTCCCGCTGCGGCGTTGAGCAGCACGATGTCGCGCACGGCCCCGGCCTCGCCGTCCAGCACGCGCCGCGCGATGGCCGCGTTGTGTGCGGGTTCGCCGCCCAGCACCGCCTCGACGGGGTGGGTTGACAGGCCCAATTCGCGCGGGTCGATGTCGTGCTCAGTCACCGAACCCCGCGATACCTCCCACATGTGGGAGTGGCCGCTGACGCTCAGCTTGTCGATGCCGTCGTCGCCGCGGTAGACGAGTGCCGTGGCCCCACGAGTGCGGAAAACGCCCACCATGAGAGGCACCCGGTCGAGGTACGCGACGCCCACGGCGGACGCCTCGGGCCGAGCGGGGTTCACGAGCGGACCCAGAATGTTGAAGACGGTCGACACGCCGATCTCACGACGTGCGGGCCCCGCGTGGCGGAACCCGGGGTGAAAGACCTGCGCGTTCAGATACGTCACGCCAACCTCACGCAGCACGTCAGCGACGTCGTGCGGGTCGAGAGCGAGATTGATGCCGAGCTCCTGCAGCACGTCCGACGCGCCCGACTTCGAACTCGCCCCGCGGTTGCCGTGCTTCGCCACGGGCACACCGGCCGCGGCCACCACGATTGAGGCAATCGATGACACGTTGACGACCGCGCCGTACGGGTCTCCGCCGGTTCCCACAATGTCGAGCGCCATCGGATCAATCGCCACCGGATGCGCGTGGCTGAGCGCCGCATCCCGAAAACCGACGATCTCGTCGATCGTTTCGCCCTTGACCCGCAGCGCGACCAAGAACGCCGCCAGCTGCGCGTCGGAGACCTCGCCCGCCATCACCTGCTCCATGGCCCAGGTTGCCTCGGCGATCGTTAGATCGTTGCCCTCGATCAACCGCGTCAGCAGGTCAGGCCAAGACAGAGTCACAGACATGTGACGATGCTAGTGAAAACCTGCAAAGACGCGCGGCGAGCGCAATGAAGACCCAGGAACATCGGTCATAATGAACAGGTGACCAGTACCCCACTTGCCGCATCCATCAATGCCCCCACGATCAACCGGCCCAATGTCGTGGCCGTCGGCACGATCGTGTGGCTGGGCAGCGAGGTGATGTTCTTTGCCGGACTGTTTGCCATCTACTTCACGCTGCGCTCCACCTCACCTGAGCTCTGGGCCGCGGGCACCGAGAAGTTCGATGTGACGTTCGCCGCGGTGAACACCTCGATCCTCGTCGCATCGTCGGTGGCGTGCCAGTTCGGCGTGTTCGCGGCTGAGCGCCTGCAGCCGCGCCGCAAGAGCTGGAAGATCACCGAGTGGGGAATGATCGAGTGGTTCTTCGTGACCTACGCGATGGGTGCAATCTTCGTCGTCGGTCAGATCTACGAGTACGCGATCCTGACGAGCGAGTTCGTCTGGCTGAACTCCGATGCGTTCGGCTCGGCCTTCTACCTGACGACCGGCTTCCACGGTCTGCACGTCATCGGCGGTTTGATCGCCTTCCTCCTTGTTATCGGCCGTGCGTACGCGGTCAAGAACTTCACTCACCGCGACGCCACCAGCGCGATCGTCGTGTCGTACTACTGGCACTTCGTTGATGTCGTCTGGATCGGCCTCTTCCTCGTCATTTACATCCTCCAGTAGCCCAATCAGCTCGTAACCGCGACAGCAGACTCCGAGAATCGAGACACACAGCACCATGGCTATTACCTCACCCGCCTCCCCCCGACGCTTCGGTCGGCGTAGCCCCCTGGCAACCGCCGCGTTGCTGATTGTCGGGTTGCTCGCGACGGGCGGCGCCTACGCGCTGGCAACGTCCACCGCCACCGCGGAAACGACGACGACGCACAGCGCCGAGATGATCGAGGAGGGCGGCAAGCTCTTCGCCGCGAACTGCGCGAGCTGCCACGGCGTTCTGGCCGACGGCACCGCGGCGGGCCCGTCACTGATCGGCGTCGGCGCTTTGGCGGTCGACTTCCAGGTCGGCACCGGGCGTATGCCGATGGCCGCTTCCGGCCCGCAGGCCGAGGTGAAGCCGGTGCAGTTCGACCAGGAGCAGATCGACCAGATGGGCGCGTGGGTGGCCTCGCTCGCTCCCGGGCCGGCACTGCCCGCCGAGCGGTACATCGCCGGTGACGGCGACGTGGCCAACGGCGCCGAGCTGTTCCGCATCAACTGCGCCATGTGCCACAACGTGGCCGGTGCCGGTGGCGCGCTGACCGAGGGCAAGTACGCGCCGGGCCTGGCGAACATCGACCCGGTTCACGTGTACGGCGCGATGGTGACCGGCCCGCAGAACATGCCGGTGTTCAGCGACATGAACCTCACTCCCGAAGAGAAGAACGACATCATTTCCTACCTCCGCTACGTCGACGAGAACCCGTCGGTCGGTGGCTTCGACCTCGGCTCGCTGGGCCCGGTCTCGGAGGGTCTCTTCATCTGGATCTTCGGTCTTGGCGCCCTGGTCGCTGTGACCGTGTGGCTGACCGCGAAGTCGAACTAACGCTCTCGCGGGATTAGGAAGGATCGATAATGGCCGACAACCACGACGACCACGACGAGGTCACGTCCCCGTCGAATGAGGTCGCGACGGTCGACGACCACGCAGCGAACGCCCCGGCGACCGCCGTGGTGCGCACGGACCGCGTGCCGAACCCCGGCTTCCCGCCGGAGCGCCCCCGCGTTGCCGACCTTGACCCGAAGAAAGAGAAGCAGGCCGAGCGCACGATTAGCGCGCTGTTCCTCCTCTCGGTCGTCGGCAGTGTTCTCGCGGTGGTGGCGTACTTCGCCTTCCCGATCGACGAGGCCAACCCGGGCTCCGTTCGTCTGAACAACCTGTTCCTCGGCCTCGGTATCACCCTGGCGCTGCTGGGCGTCGGCATCGGTGCCGTTCACTGGTCGAAAGCGCTCATGCACAGCCACGAAGAGGTTGAGCTGCGCCACCCCACGCGGGGTAGCGATGAGGCGCGCACTAAGGCCGTCGAGGTCTTCAGCCAGGCCAACAAGGAGTCGGGCTTCACCCGACGCAGCCTCGTGCGCAACACGCTTATCGGTGCGGTTGCAGCGACGCCCATCCCCGCCGTCGTCATGTTCCGCGACCTCGCACCGCAGGGAGACCCGGTGGCGCTGCTGAAGCAAACGATGTGGGATGAGGGTGTGCGGCTCTGCCGCGACCCCTCCGGCACGCCGATCCGCGCGGCCGATGTCACGATCGGTTCGGCCTTCCACGTGATTCCCGAGGGTCTTGCCGAGCTTGAGTACCACCGCATTGAGGAAAAGGCGAAGGCTGTGGTTCTCCTCATGCGTCTTCCGCTCGAGGACCTCAACGAAGACCCCGAGAAGGCCGACTGGTCCTACGACGGCATCGTCGCCTACTCCAAGATCTGCACGCACGTGGGCTGCCCCGTCGCGTTGTACGAACAGCTGACTCACCATCTGCTGTGCCCCTGCCACCAGTCCCAGTTCGACGTCGCGAACCACGCCGAGGTCATCTTCGGGCCGGCGGCGCGTCCTCTCCCCCAGCTCCCGATCACTGTGGATGACGAGGGTTTCCTGGTCGCCAAGAGCGACTTCTTAGATCCTGTGGGTCCGAGCTTCTGGGAGATCAACCGATGACCACAACTACTCAACAGCCCACCGCGGCGGCCACGCAGGCCGCTCCCGGTCGGGGCATGCGGTTCACCGGGTGGGCCGCGAACTACATCGACGAGCGCACGAGCGCATCGACCGCCGTCAAAACGCTGGGCCGCAAGATCTTCCCGGATCACTGGTCCTTCATGCTCGGCGAGGTCGCGCTGTACAGCTTCATCGTCATCCTGATTTCGGGCACGTTCCTGACCTTCTTCTTCGACCCGTCCATGACGGAGGTCGAGTACGAGGGTTCATACGTTCCGCTGCAGGGCATCCCGATGTCGGTGGCGTACCACACAGCTCTCGACATCTCGTTCGAGGTTCGCGGTGGCCTCCTGATGCGACAGGTGCACCACTGGGCGGCACTGCTGTTTGTGGCCTCGATCGCTCTGCACATGCTGCGCGTGTTCTTCACTGGGGCTTTCCGTAAGCCCCGCGAGCTGAACTGGGTGATCGGCTTCCTGCTCTTCGTCATGGCGATGGCCCTCGGCTTCACGGGCTACTCGCTGCCGGACGACATGCTCTCGGGCAACGGCCTGCGCATCATCGACGGCATGATCAAGGCCGTCCCAGTGGTCGGCGCCTGGATCTCGTTCCTGCTCTTCGGTGACGAGTTCCCCGGCACGCAGATCATCCAGCGCCTGTACATCCTGCACATCATGCTGCTGCCGGCGATCACGATCGCCTTGATCGGCGTGCACATGCTGCTGCTCATCGTGAACAAGCACACGCAGTTCGCGGCTCCGGGCCGCACCAACGACAACGTCGTCGGTGCTCCCGTCATGCCGACGTTCGCGGCGAAGGCGGGTGGCTTCTTCTTCATCGTCTTCGGCACGATCGTCCTGATTGCGTCGCTGTTCACGATCAACCCCATCTGGAACTACGGCCCGTACGACCCCTCCCCCGTGTCTGCCGGTACACAGCCTGACTGGTACATCGGGTTCGCTGACGGCGCCCTGCGCCTCATGCCGCCGAACCTCGACTGGGTGATCTTCGGGTACACGCTGCCCATGGGTGTGTTGATTCCGACCGTCGTCCTGGTCTTGTTCCTCGCAGCGATCGCGGTCTACCCGTTCCTTGAGGCGTGGGTGACCGGTGACAAGCGCGAGCACCACATTGCCGAGCGTCCCCGTAACGCCCCGGTGCGTACCGGTATCGGTGCGGCGGCCATCGTGTTCTACTGCGGCATGTGGGCGGCGGCAAGCTCCGACCTGATCGCGACGCACTTCCGCCTGACTCTCGAAGGTGTCATCCACGCCCTCCAGTTCGTCACGGTGGTGGGCCCGTTCATCGCCTTCTGGATCACCAAGCGTGTCTGCCTCGCTCTCCAGCGCAAGGACCGCGAGATGGCCCTCCACGGTTTCGAGACCGGCCGCATCGTGCGCCTGCCCGGCGGCGAGTACATCGAGGTCCACGAGCAGCTCGACGACTACGAGCGTTGGAAGCTCGTGGCACACGACGAGTACCAGCCGCTCATGATCCGTCCCGACGCCAACGGCCGCATCACGGCCCGCCAGCGCGTTCGTGCCGGACTCTCGCGCTGGTTCTTCGAGGACCGCGTCGCCCCGGTGACGCAGCGCGAGCTGGAAGAGCAGAAGCACTAACGCTCGAGCACACGGCGAAGGCCCCGTCTCCCTCTCTCGAGGAGACGGGGCCTTTCCCGTTGTGGCGATGGACTGGAGAGGCGTCGCGCGGTGGAGGTCCGTGGGCTGCTACTTGACCAGCAAGACAGTGCCGGCAGCGCGGTCATGGAGTCCGCGATTGTTGACGTCCCAGAAGACGGCCGGCAACACGAGCGCGAGGAGCGCGGTGCGGAGCAGGGGGCGCCAGATACCGATGCGTCCGCCAGCCATCGGAACCACGTGCATCCCGAGAATAAGGTGACCAGGGCTCCCGCCCAAGAGGATCGTCGAGACCGCGTGCAGGCCTGCAAACACCGCGAGGGTCGCGAGCGGCTCGTAGTTGAAGAACGCGGCGGAGATCACCACGCTGAAGCCCCAGTCGATCGCGATGCCGCCGATGCGCCGGCCAATGCGAGCGATCGAGCGCGGCCCCGATTCGGGCAATCCCAGCCGCTGGCCGGGCCAGTCGGGTAGTTCACTGTCAGGTGTCACGTCGAAAGTCTAGGAGGGCGTCGCCGAGCACCAGCCGGTGGGCCTGAGAGCATCGCTCACGAGCGGGGCGTACACTCGCGGTGTGATCGACTACGTCGACACGGGGCTAAGCGCCAACTCCGTGCCGTACTTGTCGGGTCTCGACCAGCAACGTGCTCTGCACGCGGCGGTCGTCGAGGGCCGGGCGCATGATTCTGTCTTGCTGTTGGAACACGAGAGCGTGTACACCGCGGGCAAGCGCACCGAGCCGCACGAGCGGCCCACTGACGGCACCCCCGTCGTCGACGTCGACCGTGGGGGCAAGATCACGTGGCATGGCCCCGGCCAATTGGTGGGCTACCCCATCCTGCGGCTGGCCGAGCCCGTCGACGTCGTCGGCTACGTGCGTCGCCTTGAGGGGATGCTCATCGCCGTTCTCGAGGATCTCGGGCTGGGCGGCGCTGGTCGCGTTCCCGGTCGCAGCGGCGTGTGGCTGCGCGGCACCGACAAGATCGCGGCGATCGGCATTCGCGTCGCGTCCGGGGTAACCATGCACGGTTTCTCGCTCAACTGCTCGAACACGTTCGACGCCTACGACCGCATCATCGCCTGCGGACTTGCCGACGCCGGGGTCACGTCGATCAGTCGTGAGCTCGGACGCACCGTCACTCCCGAGGACGCGGCGCACGGGGTGCGCAACCGCTTCGAGGAGGAGGTGTACGCGCACGTTGCCCGCGGCGCATTCTCCTCCGCCGCCTCGCCGTCCTCCCCCATTCTTGTTCCCGCCACCCCCTCAGGAGTTCTCTCATGACCGCACCCGTCGATGGCCGCAAGATGCTGCGCCTGGAGGTGCGCAACGCGCAGACTCCGATCGAAAAGAAGCCCGAGTGGATCAAGACACGGGCGAAGATGGGCCCTGAGTTCAGCGCACTGCGCTCGCTCGTTGGCGACAAGCAGTTGCACACGGTCTGCCAGGAGGCCGGCTGCCCCAACATTTACGAGTGCTGGGAGGACCGCGAAGCGACCTTCCTGATCGGCGGCAGCCAGTGCACGCGGCGCTGCGACTTCTGTCAGATCGACACCGGCAAGCCCGCCGACTACGACACGGATGAGCCGCGCCGCGTCGCCGAGAGCGTGCGCGAGATGAACCTGCGCTACGCCACGGTCACCGGCGTCGCGCGCGACGATCTGCCCGACGAAGGCGCCTGGCTGCACGCCGAAACCGTCCGGCAGATTCACGAGCTGAACCCCGGGACGGGCGTCGAGATCCTCGCGACCGACTTCAGCGGCAACCCCGAGCTCCTCCGCGTCGTGTTCGAGTCCCGCCCCGAGGTGTTTGCCCACAACGTCGAGACGGTGCCGCGCATCTTCAAGCGCATTCGCCCGGCCTTCCGTTACGAGCGCTCGCTCGACGTCATCACGCAGGCCCGCGACTTCGGCCTCATCACGAAGTCGAATCTGATACTCGGCATGGGCGAGACGCGGGAGGAGATCAGCCAGGCGCTGCGCGACCTGCACGACGCCGGCACCGACATCGTCACCATTACCCAGTACCTGCGCCCCACGCCGCGTCACCACCCGATCGACCGCTGGGTGAAGCCCGAAGAGTTCGTCGAACTGAAGGCCGAGGCCGAAGAGATCGGCTTCCTCGGCGTGCTCGCCGGCCCGCTCGTGCGATCGAGCTACCGCGCTGGCCGCCTGTGGGCGCAGTCGATGGTGGCGAAGGGGCGGCCGATCCCCGAGCACCTGCGTCAACTTGCCGACAGCGCTGCCGGATTTGCGCAGGCGGTCAGCTAGACCCCGTAACATCCCCGAAACACTTGGGACACTGTGGGGAAACCGCACCCCCGTACCGTGAAGCACGGTCGCAGACGCGCCCGCCAACCCGGATTCAGTTCAGGAGACCATTTCCATGTTCCGTGACTCGTCCGAGGTGCTGAAGTTCATCAAGGAGACGGACGTCAAGTTCCTTGACATCCGTTTCACCGACCTGCTCGGTGTGCAGCAGCACTTCAACATTCCCGCCTCGACTGTCGATGAAGAGTTCTTCACGGTCGGCCAGCTCTTCGACGGCTCCTCGATCCGCGGATTCCAGTCGATCCACGAGTCGGATCTGCAGCTGATCCCCGACGTGTCGACCGCGTACGTCGACCCCTTCCGCACCGAGCGCACGCTCATCATGGTGTTTGACATCTACAACCCGCGCAACGGCGAGATCTACACCCGCGACCCGCGCCAGGTGGCCAAGAAGGCCGAGAAGTACCTCGCCTCGACCGGCATCGCCGACACCGCCTTCTTCGCGCCCGAGGCCGAGTTCTACATCTTCGACGATGTGCGCTACGAGGTGAGCCAGGGCAAGAGCTTCTACCAGGTCGACTCCGACGAGGCCGCCTGGAACACGGGCCGCGAAGAGGCCGGCGGTAACCTCGCCAACAAGACCCCCTTCAAGGGCGGCTACTTCCCCGTCAGCCCGGTCGACAAGCACGCTGACCTGCGCGACGACATCGTCATGAAGCTCACCGAGGTGGGCCTGCAGGTCGAGCGCAGCCACCACGAGGTCGGCACCGCCGGCCAGGGCGAGATCAACTACCGCTTCGACACGATGGTGCACGCGGCCGACGACATCCTGAAGTTCAAGTACATCGTCAAGAACACCGCCCTCGAGTGGGGCAAGGTCGCCACCTTCATGCCGAAGCCACTCTTCGGCGACAACGGCTCGGGCATGCACGTGCACCAGTCGCTGTGGAACGACGGCAAGCCGCTGTTCTACGACGAGGCTGGCTACGGCGGGCTCAGCGACATCGCGCGCTGGTACATCGGCGGTCTGTTGAAGCACGCCCCCGCGGTGCTCGCCTTCACGAACCCGTCGCTCAACTCGTACCACCGTCTGGTGAAGGGCTTCGAGGCTCCGGTCAACCTGGTCTACTCGGCCGGTAACCGCTCGGCTGCCATCCGCATCCCGATCACGGGCACCAACCCGAAGGCCAAGCGCATCGAGTTCCGTGCGCCCGACGCCTCGGGCAACCCCTACCTCGCGTTCGCGGCGCAGATGATGGCGGGCCTTGACGGCATCCTGAACAAAATCGAGCCGCACGAGCCCGTCGACAAGGACCTCTACGAGCTTCCCCCGGAGGAGGCCAAGGGCATCCCGCAGGTTCCCGGTTCGCTTGAGGAGGCGCTTGTCGCTCTCGAGAACGACCACGAGTTCCTGCTCGCCGGCGGTGTCTTCACGAAGGACCTCATCGAGGCCTGGGTCGCCTACAAGCGCGAGAAGGAGATCCTTCCCGCCGCGCAGCGCCCGCACCCGTTCGAGTACGAGCTGTACTTCTCGGTGTAGCGGAAACGCTAGGAACTAGCGGGTTTAGTCCGCACAGAGTCCGCACGAGTTGCCGACCGGCCCTTGAAAACGGCCGCGACCGCAGCTCGTGCGGACTCGTCTTTGTCTGGCCAGATATGCCCGTACGTGTCGAGCGTCGTCTTCGCGGACGCGTGACGGAGCCGCGTCTGCACGACCTTCACGTCGAGCCCTGACGAGATCAGAAGGCTCGCGAAGTAATGCCTCAAGTCATGGATGCGGAAGCCCTCAGGAAGCCCCTGAACGGTTTCCCTGGCCTTCTTGAACCCAACCTCGACGGTGGTCGGCGTGACCGGCCTGCCGTACGCCCCGACGACGAGATGGTCACTCCCCCAAGCGGCAGGAACCTTGCTCAGCTCGAGCGCTAGTTCCTGTGGAATCGGTATCGGCGTCTTCGACATCTCGGTCTTCAGATCGACGCCTGGATACTGCCGAACCGGGGTAATGATGCCCCGCATGAAGTCAACGTCGTCGACGGTCAGCGCGACCATCTCGCCGATGCGTAAGCCCGCGAACGCGCCGAGCAGCACGACGGGCTTGTAATGGTCGGGAAGCGCGTCGTGAAGCGCCCAGACCTGTTCTGTCGTCGCCACGTACGGGCGTTGTTTCGGTGCTGGCGGGGAAGTACGTCGCGACACCGGCGAACGGGGCAGTAGACCGTCATGCACGGCGTCTGAGAACAACTGACCGAGACGCCTGTGGAGTGCGTACACGGTCGACGGTGCATATCGGACCTGTAGCGACCCGACCCACGTTTTCACTTCGCTGGCGCGCACGTCACGCAGCGCGCGATCACCAAAGGTTTCGTTGATGACGCGAAGATGCACTTCGGCCTGACGGACGGTGCTGAGCCGGTTCACCGAGTAAGCCCGCAGCCACGTCTTCGACCACTCCCCCACGGTGACGCGGGAATGTCGGTGGTCTATGTAAGTGCCCGCCGCGATCGCCGCGGTGATCTCATCGAGCCATTCCTGAGCTGAGTCACCCGGCCGGCGATGCGGCAGACCCTTCCGGTCTGGGTCGCGGTACTTGAAATGACGCGCGTGCTCCTTGCCTGCCGGGTCGCGATACCGAGCCCGCCAGGTGCCATCAGGGCGGCGCTGGATACTAGCCATCGTCTTCGCTCTTTGCAGTCGCAGGCAGGCGGCGGCCAGCTTCGATCGCCTCGATTTTTGCGATTGAAGCGCGCAAGTCTTCTCTTGCCTCGAGAATCGCGGCACGAAGAAGGCGATCGCGATCGTCGTGCGTGGTGTCACCGGTAAACCAGTCAAGGGCGGCTTCGGGTGATGTAGTGAAACCGGGTGAGATGGTCACGCCGCGGCCTTGATCGTATGCAGACGACGACGTCGGGAACAGAAGTTCAACGGGCGGCACCTCAAGCGCAGCGGCAAACGCAAACACTTCGGTGATCGTGATCGTGGCGCGCTTTTTCTTCCCCAACATCCCGTTTAGGGAACTGACGCTGAGCGGCCATCCTGCCGTTGACATTCGCGCTGCAAGTTGAGCGGCCGTGTAGCCCTTGCGGTTCTTGACGGCCTTCACGTTTTCGAGCACGAACTTCGCGAATGCGCGCTCGTGGCGCTCCCAGTCGTCAAGCCGGCGACGTTGTTCGATCTCGGCATCCGTCATTCGGATATCGCGGCCCGGTTCAAAAGTAGTCACCACGTGAGCATATCGCGCCAACAGTGCGCCGCGCTTGACAATCTCCGCCGACAAGGTCATTCTGTAATCACGCCTTGATGATTCGGGGCGGAAAGTACTCACCAAATGACCATTTACGGAAGGCACAGCGATGAGCAACAGCGACTTCGAGCTCTGCACACTTCCCGAAACCGCAGAACGTCTGCGGAAGACGGAAGCGCAACTGCGCTGGATGATCCACACCGGCACCGCGCCGAAGTCCGCCCTCATCGGCGGACGCCGGATGTTCAGAGTGCGCGACATCAACGCGTTCATAGCGGCCGCGTTCGATGACGCGCAAAGCGCATGACCCCGCAAAAGAGAAATGCCCCCACCGTTGCAGCGGTGGAGGCGAACCCCAACAAAGGAGCTAGAACAATGTCCAACACCATTTTCGCACGACCCGAGACGTTTGGCGATGTCCGCCAGACGCTCGCCGAGATCGACCGGCTCGAGAAGGACCAGTACACGGTGCTCGACCCCGGTCACCCGGTCTACCTGGAGCCTGTCGACATCTGGGTTCGTCCCGCGTCCGACTTCACCGACCCCGACAGTGTTCGCGCCGAGATCGGTTCGGACTTCGCGGTCAGCCGCTTCGTCGAGCTGTGGCACATCGAAACGGGGAAGTACACGCCCTTCTCGTCGGTGCCTGACGGTTACGTCGCCTCGCACCTGGAAGCGTTGCCGGTCGCGCAGCGCAACAACTGGATGCACCCCAACGCGGTGACCCGAATCGGCGACTACTTGATGGTCGGTCTGGGTCAGTGGTACTGCGTCGGCGAGCGCGTGCTGGACGGTGAGCCCGCGTTTGAGTTCGTGAGCCCTGCCGAGATGCTTCGCCGCGACGAGGTCGAGAAGCAGCAGTACCTTCCTGCCGCGCTGAAGCACAAGCCGTCGTGGGCGACGAAGACCCAGATCAGTGAAGTGCTGGCCGACAGCGTCGAGGTGTTCTACGAGTCGGCGCAGTTCGTGGAGTCCGAACGTAACTGCAGGGAGTCGGCGACGTTGTCGCAGCGCGCGCTGTTCAGCAAGCAGGGCGAACTGATCGAGATGGGCCCCATCGCGCCTTTCCTGACCGCTCCCGAGATCTACCTCGACACGGACCACGTGGCCCCTCGTGACATCCGTAACTTCGCGCACGCGCTGTACCGCATGGCCGTCGTGCTCGAGGACGCACTCGAGGAGGCGAACTGATGCTGAAGCCCACTGAAGACGGCGTCGAGATTCTCAAGTTCTACGACCGTGACGGCGTCGAGATCGAAGACGACCAGGGCATGGAACAGACCGACATGCTCGAGATGCAAATCAGCTTCTACGGCTCTAAGCCCGTGACCGCAATGCACATGACTCGCGGGCAGTTGGAAATGGTGTCGGCCTGGTTCAACTTCCTTGGCGCGCACAGCATGTTCCAGGGCGAGGCTGTGGCCGCGCTCGCGGACGAGAAGTTCGGCCTCCCGAAAGGCACGACGTTCCGCAAGGCGATGAGCGGCAACACGACCAATCTCACGGTAGTCGGGGAGGCGGAGTGATGAGCAACGAGAACGAACTGAGGCAGCGATTCGCGTCATACCTGGAGAAGTCAGCCTTTGCCGCAGGTGGCGAAGGCCCGTTCCGCACCGCTTTCGGCGAAGAAAAGCTTCTCTCCGACTGGAGCGCGGATGACATCAGAAGTCTGGTGGAAGCCCGCTTCGCCACTGCGTACGAAGACCTTGAGATCGCGCGCTCGATGCAGGTTGTTGCGCAAGAACTCATTCGTCATTTGGGCGATTCCCGGCCGCATCTGAAGGCCATTTGATGCCGCGCCGGCCGCTCGTGGACCTACCCAGCCGCGGGCGGTCGGCGTCTTCCGAAAGGAGGCACGCGTGAGCCTTTCAGCACGCAACTGGGCATGGGACATCCATTGGCGGTGGCGTCTTCCTAGCGACCCGCCTGCCAAGCCGAACGAAGACCCGAAGATGATGCCGCTGCACCCTGGCGAGAAGTTGACGTTGCTCTGCATCGCCGAGCACGAGAACCCGGTCGAGGGATGCGCCTACCCGAGTTATCAGCGCATCTCAGATCAGACCGGCCTCAACGTGCGCACCGTGCAGCGCCATGTGAAGACGTTGGCGGCGGTCAAAGCGTTCCGTATCGAGCGGCAACGACGGGCAGGCGGGCAGTGGTACTCGCACCTCTACTACTTCGACAACATCCCCGACGAGTACCGCGAGAAGGACAAGGCATGGATGGGTCAACAGGAAGGGTTCGCAGCATGAACAGCCACCGGACACCATGTCTAGTAGTGAGGCCCAAAAAGGGCACTACCGGACATCAGACCGATACCAAAACGCTGACCACCGGACATGGTGTCGCGACCACAGGACATGACGTACGTCACCACCGGACATCGTGTGCACAGGGGTATCGGTCTCATGTCCTACTAACAGTTAGTACCAACAGTTATTCAAATCAGTTATCACTATCAGCCTCCCGTTTCTGCCGAAACGCGAGGGCGAATGAAGTGAACGCCGGTGTCTCATGAAGACAGAGATCACCGAAGCCCGCTGCGACGCCCATATCGGCGACCTGTTCCCTCCCCGTTGTTTCGACTGCGAGAAGGAGCAGGCAGATGACGAGTAGTGAAGTGATCGTTCGTGAGTTGGCTGATATTCGTCGGGCGTTGCCGAAGCTCACCGAGGAAATCGCCGCGGCTGAGGAACGTCTAGCGAAAGCCACCCGGCATCTCGAGGAAGCGAAGGCTCGCGCGTTCCTTGATTCTCAGGGCGCGGTGAAGGTCAGGGAGATGCAGACCGTCATGGCGACCTCCCTCGTCGCCGCAGCTCGCGACGATGCCGCCGCCGTGCTCCGCTATTTGAAGATGCGGCGCTCCGACTTGGAGACCCTGCAGTCGTCGCTTCAGACGACCGCGAAGCTGCTGGAGGTGCATCATGCCGCGTCGTAACAGCCGCGTGCCGACGCGAATCGCGCGACCGCAGCACGAAGCCGTTGAACGGCTCCAGTACATGCTCCGCGCCGAGTGGCGGCAATGGGAACGCATTGTCGAGGAACGCGAAACCCGTCGCCGTTTGGAACGTCTCGAGCGGTCTCTCGTCGGCTCGCGAGGAGGTGGTCGGCGGTGAACTACGACATCAAGTTCAAACGCATTCTTGGCGTCGCGTCATTCGAACCGCGCGTGCTCGCGATCGTCGACGACTACCGAGTCACATGGAAGCCGTCCCCTTCGTGGCGATGCGACTGCGGCGACCACCAACCAGGCAAGCCGTGCGGTCACGTCGCCGCGGTCCGCGCCCTCGTACACCCCGACGTGACCGACTTCGACTAGGAAGGCCCAACCCATGACGAACGACCCTGAGAACGGCAAGCAGCGCGCCGCAGACGCCCACGAAACAGCTTTCGCGGTCATCGAGATCGCGGCGGCGGACGGTGACGTGATCGCAGCGATCGACACGTTGACAGGTGGTGACCCGCAACGGGTTCACGACCTCGCCACGGCGCTGACGTATCACGCTGCGTCGGCGCTGCTTCAAATCGTGAACCACGACCACGAATCGCTGAAGACCCTCATCGCGGACTCGCGAACCATCCAAAGACACAAAGCAGAACTTGACGACTGAAAGGAACCACCATGACCACCGAAACGACTGATACCCCGGAACCCACCATCGACGACACCGTCGAGCAGCCCGTCACCGAGCAGGTTGACGGACAGCCCGACGAGCAGGTCGATGACACGGGCGACCCTCAACTCAAGAAGGTTCGCAGCGAAGCCGCCAAATACCGGACGCAGCTCCGCGAAGCCGAAACCGCCCGCGACCAACTCGCCGCCCAGATCGACGGCCTCAGGAAGCAGGTCATCGAGAGTCAGGTCACCGCAGCCGGCCTGAAACCTGCCGCCCTGTGGTCAACGACTGAACTCGGTGACCTTCTCGCCGAAGACGGCACCGTCGACCCGGAACGGGTAGACGCGGCGATCAAGCAGGCCCGGGACGATCTCGGCATCTCCCGATTCAGCGGCGGCGCAGACCAGGGCGCACGCAGCAACGGCCAGCCGTCAGGCGCAGCGTCATGGGCTGACCTGCTCCGCAGTCAGGGCGGAAATTAGCTCACCGAATGTCGGCGCGGCCGGGTATCCTAGAAGGTGACGGATATCCGGCCAGGTGCCAGCCCCGTCACCCAGTGAGCCCCAGGTGGGCAATCCCGTAAGACAGCGTCTTCCGGTTCGACTAATCCCACCTTCAGCGCCAAGCCGCTGCTCACGAAAGGCCTCATCATGGCATCCAGCACCACCACCTTCGCTTCCGCTTTCCTCCCTTCCGACTACGGTCAGCTCCTCATCGCCACGGCGTCACGCATGTCCGTCGCGATGCAGGCGACCACCGTCGTGAACACCGACGGGAACGACTTCCGCATCCCCATCGTCACCGCCGAGCCTGCCGCCGGTTGGTACGGCGAGAACGCTGAAATCAGCCTCACCGACCCGACCACGGCTGAGGAAGTCGTCACCCCGAAAAAGGTCGCCGCGCTTCACAAGATGTCGAACGAACTCGCGGCCGACTCGAGCCCGCAGGCCGCGCAGGTAGTCGGGAACGCGCTGGCACGGTCGATCGCGAACAGCATCGACACGGCATTCTTCGGCAACGCTCCCGGCACCGGCGACATCCCGAAGGGTCTGGGCGCGATTCTCGACGCCGACGTCACCGTCGTTGACGCGGGAGCCGCGTGGACCAACGTGGACCCGTTCATCGAAGCGGCCTACAAGATCGAAGCGGTCGGCGGCAACCTCACCACGTTCATCGCGAACCCTGCCGACGCCGAAATCCTCGCCAAGCTGAAGCGCGACGCGACGAGCAACGAGCCGCTACTCGCCGCAGACGCCACGTCGCCGACCTCGCGCCTGCTTTCCGGTGTGCGCCTGCTCACGAGCAACTTCGCACCCGTGGGCACCGTGTACGGCCTCGACAGCAGCCGCACCTTCACCGTCGTCCGTAACGGCGTCAGCGTCGAACTCGACCGCAGCGTGTTCTTCAGCTCGTACTCGGTCGCAGCTCGCGCCGTCGCACGAGTCGCGTTCGGGTTCCCCCACGCGAAGACCATCGCCCGCGTCGAACTGACCGTGTAACAACACGATCGGGGGTCGCGGGTTCACGCTCGCGACCCCCATTCCCATCGGAGACACCATGCGCATCGCAGACGTAAAGAGCGAGATGACCACCAACGTCGCGTTGGTCTACGCCCAATACCTCGACGCCTGCCGCATCGTCACCGCATGGGCCGACTGGAACGAAACCCAACAGTCACCCGAAATGCGAGACGGCCGCGACCACTGGGTCACCCAGTTCAACCGCATCGGCCCCTTCCTCGCCAACGCACCCGGAGACGGCACCATCACCCTCGTGCCGCACCCAAACCCTCACCCGCCCGCCCTGTACCGGGGAGCGACGCCAGACCGTGCAGACGGCCTCAGTTGGACCTCAGACCTCGAGGTAGCCCGCACCTATGCCCAGTGGCGCGGCACCACCAACGTGTACACCTGCCAGCCCGCATACGTCTACGGCGCAATCACATGGGGACCCGACGGCGGACTCGGCCGGGCCTACGTCGAGTGGGTAGTCGAACCCGTCAACATCCGACCACTGGCCGACACCCCAAACACCCCGGGGGGAGAGCCTTGAGCGCCCACGCGACGGAACGCGCCGAGGAGTGGAAAAACAAGTCGGAGCTTCCCGAATGGCCAGTTCCGGCACGAGGAAGGACAGAGAGATGACTGATATTCCGCAGGGCCTCAATGCTAGGGGTTCGATTTTTTGGGAGGAGATACACGATGATCTTGAGTTCGATGCGCGGGATGCGGCGATCGTTCTCGAGGCGTGCCGAGTGTTGGACGTGATCGACGAGTTGACTGCTGCTGTTGATCGTGACGGCGTTATGACGGTGGGGTCGACGGGTCAGCCTGTGGTGCATCCCGGTGTTGCTGAGATTCGGATGCAGCAGGCGACGTTCGCCCGGTTGATGGGTTCGCTGAAGTTGCCTGACGATGATGCGGCTAATGATCGGTTCCGTCATGAGCGTGCGAAGGCTGGCGCGGCTGCACGGTGGTATGGCCCGAAGGCGGTGGGTTGATCGTGGCGGTGAGGAAGAAGCAGCGTCAGCAGATGGTGGGCGATATTCCTGCCGAGTTGTTCTCGGAAGAACATGCAGTGTGGCAGTCGGAGGAGGCGACGAGGGCATGGCTCGCGGCCTGGCAGATCGATACTCGGACGATGCGGCTGCACATTGGCCCGGCGAATCGTTACGCCGATTGTTTGGATGGGTGGGCGCGTGCGAATGGGTACACGGTGCAGTTCGCGAATGGGTGCCAGACCGTCAACTATGTGCGTCTGCATGATGCGGGTGTGCCGTATCCGAAGCGGTGCGCGATTGACGAGCTGCTGGGCACGCTCTAGTCCGCAAAAAGTCCGCAAGAGATACAGAAACCCCCCGTTTGACCCAATCCCTGCCAACGCTTAGAGCCCAGTGTTTACGCGGAATCTAGGCACCACCAACAACACCCAACACCCCGGGAATAGTACGAGCTGTACTTCTCGGTCTAAGCGCCTCTCGAAACACCCGAGGGCCTCGTTCCGTTTCCGGAGCGGGGCCCTCGTGGCGTTCCGGAAACGCGGCGGCCCGGGCGACTCCCCTCGTCCCGCGGCAGAATGGCCGTGTGGGCGACCCCAAATGGATGCACGTGGTGAGCGCCGACGACGGCGCGCGATTCGTTCTCGGAACGGTGGGCGAGCATCCCTTCGTCTGCGTCGGCGTGAACCCGTCGACCGCGACGCCGGAGCGGCTCGATGCGACCGTCACGCGCGTCGCACGCCGCGCGGCCGCCCTCGGCTTCGACAGCTGGGTGATGCTGAACCTGTACCCGCAGCGCAGCACGGACCCCGCGGGCCTGCACGAGCGAGCCGACGCGGCGCTCGTCGCCGACAACGAGCGGGCCATTGCCGACGTTCTGCGTCGCCGCCCCGGCGCTCTCTGTGCCGCGTGGGGCACCCTGATCGGCAGCCGCCCGTATCTTGCGGGGCTCGCGCGCCGAGTGATCGCGATCGCTGATACGGCCGGATGCTCGTGGTCGGCGCTCGGGAACGTCACGGCCGCCGGCCACCCCCGACACCCGCTGTATGTGCGGGGCGATGCGCCGCTCGTGCCGTTTGACGCACGAGCGTACGCCGATCAACTGCCGTAGAAGCCCTTTTCGAACACCTGGCGCGCGAGGCGAGTGGTGCGCAGGTAGTCCTCTTCGAGTTGCGCCGCCGATTTCGGCGGATACGCCAGTAGGCGGGCGATGGCGTCGAGCTGGGTGCGGTCGAGCGGAAGCGCGTCGGCGGTCTTGCCCGTCCACAGCATCGCGGCCGAACGCACGCGGGAGGCGATCAACCAGGCGGCGCGGAGCCGCTCGGCGGCGCGGGGCGTAATTAACTCGGCGTCCGCTGCGGCGGCCAGAGCGCGCAGGGTCGACGGTGTGCGCAGCGCCGGCACGCGCGCGGCGTGCTGCAACTGCAACAGCTGGACGAACCACTCGACGTCACTGAGCGAGCCGCGGCCGAGCTTGAGATGACGCGCCGGGTCGGCGGCCTGCGGCAGCCGCTCCGATTCGACGCGCGCCTTGATGCGGCGCACCTCGCGGGCGTCGGCCTCACCAAACTCGGCCGGGTAGCGCACCTCGTCGGCCAGCGCCATGAAGTCGGCGAGCAGCGCCTCGTCGCCCGTGGCAGGACGGGCGCGCAGCAGCGCCTGCGCTTCCCACGTGAGCGACCAGCGTTCGTAGTACGCGCGGTAGCTCGTGAGCGAGCGCACGAGGGGGCCGTTGCGTCCTTCTGGCCGCAGCCCCGCATCCAATTCGAAAGGCAATCGGATGTCGTCGGTCACCGCCACGAGGCGCGTCACCACGCGCTGCGCCATCGTGGCGGCGTCGTCGCCGGCACCGGCGTCGCGGAAGACGTAGAGGATGTCGGCGTCGGAGCCGAAACCCAACTCCCCTCCCCCGTAGCGGCCCATCGCGATGATGCCGAACTCAATGCCGTCGCCGTAGCGATGGGCGATGCCGAGGGCACCCTGCAGGTAGGCAGTGGTGATGTCGCTGAGGGCAACACCCAGCTGTTCGACGTTGATGACGTCGACCATGGCGGCGAGCGCAATGCGCAAAATCTCGCGTCGTCGAGCGACCCGCAGGGCCTTGGCCGCGGCGTCGTCGTCTACTGCGTGGCGCGCGAGTATCGCGCGTACCTCGTCGAGCAGCGTGGTGAGCGGGCGCGGCTGCAGTTCGGCGTCGTCTTCGAGCCAGGCCGCACCCTCGGGCGTGCGTTCGAAGAGACCTCCCACGAAGCGGGAGGCGGCGAGCACCGACGACAGCCGCTGCGCGGCCCCCGACGAGTCGCGCAGCATGCGCAGGAACCAGTGCGTCTCGCCCAGGGCGTCGCTGAGGCGCCGGAACGCGAGGAGGCCGTGGTCGGGGTCGGCGCCGTCGGCGAGCCACTGCAGGATGACCGGAACGAGCGTGCGCTGAATCGCCGCGCGCCGCGATACTCCGCTCGTGAGGGCCGCGATGTGCTGCAGGGCGCGCGCCGGGTCGGCGAAACCGATGGCCGCGAGACGCGCCTCGGCCTGGTCGGAGGTGAGCGCCAACTGCTCGTCGGGCAGCTTCGCCACCGCCGACAGCAGCGGCCGGTAGAAGAGCTTCTCGTGCAGGCTGCGCACGGCGAGCTTCGTCGTCTGCCACTGCGCCATGAGCTCATCGGCGGTTGTCGCGAGCCCCGTCGCCCGGGCGATCGAGCGTTGCCGCTCCGGGTCGCGCGGCATGAGGTGCGTGCGCGTGAGTCGATCGAGTTGCAGGCGGTGCTCGATTACCCGCAACAGGCGGTAGTCCCCCGAAAATTCGGCCGCCTCGGCGCGGCCGATGTAGCCGTGGTCGGCCAGCGACGCCAGCGCCCCGAGGGTGTCGCGCTGGCGCACCCGGTCGTCGTGCGCGCCGTGCACCAGCTGCAAAAGCTGCACGGTGAACTCGATGTCGCGCAGGCCCCCGGGGCCGAGCTTGACCTGCACGTCGACCTCGTCGGCCGGAATGTGCGCCGTGACCCGTTCGCGCATCCCCTGCACCTGCTCGACGAAGCCGTCTCGCTGCGAGCTGTCCCAGACGAGCGGTTGCGTGATGGCGAGGAAGCCCTCGCCCACGCCATGGTCGCCAGCCAAGGGGCGCGCCTTCACCAGCGCCTGGAACTCCCAGTTCTTCGCCCAGCGCTCGTAGTACGCGCGATGCGAGTCGAGGCTTCGTACGAGGGCGCCGTCCTTGCCCTCGGGGCGCAGGTTCGCGTCGACCTCCCACAGCGGCGGCTCGATTCCCGGCTCTTGGATGCTGCGGGCCGTCGCGGTCGCCAGTCGCGTTCCGATCTCCACGGCTCGCGCCACCTCGACGCCGTCACCGGCGTCGACGGCGTAGATCACGTCAACGTCGCTCAGGTAGTTGAGTTCCCGCGCCCCGCACTTGCCCATGCCGATGATGGCGAGGCGCGTGGCGGCGACCTCGGCGGCCGGGAACGTTGCCGTGCGCCGCGCGACGGCGAGACCCGCCTCCAGCGCAGCACCGGCGAGGTCGGCGAGGGCTGCGCCCACGGCGGGCATCGCCGCGAGGGGGTCGGGGTGTTCGAGGTCCCACGCGGCGAGGCGCAGCAGGTGACGCCGGTACCGTACCCGCAGCGCCGTCTGGCCCGCGTCGGCGTCGAGGCCCTCGACGGCGGCCACGAGGTCAGCGCGATAGGCCTCGCTGCTGAGCGGTTCGCCGGGGTCGGACTGCAGCTGACGCAGTTCGCCGGGGTGGCGCAGCACGAACTGGGCGAGCCCCTCGCTGGCGCCGACGACGCGAACGAGGCGGCGCATCCATTCGCTGTCTTCGAGCGCCGGAACAAGCGCATCGGGATGCCGATCGAGCAGCGCCTGGAGGGCCCGCAGGGCGCGGTCGGGGTCGGCGGCGCGCCCGAACACCTCGAGGTGCTCAGTGATGCCCCCAGCGCCGGGGGTCGCGTCGAGTGCCTCGATCGTCTGCCGGGCGCTCGTCAGCTCACTGAACCCCAGGCGGGCGAGCAACGTGAGCGTCGACGCGGGTCGGGAGGTCATCGCGAACGCGGCGAGGTCAGCGGCGGGGTCGTCAGAGGATCTCGAGGTTGCTCGCGAGCTCGTACGGCGTCACCTGCGCGCGATACTCGCGCCACTCGCGACGCTTGTTGAGCAGCACATAGTTGAACACCTGCTCGCCGAGCGTCTCGGCGACGAGTTCGCTCTCCTCCATGAGGCCAAGTGCGCGGTCAAGGCTCGCCGGCAGCCCCTTGTAGCCGAGCGCGCGACGCTCGGCCTCGCTGAGGGCCCACACGGTGTCTTCGGCCTCGGGCGGCAGCTCGTAGCCGTTCTCGATGCCCTTCAGACCCGCCGCGAGCAGCAGCGAGTACGCCAGGTACGGGTTCGCCGCCGAATCGAGGCCGCGGTACTCGACGCGCGCACTCTGACCCTTGCCGGGCTTGTAGAGCGGCACGCGCACGAGCGCCGAGCGGTTGTTGTGGCCCCAGGTCACGTAGCTCGGGGCCTCGTCACCGCTCCAGATGCGCTTGTACGAGTTGACGAACTGGTTCGTGACCGCGGTGATCTCGGGGGCATGGTGCAAAAGGCCCGCGACGAACTGGCGGCCGATCTGCGACAGCTGGTACTGCCCGCCCGGGTCGAAGAACGCGTTGGTGTCGCCCTCGAAGAGCGACATGTGCGTGTGCATGCCGCTACCCGGGTGCTTCTCGAGCGGCTTCGGCATGAACGTCGCGTACACGCCCTGCTCGATCGCGACCTCTTTCACGACCGTGCGGAAGGTCATGATGTTATCGGCCGTCGTCAGCGCGTCGGCGTAGCGCAGGTCGATCTCGTTCTGACCAGGACCCGCCTCGTGGTGGCTGAACTCGACCGAAATGCCGAGGTCTTCGAGCATGCGCACGGCGCGACGCCGGAAGTCGTGGGCCGAACCCCCCGGAACGTTGTCGAAGTAGCCGGCCGAGTCGACCGGCTGCGGGCCCTCGGGGCCGAACTTCGAGCTCTTCAGCAGGTAGAACTCGATTTCGGGGTGCGTGTAGAAGGTGAAGCCGGCGTCGGCAGCTTTCGCGAGCGTGCGCTTCAGCACCTGGCGCGGGTCGGCGGCGGCCGGTTGCCCGTCGGGGGTCGTGATGTCGCAGAACATGCGGGCGGTGGGGTCGACATCGCCCCGCCACGGCAGGATCTGGAACGTCGTGGGGTCGGGGTGCGCGAGCACGTCGGCCTCGAAGGCTCGGGTGAAGCCCTCGATCGACGAGCCGTCGATGCCGAGGCCCTCGGCGAATGCGCCCTCGACCTCGGCCGGTGCGATGGCGACCATCTTGAGGGTGCCGACGACATCGGTGAACCACAGGCGTACAAACTTGACGCCGCGCTCTTCGATGGTGCGCAGAACGAAGTCCCTCTGCTTGTCCATGCTGCCCTTTCGCTTGGCCCGCTGCCGGGCCGTTCACGCTCGCTGGTCGCGGCCACGCGACGCCTCTCGGCGACCCCGCATGGCCCGCCATTAGGCTACTGGGTATGCCCCGCCTGCGCGTCGCCCTGGCCCAGACGAACCCGGTTGTCGGCGATCTCGCGGGCAACGCCGCGCAGCTTCTTGCCGCGGCCCGCGATGCCCACGCCGCGGGTGCCGATCTGCTGGTCTCGGGCGAGATGGCGCTGTCGGGTTACCCCATTGAAGATCTCGCGTCGCGACCGTCGTTTCTCACCGCCGCCCGCTCCGCGGTCGAGACGCTCGCTGCCGAATTGGATGCTGCCGGTCTCGGCTCGCTCGCCGTGATCGTCGGTCACCCCGACGGTCCGTTCGAGCCGCGCGCCCTCGGTGGCTCGAACGCTCCGACGGCGATCGCCCAGAACTGCGCGAGCGTGCTGCAGCACGGCCGCGTGGTCGCCCGCTACGCCAAGCATCACCTGCCGAACTACTCGGTTTTCGACGAGTATCGGGTCTTCATTCCGGGCGATGAGCTGCTCGTCGTGCGCATCGGCGGCGTGGACGCGGCGATCATCGTCTGTGAAGACCTGTGGCGCGATGGCGGCCCGGTGGGGCGGGTGCTCGAATCGGACGCGGGTCTGCTGCTCGTGCTGAACGCATCGCCCTTCGAGCGAGATAAGGACGAGGTGCGCCTGCCGCTCGTCACCCGCCGAGCGACCGAGACCGACACGGTCGTCGCCTACGTGAACATCGTCGGCGGTCAGGACGACCTCGTATTCGACGGCGACAGTGTGGTCGTCGACGGCGCCGGCCGCATCCTCGCCCGCGCACCGCAGTTCGCCGAGCACCTGCTGCTCGTCGACGTTGAGGCCGAAGAGGCGGGTGACCACCCTGCACCCGCGGGCGTCTCCCGCGTCGAGCTGGACCGGGCCCCGGCTGGCGACAAGCCACCGCTCTCTCCCGCCGTCGCCGAATTGCCCGACGACCGCGAGCAGCTGTGGAACGCCCTGGTGACGGGGCTGCGCGACTACGTCGAGAAGAATCGCTTCCGCTCGGTGGTGTTGGGGCTCTCGGGCGGCATCGACTCGGCCGTGTGTGCGGCGATCGCGGTGGACGCGCTCGGCGCCGACCGGGTGCACGGCGTCTCGATGCCGAGCAAGTACTCGAGCGACCATTCGCGCAGCGATGCCGATCTGCTCGCCGCGGCCACGGGCATCCACTACTCGACCGAGGCGATCGCCGAGCTTGTCGCTCCCGTCGAGACGCAGTTGGCGCTCGACGGCGTCGCGGCCGAAAACCTGCAGGCGCGCATCCGCGGGGTGATCCTCATGGGGCTGTCGAACATGCACGGGCACCTCGTGCTCACCACCGGCAACAAGACCGAGCTCGCGGTGGGCTACTCGACGATCTACGGCGACTCGGTCGGCGGCTTCGCACCCATCAAAGACGTGCCAAAGCTGCTGGTGTGGGAGCTCGCCCGCTGGCGCAACGCGCACGCCGAAGCCCGTGGTGAGACGCCGCCGATCCCTGTCGGCTCGATCGAGAAGCCGCCGAGCGCCGAACTGCGGCCCGATCAGACCGACCAAGACTCGCTGCCGCCCTATGAGGTGCTCGACGAGATTCTCGAGCACTACATCTCGGAGCTACTCGGCAAAGACGACATCGTGGCGCTCGGATTCGACCGCGAGATCGTCGAGTTCGTGACGGGCCTCGTGGATCGCGCCGAGTGGAAGCGGCGCCAGGGGGCGATCGGGCCGAAGATTTCGGCGATCGCGTTCGGGCGCGATCGGCGACTGCCCATTACTTATCGGCCCACTGACCTGTAGCCGTCGCGGCGCGATGCGCCGCGCGTATCGGCCCACTGACCGGTGACGGGTCTAGGCTCGCTGCATGGCTGAGGCACCGAAGCGCGTCCGTATCCGCCACTTTGCTCGGGCGAAAGAGCAGGGCATCACGATCACGGGGCTCACCTCGTATGACGTGCTCACCGCCCAGATCTTCGACGAGGCCGGCATCGACTTTCTGCTCGTCGGCGACTCGGCGGGCAACACCGTGCTCGGCTACGACACGACCTTGCCGGTCACAATCGACGACCTCATTCCGCTGACCCGCGGTGTCGTGCGCGGCGTGAAGCGCGCACTCGTCGTCGCGGACATGCCCTTCGGCTCGTACGAGACGGGCGCCGACGAGGCTCTGCACACCGCCTTCCGGTTCATGAAAGAGACAGGCGCGCACGCCGTCAAGCTCGAGGGCGGGGTGCGCTCTGCTGAACAGATCCGCCGCATCGTGTCGGCGGGCATCCCCGTCATGGGGCACGTGGGCTTCACTCCCCAGTCGGAGCACGGTCTCGGTGGGCACGTCATTCAGGGCCGCGGCAGCGCCGTCGATCAGCTGCTCGCCGATGCGAAGGCGGTCGAGGAGGCGGGAGCGTTTGCGGTCGTGCTCGAGATGGTGCCCGCAGAGGCGGCCGAGCGCGTGACGGCCGAGTTGAGCATCCCCACCATCAGCGTCGGAGCGGGCCCGCATTGCGACGGCCAGCTGGTCGTCTGGACCGACTGGGCGGGCCTCACGAGTGGGCGCATCCCGAAGTTCGTCAAGCAGTACGCGAACCTGCGCACGGTGCTGTTCGACGCCGCCGTCGCGTACAAGGCCGACGTCGAGTCGGGCGCCTACCCCGACGAGGCACACAGCTACAGCGACGAGACGGCCGAAAAGGCGCACCGCGAGCGCGAGTAGCGACGGGCGCAGCGAACGTGGCGCCGATGGCCGAGAGCTAGCTTTCCTCCCGCTCGTCCGCCTCCCACTCGGCCGCACGGCGGAGCAGCGTCTCGGGAGCCCGCTCGGCCTCCTCGCGGCTCGCGAATGGGCCGTAGCGGTCACCGCCGAGTGACTGCGGGCCCTCTTCGACCTCGCCCGTCTTGTGGTTGTACCACCAGGCCATGACTGCCTCCCCTGCCCGAGCGTCGGGGCGTCTCCTCGCGCTCGATAGACTCAACGCTATGCCCCGCGACGACTCCGGCCGACTGATTCCGGGGCAACTCACCCCCCAGCGCGCGGTTCCCGCCGCCATCCCGCGGCCGCCCTACGTCGGCAAGCCCACCCCGCCCGAGCACCTCGGCGGCGACGTCTACGATGCGGAGACGATCGAGCGCATCCGTGCCGCCGGGACGATCGCGGCTGGCGCCGTCGAGGCTGTCGGCGCGGCCATTCGCCCCGGCGTCACGACCGATGAGCTCGACCGCATCGCCCACGAGTACGTCACCGGTCACGGCGCGTACCCGTCGACGCTCGGCTATCGCGGGTTTCCCAAGTCGTGCTGCACGAGCCTCAACGAGGTGATTTGCCACGGGATCCCCGACGACACCGTCATCGCCGAGGGCGACATCGTGAACATTGACATCACGGCTTACAAGGACGGCGTGCACGGCGACCTCAACAAGACCTTCCTCGCCGGTGAGGTCGCCGACGAGGCGAGGATGCTCGTCGAGCGCACTGAGGAGGCGCTGCGCCGCGGCATCAAGGCGGTCGCCCCCGGCCGCCCCATCAACGTCATCGGGCGTGCCATCGAGGCGTACGCCAAGCGCTTCGGCTACGGAGTCGTGCGCGACTTCACCGGGCACGGCGTCGGCACCTCGTTTCACACGGGGCTCGTGATCCCCCACTACGACGCCGCCCCGCTCTACGACCAGACGATCCAGGAGGGCATGGTGTTCACGATCGAACCCATGCTGACGCTCGGCACCCACGAGTGGGACATGTGGGCCGACGACTGGACAGTCACGACGAAAGACAAGCAGTACTCCGCACAGTTCGAGCACACCCTCGTGGTGACCGAGCGCGGCGCCGACGTTCTGACGCTGCCGTAGGGCGCGCATCCCCGATTGTTCGCGAGAGGCAGGCAGAGCGATGACCCAGGCGATCGGCATCGACATTGGCGGCACCGGCATCAAGGGCGCTCTCGTCGACCTTGACTCGGGCGAACTCGTCAGTGAGCGCGTCAAGCGCTCGACCCCCGAGGGCGGACGACCCGACGACGTCATCGCCGTCGTCGCCGAGATTGCGGACGAGCTGGGCGCGGAGCAGCTCGACGCAGTCGGCGTCTGCTTCCCCGCGATCGTGCTCGACGGGCACACCATGTCGGCTGCCAACGTCTCGGACGAGTGGATCGGCCTGGATGCCGACCGCCTGTTTGCCGAGGCGCTCGGCCGCGACATCCACTTCGTCAACGACGCCGACGCTGCCGGTTACGCCGAGGCACGCTACGGGGCCGCCGCCGGCCGCGCGGGGCTCACGATCGTGACGACGCTCGGCACCGGCATTGGCTCAGCGTTCATTCATGACGGGGTTTTGCTGCCGAACACCGAGCTGGGGCATCTCGAGCTCGACGGTTCCGACGTCGAGACGTGGGCCGCGAACTCGGTGCGGGAACGCGACGAGCTGAGCTTCGAGGAGTGGGCGGTGCGTTTGCAGCGCTTCTACGCCCACGTCGAGTTTCTCTTCTCCCCCACGCTGTTCGTCGTCGGTGGCGGGGTGTCGAAGCACCACGAAGAATTCCTGCCGCTGCTTCGGCTGCGCACGCCCATCGTGCCCGCGACGCTGCGCAACAACGCTGGTCTCATGGGCGCCGCGGCGCTCGCCCATCGACACGGCTGAACGCGCAGAGGGCCCTCGGTTAGCGCTACGCCAGGACGTAGTTGACGGCGACGTACCAGATGAAGACGCCCGCGATCACGAGCGCGGACAGTACGGAAACGGCCATGATGAGTCGCTGCGTCATCGCAATCCTTTCGACGGGGTGCCTCGCGTCAAGTATGACGGAACGCGGCTGAGGGCGCGGCCCTCGCGGACCGCGCCCTCAGGGGCGGATGCTGCGCGCGCGATCGCGACGCGCATCCAGAAATCAGGTGGTACGGAAACGGTTCACCAGCGGGCAGTCGAACGGGTTGCGCGCGCTCAGCCCCACCTCGTTCAGGTAGCGGATGACGATGCGATACGACTCGGCGACACCGGCCTCGGTGTACGGAATCTCGAGCTGGTTCGCGTACTCACGCGTGATCTCGCGGGCCTTCGACAGCGCCGGACGCGGCATGTTCGGGAACAGGTGGTGCTCGACCTGGTGGTTGAGCCCGCCGAACAGGGCGGTCGCCCACCAGCCGCCGCGAATGTTGCGCGAGGTGATGATCTGACGGCTCAGGAAGTCGAGCGGGCTATCGGCCGGCAAGATCGGCATGCCCTTGTGGTTGGGGGCGAAGCTCGCACCCATGTACACGCCAAAGACGGCCATCTGCACGCCGAGGAAGGCGAAGGCCATGCCGAGCGGCAGGGCCCAGAACAGCACGGCGATGTAGAGGCTGAGGCGCAGCGTGATGAGGGTGAGCTCGAGCGCGCGGCCCTCGATGCGGCCCTTCTGCATGAGCGAACGCACACCCTGCACATGCAGGTTGAGCCCTTCGAGCGTCAGCAGCGGGAAGAACAGGTAGCCCTGCTTGCGCGTGATGAGGGCGAGGAAGCCGGTGTGCTTCTCGGCGTCTTCCGGCGTGAAGACGATCGTGTCGGGCTCGATGTCGGGGTCGGCCCCGCGCTGGTTCGGCTTCGCGTGGTGGCGCGAGTGCTTGTGCATCCACCAGTGGTAGCTGATGCCGACGACGCCGGCGGCGAGGATGCGGCCCACACGGTCATTCGTCTTTCCGGAGGTCCAGATCTGGCGGTGCGCCGCCTCGTGCGTGACGAAGGCGATCTGGGTGAGGATGATGCCGAGGGCTGCCGCGATGAGCAGCTGGAACCAGCTGTCGCCGAGGAGCACGAAACCGGTGATGGCGCCGCCCAGGGCGACGGCGAGGCCGGCGAAGACGGCGTAGTAGAAGCCCGTTCGGCGGCGCAGGAGGCCGGCGTCACGAACCGTGCGCATGAGCGCGGCGTAGGTGCTCGTCGGGTGCACATAATCGGCAGGACGAGGAGTGGTCGAACGGACAGGACCAAGTGACGAAGCAGACATACGGCTTTCGGGGTCTGTGTACGACTTCCCAGCCGTGATGGCGATGAGCAACTGCTCGGTAGATGTCTGCGACGCTACGCTCCGAGCCATGCCCGGGAGGGTATATGCCGGGTCAGCGCGGCGTGTCGCGTCGCTCGTGATCAGCGCTGATCGAGAAGAGTCCGATCAACGATCGGTCGGCAACCCCCTGAGCGACGTCGCGGAGAGCCAAGTCGTGGGTGCGTGCGTGGTCGCGCATCGCGGTGAACGCCTCGTCCATCGTGTACGGGCCGACAATGGCGAGCACGCCCTTCGCCTGCTCAATCAGCACCCGTGTGTCGAGGGCTCGCTGCAACTGTTCTGCGAGGATCGTGCTGTCGCGAATGGTGCGCTCATGCAGAATGCCGATCGTCGCGACGTCGGTGAGCGCCTGGGCGAGCAGAGCATCCTCGGTCGTCGGGGAGCCGGCGCGCGTACGGAACAGGTTCATGGCGCCGAGAATCTCACCGCGCAATCGCATGGGGGTCGCGAAGACGGAGGCGAAGCCCTGGCTTAACGCCTCGTCGCTGAAGCGTGGCCAGTGGTCACGCTGAGCCGCAATGTCATCGACGACGACGAGCTGCCCCGCCTCGAAGCAATCGACGCACGGGCCGGCACCGGCACTCAGCTGCATGACCTCAACGAGCTTCGCCTGCTCGCTCGTCGACGCCACGAGCTGCAGGGTGCCGTCGTCATCGGCCAGCAGGATGCCGCCCGCCTCGACATCGAGCACCGTCACCGAGACCTCGACGAGTGTTTGGAGCAGATCGATGATGTCGAAGTCGGAGACCAAAATATCGGCGACCGCCACGAACGCGTCAGACACGCGCTGCTCACGCTGTCTATCGATCATGAGACGTCCTAGCGAGACAGGAATCGCGCGTCGCGGTGACTACTGACCGTGATCGTCGTCTTGCCGGGTCGCCTGCCTGCTCCCCGAGTGGGGCCGAGTCTACGCCCGCCGGCGACGCGCCGATGCCCTCACCCGTACACTTCAGAGACCGACGCTGTCGACCTCTGTGGCCGATGCTCCGCCGGCCGACGCAGGCGGGAGCCCCGATGTCAGAGTTTCTGCACGGTTCGAGCGACGACGTCGTGGCGCTCTGCGACCCGTTCCTGATCGCGTTGCCCTTCACAGGGGCGCTCGTTTCCGTCATCGACGGGGTGGGACTGCGTACTGGGGTCGCGGCGAGCGATCCGGTTGCCGCGCGCTGGGACGAGTGGGAGCTGGAGCTCGGCATCGGCCCACTGACCCAGGCAAGCGCCACCGCGACCGCGCGCTTTATCCCCGACCTGGACGCCGCGGACGCGCGGGCGACGGTGAATCCTTTGCTTGCCGAGGGCCTGCTCGCACTCGGCATCCACGCAGTACTCGCGCTCCCGCTCGTGCTCGGCTCCGCCACGATCGGTGTCGCCGGTCTCTATCGAACGACGCCGGGCGGGCTCACCGAAGCGCAGTGGCTCACTGCCCTCGAGATTGCGCGCGCGATCACGCTTCCGACTGTTCGTCGAGCGGTGCGAGTGGCAGACGCACCGGAGGAGGGTGATGCCGACGCACGCGGCGGCCTGCGGCGTGAAGTGCACCAGGCAACCGGGATGCTGAGCGCGCTCCTCGACATCAGCCTGACAGACGCCTTTGCCCGGCTGCGCGCGGCCGCGATCGCCAGCGGGCGCTCAATCAGCGCACTTGCGGCCGACATCGTCGAGCGCCGCATCGACGGTCACGACCTCTAACCCGTCGTCACAGGGCGTTCCGCGGGGCTCTGCAGTGGGGGCAAGCGGGCCGACCGATACGCCGGGTTCTGTCCTCGGGGCTCAGCCCTGAGGGACGGCCATCTATCTCGGGGTGGCGTTGCCGACACCCTCTAGCGATCTACCCGGCACCTCGGCGAGCAGCGTCACGGGTGCCTGTCTGATCTAGCTCCGGGCGAGGTTTACCCAGCAGCCCCGATCACTCGGGGCTCTGGTGGTCTCTTACACCACCGTTTCACCCTTACCGGCGGCCGAAGCCGCCGGCGGTCTGCTCTCTGTTGCACTTTCTCGCGGATTGCTCCGGGTGGGTGTTACCCACCGCCCTGCTCTGTGGAGCCCGGACGTTCCTCGGCGGTGCCGTTCCCCGATTACTCGGGGCGCGCATCCGACGCGACCGTCTGGTCGACCCGCTTGCCGTCGACATCGTAGCGCTCGAGGGTCAGGCGGGCGCTGCCACGGTCGAGCTGATCAGCGCTGCCAGCGTGAGCAGCCGCCACAACCAGGGGAAAGAGACCAGGGGTCTCTCGCGCGATGATTCCCCGAGCGACGGTGTCGGGCGACAATGTCCGAGAAGCTGCCCAGTTGTCCAGCGCCGTCAACGCGTCGTCAATTCCGATCCCACAGACTCCCGCGAGGATGCCGGCCGCGCGATCACGAGCAATCTGATCGTGGCTGGCCCGAAGTAGCGTGTCAGCCTCTCGCCGCCCAGCCGCCCGCTCCTGCTCGACGACCAGACCGACAGCGCCGATGGCGGCGAGAGCTGTCGCACCGCGAACAGCGGCGGACGATGGCACGTCGGTTGACGTCGAATAGAGACTCAGGACGCCGAGCGCACGGCCATCCGCGCGAACGGCAATCGTCACCATGGATCCGACGTCCATGCCGACCGCGCTCGCTCGGAAGGCGGGCCAGCGGCGCCCGGCCTCGCTGAGGGCGCCCAGCGCCCAGCCATGACCGAGACCCCAACACTCGATGATCGGGCCCGCTCCCATCGCAAGCTGAAACGCGTCGAGCCGCCGCGCTCGCTCATCGGTGACCGACCTCAGCCGCAGCGCGCCGTCAGCGGTCACCGCCGACAGTGCGACTGATTCGAAGCCTGAAAGCTTGGCGGTCTCGTCAACGAGAGCGTGCGAGGTGCCGGGAAGACCCGTGTCGTGCAGGAGCCCCGTGGCAACCGCAACGCACGCGTCGATCACGTGTTGTTCGAACGACGAACCGTTCATGGGTAGACCCCGAACTGGCGGAATATCGGAACCGTCCGGACCCGGGCAGGTATTCCGATCGCGCATCGCTCGAGTGACGCCGCGCTCGAGCGCCCTCAGCGTACGCCCTCAGCCGGTGAGCGTCGAGGAAAAGCCGCGAAGAGCGGATGCGCGAGGTGCGTCAGCGACGGAACGAGGCCCGCGCATCCATTGCCTCGTTGGCGAGGGCGTCGGCGCGGGAGTTCTGAACGCGCGGAATCCACTCGAAGCGCACGGGCGTGCCGGTGAGCACCTGGCGGGCTTCGGCGGCGAGCTCGGCCATCGAGGGGTGCTTGATCTTCCAGCGGCCCATCATCTGTTCGACGACGAGCTTGGAGTCCATGCGTACGGTGAGTTCAGCCTCGCCGTCGAGGGCGATGGCGGCGCGCACGCCCTCGATCATGCCGCGGTACTCCGCCACGTTGTTGCTCGCGGTTCCCACCCAGACCCCGAGCTCGGCGACGACCTCCCCAGTCGCGGGGTCAATGACGACCGCACCCCCGGCGGCAGGGCCGGGGTTGCCGCGCGAGCCACCGTCTGCTTCGACGACGAGCTCGCGCGTCACAGGCCCGACTCCGCAGTGCGGACGAGGATCGCGTTCGAGTCGGGGCAGAGGATGACCGCGTCGGGGGCCGCGGCGCGCACGGCCGCAAGGTCGTTGCCGGTCAGCTCGACGCCGCTCGCGCTCGACACGCGGAAGCGCAGGTGAGACGCCCCCACGCCGTAGCGCTCGCGCTGCTTTTCGTAGAGGGCAAGTAACTCGGCCGGGATGCGCGAGGCAACGTCGGCGCGATCGGCACTCTGGTTGTCGCGGTCGCGGGCGAGCGCCCCCAGCGCCTCGTCGCGGGCCGCCGTGGCCATCGTCACGGCCGACTCGTGGCTCGCCAGCGTCGACCGGGCGTCGGCGACGGCCGCCTCGAGCTGCTCGACCTTCTCCATCACGGCCAGTTCGATCTCTTCCAGGTCAGACAGTCGTGCCCGCAGCGACGCGACCTCGTGGTCGAGCCCCGCGATGTCTTTCGCCGACGAACTCGACTGCAGCAGGCCCTCATCGCGGGCGATGCGCTTCTCGACGACCTCGACATCCGACTCGACGCGCGCGAGTTCGATGCGCGCGTCCTCGAGTTCGTTGTCGCGCGCCGCGAGGTTCTCGCGCACCTGCGGGGTCAGGGCCGTGAGCTCGTCAAGGCGTTGTTGCTCGGGCAGGGTGCGTGTGCGGTGCGCGATGCGTTGCAGTTCGGTGTCGATGCGCTGCAGGTCGAGCAGCAGCGCCTGGGCCTCGGGCGGGGCGGTGAGAGCCATGCGGGGATGCGGGCCTTCCTGGTGGGTGGTGAGTGGGCTTAGCGCGTGGGGTGGACGACGGCCGTCCACGGGTCGGTCGAGAGTCGGCTGACGGTCACCTCGACGTCGGGGTGATCGCTTCGCAGCTCGTCGGCGAGCACATCGAGCCAGAGCGACTCGCTCGCCCAGTGCGCGGTGTCAATCAGGGCAGGGCCCCCGGCGATCGCCGCCGTCTCGAGCGCCTCGCTCGCGGGATGGTGTCGCAGATCGGAGGTGACGTACACATCGGCGCTCCGGACGGCCGGCTCGCCCAGTAGCGAGTCACCCGCTCCCCCGCACACCGCCACCATCGTCACGAGGCGGCCGGGGTCGCCCGCGAACCGGACGCCCGTCGCGGTCGCGGGAAGCGCATCCGCCACCCGCTGCGCGAATTCTGCGAGCGTGATGGGCGCAGAGAGGTGACCGACGCGGCCGAGGCCGCGGCCGGGCTCACCGGAAACGACCGGTGCGGCGTCGAGAATACCGAGCAGCTCAGCGAGCCGCGCGCTGGTGCCGGTTTCGACGACGTCAGCGTTCGTGTGGGCGGCGAACAGCGCGCATCCGGAGCGAATGAGGCGTGCGATGAGCGCACCCTTCGCCGTCGACTCCGCCACCGTCGTCACGCCGCGCAGCAGCAGCGGGTGGTGCACAAGCAGCAGCTCGGCACCCAACCCGGTGGCCTCGTCGACGGTCGCGGCGACCGCGTCGACCGCGAGATGGATGCGCGTGACCCGCGCCGCCGGATCGCCGACGACCAGCCCGGGCGCGTCCCACGCCTCGGCGCCGCTCACGGGGAAGCGGCGCTCAAGAGTCTCGAGGACGTCGGAGAGGAGGGGCGCCATGGCGGCCAGTCTAGGAGCCTGGCGAGGCGCGGGGATGCGGTCGCTCACGCGGCAGCGCGCTCCTCGGCGGCCTCGAGGCGCCTCAGGGCGGGCAGCACTGACACGGCGGTCAGGACACCGAGAAGCAGGGCGATGATGACGCCCGCATCCGCGTCACGCCAGGGGCTATCGCTCGCCGTGACCAGGGGAAGGAGGTAGCCGGTCCACGTCGCGGCGGCGCTCTCGCCGGTCACGGCGCCCCATCCGACGACGCTCGCGGTGACGAGCCCCGCAAGAACGCCCCACCGCGCGCTCGGGTAGACGCCGGAGCGGGTCAACAGCGACGAGGCCAGCACGCGGCGGCGACGCAGCAGGGTTTCCGTGCCCACGATGCCGGCCCACGCAGCGACGGGGACAGCGAGCACGACGAGGAGATCGCGCAGCGCGCCCGTCCCGGCGGCGCTCGTGGCGAGCAGGGCGGTGAGGGCAGCCGCCGACAGGGCTGCGGCGATGACGACGCCCGCCCAGCGCGGGGCGGGAGGGCCGAGGGTGAGCGCGGCGAAGCCGCCGGAGTAGAGGCTGAGCGTGGCCCCGACGACCAGGCTCACCGCGATCGCGAGCGCGAGCGGCACCGCGTACCAGCCGGGCAGCAGTGCGGCCAGGGCGGCGACGGGATTCTCGACCAGCGACTCACCGATCTCGCTCGACGACGCGGCGAGAAGTGCGCCCCAGGCGATCAGACCCAGCGCGGGCAGGGCGATGCCGACCGCCGTCCAGAGGGCTGCGGCAGAACCGGATGCGCTGCGCGCCTGATAGCGCACGAGGTCGCCGCCCGTCGATACCCAGGCGAGCCCGACGACACTCACGACCAGCACCGTGCCCTGCATGAGCAGTGCCCACGGCCCATCAGCGATGCCGAGTGCGCCGCCGAGCGAGACGGTGGGCGCCGTGAGCACGACGACACCGACGGCGAGAATGCCCGCGAGCGGGGCGGCGATCGCTCCCAGCCGCGCGACGGCCGCGAATCCGAGCGTCGCGCATCCGCTCGCCACAACGAATGCGACCGCCGCCGCAATGGCCGCGACAACGGGCGCCGAGGCTCCCCCGGCGAGCCCTGCCGTGACAAGCACCTCGGCGACACCCACGCCCAGCAGGTACAGCAGCGCGGCCGCCCAGAGCACTCGCACCGCGACGGCGAGGGCGGCGGGAAGCGCATTGCCGACCGTGCCGAAGGTCGCGCGGCCGACAACGATCGTGGGCTGACCGCTCCAGCGGCCCGTGCGCGTGACGACACCCAGCAGCAGCGCAGACAGCGCGACGCCGGCGAGGCCCGCGAGCACCGCTTGGCGAAGGCTCGCTCCGTCGGCGATGAGCAGGGCGCCCACCGCGAGCGTGAGCGCCGAAGCGTTCACCGCGAACCACAGCCAGAAGAGCCGAACCGCCCGGCCGGCGCGCAGGGCCTCGGGCGTCGGTTCAAGAGCACTCTGCTCGAGCGCGAACGCGCGAGGGCCGCGTGCGGGGCTCGAGGTCTCGCGGGCAGGTGCGGGCGTGACCGCAGCGGGCGCGTCGGAATTCGACTCGGGCGAGAGGCCAGGGTGGGCCGGCGCGGATGACGATGCAGCCGGCGACGGGGCGGCGGGCGACACGACGGGCGATGCGTTCTCGTCGTCGTCGGCCGCGTCGTCGTCGGTGTCGTCGCTCGACGGCGCAAGCAGGCCGTCCCACGCGTCGACGCGAATCGGTCCGGTCATACCGCTCGGCGGAGACGGCTCGACCAGCGGCGGCGGCACGGGGGCGGCATCATCGAACGATGCGGGTGGCGTCGCGACCGTGCGCTGCGACGAATCGGGCGGCGGCGCGCCGGCAAGGAGGCTCGAAACATCGGACGAGGTGAGGGTTGCCGGATCGATCGTCACCGACTGCTCGGGAGCGGGCGGCGACTCAGGGCTCGCCGCCGAGCCTGCGCTCGCGATGGGCGCGGGCGTCGGGGCGGGGGCGGAGATGCTCGCCCCCGGCGCAAGAGGCCCCGGAATGATGTCAATGACGCCCGTGTAGGCGGAACGCACGGAGGCGACAATCGCGTCGGCCGAGTCGCCGACCTGGCGACGGACCTCCTCTTCCCACGCGTCAAGCATCCGCTCTTCGCGTGCCCGCAGCTCGAGCTGTTCCTGAAACAGGTCGATCAGCGCGCCCGCGTTGCCCGGCGCTCGATCGGGGTCGAGCACGGCGACGAGGTCGTCATCGGGCAAGGATGCTCGCTCCGGTGGCGGGGGAATCGGAAGCCCCGGCGCGGCCTGCGGCACGGGGTGCTCCGACGACAGGCCTGCCAATGGGCTCGCGGCGGGGGTTGTCTCGGGCCGCACAGCCTCTGTCGGGGTGCTCACGCTCGGCGGGCGCAGCAGCAGATCTTCCGGCGGCCGCGGGGGCGAAGGGGCGGGAGCGTCGGGGCTGGGCTGCCGGTTCAGGGGCACCCACGCGCGGCTTGCCCCCGCGAATGCGCCAGCCGGGGCGCCCTCGTCGGAGGGGAAGGCTGCCGGAACAACACTCGACGGCCCGGTGGGAGCAGAGTCAGGAGACGCGGGCGACGCCGAGGGAGGCGATGGCGTCGACGCGGCCGATCGGCCACCCGTGTACTGCCGGCCCGGCGGCGGAGGCGTGTAGGTCGAGCGGCGGGGCCCGGGTCGTTCGGACGACTCAGCGTCGTCCGACGGCATCGCGGGGCTGTCGACCATGGCCCCGATGATAGGGGCGCGATTGCCCCGGACGCGGGCGACGGGCCGGGGAGAGCGCCGCAATGCCGACGAGAATGACGGCCAGTCCGGCCCATCCCAGAGGGTCGAGTCGCTCCCCCACGATGACGATGGCGAGCAGCGTCGCGACCAGCGGCTCGAGCAGCGTGATCACGGTCACCACAGAGCTGCGCAGCTGACGAAGCCCGATGCCGAAAAGCACGTACGCCACGAACATCGGGCCGACCGCCAAGTACCCGATGATCGCGAGGTTCGACGGGCTCGCCAGCAGGGGTGCGCCCGTCACCATCAGTACGACGGCGAGTGGGATGGCGCCGAGCCCGAACACCGCGCCCATGGTCGCGCGGCTCGAGTGGCCGCGCGCCATGACCTCCCCGGAGGTGAAGGTATACAGCGCGTACGAGGCACCGGCGAGCAATCCGAGGGCCACACCCCACGGCACCCCCGCTGCGTCAACCGGAGAGTCACCGCCGTGGCCGCCCAGGGCGAGCATGATGACGCCGGTGATCGCGATTGCTGCGGCGAGCATCCATTGCCGTGTCAGCGGCTTTTTCGTGACGCGCCACTCGAGGAGGGCGGCGAACAGCGGGCCGGAGCCGAGCGAGACCACGTTGCCAATCGCGACGCCGGCGAGCGACATCGAGCTGTAGAAGGCGAGCGGGTACACGACAACGCCGATGGCGCCGACGAGTAGCCACGGTCGCGCCGCACGGTCGGCGATCGCCCGCCCGGCGGGGCGGGCCGCCACGGCGAAAAGCAGCACGCCGCCGATCGCCATCGTCGCCGACCCCGTCGCGAGAGGACTCACCTCGCGCGACAGGAAGGTCGCGGCCGTACCGGTCGTGCCCCACAGCACGGAGGCGACGACGACGGCCCACACGGCAAGGATCACGATGACTCCGAACGTGACGGATTCGACCACGCCGGCGACGGGCCTGTCGCCATCGTAAGTCGCGGGATGGGACATGCCAGACTGGCAGCACCGCGGCCGTGTCGCGCCGCCCAACGTCGGGGAGACCGCATGAGCGAGACCGAACTGATTCGCCAGTGGACGAGTGCTCGGTGGCACATCATCGTGTCGCAGATCGCGCCGACCCTGCTGCTGGCCTTCACCGTGTGGATGCTCGTCGACGGGCTCGCTGAGACGTCGCTGGCGGTGCGCATTGCCGCAACGGGCATCCTGCTCGCCTCGGGGATTCTCGGAGCCGCCGCCCAGTTCGCCGCCGCAACGGAGGGCGCCGGAGTGGTGGAGGCCCTGCGCGCGCTGGACACTCCGGGGCCGGTCGCGCGCCGCATCATCGCGATGGGTCAGGGCGTGCAGATCGTGCGCTTCGTGACCCCGGCCATCTTCGTGGTCGTCTTCCTCGCACTCGGGGTCGCACTCTTCATCGAGCCTTAGCCGCCGCGGTCGGCGTCGGGCGCGCCCTCGGCGGAGCGCCGATAGGCATCGACGAACAGCGCGCCCCTGACCTCGGCGATGCGGTCAATGAGGCGATCGACGGCGGACGCGGAGACCCCGGCCACGACGAGGTCGTGCGGGCCGAGCGCGCGCAGCGGTTTTTGTCGCAGGCGGATGACCTCCCAGCCAGCGGCCCGGAGCAGCGCGTCTTTGCGGCGGTCGGAGTGCTCGCGCCTGCCCACGTGCTCGTCGCCCGCACGACCCACCGAGTCGTACTCGATCGCGAGCGCAAACTCGGCGATCAGCACGTCGGGCCACACCTCGCGACGGCCGTGGAACGGCTGGCCGATGGTGAGGGCGTTGAGGCTCAGCTCGACGGACAGGCGTTCGCCGATCAGCGCTCGAAGCCGCTCCTGGGTCGCCGAGGTGGCCGTGGACGCGGCCGCGGAGTGGAATGCGCGGCCGCGGTGCTCGGGCGCAGGCTCGGCACGACGCGCGGGCGCCACCGGATCGGGGCGCGGCCGCCGAGCCCGAGGGGCGAGCGCCTGCGCACGGCGATCGACGCCGGGCACAGGCGCAGGGCTCGGAAACTTCGACGGCACGGGAGGTGCCTGCGACGGGGTCGCGCACACCGGACACCAGTCGCCGCGGGCGCGCGTGGCGCCGGGCCGAGCGCGTTGCTCGGCGGGCGTCGCCACGAATTCGTGGCCGATGGCGCACACCCACAGCACGTAGACGTCGGCCGCGGGGGGAATCTGCGACAGCAGAAGCTCAGCGTTCTTCTCGGGGCGAAACTGGGCGACGAGTCGCCCATACGGCGCCCAGGCGTCGCGAAACCGCCCGATGGGGTACGGGATGTCGAGCCCGGTCGCCCACTGGCGCCTGGCCCACCACTCGTCGAGACTGCGCGGCACGCAGCGAGGCTACCCACGACCCCCGACACGATGTGCCGTCACGTCGGCCACGGAAACTGGTGGGCCCTGAGGGATTCGAACCCCCGACATCCACGGTGTAAACGTGGCGCTCTAACCAACTGAGCTAAGAGCCCGGCGCCCCCAAGCCTACCCACTCGGCTGTCAACAACTCAGGACGAACGAGTCAGAGTGTCGCAAGGGCCTTTTCGTAGGTCGCCAGATCTCGGGGCTCTCCGCGCGGCGACCAGAACGTCGACGCCACTCGTCCTGAGTTGTTGACAAGCACGGTGGCGCGGAGGGCTGTTCCGCGCGCGGGGTCGAAGGCGCCGTAGCGCGTCGCGACCTCGCCGTGCGGCCAGAAGTCGCTCAGCAGGCGGAACGGGATGCTCTCGGCGTCGGCAAAGGCTCGAAGCGTGGCGACCGGGTCAACCGAGATGCCGAACACCTCAACGCCTGCGGCCTCGAATAGCCCGAGCCTGTCGCGCAGCTCGCAGAGCTCGCCGGCGCACACATTCGTGAACGCCAGGGGGAAGAAGACGAGCGCGACGGGCGAGCGATCCGCGAATTCGCTGAGTACGGCATCCGCCCCGAAGTGGTCGCGCAGCGAAAAATCGGGCGGGATGCTGCCCACGGCGGGCAGCGTCGGCGCGGTGTCGCTCACACTGGTCTCCCTCCGCCACGTGACTAGACTCGACGGGTTGATGGCTTGCGCGCCGAGAACCCGGTGAACGCCCGACAGCCAGCGACGCACTCTTTTGTCTACCACCAGGAAGAGGTCAAGGGTGACGGTCAACGACCAGGATCCGTATTCGGTCGAGACGATGGACGCCGATCCGGAGGAAACCGCCGAATGGAGCGAGTCGCTTTCCGCACTCGTTGCTGAGCGCGGCCCGCAGCGCGGGCGCGAGATCATGCTGAGCCTGCTCAAGCGGTCGAAGGAGCTGCACCTCGGGGTTCCGATGGTGCCGACCACCGACTACTTGAACACCATCTCGTCAAAGAACGAGCCCGAGTTCCCGGGCGACGAAGAACTCGAGCGCGAGTACCGCCGCTGGATCCGCTGGAACGCGGCCATCACGGTGCACCGCGCCCAGCGCCCCGAGATTTCGGTCGGCGGCCACATCTCGACCTACGCGTCGAGCGCCGCGCTTTACGAGGTCGGGCACAACCACTTCTTCAAAGCGGCCGACCACCCCCAGGGTGGCGACCAGATCTTCTACCAGGGTCACGCCTCCCCCGGCATGTACGCCCGCTCGTTCCTCGAGGGCCGCCTCGGCCCCGAGCACCTCGACGGTTTCCGTCAAGAGAAGTCGCACGCGGCCGGCGGCCTCTCGAGCTACCCGCACCCGCGCCTCATGCCGGCGTACTGGCAGTTCCCGACCGTGTCGATGGGCCTCGGCCCGATCAACGCGATCTACCAGGCGCAGGCGAACAAGTACCTCACCAACCGCGGCCTGAAGGACGCGGGCGACAGCCACGTGTGGGCGTTCCTTGGCGACGGCGAGATGGACGAGCCCGAAAGCCGCGGCGCCCTCCAGCTGGCGGCGAACGACGGCCTCGACAATCTCACCTTCGTGATCAACTGCAACCTGCAGCGTCTCGATGGCCCGGTGCGCGGTAACGGCAAGATCATCCAGGAGCTCGAGAGCTTCTTCCGCGGCGCCGGCTGGAACGTCATCAAGGTCATCTGGGGCCGCGAGTGGGACGCCCTGCTCGATAAGGACGACGACAGCGCTCTGCGCGACCTGATGAACGCCACCCCCGATGGCGACTACCAGACCTATAAGGCCGAGTCGGGCGCGTTCATTCGCGAGAACTTCTTCGGTCGCGACCCGCGCACGGCCGCGATGGTTGCCGACATGAGCGACGACGAGATCTGGCGCCTGAAGCGCGGTGGTCACGACTACCGCAAGGTGTTCGCCGCGTACAAGGCGGCCGTCGAGCACAAGGGCCAGCCGACCGTCATCCTCGCGAAGACGGTCAAGGGCTACGGCCTCGGCCCGAGCTTCGAGGGCCGCAACGCGACCCACCAGATGAAGAAGCTCACGCTCGACAACCTCAAGCAGTTCCGCGACGAGATGCGCATCCCCGTCACCGACGCTCAGCTCGAGGAAGACCCGTACCGCCCGCCGTACTACCACCCGGGCAATGACAACCCGGCGATCCAGTACATGCACGAGCGCCGCCGCGCGCTCGGCGGCTACCTGCCCGAACGCCGCTCGAAGTACGTCGACGTGCAGATTCCGGAAGAGAGCGCCTATGGCGTCGTCAAGAAGGGCTCCGGCAAGCAGGGCGTCGCCACGACGATGGCGTTCGCGCGCCTGCTGAAAGACCTGCTGCGCGACAAGAACTTCGGCGACCGGATTGTTCCGATCATTCCGGATGAGGCACGCACCTTCGGCATGGACGCCTACTTCCCGACGTCCAAGATCTACAACCCGAAGGGTCAGCACTACACCTCGGTCGACCGCGAACTGTTGCTCGCCTACAAGGAGAGCCCGCAGGGTCAGATCATCCACACCGGCATCAACGAGGCCGGCGCGTTCGCGGCGTTCACGGCGATCGGCACGTCGTACGCGACGCACCAGCAGCCGCTGATCCCCGTCTACGTCTTCTACTCGATGTTCGGCTTCCAGCGCACGGGCGACGCCATGTGGGCGGCCGCCGACCAGATGGCTCGCGGCTTCATCATTGGTGCGACCGCGGGCCGCACGACGCTGACCGGTGAGGGCCTGCAGCACGCGGACGGTCACTCGCCGTTGCTGGCGTCGACGAACCCGGCCGTCGTGAGCTACGACCCGGCGTACGGCTACGAGATCGGGCATATCGTGCGCGCCGGCCTCGAGCGCATGTACGGCGGCAGCCACGCCGACCCGAACGTCATGTACTACCTGACGGTGTACAACGAGCCCATCGCGCAGCCGGCCGAACCCGACGACCTCGACGTCGACGGCCTACTGAAGGGCATCTACCTGCTGAAGCGCGGCGAGACCACGGGGCCGAAGGCCCAGCTGCTCGCCTCAGGTGTCAGCGTGCCGTGGGCGTTGGAGGCGCAACAACTGCTCGCCGACGACTGGGGCGTGAGCGCCGACGTCTGGAGCGTCACGTCGTGGACCGAGCTGCGCCGCGAGGGTCTGGCGGTCGAGGAGCACAACTTCCTCAACCCGTCAGCCGAACAGCGGGTGCCGTACGTCACGCAGAAGCTGCAGTCAGCGGAGGGCCCGTTCGTGGCGGTCAGCGACTTCATGCACGCGGTGCCCGACCAGATCCGGCCGTTCGTTCCCGGCGACTACGCGACGCTGGGCGCCGACGGATTCGGGTTCAGCGACACCCGCGCCGCGGCTCGCCGCTTCTTTACGATCGACGGTCCGTCGATCGTGGTGCGCACGTTGCAGCGTCTCGCCCGCCAGGGCGTTATCGCGGCGGATGCGCCGGCGCGCGCGATCGAGCAGTATCGCCTGCACGACGTGACGGCCGGCACCACCGGCTCTGCCGGCGGCGACGCATAGAACGCTCCCCCGGTGCCCCGTCCGCGAGGGCGGGGCGCCGCATCCTGTTTCTGAAGGAGTTCGCATGGCGGCGATGACGAAGGCGCAGACGCTCGCCTGGTTGCGCAACATTTCGGGCGAACTCGCGACCGAGACGCTGAAGCGACTCGACGACACTCTGCCCTGGTACGGCGACATGCCGCCGAGCCGACGCAGCGCCGTCGGCCTCGTCGCGCAGGCGGGCATCACCTCGTTCATCAGCTGGTACGACGACCCACGGTCGCAGGCGTGGATTGCGGCCGACGTGTTCGACGCCGCCCCCCGCGAACTGCTGCGCTCGGTCAGCCTGCAGCAAACGCTGCAGCTGATTCGCGTCGTCGTTGAGGTCGTCGAAGAGCGTCTGACCAACGGCCCCGCCACGCTGCGCGAAGCGATCCTGCTGTACAGCCGCGAAATCGCGTTCGCGGCCGCGGACGTCTACGCCCGTGCGGCCGAGGCCCGCGGCCTGTGGGATGCGCGGCTCGAGGCGCTCGTCGTCGACTCGATCCTGTCGGGCGAGTACGACAACGAGCTGCCGAGCCGCATCGCGGCGCTCGGCTGGAACGGGCACGGCGAGGTGTGCGTGCTCGTCGGCACAGCGCCGCGCATCGTCGACGTCGACCAGCTGCGTCGCGCCGCGCGCCACGTTGACGCCGACGTACTGATCGGCGTGCAGGGCAATCGCCTCGTCGTCGTCATCGGCCGGGCGCTTCCGCGCGGGGAAGAGCAGGCCGGCGAGCGCAGCTTCAGCTTCCCGCAGATCGCTGAGGCGCTCGAGCCCTCTTTCGGGCCGGGCCACCTCGTGCTCGGGCCCGAGGTGCCCGACGTCGTCGACGCCGGCAAGAGCGCTAAGGCGGCACTCGCGGGCTTCGCCGTCGCCCGCGCCTGGCGCAACGCCCCCCGCCCCGCGCTCGCCGACGATCTGCTACCCGAGCGCGCGCTCGCGGGCGACCCGATCGCCCGAGCCACCCTGATCAGCCGCATCTATCAGCCGCTCAAGCAGCACAACACCGAACTCTTGGCGACGCTGTGGGCCTACCTCGACAACGGCCGCAGCCTTGAAGCCACCGCCCGCGAACTCTTCGTGCACCCCAACACGGTGCGCTACCGCCTGAAGCGCATCAGCGAGGTGATCGGCTGGGACGCGACCGGCTCACGCGAGGCGACGATTCTGCAGACCGCCCTCATCGTCGGGGCGATCGCCGACCCGGGGGCGAACGCTCGCCGATAATTGTCGACACGCGCCAACGTTCGCGTGTTCCTGCTGGAGAACGCCACCACCTGCTGCACTCCACCGATTGGGAGGATGGAACCCATGATCATCGTCGTCGCGCCCGGACAGGGCTCGCAGACCCCGGGGTTTCTCGCCCCGTGGCTCGAAGACGAGCATCACCGCTCGCACCTCGCCGCCCTCGGCGAGCAGATCGGCCTCGACCTCGTCGCCCACGGCACCACGAGTGATGCCGACACGATTCGTGACACGCGCATCGCCCAGCCGCTCATCGTCGCGGCGAGCCTGCTGAGCGCCGGCGCGATCGTGACGGGACGCCGCGACCGCATCGGCGCTGTTGCCGGCCACTCCGTTGGCGAGTTTGCCGCCGCCGCCATCGCCGGGGTACTCACCGACGAGGAGGCGCTGCGCCTCGTGGGCGTGCGCGGCGAGGCCATGGCCCAGGCCGCGGCCGAGATCCCGACCGGGATGAGCGCCGTCATTGGCGGCGACGCCGACGCGCTCGCCGAACGACTCGAGCAGCTGGGGCTGGTGGCCGCGAACGTCAACGGCGGCGGCCAGGTCGTCGTCGCCGGTGAGCGCAACAACCTCGACGCCTTCGCCACCGACCCGATCGCCGGCGCGCGCGTCATCCCGCTGCAGGTCGCCGGAGCATTCCACACCCCGTATATGTCGTCGGCGGTGGATGCGGTGCGCGCGGCGGCGACGGAGCTTGCGCCCCGCGACCCCAGCATCCGCCTGTATACGAATCGCGACGGCACCGTCGTCGATTCGGGAAGCGACTACCTCGAGCTGCTCGTCGGGCAGATTTCCTCGCCCGTGCGCTGGGATCTCTGCATGGAGTCGTTCGCCGCGGACGGCGTCACCGGCATCATCGAGCTGCTGCCCGGCGGCGCCCTCACCGGCCTCGCCAAGCGGGCGCTCAAGGGCGTGCCGAGCGTCGCGGTGAAGACCCCCGACGACGTGGCCGCCGCCATCGAGCTGCTGGACGCCGCATGAGCGCCGCGCTGACCCCGTCCGTCGGCTCGCCATTCACGCGCATCCTGGCGCTGGGCGCTGCACGCGGCGAAAACGCCGTGACCAACGACGACATCGCCGGCCCCATCGACTCGAGCGACGAGTGGATCCGCCAGCGCACGGGGGTCATCACCCGCATGCGCGCGGGCGAGGGCGTCGAGGCGGTCGACCTCGCCGAGGCCGCCTCGCGGGAGGCCATCGAGAAGGCCGGGATCGAGCCCTCACAGGTGGGCGCGGTGATCGTGTCGACGATCTCAAACACCGTGCAGACGCCGTCGCTCGCCGCGCTGCTCGCCGAGCGCGTGGGCGCCAACCCCGCGGCCGCCTACGACGTCTCGGCCGCCTGCGCCGGCTACACCTACGGCATCGCTCAGGCAGACGCCCTCGTGCGCGCCGGGCTCGCCCAGTACGTGCTCGTCGTCGGCGCCGAGAAGCTCAGCGACTTCGCGAAGCCCACCGACCGCACGATCTCGTTCCTGCTCGGCGACGGCGCGGGGGCCGCGATCGTCGGCCCGGCCGACGAACCCGGCATCGCGGCGACCGTCTGGGGATCGGACGGCTCGAAGTGGGACGCCGTTGGCATGGACCGCCCCCTTAAGGATGCGTTCGCGGACCCCGATGGCGAGTTCCCCACGCTGCGCCAAGAGGGGCAGACCGTGTTCCGCTGGGCCGTGTGGGAGATGGCGAAGGTCGCGCAAAAGGCCCTGGACGCCGCCGGCGTGCGCCCCGAAGACCTGGCCGCGTTCATCCCCCACCAGGCGAACATGCGCATCATCGACGAGTTCGCGAAGCAGCTGAAGCTGCCCGAACACGTCGTCGTCGCCCGCGACATCGCGACCACCGGCAACACCTCGGCGGCATCGATTCCGCTCGCAACCCACGCACTGCTCGCCGAGCACCCCGAGCTCAGCGGCGGCCTCGCCCTGCAGATCGGCTTCGGCGCGGGGCTCGTGTACGGTGCCCAGGTCGTGCGCCTGCCCTGACCATCGCGGTGCGCGCCGCCCCGGCCGCGTACCCCTGACCCCGACCGCACCCCGCCCTAGGATGGGGCACGGTCAACCGACACCATCCCCAAGGAGACAACACTCATGGCATTCACTTCCGAAGAGGTCCTCGCCGGCCTGGCCGAGCTGATCAACGACGAGACCGGCATCGCCACCGACTCGGTCGCCCTCGACAAGTCGTTCACCGACGACCTCGACATCGACTCGATCTCGATGATGACGATCGTCGTGAACGCCGAAGAGAAGTTCGACGTGAAGATCCCCGACGAAGAGGTCAAGAACCTCACCACCGTCGGTGACGCCGTCACCTTCATCGTGAACGCTCAGGGCTAAACCCCGCGCGAACGCATCGCGGCCAGGCCGCACACGCGTCCGCGCGACCGCAGGCCCCCGGGGCCGGTCGCGCGGACGCCCCCCTCTCCCCCGATCTCGACCGGAGAACTCACATGACCACCATCGTCGTCACCGGAATCGGCGCGACCAGCCCCATCGGCGGCACCACCCGCGACAGCTGGTCGGCCCTGCTCGCCGGCGCCTCAGGCGCGCGCCCGATCGAGGAAGAGTGGATCGAGAAGTACGAGATCCCCGTCACCTTCGCAGCCCAGGCGCTCGTGCGCCCCGAGGAGGTGCTGGAGCGGCAAGAGGTGAAGCGCCTCGACCCGTCGTCGCAGTTCGCCCTGATTGCGGCGCGCGAGGCGTGGGCTGACGCGGGAAGCCCCGAGGTCGCGCCCGAGCGCATCCTGGTCGACTACGCGACCGGCATCGGCGGCCTCTGGACTCTGCTGGACGCGTGGGACACCCTGCGCGAAAAGGGCCCGCGGCGGGTGCTGCCCATGACCATTCCCATGCTCATGCCGAACGCAGCGGCCGCCGCCATCAGCATGCACCTCGGTGCGCGCGCCGGCGCCCGCTCGGTCGTGTCGGCGTGCGCCTCGGGTACCGAGTCGATCGCGAACGCGTACGAGCACCTGCAGCTCGGACTCGCCGACGTTGTCGTGGCCGGCGGCACCGAAGCCGTCGTGCACCCGCTGCCGATCGCTGCCTTCGCGTCGATGCAGGCGCTGTCGAAGCGCAACGACGACCCCGCGGCCGCCTCCCGCCCCTACGACGTCGACCGTGACGGCTTTGTGCTCGGCGAGGGTGCTGCCGCCCTCGTGCTGGAAACGAAAGAGCACGCGCTCGCCCGCGGCGCCCGCATCTACGCGGAGCTCGCCGGCGGTTCGGTCACCAGTGACTCGTACCACATCACCGCACCCGACCCCGAGGGCTCCGGCGCCGCACGCGCCGTCATTGCCGCCCTCGAGCAGGCCGGCGCAACGGCCGACGACGTCACGCACATCAACGCGCACGCCACCTCCACGCCCGTGGGCGACGTCGCCGAGTTCGAGGCCCTGAAGCGGGTCTTTGGCGACCGCGTGGGCGAGATTCCCGTATCGGCGACCAAAGCATCCACCGGTCACCTGCTGGGCGGCACCGGCGCACTCGAGGCGATCTTCACGATCCTCGCGCTGCACGAGCGCACCGCTCCCCCGACCATCAACCTCGACAACCAGGACGAGCGCATCCCGCTCGATGTGGTGACCTCGCCCCGCGCACTCGGCGACGGCCCGCAGCTGGCGATCTCGAACTCGTTCGGTTTCGGCGGCCACAACTCGGTCGTCGCGTTCCGCTCGTACGACGACTAGACCGCACCCCGCTCGCCCCCTGGCCGCGGGCACGTCAACAACTCAGGACTAACGACGTCTCGCGAGCCCGGGGAGTACGTCACCCGGTGCCTGCGTCGGCCCTTGTCCTGAGTTGTTGACGTGCGCGTCGGCGGGGGGATCGGGGGGGGGATCAGCCGGCGCGGTGCAGCCACACGACGCGACTGCCGTCGCCCGCGTGGCGGAAGGGTTCCAGCTCGTCGTCCCAGGCCTGCCCGAGGGCGAGGCGCAGTTCGCGCTGAAGATCGAGGGCGTTGCCGCCGGAGACGTCGAGCGCGTAGCGAACGCGATCCTCGGGGATCACGGTGTTGCCCGCCGTGTCGGTCTGCGCGAAGAAGACCCCGAGGTCGGGGGTGTGCATCCAGCGGCCGCCGTCGGCGCCGGGCGAGGACTCCTCCGTCACCTCGAAGCGCAGGTGCTCCCAGCCGCGCAGGGCGCTCGCGATCTTCGCGGCGCTGCCGCGCTCGCCCTCCCAAACGAACTCGGCACGCTGCGTGCCCTTCAGGACGGGCTGTTCGGCCCAGTCGAAGTTGACCGCACGGTCGATGGCGCGCCCAGCGGCCCACTCAATGTGGGGGCAGAGCGCGCGAGGAGCGGAGTGCACGAAGAGCACTCCGCGAGCGAGTGTGTGTGCCACGATGTTCCGTCCGTTTCTCTTCTAGGTGCGACTTCCCCATCGACCTTCGAGAACCGAACTCACTCGCAGCGGCGTCTTCGATTATGGATGCCCGGAACGGGTAACCCTCGAATTATGGCGCATTGGGGCCCGAAATGACAAGAGTGTCATTTCGGCGCCTGCCTGTGCGGGCCGACCCGGGTTCACTACGCGAAGGGTTCGGCGGCATCCATGAGCCGCGACCGGATGAGAAACCGCACACCCTCTGGTGCCTCGACACTGAACCCGCTCCCCCGGCCGGCAACCACGTCGACCGTGAGGTGGGTGTGCGACCAATACGCGAACTGCTCGCTGCTCATCCAGAACTCGACCGGCATGCTGACGTCTGCGTCCGATGCGATGTCCCACGCACCGAGAAGGACGTCGTGCGCGGAGGTGTGAAAGTCTCCCACGGGGAAACACATGGGCGACGAGCCGTCACAGCATCCCCCTGACTGGTGAAACATGAGTGGGCCGTGGATCGTCCAGAGCCGGCGAACGAGGGCGAGCGCCTCATCGCTCAGCGCGACCCGCGAGTGCCGCTCACCCTCGATGGTGACCTGAGATTCGTACACGGTGGTCCCTCCTTCCGCGCCCTGGAGCCAAGTAGCGCACGGAGTGCCGGCCCCCCAGGCTGAGGCCGGCACTCCGACGATGGCGGCCTAGAAGAAGCCGAGAGGTTCTTCGCTGTAGGACACCAGCAGGTTCTTCGTCTGTTGGTAGTGCGACAGGGCAAGCTTGTTGTTCTCTCGCCCGATCCCCGAGCTCTTGTAGCCGCCGAAGGCCGCTCCGGCCGGGTAGGCGTGGTAGTTGTTGACCCAGACGCGACCGGCCTGGATGTCTCGACCGGCACGGTAGGCAACGTTGCCGTTGCGAGACCAGACGCCAGCCCCGAGCCCGTACAGGGTGTCGTTAGCGATCGAGATGGCGTCGTCGTAGCCGTCGAAGCTGGTCACGGCGACAACCGGACCGAAAATCTCCTCCTGGAACAGGCGCATACGGTTGTGTCCCTCGAAGATCGTCGGTTGAACGTAGTAGCCATCCGACAGGTCGCCGCCAAGGTCAGCCCGTTCCCCGCCGAGCAGCAGCTTCGCGCCCTCCTGAGTGCCGATGTCGATGTAGCTCAGAATCTTCTCGAGCTGGTCGTTCGAGGCCTGCGCACCCACCTGAGTGTCGGTGTCGAGCGGGTTCCCCTGCACGGCCTTGCGGGTGCGTTCGATCGCGTCACCCAGGAACGAGTCGTAGATCGGCTTTTCGATGAGCGCGCGGCTCGGGCTCGTGCAGACTTCACCCTGGTTGAAGGCGAAGAGCGTGAAGCCCTCTTGCGCCTTGTCGTAGAAGGAGTCGTGGTGGTCAGCGACGTCGGAGAAGAAGACGTTCGGGCTCTTCCCGCCGAGCTCGAGGGTCGCCGGAATGATGTTGGCACTCGCGTACTGCAGGATCAGGCGACCGGTGGTGGTCTCACCCGTGAAGGCGATCTTGCGAATGCGGTTGCTGCTGGCGAGCGGCTTTCCGGCCTCGACGCCAAACCCGTTGACGACGTTGACGACGCCGGGAGGAAGGATGTCGCCGATGAGTTCCATGAGCACGAGGATCGACACGGGGGTCTGCTCGGCTGGCTTCAACACCACTGCGTTTCCTGCCGCCAACGCGGGGGCGAGCTTCCAGACCGCCATGAGGATGGGGAAGTTCCAGGGGATGATCTGGCCGACAACTCCGAGGGGTTCGTGATACTGGTAGGCCGTCATGGTGCCGTCCATCTCCTGGAAGTCACCGTCCTGGGATCGAATCGCGCTCGCGAAGTAGCGGAAGTGATCCGCGGCGAGGGGAAGGTCGGCGTTCAGGGGCTCTCGAATCGCCTTGCCGTTGTCCCAGGTCTCGGCGACGGCGAGCATCTCGCGGTTATCGTCGATGACATCGGCGATGGCGTTGAGCACCCGGGCTCGCTCGGTCGTGCTGGCCTTTCCCCACGCCGGGGCGGCCTTGTGTGCAGCATCGAGGGCGGCCTCGATGTCCTCTGCGGCGCCTCGGGCAACTTCGGCGAACGGCTTGCCGGTCACCGGGGTGATGTCCTCGAAGTACATGCCCTTGGCTGGCGCGACCCACTCACCCCCGATCCAGTGCTCGTAACGGGACTTGAACGTGATGAGGCTGTCGGGCGTGCCCGGGGCCGCGTAGATGGTCATGATTCTCCTTGCGACGACGCTGTCGGAATGGGAACGTCCCTCGCCGAGCGAGGGCCTTGCTCAACCGTAAACAGCGTGCCGTTGCACGGAGTTGCGCCGCGTTGCGAGCGCTTGCGGATGCGCGTTCAGCTCAGATCGCGCTCGATGCGCTCGAGACGCGTCACCACCGCTGTGCGCCGAGGGCTATCGGTCGGCAACGCCTGCAGGAGTGTGCGCCAGACGTCAGCGTCGAGCGCCGCCTCATCACCGCGCGCGTAGTCGTCGAGCACGTCGGGCGCGGCGTCGCTCAGCATCGCGTCCCGAATCAGGGCGGACACGTCGTCGCGAATCGCGATGACCCCGGGTGCAGCCGACCCGGGAACGACGCGACCCGCATAGTGCCCGAGAGCCACGCGATGCGCCCCGCGATCGAGAAACGCGAGAACTCGATGCGCATCGAGGTCGAGTCGCGTGCTCAGACGATACGGTCGCCCCACGGGGACGAACTCTGCACAGCTCGCGTCAGTGAGCACACGCTTCAGACGCACCAGTTCGGCCCGGAGGGTTCCGACGGCGTCATCGCGTTCGTAGGTGAGCGCGGCGAGGCGTTCCGCGCTGATGCCGTCCGGATACCAGGCCAGCAGAGCGAGGAGCTCGGTGTGCCGCATCGACAGTTCGAGCTCTCCGCGGGCCGTGACGAGCAAGCCCCGGTCACGCCCCAGGATGTGCAACACCGGCGCCTGGGCCTCGGTGTGCGCGCTGAGACCAAGGCTCGTCATCGGTGTCAGCGCCGCAGCCGCCTCGCCGCGAATCGGTGCGGTCATGTCACCGGTTGTGGCTGGCGGCGACGTTGCCAGCTGGTCGAGTCGGCGAACATGCAACTCGGCCTCCACCGCCGCGACCGTCGCCTCGAGCAGTGGGAGCGTCGTGGGATCTGCCGCCGACTCGCCGCCCGTGATGTCGATTACTCCGATGATGCGTCGGCTCGCTGGGTCGTGAACGGGTACGGCAGTGCAGCTCCAGGGGTGCACGATGCGCGCGTAATGCTCGGCACCGCGAATCTGCACACCCCGATCGACAGCGAGCGCTGTACCGGGCGCGGAGGTGCCGGCCACTCGTTCGGACCAGTTGGCGCCCTCAACGAAGGCCATCTGCTCGGCCCGGCGCCGAAGATCACGGTCGCCATCGATCCAGAGCAGCCGTCCCTCTTGATCACCGATCGCAATGATCAGCCCGGCATCGAAGGTGTGACGGATCAACAACCGGTGGATTACCGGTAGGGCGAGAGCGAGGGGATGAGAAGCGCGATACTCCCTGACGTCGCTTTCGGTGAGATCGATCGCCCCGGGGAGCGAGTCGGGGTCGACCGCGGAATCGATCGCGCGCATCCAGGATTCGTGCACGAGAGGCCGAATGCCGGCGGCGCGTGCGGTGTCGATCCCGCGCGTCAGCGTCGCCGCGGCGGTCTCGAGGACATCGCGGTGTCGTGGTCTGGCGGCCGCATTCGGCTGCACCATCGGGCACCTCCTCCCGCGCTCACCGTCGAACGCGTGCGCTCAGCCTAACCCCGAGCGGCGTCAGGCACGCACCTCGGGCGGTGCGTCAGTGCAGCAGAGACCCGTCGGAGGCCAGCACGTTCTTCTCGCCCGCCTCGATGCGGAACGGGAAGCGGTTCTGCTTCGGCGGAAGCGGGCAGTTGAAGTGGTAGCTGAAGGCGCATGGCGGCAGGATCGCCGTGTTGAAGTCGAGCGTGATGGTGCCGTCGGGGTTCGGCGCCATGAACAGGAAGCGGCCGACCGAGTACGTGTCGTCGCCGTTGGTGGCGTCGGCGAACACCAGTTGCAGTGCGCGACCTGACTTGAAGGCGGCAATGTCGTAGTCGACGCCGTCGTAGGTGAAACGAATCTCGCCCGGGACGACCTCGTCGCGCGTGTGCCCCTCGCTCTTCAGGTGCTCAAAGCCGACGGTCGTGCCGCCCTCGATCTCGCGGAACGTGCCCGTGATCACCCAGTCAGGGCGGTAGTCGTACGCGTCGATGCCGCCGAACTGCGCGATCGCCTCGCTCTCGGAATTCCACACGCGCAGGGCGTAAAGCCCGTCCTCCCCCGCGATCACGAAGCCCGTCGTGTGCTCGTCGAACTGAATGGTGCTGGGCGACGGGTCGTCCTTGCCGCGCACCCGCACCGTGCCGTCCACGAGCTCGCCGTCGACCGTGATGCCGTCGGCGGCGGTCGCCGTCACCGTGAGCCCACCCTCGGGGGCCGGAGCCCAGGTGCCGGGCACACCCCAGATCGTCTGCTCGTCGCCCACCCACTGCGTGTTGACGAGCGCGAGCGGGCCCTGCGGCTGACGCGCGGCGAGCTCGCGGCGCTCGCGGAACGTGGCGTAGCGCTCGGCGGGGGTCGGGGCGGGGGCGGTGTCGGTCATGCGACCATCCTGCAAGCGATGGCGGATGCGCGCCAATCGACGCGCGGGACGGCTCAGCCGCCGAGCAACCCGAGCACGACGACGGCCCCTGAGGGGATGCTCGCGAGCGCCGTCGAGGACGCGATACGCAGGCGCGCCGCACCCCGCGCGTCACGCGCAGCGCCCGCCGGCCGCGCGATCGCCCACTCGGCAGCGGCCCACGCCGCCGTGGCGGCGAGAATCACGAGGGTCGCGGTGCGCACTCCGGCGGTCGCGGGCACCCCCGCGATGAGGCCCGTCACCTGCACGAGCGCGACGACACCCCACGGCACGATCGCGAGCACGGTGAGGAAGGCGTACGGCCACAGGTGCCGGCGCGAGCCGTCGTGACGCGGCGTGCGATCGGAGAGCCACCCGAGCATCCCGGACCCGGCGGCGAGCGCGTACAGCGCGACGACCGTCGCCGCCTCGTCCACGCCGTTGAGCGCCGCCACGATGACGATCGTGATGCCGAGCGACTGGGACACGCTGACCCAGTGCAGCGTCGACGCGGCGGACGCTGTCAGGGCGCCGCGGCGCGCCCGCAGCGCGGCGAGTGCGGTGACGGCAACGCCCAACGGGACGAGCATGGCCACCTCGGGGCTGAAAGGCACCCCGGCGCCCGCAACAAACCCGAACGAGCCGTCGGCCGCGAGCGGCCGCTCGAAGGCGACGACAACGCTCAGAAGGCCCCCGTCAGCGGCAACAAGGGCGATGATGCCGACGAACCCCAGCAGTTGAGCCGCCAGCACGAGCGCCGACATCGCAAGCGGCCGGGCGGCGGGCGGTGGGGGCAGAGTCACGGATGCCTCCTCGACGCGGGCAGACGGTGCGGGTACGGACGGTGGTAGGGCGGACGGGACTTGAACCCGTGACCGATGGATTATGAGTCCACTGCTCTAACCAGCTGAGCTACCGCCCCGTGGCGCTCGGGGCGCCTCGCCGATGCTACCCCGCAGGGTCGACGTCGCGCTCGACGACGCCGATGACCCCTGTGTCGACGACGGGGTCAGACACGGGCCGGCCGCGGTACAGCGCCTCGAAGGTGTCGAGCGTGCGGCGAATGTCGTGACCGCCGACGATGCGCAGGCTGTCGCGCTGCAGCGCCACGCGCTCGTCGTGGGGCATCGTGAGCACCTGTGTCAGGCGGTCGGCGAAGCCCTGAATGTCTCCGGGCTCGTACAGGAAGCCGTTCTCGCCGTCGTGAATGAGGTGCGGCAGGGCCATCGCGTTCGCGCCGACGACAGGAAGGCCCGAGGCCATCGCCTCCATCGTCGCGATCGACTGCAGCTCGGCCCGCGACGGCATGGCGAAAACGGATGCCCTGGTCAACTGCTCGCGCAGGTATTCGTCAGTCGTGTATCCGGCAAACAGGACGCGGTCGGCGAGCCCGAGGTCGCGGGCGAGCTTCTCGAGCGCGCCCCGCTGCTCGCCGTCGCCGATGATGACGACGCGGGTCGTAAGGGCCGGGTCGAGCAGGGCGACAGCGCGCAGCAGCTCGTCGATGTGCTTCTCGGCCTCGACCCGGCCGAGGAAGAGCACGACGTTCTCAGCGCGCGGGGTGAGATCGGCTGTGTAGTGATCGACGTGCAAGCCGCAACTGATGGCGTGCACCTTGTCGAGCTCGGTGTACCGCTCGAGGTACTGCGCGGCCTTGAGGGTGGGGGTCGTGACCTCGGCCGCGAGCCCAAAGGTGCGACCAGCCGCACGCCACAGCGCCCGAATGACGGGCTCGCGCAGGGGCCCGATGAACGGGGTGAACTGCATCGCGTTGTCGGGCATGAAGTGGTTCGTGCCGATCAGTCGGATGCCGCGCGCGACGGCCTGACGCGCAAGGCCGCGACCGACCACGATGTGCGACTGAAAGTGCACGACGTCGGGCTTCACGGTGTCGAGCACGTGAGCGGCGTTCTGCTCGATGCGCCACGGCAGCGCGTACCGCAGCCACGGGTGCGGCCGCCAGCGCCACGACCGCAGCCGGTGCACCGTCATCGCCTGCCCCTCGTGCACCTCGGTGCGGACGACGTTCGGCCCGTTCTCGGCCCCGGGGGCAACCACGTGAACCTCGTGCCCGCGCTCGACCATGCCGGCCGCGAGCCGTTCGGCAAACTTCGCGGCGCCATTGACGTCGGGGCCGAACGTGTCGCATCCGATCACGATGCGCAGGGGGCGGTCGGCCGAACCGCCTAGCTGCGGGTCGTCTGGCACAGAAACCTCGGGGCTCGTTGGGGGCGGGGGTCACGGGGCACGACACCGTCGGCCCGCGATAACCCTAGCCGAGCGGCGCCTTCAGCGATGGGTTTGCGGGTGGTGCTTCGCCAGTTTCACGACCCCGATGACCGCCACGGCCCCGGCGGCCACACCGATCAGCGCGGCCGGCAGGGGCATCAGCGCCGCCTCCCCCAACACGAACGCGCCGACAAGCACGGCAACCAGCGGATCGACCACCGTGAGGCCGGCGATGACGAGATCGGGGGAACCGAGTTGATAGGCCGTCTGCACGAGGTACCCGCCGAGCGCCGCGGCCGTGAGCAGCGCCACGATGGCGACGATCGTCAGCGCGTCGAATTGGCCGCCCAGCACCCGATTGATGACGACCTTCGCGAGCGTCGCCACGAAGCCGAACAGCGAGCCGGCCGCGATGATCGCGAACAACGCTCCGGAACGGCGACGCACCACGAGGAAAACCGCCGCGACGATGACAGTCAGAACCCCGAGCATCCCAAGCACGATGATCAGCGCACGATCGTCAATACGCCGCTCGACGGCGAAGATCGCGGCGACGACCACGAAGGCGCCCACGCCGCCAACGCAGAGCACGATCGCGCGGATGGCGCGACGATCAAGCCGAATACGCGACACCCGGGCGTTCAGAATGGCGGTGACGACGAGAGCCACCACGCCGATCGGCTGCACCACGATGAGGGGGGCGAAGCCGAGGCTCGACAGTTGGAACAGCACGGCAAGACCCAGCATGACGGTGCCGATGACCCACGACGGGCGGCCAAACAGGTGCATCACCTGACGCAGGCTGAGACCGGCCCGCGAGCCGTCGCCGAGACGCGTCTCGACCTTCGTCACTCCGCGGTGCTGAAACTGCGCGCCGAGCGAGAGGAAAATGGCGCCCACGAGAGCCAGCGGGATGCCGATCGCGACGAGCGGGCTGCGAAACAGCTCGTCGGCCAGGTCGGTCACGTCGGGCGGCACCGCGCCACTCTATCGAGCGGGTCGACGCTCGCCGCCTCGATATCCTGAAGGGCGTGGCCATTCTCCCCATCCGCATCGTCGGCGAACCCGTTCTTCACCAGCCCGCCGCCCCCGTGACCGAGTTCGACGAGTCACTCGCCCGGCTCGTCGACGACATGCGCGAGACGATGGCGGAAGCGCCAGGCGTCGGGCTCGCGGGGCCTCAGGTCGGTGTCGATGCGCGGCTGTTCGTCTGGGATTGGACCGACGAGAATGACGCCCGACACAGCGGCGTCGCGATCAACCCCGAGCTCTGGGTGAGCCCCCTGCCCATTGGCGACGCCGACGAGTGGGACAACTCGGAGGGGTGCCTGTCGGTGCCCGGGGAGCGCTTCCCCCTGCTGCGCTCTGAGCGGGCGCTGCTGCGCGCCGTCGACCTGAGCGGCGCGCCGTTCGAGATCGCGGCCGAGGGCTGGCTCGCCCGAATCTTCCAGCACGAGTTCGACCACCTGAACGGTGTGCTCTACGTCGATCGGCTTGCGCACCCGCACGGTAAGGCCGCGCAGAAGGCCATCAAGCGCCAGTCGTGGGGCGGCCCGGGCCACAGCTGGATTCCCGGCATCGACAACCTCGAGGACTAGCGCCGCTACGCCGCCCAGCCGAGGCCGCGCAGCACCGCCGCGGTGATGGCGGCCGCGACGATGACGAGGATGAACGGGGCACGTGCCGCAAGCAAAACGGCGGCAACGACGATGGCGGGGAGGCGCGCGTCCACGCTGAGCGCCTGCCCCACACTCGCCGTCTGCACGACGACGAGCGCGGCGAGCAGCGCCACGGTCACGAGCTCGGCGGTCTCGGCCGCACCGCGCTTCTCGAGCACGCGCGGCGGCACCAGGTAGCCGACGAGTTTGATGGCGAGCACCGCAATCGAGGCGGCGAGGATAATCGTCCAGACACTCACGGCTGCTCCCCCGTGATCGACTCGGTATCGCGGCGGCGGCGCCACACTCCGAGGAGGCCGCCCGCCACGCCGACCAGTGCCGCCGCCAGCACGGGAATGCCCGGTGGCAGCAGCGGGATCGTCACGACGGCGACGATCGCCGCACCCACGGCGACGGCGACCGGCTCGAGCGCGCGCAACCGCGGCCAGACGAGCCCGAGGAAGGCGGCCGCCGCCGCGGCGTCGAGGCCGTAGGCCCGCACGTCGCCGAGCAGGTCGCCGACGAGCGCGCCGACGAGGGTCATCACGTTCCAGCCGATGTAGATGATCACGCCCGTCGCCCAGAAGCCGACACGCTGCGCCTCAGGGTGGCGTTGCGCGGTTGAGACGGCGGTCGACTCGTCGATCGTCAGGTGGCCGGCAACGAGTCGCTTGAGCACTCCTGGCCCGACGATCGGCGACACGCGCACGGCATAGAGCCCGTTGCGCAGACCCAGCAGTGTCGCGCCCGCAATGGCGGCGGGCCCGGCGCTGGCGCCGCCCGAGGCAATGACGCCGATCAGCGCGAACTGGGAGCCGCCCGAAAACATGACGAGGCTCAGTACGCAGGCCTGCCAGACGCTCAACCCCGAGGCGACCGCGAGCGCGCCGAACGACACCCCATACGCCGACACGGCAATGCCCACGCCCCAGGCCGCGCGCCACGCCTCACGGCGCTCGAGGGTGACGTCGGGCTCGGGCGCCGGCGGTGGAGTCGAGGCGGCCGTCACGAGCGGCCGACGCGCACGCCGTGCACCGCGTTGTGGAAGCGCAACGCCGGGAACACGACCGACAGGGAAAACCCGACACCGGGAACCGTCGTCGCCGTGACGACGCCGCCGAACAGCTCAGCGCGGGCGCGCATCTCGCGCAGTCCCTCGCCCGTCACGGGTGTCGTCAGCGCCGCGGCGTCGTCGGCAATCGAGTAGCCCTGGGCGACCAGCTCGTCGTCGCTGCGCCCCGCCCGGCGTGCTTGCGCTCGCAGGCCATCGTCGTCGACCCGCAGGTGCAGACCCTGCTCACTCCACGTCAGGCCGACACGCACCTCGGTGCCCTCCCCGCCGTACTGCAGCGAGTTCGCCAGCGCCTCTTCCAGCACCCGGTAGAGGGCAAGCCCCGCACCCTCGCTGACCGGAAACCGCTCCCCCAGCTCGGAAACGGTGACGATGAGCCCGCGCTCGCGCAGCGCCGCGAAGAGACCGTCGAGGGCGTCCAGTGCCGGCCGCGCATCGCCCAGCTGCTCGGCCTCGGCCGTTGCCGTGACGACGCGGCGCAGTTCGGCGAGCGTGTGGCGGGCGCTGTCGGCAATCTGTTCGGATGCCCGCTCGGCGAGCCCCGGATCGCGCGTCGCCGCCGCCTTCGCCCCCTCCGCCACCTGAATCACGCCCGACATCCGGTGCGCGGCGACATCGTGCAGCTCGCGGATCATGCGCAAGCGCGCGGTCTGCTCACCGAGCGCGATCTCGAGCTCGCGAGCACGATCGGAGAGCCCGCGCGCGTCCGCGCGGGCGGAGCGCGCCCGCTGGGCGGCGACGATCGCGATCGATGCCGTGGCGAGCATCCCGACCGCCGCCGCGACAAGCACGCTGACAGTCAGCATCGCGCTGTCGGTCACGGCGGGCTCCTTCGCGGGCGACGCGCCTCGCGCGAGGGCGACGAGGGGGTGAGGAGTGTGGCTCCCCGACTTGGACTCGAACCAAGAACCTGCCGGTTAACAGCCGGCTGCTCTGCCAATTGAGCTATCGAGGATCGCTGCGAACAGCGGACACCACGGTATCAGAAATCGTCGGCGCGTTTGACCGCGGACGCGGCGTCAGTAGCCCTCGGCCGGGTCGACGATTCCGACGAAACCCGTACCGCCCAGGAAGCCCCGCACGTTCTCGGTGATGCGCCCCGCCAGCAACGGCGCCGTCATCTCGGCCGTGTCGGCGGAGTGCGAGGTGATGAGGCATCGGTGCTCGGCAAACAAGGGGTGCCCCCCGGGCAGCGGCTCGGGGTCGGTGACGTCGAGCCCGGCACCCAGCAGCGACCCGGAGGCGAGCGCGTCGACGAGAGCGTCGGTGTCAACGAGCGCTCCGCGCGCGATGTTGACCAGCACGGCCTCGTCGGGCAGCAGGGCGAGGCGCCGCGCGTCGATGAGGTGTCGCGTGCTCGTCGTCGAGGCCGCGGCGAGAATCAGCACGTCGGTGTCGGGCAGCACGCCGTCGAGCTCGTCGACCGTCACGGTGCGATCGGCCCCCTCGAGCGGATGCGCGGTGCGGCGAACGACGGTCGTCTCGGTTCGCCACGGCGCCAGCAAGCGAAGGATCTCGCGGGCGATGCCGCCCGCCCCGACGATCGTCACCCGCAGGCCGTACAGGGAGCGCCCGGTGCGGGCATCGGCCCAGCGGGCCGCGCGGGCCTTCGGGGCGAATTCGCGCAGCAGGGCGTGCGCGAGCGCCACCGCGTGCTCGGCCACCGGTTCGGAGTACGCGCCCTTGGCACTCGTGAACACTGGACCGGAACCGTCGGCATAGCGGGGAAGCAGCTCGGCGAAGCCGTCGACGCCCGCCCACGGCAGCTGCACCCACGCGATCTGCGGGTGAGCGTCGAGGGCGGCGGCCAGCTCGTCGGATCGTGCCGCGCTCAACCAGATGATGCCGCGGGTGTCGCTGCCGAGCGGCTGCACCGTGCCCCCCGCGCGCTCCACCGCCTCGGCGAAGCCGTCGTGGGACGTCGGCAGAATCGCGATCGGCCCCGGCTCGACCGTGCGCGGCGGCATCGCGGTGTGGCCGGACAGCGGGTCGCGATGCTGAGCGCGCTCACGAATCCGGCCGCTCGGGCGAACGTCGTGGCGAGGAGCGTCGGCGGTCATGCCCTCAGGCTAAAGGGCAGCAGCGACGCCCGACAGTTCGGCGAGGCGGCGCACGTAGCGGTGGGTGCCCCTCGACAGGACGTCGTCGATGGGGCCGTAGCCGACGAAGCGACCCGCATGCATCACGGCGAGCGTGTCGGTAAGCCGGCGCACCTCGCCCAATTCGCTCGACACCACGAGGGCGGCGAAGCCACGACTGCGCTGCACCTCGGCAAGGTGGTCAAGGATCGTCTCTCGCACGGTTGCGTCGACGCCGCTGGTGGCTTCGTCCGTCACGAGCAACTCGGGGTCGAGCACGAGGGCTCGGGCAATTGCCACGCGCTGCCGCTGACCGCGGCTGAGCTCGTGCGGGTACTTCGGGATGGTCGCGAGGGTCAAGTGCATCGCGTCGATCGCTTCGGCCACGATGCCCCCGGCGAGCACGCGGTCGAGCTTGGGTGTGCGCTGAAACAGCGGGTAGGCAACGTTCTCGCCCGCCGTCAGGTGGGGGTCGAGGGCCGTGCCCGCGTCTTGCGGAACGTAGCCGACGCGCAGGCCCAATTCGGTGTCGTCGCGCCGCCGCAGCTGTCGCACATCGATGCCGAGCACGTCAAGGCTGCCGCCGACAATCTTGGGGCCGCGCTCGATGGTGCGGTCGGTGAGGCCCGCGATTGCCCGCGCCAGGGTGCTCTTGCCACTGCCTGCCTCGCCGATGATCGCGAGCGTCTCGCCCGGAGCGATGCGCACGTCGACCCCGCGCACAGCGTCGACCGACGGCCCTCCGTCGACCCCCGCGAAGCGCAGCGACAGGTCGTTCGCGAATACCGCGGGCCTAGCCATCGTGTCCTCCGTGTCGGCGCCGGGTGGTGGCAGCGCCACGGTCAGTCTACTGACGCCGCGGGCACGCGTGAATATGACTCAGGAAAGGTCGCCCCGCACGCGGCGACGCTCGTTCTCGATCGCCATGAGCTGGGTCTGCAGTTCGCGATACCGCGCCGGGTCGGCGGCCTGATCGGCGCGCTGCAGGGCGCCCAGCAGTTCGGTCTTGCGGCGCAGCAGATCGCGATCAATGAGCGAACTCGTGATGCCCGCGCAGTACTCGGCGACGTGGTCGTCGCGCACGGGCAGCGGCGCGATGGCGAGCTGGGTGATGAGTGGCGCGAACGCGGGCGGCGCCTCCTCGGTCACGCGCCGCGCCCAGTCGGCCGCGCCGTAATGCTCGAAAGCGGCAAGCAGCGCATCGCGCGCCGTCGCCAGCGCCGGTTGGCTAAACGTTGTCACCAGGGCCCGGCTCGCTGTCTCGCGGGGCACGTCCTCCGGATGCTGCAGAAGCGCCATCAGGAGCTCACGTTCCAGCCGGGTGACGGGATCGTTCGGCAGTTGGGCGAGGCCGATCACCGGGGCGTGCGACGCGCCTCCTGCAGCCGACTCCCCCGGCCGCGTGGTGGCGCGATCGCCGTCACTGCCGTAGCTGCCGTCGGGGCGTGAGCGTCCGTCCCCACCGTCGCGTGACCCGGCGGCCGACGCCCCCCGACTGTCCCCACCGTCGCGCGGCGCGAATGCGCGGTCGACGGACGCGCGGTCGCCGGATGCGCGCCCGTCGCGACCCCGCGCATCCGCATTCGAGGAGGCGCGCACAGCGGCGTTGACGGCGCGTTGCACGTCGTCGGTGTCGACGCCGATCCAGCCGGCGACCTGGCGGACGTAGCCGTTGCTCAGCGAGCGGTCGCGAATGCGCGCCACCACCGGGGCGGCCGCGCGCACGGCCCCGACGCGGCCCTCGACCGTTTCGAGATCGAACTGGGCGAGTTGGCGGCGGATCATGAACTCGAACATGGGACGACGGGTGCCCACGAGCTGGCGCACCGCCTCGTCGCCCCGCTGCAGCCGCAGATCGCACGGATCGAGCCCATCGGGGGCGACCGCCACAAAGGTCTGCGCGGCGAAACGCTGCTCATCGGCGAACGCACGGCTCGCGGCCTTCTGGCCAGCCTCGTCGGGGTCGAAGGTGAAGATGACCTCGCCGAGTTGCGTCGTGTCGGCGTTGTCGGTGTCGCCCATGACGCGGCGCAACATCGTGATGTGGTCGCCCCCGAACGCCGTGCCACAGGTCGCCACCGCGGTCGTGATGCCAGCGAGGTGGCAGGCCATGACGTCGGTGTAGCCCTCGACAACGACGGCCTGCTTGCCGCGCGCGATGTCGCGCTTCGCGAGATCGAGGCCGTACAGCACCTTGGCCTTGTGGTACACCGGCGTCTCGGGCGTGTTGAGGTACTTCGGGCCCTTGTCGGTCTCGAGCAGGCGCCGGGCACCAAAGCCGAGGGTCGCGCCCGTGGTGTCGCGAATCGGCCAAATGAGGCGACCGCGGAAGCGGTCGTACGGGCTGCGGTCGCCCTGACCCTGCAGACCTGCGGCGAGGATTTCGTCGGCGGTGAAGCCCTTGCCGCGCAGGTGCGCGCCGACCGCGTCGTAGGCGTTCGGCGCGTAACCCACGCCGAAGCGCTCGGCCGCGGCCGCGTCGAAACCGCGCTCGCCGAGGAAGGCGCGGGCCGGGGCCGCCTCGGGCGTCGCCAACTGGCTGCGGAAGAACGCCTCAGCCGCCTCGTTCGCGGCCAGAATGCGGCGACGGTTGCCCTGGTCGGGAGCCGCGCCGCCCTCCTCGTACTGCAGGGTGTAGCCGATGCGGGCCGCCATGCGCTCGACCGACTCGGCGAACGTCATGTGGTCCATCTTCTGCAGGAAGGTGAACACGTCGCCCCCCTCACCGCAGCCGAAGCAGTGATAGAAGCCGACCTGCGGCCGCACGTGGAAGCTGGGGCTGCGTTCGTCGTGGAAGGGGCACAGGCCCTTCATCGAACCGACGCCCGCGCTCTTCAGCGTGACGTAGTCACCGACGACGTCGGCGATGTTGACGCGCGAACGCACCTCGTCGATATCGCTTCGTCGGATACGGCCGGCCACAGGCCCGATTCTAGGGGCGCTCAGGCGGGAGCCCGCCGCCCCTCGACCCAGCGCTCATGCCAGGCCAGAGCCGACTGGTCGGTGAGGGAGGCGATCTGATCGACAACCACGCGGCGACGGGCATCGTCGGTGTCGGCCGCCTCAAAATCGGCCCGGAACACCGGGGTCAGCGCCTGCGGCCCCGCCGCCCAGACCGCGTCGGCGAGGTCGGTGAGCAGCGCCCGCTGGCGCGCGTACAGCGGCTGCCGCTCGTCGTTTGCCATGACGAGCGTGCCGACGACGCCCTTCAGCACGCCGATCTCGGCGCGGGTGGCGACGGGAACAACCACGTGTGCGCGGAACCGCACCAGGGCATCCTCAGAAAAGGCGGCACGGGTGGCGTGAACAGCGTCGTGCGCAAAGCGGCCGATGAGGCTGCTCGTCAGGTTCTTGAGGCCCGCGAGGTCGGCGCGCGAGCCCGTCCAGGCCGACATCCACGCTTCGAGCTCAGCAAGGCGGCCAAAGGCTGCCCGCACGTCGTCTTCCGCGAGGTCGTCGCCGTTCCAGCGGAGGACGCCCGCAACGAGCGCTTCGCGGTCGGCTTCGCTCGTCAGGATGCGCGGGTCAATCGAGTCGCCGACGATCGCGTCTTCGAAATCGTGAACGGAGTAAGCGATGTCGTCGGAGAGATCCATGACCTGGGCCTCCATGCTCGGGACGCGCTCGGGGGCGCCCTCACGCATCCAGGCGAAGGTGTCGACATCGTCGGCGTAGACGCCAAACTTCTGGCGACCGCTCGGGTCGCCGATCGCGTCGGCGAGAGTCCACGGGTACTTGCAGGCGGCGTCAAGGCTCGCGCGGGTCAGGTTCAGGCCGAAGCTTTCGCCGTCGTGAGCCATGACCTTCGGTTCGAGGCGGCTCAGCAGACGCAGGGTCTGGGCGTTGCCCTCGAAGCCGCCGATGTCGCGGGCCCAGGCGTTCAGCGCGCCCTCACCGTTGTGGCCGAACGGCGGGTGGCCGAGGTCATGCGCGAGACACGCCGTGTCGACGACGTCGGGGGCCAGACTCAGCGCGGACGCGAGCTCGCGCCCCACCTGCGCCACCTCGAGCGAGTGGGTGAGCCGGTTACGTGCGAAGTCGACGCCGGCGGTCGGGCTCAGCACCTGGGTCTTCGCGGAGAGCCGGCGGAGCGCGCTCGAGTGCAGCAACCGAGCACGATCGCGCGCGAAGTGGGCGCGGTTGGTCGAGTGCTGCTCGGGGTGGCGGCGCTCGACATCGTGCGGGGTATAGCCGCGGTCGGGGGCGGCCGGAGCGCTGTGCGGGGAGTGCGGGGCGGCGGGCGTCGACGGGGCGGGCGAAGAGGGGGCAGGCGCAGAGGGGGCGATGCGCGGATCCATTTGGGGGTTCTCCATCGACTAGCCGCCGCTGTTGTGCAGCTCGGCGGCGGACACCTCGGCGCGGCTCGCGTCAGTGAGTTCTCGGCTCTCGAGCCAGCGATCGGGCAGGGCGGGCTTCTTCGGCGTGCCGGCGCGGCCACGCTGACCCTCGGCGGCCTCACCCGGGTACGGAGCATCGCGGTCGAGTTCGCCAAGCATGTCGTCGAGGTGCTGCAGGCTCTCGGTCTGGGCGAGGCGGGCCCGCAACTCGCCGCCGACCGGGTAGCCCTTGAAGTACCAGGCGACATGCTTGCGAATGTCACGGCAGCCGCGCAGCTCGTCGCCGTCGAAGAACTCGACCAGCAGCTCGGCGTGGCGGCGGAGGGCGTCGCCCACCTCGCCAAGCGTGGGCGTGGCCTTGCGCTTCTCGCCCCGGAAGGCGGCGGCGAGGTCGCCGAACAGCCACGGGCGGCCAAGGCAGCCGCGCCCGACGACAATGCCATCGCAGCCCGACTGTTCGACCATGCGGAGGGCGTCGTCGGCGCTCCAGATGTCGCCGTTGCCGAGCACCGGAACACTCGTGATCGTGTCTTTCAGGGTGCCGATCGCGTCCCAGTCAGCGTTACCCGAATAGAAGTCGGCAGCGGTGCGAGCGTGCAGGGCGATGGCGCTGACGCCGGCGCCCTCGGCGGCCTTCGCGGCCTCGAGGTAGGTGAGGTGATCGGCGTCGATGCCCTTGCGCATCTTCACGGTTACGGGGATGTCGCCGGCGGCCGACACCGTCTCCTCGACGATGCGTCGGAAGTGCTCAAGCTTCCACGGCAGGGCCGCGCCCCCTCCCTTGCGCGTTACCTTCGGAACGGGGCATCCGAAATTCATGTCGATGTGGTCGGCGAGGCCCTCACCGACGAGGAAACGCGCCGCCTCGCCGGCCGTGGTCGGGTCGACGCTGTACAGCTGGATACTGCGGGTCGTCTCGCTCTCGTGGTGGCGAATGAGGCGCAAACTCTCGGGAGTGCGCTCGACCAAGGCGCGGCTCGTGATCATCTCGCTGACGTAGAGGCCCGCGCCGTACTCGCGGCACAGGCGCCGGAACGCCGTATTCGTGATGCCCGCCATCGGCGCGAGCACGACCGGCACGCTGAGCGGCAGAGGGCCGATGCTCAGCTGCGGGGCGGTGGAGGTGGCGGTAGACATACGGTTCCCATTGTCTCACCCTCCCGCGGCGGGGGTGCCCGAGCGGACGGGGGCGCGGAATGGGCGACGGGGATGGGGCGTTGAGGACGACGGGTTCCCCGGAGGCGCAGCCGAGCATCCGCGAAAAGAAGAGAGCAGATATGACCGCCATCGAAGACGGCGCCGCGCGCGTCGACGCCGCCGTCACCGCGCTGGGGCTGGAGGCCGACGTCGTGCCCCGCGGGGATGCCCGCTCGCTCGAGGAGGCCGCCGCCAATGTCGGCGTCGCGCCCTCACAGGTGATCAAGACGCTCGTGCTGAAGAAGAGCGACGACAGCTACGTATTCGCGCTCGTCCCGGGTGGGCGGCAGCTGTCGTGGGCGAAAGTGCGGGCGCTGCTCGGCGTCAACAAGATTCAGCTGCCGAAGCCGGAGCAAGCACTCGCCGCGACCGGATTCGAGCGTGGCACGATCGTGCCGCTCGGCTCGACGACCGCGTGGCCGGTGATCGCCGACGCGACCATCGCGGGGCGCGTGGCGCTCGGCGCCGGTCGCCCGGGCCACAGCCTGCTCACTGAGGCCGCTCCCCTGCTCGCGGCCCTCGACGCCACCGTCGCCGACATCAGCGACCCCGAGTAGCGGGCCGAGCGCCCGCCCGCACCCCCGGCCCGTCAACAACTCAGGACAAACGCGCGCCTGAGTTGAGTGGAGCCTCGCGGTTGCGGGGAACCAGCTCGAGGCTCGAGGCGTTAGTCCTGAGTTGTTGACGCCGCAGTGGTTGGAGCGTCGGCATTCAGTGCCGGGACCGCACACACGTCGCCCTCGCAGGCAGCGGCGTCGGGGCTGCCGAGCATCGTGAAGCCACTGGGCTGGGCGGAGAAGTTGCTCACGCGTGTGACCCCGTGTGGCGCGCGGTCGAAGCTGCAGGTTTGCGCCCCTCATCCGCGGCCTGATGCAGCGCCGCCAGGAATGACGCGGACTCTTGGGCGCCGGAGATGCCGTACTTCGCGTCAATGACGAAGAACGGCACACCCTGGATGCCATAGGCGACAGCCTGTGCCATGTCTGCCTTCACGTCGGGAAGGAAGGTGTGGTCGGCGAGCGCGCTTGCGGCGGCCTCGCGGTCCAGGCCCACCTCAGCGGCGAGGTCAGAGAGCTGGTCGGCGCGGCCGATGTGACGACCTTCAGTGAAGTACGCGCGAAGGAGTCGCTCTTTGAGTTCTGCTTGCTTGTCGTGCTGCTTGGCAAAGTGCAGCAGCTCGTGCGCGAGCACAGTGTTTGTCTGGTGAATGCGGTCGTAGTGGTAATTGAGCCCGACGCTCGCGGCGATCTGGCTGACACGATCAACCATCTGCTGGGCTTGCTCAGGGCTGATGCCCTTGCGCTCGCTCAAGTAGTCGATCGGGGTGCCCTCAAAGTCGACCGGGGTGTCGGGGGCGAGCTCGAAGCTTCGGTAGGTGACCGACACCTCGCCGCCCTCAGCGCGGAACTGCTCGACGGCGGCCTCGAACTTGCGTTTGCCGATGTAGCACCAGGGGCACTGCACGTCGGACCAGATCTGCACATCGATTACGTTGCTCACCCTGGGGTCAACGCACGGCGGCGTCGCGTATTCCGCGACCGCCTGGGTTCGGCGTCCACAACTCAGGACAAACGCGCCCGGCGCCGCGGTTTCACACTCACGGAGCGCGGATGTGCGCGGGTCGGTCGTCGATAGCGCCGCGGTTGTCCTGAATTGTCGACACCGACGGTGGGGCGCAGCTCTGGCGTGATGCCTCGAGCAGCAAGAGCCGTGAGGATCGCGGCTTCGACTGTTGGCCAACTATCGAACACGTGGCTGGCGGCCGGTCGGATGGCGTGCAGACCCTCGATGGTGATGGCGAGGTCCTTGCTGCGGTCTCGAGTGAACCGATCGCGGTGGAAACGCTCGCCATCAATCTCGAGGCCGACCGCCCCCTCGATCACGAGATCGACCGGGCTGGGGTCGTTGGGCAGCGCGACCTGTTCGGTGACCCGCAAGCCCCGACGGGCAAGCCTCGTGCGCGCGAGACTTTCGGGCAGCGAATCGCATCGCTCGCTTGACCAGCCAACGACGGACCTGCTGCGACGGGGTACCCGGCGCACGAGAGCGAACGCGTCGATCACGTCAATGAGTCCGCGCCGTCGAGCCCAGTCGATGGCCGCCACCGCGTCCTCTGCCGCCTCCGTGGCGATGGCAACTTCGAGTGCCTCGCGCACGTCCACGAGACCCGTCGAGACGTCGCGATCATGAGCCTGTCTCGTCCAGTGCAGCACCACCTGCGTGCGGCGAGACGATCGAGCGAAGGTCACCGTGCGTCGACGAGGGCAGCGGAGACGGGAGGCGTTCACGGGGACCGCGACGTGCATCCGGCCGCGTCGACGCACCCAGCCGTCCATCGCCGCGATCGCCGACAAGCCCGTGAGTCGGCCGCCCACACGGAGAGCATGCGTGCGGGGATCCTGCTCAGGCCAGATCGAGTACCAACCCCGCCGTGGGCGCGAGACGAGACCGGTGCGCACTGCCGCCCGAAGTAGCCGGTCGTCGTGGCCCAAGCCGACGAGGTAGGCGCGGCCGGCTGCGCCTCCCGCTCGGGTGATGTCGTCAATGAGTGCGGTGAACATCGACGCATCATGCGCGACACCGCGTGTTGGGCCGCGTGCCGCCGCCACGGCTGTGCAGAGCCCCGCGCGCCGTCGGGTCTGGGCAGGAGCGGGCCGGCGTGGGACGCGGCGCGTTCGTCAACAACTCAGGACTACCAGCGCGCAACCGCGCCCGGTGACGGCGTGTCGCGGCCACGGGATGCCGCTAGTCCTGAGTTGTTGACGGTCACCGCGGGCGGAGGGCGGAGGGCGGGGTGCGGGGTGCGGGGCTAGGCGCCCAGGAGCTCGGCGGCCAAGAACTTCGTGACGCCCTCAAGCGGGATGCGCTGCTGCTGCATGCTGTCGCGCTCGCGCACCGTGACGGCCTGGTCGTCAAGGGTGTCGAAGTCGACCGTGATGCAGAACGGCGTGCCGATCTCGTCTTGGCGGCGGTAGCGCCGACCGATGGCGCCGGCGTCGTCGAAGTCGACGTTCCAGTGCTGACGCAGCTCGTCGGCGAGCTGGCGCGCCGCAGGTGACAGCTGCTCGTTGCGCGACAGCGGTAGCACGGCGGCCTTCACGGGCGCGAGGCGACGGTCGAGGCGCAGCACCGTGCGCTTGTCGACGCCACCCTTGGTGTTGGGTGCCTCGTCTTCGTGGTACGCGTCGACCAGGAACGCCATGAGCGAGCGGGTCAGACCCGCCGCGGGCTCGATGACGTAGGGGGTCCAGCGCTCGTCCTTCGTCTGGTCGAAGTACGACAGGTCGACGCCCGAGTGCTTCGCGTGGGTCGACAGGTCGAAGTCGGTGCGATTCGCGACGCCCTCGAGCTCGCCGAACTCTGAGCCGCTAAACCCGAAGCGGTACTCGATGTCGACGGTGCGCTTCGAGTAGTGCGACAGCTTCTCGGCCGGGTGCTCGTACAGCCGGAGGTTGTCGGGGTTGATGCCGAGGTCGACGTACCACTGGTGGCGCTGGTCGATCCAGTACTGGTGCCACTCTTCGTCGGTGCCGGGTTCGACGAAGAACTCCATCTCCATCTGCTCAAATTCGCGGGTGCGGAAGATGAAGTTTCCGGGCGTGATCTCGTTGCGGAAGCTCTTGCCGATCTGGCCGATGCCGAACGGGGGCTTCATGCGCGCGGCGTTCAGCACGTTCGCAAAGTTCACGAAGATGCCCTGAGCGGTTTCGGGACGGAGGTAGTGCATCCCCGATTCGTCGTCGACGGGGCCGAGGAACGTCTTCAGCAGGCCCGAGAACTCTTTCGGTTCGGTCCACTGGCCGCGGGTGCCGCAGTTGGCGCAGGCGATGTCGGCGAGCCCGTTCTCGGGAGCGCGGCCCTTCTTCTCTTCGAACTCTTCCTCGAGGTGGTCGGCGCGGTAGCGCTTGTGGCAGCTGAGGCACTCAACCAGCGGGTCACTGAAGACGTCGACGTGGCCGGAGGCCTCCCACACGCGCTTCGGCAGGATCACGCTCGAGTCGAGGCCCACCACGTCGGCGCGACGGGTCACCATCGCGCGCCACCACTGGCGCTTGATGTTCTCCTTCAGCTCGACGCCGAGGGGGCCGTAGTCCCACGCGGACCGCGACCCACCGTAGATTTCGCCCGCCTGGAAGACGAAGCCGCGTCGCTTCGCGAGCGCGATGACGGAATCGAGGTGAGTGGATGCTGCCACGGGGGTACTCCTGCGGGTCTCGGTGCCGCCGCGAAGGCGTCGCGGCGCGCGATCGCTCAGTCTACTGAGCGGCGGCTCACAGGATGCGCGGCGCGGGCCGGTCGCGGACGACCCGCACCAGCCGCTCGACGTCGTCGCTCGTGTTGTAGAGGTGGAAGGAGGCGCGCAGCTTGCCGGCGCGGCCGGTAATGCGGATGCCGCCGTCACCCGCTGCGGCGAGCATCCGCCCGTCGGGGTCGGGGATGGAGACGATTGCTTGGCCGCGCGGTTCCATCTCGACGGCGGCGGCGTAGGCGTCGCCGAGGCCGGCCGTGTACGCGCCCACTTCGACCATGTCGAGCTCGGCGAGCAGGGCGAGCGCGGGCTCAGCCCCCACCCACGCCGGCCAGGCGGGGCTCACGTCGAAGCGGCGCGCGTTCGGCGCAAGATTCATAGCCGGCCCGTACGCCGACTGCCAGACGTGCTCGCCCGCGTACCAGCCGGCCTGGATGGGACGCAGGGTGCGCATCCAGTCGTGCGAGACCGTCAGAAAGGCGACACCCCGCGGCGAACACAGCCACTTGTAGGCGTGGCACACGGTCGCATCGGCGAGCGTGAGTGCGTCGAGCGGGGTCACCCCGGCAGCCTGGGTGACGTCGCAGAGCGTGCGGGCTCCGACGCGGCTGGCGGCCTCGCGGATCGCAGCGGCGTCGGCCCGCTCCCCCGTTGCCGACTGCACCAGCGAGTACGCCACGAGGGCCGTGCGCTCAGAGACGGTGGCGGCCACTTCAGCGACCGGCACGTGGCGCACGGTCAGATCGCCGCGGGCGAGAAACGGAAACACCATCGACGAGAAGTCGCCGTCGGCGACGATGACCTCGGTACCCGGCTCGATGTCGGCGGCGATCACGCTCACGGCGGCGCTGACCTGGGCCGCGATCGCGACCGTGTCGACCGGCGCGTTCACGATGCGCGCGTACGACGCACGGCAGGCGTCGACAACGCGGTCGTAGTCGGGTGCGCCGCGGTCTCCGGCGAACCAGACCTCGAGGTCGGCGGTCATCGCCTCGACGGTGGCCCGCGGGGGCAACCCCAGGGCCGCGGTGGCGAGGTAGCCGGCGGCGTTTGGGCCGAAGTGGGTGCGGGCGACGTCAAGCGTGAGGGGCATGCGGCCAGTCTGGTGGCGGCGCGACGGGTGCGTCCAGGTGTGGCCGGGGTGGGGTGGCGCGGCGCTGGTGAGAGGACGTGTAGGTGTAGGGCGCGTGCTGCGGCGGGCGGGACGCGGGGATTACGGGGCGGGCGGATGCTCGGGCGGGGCGGTCGGGGCATCCACCGCGCCGCCGAAACGGCGATCGCGCCCCGCGTACTGCTCGATCGCATCCCAGAGGTGGCGGCGACGGAAGTCGGGCCACAATGTGTTCAGGAACACCATTTCGGCGTAGGCGCTCTGCCACAGGAGGAAGTTGCTGGTGCGCTGCTCGCCGCTCGAGCGCACGAAGAGGTCGACGTCGGGCTGATCGGCCTCGTACAGGTGCCGCGCGATCGTGCGCTCGGTGATGCGCTCAGGGTTGAGGCGGCCGGCCTTCACCTCGGAGGCGAGGGCGCGGACGGCGTCGACGATCTCGACGCGGCCGCCGTAGTTGACGCACATCGTCAGTGTGAGGCCCGTGTTGTGGGCGGTGCGGGCCTGCGCCTCTTCCAGCTCGGAGATGACACTGCGCCACAGGCGCGGGCGGCGGCCGGCCCAGCGGATGCGGACGTTCCAGGCGTCGAGTTGGTCGCGGCGGCGGCGCAACACCTCGCGGTTGAAGCCCATCAGGAAGCGCACCTCGTCGGGGCTGCGGCTCCAGTTCTCGGTGCTGAAGGCGTAGACGCTGAGGTGCTTCACGCCGAGCTGGATGGCTCCGGCAACGACGTCGAGGAGGCTCGCCTCGCCGGCGCGGTGGCCCTCGATGCGAGTGAGGCCGCGCTGGTTCGCCCAGCGGCCGTTGCCGTCCATGACGATGGCGACGTGGGCGGGGACGGTCTTCGGAGGGATGGCGGGGGGCTGCTCGCCCGTCCAGTCAAGGGGGCGGAGGGGCTCTGGGCCTGTCGCGTCGGCGGGGCTGCGGCGACTCACGGGACCTCCTGGGGACTGGTGGTGCGCTGTTCGCGGGCGGCGCGGTCGACGTGCGGCAGGGAGCGGAGGCCGCGCTCGAGGTGGAACTGCGTGTAGGCGGCGATGAGGCCGCTTGCGCGATTGCGGGTGCGCTCGTCTGCCGCATCCGCGACCGGCCAATCGCCCGTCAGCAGGGCGATCAACAAGGCGAGCGTGTCGTCGTCGACGCGCGGAGAGCCGGGTGGGGCGACCTCGTCGGCGACCATGCCGCCGAGCTGCACGACGAAGGAGCGATGGGGGCCGGGGGCGCCCGTGACGGCGCAGTCGCCGAAGGTCGGAGCCCAGCCGGCGATCGACAGGGCGCGCAGCAGGTACGAGTCGAGGGTGAGCGACGGGTCGTGCTCGCCGCGCGAGAGAGAACGCAGGCCACCGACGAGGAGAAGGTACTGCTGGAGGCCCCCGCCGTCGTCGCCCGTCACCTTGTCGGCGGTTTCGACCATGACACTCGCGGCCGTGTAGCGGCCGTAATCGGTGCTGATCTCGTTGCCGTAGGAGCCAAGGGTGACGGCCTGCTGCACGATGTCGAGGCTGCGGCCGCGGTACAGCTGCAGGTCGGCGACCATGAACGGCTCAAGACGGCTGCCGAAGCGGCTGCCCGTGCGGCGCACCCCCTTCGCCACCGCACGGATCTTGCCGTGCTGGCGGCCCAGCATCGTCACGATGCGGTCGGCCTCACCCAGCTTGTGGGTGCGCAGCACGACGGCTTCGTCACGATAGGTCGGCACCGCTTCAGTATCGCGGGTGTGGTGGTGGGCGCGGTGTGCGGCGCGCGTGGGCGGCCCGGCTCGGCCGAGCGGGTCGTGTCAACAACTCAGGACTAACGTCGCGCCGCCTCAGCTAGGGGCGCAAACGTGCCGCTGATTCGGCGAGGAGCTCGGCGGCGCGCATCAGTTCGTCCTGAGTTGTTGACACTCCCCAGGTGAAGCGGATCGCCGTGCGGGCCGTGTCGGGGTCGACTCCCATGGCGAGCAGCACGGGTGAGGGCTCGTCGCGGCCCGCGGCGCAGGCCGAGCCGCTGGAGGCGAGGACACCCGCGTCGTCGAGGGCGACCAGCAGAGGCTCACCGCCGATCCCCGGCACGACGAACGACGCGTGCGCGGGGAGGCGCTGGCTGCGGTGCCCCGTCAGCTGCGCTCCCGGGACCGCGTGCTCGACGGCCTGGATGAACGCGTCGCGGTCCACGGCAACACGCGCGACGGTGGCGGAATCGTGCTCAGCGGCGGCGAGTTCGAGGGCTCGCGCGAAGCCGACGACCCCGGCGACGTTTTCGGTGCCACTGCGGCGATCGCGCTCTTGGCCTCCACCGTGGATGACAGGCTCAAGCGGGGCGTTCGTGCGGAGGATGAGCGCGCCCACGCCCTTCGGGCCGCCGAGCTTGTGCGCGGAGACCGTCACGGCATCGGCTGTCGACAACTCAGGACTAACGCTCGCGTCGAGCGACACCCACCCCGCTGTCTGGACCGCATCGACGTGGAACCGCGCGCCAACGGCCCGCGCCTGCTCCCCCAGCTGCTGCACGGGCTGCAGGGTTCCCACCTCGTTGTTTGCGTGCTGCACGCTCACGAGCGCGGTGTCATCACGCAGGAGTGCTGCGAGGCTGTCGGCACGCACTAGTCCTGAGTTGTCGACGGGCAGCACGCTCACCTCGACACCGTGCCAGCGCGCGAGGTAATCGGCCGAGGCGCGCACGGCCTCGTGCTCAATCGCCGAGACAACGATGTGCCGCCCGCGGCCAGCAGCGATCGCCCCCAGGGTCAGGCCGATGACCGCGAGGTTGTCGGCCTCAGTCCCGCCGCCCGTGAACACCACCTGTGTTGCTCGCACCCCGGCAAGACGCGCGACGGTCGAGCGCGCGGCGTCGAGCCCGTCGGCCGACGCGCGCCCCAGCGCGTGCCGACTCGAGGCGTTGCCGTACGCCCCCGTCAGGAACGGCCACATGGCTTCCAGCACCTCACGCCGAACGGCGGTCGTCGCCGCCTGGTCGAGGTCGATGAGCGACACGAGCCTAAGCTCCGGGCGTCGCGGCGGTTTCGATGTCGAGCCCCAGATCGAGCGACGGGGCGCTGTGCGTCAGCGCGCCCACTGAGATCACGTCGACCCCGGTCTTGGCGATCGCGCGCACCGTATCGAGGTTCACTCCCCCGCTCGCCTCGACGATGGCGCGACCGTCGATGAGCGCGACGCCCGCGCGCAGCTCGTCGAGGCTGAAGTTGTCGAGCATGATCGTGTCGGGTTTGGCCTCAAGCACCGCGGGCAGCTGATCGAGGCGGTCCACCTCGACCTCGAGGTGCATCGTGTGCGGGATCCGCGCACGAACCGCCCGAATCGCGTCCGTCAGGTCACGGCCCTGCTGCACCAGCACGGCAAGGTGGTTGTCTTTCAACATTACCGCGTCCGACAGCGAGAAGCGGTGATTGTGGGCGCCGCCGGAACGCACGGCGGCCCGTTCGAGCATCCGAAGACCGGGCGTCGTTTTGCGCGTGTCGGCGATGCGTGCGCCGGTGCCGGCGACCGCGTCGACGTATCGGGCGGTGAGTGTGGCGATGCCGCTCAGGCGCTGGGCGAAGTTCAGCGCGATGCGTTCGGCGCGCAGGATCGCGCGCGCGTCGCCCGAGATCGTCGCGACCCGGGTGCCGGGTGCGAGGGGCGCGCCATCGCCGAGGTGAAGGGTGATGTCGGCGGCGGGGTCGGCCTGGCGGAACGCCTCGGCGATGCAGTCGACGCCGGCGAGCACTCCGTGGGCGCGGCTGACGAGCTCGGCTCGGGCGGTGGCGTCAGCCGGGATGCTCGCCTCGCCCGACACGTCACCCCAGGGCGCGTCTTCCGCGAGGGCACGGGAGACGAGTTCGACGACGGCCCGCTCGGGGGCGGGCGTCGGCGCGGTGCTGAGGGTGGGTCGCTGCGTCGCCTCGCTGATCGGATGCTCGGTGCCGGTCACGCTCATCGCGTCGCCTCTCGGGTCGGTGCGGCCGCCGCGAGGGCGGGCTCGGGGGCGTCGACGGCGGCGTCGCGCGTCAACAACTCAGGACTAACGGAACCGGGCCGGACCCAGGCACGGCGCCAGCGGAGCGCCGGCTCGGTCGCCGGGTAGTCGGTGCGGGCATGGGCGCCGCGCGACTCCCGCCGAGCTCGCGCAGCTTCGGCGGTGAGGCGAGCGAGCGGCAGGAGCCGTGCGGCGAGGGCGTCGGCGGGCCGGGCATCCGCGAGTTCGCGGGCAAGTTCACTCATCGTCGACTCGTCGCGGAGGAGCCCCAGGGCATCCCACGCGCGGTCGCGGAGGTAGTCGCCGGTCACGGGGATCGTGCCGTTTCGCAGCGCATCGGCTGCTTCGAGGCCGCCACTCAGGCGCGTCGGCACTGCGGCCGTCAGATCGTCGTCACCTCGTTGGTCCTGAGTTGTTGACAGCGCGGGGGTGGGCAGCGACGGCGCCGCAGCGGCGGGGGCCGCGGCGAGAAGGTCGCCCGCCAGCCAGCCGACGACAAGGGCTTCGAGCAGCGAGTTCGACGCAAGGCGGTTCGCCCCGTGCACGCCCGTCGACCCGGTTTCGCCCACAGCGAACAGACCCGCAACCGTGGTACGACCGCTCATATCGGTCAGCAGCCCGCCCATCGCGTAGTGAGCGGCGGGCGTCACGGCCACCGGCTCGCGGGTCCAGTCGAAGCCCGCCGCGCGGACCAGGCGGTCGATCGTCGGGAAGCGCTCGCGCAACACCCCAGCTCCGAGCGCGGTCGCGTCGAGCAGCACCGGGGCCCCGCTCTGCTCACGCATCTGCGCCGCGATCGCGCGAGCCACGACATCGCGCGGCGCAAGCTCGGCCCGCGGATCGTGGCCCGCACCCGTCAGAAAGCGCCGGCCAGCCGCGTCGAGCAGCACGGCCCCCTCGCCGCGCACGGCCTCGGAGACGAGACCGCCGCCGGGCAGCACCGTCGGATGAAACTGCACGAACTCGAGGTCGACGACCGCGGCACCCGCGGCGTAACCGAGCACCACCCCGTCTCCGGTCGCCACGGGCGGGTTCGTGGTGTGCCGGTAGAGCTGACCGTTGCCTCCGGTGGCGAGCACCACGGCGTCGGCGGCGAGGCGCTCAACCGGCGCATCCGCCCCCGGGTGCGCCCCGGCCGCGGTCGGGCTCGGCACGACGTCGACCGCGCACACGCGCCCGTCGCCGCCGCGCACGATCGCGACGGCCGTCGTGTGCTCGCGTACGTGCATCCGCCCCTGTGCGCGCGCCGCGTCGAGCGCGCCCGCCAGCGCGGATTCGATGATGCGGCCCGTCGCGTCGCCTCCCGCGTGCAATACGCGGGCCACTGAATGGGCGGCCTCGAGGCCGCGCGCCCAACCGAGCGGCCCGGCGGCTGAGCCGGTTGACGCGCCGGAGACCCGGTCGAACTCGACACCCAGCGCCACCAGGTCGTGCAGCCGCGCGGCGCCCTCGCGCGCGAGCAGCCGCACGGCCTCGGGATCGCTAAGCCCCGCACCGGCCGCGAGCGTGTCGCGTGCATGCAATTCAGGACTATCGTCCGCGAACACGGCGGCGGCGATTCCGCCCTGCGCCCATGCCGTCGACCCCGCGGTCAGCTCGGCCTTCGTCACGAGCGTCACGTCGTGCACGCGCGCCGCACGCAAAGCGCTGATCAGCCCAGCAATGCCGCTGCCGATGACGACGACGTGTCCCATGACGATCTCTTTCCGAAGGGGCGACGCGGCTCAGTCGCGCGGCTTCGCGGCGAGCATGCGCTCAAGTGCGACGCGCGCTTCGTCCTGAATAGTTGACGCGACGACGATCTCGTTCACGACGCGGCCGGCGACGAGCTCCTCCAGCACCCAGGCGAGGTAGCCGGGGTGAATGCGGTACATGGTCGAGCACGGGCAGATGACGGGGTCGAGGCAGAAGATCGTGTGCTGCGGGTACTCGGCCGCGAGCCGGTTCACCATGTTCACCTCGGTGCCGATCGCGAAGGTCGTCGGCTCGGTGGCACCGGCAACCGCACGGCGGATGTAGTCGGTCGAGCCCGCCTCGTCGGCCGCGTCCACGACCGGCATGGGGCACTCGGGGTGCACCACGACCCGCACGTCGGGATAGTCGGCGCGGGCCTTTTCGATTTGGTCGACGGTGAAGCGCTTGTGCACGCTGCAGAACCCGTGCCACAGCACGACCCGCGCGTCGAGCAACTCGTCGTGTGTCGAGCCGCCGAGGGGCTTGCGCGGGTTCCACATCGGCATTTGCTCGAGCGGCACCCCCATCGCCTTCGCGGTGTTACGCCCGAGGTGCTGGTCGGGGAAGAACAGCACGCGCTGCCCCCGCTCGAACGCCCACTCGAGCACGGTTTTCGCGTTCGACGAGGTGCAGACGATGCCGCCGTTGCGCCCGCAGAACGCCTTCAGCGCCGCCGACGAATTCATGTAGGTGACGGGGATGATCGGGGCTCGGCCGTCCGCATCCGGCTCGGTTCCGTAGACCGACTGCAGTTCCTCCCACGCCGCCTCGACACTGTCGATGTCGGCCATGTCGGCCATCGAGCATCCGGCGGCGAGGTTCGGCAGGATCACGCGCTGGTCGTCGCGGGCGAGGATGTCGGCCGTCTCGGCCATGAAGTGCACGCCGCAGAACACGATGTACTCGGCATCGGGCTTCGTGAGCGCCGCGTTCGCCAGCTGGAACGAGTCGCCCAAAAAGTCGGCGTGCTGCACGACCTCGTCGCGCTGGTAGAAGTGGCCGAGAATGACGAGGCGATCGCCGAGCGTCTCTTTCGCGGCGCGGATGCGGGCGTGCAGTTCGTTCGTCGACGCATCCTGATATTCGCGGGGAAGTCCGCCCTGCACGGGCGAGCCGGTCGGGATCACGTCGTACATCGACGAGCCGGGGCCGTAGCCGGGGGTCGCGTCGAACTCCCACGGGCCTTTCGCGAGCTCGGGCGTGCACGTCTCGCCGGGCAGCACACCGTTGGTGATGCCGCGGATCGTCGTGTCGAGGGTGAGGGGTGTCGTGGTCATGCGGGGATCCTCGGGGTGAGCGGGCCTGCGTCGACGAGTTGCACATCGCCGGTGTAGCGGTAGAGCTTGGGCGGGCGGTGGCGGCCGCCCGTGACGACGCCTCCGGTGGCTTCGATCGCGCCCGACGACTCCATCTGGCGCCGGAAGTTCGCGGGGTCAAGCGGCTTTTGCAGCACGGCCTCGTACACGCCGCGCAACTCGGCGAGGGTGAACTCGTCGCCGAGGAACGCGTGCGCGATCGCGGAGTACTCCATCTTCGTGCGCAGGCGCCACAGCGCGTAGTCGACGATCAGGTTGTGGTCGAAGGCGAGCTCGGGCAGATCGTCGGCCGGAAACCACTGCACGTTCTCGCCCAGCGTGACCTGCGCAGCCTCGTCGGGCCGCACGAGCGCCCAGTACACGACCGACACGAGGCGCCGGTCGGGCGATCGGTTGACGTCGCCGAACGCGTACAACTGCTCGAGGTAGGTCGGTTGCAGCTCGGTCGTCTCGGCGAGGTTGCGGCGGGCCGCGCCCTCGAGGCTCTCGTCGAGTTCGACCATGCCGCCGGGCAGCGCCCAGCGCCCGCACTGCGGCTCGCGGATGCGGCGCACGAGCGGCAGCCAGACCGTCGCGGGTGCGTCGGTGCCCTGCCCGCCCGCGCTGGGCGGCGTCGCGCGCGGCGCCCCGTCGGCGTCGCGCAGCGCAAAGATCACCGTGGAGACGGCCAGGCCAATGGATGCGGCGCGCGCGGCATCAGAATTGCTCACGGCGCTCCTCGGGTCGGCTTCTCAGCGCCGAACGGCGTCGAGTTATGGTCACGGTGACCTGAACGGAGTCTAGCACTAAAGGTGGACAGCACCCGAAGTGAGGGGCGCGCTCGTCAGCCCGGCGGCCCGAACCTCGCGAGCGGGGCGCAAGGGGCGCGGCGGCGCGCGGCGACCTGCGAGCGGTGCGCGAGCATCCAGAATGGAGCGCGTGAGCCCCCTGTTCGTGATCCCCCTGTGGGCCGACCTCCTCGCCGTCGGCGTCGGAGCGCTGCAGGGCGCCATGTTTGCCGCCCAATTTCGTGACCGGCGGCTTGACTGGCTGGGCGTCGCCATCATCGGCATCGTCGTCGGCTTCGGCGGCGGTCTCTTGCGCGACCTGCTGCTCAACGTGCAGCTCGCGCCGCTGCAGTCGAACTGGTACCTCGCGGTTGCGACCGGGGCCGCGCTGCTCGGCATGCTGCTCGAGCGCGTGCTGTCGAAGCTGTCGCGCATCATCACGGCGCTCGACGCGCTCACCATCGGGCTCTTCGGCGCCATCGGCACCACGAAAGCGCTGTCGCTCGGGCTTCCGCCGGTCGCCGCGGTTTTCGTCGGCGTGCTCGCGGCGGTCGGCGGGTCGATTCTGCGCGACGTGCTGCTCAACCTGCCCATCGCGCTCATGCACGTCGGGTCGTTGTACGCGCTCGCTGCCGCCGGTGGAGCGTTCGCGATCGCGCTGCTGCTCGAAGTCGATGTGCCGGTGTTCATCGCGGCCGCGGTCGGAGTGGTGCTGACTTTCGCGATCCGCATCCTGTCGGTGCTGTTCGGATGGAGCCTGCCCGAGCAACGCGCCATCACCCGGCTGCCAAAACTGCCGGTCGTGCACCTGCCCCTGCGGCGTCGCCAGTCGGCGACCGTTGAGGCGCAGCGCGGACGCGTCGTGACCACCGCCACCGGCGTCATTCACCTGCAGTCGACGACGGCGGCAATCCCCGTCGTCGATGCCGACAACGAGCCGGTGCGTGTGCGCCGCCGCTCCCCCATCCCCGGCGCGAGTCGCGCGCGTCGCTGAGCGCCGGCGCCGCGCGGGCAGGGCGCCGCTGCGCCCACCGCACCTGCTGCACCCGCGCACCCACGCACCCGTGCGTGTCAACAACTCAGGACTAACGCGCCCCCACCGCACGCCCACTCCCACCAGCGCGGAGCCCACCGGATAGCTCACGCGCGTTTGTCCTGAGTTGTTGACAGCCCGGTCGCTACAGTCATGCCGTGACGCCCGAGCCCCGGTCCGAGAAGCCCCCGGCCGCAAACACCGCGGCGCTCACCGCGTTTGAGAACGCCCGTCCGCGCCTTACGGGGCTCGCGTACCGCATGCTCGGCTCGTGGGCCGAGGCCGAAGACGTCGTACAAGACGCGTGGCCGCGCTGGTCAACCGTTGCCGACTCAGGCATCGACAACGCCGAGGCGTATCTCACGACGATGGTCACCCGACTCGCCCTCACGACCCTCGACTCCGCGCGCGTCCGGCGTGAGCACTACGTGGGGCCCTGGCTTCCGGAGCCCGTCGACACGCGGGCCGACCCCACGCTCGGAGCCGAGCGCGCCGAGGCCCTCGACCTGGCCACCCTCCTGCTGCTGGAGCGCCTGAGCGGCCCCGAACGCGCAGCTGTCGTCCTGCGCGAAGCGTTCGACTACGACTACCCGACCCTGGCCGAGACTCTCGGGACAACTGAGGCAGCCGCCCGTCAGCTCGTCTCCCGTGGGCGCCGCGCGCTCGACGGCCCCCGCCGTACCCGCGCGAGCGATGCTGAGCACCACCGCCTACTGACGGCCTTCGTCGCGGCGGCGCAGGGCGGCGACCTCGCTGCCCTCGAGTCGATCCTGACTCCCGACGCTGTCGCCATCAGCGACGGTGGAGGCGTCGTCAGCGCCGCCCGACGACCCGTCCACGGCGCCGACAACGTCGCCCGATTCGTGCTGGGCGTGCTCGAAAAGTTCGGCAACGGGGTGCGCTCGGTGCCGGTCATGGCAAACGGCGACGCCGCATTCTTGGCGGTCACCGATGACGCGGATGCGCATCCCATCGCCCTGTGGAGCCTCGATATCGCGGCGGGCGGCGTCCGCGGGGTTCACATTGTTCGGGCTCCCGACAAGCTGGCGCGATTCGCGCGGTCGGCGTTGTCACAGAACGGTGGGCTGTCCGGTCATCTGTGAGAGAGCTCGATCGCCGAGCCGCAGAGAGGAACACCATGACCGTGCTCGTCACCGGAGGAACAGGCACCGTTGGCCGCCCGACCGTCGAGGCGCTGCGAGCGCGCGGAATCGAGCCGCGCATCCTGAGCCGACGGGCCGGAGACGGCCACGGCATCGCTGACCTGCGCAGCGGCTCGGGGCTCAGCGCGGCCCTCGCCGGCGTGCGCACCGTGGTGCACCTCGCGACGAACCGCCGCAACGACCTGGCCGCCACCCAGCTGCTGCTCGACGCCGCGCAGACCGCCGGGGCCGCCCACCTCGTGTACCTCTCGATCGTCGGCGTCGACGCGGTGCCGCTCGGCAACTACCGGGCGAAGCTGCGCTGCGAGGGGGCGATCGCCGCTTCGGGGCTGCCCTTCACCATCGTGCGGGCGACACAGTTTCATGAGTTCGTGGCGGGGGCGTTTCGCGCGCAACGACGGCTTCCGCGGACGTTCGTCGCCGACGTGCCATTTCAGCCGATCGACACGAGCGTCGTTGCCGCGCGGCTGACAGAGCTGACGCGGGACACTCCAGTCGGCGGGCGTGTCACCGACATCGGTGGGCCCGAGGTGCTGCCGATGCGCGAGCTCGCGCGGCAGTGGTTGGTCGCCGGCGGAACCTCGCCCGACACCGCGACGGGCCGCGTCGTCACGCTGCGGCCGCCGGGCCGGCTCGTCGCGGCGTACCGCGCCGGGCTCCACACGACGGGAGCCCCGGGCACAGGGCCGAGCTTCTCGGAGTGGGCGCAGCACCAGCCGTGAGGCTCGCGCGCTGTCAACAACTCAGGACTAACGCGACACTGCCGTGAGAGGCGCCGCAGGCGCGCGCGGGCTCGCGTGCGAAAGAGGAGCCTTAGTCCTGAGTTGTTGACACGAGCCGGGCACTAGGGTCGTCGGGTGCGTTCCGTCCCCGCCCCGTTCGACGCGCGCGCCGCGGCTGTGGCGCTTCGGGCGCCGGATGCTCGGGTCGCCATCGCAGGAGTCTCCGGCTCCGGCAAATCGACTCTCGCGCGCCAGCTCGCGCCGGCCCTTGATTTGCCGTACACCGAGCTCGACGCACTGCACTGGGGGCCCAACTGGACCCCTCACCCCTCGTTCATGGACGAGGTGCGCGCGCTCGTCGCTCACGACCGCTGGATCACCGAGTGGCAGTACCGGCGCGTGAGGCCGCTCATTATCGAGCGGGCGACGGTGCTGTTGTGGCTTGATCCGCCGTTTCGCGTGACCCTCTGGCGCGTCATCCGACGCACCGTGCGGCGCCGCGTGACACGAGAAGTGCTGTGGAACGGCAATCAAGAGCCGGGCCTCCGCCATGCAGTCTTCAACCCTGAGGGAATCATTCGCTGGGCGGTCATGACGCGCAACAAGTACCGCGCGCTCATTGCTCAGACAGTCGACCGGCGCGCCGGCCTGACCGTGATCCGGCTGCGCACACCCCGCGAAACACGCGCGCTGCTGGCCGCGCTGTCAACAACTCAGGACTAACGCGCAGCGCACACCGCGCGACCCGCGGACGCACGCGGCACAACGAACGCGTGCGTGCCGTTAGTCCTGAGTTGTTGACGCGCAGCGCGCGACTACGCGGTCGCGAGCTCGCGCGTGCCCGACTCCAGGCGAATCGCGCGATTGATGGCCGACACCACGGCCTTCAGCGATGCGGTCGAGATGTCGGGGTCGATGCCGACGCCCCAGAGGGTGCGGCCGTTGACCTCGAGTTCGACGTACGAGGCGGCGTGCGCGTCCCCGCCGGCCGAGAGCGCGTGCTCGACGTAGTCGAACAGTCGCACCTCGATGCCCTGCCCCTGCATGATGCCGAGGAACGCCGCGATCGGCCCGTTGCCCGTCGCTGAGACACCATCAATCGCGTCGCCATCGCGCAGGGTGACGTCGAGCGCGACCGATCCGGTCATGTCCGACGCGGTGCGGGTCGAGAGCAGCTCGAAGCGCCCCCACTTGTCCGTCTCGTCGGCAGCCGGCAAGTACTCGTCCTGGAAAATCTCCCAGATCTGCTCGCTCGTGACCTCGCCACCCTCGGCGTCGGTCTTCGCCTGCACGACGTGGCTGAACTCGATCTGCAGCTTGCGTGGCAGGTCGAGGGCGTGGTCGGTCTTCAAGAGGTAGGCGACGCCTCCCTTGCCCGACTGCGAGTTGACGCGAATGACAGCCTCGTACGAGCGCCCCAGATCCTTCGGGTCGACCGGCAGGTAGGGAACGCCCCACACCAGCTCGTCCACCGACACACCCTCAGACACAGCGCGGGCCTCCATCGCCTCGAAGCCCTTCTTGATGGCGTCCTGGTGCGAGCCACTGAACGCCGTGTAGACGAGGTCGCCCGCCCAGGGCGAGCGCTCGTGCACCTTCAACTGGTTGCAGTACTCGGCGGTGCGCTTGATCTCGTCGAGGTCGCTGAAGTCGAGCTGCGGATCAATGCCCTGTGTGAACAGGTTGATGCCGAGGGCGACGAGGTCGACATTGCCGGTGCGCTCGCCGTTGCCGAACAGGCACCCTTCTATGCGGTCGGCGCCGGCCATGTAGCCGAGCTCGGCGGCGGCGATGGCGGTGCCGCGGTCGTTGTGCGGGTGCAGGCTCAGGATGATCGAGTCGCGGCGCGCGAGGCGACGGTGCATCCACTCAATCGAGTCGGCGTACACGTTTGGTGTCGCCATCTCGACGGTCGCCGGCAGGTTGATGATCAGCTGGCGCTCAGGCGTGGGCTGCAGCTCGTCGATGACGGCGTTGCAGACCTCGAGCGCGGTCTCGAGCTCGGTGCCCGTGTAGCTCTCGGGGCTGTACTCGTAGAACACCTCGGTGCCGGGAACAGTCGACTCGTACTGCTTGCACCAGCGCGCGCCCTGCAGCGCGATCTCTTTCACGCCCTCGACATCGGTGCGGAAGACGACCTCTCGCTGCAGCACCGACGTCGAGTTGTAGAAGTGCACGATCGCCCGCTTCGCACCCTTAATCGACTCGTACGTCCGGGCGATCAGGTGCTCACGCGCCTGCGTCAGCACCTGAATGGTCACGTCGTCGGGAATCAGCTCGTCGTCGATGAGCGAGCGCACGAAGTCGAAGTCGGTCTGCGAGGCCGACGGGAACCCGACCTCGATCTCTTTGAACCCCATGCGCACGAGCAGCTCGAACATGATGCGCTTGCGCTCGGGGCTCATCGGGTCGATGAGGGCTTGGTTGCCATCACGCAGGTCGACGGCGCACCAGCGCGGCGCCTGCGTGATCGTCTTCGTCGGCCACGTGCGGTCGGGCAGATCGACTCGCACGATCGACTGGTAGGGCTGGTACTTGTGCGTCGGCATCCCCGACGGCTGCTGGCGGTTCTTCATGGTCTTCGCGGCTCCTGTTTTCCGTGTCTGATGCTGGTCTCAGCCGACAACGAACTCCGCGACGAGGGAGGCTAAGGGCTAAGCCTCGTCGCGGCAACGAAGAAGAAGCGCGCCGAACACGGTTTCAGGGTACACCCGGCCCGCTCACGGCCGCGAACCGCCCCGGATGCACGCCCCCGGTACGACTACCGGTCCAGTTCCGTACTACCAAAGGATGAAAGCTCGCATCCGAGCGGATGAACGGGGCGCGTTTCGCGCGACGTGCCGCTTCGCGATGCGTAGCGTGACGCTCATGTTCGATTCCCTCGCACACAGCATCCTCACCCGCGGCTCACGCCTTCGATTGCTCGCTGAGAGTGCTGTAGGAGCGTTGTTCTCGCTCACCGTGGCGTACTACGGAGCTGCCGAGACCGGCAACCTCGCGATCGGGGCGGTTCTAGTGCTACTCGGGGCCGGGATCGCATTTTATCACTTGGCACCGGTGATCGCGCTCGCAGTCTCGTCATTGGCGATGCTGTTCGTGCTCATTGCAGGCTGGTCAGGGGGCACGCCGAGCGGCGCTCTCTGGCTGCCGATCTACCTGTCGATCTTCGGCACCGTCGCGTACGGAAGCGTCACGGTGCAGTGGACCGGGCGGATCGCAGCGGTCGCACTGACCGCGGGGTTCGTTGCGGGGGGCATCTCCGTCGCCGCCTATGGCCTGGGCCCTCTCGGGCTCATCGTCTTGCTCATGCCCGCTCTGGGCTGGTTTGCGGGCGAACTGGTGCGGAGCATCCGCAACCGCCGGGCGCTCAGCGCGACCGTCACCGCCGTCAGCACCGAGCGCGATGCCGCGCTCACCCGCGCCGACCTCGAGGCCGAGCGCACGCGGGTCGCGCGCGACGTGCACGACATCGTGGCGCACTCCCTCACGGTCGTGATAGCGCAGGCCGACGGTGCGCGCTACGCGACAACGGCCGACTCCCCCGGCGCGGCCGACGCCTTCGGCACGATCGCGCAGACCGCGCGCGACGCGCTCGCCGACGTGCGCACCCTGCTCACCGAGCTCCGCCACACGCAGGAGGCCGGGCCGCAGCCGGGGATTCAGAACCTCGACGCGCTGGTCGACTCGTTCCGCGATTCGGGGCTCACGCTCACCGTGCACGAGTTCGGCGACCGCGGCGGTCTCACCGACGCCCGCGAGCTCGCGCTTTACCGCATCGTGCAGGAATCGCTCACAAACGCCCTCCGCCACGGCGACGGTGCGGCGACCCTGGACCTCGACTGGGGCGACGCAGCCGTCGACCTGCTCGTCACGAACGTCGCGGCGGCCCCGGCCCCGGCGTCAGCCGACGCCGCCGTCACAGAGGTCACGCACGGTGAGTTCCCGCCCGAACGCGGCCACGGCATCGACGGGATGCGCGAACGCGCGATCCTTGCGGGCGGCGAGTTCAGCATCCGCGAAGGGGCGACATTCCGTGTGCGGGCGCGCCTCCCCCGTGAGCCGCGCGAACACTCTCACCCCGAGCCCGCCACCCCCGACACGATTGATACCGAGGTGCTCGCATGACCGCTCCTGTCTCCCCCTCGTCCGCGGCCGTGATGACCATCGCGCCCGCGCCCACCATCGTGGTGCCCATCAGGCTCGTGCTGGTGCCGCGCCGACCCCTCACCCCGGCGAGCCTTCCCTGGGCCACGGCGTGACAGTGATCCGCGTGCTGCTGGTCGACGACCAGCCGCTGTTCCGCCGTGGGGTGCGCATGCTGATCGACTCGCAGCCCGACCTCACCGTGGTCGGCGAGGCGAGCGACGGCGAGGAGGCCGTGACCGCGGCCACCGAGCATTCGCCCGACGTCGTGCTCATGGACATCCGCATGCCGCGCGTCGACGGCATCGCTGGCACGGCGGGAATCGTCGCGGCGGCGGGCGATGCCGGCCGTCGCGCCCCGCGCGTCATCGTGCTCACCACCTTCGATCTCGACGACGCGGCGCTGCGGGCGATTCGCGCCGGCGCAAGCGGGTTCCTGCTGAAGGACGCCGAGCCCGAGTTCCTGCTCGCCGCAATCCGCGCCGTGCACGGCGGTCACGCCGTCGTCGCGCCCGGCGCGATCGCCGACCTGCTCACCCACGTGGATGCACGCCCCGCGCTCCCGACGGACGTCGCCGCCGCGCGCGACGCCGCCCTCACCGCCCTCAGCCCCCGCGAGCGCCAGATCTTCGGCGCCATCGCTGAGGGACTCAGCAACGCCGAGATCGCCGAGCGCGAGTTCGTCAGCGAGGCGACCGTGAAGTCGCACGTCGGCCGCATCCTCGCGAAGCTCAGCCTGCGCGACCGCGTGCAGGTGGTGCTCTACGCGCACGACAACGGGCTGCTGCCCCGCCGCTGAGGGCCGGCTCAAGGGTCAGCGATGAGGGCCGCGAAGACTCCGCCGGCTCGCCCGCCGGCGACGTGGCACGGGGCGGTGCGGCCTGACACCGGACGTAGCCGGGGTCGATGTCTGCAGGACCGACAGTGCGGCGCAACTCGCCGACGTGCGGAGCATAAACGCCGCACGCGCGCGAAAACTGTCGGTGTGGCAGACACCGCCCGCGCGCCAGCTGTCGCATCGCCCCGGTGTTTCGCCATTGACTGGGCGTGTCGGTGACAACACGCCGGGGGTCGCAACCCAGACCGGGGCTACGCGACACGCAACCCGCCCGGAAGGCACCCACGACACTCGGCCCGTCACGAAGGCGCGCGCCCGCGCCGCTCCCTAGAACCCGAGCCGACCCAACTGCTTCGGGTCGCGCTGCCACTCTTTGGCGACCTTCACGTGCAGCTTCAAGAACACCTTGCGCCCCAGCAAAGCCTCGATCTCGCCGCGCGCGCGTCGCCCCACGTCGCCGAGCCGCGAGCCGCGGTGGCCAATGATGATGCCCTTCTGGCTGTCGCGCTCGACCCAGACGTTGGCGAAGATCTGCAGCAGGCCGTCGCCGTCGCGCTCGATCATCTCGTCGATGGTGACGGCCAGCGAGTGCGGCAGCTCGTCGCTCACGCCCTCGAGCGCGGCCTCGCGGATCAGCTCGGCAACCCGATCTTCTTCGGTCTCGTCGGTCGTCGACTCGGCCTCGTAGAGGGGCGGCGACACCGGCATGAGCCCGATCAGCTCGTCGGCGAGCAGTTCGACCTGGTCTCCGGTCACCGCCGACAGCGGGATCACCATGTCCCACTCGCGCAACTGCGAGACGGCGAGCAGTTGCTCAGCGACCTTCGTGCCGCCCACCGCGTCAGTCTTCGTGACGATCGCGACCTTGCGAGTGCGCGGAAAGTTGTCGAGCTGCTCGTTGATGAACCTGTCGCCCGGCCCGATCGGCTCGCCGGCGGGCACGCAGAAGCCGATGACGTCGACGTCGCCGAGGGTCTCTTGCACAAGGGCGTTGAGCCGCTCGCCGAGCAGCGTGCGCGGCCGGTGCATGCCCGGCGTGTCGACGACGATCAATTGCCCGGATGCCCGGTGCACGATTCCGCGGATCGCGCGCCGCGTGGTCTGCGGCTTCGAGGACGTGATCGCGACCTTTTCGCCGACCAGCGCGTTGGTGAGCGTCGACTTGCCGACGTTCGGGCGGCCGACAAAGGTCACGAATCCGGCTCGGTGTTCCGCGGTTGTGGACGAAGGGGTGTCGCTCACGGGGCGCTCCTTGGGGAGGCGGGGCGCGCATCCTGAACAGGAATCGCGCCGGTGTCGGCGGAGGCGGCCGCGAATGCGAGCCGCGCGTCAATGAGGGCCTGGTCGGCCTCAACGAGCACGGTGACGACGCGCTTGCGGCGACCCTCGGTGCGCTCGGCGGTCAGGTGCAGGCCGTCGACCTCGGTGGTCGACCCGGCGACCGGCAGGCGGTCGAGGTGCTTCGCGAGCAGGCCTCCAACGGTGTCGACGTCGTCGTCGTCGAGCTCGATGCCGAAGAGGTCTCCGAGTTCGTCGATCGGCATGCGCGCGCTCACCCGGTAGCGGTTGTCGTCGAGCCGCTCGAAGGTCGACTCTTCGCGGTCGTACTCGTCGGTGATGTCGCCGATGAGCTCCTCGATGAGGTCTTCCATGGTCACGAGGCCGGCGATGCCGCCGTACTCGTCGACGACGAGCGCGAGGTGGTTCGACTGCACCTGCAACTGCCGCAGCGCATCGTCGGCCTTTTTCGACTCAGGCAAGAACTGGGCGGGCTTCGCCAACTCATCCACGAGCGTCGCACCCGCTGACGCAGGCGACGACACCGTCAACCGGGTCACATCCCGCAGGTAGACGACACCGCGAATGTCGTCGGCGTCGTCGCCGATCAGCGGGATGCGCGACACCCCCTTCTCGAGAAACAGCGCCATCGCCTCGGCGACCGTCTGCTGCGTCTCGAGCACGATCATGTCGGTGCGCGGCACCATGACCTCGCGCACGATCGTGTCGTTGAACTCAAAGATCGAGTGGATGAGCTCGCGGTCTTCGACCTCGAGCACGTCGAGGTCGGTCGCCTCGTCGACCATCGACAGCAGCTGCTCTTCGCTCGAGAAGGCCGCACTGCGGGGGCGGCCCGGTGTGACGCGGTTGCCCAACACGACGAGGGCGTCGGCGATGGGCCTTGTCAGCACACGGATCGCGCGCACGAGGGGCGCGGTGGCGACGATCAGCGGGCGCGGTTGGGCCCGACCCACGCTGCGCGGGCTCGACCCAACCAGCACGAACGAGACGCCGATCATGATGAGCGCGCTCACCCCGAGCACGAGCCACCAGGGCTCGAGGATGCTCGCGAACGCGAGCGTCACCAGCACCGCGGCGATCGTTTCGGCGACGATGCGCAAGAAATTCAGCGCGTTGACGTGCGCGCCGATGTCGTTCGAGATCGTCAGCAGCCGCTGCGGCTTCTTGCGCTCGGCGGCGAGCTCGACGAGGTCGTTGCGGCTGAGCACGCCGAGCGCGGCGTCGATCGCGGCGAAGAGGCCACCGAGCACCACCAGCACGAACGCGGTGGCGAAGAAAACGACGGTGAGGATCATCGCCTCAGCGTTTGCGTTCGGCCAGCGTGAACCCGACGAGCACGTCGCGCTGGATGCCGAACATTTCGCGTTCCTCGGCAGGCTCGGCGTGGTCGAAGCCAAGCAGGTGCAGCAGGCCGTGGGTCGTCAAGAGCAGCAGCTCGTCCATCGTCGAGTGACCGGCCGTCGCCGCCTGCGCGATGGCGACCTGCGGGCACAGCACGATGTCGCCGAGGAGGCCCGGCGGGGTCGGCTCTTCGTCGGTGCCGGGGCGCAGCTCGTCCATCGGGAAGCTGAGCACGTCGGTTGGGCCGGGCTCGTCCATCCACTCGATGTGCAGGCGCTCCATGGCGCCCTCATCGACCATCTGGATGGCGACTTCCGCGTCGGCGTGCACGTTCAGGTGCTCGAAGGCGTACATGACGAGCCGCTGAATGGCGGCCTCGTCGACGGCGACACCCGACTCGTTGTTGATCTCAACGCTCACGCGCGCACCTGCAGTTCAGCGATCCGGTTCACGGTCACCATCGTTGCGTATCGCGGCGGCTGCGCCCGGGAAGCCGGTCGCGGGTCGCCTGGCGCCGGGCGGCGCGATTCACGCCCGTCGCGCCCCGCGCATCCGAATCGGATGCGCTGCCCGCGTTCGCGCGTCGGCGCTCGGTGCGCTCGTATTCGGCCTTCTGCTTCTCGGCGTCGTACTTCGTGTACGCGTCGACGATGCGGCCAACCAGGTTGTGACGCACGACGTCGTCGCTCGTGAGGCGCGCGAAGTGGATGTCGTCGATGCCATCGAGCACGCGCGTCACGAGCGATAGGCCCGACGCGCCGCCCGGCAGGTCGACCTGCGTGATGTCGCCGGTGACGACCATCGACGAGCCGAAGCCGAGGCGCGTGAGGAACATCTTCATCTGCTCGGGCGTCGTGTTCTGCGCCTCGTCGAGCACGACGAACGAGTTGTTGAGGGTGCGCCCGCGCATGTAGGCGAGCGGCGCGACCTCGACCACGCCGGAGGCGAGCAGCTTCGGCACGAGCTCCGGATCCATCATCTCGTTGAGCGCGTCGTAGAGGGGCCGCAGGTACGGGTCGATCTTGTCGGTCAGCGTGCCGGGGAGGAACCCCAGGCGCTCGCCCGCCTCGACGGCCGGGCGGGTCAAGATGATGCGGTCGACCTCTTTGCGCTGCAGCGCCTGCACCGCCTTCGCCATCGCGAGGTAGGTCTTGCCGGTACCTGCTGGCCCGATGCCGAACACGATCGTGTTCTCGTCGATCGCGTCGACGTACGCCTTCTGACCGAGGGTCTTCGGGCGGATGCTCTTGCCGCGACTCGTCAAGATCGCCTGGCTCAGCACGTCGGCCGGGCTGCCCGCACCGTCGCGCAGGATCCGCGCCGAACTCTGCACGTCGACCTCGCCGAGGTCGGTTCCGCCTCGCACCATTCGGATGAGCTCCTCTACCAGCGTTGCCGCCTGTTCGACTGCGGGGCGCTCGCCCTGCAGGGTGATCTGATTGCCGCGCACGTGCACGTCAACGCCGGCGTGCTCGCGCTCAAGCGTCGTGAGTAGCCGGTCTTGCGGGCCGAGCAGCCGAACCATCGCCACGCCATCGATCTCGAGCTGGCGGGTGTACGGCGCGCCGGCGCCGGAGGTGGGCGCGCTATCCGTGGGCAAGCGACCCCTCATCGAGTCCGCCAGCGAGCACGTGGGCGTGCACGTGGAAGACGGTCTGGCCGGCCGCCTCGCCCGAGTTGAAGACGAGACGGTAGTGGCCGTCGGCGTGCGTCTCGGCGAGCAGCTTCGCGGTCGCCACCACCTCGGCGAGCAGCGCGGGGTCGGCCTCGGCGAGTTCGGCGACAGTCGCGTACTCGGCGGTTTTCGGCACGACGAGCAGGTGCACGGGGGCCTGTGGCGCGATGTCGCGGAAGGCGATCAGCGTCTCGGTTTCGTGCACGATGTCGGCCGGAATCTCGCGCGCGATAATGCGCTCGAAGATCGTGGGCTCGGGGCTCGTCATGCCGCCGATTCTAGGCCCGGGGATGGATGCACGCCCCCGGTTCGCGCTCAGGGTTCGCTGTCGGCGGAGCGGCTTTCCGACCCGCCTGAGTTCCACCAGGCCCACCAGCGGGCGAGCCGCGCGGGGTCGGCGTCGAGCCCGTAGGACGCCAGATACTCGGCCTCCCACCCCGGGCCGTAGTTCCACTCGAGCGACTGCAGCCCCACCGCGAGGTCGAGGTGCCGGTCGGCGACGGCAAGTGCGCCGAGGTCGACGTGCGCGGCGAAGCGCCCGGCGTCGTCGAGCACGGTGTTCGGCGCGCACGCATCGCCGTGGCTGACGACGAGGTCGTGAGCGGGCGTGTCGGCGAGCAGCGCGTCGGGGAGCCGCCACGGGCATCCGTCCACGGGCAGCGCGTCGTGCAGGCGACGCAGGGCGGCACCGAGCGCGCGCACCGTCGCGCGGGGCTCGGCACGCCAGCGCTCGGCGACAGCGGTGGTCGCGTCAATGCGGGCGGTGAGCAGCCACTGGCCATCGTCGTCGGCTCCGGCGTCGAGCACGCGCGGCACGGGGTGGCGGTCGCCGACCCAGGCAATGCGCTCTGCCTCGTCGAGCGGGGTCGGCTCGCGCGGGTGATCGCGCACGATCTGGGCGGGCACGTGCTTGAGTACGGCGTCGCCCAGCGCCACGGTGAGGCCGCCGAGCTGGTTGCGCCACAGCGGCTCGGGGTCAACACCAGGGCGAAGTCGAGTCGCTAGGTCAGCGACCGCGGGCGGCACGCTGCGGTCGTCGAGCGCGAGCTGTGCGCGCAGACCGGGTGGGAGCGTAGCCCCTGCATCAGGCTGTGTCGCCCGCTCAGCGGCTCTCGGGGGTCGACCAGCCGCGCTCACCAGCGCCCGAGGGTCGTCGACAGCACCGCGAGAGCCGCGGGCCCCGCGGTCGAGGTACGCAACACCGTATCGCCGAGCAACACGGGGCGCGCGCCCGCCGCGGTGAGGGCGCCGAGCTCGTCGGAGCTAACGCCCCCCTCGGGCCCGACGACGAGCAGCACCTCTGCGCTGAGCTCGTCCGGATTGAGCGCGCTCAGCCGCTCAGTAGCCGTCGGTTCGAGCACGAGCACCGTCGTGCCCTCGCTCGCGGCCCGAGCCAGCAGCTCGCGGATCGTTGTGATCGCCGACACCTCGGGCACGCGCGGCCGGATGGCCTGCTTCGACGCCTCGCGCACGATCGCCTGCCACCGTGCCCGTCCCTTCTCGGCCTTCGGGCCCTTCCAGACCGACACGCTGCGGGCGGCCTGCCACGGCACGATCGCGTCGACGCCGAGCTCGGTCGCCGCCTGAACGGCCAACTCGTCGCGGTCGCCCTTCGCGAGCGCCTGCACGAGCGTCAGGCGCGTTGCGGGGGCGGGATGCGCATCCACCCTGTCGAGGACAAGCGCGACCCGATCGGGCGCCGCGTCAGTGACGCGGCCGAGCGCGATCGTGCCTGCGCCGTCGCCGACGCGCACGGTTTCGCCGACGCGCAGCCGCGCCACCGTCACGGCATGCCGCGCGTCCGGGCCAGTGAGCGCCACCTCGTCACCCGCCGAAGCGCAACCAAGCGCGAGGCTCTCGTCGAGGTAGAAGTGCGCCACGCCCGCGACGCTACAGGTTCAGAAAGCGGTCGCGCAGCTTCGAGAACAGGCCCTGCTGGAACGTCGAGAACTGCGGAGGCACCGGGCGGCGGCTCTGCGCGAACTCTTGAATGAGCTTCGTCTCTTTGCTGTTGAGGCGCACGGGCGTGACCACCTGAATGCCGAGCTTCAGGTCGCCGCGACCCGAGCCGCGCAGGCGCGTAATGCCGCGCTCTTTCACCGTGATGACCTCGGCGCTCTGGGTGCCGGGCTTCACCTCGATCGACACGTCGCCGTCGAGCGCGGGCAACGTCACCGTCGTGCCGAGAATCGCGTCGGCCATCTGAACCTCGACGGTCGCCATCAGGTCATCGCCCTGACGGCTGAAGGTCTCGTGCGTCTTCACCTTGATCTCGAGGTACAGGTCGCCGTTCGGGCCACCGGCGGGGCCGACCTCGCCCTGACCGGGTAGCTGAATGCGCAGGCCCGTGTCGACGCCTGCGGGGATGTCGACCGGCACGTTGCGGCGGGCGCGCACCCGGCCCTGACCGGCACACGAGGGGCAGGGGCTCGGAATGACCGTGCCGTAGCCGCGGCACGAGCCACACGGCGACGACGTCATCACGTTGCCGAGCAGGCTGCGAACGGTGCGCTGAATCTGGCCGGAGCCGCGGCAGATGTCACACGTCACCGGCTCGGTTCCGGGGGCACAGCACGAGCCGTTGCAGGTCTCGCACAGCACGGCGGTGTCGACCTCGAGCGTGCGGGTCGTACCGAAGATGATCTCGTGCAGTTCGACCTCGACGCGCAGCAGGGCGTCTTGCCCGCGCTCACGCCGCGAGCGAGGGCCGCGCTGCGACTGGCCGCCGCCGAAGAAGGTTTCGAAGATGTCGCCGAAGCCGCCGAAGCCCGCACCACCCATGCCGCCCGAGCCGCCCAGGTCGTACTGCTGACGCTGGTTCGGGTCGCTCAGCACGTCGTACGCGTGGGTGACCTGCTTGAAGCGCTCGGCGGCCTCGCCCGACGGGTTCACGTCGGGGTGCAGCTCGCGCGCGAGCCGGCGATAGGCCTTCTTGATCTCGTCGGCGCTTGCGTCGCGCGCCACACCGAGGGTTTCGTAATGATCTGCCACGGGGCTGTTAGTCCTCACCCAGCAGTCGGCTGACATATCGCGCCACCGCGCGCACCGCTGCCATGTTGTTCGAATAGTCCATGCGGGTCGGGCCCAGAACGCCCAGCCTCGCCGATTGGTCTGCGCCCATCCTGTACGCGCTCGTCACGACGGCCGTCTCGCTCAGCGCTTCGGTGTTCTCGCGGCCAATGCGCGCGGCCACCGACTGCTGATCGAGTTCCATCTCGCCAAAAAGCTTCAGCAGGGTGACCTGCTCTTCAATGGCCTCCAAAACCGGATACACGCTGCCGGCAAAGTCGCCCTCGGTGCGCACGAGGTTCGCCGCCCCCGCCATGACGAGACGATCTTGGCGATGCGCATCCACGTGGCCGACGAGCGCCTCCGCTACGACGCGCACGGCGTCGCGGCGTTCGGGCGCGAACTGTTCGCTGAGGTCGCCGGCAAGGTCGCCCACCTCGGCGAGTGCGCGGCCGTCGAGCAGCGCGTTGACCTTTGCGCGCAGCTCGCCGATGAAGACCTCGTCGGCCTCACGCGGGAGCTCGATGATGCGCTGATCGACCCGGCCCCCGTCGGTGATGAACACCGTCATGAGGCGCGTCGGCGTCATGGGCACGAACTCCACGTGCCGCACGCGTGCGTTGCCGAGCGTCGGGTACTGAACGAGCGCCACCTGGTTCGTCAGCTGGCTGAGCAGGCGCACGGTGCGCGCAAACACGTCGTCGAGGTCGACCGATTGATCCAAGAACTGCGTGATCGCCTGACGCTGACCGGCGCTCAACGGCCGCAACTCGGCGAGCTGGTCGACGAAGAGCCGGTAGCCCTTGTCGGTCGGCACGCGGCCCGACGAGGTGTGGGGCGCCGTGATCAGCTCTTCTTCTTCGAGCAGTGCCATGTCGTTGCGAATCGTTGCCGAGCTCACCCCGAACTGGTGGCGCTCGACGAGCGCCTTCGAGCCCACCGGCTCGCGCGACGACACGTAGTCCTGCACGATCGCCCGGAGCACCTGCTGAGCGCGTTCTGACACCATGCGAGGCCCCCTTTCGTGATCGCGTCGATGTGTCGCCGGCGCCGAATGTGCCCGGCGCCCCGCGGGGGCGCCCTGGCACTCGCCGACGATGACTGCCAATTCTACCGCGGCGCGCGGCACGGAAATCGTTGCCACGGCGGTGCGCCCCGAGTACCGTCGGGACTGTGTCGGCAGCGGACGGATGCTCGTCTCCCGCCCGCGACGACACGGTCATGCTCCACCCCGGGTAATCATTCGCACCGTTCGAGCACTCGAAAGGCAGTTCACCCCATGACTGACACCCCTCCTCCCCCGCCGCCCCAGGGCGCATCCACCTCCGGCGCCGCGCTCAGCGAGTCAGAAGACCGTCAGTGGGCGTCATTCGCCCACCTCGGCGGCATCATCGGCCTGCTGCCGTCGCTCATCATCTACCTCGTGTTCAAGGATCGCGGCTCGTTCACGCGCCAAGAATCGAAAGAGGCGCTGAACTTCCAGATCACGATGGCGATCGGTCAGATCGCGATCTTCATCATCAATTCGGTCCTCACCGCGGTGACCTTCGGCATCTGGGCCTTCATCGGCTGGATTCTGCCGCTGGCGCTCTGGGTGCTGTCGCTCATCTGGAGCATCATGGGCTTCAGCAAGGCGAAGGACGGCGTGGCCTACCGCTACCCGATCGCCATTCGCCTGGTGAAGTAACGCCCAACCGCGTCCACGACGGGGCTCGGCCACTCGGCCGGGCCCCGTCGTGCGTTCCGACACGGGCGCGGGTCTCGCCCGCGCAGGCTGTCTGGGTGTTTACTGGGCACATGTCTGACGCGCCTCCCCCGCCCCCCGCCAGCCCCTACTCGGCCGCGCCGCAGCCCATGCGCCCCGAAGACGAGAAGCTGTGGGCCACCCTGATTCACGTCGGTGGCATCTTCTTTGGCTTCATCCCGTCGCTGATCGGCTACCTCGTGATGAAAGACCGCGGTCCGTTCGTCAAGGGTCACGCGGCCACTGCCCTGAACTTCCAGCTGACGATGCTGATCGCCTCGATCGTTGGCGGCATTCTCACGCTGGTGCTGATCGGGTTCCTGATCATCCTGGCCGTGTCGATCGCCATCCTCGTGCTCTCGATCATCGCGGCGCTCGCCGCGAACCGCGGCGAGATGTACCGCTACCCGCTGTCGATCCCGTTCATCAAGGACTAGACGGTCTACAGGTCGTTCGGCAGCAGTCGACGCACCACCCCGTCGGCGAGCAGGCGGCCGCGCGGCGTGAGCACGAGGCGCCCGCGGATCGCGAGGTGCGCATCCACCAATTCGTCGGCGATGAGGCCGGCGACGGCGGTGCGTCCCTCGGCATCGAGCACGTCGATCGGCAGCCCCAGGGCGGTGCGCGTCTCGAGCAGCACGCGTTCGACGCGGCGCGTCTCGGGGTCGAGTGTTTCGCGGCCCGCCGCCGGGCTCTCCCCGACCGCGAGCCGCTGCGCATAGGCGGCGGGGTGCTTGACGTTCCACCAGCGCACGCCCCCGACGTGGCTGTGCGCGCCCGGGCCGACGCCCCACCAGTCTTCGCCCGTCCAGTAGGCGAGGTTGTGGCGCGATCGGTGGTTGTCGTCGCGCGCCCAATTGCTGACCTCGTACCAGTCGTATCCCGCGGCGGCGAGGCGCACATCCAGATGCTCGTACATGTCGGCGTGCAGGTCATCGTCGACGGGCGGAACCTCGCCGCGGGCGATCTGCCGGGCGAGCTTCGTGCCCTCCTCAACGATGAGGGCGTAGGCGCTCAGGTGATCGGGCTCGGTTGCAAGGGCGGCGTCGATGCTCGCGTCGAGGTCGGCGAGACTCTCGCCGGGGGTGCCGAAGATGAGGTCAACGCTGACCTGCAGGCCGGCATCGCGGGCCTCGGCGACCCGGCGCGGCACATTCGCGGGGTCGTGCGTGCGCTCGAGGGTGGCCAAGACGTGCGGCACCGCCGACTGCATGCCGAGGCTCACGCGGGTGAACCCCGCAGCGGCGAGCTCGGCAAAGCCCGCCGCGTCGATCGAGTCAGGGTTCGCCTCGGTCGTCACCTCGGCGCCGTCGGCGAGGCCAAACGCGTCACGCACGGCGTCGAGCATGGCGGCGAGGTCACTCGTGGGTAACAGCGTCGGGGTTCCCCCGCCGAAGAACACCGTGCTCGCGGGCCGGCGCGGCAAGCCCGCGGCGTCGAGCACGCGGGCGGCCAGCATCACCTCGCCGATCGCCTGGCCCGCGAAGTCGGCGCGCGAGGTGCCGCGCACCTCGTCGGCCGTGTACGTGTTGAAGTCGCAGTAGCCGCAGCGCGCCCGGCAGTACGGCACGTGGAGGTACGCCCCGAAGGCGCGGTCAGCCGCACCGTCAACGACGCTCGCTGGCAACGCCCCGTCGGCAGGGGCGGGGTCGGCGATGGGAAGAGCGCTCGGCACCGCCCGATTCTGCCAGGCGGAGGGCCCATGATGGCCGAGGGGGCGCAGGCATCCGCCGTAGCCGCCGCACCGAACATAAGGGCGTGGCACTCGTGCGAGAGATTCCGAGCGACGTCGACGTCGTCATCGTCGGTGGCGGGCAGGCGGGGCTCGGCATGTCGTACCGGCTGAGTGAGGCCGGAATCGCGCACATCGTGCTCGACGACCGCGAGCGCACGGGCGATGTGTGGCGCGAGCGCTGGGACAGCCTCGTGCTGTTCACCCCGAAGCGCTTTGCCGCTCTCGCGGGGAGCCCCCTCCCACCCGAGGCCGACCCGTATCCCACGCGTCTGCAGATCGCCGACTACCTCGAGCAGTACGCCGCCGATCACGCCGTGCCCGTCGCGCACCGCACGCGCGTCACCCGCATCGCCCGCGCCGAGCCGACGGGCCGCGATTTCCGCGGACGCTTCGCGATTCAGTACGAGCGGGATGCGCATCCCGGCACAATCACCGCCCGCTCGGTCGTCATCGCGAGCGGCCCGTTCCAGTACCCGCGCGTTCCCCGTGTCGCGGCGGGGCTTGACGACGCCGTGGCTCAACGGCACTCGAGCGCGTACCGCACACCGAGCGATCTTCCGGCGGGCCGCATCGCGGTCGTCGGCGGCGGCAATTCGGCAGCTCAGCTCGCCACCGAGCTGGCCACGGGGCCGGGTGCTGCGGAGCGCACCGTGACGATGATCGCGCCCGCTGAACCGTGGTTCATTCCCGAGAAGGTGGCGGGCCTCAGCGTCTACTGGCCGCTGTCGCTGTTCGGCATTCTCGATTCGCCGGCCGACAGCCGCATCAGCCAGTACATCCACTCGCGCGGCGACGGCATTCTGGGCACCGAGGCGAAGAAGCTCGTGCGCCGGGGGCAGCTCGGGCTGAGAACCAGCCGCGTCGTGGGGGCCGCGGGCCGCGCGCTCGAGCTCGCCAACGGCGAGCGCGTCGAGGTGGACGCCGTGCTGTGGTGTACCGGTTTTCGGGCGCACTACCCCTTCGTCGCCGTCGAGGGCGCCCTGACCGAGCACGGAGGGCCGCGGCACGACCGCGGCATCTCGCCCGTTTCCGGGTTCTACTGGATCGGCCTGCCGTGGCAGAGCCGGCTCGACTCGTCGATTCTGCACGGCATCGACGCCGACGCCCGCGAGCTGACCGCGGCGATCGTCGACGCGCGTGGCACCGACCCCGCCCTCGCCTCTGCGAGCATGGGGTCGTGACCACGATTCTTTGGGATGTCGACGGAACCCTGCTGCTCAACTCGTTCACCGGTGGTGGCGAGCTCTACCACGTGGCCGTCGAGCGGGCCGTCGGCCGCGAGCTGTCGCCGCCCCTGCCGCGCACCCACGGCAAGACCGACGGGCACATCCTCACCGACATCCTCGAGCACTTCGGCTTCGACGCGGCGCAGTGGCACGAGGCCGCCCGCGACTCGCTCGACGCGCTGTCGGTGGAGCGCGCGAAGGCGGGCGATCGCCGAGAAATCGCGCCGGGCATCCGCGAGGCGCTCGATCAGGCGGATGCGCGGGGCTGGGTCAACGCGCTGTTGACCGGCAACAGCGCCACCCGCTCGCGCGTGAAGCTCGACGGCTCAGGTCTTGGGGCCGAACGCTTCGACTGGAGCCGCTCGTTCTTCGGCGCGACCGCGTCCGAGCGCAGCGAGATCACGCGGGCGGCCCGCGAGGCGCTGCCCGACGAGACGCTCGTCATCATCGGCGACACGCCGCGCGACGACGAGGCTGCCGTCGCGGCGGGGATTCCCTTCATCGCGGTCGCCACGGGAGTGTTTTCCGCCGAGGAGCTCAGCGAGACCGGTGCGATTCTCGTCGTGCCGACCATCGAGGGGCACCTCGACGCGGTGCTCGAGGCGATCGCGGGACTCTAGGCGCCGAGCGCTGCGGGGACGGTCTGCACGAACCAGATCTGGGTCATGCGGAACACCATGATCGCGACCGTGACCCCGACGACGCCGATGATCAGCGTGGCCCAGCGACTGCGGTCGATCAGGGCCCACACCACGCCGCCGATGACGAGCAGCAGCGCCACGACCAGGTACAGCCACCACTCGACGATGTCGCCCGTCGGCGCGTTTCCGACGAGCGGCTGCACAATGCCGACGACCACCTGAGCGATCAGCAGCAGCGCGAGCAGCACACTGCCGAGCACGGTGATGTCGTCGGGTCGGCGGCCGATGCCACCGAGCGCGAGGGCGATCACTCCCAGCGCTGCCGCCGCGACGATCTGCACGACGCCGAACCACTCGATCACGCGCGACTCCTTACTGCGGGAACCCCGTCAGGATACGGCCCCGACCCCGCTCAACGCTGAGCAACGCGACGAGACGGCCGGCCGTGTCAACGGCGGCGACCGGGGACGCATCGGGTGCGTCCAAGCCGTCAAGCTTCTTGCCGTGAGCGAGGTCACGGCTCTGCTCGTCAGAGGTGCGGAGGACGGGAAACAGGCGCGCCGCGACGTCGGCCGGCGACGCGAGCAGCGACGCGGCCGAACCGTTCTCGCCGGCGGTCACCAGCGCATCCAGGGTGATGGCGATGGGGTCGGTGACCGTGAACGGGCCGACCCGCGTGCGGCGGAGTGCCGTCAGGTGCCCCCCGACGCCAAGGGCGCGGCCGAGGTCGCGGGCGAGGGCGCGAATGTACGTGCCCGAAGAGCAGTCGACCACGGCGTCGACCTCGATCGCATCGGGGGCGCGGCGCACGGCCTCGATACTGAAGCGCGACACGGTGACGCGGCGGGAGGCGAGCTCGACCTCCTCGCCCGCGCGCACACGGTCGTAGGCGCGGCGTCCGTCGACCTTAATGGCGCTGACCGCGCTCGGCACCTGCTCGATCTCCCCCGTGAGTCGGGCAACCTCGGCCGCGAGGCGCTCGTCGGTGACGGCGGTGAGGGCCGCCGCGGAGGCGGGCGCGCCGAGCACCTCACCCTCGGCGTCGTCGGTCGTTGTCGCCAAGCCCAGGCGGATCGTCGTCGTGTACTGCTTGTCGAGGCCCACGAGGTACGTCAGCAGACGCGTCGCAGGGCCGGCGCCGAGCGTGAGCAGGCCCGTGGCCGACGGGTCGAGCGTGCCCGCGTGGCCCACCTTGCGGGTGCCGAGCGCGCGGCGGGCGCGGGCCACGACGTCGTGGCTGGTGAGGCCTGCGGGTTTGTCGACGAGCAGCAGGCCAGAGATCACGGTGATAACGCTACCGGCTCGATCTAGGCTGGTCGGGTGCGCGTGACCGTGATCGGAGCAGGGGCCGTCGGCGGTGCACTCGCGGCCCTGCTGGATCGGGCAGGGCACGAGGTGAGCGTGACCGCGCGCGGCGACCACGCGGTCGCCCTCACCGAGTCGGGGCTCACCCTCGACGGCGGCTTTGGCGCGCACCGCGCCGGGGTTGCGGTCGTCGCACGCGTGCCCGCGGATACCAGGCTCGTGATCGTCGCCACGAAGGCCAACGACACCGCCGCGGCCCTGGCAGGCGTCGACGTGCCGAGCGGATGCCCCGTGATGGTGCTGCAGAACGGTCTCGGGGGCGACGAGCTCGTGCGCTCGGTGCTGCCGGGCAGCCCGGTCGGCGTGGGGCTCGCACTCTTCGCGGCGAGCCTCGTCGGGCCCGGCCGAGTGACCGTGACGGCGGCAGCCCCGCTCGTCATCGGCGGCGACGCGCGCTCCGTCGCCGTCGCCCTGCCCGTGCTGCGCGCGGCGCTGCCCGAGCGGGTCGACGTCAGTGCCGACATTCGCGGCGCCCAGTGGACCAAGCTCGTCATCAACCAGGTGAACGCGCTGCCCGCCATCACCGGGCTCAGTGTGCAGCAGACGGTCGCCGACGACCGCTTGCGCCGAGTGCTCGGCGCCGCCATGGCCGAAACCGTGGCCGTCGGCGCGGCACTCGGGGTGAGCTGGCAGGCGATCGGTCCGGTCGACGCAGCGGCCCTCCGCCCGCTTCAGGCGCCGGGCGCCGAGGGCGTGGCCGCCGGTGAAGAACTTGCGCGGATGCTCGCGCGGGGAATGGGGGACGTCCCGAATCCGGCGTCGATGCTGCAGAGCATCCGTCGGGGTCGCGTGACCGAGGTCGACCAGATCAACGGGGCCGTCGCCGCGGCGGGGCGGGCCGCCGGCGTCGCGACGCCCGTCAGCGACGCCATCATCGCCCTCGTGCACGAGGTCGAACGCACCGCCGCCTTCGTCACCCCCGCCGACGCCGCCACTCGCGTGTCAACAACTCAGGACTAACGCGCACTCGACTGCCGCGCCATCGTTCGCGTGGCGAAACCAGCGCCGTTAGTCCTGAGTTGTTGACACGCGCTGTCGGCGGCTAGCCGCGCAGGGCCGAAACCGCGAGCCAGGCGAGCACGCCGAAAGCAATGCCCCACAGGATGATCGAGATGATCTGCCAGATGATCACGCGCTTCTTGTCAGCGCCGATGCCGACCATCATCGCGGAGGTGATCTGGCTCGGCAGGATCGTCTGACCGAGCAGGCTCACGCCGGCCACGCCCCACTTGTCGAACGCGCGCAGGAAGCGCTGACGACGCGGGCTCTGTTCTGTGTCCCGCTTCGCCAGCCGGTCGCGGGCGCCACCCGTGGCGAGCACCACGACGGTCATCGACACGATGTTGCCGACGATGGCGGCGATGACCGCGAGGATGGGGAACATTCCCACGACGATGCCGAGCGGGCCTGCCCCGTACGACTCCACGAACGGGATCGCCCCGGCACCCATGACCACCAGCCACTGCCACACGGGATCAACGGACGCGGTGAACTCTTGCAGCTCGGCAAGCCTGAAATGTGTCTCCTCGGGGATGCTGGCGGTCACCGGGTGCGGCGACACGACAACGCTATCGAGGCAGCGGAGGCATCCTCATCCGCCTCGGGGTGGACTCCCCTCCCCCGCGCGAACGACTCGCACCCCCGAGTGAGGTGTCAACAACTCAGGACTAACGCGCACGCTCACCCGCAACACCAGGCGTGTCGAGTGAACCCGTGCGCGTTAGTCCTGAATTGTTGACGGCCGCGGCGGAACCGGAGGGTTCCGGCCGCGGCCGCCAGGGGTGCGCGAGTCGCGCGAGTCGCGTGTTCCGCTAGAGCATCGACTTGGTGTGCCAGACCGTCTTCGTCTCGGTGAAGGCGGTGATGCGCTCGAGTGCCGGCGCGGGCACGCCCGCGACCGGGGCGAGCACGCGCTTGAGCGTCTCCGCGGCCGACAGCTGCAGCTCGACCCAGTCGATGTCACCAGCGCCGGCGAGGTCGAGGGCGTTCACGTCGGCGTGCGAGGCGAGCCACGGCGCCATCTCGGCGGGCGAGCCGGTCAGCACGTTGATGACGCCACCCGGCACGTCGGAAGTCGCGAGGACTTCGGCGAGGCTGATCGCCGACAGCGGCGCACCCGTGTTCGGCACGACGACGACGGTGTTGCCCGACACGATGATCGGCGCGACGACCGCGGCAAGGCCGAGCAGCGAGGTGCCGACGCGCGCCTGCGGCGCGATCGCCGCGACCACCCCGGTGGGCTCGGGCACCGACAGGTTGAAGTACGGCCCCGACACGGGGTTGCCGTTGCCGGCGATCTGCGCGTACTTGTCGGCCCAGCCGGCGTACCAGACCCACACGTCGATCGCGGCGTCGACCTGCGCCGATGCGGCGGCCGTGGTCACGCCCTCGGTGCGGCTGATCTCGTCGACGAACTGCGCGCGCCGACCTTCGAGCAGCTCGGCGATGCGGTAGATCACCTGGCCGCGGTTGTAGGCCGTGGCCCCCGCCCAGCCCGTCACGGCGGCGCGAGCGGCCACGACGGCGTCGCGGGCGTCTTTGCGCGAGGCGAGCGCGGCGTTCGCCACGAATTCGCCCGCCTGGGTGGTCACCTCGTAGGTTCGCCCCGACTCGCTGCGCGGGAACTTGCCGCCGATGTAGAGCTTGTACGTCTTCGGCACGGTCACTCGGCTCACTTCGCCACCGCCTTCTTCGTGGTCTTCTTGCGACCGCCCGCGGCGGTCGTCGTTGCGGATGCGGCGCTCGCCATGATCGCGGCGGGCGCTTCCCAGCCGGCCGACTCGAGGTACGCGGCGAGCCCCTGGCGGCCACCCTCGCGGCCGTAGCCCGACTCTTTGTAGCCGCCGAACGGCGACGCCGGGTCGAACTTGTTGAAGGTGTTGGCCCAGACGACGCCCGCGCGCAGGCGGTCGGCGACGGCGAGCATGCGCGACGCCTTCTCGGTCCAGATGCCGGCCGACAGGCCGTACGGGGTGTTGTTCGCCTTCGCAATCGCCTCGTCGGGCGTGCGGAAGGTCAGCACCGACAGCACGGGCCCGAAGATCTCTTCGCGGGCGATCGTGTGGGCCGCCGAGACGCGCGTGAAGATCGTCGGGCGGAACCAGAAGCCCTTCTCGGGGATCGTGCAGTCGAGCTGCCAGCGCTCGGCGCCCTCGCTCTCGCCGGTGTCGCTGAGCGTGCGAATGCGCTCGAGCTGGGCCGCCGAGTTGATGGCACCGATGTCGGTGTTCTTGTCGAGCGGGTCACCGAGGCGCAGCGTCGACAGGCGGTACTTCAACTTATCGACGACCTCGTCGTGGATGTTCTCCTGCACGAGCAGGCGGCTACCGGCGCAGCAGACGTGGCCCTGGTTGAAGAAGATGCCGTTGACGATGCCCTCGACGGCCTGGTCGATGGCCGCGTCGTCGAACACGATGTTCGCGGCTTTGCCGCCGAGTTCGAGGGTGAGCTTCTTGTTCGTGCCGGCAACCTGGCGGGCGATCATGCGGCCGACGCCGGTCGAGCCCGTAAAGGCGACCTTGTTGACGTCGTCGTGCGTGACGAGCGCCTGGCCGGTCGCGCCGGGGCCGGTGACGATGTTGACGACACCGGCAGGAAGCTCGGCCTGCTGCAGGATCTCGGCGAACAGCATCGCGGTGAGCGAGGTGGTCTCGGCCGGCTTGATGACGACCGTGTTGCCGGCGGCGAGCGCGGGGGCGATCTTCCACGCGAGCATCAGCAGCGGGAAGTTCCACGGCACGACCTGCGCGGCGACGCCGAGCGAGCGCGGGTTCGGGCCGGCGCCGGCGTACTCGAGCTTGTCGGCCCAGCCGGCGTAGTAGAAGAACCACGCGGCAACGAGCGGCACGTCGACGTCGCGCGTCTCGCGAATCGGCTTGCCGTTGTCGAGGCTTTCGGCGACGGCCAGCTCGCGCGAGCGTTCCTGCACGAGGCGCGCGATGCGGAAGAGGTACTTGCCCCGGTCGCTGCCCGACATGCGCGACCACGTGCGCTCGTACGCCCGGCGGGCGGCGGCGACCGCGCGGTCGACGTCGGAGGCGTCGGCCTGCGCGATGCGCGCGATGACCTCTTCGGTGGCGGGCGAAATGGTGTCGAAGACCTCACCCGAGCCGTCGACGAACTCGCCGTCGAGAAATAAGCCGTACTCGCTCTTCAGGTTCAGGATCGCCGTCGATTCCGGCGCGGGGGCGTACTCAAGGAAGCTCATGGGTTAGTCCACCGTCACGTAGTCGGGGCCACTGTAGTGACCGGTTCGCAGTTTCTGGCGCTGCAGCAGCACGTCGTTGACGAGGCTCGAGGCCCCAAACCGCCACAGGTGCGGGGTGAGCCACTCTTCGCCGACCGTCTCGGCGACGGTGACGAGGTAGCGCACGGCATCTTTCGATGACCGGATGCCGCCGGCTGGCTTCATTCCGACCTTCTCGCCGGTGAGGCGGTGCCAGTCGCGAATGACTTCGAGCATCAGCAGTGTCACGGGCAGCGTGGCCGCGGGGCTCACCTTGCCGGTGGAGGTCTTGATGAAGTCGGCGCCGGCGAGGATCGACAGCCACGACGCGCGCTTGACGTTGTCGTAGGTCACAAGCTCACCGGTCTCGAGGATCACCTTCAGGTGCGCATACGTGCCGTCGGCCCGGCGGCACGCCTCTTTCACGGCGACGATCTGGTCGAAGACCATCCCGTAGCGCCCCGAGAGGAAGGCTCCGCGGTCGATGACCATGTCGATCTCGTCGGCGCCCGACGCCACGGCGTCGCGCGTGTCGGCCAGCTTGATCTCGAGGCTCGCGCGACCGGAGGGGAACGCGGTCGCGACGGCCGCGACCGAGACGAGGCCCGCATCCGGATCGCCGTGTGCCGAACCGAGCGCCTCGACGGCGTACGGAACCATGTCGCCGTAGACGCAGACCGCGGCGACGCGGGGTGTCGTCGGGTCGGTCGCGTCGGGGGTGACGGCCTTGGCGACGAGCGAACGCACCTTGCCGGGCGTGTCGGCCCCTTCGAGGGTCGTCAGGTCGCAGGTGCGGATGATCGTGTCGAGCGCCCAGGCCTTCGACGAGGTCTTGATCGAGCGGGTCGCGAGGCCCGCGGCGCGCTGCTCGAGTCCGACGGCGTCGACGCCGGCGAGCCCGTCGAGATGCAGCGCGAGCGCCTTCTCGGTCAGGTCGCCGCCGAGCAGCCGCACGGCGCGCTCGGCGGGTGCCAGCGCGACGGGGTGGTCGATGGTCATGGGGTGTCCTCTCGCGGTGCGGTGGGATCGGTGTCGTCGGTCAGGGGGTCGGCGTCGATGTCGCGGCCGAGCAGGAAGCGGGCGGTGTGCTCGTCGGTCACGAGGACCGAGCACAGACCGTGGGTGACGATGGCGCGGGCGACAGCGTGCTTCGATTCGCCGCCGACCGCGAGGATGCTGCGCTTCGCGGCGCGCAGTTCGTCGAGCCCGAGTCCGAGCGTGCGGGCGTCAAGCTCGGGGTCAGCAATTTCGCCGTCGGCGGTGATGTACCGGCCGAGCACGTCGCCCACGGCACCCCGCTCGACGAGTCGCGCGATGTCGTCGGCCGTCAGGTATCCGCTGTCGACGTGCACGGAGCTCGTGTCGGCGGGGCCGGCCGAGAACAGGTAGGCGTGCGCCGTGCGGGCGAGCTGGATCACACCGCCGACGGTGCGGTCGCCCTCGATGGCGCGCTTCGTTTCGAGGCGCTCGAGGATGGCGGGGGTGGGCAGGAGGGTCGCCTCGCCGCCCGCCTTCTGGGCGATCATCGTGGCGGTCGCGGCGGCGGTGCCGGGGCGCTTCGAGAGGCTGACGCCGCCGTTGAGCTGCACGACGTTGACACCGGTCGACCAGCCCACGGGCAGTGATTCGGCGACCTGGTGCAGCGTGCGGCCCCAGCTGAGGCCGAGCAGGCGCGGCACGGGGCGCATGCTGACGAGGTAGTCGGCGGCCGCCTCGGCGACGCGTGACTGCAGCTCGACGTCGTCGAGCGGCGCGGGCACGACGACGGCGTCGGTGAGCCCGAAGCGGGCGGCCAGGTCGCGCTCGAGACCGAGGCGTCGGGCCCGCGGGTGCACGATCTCGATGCGGATGATGCCCCGCTCGCGCGCCTGGGCGAGCAAGCGCCCGACCTTCCAGCGGGTGATGCGCAGAATCGCGCCGATCTCGTCCTGGGTCTTGTTTTCCTCGTAGTACAGCTCGGCTGCCCGCACGGCGAGCAGCTCGCTGTCGCTGGTGTCGAGCGGCACGGAACCTCCGGAGACGAAGTGGATCGGTCGGCGGGGCGCGAGGGCGCACCGGCGTGAGGTCCACGCTAGGCGGCGCCGCGCGCATCCACCAACATTTGTTGGCGCGTTGCTCACATGAGCAACGGTCGCCGCGTCGCTAGGCTCGCTCTGTGACTGACTACGCCCTCGCCGTCGACCTCGGCGGCACGAAAGTCGAGGCCGCCCTCGTCGCCGCCGACGGTTCGCTCGTCGCCGGATCCCGCCACCGCCGCCCCACCGGCGCGACCGCCACGAGCGACGAACTCGCGCGCAGCGTGACGGAGGCCGTTCAGGATGCGCTCGCCACGCTCGTGACGGCGCGTCGCGACGACCGCGTGATCGGCGTCGGCATCGGCTCAGCCGGCCCGCTCGTGGGCTCCGACGGCCACGTGTCACCGCTCAACCTGCCCGCCTGGCGCGGGTACCCGCTCGGCGATCTGGTCACCTCGCTCGTTCCCGACGTGCCCGTCGTGACGCGCATCGACGGCATCGCCATCACCCTCGCCGAAACATGGGTGGGCGCCGCACGCGGCGAGCGCAACGTCATGGGCATGGTCGTCTCGACCGGAGTGGGCGGCGGCCTGCTCGTCGATGGCCGCACGATCGCGGGCCCCTCGGGCAACGCGGGCCACATTGGGCACGTGCAGGTCGCCGGCCACGACGACCGGTGTGCCTGCGGTGCGCGCGGATGTCTCGAAGCGGTTGCCTCCGGACCGCGCACCGTCGCCTGGGCGCGACGGGAGGGCTGGCAGGGCGAGACCGGCGAAGAGCTCGCTGCCAGCGCGCGGGCGGGCGACCCGATCGCGCGCGCCGCCATCGAGCGCTCGGCCACCGCCGTCGGCGAGGCCATCGCATCAACCTCGGCGTTGCTCGACCTCGACGTCGTCGCGATCGGTGGCGGCTTCTCGCACGTCGCTGACGACTACATCGACATCGTGGCCCGCACGGTCGCCGGCCACAGCGACTTCGCCTTCGTCACGTCGACGCGCGTGGTGCGCAGCGGATTGAGCGGTGAGGGTCCGCTGATCGGCGCCGCCGCCCTCGTGCACCACAGCGAGCAGCTCAGCTAACGCGGCGCGTTCTGCCCGAGCTCGTCATCGACGATGCCCCGGGTACGCAAGAGCGGGATCGATGCCGCGGCACCGAAGGTCAGCACGGTCATGACGCCCATCGACCACGCCCAACTGCCGGTCGCATCCCGCAACACGCCGAGCACGGGTGGAACGATGGCCGCCGCCAGGTAGCCGACCGTTTGGATGAACGCGCTCACTCCCGCGGCCACCTGCGGTGAGCGCGTGCGCAGTCCGATCAGGGTCAGCCCGAGCGGGAATGAGATTTGCCCGAGCCCTACCGCGGTCACCCACACGGCCGGCGCGAGGGCCGGAGCAAGCCAGAGACCACCCCAGCCTGTGGCGAGCAACACCGTCGCGGCGATCAGCAGCGGCGTCGGAGTGGCCAGGCGGGCGCCCAGCACAGGAACCGACAGGGCGAGCGGCAAACCCAGGATGCTGAACAGCGCCACGAGCGCGCCCGCGGCGGTCGCCGACACGCCAGCGCTCTCCCGCAGCACCACCGGCAGCAGGGCAAAAACGGTGTACGCCGACATGCCCGAAACGGCAAAGCCAATCGTGATGCCCCACACGGTGCGCGAGCGGGCGAGCCGCAGGGCGCCGCGCGCGTTCGGCACGGAGGCGGCGGGGGCAGCCTCGCCCGCCTGTCCCGCCTGTCCCGCCTCCGCGTCGACCGCGGCGCGCGCTACGGCCTGGCGCGCGGCGCGTCGGGCGACGACGATCCAGGGCGCGAGCGCGACGAGTGCCCCGACGCTCCAGACGGCGAGCGACACCCGCCAGTCGATCCCCACCGCAATTGGCACCGCGACGAGGGGCGGAATGGCCGAACCGATCGACATGGCCGTGCCGTACGCGGCGGTGACCGCGGCAAAGCGGTCGGGCAGGTAGCGCTTGACCGCCCCCGGAAGCAGGATGTTGCCGACACCCGCCCCGAGCAGCACGACGACGCTGCCGAGGAGCAAGGTCGTCACGTCGGGGGCAATCGCCCGCAGAAGGTGCCCGACGATCATCGCCACGACGGCCGCGGCGAGGGTGCGCTCGATGCCGAAGCGGTGGGCAAGCAGAGGCGACAGCAGCCCGGCGATTACGAAGCCCAGCGGCGCGGCGAGGCCGAGGACGCCCAGCACCGACGCGCTGAGCGGGATATCTGCGGAGATCTGCGGACTGATGGGCGCGAGACCCGCGACCCCGGTGCGCAGATTCGCCGCCATCGCGATGACGGCCGCGAGCGCGAGACCGGCACTCACCGCCCGTGCACCGCGCGGGCCCCCCGGGTGCTCGGCTGACGGTTCGGCCACGCGTTCAGCCTAGGGCGGCCTCGAGGTGCCTCCCGTCGCCCGACCGTGCCCACGATCCGCGCTTAGAGTGAGGCCGTGAGCGACTTCGCCGAACACCTCCCGCTCAGTAACCGGCCGCGCGCAGACGAGTCCGCCGTCTCGGGCGGCTGGGCGCGCGAGACGGCGGCCGCTCTCACCGAGCTGGCCCGCGTGCTCGACGCGCATCCGTCGCTCGCTGCGTCGCCCTCGGGTGACGGGCGACGCGATGTGGCGGATGCGGTACGCACCCTGTTAACGCGCCTCCCGCGCCGCCCGCACGAGCGCCTGCTCGCCATCCTCGGCGCCATCGACACGCCCTCCCCCGCGCTTGCCGCGGTCGACAGCGGACGGCTCGCCGAGCTGCTCGTGCTCGAGGCCGCGCGGCTCAGCTCGGCGCGCCGTGGCCCAGGCATCCGTGCCCTGGGCGAGGCCGTGGTGTTGCTCGTCGATGTGGCGCGGCGCAACGGTCTCGTCGAGACCACCGATCCGCAGACTCTCGGCGCGGTCGCCCTCGACCTGGCGGTGCGGCAGCAGCCGGCGCTGCGGCCCACTTTGCAGCGCTACGCGCTCGTCGCGGCGAGCGGGGGCTGGCGCATCGGCTCGGGTGCCGCGCGGCCCTGTGACGATCGCGCCATTCTGCTGTTCTTGGCGGGCCGCGGGCCGCTGCCCGACGAGGTGCCCGCGCCACCCGAGCGGGAGTCGCCCGGCATCGACGGCTGAGCGGGCCCCCGCCCTGCAGTGAGCAGACTCCGTGCCTCGCGGGCTCGCAGGCCCGTGCCCCGGCAGCCCTACGGCGCGGGCTGGAGCCCCAGCACGCCGCGGATCTCGACCTCGTCAACACCCATCTGGTGGGCGAGCGCGTCGGCCGACGGGAACTTCCGCATGCCGCGAATGAAGCGCACGAACTCGAGCTCGACCACTTTGCCGTAGAGGTCAACGGTGACGTCAACGGCGTGCGCTTCGACGGTCTTCTCGGGGACGTCGCCGAAGGTCGGGTTGTTGCCCACCGAGACCGCCGCGCCGAAGCGCTGACCGTCGACGTGCATCCAACAGGCGTAGACGCCGTCGGCCGGAATGAAGCCTTCCGCGCCCGGCGCGAGGTTCGCGGTCGGGTAGCCCATCGTGCGCCCCCGCTGGTAGCCGGGCACGACTTCCGAGCGGATGCGCGGCAGGCGCCCGAGCGCCTCAGCCGCCTCGGCAACGTGACCCACCTCGAGCAGGCGTCGGATGCCCGTCGAGGAGATGCGCTCGCCGCCCGACACACAGACGTCGTCGACGAGCGCGACGGCGAAGTCGAGCTGCTCGCCCGCCACGCGCAGGGTGTCGACCGTTCCGCCGCCGTTCGCGCCGTAGCGGAAGTCGGCGCCCACGAGCACGCACTCGGCGGACAGCCCGCCGACGAGCACCTCACTGACGAAGCGCTCGGGGGCGAGGGCGGCGAACTCAGTGGTGAAGGGAATCACGACGACGAGGTCGACCCCGGCCGCGAGCAGCGCTTCGGTCTTCTGCGCGGTCGAGAGCAGGGGCAGGGGCGCGTCGGCGGGGCGCAGCACCTCGAGCGGGTTGCGATCGAAGGTGATGACGACGGTGCGCGCAATGCCGCGCGCGGTCGCCTCGTCGCGCAGGCGCTCGATGACGCGCCGGTGCCCCAGGTGCACACCGTCGAACTTGCCGACCGTGACCGCCGAGCGCACGCCGTCGGCGGGCAGTGCGTCGATGCCCGTCACGACGCGGCTCACCAGCGGGCCGCCTTCGCCGTACGCGCGAGCGACCAGAGGCCGAGAATCGGCAGCACGAGCGGCACGAAGCCGTAGCCGCGGCCGAACTGCGACCACACCGTGTCGGCCGGGAAGAGCTCGGGCTGCGCGATGCTGATGACGCCGACCACGAGCACGCCGAGCAGTTCGATGCCGATGGCAACGACGGCGACGCGAAACCACGCGCGGCCGGGCGCCACGAGCGCGACCGTCGCGAGAATGTAGATGACGGCGGCAACGGCAGACAGCGTGTATGCGACGGGCGCGACCTCGAACTTGGTCGCGATTTGATAGAACGAGCGCCCCGTCGCGGCGATCGCGAGGATGCCGTAGACGGCGATCAGCACACGGGTGAACCCGCTCACTCGGATGTTCGGCGCCGTCGTTGACGCGGCCGCTGTCGACTCGCTCACGCCGCTCATTCTGTCGCCTCGCGGGTGGGAATCGGCCCAGCGAGGGAACGCAGGAAGCGGGCCGCGATCAGGCGGCGCGCCACGAGCATCCCGGGCCAGAGGGGCCACAGCCACCAGTGGGCTGGGCGCGCGAAGCTGCGTACCGTCAGCCAGATCGACCCGTCGGAGGCGTGCGTCAGGGTGAACGCCTCCTCGCCTCGCAACACGTGGCCCGGCAGCGTGCCCATCGCGAGCGTCACCCGGTCGTCGGTGCGCTCGAGCAGCACGACCCGCGTCGGCAGCGGAAACAGCAGGCGATCGCCGACGCCGAGCCCCACCGTGATCTCGTCGGCCGGCCGCAGCAGGGGGCGACCGTCGGCGGAGAACACCTGCTCAGCGCTCGACACCTCAGCCGGCGCCGTCGGCTCACCGTCACGGTCGAAGCCGACCGGCGAGTAGCTGCCGTCAACCACCGGGTCGGGCGCCGGGTGGTAGCGCACCGCCATGCCGGCGCCGCGGTACACGTCGCCGTCGAGAAGCGCCTCGACCGCGTAGGCCCAGCGCGCGTCGCCGTGCCCAATGCGGGCCCGGTACTCCGACGGTGAGTAGCCGCGCGGCGGAAACGCGAACAGGTCGGGCGCCTGGGTGGCGCCAACCGCGGCGTAGGTGACCGCCGGGCGGTCGGAGCTCGAGCGCACGGGCCCTACTTCTTGTCCTTCTTCGACTCGGTCTCACCCGACAGGGCCGCAATGAAGGCCTCCTGCGGCACCTCGACGCGGCCGACCATCTTCATGCGCTTTTTGCCCTCTTTTTGCTTCTCGAGCAGCTTGCGCTTACGGGTGATGTCGCCGCCGTAACACTTGGCGAGCACGTCTTTGCGCATCGCGCGGATGTTCTCGCGGGCGATGACGCGGGCCCCGATGGCGGCCTGAATGGGCACCTCAAACTGCTGGCGCGGAATCAGCTCGCGCAGGCGCTGGGCCATCATCGTGCCGTACGCGTAGGCCTTCTCTTTGTGCACGATCGCGCTGAACGCGTCGACCTGCTCGCCCTGCAACAGGATGTCGACCTTCACGAGGTCGGCCTCCTGCTCGCCGGCCGGCTCGTAGTCGAGGCTCGCGTAGCCTTGCGTCTTGCTCTTCAGCTGGTCAAAGAAGTCGAAGACGATCTCGCCGAGAGGCAGCGTGTACTTCAGCTCGACCCGGTCTTCGCCGAGGTAGTCCATCGAGCGCATGGTGCCGCGGCGGCTCTGGCAGAGCTCCATGATCGCGCCGACATAGTCTTTCGGCGCGAGGATCGAAGCCGACACGATCGGCTCCATGACGCGCTCAATGCGGCCGGTCGGGTACTCGCTCGGGTTCGTCACCTCGACCGTCGCCTTGTCTTCGGTCGTCACGTTGTAGATCACGCTCGGCGCGGTCGTGATGATGTCGAGATCGAATTCGCGACGGATGCGCTCGGTCACGATTTCGAGGTGCAAGAGCCCCAAGAATCCGCAGCGGAAGCCGAAGCCGAGCGCGACGGAGGTTTCCGGCTCGTACTGCAGGGCAGCATCCGACAATTTGAGCTTGTCGAGGGCGTCGCGCAGGTCGGGGTAGTCGCTGCCATCGATCGGATAGATGCCCGAGAACACCATCGGCAGCGGGTCGGTGTAGCCGGGAAGCGCCTGGGTGGCGCCCTTCGCGTGCGTCGTGACCGTGTCGCCGACCTTCGACTGGCGCACGTCTTTCACACCCGTGATCAGGTAGCCCACCTCGCCGACGGCGAGGCCCTTGCTCGGCGTCGGCTCGGGGCTCGAGACGCCGATCTCAAGAATTTCGTGCGTGGCCTTCGTCGACATCATCTGAATGCGCTCGCGCGGGTCGAGGCGCCCGTCGACCATGCGCACGTAGGTAACGACGCCGCGGTACGAGTCGTAGACCGAGTCGAAGATCATGGCCCGGGCGGGCGCGTCTGCGTCGCCCACGGGCGGCGGAATCAGGTTCACGACCGTGTCGAGCAGCTCTTCGACGCCCACACCGGTCTTGCCGCTGACCCGCAGCACGTCGTCGGGGTCGCCGCCAATCAGCTGGGCGAGCTCGCGGGCGTACTTGTCGGGGTCGGCCGCCGGCAGGTCGATCTTGTTGAGCACCGGGATGATCGTGAGGTCGTTCTCGAGCGCCAGGTACAGGTTCGCGAGCGTCTGCGCCTCGATGCCCTGCGCGGCGTCGACCAAAAGGATCGCGCCCTCGCAGGCCGCGAGGCTGCGGCTCACCTCGTAGGTGAAGTCGACGTGGCCCGGCGTGTCGATCATGTTCAGCGCGTAGGTGACGGGCTTGCCGTCCTCCCCCGCCACCGCCCACGGCATGCGCACGGCCTGGCTCTTGATCGTGATGCCACGCTCGCGCTCGATATCCATGCGGTCGAGGTACTGCGCCCGCATGTCGCGGTCAGAGACGACGCCCGTGATGCCAAGCATGCGGTCGGCGAGCGTCGACTTGCCGTGGTCGATGTGGGCAATGATGCAGAAGTTGCGGATCTGCGTCGGGTCGGTGGCCGCGGGGGCAAGCGGCGAGAGGGCGCGAGGAGACATGTCGCGTCATTCTCCCACGCGGGGCGGGTGCCCGCGGAATCGGGGCGTCCCTCGACAGGCGCGACGCGCATCCGTGTCGATTGTTCGTCGGATGCCGCGACTGGTAATGTTCGTAGCTGGCTTGCGTGCCAGGAAGCCCTCTCTCTTCCGGCACGGAACGCGACCGGGCACAGTTCGCCGATAGGCACACCCCACAGCCGGTCGCTCACTCCACACTCACCGACGAAGAAAGACACTCATGGCGAACATCAAGTCGCAGATCAAGCGCATCAAGACCAACCTGAAGGCCCAGGAGCGTAACAAGGCCGTCAAGAGCGAGCTCAAGACCGCCGTGCGCGCCACGCGCAAGGCCATCGCCTCGGGCGACAAGGCCGCCGCCACCGCGGCACTGAAGACCGCGTCGAAGAAGCTCGACAAGGCCGTCAGCAAGGGCGTCATTCACCAGAACCAGGCCGCGAACCGCAAGTCGGCCATCGCGAAGCAGGTCGCCGCGCTCTAAGGCTTTTCGCCACAGCAGCCGAACGCCCCGGGGTCACCCCGGGGCGTTCGTCGTTTCTGCGGCATGCGCACCGCCCGCGCCTGTCAACAACTCAGGACGAGTGATCAGCGCGCCCGCGCCCCGCACGTCAACAACTCAGGACTAACGCGTCAGCTGCTCGACCACGCCGCGAGTACGGCACGTATTCGTGCCGTTAGTCCTGAGTTGTTGACGCGGCCGTGTCACGACGGATCGGCGCGGGGTCGCGTTAGTCCTGAGTTGTTGACGAGACGGCGCGACGAGCGGCGCGCCTCGGCGGGAGACGGGGCGCGCGCTAAAGGCGGGGGTGGCCGCGGTCGGCAACAAGGGTGACGAGGCGCTCGAGGGCGAACACCGGGTCGCGGCTCGCGCCCTTGACGGCGGCGTCGGTCTCGGCCACCGTCAGGATCGCTCGGCCGAGCCCCGCTTCGTCCCAACCCTGCAGGTCGCGCCGCGCGCGGTCGACCTGCCACGGGGCGAGACCCAGTTGCGAGGCGAGCTGCCCGCCCGACCCTCGGCTGCCGCCGACCTTCGCCATCGTGCGCAGCTTCATCGCGAAGGCCGCAACCATCGGCACGGGGTCAGCGCCCGAATCGAGGGCGTGGCGCAGCAGGGTCAGCGCCTCACCGGGGCGCCCGGCGATCGCGGCGTCGGCGACCGCGAAGGAGGTCGCCTCGACCCGCCCGCCGTAGTAGCGCTGCACCGTCTCGGCGGTGATGTCACCGCCGGTGTCGGCAATGAGCTGCTGACAGGCGGCGCCCAACTCTCCGAGGTCGTCGGAGAAGGCCGAAACCAGGGCCCGCAGCGCGGCCGGAGCGATCGCGCGGCCGGCGTGCCGGAACTCGGCCGCGGCGAAGTCGGCGCGGTCGGCGTCGCGCTTCAGCTCAGCGCAGACAATCTCGACGCCGCCGCCCTGGCCCGAGCGGATCGCGTCGAGCAGCTTCTTGCCGCGCACTCCCCCGCCGTGCCGCAGCGCGACGGTTGCCCCGTCGGCAGGTTCGGCGAGAAACGCGAGCGCCTCCTCGAGGAAGGCGTCGGTCATCTTTTCGACGTTCGACACGCGGAGCAGGCGCGGCTCGCCGAACAGCGACGGGCTGGCGAGGGTCAGCAACTCGCCGGGGGCGTACGCCGCGGCGTCGACGTCGTGCACCTCGAGCGCCGGGTCTTCCGCGCGCAACGCGTCGCGCAGCAGGCGCATCGCCCGGTCGGCCAGAAACGATTCTGTTCCGCTGATGAGGACGACGGGCGCCGGTTTCGCCTCGTGCCACGACAGCTGCGGGATGCGCGTGCCGGTCGAGCGCGTCGTCGCGCCCTTCGCGGGCGCCTTGCTTCGTGCCATGTCACCGCCTCCCCGTCGAGCCTAGCGGCGGGCGCCGACACCCTCGGGCGCCCCGCGTTCTGTCCAGACCCACAGCCCATCGTCGGCCCCGCCCACGAGGCCGAGGGCGTGCTGGTCGGTGCGCAGCAGTGTCGCGCCGCCGCCCGCGAGCACGTCGAGGATCGAGCTCGCGGGGTGCCCGTAGGTGTTGTCGGCGCCCACCCCGATCAGGGCGACGACGGCGTCGAGGCGCTCGTAGAGCTCGGGATGCTGATCGGCGGAGCCGTGATGGCTCACCTTCACGACGTCCACCGCCCCGAGCGACAGGCCGGGCACCGTCGTGCCGGCAAGGATGGTGCGCTGCTCGCCCTCGCCGACGTCGCCGAGGGCGAGCAGCGAGGGGCATCCCGTGCAGTCGCTCGCGGGGCGCACCTCAATGACGAGGCTCGCCGCGTTGCCCGGCTCGACCCCGCGGTGATCGGGCGGCCAGTGGGCGACCCAGCGGGCGGAGCCGAGCATCCCCGTGTCACCCGCGCGCACGTCGACGACGGCCGCACCGGCGGCGGCGAGGCGGTCGAGCGTCGCCTGATCGGCGGGCTCGCCGACGGGGCCCGTCAGCACGGTGTCGACCCGGCCGACGACCGCGTCGACGCCACCCACGTGGTCGAGATCAAAGTGCGTGACGATCAACACGTCAAGCTGCGCGACACCCAGGGTGTCGAGGCACGCGGCCAGCGCATCGGGGTCGGCGCCGGTGTCGATCAGGGCCGTGCGACGCGAATCCCGCACGAGCACGGCGTCGCCCTGCCCGACGTCGCACTGGGCGATGCTCCACTCGCCGGGTCGCACGCGATCGCGCACGGCATCGGCACCCGCGGTGGCGCCCATCACCACGACGACCAGCGAGCAGGCGACGAGCCGCACCTGCCGGCGCCGTCGCGGCGAGCCCGGCGCCCAGGGCACCCCGAGCGCCGCGAGCAGCCCAAGGGTGACGGCCGCGAGCAGAGCGGCGCCGAGTGCCCCCTCGGGCCAGGGCAGCAGCGCGCCGGGCAGCTCGGCGGTCACGCGCGCAACACCGGCGATCCACGACGACGGCAGCCAGGCAACCGCGGCGACGGCCGTGGCGAGCCACGGCACGACGGGCGCGAGCAGGCACGCCACCATGCCCACAATCGTCGCGATCGGCGCGGCGGGCGCGGCGAGAATGTTCGCAACGACACCCATCATCGGAATCTCCGGCTGCAGCAGAATGAGCACCGGTTGACAGGCCAGCTGCGCGGCGAGCGGCACGGCGATCCACAGCGCGACGGGCGCCGGCATCATCGTCCGCAGGCGTTCGGCGAGCGGCCCCGCCAGCACCAGCAGCGCGCCCGTCGCGAGCACCGACAGCACGAAGCCGTACTGGCGCGCAATCCAGGGATCGATGATGAGGATGCTCGTCACGGCGAGGGCGAGGATCGGCAGCCCCTGCGCGGGCCGCCCCGTCTGCACCGCAATCAGCACGGCGGTCGCCATGACGCTCGCGCGGATGACGCTCGGCTCGGGCGTCACCAGCACGACGAAGAACGCCAGTGCGCCGAGGGCGGCAACAATGCGCACGGTGCGCGGCCAGCGCAGCAGCGCGCCAAGCGCGAGGATCAGCCCGACCACGATGGCGCAGTTTGCGCCACTGACCGCGGTGAGGTGACTGAGCGAGCTGTGCTTCATGGCGAGGTCAAGCTCGTCGGGCACCGCCGAGGTGTCGCCGATCGCGAGACCGGGCAGCAGCACGGCGCCGTCGCCGCCGAAGTTCAGCATGAGTTCGAGAAAGCGCTCGCGCAGCTGGTCGCCGAACGCGAGCAGCGGTGGCGGGTCGCGGGTGGGCTGCCAGTCGCCGAGGGGCCGAATGAGCGCGAGGCGCGCGTCGCCCGGCTCGAGCGCAATGAGGCGCGCCGTGGCCTCGAGTGTCGTACCGAGCGGCTCGCGGGCGGCCGCGTCGACGCCCAGCAGCCGCACCGGCACGGAGACCGCGTACGGCGTACCGGTGCGGTCAGCGATGGCCACCAGCCGGGCGGGCACACTGGCCTCGCCCGGCATCACCGTGACTTCGAGCTGCACGCGCACCTCGACCGGAACCCCGTCGAGCGCCGACGCAACTGCTGCAGGGGCACGCGCGGGCGCGGCCAGCGCGACGGCCGCAGCGACGACCGCGGTGATGAGCAGCGCGGGCGCAAGGGCGCCACGCCACCGGGCACGCGCCGCGTTAGCGTCGGCGTCGGCGTTAGCATCGGCGCGCCGCCGACGGCAGTGCCCCCAGATCGCCGCCCCACCTCCCGCAGCGGCACAGACCCCCGCCACCGCCCCGGCCACCCCGCCGAGCGACGACGGCGGGATGCCGATCAGGACGATCGCGACGACCCAGGCAACGGCCGCCGGCAGGGCGAGCCGTGCATCCACTCGCCGGTGCCGACTCGCCGCGACCTCGGTCACACCGTCACCAGCTCGCGAAAGCCGTCGAGCGTTTTCTCGCCGATTCCGGAGACGGCGAGCAATTCGTCGACGCTGCGAAAGGGCCCGTTCTCGTCACGCCACGCGATGATCCGCGCCGCGATGGCTGGCCCCACCCCGGGCAGCGTCTCGAGCGTGGTCGCATCGGCGACATTGAGGTTGACGAGACCCGCCGCGCCCGACGAGGCCGCTCCGCTGGCCGGCGAGCCGGGCGCTGCTGCCGGCACCTCACCGACGCGCGGCACCACAATCTGCTCGCCGTCGACGACGACGCGGGCGAGGTTCACCGCCGTGAGCTCGGCGTCGTCGGCCGCGCCGCCCGCTCGGGCGACGGCGTCGAGCACGCGCGCGCCCTCCGCAAGTTCGACCACGCCGGGGTTCGCGACGGCTCCGGCAACGTGCACGAGAACAACGCGCGCCTCGACCACGCTAGCTCCGTCGTCAGGATGCGCGCCACCGGTCCCGGCGCCACCCGCGTCTGCGTCGACTCGCGTCTCGCCGGAGCCGGGTGCGCCCGGGTCGTTCGCCGACACCGTGATGCGCTCGCCCCCGGGCGTCACGATCGACGTGATGACGGCGGCCCCCAAGCCCAGCAGTACGAGCACCACGACGCCGCCGACGGCCGCCCTCAGTCGAAGCGCGCGCCGCGGCGGTTCGGCCGCGGGAGGGGTGTCGTCGGGCAGCACGCCGCGACGGTACGGCGTGCACGCGGGCGGCAGAGCACCCCGCACGCCCCGGCAGGGCCGGGCCATCGCCCTTCTCGGTGGGGAGGAGCCACGAGGCAGCCGCGGCGACCCGGCGGCCGCGCCCTACTTGCGGGTCGCGATGCTCACGATCTTCGGCGCGCGCACGATCGTCTGCACGATCTCGCGTCCCCCGATTGCGCGCTGTACGGCGTCCGACGCGAGCGCCAGCGCCTCGAGCTCGTCGTTGCCAACGCGCGGGCTCACGGTGAGGCGCTCACGCACCTTGCCGTCGACCTGCACGACCGCCGTGACCTCGTCGTCGACGAGCAGCGTCGGGTCGGCCTTGCGCCACCCCGCGAACGCGACGAGACCGGCGCGACCGGCCGCGGCATCCCCGCGACCGAGTCGGTGCCACATGTCTTCCGCCGTGTACGGCGCGAACAGCGACAGCGCGATCGTGACGGCCTCGACGGCCTCACGCACGGCGGGGTCGCCCGCCCCCGGGCCCGAGTCGACGGTTTTGCGGATCGCGTTGACGAGCTCCATCGTGCGCGCGACGACAACGTTGAACTTGAACGCCTCGACGAGGCCCGGGGCCTCGGCGAGGAACCGGTGCGTCACGCGGCGCAGTGCGCGGTCGCCTTCGTCGAAGTCGACGTCAACGTCAGACGACACCTCGCCTGAGAGGCGCCAGGCACGCGCCAAGAACTTCTGCGAGCCGGTGACCGACACGTCGCGCCAGTCGATGTCGTCTTCGGGCGGGCCGGCGAACGCCATGGTGAGGCGCACCGCGTCGACGCCGTACTGGTCGAGCTCTTCGGTGAAGTAGACGAGGTTGCCTTTCGACTTCGACATCTTCGCGCCGTCGAGAATCACCATGCCCTGGTTGAGCAGCGCCGTGAACGGCTCGGTGAAGCTGACGTAGCCGAGGTCGAACAGCACCTTCGTGATGAAGCGCGCGTACAGCAGGTGCAGAATCGCGTGCTCGACGCCGCCGACGTACTGGTCGACGGGAGCCCACTTCTCGGCGTCACGCGGGTCGAACGCCTGGGTGTCGTCGTTCGGCGCCAGGAATCGCAGGAAGTACCACGACGAGTCGACGAAGGTGTCCATCGTGTCGGTGTCACGGCGCGCGGGCCGTCCGTCGGGCGTGGTCGTCGAGACGAACGATTCAACGCCGCCCAGCGGCGAGGTGCCCTTCGGCTTCATGTCGATGCCCGCGGCGTCGGGCAGCCGCACCGGCAGCTGATCCTCGGGAACAGGTACCTCGCGGCCGTCCTCGTCGTACATGATCGGGATGGGCGTGCCCCAGTACCGCTGGCGGCTGATCAGCCAGTCACGCAGGCGGTAGGTCTTCGCCGCGCGACCGGTGCCGCGCTCGTCCAGCAGTTCGATCACCCGCTTGATCGCGTTGTTCTTGCTCAGGCCGTCGAGCGGGCCCGAGTTGATCATGCGACCGTCGCCCGTGAGCGCCTCGCCCGTGACGGCCGGGTCGATCGTGGGCGGCTCTTCCTCGAGCATCTCGGGCGTAATGACGGGAATCGCGCCGGTCACCGGGGCCAGCGTGTCGACGACCATCTTCACCGGCAGATCGAAGGCCCGAGCGAAGTCGAGGTCGCGCTGGTCGTGCGCGGGCACGGCCATGACGGCCCCGTGCCCGTAGTCGGCGAGCACGTAGTCGGCCGCCCAAATGGGCAGCCGCTCGCCGTTCACCGGGTTGATGGCGAAGCGGTCGAGGAACACGCCGGTCTTCTCGCGCGAGGTGTCTTGGCGGTCAATCTCGGTCTTCTTCTGCACCTCGTCGAGGTACGCCTGGAACCGCATCCGCACCTCGGGGGTCGAGCCCGAGGCGAGCTCGGCCGCAAGGTCGCTGTCGGGTGCCACGACCATGAAGGTGGCGCCGTACAGCGTGTCGGGGCGGGTCGTGAACACCGTGACGGGCTCGCGGCGACCCTCGATCTCGAAGTCGACGTCTGCGCCGGTCGAGCGGCCGATCCAGTTGCGCTGCATCGTCAGCACCTTCGACGGCCAGCGGCCCTCGAGCTGGTTCAGGTCATCGAGCAGCCGGTCGGCGTAGTCGGTGATCTTCAGGTACCACTGCGTCAGCTTCTTCTTCTCGGCCGTGGCGCCACAGCGCTCGCACGCGCCATCGACGACCTGCTCGTTGGCAAGCACGGTCTGGTCGTTGGGGCACCAGTTGACCCAGCTGGCCTTGCGGTACGCGAGGCCCTTCTCGTACATCTTGAGGAACAGCCACTGGTTCCACTGGTAGTACTCGGGGTCGGAGGTGTGCAGCACGCGGTCCCAGTCGAAGCTCGCCGCGTAGCGCTTCATCGAGGCCTTCTGCTGGGCGATGTTCGCGTAGGTCCACTCGCGCGGGTCGGCGCCGCGCTTGATGGCGGCGTTCTCGGCGGGCAGGCCAAACGAGTCCCAGCCGATGGGGTGCAACACGGTGAAGCCCCGCTGGCGCCAGTAACGCGCCACGACGTCGCCGAGCGCGTAGACCTCGGCGTGACCCATGTGCAGGTCACCCGACGGGTACGGGAACATATCGAGGATGTACTTGCGCGGCCGCGCCCGCTCGTCGTCGCTCAGCTCGGAGTCGAGGGTCGCGAACGGCTTCAGCTCGTCCCAGACGGGCGCCCACAGCGCCTCCAGGCGGTGCGGGTCGTACTCGTTCTCGTTCTCGATGCTGTCGCTCACGGGGCTCTCAATCGCGATGGGTGGCGGTCGGGCCGTGCGCCGCGCGCAGGCGGTTCGCGTCGCGGGATGCGCGGTGCGCGCCCCGCTCGATGGCCCGGTCTGTCAGATTACCCGGCTGGCCGGGGCGTCCGCCCCGCGCGCCGCCTCGTCGACGCCCAGGGCGGCCAGAAGCGCCGCCGCCTTGACGTGCATCTCGGCGACCTCGCGCTCGGGCACGCTCAGCGCGGTGATGCCGCCCCCGGCGCCGACCGTCGCGACGCCGTCGGCGACGACAATCGAGCGGATCACCATGGCGAGATCCGCGTCGCCGCTCGCGCCGAGCATCCCGAATGCGCCGGAATAGATGCCGCGCGGCGCCGCCTCGAACGTCGACAACAGCTCGACGGCGCGGCGTTTGGGGGCGCCCGTCATCGACCCGGCGGGGAAGGTCGCCTCGACCGCGTCGAGGGCGTCGAGCCCGGGCCGCAGGCGGCCGCTGACCGTGGAGACGAGCTGGTGCACGTGCCGGTAGCTCTCAACCTCGTGCAGGCCGGTGACCGTGACCGAGCCGATCGCGCACACCCGCTGCAGGTCGTTGCGCATGAGGTCGACGATCATGAGGTTCTCGGCGCGCTCCTTCTCGTCGGCGGCGAGCTCACGCGCGAGGGCGGCGTCGCGCTCGCTGTCGGAGTCACGGCGGCGGGTTCCTTTGATCGGCCGGGTAGTGACGACGCCGTCGCGGACGGTCAGGAAGGTTTCGGGGCTCGCCGACACAAGCGACACGCCCCCCAGGGTGATGAGTGCGCCGTGGTGGGCGGGGCTCGAGGCGCGCACCCGGCGGTACAGGGTGACGGGGTCGTCGACGGTCTCGACGGTCGCCTGGGTCGTGAGGCAGAGCTGGTACGCGTCGCCCTCGCGAATCGCGGCGAGACACTGGCGCACCAGCTCGGCGTAGTGCTCGTCGGTGTCGCGCCAGCGGACCATGCCGGCCGTGCGAGCCGTGCGGGCCGGTTCAGCCGCCTCGGCCGTCACCCCGCGGCGTTCATCCCGCGCATCCTCACCCGCCGCGGGCTCGACCGCATCGATGGCGGCCCGCATCCGCGCCACCCAGTCTGCGACGTCGTCGTCCTTGCCCACAGCGACGAGCTCGGCCAGCCCCGTCGCGTGGTCGACGACGAGAGCGGAATCGACGAGCATCCAGGATGCGCGGTGCGCGTCGGGCACGGACGGCACCGGCGCCCCCATGGTCTCGTCGCGCAGCTCGTAGCCGAACCACCCGATCAGCCCGAGCGGGGAGGGCAATTGCTCGTCAGTGCGTGCGCGCAGCGCGTCGAGCGCCGCCCGCGCGTCGATGAGCACGCTGCCCCGCCGCAGCTCGACGGCGCGACCCACGGCGAGCACGCTGCGCCCCGCCGTCGCCGCACGCCCCGAGTCGAGCCAGGCGAGGCCCCAGTCATTCCGTGTCACGCTGCCGCGAGCGTCCCCGCCGAGCGCGAAAGCGTGTGGCTCGGCGTGCACGCGCGCCGCCAGAGCCTCGAGCGCACCGAGAGGGCCGAGAGCGATGCGCTGCACGCGCAGCCGTCCGCCTCCTGCCGCCATACGCTGAAGTGTATGGGCGTCCCTCCCCCGCCACCCGGTGTCACGCTGAGCTGGCGCCCCGACGCGGCCGGCACCGATGCGGCGTTCACCGAGCTCAGCTGGTGCGACCCGTCGGTCGGCGAGGTTCTCGTCGCCGACTCGTTTCGCGTCGTCGGCGGTCGTGCCCGCGGTATCGAGCATCACCTCGCCCGGTTTCTGAGCGGCGCCGCGGCGCTGCGCGATCGCGGGGCCGAGGTGCGCTCGGCAGGCAGTGCAACGGTCGACCTCGAGGCGTTCGTGGCCGACGCGCGCGCGGCGATCGCGGCGAGCAGCCACGCGCATCCGAGCACCGCCGTGTTTCCCCGCATCGAACTGCGCGAACGGGGCGATGCGCGGCTGCTCATGCGCCCGAGCCCGCCGCTCTCGTCCAGCGCGGTGCTGGCGACGGCGTCCCACGACCCGCGGCGCGTACCCACCGTCAAGGGCCCCGATCTCGAACGACTCGCCTCCCTGCGCACCGCCGCGCAGGCGCTCGGTGCCGACGAGGCTGTGATCCTGGATGCGCGGGGTCGCGTCATCGAGGGCGCCTACAGCGCGCTGCTGTGGTCGCGCGGCGGGCGGCTGTACGCCGTGGGCACCGACGCGGCGCGAATTCCGAGCGTGACGGAACGGATCGTTGGCGACGCACTGCGCGCATCCGGTGACGAGCTCGCGAGCGCCCACCCGACTCTCGACGAACTCAGCGGTGCCGCGATCTGGGTGCTCAGTGCCCTGCACGGGGCGCGGGCCGTGGCCGCGTGGGTCGACGGGCCGCCCGTTGCGCGCGACCCGGACCGTGATGCGTGGCTGCGCGACGCCCTGGCGCAGGCACTGGCCCCCGTTTAGGGGGTTCCCGCACTGGGGGGACCCCGCCGTCTATCCCTCGCGGGTCCTCGACCCTAGACTGCGGGAAGCCGGTCGGGGGATCGGCACTCGAACTCGGGGGCGATAGATCGTGGCGGACGACGAATACGGGCGCGTGCCGGCTGGCTGGTACCCCGATCCTTTGGGCCTGCCGCAGCTGCGCTGGTGGGACAACCACGCGTGGACGGAGCACGTCTCTGACGCGCGCCAACCGATGGTGCCGACCGACACCACGGCCCCCACCACCTTTGCCGACGACGACCTTCCGCGCCGCCGCGACCGCCGCGAGGCCTCAGCCCAGAGCGCTGCCGACCCGGTCGACGTGACACCCACCGAACAGCCCTCAGCGCAGGTGCTGCGCGAACTCGCCCCGCCCGTCGTCGAGACGCAGGTCAGCGCGGAAGACGCCGCCCGCGAGGCCGCCGCGGCTCGGCAAGCTGCCGAGCAGGCCGCCCGCGAGGCCGCCGAAGAAGCGGCCCGCGCCGCCGCACGCGAGCAGGCCGCGCGGGAGGCCGCGGACCGCGCCGCTCGTGAGGCAGAAGAGCGCGCGCGCCAGGAAGCCGCCGAGCGTGCCGAAGCGGCTCGCCGCGAGGCCGAGCGCCTCGTCGCCGAGCGCGCAGAGGCCGAACGACTCGCCGCCGAGGGTGCCGAAGCAGAGCGCGTCGCCGCCGAACGCCTCGCCGAAGAGGAGCGAGCGCGCTCCATGCAGCCACCCTCGGCATTCCCACTCGGAACCCCGGGAGCCGACAACGCTCCCCCGCAGGCGACGCGACCCGCCGCCAACGCCGCAGACGCGTTCGCCGCCGCCCAATTTTCTGACCCGGTGCGCGACACCGATGCCGCCGGTGGCGGCACCGTCTCGCCCGCCGCGTCGCCCTGGGTGCCGCTCAACCGCGAAGAAGCGACGGCCGAGCCGCGCTCGGCGCGCTCGAGCGTCAACTCGGCGTCGAGCCAGGCCAGCGTTGCCTCGGCCGCATCGTTCGACCCGAATGCTCCCGCCACGTCGGCCAGCTCGTGGAACTCAGCTCCGGTCGCCTCCGGTTTCGGGTCGGCCCCGAGATACGGCGCCTCGCGCCCCTCGGCTCCGGGGTTCGGCTCGGCGCCCGGATATGGCAGCGCACCGGGCTACGGCTCGGCGTCGGCGCCCGGCTACGGCTCGGCGTCAGCCCCCGGTTTCGGCAGTGCCCCCGGAGCGCCGGCGTACGCCGCTGCGGCCGGTGACGCGCCCGTCTCGGCGGGCCGACGCGGAATGCTCGCCACCGGCGCCCCCGCGGGCGTTGCGAGCCTGCACACCGTTGAGGCCTGGGCCATCGCGCTGTTGCCGATGCTGCAATTGCTGCTGAGCCTGCTAGTTGTCTCGGCGTTCGCCACGGGGCCGAGCCTCGCCATCATGGCGGGAATCTGGCTGGGCCCCCTGCCGATCGTGGTGGTACTCGCACTGCTCGACGCGCGCCACCTCACCCGTCTCGGTCTCGACCGGCCCGCAAGCCCCTGGTGGTCGCTCGCCGGCCCGATCGTTTACCTGATCGTGCGCGCGATCCGCATCAGCCGCATTTCGGGCGTCGGATTCGGCCCCGTCGCTGTCTGGCTGCTGCTCAGCGGTCTCATGGGAGCATCCGTCATCGCCGTTCCCGGTCTCGTCATCGCAGCCCTGCCCGGACTGTTCTCGGCGCAGGCCGACCAGATCATCGAATCCTCCAGCCGCTCGATTGGTGCCAACCTCGACGCCACGTGCCCGGCCACGCCGCCGCTCTTCATCGGCCAACAGCTGCGCTGCCCGGCCGTCAACGCGGCCGGTGAACCGTACGTCGTCACCGTCAGCCTCCAGCGCGCCAACGGCTGGATCACCTGGCAGGTCGACGACTGGGGCGTCTTCGGCTTCAGCCGCTAACGACCGACCGCACGCGTGTGCCCGCACGTTCGCAAACCGACAACCGAAAACCGCGGAAAGTGGCCGAAATCCCCACCCGGTCGCACACTTAAGGCATCACCAACGAGCAACTGAATATCGAAGGAAACCGCGTCGTCATCGACACCGAATAGCTCGGTGACACACGGTTTTCGGTCACACAAACCCGAACACGTGTGACCACAACCGACAGCCGGGGGGCTGGCGGTACACCGGCAGCCGGGGGGCTGACGGAACACAGAACCCGGTCGGGGGACCGGGGTCACGGGGGAAGAAATGACAACGACGGCAGTTCGGGTGCCGGCCGGCTGGTACGCCGATCCGCTCAGTGCGGACGCGACCGGCCAGCCGACGCACCGTCGCTGGTGGGACGGCCAGGGCTGGTCTCACCACACGGCGCTGATGAGCGAGACGCCCGCCGAGCTGCGATCGGCCTGGAGCGCCAGCGCTCCGGAGAGCCCCGACGTATCGCCCGCGAGCGTCGAGGCCCTGCGCCTCAGCGCGAGCTACACGGCTATCGCCCGCCAGGAGGCGGCGAAGGTCGCCGAACAGATGCCTCTGCACGTGGGCAGCCCGGTCACCGGCACCGTCGGCGCCGTTGCGCCGGCTCGCACCGTCGCGCAGGCAGCGTCAGCCGAGCGGGCTCATGAGATCGGCGTCGTCGCCGATCTCGAAGCCCTGTGGAACGAGACGCCAAGCCGCCAGCACGGCCAGCACCGCGCGGAGCGCCCGACCATTCACACCGCCTCGCTGTGGCTGATCGCGACGATGCCGATCACCCAGCTCCTGCTGTTGCACTGGGTCCGCGACCTCGCCGCGACCACAGCAACCCCGCAGTACTCGATCCTGCTCGCTCTCGTCCTCCCGTTTGTGCTTTACGGGGCGCTCGCCAGTCAGGACGCCCGCCAGCTGTCGGCGGCCGGTCACCTCACGACCCCACCCTGGATTGTCGCCGTCATCATGCCTGCGGTGTACCTCGGAGCCCGCGGTCTTCACCTTCAGCGCACCGTGGGTGCGAACCCGTGGCCGGCGCTGCTCGTGTGGGGTCTGCTGCAGGGCATTGTGTTGACCGTCGCCGCCGTGATCGACCCCTTGTGGGTTCAGGGAGTCCTCGCCCTCATCGGCCTCTAGACCGGCGACGCGGCTGTCCCCCCTTTAGCCGCGCTTCCGCGGACCGCCGGTGGGAAGCGGGCCCGCGTTCCACCGGCGGTCCATTCTCGCCGCGTACCCTCGTGGGGTGACTTCTGACGATCACCCCCGCGGCGCAAGCCTGGAGGTGCTGCGCGCCGAAGCTGCCGACGAGCTGAGCACCGTCGTGCACGCCAGGGCCCGCGATGGCGAAGACCCGTGGGACTTCATGAGCGAGCTGCCGACCGTCGACGAGCTCGTCGTCTGGATGCTGCGTGCCGAACGCATCGAGGCTGACGGTGGCCGCCGCCCCTCCCCCGAAACCGACTACCGGATGCTGCGCCAGATCGCGCTGCGCTACCCGCCGCTCACGACCACCGTGTGGAGCATGATCGGCCGCATCGAGCGCCGCGCCAGCTAGCGGCTCGGCACGGGCTCGACCTCGGGCCTAGAGCCGGGTCAGGCCTGTCACCGTCAGCACGGCGACGCCCTCCTCGGCGCTCGCCATCAGGTCGACCGTCGCGTCAATGCCCCAGTCGTGGTGACCGGCCGGGTCGTCGATGACCTGCCGAACGCGCCAGCGGCCCCGCGCATCCTCGCCGTCGTCGGTAACCGGATGCTCGTCGATCGTGACGAGCGACACCGACCGGGCCGCCCCGTCAATGCCGATCGCGTCGTGCTCGGCGTAGTACGCGTCGAGCGCCTCGGGCCAGCCGGCGTCGGGGTCGAGGGCGACGAGTTCGTCGTCGGCCTCGCGCGCCGCCAGCTGCACGCGGCGGAAGAGTTCGTTGCGCACGAGCACCGTGAAGGCGCGGCGGTTTGTCGTGACGTCCGGCGGGGGCGGCGGCGTGACCGGTTCGGATGCGCGGGGCGCGCTGTCGAGGCCGCTCGCGGCCGCGGTCATCGCCTCCCATTCGTCTTGCAGGCTCGAGTCGACCTGGCGCACAAGTTCGCGCAGCCACTCGATGAGGTCGCCGAGCTCGTCGGTGATCGCCTCGGGCGGCACCGTTTGCCGCAGCGCCCGGTCGGCGTCGCTCAGGTAGCGCAGCAGCAGTCCCTCGCTGCGGGCGAGCTGGTACTGGCTCACGTATTCGGCGAAGGTGAGGGCCCGCTCGTACATGTCGCGCACGACCGACTTGGGGCGCAGCTCGACGTCGCGTATCCAGGGCTGCACGGCGGCGTAGCCCTCGAAGGCTTCGGTGAGCAGCTCGTCGAGCGGCTTCGGGTGCGTGACCTCCTCGAGGCGCTCCATGCGCTCGTCGTACTCGATACCGTCGGCCTTCATCTGCGCCACGGCCTCGCCGCGCGCACGGAACTGCTGCTGCGACAGCACGGCCCGCGGGTCGTCGAGCGTCGCCTCGATGACGCTCACCACGTCGAGCGCGTAGTGGCCGGTGCCGAGCAGGCCGTTGGCGGAGCCGGTGTCGTCGCGACGGAAGCCGACCGTGTCTGCCGGGTCGAGCATCCCAATCACCGACAGCGCGAAGGGGCTGAGCGGCTGATTCAGCGCGAAGTTCGGCTGCAGGTCGACCGTCAGCCGCACCTCGGGTGAGGCATCACCGACACGCACGATCTCGACGACGCCCGAGCGCACGAGCGTCTTCGCTATGCCGAGGGCGCGGAGCACCAGCTCGCGCTGGCGGTGCGGCGGCTCGTGATTCTCGGTGAGCAGAGCGCGGGTGCGGCCGACCACGTCGCCGCCGCGGGCGATCAAGTTGATGAGCATCGCGGCCGACACCTGCATGCGGCTCTCGAGCGGCTCGGGCTCGGCGGAAACGAGGCGCTCGAACGTCTTTTCCGTCCAGACGACGCTGCCGGCGGCCGGCGACTTCTTCGGCGACTTCTTGACCTTCTTGCCGCTCGCCCCCGCCTTCTGCGCCTTCGCATCGGCGATGGCGTTCTCGACGTCGTGCTCGGGAGCCTGCACAACCACGAAGCCCTCGTCGTCGTACCCGGCGCGGCCCGCGCGCCCCGCGATCTGGTGAAACTCACGGGCGGTCAGGTGACGCATCTTCTCGCCGTCGAACTTCGACAGGGCGGTAAGCAACACCGTGCGAATCGGCACGTTGATGCCCACCCCGAGCGTGTCGGTGCCGCAGATGACCTTCAAGAGGCCCTTCTGGGCGAGCACCTCGACGAGGCGGCGGTACTTCGGCAGCATGCCCGCGTGGTGCACCCCGATTCCCGAGCGCACCAGGCGACTGAGGGTCTGCCCGAACCCGGTGGTGAAGCGGAAGTCGCCGAGCTCGCGCGCGATCTCTTCACGCTGCTCACGAGTGATGACCTTGATGCTCGACAGGGCCTGCGCACGCTCCATGGCGGCGGCCTGACTGAAGTGCACGACGTAGACGGGCGCGCGGCGCTCTTCGAGCAGCGTCTCGACCGTCTCGTGCACCGGGGTGCGCACGTACTCATACGACAGCGGGATCGGCCGATCGGTGTGGGTCACCTCGCTGACCGGATGCCCGGTGCGCTTCTCGAGGTCGCTCGCGATCGCGCTCACGTCGCCGAGCGTCGCGCTCATCAGCAAAAACCGCGTCTCGGTGAGTTCCAGCAGCGGCACCTGCCACGCCCACCCGCGGTCGCTGTCGGCGTAGTAGTGGAACTCGTCCATCACAACGTGGCCGACATCGAGCTCAGTGCCCTGCCGCAGCGCCTGATTCGCGAGAATCTCGGCCGTGCAGCAGATGATGGGGGCGTCGCCGTTGACGGCGCTGTCGCCCGTCACCATGCCCACGTTCTCGGCGCCAAAGATGTCGACGAGTTGGAAGAACTTCTCGCTCACGAGCGCCTTGATGGGTGCCGTGTAGTAGCTGCGGCGGCCCTGCGCGAGGGCGACGGCGTGCGCGGCGACCGCGACGAGACTCTTGCCGCTTCCGGTCGGGGTGGCGAGCACGACGTGCGCGCCGGCGACGAGTTCGAAGATCGCCTCCTCCTGCGCCGGGTACAGCGGCCGTCCGGTCAACGCCGCCCAGTTCGCGATCGCGTCGAACGCGGCACCGGCCTCGTAGGGCGTGGGCATGGTCGACATCAGGGCAGGCACTCCCCCAGTCTGTCAGCGCGGCCGGTGAGTAGTTCCTGCTCATGGCGGGGCGCGGGGCGCCCCGCGCACGATGAGCGCATGACAGCACTTCTCTTCCCCCGCACCGCCCCCACTGCCCGCACCGTTCGCCGTCGCATCGGCGTCGCGGGCATTCTGCCCGTCGCCGCGCTCCTCGTGATCGCGGGATGCGCATCCCCCGAATCAACGTCGAATACCGATGACGACGCCCCGGCCACCGACACCTCGACCGACGTCGGCACGGGCGCCGGCGCGGGCGAGGACACCCCCGCCGAGGAGCCGGAAACCGAGGAGGGCGAGGCCGTGATCGAGGGGGCCGAGCTCGTCACCGACGACTTCGTGCTCGCCACGACGCTCGACGAGGCCGCCGAAATCGGCAACTGTCAGATCGCGTACGGCGTGCTCGACGCATCCGGGGTTGACATCACGATCGTGGACGACGACAGCACGATCGACTGCACGGCGCTCATCGAGGGCTAAGCGGTCGCCCGCGGTCGATGATCCTTCGACGCGCGCGGCTCGTCTCCTGTCAACCCCTTGGCGGGAGCCGCGCGAAGCGCGTTGTGTAGAGGCCATGAGCGACTACCGAAGCAACCAGACCGCGGCGGGCGAGGAGCCCACCGACATTCACGACGCATCAGAGCTGGCGGCGCGACAGCAGCAGGAGGCTGAGCGCACGCATGCCGAGAAGATTGCCGCGACAAATACCGCGGCCGGTGACACCGGCTCGGCGGACGCGGACGGCGACGCGACCGACCTCGAGGCCGTTCCGACCGCGGGCCGCGAGACGCTGGACGAGCCGAACGCTCCGCGCAACAACGACGACCGCACGCAACCGCTTGGCGCGCCGTCTGCGCCTGACGGTGACGAGCATCCGCACCGTGGCGACGACGAGACGAAGCGCACGTCCGACCGCTTGGGTGGCGGCCATGAGTGAGCGGCACGTCGACGAGGGCGAGCAGAACACGGGCGGCGACTACCGCGACGGAGTCTTGGGCGGCGGCTCGATCGGCGGCGCCATCGGTGCGGCGGCACAGGACGCGGCCACGGGGATCCCCACCCGCGAGGAGGACGAGGCGATTCGCGAGGAGACGGAGTACCGCGATGCTCAGACGACGGACGAGGTCGACGACGACGCGGATACGTCGGGCGACGGCCAGCAGCACGACTGAGCACGCGTAAGGCGTGCCAGCCGCGTCTCCGGTGACTCGCGGAACCTGCCCGCGAGTGTCCCTTACGACCCGGGCGCGTCGATCAGGAAGATCGGCAGGGCGCCCGGGTTGTGCGCGTGCACGATCGCGAGGAAGACGACGAGGTCGAACAGCAGGTGCACGATGATGACGTACGTCAGCGACTTCGTGCGGTGGAAGATCCAGCCCTGCAGCATCGCGAACGGGATCGTCATGAGCGGGCCCCAGGCCTGGTAGCCCAGCTCCCACAGGAAGCTCACGAAGATGATCGACTGCAGGATGTTCGCCACGAGTACCGGGAAGTGGCGCAGCAAGAGCACGTAACAGGTGCAGATAAAGAACAGCTCGTCCCAGATGCCGACCGCATTCACGCCCACGAACAGGCGCGCAACCTCGCTCGCCTCGTCGACCTTCGGCCAGTTCAGGTACGCGCCCGAGCTGATGAAGTAAAACGGCAGGATCAGCCAGCCGAGAAACGGCACGGCGAACAGGTACGACTTCTCCCACGGCTGCCACTTCTGGCCGCTGCGCCACGGGAATCGAATGACGCGCCGCTTCAGCACGACGCGATCGAGCACGAAGGGCACGGCCACCGCGAGGCTCAAGACGAAGCCGAGCAGGAAGAAGTTTGGCCACGAGATGTCGGCCTTCACGCTCACCGTGCTGACAACGATGAGGCCCGCAGCGATGATGCCGAGGTCGCGCATCAGCTCGCGGTCGACGACGAAGGCGACGATGAGCCCGATGACGAGCCACGGGTAACCGATGAGGCGATTCTCGAAGCCAAAGAGCGGTATCGCGCTCGTCGCGACAATGGCGGCGGGCAACAGTTTCATGCTGAGGGCGGGAAGCGAGCCCGTCGGGGCGATCGGGGCGGCGGCGGGCATGGCACCCATCGTCCCACCCCGCCGCTCGCACGTCGTCCTCCGCGAACGTATTCACGGGATCGAGCGTTGCTCGACCTCGTCCCCCATCCGGGGGATTCACGCGGGCGAGGCCCGACTTTAGACTGAGCCAACATTGCTCAGGGGGCTGGCCATGACAGAGGCGACACCGACAGCGGGGTGGTACGACGACCCCACCGACCCGCGGATGGCGCGCTGGTGGGACGGCACGTCGTGGTCCGACCATGTCCAACCGCACCCCACACCTCCCTCCGGCGAGGCGGCTGCCGACATACTCGACGCCACTCGGGGTCGCGAACCCGACGCTGCGCCGGGCTGGTACGTGGCCGACGGCGGTTCCGATACCCCGTCACGCCGTGCATCCGACGCCGTCATGCACGTTTCTGCCTCGAGCCCGTCGAGCGCGGTGGCACCATCCCTCGTCGCGACCGTAGCGCCCACCGAAGCGACCACCTTCGCACCCACCCCGGGTGCCCCGTTTACCAATCCCTTTGCGGCCGCGTCTACGGCGTCGGACGCGCCGCTGACACGCCGCGAGAAGAGGATGCGAGAGTCGGCCGAGTCTGCAACGTCGGCCGAGTCCGCGACGTCAGCAGAGTCTGCAACGTCGGCGGCGTCTCCGGCGTCAGCCGAATCGGTGCATTCCGTGCCATCGGCAGAGTCATTCCGACCCGCAACCTCAGCGCCGACAGCGACAACGCCAGCTGCGCCCGCAATCCCGGTCACCGCGACGGAGGAGCCCACGACGTTTATTCCTCGGGATCCGGCGCCGGGCGCGGGCGACCCGACGCCATTCGCTCCACCCATCTTCGCGCCGTACCGCGTGGGCGCTGATGCTGACGCGCCCCACGATCCGCCCGAGCCGACGCCTGGTGCTGACGCCGCGCCCGACCCGAAGATGTGGTCAACGTCGCGCTTCGCGCCCACCCCCGCCTCGGTCAGCGTTCCCGACGGGCCACGATTGGCGCCTCCCTTCAGCCGCTCGACGAGCGAGTCAGGGTCCGACTTCGCTCAGCCGGGCGCTCCCGGCTGGAATGCTCCCGGCTCCTTCGCGGTGCCGTCGTCGGCGGCTGAACTCGCCAGCGCAGATTACGCGCCCATGCAGCGCGGTGGAACGACCGCAACTCTTCGCGCAACGCGGTCAGGAACAATCGGTGGCTGGTTCGTCGCACTGACCCCCCTTCTCAGCGCTGCGGCCATTGTCGGACTCGTTTTCGCCGTTGAGTGGAGCCTGCGAACGGGGTCGCTTGCATCAGTGTGGGCCGATCCATTCACCTCCGCGATGGTCTTCGGTGGGACCGGTGTGATCCTTGCGCTCCTCATCATCATGGCGGTGGTGTCCGACCGCAGGCGCCTGGAATCGCTGGGTCACCGCACTCGCGCCTCCGGGTGGTGGATCCTGTTGGGTGCGCTGCCGTACTTGATTGCGCGAACCGTGCGAACACGCCGGGAGGCTGGCCGCGGGCAGGCTCCACTCGTTGTGCACCTCATCATTGGTGCACTCGTCGCGACAGGCCTGACCGTTGCGCCCTTCGTTCTTCCCCGCGAGGCGTCTGTCGCACAAATGCGCGCGGTCGAAGCAACGATCACCAACGACCTCACGGCTCAGGGACTTGAGCTGTCGGTCATCTGCCCAGACACGGCCGATGCTCGCGTCGGTTCCCGCTTCGTGTGCACGGCAAGCGATGAGTCGGGGGACATCGTCGGCCTCATCGACACCCGATGGTCGGGCATCGACGGCAGCGTGATCTACAGCCTCGACGCGGGTTCCCCCGGCGAGTGACCGGCCCGCTCACCGTCGTTGCCGTCGTCGCCTGCCCGGGTAACGGCGCGACGTCGCTGGCCGCGGAAATGTCGTTACGGGCAGCCCGGGATGCCTTGCCGAGTGGTGTGGAGTTCCCCACGGATGCGAGCTGGTTTGGAGCGTTTCCCGACTCCATCACGGTGCATCCCGAACTCGTCGAGTTGTCGGGAGGTGTCCGCGCCGACGACGGTCATACTGAGCCGGGGGAAGAATCGACTCCCCGCGTGCACGTTGCGCAGGCGGGCGACACACCGGCGGCCATGCGGCCGCGACCTTCGCAGTCTCGCCCGGTCGTGCGGGACCGGCTGCGACGTGTTGCTGACGACGCTCGCGAGCGCGGCACTCACACACTCGTCTTCGTCGTGCCCCAGAGCGCGTGGTCAGCAGATCCGAATGGACTGCGCCGCGAGCTCGCTCGCGTCGCCGACCACGTCACGATCGTGCTTGCAGCCGATGTGCTCGAGCGGGTGCTCGCGCGCGCTCTCGCTCGCGCCGCGCTCGAAGACGTGCGGCGCGGAAATCCGATGCGATCGCGGTCGGCCCGCACGGCCCTCGCCACGGGAAATTGGATCGCGACGATCGACTCGGCGGCCGCATACGACCGCTGGCTCGACCCGGAGTCTTCGGGGACTGTGCGCACCGTACTGGCGGTGTGTACCCCACCAACCGCGGCCGCCCTGCTCCGGATAATCGGACACACCAGCAGTTACGGGGACCCGGAGCCTGATCCTGCCAGCCCCGCTCTCGACGATACGACGAGAACGCCGCGAGTATCCCCACCGCCGTCGCGGTCTGAACTCGATCAGCTCGCGGAACTGCAGCGGCTCGCCAAGAACGCCCTCTTGCCCCGCACTCGCCGCGAGCGCCGCGCCGAGCTCGACCGCGCGCTCATCGCTGTCGGTCGCGCCGGGCTCGACGGTGCGAGCGCAGACGAGCCGTTCACTTTCACCGAAGCGGAACGGCACCTCATTCGTCGACGCCTGCCCCAAGCCTCTGAGTTCGGTGCGCAACCCTGGCGAGCGGACGACGCCCCTCACTAGCGTTGAGGCATGACTCCGTCGAGCGCGCGCACCGATGGCCACACCGCGATCGTCGTCGGCTCGGGGCCGAACGGCCTCGCCGGCGCCGTGTTGCTGGCGCGCGCCGGCCTGCGGGTGACGGTCTACGAGCAGTCCGACACGATCGGCGGCGGCGCCCGCACGGGTGAGCTGACGCTGCCGGGCTTTCGGCACGACCTGGGCAGCGCCGTGCATCCCCTCGCCGTCGCCTCCGGCTTCTTCCGCAAGTTCGAGCTGTCGAAGCGCATCGAGCTGATCACGCCCGAGATTTCGTACGCGCATCCGCTCGATGACCGACCCGCGGGCATCGCGTACCGCAGCCTCGACGACACGGCCGACCGCCTCGACGAGACGGGCGTCCCGCTGCCCGGCGGCGGTTTTGCCCGCGGCGATGGCAACGCGTGGCACGCCCTGTTCGCGCCGCTCGTCGAGCAGGCGCAGCGCGTGGCGCAGTTCACGGGGTCGCCACTGCTGCGCATCCCGGCGCATCCGCTGACCGCCGCGATGTTCGGCGTGCGCGCGCTTGAGCAGGGCACCCCGCTCTGGGATGCGCGCTGGCGCGACGCCGTCGCCCCCGCCCTGTTTGCGGGCGTGGCGGCGCACTCGGTGCGCCCGATGCCGAGCCTCGCCACGGCGGGCACCGCGCTGGCGTTGGCGACGGCCGCGCATGCGGGCGGCTGGCCGATTCCGCGCGGCGGTTCGCAGGCGATCGTGGATGCTCTGCTCGCCGACCTGCTCGCCCACGGCGGCGAGGTGGTCGCCTCGCACCCGGTGCGCTCGCTGTCGCAGCTGCCGCCCGCCGACATCGTCTTGCTTGATGTCGTGCCGCGCGCGTTCGTCGACATGGCGGGTGACTCGGTTCCGTCGTGGTTCCGGTCTCGGATGCTCGACTACCGTCACGGCGACGGCGTCGCGAAGGTCGATTTCGCGCTCTCGGGCCCGGTGCCGTGGCGCGACCCCGAGCTGCGCGGTGCCCCGACCCTGCACCTGGGGGGCACGCGCGACGAGATCGCGGCGACCGAGCGGGAGATTGCCTCGGGTCGGCACTCGGACAACCCGTATGTGCTCGTCTCGCAGCCGTCGGTCGTTGACGATTCGCGCGCCCCCGACGGTCAACACGTGCTCTGGACCTACACGCACGTGCCGCGCGGTTCGACGGTCGATCAGACCGAGGCGATCACGAGGCAGGTCGAGCGGTTCGCGCCGGGATTCCGCGACGTGATTCGCGCATCCGCCTCGCGAACGGCCGCCGAGATGGAGGGGCAGAACCCGAACTACGTCGGCGGCGACATCGCGATGGGTGCGGCGACGCTGTGGCAGTTGGCGGCGCGGCCGACGCTGTCGATTGACCCGTGGCGCACGCCGCTTCCCGGGGTGTATTTGTGCTCGTCGGCGACGCCGCCAGGGCCGGGCGTGCACGGGCTCGCCGGAGCGTACGCGGCCCGCAGCGCACTGAAGACCGTCTTCGGGATGTCGGCGCTGCCGCACCTCGGACTGACCGAGGGGAGCACCACCTGATGGCGACCACGACGCGACTGTTTCGCTGCCCGCCCGAGGCCGTCTTCGGGGTGCTCGCCGACGGCTGGACCTACCCCGTCTGGGTAGTGGGGGCCTCCCGCATGCGCCACGTCGACGAGGAGTGGCCGGAGCCGGGCTCGCGCATCGCGCACTCGGTCGGAATTTGGCCGGCGGTCATCGACGACGAGACGGTGGTCGTTGAATGGGACGCCCCCCGGCGGGCGCTGCTGCACGCGAAGGGCTGGCCGATCGGCGAGGCGCGGGTACTGCTGGAGGTGCGCCCGCACGCTGAGGGCTGCGTGGTGAGGATTCACGAGTGGCCCGTGAAGGGTCCGTTTCAGTTCGTGCCGAAGGCGCTGTTCGACCCACCCGTGCACTTTCGCAACCGTGAGGCACTGCGCCGGCTCGCGTACCTGGCCGAGGGGCAGTGGGAGAACCACGAGACCGAGGAGCGCTCGGAGCCTGAGGAGCGCGGCGCAAGCGAGTGAGTGCGGGCTGCGGGCCTGCGGCCAACGCGCAGGGGCGTGAGTGGTTTCCGCCGGTGGCGGCGATCGCGGCTCGGGCTGCCTACTCTGCTGTAGGAATCCCTACACCCGGGTAGCTGACGGCGGTGCGGCGCGGCACTCCCCCGCCGGTGCGGCCCAGTTCGCGCACGCGGGCGACGATGAGCTCGACGACCTGCGGGTGGGCGAGCACCCGAAAGTGCCCAACGAGGGGCAGCGGGATGCGCGTGGCTGCGGCGGGCGCAGAATCGCGGGGCACGTACTGATCGATGGCGCTGTCGATGGCGGTGATGCGCGCATCCACCGCGTTTTCGGCGGCGAGCAGGCCGATGACGGGGCGGCGGGGTTCGAATTCGCGCCACGCGCCGAGGCCGTAGCGGGCGAGTTCGCTGCCGCGCCACGGGGTGTTGACGGCGATGAGGTGGCCGACGCGGCGGCGGCCGGGGAGGTCGGCGTCGGGGGTCATGCGCGCGTCGTGCAGCATGACGTGCTTGCCGACAAGCCCGCCCTTTGAATGGGCGACGAGGATCGCGTCGGTGAGTCCGTGCGCGACGAGGTACTGGTAGACGAGCTTCGCGGTGGCGGGGATGGGGCGGCCGTTGAGGCCGATGTCGCCGATGACGTGCACAGGATGCCCGGCGGCGGCCAGCGCCCGGATGATGCGTTCGAGGTAGTGCCAGCTTTCGAAGATGCCGGGGAGGATGACGACGGGGCGGCCGCGGCTGCCGGGCGGGGTTCCTTCGCCGGGGAGCGGCGCGCGGCGGTGCACGGTGGCGGTGAGGCGGCGGCCAAGCACGTAGGCGTAGTCGGCGGCGATGCCCGCGACGACGCGTGGCAGCCCCGGGCGGCAGGGTCGGTCGCTGCGGGCGGGCATCCGTCCACGCTAGCGCGGTCGGCTGAGCGCGTTCGGGTGATCGCTCTCAGTCGATGAGTCGGAGGAACGCGCTGAGTTCGGCGAGCCCGTCGGCGGTGTGCGGCAGGTGGTCGGCGATGGCGGGCGAGTGCACGATGTGCGCGGCCCACTGCGCGCGCGAGATGGCGACGTTGAGCCGGTTGCGGTTGAGCAGGAAGTCGAGACCGCGGGGCGCATCAACGGCGCTGGACGCGGCGAGGCTGACGATCGCGATGACGGCTTCTTGGCCCTGGAACTTGTCGACGGTTCCGACGCGCGTCGCGGTGTAGCCGGCAGCGTCGAGGGCGTCGCGCACGGTCTGCACGTGCCCGTTATAGGGGGTGACGACAATGACGTCGGCGGCGGTGAGCGGGCGCGGGCGCGGGGCGTCGCCCCGCGCGACCCGACGATCAGTCGGGTCGGTCCACCCGAGCCCGACCACTGCGTCGACGAGTGCGACGACGGCCGCCGCCTCTTCGGTCGAGTCGGTGGCGTTTCCGTGGTGTTCGACGGCGTGGGCGTGGATGCCGGGGGCGAGACCGTCGAGGTGGCGCGTGGCGGCGCTCGGGTGGGCGTGCAGTTGCCCCTCGTATGAGAGCGCGCTGACGTGGCGTGCGAGGGCGGGATGCACGCGGCGCGTTTCGGCGAGGAAGTAGCCGTATTCGGCGGGCAGCACGTCGTGCCCGGCGGTGAGGTAGCCGAGCGCGGAGCCGTCAATGGGTTCGGGGTGCGTGCCCTGGCTGACTTGGGGCAGCTGCTGCGGGTCGCCGAGCAGCAGCAGGTTTCGGGAGCTGACGCTGGCGGCGATGGTGGCTGCGAGGGAGTATTGACCGGCTTCGTCGACGACGAGCAGGTCGAGGCTGTCGCGTTCGACTCGGGCGGGGTTGGCGAAGTCCCACGCGGTGCCGCCGATGACGTACCCTTCGGTCTTCGTGGCCGCCCAGGGGGCGAGTTGGTCGGCTTTGCCGAGAACTGTCCAGCGCGCTTCGGCGTAGTGGGCGGGGTCGGCGCCGTTCTTGGGGGCCTTGGCAACCTGGCGGCCGTCGAGCCCAGCCGAGACGACAGCGTCGAGCACGTGTTCGACGGTGGCGTGGCCTTGGGCGACGACGCCGACGCGCCAGCCGTCCTCGGCGACGAGGCGGGCGATGACGCGCGAGCCGAGGTAGGTCTTGCCCGTGCCGGGCGGGCCCTGCACGGCGAGGTAGCTGCGATCGAGGTGGAGCAGGCTCTGGGTGACGGCGGTGATGCGGTCGGGTTCGCCGTCGATGTCGACGACGGGCGCGAGCCCGCCCTCGACGACGACCCCGGGATCGCCGGGAGCGCTGTCACGCACGCGCGGTGAGCGGCGCAACAGCAGGTCGACGACGGCGTTGCGCGGGAGCTCGGGGTGGGCGGCGACGAGCGCGGCTCCCCACTCGTGGATGGCATCGACCTGCTTGCCAGCCTCGGGCGGTGGGGCGGGGGTTAGCGCGATGGGTAGGGCGTCGTATTCGGTGATGGGCTCGCCGGTGTGGGGGTCGGTGGCGAGCGTTTCGGTGACCACGATGTGGTCGTCGCCCACGGCCTCGAGCGTGATCTGGCGGGCGGGCCGTGTGAGCGGGTCGCGCGGGTTGAGCGGTAGCGGGCTGGGGTGCTCGTATGCGGCGTATGGCCCGGCACGGCCGCCGGGTGCGGGCCTGCTGCCGGGCGCCCATTCGCCGCCGAGCCGCAGCTGCCGGCGCAGGGTGCGCTGACGGCCGGCCTTGCCCCACTCGGTGAGCTGCACGCCGCGGTCGGGGTCGACGAGGAAGACGTCGCGGGTGTCGGCCCACTCATCCAGCGGGCTCGCGAGCCGATCGAAGTGCGCCCACCAGAAGGTCTTGCGTTCGCGGCGGTGGTAGTCGATGGCGGCAGCCGCGTAGGCGTAGAGCCGCTGCTCGGCGGTGCGGTCGGGCTCGAGAGCGACGCTGCCGTCGGGGTTCGCGGCGAGGCGGGTGAGCTCGTCGTGCAGCGGCGATGTCTCGACGACGCGGTCGTTTCCATCGCCGTCGATGTCGAGCTGGGGATCAGCCCCCGCGTCAGGGTCAGCGTCGACGTCTCCCCCTTGATCGACGCTGCCGTCGGGTCGCTGGGGTCGCTCTCCCCCGCCGCGCGGGTACGCGCGCAACCATTCTTCGAGCTTGCGCGTGCTGACGCAGTCGACCTCGTTGTACTTGCCGATTGCATCAAGGATCTGCTGCGCCTCGGCGTGCTCGCCCGCGAGGCGGAGTTCGCGGGCCCGAACGTATTCGGCGACGGAGTCGTCGCCCGCGCTCACGGCGGCGCCGAGGCGCGATTCGGGCCAGTACAGCGGTTCAAGTTTCTTGATCGAGTAGCTGGTGCTGCCGACCCGCAGGGCGCGCTTGACGACGGCGTAGAGGTCGACGAGCACGCCGTCGCGCAGCAACCGGTCGACGACGACTTCGCCGACGCCGTGTCGGGCGGCGAGGCTGCGCAGGTGGGTGCGCTCGTAGGGCGCGTAGTGGTAGATGTGCAGCTCGGGGTGGGCGGCGAGGCGCCGTTCGATCTCGTCGAGGAATGCGATGAGGGCGGCCCGCTCGTCGGCGAAGGTGTGCGCCCAGTACGGGGTGAAGGTGTCGTCGCGGTCGGTCACGCCGAAGAGGTAGTCGATGCCCCACCAGCCGGTGCCGTCTTCGGTGTAGAGCGGGTCGCCCTCGAAGTCGAAGTACAGGTCTCCGGGGCTCGGCGCGGGCAGGGCGTCGAGCGCCCTCGCGTCGATGAGTTCAACGGGCGGCACGGGGTCGCCCGCTGCCGCCCGCAGCTGCAGGGCCGCCTGCGCCCGCAACCCGTCGACCGTGCGCTGCGGGATACCGGCAACCGCCCCGGCGTGTGTCGCCAGGTCGGTCATGGTCGTGATGCCCGCTTCGGCGAGTTTCTGCCACTGCCCGCCCCGCAGCCCGTAGGTCCGCCACACGTCGTCGTGCTCGGCGATGGCGTCGGCGCACCACACGCATTTTCCGCAGTGTGCGAGGCTGGGGGCGCGCCAGGCGACCACGTTGCCGGCGGATGCGCGGTCGCGCAGGAGGGCGTGCATCCGTTCGCGTTGGCGGCGGTGAACCGGCGCAATGTCGGCGAGGCGGTGGATGCTGTACCGCCCGTCTCCGAGGATCAGCGCGGTTTCGTCGTCAACGGCTATGCCCAGCCGCGCGAGCTGTTCGGCGTATGCCGCGAGCTGCATGAGGGCGGTGACTTTGGCGCGACGCGCCAGCTTTGAGTCGAGCACGCGGTAGACGCCGTCGCCGCGGTGCTGCAGGAAGTCGGCGTAGCCGACGAAGCCGAGGCCGATTCCGGGGGCGACGTCGGGCCCGTGAGTGGGGTCGAAGAAGGTGGCCTGCACGACCATGTCGGTGCGGGAATGCAGCGCGTCGATCGTCGCACCCTGCGCGGTGAGCAGCCCGTCGATGCCGCGCGCGGGCCGGTCGATTTCGACGAGTGACCCCTCGGCACGGAAGGCGTCGATGAGTCGCGCCTCGTGCGCGTGCCCCATCTCGATCGTTCGCTGGTTCATGAGATCCAGCTCTTCGTCGAGTGCCTCAATGCGACCGAGCAGCGCGTCGACGCGGCGCCCGAAGCCGAACTCGCACTCGGCGGCGGCATTGAGGTCGCTGGCGGAGGTGACGAGCAGTCGCGAGCCGTCGGCACGATCGATCAGGTACATGCGCTCACGCTATCGGCGAGCACCGACGCGGTTACTCACGGCCGTCTCCGCCCGAGCCATTGCCACTCGCTCGCCGGAGAAACTCCCGAAGGTCAGGTACCTCGCACCGCCAAGACGCCTGATGCTGCAACAAGAAAAGTTTCGCGCCGCGACCCGGCCCGCCACGCACCACACCCCCCAAACTCGGGGAGGCGCGAAAAGTTTTCACCTCGTACTCTGAAGCAACGATCCACTTGTGAGGGACGCTCCGAAGAGAGAGCGAAAGAGGTTGATCGACACCTGGGGGGTGATATGAGCACGCCGGCCACGCGCGCCCTGCGCGCACTCGTCATTGGCGAATCACTGATCGACGTCATCATCGACGGCGAGCAGAAGAACGAGCGCCCGGGCGGCAGCCCCATGAACGTCGCCATCGGCCTCGCACGGCAGGGCGTCGACGTCGCCTTCGTCACCGACCTCGCCCGCGACCACCTCGCCGACCAGATCGAGCTGCGCCTCGTGAAGGAGGGCATCGACGTCTACTCGCCGCTGCGCTCCGGGCGCACGAGCGTCGCCATCGCCACCCTCAACGCCCACGGCGACGCCAGCTACCAATTCGACATCACCTGGAACCTCGAGCACTCCGACATGCCAGAGAACGGCCTCGCCGACTTCCTGCACTTCGGGTCTCTCGCCACGCGCATCCAGCCCGGAGCCGATCACGTCGACGCCCTCATCGACAAATTCCGGCCCAATGCGCTCGTCAGCTACGACCCCAACATCCGGCCACGGCTCGACCTCGACCGTGACGACGCTCGCGAACGGGTCGACCGGCACGCCGCCCTCGCAGACATCGTCAAGGCCAGCATCGACGACCTGCTGTACCTGCACCCCACGCACGGGCTCGCCGACGCCCGCCCTGACGACGCCATCGTCGATCGGATGCGCAATGCGGCCATCGACTGCTGGCTCGCGTCAGGCAGCGCCCTCGTCGCCATCACCGACGGCGAGAACGGCGTCACCCTCGCGACCGAGCATCACCGCGTGCACATCCCGGCGAACCCGGTCAGCGTCGTCGACACGGTCGGTGCCGGAGACGCCTACATGGCCGGCCTGATCAGCGGCATCGACGTGCTCGGGCTGCGCCGCCAAGCGCACCGCGATGACCTCGCCGCGCTCGACGTCTCGAGCCTGCGCCGCATCGGCTGCTGGGCACAGCGCACCGCAGAACTCACGATCGGCCGCGTCGGAGCCGAGCCGCCCACCTCGCTCGAACTGCTCGAGCAACGTGAGGGCGCTCCCCGCGTCGCCTAGGTCAGTTCAGCGGGCACGAACCACGGCGGGTAGACGACCACCTTCGCCCCGACGCCCGCCTCTGCGAGCAGCGCGCGCACCTCGGCGCGGCGCTTCTCGTTCGCGACGGCGACAAGCGCGACCGTGTCCAGCTCGACCTCGCCGGGCACAAGGGCCTCGGCCACCTCGAGTACGGCCGGATCCCCTGCGGCGCGCGCGAGCATCCGTCGCACCGTGTCGGGAGTCGACAGGGTCGTGACCATCGCCGCCGCGTCACCGTCGGTGACGACGAGGCGGTCCATCACCGAGGCAACCGGGATGCCCAACACGACGAAGTCGGTCACGGTCACCTCGCGCGCGCGGTCGCTCCAGGTCGGGCCAAGCGCACCCGACTGCACCTCGGCCCACCAGGTGGCCTGCGGGGTGAGCGAGAAGGCGACGCAGTCGGCGACGGCCGCGTCGCCCGTCGCCTGGGCGGTGCTGCGCAGTTCGTCGGTGATGTCGCTACCCAGCTTCACCGCGGGCTCGGCGGCCGACGACGGCTTAATCGCGCCGTCGCCCAGGATGCCCGCCAGGTTGTCGACGTGCGTCACGTGGAAGATGCGCTGCGGCAGGTTCAGCGAACGCGCGGCGGGCGTGCGCCCCTGTGCGTCGGGTTGCGGCGAGCGCAGCGACGCCGGCTTCGACATGCGACGCGGAGCGGCGGCCTTCTTCTCGGGCTCCGGCGCGGGGAAGCAGCTGGCGCACATCCCCGGTTCGAAGCCGTGAATGCACTCGTCCATACGCGTTACTCCCTCATCGTCGCCGGGCTTGTGGCCCGACTTTCTAGGCTACGCCACGCCCGCGCGTTGGCGGACCGCGCAAAACACTCACCCGGCGTGCTGAGGGCCAGAGTGCCCAGCAGACGCGCCTAGGCTCTGAACGTGGCGCTTTCCCTCGGCATCGACCTCGCGTGGGGTCTCGGCGCGACGAAGCCGCCCAACGAAACCGGGCTGTGTGCGCTCGACGCGAGCGGGCGCATCCTCGACGCCGGCTGGGCGCGCGGGCCGGCAGCGGTCGACGAATGGGTCGGGGCGGTGCTCGCCGAGTACCGGCCGAGCACGGGCGAAACCAACAGCACCGTCGTCATCGCGATCGACGCGCCCCTCATCGTGCCGAACGCGAGCGGCATGCGCGAGTGCGAACGCGAGGTCGCGCGCGGGTACGGACGCTGGAAGGTCGGCGCGAACGCCAGCAACCAGGCGCTCGCCAGCAAGGCAGGCGAGGTGCTGCTCGAGCTCCTCGAGCGGCGCGGGGTCGCGTACACCGACGGCACAGCGCCCGTCGCACCGGGCGGCGCGGTCGCCTTCGAGTGCTACCCGTACACGACCCTCGTCGGCTGCCCCGAGTTCGGCTATGACGTCGAACGCCCCCGGTACAAGCGCCTCAACACGACGATTCCCGGCGCCGAGGCCCGCGAACGCCGCGCCGCCGCCACCGACGACCTCATCCACCGCACCCTGCACCTGCGCGCCGCCGATCCACCCCTCGATCTCGCGAGCCACCCAGCCACCGCCGAGCTCGCCACCACGCCGACGCCCGTGCGTGGCGAGGCGGCCCGCAAGCACCGCGAAGACCTGCTCGACGCCGCCCTCTGCGCCTGGACGGCGGCCCTCTGGCACCGCCATGGCAGCGCCCGCACGCAGTCGCTCGGCACCCGTGACCCCGCCACCATCGACGTGGATGCCCGCGGTCGCGTCGCCGCCATCGTCGCGCCCTATCGAGGCGCCCAATTCCGCGGCGACGCGCCAGCAGTCCGCCACCCCGATCGGGGGATCGGCGAAAACTGAGGAATGCAATATCGTTCAGCCCATGACCGATCAGCAGCCCCCGAACACCCCCGGCGACGACACCCCCACTGACCCGCCGACGCCGCCCGCTCCCCCGGTGCCGCCCGAGCCCGCAGCGACACCGCCCGCGCCGCCGGCTCCGCCCGCCACGCCTGCTCCTCCGGCACCGCCTGCAGCACCGGAGGGCTCCGCACCCGCCGTGCCGCCCGCACCGCCCGGTGACGTCACCCCGCCGGCACCTCCGGCCGCGGGCTCGACGCCCGACTTCCCCGCCGGCGAGCCGGCACCGGCCGCACCGAACCCGTACGCGGCCTACGTCCCACCCGGCACGGCCACCGCATCGGCACCTGCACCCGGGCGCGGTCTCGCGATCGCCGCCCTGATCGTCGGCATTCTCGCCCTGCTGGGTTTTTGGATTCCGTTCGTCAACGTCATCTCGCTGGTCATGGCGATCGTCGGCCTGATTCTCGGCATCGTGGCGCTGCGCAAGTACCTGAGCGGCAAGGGGCTGCCACTGTCTGCCGTCATCGTCAACGCCGTCGCGCTGCTGCTGTCGGGCATCTTCGTCGCGCTCTACACGGTGGGGTTCCTGGCCGTGCTCAACTCGAGCACGCCGTTCCCGCCGAGCGGCTTCCCGCCCGCCACGATCGAGTCCGACGATCCGATCTTCGGCGACGGAGACGGCGACGCGGGGGGCGACGACCTCGGCCCGGGAAGCGTGGAAGACGTCATCTCCCTCCCCACCTCCGGCCCCGGCTCACTGGCTGAACCGCTGGCGATCGGCGAGACCGTGGTCATCACCGACGGCGGCGAAGGCCTGTGGGAGGTGGCCCTGTCGGCGGTCGAACTTGACGGCTCCGCGGCGGTCGCCGCCGCGAGCGACTCGAACGAGGCCCCTCCCGCCGGCTACCAGTACGGCGTGCTCACGCTGAGCATCACGAACATCAGCGGCGGCGAACTCGACCCGTGGTACGCCATTGAGGCTGGTTTTCAGCCGAGCGCCGACCGGTTCTCGTCGCAGTTCGACGTGAACGTTGTCGACCCGGCACCGTCGCTATTCGACGTTGGCATCATCGGCGACGGCGAGACGACCACCGCCAACACGGCCGTCCTCATCCCGAGTGAGGGCGCCGCAGATGGGGCGTGGATCATCTACAGCTACTGGGATCTCACCGGCTTCGCGTTCGAGGCGCAGTAAGCGCAACAGACGCACAGGCGCAACAGACGCACAGGCAAAGCGCGCGCTGCAAACGCACCACGCGCATCCGCCGCGATCAGACGCGCCTTACGCGTCGGGCCCGTCGCCTGCCTCTTCGGCAGCGCGGCGGGCCTCTTCTTCGCGGCGCGTCAGCTCGTGATCGACGCCGCGCAGCGACATGGCCAACGCGAGCACCCGCTCGTCGTCGACCTCGACCTTCGAGGCCTTGAAGCGTTCGCGCAGCAGCTCTTCCGCCGTGTGGCGGTGGCCCTGCGAGAGATCGAGGCGCACCTGGTCGACGATGCCGGCGACCTTCTGCCGCACCGAAGCATCCGACCAGCCCTTCATGACGGGCGAGTCTTGCGACGACACGGCCAGCACCCGCTCGCGGTGGGGGTTGGCGTACAGGTCGCTGCGCAACCCCTCGTTCGATAGGTCGAGCACCATTAGCGCGTCCCCTCTCCGACGGCATCGGCCGCCTTCTCTGCTTCTTCCGCCTCGAGCCGCTCGCGCGCGTGCCGCGCGTAGTCGACGGGGGCGAGTTCTTCGACGAGGGCGTCAATCTGCTCGTCGGTCAATTCGATGCGGGATGCCTTCAGGCGCTCCCGTAGCAGCTGGTCGGCTTCGAGGTGGTGACCGATCGAGAGGTCGTACTGCACCTGCTGCATGAGACCGTCAACCTTTTCGATGACGGTGGCGCTGACGGCGCCATCAAGAACGGGGCCCGCCGAAATGGGCGCGGTCGGCGGCGATGCCGAGGCGCTGCGCTCGTGCACGACCATGATTTCGCCGGTCGGGTCGTCGCTTGACCAATCGGTCGTGAACGCGTCGTCGCCGCTCGTGGTGCCTGCAGGGCCCTGTGCGGGCCGCTTCTTCGTCAGCCATGCCATGCCCGAAAGGGTGCGCGCGTTACCGGCGCGTGGGCTGGAGGTGACCCCGCGTGTTGCTGTCAGCCAGGTGGCAGAACGCTGTGTGCGCTACCCCTCGCCGGGGCCGGAACCGTCGACGTCTGGCGACCTCGGCGCGGAACCCGAACCCCAGTCGATGCCGCCGATGGTTCCGGGTATCGCGGTGCGACCCCGCGCGGCGACAACGGTCGTGCGTGCCGCCAGGAAGCGCGCGGTCAGCACCTCGGTGATCGCGTGCGGGGGCGTGTCACCGAGCGCCTCGCGCGTGACGGGAACCAGCGCCGCGATGCGCGTGAGCGTCTCGTCGAAGTAGTGCTGACGGAGGTTGTAGGCGTCCATGTGGTCGCGAATCACCATCGATCCGAGCGATGCGAAGGCGGCGAGCCCGGCGGGCAGCCACAGCACGTGCTCGCGCTGACCGGCCCACGCGTCGGGATACGCAAACGCGACTCCCCTCCAGTAGTGGAGGAACAGAGTCGCAAGAAGCTCACACCCGCGCTCAACCTTGTCGCGCGCGTGAGTGTGGGCCGAGTCGAACGTGGCCTGGGTGACGAGTTCAGCGGGAAGGCATCGCTCCTCGACATCCGCCGATTCGGCCAGCATGCGAGCGATTACGCCCCGAAAGGCTGCATAGGTGATCCGCTTGCTGCCGCCCGCCGTTTTCGGCGTTCGCGTCCCCGGCATTCCCCCCACGAGGCTTGCCGGCACATGAACGGTGTCGGCGAACGGCGAGCCCGACAGGATGAGCCGCTCGACAATCCACTCAAGCCGTCCATCGCGGTCACACAACGGATGCTCCACGCGAAAAACAGGCTCACCGGCGAATCGCGCGCCCGCCGGTGGCGCCTGGTCGATGAGCAACGGCCGCAACGCTACGCCTGACACGCTCGGTGTCACCGCGTCGACGACGGTGCCGTCACGGTCGATGTCAGCGTCGGCGGCAGGAGGCGAGCTCGGCGACGGGATCGATTCGTGCTTTCGGGTAAACAGTGAGGGCACGGAGGCTCCCATCGGGTTCTGTCGGGTTCGGGCGTGGCGCGGGCACGCCAGCGAGACGCGGGTACGTCACATGTTGGTACATCAAAGCGATGCGGGTGCATCGCTGGCGGTGGGTGATCGCCTGGGCAGAGCATGACACAGTCGGGGCGCCCGCCCCACCCCCGCAAAGTGGGGGCGACACCCGGGCTCAGTACACGTAACGGACGGCCTGCTGAATGCGGGTGCGCACCTCGAAGAGGTCGGTGCCGCCCACCCCGACGCCGGGCAGCCCCGAGCGAATCAGGTTGACGAGGCGCGAACGCTCGACGAGCATCCCCTGCGCTCCGCGGATCGATTTCAGCTCGGTGAGCGACGCGGGCGCGTGCTCGTCGTCAACGACGACGACAAGCGCCGAGAAACGCACCTTCGCCGCCCGGGCGATGACCTTTGCCCGCACCGACAGGTCGTGCAGAGGCCGCTCCCCCGGCTCGAGGCCCTCGCCGATGAGTTCGCCGCGCTTGACCTTCACCGGCGCACCCCAGTCTTCGCTCAGGACCGCCCAGAGCCCGGTCGGCCCGAGCACGATGTGGTCGATCTTGTCGAGCGGGCCTGAGCCCGCGAGCACGTCGTGCCAGAGGGTGAAGCCGATGCCGAGGCTGAACAGGGCTCCCGCGGTCTTCTCCTCGGCGACGGCGGCGGCCAAGAGGTGCCGAATCTCGCGCGGCGCGCTGCGCACGAGCTGCGCGTCGTACGGGTCGGGAATCTCGACGCCGCGCCCCACCCACTCGCGCATGACGTCGAGGTAGCGCTCGCGAAAGTATCCGCCCGGATGCCCATGGCTCGTCGCACTCGGACGGCTGTCGCCGCGAGAACGCGCGCCGCCTCCGGCCGAGTGCGCCCACGCGGCGCCGCCCCCACTGCCACTGTCGCTGCCGGTGTCGTAGGCCGCGCGGGCCGACGGCGTTCCGATGCGCTGCCATGCCTGCTGCACGCGGTCGAACTCGGCGCTCGAGCCGCCCGTGTCGGGGTGCGCCTCGCGCAGCCGCCGGCGGTACGCCTTCTTCAGCTCGTCATCGCTCGCAGTCGGCGCGACGCCGAGGACCTCGTACGGGTTCGACGCGAGGGGTGAGTCTGCCATGGCGGGAAAAGCCTACGCTTTGAGGGTGAGCATTCCCCCACCGGCAGCCAAGCGCATCCACGTCACCCGAACACACCACGGCGACACCGTCACCGACCACTACGAATGGATGCGCGACAAGACATCCGAGGACGTTCTCGCGCACCTGCGCGCCGAGAACGCGTACGCGGATGCGCGGATGGAGCACCTGGGGCCGCTGCGGGAGCAGATCGTGGCCGAGATTCGTTCGCGCACGCAGGAGACCGACATGGGGATCCCCGTACGCGAGGGCGACTGGTGGTACTACGGGCGCACCGTCGAGGGGCAGCAGTACGGCATCCAGTGCCGCGTGGCCGCGCGGCCCATCGACCCGGCCGACCCGACCGACCCCGTGGCGTGGACTCCGCCGGCGCCGCTGAAAGACCCCGCGCAGCCGCGCGAGGGCGAGCAGGTGATCCTCGACGCGAACGTCGAGGCCGAGGGGCACGACTTCTTCTCGCTCGGCACGTTCGACATTTCTGACGACGGGCGCCTCCTGCTGTTCGGCGTCGACACTGAGGGCGACGAGCGCTACACGCTGCGCATCCGCAACCTCGAGACCGGCGAGCAGCTGGCCGACGAAATTCGTGAGACGTCGTCTGGCGCGTTCTTTGACTCATCGGGCCGGTACGTCTTCTACTCGACCGTCGACGATTCGTGGCGCCCCGACACCGTGTGGCGGCACGAGGTCGGCACGGAGCCGGCCACCGACGTGCAGGTGTTTCACGAGCCCGACGACTCGTACTGGGTCGGGGCGGGGCGCACCCGCAGCGGGCGGTATCTCGTCATCGGCGCATCCTCATCGGTGACGAGCGAGACGCGCGTGCTCGACGCCTCCAACCCGACGGGCGAGTTTCAACTTCTCTGGCCGCGCGAGCAGGGCGTCGAGTACGACGCCGACCACGCGGTGATCGGCGGACGCGACTGGTGGCTCATCACGCACAACAAGAACGCCCCCGACTTCACCGTCGTCGCTGTGCCGGTGGATGACCCGCAGGCCAACCCCGTCACGGTGATTGCGCACGAGCCGGGGCGCCGCGTCGAGGGCGTCGACGCGTTCGCGCGGTTCCTCGTGTTCGACTACCGGAAGGACGGCCTGCCGAAGACCGCGGTCGCCCGCCTCGACGGCGGCGAGGGCCTCGACGGCCTGCGCTGGCAGCAGCTCACACCCCCGACCGCCGCGCGCGGCGAGGGCCTGTTGTCGATCGGCGCCTGCGGCAACCCCGAGTGGCGGCAGCCGACCCTGCGCATCGGCTACACGAGCTTCATCGAGCCCGCGACCGTCGCCTCCTACGATGTGGCGGCGGGCTTCTACACGATCCTGAAGCGGCAGCCGGTGCTCGGCGGGTACGCCTCGGCCGACTACGCCGAGAAGCGCGACTGGGCAACGGCGGCCGACGGCACACGGGTGCCGATCTCGCTCGTCTGGAAGCGCGGGCTCGTGCCCGCGCTCGACGGCCTCGCCCCCTCCGACGATGCCCGCCCCGAGCCCAGCCCCCCCGAGCTCAGCCCGCTCGAGCTGTACGGCTACGGCTCGTACGAGGCAAGCATGGACCCGGGCTTCTCGATCCCGCGTCTGTCGCTGCTCGACCGCGGCGTCGTGTTCGCCATCGCCCACGTGCGCGGCGGCGGCGAGCTCGGGCGCGACTGGTACGAGAAGGGCAAGTTCGGCCACAAGAAGAACACCTTCACCGACTTCATCGCGGCCGCACAGCACCTCGTCGACACCGGCGTCACGGCCCCCGACCGCATGGTCGCCGAGGGCGGCAGCGCGGGCGGCCTGCTGATGGGCGCCGTCGCGAACATGGCGCCCGAGTTGTTCGCCGGCATCCTTGCCGACGTGCCGTTCGTTGATCCGCTGACGAGCATCCTCGACCCGTCGCTGCCGCTCACGGTCATCGAGTGGGACGAGTGGGGCAACCCGCTCGACGACGCCGAGGCGTACCACTACATCAAGAGCTACGCGCCGTACGAGAACGTGACCGATCAGCGCTACCCGCGCATCCTCGCGGTGACGAGCCTGAACGACACGCGCGTGCTCTACGTCGAGCCGGCGAAGTGGGTGGCGCGACTGCGCGAGGTCGGGGCCGACGCGATTCTGCGCTGCGAGATGGAGGCCGGGCACGGCGGCGTGTCGGGCCGCTACTCGGCCTGGAACCAGCGCGCTATCGAACTCGCGTGGCTGCTCGACGTGCTGGGAAAGGCTGACGCGCTGGGGACGGCTGACGGTGATGGAGGGACTGACGCGACGCCCTGATCGCGGCGGCGCCCGTCGCCAACAGGGCAACAGCAAGAGCGCCCAGGATGCTCGCGGCGAGCGGGTCGGCGCCGGTCGGCGGCAGCTCGGGAGCAGCCGCGAACGCGGTGACGTCACCGGTGCCGTCTGCGACGAGCGGCGCATCGGCCGCCGTCACGGTGATCGGGATGCTCGCATCGCCCACCGTAATGACGTGCTCGCCGGGCGGCACCGTCGTCGGCACGAGCAGCGTGGCGCTGAACGCACCCCTGACGTCGGTGGTGGCGGTGCCGAGCAGCACCGGGTCAGAGTTAAGGATCACCGGGTAGTCGCGCTCGGGGTCGAAGCCTGAGCCCGTCAGGGTGAGCGAGGCGCCGGCCTGCACGCTCGTCGCGCCGAGCGCGATCGCCGGCGCGGGCGCATCGACGACATCAGGTTCGGGCACCGTGTAGGTGATAGACGCGAAGCCATCGCCCACGTTGTCGCGCAGCTCGACGACCTCGGCGCCGTCGACCAGGTAGCCAGAGCCACCGCCCCCACCACCACTCGCAAGCACGACCTGGACGACGTCGGCGGGTTCGCCACGGGTCGTGCCGGCGGCTTCGGCACCGTGCCCGCCGCCGTAGTAGCCCGATCCACCGCCTCCCAGGGTCGACAGCCCGGGAACCGCGCCGAGTCCGGGCCGAATGATCGACGCATCAACGCGGGCGGGGTTCACACCGGGCGGCACGCCGAGGCTCACGACCTGAACGTCCTCGAGCTCGAGATCGCCCGTAACGAACGAAATGGTGTCCGCACTCGCGCCGGGTGCTGTCGCGGTCGCGCCGAACCCGACGAAGGAGTAGCCCGGCGCCGGCTGCACGCTCGTGCCGTCCATCCCGTCGGCGCCCTCCGCCGCGAGCGAGAAGCCGCCCGCGCCACCCGGGCCACAGACGGCGAGAATTGCCGTGTCGATGCATCGGCTGCCGGCACCGCCACCACCGGCGACCGCGAGCACATCGGACGCCGACGCGAGAACCGACGCCCCGCCGCCCCGCATCGTTTCGGTGGCAAAAGTCGGTCCTCCGATGACGGCGCCGCTGCCAAACGTGCCCGCTGCGCCCACCAGAAGCGACAGCGCCGCACCAGGGTCGACGGGCACGGTCGCCGTGAGCCATCCGCCGGCACCGCCCGGCGACAGAGCCGGAGGAATCTCGTAGCTGGCGCCCGACCCGGCGGCCAATTCGACCGTGACCTCCGTGACGCCGGCAGGCACGACCCACTCGTACTCCTCGCCGTCGGCGCGGAAGGGAAACTCGACGGTGAGAGTATCGCCCGGGTTCGCGTAGACCCCGAAGTCATCGGAGCCGGGCAGGGCAAGCGCGGGTGTCGCGGCGAACGCGAGCGGCGCAAGAAGTGCGGTGAGGCCCACCGCGGCGCGACTGTGGGCGCGGCGGGTCGTCGGTGACATGGGTTCGACTCTATGCAGAGGCATCGACCGATTTCCACTGTTGCGTATCCCTCGACTATCGAGATCGACAGTCCTGGGTAAGGCTCACAACGGAAAAGCGCCGTGAAGGGTGCGAAATCCGCATTCAGGCGAGCGCGGCGAGTTCCTCGTCGGTGAGCACAAGATCGAACGACTCAACGAGTGCGGCCAGCTGCTCGGTCGAGCGGGCGCTCGCGATCGGGGCGCCGACCGTGGGCTGCTGGCGCAACCAGGCGAGTGCGACGGCGGTCATGGATGCTCCGCGCGCATCCGCGACGCCGGTGAGCGCCTCAAGAACGCGCATCGCCCGCTCGTCGTCGAGCAGCTTCGTCGCGTTGCCGGCGCGCGGCGAGTCGACCGCGTCGCCGCCGGCCCGATACTTGCCGGTCAAAAAGCCGCCCTGCAGGGCGCCGTAGGGCAGCTGCACGATTCCCAGGTCGGCGACCGTGGGGGCGAGCGCCGTTTCGTAGTCGCGGCGCACGAGGTTGTAGCCGTCCTGGGCGACGGTGAAGCCGACCACACCGTGGGCGGCCGCGACCGTGACCGCGCTGCGCAGACGCTCACCCGTGAAGTTCGAGGCCCCGAGCTGTCGCACGCGACCGTCGGCCACGAGCTCGGCAAAGGCCGTCACCACCTCGTCTTGCGGCACCGCGTCGTCGTCGCGGTGCGCGTAGTAGAGGTCGATGTAGTCGGTCTGCAGTCGCTCGAGAGACTCGTCGAGGGCAGCGCGGATGTTCTCGGGCGCGAGACCCTTGCGATCGCTCTTCATCGACACCTTCGTCGCGATGCTGATCGTCGAGCGCATGCCCGGGCGCGCGGCGAGCCACTCGCCGAGCACGGTCTCTGACTCGCCGCCGCTGTGGCCGTCTGCCCACTCGGAGTAGACGTCGGCGGTGTCGATGGCCGTGCCGCCCGCCTCGACGAAGGCGTCGAGGACGGCGAAGCTCGCGTCGCGGTCGGCCGTCCAGCCGAACACGTTGCCGCCGAGCACGAGCGGGCCGAAAGCAGTCTGGTTCTGGATGTTGTCAGAAAGCGTCACGAGGGGAAACCGTAGACCGGCTGACTGAGAGCGGGATGCGCGCTGACTGTTCAGCTCCGCGCGGCCACGCCCCACTGCACGCTGACGACCCGATCGCCCGCGCCGAAGGCGAGCGTTGCCCGCACGAACTCCCCCGCGAGCGCCCGCGGCAGCCAGAGTGCGGCGTCGGCCCACATGCGCTCCAGCGGTATCGCGTCGAGATCGAACCACTCGGGTGCGAGTTCGTCGCTCGCGGTCGGCTCGCCCGCGAAAGTGTCGCAGCGGTAGGCGTGCGAGAACTGCGACCAGCGCGGCTCATCGACGAAGGGGTAGGCGATCTCGCCGATCGGCACCAGCGCGTCGGGTTCGACGACCACACCGATCTCTTCCGCCACCTCGCGCACGGCGGCCTCGCGAGGCGACTCCCCGGGCTCGAGCTTGCCGCCCGGCCCGACGAGCCGCCCGACGCCCAAGCCGGTTAGCTTGCGGCCGAGCAACACCTGCCGCTGCGGTCGCCCGGCGACGTCGACTGTGCGGGTCAAGTAGACCACCGCCACGTCGAACATCGCCATGATCGAAGCCTAGGCGGCGCGAATTTCTGTGCACGCGCACAGCGCGCCCCGTTCGCCCGGCCCGCGCTTGCTAGCCTCAGCGTCGTGACAGTGACGTCCGCGCCCGAGGGGCGCACCGCATCCCCCGCCCCCGTGACCACCCTGCGGCGCATCGCCGGCGTCGTCTCGCTGCTGGCGAGCGCGACGGTGCTCGCCGCCCTCATCACGCAGATCACCGACCAGGTGTCGGTCGGCCGCTTCGAGCCGACCGAGTACTTCGCGTTCTTCACGATCCAGACGGCGATGATCAACATCGTCGTGCTCGCGGTCGGCGGCGTCATGGCGCTGAGGAGCGAGCGCGACACGCGCCTGTATACGGCGATCCGCGCATCCGTCTTCTCGTACGCGATCGTGACGGGCGTCGTGTACAACCTGCTGTTGCGCGACGTGCCGAACTCCGACGGGTACGTGGGGCCGTGGTGGCCGAACGAGGCGCTACACGTCTGGATTCCCATCTACATCGCCGTCGATTGGATGCTCGCCTCCGGTCGCGCGCGCATCGCCTGGTCGGCCATGTGGCTCGCCGTCTCGTACCCGCTGATCTGGGTGGGGGTCACGATGCTGCGCGGCGCTGCTGACGGCTGGTACCCGTACCCGTTCTTGGAGCCCTTCGGCCCGAACGGCGTGGTCGGGGTGGTCGCCCACGTCGTCGGGATCGCGGCGTTCATCATCGGCTTGACGGCCATCGCGGTCGTCATCAACTACGTTCAGACGCGGTCGTCGAGCACCTCTGCCGCACGCTGAATCAGGGCGCGGGCCTCGGCGAGACGGGCGTCAGACGCGCCATCCGACGACATGCCACGTCGGGCGTCAAGGTCGAACGCGATCAAATCCCCGCGGTGCCAGGTGGCGAAGTGCTCGATGAAGCGGCCATCCTCCGACTCGGTGACCCCTTCGAGCAGCAAGAGCGGTGCGCCAGTGTGCACGCCGAGTAGCCCCGCAAGGGTGAGGTCGGCGGCGACCGCGCGCACGGTGCGCCGGCCGCCCGCAATGCGCAACCCGAATCGATCGCTCAGAACGGCGTGCAGCGAGGCGTCACGCAGATCATCGGCCGTCAGCTCGCCCGCCAGCGCGGTGGGCAACCACGTGCGGATAAACGCGGTCGGTGTCCCGTCGAGTGACCTGAGCCGCTCGAGCCGCACGGCGAGTTGCCCTCCCAATTCGGGGATAGGCCTCGGCGCCACCTCCGTGCTCATCGAGAGGATGTCGGTGCGGAGCTCCGAGCCCGCCTCGCGCATTTGCGCGTACAGCCCCGACGAGTCATTCACGATGCGGTGCCGCTGCCGCTCGGGGGCGACCACCGAGCCGCGGCCGCGGCCGCGCACGACCAACCCCTCGGTGACGAGAGTGGCCATCGCCTGACGTGCGACGGAGCGCGAGACCCCGTACTTCTCTTGTAGATGGGCCTCGGTCGGCAACACCTCGCCGGGCAACAAATCGCGGTCGCGAATCTGATCGCGCAGATAGCGCGCGAGTTGCGCGTGTAAGGGCTCGCGCGACTGAGGGTCGAGACCCCGCGAGGTCGGGCGCGTCGAGTGGGCGGCCTCCGTCATGCGGTCAGCCTACGGAAGGGCGCTCTCCGACGCCGGTCAGGCCTGCAGCGCGTCGGCACTCGCTTGTGCCGCCTGCCAGACCTGGTCCCATCCCGGCGCAAGCTCCGCCGCGCGCTCCAGCGCGAGGACGAGCGAGCCCTCCCGGGCGATCCCCTGTCCGGCGATATCGAACGCTGTTCCGTGGTCGACAGAGACGCGCACCACGGGCAGGCCGACGGTGATGTTCACGCCGTCGTCGCCGTACACCGCCTTGAAGGGCGCGTGTCCCTGGTCGTGGTAGCACGCGACCACGAAGTTCCACTTGCCACGAACCGCCTGCGGAATCAGTGCATCCGCCGCGATCGGACCGTGGGCGGGAATTCCCGCCGCGACCGCACGCTCAACCGCGGGCCGCAGGATCTCATCGTCTTGGTGACCGAACAGCCCGTTCTCGCCGGCGTGCGGGTTAAGGCCAGCGACCCCGATGGGCTCCGATTCCCGACCACTGGCGCTCGCGTAGGCGTGCACGAGGCTCAAGACGCCGTCCACGCGCTCGGGGGTGATGCCGGCGATGGCGTCGCTCAACGAGACGTGGGTCGTGAGGTGGAAGATCGACAACGCGCCCGCTGAGAGAACGAGCGAATAGTTCTTCACCCCAAACTCGTGGGCCAGCAGCTCGGTGTGGCCGGGGAAGGCGTGCCCGCCGAGGTGCATCGCCGCCTTATTGAGCGGGGGCGTGACGATCGCGTCAACGGAACCCTCCTTGGCGAGCCGGCAGGCCTCGACAACAAAGCGGTATGCCCCGTCCCCCGCGGCCGCTGAGAGCTCGCCGAGCGGAACATCCGACAGGTCGGGTCCGGTTTGCAGCACCTCGATCAGCGTCGGGTCGTTCGTCGCGTCATCGGGGTGAGCGATCGTGACGACCGCATCCGGGTCGAGCCCCACGGTCTCGACGCCTCGGCGCAACACACCGACGTCGCCCACCACGATCGGCGCCAGTTTTGCGCGCAGCTCGGGGTGCGATAGCAGCGCCCTCGCGATGATCTCGGGGCCGATTCCGGCAGCGTCACCGAGGGTGACGGCAAGGCGAGGGGTCGTACGGCTCACGGGGTGTCCTCCTTCACGGACGGGGATGCGGTGGGCGCTGCGAGCGCGCCGGTGTGTTCGAGAATGCGCAGCAGTGCGTCAGGCTCACCGAAGCCGCCTGCCTTCGTCCAAACGGGGAGTCCGTCGTGCGGGCCGCCCACAATCGTCATGAGCGGGGCGCCCTCAACCGCCGCGTCGAGCACGGCGAGTGCAACGGCTCCCAGCCGTCGTAAGACAGCGCGTGCACCGTCGCCACCGACGAGTCCGACGACGGCAGGGTGCTCGCGCTCAATAATCGAAACGGTGACCGCGGCAAGGGCATCCGCCACCGCGGCAGCGGCCGAACCGTCTCCCTCGGCAACGCGATCCTGCGGGGTGCGGATGAGAGTGATTGGGGCGGGCGGAACCCCGCCATCGCCCTCAGCCTGGGGCGTCGTGCCGCCAAGGTCGGCACCCGAGGGAGTCACGACGCGCACCTGGTCGGGCGCGAACGATGTGAGCGCATCGGCCTGGGCGTGTGAGACGGGGTTCAGCGACGACAGCAGAATCACGCTGCGACCGGAGGGTCGCGGCGCATCCACGACATCGCGGTCGCCGGGCAGATGCCGGGCCAGCGATTCGGCAAACCCGGCTGAGCCCACAACGATGACGCGCTCACCGAGCTCGGCGAGGCGAATGGCGAATTGATCGAGTTGCGCGGGGCTGCGCGCGTCAAGAACGAGAATCTCACCGGGAGCAGCGCTCCCGACTTCGTCAATGGTCGCTGATCGCGCATTCGGGATGCGCGCCACCAGTGAGCTCTCGGTGACCGGCGTCACCGGGTCGGTTCCGATGGCGGTGCGGTGCACGGGAATGCCCGCCACGCGCACCTCTCCGGCCTCGACCGTGCGTGCCATCGCCGGATACGCAGGGCACACCACGGCGACCGCATCGGGGTACCGCCGCTGCCAGGCACCCAAAGCACCCGTCACCTGTGCCGCGATGCTGCCTCGGGCCGTCGAATCGATCTTGAGGTAGAGGCGAGTGGGGTTCAGCCGCTCGATTGCGGCCTCGGTAGCGGCCGCAGCCGGCCCCTCCGCGAGGGGGCGCGCATCCGAACTGACCGCAACGACCTGTCCGGTGAGCGTCGCGTCCTCGTCAAGGGCGATGCGCGCATCCCACCCGCGCGTGCCGAATTGCACGGCGGTGTCGTTCGCACCGGTGAGGTCGTCGGCGACGATCCCGATGTGGATCGACGAGGTCATGTCGGTGGTCCTTCCGATGATCAGGGGTGAGGGCGCGGGACGTGCGCCACCCGAAGGCGCACGTCCCGCACGGGATCGCTATCGCAGAGGTCTCGTGCGCTAGAGGCGCGGACCGTCGGCCTCCTTAGCCTGCTCGGCCTCGTCAGCAGATGACGCGTCACCAACCTCGGCCACCACCTCATCATCCGGCGAGTTCAGCGCGCCGTGCCGCTTGAGCACGAACGCCGCGATCAGCGGCGCGAGAATCGCCGTGATCAGAACCGATGCGGCGACCTGCGCGGTCGCCACCTCGACATACGGCGCGAACGTGGGGTCGATGCCGCCGACGATCGCGGGCGTCGCGATCGCGTTACCCGCCGTGGTTCCGGCCGCGAAGCCGAGTCCGCTCTTGATGCCGCGGCGCAGGATGTACCGGTAACCGAGGTACACGAGGAACCCGGTGAACGGTGCCACGATCAGGCCGACCACGATGCCCTGCACGCCACCGGTCACCACGTTGCCGAGGTTGATGCCGGTTCCGAGCGCGAAGGCGAAGAACGGGATCACGATGTTCGGCACGGGAACGAGGATGCTCTTCCACTTGGGGTCGAGGTTGCCGACGATCATGCCGAGCACGAACGGGATGATCGCAGCGACAAGCGCCAGGGTCGGAATCGAGGCAAGGCCCGAAACTCCGAGGAAGAGCAGGGACAGGAACGGCCCGTCGTTGACCGCCGAGGCCATGTAGGCGCCGCGGTCGCGGCTGTCGCCGTACTTGCCCGTAAACGCCAGCCACAGACCGCCGTTGCTGTTGTCGACGGCGACGAGCAGCGCCAGGATCGACACTCCGAGAATGCCGTCGAGACCGACGATCATGCCGAGCGCGATCACGATGCCGGCCGGGATCAGCGACTTCGTGAGCAGGATCACGCCTGCGTGCGCCAGCACGGGACCGGTATTGCGCACCGAGACCTGCGTGCCGGTCGCGAAGATGAGCAGAGCAATCAGGGGAAGAGCGCTGTTCTGGAACAGCGCCGTCGTGAAGCTTCCGATCTCGAGCGCCGGCGAGAAAAACGTGCCGAAGATCGAGCCGAGGATGAGCGGGATGAGCATGAGTCCGCCCGGAACTCGATTCATTCCGTCGAACAACGGAACGCGAACGCGGGATTCAGCTGCCATGGTGAATCCGTCTCCTTTGGGGTGGGTCGGGGGGTACGCCATTCGGACCCCTATGTCCGTACATTGAGTCATACCTTTGCAGCAGATCCATAGACATGTCAAGCGGCTACGGCGGCGCGCTGGAATGATCAGACCATGACCGCGCCCGAGCACCTCGCCCTCATCACGCACCGGCCTGATGGCGTCGCCGTCGGCTTTCAACAGGTCGACGCGACGCGCCCGCACATCAGCGTGCTCGACGCCGGCCCGGTGCGCGGCGACGGCATCTTCGAGACGTTCAGCGTGGCGAACGGCAACCCGCAAGCGCTCGAGCGGCACCTGGAGCGCTTTGTCGCCTCAGCGCGCGCCCTCGACCTGCCCGAGCCGAGCCTCGCCGTCTGGCGTGACGCGATCTTTGCGGTCTCGGCCCACTTCGCCGATGTTGACGAGGCGTGGCTGAAGACGGCCCTCACACGCGGCGTCGAGGCGGGTCCGTCCGCGTCGGGCAGCGCCCCCGAGGGCACGGCGCCGACCGGCTGGGTCTACGCGACCGAATCGCCCGACTTCACGGCGGCCCGCACCGTGGGCGTGCGCGTGGTCGCGCTCGACCGGGGGCTGCGCAGCGACATCGCCCAGTCGAGCCCGTGGCTGCTCGCTGGCGCGAAGACCCTCTCGTACGCGGTGAACCGTGCGGCGCAGCGCGAGGCCGCCCGGCGGGGTGCCGATGACGTTGTCTTCGTCTCGAGCGACGGGCTGCTGCTCGAGGGCCCGACCTCGACGCTCATCGTCCGGCAGGGCCAGCGGCTCATCACTCCCCCGCCGTCCCTCGGTATCCTCGCCGGCACGACGCAGGCCGACCTGTTCGAGGCGGCGCCCCTGTGGGGGCTGACGCCCGCGATCGAGCCGATGCGGGCATCCGAGCTCGCGTCAGCGGACGCCGCGTGGCTCGTGTCGAGCGTGCGCCACGCCGCACCGATTCGGGCGGTCGATGGCGCACCGCTCACGGTCGACGCTGAGCTGAGCGAGCGCATGAATGCGTTCCTGCGGGGGCGTCGCGCCTAACTCTCGGGCGAGGTGACCCTGTGCAGACACGCAGAATCTCTGCCCATGTGAGAAAGACCCGGCGATAGGGTCGAACGCATGGACAGCACGATGGAGTGTCTCACCGACTGGATGACACGCCAGCGTTGGTACGCCGGCAAGGGTCGCGTGCCGAACCTCGTCGAGGTCACCCGCGAGCAGTGGCCGTCGGAGGATCCAGACGCCCGCGTCATCGTGTTCATCGTGCGCGACCTCGCGAACAACCCTCCCTCGCTCTACCACGTGCCCGTCGTGGTGCGGCAGACCGTGCCGAAGGGTGCGGGCCCCGCCCTGATCGGCAAGAACGCTGACGGCGAGTACCTGTTCGACGGCGCGCACGACCCCGCGTACACGACCGCCCTGCTGCGTCGGATGCACGTGCACCGTCAGGATCGCACCGCGCGCGTGCACGGAGGCGAGCAGTCGAACACCTCGATCATTTTCGATCGCGGCGGCGAGGCGCCGGTCGTGGCCAAAGTTTTTCGGCTGGTTCACGCCGGCGAGAACCCCGACGTCACCCTGCCCTCGGCCTTGACCTCGCGCGGCTACCGGCAGGTGCCACGCATGCTCGGCTCGGTCACCGGCTTCTGGGATGACCCGCACGAGCCGAGTCGCTCGTTTTCGGGTCACCTCGCGTTCGCGCAGGAGTTCATGCGCGACGTCGTCGACGGCTGGGAGCTGGCGCTGGAGCGCGCCGCGGCCGGTGACCCCTTTGTCGCGGAGGCTGCGGCGCTCGGGCAGGTGACGGCGCGCATCCACCAGGGTCTCGCCGAGGCGTTGCCGGTGCGCCCCGCGACGCTGGGCGACATCGTGGGCTTCGTCGCCGGCTGGCATCAGCGGCTGGCGGTCGCCAGCTCGGATGTGCCGGCCTTACGCGCCCTGCGCCCCGCCATCGAGGCGGTGTACGACCGCGCCCAGGATGCCCCCTGGCCGGCCCTACAGCGCGTGCACGGCGACTACCACCTGGGTCAGGTGCTGCACCGCTCGGGCGGAGAGTGGGTCGTCGTCGACTTTGAGGGCGAGCCGTTGCGCCCCCTCGACGAGCGCACGCGGGTCGATTCGCCGCTGCGCGACGTCGCCGGCATGCTGCGCTCGTTCGACTACGTCACGGGGGCACGCCTCAACACGGCCCCCGACGAGGATGCGCGTGCCGCCGTCGATCGCGCCTGGTCGCGTCGCGTCCGCGAGGCGTTCCTCGACGCGTACGTCGCCGAATCGGGGTCAATCCTCGACGACTACCGCGCGCTGCTCGACGCCTTCGAGCTCGACAAGGCCGTCTACGAGGCCATGTACGAGGCGCGCAACCGCCCGGCATGGTTGCCCATCCCGATGGATGCGGTGCGCGCGCTGGTCGCGCAGGTCGCGTAAGCGCGCCCTCATCGCGCCGGTCGCGTGAGCGCGCACTGGTCGCGCTGGTCGCGCTGGTCGCACTGGTCACGTAAGCGAACGAACGTTGCGCGGGTCGCGCACGCCAACTGATCGCGCCGGTTGCGCCGGTTGCGCCGGCCTCGCAGGCTCCGCACCTCGCGCAGCTCGCTGACAACGCGCGGGATGAGGGCGCCGCGAGATGATTCGCTCATGCTGCATTGCCTACTCCGGTGTAGGGATTCCTACACCGCAGTAGCGTCAGCGAGGGTGGGATGAGTTCTCGTGGCGAGTGGCATGAGTTCTCGTGGCGGCGGTGGGATGACATCTCGTGGCGGGCGTGGCAGACGTGGCGGCGAGAGTGGTGGCAGTCAGCGACCGCCCTCCTCACGCGTGGCGAAGAGCGAAAAGGTTTCCCCCGGGCAGCGGTGGCGCGCACCGGCTTGGTGAATATCGGCGATGATCGCCGCATGTGGAGCCCGGCCAGCATCGCGCAGCTTCTGTATGAGCTGGGTGGCATTGCCTCTGCCGCGGAACTGCGCGCACATGGCCTCAGCGCTCAGGACCTTCGCCTCGCGCACGATTACGGGTCACTTCGCCGCGTGCGTCGGGGCTGGTACGCGCACCCCCAGCTCGCGGCACCCGTCATTCAGGCGTGGGCGTGGGGCGGCGTGCTGAGCTGCCACTCAGCGATCGAATTCGGGGACGACATCTATCGCGCCGACAGTTCACTCACCCTGCCCCTCCACGTGTGCGTGCCCGTCAACTCGCCGATCCCGAGCCGGCCACTCAGCGCCCGCTCAACAGTGCCCGTCGTCCTCCACTGGGAGACACTGCCCGAACACGCAGACCAGCCACGGCGCGGCCACCCACGTCAGATCGTTGCAAGTACCCACACGGCAGCCCGGCACGCATCGCGATGCGACCGCACTCACGAACCCCGCTACCGACTCACCTACTCACGAGTGCGTCGAACAGCGTCACCCGGTTGGCTCGACTGAACCGCGGACCGTGCCCGACCGCCAGCTTCGCGGCGCGGCCTACTTGCCGCTGAGCGCGTCGGTGAGCAGCGAGATGAGCGCCTGCAGCTGCACCGTGCCCTCGGCCGCGACCTCCTCGTCCGAACCGTCGAGCGCGCGCGCCGCGAGGCCCGCCTTCGCATCGATCAGGTCGGCGATGCGCGCGTCGATGGTCTGCGCGGCCAGGATGCGCCACGCCGTCACCGGCATGTCCTGGCCGATGCGGTGCACGCGGTCGATCGCCTGCGTCTGCTCAGCCGAGGTCCACGACAGCTCCGCCAGCACCACGTTCGACGCGGCCTGCAGGTTGAGGCCCACACCCGCCGCGGTCAACGAACACACGATGACGGCCACGTCCTCGTCGTTCGTGAACGCGTCGATCGCCTCCTGGCGCGCCTTCGGAGACTGGTCACCGCGAACGCTGACCGCGCGGAGGCCCGCCTGCGCGAAATGCTGCTCGGCAGCATCCATGACATCGATGTGCTTGGCAAAGAAGACGACCTTGCCGACGTTGCGCGCCAGCTGGGCCGTGTAGTCGGCCGCCAGCACCGCCTTCGCGGTACCGATCTGGCGCACCATCGTGAAGACGTTGTCGCCCGACGATGACTGCCGCGACTCCTCCAGCTCGGCAGCGGCGACGAGCCGCACGAGCTCGGCGTCGACCCCCACGGGCGGGACCTCGCGGTTCTCGGCCGCGCGACGGTAGCGCGCGACCAGGCGCGCCACGAGCGCGCGCTCGCTCGCCCGAATCGACCGCCCGAACTCGTCGTCCAACTCGACCGGAATGTCGGCGATGCGGCGTGCCGGAATGTCGGCCGCGACATCCACCTTCTTGCGCCGCACGATGCCCATGTCGATGACCGACTTGCGAGCCTCGGCGAAGAATCCTTGGTCAGCGGGCGTCAGCCCGGTCGACTCGAGGCGGTTCATCAGCTCTCCGAGTGGCTTCTTGTCGTCGATCCAGCCGAGGAACTTCCAGATCATGCGGAAGTCTTCGATCTGGTTGATCAGCGGAGTTCCGGTGAGCGCCATCATGAGCGCCTTCGGGTGCAGCACGCGGATGTTCGCGGCGAGCGACTGCACGTGACGCGAGCGCTGCGAGGTGGCGTTCTTGATGAAGTGCGCCTCGTCAACGACCATGCCCTTGAAGCCGAAGCGGCCGAGCCAGCCGACGTGTCGGTCGAGGATCTCGTAGTTGACGATGATCACGTCGGCGAACGCATCGAGGGTGTCGCCGTCGCCGTGCACGACCGTCGCGGTGCGCTGCGGAATCCAGCGTTCCACCTCGCGGGCCCAGTTGGTCTTGACGACGTTCGGCACCACCACGAGCAGCGGGAAGGCCTTAGCGACGTTCGCCGCCATAAGTGCCTGCGCCGTCTTTCCGAGACCCGGCTCGTCGGCGAGCAGGAAGCTGCGGTGGCCGGCACGCACCGACTCGATGAGGCGCGCCTGGTGGCGCATCAGCGGGAGGCCACCGGGCGTCGCGAGCGAGGCCGCCTCGGGCAGCTCCATCGTCGCGGCCTGGCCGCCGGCACCGTACTCGAACGAACGGAACAGCGGCTCGATCAGCTCCCAGTTGGCGAGCCGCGTCGAACTGGGCTTCGGCGGCGGGGTCAGCGCCGACAGATCGGGGGCGAGGAAGGGGTTCGCCAGCTGCGCCTGCTTGACGCTCGGCGGAACAACCTGCTTCGCCGCCTCCGGCGCCAGCTGAATGGGCTCGGACACGATCAGCAGTTCGTCGGGCTCCAGCTCGGCACCCGAGGCGAGCAACATGTCACGACGCAGCGCCTTCGCGGCGTCCGACACCTTCGCCTCAGGAGCCAGCAGCGCGATGAGCGAGGTGTCGCGCGCGGCCGTCTTTGCCATGATGCCGGCAAGGCCGTCCAGGCGCTTCAGCACCTCGGCCCGCTCGGAGTCGGGCACCTCGTGGTCGTCCTTGACCCGGGCGCGCTCTTCGCGCACGAGCAGCGCGGCGACCTGGAACTTCGTGCGGTTCGAGGGGCTTACCTTGCCGCGGCCGGCCGCGTTCTCGACCTCGCGCACGGCGCGCGCGAGGATCGGGATGATGCCCTCTTCGTCGAGCGGCCGTCGGCGACGACGCCCGGCCGTTCCGCGGGAATTCTGCTTGCTGCGCTGGCCGGTCTGGGCCATGACCCTCCTCGGGTGCTGACAGGTAACGTCTCGCGGCGTGACTGCCCGACCGCGAGGGTGACGCGTCGCCCCGCGGTGCCGCCGGGGCGAGATGCACGCGGGGTCTGACCCGGCCGAGAACGGCTGGTGACCTGTCGTGCGCAACCCAGTCTAGTGCACCGGCGGCCGATCGTGACGAATCGTGGCGTCTCGGCGCGCGACGCGACGCCGCCTGCTGCACCATGGTGTCGTGGCCCTTTTCGACCCCACCACCCCCGTCGTGCTCGATGGCGGACTCGGCAGTCACCTCGAGCAGACCGGGCACGACCTCAGCGGTGAACTGTGGAGCGCGAGACTGCTGCGCGACGCCCCCGACGCGATCGTCGCCGCCCACCGCGACTACTTCGCCGCCGGGGCCGAGGTCGCCATCACGGCCTCCTACCAACTCTCCTATTCGGGGATGCACGCGGCCGGTCATTCTGACGAGCTCACGACCGCGCTCCTCGCCGAGAGCGTCGCGCTGGCCGCGCGCGCCCGAGACGACGAGCGCCCGGGCGGTGTGGTCGCCGCTTCAATCGGACCGTACGGCGCAGCCCGCGCCGACGGATCGGAATACCGCGGCGACTACGAGCTCGACCGTGCAGGTCTTTCGGCATGGCACGAGCGCCGCTTCGCGGAGCTCGCCAGCTCGGGTGCCGATCTGCTCGCGATCGAGACGATTCCGTCGCGCGACGAGTCACTCGCGCTGCTCGAGCTGCTGAAGGGTTCGGGCGCGACGGCGTGGCTGTCGTTCACCGTGGCAGACGGGCGCCTGCGCACGGGCGGTGACCTGGCCGAAGCCTTCGCCGACGCCGACCGGGTCGACGAGGTCGTCGCCGTCGGCATCAACTGCTCGCACCCCGACGAGGTCGACGGGGCGATCCGGGCGGCCCGCACCGTGACCGACAAGCCGATCGTGGTCTACCCGAACAGTGGCGAGCACTGGAACCGCGTGACTCGCCGTTGGGAGGGCGACCCCGGTTTCGACGCCGCGCAGGTGACGCGCTGGCGCGAGGCGGGAGCGTCGATCATCGGCGGCTGCTGCCGGGTCGGCCCGCGCGAGATTGCGGCGATCGCGGCCGCGCTGCGCTGAGCGGGTGCACTGAGCTGGTCCACTGGGCAGGCGCACTGAACAGCAGCACGAAGCAGGCGCCCGGCGCCCAACAGGGAGGCGAGCCCCGCCGAGGCCTTTAACTCGGGCCGAGGAAGCGCGAGAGGAACGCCCGCGTGCGCTCTTCGCGCGGCCGCTGGAACACCTCGGCGGCCGGCCCCTCTTCGACGATCACTCCCCCGTCGAGAAACACGACCCGGTCGGCGACGTCGCGCGCGAACGCCATCTCGTGCGTCGCCATCACGATCGTCGTTCCCTCGGTCGAGAGGTCGCGCACGAGGTCGAGCACTTCGGCGACGAGCTCGGGGTCGAGGGCCGAGGTGATCTCGTCGAGCAGCAGCAGTTCGGGGTTCGTCGCGATCGCGCGCACGATGGCGACGCGCTGCTGCTGACCGCCCGACAGCCGGTCGGGGTACTCGCGCGCCTTGTCGGCGAGCCCCACCCTGTCGAGCAGCTCGAGGGCGCGCGCCTCCGCAGCGGCGCGCGGCACCTTCAACACCTTGCGCGAGGCGAGCGTCACGTTGTCGATCACGCGGATGTGCGGAAACAGATTGAACTGCTGAAACACGGTGCCGATGCGGGCGCGGATGCGGTCGGCCGGCACCCGAGGATCGCTGATGTCGGTCTCGCGCAGCCAGATCTGCCCGTCGTCGATGCGCTCGAGCAGGGTGATGCACCGCAGGAGGGTCGACTTGCCGGAGCCGCTCGCCCCAATCAGCGCGACGACGTCGTGCTCGCCGACCGTGAGGTCGACGCCGCCGAGCACCTCGGTGTCGCCGAAGCGCTTGCGCACCCCGTCGAGGCGCAGCACGGGGCCCGCGGTCATACGAGCGTGCCGATCTGCTCGCGCGCGCGCAGCCGCGCGGTGTACCAGTCGGTGAGGCGGATCATCGGCAGCGCGAGCAGAACGAACAGCAAGCCGGCGAGCACGTACGGCGTGAAGTTGAAGTTGGCGGCCGTCTCGATCTGAGCGGCCCGCACCGCGTCGACGACGCCGAGCACCGAGATCAGCCCGACGTCTTTCTGCATGGCGACGAAGTCGTTCATGAGGGCCGGGGTGACCTTGCGCACCGCCTGGGGCAGCACGACGATGCGCATGGTCTGGCCGTGGTTCAGCCCGAGCGACCGGGCCGCGAGGCGCTGCGAGGGGTGCACGGCCTCAATGCCGGCCCGGAACACCTCGCTGACGTACGCCGAGTAGGTCAGGATGAGCGCGATCGTGCCCCAGAACTGCGCCGAGTTGCGGGGGAACAGTTCGAGCCCCGGAAGGCCGAAGCCGACGAGGAACAGCACGATGATCAGCGGGATGCCGCGGAACAGATCGGTGTAGGCGGCGGCGAGGGCGCGCAGCGGAAACCACACGGGGCCCCGCAGCGTGCGCACCGTTGCGATGAGCACGCTCAGCACGAGCACACCGATGACGGCGAAGAACAGCACCTGCACGTTGACCCACAGGCCGGCGATCACCCGCGGCCAGGCCTCGATCGCCGTCTCGATATCGAAGAAGCTCTGTTGCACGCGCGACCAGCCGGGCGTGTTGATGACGGTCAGCCACACGACAACCGCGAACACAATCGTCGAGATCAGCGACACGAGCACCGAGCGGGTGTTCTGCTGCCGGCGGTATGCGCGCCGGTCGAGCTCGACCGCGCTGACGGGCGGTCGACGGGATGCGGCGGGCACTACGGCAGGATAGGCGCGCCCGCGTCAGCGCCGAGCCACTCGTCGGCGATCTCGGCAAGGCGGCCGCTGTCACGCAGGCGGTCGACCGCGGCCGTTACCTCGTCGGTCAGCGGGCTGTCTTTGGCGAGCACGAGGCCCCACTCGTCGCTGATGCCGGCGTCGGCGGGCAACTGCCCGAGCAGCACTCCCCCGTCGAGCACCACGCCGGTGAGGAAGAACGCCGTCGGCAGGTCGACGACGATCGCATCGACCTGGCCGTTCTGCAGGGCGAGCACGGCGTCGTCGTTGGTGTTGAACGCCTGGGCACCGGCTGCCGGGGCGATCTGCTGCTCGATCGCGGTGAAGCTGGTCGTGCCGGTCGCGGCGCCGATCAGGAAGTCTTCGAGCTCGGCGAGGGATCCGGCCGAGGCGGCCGCCGACGACTCGAGGGTCACCACGGCCTGCGGCGTCGCGTAGTACGGGCTCGAGAAGTCGACGTTCTCGGCGCGCTCTTCGGTGATGGTGTACTGCTGCAGGTTGACGTCGAAGGTCTTGGGGCCGGGCTGAATGGCCGCCTCGAAGCTCGTGCGCACCCACTCGACGTCGTCGGCGGCGAAGCCCAGCTCCTCGGCGACGGCGTAGGCGACGGCCGCCTCGAAGCCTTCGCCGCTCTCGGGGGTGTCATCGATGACGTAGGGGAAGTACGCCGGCTCTCCGGTGGCGATCGTGAGCTTTCCCTCGGTCACGTAACCGCTGGCGGCGTCATCAGCGGCGCCGTCCTCCGAGGCGGGCGACGCGCATCCGGCCATGAGCAGCGCGGATGCGGCGAGAACGGCAAGAGCAGAACGACGGATGCGCGGGGTCACGATGGCCTCCAGGTGCGGTGAATGGGTGAACACATTGTGAACCGCCCGCCCCGCTTCGCGCCGCTCGCGGGTCGATTTGTTACGCCAGCGACCGCGACAAGGCCCGCAGCGGCGCGCGCTAGACGCCGCCGCCCCCTCCGCCACCCCCGCCGCCGCCGGAGGAACCGCCGCCCGACGAGCCGCCCGACGAGCTGGTGCCCGAGTAACTCGACGACATCGTCGACGACACCGAGCCGACTCCCGCCGCGAACGCCGCGGCCGAGAACGGGCGCGTGCCCCGGTACCAACTCGGTGAATCCCCCTCGGGGTAGAAGGTGCCGAGCTGCTCGGCCCACTCCTTCTCGTGACCGAACAACACAGCCCAGGGCAGCAGGCGTTCCGTCAGGCGCAGCCGCTGCGAGCGATCGGTGACGTCGACGGGTTCGCGCAGGGCCCCCTCGGGCGATTGCAGCACGCGCATGCGATCGGCCTCGGCCAATTGGATGTACTCGTCGAGGCCCTCGAGGTGGTCATGAATCTCGGCCCCCGCGACGGTGAGCGGCCGCCTACTCAAGACGCCCGTCGTCACGATCGCCGCGACGACACACAGGGCGACCCCGATGAACGCCCAGCCGGGATCGCGGCCTTCTTCTGTCAGGTCGACCCAGAACACGAAGGAGGCGCCCGCCGCGGCGAAACCGCCGATCGACAGCAACACGGCGTGGCGCGCCGGCACCGTTCGGCGCCAGTGACGCTTCCGCTCAATGTCTCCGGACACCTCGCTCAGCCACCGCGCCAGCGTCGTGTTGAGCGTCGTCGACTGAGCCGAGAGCATGTGCGTCGACCCGGGCTCGAGCGTCACGCCGAAGAAGAACTGCATGAGACGCAGCTCGTAGTCGCTCGCCCCGAGAATCGAGACGAGTTCGAGCCGCCAGCTCGAACGACCGCGGCCGGTGTCCTGTTCGACGATGCGGATGCGCCCCTGCACGGCAAGGTCGATGATCTCGCTCGCGATCGCGCGTTTGCGCCGGTGCAGCAAGAGCGCCGCCTCGACAAGATCCACCCCCTCAGGGGGGACGTACTCGGCCACGATGACGGGCCGGCCGGGTGCGTCGCGGAAGCGGGTGACGCGCAGCCACAGGGCGCGCGCGACGACGACGAGGGCCGACAGGACGGCGGCCATGAGCATCCAGAAGAAGATGCTCGCCGTCGGCGAGCGGTCGTACAGGGTGAAGGTGCCCGGCGTGAAGCCGATCGCGACCGTGACATTTTCGTACGGCCCCAGGGCGCGCGTGGACGAGACGGTGACCACGTCGCCGTCGATCGCGATGTCGCAGCGCTCGGTCGAGCCGGCGACGCCCTGATAGCAGAAGGCACCGCCGGTCAGCGCGTCGGCGAGCCCCTCGCCCAGTTGCACCGTGCCCGTGACAGAGCCGAAGGGCTGGGCCCAGTCGGTGCCGTTGAGGTTCCAGTAGGACTCTTCGGCGTTCGTGCTCGTGAAGGCATCGACCGTGTCGCGCTGCGTGTAGGTGATCACGTACGTCTGCACGCCACGCACGAACTGGCCCTCGGGAACCGCGGACACCACGCTCGTCACCGAATCGCTCGACTCGACCTCGAACGGCCGCGGTGTGCCCGACTCATCGGTGACGCTGATCACCTCAAGGCCGGTGGGCCTGCCCTGGTAGCTCGCCGGCAGCGTGCGTCGAATGCCGCGGTTCTGGTCGAACTCGGGAAAGCGCGCCACGAGCGTCTCGACCGTGGTGAGGGTGGCGCGGCCCTCGGCGTCGCGATCGAGCGTGTACTCGACGTCAAACGAGTCGAAGGTGAAGTTGTCGACGTTCGCGTGGGCTGCCGGGGCGCTGCCGGGTGCCGCGCCCAGCGGGGCGGCCACGCCGATGAGCACTGCACCGACTGCGGCGACGAGTGCAACCATGGGGCGCATGACCTCGACGGTATCGGCATCGGGCGCGTTCGACGAGGGGTCGAATGACGCAGTCGCGGCCCGGCACTCGGCGGCTGCCGGTGCGGCTGCAGCCCATATCGACGTGGACGCTCGCGCCGTCGAGCGCCTGGCCGCACTCGTGCGGATCCCGACGATCTCGCGGCACCCCGACGGCCCGGGCCCGCGCCGCGACCCCGAACCATTCGAGCGCTTCATTGAGGCCCTGCCGACCCTGTATCCGCGCGTGCACGAGCAGCTCACCCGCGAGCGGGTGGGCGAGGCGGCCCTGCTGTACTGCTGGCCGGGAAGCGACCCCGACGGCGCAACCACCCCCACCGTGCTCATGGCGCACTACGACGTGGTGCCCGCCACCGACGACGGCTGGACCCACCCACCGTTCGCCGCCGTCATCACCAACAGCGGACCGGACGGCGGCGACGACGCCGTCATGTGGGGTCGCGGCACGATCGACGACAAAGGATGCGCGGCCGCCATTTTCGAGGCGATCGACCGCCTGATCGCGGCCGGCTTCACCCCCCAGCGCGACGTGCTCGTCAGCCTCGGCGACGACGAGGAGGTCACCGGCCGCGGCGCGCAGGCGGTCGTCGCGCTGCTGCGTTCGCGCGGCATTCGCCCGAGCCTCGTGCTCGACGAGGGTGGGGCGATCGTCTCGGGCGCCTTCCCGGGCGTCGACGAACCGTACGCCGTCGTCGGCGTCACCGAGAAGGGCATCACGACGCTGCGGCTCGTCGTCGAGCACCAGGGTGGGCACGCCGCGAGCCCCCCGCCGCTCGCCGCCACCGAGCGCCTCGCGCGGGCGTTGCTGCGCCTCAACCGTCGACCCGCGCGCGCCCGGCTCGACCCCACGACGCGCACAATGATCGCGACCCTCGGCGCGCGAGCCCGCCAGCCGCTGCGCAGCGTCTTCACCCGAGCGGGCCTCTTTGCCCCGCTGCTCGTGCGCGTCTTCCTGCGCACGAGCGCCGAGACCCGGGCGCTGGTGCGCACCACGCGGGCGGTCACCGAGCTGCGGGCCGGGCACGCCGCGAACGCGCTGCCCGAGCGGGCCGAAGCCACGATCAACATGCGCATCGCGCCGGGGACGAGCGTCGCCGAGGCGGTCGACGAGGTGCGCAGCGCCATCCGCGATGAGGCCGTTGAGATCGACGTGCTCGAACCGAGCGAACCCTCGCCCGTGTCACCCGCTTCCGGTGCCGGCTGGGACGCGATCGTTCAGGCGGTGCGTGACGTGCATCCGAATCTGCTGGTCACCCCGTACGTCATGATGCAGGCGAGCGACAGCCGCTTCTTCACCACGATCAGCGATCACGTCTACCGGTTCGCGCCGTTTCGGATGTCGGCGGCCGAGCGCGCTTGTCTGCACGCGAAAGACGAGCGCATTCGCCTCTCCGCGTACCTCGAGGGCGTGCGCGTCTACGAGGCGCTGGTCCGTCAGCGTTGACACGACGCGCGGCGGCTCACCAGCCGCGCTCGTCGATCCACGTCGTCCAGTGGCTCATGCCCCGCGGGTCGTCGGTGACGATCGCGTCCACGCCCGCGGCCCGTGCCTGCTGCCAGTAGGTGTCGGAGTTGAGCGTGTACACGATCACGGTGACGCCCGCCTGCTGCAACTGGGCGACGATGCGCGGTGACAGCTCGACCGAGCGCATGCTCGTGACCACGAGGGTGGCGTTGTAGGCCGCCACAAGCCCGAGGGGCGAGGCCGGCAGCACACGCATGGTGAGGGCACGCTGCAGCCCCGGCGCGAGGCGCTCGAGGGCCAGCATCGTGCGGGCTTCGAAGCTCGCGACGACGGTGCGGTCCCCCATGCCGAGTTCGTCGATGACCGCGAGCACAGGCGCAATCTCGTCCGCCGTCCACGTGCCCTTGAATTCGACGAGCGCGGTGGTGTCGACACCGACGAACGCCGACAGCGCTTCTTCCGCGGTGGGCACCGGCGTGCCGCGCCACGCGTCGCCGAACCACGATCCGGCATCAAGCTGGCGCACCTCGTCGAGTGTCATCGCGGTGATCGGCCCCTCGCCGTCGGTCGTGCGGTCAACCGTGTCGTCGTGCATGAGCACCGCGTGCCCGTCGCGGGTGGGCTGCAGGTCGAATTCGACGATGTCAGCGCCGCCATTGATCGCTGCGCGAATGGCCGGAAGCGTATTCTCGGGCGCGGCCACCGGGTCACCGCGGTGGGCGGCGGTGAGCGGTACGCCGTTGTTGAGCGCCTGGGCGTACGCGGGGACGGCGGCGTAGGCCGTCGCGGCCGTGTAGTCGATGCCGAAGACCCCGACGAGGGCGACGGTCGCGGCGATGGCGCTCGAGACGCGGCGCGGGGAATAGCGGTGACCCTGCCACAGTCGGCGCTCGGGCGATCGAGGTCGGAACACGGGCCACCTCCCTCATCTCGGGCCTTCGCGACGCTGCGAAGACCTCGAGACTACCCGAGCCCGTTACCGTTTCGTGACCTGAATCGCTGTCGCACAGTGTTCGCGATGGCCCCTCTTCGGGGGACGCCGAGGGCGAGCGCGGCCGTGAGGGCGAGCAGCGCGGCGGCAACAATTGCGGCGACGGCGGCCACCGATCCGGCGAGATCGCGCGGCGTCAGGGCGACACCGTCGGCGGCCAAACGGATGCTCGCCGCGGCCGCATCGGAATCGCGCGTCTGCCCCGCGCCCGCACCCGCATCCTCATCGTCCGTGGGCTGCGGCGTGCGCCCGGTGGCCGCACGCCCCTCGTCATCCGCGGCGTCGTCGCCGCTCGGCTCGCGGCTCGGCGGCGGGGTGTCGGCGGAAGCGTCCTCAGCCGCGGAAGCGTCGTCGGCGGCGGGCGCGGGCACCTCGGCCGCGGGCGCCGGTTCCGCGGGCGGCGGTGGCGGCGGCGGCGGGGGCGCGGGGGCGGGCGCCGGAGCAGGGGCGGGAGGGGGCGGCGGCGCGGGGGCCGGCACGCTTCCGCCGTATTTCGCAAACACCTGCACGCCCCAGGTCGACCCATTGGCCTGCACGAAGGCGATGCCGACGTCGGTGTAGTCGCCGAGCATGTTGGCTTTGTGGCCGGCAGAGTTCCACCACGCGTCGTACATCGCGGCACCGCTCGCCTGGCCGCGTGCCACGTTCTCTCCGGCCCTCGTCCAGCCGGCCGGGATCTGCGTCGAGTAGTTCGGGTTGTGCGACATCACGCCCGAGGCGGCCATCTGGTTCGCCCAGTTCAGCGCCACCTGGTCGAGCGAGGGGTTGCGCGCCAGCGGCCCGAGCCCGGCGCCCGCACGCCCCTGGTTCATCAGCGAGTGGATCGTCCCCGACTCGCTCGCGTGCGCGGCGGGCGCGACGGCGGGGGCGAGAACGGGCACCACGACGAGCGCCGCCGCCATGACAACCCCCGCGAGCGACGCCCACACCCCCCGTGCGGCGACCACGATGCAATTATGCGGATGCGCGCGCGTTTTCGCGAGCATCCTCGCGTTCTCGACGGGCGATCGCCTCCGCGCGGCGCGCCATGCCCGTCGCCATGCCGGGGAAGATCACCCCGTGGAAGGGGATGATCGAGCCCCAGTACAGCCGGCCGCCGAGCCCCGACGGAAAGAAGATCGCGCGCTGCAGCAGGTGCGAACCACCGCCCTGACGCGGGCTCACCGTGAACTCGAGCCACGCTCGGCCCGGCAGCTTCATTTCGGCCCGCAGGCGCAGAAACTCTCCGCGGTCGAGGCGCTCCACGCGCCAGAAGTCGAGCGCGTCGCCGGGCGCGAGCCGCTCGGGGTCGCGGCGCCCGCGCCGAAGGCCCACTCCCCCAACCAGCTTGTCGAGCCAGCCGCGCGCCGCCCACGCGACGGGCAGCGAGTACCAACCGTTGTCGCCGCCGATGCCCTCGACGACGCGCCAGAGGTGCTCGGGGCTCGCCTCACAGTCGGCCTCGCGCCGGTCGACGTACACGGTTGCGCCACTCCACTCGGGGTCGCTTGGCAGCGGGTCGGCCGGCGCGTCGGCGACGGCCCCGTTGCGCCAGCTCGTCTCGATCTCGCCCTCGCGCATCTTTGCCAGCGCGTAGCGCACGGCCTGGCGGTAGCCGGTCAAACCACCCTCGGGCGCCGGAATGTACTGCTCGATGTCGTGCTCGCTGCAGACCGCGTCGTACTGCAGGCTTGAGATGATCGGCACCGCAAGCGACCGCGGAATCGGCGTGACGAGGTTCACCCACTGGCTCGCGAGGTACGGGGTGAGCACCGGCAGGCTCGCGATCGGCCGCTGCTTGAGACCCGCCTCCACCGCGTAGCCGTTCATCATCTGGCCGTAGCGCAGCACGTCGGGCCCGCCGATGTCGAAGGCGCGGTTCACCTCGGGCGCGAGGCTCGCCGCCCCGATCAGGTAGTGCAGCACGTCGCGCACGGCGATGGGCTGGATGAAGTTGCGCACCCACTTGGGTGCCGGCATGTACGGCAGCACCTCGGTGAGGTGGCGGATCATCTCGAAGCTGGCCGAGCCCGAGCCGATGACGACGCCGGCCTGTAGCGCGACCGTCGGCACGCCGCTGCCGAGCAGAATGTCGCCGACCTCCTTGCGGCTGCGCAGGTGCCGCGACAGCGGCCCGTCGGGGTGCAGCCCGCCCAGGTACACGATGCGCTTCACGCCGGCGTCGTGTGCCTCGCGGGCGACGGTGCGGGCGATGCGCTCTTCCGTCACCTCGAAGTCGGGCCCCGAGCTCATCGAGTGCACGAGGTAATACAGCACGTCGACGCCCTCAAGCGCGGCCCGCACGTCGCTGGCCCGCTGCAGGTCGCCGGCGGCGACCTCGACATCGGCCGACCACGGCACGTCGCGCAAGCGGTCGGGGTCGCGCACGAACACGCGCACCTCGTGTCCGGCCTCGACGAGACGGGGAACGAGTCGGCCGCCGATGTACCCGGTCGCGCCGGTAACGAGGATGCGCATGGGCGAACGCTAGGGAAGCATCCTGAACGCGCCCCGCGCATCCGTCGGTCAGATGGCCTCCATCACCCTTCTAGGCTGATCGCGTGGAGTTGAGCTCGACGATCGCCGCCTGGTACCGCGAGAACGCCCGCGACCTGCCGTGGCGCCGGCCCGGCTTCAGCCCGTGGGGCGTGCTCGTGAGCGAGATCATGCTGCAGCAGACGCCCGTCGCGCGCGTGATTCCCCGGCTCGAACAGTGGCTCGCGCGCTGGCCGACCCCCGACGCGCTGGCCGCCGACTCCCCCGCCGAGGCCGTGCGCGCCTGGGACCGCCTCGGCTACCCGCGCCGCGCCCTGAACCTGCACGCGGCCGCCACCGCGATCGCCGAGCGACACGACGGCGAGGTGCCGGCCGACGTCGACGCACTGCTCGCCCTCCCCGGCATCGGCGACTACACGGCGCGCGCCGTCGCCTGCTTCGCCTTCCGGATGCCCGTTCCGGTCGTCGACGTCAACACCCGTCGCGTGATCGCACGCGCCGTGCACGGCCAGGGCGCGGCGGGCCCCGCCCGCACCCGCCCCGACCTCGCCGCCATGGCGGCGCTCCTGCCCGACGGCGACGCCGAGACCGCGCACGACGTCAATGCAGGAGCCATGGAGCTCGGCCAAACGATCTGCACCGCCCGCGCCCCGGAGTGCGACGCCTGCCCGATCGCCGAGCTCTGCGCCTGGCGCGCGGCCGGCTACCCCGTGTACGACGGCCCGCTCGCCCCGCGTCAGGCGCGGTTCGAGGGCAGCGACCGCCAGGTGCGGGGCATCATCATGCGCGCGTTGCGCAGCGCAGAGAGCGTCAGCCACGACGAGGTCGAGACCCTCTGGCCCGACGCCGTGCAGCGCGAGCGCGCGCTCGCGGGCCTCCTCGCGGACGGACTCGCGGTCGGCGACCCCGAGACGGGCTACCGCCTCCCGGGAGCCTGAGTGCACCCCGACCGACAGCGACGCGCGAAGGGCGCGCGAGCATCCAGATTTATGCGCGAGAATGAAGCCGTCCCCCACCGGCACGAAGGAGTCACCCGATGAGCATGGACGCGACGCACACCGGCCGCGAGCCGAAGCCCGGCCTGATCGAGAAGGCGGGCATCGCCCTGTTCGCAGCCATCGCCGGCCTGTCGATCGTTGCCGGCGTGATTCTCATCGGCATCTCGATCTTCAATACCGGGTCGATCGACCTCGGCGGCCACTCCTAACGACTACTCGTCGTCGAGCTCGCGGGGCTTGACGTAGGGGTCTTCGTCGCCCGCGTACTGCGCGGCCTTCGCCTCTTCCTCGGTGCGAGCATCGCGCTCGCGTGCCTCGCGCAACAGGTTCTCGATCGCGGCGGCGTTCTCGGGCACGCCATCGGCAATGAACTCGAGCGTCGGGGTGAGCCGCGTGTTGAGGTTTTTGCCCACCTCGGTGCGAAGCATTCCCGTCGCGGCCTTCAACGCTGCGGCCGAGTCGGCACGCTCGTCGTCGGTGCCGTAGACCGTGTAGAAGATGCTGGCGTGCTGCAGGTCGCCCGTCACGCGTACCTCGGTGATGGTAACGAAGCCGAGACGCGGGTCGCGCAGGCCGCGCTCCAGACGCGTGGCGATGACCTCGTGGATGCGGTCGGCGACCTTGCGGGCGCGGGGGTTCTCACTCATGGCGTCTCACCTTTCGGAGGGGTTCTGCTGCGGTGCGGTGTGGAACGGGCCCCGACCGTCGTGCGGATGCACGTGGCCGGGGCCCCTCGACAAGCTCGCGGAATTAATCCCGCGGCTTCTCCTTCATTTCGATCGTCTCGATCTCGTCGCCGATCTGGATGTCGTTGAACTTGCCGAGGCCGATACCCGCTTCGAAGTCGGTCTTGACCTCGGTCACGTCGTCCTTGAAGCGACGCAGCGACTCGATGGCCAGGTTGTCGCCCACGACGACACCCTCGCGGATGACGCGCGCCTTCGCGTTGCGCGTGATCGTGCCGCTGCGCACGATGACACCGGCGATGTTGCCGAACTTCGAGGAACGGAACACCTCGCGAATCTCGGCGACACCCGACTGCACCTCTTCGAACTCGGGCTTCAGCATGCCCTTCAGCGAGCTCTCGATCTCCTCGAGTGCCGAGTAGATCACCGAGTAGAAGCGAATGTCGACGCCCTCACGCTGGGCGCGCTCGCGCGCCTTCGTGTCGGGTCGCACGTTGAAGCCCACGATGATCGCGTTGTCGATCGTCGCGAGGTTCACGTCGCTCTCGGTCACCGCACCGACACCGCGGTGGATGATGCGCAGCTGCACGCTGTCGTCGACCTCGATCTTGAGCAGCGCCTCTTCCAGGGCCTCAACGGCACCGGAGACGTCACCCTTGATGATGAGGTTGAGCGACTCGACCTTGCCGTCTTCGAGGGCCTTCGTGAAGTCCTCGAGGCTGATGCGCTTGCGCGCCTTCGCCAGCATGGCGTTGCGCTCGGCAGCCTCACGCTTCTCAGCGATCTGGCGGGCCGTGCGGTCGTCGTCGGTCACGATGAACGTGTCACCGGCGCGCGGAACGCTCGACAGACCCTGCACCTGAACGGGGCGCGACGGGTAGGCCTCAGCCACTCGCTCGCCGTTCTCGTCGGTCATGGCGCGAACGCGGCCGTACGCGGTACCCGCGACGATCGCGTCGCCCACGCGCAGGGTTCCGGCCTGAATCAGCACCGTTGCCACGGCACCGCGACCCTTGTCGAGCTTCGCCTCGATAGCCGAGCCGCGAGCAAGACGGTTGGGGTTCGCGCGCAAATCGAGGCCGGCATCCGCCGTGAGGAGAACGGCATCGAGGAGCTCGGTGATGCCCTTCTTCTGCAGGGCCGACACGTCGATGAACATGACGTCGCCGCCGTACTCTTCCGCGACAAGCCCGTACTCGGTGAGCTGCTGGCGCACCTTGGCCGGGTTTGCACCCTCTTTATCGACCTTGTTGACGGCGACGACGATCGGCACGCCCGCGGCCTGGGCGTGGTTCAACGCCTCCACCGTCTGGGGCATGATGCCGTCGTCTGCGGCGACCACCAGGATCGCGACGTCGGTCACCTGCGCACCACGCGCACGCATGGCGGTGAACGCCTCGTGACCCGGGGTGTCAATGAAGGTGATCGCACGTTCGATCTCTTCGTGCTCGGTCCAGACCTGGTACGCACCAATGTGCTGCGTGATGCCGCCGGCCTCGCCCGCGACGACGTTCGCCTCGCGAATGGCGTCGAGCAGCTTGGTCTTACCGTGGTCGACGTGGCCCATGACGGTAACCACGGGCGGGCGAATGACGAGGTCGTCCTCGTCGTCCACCTCGTCGAGGTCGATGTCGAAGGCCTCGAGGAGCTCCTTGTCCTCGTCCTCCGGCGACACGATCTCGATCTTCCAGCCGAGCTCTTCGCCGAGCACCTCGAAGGTCGCGCCGTCGAGTGACTCGGTAGCGGTCGCCATCTCACCGAGGTGGAACAGCACCGTCACGAGGTTGCCGGGAGGGCAGCTCATGCCGGTCGCGTTTTCCAGCTTGTCGGCGAAGTCGGTGATGGATGCGCCCTGGCGCAGTCGGATCGTCGTCTTGCCGTCGCCGCGGGGAACGCTGACGCCGCCTACCGACGGGGCCTCCCGCATTTCAAACTCTTGCCGCTTCGTCCGCTTCGACTTGCGGGCGCGGCTCTTGCCACCACCGCGACCGAAGGCACCAGCGGTACCGCCACCGGGGCCGCGACCGCGACCACCGCCGCGGAAACCGCCGCCACCACCCGCGGGAGCGCCGCCACCCGGACGGAATCCGGGCGAACCCGGAGCGGGACGTGCGCCACCGCCCTGACGGGTCTGGAAGGGAGCGCTGCCCCGACCAGGAGCACCCTGGCGGGGTGCACCGGGACGCGGAGCACCGGGGCGCGGAGCGCCGGGACGCGGCGGGCGCGGAATCGCCCCACCGGCACCGCCGGGTCGGGGCATGCCCTGCGAGGACGAGAACGGGTTGTTGCCCGGGCGGGGCGTGCCGGGGCGCGCCATTCCCTGGGTCGAACTGAAGGGGTTGTTGCCGGGGCGCGGCGTGCCGGGCGCTGCCGGCTTGGATGCGCCGGGCTTCTCGCTGGCCGCGTCAGCCGCAGCCGCGGGTGCAGCGGCCGGTTCTTCCGCAGGCGCTGCCGGGGCGGCGGGTGCGGCGGGCTCTTCGGCGGCGGGCGCCTCGGGTGCCGGAGCCGGCGCGGGCGCAGGCTTGGGGGCGGCCTTGGCGGCAGGCTTCGCCGCGGGCGCGGCCGCGGCGTCGGCGTCGGCGACGGGCTTCGCACCGTCGGCCTCGAGGGCAGCGCGAAGCTTGCGAGCCACGGGCGGCTCGATCGTCGACGACGGGCCCTTGACGAATTCGCCGAGAGCCTTCAGCTTCTCTAGCGCTTCTTTACTCGATACTCCGAACTCGCTGGCGATTTCGTGTACGCGTGGTTTTCCAGCCACTTTTCTCCTGTCTGGGCCCGCACCCGGACAGGGTGGGACCACTAATGGTGGACGGGTCTCATTTCGAGCCGCTCATCAGTTGTCCATGTGCCGATCAGCCTGTTCTCTCGAGGATCCGGAGGATCCGTACAGTGCCAGAAGCCCTGCCGCATCGAGCGGCGCGGAGACCCTCAGCGCTCGGGCAAAAGCCCGGCGCGTGGTCGCCGCCTCGATGCAGACGCGGGTGCCGTGCACCCACGCGCCCCGGCCAGGAAGACTGGCCTGAGCGTCTACGGCGAGCTCACCGCCACGCGCGACACACCGAACAAGTTCGGAGCGAGGTGCGCGCTGGCGACAGCCGACGCAGGTTCTGACGGGTTCCATCCTAGCGCGCGTTACTCATCCATGACGCTGTCGGGCTGAATGTCGATTTTTGCGCCCGTTAACTTTGCGGCGAGGCGGGCGTTCTGGCCCTCTTTCCCGATCGCGAGTGACAGCTGGTAGTCGGGAACGAGCGCCCGAACCGCCTTCGTGTCGGGGTTGATGACGAAGGCGTCCGTCACCTTGGCGGGCGACAGCGCGCTCTTGACGAAGGTGGCGAGGTCGTCCGAGTAGTCGACGATGTCGATCTTCTCGGTGCCGAGCTCCTCCGTGACCGATCGAACGCGCTGCCCGAGCTCCCCGATGCAGGCGCCCTTCGCGTTCACGCCGGGCTCCGTGGCGCGCACGGCGATCTTCGTGCGGTGCCCCGCCTCGCGCGCGAGCGACACGATCTCGACGACACCCGAGGCGATCTCGGGCACGTGCAGGGCAAACAGACGTCGCACGAGTGAGGGGTGGGTGCGGCTGACGGTGATCGACGGCCCCTTCAGGCCCTTCGACACGCTCGTCACGTAGACCCGGATGCGCGCGCCGTGCGGGTACTGCTCGCCCGGCACCTGCTCCTCGGGCGGAAGAATCGCCTCAACCGTGCCGAGGTCGATGTGCACCATACGCGGGTTGGGGCCCTGCTGAATCACGCCGGCGACGATGTCGCCCTCGCGGCCCTTGAACTCACCGAGCACGCGATCGTCGCCGATGTCGCGCAGGCGCTGGTTGATGACCTGCTTGGCGGCGAACGCCGCGATGCGGCCGAAGTCGTCGGGGCTGTCGGGGGCCTCCCCGATCAGATTGCCCTCGTCGTCGTACTCGGGCACGTACACGGTGATGTGGCCGGTCTTGCGATCGAGTTCGACGCGGGGCTGAGGCTCGTCGTCGTCGCTGCGCCGGTCGTCGCTGTCGGTGTGCTTCAGGTAGGCGGTCAGCACCGCCTGCTCAATGATCTGCACGAGCTCATCGAACGGGATCTCCCGCTCGCGCTCCATCATCCTCAGGACGGCCAGGTCGATGTCCACGGTCGGTACCTCCGCTATTCGGTTGCGATCCCGGATGCAGGACGTCGCGTCCGGGGAAAGACAACGCTACTAGACGGCTCACGACAGCGTCGCCGCGCGAGCCCTAAGGTGGCGTCATGAACGATGCCAGCGCTGCCGTCGAAGACACCATCGCCGCCGTCGGGACCACCTACTGGTCGTGGGTCGTGTTGCCCGTCGTCATCGGCCTCGGCCTCTACTTCACGATCCGCACCGGTGTCGTGCAGTTCCGGCTGATCCCGGCCATGTTCCGCACCCTGACCGACGTCACGCCACGCGACGCGCACGGCAAGCCTCAATCCATCTCGGCGTTCCAGGCGTTCACGGTGTCGGCAGCGAGCCGGGTCGGGGTGGGCAACATCGCCGGCGTGGCGACGGCGATCGCGACGGGCGGCCCTGGCGCGATCTTCTGGATGTGGACGATGGCGTTCATCGGCGGTGCCAGCTCGTTCGTCGAGTCAACCCTCGGCCAGGCGTACAAGACCAAAGACACCGACGGATTCCGCGGCGGGCCGGCGTACTACATCACGAAAGGTTTGCGGGCGCGCTGGGCCGGCATCCTCTTTGCCATCGTGCTGATCATCGTTTTCCCGTTTGCCTTCTCGAGCCTCCAGGCGAACACGATCGTCGGTGCCGTGAGCGGCGCCGTCGGCGACGACGCCCCCGCGAACCTTCCCCTCATTCTCGGTGTCGTCATCGTGGCGCTGACGGGCCTCGTGATTTTCGGTGGCATCCGCCGCATCGCCCACGTAACCCAGTCCCTCGTGCCTGCCATGGCCCTCGTCTACCTCGTGATCGGCATCGTGATCGTGGCCCTCAACATCGATCAGCTCGGAAACGTGTTCGGACAGATCTACGCGGGCGCCTTCGGGTTCCAGGCGATCGCGGGCGGCGCACTCGGCACGATCATCCTGATCGGCGTGCAGCGCGGCATGTTTTCGAACGAAGCGGGCCTCGGTTCGGCCCCCAACGCCGGCGCGTCAGCGGCGGTCACCCACCCCGTGAAACAGGGGCTCGTGCAGACCCTCGGGGTCTACTTCGACACCTTCCTGGTGTGCTCGATCACCGCGTTCATCATCCTGTCGGCGAACCCCGATCTCGAGGGGGCCGATCGCGGCGTTGACCTCACGCAGAGCGCGGTCGTGTCGAGCCTCGGCGAGTGGGCGGGCGTGCTGCTGGCCGTCGTCATCTTCATGCTCGCGTTCAGCTCGATTCTCGGCAACTACTTTTACGGCGAATCGAACCTCGAGTTCATCACCGAAAATCGAACCGCGTTGATCGTCTACCGCGTCCTCGTCATGCTGGCGGTCTTCGGCGGGGCGCTCGCTTCCGCGAGCTTGATCTGGACGACTGCCGACCAACTCATGGGTGTGATGGCGCTCATCAACCTGGTCGCGATCGGACTGCTCAGCCCCGTGGCGTTCAAGCTGCTGAAGAACTACCAGCAGCAGCGCGCCGAGGGCAAGGACCCGGTGTTCACCCGCGACCAGCTGCCCGAGGTGCACGGCATCGAGCAGTGGCAGGACGCCGACAGTGTCACCGGACCGGTACCGCTCGTGCGGCACCGCACAGATCGGGAGCGTTAGTCAGCGTTGCGGAGCGCGCCCAGCACCTCGTGTAGCGCGATCTCCGTGCGCACGCCCGTGCGGCGGTCCCAGAATTCGACGCGACCCTCGGCAGCGCTGCGGCCGACAATGACGATCAGCGGCACGCCGATGAGCTCGGCGTCGCCGAACTTCACGCCCGGTGACACCTTGGGGCGGTCGTCGAAGAGCGTGTCGTAGCCGGCACCGTCGAGCTCACTGACGAGCGTCTCGGCGATCTCGTACACGGCCGCGTCTTTACCCGTGGCGACGACGTGCACGTCGAAGGGCGCAACCGAGCGCGGCCAGATGAGCCCGCGCTCGTCGTTGTTGCCCTCGGCGATCGCCGCGAGGATGCGTGTGACGCCGATGCCATACGAGCCCATGGTGACAGTGACGAGCTTGCCGTTCTCGTCGAGCACCTTCAGTTCGAGCGCCTCGGCGTACTTGCGCCCGAGCTGGAAGACGTGTCCGATTTCCATGCCGCGGGCAAGCTCGACCGGCCCCGAGCCGTCGGGTGCCGGGTCGCCAGCGCGCACCTCGGCGATGTCGACCACGCCGTCGGCGACGAAGTCGCGGCCCGCGACCAGGTGGAACACGTGCTTCTCGTGTGCGTTGGCGCCCGTGACCCATGCGGTGCCATCCACGACGCGCGGGTCGACCAGGAAGCGGATACCGGTGACCGAGCCGTCGAGGCCGAGCACGGGGCCCGAGTCGCTCCAGGGGCCGATGTAGCCCTTGACGAGCCCCGGGTGCTTCGCGAAGTCCTCATCGGTGGCGGCCTCGACCGCGGCGGGGGCGAACACGACCTCGGCGCGCTTCATGTCGACATCGCGATCGCCCGGCAGTCCGACGATGACGAGCTCTGAGGTGCCATCCAGGTGGGTGAGCCGCAGCACGACGTTCTTCAGAGTGTCGGCGGCCTCCCACGCACGATCGTCTCGCGCGTGCCGCTCGTTCGCGAGGGCGACCAGCGTGGCGATCGTCGGCGTGTCGGGTGAGTCGAACACGACGGGAGCCGGCTGCCCCTCGATGGGCAGGGGCTCGGGTCGAGGGGTGCGGTACGCCTCCACATTGGCGGCGTAGCCGCCCGCCGAGCGCACGAAGGTGTCCTCGCCAATGGCGGTCGGGTGCAGAAACTCCTCGCTCCGCGAGCCGCCCATCGCACCCGCATCGGCCTGCACGATGACGTACTCCATGCCGAGACGCGTGAAGATGCGCTCGTAGGCGTCGCGCTGGGCTTGGTACGAGGCATCCAGACCCGCATCGGTGTAGTCGAAGGAGTACGCGTCCTTCATCGAAAACTCGCGGCCGCGCAAGAGGCCGGCACGGGGTCGCGCCTCATCGCGGTACTTGTCTTGGATCTGGAAGATCGTGAGCGGCAGGTCTTTGTACGACGAGTACAGGTCCTTCACGAGCAGCGTGAAGACCTCCTCGTGCGTCGGCGCGAGCAGATAGTCGGCGCCCTTGCGGTCCTGGAGGCGGAAGATGCCGTCGCCGTACTCGGTCCAGCGGCCCGTCGCCTCGTAGGGGTCGCGGGGCAAGAGCGCCGGGAAGTGCACCTCTTGGGCGCCCGCCGCCGCCATTTCTTCCCGGATGATCGCCTCCAGCTTCCGGCGCACGCGCAGCCCCAGCGGCAACCAGGCGAACACGCCCGGGGCTTGGCGGCGGATGTAGCCGGCGCGCACGAGCAAGCGGTGGCTTGCCACTTCGGCGTCGGCCGGATCCTCGCGGAGGGTGCGGACGAAGAGCTGGCTCAGACGAGTGGTCACGAGGATCCAGCGTAGCGGCGAGATTTCCCGCGCCACGACGGCCCGTGCGGTGGAATTCGAGATGGATTCGCGTCAGAATGAGCGGAGGGCCTGCGAGCGACGGCAAGGGGGGCTTGTTGCGCTCGCAGGCCCGCTCGAAAACTATCGCGGCGGGGCGTGCGCGATTCAGTCCCCTATCGGGGGGCGTACGGCCGCTGGCGGCAGCTCGACGCGGATGCTACGAGGTGACGACCTGGGGCTCGCCGACCGGGGCGTCCGGCATCTCGGCGGCCAGGCGGTTCGCCTCCTCGATCAGGGTCTGCACGATCTCGGATTCGGGAACCGTCTTGATGACCTCGCCCTTGACGAAGATCTGACCCTTGCCATTGCCGGACGCGACGCCCAGGTCGGCCTCGCGCGCCTCACCGGGGCCATTGACGACGCAGCCCATGACGGCGACGCGCAGCGGCACGGTCATGCCCTCGAGCCCCTTGGTCACGTCTTCGGCGAGCGTGTAGACGTCGACCTGCGCGCGGCCGCACGAGGGGCACGACACGATCTCGAGCTTGCGCTCGCGCAGGTTCAGGCTTTCGAGAATCTTCAGGCCGACCTTGATCTCTTCAGCCGGCGGCGCCGACAGCGAGACGCGAATCGTGTCGCCGATGCCCTCGCTCAACAGGATGCCGAAGGCCGTCGCGCTCTTGATGGTGCCCTGGAAGGCGGGGCCGGCCTCGGTGACGCCGAGGTGCAGCGGCCAGTCGCCGCGCTCAGCGAGCTGGCGGTACGCCTTCACCATGACGATCGGGTCGTTGTGCTTGACCGAGATCTTGAAGTCGTGGAAGTCGTGCTCTTCGAACAGGCTCGCCTCCCACACGGCGCTCTCGACGAGCGCCTCGGCGGTCGGCTTGCCGTACTTCTGCAACAGGCGCGGGTCGAGCGAGCCGGCATTGACGCCGATACGGATGCTGACGCCCGCCTCCTTCGCCCGCTTCGCAATCTCGCCGACCTGGTCGTCGAATTTGCGAATGTTGCCGGGGTTCACGCGCACGGCGGCGCAGCCAGCGTCGATCGCCTGGTAGACGTACTTCGGCTGGAAGTGAATGTCGGCGATGACCGGAATCTGGCTCTTCTTGGCGATGATGTGCAGCACATCCGCGTCGTCTTGGCTCGGCACCGCGACGCGCACGATGTCACAACCCGTGGCCGTGAGCTCGGCGATCTGCTGCAGCGTGCCGTTGATGTCGGTCGTCGGCGTCGTCGTCATCGACTGCACGCTGACGGGGTGGTCGCTGCCGACCATGACCTTGCCGACCTTGATCTGGCGGGTCTTGCGGCGAGGAGCGAGAACCTCGGGAACCTTGGGCATTCCGAGATTGACTGCAGGCACGAGAACTCGACTTTCGGGTGCAACGAGGGCGGCGCCTCGCACCGCCGGTCAGGACGGTGCCCAGACTAGAGCACCGTCCTGACCGAGAGGTTCAGGCCCCGCCGGAAGTTTCGGCAGGGCCGAGCAGGCGCGCGGAGATGCGCAGGGGCGGCTCGGTTGCGGCCCTCACCTCGTCGACGCTGACCCCGGGGGCCAGCTCGATCAGCTCGAGACCGTCGTCGGTCACATCAATCACACAGAGGTCGGTGATGATGCGGTCGACGACGCCCCGACCCGTGAGCGGCAGCGAGCATGTGCTCACGATCTTCGGCGAGCCGTCCTTCGCCACGTGCTCCATGAGCACGATGACGCGGCCCGCGCCGTGCACCAGATCCATCGCACCGCCCGGCCCCTTCACCATTTTTCCGGGGATCATCCAGTTCGCGAGGTCACCGGCCTCGGAGACCTGCATGGCCCCGAGAATCGCGGCGTCGATCTTGCCGCCGCGAATCATGCCAAAGCTGGTAGACGAGTCGAAGAAGGCGGCGCCCGGAAGCACCGTCACGGTTTCCTTTCCGGCGTTGATCAGATCGGGATCAACCGCGTCCTCCGCCGGGTACGGGCCAACGCCGAGGATGCCGTTCTCGCTCTGCAGAACGACGGTCACGCCATCCGGAACGTAATTGGGCACGAGAGTCGGCAGGCCGATGCCGAGGTTCACGTAGGAGCCGTCGGCCAGTTCACGGGCGGCGCGGGCCGCCATCTCGGTGCGGGTCAGGGCCATGATCAGTTCCCCTCCCCCTCGGTGCGAATAGTTCGCCGCTCGATGCGCTTCTCAATACCCGTGCCCACCTCGACGACGCGGTCGACGAAAACGCCGGGCAGGTGAACCGCGTCGGGGTCGAGCACGCCGGGTTCGACGAGTTCTTCGACTTGGGCGACGCACACGCGGCCCGCCATGGCGGCGAGCGGCGAGAAGTTGCGCGCCGAGCGCGCGAAGACGAGGTTGCCGTGCCGGTCGCCGCGGGCGGCGTGCACGAGCGAGTAGTCGGTCGTGATGGCCTCCTCACGCACGAACTCGCGCTCGACGCCGCGCACGCTGAAGCGCTCGACGGGCTTGGCGGGCGAGGCGACGGCGACGGTACCGTCGGCGTTGTAGCGGCGCGGGAGCCCGCCCTCCGCCACCTGTGTGCCCACACCCGTCTGCGTGTAGAAGGCGGCGATTCCCGAGCCGCCCGCGCGCAGCTTTTCGGCGAGCGTGCCCTGCGGCGTCAGCTCGACCTCGAGCTCACCCGAGAGAAACTGCCGCTCAAACTCCTTGTTTTCTCCGACGTACGACGACGTCATCTTCGCGATGCGCCGGGCGGCAAGCAGAATGCCGAGGCCCCAATCGTCGACTCCACAGTTGTTGCTGACGATCTTCAGCTCGCGCGCGCCCTGGGCGAGCAGCGCCTCGATCAGATGCATGGGGTTGCCGCACAGCCCGAAGCCGCCGACGGCGAGGCTCGCGCCATCGGGAATGTCGGCGACAGCCTCGGCGGCTGTCGACACGGTCTTATCAATCGTCATTCCGGTCTCCTTGTGGGATCCACTGACGAGTGAGCGCGGAGTCGGCGCTGACTCGCTCCCCGATGGGGATAGCCCCAAACTAGCGCGATGTCGCCGGTAGGGTCGATGCCACTCACCTCCCCCACTGACTCCCCACGAACGGAGCATCATGGCCGACAACGCCGTCGTCATCATCGCCGCCGCCCGCACCCCACAGGGTCGCTCCCGCGGTAGCTTCGCCCGCCTCGGAGCCGTCGCTCTCGGAACGCACGCGGCGCGCGCCGCGCTCGAGCGCAGCGGACTGCCGCTCGACGCCATCCAGGCCGCGATCATGGGCCAGGTCTTGCCGGCCGGATGCGGGCAGAACCCCGCCCGCCAGGTCGCCCTCGGCGCCGGAATTCACGCATCGGTCGCCACGTCGAGCGTGAACTCGGTGTGCCTATCGGGCGCACGCGCCGTTGCTGACGCGGCGCGGCTCGTGCGCCTCGGCGACGCGGATGCGGTGCTCGCGGGCGGCATGGAATCGATGACGAACGCGCCCCACCTGCTTCCCGGCGTGCGCATGGGCTGGGTGTACGGCACCCAGAGCGCTCTCGACCACGTTGCTCACGACGGGCTGACCGACGCCGCCGACGGCATCTCGATGGGCGAGAGCACCGAACGTCACGTCGGGCACCTCGGCATCAGCCGTCGCGAGCAGGACGAGGTCGCCGCGGCGTCTCACCAGCGCGCGGCAGCGGCAGCGGCCGACGGCCGCCTCGCCGCGGAAATCGCCCCGGTCGAGCTCTCGGCGCGGGGCGGCTCGACAGTGGTGGACACCGACGAAGGGGTGCGCGCCGACGCGACCGCCGAGACCCTCGCAGGCCTGCGCCCCGCTTTCACCGCCGACGGAACGATTACGGCCGGAAACGCCTCACCGCTCAGCGACGGCGCCTCCGCCGTGGTCGTCGCCCGCGAAGACTGGGCGCGGGCCCAGGGTGCTCCGATCCTCGCCCGCATCGTGGGCTGGGGCGAGGTCGCCGGCCCCGACAACTCTCTCCACAGCCAGCCCTCGCGCGCCATCATGGCCGCACTCGACCGCGTCGGCTGGGCGATCGACAGCCTTGACCATATCGAGATCAATGAGGCTTTCGCCGCGGTGTCGATCCAGTCCACGCGCGACCTCGGCGTCGACCCGGCGATCGTCAACCCCGACGGCGGCGCGATCGCCCTCGGGCACCCGATCGGCGCATCCGGTGCCCGCCTCGTCGCACACGCCGCGCACGCCATCAACGAGGGGCGTGCCACGCGCGCTGCGATCTCGCTGTGCGGCGGCGGCGGGCAGGGCCAGTCGCTGCTGCTCGAGTCGGTCTGAGCGATGACGGCGCGCTACGGGGCGAACAGCCGCACAGGGTTGACGATGTCGGCGTAGATCAAGAGGGCGCTCATTGCGCCCAAGATGATCACGACGACGAGCGTGATGGGCACGAGCTTCGCCGTGTCGAGGGGGCCCGGGTCTGGCCGGCCGAACAGCTTCGCGAAGAAGCGCCGCACCTTCTCGAACAGGGCGCCAGCAACGTGTCCCCCGTCGAGCGGCAGCAGCGGAATCAGGTTAAAGACGAAGAGGGCAACGTTCAGGGCGGCAAGGACGCCGACGAGAGCAGACACCCGCTCGACGACGGGAATCGTGTCGAGGCTCGCGATCTCGCCCGCGATGCGGCCGACGCCGACGACGCTGATGGGCCCGTTCGGGTCGCGCTCTTCGGCGCCAAACGCCGCCTCGGCGACGTCGATCATGCGCTGTGGCAGGTTCAGGATGATCTGCACGACCGCGTCGATGTTGTCACCGACCGCGGGCAGCACCTCGTCCGCGGGCTGCTGAACCGTCTCGTAGGCGGGCGCAATGCCGGCGAAACCGACCTCCTCGGTGAGCGGCGCACCGGAGGCGTCCTCGACGATCTCGCCACGTTCATCCACCACGAAACGCTCGGTGAGCAACGGGGTGAGCCGAAGACTCACCTCCTCGCCGTCGCGCTCGACCACGATGGGGATGGTTCGCCCGGCGGCCGGTCGGATCGCCGCCGAGACGTCGTCCCACTCGGTAATGACGCGGCCGTCGATCGACAGCACACGGTCACCGGGAAGAAGCCCCGCCTCATTGCCGGGGGCGTCGGGCGTATCAGGGCCGCACTCCTGCTGCTCACTCGTCGCCGGAACAACGCACTCGTTGATGCTGCCGAGCGTCGTGGACGGCTGCGCGATACCGAATCCCATCAGCAACACGGCGTACAGGACGACGGCGATCACGAGGTTCATGAACGGCCCGCCGAGCATGATGATGATGCGCTTCCAGACGGGCAGCAGGTAGAAGGTGCGCTTCTCGTCGCCATCCGGAATCGTGTCGGCGGACGCCGCGCGCGCATCCTGCACCAGCGTCTGAAAAAAGCCGGTGGTCGAGTAGCGCTCGTGCGACTCCCCCTTGGCCGGCGGATACATGCCCGCCATCGAGATGTAGCCGCCGAGCGGGATCCACTTGAACCCGTACTCGGTCTCGCCGCGACGCGTCGACCAGATGGTCTTGCCGAAGCCGATCATGAACTGCCCCACCCGCACGCCGAAGGCCTTTGCGGGCACGAAGTGACCGAGCTCGTGCAGCGCAATCGAGACGACGAGGCCGACAACGATGACGAGAACGCCAAGGATGTACAGCAGGACGGACTCCACGGGGTCACTGTAACGGTGAGTACCATGGCGTCTCATGACCGCCACGTCCGATCACGTCGCCGGTCCTGACCTCGCTCCCGGCAGCGTGCTCGGCGACCGCTATCGCATCGACGCCGAAATCGGCACGGGGGGTATGTCGAGCGTCTACGCGTCGACCGATCTGCAGCTCGGGCGCCCCGTTGCGCTCAAGGTTTTTCGCGCGGAGTTGGCCGCGGGCGACGGTATGAGCCGGCACCGCGACGAGGTCGACCTGCTCGCCTCGCTCAACCATCCCGCCCTCGTCACCCTGTTTGATGCGGTCAACGATGTCCCCGTGCCGGGCGGCGCAGCGCTCGTGCTCGAGCTCGTGGACGGCGACGACCTTGGCCGCATGCTCGAGGACGGGCGCATGCCGAGCGACCAGGTGGCAGTCATCGGCGCCACGATCGCCGAGGGGCTCGCCTACATCCACGATCGCGGCATCATTCACCGCGACGTGAAGCCGGGCAACATCCTCGTTCCGCTCACCGCTGAGGGCGAAACCGCTCCGCGCGCGAAACTGGTCGACTTCGGCATCGCCCGGCTCATTGACGCCGACGGTAAGACCGGTACGGGCGCCGTGCTGGGCACCGTGCACTATTTGAGCCCCGAGCAGGCTCTCGGCTCACAGGTCGGGCCTCCGAGCGACGTGTATTCGCTCGGTCTCGTGCTGCTGGAGGCCCTCACGGGGAGACGCGCGTTCGACGGAACCGGCATTGAGGCGGCCGCGGCCCGAGTGAGCCGCGACCCGAACCTGCCGACCGATCTGCACGTCGGCTGGGCGTCCCTCATTGGGCGGATGACCGTCCGCGAGCCCGACGAACGGCCGAGTGCGCTCGACGTCGCGCGCGAACTGCGCGTGCTCGCCGAGGTGCCCGCGATGCCCATTGAGGATGCCGCGACGGCGCCGGTCGCGGTCGTCACGACCGCGGGCCTCGGCGCGGGCGACGACGACTCATCCGCACCGGACGCGACGGCGGCCCTCGACAGTGCCGCCCCGACGGCTGCCACCACACCCCTGCCGTCCCCCGCCGGAGGCAAGGGTCGGGAGCACCACGACACGGACGGCGCCACGCGCGTATTGCCAGCCGTGCCCGACCCGAGCGTTCTCGCCCCGCCCGACGCCTCCGCGCGTCCCCCGCGCCGACTCGCGCGCGGCGCGCTGATTGCCGCCGCGATGATCGTGCTCTTCGTGGTCGGATTTGCGGGGTTCGCGACCCTCGCCGCGCTCACCCAGCCCGCCGGTGCCGAGGGCGCCGGTGAGGGCGTCAGCTACCCGGCCGTCGAGGGCGGGCTGGGCGAACAGCTCGAGAGACTGCAGCGGAGCGTGGCACCGTGAGCGCGCGCACAGCAGTGGGCCCGGCTCGCCGACGCACTGTCATCGGCGCTGTCGTCGCAGCAGCCCTGTTACTCGGCGGCTGCGCGAACGCGCCCGCGTATGACCCTGACACGGCCGAGCAATTGCAACAACAGGTGCTCGATGTGACGACCGCGAGCGCGGAAGGCGCCTACGACGTGGCGCGCACGGGCCTTCTCGAATTGGAGGCAGACGCGCGCGACGCGCACGCGCGCGGCCTCATCACCGCCGAGCGGCTCGACAGCATCCTCGCCGCGATCGTGCTCGTGACCGCGTCCCTCGACGCCGAAATCGCCGCGGTCGAACAGGCCGAAGCGGAACGTCTGGCCGCCGAAGAGGCCGCGCGGGCCGCCGAAGAGGCCGCGCGGGCCGCCGAGGAGGCGCGCCAGGCCGCGGAGCAGCAGGAAGCCGCCGAGCGCGAGCAGCGCGGCAACGATAACCGCGGTGGTGAGGGTCGCGGCGGCCGTGGCCGTGACGACGACGGCGACTAAGACGCGATAAGCGCGTCGGCTTCCCGACGCGCCCACAGCTCGGCCTCGAGCACGCCGTCGAGCGTCATCGGGTGCGCGTCGTGTCGCTCAACGACCCTCTCGACCGTGTCGAGAATGTCGAGGTAGCCAATTCGGCCGTCATGGAACGCGTGCACCGCCTGCTCGTTGGCGGCATTAAACACGGCCGGGTAGGTCGCACCGGCCTCGCCGACGCGCTTGGCGAGCCGCACAGCCGGGAACGCGTCGTCATCGAGCGGCTCAAAGGTCCAGGTGCTCGCGCTCGTCCAGTCGAGGGGGGCGCCCACCCCCGCGACCCGGTGCGGCCAGTCAAGGCCGAGCGAGATCGGCAGCCGCATGTCGGGCGGCGAGCACTGCGCGATCGTCGAGCCGTCGACGAACTCGACCATTGAGTGCACGATCGACTGCGGGTGGACCGTTACGTCGATGCGCTCGTAGGGCACGTCAAAAAGCAGGTGCGCCTCGATGACCTCGAGCCCCTTGTTGACGAGGGTCGACGAGTTGGTGGTGATGACCCGCCCCATGTCCCACGTGGGGTGCGCCAGCGCCTCCGTCGGCGTCACACCACGCAGCGACTCACGCGTGCGGCCGCGAAAGGGCCCGCCGCTCGCCGTGAGCACGAGTCGGCGCACCTCGTGCGCCTCGCCCGCGAGCAGGGCCTGCGCGATGGCCGAGTGCTCGCTGTCAACCGGCACGATTTGCCCGGGATGCGCGCGCTCGGTCACGAGGGAACCCCCGACGATCAGGCTCTCTTTATTCGCGAGCGCCAGCGTGCGCCCCTCCTCGAGGGCGGCGAGAGTGGGGGCGAGGCCGACGGAGCCGGTGATGCCGTTCAGCACCACGTCGCACGCGACCGAGCGCACGAGTTGTGCGGCTTCCTCCGCACCGAGCGCGACATGCTCGACGCCGACCGCGGCGGCCTGCTGCTGGACAAGCTCGCGGTTACGGCCGGCAGCGAGGCCGACGACACGAAAACGGTCGGCGTTCGCGGCGACCACCTCGAGCGCCTGCACGCCGATGGAACCGGTCGAGCCGAGAATGATCACGTCACGCATGGGACCATCCTGCCCGACCGGCACCGAGCATCCTGACCGGGACTAGCCGGCCGTGCCGAGGATGTCGACGACGAAGACAATCGTGTCGTCAGGGCCGATGCCGCCGTCGGGCGTGCCGCCCTGCGGGCCGTAGCCGAGCTCCGGCGGAATGACGGCGATGATCTGCGAGCCGACGCTCGAGCCGACCAGCGCGTCACGGAAGCCCGGGATCACGCCACCCGTCGGGAACTGCGCGGGCTGGCCGCGCTCCCAGCTCGAGTCGAAGACCTCGCCGGTGTTCCAGTTGATGCCGGTGTAGTGCACGGTGACCGTCGCGGTCTCGGAGACCTCGTCGCCGTCGCCCTGAATCAGCACGGCCTCCTGGTACTCGGCCGGAGGCGCGGCGTCGGGGATGGTGATGGTCGGGGCGCCGTTCTCGTCGAGCTCAACGGTCGGGAAGCCCTCCGGCGCGTCCTGCGCGTCGCCCTCGGCCCGTGCGAGCGGCTCGGGGAGGATGCGCACGATGTCGGCGACAAACACGAGCGGCTGGTCGGCCTCGAGGCCGAAGTCAGGAGCGCCCGCCTCACCGAACGCGTCGACCGGCGGGATGACGCCGACGACGCGGCTTCCCTCCGTCGCGCAGGCGATGGCCTTCGACAGGCCGGCGAGCACGGGGGATGCCGAGTCGACGAGAAGCTGAACGGTCTGCTCGCCCGTGAACGTCGATTCAATCTCTTCGCCCGAGTCGCCGTTCAGAATCGCGTACGACAGGTCGACGACGTCGCCCTCGGCGACCTCCTCGCCCTCACCCTCCGACAGCACGGTGACCTCGGTCGTCTCGGGCGCCAGGGTGTCGGTGACGTCGACGGTCGGCGCGCTGCCGAACTCGCCGGTGACGCTCACCGCGTCGCTTGAGGGGCCCGCGGTGGCGCACTCCGACGCGGTGGGCTGTGACGCGTCATCCGGGGCGGTCTCGTCGGCCTGCGGCGTGCACGCGGCGAGCCCGACGAGCAGGCCGGCGGCCACGAGGCTGGAAACTAGCGGGAAACGGCGCACGGGTGTCCTCTACGGGGTTCGGCGGCGGGCACGGAAGCTCCCAGTCTGCCACCGCCGCGTTGGAAACTGCTCCACGGGCAGATCGCCCGCCGCCCACTGGGTCAGCCCGCGAGCACCGTGCGCGGCTCGTGCCGCACGGGAAACGCGACCGAGTTCGCGATGAAACACAGCTCGGCGGCGCGCGCGTGCAAGGCGTCAGCCACCTCGGGTGAGCCCGCGGCGATCGTGACGACCGGTCGCAGGACCGCCTCGACCAGGGCTCCCGAGCTATCGGCGCGGGTTTCCAGCGTGCCCGAGGCTGCGTCAACGTAGCCGGTGACCACGACGCCGGCGTCGGCGGCGACGTGCAGGTAGCTGAGCATGTGGCACTGGGCGAGCGCCGCGATCACCAACTCTTCCGGGTTCCAGCGATCGGCGTCACCGTGAAAAGTGCGGTCGGACGACCCGTCAATCGCGTGACGCTTCCCGTCCGCCCGGATGCTGTGGTCGCGCCCATAAGACCGGTACGACGCGGTGCCCTCGCCCCGATCCCCCGTCCAGGTCACGGTGACGGCGTAGCCGTGCTCGCGCATGCGTCTCCCCCTCTGACCGCCGCGGCGCGGCAGTACGCTCGATTTCATCATGAATGAGCCCGTAACCGCGTCGCCCTCTCTCGAACCACTCGATGTGGCAGGCTGCGCCGAGCTCGCCGTGATCGAACGCTCGGGCGTCATCGAGTCACGCCACATGGGGGCGGCCGCCGTGGTCACGGCGACGGGTGAGCGTCTGCTGACCGTCGGCGATGTCGACGCCACGATCTTTCCGCGGTCGACGCTCAAACCGCTGCAGGCCATCGCCCTGCTGGAGGCGGGCGCCACGTTTGCCGACGACGAGCTGGTCCTCGCGACCGCCAGCCACTGCGGATCGCCCGACCACCTCGCCGTGGTCGAGCGCATGTTGGCCGCCGACGGCCACTCCCCCGACGCCCTGCAGTGCCCGGCCGACTGGCCGCTCGGTGCCGCGGAGCGCGCGGCCAGGCGCGCGTCGGGGCTCGGCCCCGCGCCACTGGCGATGAACTGCTCGGGCAAACACGCAGGGTTCCTCCGCGCGGCTGACGCGCTTCGAGCGGCGGGCGATGCGAGCGCCGAGCCGTCCCGTTATCTCGACCCCGCGCATCCCCTGCAACGCCGCATCACGGCCACGATCGAACGGATGCTCGGCGAAGCGATCAGGCACACGGGCGTTGACGGGTGCGGAGCCCCGATGCACGCCGCCTCCCTCGCTGCCCTGGCGAGGGCGATCGCGCGCGTCGCGTCGGCCGAAAGTCCGGAGGCCGCGCAGCTCATGCGGGCTGTGGCGGCCGAGCCGTGGGCGATTGATGGCCAAGGCCGGGCCAACACTCGCGTCATCGAGGCGCTCGGCGGAATCGCCAAGATCGGCGCCGAAGGCCTCGTCGTCATCGGCCTGCCCGGCGGCATCGCTGTTGCGGTGAAGGTGCTCGATGGCGGGATGCGCGCCACGACCCCTGTCGCGCTCGAGCTGCTGAGCCGCGTGGGCGCCGTCGACCCGGCTGTCGTCGCGCAGCTGCGCGCAGAACTCGACCCCGTCATCACCGGCGGCGCGGACGTCGTCGGCGGTCTGATCGTGACCGCGTGACGACGCCCGCGCGCCGAGTGATGTAGCTGCCGCTTAGGCGTTGGCCCGCTGACGGCGGCGAATGGCCGCCCCGACCTGCGCGATGATCACGAGCAGGATCGCCAACAGGAATACGGCAGAGGCAATGACGTTCGCCTCGGCAGGGATGCCGCGGGCGGCCGCCGTGTAGATGAAGCTCGGGAACGTGACCTCGGCACCACGGTTGAAGTTCGTGATGATGAAGTCGTCGAAGCTGAGCGCGAACGACAGCAGCGCCGCCGCGATGATGCCGGGCAGCAGCAGCGGGAAGGTGACCCGCCAGAACACCTGCTGCGGCGAGCCGTACAGGTCGCGACCGGCCTCCTCGAGCGCCGGGTCGAGCCCCGCAACGCGGGCCCGAACCGTGACGATCACGAAGCTGATGCAGAACAGGGCGTGCGCGATGATGACCGTGCCCAGCCCCTTCGGCACGCCCGCCTGCAGGAACTGCGCGGCAAGACCCGCACCCAAGACAACCTCGGGCGTGGTCAGCGGCAGGAAGATCAGCAGCGTCGTCGTGTTGCGGAACCGGAACCGGTACCGCACGAGCGCGATCGCGATCATCGTGCCCAGCACGGTGGCGATGAAGGTCGCCGACACCGCGATCAGGATCGAGTTGCCGAAGGCCTGACACACGTCTTGTGCGTCGCAGACGTTCAGCCAGTTGTCGAAGGTGAAACCGCGCCAGATGATGTTCGTGCGTCGCGAGTCATTGAACGAGAACACGATCGTGTAGACGATCGGGATCATCAGAAAGACGAGAGCGATCCCCGAGTAGACCCAGATCGCGTACTTTCCGAAGCCTCTCACAGCAGATCCTCCGTCCCGCTGCGCTTCACGTAGATGGCAACCAGCACCAAAATCACGGCCATCAGCACGATCGACAGAGCGGCCGCGGCCGGGTAGTTCTGCAAGACGAGGAAGTTCGCCTCGATGACCGTGCCGATCATCGCCGTCTCGGTCGAGCCGAGGAAGTCGCGGGAGGCGTTGATGTAGTCGCCCGACGCGGGGATGAACGTCAGTAGCGTGCCCGAGATCACCCCGGGCGCCGCGAGCGGCAGCGTCACGGTGCGGAAGACGGTCGCCGGATTGGCATACAGATCGCCACCCGCCTCAACGAGACGCAGGTCGAGACGCTCCAACGTCGCGTAGATCGGCAGCGTCATGAACGGAATGAAGTTGTACGTCAGACCGAACACCACCGAAAAGGCGGTTCCCGTAATCGACTCGCCAGGGCCGAGGAGTCCGATCGCGTTGGCCAGGCCCGCCACGGGGCCTTCAATCGCGAAAATCTGCTTCCAGGCGAGGGTGCGCAGCAGGAACGAGATGAAGAACGGGGCGATGACGAGCACCAGGGCGAGTGCCTGCAGCAGCGGGAAGCGGCGCAGGGTGATGCCGATGAAATACGCGAGGGGGAACCCGATCAGCAGCGCGAACAGGCTCGCGAGCGCCGCGTAACCGAACGCTCGAGCCGCCTGCACACCGTAGGTCTCGAGCACGAAGACGTAGTTCTGCCAGTTGAGAGCCTGACGATACTCACCGAAGAAACCGCCGGGCACGGGCTCTTGCAGGCTGGTCAAGACCAGCGAGATCAGGGGCGTGACGAAGAAGAGGACAAGGAAGAGGACGCCGGGAAGCAGAAGGAAGAGCGCGATCGGCGAACGCTTACGCGCTGACTCATCGACCTTCTGCTCGGCGGCGGAGAACGCGGTGAAGGCCATGCGTTAGCCCTCCTCGAGCTCCGCCTTGAGCTGCGCGCGGCGGCGCGTCGCGATCGACGTCGTGGGGGTGTCGTCCACAAAGCGCGGCGCGTCATGTTCGACATCGCCCTCGTCAGCGAGCCCGAAGGTGTGCTCTGCCGACCAGCTCAGCCACACTTCGTCGCCGTCTCGGTGCATGCGCGAGATGCTCGTGTTCTGCTCGAACACCGTGATCGTCGAGTGCCCGGGGAGCGCGATCTCGTATTGCGTGCTCACACCGCTGAACGACACATCGGTGATCCGGCCGGGGCCCAGGATGTTCGTGCCGGCCGACTCGGCAACAGCGCCTGTTGACAGGGTCACCTTTTCGGGCCGCACGCCCACCGTGATCGTGCCGCTGTGGCGCGCGGCGCGGTCTTTCGGGACCACAATGGGCGCACCCTGACTGTCGACCGTGACGCTCTCGGCGTTAGACGACACGACCTCGCCAGTGAAGAGATTCGACTGACCGAGGAAGGTGGCCACGAACGCCGTGCGCGGCAGCTCGTACAGCTCTTGAGGAGCACCCATCTGCTCGATCTTGCCCTTGTTCATCACGGCGACGGTGTCGGCCATGGTCATGGCCTCCTCCTGGTCGTGGGTGACGTGCAGGAAGGTCAGTCCCACCTCCGACTGGATGTCCTTCAGCTCAACCTGCATCTGACGCCGCAGTTTCAGGTCGAGGGCCCCGAGGGGCTCGTCGAGCAGCAGCAGCGCGGGTCGGTTGACGACCGCGCGCGCAAGCGCTACGCGCTGCTGCTGCCCACCCGAGAGTTGCGACGGGCGTCGACTTGACACGTGGTCGAGCTCGACCAGCTGGAGCGCCGCGTGCGCCAGCTTCTGGGCGTCCTTCACCCCGCGACGCTTGAGCCCGAACGCGACGTTCTCGATGATCGTCATGTGCGGGAACAGTGCGTAGCTCTGAAACACCGTGTTGACCGGGCGCTGGTACGCCTTGGTGTCTGTCACGTCCTTGCCGCCGATCAGAATCCGTCCGTCGGTCGGTTCCTCGAGCCCCGCGATGAGGCGCAGGGTCGTCGTCTTGCCGCAGCCGGACGGGCCGAGGAGGGCGAAAAATGAACCGGCCGGGATCGTGAGATCCAGATCGTCGATGGCCGTGAATCCGGGGAAGCGCTTCGTGATGCCGACGAGTTCGAGGTCGGCACCCGCTTCCGCGAACTCTCGGGGCGAAACAGCACTGTTCGACACCGTGGTGTGCTCCTTGGGGTGATGATCGGGCGGCGACTGCCGGCGCTACGCGCCGAGCAGCACCGACTGGAAGGCGGCCTGGAACTCGTTTTCCTCCTGGGCGGTAAGGCCGCGGAAGATTGCCGTGTTCGCGAGCGTCTCCTCGTTCGGGAAGATGAGCTGGTTCTCGGCGAGCTCGGGGTCGATGGCCTCCATCGCCTCGCGTGCTCCCTCGACGGGCGTGATGTAGTTCACCCACGCGGCGACCTCGGCGGCCACCTCCGGCTCGTAGTAGTAGTTGATGAGCTGTTCCACGTTGGCCTTGCGCGGCGAGCCGATGGGAACGAGGAAGTTGTCAGCCCAGAGCGTGCCGCCGGCCTCGGGGATCGCGAACTTCCACTTCTCGTAGCCCGCTTCGAAGTTCAGCAGCGTGATGTCACCCGACCACGCGATCGCGGCCAGGGTGTCCTCGTTGACGAGGTCCTCGGTGTAGGCGTTGCCGCGAACGTTGCGGATCTGTCCGCCCGTGACCTGCTCGCGGAAGATGTCGAGCGCGGCGTTGAACTCGTCAGCGCTGAAGTCGCCCGAAATGTCGACGCCGTTGTTCAGCATGATCAGGCCGATCGTGTCGCGCATCTCCGACAGCACGCCGACGCGACCCGTGAGCTCAGACGACCAGAGGTCGTCGACGCTGCGCAGTTCGCCCACCTGCTCGGTGTTCCAGGCGATGCCGGCGAAGCCACCCTGCCAGGGCAGCGAGAAGCGGCGACCCGGGTCGAATTCGGGGTTCTGGAGGTCGGGCGACAGGTTGGCCGCGTTCGGGATGTTGTCCTTGTTGAGCTCCTGCGTATAGCCGAGCTGGATCCAGCGGGCAACCATCCAGTCGGTGAGGCAGACCGTGTCGGCCCCGATGTCTTGGCCGAGCGCGAGCTGGTCGCGCACCGTGGCGTAGTAGGAGTTGTTGTCGTCAACCGTGATGTTGTAGTTGACCGTGATGCCGGTCTGCTCCTGGAAGGCCTCGAGGGTCGGGTAGCCGCCCTCTTCGTCCTCGTCGATGTAGAAGGGCCAGTTCGCCCAGTTGATCGTCGGGTCCGACTCGGAGATGTCCTCGGCGGCCTCGACCGCTCCACCACCGGTCGAGCAAGCGGCAAGGGCAAGCGCCGTGGCTCCGGCGCCGGTGCCCGCGAGCATCGTTCGGCGACTCAACTGGGCCCGTTTGGCCTGCGCAATCAAACGGCGGACCATCGGGTCTTCGGGAAGCGGACGGTTCATGGCGCTGCTCCTTTGGTCGTTCAGGTACGTCACTGTCCTGGCGGCTGTGGTGAGACTGATACTGACACACGGGCTACGCGTATCGCACCCCGTCATGCTCGATTCGTCCATTCTGAAACATAAATTTCACGAAATCAGCACTTCCAGGCGAAAATGGGTGCGGAATCCATCGTCAAACAGCGCTACAGTGGTGCCGCAGCGCGGCGTGGCGCCTCGGCGTTCCCGCGCGCATCCGCACCCCTGATGAGGAGTTCCGATGAGAATCGCCGTCCCTGCCGAGGTCAAGAACAACGAGTTCCGCGTCGCGATTACGCCCGCGGGCGTGCACGATCTCGTCGCCAACGGACACGAGGTGCTCGTGCAATCCAGTGCTGGCACCGGGTCGTCTATTCCCGACGAGGCCTACGCGGCGCAGGGAGCGCAGATCGTTCCGGACGCCGCGACCGCCTGGGGCGAGGCCGAGCTGTTGCTGAAGGTGAAGGAACCGATCGCCTCCGAGTACGGCTACTTCCGCGACGACCTTGTGCTCTTCACCTACCTGCACTTGGCAGCAGAAGAGGCGCTCACCCGCGCACTGCTTGAGGCACGTGTGACCGCCATCGCCTACGAGACGGTTCAGCTCCCCAGCCGCGCGCTCCCGCTTCTGGCCCCCATGAGCGAGGTTGCCGGGCGCCTGTCCGTCATCGTCGGCGCCAACGCGATGATGCGACCGAACGGCGGGCAGGGGCTGCTTGTTCCTGGCGTGCCGGGAACACACCCGGCGAACGTTGTTGTTCTGGGCGGCGGCGTTGCCGGCACGAACGCCGTGGCGATGGCCGTGGGCCTCGGCGCCGATGTCACCGTGCTCGACACGAACCTGCAGCGACTGCGCGAACTGGACGCTCTGTACGCCGGCCGCGTGAAGACCATCGCGTCAAACGGCTACGAGATCGATAAGGCCGTCGTGGCCGCCGACCTCGCCATCGGTTCGGTGCTCGTGCCGGGAGCCAAGGCCCCGAAGCTCGTGAGCAACGAGCTCGTCTCACGCATGAAGCCTGGCAGCGTGTTGGTGGACATCGCGGTCGACCAGGGCGGTTGCTTCGCGGACACGCGCCCCACGACGCACGCCGAGCCGACCTTCACGGTGCACGACAGCATCTTCTACTGCGTCGCCAACATGCCGGGTGCGGTGCCCGCGACGTCCACGTACGCGCTGACGAACGCCACTCTCCCCTACGTCCGCGCCATCGCGAACCACGGATGGCAGGCCGCGCTGCGCGCCGACGCCGCCCTTGCTCTGGGACTCAACACACACGCGGGCGAGGCAACAAACGCGGCGGTCGGTGAGGCTCACGGGCTCGCGTCGATGTCTCTCGCTGACGCGCTGGCGTAACCGGCTCGCGACGCACTCACTGGTGCGAGGCGTCACTCTCACGAGGGTTCAGGTGGCGTGAGACTCGGCCAACGACCGCGCTCAAGCCGCGGCGAGGTTGCTTGACCGGGGTCGACGAGCCAGACCTCTCCCCGTGCGATCGGAGGCGCCTCGATGCGCGCCCCGAGGAGGGCCCGAGCGTCTGCGGCATCGAGCGCATCGAGAACGATGAGCGCGGTTCGCCGCAGTTCGGCGAAGAGCCCCCACGCTCGCTGCCAGTCGTCGGGGTGACCGACGATGATCCCTGTCTCGGTGTGGGGCGCGACCGCACGCCCGGGGTCGAGAGCAACCACGGGCCGATCGGCGGCCACGGAGGCGAGCGCGGACAACACCTGGTGGGGGCGGCTTGAGACGACCGCGAGCACGCCCGGGCTATCGAGCGGTGACCGAACGGGCACCGAGACGGGTTCACCCATCCACGGGGAATGGGGCGCTGCCGGGGACGCCACGATCGCGGTGGTCGTGGCGAGCGCTCGGGGGCTTGCGCTGAACACCTGCACCACGCTGCCGTGCCACCACCCGCGACCAGCGGGGAGGCGGACATCGTGATGACCGCGCGGTGCGCCAGCCGCCGCGTGGTCATCGGCGTCGAGGGCGCGCAACGCGAGGCGGGCACCAACGCGACCGCTCGCCCACCGTGCCGATGACGAGGCCGTACCGAGATCGACGGCGATTGCCCCGCGGCGTTCGCGCACGCCGCGAGCCGCATCATCGAGGCGCGCGAGCAGCGTCGCAGCGTGATCGTGCGGCGCTGTCTCGAGCATCGCACCGAGCCCATCGATCACGACCAGAGGGCGAGCGTCGGGGGCGCACGCAGAGTCAAGTCGTTCAAGCGTGTGGACAGCGTCGACCAGGTTGTCGGGAACCTTCACGACCGCCCACCCTGCCGCGCGCCCCGCAGCCGCCACACTGGCCAACGCTGTACTGCGGCCGCTGCCAGGGCAGCCCGTAATCCCGAGCATTCCATCGCGGGCCGGGCGCCAGAGGGCGGGCGCCCAGCGTTGAGACGCAACGTCGTCCACGAGTCCCCATACGAGCTCATCGTCGTCGGGGCCGCTGCCGCAGGTCGCGACGGCCGCCGGGTCGTCGCGACTGATCGACACGGGAAGGGGCTCCGACCACGGCGATGAGGTGTCGGCCTGATCGGAGAGGTAGCGCCTCGTTTGCTCTCCGACCGCGGCGATGTCCGCGTCGGCGACGAGCGCGGTCTGCACCGCGTGCACCGCTCCGTCGCGCATCACCACCGCCCGCCCGCGCGGCGCTTTATCGAGACCGACGACGGGCTGACCGAGCAGTGCGCGAGCGTCCGCCCCATCTGTTGTGCGAAACAGCACGCGGATACCGCAATTCACCGTGATCTGATCGTGCACAACACCGCCCGGGCGCTGAGTGCACAACACCAGATGCATACCGAGCGATCGCCCGCGCGCCGACAAATCGGCGAAAACCGGAGTCAGCTCGGGGTGGTTCTGCAGGAGCGCCGCGTACTCGTCGACCACGATGAGCAAGCGCGTGAGCTCTGATGGCATGTCGGCGATGTCGCGCGCGTGACTCGCGGCGAGCACGGTCTCCCGCCGGCGAATTTCGGCCCGTAGGCTGCCCAACGCCCGGTCGGCCAGTGCTGCGTCGAGGTCGGTGATCAGCCCGACAGAGGTGGGCAGGGCGTGCAGATCAGAGAAGGTTGCGCCGCCCTTGAAATCGACGAACAGCACCCGCCAATGTTCGGCCCGACGAGCTGCAGCGAGCGACAGAGCGCGCAGAAACTCGCTCTTACCGCTGCCCGAGGCGCCGCCCACGACGATGTGCGGACCCTCGGCCACGACATCGAGGTGAAAGGGGCCATCCGCGGTCCGGCCGATGGGCAGGCTGGGGCCGTTGCTGACCGGCAACTCAGCGAACGTGCAGTGCATTGGCGGCATGGCGGCCGCCTGACGGGAGCGGTGGGCGCGGTATTCAGCGGCGAACGGCAACACCGCGTCTGCGGTGTGCCGGGTGCCGTCGGCCGTCTCGATGGTGAGGTGCGCAAGCTGCGACACCGTCACGGTCGTCACACCTCGTTGCGGTGGCTCGGCCTGACCAATCTCTTCCGTACACCACTCGCGCAGTCGTTCGGCGATTGGACCCGAGCCGACGATGACGAGCGGTGCCCGCGGGACGGTGACGGGCATCCGCGGATTCGTCGCGGCAAGAGACGCCAACTGCGCGCGCCGTGCGCCGACCGCATCGGTGACCGGTGGCGGCGCGTCACGGAGGACGCCGCTCGGCCCGGGTGCCGCACCCACGACCAACGCGTCGTCTGATGCGTGTGCGGCCACGAACGCGTGCAGGCTTTCGTCCGCGTGCGACTGCTCGAGCTGCTCGAGGAATGTCGCGCACTCGCGAGCGAATCTCTCGCTGTCGCGGCGCGAATCGCGTCGGGCTGTTCGACGACTCTCAATGCTCGACGCAATGGCGATGATGGGGCTGAGAGCGGCAAAGACGAGCACGTACGGCGATCGGATGATGAGCCCGATCACCACGGCCGCCACGAGCGGTGCGATCACCGCGATGACCGGAAACGGCGGGCGCGGACGCTCGGGAGGAGGCTCAGGCAGGCGCAACGTCACCCGCGCAGTGCACCAGACAATGTGCCCTCGACCCGCCCCGCCCGTGGTGCCCGCGGACGGCGAGGTTGACGGGCCGATGGGGAGGAGCGGTCAGCCGATGATGACGAACTGGTCGCCCATGTCGACTCGGGTGCCACGCGCCACGTGGTAGCGCCGACCTGGCTCACAGTAGCGCGGCAGCTGACCCGGCTCGCGCACAACCGTTCCGTTGCCAGAGTGCCGATCACTCACCCAGAACGCGTCGCCGTCGAAGCCGAACTCGAGGTGGGTTTTCGACACCGAGCGCGTCGGGTCAGACACGATCACGACGTGGTCGACGACTTCATCCGGCTCCGGTCGAGGATTTCGGCCGAGCAGCCCAGACCCCAGAACCGTCACGCTGTCGCCCGTGCTGAACTGCAGGACAACAGGGCGCCGCTCGGGGCTCGGCACCGCGTCCCCCCCACGCGCGGCGACCGGCTCCGGTGCCGACTCGGGCGATGGCACCTGCCGCGCATCTGCCGGAGCGCTCGTCACCTCCGAGCCGCCCTCGCGCGGGAGGGGGAAAAATCCAAATCCCACGGGGGCTAGTGCGGGGAGGGCCGGTTCCGGCGTCGTGGGTTCCGCCGCGACGGGTTCCGGCAACGCGGGTTCCGGCAACGCGGGTTCCGGCGCGACGGGCGTGCTGAGCGACGCACCGCATTCGCCGCAGAATCGGTCATCTGGGTGGGGGCGGGTGCCGCACACCACGCACGGCAGCAGCTCGGCGACTGGCCCCGGAGCAGCACTCGTACCCGTGCTCGCCGTCGGGGGCGGAACGATCGCCGGCGGCGCAGCCGCCACCGCCACGGAACGGCCGCAGCGCCCGCAAAACTGTGCGACGGGCGCGAGGGGTGCTCCGCAGTGCTCGCAGGTCATGACTGCGCCTTCCTCCGGCGACGACGCCGGACCCGGTCAGGATATCGACGCAGCGAGCGCGTGGATACGGCGGCGCGCAGACGCTCGCTGCGCGTCGCCCCCGCCCGGAATGCGTCGCGCGCACCGTCCACGGCCGCCCAGACCCGCCCCGCGTCGTCGGCGCTGGGCTCGTCGGGCGCGTAGACCGCGCGGTCCGCGACACGCGCGAGGACGAGCATCGGCGCCCGTCCGCTCGCGAGGGCGCGCTCGCGGCGGGTTCCCGTGGGTGGAAGCTCGATTCCCTGGTCGACCGCATCGTCGGTCGCCTGCATCCATCCGGCCAGGATACGCGTGGCCGGGTCGCGCGCGCGACGACGGCGTCGACGCCTCGCCGCTTTTCGCGCGACGATCACGAGGATGGGCGCGGCGAGAAGCGCGACGAGTGCGAGCATCCCGCCCACGATCTGGAGAACGAGCAGGAGCAGCGGGTCGAGTCCGCTCGGCGGCTGCTCGTCGAGTTCGATGTCAGGCGGCGCCTGCTCATCAGGCGGCGGCACGTCTTCGAGCGGGGGCTGCACCGCCGGCTGCGGACGCGTCACCGGCGTTGTCTCATTCGACTCCGGGGGCGGCACGTCGCGCCGCGGCGGCACTACGTCGATCGGAACCCAGCCCGCACGGGCGGTCCCGACTTCGACCCACGCGGTGAGGTCCCGCTCGCGGAACGCGTCGGGATCGCTCGGCGGGACTCCCCCGTCGTCTCGCTGGCTGTCGACGAAGCCCAGCACGATGCGCGACGGGAACCCCAGCTCGCGCGCCGCGAGCGCCGCAACCGCCGCGAACTGTTCCGCGTCACCGACCAGCGCGGGCTCGCCCAGCAGCGCATCCAAACGCTCGAGCGAGTGGCCCGGCCTGCTGGGTGGCTCGTCGTCGTCGACGCCGTGCGAGAGGTAGCCGTCGGCGGCCAGGCGATCGATGACGGCCTCGAGCCGCTCGCCGGGCGCGTCGAGACCCGCCGTAGTGTCGGCGAGCCAGTCGCCCAGGGTTTCCGGCACCGCGACGATCGCCGGAACGGGCTGGGCGCCCGGCGTCAGCACGCTGAGCTCGGCGCCGCCGGTGGTGTCCGTCACGAAATCGAGTGCGTACGTGAGTCCCTCCTCGGCCCCGCCCACGACCACGGCGCTGTCGGTCACGTCATTGTGCGCAACACGGTCGCGCACACTCGCCCCGTCGTCTCCCGCCACTCGAATGTCGACGAGTTCGCCGATCGTCGGCAACCAGGGGCCAAAACTGCGAGCGAGCGTGATGTCGACGCGACGACGCTGCTCCTCCTGCGCGACATCGCGTCGCGCGGGAACGCGCGCAAACCGCCCCGATGCGCTGTCGACGCTGTCGCTGCCGACGGCAAAGACAACACCGTCGTAGCTGTCGAGAACAGCAACGCGCACGCGGTCACCCTCGGCACGTCCCTCCACGACGATCGCCGTCTCGTCAGCGACCGCCGGGATGAAGGATGCGCGGTAGGCACCGAGCGGGCTCGGCGCGTCTAACGGGTTGAAGGGCTGCTCGACGACCGAGCGGACCACAATGCGATCATCCGGCGGGGGCAAAACGGCGATTAGGCCGGCCCCTGTACCACCGGCTACGAGCACGATGGTCGCGGCCGCCACGAACTGCCGAACCGCGCCGCCGCGCCCGCGATCAGCACTGCCGGCGAGCGCGTCAGCACGTTCATGGCGACGCCACACCGCCAACCAGAGCAGCAGCACGAGAAGAAGCCCGAGGGTCGTGCTGATGGGCCAGCGCACCTCGTCAGGACCGAGAGCGAGTACCAGCGGGTAGCTGATTGCCGGGATCGCGACCGCGAGCGCGCGGCGCCGGGCGCGCAGCGCGATGGCGACCGTCGCTGAGGCGCCGACAAGGAGGGTGACGAAGGCGGGAACGAGCAGGGACTGGTAATCGCCAACCGGAAGGTCGATCGTGACGAGACGGCGCCAGCCAAAAGCGATCGCCGCCGCAAGTTCCGTGAGGCCGTCCGGCTCGGGCAGCACCCCATAGACGGTGCGATCGGGCACGGCGAGCGGCACGCCCAGCACCGCGATGGCCGCCGTCACGGCGAGCATGAGCCCCCACGCTGGCCACCGCAGCGCCGATGCGGTGACCGCGAGCGCGCATCCGACGGGTATTACCACCGCGGCCATGATCACGAACGCGTCGTCGCGGTAGACGGGCCACCATGCGACAGCGATCACCGCCCACGCGGCTAGGGAGAAGATCAGGATGCTCGTCAGGACGGCCGGACGCGGAAGCGCGCGGGCTCGAGGTGCGCGGGGCGGGCGGGTGGCGCTCATGCGTCATCCGCTCCGCGCATGGCCCGCCGCAGGTCGCCGAGCGAGCCGATCGTGACGACGGTGATACCGGCGAGGCGACGACGGCCGGGAACCACGGTCGGGTCGCACTGCACCACGAGCACCTCGACCGCGGCGGGGAAGGCCGCCGCCGCCGTCCGCAGCCGTCGCGGAGCAACGGTCGACCCCACGACGAGCATCGCCACCGAGACCCCCGACACCGCGTCGGCAGCGAGCCGGGCCGCGTCAACGAGGCCGAGCGCTGCGGGGCCGTGCTCGACGACCGCCAGTTCGTCGAGCAGTCGATTGGGGGTGAGTGTCGGAAGCGGGCGCACGGCCACAACCGCGCGTTTGGCGAATTCGGGCGTGATGGCGCTCACGAAGACCGACAGATCGCGGGCATCGCGAATGGCGCGTGCGCCCAGGCTGCCCGCGGCACTCACGGCCAGCTCGAACTCGGCGTCTGAGCCGAAGTCGACGCTCGCGATGCTGAGCACCAGCAGCATGGTGCTGCGTCGGGTTTGCTCAAACTGCCGCACCATGAAGGTGCCGGTCTTGGCGCTCGACTTCCAGTGAATATGGCGACGATCGTCGCCCGCGCGGTACTCCCGCAGGGCGTGGAAGGCCAGATCGCTGGTCGTGAGGTCGCGGGTCGGCTGTCCCTCCAGATCACGAATGAGCCCCGTCGACGTTGACGGCACGTCGATGGTGGCGGGGTGCACGATGAACTGGGCGGCGTCAGCCCACTGGTGCTCACGCCGAACGATTCCGACCGGGTCGGCTCTGACGGTGCGCACCGGTCCGACCGTGAGGCGGCCGCGGCGGTCGGTGGGCAGAGCAATGGTCGGCTCGACGCGGCCACCTGGCGGCACCCCCGGAACGGCGATCGGCAGGATGCGCTCGCCGACCGGGAGGTCAACAACTGTCCCGAACGAGCGACGAGCGGTCGGGTTGTCGACGACCAGCCGCGCCTCGGCAGGGTCACCGACCGCGACACGAACCGGTGGGGGCACGAGGCGGAAACGCAATCGGATGCGCCCAATCAGGTAGGCGACCGCAACGAGGGTCAGCGCGATGCCCATCGTGCCGGCCACGATCAGTTCTGACCAGCCGAGCACGTAGCCCACGGCCAGGGCGAGCGGCGCGACAACGATGACGGTCCACCCGAGCGGTGTGATGACGGTCGATGCGGCATCCCAGGCCCGGCGCACGGCGCGCCCCAGCGCGGTGCCGGCGCGGACCGTTCCGACGACGAGGTCGGCCGAGAGTCCGGTGCGTCCGCCGACGATGCGGGTGCGCGCGGTGGTGACGCCGGTGCCGACGGTTGTCTCACCGTGATCGCGCGTACTCTGCGTGCGGCCCGGCCCGGTGGTGGTCACACGGCGACCCGATCGCTCGGAGGTGCGGTCTCGAGCACGACCTGCGCGATGACGGCCGACGGGGTGACACCATCAAATTCAGCCTCGGGGTCGAGCACGAGTCGGTGGGCGAGCACGGGCTCAGCGAGGGCCTTGACGTCGTCCGGAACAACGTAGTGCCGGCCATCGAGAGCCGCGAAGGTCTTCGCGCACCGCACGAGCGCGAGTGCGCCACGCACACTGGCACCGAGCCGCACATCCGCGTGCTCCCGCGTCGCCTCGACCAGCCGAGCAACGTAGTCACTGATCACCGGGTCAACGTGAACGCTGCGTGCTGCGTCAATCATGTCGCGCACCGTTTCGAGTTCGACGACAGCGTCGAGCACAGCCGCGCGCGGACTCGCCGCGCCCGAGAGGATGCGCACGGTCGACCCATGATCGGGGTAGCCGATCGCGGTGCGAATCAAGAAGCGGTCGAGCTGCGCCTCCGGCAAGCGGTACGTGCCCGCCTGCTCGATGGGGTTTTGGGTGGCGATCACGAGGAACGGCGCCTCGACAGGGTGACGAATACCGTCAACGGTGACGTAGCCCTCCTCCATCACCTCCAGCAGCGCCGACTGCGTTTTGGGGCTTGCGCGGTTGATTTCGTCGGCCAGCACGATGGTGGCGAAGACGGGCCCCGGGTGAAAGGTGAACTCGCCCGAGCGCTGGTCGTACACCGTAATGCCGGTGATGTCGCCGGGCAGCAGATCGGGCGTGAATTGCACGCGTTGCGTGGTGCCCCGCACGCTTTCGGCGAGGGCCCGCGCGAGCGAGGTTTTGCCCGTCCCCGGGACATCCTCGAGCAGCAGGTGACCCTCGCTGAGCATCGCCGTGAGGCCGAGACGCACGACGTAGGCCTTCCCGAGAAGCACGGTCTCGACGTTCGCCACAATCCGGTCGGCGATGTCGGCGAACCAGCGTGCCTGCTCGGGGGTCATCGTCATGACGGAAACCTTTCGTTGGCGAGTGTCGAGGCTGCACAGATCACGGTCGGTAGACCCGTTCGAACACCGTTCCTCCCACCGTAATGCGCACCTCGAGGCGGGGGTCGCTGGAGGGCGGCGCGCCGATCGTGCAGTTGCCCCCGGTGCTCGAGGGCGGCACCGGCCCGTCGTCGTTGCGGCAGAGGTACTCGACGTTGGCGTAGCCCGGGTGCGCGCCGCGCGCGTCTGGGCTTGTCCACGTCAGTGGTGTCCACGTGATGTCAGCCACGCGTTCCGGCGGCGTCTCACCACTCACCGTGAAGGTGGGACGCACGTCGATCGCGACCGCGACCGGCACGTCAACCGAGGTCGACCACTCACCGCAGAGCGCCGCCGACCCGTCGCGACAGACCTGAACCTGCACACTCCGCAGCGTGCCGTACGTGCCATCGGTCACGAACACGGGCAGGGCTGCCGGGGCGGATGCGATGCCCGACTCGCCGAATCGGTAGCGGATGAAGGGGGTCGCCTCCCCCGCCCGCGCGGTACCGACCGCGTCGATGCGCGCCTCAAAGCGTCCCTCAGCGACGACGATCGCGTCGGGCGCAAAGGTGACGGAGGTGACGCGGGCCGGCCGTGTGACCGTCTGCGCGGTCACGTCAACGCTCGCCGTGCATCCCTGACCGTTGTGCGCGTACACGACAACCCGGTAGCTGCGGTCTCCGGCGAGCCCGGAAAGGGTCGCGCTGGTGCGATCGGCGGGGTACGCGGTGGCTCCTGCGGGCGGCGAGAGCGTCGGCGAACCAGCGTCGACTCCCGACACGGTGCAGCTGGGGGCCTCACCGCCCCCGTCGGTAAACCACACGAAGTAGCGGTCGATCGCTCGACCATTGGCCCCGAAGGCTCCGGCCCAGTCGACTCGCAACTCCTGAGCATTCGGGTCATCGCTGGGCGTCGTCTGCACGGCACTGGGTGCGGCAACGCGCAGGGGCGGGCCCGCCGGCGTGCCCGTGGTCTCCGCGCTATTCCACGTGGTCAGGGGCGAGAAGGCATCGTTTCGCGCACTCACACTCACCCCGTAGGCGGTGCCGTTCTGCAGGGCACCGGCATCAACGACGGGAAGGGCGTACGCGGTTCCTGCTGGGTCATTTGCCGACACCTCAAGCTCGCGTGTGACCGGACCCACCGTGACGACGTAGCGCCGAATCGGCGAGGCTCCCGCCGGCTGAGTGGGCTTTTCCCACGTGACACGAAGACCGCCGTCGAGCGGCGTACGAGAAACCGCCACGGGCGCCGGCGGGACGAGGTCTGACCACACAGAATCGCTCAGTGTCGTCGGGGCACTCGCACCTTGGGCGTTGATCGCGGCGACCGCGATGCGCACGCGGTTGTCTGGCCCGTTCCCGGTCGTCGGCACCGTACACGGCGAACTCGCGCAGGCAACCGTCGCCGTCACCGCCCCGTCACTCACCCGGGTCACCGTCGCGTCGAAGCGCTGAATGGGCGCGTTGTTTGACGCCCCCGGCTGCCAAGCAATAGTCAGCGTGCGGTCGCCAAACTCTTGCACGCGCAACCCGCTGACAGGGTCGGGAACGTCTTGCACCGAAATGCGGATGCTGCCCCAGACCAGGCGACTAGGGTCGCCCGTCGCATCGGCGACCTGGTACTCGAGGAGGCTGTCGCCGGGCTGGGCACTGTTGGCCACGGTCACCGAGACCGCCTGCCCGTCATCGGTGGGACGTATCTGTACGCCAGCCGGAATAGAGGCACTGTCGAGGCCGCGAATCGCCACGACGCGCAGCGGCTCGAGCGGGAACGGGTTCGTCGCCTGGTCGTTGGTGAGTACGTCGACGACGGTGGTTTCCCCTCGCGGGGCGATCGCCGCATCCTCAATCGGGCGCGCGAGCGGTCGCGTCGACGGCACTACCGTGACGTCGATTCGACCGGACGTTCCCTCGGCGGCGTCGTCTCGCACCCCCACGGCGGCCCCGAATCGCGTGCCGCGCGGGGTGCTCGCTGCCACGCTCACCGTCGCCCTCTGGCCGCTGATCGCGATATCAAGGCCCGCCGGGAGGGCGCTTTCCAGGGCGTACGCCAGCTCGTCGATGTCGTCGGGGTACGGGTACGAGGTGATGCGCACCAGGTCGAGTTCGCGGCTCGTTCCCGGTTCGAGCTCGATGGTGGCACCGACGAGTACGGGAGGCTGGTTCTCTCGTGCCGTGACCTCGATGGGCAGCACGATTGTCGCGACGCGCCCCTCAGGGTCGTTTGCCGTGACACCGTCGGTCACCTCGAAGCTGATCGACGCCGGCCCGAAGTAGAGGTCGGCCGAACGGAAGCGCAGCGTCTGCTCGTCAACCACGAGCGCGCTGCCGTCGGCGTTGCTCGCCCGCACGGTCGCGGTATCGGTGAGCCGTACCTGTCGCCCGCCGACCGCCAACACGTAGTCGTTGATCGGGATGGTCACGGTCTCTTCGCTGACAACCTGGATGCGCGGTGCGCGGCGATCGAGCTGCGGAAGCGCATCCGCGGTGCCAGGAATCCAGATGAACGCCGTTCCGGTCACGGAGGGGTCGGCCGGATGGCTGAGGGAGAACGGCACAATCTGACGCCGTTCGCCCACTGTGACCCGGATTCGACCGTCAGCCAGCACTGTGGCACCCGTGCTGTATCCGGGCACGACCCGCACGGCGAGTTCATCGGCCGAGCCCTCGGCGAAGAACGCCCGAGCGAGCACATCGACGTCGACGGTGTCGCGTTCCAGAATGTCGGCGAGCGTCAGCACGACGTCACGCGCGATCGGCGGCTGCAGCGGGGCATCGGTCACCACGCTGACGGTGACGAAGGCCTGCGATGCTCCCCCGAAGTCGTTCGTGATCGTGTAGATGGCGCCGTAGATCCCGGGTTCTGCCGGCGGCGCTAGGCGGACGAAGCCGCCATCGACGACCTCGGCGATCATTCGCGGGTCGCCGCTTTCGACGCTCGTGACACGCAACGCACCGCCGCCCGGATCGCTGTCATTGTCGAGCACCGGCACGGTGACGACACCGCCGGGGCGCACCACGACCTGGTCGTCATTCGCCACCGGGTTACGAGCGCCCTCGAGGCGCGGGCTGATGCCAACGCGAATCGTTCCAGACGCGCGGGCGCCCAGGGCATCGACCACGGTGTAGCGGAACTCGTCGGTGCCTGCCGCGTATTCACCCGCCTGGTAATCGACGTAGTCGAGTCCGCTGTCGATCACGGTCCCCCGCTCGGGCGCGGTCTCCTGACCGACGAGCTGCACCGAGTCGCCATCCGGGTCCATGTCGGCGACGGGAATCCGGATGCGCACCGTCTCACCGGCAATCACTCGGGCTGTGATGGTGCGGGGCACGGGCGGCGAGTTGGTGGCCTCATCCGCCTCCCGGACGCTGATCCTCACGGTCGCCTGCGCCCGTTCGACCCCGAGCGGGCCCAACACTTCATACACCGCGGTGAAGTCGCCCGGTCGCTCGGGCGCGAGGTATCGCAGCGTGTCCCCGCTGACGAAGAGCAGGCCGTCATTTCCGCCGAGGCCGCGGACCAGATCGGGGGCCAGCGTGATGGGCTCGTCGTCGGGATGCTCGTCGTTCTCGAGCACCGGAATCGTCACCGCATCCCCGACCCGCACGGTCACCGTGTCATCCACCGCGATCGGGGGCTGCAGGGTCTCCGGACGCGGAATCTCGATGACCGTGATGGTGCCCTCGGCATCGGCGTAGCCGTTCGAGATGCGATAGCTCAGGGCGACGGGACCGTCCAGGGGCCGTGTCAGGGTGATGCGTGCATCCCGCTGGTCGAGCACCTCCGCGCGAATTCCGCTGTCGGCGGGAACGTCGGTGATGCCGGTGACGACGAGTACGCCGCCCGCCGGATCGATGTCGGTGGATGCGACCGGCACCACGGCGCTCGACAGGGAACGCACGAACGCCGTCTTGGGCACCGTGACGGGCGCGGCCAGCTCCGGCGGAGCCGTGACATCGATACGCACAACGCCGGTGGCGCTCTGGTCGCCGTCACTCACGACGTACTCGACGTAGTGGGTGCGCACCTCATCGGAGCTGAAGCGGAAGAAGCCACGCTCGAGGCGCGGGGTGATGAGCGCCCCCGCCCGCTCGGGGACCGACACGAGGCGCACTGTTCCACTTCCGCCGCGCACGTAGCGCAACGGTTCGACCCGCGCCTCTTCGCCCGCAACCACCTGCACCGCGAACGGCTCAGCGATGATCGGCACCTGCCCGAGGGGGCGAACGGTGACCGCCAGCTCTCCGACGCCCGCCAATGAACCGTCAGAGACGGTCAGCGCAACGGTACGTATCTCGCCGGCACCCCCCAGCTCAGAGACGGTGACGCGACCGTCAGGGCGGGCAACAACCTGGTCGGGTGCCGCGACCGTCGCATCGGCCAGGTACAGCGGGTCGCCGTCGGGGTCGACCCATTCGCCCAGCACGTTCGCCGTCACTCGGCCCCCCTCGGCCACGGTCGTGCGGGCGGGTCGCACCTGGGTGGGGGCGCCGTTCTCTTCCGGCTGGCGCACCGTGACGACCACGGTCGCCGTGTCCGAGCCGCCTCGGCCGTCGGTGATGGTGTAGTCGAAGGCCAGCACGCCGGCGGCGTCGGGCGGAAGCGTGAGCTGTACTTTTTGACCGCTGTCGACAATGTCGAGGCGCGCCTCATCGTCGGGGCCCAGCTCTGTCGTTTCGGAGACCACGAGCACGTCACCGTTGGGGTCACGATCGTTCAGCAGAACCGGAAGGATCGTCGATCGACCGGGCCGCGCGCCGAAAGCGTCATCTTCGGCGATCGGCGGCTGCTGCACCCGGTCAAGCTCCGGAGGGACATCCAGCGTTTCGGCCTGTTCCTCCCGCTCGTCCTCCTCCTCCGCGATGAGGTCATCCCAATTGGCGATGAGCGCACCGCTGCCGCGCACATCCCACACATTCCCCGTCGCACGATCGTTGAGGACCACCCGATCGTCTCGCACGACGAAGTCGAGACCCTCCCCCGGGAGAAGCCCGGGAAGGGTCGCGAAGGCCGGTTCCGTGCACGAGCGCCACGCGGTGCCGTCTGTCCACGCCGCGATGATGCAGCCGTCGACGACGACCGGGGCGATGGGGTCGCCCGCGCGGTCGGCAACGAGTTCGCGCACCTCACCCGCTGCGTCGATCGACAGCAAGCTCGTGGGCGTCGCGACGATCAACGAGTCCGCCTCGTCCGAGGCGTGCGCGAGCACCGCGTCACCCTCCGCGAGCCAGGGGCTGAGGTCGATGGGATCGCCGTCGCGCAGCACGCGTTCGCCATCCGGATCGAGGACCCACCACTGGCCGGCCGCAATCGTGATGTCGAGGCGGCCGGTCGATGCGGGTTCGATGGGCCAGCTCTGTTCGACTCGGTCCAGGCGGCCGGGCGCAAGGCGATGCACCTCGCCCGTCGCCGGGGACGCGATGGCGAGCCCGTAGCGGTCGGTCGCCCGCACGGCCGAGTCTGGCCCAAAGGACAGGGGCGCGACCGAGGCAACGTCAAAGTCATCAAACAGAACCCATGGCACCGTCCACAGGTCACCCGTATCCGCCGTGTGCACGACCACCGTCTGGCCGACGAGCCGCACGTCGGGCTCGATGGGCGGCAGGGGAACCGTGAAGTCGACGGTCGCGCGCGCAGCGTCCAGCACTTCCGCTTGCGCATTCAGACGGTCGAGCACCATGACGTCGCTGCCGTGGTGACGCACCTCGAGCTCAGATCCCTCACCCACGACGACCGCGTCCAGCGCGCCGATCTGCAGGTTCGCGCGTGCGGCCGATTGCCGCTCACCGTTGACGACCCAGACGGAGCCGTCGTTGAGCTGGGCGCGCTGCACGTCAAAGCCTGGGTGCAGAATCGCGAGTGTTGAGACGACCGCCGCGATGAGGGTGCCGCTGACGGCGCTCACCCACGCGGATCGTCGGTGGGATGCGCGCTGCGCGGCGGCGAGGACCATCTCAGTTCCCACCCGTCATCGCGCATTTTTCGGCGCTCGCCGGGCCGGTACGCCCCTCACGGGCGACGCGCACCGTCACGCAGACCTGTTGGCCGGGCTCGGCGACGACCGCAAATTCGGTTGCGCGCTGCACGGCGGGGGGCTGACCGTCAACGCTGACCCGGTACGTGTCGCCCGCGGCGATCCCGGGATCTTGCCAGCGGAACGTGACCTCCTCGCCCGCCACCTCTGCTTCCACGTCGGTGACCCGTGGCAACGACCCGTCTTCTCCGGTGACAGCCCACCACGTGGCCGTTGCCCCGAGACCCACCACGGCCAACGCGACCACGACGAGCACCGCGGCGATGACTCGCGATCGGTGACCCTCATGCCGCGCGGCGCGGGCTTCCGTGCCGAGGGTTCCGGCAGACACGGTCGCCTCGGTATCGACGGGGCTGCGACGGCGGCGACGTGGCCCCCGCCCGGTGGGCGTCCGCGGCGACACGGCGCGCACCACCGTGCGGTCGGCGGGGTCGCCGGCGATTGCCCTCGCCCAGTCGTCGAGGGCAATATCGGCGTGAGTCGGAGCGAGGCCCAGCTCGGCCTCGACGCGCTGCAGGTCGCGCACCAGTTCCAGCGCGGTCTGCTGCCGTCGCCCGGGGTCGCGGCTCATGGCGCGACGCAGCACCGCCTCGAGAGAGGCCGGCGCATCCTGCCGATCAAGCGCGGGCAGTCGCGATCGGGTGATGCGCGCAATCAGTTCGCGGGTGCCGTTCTGCCCGCCGGGCTGCTCAAAGGGTGAGCGACCGGCGAGAAGCGTGTACAGCGTTGCCCCCAGGGCCCACACTTCGCTGCCGATCGTGCCGGTTGTTTCGTCGAGCAGCACTTCCGGCGCCGACCACGGGACGGACATTCCCACCGTGTCCCCCACGCTCGGCGCGGCGCCGAGGCTCGCGGCGATGCCAAAGTCGCTCAGCACCGGATGCCCGAACGCGGTGGTCAAAATATTGGACGGCTTGATGTCGCGGTGAAGAACACCCTGCCGATGCGCCGTCTCAATGGCACTGCCGATCTGCACGCCTATGCGCAGCACCTCCGTGACCGGGATCGTCTCGCGGCGAAAACGATCGGCTAAGTGAGCACCACACAGCTCCATGACGAGATAGGGGCGACCGTCGGCGCTGATGGAGGCCTGGTACACCGTCAAAATGCCGGGATGCGATGACAGCTGCGCCATAAGGTTGGCTTCGGCCTGGAACATGCGCCGCACGCTGTCGGTGACCACGTCGGCGAGCATGACCTTGACGGCCACTTGGCGCCTCGGCATGTTCTGTTCGTACAGAAACACGTCGGCGAAGCCACCCGTGCCGAGCAGGCGGATATGGGTGAAGCCGGGCAGGACCGGCGGCACTGACGGCCGACGTTGCACCACGAGACCCCCCTCCCGGCGTGATCGCGCCCAGTCTAGGAGCTATGCACCAGCCGTGGCTTCCGGGGCGCGCACCACATCGATCACAATCAGGGTGACGTTGTCTCGGCCACCCTGCGAAAGCGCGGCGTCGAGCAATGCGTTCGCCGTCTCTCGCGCGCTCAGCCGGGCGGCGAGGTGCAGGCGCAAGCGCTCGTGCGACACCTCTTTCGTGAGACCGTCGGAGCACAGCAGCAGACGCAAGCCGGTCGTGATCGGAAGATCCAGAAAGTCGATGTCCGGCTCGAGCGAGAATCCCACGGCGCGCGTGATGACGTTCGCTTCGGGATGCGCCTCCGCCTCCTCCGCGCTGATCTGCCCAGCCGTCACCATCTCTTGGACGAGCGAGTGGTCGGTCGTGATCTGACGCAGCTCATTACCGCTGAACGCGTAGACGCGTGAGTCACCGACGTTGAACACCGTCAGGTGCGCCGAGCCGGCGTCGTCAGCGGTGAGGGCCGCGCCGGTCACCGTCGTACCGATTCCGCGATCCTCCTCGTCGAGGTCGTGAATGTCCCAGGTCGCGCTGTGCAGCGCATCGATGATGTCGTCGCGGGTGACAAAGTCGCCGCGCGCCGCCGCCTGGAGCCGTCGCACGACGGCGTCGCTCGCGCGATCGCCGTGTGAATGGCCGCCCATCCCGTCGGCGACGGCGAACAAAGGCACGTCGGCGAGGTAGCTGTCTTCGTTGTGCGCCCGGCGATAGCCGACGTGCGTGACGCCGTGCCACGACAGTTCGACGGCCCCGGTCCGACCCGGCAGCCCGACAATATGGCGCACGGTACTGCGGCCGATGGCGGTCACGGGTGCTCCTCGGGCGGGCTCGGGTTCGGGTGGAATTCGATGACGATGCCATCGCCCAGGTCGACGGCGGCGTCGGGGAGGACGACGCACGACTCTCCCGGTCGGAGCCGGCGTGGCGGCCCGGACGCCCAGTGTACGACGAGCCCGTTGGTCGATCCCGCGTCGGTGACGACGAGGGAGTCGCCGAGCTGCTCGATGCGTGCGTGCGTTGACGAGACCCCGCGGCGATCGCGCGGCACGATCAGCTTGCGCGGTTCGACAGGGCCGGCCACGCGCGCGGTTGCGGGCGAGCGGCCCACCAGCACGGGGCGGTCGAGCGGCACGGATGTCGCGGAATTGCGCACCACGAGCATCCATTCGATGCGATCGGGCGCGTTCGCGACCGGCGCGTCGTCGTCAGGCCATTCGACGGATGCGCGTGTCGCGCGCCGCGCGGACGCCGGCAAACGACGCAGCACCTCATCGACGGCCGATGCGACCGGCCGCGGCGCCGTGTCAGACGACGGCTCGACGAGCCGAATCACCGTGTCTTCGACATCCGAGCGGTCGACGGATTCTCGGGCGTCGCCCGTCGCGTCGCTGCTTCGGCTGTCGGACATGTCGTCACGGTACCGCGCGCTCAGCCCTCACCGAGGTAGCTCATCACGTGCTTGATCCGCGTGTAGTCCTCGAAACCGTAATGGGACAGGTCTTTGCCGTACCCGGAGTGCTTAAAGCCCCCGTGCGGCATGTCGGAAACGAAGGGAATGTGGGTGTTGATCCACACGCAGCCGAAGTCGAGGTCGCGGCTGAACCGCATCGCTCGGGCGTGGCGGTCGGTCCAGACGGACGCCGCGAGCGCGTAGCGCACACCGTTCGCCAGCTCGAGCGCTTCCTCCTCGGTGCGGAAGGTCTGCACGGTCAGCACCGGGCCAAAGATCTCCTCCTGCACGGCCTCGTCGTCCTGCTGCATCCTCGTGACGATGGTTGCCTCGTAGAAGTAGCCGCGATCGCCCTGACGACGGCCGCCGGTCACGATGTCGGCGTGCGCGGGCAGGCGGTCGACAACACCCGCCACCCTCGACAGCTGGTCGGCATTGTTCAGCGCGCCGTACAGGATGCCGTCGTCATGAGGGGCCCCGGTTCGTCCGTGGCTCTGAGCGCGCGCCGCAAGCGCAGCGACAACCTCGTCGTGCACAGACTCGTGGACGATAACCCGCGTGGCAGCGGTGCAGTCTTGGCCGCCGTTGAAGTAGGCGGCGAGCACGAGGCCCTCAGCCACCTTCTGGGGGTCGGCGTCGGGGAACACGATGGCGGGGGCCTTCCCGCCGAGTTCGAGGTGTACGCGCTTCAGGTCGTCAGCCGCCGCGCGGGCGACCTGCATTCCGGCGCGCACCGATCCGGTGATGGCCACCATCTGCGGGGTCGGGTGCTGCAGCAGGGCGGCGCCCGTCGACCGGTCACCGGTGACCACGTTGAGCACGCCGGCGGGAAGGTGCTCCGCCGCCAGGCGCCCCAACAGCAGCGTCGACTGCGGAGTGGTGTCTGACGGTTTCAGCACCACGGTGTTTCCCGCGGCAATTGCCGGCGCAATCTTCCACACCGCCATGTTGAGCGGATAGTTCCAGGGGGTGACCTGCCCGATCACGCCAATCGGCTCGCGCCGAATGAAGGAGGTGTGGCCCGCGAGGTACTCGCCGGCCGAGCGTCCGTCGAGGTCTCGAGCGGCGCCGGCGAAGAATCTCAGCTGGTCGACCGACTGATCGATCTCGTCGGCAACGAGTGTTGCCCGGGGCTTGCCGGTGTCTTCTGACTCCAGGTCAGCGAACTCGTCGGCGTGCGCCTCCATGGCGTCAGCGAGGCGGAAGAGGGCGAGCTGGCGCTCAGCGGGGGTCGTTCGCCCCCAGCTGCGGAATGCGCGATCGGCGGCGTCGTACGCACGATCGATCTCCGCGGGGGTCGAGATGGGCGCGTGTGCGTACACCTCTTCGGTGGCGGGGTTAATCAGGGCAATGGCCTCGTCGGCACCACTGTCGACTTCAGCTCCGTCGATGATGGGGCGCAGTGTGGTCTCACTCATACGGGCACGATACCCGCGTGGCACGCATGAATCCAGCGCTCCGACGACGGAATCCGTCGCAGTTATCCCCAGCTTGATTCGGAATCGCTTGCTAAAGGCTGCTCGCACTGTCAGAATCGGGACATGTCAGGACGCCCGAAGCCTCTGCAACTCGACGACGTCTCGAAGGCGATCGTCGAACAGCTGCAGACCGACGGCCGACGCTCGTACGCCGAAATCGGCAAAGCGGTCGGGCTCAGCGAAGCCGCCGTCCGTCAGCGCGTGCAGAAGCTCACCGACGCGGGCGTCATGCAGGTGGTGGCCGTTACCGACCCCATGCAACTGGGCTTCTACCGCCAGGCGATGATTGGGGTGCGCGTGACCGGCGACACGACGAGCGTTGCCGAAACTCTCGCGAAGATCCCCGCCGTCGACTACGTCGTTCTCACGGCCGGCAGCTTCGACATCCTCGCCGAGGTTGTGTGCGAGAACGACGACGACCTGATCACGCTCTTGAACACGCGCATCCGCGGTATTGAGGGTGTCGCCAGCACCGAGACCTTTGTCTATCTACGACTGCAGAAGCAGTTCTACAACTGGGGAACACGATGAGTATCTTCACGCGCAGCAAGAAGAAGTCAGCCTCGAAGGATGCGCGCACCGCGCACCACGAGGACAGCCACGCGATCGTCGCCGAGAGCGCCCTGGACGGGGCTATCGCGGCAAGCGAGCACGCCGATTTGCAGCAGAAGGCGAAAGACCACCTCTGGATGCACTTCGCCCGCCAGTCGGGAATGGAGTCGGGAAACGGCGTGCCGATCATCGTGCGCGGCGAGGGGCACCACATCTACGACGCGCAGGGGCGCAAGTACATCGACGGCCTTTCTGGGCTGTTCGTTGTTCAGGTGGGCCACGGTCGCGAGCGTCTGGCGGAGGCGGCTCGCAAGCAGGCCGAAGAGCTCGCGTTCTTCCCACTGTGGTCATACGCGCACCCCACCGCGATCGAGTTGGCCGACAAGCTGGCCGACTACGCGCCGGGTGACCTGAACCGCGTGTTCTTCACCACGGGCGGCGGCGAAGCCGTCGAGTCGGCCTGGAAGCTGGCGAAGCAGTTCTTCAAGCTCACGGGCAAGCCCATGAAGCACAAGGTCATCTCCCGAGCTGTCGCGTATCACGGCACCCCGCAGGGTGCCCTCGCGATCACGGGTATCCCCGGCATGAAAGAGATGTTCGAGCCGCTGACGCCCGGTGGCTTCCGCGTGCCCAACACGAACTACTACCGAGCCGACGAAATGGGCTTCCACGGCTCGCTCGAAGAGTTCGGACAGTGGGCGGCGAACCGCATCGAAGAGGCCATCCTCTTTGAGGGCCCCGACACGGTCGCTGCCGTCTTCCTCGAGCCCGTGCAGAACTCGGGCGGCTGCTTCCCGCCGCCCCCCGGCTACTTCGCCCGGGTGCGCGAGATCTGCGACAAGTACGACGTGCTGCTCGTCAGCGACGAGGTCATCTGCGCCTACGGTCGCATCGGCGAGATGTTCGCCTGCACGGCCCTCGGCTACGTGCCCGACATCATCACGAGCGCCAAGGGACTCACGAGCGGCTACTCGCCGCTCGGCGCGATGATCGTCTCCGACCGCATTTACGAGCCCTTCAAGCACGGCCAGACGGCGTTCTACCACGGCTACACCTTCGCCGGTCACCCGGTGTCGGCGGCCGTGGCCCTCGAGAACATCGCGATCATGGAGGAAGAGAACATCCTCGAGCACGTGCGCGAGAACTCGCCGAAGTTCCGTGCCGCTCTCGAGCGCCTGCTCGACCTGCCGATCGTCGGCGACGTGCGCGGCGAGGGCTACTTCTTCGGCATCGAACTCGTCAAGAACAAAGAGACGAAAGAGACCTTCAACGCTGACGAATCCGAGCGCTTGCTGCGCGGGTTCCTGTCGAAGGCTCTGTTCGACGCTGGGCTGTACTGCCGTGCCGACGACCGCGGAGACCCCGTCATTCAGCTGGCACCGCCGCTGACGATCGGTCCGAAGGAGTTCGACGAGATCGAGTCGATCCTGCGCGCCGTGTTGACCGAAGCATCCAACCGGCTGTAACTGGCCAGCCGAGCGACGGGCCCGCGCGCGTGTATCGCGTTCGGGCCCGTCGCGTCTAGCCCTCGAGTCACGGGCGCGTTGTGCACCATACTCGCCCCATGAGCACAATCGTCGCGCCCCCGGTGCCCGAAACGCGAGCACGCGCTGGCGCCCCCCGGCCCGGGGAATGGCTCGTGCTCGGGGTGCTTCTCGCCGTGAACGCCGGAATCGCCGCGTTCGGCTCCGCCGTCTCCCGGGAGCACATCGACGGGTGGTATGCCTCCGTTCCCGCACCCATCTGGGTGCCCGAGAACTGGGTGTTCGGCGCGGTGTGGTCGACCCTCTACGTGCTGATCTCGGTCGCCGCCTGGCTGGTCTGGCGGGAGCGTCGCCGCCGCCGGGTCTCGACGGCTCTCACGGCTTATGTCGTGCAGATGGTGCTGAACAGCCTCTGGTCGCCCGTGTTTTTCGCCCTCTACCCGGCGATCGGTTCGCTTGCGACGTGGCTGGCACTTGGCATCCACATGCTGTTGCTGCTGTCGCTTGTGGTCATGATGAGCGAGTTTTGGCAGGTCCGACGCACCGCGAGCATCCTCGTTGCCCCGTATGCCCTCTGGGTGATCTACGCAGCCTCCCTGACGGTCGCGTACGCCGTCGTTCTTCCCTGAGCCTGATCCCGCACCGCCTGACGGAAGGCTCTTCTCGTCGTCCGCGAGGGTGACGCGCAGACGACGTGGAGGCTCCTTTCGTACGCTCGCATGCGTGCCGACGGAGGGAGGGACCATGGCGAACGTCGCGCAGCAGCACACGACACGCGTGGGCTTGCGCCCTCCGCGCGCCCGCTCCGTAGGGGTGCTGACCCTTTTGGTCGCACTCGCTCTAGTCACCGCCGGTGCTGGTGCCCTCATCGCCCAGCCAGCCTTCGACGGCTGGTACGGCATGACGGCGAAGCCGATGTGGGCCCCCCACGAGACCGTTTTTGTTCCCGTGTGGGTGGCTGGGTACCTCATGATGGCGATCGCTGGCTGGCTGATCTGGCGACGTCCCGAGTCGACCGAGCGCTCGATCGCTCTCAAGCTGTACGCAGGGCAGTTTGCCCTCACGGCGCTCTGGGCGCCCGCATTTTTCGGCCTCGGCGTGACCGGCGCAAGCGGCCCATGGCTGGCCTTGGCGGTTCTGGTGGTGCTCGACATCGTGATGCTGGCGACGATCTTCCGCGTATGGGAGGTCCACCGCGGCGCAGCGCTGCTGATCGTTCCCGCGTTCGTGTGGGCGCTGTTTGTGACGACACTCAATTCGGCGGTCGCCGTCCTCGCGATGTAGCGGCTGTTCGGACAGTAGCGTGACGGTATGAGCTCGGCCCCGCCCCCTGCGCGTTCACGCGCACGTCGTATTGGGCGAGCCGCACTCATGGGGTGCGCGGCCGTCGCAATCGCCGCGCAGCTCGTGGTGCTCGGCGCGGTCGGATGGGCCACAGCGAACCCCCGCGCCGTCATCGACCACTGGACGGTGGCCCGCTTCACGCCGTCAGGGGAGGTTCAGTCGCTCGCCGATCGTGCGGGCATGAGCGAGCAGGGTCGCTTCGTCTTCTACGCGAGTCGGCCCGCCGTGCTCAGCGATCGTGACTTCGCTGACTCGTGTACCAACGACGAGCCGGGCATCGGGGTGTTGGGCTGCTTCACGCGGCCGGAGGGCCGCATCTACCTTTTCCCGATCGCCTCCCCTGAACTCGAGGGCTTGCAAGCCGTTGTTGCCGCACACGAGATGCTGCACGCGGTGTGGGACCGCATGGCCGACGACGAGCGCGCTGCTCTTGCCGAGCCGCTCGAGGAGGCGTTCGCGGCGCTCGGACCAGACCACGAGCTCGTCGAACGCATCGCCCTCTATGAAGAATCCGATCCGCAATCGCGCATTCCCGAGCTCTACGCGATTCTCGGCTCAGAGGTCCCCACACTCCCCGCCGTACTGGAGGCGCACTACGCGGGCTGGTTCAGCGAGCGCGACGCCGTGACAACGCTCTATGCGAGCTCGACGAGCGTCTTTCGTGAACTGGATGCGCGGCTCGCCTCCCTGCAGGAGGAGATCGCAACGCTGGGGGCCCGCATCGAGGCCGAGCGAACCACCTTTGCCGCCACCTCTGAGCAGCTCGCCGCCGACATCGACGACTTCAACACGCGGGCGGACACCCCTGGCGCCTTCGACACGGTCGACGCCTTCGACGCGGAGCGCGCCGAGATTCTCGCCCGTCAGGCAGCCCTCGAGGAGGCGCGCACCGCGCTCAATGCCGCGATCGACGACTACAACGCGCTGCTCGTCGAACTGGAGGACCTCAACGGCGAGGCCGCCGCCCTCAACCGAGCCATTAACGTCGTCCCCGAACCGTTGCCCACCGAGGACGCCGGCTGAGCCACGAGCGCGTGAGTGTCACGAGCGCGGGAAGATGTCGTCAATCTCGTCGAGGTCGCGGGCCGACGGTGTCCACGCTGACGCCGCCGCGGCGTTCTGGGCGACCTGCTCGATCGAGGTCGCTCCCGCGATGACCGAGCCCATGGCGGGGCGGCTGAGCATCCAGCCGATCGTCGCCTCGAGCATCCCGACGCCGCGATCGGCGCAGAAGGCGGCGTAGCGTTCCATGGCGTCCCACGGCGCGTTCTCGACGAGGTGCGGGCGCTGGCGCATGATGCGCGAGTCTGAGGGGCCGCCGTCGCGCGTGAACTTCCCGGTGAAGAGGCCGTTGTACAGCGGGAACCAGGGCAGGAATCCGACGCCGTATCGGTCGGCGACCGGCAACAACTCGTCTTCCGCGCCACGCGTCAGCAGGTTGAACTCGTTTTGCGCCGAGATGAATCGCGGGTGGCCGTGCAGCTGCGCGATGAGCTCGGCCTCGACGAGCTGCCACGCGCTGAAGTTGGAGTGGCCGATGTAGCGGATCTTGCCCTCGTCGATGAGTTCGTCAAGCGCCGCGAGCGTCTCCTCGATCGGCGTGAGCGGGTCGGGGGTGTGTAGTTGGTAGAGGTCGATCCAGTCGGTCTTCAGGCGCGTGAGACTCTGTTCGACGGCGAGGCGCACGTAGCGGCGCGAACCGCGCGCCCCCCAGTGCGGAATCGGGCTCTCGTAGTCGGTGTGGCCGAACTTGGTCGCCAGCACAATCTCGTCGCGACGGCCGGCGAGGGCGAGTCCCATCATCTCTTCGCTGCGCCCGTACGCGTAGCCGTAGATGTCGGCGGTGTCGAACAGGGTGATTCCGTGGTCGATCGCCGCGTGCATGACACGGGCGGCGCCCGCCTGCTCCTCGGTCGCCGTGCCGGGCCGGCCGAAGTTGTTGCAGCCGATGCCGACGCTCGAGACGCGAAGGCCAGAGTCACCGAGAGAGCGATAGGTCATGTCCGTCATGCCTCCCATCCTCCCAGCCTCGGGCACATCGCGATGCGTCCCCCGGTGGCTCATGGATGCCCGTGGCCGTCGGAGCGGCCGGGTAGCGTTCCCGACATGCCCGACTCCCCCGCATCCGCCACCACTGCCGCTGCCGCCATCTCGCCCTCCACTCGTGTCGGCCCCGACGGCCGCGCCCGCTGCGCCTGGGTCGGCGACGTCGATGAGCTCCGCGCCTACCACGACGACGAGTGGGGCCACCCCGTGCGCGGCGACGAGGCGCTCTTCGAACGCATCGCGCTCGAGGGCTTCCAATCGGGGCTCTCGTGGCTCACGATCTTGCGCCGGCGGGAGCACTTTCGGGCCGCGTTCGCCCAGTTCGACCCGTCGGCGGTCGCCGCGTTCACCGAGGCCGACGTCCAGCGCCTCCTCGACGATGCCGGCATCATCCGCAATCGCCGCAAGATCGAGGCCACCATTGCCAACGCCCGAGCGCTCGTGGCGTGGCAGGCTGAGCACCCTCACGGCCTCGATGCCCTGGTGTGGTCCTTCGCCCCCGAGCCGTCAGCGCGGCAGCGCCCGGTGACCCTGGCCGATGTGCCCGCCGCAACCGACGCGTCGCGAGCGCTCGCGGCCGCCCTGCGCGAACGCGGCTTCCGCTTCGTCGGCCCGACCACGATGTACGCGCTCATGCAGGCCACGGGCGTCGTCGACGACCACGTCGCCGGGTGCTGGCGCGCCGCCTAGAGCTGCGGCACGACGAGCTGCAGTTCGGTGTCGCTGACACGGCGCAGATCCCAGCCCAGCTCGCGAGCATGCGCACACAGTGCGTCGATCGACGCGGGAACCTCGCCTGATTCGAGCAGATCCCGCACGAACAAGCCTTTCCCGCGCTTGTTGAAGTGGTTCAACGCCCGCACGGTTCCGTCGTCGTTCTGGGCGACAACCGCCACTGACACCGCCTCACGCCCGAGGTCCTCTGTCGGCAGCGGGCCGAGGGCCGAATAGCTCGCCGACCGCAGGTCGACGAGCGACTCTCCCGCGCGCCCGAGAGCAGCAGTGGAGGGCGTGGCCCACAGCGCCTTCAGCCGCAGGCCGGGCAAGCTCGAGTCGGCCGAGAGCCGATACGCCGGAATGTCGTCGAGGGCACCGATCGGGCCGAACAGAGCCGACTGCATGAGCACTGAGCGCCCGGCACGGGCGCGCGCGGCCATACTCAGCGTGGCGGCGTCCAGCGCGTCGTACAGCACCCCCGTATACCGGTCGATGGCGGGCATCACGGGCGCCGTGGCCAGCGCACGGTTGCGCGCCATCTCGATGGGTGCCTGCCGGTGCCCGACTTTGAGAGCACGAGCAATGGCCTCATCGTCGGAATTGGCGAGCAGGGCGGCCAGCGCCTCGCGGACGCGGGCGCGCGCATCCGCCAATTCGGGGAACCGGTACGTCGCGGTGGCTCCACGGCTGGCTCCCCCGTCGCGCTTCGTCTCGGACGGGGGCAGAAGCAGCAGTGTCATGAGCGCAAAAACGTCACAGCAGTATCGACGAGGGTGGGGAGGGGCTCGATCGTGTCGAGCACCAGCCGCGGACGCTGTTCGGCGAGCCCCGACCACGGCGCGTACTCGTCGAGGGACTGTTCGACGGCGTACCAGCTCGGCTCCGCGATATGCGCGAGGTCGCGCCGTCGCTGCTCGAGTCGCGCACGGTGAACGTCGCGATCGCTGCACACGACCTCGATGAAGCGCACCTCCACCCCGTACCGGTCGGCGAGCAGAATCCATTGCTCGCGCGCGGGCTGCACCGCGTTGACGGCGTCCACGATCAGGCTCTGCCGTGAGCGCAACACCGCCTCCGCGATGCGTTCGGCAACGAGGTAGGCCGCCAGGCCCGTCGGTTGGCCGGCATCAATACCCGCCGACAGAATCGCCGATTCGATCGGATCAACCGAGACGACCGGCATCGCCAGGCGCGCCGCTACCTGCTCGGCCACGGCCGACTTCCCCGAGCCGGGGAGGCCGGCCATGGCGACAATCACGAAGAGCTAGAGGATTTCAGCCAGGCCCGCGACGATCGTCACGGTGTTGTTCTCGACAGAGAGGAATCCGTCTTCGGCGCGGGCGACAATGGGCGACCCCGAGACCGGGGTGATGCGCACCTCGCCCTGACCGAGAATGCCGAGCACGGGCTCATGCCCCGGCAGGATTCCGATATCACCCTCGGTCGTGCGCGCGGAGATCTGCTTCGCCGCGCCCGACCACACTTCGCGGTCGGCGGCGACGACGCTGACGGAGAGCTCTGCCACGATTACTCGTTCTCCGCCTGGATCTGGGCCCACTTCTCTTCGACGTCGCTGATCGAGCCGACGTTGAAGAACGCCTGCTCGGCCACGTGGTCGAATTCACCCTTGGCGATGGCGTCGAACGACTCGATGGTGTCCTTCAGCGGAACCGTCGAGCCCTCAACACCGGTGAACTTCTTCGCCATGTAGGTGTTCTGCGAGAGGAACTGCTGGATACGGCGGGCGCGCGACACCGTGATCTTGTCTTCTTCGCTCAGCTCGTCGACACCGAGGATCGCGATGATCTCTTGCAGCTCCTTGTTCTTCTGGAGGATTTGCTTGACCGTCGTCGCGACGCGGTAGTGGTCCTCACCGATGTAGAGCGGGTCGAGGATGCGGCTGGTCGAGGTGAGCGGGTCGACCGCGGGGTACAGACCCTTCGACGCGATCTCGCGGCTGAGCTCGGTCGTCGCGTCGAGGTGCGCGAAGGTCGTGGCGGGCGCCGGGTCGGTGTAGTCGTCAGCAGGAACATAGATGGCCTGCAGCGACGTGATCGAGTGACCACGCGTCGACGTGATGCGCTCCTGGAGGATACCCATCTCGTCGGCGAGGTTCGGCTGGTAACCCACGGCCGACGGCATACGACCGAGCAGCGTGGAGACCTCGGAACCGGCCTGCGTGAAGCGGAAGATGTTATCGATGAAGAGCAGAACGTCTTGCTTCTGCACGTCACGGAAGTACTCGGCCATGGTCAGGGCCGACAGCGCGACGCGCAGACGCGTGCCCGGGGGCTCGTCCATCTGGCCGAAGACCAGGGCGGTCTTGTCGAAGACGCCGGCCTCCTCCATCTCTTGGATGAGGTCGTTGCCCTCGCGAGTACGTTCACCCACACCGGCGAACACCGACACACCACCGTGGTCTTGCGCCACGCGCTGAATCATCTCCTGGATGAGGACCGTCTTGCCGACGCCCGCACCACCGAAGAGGCCAATCTTTCCACCCTGAACGTAGGGGGTCAGCAGGTCGATGACCTTGATGCCGGTCTCGAAGAGCTGCGTCTTCGACTCGAGCTGGTCGAATGCCGGGGGCTTGCGGTGGATCGGCCAGCGCTCGGTGACCTCGATGGTCTGGCCGGGCGCGGCGTTGAGCACCTCGCCGATGACGTTGAAGACCTTGCCCTTGGTGACGTCGCCGACGGGCACCGAGATCGCGGCGCCGGTGTCGCGCACCTCCTGGCCACGAACAAGACCGTCCGTCGGCTTCAGAGCGATCGCGCGAATCAGGTCGTCGCCGAGGTGCTGGGCCACCTCGAGCGTCAGCGTCGTGGTCTCGTCACCGATCGTGATGTCGGTCTGCAGGGCGTTGTAGATACCGGGAATCGCATCGTGCGGAAACTCGATGTCGACGACCGGGCCGGTGACGCGTGCAACGCGTCCGACACCGGCGACAGCGGCCTTTTCGGCCGGCTTCTTCGTGGTTGCGGTAGCCATGGGTGTGTGTCCCTTTTCTTGTGGTTACTTCGCGGATACCAGGGCGTCGGCGCCGCCCACGATCTCGGAAATCTGCTGAGTGATCTCGGCCTGACGCGCGTTGTTCGCCAGTCGGGTGTAGTCAAGGATGAGCTTGTCGGCGTTGTCGCTCGCCGACTTCATCGCCTTCTGACGCGCGGCGTGCTCAGACGCAGCCGACTGCAGCATGGCGTTGAAGATTCGGCTTTCGATGTACACCGGAAGCAGGGCGTCAAGCACGCTGTCGGCTTCGGGCTCGAATTCGTAGAGCGGCAGGAGCTCAGTCTCGCCGGGCTCGTCCACACCATCGACAATCTCAAGCGGCAGGACGCGGACGATCTCGGGAACCTGCGAGACGAGATTCACGAAACGGTTGTAGACGACGTGAATCTCGTCGACGCCACCGGCCCTGTCTCCGCTTTCGAGGAACGCCTCGACCAGCGTGTCCGCGATGTCCTTCGCGGTCTCAAACTGCGGCTGGTCTGTTCCGCCGGTCCACTCCCGAGCGGCCGCACGACGACGGAAAGCGAAGTACTGCACCGCCTTGCGACCGACGAGGTAGTGAACCACCTCTTTACCTTCGCCCTCGAGCCGCGTGCGCAACTCTGCCGCCTCGCGAATCACCTGCGAACTGAACGCGCCGGCGAGTCCGCGGTCGGACGTGAAAATCACGACCGCAGCCCGCTTCGGCTGCTCGCGCTCCGTGGTCAGCACGTGGTCGACGTTGGAATACGTCGCCACAGCCGACACGGCGCGTGTCACGGCCCGCGCGTACGGCGTTGAGGCCGCCATGCGGGCCTGCGCCTTCTGAATACGCGAGGCCGAGATCAGCTCCATTGCCCGAGTGATCTTCTTCGTCGTCTGGGCAGAGCGGATCTTCTGCCGGTAGACCCGGAGTTGCGCTCCCATGAGTGTCGTCTTTCCTTAGGTGTGGACGTCGAGTAGAGGCTCGTCAGCGCTTGCGGCGGACGATCTTCTCCTGATTGATGTCCTCTGCCTCGGTCTCGTCGAACTCTTCGTGGCCCGCTTGCACGCCGCCGGCGCTGCCGCCCACGAACTCGGTCACGAAGGCGTCGACCGCCTTCTCGAGCTCGGCCTCGGTCGCGTCGTCCAGCACGTTGCTGTCGGCGAGCGTCGTGAGAATCGACGTGTTGCGACGCAGGTGGTCGATCAGCTCGCGCTCGAACTTCAGCACGTCGTCGACCGCGATCGAGTCGAGCTTGCCCTTTGTGCCGGCCCAGATCGAGACAACCTGCTCTTCGACGGGGTACGGCGAGTACTGCGGCTGCTTGAGCAGCTCGGTCAGGCGCGCACCACGGGCGAGCTGACGGCGGCTGGCCGCGTCGAGGTCGGACGCGAACATCGCGAACGCCTCGAGCGAGCGGTATTGGGCCAGCTCAAGCTTGAGCGTTCCCGACACCTTCTTGATGCTCTTGACCTGAGCGTCACCACCCACGCGCGACACCGAGATACCGACGTCAACCGCGGGTCGCTGGTTGGCGTTGAAGAGGTCGGACTGCAGGAAGATCTGGCCGTCGGTGATCGAGATCACGTTGGTGGGGATGTACGCCGAGACGTCGTTGGCCTTCGTCTCGATGATGGGGAGACCCGTCATCGATCCGGCCCCGAGTTCGTCGGAGAGCTTCGCGCAACGCTCGAGCAGACGCGAGTGCAAGTAGAAGACGTCACCCGGGTAGGCCTCACGCCCCGGCGGGCGGCGGAGCAGCAGCGACACGGCGCGGTAGGCCTCGGCTTGCTTCGACAGGTCATCGAAGATGATCAGAACGTGCTTGCCGCCGTACATCCAGTGCTGGCCGATCGCCGAGCCGGTGTAGGGCGCCAGGTACTTGAAGCCGGCGGGGTCGGATGCGGGGGCCGCGACGATGGTCGTGTACGCCATCGCACCGGCCTCTTCGAGCGCGCCCTTGACGGCGGCGATCGTCGAGCCCTTCTGGCCGACGGCGACGTAGATGCAGCGAACCTGCTTCGTGACGTCGCCCGACTCCCAGTTGGCCTTCTGGTTGATGATCGTGTCGATTGCGATCGCGGTCTTGCCGGTCTGGCGGTCACCGATGATGAGCTGGCGCTGGCCGCGACCGACGGGGATCATGGCGTCGATGGCCTTGATGCCTGTCTGCATCGGCTCGTGCACGCTCTTGCGCTGCATGACGCCCGGAGCTTGTAGCTCGAGCGCACGGCGACCCTCGTCAGCGATGTCACCGAGACCGTCGATGGGCGCACCCAGCGGGTCGACGACGCGACCCAGGTAACCGTCGCCCACCGGCACGGAGAGGACCTCACCGGTACGGGTGACCTCCATGCCCTCGACGATGCCGGTGAACTCACCGAGCACGACGACACCGATCTCGTTCTCGTCGAGGTTCTGGGCGAGGCCCAGGGTGCCGTCCGAGAAACGGATGAGCTCGTTCGCCATGACGCTCGGAAGACCCGCAACGTGGGCGATGCCGTCGGCGGCGTCCACAACTCGGCCGACCTCAGTCGCGGCGACCGCGCTGGGCTCATACGAGTTCGCGAAGTCCTTCAGGGCACTGCGGATCTCGTCCGGGCTGATCGAAAGTTCTGCCATGTCTTTTCCTTCGTCGTCGCGCCCGGCTTCCGGGTCGCTGAATGATGAGCCGGCGCTACCGCGCCAGCTGAAGCGTGAGATCGGTCAGTCGAGCCGCGATGCTGCCGTCGATGACGTCATAGCCCACCTGAACACGCGCCCCGCCAACCACAGCGGGATCAACAATCTGGACGAGGAGGTGCTCTCGTCCGTACCGTTCGCAAACGGTCGACTCAATCGCCGCGACCTGAGTGGCGCTGAGCGGCTTTGCAACAGTGACCGTGGCAATCCCGCGTCCGGCCTGATCGGCTACGAGCTCCGTCGCCGTGCGCACGAGCTCACCAATGCGACGGCCTCGCGGCGCGCGCACGAGGTGGCCCATGATGACGCGCGTCTCCTCGTGTGCCTGTCCGGCGAGCAGCGAATCGATGAGGGCTCCGCGCCTCTCCGAGGTGCCCCGTGTTCCGCTGAGGGCGAGCTCGAGTTCAGCGTTGCTCACAACGAGCGAACCGACCGCGTGCAATTCCCGTGCGACGGACTCCGCATCAGCAGACGCTGCCGCCACGACACGAATCCCGAGCTCCTCGATACCGGCGACGAGGTCACGCGCCGACGACCAGGTCTGAGCGAGAGCCGCATCGAGAATTGCGCGAGCCGACGTGCTCAGTTCGCCGAACACGCGGTCACGCATCGTTGCCGCGGCAGGAGAATCTTCGGCAACCAAAGCAGACTGCAGAGCGGGCGCGGCGTGAATGGTCCGAGCCGCAGCGAGTAGCTGCTCCCCCGCGGCGCGGTCGGCACCGGGTGTCGCCGACACCGCGTGGCGAGAAGCCTCCAGCGCGTTACGCGTCGCTGATCCCATCTATTTCGCCGCCTTCTCGCCCGCTTCGAGATCGGCGAGGAACCGGTCCACGATTGCGGTGGACTTCGCGTCGTCGGCAAGAGTTTCGCCGACGACAGTTCCCGCGAGCTGGATAGCGAGGGTGCCGACCTCTGACCGGAGCGAAACGAGGGCAGCCTGACGCTCCGCCTCGATCTGCTGCTGGGCAGTAGCGGTGATTCGCGTTGCCTCGGCCCGCGCTTGCTGCTTCAGGTCGGCGAGAATTGCCTGGCCATCAGCGCGGGCCTGCTCGCGGATGCGACCGGCTTCGGCACGAGCGTCAGCGAGCAGCGAGTTGTACTCCTCAAGCTGCGCGGACGCCTCTGCCTGAGCGGCCTCAGCCTTGGCGATGCCACCCTCAATGAGCTCCGCACGCTCGTCCAAGATCGTGCGGAACCGCGGCATGACCCAGAAGAAGAAGAACGCAAGAATCAGCGCGAACGGAACCGCTGACCAAATGATGTCGTAGGCGGGCGGCAGGAAGATTGCGGCTCCTGCCTCCGTCACGATCGACGAGCTCGACAGCATGGCCCCGCCTTACTGGAAGATGAAGAAGGTGGCAACGCCGATGAAGGCGAGGAGCTCGGCGAACGCGATGCCGAGGAACATCGTCACCTGAAGACGGCCAGCCATCTCGGGCTGACGTGCCATGGCTTCGACGGTCTTGCCGGCAACAATGCCCACACCGATGCCGGGGCCGATGGCGGCGAGGCCGTACCCAACGGTGGCGATGTTGCCGGTGATCTGAGCGAGGATCGTGGAGTCCACGTGTGTTTCCTTCCGGTATGGTCGCGGCGCCGGTCGGCGACGCGATCAGGGGTTAGTGGTGTTCGGACGCAGCTTGCTGGATGTAGACCGCGGTAAGCAGTGTGAAGACGTACGCCTGCAGGACCGCGATCAGCAGCTCGAAGAGGGTGATCACGATTCCGCCGGTGAGGGTCAATGCGCCGAAGGCGGCGGCCGGACCCGAGACCGAAACGAAAAAGAAGTTTGTCGAGGAGAACGCCAGCACAAGAAGCAGGTGCCCGACCATCATGTTGAGCAGGAGTCGCAGCGCGAGGGACACCGGGCGCATGATGAAGATGTTGATGAGCTCAACCGGTGCCAGCAGGATGTACAGCGGCCACGGCACGCCCGGCGGGAACAGAGCGTTCTTGATGAATGCCCAGCCGCCGACCTCACGGATACCCGCGTATATGAAGGCGACGTACGACACCAGAGCCATCGTGAGAGGCATTCCCACGAGAGACGTGCCGGCGATGTTCGCGAACGGAACAATGCCGGTGATGTTCATTGCGAGGATCGCGAAGAAGAGCGACGCGAGCAAGGGCAGGAATTTGCGGCCCAGACGTTCGCCAAGGATCTGCTCCGCGATTTGAACACGCACAAAGTCGAGTGCCATTTCGGCGACGCCCTGGCCACGTCCTGGCACAAGGCGCGTCTTCCGCAGCGCCAGGTACATGAGAACAACCATGATCGTCAGCGCGATCAAGCGCACCATGATGATGCGGTTGATCTCGAACGGAGTGCCTTCGAAGAACAGGGCGGGCAAGCCGACGAACTCATCAATGCCGGGGGCTTTGAATTCGCCGTCTTCGCCGGCGAAGGGTCGCAGGAGAGCAGCAGTGACGAGGGCGGAAGTAGACAGCGCAGTCTCCAAGATCAGGGCGTCGGTCAGATCAGAACGTGAGGTGATCGGCGGGGGTGACCGAGGCCAACCCTATCAAGCCGAAGGGCGTCGAGGCTAATCGGCAACGGCCCCCGGCAAGGGCGGCTCCGTGTAGGGGATTCGTGATCGCAAAACCGCGACGACGTCTGCGCCGACCGAACCGACCGCTGCGGAAATGAGGCAGACGAAGAGCACGACCGGATCAAGCCCTTCGACCGTACGAAACACCGCGGTAAACACGATGAAGCCGACGAGCTTGAGCAACCAGGCACCCATGATGATGACGAAGAAGAGGGGGCTCGACGGGTCATCCTTGGTGCTGCGCACGGCGATGAGCACACTGAGCGCCGTAATCCCGACAAAGAGAAAGCCAACGGCGGCTCCGATGAGTGCTGCGAGGAGTCCGGGGAGGTCGGCGACCAGGGCGCCAACGACGCTGCCGACGATCGCGATCAGGAAGCTGACCACACCGCCGTATACGAGCGAGAGCTTCAGTGTGCGTTCCACGTTCATGTGGGTCGGGTCTCCTTCGTAGGCTGAGCGATCGGGGCATCGCGGGGGTCGGGTTCCCGATCGATCGCGGGCGCTGCCGCGTCGAGCGGGTCGTAGCGGGCGAGATTTTCGTCGGGATACGGGTCGCGCTGCGCAGCGGATTCGACGCGCTTGCGACGACTGAGCGGTGCGAGGGTGACGATCGCGCACACGATCAAGCCGCCGGCGATGCCCCCAACCGCGAGACGCCAGTCTACAAACATAAACGCAAGGGTTCCGATGGCGATAACGGCTGTCCACGCGTAAAAAATCAGGACGGCGTGGAAGTGGGAATGGCCCATGTCGAGCAGGCGGTGGTGCAGGTGCATGCGATCGGCGCTGAACGGGCTCTTGCCGGCCCGAAGGCGGCGCAACACCGCAAGCCCAAAGTCGAGCAGAGGCACGATCAACACGGCGAACGGCAGGGTAAGGGGGATGAATGCCGGAAGGAATTGAGAGGTGCCGATCGAGGCCGGTTCAATCTGCCCCGTGACGGTGACCGTCGAGACGGCCATGAGCATTCCGATGACGAGTGCTCCCCCATCGCCCATGAAGATCTTCGCGGGGTGCCAGTTGAACGGCAAGAAGCCAAGGGTTGCCCCGAGCAGCACCGCCATGATCATGGAGGCGAGGTTGAACGCCGACTGCGATGTCGTGATCGCGAGGATGTAGCTGTAGGCGAAGAACACTCCGCCGGCGATCAGGGTGACTCCGGCGACGAGCCCGTCGAGACCGTCGATGAAGTTGACGGCGTTCATCACGAGCACGACCGCGAGGATCGTGATGATCAGCGACTGCGTGGGCGATAGAACGCTGATGCCCTCCCCCGGGCCGACCGGCAGCGACACAATCTGCACCCCTGACCACGCGAGGAACCCCGCGATCAGCAGTTGACCGGCGAGCTTGGTGATCCAGTCGAGGTCGAGGAAGTCGTCGACCACGCCGATCGCGAGCATGATGAGAGCCGCCGCAGCGATGGCAATGACGGGCCAGGGATCGGTGAAGATCGGCGCAAACCAGCTGATCTGCGAGGCAGCCAGCGTTCCGATGAGGACGCCCGTCACGATGGCGATGCCGCCGAGACGCGGGGTGGGTCGGGTGTGGACATCGCGGTCGCGGATGCCCGGGTACAGCTTGAAACGGCGGCTCAACAACACCAGCGCCCAGGCGCCGAGGAAGCTGACGACGGCCGCGATCACCGCGACGAGCGCGAGAAATCTCACGCGAAGCGCTCCGCGCCGACGACGCGGGCGATCTCGTCGTCGGGGATGACGCCGTGGCGGAGGATACGCAGGCGCCCCTCGGCAAGGTCAAGGCTCGTCGCATCGACGATCGTGGAGCCGTTGTCGCGGCCGTCGCTCGCCTCGACACCGCGAGGACCAGCGTCGAGGTACACGGCAACGCGGTCGCCAAGCATCTCCTGCGCCTCGGCGCAGCTCAGAGCCGCGGGCCGGCCACTGATGTTTGCGCTCGACACCGCCAGCGGACCGGTGTCGGCCAGCAGATTGAGGGCAACACGGTCGTCGGGCATGCGCAGGGCGACCGTGCCCCGGGTCTCGCCCAGGTCCCACGCCAGCGACTCGCGGGCCTGAACGACGACGGTCAGACCGCCCGGCCAGAACTCGCGCACCAGTGCGGCGACCTCGTCGGGAACGTGCTCGGCCAGCGCGGTGAGGGTGGGGATACCCGGAATCAGCACGGGCGGCGGTGCGTCGCGGCCGCGCTCTTTCGCGTCGAGGAGGCGCTGGACGGCCTCGGGCCGAAACGCGTCGGATGCGATGCCGTACACGGTGTCGGTGGGCATCACAACGAGCTCGCCTCGCCCAATGGCGCCGCGGGCCGCGCGGAGGCCGTCGAGCAACTCGGACTCGACACTGCAGTCGAAAACGCTGGTCATGATGCTCCCATCGTAGTCGGGCAGACTGGGCAGACTGCGGCGGATCCGCCCCCGCAGCTCACCCCCGAAAGGACCCGATCAGCGTGCTGTTCCTGTTCGACATGGACGACGTGCTCTGCGACTACGACTGGCGCACGCGCATGGCGGAGCTCACCGTTCGGACGGGTCACGACCTGACCGAGCTGCGGCGCCGCTGGTGGCTCAGCGGGCTCGAGTTTGCCGCCGAGGCGGGCGAGCCAAGCGACCCGGAGGAGTACCTGCGCGTCGTGGGCGAGGCGATCGGACAGCAGATTCCCCGATCGGAATGGGTGCGCATCCGGGCGGAGGCGACGACCCCGCGCCCCGATGCGCTGGCCGCCGTCGCCCGTGCGCAAGAGTTCGGCCGCGTCGCGCTGTTGACCAACAACTCGATCCTGATTCACGAGCACCTCACGGAGGTCGCGCCCGAACTCGCCGAGCTCATGGGTGCCGAGCACCTGCACGCGAGCGCGCGGTTCGGCGCCCGCAAGCCCGACCCTCTCGTGTACGCCCGCGCCATGGCCCACTACGGAGCCAGCGCCGCCGACACATTCTTTGTCGACGACCGGTCCGAGAACGTCGCCGGCGCCGAGAGTCTCGGCATCACCGGGCACGTCTACCGCGACGCCGCCGGTCTGACGGCGGCCATCGAGCGCTTCGCCCAGCGCGCCGCCGCCTAGCGCCGCACTAGCGCGTCGCGACGGTCGCGCGATCGCGACCGACGAGATCGCGGTGCGTGGCGACCGCGCGCAGACCGGCCATGCGAAGGATGCCCGCCACGGCATCCGCCTGTTCCTCGCCGTGTTCGACAACGAGGGTGCCGCCCGGCGAGAGCAGACGCATCGCGGTTGCGGCGACCGCGCGCATCGCGTCGAGCCCGTCCGCCCCGGAATAAAGGGCCTCGACGGGGTCGTGGAGGCGCACCTCAGGGTCGCGCGGTACCGCGCGCTCGGGAATATACGGAGGGTTCGACACGACGACGTCGACCTGCCCATTCAACTGTGGGAGTGCATCAGCCAGGTCTCCGACGACGAGCTCTACCCTGCCGTCGCCGAGGCGCCCGACGTTGCGGCGCGTCCACGGAACGGCCGCCGGGGTGCGCTCGACCGCGACCACCCGCGCGTGCGGCACCTCCGTCGCGAGGGCGAGGGCGAGAGCGCCGCTGCCGGAGCCCAGATCGACGGCGAGCGGCTCGGCGGTCGGCCGGGCCAGCAGCGCGTCGATCGCGAACTGCGCGACCGTCTCGGTCTCGGGCCGCGGCACGAACACGCCGGGGCCGACGTGCAGCGTGATGCCGCGGAAATACGCCACACCGGTGATGTGCTGCAGCGGCTCGCGCGCTGCCCGGCGGGTGACGGCGTCGACGATGGTGACCATCAGCGCCGGGTCAACCGGGGCTCGGGTGACGGCCTTTGCCTCGACCTCGCCGCGACTCATGTCAAGGACATGGCCGATCAGCACGGCCGCGTCGACGCGGGCGGTCGCGATGCCCGCCGCGTCCAATTCGTCGGCCCCCCACGCCAACAGCGCGTCGATCGTCGCCGGAACGCGTGCCGGATTTCGGGGCGTCAGCGCCGCATCCACGCCGCTAGTCGTCGCCGAGGGCGGCGAGCTGCGCCTCCTCGTCGGCCGCAATGCACGACTCGATGACCGGACCGAGCGCGCCGTTCATCACGGCGTCGAGGTTGTACGCCTTGAACCCTGTGCGGTGATCGGCGATGCGGTTCTCGGGGAAGTTGTACGTGCGAATGCGCTCGGAGCGATCCATTCCGCGGATCTGGCTCTTGCGCGCATCCGACTGCGCCGCGGCGATCTCCTCCTGCTTCTTGGCAAGGATGCGCGCGCGCAGGACGCGCATCGCGGCCTCGCGGTTCTGCAGCTGGCTCTTCTCGTTCTGCATGGCGACGACGATGCCGGTCGGGAGGTGCGTAATGCGCACGGCCGAGTCGGTCGTGTTCACGCTCTGGCCGCCGGGGCCCGAGGAGCGGTAGACGTCAATCTTGAGGTCGTTCTGATTGATGTCGACCTCTTCGGGCTCGTCCACCTCGGGAAAGACCAGCACGCCCGTCGTCGAGGTGTGGATGCGCCCCTGCGCTTCCGTCGCCGGCACGCGCTGAACACGGTGCACGCCGCCCTCGTACTTGAGGCTCGCCCACACGCCGTCGGCAGGGTCGTTCGAGCTCGACTTGATCGCCACCTGCACGTTCTTGTACCCGCCGAGGTCGCTCGACGTCGAGTCGAGCAGCTCGACCTTCCAGCGACGCGACTCGGCGTAGTACGAGTACATGCGCAGGAGGTCGGCGGCGAACAGCGCAGACTCTTCGCCGCCCTCGCCGCCCTTGATCTCCATGATGACGTCGCGCCCGTCGTCGGGGTCGCGCGGAATCAGCAGGCGACGCAGCTTCTCTTGCGCCTGCTCGAGAGCCTCTTCGAGGGCGGGCACCTCGGCGGCGAACGCCTCGTCATCTTTGGCCAGCTCTCGTGCCGCGGCCAAGTCGTCGCCCGCCTGACGCCAGACATCGTGCGCGTGCACGATCTGGTTCAGCTCGGCGTAGCGGCGATTGACCTTCTTCGAGCGCGCCGGGTCAGCGTGCAGCGCCGGGTCGGCCAGCTGCTGCTGCAGCTCGGCGTGCTCGGCGATCAGCGCGTCAACGCTCTCAAACACGGGGCGTCACTCGCCCTTGTGGGCGGCGCCGTTCTGGGGCAGCGCCTTCTGAATCTGCACGAGGAACTCGACGTTCGACTGCGTCTCTTTCAGCTTGCCCAGCACGATCTCGAGCGACTGCTGCGGGTCGTGACCGGCGAGAGCGCGGCGCAGGCGCCACGTGACGGCAACCTCGTCCTGACCGAGCAGCATCTCTTCGCGACGGGTACCCGAAGCCGAGATATCAACGGCCGGGAAGATGCGCTTGTCGGCCAGCTGACGCGACAGGCGCAGCTCCATGTTGCCGGTGCCCTTGAACTCTTCGAAGATCACCTCGTCCATCTTCGAGCCGGTCTCGACGAGCGCCGTGGCAAGGATTGTCAGCGAACCGCCGTCTTCGATGTTGCGCGCGGCACCGAAGAACTTCTTCGGCGGGTAGAGCGCCGCCGAGTCGACGCCCCCCGACAGCACGCGGCCGCTGGTGGGCGCCGTGACGTTGTACGCACGGCCGAGGCGGGTGATCGAGTCGAGCAGCACGACGACGTCGTGACCGAGCTCGACGAGGCGCTTGGCGCGCTCGATGGCGAGCTCAGCGACGGTCGTGTGGTCGTCGGCCGGGCGGTCGAAGGTTGAGGCGATGACCTCGCCCTTGACCGATCGCTGCATGTCGGTGACCTCTTCGGGGCGCTCGTCGACGAGCACGACCATGAGGTGAACCTCGGGGTTGTTCTCGGCGATCGCGCTCGCGATGGCCTGCAGCGCCAGCGTCTTGCCCGCCTTGGGCGGCGACACGATGAGACCGCGCTGGCCCTTACCGATCGGGGCGACGAGGTCGATGATGCGGGTCGCCAACATGGTCGGCGTCGTCTCGAGGCGCAGGCGCTCCTGCGGGTAGAGCGGGGTCAGCGCGCTGAACTCGACGCGCGAGCGCGCCTCCTCGATGCTTTGTCCGTTGATCGAGTCGACGCGAACGAGGGCGTTGTACTTCTGGCGGCCCTGGTTCTCGCCCTCACGGGGCTGGCGGATCGCGCCGACGACGGCGTCGCCCTTGCGCAGCTGGTACTTCTTCACCTGACCGAGGGAGACGTAGACATCGCTCGGTCCGGGCAGGTACCCGGTCGTGCGCACGAAGGCGTAGTTGTCAAGAACGTCCAGGATGCCCGCGATCGGAATGAGGACGTCGTCGTCGCTGATTTCCGGCTCAACGTCGTCGTTCTGGCCACGGCCGCGCTTGCGGTCGCGAGCGCGACCACGGCCGCGCCCGTCGTCGTCTCGGTCGTCGTCGCGCTGCGCACCCTGCTGACCCTGGCCGCGGCCCTGGCCGTTCTGCTGGCCGCCCTGATCGCCGTTCTTCTCGGCGTTCTGGCGCTCGTTGCCCTGGCGGTCTTGTGCCTGACGGTCACCATTCTGGCGGTCACCGCCCTGACGACCGCGGCCACGACCGCGGCCCGTGCCGGTGCTTTCTGCCGGCGCCTCGCCGCTCTGCTCGGGCGCAGCGGCCTCAGCCGCGTCGCCCTGCTGCTCGTTCGTGTCGGACTTGTCGGTGCCGCGACCGCGCCCTCGACCACGGTTGCGGCTGCGGCCGCCCCGCTCGTTCTGCTGCTCGGCGTTCTGCTGGTCGGTGCTCTGCTGGTCGGTGTTTGACCGCTCTGCAGTCGACGAGTCGGTGGGCGCCGCGGCCTCCGTTGACGGTGCGACGTCGACGCCGGCCTCGCCCCCGGCGGCGTGCTCCGTCGCGGAGCGGCGTTCACCGGCGGTCGCCGTGACGGTCCCGGTGGTCGCACGACGCGAGCCACGGCGGGCCGGAGCGGTGGTTGCGGCCGCCTCAGCGTCCTCGTTTGCGGCGACAGGCGCATCCTGTGCGGCGGGAACATCAGCCGCCGACGCCTCGGGCGCCGCACTGGTGTCGGGCGCGGTGGTCGCGTCGGGCGCGGCCGCGGCGTCGTCGCCGCGCTTCGCCTCGATGGCGGCGACGAGGTCACCCTTGCGAAGCTTCGAGATGCCGGCGACGCCGAGCGAGGACGCGAGTTCCTGCAACTGGGTGAGCTTCAAGCCGGACAGATTGGTGGTGTCAGTCATGAGAGGGGGTGTCGTCCTTTCGACGCGGGCGCGATGAGGGCCCGGTGTGCACGGGTTCCGCCTCCCCGCGACGGCAACGACCCCACGACGAGCGGGGATCAACGCGAACGCGCGATGGGAAGTGACGGGTGAGCGATTGCTCGGAAGATCCGTGAGAAACCGGCTAGGCCAGGCCCTCGACGGGGTGCGTCACCACTGTAGCACCGAGCACATCGACGGCCAGCATGTGCATCGTCCAGGGCGTGGCGCGGTGCTGCTCGACGAGCTCGGCCGCGCGCAAGCGCTCACCGGGATCGGCGCAGAGCACCAGAATCGACGGCCCCGCGCCCGACACGACCGCGGGGAAACCGGCCTGGCGCAGGGTCTGAATCAGCGCATCCGTTTCGGGCATCGCCGAGGCCCGGTACGACTGGTGCAAGCGGTCTTCCGTTGCTGTGAACAGCAGTTCGGGGCTCTGGATGAGAGCCGCGATCAGCAGGGCCGAGCGTGAGACGTTGAAGATTGCGTCGGTGTGCGGCACCGACTCGGGCTGCAGCGTGCGCGCCATCGCGGTCGACATCGTGGAGGCGTCGGGCACGCACACGAGCGGCGAGACGCCGCGATGCACGGTGAGGCGCTTGTGCTGGGGGCCGCGATCGCCCATCCACGCGATCGTGAGACCGCCGAACAGAGCGGGAGCGACGTTGTCGGGGTGACCCTCGAGTTCGGTGGCGCGCGCGAGCAGCGCATCCTCGTCGAGGTCAACGATGCCCTCGAGGAGGCCCTTCGCCGCCATGACGCCACCGACGATGGCGGCACCGGACGAGCCCATGCCGCGCCCGTGCGGGATGGTGTTGTGGGCGATGAGGCGAAGGCCCGGCAGTTCGACCCCGGCGCGCTCGAACACGTGCGCGATGGAGCGGACCACGAGGTTCGAGGCGTCGGTCTCGACCACACCCTCACCTACCCCGTGCACGTCGACGTGCGCGCCGGGCTCGTCGACGGCCGTCACCTCGAGCTCGTCGTACACGCTGAGGGCGAGCCCCAACGTGTCGAAACCGGGGCCGAGATTCGCCGAGGTGGCGGGTACCCGAACGGTGACCCGTCGGCCGGCGAGCCGCGGGTCGAGCGTCATACGCTCGCTCGCTCGAGACCGAGCACGGAGGCGACCTCGCTCGTGTCGACTGGCACCACGGTGGGCTGCACATCGACGCCATCGGGGCCACGAAGCGCCCACTGCGGGTCTTTCAGGCCGTGACCGGTGACTGTCAGCACGACCGTCGACCCCGCCGGGATCTGGCCGGCGGCGGCGCGCTCAAGCAGGCCGGCCACCGAAATCGCGCTCGCGGGCTCGACGAAGATGCCGACCTCCTGGCTGAGCAGGCGGTGCGCGGCAAGAATACCGGCGTCGTCAATGGCGCCGAAGTAGCCGTCGCTGTCGTCGCGAGCGGTCAGCGCGAGCTCCCACGAGGCGGGGTTACCGATGCGGATCGCGCTCGCGATCGTCTCGGGCTTCTTCACCGGCTCCCCCAGCACCAGCGGGGCACTGCCCGCAGCCTGGAAACCGAACATGCGGGGCAGGCGCGTGGCGACGCCGCGGTCGAGCTCTTCGCGGTACCCGCGGTGGTACGCGGTGTAGTTGCCCGCGTTGCCGACGGGAAGGATGTGGAAGTCGGGCGCATCCCCCAAGACCTCGACGACCTCGTAGGCGGCCGTCTTCTGCCCCTCGATGCGGTCGGGGTTCACCGAGTTGACGAGGTGCACGGGATAGTTCGCCGCGAGGTCACGGGCGATATCGAGGCAGTCGTCGAAGTTGCCCTCGATCTGAATGATCTGCGCCTTGTGCGCGACCGCCTGGCTCAGCTTGCCCATCGCGATCTTGCCCTCGGGCACGAGCACGGCCGCGGTGATGCCCGCGTGCGTGGCGTACGCCGCGGCGGAGGCCGAGGTGTTGCCCGTCGAGGCACAGATCACGGCCCGTGCGCCGTGCTCAACGGCCTTCGAGATCGCCATCGTCATGCCGCGGTCTTTGAACGAGCCCGTCGGGTTCATGCCCTCGTACTTGACGTACACCGTCGCGCCCGTCGCCTCAGAGAGGTAGCGGGCGGGGATGAGCGGCGTGCCGCCCTCACCGAGGGTGATGACGGGGGTCGCGTCGCTAACGTCAAGACGGTCGGCGTACTCGTGCAGCACGCCCTTCCACTGGTGGGCCACGTCGTTACAGTCCTTCTACTCGCAGAACGCTCGTCACGGAGTGGACGACGGCGTTGCCGGTCAGTGACGTCACGGTCGCGGCCAGGTCGGCCTCGGACGCCTCGTGAGTGCCGATCACCAGGGTAGCGGCGGGCTGGTCACCCGCGTGCCCTTCGCCGGCGGGGATGACGGTCTGAGCGAGGGTCTCGACAGACACGCCGTGGTCTTGGAATACGCCGGCGATCGCCGCCAGCACGCCCGCGCGGTCGGCGACCTCGAGAGTGATTTGGTACCGCGTGGTGACGGCGCTAATCGGAAGCACGGGCAGGTTCGCGTGCTGCGACTCGGCGACCCCGGGGCCGCCGACAACATGGCGGCGTGCGGCGGAGACGACATCGCCGAGCACGGCGGAGGCGGTCTGAATGCCGCCGGCTCCGGCGCCGTAGAACATCAGCGGGCCCGCGGCTTCGGCCTCGACGAAGACGGCGTTGTTGGCGCCGTGGACTGCGGCCAGCGGGTGCTCGAGCGGCACAAGCGCGGGGTGCACGCGGGCCGACACTCCACCGTTTTCACCCTCGATGCGGTCGCAGATGGCGAGCAACTTGACGACGTAGCCCGCCTTGCGGGCGGCGACGACCTGATCGCGGCTGACGCTGGTGATGCCCTCGCGGTGCACCGCGTCGAGCGGCACGCGGGTGTGGAAGGCGAGGCTCGCGAGAATGGCCGCCTTCTGCGCGGCGTCGTAGCCCTCGATGTCGGCCGTCGGGTCGGCCTCGGCGTAGCCGAGCGCGGTCGCCGTCGCGAGCGCCTCCTCGAGGCTTTCGCCCACCGTGTCCATGCGGTCGAGAATGAAGTTGGTCGTGCCGTTGACGATGCCCAGGATGCGCGTGACACGGTCACCGGCGAGCGAATCGCGCAGCGGCCGGATGATCGGAATCGCCCCGGCGACGGCCGCCTCGTAGTACAGCTGGGCGCCCACCTGGGCGGCCGCGTCGAAGAGTTCGGGGCCGTGGGTGGCGAGCATCGCCTTGTTGGCGGTGATCACGTCGGCGCCCGAGTTGAGCGCGGACAGCACCAGCGTTCGCGCCGGCTCAAGCCCGCCCATGAGTTCGATCACGACGTCGGCGCCACGCACGAGCGACTCGGCGTCGGTCGTCAGCAGTTCGCGGGGAATCTCGGTGTCGCGCGGCGCGTCGATGTCGCGCACGGCGACCCCGACGAGGTCAAGGCCCGCACCGATGCGGGACGACAACTCGTCACCGTGACGCAGGATTTGGTCAGCCACCTGCGAGCCGACACTGCCGGCGCCGAGAATGGCAACGCGAAGGTTGCGGTAGGAGATCACGAGTAACGGGATCCTTCCGGTCGGGGAGCTTCGAGGGCGTCGGTGGCACCGACATCGCGGCGCAACAGGTCGGCGACAGTTTCGCCGCGCACGATGAGACGGGCCTCACCGCGATTGACGGCGACGACGGCGGGGCGCGCCAAGTGGTTGTAGTTGCTCGAGAGCGAATAGCAGTACGCGCCCGTCGCGGGGACGGCGACCAGGTCGCCGCGGTGCACGTCGGCGGGCAGATAGTCGGCGTCCACGACAATGTCGCCGCTCTCGCAGTGCTTACCGGCGATGCGGACGAGCTGAGGCTCGGCATCGGAGGCCCGCGAGGCGAGACGCACCGCGTAGTCGGCGCCGTACAGCGCCGGTCGGGCGTTGTCACTCATGCCGCCGTCCACACTGACGTAACGACGCACCGCGCTGCCGCCCTCGTCGAGCGCCACCTCGACGTCTTTGATCGTGCCGACCTCGTACAGGGTCACGCCGGCCGGGCCGATGATCGAGCGACCCGGCTCGATCGCGATCGCCGGAACGGGGATGTCGAGATCACGACAGACCTCGGCGACGGTGTCGAGCATCCGATCAAGAAGGTCGGCGATGGGGGCGGGCTCGTCGCTCGCGACGTACGCGATGCCGAAGCCGCCGCCCAGGTTCAGCTGCGGTACCGGACCGCCGGCGAGCAGGCGCGCGTGGACGGCGAGCAGGCGCGTCGCCGCCTCGAGGAAGCCGTCGGCGACGAGAATCTGCGAGCCGATGTGCGAGTGCAGGCCGAGAAACTCGAGCGTGCCCGCGTGGTCGCGGATGCGCTCAACCGCCTGCTCGATGTCGGCGAGGGGCACACCAAACTTTTGGTCCTCGCGGGCGGTGGCGAGGTACTCATGCGTATGGGCGTGGACGCCGGAGTTCGTGCGCAGGCGCACGCGCTGCACGCGACCGTGCCGGGAAGCCGCCGCGGCCACCCGGTCGATTTCCTCGACCGCGTCGATCACTATCGCGCCGACACCGGCACGCACGGCCTGGTCGAGCTCGCGGTCGGACTTGTTGTTGCCGTGCAGGCCGATGCGGGCAGGGTCGACGCCGGCGGCCAATGCGACAGCCAGCTCGCCACCGCTCGCTGTGTCGATGTTGAGGCCCTCGGCCGCCATCCACTGTGCGACGGCGGTCGACAAGAACGCTTTGCCCGCGTAGTACGCGGTGCCGGTCGTGCCGACGCGGGCGCACGCCGCCTCGAGAGCGCTGCGAATGCGGCGGGCGCGAGCGCGCGCATCCGCCTCGTCGATGACGTAGAGGGGGGTTCCGTACTCGGCGGCCAGCCGACTGGCGCGCACGCCGCCCACCTCGAGCTCGCCGCGCTCGCCGCCCCGTTTCGCGCTCGACGGCCACAGCTGTGGGGCGAGGGCGTTGACGTCGTCAGGACGCGCGAGCCAGTCGGGGGCGAGCGGGTGGGCGAGCACGAAGAACCTCGCTGATCGAGTGGGGCGAACGTCGGGGCGCACCGGGATCGCCGGGCCGGTGATCAGTCTACCGAGCCGAATATGCCGGTGAGGTCGAAAGGCCCTGGTGCGCCCCCGCCGCGGGCGAGCACACTGGCAGCGCGGGCGCCACCGCGGCGGCCGCGCGGGAGGTGCACGATGGCGACGCTGACGTTCTGGGGTGCGGCGGGCACGGTCACCGGCTCCCGCTTCGTGCTCGATGCGGCAGGTGGGCGCGTGCTCATCGACTGCGGACTCTTCCAGGGCTACAAGGTGCTGCGCGAACGCAACCGACTCGCGTTCCCCGTCTCCCCCGACTCGATCGACGCGGTCGTCGTGACCCACGCGCACCTCGATCACTCGGGATACCTGCCCGCGCTGGTGCGCGACGGGTTTCGCGGGGCAGTTCACGTCACCGACGGAACGCGGGAACTGCTCGGGCTCCTGCTGCCCGACTCGGCGTATCTGCAGGAGGAGGAGGCCCGTTCTGCGGCGAAGAAGGGCTACTCGAAGCACCAGCGACCGACGCCTCTCTACAGGACGGCGGATGCGGACCGCGCGCTGCAGGCGCTCGAGGCGCACCCGCTGCGCGCGACCATCGAGCCGGTGCCGGGTGTGCGGGTCACGTTCGTGCCCGCCGGACACATCCTGGGCGCGTCGCAACTCACGATCGAGGTCGACGGCCGCGTGCTGCACGTCTCCGGCGACCTCGGCCGGCGCGACGACGCCCTCATGCTTCCGCCGACGCCCCTCGCCGAGCTCGGCCGCATCGATCGACTGCTGCTCGAGGGCACCTACGGTGACCGCCGGCACCCCGACGCCGACCCGGCAGACGAACTCGCGGAGGCGATCACGCCGGTTGTGCGCCGCGGCGGCATTGTCATCATTCCCGCCTTCGCGGTGGGGCGCGCACAAACCCTGCTGTTGCACCTACACCGTCTGCGGTCGAGCGGCCGAATTCCGGACGTGCCCGTGTACCTGAACTCGCCCATGGCGGTCGATGCGAGCATCCTGTACCGGCACCATCCGGAGGAACACCGCATCGCCGCATCGGAACTCGCCGCCATGTACCGCGATGTGCGGCTCGTCCGCGACGTCGATGACTCGAAGCTGCTGAACCTGCGGGGCGGCCCCATGATCATCGTCGCCGCGAGCGGCATGCTGACGGGTGGGCGGGTACTGCACCACATTGCGGCCTACGGCGACGACGAGCGCAATGCGATCCTCCTCGCCGGCTATCAGGCGGGCGGCACACGCGGCGCGGCGCTGCAACGCGGCGACCGCAGCCTGCGCATCTTCGGCCGCGAGCATCCGATCAGGGCGACCGTGATCACCCTGTCGAGCATGTCGGCGCACGCCGACGCGGACGGCATCATCGACTGGATGCGCGGCGCCGATATCGGGGACGCCCACGTTGTGCACGCAGAACCGGACGCAGCAGACGCGCTGCGCCGGCGGATCGCGATGGAGCTCGGTGTTCCCGTGCGGGTGGCCGAACAGGCTCAGCGCGTCGAGGTGTAGCGGGCGCTCTCGGCGCTACGAGCAGCTGCCGCGGTTGGCGAGCTCGGGGCCGCCGAGGGCCACGTCGGTTCCGCCGACGACGACGACCAGTTCGCGGTCGCGGACGTCGACGCTCTGCTCGGTGAGGCCGACGGGGAGCGCCTCGGCGATGCAGAACTGGCCGCCCGCGAGCAGCGGCTCGATCAGCGGGTCGGCGACGCCGCCGAGTTGACCGCGGAGGTCATCAAGCTCGACGCGGCTGCCGTTCAGCTCGAGGCTCGTCGGGGCGAGAGTCACGACGCCCGCGTCGATGGTCGGCACGATGCCCGCGACGAGTTCGACCCCGATGCCGAAAATGTCGAAGCCGGTGACGAGGCGAATCTCGCCGTCGACGAGTTCGATGTCGCGCACGACGGTGTCGCCGACCGCGCCGAGGGCGCGCGTGACATCGCTTTCGGCGACGCTCAGGGTTGCCTCCACCCGATCGCTCGGCTGGGCCGGGTCGAGGGCGACCCCCTCGCCGACCAGCTCGACATCGGCGCGGATGCTGCCCGCTTCGACGCCAGGAATGCTCGCGTCGATGCGGGTCAGCTCGCCCGCCGCCAACTGCAGCAGAACGACGGGCCCCGCCACGCTCACGTCAACCGGCTGCTCCGCGTCGAGCGCGAAGGCCTCGCGCAATTGCTGCTCAACGCGATCGGCGACAACGCCGCGCGCCACGAATTCAGCGACCACTGCCAGCACGCCGATCACGATCACCACGACCAGCGCGATGATGAGGCCTTTCGCTCGGCGAGACACGGCAGTTACATCCGCTCGGGAGCGGAGACTCCGATCAGCCCGAGGCCCGTGCGCAGCACTTGACCGGCCGCGTCGCTCAGGTGCAGGCGCGCACGGTGCACCGCCTCGATGGGGTCATCGCCCTGCGGCGTCACCCGACAGGTGTCGTACCAGCGGTGGTAGGCGGCGGCGAGCTGCTCGAGGTACCGGGCGACGCGGTGCGGCTCGCGCAGTTCGGCGGCCTGAGCGACGACGCGCGGGAACTCGGCGAGAACACCCAGCAAGACACTCTCGGTCTCGTCGACGAGGGTCGACGCCTCGAAGTCGGCGCGCTCGACACCGGACGCGGCGGCGTTGCGCGCCACCTGGTGAGTGCGCGCGTGGGCGTACTGCACGTAGAAGACGGGGTTGTCGTTGCTGCGCTTTCGCAACAGCTCGGGGTCGAGCGTGAGGGGCGAGTCGGCCGGATACCGCGCGAGCGAGTAGCGCAGCGCGTCGGTACCGAGCCAGGCGCGCAGGTCGTCGAGCTCGATGATGTTGCCCGCACGCTTCGACAGGCGGGCGCCGTTGATCGACACGAGCTGGCCGATCAGCACCTCGATGTCGCGCTCGGGGTCGTCGCCGGCGGCACCGGCGAGAGCCTTCAAGCGGTGCACGTAGCCGTGGTGGTCGGCACCCAGCAGATAGATGGTGAGCCCGAAGCCGCGGTCGCGCTTCGACAGGTAGTAGGCAGCGTCGGCGGCAAAGTAGGTGTAGACGCCGTTCGCCCGACGGATCACCCGGTCTTTGTCGTCGCCGAAGTCGGTCGTGCGCACCCACACGGCACCGTCCTCGTCGAACACGTGGCCCTGGGCGCGCAGCCGGTCGACCGCCTGATCGATGGGGCTGGCCGTGCCGTTCTCCCCGGCCGCGTGCAATTCGCGCTCGCTGAACCACACGTCGAAGTGCACGTTGAACTCGGCGAGCGACTGCTGAATCTCGCCGAGCTGCCAGCCGTACGCCAGCTCGCGAACGGCGGTGACGGCATCCGCCCGCGACATCGTGGCGAGCTCGGGATGCTCGGCGAGCGCGCGCGCACCGAAGTCGGCAATGTACTGACCCGGGTAGGCGTTCTCGGGCGCCGGTTCGCCGAGCGCTGCAGCGAGCACCGACTCACCGAACACGTCGAGCTGGGCGCCTGCGTCGTTGATGTAGAACTCGCTCGTCACTTCGGCACCAGCGGCGGACAGCACGCGGGCGAGTGAGTCGCCGAGAGCCGCCCAGCGGGTGTGCCCGATGTGCAGCGGACCGGTCGGGTTCGCCGACACGAATTCGAGGTTGATTGACTGGCCAGCAAGCGTCTGGCTGGTTCCGTAGTTCTCAGCGTGCTCGAGGATGGTGGCGACGAGAGAGCCGGCGGCGGCCGCGTCGAGGCGAATGTTCAAGAAGCCCGGGCCAGCGATCTCGACAGAGGCCACCCCATCGACGGCCGCGAGACCGCTCTGCAGCTCGGCCGCGAGCTCGCGCGGGGGCACCCCGACGCGCTTCGCGAGCTTCAGCGCGACGCTCGTCGCCCAGTCACCGTGGTCGCGGTTGCGCGGCCGCTCGAGCGCGATGTCGTCGAGCGACACGCCCGCCGAGTCGGCGCCGCGTCGCTCGAGGGCCGAACGGACGACGGCGAGCAACGATTCGGCGAGCTGAGCGGGTTCCACGGTCGTCGATCCTATCGGGCGCGCCTCGACCCACCCGACGGGCATTGGGGCCACAATGAGCGCCATGACGGGGGTCGAGGGGGTAGTCGGGATGCACGCAATGGTCACGCAAGAGCGGCGCGTTCGCGCGCGCATCCCCCTCATGGCGGCCGCCATCGCCGTCGCGATGCTGGCCGTCGCCGGGTGCAGCGCCGAGGAGCCGGATGACAGCGCCTCCCCCTCGCCGAGTGCGTCGCTCGCGCCATCGCCGAGCGCCGAACCCGCGCCGGATGACACCGCAAGCCCCGAACCGAACGAGGAGCCGAGCGAGACGGCCGCGCCCGAGCCGAGCGCCGCGCCCCTCACCGGGCAGCCCGTGACCCTCGCGTGCGAAGCGCTGCTGACCCCACAGGACGTGTACGACTACAACCCCAACGTCGGCACCGATCCCGGGTACCGGCCCCGCACCGGCAGCGGGCCCGCCCAAGCCAGCGAGCTGTCGGGCATCGCGTGCGGATGGCTGAACCAGACCAGCGGGCAGACGTACTCGATCGGAGCGGCGCGATTCGACTCCGCAGAGTTGCCGCGGGTGCGAGCCATGGTCGAGCGCTCGGGCGGAGACGCCCTCGGTGGCGGACTCGACGGCAGCTACCGCGTCGAAAGCGGAGTCGGCATCATCGACGTCTTCTTCGGCTCGTACTGGGTGAGCGCAGAATCGTCGGCCTTCCTGAGCCCCGACGACGCCCGGCCACTGCTCGACTCGATCGAGCGCAACCTGCCGTAGCGCGACACCGGAGTGCGACGCCGAGTCTGGCGGCGCCGCACCGCGCGACGACCCGCTAGGCTGATCCACGCCTCCGTAGCTCAGGGGATAGAGCATCAGTTTCCGGTACTGAGGGCCGCAGGTTCGAATCCTGTCGGGGGCGCGAACGAATTACTCCTTGCCGCGATTGCGGCGGCGCACCGGCTTCGGTGCTCGGCCGCCCAGGTACGAGCGCGACGAGTCGACGACGAAGCCCTGTTTGAGCGCGTGACGGCCGACGAGCATCCGAAAGCCCATCGCGTCGCGATTGGTGAGCGTGACCTCCGCGGTCATGGTGCGGTCGAGCATCCGAATCGTCATGAGCACGACGATGCGCTCCTCCGCGTGCCCCGACGACGAGCGCACGCGCCGCCGATCGTGCACGGGCAGCTCGACCGTGACGGCGTCGTCGCGCGACTCTTGCCACGGGTGCACGTCGAAGCGCACCCAGTCGACGCCGTCGCGCGTGAATTCTTCGCAATCGAAGACGTGCAGCGACGACGAGCGGGCACCCGTGTCGAGTTTCGCCTTGATCCACGGGACGGGTGCGTCGGGCAGGGAGACCCACTCGCGCCATCCGGCGATGGTGGTTGAATGGGGCGCTCCGCTCACTCCGCCATCTTGTCAGGACAGCACCGTGAAACTCGCCATCCTCTCCCGTGCGCCGCACGCCTACTCGACGCAGCGCCTGCGCGCGGCCGCGATCGACCGAGGGCACGACGTGAAGGTGTTGAACACCCTGAAGTTCGCGATCGACCTGTCGAGCGACGAACCCGACCTGCAGTTTCGGGGCAAGCCGCTGTCGAGCTACGACGCGGTGTTGCCTCGCATCGGCAGCTCGATCACCTACTTCGGCACCGCCGTCGTGCGCCAGTTCGAGCAGATGGACGTCTACACGCCGAACACCGCGAACGGCATCATGAACGCGCGCGACAAGCTGCGGGCGACCCAGATTTTGTCGCGCCACAACATCGGGATGCCCGCCACGGCGTTCGTGCGCAATCGCGCGGATGTGCGCCCCGCGATCGAGCGCGTCGGCGGCGCGCCCGTCGTCATCAAGCTGCTGGAGGGCACGCAGGGCATCGGCGTGATTCTCGCCCCCCAGGTGAAGGTCGCCGAGGCGATCATCGAGACGCTGCACTCGACGAACCAGAACGTGCTCATTCAGAGCTTTATCTCGGAAAGCCGGGGGCGCGACATTCGTGCCCTCGTCATCGGCGACCGGGTGGTGGCGGCGATGCGCCGCACGGCTGCCGGCGACGAGTTTCGGTCGAACGTGCACCGCGGCGGCAGCGTCGAGCCGGTCGAGCTGACGCCTGAGTACGAGCGCGCCGCCGTGCGCAGCGCGCAGATCATGGGCCTGAGGGTTGCCGGAGTCGACATGCTCGAGGGCAACGACGGCCCCCTGGTGATGGAGGTCAACTCCTCCCCCGGCCTGCAGGGCATCGAGACCGCCACGAAGCTGGATGTCGCGGGCGCCATCATCGACTACATCTCGGGCGAGGTCGCCTTCCCCGACATCGACGTGCGCCAGCGCCTCAGCGTGTCAACCGGCTACGGCGTCGCCGAGCTGCACGTGCACGCGGGTGCCGACATCGTCGGAAACACCCTCGGTGAGTCGGGGCTGCTTGAGCGCGACATCACCGTGTTGACGATCAACCGCGGCACGAGCGTGATCCCGAACCCGAAGCGCAGCCAGGTGCTCGAGGCCGAAGATCGCCTTTTGTGCTTCGGCAAAATGGAGGAAATGCGCTCGATGATCCCGACGCGTCGCCGCCGTGCGAAGGTGCGTCGCCTGCCGAAGCAGCCGCGCCTCGAGAGCTGACGCCACGCATCCGGCCGAGATAAGCCCGGCGGACGGCTACGCGTCGCTCGCGTGCTGCTCGAGAAAGCGGTACACCTCCTGGTCGTCGACGCCCGGAAAGGTGCCCGCCGGCAACGGCGACAAGATGTGCGCGTGCAGGCGCGCACTCGTCCAGACCTTGCCACCCCAGCGGCTCGCCAACCCGTCGTCGGGCAGCGTGCAGCACGCGGGGTCGGGGCAGGTCGAGACCTCGCGCTTCGTGGTCTCGCGACCGCGGAACCACTTTGCCTGCGCGAAGGGCACACCGACGGTGATCGAGAACTCGCTGCCGGTGCCCGTCCCCGTCTGCGTCGACTCCCAGAACGTGCCCTCGGGCGTGTCGGTGTATTGGTAGAACTCGGTCGTGCGGTTGGTGCGGGTGAACGCGACGCGCGCGCTCCACTTGCGGCACACCGGCTGGCCTTCAGTCGAGCCCGTCACGTCGACGGGCAGGCGCAGGCCGTCGTTTTCGTACGCCTTGTAGACGGCACCGTCGTCGCCGACGCGCAGGAAGTGCAGCTGCAGATCGAGGTGGGCCGTCGCAAGGTTCGTGAAGCGCAGCGCCGCCGCCTCGTGGGTGACGCCGAACGCGTCGCGGAAGTCTTCGACCGCGATGTTGCGGTCGTTCTTCGCCTGCTGCAGGAAGGCGACCGACTGTGTGAGCGGCATCAGGCAGGCGGCAGCGAAGTAGTTGATCTCGAGTCGCTGGTGCAAGAAGTCGGCGTACGTTTCCGGAACCTCGTGCCCGAGCATCCGGTGGGCCATCGCCTGAAGCGCCATCGAACGCAATCCGTGGCCGCCCGGGATCGAGGCGGGCGGAAGATAGATGCGGCCGTTTTCGAGGTCGGTCACGCTGCGCGCCGATCGCGGCAGGTCGTTGGCGTAGACAAGCTCGAAGCCGAGACGCTTCGCCATGAGGCCGACTTCACGGTGGGTGATCGCCCCGCTCACATGGCCGGATGACCGCACGAGGTCTTCGGCGAGCTTTTCGATCTCGGGCAGGTAGTTGTTCTTCTCGCGCATGCGGTGGCGCAGCTCGGTGTTCGCGCGCCGCGCCTCTTCGGGCGTGGCGATACTGCGGCGCTCGCGGTCAACGAGCTCGCGGTGCAGGCCGACGAGCGCCTCGAGCACGTCATCGCCGAGCGCCCGCGACGCGCGCACCGACGGCAAGCCGAGACGCGCGTACAGCGCCGAACGCTGCATGCGGTCGAGCTCGATTTCGAGCGCCGCGCGCGGCGTGGGCGGCGTCTCGTCGAGCAGTTCAGGCACGGTCACCCCGAGAGCCCGGGCGATGTCGCCGAGCAGGGTCACTCTCGGCTCGCGCCGACCGTTTTCAATGAGGGACAGCTGGCTCGCCGCCGTGCCCACCTGCTCACCGAGTTGGTCGAGCGTGAGGCCAGCCTCGACCCGGTAGTGGCGGATGCGCTGGCCCAGCGTTGCAAGATCACCCATGCGCTTCACTCTAGCGAAAGAACAGCGATTCTTTCATCGCCATGAGGGCAGAATCACGGCGAAAGACGCCTCAGAGTAGAACTACCGCCGGATACACGGCCCCATTTCTGCAAGGAGACGCTCATGACGCTGCTCGACCGCCCGCGCACCACGGCCGCAGACCGCACCCCCGACGCCGCTCCCGCGGCGATTCAGGGCGTCGCGACACCCGCCAGCGCTCCGGCGGCCGACGCCGTTGAGCACCCGAGCGATGTCGTCGCCTTCGTTGAGCGCATTGCCGCCCTGACGACCCCCGACCGCATCCACTGGGTCGATGGCTCGACGCGCGAGCGGCACCAGCTGCTGCAGCGGCTCGTCGCCGCCGGCACGCTCACGCAGCTGAACCCCGACATTCGCCCCTACTCGTTCCTTGCCCGCTCCGACGAGCGCGATGTCGCACGCGTGGAAGAGCGCACCTTCATCTGCTCAGAGAACGAAGACGACGCCGGCCCCACCAACAACTGGATGGCACCCGAGCAGATGCGCGCCGAACTCGAGCCGCTCTTTGCCGGCAGCATGCGCGGTCGCACCCTCTACGTCGTGCCGTTCGCGATGGGCCCCATCGGCTCGTCGATGACCCGTTACGGCGTTCAGCTCACCGACTCGCCGTACGTCGTTGTGTCGATGGGCACGATGACCCGCATGGGCTCGGCCGCCCTCGCTCAGATCGCGCGCGGCGCCTCGTGGGTGCCGGCCGTGCACTCGGTGGGCGCTCCGCTCGAGCACGGCCAGCGAGACGTTGCCTGGCCCTGCAACGAGACGAAGTACATCGCGCACTTCCCCGAGACCCGCGAGATCTGGTCGTTCGGCTCGGCCTACGGCGGCAACGCGATCCTTGCGAAGAAGGCGTTTGCCTTGCGCATCGCCTCAGCGATGGCTCGCGACGAGGGGTGGCTCGCCGAGCACATGCTGCTGATCAAGGTGACCTCGCCGGCCGGCAAGGTCTACCACATGGCCGCCGCGTTCCCGAGTGCGTGCGGCAAGACGAACCTCGCCATGCTGACCCCGACGACCCCGGGCTGGACGGTCGAGACGATCGGCGATGACATCGCCTGGCTGCACATCGGCAAAGACGGACGCCTGCGCGCCATCAACCCGGAGGCCGGCTTCTTCGGCGTCGCACCCGGCACGGGCCTGTCGACGAACCGCACCGCCGTCGAGACCCTGTGGGGCAACACAATCTTCACGAACGTCGCCCTCCGGGAGGACGGCGACGTGTGGTGGGAGGGCCTCACCGAAACGCCCCCGGCCCGCCTCACCGACTGGCGCGGCGAAGAATGGACCCCCGCCTCGGGGCGCCCCGCCGCGCATCCGAACTCTCGTTTTACCGTGGCCGCTCACCAGGCGCCGTCGATTGCCGACACCTGGGACGACCCGGAGGGCGTCGTCATCGACGCCATCATCTTCGGCGGCCGCCGACGTGCTCTCGCGCCCTTGGTGGTAGAGGCGCGCGACTGGGATCACGGTGTCTTCATGGGCGCCACGATTTCGTCAGAGCAGACGGCGGCCGCCGAGGGCACTGTCGGGGCGCTGCGTCGCGACCCCTTCGCGATGCTGCCCTTCGCCGGCTACAACATGGCCGACTACTTCGCCCACTGGCTCGACTTCGGCAAGCGCCTGCGCCGCTCGGCCCGCGTGCCGCGCGTGTTCCAGGTGAACTGGTTCCGTAAGAGCGCTGACGGCAAATTCCTGTGGCCCGGATTCGGCGAAAACGGACGCGTCATCGAATGGATGGTCGCGCGGCTCGAAAGCGAAGCGTGCGTTGACGAGACCCCGCTCGGCGGCGTGCCCCGCGAGGGCGAGCTGAACGTCGACGGCCTGACCCTGTCCGACGCCGACCTTGCCGAGCTGTTCCGGATGGACGCTGACGAGCTGGAGGCGGAGGCCGACGACGTCGAGCGCTTCTTCCAGACCTTCGGCGAGAAGCTGCCCGCCGAGCTGCGTCACCAACTGAGCCACCTCCGCTCGCGGATTCGCGCTCAGCGGGAGACCGAGCAGAGCGCGACGGCGTAACGCGGAGTTTCCTGCGAAGGGTCGCGCGCGCACTCGACCTCGACACGCGCGCGGTGACAGAATCGAGCCGCTGCCCGCACGACGCGGTCGCGGGCGGCTCGAGACCTCACGAAAGGCCCCTCCATGACGAAGCAGTCCATCTTCGGTCGCATTGCCCAGCTGGCGAAGGCGAACATCAACGCCCTGATCGACCAGGCCGAAGACCCGCAGAAGATGCTCGACCAGATGGTGCGTGACTACACCGCGAGCATCCAGGAGGCGGAGGCGGCGATCGCGCAGACGATCGGCAACCTGCGACTGCTCGAGCAGGACTACGCGGAGGACGTCGCGACCGCGCAAGACTGGGGCCGCAAGGCGGTCGCCGCGAGCGCGAAGGCCGACGAGTTCCGTGCGGGCGGCAACACCGTTGACGCCGACAAGTTCGACAACCTCGCGAAGGTGGCCCTCGGCAAGCAGCTGTCGGCCGAGAACCAGGCCCGCGCTGCGCAGCCGACGATTCAGTCGCAGACGGCCGTCGTCGAGCAGTTGAAGAGCGGGCTCGAGGGCATGAAGGGCAAGCTGGAGCAGTTGCGCGGCAAGCGCGACGAGCTGGTGGCCCGCGCGAAGATCGCCGAGGCGCAGACGCGCGTGATGGACGCCGTGCAGTCGATCGACATCATGGACCCGACCAGCGAACTCGGCCGCTTCGAAGAGAAGATTCGCCGCGAAGAGGCCCGCGTGATCGGTCGTCAGGAGCTCGGCGCGTCGACGCTCGACGCGCAGTTCGAGGCACTCGAAGACATCGGAACGCAGACGGAAATTGAGGCGCGGCTTGCGGCGCTGAAGGCGGGCGGCGGCCCCGCCCAACTCACCGACGGCCAGTGACGGACGCGCCCGCGACCACCGCATCCGATCGATCGGCGCCGCCGGCGCGCGCGCCGCAGCGGCACGTCGGAATCGACGCCGCCCGCGGTCTCGCCATCGTCGGCATGATCGCGGCGCATGTCATACCGCGATTCAGCGACGCAGAGCTGATCGTCGACGGTCGCCCGTCGATCCTGTTCGCGGTGCTCGCGGGGCTCTCACTCGGCCTGCTCACCCCGACGCGGGCGGCGGCGACGCCTGGCGATGCACGAGCCGCTCGTCGCGGCGCCCGTGCAGCGCTGGCGACGCGGGCCCTCCTGCTCATGGTTCTGGGTCTCTGGCTCTGGACCCTGCCGACCAACATCGCGATCATCCTCGATGCCTACGGGCTCATGTTCCTGCTGATGGTGCCGCTGCTTTTCGCGAACCGCGTCGTGCTCGCGGTCGTCGGTGCGGGTGTTCTCGCGCTGGGACCGCTGCTCGTGAGTCTCACCGAGCCGCTGCCACCGTTCAGCGTGTTCTCGGGCGCCTCGCCGATTGACCGCGCCGCCGACCTTGTGCGTGACCCCGTCGTCGTGCTCGCCGATGCCTTCCTGACGGGGTACTACCCGGCGCTGCTGTGGCTGCCGCTGCTGTGCGCCGGCCTGATCGCAACCCGCAGTGACCTCACGAGCACAATGACGCGGCTGCTCATGGTGACGCTCGGGCTCGCCGCCTCGCTCGTCGGCTACGGCGCGGCGGTCTTTCTGCCGAGCGTGAGCGCCGAGGCCCACGCGGTCACCCCGGCCGAGCTGCTCGGCTCGGGCGGACTCGCCATCGCAATCATCGGGGGCGCCCTGCTGCTGCTCGACTCCCCCGGGTCGTTCGCCCGTGCATCCCGCATCGTGCTTGCTCCGCTCATCGCGATCGGCCGCATGCCGCTGACGGTCTACACGCTGCACGTGCTGCTCATCGCGCTCGCGACCGAGGCGTTTGGCATCGGCCCCGCTGGCGCGTACGCGTCGCCGGACGGGTGGTGGATGCTCGCCGCACTTCTCGTCATCAGTGCCGCTGTCGCGCTCATCGCGATGCGTCGGGGCGCGCGGGGACCGCTCGAGCTCGCCCTGGCGCGCGTCACGGCCGCCGTCGCTGCTCCGCGCCGGCGGCGCGACGCGGGCGCAGGCCCGGGCACGGGCACGGGAACAGACGCGCGCACGGGAGCAGACGCGCGCACGGTGGCAGACTGAGCGCATGATGCGCAGGTTTGCGGTGGTGCCGCAGTGGCAGGGTTCTGGGGCGGCGCGGGCGATGCGGCTTGCGCAGGGCGCTGAGGCGATCGCCGCCGATTTGCCCGCGCGGGCGACCGAGGTCATCGAGGTGCCGCTGGAGGCGGGCGATGCGGAGGGCACCGGAATTCACCGGTACAGCTCGATTCGACTCGTGCGCGAGCGTCTCGGCCGCAGCCTCGCCGACCTGGAAGACGGCGAGATCGCCGTGGTGGTGGGGGGCGACTGTGGCGTCGAGTACGCCGGCGTCGAGCGCGCCGCGCGCCGCGGCCGCGTCGTGCTGCTGTGGGCTGACGCCCACGCCGACCTGAACACGGCCGAGACCTCGCCGAGCGGTGCGTACCACGGCATGGTGCTGCGCGACATGATCGATTCGGGTCTGGTCGCCGCGAGCGACGTCGTCATGGTGGGCGTGCGCGCCCTCGACGATGCGGAGGCCGACGCCGCCGAGCGCTTCGGTATCCCGACGGTCACGCCCGAACAGCTGGGCGCCGCGATCGCCGGGCGGGCGGGCGATGACGCCGTGCTGTACGTGCACATCGACCTCGACGTTCTCGACCCGGCAATCATGGGCAGCGTCGGCTTCGCCGAGCCGTTCGGCCTGAGCCTCGACGAACTGATCGGCGCGGTCCGCGATGCGCGCGCGGCACTGCCGCTCGGAGGTGCCGGCATCACCGAGTACGCCCCCGCGGCCGACGCCGACCCCGAACTGCTCGCCGATGAGGCCGCCACGATCCTCCGGGTCATTGCCGCGGTGAGCTCCGACTGACAACGCGCCGTGGTCGGCACCGGCCACCCCCTGAGCGAATGCCACAGGAATCGCCGCCGCGCGCATCCTGATCACTAGCGTGGGAGCATGTCTGAACCCCGCGTCACCGTCGACCGCGACGGTCACCTTCTGCTGATCGGTTTCAACCGCCCCGACAAGATGAACGCCGCCGACTACGCGTTGCTGTCGGAACTGGCTCTCGCCTACGGCGAGCTCGACCGCGACCCCGAGCTGCGCGTCGGCGTCGTCTACGCGCATGGCGAGCACTTCACCGCCGGTCTCGACCTCGGTGACATCGCCCCGCGCATCGGCCCGAACGGGCTCGACATGGTGCCCGACGGCGGCATTCACCCCTGGGGTATGGACGGCTCGCGCGTGTCGAAGCCCGTCGTGCTCGCCGTGCAGGGCACCTGCCTGACCCTCGGCATCGAGCTGGCCCTCGCGAGCGACGTCGTCGTTGCGGCGAGCGACACCTCGTTCGCCCAGCTCGAGGTCGGCCGCGCGATTCTGCCCTTCGGCGGTGCGACGACCCGCTTCGCGGCCGCCGCCGGCTGGGGTAACGCCATGCGCTGGATGCTCACCGGCGACCGTTTCGATGCTCACGAAGCGCACCGCATGGGTCTCGTGCAGGAGCTCGTCGAACCGGGCCAGCAGCTCGCTCGGGCGACCGAGATCGCGCGCACCATTGCCGCGCAGGCGCCCCTCGCGGTGCAGGCGACCCTCGCCAACGCTCGCCTCGCGGTCTCGGAGGGCGAAGCCGCCGCGGCCGAAAAGCTGCCCGGCGAACTCGTGCGCCTCATGCAGACCGAGGACGCGCGAATCGGCGTTGAGGCCTTCATGACCCGGTCGACGCCGCAGTTCGTCGGGCGGTAGTGCCGTGACGAGCGAGTACGACCTGATCGTCGTCGGCGCGGGCGCGGTCGGTGAGAACGTCGCCGACCGCGCCGTGCAGGGCGGGCTCGACGTGCTCATTGTCGAGAGCGAGCTGGTGGGCGGCGAATGCTCGTACTGGGCCTGCATGCCCTCGAAAGCGTTGCTGCGCGCAGGCAGCGTGCTGCGCGCGGCGCACCGCGCTCCCGGGGCCCGCGAGGCCGCTACGGGAACCCTCGACGCCGACGCCGTGCTCGCCCACCGCGACGACATCGCAGCGCACTGGGACGACTCGGGGCAGGTGCGCTGGCTCGACAAGGCGGGCATCGAGCTCGCGCGGGGTCACGCGCGACTCGACGGAGAACGCCGCGTCGTCATCACGAGCGACGACGGGGCGACCCGCACCGTGACGGCGCGCCACGCCGTCGCCCTGTGCACGGGCAGCGCCGCGACGGTTCCCCCGATCGACGGCCTTGAGGATGCGCGGGCGTGGACGTCCCGCGAGGTCACGAGCGCGAAAAGCATCCCGAAGCGGCTCGCCATCATCGGCGGCGGAGTGGTCGGCTGTGAGATGGCCACCGCCTTCCAGAGCCTCGGCTCGCACGTCACCCTAATCGCCCGCAGCGGTCTGCTCGCGGGTCTGGAACCGTTCGCGGGCGAGGCGGTCGCTGAGCGGCTGCGCGCCGAGGGCGCCGACGTGCGCACGGGGATAAGCCCCACCCACGTCGCGCGCAACGCTGACGGAACGGTGACCATCACCCTCGACGGCGACGACACGATCGAGGCCGATGAGGTGGTCGTCGCCACGGGGCGCCGCGCTGCGACGGACGACCTCGGCCTCGACACGATCGGGCTGACCGCCGGTGACTGGATCGAGGTCGACGACACGATGCGGGTGACCGGCCATGACTGGCTGTACGCCGTCGGCGATGTCACCGGCCGCGTGCTGCTCACCCACCAGGGCAAGTATCAGGCGCGCGCCGCGGGCGACGTCATTGCCGCTCGCGCGCACGGCGCCTCCGTCGACACCGCAGCGTGGGGCGTGCACGTGGCCACCGCCGACCATCGGGCGGTGCCGCAGGTCGTGTTCACCTCTCCGGAGGTCGCCAGCGTCGGGCTGACCGCCGCGGCGGCGGAGAAGTCGGGCATCGCCACCCGTGTCGTCGACTATTCCCTTGGCTGGGTCGCTGCCGCCAGCGTGCACGGGGACGACTACGAGGGCACGGCGCGACTCGTCATCGATACCGAGCGTCAGGTCGTCGTGGGCTTCACCGTCGTGGGTGACGACGTGGCCGAGTTGCTGCACGCCGCGACAATCGCCATCGTCGGCGAGGTGCCGATCGATCGACTCTGGCACGCGGTGCCCTCGTACCCCACGCTGAGCGAGGTCTGGCTGCGCCTCTTGGAAGCGTTGGGCAGACCGAGCGTTACGCCACCGTCTTAAGAGCAAAACGCAATCCGGCCCCCGCGACTCTCGGTTTACTGCCAGTATGGGGCGCATGGACGTAGTCTGATGAGTCGTACCGTCGTCGTGACGGGCGCCAGTGCCGGTATCGGCGCCGAAGCGGCGCGCGAACTGGTCCGCCGCGGATGGCAGCTGGCGGTCGTCGGACGCGACCCCGATCGCACCGCCCACGTTGCGGCCGAGGTGGGGGGCAGCAGCTTCGTCGCCGACTTCGACCGTCTCGACGAGGTTCACGACCTCGGGCACGCGCTCTTGGGCCGCTACGGCCGCATCGACTGCCTGGTGAATAACGCGGGCGGCCTCGTGCCCAGGCGCGCGCTCACCGTCGACGGCTTTGAGACCACGGTGCAGCGCAATCTGCTCGCCCCCGCTCTGCTGACCGAGTTACTGCTGCCTCGGCTGACCGAGAGCCGGGCGCGCGTCGTGCACACGTCGAGCGTCATGAACCGCCTCGGCGGTCTGCGCCTCGACGACCTCGACTTCGACCGCCGTCCGTACCGCGGCGGCTGGAAGCCGTATGCCGCCAGCAAGCTCGGCGTCATTCTGTATGCGCGAGCACTGGCGCGGCGAACGGGTCTCGAAAGCTACGCCGTGCATCCCGGATACATTCGCAGCGGCTTCGGTCAGGGTTCGCGCAGTGCCGCCATCGTGCAGACACTCACCGCATCGATGCAGATCAGTGTCGAGGCGGGGGCTGCACCCCTGGTGCACCTCGTCGACACGCCCGAACTCGGTGTGCCGAACGGCACCTACTTCGACGGCCTGAACCCGTGGGGCGCGACGCATCGCAGTGCCGACGACGCCCGCCTCGGCGACGAGTTGCAGGCGCTGATCGAGCAGCGCCTCGGCACGCGCATCGCCTCCGGTGACGCCGCGTAGCCTCGCCCGCTAGTCGAGAATCGGATGCGCGGGGGCGCGTCGCCGACGCTCCCACTGCGCCCCGAGGGCGAGCAACGTCGCCTCTCCCCCGGGCCGGCCGATGAGCTGCACGCCCATCGGCATGCCGGGCACGTCGCTCAGTTCGCCATCCGCGTCGCTCACCCCGACCGGCAGCGTGATCGCGGGAAGGCCCGCGACGTTCGCCATGCTCGTCCACGGCGTGTACTGCACCTGCTGCGCGAAGTTGCGTTCCGCATCCTCGGCGTCGTACCAGCCGATCGGGCGGGGCGTGAGGGCGAGCGCGGGCGTGATGACCGCATCCACGGTGCGCAGCCGCGCGATGAGGCGGCGTTCGAAGCCGGCGAGCCACGCGAGCGCGGCCGAGAGCTGGTCGGCACGCACCTCGCGACCGCGCGCGACGAGCCAGGCGGTGAGCGGTTCGAGCTGGGCCAGCTCGTCGGGGGTGCGGGCGGGAATGCCCGCCGCGGACGCCATCCAGATCGTGCGGAACGCGTCGGGGTAGCCCGCCCACTCGTCGGCGGGGCCGAGGCTGAACTCGTCGACTCCGTGGCCGAGGGCCGAGAACTCGCGCACGGCGCGGTCGAGGGCGTGGCGCGCCTCGGGCGCGATGGTGAGCGCGTAGTCGAGCTGCCACGGCGACTCGGTCATCACCCCGAGCTGAAACCTGCCCTCGCCGCGAATCGCCGCGCCGAGCAGCGGCCCCTCGTCGGCGGCCGGGGCGCGGGTGGCGAAAGGCCAGGGTGCCGCGGTGATGAGGGCGTCGAGCATGAGCGCCGCGTCGGCGACGGTGCGGGCGATCGGGCCCGGCACCACCAGCCCGGCGAGCTTGTCGAGACCGCTGCCGGCCGGCACGCGCCCCCGCGAGGGTTTCAGGCCGACGAGCCCGCACGCCGCGGCGGGGATGCGAATACTGCCGCCGCCGTCGCTGCCCGGCGCGAACGGAACGAGGCCCGCCGCGACCGCTGCGGCCGCTCCCCCGCTCGAGCCGCCCGCCCCGCGATCGAGGGCGTACGGCGTGCGGGCCGGCGGGGCGACGCGCGACTCGGTGTACGAGGGCAGGCCAAACTCGGGGGCCGCGCTCGCACCGAGGCTGATGGCGCCCGCCGCGTCGAAGTGGGTGACCAGCTCATCGGACGCATCGGGCACGTACCCGGCGAACAGGCGCGAGCCGTAGCTCGTGCGCTGACCGGCTCGCGCCGTGAGCTCTTTATCGACGATCGGCAGCCCCCACAGCGGAGCCGTTCGGGGCACCGAGTCGGCGAGCGCGTCGGCGGCAGCCAGGGCCCGTTCGGGGTCGACAACGGTCAGCGCGCCCACCCGGGCATTCAGCCGCTCGATGCGAGCGAGGTAGTGCTCGACGAGTTCGCGCGGGCTGAGCTCGCCATCGTGCAGCAGACGCCACTGCTCGAGCGCGGTGAGGGTGTGCAGCTCGGCCATGCGCCCCACCCTAGGCGGCGCGACATACCGATTCCGCAACGAACGGGATGCTCGACGCCGCTTGCGGGGAATCGCCCGGATTCCGTCCTTCCGCGGCTGTTAGATTCGCGCCATGCCGACGCCTGCACGACCCGCATTCCGCCTGGCAACCGCGGCCGCCGCGAGCGCCCTTCTGCTCACGCTCGCGGCCTGCGCGCCCGAGCAGCCGGCACCCACCGAGCCGGTCGCCGAGCCCAGCTCCGAGCCGACGCCGAGCCCCGAGCCCAGCGAGACGACCCCCGAGCCGAGCCCCGAGCCTGAGCTGGTCTTCACGATGCCGGCCGACTGCACGGTGATTCTGCCCGCCGACCGGGTCGGCACGCTCGAGGCGCAGGGCCTCACCCTGTTGGGCGGCCCGGGCAGCCTGTACGGCGACGAATACTTCGGCGACCAGACGCCCGAGCAGCTGATCGGCGGCATGAGCTGCGTGTGGGGCCAGGAGGGCGTCGACCTGTCGACGATCCTGTTCAGCGTGGCGCCCCTCAACGCGGTGAGCCGCGAGTCGACGATCAACGAGCTCGTCGCGCAGGGCTACGTGCCGTTCGAGCGGGAGGACTCCTCCCTCGCCTTCGGCGTGCTGGGCGAAGAGGGAATCGGGCCGGCCATCTACAACCTCATCACCGACGACGCGTGGTTCTCGGTGCTGAACTCGCTCGGCGGGCAGACAGGCTTCGACGAGTCGGTGCTGTTCACGGAAGAGATGCGCGGCGTCGCGTACGGGGCAATCGAGTAACGCGACGGGCGCGAGCGCGCCGCGCGGACATCCTTATTTTTTGGTACATTTGTTCCAGAAAATGAGGAGGGCCCCGTGGGCTACATCTATCTGGCCGGTGCGATCATCGCCGAGGTCATCGCCACCAGCTTCTTGAAACTCACCAGCGGAGACCGCGCCGTATGGTGGGCGTTCCCCATCGTGGCGGTCGGCTACATCACCGCGTTTTCGCTGCTCTCGGCCTCGCTCGGCCGGGGAGTTCCCCTCGGCACGGCGTACGGCATCTGGGCGGGGCTCGGGGTCGCGCTCGTCGCCGGCGTGAGCTGGCTCGTGTTCGGGGAAAGCCTGACGCTCGGCCAGCTCGCCGGCATCGCCCTCATCATCGCCGGCGTCGCGCTCGTCGAGCTCACGGGCACCCACGGCGACACCGTGTCGCGGGGGCTCAACGCGCCAGCGACCACTCCCCCGACCGCATGACCGAGCCGAAACTCACCGCAAAGGGTCGCGCGCGCCGCGACGCCCTGCTCGACGCCGCGCTGGCGGTCATCGAGCGCGAGGGGCCCGCCGCGCTCACCCACCGCGCGGTGGCCGCGGAAGCAGGGCTTCCCACGTCGGCGGCCACCTACTACTTCTCCGACATTGACGAGCTGCTCACCTCGGTCTTGCGCCGCAGCGTCGCCGACTACGACGCGAGCATCGGCCGACTCGACCCGCACGACCTGGAGGGGGCGGCCGACGCGATTCGGCGGTACGCGCTCGAGCAGCGGGCGACCGCGGTTGCGCACTACGAGCTGCTGCTGCTCGCCACCCGGCGGCCGGCGCTCCGGGCCGACGCCGAGGCCTGGTACGCCATCCTCGAGCGCGACCTGGGGCGCGCTGTGCCCGAGGATGCGCCGGATGCGGCCGCGCGCATCCGATCGGCGGCGCTCGCGGTCGACGGGCTGCTGCTGCACATGCTCTGGCGCGGCGAGCCGGCGAGCCACGAGGGCGTTCGCGCAGCCCTGGCGGCCGCGCTCGCCCCGCTCAGCGCCGGCGCGGGCGCAGCGACTTCTGCATGAGCACGATGCCGAGCCAGCGCTCAAACTTGAAACCGACCTTGCCCATCGACCCGGTCTGCGTGAAGCCGAACGACTCGTGCAGGCGCATCGAGCCCTCGGCGCCCTGATCGGCGATGACCGCGACGACCTCGCGAACGCCCGCCTCTTCGGCGCGCTCGAGCAGCGTGCCGAGGAGGGCGCGGCCGAGACCCCGCCCGGTGGCGGCGGGTGCGAGATAGATCGAATTCTCGACCGTGTAGCGGTACGCGGCCTTTTCCTTCCACGGGTACACGTACGCGAAGCCGAGAATCTGGCCGCGCGGCGACTCGGCGACAAGGAACGGGTAGCCAAGCTTCTGCAGGTGCGCGAACTTCTTCTTGAGGGACGCCAAAGTCCACGGCTGCTCATCGAAGGTGACGGTCGAGTTCGCGACGTAGTGGTTGTAGATCTCTTGGATGTACGGCAAATCGGCCGGGCGGGCGTCGCGCAGCGCGTAGTCGAACGCGGGCTCAGGCTCGGGTGCCGGTTGCAGGTGCCGCGGCAGACGGCGGCGCTGCTGGTATTCCTCCTCGAGCATGAGCCCAGCCTACGACGGCGGTGTTACGACCGGATGTCCCAGTCGAGCGGCTCGCCGCCTCGCGACGCGAGCGCGGCGTTGGCCCGGCTGAACGGGCGCGAACCGAAGAAGCCGCGGCGGGCAGACAGGGGGCTCGGATGCGCGCTCGCGATCACGGGGACATCGCCCAGCAGCGGAGTCACCGCCTGCGCGTCGCGGCCCCACAGGATCGCCACGAACGGGCCCCCGCGCGCGGCGAGGGCCCGCACGACCGCGTCCGTCAGCCGCTGCCACCCCAGGCGCGCGTGCGAACCGCTCGTGCCCGCCTCGACGGTGAGCGCGCGGTTCAGCAAGACGACGCCGCGCTCGAACCACGGGCTGAGGTCGGGATGCGCGGGTGGCGTGACGCCGAGGTCGTCGGCGAGCTCGCGGTAGATGTTCGCGAGGCTGCGCGGCAGCGGGCGCACGGCGCGTTCGGCGGCAAAGGCGAGCCCCACCGGATGGCCGGGCGTCGGGTAGGGGTCTTGCCCGACGATGAGCACGCGAGCCTCAGCGAGCGGCCGGGTGAGGGCGCGCAGCACCCGCGGGCCCTCGGGCAGCCAGGGTCGGCCCGCCGCGCTCTCGACCTCGAGCGTCGCCGCGATCGCGGCGAGCGCCTGCCCGAGCTCCCGGTCCTGGGCGAGGAGCGCCTCCGCCCAGCCCGCGCCGAGCCCGGTGGGAGGGGCGAGGGCGGCGGGAAGAACCAGGCGCGAAGCGGTCACCCGCCCACGCTACCGAGCCGCGCGCATCCGACCCCCTAGCATCAGCGCATGGCAGCGTTGCTTCGGGGCAAGTCGGGCGCGATTACCGCGGGGCTCGTCGGGTACCTCTTCTTCGTCGAGTTCGTGAGCGGCATTCTGCAGGGGTACTACATCCCGCTGATTCCTGACCTCGCCCGGTACCTCGAGATCGACGACCCCGACTTCAACTGGTTCGAGGCGGCGCAGCTGCTCTTGAGCGCCCTGGTGGTGCCGATTCTCGCGAAACTCGGCGACATGGTCGGGCACAAGAAGATCCTGCTGATCTCGACCGTGCTGACGGCCGGGGCGAGCTGGTGGCTCGTGTTTGCCGCCGACTTCTGGAGCTTCTTGGCCGCGTGGGCGCTTCAGGGCTTCTACGTCGTGTGGCTTCCGCTTGAGGTGGCGCTGATCTTCGACCGCGGTCGCGCCACGGGTCGCGGGGCGTCGGCAACGCGGCGGGCGGCGGGTCTGCTCGTGGTGGCGCTCGAGGCGGGCGCGATCGCCGGAGCCCTGGGCGGCGCGCGTGTCTTCGAGGCGTTCGGCGGGAACATTCCGCTGACCCTGTCGCTGCCCGCCATCGCCGTGACGGCGGCGTTCTTCGTGATCTGGTTCGGTGTGCCCGAGTCGCAGCCGGTCAGCGGCCGACGCCTCGACACGATCGGCTTCACCCTGCTCACCCTGTCGCTGCTCACCATCACGAGCGGCTTGGCGTTCTTGCGCATCAACGGGCCGGACGCCTGGTGGGTCTACCTCGTCATCGTCGTCGGGCTCGCGCTGCTCTACCCGTTCGGCCGATGGGTGCTCGGCCACCCCGACCCGGCCATCGACCTGCGGGTGCTGCGCCGCCCCGACATGTGGCCCGTGCAGCTCGTCGCCGGCCTGTTCGGCATCAGCGTGCTCGGCGCGCAGGCGCCGCTCGCCTCGTTCGCGGGCACACCCACCGAGGCGGGCTACGGGCTCGGTCTCGACGCGAGCGACATCTCGACCATCATCGGCGTCTACCTGATCGGCATGATCATCGGCGCCGGCCTGTTCTCGGCGACCGCCCGACGCGTGCCGCCGCGCGCGCAGCTGATCGTCGCCACCGCGCTGGTCGCGCTCGGCTACCTGATGTTCTTGCCGTTCCACTACTCGGCGCTGCAGGTGATCATCAACATGGCCGTCGCCGGCATCGGCTCGGGAGCGCTCGTCGCGGCTCTGCCCGCCGCGGCCGCCGCCGCAGCTCCCCTCGGCCAGACGGGTATCGCCACGGGCCTCACCAACACCACGAAGACGATCGGCGGTTCGTTTGCCTCGGCGGTCTTCGCCATCGTCGTCGTCTACGTCGGTACCCAATCGATCGTCTCGACGGCCGGCACCTACGCGGGCTATCTCACGGTCTTCGCGATTTGCGGCGTAAGCGCGCTGATCGGGATGCTGCTGCTCGCGTTCGTGCCGAAACTCGCCTTCCGCGATCCGGTCGCGGTGGACGAGACCGCAGCTACCGAGGCCGCGGCCGAACCGACGCCCGACGCCCGCGCCTGATCGATACGACCGCCGCTACTGCCGCGGCGTGAGCGGCCCGCGCACCAGCTTGTGCTGCGCGGCCTGCGCCACGGGGCGCATCGTCACCTCGTCGAGGTTGATGTGCTCGGGAAGCGCCAGTGTGTCACCCACGACGCGGGCAACGTCGTCGGCCGTCAGCGGCCGGTCAACGTTGTCGTACAGCGCGGCCGCGCGCTCGGCGTCGCCGCCCAGGCGGTTGAGGGTGAACTCGTCGGTGCGCACCATGCCGGGCGCCACCTGCACGACGCGGATCGGCTCGCCCGCGAGCTCGAGCCGCAGCGCGTCGAGCGCAATCTTCAGCCCCGCCTTCGACGCCGAGTAGCCAGCGCCGCCCTCGTAGGCGCGCTGCCCCGCCGTCGAGGTGATCGCGAGAATGTCGACAATGCCGCGGGCGCGGGCGGCCGATCGTAGCTCAGGCAGGAATGCCGCGATCAGTCGCTGCGCGCCCAGCACGTTGACGTCGAACATGCGTGCCCAGTCGGCGGGCTTCGCGCTCTCGACCGGGTCGACCCCGATCGCGAGCCCCGCGTTGAGCACGAGCGCGTCGATCGGCGGCTCGCCTGCGGCGGCGGATGCGCGCATCGCCTCGGCGAGGGCCGCCACCTCGGCGTCGCTGGTCACGTCGACGACGCGCACCGCGCATCCGGTCTCGGCGGCGAGCGCCGCCAGGCGGTCGGCGCGACGGGCGACGCCGGTGACCCGCCAGCCGTCGGCGGTCAGCCGACGCACAATCGCGGCGCCGATTCCGCTCGAGGCCCCCGAGACGAGAGCGTGACGGGGGGCAGCTGCAGCGGCATCGGCGGTCATGTCTCGTAGGCTAGCGCGGTGGCTGACGCGACTCCTTCAGGCTCGTCTGCAGCGCAGGGCTCCCCTGGCGCGACGACAATCCGCGCCCGCACACCCTACTGGGACAACTCGCGGGCCATCGCGATCGTGCTGGTCGTCGTCGGGCACGCAATCCAGCCGCTAAACAGCATGCTCGAACTGTCGTATGCGACGTACCTCGTCATCTACGCCTTCCACATGCCCGCATTCGCCCTGTTGGCCGGCTATTTCAGTCGCGCGGAACCCGGCGCGAAGCAGCTGGGGCGCATCGTCACCGACCTGCTTGTGCCGTACCTCGTGCTCCAGACGGTGTGGACCCTCATCCGGTTCGCGGCGGGTGAGGGCTCGACGTTCGACCCGGCGTCACCCTCGTGGACCCTGTGGTTCTTGCTCGCTCTCGCCGTGTTCCGGATGGTCCTGCCCGTCATCGCGCGTCTGCGCACGCCGCTGCTCATCACGGTCGCTCTCTCCGTGGGGGTGGGCTACTTCGACAGCATTGACACGACGTTCTCCCTCTCCCGGACGTTCGGCCTGCTGCCGTTCTTCACGCTCGGCTGGTGGCTCGCGGACCGCGGAGTAATCGACCGCCTGCGCTGGCTGGAGCTCGATCGCTTCGACCCGCGCGTGCTCGTCACCCGAGCCGTCGCCGCGACCGCCTTCGGCGCAGCGGCAGTGGTAGCGCTCGTGGGAAACGACTTTTTCGGCACCATCGGCGCCGGGCGAATCCTGTTCTACGCCGACGACTACGCGGCGCTCGGGCTCACCGAGTGGTGGGCGGGCATCGTGCGCTTGCTCGTGATCGGCATCGGAGTGGCCCTCACGCTGAGTCTGCTCGCACTCGTCCCCCGCACCGCGACCCCGATCACATGGATCGGCACGCACACGATGTACGTGTACCTGCTCCACACATTTCCGCTGTACGCCCTGCGCCAGAGCGACCTCACCGGCGTGGGCGCTCCGGCATGGCTCTGGTTCATCGGCCTGCTCGTCGGGTCGGTGTTGCTGACGCTGCTGCTGTCGTCGAAACCGGTGCGGTTCGTGACCCGGCCGATTGTCGAGCCGCGGGTCGGCTGGTTACTCGCCCGCGAGCGCTAACCCGTCGGAGGTCGCACACTGCGACACACATCCGACGGTGACGGATACCTGCATCCCGTTACGGCGTGTGTCGCGCATCATTGCCGCCCCGTCACGCGCCCCCTAGCGTGGGCTCACCGCGACAGGGAAGGACCCACTCATGAGCGAGAACCCCACCGCCGACTGGCGTTTCGAGACACTGCAGATTCACGCCGGCTCGCAGCCCGACCCGGTGACCAACGCCCGCGCGACCCCGGTGTACCGCACGACCGCGTACACCTTCAACGACTCCGCGCACGCGAAGAACCTCTTTGCGCTCGCCGAATTCGGCAACATCTACACGCGCATCCAGAACCCGACGCAAGACGTGGTCGAGCAACGCATCGCCGCGCTCGAGGGCGGCACGGCGGCCCTGCTGCTGTCGTCTGGCCAGTCGGCGACCACCTACGCGGTGCTGAACATCGCGAACTCGGGCGACCACATCGTCGCCTCGTCGACGATCTACGGCGGCACGTACAACCTGTTCAAGTACACGCTGGCGAAGCTCGGCATCGAGGTCACCTTCGTCGAGGATCAGGATGACGCCGACGCCTGGCGCGCCGCGATTCGCCCCAACACGAAGCTGCTGTTCGGCGAGACGGTCGGCAACCCCAAGGTCAACATCTTTGACATCGAGAAGGTGGCCGAGGTCGCGCACGCCGCGGGCCTGCCGCTCATCGTCGACAACACGATCGCGACCCCGTACCTGATTCAGCCCCTGAAGCACGGTGCCGACATCGTCGTGCACTCGGCGACGAAGTTCCTTGGCGGGCACGGCACCGTGCTCGGCGGTGTCATCGTCGACGGCGGCAGCTTCCCGTGGTCGCAGCACGTCTCCACGTTCCCCGGCCTCACCGAGCCCGACCCCTCGTACCACGGGGCCAGCTACACCGGCGTGCTGGGCGACGGCATCGCGTACATCATCAAGGCGCGCGTGCAGCTGCTGCGCGACATCGGCTCGGCCATCTCGCCCGACAACGCCTGGCAGCTCATTCAGGGCATCGAGACCCTGAGCCTGCGTATCGAGCGCCACGTCGAGAACACGCTCGCGGTCGCCCGCTGGCTCGAGGCGCACCCGGATGTCGCGCACGTCGACTACGCGGGGCTCGAATCGAGCACCTGGTATGCCGCCGGCCAGAAGTACGCCCCGAAGGGCGTGGGTGCCGTGCTGTCGTTTGAGCTGAAGGGCGGCGTCGACGCCGGCCGCGCGCTCGTCGACAGTGTGCAGCTGTTCAGCCACGTCGCGAACATCGGCGACGTGCGCAGCCTCATCATCCACCCCGCCTCGACGACACACTCGCAGCTGACGGCCGAGCAGCAGCTCACCGCCGGCGTCACCCCGGGCCTCGTCCGTCTCTCGGTCGGGCTCGAGAACCTCGACGACATCATCGCCGACCTCGAGCGCGGCTTCGCGGCGGCGAAGAGCGCCTAAGGCAGCACACGCCCCGACGCCGGGGCTCGCCCGGGCGCCTCAGTGGCGCCGCGACGCGGGCCCCGGCGTCGCCCTGTCGCACGGTGCGGTCCACCACCCGTACCGTGCGACAGAATGGCCCTAATGGACTGGCAGACGAGCGAAGACACCGTCCCCTCGGCCTTCATCACCGAGGCGAACCGGCGCGCCATGTCGGGCGCCCCACCGGTCACGGGGGCCTGGCGCGAGGGCGACCACCCTGGCAATCGCCAGTTCGCGAGCCTCGGTCCGCTCGCCCTCGAGTCGGGTGAGACCCTGCCCGTCACGCGTCTCGCCTACGAGACGTGGGGTGAGTTGAACGCCGCCGCCTCGAACGCGATCCTCATCGCCCACGCGCTGACCGGAGACAGCCACGTCGTCGGCAAAGCCGGCCCCGGGCATCCGACCGCCGGTTGGTGGAGCGGAATGGTCGGGCCGGGGCTCGCGATCGACACCGAACGTTTCTTCGTCGTCGCCCCCAATATCTTGGGCGGCTGCCAGGGCTCGACCGGCCCGTCGTCATTCGCGCCCGACGGCGCTGAATGGGGCGGCCGCTTCCCGTATCTCACGATTCGCGACCAGGTCGCCGCGCAGCGCGCGCTGGCCGACCGGCTCGGCATCGAGCGCTTCTTCGCCGTCATCGGCGGCTCGATGGGCGGGATGCACGCGGTCGAATGGGCGGCAGGCTCGCCCGAACGCATGGCGCGGCTCGCGATTCTGGCGGCACCCGCCATCTCGAACGCCGACCAGATTGCCCTGAACTCGGTGCAGATCGAGGCGATCCGCATGGACCCGACCTTCCGCGGCGGGCACTACTACGACGAGGACGAGGGGCCGTACCGCGGCCTCGCCCTCGCGCGCCGCATGGCGCTGCTCAATTACCGCTCGCCCGACGAGTTGAACGAGCGCTTCGCCCGCTCGTGGCAGGGAGCGCTCGACCCACTCGGGCACGGCGGGCGCTACGCGGTCGAAAGCTACCTCGACTTTCACGGCAACAAGTTCACCCGCCGCTTCGACGCCAACAGCTACATCACCCTCGTCGAGGCGATGAACTCGCACGACATCACGCGGGGCCGCGGCACGCTCGCCGAGGTTCTCGGCCGGGTGGATGCTCGCGCCCTGGTGCTCGGCATCGACACCGACCGCCTCTTCCCCGTCGAGCAGCAGCACGAGATCGCGGCCCACCTGCCGAACACGATCCACGGGCACGAGGCCGCCGTCATCTCGTCGCCGTTCGGGCACGACGCCTTCCTCATCGAAAACGATCTCGTCGGCGCGCACCTCGCCGAACTGCTTGCGGAGTAAGCGATGGCAGGGCGCTCGACGACTCTTCGTCAGGCGCTCGCGACCAGTGTTGTGGCGGCCACGCTGCTGCTGGTGGCGTGCACACCCGAGGCACCGGAGGCACCCGAGACACCCGACGACCTCACTGCCGAGACCTATCGTTCGCGTTTCGACGCCGCCGCGGGCGGCATGCAGCTCTCGGTGACGAACGGCGGCGACGTCGCCATCGTCGTGACGCGCACGTCGGTGACCTCGCCCGGCCTATCGGGAGCGACAGAATCCGAGCGCGAGGTGGAGATCCCGCCGGGGCTCACCCGCGACATCCCCGTCGCGTTGCCGTCGCCGGCCTGCGATGGCGCGCCCGAGCTCGACTCCGTGTCGGCGTCGTTGACGGTGCGCGCTGACACCGAAACGACCTCACCCGAGGCGAGCCCCGCATCCGTCACCATCGTGGCGAACGACCGGCTGGGCCAGTTTGCCGAGTGGTGGCGAGCATCCTGCTTCGCCGAGGCGATCGCCGAGCGGGCGACGCTCGCGATCCGCTACCTCGGCGACGGCGCGGCGGGCACGGCGCCGCCCGACACCGTCGCGCTGGAACTCGTTGCCGAGCCGCGCACGCCCCGCGGCGACGCGGGCGCCGGCACCGTCGCGCTGACGGGCATTTCGGGCACGATTCTGCTCGGGATGCTCGACGACGCAGGCGCGCCCGTCACCTCGCGCCCCCTGGAGGTGGTCATCGACGCCGGAGGCGAGAACCCTGCGGCGATTCGGCTCACCACGGTTCCGGCGCGCTGCGACCCGCACGCCATCGCGGAGGACAAGCAGGGGACGCTGTTTCGCGTCGACGCGACGATTGCTGCCCCGAACAGCGGCGCCGGGGCGGCCGACACCCCGAGCTCCGGCACCGTGACGGTCGCGGCGGACAACGCGACCCGCGACGCGCTCTACGACGCGATCACGCGGGTCTGCGCCGCCCGCGTCGGTACTGGATGACAGACTGAGGCTGTGATCGAACGCGAGCGGCGCAGCTTGTTGCAGCGCTCCGCGCGCGCGATCGGCCTGGGCGGCCTCATCATCTCGGCCGTGTGCCTGTCGCTGCCCGGCATTGTCGAGCCCGACCTGTTGCCGTCGGTGCTCATTTTGCTCGCCGGTCAGGCGGGCGCCCTCATCATGGTGGGCCGCAGCGAGCATGTCGGGTGGCCCGTGCTCACCATCGTGCTGGGGCTCGCCGCCCTCACCGTCGCGCAGCTGCCGTTTTCGGGCGGCCAGTCGGTGGCGCTTCCCGTCGCGCTCGCGCCGCTCGGCGCCGTCGGCATCGGTGCCGTCGGCATCGTCTTGAGCGAGAGCCGCCCGCGCTGGCTGTTGTGGGCGTTCGGCACGCTTGCCTCCGCCTTCCTCGTCGCGCTCGCCGGCCCCACCATGGGGCTGTTCTCGACGGCGGCGATCGCCACGCTTGCCGGCTGGGCGATCACCATGATCATCGGCATCTGGGTCACGGTCGGTGTCGAGCGCTCGCTCGTGCGCATCGACGGCATCGGCCGCGCCCACCAGGTCGAGCGTCAGGCCAGCGAGATGGAGGCGCAGCGCCGCCAGAGCGCGCGCCTCCTGCACGACACCGTGCTCGCGACCCTTACGCTGCTCGCCCACTCAGGCGTCGGAGTCAGCGCCGACGCGCTGCGCCAGCAGGCCACGGAAGACGCGCGTCTGCTGCGCCAGCTGCGCCTCGGCTCGACGCCGATGCCGCGCTTCTCGGGCTCGTACAACCTCGAGCCGGTGTCGGAGTCGACCCTCGGCACGACCCTCGAAAGCGTCAAGCAGCGCTTTCTGCGCATGGGACTCGAGGTGCGATGGCACGGCACGGGCCAGGTACTCCTGCGCTCCGACGTGCTTGACGCGTTCCTCTTCGCCCTCGCCGAGTGCCTCGAGAACGTGCGCCGCCACGCGGGCGTGAGCGACGCCGACGTCACGATCACCGAGAGCGAGGACACCCTGCGCGCGGTCGTGACCGACGCTGGCCGCGGCTTCGCCCCCGATGAGGTGGAGGACGGTCGCCTCGGCGTGGCCGAGTCGGTGATCGCGCGACTGCGCGACGTCGGCGGCAACGCGCGACTGTTCTCGACGCCGGGGGCTGGCACGACCGTCATACTCGAGGTGCCGCGATGAGCGCCGGCGACAGCGGGAAGACTGCGAAGGCCGGCGCGGCCACGAACGGCGCGCGAGCGGCGAAACCCGCGAAAGCCGCGAAGCGCCCGGCGGCGCGCCCCGGCAAACACAGCCTCCCCGACGAGCGCACGCTCGGCGCGCGCATCCGCCCCTCGGGCGCCCGCTCGGCCACCCGACGCGGCACGCCGACCTCGACGCACGCCTCCGCCCTCGGCAGCGGCTTCCTCGGCATCGGCATCGCGATCGTCGCCGCCCTGCAGTCGATGGTCGGTCTCGGCCTGTTTCTCGCCCGCACCGACAGCTACGCGAGCCTCCTGCCCGCTGTTTCTGCCTGGACCCTGCTGCTCGTCACCTTCCTCGGCATCATCGTCACAATTTCGGCCACGGGTGAGCGGCTTCCCGACTGGCTGTACGGCTTCTTCCTCGTGTCGCTCACGGCCGTCGTCTGGCTCGACTTCGTCGCGATCGCGCCGTTCAACGACGTGGGCCGCAACGCCAGCGCGTCGATCGCGGCCGGCTTTGTGCTGCTCGTGATCGTGACGCTGCGATCGCGCTGGGAGGTGCTCGTCGCCACCGCCGCCCTCGGCATCGCCTTCGTCGTCGCGATCGTGCTGACCACGCCGCTCACCCCGGTCACGATCCCCTTCCAGATCACCGCCGTGGCGCTTGCCACCGCGCCCGGCATCATCGGCGTGATCCTGATCGCCGGTTTCGAGCGCATCCTGAAGCGGGAACTCGACCGCGTGCTCGTGCAGTCAACCGTCACCGCACCGCGCCTCGCGGTCGGGATGCTCGCAAGCGAAGAACTCGCCCGCCTCGATTACGACGCCGAAGAGCTGCTCGATGCTGTCGCGACGGGGGATGCTCCCCTTCCGTTACCGGCGCCGCTTGCCGCGCGAGCATCCGGATTGGCGACGGAGTTGCGCCTGCACCTGATTCAGGGACGACGCGAGACGTGGCTGTTCCACGCAATCACCGAGTCGGAGCACCTGGGCCGCCACGTCACCGTGAGCGACCCCGGCACGCTGGCGGGCCTGCTCGACGACGTGCAGCGCGACGCGTTGCTCGCGGCGCTGTGGCTGCTGTCGACCGACCCGGTTGGCGTTGCGGCGCCGCCGCGCACGATCGCGGTCGAGCTCGGGCCGCTGAGCGGCGCGCCAGTGTCGGCGGGCGGCCACGACACGGTCGTGCCGATCGCCGTGCACATCACGGGTATGAAACGCAATCGTGTCGACCCCGGTGTGTGGGAGGCCCTCGACCGCGTCGGGCGTTACAGTGACAACACGGCCGGTGGGGCGCTTCACATCGAGGTGGACTGCCTGGTCGAAAACCCGGCTGACGCCTCCCGAGCCTCCTGATCGGGAACGCGGGCCGACGAACCTGTGGAGGGGCACCGCATGGCACCCGCGAACCCGTCGATTCGGCTGGCGATCGTTGACGATCACCGGATGCTGTTGGGCGCGCTGACGGAGTGGATCCGCCAGGCCGCCGACGACATTGACATGGTCGCGGCCGTGGCGAGTTGGCCCGAACTACTGGCGCATCCCTCCTTCCCCGTCGACGTCGTTCTGCTCGACCTCGACCTCAAAGACAACATTCCGGTGTCGCTGAAGATTCAGACGCTCAAGTCGACCGGCGTGCGGGTGGTGCTGATGAGCACCTACTCCGAGCCGAACGTCGTGCGCGAGGCGCTCAACGCGGGCGCGCTCGGCTACCTCGTGAAGAGCGAAGACGCCGGCATGATCGTCGAGGCGATTCGCGCCGCTCGACAGGGTGAGTCCTTTATTTCGACCGAGCTCGACCTGGCGCTACACGCCAGCGATGGTGGCGGATCGCCGCGGCTCAGCGCGCAGGAGCGCCGCGTCATGGCGCTCTACGGCGCCGGTGAGCCCGTGAAGTCGGTGGCGTACCAGCTCGGCATCTCGGAGGAGACGGCGAAGAGCTACCTGAAGCGCATCCGCGAGAAGTACCGCATCGCGAACATCGACGTGGGCACGAAGGTGGCGCTGCGGAAGCAGGCGATCAGCGACGGCATTCTCGTCGACTCGCCGAGCGGGGTCAGCCCGGTCTAGGTAGCAGCGAGGCGCGTTCACTCCCTGATCGCGGCGCCTGTTCCTGCATTTACGCCGCAGTGCGTTCCGAACGCCGCGCGACCAGCACGCCGACCACCGCGAGCACCACGCCACCTGCGGCCAGCGCAAGCCCCACCCACGCCGGCGCGAGGTATCCCAGCCCGGCGGCGACGACGAGCCCGCCGAGGAACGCGCCGAGCGCGTTACCGAGGTTGAGGGCCGAGTGATTGAGCGCCGCGGCGAGCGTTTGGGAGTCGCCCGCAACATCCATGAGTCGCGTCTGCACGATGGGTGACAGCGCTGCGGCGGTGAATCCGACCGCGAAGGTGCCGATGGCGGCGCCGACCTGGGTGCCGCCGACGAGGCCGACGAGGGTAAGCGAGGCGGCGAGCCCGGCGAAGGCAATGAACTGGGCGCGCGTAGTGCCGCCGTCGGCGAGGCGGCCTCCGAGGAAGTTGCCGAGGGTCATGCCGACGCCGGTGCTGGCGAGCAGCCACGGAACGGCGGAGGCAGCGAAGCCCGCCTCTTCAGTGGCAAGCGGGGCGATGTAGCTGTAGACGGCGAAGAAGCCGCCGAAGCCGATGGCACCGACGCCGACGGCGATCCAGACTTGGGGTCGGGCGAAGGCTCCCAGTTCGCGGCGGATTGTCGAGTCGGGGTCGCCCGCGACGGGCGGAACCAGGATGCGCACCGCGAGGATCGTGGCGGCGAAGACGGCGGCGACGAGCAGGTAGGCGGCGCGCCAGCCGGCGGCCTGACCGACGGCCGTGATGATGGGCACCCCGATGACGGTGGAGACGGTGAGGCCCGAGAGCACGAGTGCGACGCCCTGGCCGCGCTTGCCGGGGCCCATCAGTTCGGCGGCGACGAGGGCGGCGATGCCGAAGTAGGCGCCGTGCGGGAGGCCGGCGAGCACGCGCGCGGCGATGACCGTCTCGAGCGTCGGGAGGAGGGCGGTGGCGAGGGTCGCCGCGGTGAAGGCGACGGCGAGGGCAACGAGGAGGCCGCGGCGCGGGAAGCGACCGGCGAGGGCGGCGATAGTGGGGGCTCCGACGACGACGCCGAGGGCGTAGGCGGTGATCACCCAGCCGGCCTGGCCGATGGCGGCGTCGGGGTTTGTGGCGAGAAGGCCGGGCACGAGGTCGGCGGCAATCTCGGGCAGGAGGCCCATGGCGGCGAACTCGGTGGCGCCGATGCCGAAGCCGCCGAGCGCGAGGGCGAGAAGGGCGGCGATGGTGCGGGGGCGCGAGAGGGTGGGGGCGGTTGACGGAACTGCTCGATAGGCCGCAGGTGCTGCGGTTGCTGCGTGTGCCGTAGCTCCTGTCGCAGCGGAGACCGCGGGGCGGGCTTCGTCAGCATGATTCGTCACCGCGCGAGTCTATCGAATCGATTCGACACCCTAAACACAGACCAGTGCGGGGTGGTCGACCCCGTCAGAAGGGCGCGTCGTCGGGTAGCGGTGTTGTGGATCCGAATGTTCGGCGCACCCGCTTTGGTGGGCTTCCGTCGTCACGTTGGGGCGTCGGCGCGGGAGGCGCCGTTCGCTCGTCGCCGTGTCGTGTTCGCGGCGGGTCGTCGCCGCCGAACGGTTCGGTGATGTGGATGCGGTGTCGCGGGGATGTCCATTCGAGGCGCCCCGCGCCGAGATGCTTGACGCCCCACGAGGTGCGGTGTTTGAGCCGGTGGTGGGCGCGGCAGAGGTGCGCGAGGTTGTCGGCGGCGGTGTGGCCGCCGTGTGCCCAGTCGACGGTGTGGTCGAGTTCGCAGCTGCTGGCGGCGCGCACGCAGCCGGGGAAGCGGCAGGTGTCGTCGCGCACGCGGAGCGCGGCGGCAAGATCGGCGGGGACTGTGTAGCGCTCGCGCCCGACGCTCAGTACCGCGCCCGTGTGCGGGTCGGTGAGGATGCGCCGGAAGCTCGGCGCGCGGGCCGCCCAGCGTGCGGCGGTTTCGTCGTCAATGGGGCCGTAGCCCTCGAGGTGGGCGGGGCGGCGGTCGGTGGGGACGTCGGCCCCGACACGGCCGAGCAGGGTGAGTGCCGGGACGGTGATCGACACGCGAGCCCGAATGCCGCGGCCAAGCGGCAGTGCATCCTGCGTCGAGCCCGGCACGGTGGCCCCGTCCACCGTGCGGGCCTCTCCCCCGCCGCACACATTCGCGTCTGCCCCGGGTACTTCGCCCGCGACCAGCAGCGCGGTGAACACGTCGGCGCGACGCTGTGCGGCCGTGCGTGTTTCGCCGTCGCCCGCGAGGTCGCGCGCGATGGTGGTGACGCGGTCATGAATCGCAACGGCGTCGACGGCGGGTAGGTAGGCCGTGAGATAGGCCATGGCGTCGCTGGCGGGCTCGACCGCGACCCAGCGCCCGTCGGCGGCAGTCGTCGCACGCTTCTCGAGGGGCTCGGGGTGCAGCAGTTCGCGCAGGCGCCTCACGCGGCGCGCGAAGGGCGCCACCCCCATGCGCTCGGCGGCGGCCACGGCGAGGCGCTCGAACTCGGCGCGCGCCTCGGGTGGCAGGTCGCACGCCCGGTCGGCGATGAGTTGCGCGTGGCGCGGAGTGATGACGGCCCGCTCGAGCGCGTCGGCGGTCTCGTGCAACTGCGCGCCGAGCAGCTCGGCGTGGGCGATGCGGGTCTCGGCGGTGCGCTCGGACTCGCGCAGCAGCGTCGCCAGCTCGGTGGCGAGTTCGCGACGTGCGGTGAAGGCGGGATTCCAGGTGGTGTTGCCGCGTGCATCCGTCTGCCGGGGCGGGGCGTCAGCCGAGTCGACGCCCGCTGCAGAGCGATGGCGACCGGCGACGCGGCGTTCGACGATCTCGCGCAGCTGATTGATGGTGCGGGCGCGGCGGGCCTCGATGAGCGCCTCGCGCGCCTGCAACTCGATCAGGTCGTCGAGGAGCAACTGCTCGAGTTCGCCGTCGGGGTCGGTCGCCGGCACCGCCACCCCGAAGCGGTCGATGATCGCGCGGCGATCGACCGTCGAGGTGGCGGGCGGGGTGGTCATGAGAGCAGTGAACCAGGGACCACCGACATTGAGTGTGTGCGGCCCCTCGGGCTGTTGCTCAGCGAGCGTCGCGGCCCGTCTCACCGCCAGCATCGCTTCGAGCGTCGTTCTCGCCCAGCGCCGCCTCCAGCCGCTGCACCTTGCCGTCCATCTCGCCCACGCGCCCCGGCCGAATGTCGGCCTTCAGCACGAGCGACACCCGCGTGCCGTACGCGCCGACGGCCTCGGTGGCGCGGCGCACAACATCCATGACCTCGTCCCACTCCCCCTCGATCTCGGTGAACATCGACGAGGTGCGGTTCGGCAGGCCCGACTCGCGCACGATGCGCACGGCGGCCGCGACGGCCTCGTGCACCGAGTCGGGCTCCGAGCCGGCGCGGCCACCCGACGGGGCGACCGAAAAGGCGACGATCATGAGGATGCTCCTTCCGCATCACGAGCAACGCTTCCGCTGGCGGGGCGCTCGCCCGCCGTCCCCATCCTGCCCCGCACGACCGACACGAGCGCGGCCACCGCCCACACCAGCAGCGCGACGTACAGGAGGTTGCGGGCGGTCAGCACCACGAGCATCCACGTTTCGGCGCCGAGAACCGCCCCGTATTCGACCGGATAGATCACCTGCGTGAGCGCGGCGACCGCGAGCGCCAGCGACGCGGGCACGCGGAAGCGCAGCCCACCATCGGCGCGCATCAGGATCCCGAGCACGATGGGAGCGGCCAGCCACGCCGCGAACTGGGGCGAGCCGACCTTATTGACGGCGACCAGCGCTGCGACGAGCGCGAGGGTGAGGGCCGGCAGCAGCAGTTGCTCGGCGACGCCCCGACGGCGCGCGACGAGACCCAGTGACACCACGCCGAGCACGACGATCGCCAGCAGAGGCGTCGCGATCGACGCCATCACGTCGCTGCCGACGCCCGTGACCTGCCACGTGAGAATCTCGCGGTCATAGGCGATGCGCGCGGCGGGCGCATCGAGGCCCGGGCCACTGACGACCGGCGCACTCGCGGAGCCGCCCGTGAGGCCCGCGAGCCACATCCACGGCAGCGCGAGCGGCGACTCGACCTGCAGGCCACGCCCCGACTGCTGGGTGAGCGGGCTGAGCAGCGCCGCTCCCCCGCCGAGCAGCAGGCCGACAACGAGCACGACGGCGCTCACACCGAAGAATCCGCGCGCCACGTCCAGCCAGCGGCGGGCGGCGACGAGCGCGGCGATCAGTAGCGCGCCCGGCCACACCTTCACCCACGCTCCCGCGGCGATCAGCGCGCCCGCCCAGCGCGGATGTTCCGCCAGCACCGCGACCGCCGTCACCGCGAGTGCCGCCGTCACCGCGTCGATGCGTCCGAGCGCGATCGGGCCGAGCAGCGCGAGGAAGGCGAGCCACCACCAGGCGGCAGCCACCCGGCGCACATCACGCTTCACGCCAGCGAGCGACACGAGCGCGATCGCGTTCAGAATCGTCATCAGCAGTAGCCAGGCCAGCGAACCCGCGAGCCCCGTGCCGAACGGGTACACCGCCAGCATCGGCAAGAGCGCCGGGTACGGGTATACCCACGCCGTGTCGAGGCCCACCCAGCCCTCGCCCGCGATGCCGAGCGCCGCCCAGAACGGGTACACGAGCTGCACGTCGCCGAGTGGCAGGCCCGGCAGCAGCAGGTTCGCACCGATGAGCCACGCGTGCACGGCGACGAACGCCCCGGTCAGGGCGAAAGGATGCGCGCCCACCTCGCGCCAGAAGGTGCGGTTCACGACGCGCGCAGCTCTCGCGAGAACGCGCGGCTCACGCGGCGGGCCGGCGTGCCGCGGTTCACGACGCGCGCCCGGAATGCGCCAGCACGTCGCGGATGACGGCGGGAATCGCGGCGCAGAGGTCGAGCACGGTGAACGGGCCGCCCGCGGAGGCGCGGCGGGCCGCGGCGCCGTGTAGGGCGGCGGCCGCGGCGGCGAGCTCGGCGAGACGATCCGCAATCGCGTCGTCCTGGCTTGCCGGTGCCACCAGCTCGCGCGCGTGGGTCGCGACGAGCGCGCCCAAGAGCCCTGCGAGGGCGTCACCGGCACCGGCGGTGGCGAGCCAGGGCGTCGCTTCCGCGACCACGAGCATCCGGCCAGCAGGCGTCACGACGCGCGTCGTCGCGCCCTTCAGCAACACGACCGCGTCGAGCGTGCGGGCAGCGTCGAGCACGGATGCATCGGGGTCGGCGAGCACGGCCGCGCGGTCGACGCCGCTGAGGCGCGCGAGCTCTCCGGCGTGCGGGGTCAGCACGCGGGGCACGGCGCGGGCGCGCGGGTCGCGGGCCAGCGGCAGGCCGGTCGCATCGAGCACGAGGGGCACGCCGGCGTCGAGTGCTGAGCGCACGCGGGCCTCGGCCAGCGCCTCGGAGTCGCCGCCGTCGTCGAGCCCCGAGCCGATCAACCACGCCTGGGCACGACCGTCGACCGTCACCGCCTCGGGGCGGCGGGCGAGCACCAGGTCGGCCGCGCGGGCGGGCCCGAGGTAGCGCACCATGCCGACGCCGGTGCGCAGCGCCGCCTCGACGGCGAGCACCGCGGCGCCCGGGTAGCGCTCCGACCCGGCGACGATGCCGAGCACCCCGCGCGAGTACTTGTCGTCGGTCTCGACGGGCACGCGGATGCTCGCCGCCGCATCAAGGAGCGTCACCGTCTCGCGCATGCGCCCACCCTACGGCGGGAATACGCCCAGGCGCGGTTCGCTTGGATGGAGGCGTGGACTCGACGCTGTTTAGCCCCCTGACCCTCCGCTCGCTGACCCTGCGTAACCGCCTCTGGGTGTCGCCGCTCTGCCAGTACTCGTCGAACCAGCAAGACGGCGTGCCCACCGACTGGCACCTCGTGCACCTCGGCTCGTTCGCCCGCGGCGGCGCCGGCCTCGTCATGGCGGAGGCGACCGCGGTCGTGCCCGAGGGCCGCATCACGCCCCGCGACACCGGCATCTGGAACGATGAACAAGTCAGCGCATGGCGCCGCGTGACCGACTTCATCCACTCGCAGGGAGCCGCCGCCGCGATCCAGCTCGCCCACGCCGGGCGCAAGGCGAGCGCCTACCCCGAGTTCGGCACCCTGCTCGGCGGCTACACCGGCAGCGGCACGGCTCCCGTTGACCGCGGCGGCTGGATTCCCGAGGCGCCCAGCGCGATCGCGTTCGAGCCGTACGTGACGCCCGTCGCGGTGAGCGCCACGCGCATCCAGGAGCTCATTCAGGCGTTCGCCGACGGCGCCCGCCGCAGCGTCGAGGCCGGCTTCGACCTCGTCGAAATTCACGCCGCTCACGGCTACCTGATTCACCAGTTCCTGTCGCCCCTGTCGAACGAGCGCGACGACGAGTTCGGCGGAACGCTCGAGAACCGTGCGCGGTTCCTGCTCGACATCGTGCGAGCCGTGCGAGCCGCCGTGCCCGAAACGCCGATGCTCGTGCGCTTCAGCGCCACCGACTACACCGAGGGCGGCTGGAACGAGGACGACACCGCAACCGTTGCGCACTGGGCGCTCGAGGCGGGCGCCGACCTGTTCGACATCTCGTCGGGCGGGCTCGTGCGGGCGCCGATTCCGGTCGGCCCCGGCTACCAGGTGCCTCTCGCCGCACACGTGCGCACGCAGGGCGAGGTGCCGGTGAACGCCGTCGGGCTCATCACGACCGCCGAACAGGCCGAGCAGATTCTGCGCGACGGGCACGCCGACGCGATCATGATGGGGCGCGAGTTCATGCGCGACCCGCACGCGCCGCTGCGCTTCGCGCGCGAGCTGGGTGTCGAGTTCGCCGAAAGCGACGACATCTGGCCGCCGCAGTACGTGCGCGCGAAGATCTAGGGACAGCGCTCGCGCCGATGGGCGCGTGCCGGGCGCAGATTCAGGATGCGCGCCCCGGCTTCACCGCCCGGCCCAGCACCGAGGTGGTGACGTGGTCGATGGTCGCGCCGTCGCCATTCGTCAGCATGAGGCGCAGTGCCCGCATGAGTGCGGCGCGCCGGTCGTCGTCGAAGCGGTCGACGACGGGCCCGAACGGCGTGCCGAACAAGCCATGAAGTTCGGCGTCGAGGCTCGGCCAGCGCACGGGCAGCGACTCGCGCGAGGCGCTCACCTCGGTGAGCCCCGCCCCGACGAGCGCGTCGACCACGTCGGCGACCGACATGGTGAGCGCCGCGTTCGAGATCGTGCGGGGCACGCCCGACGCCGCCGCGTCGGCGGTCAGCGCGTCAGCGAAGGCGTCGAACGGGTCGAGCCGCTCGCCCTCGGCCCAGACGGCGACGACGAGGACACCCCCGGGCCGCAGCACGCGGCGGCACTCGGCGAGGGCCGCGCGCCGGTCGGCCATGAACGGCAAGCCCTGCTGGCAGAGCACCGCGTCGACACTGGCGTCGGGCAGCTCGATCGCTGTCGCGTCGCCGACGAGCGCCTCGATGGGGGCGCGCCCGGGCGAGGCAGCCTCAATGGCGTAGTCGAGCATCCGGGCGCTCGAATCGCACGCGATGACGCGACCCGCGTCGCCGACGACCGCGGCGGCCGCCCGGGAGGCGGCTCCCGTGCCGGCGGCGACGTCGAGCACGGTCGCACCGCGCGGCAGCCGCGCGAGGCGCACGAGGCGGTGCGCCCACGGCTCGAAGAGCACCGGGTCGAGGTAGCGGTGGTAGTTCTCTGACACGCTGGCCGCGTCGAAATGGTTGCGCCGCGGCGCACCCGCGCCCGATGCGGCAGGCACGGATGCGGTGGTCGCGCCCATCGCGCTACACCCGCCCCAGCACGGTCGCCGGGTCGGCAAGCATGCGCCCGACATCGGCGAGGAACCGCGCTCCCTGCTCGCCGTCGACGAGCCGGTGGTCGAACGAGAGGCTGAGCGTCATGACGTCGCGCAGACGGATCTTTCCGCGGTGCTCCCACGGCCGGCGCTGCACGGCCCCTGTCGCGAGAATCGCCGACTGACCCGGCACCAAGATCGGTGTGCCCGCGTCGATGCCGAAGACGCCCACGTTCGAGATCGTCACGGTTCCGCCCGTCAACTGCTGCGGGGTGAGCTCGCCGGCCCGCGCCGTGCGGGCAAGCGCTCCGATCGCCTCGGTCAGCTCGCCCACCGTCTTCGCGTGGGCGTGCTCGACCACCGGAACCATGAGCCCGCGCGGGGCCGCGACGGCAATGCCGAGGTTCACGTGACCCCACTCGACGATCTCGCCGGCGTTGTCGTCCCAGTGCGCGTTGAGCGCGGGCTGGACTGCGAGGGCGAGGCACACGGCCTTCGAGATGACGGCCAGCAGCGAGGCGCGCTCGCCCGCCTCGCTCAGGCGCCGCACGAGCTTCATGGTGCGCGTCACGTCGACTGTGAGAAAGACGCTCACGTGCGGCGCGGTGAACGCGCTGTCGACCATCGCCTGGGCGGTGGCCTTGCGCACGCCGCGGATCGGCGTACGGCGCTCGTCGGGGTAGCCCGCGCTGGCGGGTACCGTGCGCGCGGCGGTCGCCGATTCGGGTGCGGCGTTTGTCGACGCCGGCGGCTCCGATGCGCTCGGCGCGCTCGGCGTCGAGGCGGCGTGCTGCACGTCGTCGCGAGTGACGAGCCCGTGCGGGCCCGATCCGCTGATCGACGCGAGGTCGACGCCGAGCGTGTGGGCGAGCTTGCGCACGGGCGGGGTGGCGAGGGTGCGCTCGCGCGCGACACTCGCCGCGCTCGGCACGCTCGCGCTGCCCGCGCCGGTCGCGCTGCCTGCGCGTGACGGGATGCTCGGCGCGGCCGGCGCGAACGCCCCCTTTCGCGCTTTCCGCGCGGGCGCCCTGCCGGAGGCCGCGGCCGGCCCGTAGCCGACGAGCACTGCCTGCCGCTCGGGCGCGGCCGGAGCCTCCGGCACCGACACAGCTGAAGCCGGCGCCGCCGGCCCCGCCGGCGCCTCCACCTCGAAGCGCACGATGGGCGCGCCAACGTTCACCGTCTCGCCCGGAGCCGCGCACAGCTCGGCGACGACGCCCGCCACCGGCGAGGGCAGCTGCACGACGGCCTTCGCCGTCTCCACATCGGCGATGGTCTGGTTGAGCGTCACCGTGTCGCCAACGCTGATGTGCCACTCGACGAGTTCAGACTCGGTGAGCCCCTCGCCGAGGTCGGGCATCGCAAATTCGCGGATCGCCATCAGAGCATCGCCCCCGCGTACAGCGCCGGGCGCCGCCCCATCGTGCGGTCGACCGCGTCGAGGATGCGGTCGAGGTCGGGCAGGAAGTGCTCTTCGTGGCGCGAGGCCGGGTACGGCAGGTCGAAGCCGGTGACCCGCTGCGGCGGGGCTTCGAGGTGGTAGAAGCAGCGATCGGTGAGCTCGGCGGCGAGATCCGCACCGACTCCCCCGGTGCGCTGCGCCTCGTGCGCGATGACGAGTCGGCCAGTCTTCGCGACGGAGGCGACGACCGTGTCGACGTCGACGGGCGCGAGTGAGCGTAGGTCGATGACCTCGATCGAAACGGAATCCGACTCACCCGCGACCGAACCCGCAGCAGCCGCAGCAGCCGCGTCAATCGCGGTCGCCACGAGCGGCCCGTAGGTGACGAGCGTCACGTCGCTGCCCGGCACCACGACCCGGGCCGAGCCCATCGGCAGCACGTCGTCGCGATCGATCGCGTCTTCGTCGACCTCGCCCTTCGTCCAGTAGCGACGCTTCGGCTCGAAGAACAGCACGGGGTCGTCCGAGCGGATCGCCTGCTGCAGCATCGTGTGCGCGTCTTGCGGGTTCGAGCAGGTCACGACGCGAAGGCCCGCCGTGTGCGCAAAGTACGCCTCGGGGCTTTCGGAGTGGTGCTCCACCGCCCCGATGCCACCGCCGAAGGGCACGCGGATCGTGATCGGCATGCGCACGTTGCCACGGGTGCGGTAGTGCAGCTTCGCCACCTGGGTGACGATCTGGTCGAACGCCGGGTAGATGAAGCCGTCGAACTGAATCTCGACGACCGGCCGGAAGCCCTTGAACGCCAGCCCGACGGCCATGCCGAGGATTCCGGATTCCGCGAGCGGCATATCCATGACGCGCATCTCCCCGAACTCGTTCTTCAGCCCGTCTGTCACACGGAACACGCCGCCCAGGGTGCCGATGTCTTCGCCCATGATGAGCACGCGGTCGTCGTGTGCGAGCGAGCGGCGCAGCGAGGCGTTGAGCGCCTTCGCGAGTGTCATCTCGGTCATCAGTGTTCGCCCCCCTCAAAGCTGTCGAGGTACTCGCCAAACTGCCGGCGCTGCTCGTCGATGCCGCGGTGCGGCTCGGCGTAGACGTGATCGAACATGGTCAGCGGGTCCGGATCTTTCTGCTCCGTGCATCCGGCCCGGAATTCGGCGGCAGCCTCGTCGGCGCGACGGGCGATGGATGCTGCGAGCGCGTCATCGAGGATGCCCGCCTCGCGCAGGTACGCCTCCACGCGGGCGAGCGGGTCGCGGCCCGCCCACTCTTCGCGCTCGAGCGGGTCGACGTAGCGGGACGGGTCGTCGGAGGTCGTGTGCGGGCCCATGCGGTAGGTGATCGCCTCGATGAACGTCGGCCCACCGCCCTCGCGGGCCTGCTCGACGGCGCGGCGGGTGACGGCCATGACGGCGAGCACGTCGTTGCCGTCGACGCGCACGCTCGGAATGCCGAAGCCGGGCGCGCGGTCGGCGATCGGGCGCTGCGCCTGCAGCGTGACGGGCTCGCTGATCGCCCACTGGTTGTTCTGGCAGAAGAAGATCACGGGCGCGCGGAACGTCGCGGCGAACACCATCGCCTCGTTCACGTCACCCTGCGTCGTGGCACCGTCGCCGAAGTAGGCGACCGCGACCGAGTCTTCGCCGTCGAGCTTCGCGCCGACCGCGTAGCCCATGGCGTGCAGAGCCTGCGTGCCGATGACGATCGCGGGGGTCGCCATGCCGACCTCATAGGGGTTCCAGCCCGACAGGGCGGTGCCGCGCCACACGTTCAGCATCTCGGTGAGCTTCACCCCGCGGCAGTAGGCGACGGCGTTCTCGCGGTAGCTCGAGAACACGAAGTCGTCGGGGCGCAGCACGCGGGCAGACCCCACCTGGGCGGCCTCCTGGCCGAGCAGCGGCGGCCAGAGCCCGAGCTCGCCCTGCCGCTGCAGGGCCGTCGCTTCGACGTCGAGGCGGCGCACGATGACGAGGTCTTCGTAGAGGCTCGCGAGCTGGTCGCCCGTGACGTCGGCGACGTAGTCGTCGTAGGGAGCGTGCGGAACTCGGCGACCGGAGGCGTCAAGCAGTTGAACCGGGCGGTCGGGCGGCGTGGATGCACGCGGCGCGCTCTCGCGGGATTCGGACAGGGACGACGGCACTGGCTCCTCCGATCCACCGCTTCCGACGGGTGTGTCGGTGCACGGTGACGCTCACAGCCCCCGCTTGTGGCGGCGACTGACCCGGGCGACGGTGCCCGAGGCTACGTACGACGGTAACCCTGATTGGGTGTCGCGACAAGGACGGCACGCCACCCTGTGGATGCTCGTTTGGACACGAACGGCCCCATGCGGCCCTGCGCCGCCGGCAACGCAGCGATCGGCATACTGGTCGCAGACCCCCTCACACAGAAGGAGACCCGATGGCAACGGCGCCACGGAGTGACGCGATCATCGTCGGCGCGGGCCTGTCAGGCCTCGTCGCCGCGGCCGAACTCGTCGACGCGGGGCGGCGCGTCACGATCGTCGACCAAGAGCCGGAGGCCACCTTCGGCGGCCAGGCCTGGTGGTCGTTCGGCGGCCTGTTTCTCGTCAACAGCCCCGAGCAGCGCCGCATGGGCATTCGCGACTCGGCAGATCTCGCCCGCAGCGACTGGGCGACCACTGCCGGCTTCGATCGCGATGAGGATGCGCACGCGCGCCTCTGGGCCGACGCCTACGTCGACTGGGCCGCCGGCGAGAAGCGCGCCTGGCTGCGACAGAAAGGCATCGGGCTGTTTCCCGTCGTCGGCTGGGCCGAGCGAGGCGGCGACACGGCCACCGGCCACGGCAATTCGGTGCCCCGCTTCCACATTGTGTGGGGCACGGGGCCGGCGATCCTCGAGCCGTTCATCCGCACCGTGCGGCGCGGCGTCGACGAGGGCCTCGTCACCCTGCTCTTCCGCCACCGTGTTGACGCGCTGTCGGTGACCGACGGGCGCGTCGACGGGGTGACCGGCAGCATCCTCGCCCCTGACGACGCGGAGCGCGGCGGGCCGTCAAATCGCGAGACGATCGGCGACTTCGCCCTCGCCGCCGACGCCGTCGTCGTCGCCAGCGGCGGCATCGGCGGCAACCACGAGCTGGTGCGCGCGGCGTGGCCCGAGCGCCTCGGCACTCCCCCGACGCGCATGCTGAGCGGCGTGCCGGCCCACGTCGACGGCCGCGGGCTCGCGATTGCCGAAAGCGGCGGCGCGCGGCTCGTGAACGGTGACCGGATGTGGCACTACGTCGAGGGCCTCGAGAACTACGCACCGGTGTGGGCGCGGCACGGAATTCGCATTCTGCCGGGACCGTCAAGCCTCTGGCTCGATGCGACGGGCAGGCGACTGCCGACACCCCTCTTTCCCGGCTTCGACACGCTCGGAACGCTCGCGCACCTGCGGCAGACCGGCTATGACCACAGCTGGTTCGTCACCACCCAGTCGATCATCGAGAAGGAGTTCGCCCTCAGTGGCAGCGAGCAGAACCCCGATCTCACCGGGCGCAGCGTGCGCGAGCTGATTCGCCAGCGACTGAGCCGTGGGGCGACTGAGCCGGTCGAACGTTTCGTGCGCGAGGGCGCCGACTTCGTGACCGCGACGAGCGTCGACGAACTGGTCGCCGGCATGGCGGCGCTCGAGCCCGACGCGCCGCTCGACGTCGCGCGCGTTCGCGACGAGATCGCCGCCCGCGATCGGATGCTCGACAACGAGTTCGGCAAGGACGCCCAGTTGACCGCGATCCGCGGTGCGCGGAGATACCGCGGCGACAAGCTGATCCGCGTGGCGGCGCCCCACCGGCTCACCGACCCGAAGCACGGGCCGATGATCGCCGTGCGCCTGCACGTGCTGACACGGAAGAGCCTTGGCGGTATTCAGACCGATCTCGACGGTCGGGCAATCGGGCCGAGCGGCGAAGTCGTGCCAGGACTGTACGCCGTCGGCGAGTCCGCCGGCTTCGGCGGCGGCGGCGTGCACGGGTACCGCTCGCTCGAAGGCACGTTCCTCGGCGGGTGCCTGCACACGGGCCTGCGGGCCGGCCGGGCGATCGCCGGGCGATAGGGCGACGGCCTAGAGTCCCCAGGCCACCGGCTTTACGAGCACGTGGCCGCGGCGGGTTGTGAGGCGCAGCCAGGCGCCGGACGCGAACTGCTGGACGGGTTCGGCGTCGGCGCTTGCGTGCGAGCCACGCTCAGCCCCCTCGCTGTCGCCGCTCGGGTCGCCGTCGGCCGCGTCGCCCAAGAAGCCGAGCGCTTCCGCGGCGAACGCCGCACCCGCCGGCAGGTGATCATGGCCCTCGATCGGGCGACCCCACACCTCAACGCGCAGCCGGTCGACCAGCGCCTGACCGGGGTTGTCGGGAACCGCGGCGGCGACCTCGGCGATGCCCTCGGCGGCCGTGCGGCGGAGCAGTGCGGGATCGACCGGAGCCATCCGCTGCCAGCCCCCGCGGGGCGGCGAGATGGCGGCCCAGCTGACGGAGTGCACGGGCGTCGGGAGGGTGAGTTCAGCGGGCGCCGCGTCGTCCGTGACGAGCGCGAGTCGCGCATCCACCCGGTTCTGCAGTGAGCGCAGCGGAACGACCGCGTCGACGGTGCCCGCGGGCGCCGCAAGCGTGCGCAGCCCCAAGACGGTCGGGCTGCGGTCGAGCAGCCCCTTTGGGGCGATGACCGCGACGAATGCGGCGAGCACCCCCGAGTCGGCGATGATGCGCATCGACCCCGCCTCGTCGAGCCGCAGTGCGCGGGCCGCGAGCGTCGAGACGTCGCGCAGCGCGGCGGCGCTTCCCAGGGTCACGGTGTCGGCCATCACACCTAGACTACGGGGCGATGAACGCCGAGAATCGCGACGCCGACGCCCGTTCGACCGACCCCGCAGAGTCCCCCGTCGACGCGATGCTCGCCGCGCTCACGCTGAGCGACACGGGCGCCCGCACGAGCGAAGACATCTTCACCGCACCCAGCCAGTGGATGCCCCATGGCCGGGTCTTCGGCGGGCAGGTCGCGGCGCAATCGGTCATGGCGGCCATGCGCACGGTCGAGGCTGACCGCAGCATCCACTCGATGCACGGCTACTTCCTGCGGCCGGGCGACGTCGCCCAGCCCATCACCTTCAGCGTCGACCGCATCCACGACGGGCGCTCGTTCTCGACGCGGCGCAGCCAGGCCTACCAAAATGGCGTGCCGATCTTCTCGATGATCGCCTCCTTCCAAGACGACGACCCGGGCCTCGAGCACCAGGCGGCGATGCCCGAGGGTCTCCCCCAGCCCGAAGAGCTGCCGAGCGCCGCCGAGGCGCTGGAGCCCATCGACCACCCCACCGCGCGCTTCTGGGCGAGCTCGCGGCCGTTCGACCTGCGGCACGCACCCGGGCCGGTGTACTTCCGTGTCGAGGGCGAGAAGGTTCCCCACCAGGCCGTGTGGCTGCGAGCGCTCTCACCGCTGCCGGAAGACGAGAACCTGCACCGCGCAGCGCTCGCCTACGCGAGTGACTACTCGATCCTCGAGCCGATTCTGCGCGTGCACGGCCACTCGTGGGCGACGCCCCGGCTCAAGGCGGCGAGTCTTGACCACGCCATGTGGTGGCACCGTTTCGCGCGGGTCGACGACTGGCTCTGCTACGTGCAAGAGTCGCCCAACGCGATCGGCGGCCGAGGTCTGTCGACGGGGCGCATCTTCACGCGCGACGGCGTACTGGTCGCCTCCGTCGCACAAGAGGGCATGGTGCGGGTGCCGGGGACGCACCACTAACCCGCGGGCGCTGACCCGCTCGCGCGCTGCGCGGCGGCCGAGCTACCGCACCCCGCGGCCACGACTCGCTCGCGCCGCCTTCAGCACGCCGTCGGCGCTCTCCGCCGCGGAAACAACACCGATGACGACGGCCACCGTCACGGCAAACACGTTCCACGTCTCGTCGAGGTCGATGCCCGCGAGCTCGGGGCGCGCGAGCAGTTCGGCAGAGAACGCCGGGTTGATGACCGCGTCGGTGAGAATCAGGGCGATCACCGGCACGGCGAACGCCATCGAGAGCACGATATTGCCGACCGCGAGACCCACTGTCCAGACACGTCGCCGATACAGCACGATCGCGAAGACCAACTCGGCGACGAGCACAAGCAGCAGGTAGGGAATCCACCACGACCAGAGCTCGGGCGCGAGGACCGGAATCGGGTCGCCATCGCCATCACGCAGCAGAGGTAACACGAGCTGCGCGACGAGCAGGCCGCTCACGAGCACGAGGCCAAGCACGCCGCCGATCAGAACGCTCACACCCACCTGCGGGCGCGCATCCGTCGCCGGGAGGTCGTCAGGCGACCACGCCACGAGCGGACGCGACCCGGCGGCCGTGCGCTCGATCACCGCGAACACGACGGTCACCCAGAAGGCGATTCCGATCGCCGTGTTCACCATGACGCCGCCGGCGGCGAGCACCGTGTCGACGGGGGCCGAGCCCGTGAGCGTCTCGGCAAGAACCACGGCGCCCGCGACGATCGGCAAGAGGATGCCGAGCAGCAGCACAATCAGGCGGCGCCAGTCGAAATAGAGCGCCGGGCCGATGAGGTGCAGCGGGCTGCCCGTCAGGCTGGCAGCGAAGCGATCGGGGTCGCCGAGCGTCGTAATCGCCGTGCGTTCCGCTGCGGCCTCGGGCTCGCCGGCGGCGACGCGTGCGTCAATGTCGTCGGCGAGGGATGCGCGCAGCTCGTTGGCGACGTCGTCGCGTTTCGCCTCGGGGATGCGCCGCACCACGGCAGCGATGTAGCGCTCGGTGAGCGTCGGAGTGGTCATGCGGGGCCTCCTTCGGCGAGACGCCCAAGAGCGTCGGTGATGCGTTGGTGGTCGTCGAGCAGTTCGCGGGCCAGGGCGTCGCCGGCGGCGGTCGTTCGGTAGAACTTGCGCGGCCGCACATCGTCGGTGTTCCACTCGCTCGTGAGCAGCCCCTGACTCTCGAGCCGGCGCAGGAGCGGATAGAGCGTGTTGGCGTCAACGTCGATGGCGGCCGTGCCGAGCCGTTCGAGCAGGGCGTAGCCGTAGTCGGGCTCGCGCAGGGCGAGGAGAGAGGCGATGACGACCGATCCTCGGCGCACCTCCTGCCGGTGCGTCGCGGTCGCCTCGCTCACCGCTCGCAGGTCGTCGTCACCCATAATCCACACAGTACTGTGCGTCACACAGTATGGCAACAGTCGCCTGCGCGGCACTTACCCTCACCTGTGTGACAACGGCCGGCCAACGCCCCGACGTCGACGAGCGCTTCGTCGGCCCGACACTCGACCCCACCCGCTGGGTCGACCACTATCTCCCCCACTGGTCAACACCCGACCGCACGCAGGCTCGCTACGAGCTCGGGCGGCGCGGGCTCACCCTGCGCATCGACCCCGACCAGCCGGCGTTTTCGCCCGAGTACGACGGCGAGCTGCGCGTGTCGAACCTGCAGTCGGGCACCCGCTCAGGCCCCGTCGGCAGCGCCGACGGCCAGCACCGCTTCCGCGACGGGCTTCTCGTGCGCACTGCGCAGCCCACGCGCCCGCTCTGGCTCCTCGGCCCCGGCACGCTCGAGGCGCGCATCGAGCCCTGTGAGCACCGGAACGCGCTCACCGCGCTCTGGCTCATCGGCTTCGAGGACACTCCCGACCGCAGCGGCGAGCTGTGCGTCGTCGAGCTGTTTGGCGACCGCCTCGCGGGCGCGAGCGCGGCGATCGGGACGGGCGTGCATCCGTTCGGCGACCCGACGCTCGCCGACGACCACCGCATGGTGCCGCTCGCGCTCGACCTGCGCGCGCCCCTCGACTACCGCGCCGAGTGGGGCGCCTGGGGGTGGCGGGTGAGCGTCGACGGATCCGTCGTCGCGTCGGGCGAGCGCGCCCCGGCCTACCCGCTGCAGATCATGCTGAACCTGTATCTGCTGCCCGGCGCCGACGGGCGCGTCGCAATGCCGAGCGACGCACCGCTCACGGCGCGCGTCGAGTACCTGCGCTACTGGGCGGCCGACGCCTAATTGCGGAAGGCGACGGGAGCATCCGTGTACTGCTCCCAGACTTCGCGCACGGCGGACGGGATGCGCGTGGGCGCGCCGGTCGCCGCGTCAACGAGCACCAGCGTGGTCGCCGCCACCGCGTACGGCAGGCGATCGGCGGAAACCCCGTCGCCATCGACCGACGCCTCGGATTTCTCGCGCGGCGGCAGCACCTCGTAGTGCACCTCAAGGCTCGCGCCGCCCATGCGGCCAATCCAGAGCGACACCTCGAGCGGGTCGCGCAGGTGCGGAATCTCGCGCCGATACTCGACCCGCTGCGCCGCAATCACCGTGTGCTGCGGGGCGTTCGGGCCCGACTCGAGCACGGCGGTCGGATGCTCGGCACCCGGCCCCGCCCAGAACGCGCTGATGCGCGCCTCTTCGAGCAGGGTCAGCAGGGCGGCGTTGTTGACGTGCCCGTACGCATCCAGATCGCTCCAGCGCACGGGCACGTCGACGCTCACGCGCGACATACGATTGCCCGCCCGCTAGTCGCGCGTCAGCTTGCGGTAGGTGACGCGGTGCGGCTTCGCGGCGTCGGGGCCGAGTCGCTCGACCTTGTTCGCCTCATACGCCTCGAAGTTGCCCTCGAACCAGTACCAGTTCGCCGGGTCGTCGGCCGTGCCCTCGTACGCGAGGATGTGCGTCGCGATGCGGTCGAGGAACCACCGGTCGTGCGTGATCACCACGGCGCACCCGGGAAACTCGAGCAGCGCGTTTTCCAGCGACTGCAGGGTTTCGACGTCGAGGTCGTTCGTCGGCTCGTCGAGCAGCAGCAGGTTGCCGCCCTCTTTCAGCGTGAGGGCGAGGTTCAGGCGGTTGCGCTCACCGCCCGACAGCACGCCGGCCTTCTTCTGCTGGTCGGGGCCCTTGAAGCCGAACTTCGAGACGTATGCCCGCGACGGAATCTCGGTCTTTCCCACGGTGATGATGTCGAGACCGTCCGAGACGACCTCCCACAGCGTCTTGTTGGGGTCGATGTTCGATCGGCTCTGGTCGACGTAGCTGATCTTGACCGTCTCGCCGATCTTGAGATCTCCACCGTCGAGCTCTTCGAGGCCAACGATCGTCTTGAACAGCGTGGTCTTACCGACACCGTTCGGGCCGATGACGCCGACGATGCCGTTCGGCGGCAGGCTGAAGCTCAGGCCGTCGATGAGCGTGCGGTCACCGAACGACTTGTTCAGCTTCTTCGCCTCGATCACGATCGAGCCGAGGCGCGGGCCGGCCGGAATCTGGATCTCCTCGAAGTCCAATTTCCGCGTTTTTTCGGCCTCGGCCGCCATCTCCTCGTAGCGGGCGAGGCGCGCCTTCGACTTGGCCTGGCGACCCTTCGCGTTCGAGCGCACCCAGTCGAGCTCTTCGGCGAGGCGCTTGGCGAGCTTCGCGTCCTTCTTGCCCTGCACGTTCAGGCGCTCGGCCTTCTTCTCGAGGTACGTCGAGTAGTTGCCCTCGTAGGGGTAGAGACGACCGCGGTCGACCTCGGCGATCCACTCAGCGACGTGATCAAGGAAGTACCGGTCGTGCGTGATCGCGATGACGGCGCCGGGGTACTTCTGCAGGTGCTGCTCGAGCCACAGCACGCTCTCGGCGTCGAGGTGGTTCGTGGGCTCATCGAGCAGCAGCAGGTCGGGCTTCTCGAGCAGCAGCTTGCAGAGCGCGACGCGGCGCTTTTCACCGCCCGACAGGTTCGTGATCGGGGCGTCCCCCGGGGGGCAGCGCAGCGCATCCATCGCCTGCTCGAGCTGAGAGTCGAGGTCCCAGCCGTTCGCGGCGTCAATCGCCTCCTGCAGCACCCCCATCTCGGCGAGCAGGGTGTCGAAGTCAGCGTCGGGGTCGGCCATGGCCGCCGAAATCTCGTTGAAGCGGGCGATCTTGTCCGACAGTTCGCGCACGCCGTCTTGCACGTTTTCGAGGACGGTCTTCGACTCGTCGAGCTCAGGCTCCTGCATGAGGATGCCGACGGAGTAGCCCTCCGACAGGCGGGCCTCGCCGTTCGACGGGGTGTCGAGCCCCGCCATGATCTTCAGAATGGTCGACTTACCGGCGCCATTCGGGCCCACCATGCCGATCTTGGCCCCGGGGTAGAACGACATCGTGACGTCATCGAGGATCAGCTTTTCGCCCACCGTTTTGCGGGCGCGCACCATGGTGTAAATGAATTCGGCCATGGGGTTCAGCCTATCGAGACGTCAGCCCCCACGAGGCACCGGCCGGTGCCGAGCACGGGCGCGGTTTGGGTCACGGCCTCGGCTCCGCGCAGCTCGCCCAGGATGCACGCATCACCCACCAAAATCGCGAAACTGATGACGTCGGTGGCGTTCCCGAGCGGCGTGCGATCGGCCGTCACCTCGATCGCGTCAGCCGCGAAGCCGGCGTCGATCAGCGCCTGCGCGAGCTCGCTCGACCGCAGCCGGGCATCCTGCTCGGCGGCGCGCTGAGCGACGACGAATTGAGCGTACGGCGCGTTGTCGTCGGCAGTGCCGTCCTGCACCAGCACAGGGTCGGGCACGGGAGCCGCAGTTGGCTCGGCACTCACGGTCGGCTGCGGCGCAGCGTCGGTGGCCGTCGCGGACGGCGACGGCGCCACGGAATCGGGGCCCGTGCATCCGGCAATCGCGATCAGCGCCGCAAAAGCGAGGGCGCCGCAGGCGGCAGAGCGGGGCATGGCGTCCTTCCGGAAGGGCGGGCTGGACGAGTCTACGGCCCACATTCGGTTAACGAACGCCTCCGAGTGACACCGCTTGCACCCCGTCTGCACCCGGAGCATGATCATCACCAGGAACAGCGGACAGGCGATCGGGGGGTTGCCGGGGGGCCGCGAACCGTAACAGTCGGCTTCGTCCGTTCGGGTCGGACGTGGGTGACTGAGACAAGTCGGCCGTTCCTGGTCTCTTCGGGTGAGACCAGGAACGGCCGCTTCTCGTTACCCTGCCGAGAGCGCGCTAGCGTGAGCCTTCGGCGCCGCCCCCACCGCTCCGCGGAAGGACACACCCGATGTCGTCACTCAGCACTCGTGCAGCCCTCAGCAGCACGTGGGCGACGCACTGGCTGCTGTGGCTCGCCTTCTTCCCGCTCACCACGATGCTCGTGGTCTACCGCGAGATTCCGCTCGGGCCGCCGACCGTGGTGTGGAGCCTGGGCTCGGCCGTTGTGCAGCACCTCGCCGTCGGCGTGATCGTCATCGGTGGCGGCCTGCTGCTGCGGCGCAACCGCTACGTCTTGCCCCTGTGGATCATCACCACGCTCTGGATGCTCACCGCCCTCGTGCGCGCCGCTGTCGGCTTCGCCATCTCCGACAGCTTCTACGCCTCGACCTCGTCCTTCGTGATCGATTCCGTCGTGTGGATCGCCCTCAGCGTGTTCTGGGTACCCGTCACGGTGTTCGCCATCGCTCAGTTTGAGCAGCGCCGCATGCTCATCACGGCCCGGGACATCGCGGCCGACGACCTCGAACGCGAACGCGCAGCAGCCAGCGAAAGCACGCAGCAGCTTCAGGCTCGCCTGCTAGCGACGGTCACCGCGCAACTCTCGCCCGTGCTGCGTGACCTGGAGGAGAGCCTCAACACCGCGCGACGTCGCCTCGGCGGCGGCGCGGCCGCAGAAATCGGGATGCGCATCTCGCGACTGCACGACGAGACGGCCGATCTCGTGAGCGGCGTCGATGACGATGAGGGAGTCACCGACTCCCCCGAGCCCGCGACGCGGGCCACCTTCCGCCGCGCATTCGCGATCACGGCGGCACCGCCGGCGCGCAGCGCCACCTTCGTTGGCCTCGCAGCCCTCGTCGCCGTCGTACCCGACACCGCCCGCGTGCTCGGCATCGACGCCGCCTTATCGGCGGGGCTCGCGATCATTGTCGCCGGCACACTTCTCGCAATCGTGCCGTCTACCCTCTCGCGCCTCACAATCCCCGGCATGACCTACCTCAAGGCCATGATCATCGGGCAGAGCTTCGCCATTGCCGCGGCGACGGGGGTGCTGCTCGCCCTGGGGTCGGCGACGCTCGCGTCGACGAGCGGCTGGGGCCTCATCGTCATCACTGCGGTCGCCATCATCGCGGCCCACACGACGTACACGGCAGCCTTTATCGTTGCCGACGCGAACCGCATCGACGACGCCGCCCTCTCGCGGCTGGTCGCCGAGGCGAGCGAGCTCGCCGCACGGCGTGCCGAGCGCTCGCGGGCTGCCCGCGAGCAGATGGCCCAACTCATGCACGGGCCCATTCAGGGTCGGCTCGCGGCGTGCGTCATGGCGCTCAATTTTCACGCCGACATCGCGGGCAGCGACCCGGCACGCGCGGATGCCATGCTCAGCTCGGTGATGGACCACCTGCACGCCGTCGCGGTCGATCTCCAGCGCCTCGGAGAGCAGGCCGACATCGCCACAGATTCCCCCTGATCGGGGGGTCGCCGCAGGCCCCCCTGGGCAGTGCGCCGGGCGCTCGCGAGTCCTACACTGAGCGCATGGCTGCGCCCGAACGGCCCGCGACGATCGTCCTCGCCGACGACGACGATCTCGTGCGAGCCGTGCTGCGCATGGCACTGGCGTCTCCCTCGACGTCCATTCGCGAGGCGGCCGACTCTGCAGCCCTCGTGTCCGCTCTCGGCGAGGGCACCGTCGAACTCGTCATTCTCGACATCTCGATCCCGGGGCCGGGGCTTGCCGCCAACATCGCCGCGATCCACTCGCAGCAAGCGAATGCGCGCATCCTCGTGCTCAGCGGCGACGCGTCGGTGCCCGGCGAGTTCGTCGCCAGCATCGACGACTTCGCCCGCAAACCCATCGACCTGGCCGAGCTGCGCGACCGCGTCGGCCAGCTGCTGACGCACGCACCCACGACGGAATCGCCATGACGACCGCCCCCGACGGCCTCGACCTCCTGCGCATTGCGGGGTCGATGGCGCGCTTCGGGGGCTGGTCGGTTGACGCCGAAACCCACGAGCTCGCCCTGAGCCCGGAAGGGCGAGCCCTGCTCGAACTACCGCTGGAGGGCGCACTCGACTTCGACGCCGTCTTCGCACTGCACCCCGACGAGTGGAAGCCGATCGTCGCCGCACACCTCGAACGGTGCCTCGCCGATGGCACCCCGTTTGACCTCGAGACGCCGATGCACACGGCGCACGGCACGCTGCTCATGATCCGCACCATCGGTGAGGCCGCCTATGGCCCCGACGGCCGCATTGCCCGGGCGCAGGGCGCGGTCTGGGACATCACACCCATGGCTGACGAGCGGGCCAAGAACCGCGCCCTTGAGGAACGCCTTGAGCTCACGCTCAACACGATCTCCGACGGCGTGTTCTTCATCGACCACGACGGCCGCTTCACCGTCGCCAACGACAACGGCGCCGCCATGGTGCGGCACACGACGACCGAGCTCGTGGGCCGGCACGTGTTCGAGGTCTTCCCCGAAGCGCAGGCGACCCCGTTCGCCCGCAGCCTCGCCGAAGCGTTGAGCGGCGGCGAGCGCCTCGTCACCCGGGCCTACTACGCCCCGCTCGAGCTGACGCTGGAGGCCACGTTTTACCCGTCGGAGGACGGAGTCGCCGTCTACCTCAAAGACGTCTCGGACGACGAACGGCTGCAGGCCGAGCTTCGGCGCACCTCCGCGATTCTCGCCGAACAGGCCGCGCTCATCGAGGCATCGCGTGACGCCATGGTGGTGCGCGCGCTCGACGGGCGCATTCGACACTGGAATCGTGCGGCGGCCCAGTTGTACGGTTGGCCGGCTGCCGAGGCGATCGACCGATTCGAGCGCGAACTGCTGTATGACGAGGCAGCTGCCTACGACGCCGCCACCGAGGCGACGCTGCGGGACGACTACTGGAGCGGAGAGCTCGACCAGCGCACGCGGTCGGGTCGCGCGCTCGTCGCCGAGTGCCGGTGGCAATTGTTGCGGGATGCTGACGGCGCCCCCGAGGCGATCTTCGCCGTCATGAGCGACGTCACGGCCGACCGGAAGGCGCAAGAGGCGCGCCTGCGGGCCCAGCGCATGGAGAGCCTCGGCACCCTCGCCGGCGGAATCGCGCACGACCTCAACAACGTGCTGACGCCCATCCTGATGTCGGTTCAGCTGCTCGAACAGGGCGAAACCGACGCCGGGCGCCGCGAGATCCTCGCGACGATGGAGGGCGCGGTCAAACGCGGTGCCGACATGATTCGTCAGGTGCTGTCCTTCGCCCGAGGGGTCGACGGACGCCGGGAGACCGTGAGTGTGCCGCAGCTCGTGGACGACCTCGTGGGCTTCGCCCGCGACACCCTGCCGAAGTCGATCACCGTCGATCTCGCGCTCGACGACGCCGTCAGTGCCACCCGCGGCGACCCCACCCAGCTGCTGCAGATCCTCATCAACCTCGTCATGAACGCCAAAGACGCCATGCCCACCGGGGGCACGCTGCGTATTCGCACCACAGAGCTCGTTCTGGAAGACAGCTACTCGTCGATCAGTCACCTCGCCATGCCCGGGCGCTATGTCGCCATCGAGGTCGAAGACACGGGGCACGGCATGCCGCCCGACACGGTCGAGAAGATCTTCGAACCGTTCTTCACCACCAAGGAGGTGGGCAAAGGGACGGGACTCGGGCTCGCCACATCGCTCGCGATCGTGCGCAGCCACGGCGGCTTCATGCAGGTGTACAGCGAGCAGGGAAAGGGCACCCGGTTCACTGTTGGTCTTCCCGCGACCTCAGCGGGATCCGGAGCCGATGCCCGGCCGGCCGCCCCGGCGCCCGAGGTACCCCGGGGTCACGGCGAACTCGTGCTGGTCGTCGATGACGAGCCGAGCATTTTGCAGATCACCTGTCAGACTCTCGAACTGCACGGGTACCGCACTTTGCGGGCGACGAACGGGCGTGATGCCCTCGATGTGATGACGGCGACGCAGGGCGTCGTCGACCTCGTGTTGACCGACATGATGATGCCGGTGATGGACGGGGCAGCCTTGAGCGCGCACCTGGAGGAGCACCACCCCGAGCTGCCGGTGATCGCCGCGAGCGGTCTGAACTCGAACGGTGGCGCGGCGCGTGCTGTCGGCATGGGAGTGTCGCGGTTCTTGCCGAAGCCGTATACGACGAGCCTGTTGCTGACAACGATCCGAGACACCCTGCTGGATGCGCGTCGCGCCGGTATGGTGACGGAATGAGCGCACCCGACGCCCGATCCCTGCGCGTCGTCGTCGCCGACGATGACGCCTTCACCATTTCGCTCGTTGCGGGCGCGCTCGAGTCGTCGGGGTACAAGGTGACGACCGCCACCACCGTTGAAGCGGCGCTCACCGCGGTGGTGCAGACCGACCCCCACGCGCTGATCTCGGATCTCAATTTCGGCACAGCGCGCACCGGGGCCGACCTGCTCGCGAAAGTCGCGACCGAGTTTCCGTGGATCGGCCTCGTCGTGCTGACCTCCCACCGCTCGCCCGAGCTCGCGGTGCCGAACCCGCAGTTGATTCCGGAGAGCGTTGTCTACCTCGTGAAGTCACGCCTGGGCGCCATTGACGAGCTGCGCGACGCCGTCGAACGGGCAATCTCTGGAGCGCAGCAGACAGAAGACGGCGGCAATGACGCCGACGACGACGATGTCCCGGTGGTCACGGCAGCCCAGGCCGAGGTGCTGCGCATGCTCGCCGAGGGAGCGTCAACGAAGGCCCTCGCCGATCACCGCGGAACCTCCGTTCGGGCCGTCGAGACGATGTTGCACCGGCTCTTTGACGCCCTCGGCATCGATACGAGCGACGCCGCGAACCCGCGCGTTGCGGCCGTGCGCATGTGGCAGCGCGGCGAGATCCGGGTTCGCTGAGCCCATCCACCACCGTCCGCCCCGCCATCGATCGTTCGTGCGGGGCGTCCGGTTGTGCGGGGGTGTGCTGATCTCAGAAGGGCGCGACGGCCTCGTCGGTGACCGTGTCATCCGGAACGGAGACGAGCCGCGCATCCCCAGAATGAGGTGCGTCGTCTGCCGACGGAAACGCGTCGGAATCTGCGGGAGCCTCTGACGACTTCGCCGATGAGTCGCCCGACTTCACGGTTCGCGTGAACGTCGAGCGCCCAAAGGTGAGGTCGTGGCCGAGTGCGTCGGCGTCGATCTCGAAGCTGATTCCCTTGCCCTTCTCGCTCTCCCACTCGCGCTGACGGACGCGCCCGGTGACGATGATGCGGTCCCCCTTCCGCAGGCTGGTGGCCGCGTGCATGCCGAGCTGGCGGAAGGCGGTGATCGTGTACCAGTTGGTGTCGCCATCGATCCATGAGTTGGTGGCGCGGTCGTAGCGACGCTGATTCGACGCGAGCCGGAACGAGGTGATGGTCAGCTTCGTCTCGGTCTCGATGTGGCGCGGCTCGGTGGCGACGAGCCCGGTGACGGTGATGGTGTCGGTCATGGTGTCCTCCTGACGGTGAATGCGGAGGACGCCGGGCCGTTCGTGCCGGGAAGGCCCGGCGTCCGCGGCACACCATGGCAAGCGCGCACCCGCACCAGCGAGACGCGACGCAGACTGTCAACTCACGCGACGCCAGCGCTCGTGTGAGGGAGGACGGCGACTCCCCGTTGGCAGCGCGTCAGTGCTCGCGGAAGTCGGGGCGGTCTGCTCCCGGGCCAAGCAACGCGGTAAGCGCGCTCTTTGCGGCCTCGAGCGAGTCGAACGGGCCGCGCAGCGCATCCTCGTCGCGCAGTCGCACGGAGTAGTCGTCACCGTCGCGCAAGATCGAGCCGACGGCTCCCGACTCGGCAACGGCAACCCACGTCTGGTCGTAGTCCTTCGTGGTGTCGGTCATGGATGCTCTCCTCTCGTCCGCAAGGACGCTTCGGTGCACCCGCGACGGTACTCCGCTGCCCGGCCTCTCGGCCAGTGTTCTCAGGCGGGGCGCAGGCTAGCGGGAGCGCAGGTACGGCGCGTACGACTGCCGCACCTTGTTCACCTTCGGCAGCGCGACGGCGAGGCAGTAGCCCTGGCCGGGGTTCTTGGCGAAGAAGTCTTGGTGGTACTCCTCAGCGTCGTACCAGTAGCCGAGCGGCGAGAGCTCGGTCACGATTCCGCCGCCCCAGGTGTCGTCCGCCCGGTCGCGGGCAGCCTCGAACAGCGCGCGCTCTTCGTCATCGGTGTAGAACATCGCCGAGCGGTACTGCGTGCCCACGTCGGCGCCCTGGCGATTCAGCTGGCGCGGGTCGTGCAACGTGAAGAAGACGTCGAGAATCACGTCGGCGGGAATCACCTCGGGATCGAACACCACCTTGACCGCCTCCGCGTGGCCCGTGGTGCCCGTGCAGACCTGCTCGTAGCTCGGGTTCGGGAGGCTGCCGCCGGTGTAGCCCGAGATCACGTCGTGAACCCCATCGAGAACGCGGTAGACCGCGTCGAGACACCAGAAACAGCCGCCAGCGAGGTGAAAAGTGCGCATGCGGTCATGGTACGCAGGCAAAGCTAGAGTGACGCCATGAGCTACGTCGCTGCCCCCGATCGCTACGACCGTCTTGAGTACGCGCGATGTGGTGCGAGCGGCCTGAAACTGCCCCGCATCTCGCTCGGGCTTTGGAACAACTTCGGCGACGATCGGCCGATCGAGACCCAGCGGGCGATCATCCGCCGGGCGTTCGATCGGGGTGTCACCCACATCGACCTGGCGAACAACTACGGACCGCCGGCGGGTTCGGCCGAGACGAACTTCGGGCGCATCCTCGCCGACGATTTTCGGGCCCACCGCGACGAGCTCATCATTTCGACGAAGGCCGGTTACTACATGTGGGAGGGGCCGTACGGCGAGTGGGGCTCGCGCAAGTACCTGCTGTCGTCGCTCGACCAGAGCCTCAATCGCATGGGGCTCGAGTACGTCGACATCTTCTACTCGCACCGCCCCGACCCCGACACGCCTCTCGAAGAGACCATGGGCGCGCTCGCCACCGCCGTGTCGAGCGGCCGCGCGCTGTACGCCGGCATCTCGAACTACTCCGCCGAGCAGACCCGCGAGGCATACGACATCGCCCTCGACCTGGGGCTGCGCCTTGTCATTCACCAGCCGCGCTACAACATGTTCGACCGCTGGATCGAGGACGAGCTGCTCGATGCCCTCAGCGACACGGGCATGGGGTCGATCGTCTTCTCGCCGCTGGCGCAGGGGCTGCTGACAAACCGATACCTGAACGGTGTGCCCGAGGGATCGCGCGCCGCCGAAGGGCGCTGGATCACGCCAGAGCACATCGACGACGTGTACCTCGAGCGGGCGCACGCCCTGCAGTCCATCGCCGACGAGCGCGGGCAGAGCCTCGCGCAGCTGGCCCTGCAGTGGGTGCTGCGCAACGAGCAGGTCACCAGCGCCCTGATCGGCGCGTCGAGCGTCGCACAGCTGGACGACAACCTCGACGCCCTCAACGGCCCCGCACTCGACGACGAGACCCTGGCCCGCATCGAGCCCCTCGCGGTTCACGGCACCGGGTCCCGGCGCTAGGTGGGGTACGTCTACGCCCTGATCGCCGCAGTGCTGTTCGGGGCAAACGGCAGCGTCACGAAACTCACGATGGAGGCGGGGCTGAGCCCCGCGCAGGTCACGCAGTTTCGACTGGTCGGTACCGCGCTGATCGCCGGGGCGGTGCTGCTCATCATCGAGCGGCGAGCCTTCCGCGTGCCGAAGCAGCAGTGGCCGGTGCTCATCGTGCTCGGCATCGTGGGCGTGGCGCTGTTGCAGGCGACATACGCCGCCGCGGTGCAGCTTCTGCCGGTCGGCATCGCGCTGCTGCTCGAGTATCTCGCCGTGCTGTTTGTGGCGCTCGTCGCGTACTTCATCTTCCGTGAACCCGTGAAGGCGCGATTGTGGGTCGCCATTGTGCTGGTGCTCGCGGGCCTCGCCGTGGTCGCGCAGATTTGGTCGAGCACGCTCAACGTGGTCGGTGTGCTGCTGGCGCTTGCCGCGGCCGTCTGTCTGGCCACCTACTTCCTCGTGGGCGAGCGCCAGGTCGCAAAGACCTCGCCGCTCGCGGTGTCGTTCTGGACGATGCTGATCGCCGCCGTCTTTTGGGCGTTCGTCAGCGGCTGGTGGGAACTCGAGCCCGCGATCTTCGCGACCCCGGTCGATATCGGTGGCGTGCTCGGCGAGGCGACCGTGCCCATGGTTCTGCCCCTGCTGTGGAACGTGGTGCTGGGCTCGTTCGCCCCGTTCCTGCTGAGCCTCGCAGCCCTGCGGCACCTGCCCGCAACAGCGGCGGGCATCGTGGCCTCCAGCGAGGTGATCTTCGCATTCGCCGTCGCCTGGGTGTGGCTCGGCGAGGCGCTCGGCCCCGTGCAGATCATCGGCGCGGCCATCGTGCTCGTCGGAATCGTGCTGGCTCAAACCGCCCGCGTCGGCAAACGTGCCGTGGTCGATGCCGACCTCGCTCTCGATACCGGTCCCATTACGACGATCGCCGCCCGCGAGGCGTCCGCGGATTGACCCCTACACGGGGGTAGCCTTCCCGCATGAACTGGGGGAACGACATCATCGACTGGCTGGCCAGCGACGAGGGGCAGCAGGTGGTCGCCACGGCGATCGTGCCCGCCGTCGCCATCGTCGTCGCCGGCATCATTGCGGCGCTGATCGGCCGGGGGTCGACCAAGCGCGTCATCGCGCAGTATCAACGTGACGCGCTGACGGCCGCCGTGCAGGGCCTCGTGCTCGCTGGCCGAAAGGCCGCCAGCTGGAACGCGATCGGCACCGTCGAGCGCGTTCAGGTCGACCACCTGATCGGGGAAGCCGAGACGCGCATCCGTCTCTTGCCCGTGCCCGGCGCCGCGCTCGCCGCGAACTGGTCAGCTCACCAGCTCGAAGACATGAAGCGCAATTCGGCCGGGTTCTCCTTCCAGGCCCAGCAGACGCTCGCCGAGTATCGCGACCGCCTCATCGCGTGGAACGAGAAGCCGCGCCGCGCCAAGAAGCTGTTCGGTGCCGACCTCGAGCGCTGGAAGTACGAAGCCGACCCCGACGAGCAGCGACTCGTCGCTGAGCAGGTCGAGTGGGAGACCGCCCGCGTGAACTCCGACCACGAGCGCAGCGTCGGCACGCCCGCCGCGGCTCAGGATGCGCGCCCCGCGCCGTCCGCGCCGGCGCCGGCTCCGCAGTCCCCGGCCGCCGCGTCTCCGGCATCCGCCCCGGCGCCCGCCGCGGCTCCCGCCCTCGCGCCCGCCGCCTACGCTCCGCCCCCTGCGGTCGCGCCGCCCACCGTCGCGCCCGCTACGGTCGTCGCGCCGGTTGCGGCGCCGCCGTCGACGCCGGCGAGCCCCTCGACGGATGCGGAGGCGAGCAGCGAGGACGCTCCGGAACCGAAGTCGGCCTCGAGCGTGCGCGAACGCACCCAGCCCGACCCCGAGATCTGAGCCCTGACGCCCTCAGCGCTGACCCTCTCAGCACTGACCCGCTAAGCGCCGAGTGCCGCCTCCCCCGCGAGCACGCGCTCGTAGGCGCGGCGTGACCACATCGACACGTGGTGGTGCATTTCGGGGATCAAGGGCTCGTGCTCGGGCTTCATCAGCACGCTGCGCATGATGCGGGCGGTGGGCGCGTCGTCCTCGATCGCGATGCCGCGCATCCGGAGCTGTTCAGGTTTCACGACGTACGTCGCGAGATGCGTTTGCTGCGGACGCGCCGGAGCCGCCGCCATCTCGAAGATGGCGTGTGACACCTCGTCGAGCTGACGCATGGTCTGAACCCGTGGCAGGTAGGTGATGATGTCGGTCTCGGGTCGCTGGTACGGCTGCAGGATGTCGCTCTCGCTGATCAGCCCGTGCCAGGCCTGGGCTGCGCGGTAACCGGGGGCGATGATGGCGCCGAGGCCCGACATGGTGAGCGGGAAGACCTTCAGTGTCGCCCAGAGCGCCGCGGCGGAGGCTCCCCCGCGCGAACACTCGAGCTGGATCTCGCCGAAGTGGCGCTCAGTCGACGCGAAGTACGTGTACGGCGACTCGTGGTGGTAGAAGCGCAGAATCGACTGGTCGGGAAAGAGCACCGCGCCGCAGCCATAGGGCTGCAGACCGTGCTTGTGCGGGTCGACGACGACACTGTCGGACTGCGCGATTGCCGCGTAGTGCCGCGCCGTCTCGGGGGCAAGCTCGCCCTGCAGGATCGTGAAGAAACCGCCGTACGCCGCGTCGACGTGCACGCGCGCGCCGTACTGGCGGGCGAGGGGGATGATGTCGGCGAGCGGGTCGACGGCGCCAAGCCCCGTCGTTCCGAGCGTGGCGACGACGGCGCCGATCTCGCGCGTGCGCAAGACCTCCTCGAGCGCGTCGAGCGACATGCGGCCGTCGGCCTCGGTCGGGATGCTCACCGTCTCGATGCCGAGCACCTCGCCCATGCGCGAGTGCGTGTAGTGCGAGTCGGCGCTGTGCGCGATCGCCGCCCCCGGCCGAATCTCGCGGCAGATCCAGAGCGCCTCAAGGTTCGCGGTCGTGCCGCTCCAGGTGAGGTGGCCCATGTAGTCCTCGCCGAGGCCAAACATGGCGGCGAGCTGGTCGAGCACCTCGTGTTCCATCTGCGTCGTCGCGCGGCTCGCGTCAATCGAGTGGTTGTTCGGATTGATCTGCATCGTCGCGAGGTAGGCGGCCATCGCGACCGGGTGCGGAGGCTTCAGCATCTGGCCCGCATACTGCGGGTGAAAGTACGGAAAGTCGGCGTCGAGCCGCTCGATCAGCTCACCGAGCACCGACTCAACCTGCTGCGGGTCGACGTGCGTCGCCTCGTGCGACTGCCAGTCGCCGTATGTCGCCTTCAGATCGTCGATGCCAGTGATGACCTGGGGGGCGAGTTCGGCCAGAGACATGGCGCGTTTGCGTGACGACACACCGCACTCCTTCGTGTGGATGAACGGGGCGCGGTCGACGGGTCAGTCGCGGCCCCGGGTGGTTGCGATGGAGTCTAGCGAGTGTCGTTAGGGGCCGTACGAGATTCGCTGTCGCGCCCTCGGCAGGAATCGAACCTGCGACCAAGAGATTAGAAGGCTCCTGCTCTATCCGCTGAGCTACGAGGGCTAGTCGTTCGGGTCTCAAGGCTACCGGAGCGGCGCGCCCCGCCCCGGGGTGCGCGACGCTTCCGTACCGCGGCGCGTATGACCTACGAACGCTGGTCTCGCCTCGCTGAATGGCCCATCGCGGCCGCCGCTCTCGTCTTTCTCGGCGTCTACGCCTTCCTCGTCATCGCTGAGCCGACGGGCGCGACGCTCATCGCCATCGATGTCGCCCTGCTCGTGTTGTGGGCGGTGTTCGCCGTCGACTACGTGATGCGGTTGCTCCTGGCACGCCCGCGGGGGCGGTGGTTCGTGCGCAACATTCCGCTCCTGCTGATGGTCTTGCTGCCGTTCTTCCGCTCGCTGTATCTGCTGCGGCTCATCACGGTGTTGCGGGTGCTGCGCGCGGCGACCGGCGCGGCCTTCCGCGGGCGCGTGGCGATCTATGTCTCTGTGTCTGCGGTGATCATCGTGGTGATCGGAGCGCTCGGGGTGCTCGACGCCGAGCAGAATGCGCCGGGAGCACTCATCACGTCTTTCCCCGATGCGGTGTGGTGGGCGCTCGTGACCATCACAACCGTCGGTTATGGAGACCTGTACCCGGTGACGGGCCTCGGCCGGACGATCGCCACCGGCATGATGGTCGCCGGTATCGCCCTGGTGGGGTCTGTCACCGCGACATTCGCGTCGTGGTTTGTCGAGCAAGCGGGCAAGAAGCCCGCGTCGGCGTCAGTCGGCGACGCCCGCGAGGGCGGTCAGCAGGCGCGGTAGCGTCGGCACCCCCTCGGCTCGCAGGTACTCGCCGCCGTCGGCGTCATAGATCACCGTGGTCGGGGTGGAGCGGATGCCGAGCTCGGCCGCGCGCTGCTGGTGCGCCGCCACATCGCGTTCGTCGACCTCGAGGGCGGGCACGAGCCGCTGCGCTTCGGCGACCACCTCGCGGGCGCGATGGCACGGGTCACAGAAGGCGGAGGTGTAGAGCTCGAGTCGCACCCCCTCATCGTAGGGCGGCCCGTTTCGCGAACGCCGGGTGAATAGTGCGTGACGGAACCCCAGAAGCTGCGAAAAACGCACCAAGCGCTCGCCCACGCCCTCCACACTGGCCGCGTGAAGGTGTGGATGCGCGTGCGCGCTCTCGGCGACTCCGCCAGCGTCATGCGGCGCGACGACGCGGCGCTGCCGCCGCGCGACGAGCAGTTGACGTGGGTCGATCGCGTCGCGGACGCACTGGACGCTGTCTCGCCGAGCCGCGCATCCGGAGCTCATTCTGCGGAAAATCGACGCAGCGCCTGCGTGCGCTCGTTCGCCCGAGAGGGCGCGCGTGTCGCCGATGTCGTCGAGCGGCAGGTTCCCCTCGCACTGGCCGACCAGGCCGACCTCGTCTTCATCATGGCGGGCACTCACGAACTGTTGGCCGGCCGCTCGTCGCCCGAGACCCTCGCCGACCGCGTCGACGCCTCGGTTGCCGAGTTGCGCGGCGCCGGAAGCGACGTGGTGCTCATCTCGACCCTGGCCACGTCGTCGGCCCTCGTTCCCCGGCGCCGCCTCGAAGGCAGCGCCGAGTTCACCTCCGAGCTGTGGTGGATCGCCCGCGCCCGCGGCGCCACCGTCGTCGACGCGTGGAGCATTCCGGATGTCCGCGCCCGCCCGCTCGGTGCGGTCGAGCGCGTCACCCTCGACGCGGCGGGGCACAGGATGCTCGCCCGGCGCGTCATCGAGGCGCTCGGCGTGCCGTACCGCGACGGGCTGCTCCCACCCGTGTCGGAGGCCGCCAGTAGACTGCCCGGGTGAGTGCAGCCAACGACCGTCTCGTCTGGATCGATTGCGAGATGACGGGGCTCGACCTGTCTGTCGATGAACTCGTCGAAGTCGCGGTGGTAATCACCGACTACGAGCTTGAGCCCGTGCACCCCGGCTTTTCGATCGTCATCGCGCCAAGCCCCACCGCGCTGGCCAATATGGGCGACTTCGTGCGCGAGATGCACGAGACCTCCGGGCTGCTCGACGAGCTGGCGCTGGGCGCTGAGCTCGCCGACGCCGAAAAGGCGGTGCTCGACTACATCGTCGAGCACGTGCCGACGGCGGGCAGCGCCCCGCTCGCGGGCAACACGATCGGCACCGATCGGGCCTTCCTGCAGCGATTCATGCCGTCGGTCGACGCCCACCTGCACTACCGATCCGTCGACGTGTCGTCGATCAAAGAGCTGTCGCGCCGATGGTTTCCCCGGGTGTACTTCAACGCTCCGGCGAAGCACGGCGGGCACCGCGCGCTTGCCGACATCCTCGAGTCGATTCGCGAACTCGCCTACTACCGGCAGGCCGCATTCGTCGCCGACCCGGGCCCCAGCTCTGACGAGGCGCAGGCCACCGCGGCCACCGTCGTCGAGGCCTGGGCCGAGCGACTGCCCGTGGTGCGCAGCGAGCACTAGCCTGTACTACCATTGACCGGTCGCACCTGGTGCGGCACACGGTGGGTATAGCTCAGTCGGTAGAGCGCCTGGTTGTGGTCCAGGAGGTCGCGGGTTCAAGCCCCGTTACTCACCCCAAGATGAAGGCCCCGCGGGTTCCGCGGGGCCTTTACTTCTCTCCGGAGGCGCCGCACACGCGTGAGGAACAATGGAAGCATGACCACCGCTCCGACCCTCGACGCCTCGCGCGTCGAGCTTCCGCTGCACGCGGCCGAAGTGCCGTGGCGCACCGTCGTCTGGAACGACCCGGTCAACCTCATGAGCTACGTCTCGTGGGTCTTTCGCCGACACTTCGGTTTCGACCAGCCGACCGCCGAGCGCCTCATGATGCAGGTGCACACCGACGGCCGCGCCGTGCTCGCCGAGGGCAACCGCGAGCAGATGGAACGCCACGTCGAGGCGATGCACGAGTACGGCCTCTGGGCCACCGTCGAAAAGGTCGAACGATGAGGGGTTTCGTCGCCGAGGGCGAGCGGTACCGGGCGATTCTCGAACCGGCCGAAGCGCGCATCCTCATCTCGCTCGGAGAGCAGCTGTCGCAGCTGTACGCCGACGGGCTCGCCGGCGACCCTCTCGCCGAGCAGGCGCTCACCCGCGTGCTGCCTGACGCGTACCGCGACGATGAGGAGGCGGCCGCCGAGTGGCGCGAGCTGAGCCGACGAGGGCTGATCGAGCGAAAGGCCGGTTTCGCGGCCGCGTTCACCGAGCCGCTTCGGGCCGTCGCGGACTCCACGACGCCGACGGCGGTCACGCTCACCGAGGGCGGGGCGATCGACTGGATGCGCGCGATCGGCGATCTGCGCCTGATCCTCGCCGAGCGGCTCGGCATCGTCGTCGACGGCGACGAGGGCCAGGGTGGGCCCGAGGGCGCCGCCGAGTTGTATGCGTGGCTGGCGTGGATGCAGGACGACCTGGTTCGGGTGCTTGATGCTCCCCGATGACCCGGATGCGCATCCGCCCGAATCGGACGACGAACGCACCGAGAGCGGTGCGGCTTTGTCGCTGACCGAGGAGGAGTTCGAGCGTCTCGTCGTTGACGAGCTCGACGCGCTGCCCGATGAAATGGTGGAGGGCCTCGACAACGTCATCTTCGTGACCGAGGCGCGGCCGGAGGACGGATCGCTCGACCTCCTCGGCCTGTACGAGGGGGTGGCGTTGACCGACCGCGGGCAGTACGGATTCGGTGAGTTACCCGACCGCATCATCCTGTACCGCGAGCCGCTCATCGCACACGCGGGTGGCGAGCTCGACGAGTTGCGCGAGCAAATCCACATCACGCTGGTACACGAGATCGCGCATTTTTATGGAATCGATGACGAGGAGCTCCATCGCCTCGGATGGGGATGAACTAGCCTCGCTGGCATGGGGGCTGGACGACGCATTGCACGCACCATCAGCGCGCTGACCGCGCTCGCCGTCGCAGGCGGGGCCGTCTACGCAGCAGCCGCGCTGTTGAGCCCGATTCCGACGCTCGAGGTTGTCGAGCGCGAGGTCGACGGCGGGGCGAACGCGGCGGCGGTGCTTCCGCTGCCGGAGGTCGGCGCCTCGGCGGTCGTACTGCCGACCGGAAGCCCCGTTGTGGCGGGCGACGAGGCGGCGCGGCCCATCGGCGGCACGGCACGGCTGATCTTGGCGCACGTCGTGCTCGACCGAGAGCCGCTCGAACTCGGACGCACCGGCCCCGCGCTCACCATGACCGCAGCTGAGGTGACGCGCACGCGGGAGATCGCCGAGGCGGGGGTACGCAGCGTGCCCGTCTTCGTCGGCGAGCCGTGGACCCGCCGCGACCTGCTGATCGCGACGCTGCTCGGCTCGGGCAATAACCTCGCCGAGTTCCTCGCGATCGACGTGTTCGGCGACCTCGAGAGCTACCGCGCGGCGGCCACCGCCTGGCTTGACGAGAACGGTATGCCGTCGACGATCATCGCCGACGTGGGGGGCCTCGACCCCGCCACGACGTCGACCGCCGCCGACCTCGCCCAGCTCGCGCAACTGACCGCCCAGCAGCCCGTCATCGCCGACATCTACGCCACGCGCCCGTCGACGGTGTCGACCGGCGCCAGCTTCAGTGACACGACGCAGTTCGTGCCCGAAATCGGCGTGAACGGCTACGTCAACACCTACACCGACGAGGCGGGCGTCTGCATTTTGACCTCGATCGAGGTCGCCGGCACGACGGCCACAATCGCCCTATACGGGCAGCCGAGCTACCCCGCCGCCGAGGAGGCGCTGCGGGCCGTCGTCACCTCGCTGAGCGAGAACCTCGCCGAGACGACGATCGTGAGCGAGGGAACCGTCGTCGCCGAATACCGCGCCGACTGGGGTCAGAGCGCGACGATCGTCGCCACGGAGGCGGTCACGACGACCAGCCTCACCGGTAGCGACCTCGCCGTCGCGTTCGAGATCGACGACCGCCGCACCGTGCTGCGGGGCACCACCGTCGGGCGCATGGTGGTCGACACCGGCGATGGCCCCATCACGGTGATCCTCGAGGCCGCCCAGTCGATCAGCGAGCCGGGAATCGGGTGGCGTTTCGCCGACCCGTTCACCGTGTTCGACCGCTGGAACCGCTGAGAATCTCGTCGGCGAGTGCGCGCGGCCGGTGCAGGCGCGCGTGCCACTCCTCCTGACGCGCCCAGCGCTCCCACTCGCGGGCGAAGCTGTCGCCGTCGCGATCGATCGCGCGGCGGCGCCGCTCGGCGTCGTCGAGCTCGACCCAGAGGGCGCGATCGGCGAGGTGACGGGCCTCGGGGCCGATGGCACCGCATCCTTCGATCACGAGCGGGAGGGTCGCGTCGACCGTGACCCACTCCCCCGCGGATGCGGTGGTCCAGTTCCAGCGGCGGTAACCGGCGGCGCGTCCGGCGGCGCGCGGCCGCAGCAGGTGCACGAGCACGTGCTGCTCGGCGGCCTCGAGCCCATCCCACCCGGGGTAGATGTCGTCGAGGCTGACGAGCGTCGCGCCCTCGCGGGTGGCCAGCTCGCGGGCGAGCGTCGTCTTGCCGGCCCCCGAGCGACCGTCGACGAGGAAGACGGGCGCGGGTCGTTTAGGCACCGGACCACCGGAGGGCGAGGATGCTGTTCCACTGGCCGGTGAGGACGGCCGCGATCGTCGCCACCACCGCCACCGCGATGGCGACCACCACGACGGCCGTGTCGATGCCGCGCCAGTGCGCGGGGCGCGTCCAGGTGCGCCGCACCGGCGCGCCGAACCCGCGGGCCTCCATCGCGATGGCGAGCGACGAGCCGCGGCGAATCGCGAGCACAAAGAGTGCGAGCGCGAGCCGCGGCAGGCGCCGGAGGCGCGAGCCGTCGCCGAGCCCGCGGGCGCGCCTGGCCCGTTCGAGCATCCGCATGTCGTGGCCCAACAGCGTCACCATGCGCAGCGCCGCCACGGCGCCGAGCACGAAGCGCGCGGGCAGGCGCAGCGTCTGCGCGAGCGCGTCGCCGAAGCGTGTGACGTCGACCCGGGCGAAGAGCGCCACGGCGGGAATGCCGATCGCGAGCACCCGCAGCACCGTGGCGATGGCGAGCTCGATTGACCCGTCACTGATGCGCACAAACAGCCACTCGGCATAGACGCGACCGCTCTCCTGCCCGTAGAGCAGGATCGTGAGGCCTGACAGCGGGGCGGCGATCCAGACGGGGGCGGTGCGGCGAATCAGGGTGCGGGCATCGACTCCGAGGGCGGGAAGCAGCGCGAGCTGCAGGGCGAGGGCAACCGCGGCCGAGACGATGTCGATCGTCGCGACGAGGATCAGTGCAGGGAGGAGGCCAGCCGCGAGGGCCGCGACCGGGTTGAGTCGGTCGAGCAGCGGGGTGCGGCGGGCAGCGGGTGCGTGGGGCCGCGGCGACGGCACGGCAGCGGCAGCAACGGCGGCGGGAGGGTGGTGCAGCGCCGTCGGCGTCGGCGCGGCGGGCGCTGCCGACGGGGCGGTCGTGAGGGCCACCTCGCGCGCTCCGAGCGCGCGAATCAGCTCTCGGTCGTGGGTGACGATGATCGCCGCTCCCCCGCGGTCGCGGTGCTCGGCGATGAGCGCAGCAAGTTCGCCCCAGGTGGTGCGGTCTTGGCCGAAGCTCGGCTCGTCGAGAATCAGCACCTCGGGCGCGGCGGCCAGCGCTGTTGCGACCGAGAGGCGCCGCTTTTCGCCGCCGCTCAGCCGGTACGGGCTGGTGCCGCCGCGGCGGGTAAGCCCGAGGCGCTCCAAGAGCGCGTCGGGCACGCCGTCGGCGGCGCCGTGGGCGAGCTCGTCGCGCACGGTGGCGGCCACGAACTGGTGCTCGGGGTTCTGAAACACCACGCCGATGCGGCGCGACAGCTCGAGCGAGCTGAGCGCCGCCGGGTCGGCGCCGTCGGCCAGGCGCAGCTCGCCGTCGACGCGGGGCACGAGGCCCGCCAGCGTCAGGGCGAGGGTCGATTTGCCCACGCCGTTGGGCCCGGTGAGCGCGACGACGTCGCCGGCGTGCAGCTCGAGGTCGATGTCGCGCACGACCGGCTCGGCGCCGGCGGGCGCCGCCGCCACGCCGCGAGCGCTCAGCAGGGGGGCGGATGCGCGCCGCGGCTCGCCGTGACCGCCGTCTGCCGCGCGCGGCGCCGGCCACGCCGGCGGAAACCCGGGCACCCACACGCCGCGCGCCGCCAGCGCCGCGCCCTCCTGAGCGAGCACGCCGTGCGCGGGACCGTCGGCGATGACTCGCCCGCGATCGAGCACGATCACGCGCTCGATGTGCGGCAACCAGACGTCGACCCGGTGCTCGATCACGACGAGCGTGAGCTGCCGCCGCTCGACCGCCGCGATGACCGCGGTCACGATGTCGCCCACGCCCGCGGGGTCGAGCTGCGCGGTGGGCTCGTCGAGCAGCAGGGCGCCCGGTTCGAGGGCGAGCACGCCGGCAAGGGCGAGCCGCTGCTGCTGCCCGCCCGACAACTGCGTGGTCGCGTGCTCGGGAGCGATGGCGAGCCCCACGCGGCCGAGCGCGCCGTCAAGGCGCTGCTCGATGTCCGCGACCGGCACGCCGAGGTTTTCGGGGCCGAAGGCGAGGTCGTCGCCGGCGCGCTCGAGAACGAGACCCGCCTCGGGGTCTTGCAGCAGCAGAGCGACGCGACCCCGGGCATCCGGTGCATCGCGATCGTCGACGACGAAACGGCCGACAAGCTCGCCGTCGTCCTCATCGCCGAGCAGGCCCGCGAAGCCCTGCAGCAGGGTCGACTTGCCGCTGCCCGATGCGCCGAGCACGAGCACGCGCTCGCCGGGCGTGATCGCGATGTCGATGTCGGCGAGCACGGGGGCGCGGCGGCCCCGCGGGCGCCAGCTAATGCTGTGCGCCGCGAGGGCCGCCGCCCCGCCGGTGGTGAGCGTGGTGCGGCCCGCGTCGCGGGCGTCGGTCACCGCGCGGCTGCGCCGTCGGGGGCGTTGGCCGACTCTGGCTCGTCGTCGTACGCGCCGTCGCCGCGTTCACGACCCGCCGCGAAGCGATCGAGGGCCCCGGTCTTCGCGAGAGCTCGCACCGCGAGCCACGAGAAGAGCCCGGCAATGATCGCGCCGGAGGCGATGCCCGAGATCGCATAGACCGTGGCGAACAGCGCGCCCGCCCCGGCGTACCAGAGCGTCAGGTCGAGAACAACCATGGCGACGCCCGCGCCGGCACCGGCCGCCATCGCCGCGCCCACGCCCCACGAAGCGTACAAGAACAGCGCGAAGATGAGCTCAGCGCCGAGACCCTGAATGGCGCCCGACAGCAGCGTGAGCGGCCCCCACTCGTTGCCGAACAGCGCCGACACGGTCGCGGCGACCATCTCGCCGTAGATGGCGGCACCCGGCTTGCGCACGATCAGCGCCGTGATGACGCCGCCGATCAGCCATACGCCGTGCACGCTGCCCTGAACGCCGGGCAGCAGCACCTCAAGAAGGTCGCGAACAGGGCTCGACGTGAGGTTCCAGGCGAAGAAGACGAGGCCCACGGCCACGCCGACAACGCTCGCCACGACGATGTCGACCACGCGCCAACGAAGGCGCCCCGGCCGGCGACGCTGCGCGTCAGTTGCACTCGATGAAACAGATGAAGCGGTCATTTTTCGTGCCTTTCGGTGGGGGCACGCGCGTCACGCGCGCGCCGTTCTCGTAACGGCACGGGTGCGAGATGTCCTCCCTGCGCCGGCATGACCCGGATCAGGTTCGACGGTCGAAGCCCGGTGGCTTCCTCTCAGCCCCCTGCGGGGCTCCCGTGTACACCAACCAGTGTACGCCTGCCGCGGACGAACGCCCGTCAGTAGACTCGCGGAATGCCGGGCACTGTGAAGGCGAGCGCAGAGATCGAGTCGCTCGTGCAGCGCGTGCTCGACGATGCCGACGGCGCCGACGAGGGCCGGCACCGCGTCAGCCTGCTGATCTCTGCGGTGCAGGCCGTCACCCGCGACCTCGACCTCGAAATCGCCCTGCAGCGCATCGTCGAGGCCGCTCGGCAGCTCACGCGGGCGCGCTACGGCGCGCTCGGCGTGATCGGCCCCGACGGTCGGCTTGAGCGCTTTCTGCACGCGGGCTTCGACGACGAGACGGTGAGGATGCTCGGTGCACCCCCCTCGGGACGCGGCATTCTCGGGGCGGTCATCTCTGACGACGCCCCCATCCGCCTGCCGCGTCTGTCGGCCGACGCGCGCTCGGTCGGGTTCCCGGCGCACCACCCGCCGATGGACTCGTTTCTCGGCGTTCCGATTCACGTCGACGGTGCCGCCTTCGGCAACCTGTACCTCACCGAGCGTGAGGCTGGGCCCTTCGACGACCTCGACCAGAGCGTCATCGCGAGCCTCGCGGCGATGGCCGGCACCGCGATCGCGAACTCGCGCAGATACGCCCGATCGGAGCGGTCCCGCGTCTGGCTCGAAGCGGCCGAAGAGGTCTCGCGGCGGTTGCTCGCGGGCGAGCTCTCGCCCGACGACGGTGACGGCATTGTGGAGGCCGGCCGAGCGCTCAGCGGCGCCGACGCCGGGGCTCTGCTGTACGACCGCAGCACCGATCGCCTTGTCGTCGGCCCGCACGAGGCGCGCAGCGACGAGTCGGAAGACGAGTTCCTGACCCGATTCGCCGACAGCGTGACCATCGCGCGAGAACTCGCCAAAGCCCGAGCCGACGAGCAGCGCATCGCCCTCACGGACGAGCGCGACCGCATCGCCCGCGACCTGCACGACCACGTTATCCAGAGCCTGTTCGCCATCGGGCTCGGCCTGCAGAGCGTCGTAGGCGACCCCACAACCCCGACCGGCGCGAAGATCGCCTCGCAGGTCGACGCGATCGATTCGACCATTCGGCAGATCCGACAGGCGATTTACCGCCTCTCGGCTCCCCCCTCGGCTGAGAGCTACAGCCTGCGCGCGCGCATCACCACGCTGGTGCGCGAACTACTCGGCGACGAGTCGCTCGACTCGGGGCTGGAGTTCGCGGGCCCCGTTGACACGCTGGTCGATTCCGAGCTGGGCGACGATGTCGTCGCGGTCGTGCGCGAGGCGCTCGCCAACACCGTGCGGCACGCCGACGCCCGCCGCGTCGATATCGCGATCGCGGTGCGCGGGGCCGAGGTGAGCATCCGCGTCGCCGACGACGGGCGGGGGCTCGGCGACACGAGCCGCCGATCGGGCCTCGATAACCTGCGTGCGCGCGCCGCCGAGCGCGGCGGCACGTTCACGGTGCGGGATGCGGACGGCGGCGGAACCGTGCTCGACTGGCGCGTACCGTGGGGAACCTCATGACGACGCTGATACGGGTCTTCCTGCTCGACGACCACGAGATTGTGCGCCGGGGCCTCGCCGACCTGCTCGCCGCCGAAGACGGCGTCGAGGTGGTCGGCGACGCGGGGCGCGCCGAGGGCGCTGCCGAGGCGATCCTGGCGAGCGGCGCGACCGTTGCCGTGCTTGACGGCCGCCTGCCCGACGGCAGTGGCATCGACGTCTGCCGCGACGTGAAGTCGGCCGACCCCAGCGTCGGCTGCCTGATTCTCACCTCGTACGATGACGACGAAGCCGTCTTCGCCGCGGTGCTCGCGGGCGCCGACGGGTACCTGCTGAAAGAGGTGCGGGCCACGAACCTCGTCGCCGGCATTCGGGCCGTCGCCGCCGGCCAGTCGCTGCTCGACCCCGCCGTGGTCGAGCGAGTGACCGCGCGGGTGCGCGAGGCGGCGAGCGCCACCACCCCGCTCGACGGGCTCACGCCGCGGGAAACCGAGATTTTGACCCTCATCGCCGAGGGGCTGTCGAACCGTGAGATCGGGGCGCGGCTGTTCCTCGCCGAGAAGACGGTAAAGAACTACGTGAGCGGAATCCTGGCGAAGCTCGGCATGCAGCGTCGTACGCAGGCGGCGGTACTGGCCGCCGAGTGGCTACCCAAACGCGGCGACGCGAACACGCGCTGACCGCGGAGCCGCGCGGTCGCCGGCCCCGTCAGCGACGGGGGCCGAGCGCGGGCGGGCGGCGTGCATCCCACTCGCCCTGCCCCCAGCGCACGCCCTTCGCGATGGGGTACACCGCGAGAAAGACCCAGGCGGGCGCGCGCAGTCGACGGTTGCGCACGCCGTGGTGCGTGTAGGTGCGGTCGAAGCGGCCGACGTAGCTGTAGTAGTCGCGGGGGCTGTCGTCGATGCGCCTCGCCGACATGCCCGCGACCATGCTCGGCACATATCGGGCGATGAGCCCGGCGTCGTAGAGGTGCACCGAGATGTCGATGTCTTCGTGAAAGAGATCGGCCTCGTCGCGGCACACCTCGTCGCGAATGCGCCGCCACGCGGTGGCGCGAATCGCCATGTTGCTGCCGAAGACGAAGTGGTATTCACGCGCCAGGCGCAGAATGGCGCGGCGCAGGGTGTCGTCGGCCTTCAGCCCGAAGCGGCGCAGCGGCATGTCGTAGTAGAGCACCGGGCCGGTCGCCGCGGCGACGTCGGGGTCGAGGAACGCTTTTTGGACCTCTTCGACCCAGTTGGGTTCGAGCACGCTGTCGGCGTCGATGCGGCCGAGCACCTCGCCGGTGGCGGCGTCGAGGCCGACGTTGCGGGTGGGCACGAGGCCTTGCTCGTCAAACTGCGGCAGGTAGATGATGGGCGCATCAGGATGCTGTGCCTGCAGCTCGGCGACGATCTCAGCGGTGCGATCGGTCGAGCGGTTGTCGACGACGATGATCTCGTGCGCCGGTACCGTCTGCGCGATCGCGGCCTGCACGCACGGCTCGATCGTCGACTCTTCGTTGTATGCCGGGATGACGATCGAGACGCGGGGGCGACCCGCGGTGGTCGGATCGCCGTCGGGACGCGGCTCGCTCATCGCGATGCGGGCGCGGCGAGGAGTGCCACGGTGACGCTGCCGCCCTTCGTCGCCTGCGAGCCGAGGCGTTCGAAGCCGAGCCGCTCGTGAAAGGCGAGGGACCCGGGGTTCGGCGGGTCGAGGTTGACCTCGCACGTCACCTCGGGAAGCCCGAGGCGCTCGGCCTCGGCGAACACCGCGGCATACAGTGCCTGGCCGAGGCGGTTGCCGCGCTCCGACTCGGCGATCACGATGCGATCGACGTACAGGCTCGGCGTCTCGCGCGCCGAGAAGAACGCGTAGTTCTCGCTCGCGTAGTCGGCGCCGGGCGCGAGGGCGATGACGAAGCCGACGAGGACGCCGCCGCGCTCCAACCCCACGGGCAGGGCCGCAATCTCGATGAGTCGGGCAATGTCATCGGGAGGCGTCACGGGTACCGCGGGCGCTGCCGCGTCGTTCAGCGGCGCAAGCGCTGCCGCATCGGCGGCCACCAGCGTACGCAGCGTCACACCATCGGGCAGGTTCGGGGGCGTCGACACCGGCGGGTCCTCTTTCGCGTCGTGACGGGGCGAAGCGGGAGGCCCCGCCACAGGCTAACAAGCCAGCCGGGCCGCTAGCCTCAGCCCATGAGCGCGACTCCGACCCGCACCGATCCGCCCGCCCGTGTCGATCTGCTCGTCATCGGCGGGGGGACGGCCGGCCTCGTCGCCGCCAAGACCGCGGCCCGCTTCGGGGCGAGCGTCGTGCTGGCCGAGCGCGAGCGCCTGGGGGGCGACTGCCTCTGGGTGGGGTGCGTGCCCTCGAAGTCGTTGATCGCTGCCGCCCACGCCGCGGTCGCGCACCGTCACGATGGGGCCCTAGGCGTCACCTCGACACCCCCCGCCGTCGACTTTGGCGCGGTCATGGATCACGTTCACGCGGCGATCCGCACGATTGAGCCCGCCGACTCGGTCGACTCGGTCGAGGCGACGGGCGCCCGAGTCGTGCGGGGTGAGGTGCGCTTCACCTCCCCCACGACCGCGACGATTGGGGGCGCTCCCGTTCGCTTCGCGCAGGCCGTCATCGCCACCGGATCGGCCCCCGCCGTGCCCGAACTGCCCGGCCTCGCCGACGTCGACCCGCTCACCAGTGACACCGTGTGGGGGCTCCGCGCGCTGCCCGAGCGGCTGCTCGTGCTCGGCGGCGGCGCGATCGGCTGCGAGCTCGCGCAGGCGTTCTCGCGCCTCGGCAGCCGGGTCACGTTGGTGCACCGCGGCGCACGCCTGCTGCCCAAGGAGGACACCGACGCCTCGACCATCGTGACCGAGGCGCTGCGGGATGACGGCGTCGACGTCGTGCTCGGCGCATCCGCGGCGCGCGTCGACGCGACGGAGGGCGGCGCGGGCGTGCTGGTCCTCGACGACGGCGCGGAGCATCCGTTCGATCGCGTCCTCGTCGCGACGGGCCGCCGCCCCCGCACGGCCGGTCTCGAGCTGGACGCGGCCGGCGTGCGCGTCGACGAGCGCGGCTACATCACGATTGACAGCGCCCTGCGCACCAGCAACCGCCGCATTCGGGCGGCCGGTGACGTCGCGGGGCTTCCGGCGTTCACGCATCTCGCCGGAGTCGGCGGCTCGGCGGCGGCGACGAATGCCGTGCTGGGCCTGCGCCGCGGCATCGACCTCAGCGCGGTGCCACGGGTCACCTTCACCGACCCCGAGGTCGGTGCGGTGGGCGCGGGGCTTTCGGAGGCCGCCGAGCGTGGCTGGAGCACGCACGAGGTCGCCCTCGATGACACCGACCGCGCCATCGCGGAGGGACGAACGACGGGCTTCGCCCGCATCGTCGTGGATGCGCGGGGCCGGGTTCGCGGGGCGACGATCGTCGGCCCGCGTGCCGGCGAGACCCTCGGTGAGGCATCGCTGGCCGTGACGCACGGCTTGACGACGAGCCAGCTGGCGGCGGCGACGCACGCGTACCCGACGTACTCAGACGCGCTGTGGAACGCGGCGGTCGCGCACGTGCGCGAGCGACTCGAGCGCCCGCCCCTGGCCCCCGCGATCCGCGTGCTGAGAGCCCTGCGCTCGCTCGTCGTGCGCTGACCGCGGCCGGGGGCGCTCAGCGCAGCGCGCGGTAGCCCACCACCATGCGCTGCACGGCGCTGACCGCGACGATGGCGGCCCACACGACGGCAATTGGTGCGGCCCAGAACGGCACGATCAGCCACAGGGCGTGCACCGTGATGGTCTCGGTGCCCTCGGCGATGCGGCCGAGGAACGACAGCGAACGCCCGTCGTCGATCGTGCGGCCCGTGCGTTCGGCGATCGACGAGAACGCGAGGAACGCCGCGCCGTTGACGTAGTACGCGAACAGCACGAGCAGGAACGGCCACCAGGGCGCGTCGAACGCAGCACTCGCGCCGATTGCGACGCCCACGACACCGGCGCCGTACGCCACGAAGTCAGCCGTGATGTCGAGAAAGCCGCCGGCCTCGCCCGGCGCCCCGCGGCCGTCGGCCCGACGGCGTCGCGCGAGCGCGCCGTCGAGCCCGTCGATCACGCGCGACACGAGCCACAGCACGAGCGCCACGGCCCACCACTGCAGCGCGGCCGCCGTCGCCGACGCGAGCCCAAGCCCCAGCCCGGTCAGCGTGAGCCCGTCGGGCGTGATGCCCGGCCGGTCGAGGATGCGCGCCGCGCCCGCGAGGGGAACGTTCAGGATGCGCCGCACCGGCTGGTCGAGCATCAGACCGTTCCGCGCTTCTTCATCCACCACGCGCCCACGATGCCTGCGAGGCTGAGCACGCCGAGAGCCCCGAGTGCGATCCAGACGCGCCCGTCGAGCTCGAAGCCGTAGGCACCGATGGCCACGTAGGCGGCGATGCCGGGAAGCATGCCGATCGCGGTACCCAGCAGGTAGTCGCGCCGCCGCAGCCCGGTGAGGCCCGAAGCGTAATTGATGACCGTGAACGGGATGATCGGTACGAGCCGCACCGCGATGACCGCGGGGAGTCCTCGTTCGCTGAGCAGCGCATCCACCCGATCGATGCGGGCGCCGACGTACTGTTCGACGGCGTCGCGGCCGAGCGCCCGCCCTAACACGAACGCGGTCGTCGCCCCCAGCATCGCGCCGAGGATGACCAGCGGGATCGCCTGCCAAAACCCGAACAGGGCGCCGGCGGCGATCGACAGCACGGCCTTCGGCGCGGGGGTGAGCGTGATGGCCCCGTAGACGAGCGCGAAGCCGAGCGCGCCAATCACCCCGGCGTCGTCAACGGTCGCCCGCACCTCGTCGACCTCGGGAAGATCGACGAGCAACCCAACCACCACGGCGACCGCGACGAACACGATGAAGATGCCCGCGCGCACGGCAACTCCGCGGCGCGACAGCGACACCCGACCCGCCTCGGGGGGACCTTTGCCGTTTTCATCCATGCGTGCGTCATTGTATGAGCGCCAACCACGTCGAAGGAGACCCGTGAAACCCTCCCCCCGCATCGCACGCCGCCTATCGGTCGTGCTCGCCGCCGGATTGACCGTCGGTCTCGCCGCCTGTTCGGCCCCCGCCGCTGGCGACGACCAGCAGTACGACAGCTGGGAGGAGGTCGTCGCGGCCGCCCAGGGCCAGACCGTCAAGCTGTGGATGTATGGCGGTGACGAGCAGGGCAACGCGTACGTCAACGACGTGCTGGTACCCGCCGCAGCCGAGCTCGGGGTCACGCTCGAGCAGGTGCCGATCGCCGACACGCCGGATGCCCTCAACCGCATTCTCAGCGAGGTGCAGGCTGGCGAGACGAGCGGCGAGGTCGACCTCGTGTGGGTCAACGGCAACAACTTCGGCACCGGTAAAGAGGCCGGCGCGTGGGAGTGCGGCTGGACGGACCTGTTGCCGAACATGGCGCTGACCGACCCCGCCGACCCGCTGCTCGAGAACGACTTTGGCACGCCCGTCGACGGCTGCGAGGCCCCCTGGCACAAGGCGCAGTTCACGCTTGTCTACAACAGCGACACCGTCACCGACGTGCCGACGAGCTATGACGAGTTGCTCGCCTGGGCCGAGGCGAACCCTGGCCGCTTCACCTATCCCGCCCCGCCGGACTTCACGGGCTCGGTGTTCGTGCGCGAGATGCTCTACGCCGTGAACGGCGGCCCCGACGTGGTGCCGCTCGGCTACAGCGAGGACGCGTTCGCCGAGTTCACGCCGGCCCTGTTCGACGAACTTCAGCGCATTGAGCCGTTCCTGTGGCGCGAGGGCAGCACCTACCCGCAGAACTCGAACGAACTGAACGAGCTCTACGCGAACGGTGAGGTCGACTTCACGATGACCTACGGCCCGGCAACGCTCACGCAACTCGTCGCCGACGGCACGTACCCGGCCGGAACGAAAGTGCTGACGCTTGAGGACGGCACGGTCGGTAACGCCAGCTTCCTCGGCCTCGCCTCCACCTCGGGTAACAAGGCGGGCGCCATGGTGGTGGCGAACCTCGCCCTCTCGCCCGAGCAGCAGGCCGCGAAGGCCGAGCCCGACGTGTGGGGGCAGTTCACCGTGCTCGATGTCGATCTGCTCGACGCTGATCAGCGGGCGCTCTTCGACGCCCTGCCCGAGTCGCCTGTGGTGCCGAGCTACGACGTGCTGAGCGAGAACGCCAACCCCGAACTGTCGTCGGCGTGGGTCACGCCCATCGACGAGGCGTGGCGCGAGCTCGTCCTGACGCCGTAACAGCGGGCGCGATCTGATGCTGGAGACCCCGGGGCCGGGCGGCGCGCTGCCGACCCGACCCCGGGCATCCGCATCGGGGCGCCTGCGGGCGCTGCTTTTTGTCGCGCCGGCGGTGCTCATCGCCGGATTCGTCGTGATCGGCGGCATCGGCGTCGCGCTCGTGCAAAGCGTCGGTCTGATGCCGCTCGTCGGTGAGGCCGAATTCAGCCTGGATGCGTACACGGCGAATGCGGACGACCTCCTCACGGGGCTCGGGCTCTCGCTCGCGATCGCGACGGCATCGACCGTGCTGTCGTGCGTCATCGGGTTGACCGCCGCCGTCATCATCACGCAGGGCCGCATCAGCGGTCGCGTCGTCGCCGCGCTCAGCGCCCTGACGATCCCCGTGCCGCACCTCATTGGAGCCGCAGCCATCGGGCTGCTCGTCGCCGACTCCGGGCTGATCCCCCGCGCGCTGGGCCTCACACCCGCGCAGTGGCCCGACCTCGTCGGGGGGCCCTGGTGGGTTGCCGTCGTGCTCGAGTACACCTGGAAAGAGTCGGCCTTCGTCGCCCTCGTCGTCGCTGGCGTGCTCGCCACGCGCGTCGCGCAGTACGACGAGACCGCGGCGCTGCTGGGCGCCTCCCGTGCACGCCGGCTGCGCCACGTCGTCATTCCGCTGGCCCGGCCCGCCGTCATTGTCAGCGCGGTGATCATCTTCGTCTATACCTTCGGCTCATACGAGGTCGCCTGGCTGCTGGGGCGGCCCTACCCCGAGCCGCTGCCCGTGCTCGCCTTCCGGCTATTCACGTCGATCTCACTGACCTCCCGTCCTGAGGCAGCCGCGGTTGCGGTTGTCACGACCGCCGTGGCGCTGATCGTCGTCGCGATCGGCATGGCGGCCCTCAAGCGCACCCCGCTGTGGAGGTGAGAGCACCGTGGCGATGATGATTCCCTACGGCCAGCGGGTGACCCCCGACGACCGCACGACCGCGACCCGCGGGCTCATGCGGCCGCGGCCGAGCGGGCGGGCGCTGCGCGTCACCCTGGCCGGCCTTCTTGCCGTGTGGTTTGCACTGCCCCTTGTGCCGCTGCTGCTGTGGTCGGTGGCGAACCGCTGGTCGTTTCCGGCGGTCCTCCCGACCGAGTGGGGGCTCGACGGTCTCGCGACCGCGCTCGCTCAGGGGGGCCTGCCCGTGTTCGGGCGATCGTTCCTGTTGGGGCTCGCGGTCGCCGCGATCGCGACGCCGCTCGGCGCGCTCGCGGCGCGCGCCCTCACGATGGGCCGGGTTCCCGCCGCGCGACTGGTGAGCGCGATTCTGCTGGCCCCCCTCGCCCTGCCGGCATTTGTCGCGGTCATGGGGCTCACCATCGTGCTGCTGCGGGCCCAGGTGCCCGCCCCCGCCGCGGTGCTGCTGCTGCTCGTCGCCGCCGCCCTGCCGTACACCGTTTACACGATGCGCGTCGCCTACGCGGCGCACGACCTCGCTTACGAAGACGAGGCCCGCACCCTCGGTGCGAGTCCCGCGCACGTGCTGTGGCGCGTGCACCTGCCGCTCGTCGCCCCGGGACTCGCTCGCGCCGCCTTCCTCGCCTTCCTCGTGGGGTGGAGCGACTACGTCGTGACCGTGCTGGTGGGCGGCGGCACCCTCGTCACCCTGCCCCTGCTTGTGGGCTCGTACGCCGCGGGGGTGGGCAACGATGCCGTGGTCGCCGTGCTGTCGCTCACCGCCATCGTGCCGCCGCTGCTGCTCTTGCTCGCCCTCGGCCGCTTCGGCCGCCGCTACCCCACCGCCCGCTTCGCCGGGCCGACCGCCAGCCGCTCCCCGAAAGGTTCGCCGTGAGCGCCACCCTGACCCTCGATGCCCTCACGAAGACGTTCGACGGGGCCGCCCACCCCGCCGTCGACGCCGTCTCGTTCACGGTTGCCGCCGGCGAGTGCCTCGCCATTCTCGGCCCGTCGGGATCGGGCAAGTCGACCGTGCTGCGCTCGATCGCGGGGCTCGATGTGCCCAGCAGCGGGCGCATCCTCGTTGACGGCACCGAGGTCGCGGGCCTTGCCCCCGAGCGTCGCGGCATGGCCATGGTGTTTCAGCGGCCGCTGCTCTTCCCGCACCTCAGCGTGCTCGACAACGTGGCCTTCGCCGGCACCGTCGCCGGCCAACCGAGGCGCGAGGCGCGCGCCGACGCCGCCCAGTTTCTCGACCTCGTGCAGCTCGGCGGCTTCGGCTCACGCGCCGTCACGGCCCTCTCGGGCGGCCAAGAGCAACGCGTCGCCCTAGCCCGCGCCCTCGCCGCCCGCCCCCGCGTGCTGCTGCTCGACGAGCCGTTCAGTGCTCTCGACCCGGCGCTGCGCACCGACATGCACGAGCTGCTCGCGCAGATTCGGGCGCAGCTGAACCCCACCGTCGTCATGGTCACGCACGACCGCGACGAGGCGGCCGTGGTTGCCGACACGGTCGCCCTGCTCACGGCGGGCCGCCTGCTGCAGCACGACAGCGTGCCGCGGCTGTACTCGCGGCCCGCGAGCCTCGCCGTGTCGCGCCTGATGGGCGGGCGCAACGAGGTCGAGGGCACGGTGAGCGAGGGCGTGCACTACTCGGCGCTCGGCGCGATCGCCGCGCCCGAGGGCGAGCAGTGGCCCGACGGCGTGGGCGTGCTGGTCGTGCGTCAGGAGGCGCTGCGGCTCGGCGAACCCCTGCCCGGCGAGGCGGGAGTGCGCGGGGTCGTCGCGGCCTCGGCGCTCCGCGGACCCCGCGCCCACGTCGTGGTCGACGTGAACGGCGCAGCACTCGAGTGCGAGACCGCGGCCATCAGCGCGCCGGAGGTGGGCACGGAGGTGACCGTCAGCATCCCGCTCGCCGGATGCGCGGTGCTCGCCGCGTAAGCGGCCGCGCGATCACCGCGAGCTGCGGACGGCGCGCGCGAACGCGCCCAGCGTCGCGCGCGCCGTGAGCGCTACTACCAGCGCGATCCGTTCGCGTCGGCGAGCTCGTCGGCGCGACCGTTCGTGATGCCCGCGGGCCGCTCGCCCTTCGGCTCAAGCGGCAAGAGCTTGCGCAGCCCGATGTTTTCGATCGGGTCGAGCACCGAGTGCTGCGTGCACGCCGGCACGAGCTCGCCCGTCTCGGGGTGCGACATGGCATACATGCACGCGCCGAGCCGCTCTTGCGTCTCGCGAATCTTTGGGTCGTCGGCGACCTTGCCCTCCTTGATGAGGGCCCAGGCCGGCTTCACCTGCTCGGCGTCCATGAAGTTGTGCACGACGAAGGTCTTGAACGAGACCTTGCCGGCGCGCGCGGCCCGCAGCACGCGGCGCAGGCCCCCGGCCCGCTTCAGGATGCGCGTCATCAGCCCCACGAGCGGCGGCAGGTCGCCGGGGTGGCGCAGGATCGCGCGGATCACCTTGATCGTGAGCGCCCAACGCGGAATGTCACCAAAGATCATGCCGCCGTGGTGGGCAAGGAAGCGGTCGCGGGCCGCGATGTCTTTGGGCTCGTCAGCGTCGAGCACCGTGCCGAAAACGCCGTCGACCATGACGCCGACAGTGTGGCGATTGCAGCGCGGGTCGCCGAACTGTACGGCCTTGTGAGGCAGCTTCTGGCCGGCGCCGGCCTCGATGCGCTCCCACACCTTGTCGATCGTGACCTCTTGGAAGTCTTCCTTCCAGCGCCGGTCGTCGCCGATGAAGGCCGCGGGCTGAAACGACATCATGTCGTAGCGCATGGCGAGCACATCGCGGGTGACCTGCTCGACCTCGTCGAGGTTCGTCGGGGTGACCGTCATGTTGTGCGCGAGGTATGACTTGACGCCGGTCTGCTTCTTCAGGTCGAGGAACATGTCGGCAAACTTCTCGCGGAACGGGTTCAGCTCGGCCTCGCTGCGCGGGCGCACCGCGCCGCGGCGGCCCCGCATGAGCGAGTCGAAGTGGGCGGCGAACGACACCTTGTCGAAGGCGGGCGTGCCGTCGTCGTCGGTCACGACGTCGAGCAGGTACTCATAGTCAAAGTCGCCGTGGGTCATCGACATGGGCTCGCGGCCGACGGCGCGCATGGCCTTCAGCGTCTCGCGGTGCGCGGCGGCGGGCAGGAGGCTCACCTCACCGCCGATCAGCTGCGCGTGGGCGCGCGGCCCGCGGATTTGGCGCAGCAACCCCATCTGCTTCGTCACCTCGGTGACCGTGTGGTCGCCATCGATGCGCACCTTGTTGGCGTCGGCCGAGTGGTAGCAGGGCGAGCAGGTCAGGTTGCACTTGGGGAACACGCCGTGGGTGCCTTCGCAGCCCACCGCACAGCGGCCGAGCAACTGCTCGGGGGTCTTAGCGTGCTCAGGTAGTTCGGCCCACCGCTTGTCGAGAGCGGCCCGCGTTTCGGGGTGAATCGGGCGCGTAGCGAGTTCGATCTGGCGGATGGCGTTGGACAGCGACATTCAAGTCCCCTGCTTTGGGCCACCGCCGTCATTGGGGTGGCCTGCGGTCAGTGTATGCAGGGGATGTTCGGAGCGGTACGTCGACACGTTTGGTCACGGCGGCTCATCAGCGCGTCGTGCTGTGCAAAGCGCGCGTCGGGCGCGCGCGCGGGCGTTCGGCCTTAATCGGGCGGCGGCAGGATGTTCGCCCGCAACCACGCCAGCGGGTCGACGTGCGAGCCGCCGACCAGCACCTCGAAGTGCAGGTGGGGCGCGGTCGAGGTGCCACTGTTGCCCGTCTGCGCGATGATCTGGCCCACCTCAACGGTCTGCCCCGGCACGACCGACACACCACCGGGCACGAGGTGCGCGTACACCGTGGTGATCGCGCGGCCATCGATGACGTGCTCGAGGATGACGTGCTGACCCCAGCCGCTGCCGTGGTTGGCGACCGTACGCACGACGCCGTCGGCGACGGCGAAGGCCGGCTCGCCGTAACCGGGGAAGAGGTCGGCGCCGAGGTGATTCGTCGAGCATCCGGCGCACACGTTGCCGCGGTAGCCGAAGCCGTCCCCAATGGGGGAACTCTCGGCAACCGGCCACTGCACGGGTGATTTCCAGGTCACGACGAGGTCTTCGCGTACCGCGCTGACGGCGGCCGTCGCAATGCTCGCGGCCGGCGGCGTGTAGCTCTGCACGGGCGGGGCCACGACCGTCTCACGTTCGACGCTGACCTCAGCCGCCTCGGCGGTCATCGGGTGCCCGGCCCAGAAGCTGACGGCGAGGGCGGAGGCCAAGACGGCGGTGGCGGGCTTGCGCGACGCGTGGGTGCGCGGCGGCGCGAAGGATGAGGAGTGCAGCATGAAGTAACGAGGCTTTCCGGTGGGCGGCGATCAGCGCCAAGGACACGGGCAGACGCGACATCGCGACGAGGCCGCCGCTCTCGATCTGGCGGCGGGCGACGAGGTCATGGCGCTCACCGGGCGGGTAGTAACCCGGGGCACTCGCTCGCGTCGGCAACGGAACCGACACGCCCAGCGTACCAAACAGCATCCAAGAAGTTACAAACCGGTAACGAGAACGGATGCGCGGGGCACAGAATCGGCCCCCGCGGGCGTCTTAGACAACGGTCGCGCCGAACGCCAGGCCGAGCAGATACGTGGCCGCAGCCGCCCCGAAACCGATGGCCAACTGCCGCAGGGCACGCCTAACGGGCGACGCCCCCGAGAGCACGCCGACGATCGCGCCCGTGACGATGAGCGCGACGCCGACCAGCATCGCGGCAATCGCGACGGCGAGGAAGCCGGTCGCGCCGAGCGCATAGGGCAGCACAGGGATCGCGGCGCCCGAGGCGAAGAATGCGAAGCTCGACAGGGCGGCCCGCCAGGCCGAGCCGACCTCCTCGTAGTCGTCGGCCGCTGGCGTCGCGGCGCGTGACGCCTCATCGGGCCGCTCGCTCGCCAGCACGCGGCGCGCCCGCTCGTCGGCAGCCGCAGCATCGAGACCGCGCGCTCGGTAGACGAGCGCGAGCTCGTTGGCATCGAGATCGAGGGCGGGGAGGGCGCGGTGCGAGGCGGGGTCGGGGGTCGACGCGTCGAGCAGTTCGCGTTGCGAGCGCACCGACACGTATTCGCCCGCCGCCATCGACAGGGCGCCCGCGAGCAGGCCCGCGAGGCCCGTGAAAAGCACGATCTGGGGCGCCACGCCGGTCGCCCCGATGCCAAGCACGAGGGCGAGGTTCGAGACGAGTCCGTCGTTGGCGCCGAACACCGCCGCGCGGAAGGTGCCGGCGAGGCGCTGCCGCCCGCGCGACGCGAGACCCCGCACGACTTCGGCGTGCACACGCTCGTCGGCCGCCATCGCGTCGGTCGCGTGCACGTCGTCGTCGTAGGGAGAACGCCCCTCGGCGCGCTGGGCGAGCGCGAGGAAGAAGATCGACCCGAAGCGCCGCGCACAGAATCCGAGGATGCGCGTGCGCAGCGACACCGCGGGCACGGTTCGCGCGTGGTCGCCCAGCAGCTCGAGCCAGTGCTGCTCGTGACGCCGCTCGGCCTCGGCGAGCGCCAACAGAATCTCGCGCTCCTCGCCGGTGCGGCGCGACGCGAGGTCGCGGTAGACGGCAGCCTCCGCGCGCTCGTCGGCGAGGTACCGCCGCCAGCGCCGCACATCGGCGGGAGCCGGTTGGGCCGTCTGTTCGGGCGTCATGCCGACATCCTGGCAAAGCGGCGACGCCGCCGCTGTTCGGCCAGCCGAAAGCGGGCGGCTACCAGCCCCAGGTGCCGGGCGCGCCCTTGAAGGGGCCGACGACGCGCGAGGTGATCCAGCCGCCGTAGAAGTCGCCTTCTTGCGCCGTGACGAGCTCGCCGTCGAGCGTGCACTCATCCATGCGGCCGGGATAGATCGCCACGTGGTCGACAAGCTGCTCGTATCCGCGGCTGGGGTTCGGGTAGTACCACGCGGCCTTCGCGGCGACGCGGTCGCCCGCGACGACGTCGAGGTAGCCGGCGCGACCCTTGAACTCGCAGAACGACGTGCCGTCGGCGTCACGCAGCGCCCCGTCGACGATGTCGGCGCGCGGCACGTACACGGTCGGCGGGTGACTCGTCTCCAGTACGCGCAGGGCACGCGTCGTGTCGACGATCCGCTGCCCATTCAGCTCAATCGTGACGCGCCCCGAGACGGGTTCGACGCGCGGCGGGCGCGGGTAGTCCCAGACGGATTCCTGCCCGGGGCCGGGCTTATCAGGGCGGATGCGCATGATCAGAACCCGAAGTCGCCAAAGCCGCCGAAGTCGCCGCCCATGTCGCCGCCGACGTCACCGCCCGCGTCGGTCATGCCGGCATCGGCGCCCGGATCGCCCGCAGCGGGATCGTCGGCGAACGAGCCGCCATCGACGGGGGGCAGGAAGGCCGACACCAGGGCCGAGCCGACGACGTAGCCGGCGACGGTGCCGAGGAGCGACGCGCCGAGCATCTGGCCGAAGCCGGGTGCCTGCATCGTGCGCTCCATGGAGCCCGGCTCGCGCATCTCGGCGCGCGTGGCCGCGCGGGCAAGGGTCTCGGGGCGGTCGTCGCCCGGGGCCTCGCCCTCTGGCGCATCGGCGCGCAGCTGCTCGAGCAGCAGGCGTCGCTGCTCGGGGGTGAGGCGCTCGAAGGCTTCGGCGTGAACGCGCTCGATTGCCTCCGGCGGTGCCGTCTGGAGGAGGTAGCGGTACCGCTCAACGGCGCGCGCGTCATCGCTGCGGGGAGCGGGGCTGGATGCCGGTGTCGGGCGGGACGCGCCGAACAAGCGGTCGAAGAAGCTCATGACGGCCTTTCGCGAGAATGCGGTGTCGGGCAACCGTATGAGCGAATCCTCGCCGCGGGCTGTGCGTGGCATGAGTGGATACCGGGGTAACAAAAGCGTCTCGGGGTTCAGCGAAACACCACTTGGCAGTAGTGTGGGGCAGAGAAAGTTGATTCGCCTCGTCCGATCCGGGCGACTTGCCTCATCGCACGTCGTTGCACTCCCCATGGAATTCACGGTTCACGAGTAGTTCGACTGGTGGTTTCGACAGTCGAAACTCCGTGTAACAAGAAGGAAAGGGAGTTCATCATGACTTCTGGCACCGTTAAGTGGTTCAACGCCGAAAAGGGCTTCGGATTCATCACCCCCGATGACGGAAGCGCCGACGTGTTCGCGCACTTCTCCGCCATCCAGTCGAGCGGCTACCGCTCGCTCGAGGAGAACCAGAAGGTCGAATTCGACGTCGCGCAGGGCCCCAAGGGTCTGCAGGCCGAGAACATTCGCCCGCTCTAAGGAGCGCCCGCTCACTCTGAGCATCCCTGACGCGTGCGATCACTGATCACACGCTGACCGAAAACCGCCCGTCAATGACGCCGGGCGGTTTTCGTCGTTAACGCACGCATTTTCGGCCGCGCGCCGTCCCTGCCGCGTGCGCCGGTCATCCTGTCGGTTCGGTCACGAAGTCGATGAGCTGCTCGACCGGTCCGAGCAGGGCCGGCTCGAGGTCATGGAAGGTGCGCACCCGCGACAGGATGCGCTGCCAGGCGGTCGCCACGTCTGTCTGATCATCGTGCGGCATGCCGAGCGCCGCGAGCGCGCCCTTCTTCCACTCGAGGTGGCGCGGCACTTCGGGCCAGCGCTCGATGCCGAGCCGCGACGGCTTCACCGCCTGCCAGATGTCGATGAAGGGGTGGCCGACGACGAGCACACTCCCCCGCGGCACGCGGGCGGTCGCCTCGGCCGCGATGCGGGCCTCTTTCGAGCCGGTCACGAGGTGGTCGACGAGTACGCCGACGCGCGCGGTCGCGGTCGGACCGAACGCGGCAAGCTTCTCGGCCAGGTGGTCGACGCCCTCGAGGTACTCGACGACGACACCCTCGACGCGCAGGTCGTGCCCCCACACTTTTTCGACGAGCTCGGCGTCGTGGCGACCCTCGACCCAGATGCGACTGGCGCGCGCCGTGCGGGCGCGCTGCTCAGCGACGTGAAACGACCCGCTCGCCGACCGCGCTCGCCCCGCGGGAGCCGCGACGGGCGCGGCGCCGCTCAAGACGACGGGGGCGCCCTCGACGAGGAAGCCGGGGCCGAGCGGGAACGCGCGCACCCGCCCCTGCCGATCCTCGAGGTGCACGTTGCCGACCTCGACGCCGACGACGGCTCCGACGAAGCCGCTGTCGGGCAGTTCGACCACGAGCCCGACGGTTGCGGGCACCGTGCGCGGGGCCACACGCCCCGCCCTCCGCCAGTCGCCGGCCAGCACGTCGTCTCCGTAGCGTTCCACGCCGCGACGGTACGCGAGCGGCGCCCGCTAGGGTGGCCGCACACGCCGACCCGCACTCGCGAAGGAGCCCTCATGCGTCTGACCGCCGACCTCGTGCGCTGGGGTGTTGCCGTGCTACTGATGGCGCCGTTCCTGGCGATCGGCGGCTGGGCCCTCGGGGTCACGCCCCTGCTGTGGCTCGCCCTCGTCGCCGTCGTCGTGGGCGGAGCCCTCAACGCCGTCGGCGTGATTCGCGGGGTGCGGCGGGTGGCCGACGGCCGCGTCGTCGACGAGCTGTTTGGGCAGACGGATGCGCGTCTCGCCTCGTCGACGTCGCCACCGGTCGAGCCGCGTCAGCGCCTCATCTTTCCCGACGAGCCGGCAGGCGTCACGCCCGAGCAGCTCGCCGCCGGGTCGCCCCTCGCCACCGCGCGCCGCCGGGCTGCGCTGGGGGCGGCGCTCGGTCTCTCCGCGCTCACACTGAGCGGACTCCTGCTCGTGACGGCGGTGATGCCGTGGGCGGCGTCCGGAGGCGCGCTCTCGCCCGGAGAGGTCTACACGCTGTGGGGTGGCCTCGCGGTGCTGACCGTTGTCGGCATCGCGATCTGGACGCTCGTGGGGTTCGCCGCCGCCGCCGTGATCTGGGTCACGGGGCGCGTCGAGGGTCCGTTCGTGCGCCGGCTCGCCTCGCCGCGCCGCATCGTGGCGCTCGCGTGCATCCTGGGCGCCGCGCTCGTCGTCGGGTGGCTCGCGCCGGCTGCCCTGCCGGGGCTCACCGACGCCCTCGACGGCGCCGCTGCCGCACCGGGCGCCGCGCCGTGGCGGGCAGGCTTTGGCTCGGTGGGCGTACTACTGAGTTGCGCTGCGATCGCCGCGACGATTCCGCGCTGGGGGCGACGCCCGCGCAGCTGACGCTTGACGCGCATCCGGTTCTCTGGTTAGTTAGTCATGTAGCTAACCACTGAACCGCGAGGAGGTGCGCGTGGACGACGATCGCCCGCTCTTTCGCCAACTGGCCGAGCGCATCGAGAAGCAGATCATCGAGGGCAGCCTGCCCGAAGGTGGTCAGGTTCCGTCGATCAACGAGTTCGCCGCGTTTCACCGCATCAACCCGGCGACCGCCCTCAAGGGCGTGAGCCTGCTCGTCGACGCCGGCGTGCTCTACAAGCGCCGCGGCATCGGCATGTTCGTCTCCGACGGGGCGCGGGAAGCGTTGCTCAGTGCCCGCCGCGCGACCTTCCGCGACGAGTTCGTTCGGCCACTGGTCGCCGAGGCCCGCGCGCTCGGCATCACCCCCGACGAGCTCGCCACCATGATTCGAGAGGACCCCACCGCATGACCACCGCTGTCGAGGTCACCGGCCTCACCAAGCGCTACCGATCGCTCACCGCGGTTGGTGACGTCACCTTCCGCATCCGCGAGCACGCCATCACCGGGCTACTAGGCCGTAACGGCGCGGGTAAGACCACGCTCATGCGTCTCATCACCGGCCAAGAGTTCGCGACGCGCGGCGAGATTCGACTGTTCGGCGAGCCGCCCGTCGAAAACGCCCGGGTGCTCAGCCGCACCTGCTTCATCTCCGAAAGCCAGCGGTACCCCGACGATTTTCGGGTCAAGCACGTGCTCGCGAGCGCCCCGCGCTTCTTCGCACAGTGGGACGCCGATTTCGCCGACGAGCTCGTGACCGCCTTCCGGCTGAACCGCCGCCAGCTGGTGAAGAAACTCTCACGCGGCCAGCGCAGCGCCGTGGGCGTCATCGTCGGCCTCGCGTCGCGCGCGCCGCTCACGATCTTCGACGAGCCATATCTCGGGCTGGATGCCGTGGCACGGCAGATCTTCTACGACCGCCTTCTTGCCGACTACAGCGAGCATCCGCGTACCGTGATCATCTCCACGCACCTCATCGATGAGATCGCCCACCTGCTTGAGTACGCCGTCGTCATCGACGACGGACGCATCGCCATCGACTCCCCCGTGGAGTCGCTGACCGCCGCGGCGGCGACCATCGCCGGGACAGCCGAGAGCGTTGAACGCTTTGTCGCCGGGCGCACCGTCGTGCACCGCGCCCGACTCGGCGGCCTGCTGAGCGCGACCCTCGACGGGGTCACCGACGCCGACCGGGCGGCAGCCCGGGACGCCGGTCTCGAGGTGGGACCGGTGTCCCTGCAAGAACTGATCGTGCGCCGCACGAGCGGCGATGCGAACACACCCGACAGCGCGGCGGCGGGCGCCGCCCCCGAGACCACGGAGGTCACCCGATGACTGCCACGCCCTCCCCCACGACGGCCTCAGCCGAAGGCACTGGTGACCGGCAGGCGGCCACCACGCTCGGCCGCCGTGTTGGCTCGATCATGCTGTTGCAGCTCGCCAACCCCATGACGCTGCTGGGCTGGCCGCTGATCATCCTCGCGGTGATCTTCCTCGGAAATCTCGCCATCGTGACCGCGGTCACTCAGGCGAGCGGGGGAGGCGCGGAGTTCACCGTCAATGGCGGAGTGGGCTTCCTCTGGGTGTACACGCTCGTCATGGTCGTGTTGAGCGTGAATCAAAGCTTCCCCCTCGCGCTCGGCTACGGCGCGACGCGTCGCGACTACCTACTCGGCGCGGGTGCGACGTACGCGGCGCTCTCGGTCGTCTACGCCCTTCTGCTCGCCACGCTCGCCGAGATTGAACGTGCGAACAACGGGTGGGGCGTTGGGCTCGGCTTCTTTGCGGCGCTGCCCGAGTGGCCCTGGCACCAAGTCTTTCTCGCGCACCTGCTGATCCTCGTGCTGTTCGCCTCGATCGGCGCCGCGACAGCGGCCATCTACGTGCGGTGGCGAGCGCCCGGGATGTACGTGTTCTGGCTCGGACTGGCGATCGTCGTTGTGGTTGCCGTGATCCTGCTCTCGACGTTCGACGGGTGGTTCGCCGTTCGCGACTTCTTCCACGGCGCGGGCGTCATGGGAAGTCTGCTGTGGAGTCTCGTCATCACGGTGCTCTCGTCGATTGCCGCGTACGGCATCCTGCGCCGGGCGACACCGACGAATACCTAGGGCTCATGAGGCGCCGGGGTCGCCGAACTCGCCGGGGTCGAGCGTGATCATGCCGACCACGGCGAGTTCGCGCAGGCGCGGCAGCACCTCGGCGGCGAGGGCTGCCGCATCGACTTCCAGCAGGCCGGCCACCGCGTCGACGATCACGCCGATCGGCAGCTCGCCGTCCGAGGCGCCGACGACCGCGCCGAGACCCGTGTCGAGCTCCACCACGCGACCCAGGCCCGTGCCCTGCACGAGACGCATGACGCTCGGATGCTCGGACCCCGGCCAGAAGTGGCGCTCCTCCGTGACGTCGGCGGCGACGGCCGCGTGCATCCGAGCGAATGCGGCGTCGTCGAGCCCCGCAATCGCGTCGTGCGCGGCGAAGCCGGCAGCAATCGCGTCGCCGAGGCCGGAGGCACCGGCGGACGCGGCGGTGAGCACGCGCTCGAAACGCGCCATGCGGGGCGCGGCCGCGTCGGCGGGGCGGCGCAGGGTGAGGTAACCAAAGCCCACGTGAGTCACGCCGCGAGCGGCGAAGTCGTCGAGCCAGAGGCCCACCAGCCGCTCAAACTCGTCGCTCGCGCGGTGAACGCCGCCGTCGCGCAGCCAGGTCTCGGCGTACTCGGCGACGTCTTGCCGCTCACGCTCGATCACCCACGCGTCGAGACCGGCCGCGTCGACCCACGCGCGCACGCGGTCGAGGCCGTCGCCGCCGGCGGGGTACTCCCAATTGCCGAGCAGGTGCGCGGTGCCACCCGGCTCGAGGTGCTCGGGCAGAGCCGTGATGAGCTCGCGCAGCAGGCCGTCACCGACCCGCCCGCCGTCGCGGTACTCGAGCACGTCGACGCCCGCGTCGCGCGGCGTGATGACGAATGGCGGGTTCGACACGATGCGGTCGAAGCGCTCGCCCGCGACCGGGGCAAGCATGTCGCCGTGCCGCAGTTCGACCGTGGTGACGCCGCTCAGCTCGAAGGTCAGGGCCGCGAGCTCGAGGGCCCGCGTGCTGAGGTCGGTGGCGACTAGGCGCTCGGCAGTGCGACTGGCGTGCAGCGCCTGCACTCCGCTGCCCGTGCCGAGATCGAGCACCCGGCGGGCGGGGCTGGTGGGCACGAGCCCCGCGAGGGTCAGCGAGGCGCCGCCCACGCCGAGCACGTGGTCGGGGCTGAGGGGCCCGCGTCGCACCATCTCGCCGTGGTCAGACACGACCCACCAGTTCACGACTCCGGTGTGGTCGACCGCCGAGTAGGGGCGCACCTCGACGCGTGCGCGACCCGCGGCGTCGAGAAGGCCGCGCGCGCGGAGGCCGCGGGCGCCCGTTGCCGGAAGCGCCGCATCCAGCTCGTCGTCGGTGAGCGCCTCGCCAAGCAGAAACAGGCGCGCCATCACTGCGGCAGGATGCGCGGTGCCGGTGAGCGCGCGCTTCGCCGGAACCGGATTGTCGCGCGCGAGCGCCTGATCGGCGAGCGGCCCCCAGAGGCCCTGCAGCCGATCGACGGTGTAGTCGACGGCCAGGAGGTCGGCCCGCAGCTCGGAGGTGGTCACCCGCCTAGTCAAACGCATGAGCAGTCTCGGGATGCAATTCGCGTGATGCGGGAATATCGACGCGCGCGCCGACGCTATGACACCGTGTGCTTGATGCGTACGCATCTATTTTGTGCCGCTCTCGCACGCGCCTCCCCGACCACCTCTTGAAGGAGAACCCCATGACCCTCACCGCCGACATGATCCCCGGTTACCGCTCCGGCACCTGGAAGGTCGACCTCGCCCACGCCGAGATCGCCTTCTCGGTGCGCCACCTCGCGATCAGCAAGGTGCGCGGCAAGTTCGAGCGCTTCGACGCCACCGTCGTCGCCGCCGAGAACCCCGCCGACTCGACCGCGCACGTGACGATCGAGGTCGCCAGCATCAACACCGGCAACGAAACCCGCGACAACCACCTGCGCACCAACGACTTCTTCTCGGCCAGCGAGTTTCCGACGATCGAGTTCCGCTCGACGGGCCTGCGCCACGAGGGCGGCGACTTCCTGCTCGACGGCGAGCTGACGATGAAGGGCGTCACGAAGCCCGTGACCATTCGCGGCCAGTTCGGTGGCATCGTGACCGACCACTCGGGTGCCGTCAAGGCCGCCGCCGAGGGCACCGCGGTCATCAACCGCACCGAGTTCGGCGTCACCTGGAACGCCCCGCTCGAGACCGGCGGCATGCTGCTCGGCGAAGACGTGACCCTGTCGATCGAGGCGCAGTTCGAGCTGCAGCAGGACGCCGCCTAAGCGACGTCTCTCTCACGCGAACGGGGGTGTCGGCATCAGGCCGGCACCCCCGTTTCGTCGCGGTGGGGCGATTGCTCTAGCTCGCGCGCGCCACCCGGTGGCGCGTCGCGCGCAAATGCACCACGACCGGCGGCTCTCGTTCGAGCGCCCCGTCGAGCACCGCGATGGCGGCGGAAACGTCGCGGCGGGCGATGATCGGGCTCGCCCCCGATCGCACCGTTGCCGTGATCAGCAGGGCTGCCCCTCCGCTGCGCGGCGCGTCGAAGCCGCTCGCGCGCAGTCGTCGCCGCGACACCCGGTACGCGGCCGCCTCGAGCGATTCGACCGCGGTGGATGCGCCGAGCCCGTGACGCAGGACGTCACCGACCGCGTCGGCCGACACCGTCACGCGGTCGTCGTCGCTGCCGATGACGAGCGCACTCGGGGTGCGCCCGCGCCCCCGCGTCGCGGCGGACTGCACGAGGAGGCCCGCGAGGACAAGAGCGGCGGCTCCGCTTCCGACGGCCCACAGCGGCTCGGCCTCGACGGTGGCGGCGGCACCGGCCAGCGCGTCACTCAACGCCTGGCCGGCGACGCTGTCGCTGAGCTGCGGCACCACGCCCGACAGCGTGACCACCACGGCGGCGAGCGCGAGAAGCACGGCCCCGGCGAGTACCAGCAGCAGCAGGGCGATGACACGATTCGACGCGGTCATGCGCCCCCCACCGCCCCGCGATCGCTGACCCGCACGCGGGCGCGCGGGCGAGGGCGAGGAGCCAGCTCGTCGAGAGAGGTGTCGCTCGCCGCCTGCAGGGCAGTCTGGTCAGGCAGGTAGCCGCTGGCCGGGGTCACGGTGAGGTCGACCCGGCGGCGCGAGATCCACGCGTTCACCGCGCGCTGCTCGACGCCGGCGCCCGCACGCAGCCGCCCCTGCCGGCCGAGTGGGTGCGCGGGCTCATCGCGAACCTCGAGCTCGATGTGCGCAGCGGCCGCGACATACCGTTCGGCGGCGACGACCCCTTGGCGCGGCTCAGCATCACCGAGGGCGCCGTGCGCGAGGTGGTGCGCGGGGCGGGCGATCAGGTGCCCGGCGTGCTCGTCGGCAGTGTTCGTCTGCTGGGCGACGTGACGACCGCAGGCGAAGTGATCGACGTGGATGTGCGCATCAGCGTCGCGCTCATCGAACCGATTCCCGACATCGCCCAGCAGGTGCGCAACCGTGTCGCGACGGCCCTGCTCACCCACACCGAACTGCGCGTCGGCCGCATCGACGTCACGGTCGACGATGTGCACCAGCTGATTCGAGAGGACCGGTCATGAGCGCCTCCCCCGACCTCGCGTCGCTCGCCCGCGCGATCGACGACGCTCTCAGCGCGCTGGATGGCGTGCTCGCCGTCTACTCTCCCGATGTCGCGGTTGCCCGCGCTGCCCGTGAGCTCGGGGCGCGCGGCGAGGCCCCGGCGCGCACCCGAGTCAGCACCGACGACGAGCTGATCGTGGTCGACGCCGCCATCGGGGTGGATGCGCGCAGCGCGGCCCCGGGGATCGCTCGCGCCGCCGCCGCCGCGATCCGCGCGGTCGCGGGCGCCGATTGCCGCGTTTCCGTCTCGGTACGCCGCGTATCCGCCGCCCCGGATTCGCTCATCCCGCTGTCGTAACCTGAGAGCGATGCGCCCCCTCACCGAAGACCAGATCCGCGCCAGTTTTGTGAACGCGCCGAAGGCCGAACTCGACCGTCTCGAAATTCCGGGCCTGCACGAGACCGTGTGGGACGAGCGCGAGTTTCTCGGCTGGCGCGACCCCCAGGGCTCGCTGCGCGGCTACATCGTGACGTGGGTTGACGACGAGCCGGTTGGTGTCTTGGTGCGCGCCTCGTCGAGCGGGCTTCGGCCCGGCATAGGGGCCATGTGCTCGCTGTGCCACACGCCGCAACCGGCCACCCAGGTGGTCATGTTCAGCGCGGCGCGCGGCGGTGCGGCTGGCCGAGACGGCAACTCGATCGGCACCTACATCTGCATGGACCTGGCGTGCCCGATCATGATTCGCATCTTCCCCGGTCAGAGCGAGATGCTGCTGCGGCGCGACGAGCTGGTGGCGCGACGAAGCGCCGGGCTCAGCGAGCGCGTGCAGGCATTCACCTCGCGCATCCTCGAGACCGTCTAGCGGCTCAGCCGGCGGCGATCGCCGCGCCGGGCGCTAGTCGCGGCGGCCGAGGAAGGTGACGGGGATCATGAGCGAGCCCGTCACGGCAAGAATGCCGGCGAAGAAGAGGTAGGGCGCTACCGCCTCCGGCACCGCGAACGAGTACGCGAACATCGGGAACGAGGCGAGGAACAGCGCGATGGCGGCGATGGCGGGCAGCTTCTTCATGGTGATCTCCATTCTGCCAGTTCTCCGCTGAGAACGCCGCACGAGCAGCGCGGTGGGGGCAGCACAATCCCCCAGCGATCACCGAGCACCCCGGCCTAGACTCGTCATCACCTTCAGAATCGCGGCGAGGCGGTGAGCGCATGAGCATGGACCACCCGTCGGTGAATGCACCGAGCTGGTCGTTTTGGCGCCTGTTCAGTACCATCAGCCTGCTTGGCTCGGCGTTTTGGACTCTCGGTCGGCCACTGCTCGCCGCCTCTGACCCCGAGCAGCGGCGCCAGCTGGCAGAGTTCACGGGCCTCACCATCGGCGTGGTCGCGATCGCCGTCATCGGCGTGCTGCTCGCGGGCGGCGTGCGCATGGGGCTCGCCGAGGCGACCCGACTCGCCGCCGCGCCCGACGCGGTGCGCTGCGCGACCGCATCCTTTACCCCCACTCGCATGGGGATGCGCGCCCTCGCTACGCGCTACGGCCTGCCGCCGAAACGCGGCTTTGCGCTGTCGTGGGGCCTCGTGGAGGTCGATGAAACGGGGATCGCGATCCGACGCGCGCATGAAGATGCCGACGTCGTGCTGCACGTGCCGGCGCACCGCATCCGCTCCATCCGGTTGGGCGCGATGACCGACGGCATGCTGCGTGTGCCGACGATGAACGTCGAAGTCGGGCCGGACGACGATTCGGTCGTGCTGCCGATCGGCCTGCTGGCTGGGCCCACCAAGGCTTTGCCACTCATCGAGCGCGAACTGTTCATCGCCTCCGCGCGCCGACTCCTGCGGCTCGACGTCGCGCGGTGACCCCTCGGTCTTCCCCCGTTCACGTCGCAAAGGCGGAAAGTCCCTGGCCCAATACAGCGCGGCCCGACAGACTGGGGCCGTGCAGACGGGGGGTGACGAGGTGACGACGCGAGCCGGCGAGGTTGTTCGGTGGGACAACGACCGCGGTTTTGGCTTCATCTCGCCCGACAACGGCAGCTCGAACGTCTTCGTGCACATCTCTGACCTCGCCCCCGGCTCGACCCGGCCCCGCGTCGGTGACCGCGTCGATTTCTCGCTCGAACGCGATGAGCGCGGGCGGATGCACGCCACGCGGGTCATGGTCGCGGCCGCCCCCGATGCCGACGACCTGGCGGCAGGCTCCCCGAGTGTCCGGCGCCGGCCCCAGCGATGGAGCGTCATCGAGCTCACCTCGGTCGTGGGGCTCGCCGTGCTGCTCACCACCGGCGTCGTCAGCTACGAGATGAGCATCGCCATCCCCATCGTCACGGTGCTGATTTCACTCGTCGCGGCCTTCGCCTTCGCCGACGACAAGCGGCGGGCCGAGGAGGGTCGCTGGCGCACCTCAGAAAGCTCGCTTCTGCTCTTGTGTCTGCTCGGCGGCTGGCCGGGCGCGATCGCGGCCATGCGCTGGTACCGCCACAAGACGACGAAGGCGAGCTTCCTCGGCGCCTTCTGGCTCACCGTCTTCGTGCACCTGATCGTCGTCGTACTGCTGGCGTTGCCCGCCGCGCGCGACGCGGTGATTCAGGCGCTCGAGATCTTCGCCTCGACGCCCTAGCGACCGCCGTCGAGCAGGCGGGAGCGCTGCTCAATGCCGAGCTCGCCGTACGGGTAGTCGGGTGCCTGGACGGCGCTAGCCTCGTCGAGCGCCGCGCGCTGCTCCGGCGTAAACGTCAGCTCTGCCGCGGCCATGTTCGCCTCGAGCTGCTCGACCGTGCGCGCCCCGAGAATCACCGAGGTGACCGCCGGGCGCTCGACGAGCCAGGCGAGAGCGACCTGCGCGGGCGACGCGCCGGTTTCCTGCGCGACGGATGCGACAGCATCCAGAACTCGCCAGGTGCGGTCGCTTGTCGCCTTGCGGTCGTAGGCCTCCATGCCGCGGTTCGGGTTCTCGCCGAGGCGCGTGGCGCCCGTCGGGCGCTCATCGCGCGAATACTTGCCCGTCAGCCAGCCGCCCGCGAGCGGGCCCCACGGCAACAGACCCACGGTGTAGCGCTCGGCCGCGGGCACGACCTCGAACTCGAGCTCACGCGCGAGCAGGTTGTACTGCGGCTGCAGCGTGACCGGCTGCGGCACGCCCATGGCGCGGGCCGTGTGCACGATCTCGGCGAGCTGCCAGCCGGTGAGGTTCGACCAGCCGTAGTACGCAATGTGGCCGGCGCGAATCGCGTCGTCGGCAAAGCGCAGCGTCTCGTCGACCGGGGTCAGCGGGTCCCACGCATGAAACTGATACAGGTCGATGTGCTCGGTGCCGAGGCGCTCGAGCGAATCGGCGAGCGCCCGGCGCAGGTGGCGGCGGCTGAGACCCACGTCGTTCGGGCCCTTCCCCATCGGGAAGCGCCCCTTCGTGGTGACGACCATGCGCTCGGCCATGTCGGGGTTCGCGGCGAGCCATCGGCCGACGATGCGCTCGCTCTCACCGGCCGAGTACACGTCGGCCGTGTCGATGAGGGTGCCACCCGCCGCGGCGTAGGCGTCGAGCATGGCGTGGCTCACCGCCTCGTCGCTTTCGGCCCCGAAGGTCATCGTGCCGAGGGCGTACTCGCTGACGGCGGTTCCACTGTGTCCGAGAAGTCGTTGGCGCATGGTCGAATCGTATCGACTCGGCCTGCGGACTAGGCTGTCCGGTCGGCGCGCGTGCGCCCATCACAGCGTCGAAAGGTCACGGTGAGCGAGTCGAATCCGGCCACGGGGCCCATCGATGAGGTGCGACCGTCGACCTCTCTGCCGCCCGCCGACGACAGCCGGCTGGATGCGCGGCGCGGCGCCCGCGCCCACCTGGTCGACCTGCGCCCCCTCACCGAGAGCCCCGCGTTTGCCCGCATGTGGATCGGGGGCTCGATCACGGGCGTCGGCAGCCAGATGACGATCGTCGCGGTCGGCCTCGACATCTACGACCGCACGCAGTCGACGTTCGCCGTCTCGCTGGTCGCCGCGTTCGCCCTCGTGCCGATGGTGCTGTTCGGGCTGTACGGCGGGGTGCTCGCCGACAGCTTCGACCGACGCATCGTCGCGCTCGTCTCGGCATCCGTCGCGTGGGTCACCACCGCGGGGCTCGCAGCCTATGCCTGGTCGGAGGCGGAGCCCACGGCCCCGCTGTACCTGCTGATCACCCTCAACACGGTCGCCGCCACGATGGTGGGAGTTGCCCGGCAGGCGATGGTGCCGCGCCTGATCCGTCGCGAACTGTTGCCCGCTGCCGGTGCCCTCGGTGGTATCAGCGGCGGCCTTATGGCGACGGTCGGGCCGGCGCTTGCCGGCGTGCTCGTCGCCACGGTCGGCTTTGCCTGGACCTACACGATCGACGTCGTGCTTTTCGTCGCCGCCTTCTACGGATTGTGGACCCTGCCGTCGCTGCGGCCCGAGGGCGAAAAAACCCGGCCGGGGATGCGATCGGTGATCGACGGGGCGCGGTTTCTGAAGCGCGCCCCGAACATCCGTGCCTCGTTTTTGCTCGACATCTTCGCGATGACGTTCGGCAACCCCCGGGTGCTGTTTCCCGCGATCGGCGCCGTACTGATCGGGGGCGGGGCGATCACGGTCGGGGTGCTGACCTCGGCGGTGGCCGTCGGCGCGCTACTGCTGAGCGTGTTCTCGGGCCAGCTCGGCGCCGTTCGCCGTCAGGGCCTCGCCGTCGGCATCGGGGTCGGCGTGTACGGGGCGACGATCGTGCTGTTCGGCGTTGTGCTGCTCGTGGCCGCCCTCAGCCCTGGCGTGGTTGACGCGAGCCTCGAGAGCGTGAACTGGCCGGCGCTGATCGCCGCGTGCCTCCTGCTCGCTGCGTCCGGTGCCGCCGACTCGATCAGTATGATCTACCGCAACACGATGCTGCAGGCGAGCGTGCCCGACCACATGCGCGGCCGCCTGCAGGGGCTGTTCACCGTCGTGGTGACGGGCGGGCCCCGCATCGGTGATCTCTACGTCGGCGTGCTGAGCGTGACGGCGCTGCTGTGGTTCCCTCCCCTGCTTGGCGGCCTCGTCATCGTCGTCGCCGCGGCAGTGATTGTGCGGGTGCAGCGCACGCTGCGCTTCTACGACGCCGCCGACCCCCAGCCCTGACGTGAGCGATTCCTGACCGCAGGCTGAGCGTGCCTCGAACCCGGGCCGACACCGCGTGCCAGGATGGACGCGACCGGCGCCCGATCACCGACCGATCACGGCAAGGAGCACCATGCCCGAGCACCACGAGAGTCGCGTCGCGGTCTACATCGACTTCGACAACATCGTCATCTCCCGCTACGACCAGGTGCACGGCCGCGGCGCCTGGCGCAAAGACAACGTCTACCGACTGGGCCCGGGCCTCGACGGGGCGAGCGCCGAACTGCGCGCCAAGATTGAGGCGGCGACCGTCGATATCGGCGCGATCATCGACTACGCGACGAGCTTCGGCACCACCGTGCTGTCACGGGCCTACGCCGACTGGTCGATCGGCGTGAACGCCGGATACCAGGGGCAACTCATGGAGCGCGCGGTCGACCTCACGCAGCTGTTTCCCGCGACGGCGCAGATGAAGAACGGTGCCGACATTCGTCTCGCGGTCGACGTCGTCGAAGACCTCTTCCGCCTGCCCGACGTCACCCACGTGGTGATCGCCGCCGGAGACAGCGACTACATCGCGGTCGCCCAGCGCGCCAAGCGCCTTGGCCGCCACGTCGTCGGCGTCGGCGTCGCCGGGGGCACGAGCCGGGCGCTGGCCGCCGCCTGCGACGAGTTCGCCGACTACGACTCGATGCCGGGCGTGCGCCAGCCCGCCCAGGCCGAGCCGAGAAACGCCAAGAAATCGGATGCTCGCGCGGCGTCCCCGCGGAAGTCCGCCGAGAGCGCCACCGGCAAGAAGGCGTCGAGCCAGCTGCTCATTCGGGCGCTCGAGCTGATGCACGAGCGCGACGACGCCGACTGGCTACACACCTCGGAAGTGAAGCGCCAGATGGTGCGCCTCGACCCCGCCTTCAATGAGAAGGCCATCGGCTACTCAACCTTCGGTGACTTCTTGGCCTCGCGCGCCAACATTGCCGAACTCGACGACTCGAACGCCCAGCTGCACAAGGTGCGGCTTCGCCACGGAGAGGACCGCTAGATGTTCCGCAGACGCACCCCCCAGCTGCCCGACCCGGCGCCGCAGCGCACCATCGCGCGGCTGTGGACCGACCGCCTGGGCTGGGTGAGTTCTCGCAGCCTGCAGATCCTGATCGTGTTGGCCCTCGCATCGATCACGGTCTTCGCGCTCATACAGCTGCGCATCGCGGTCATTCCGCTGCTGCTCGCGCTGATCGTCGCGGCGGCCTTCGCGCCCGTGATGCGCTGGCTGCGGGTGAAGGGCGTGCCCGACATCGGTGCGGCGTGGATCACGCTGCTCGGGGCGCTGCTCGTGCTCGGCGGCGTCATCACCGCGCTCGTGTTCGCCGTGCGCAACCAGTGGGACGACCTGACCGAGCAGGCCATCGGCGGCTTCGAAGAGCTGCTCGCCCTCGCGCAGAGCCTGCCCATTGCCGAAGACCTGCTCGCCGACCTCGACTTCGAGATGGTGCTCGACGAGGTCTACGCGTTTGTCACGAGCGCGCAGTTCGGCTCGGGCGCGCTGGCGGGTGTCACGTTCGTCGGCGAGTTCCTGACGGGCCTCGCGCTCTTCCTCGTGATTCTGTTCTTCTTCCTGAAGGATGGCCCGAGCATCTGGCGCTTTTTCCTCACCCCGTTCCACGGCGAGCGCCGCCACCGCGGGGAGCGCGTGGGAGCGGTCGCCGTCACGACTCTCGGCGGCTACATTCGCGGAACCGCGATCATCGCGGCCGTCGACGCGATCGGTATTGGCATCGGCCTCTGGATTCTCGGGGTGCCGCTCGCCCTGCCTCTCGCCGTCGTCGTGTTCGTGCTGGCGTTCATCCCGCTCGTCGGTGCGACCGTCGCCGGCGTGCTTGCCGCGGTGGTCGCCCTCGTCACGAACGACCTCACCACGGCGCTGATCGTGGTCGCCATCGTCGTCGGGGTGAACCAGCTCGAGGGCAACTTCTTGCAGCCGGTGGTGATGGCGCAGACGCTGAAGCTGCACCCGCTCGTGATTCTGCTCGCCCTGTCGGTCGGAACGATCACGGGCGGCATCATCGGCGCCGTGCTCTCGGTGCCGGTCGCGGCGACGGCCTGGGCGATCGTGAAGGTCTGGGATCGCCGAGACCCGGCTCTCGAGGCGAAGGGCGCGGGTCTTCCCGCACACACGAAGAAACCCCGCGACGCGTAAGGTTCGCGTCGCGGGGCTCGTCCACCATCTCGGTGTCACCGGGCGGCGGGGTCGGCGTCAACAGCGATAGCCGCGCCCACCGCCCGGGAGGGGGTGCGTTACGGGCGACCGCGCTCGGCGCCGGCACCACGCTGCGTGGTCTCGGCGTCGTCGGCGGTCTCGTCGCCGCTCGATTCGTCATCCGACTCCGGCGCCTCGGGCTCACCGGGGGCCGGGGTCTCTTCGGGGGCCTTGCCTCGCTCGGCCGCCTTCTCGTCGCGCAGTTCGCGAGCCTGCTCGGACACCTGCTCGCCGAACTCCGCGCCGACCTTCTCCGGGTCCTTCGCGTTCTCGGACACCCACGATGAGAACTCGTCGCTACCGACGGGCAGCTCGGCGTCGGTCTCGGTGCCGTCGTCGATGGTCTCGTCGCCCTCGACCGGGGCCTCGCCCTCGACGGGAGCGTCCTCAACCGGAACCTCGTCGCCCTCGGTCGGCAGTACCGTGCTCACAACCGAGTCAAAGGCATCCTGTGCCGGGCCGGGCAGGGCACCGGCCGCTCCGGCGCCCGTGAGGCCGAGCGCGAGCACGCCGCTACCGGCGGCGATCTTCGTGGCGAGCCCGAGGCCCGCAATCCATTCGAACACTGATTTCCTTCCAGGGGTTGCGTCTGCCGCGGCTTCCCCAGCCGCGGCGGAGACCGGCGCGCCGGCGGGCGCGTCCAGGCGCATCTGCAGGGCAGCAGAAGGCTGCGGCCCAGACACGTGAGTAGCGGAACGCAGTTCCTGCAGCGCGGCCGACAGCGCCACAAGCTCGGTCTGCTCGGCCGGCACCTGGCCGGTTAGCAGCCGATCCAGCAGCTGGTCGTCGTTCACGCGTTCACTCATCTCACTCACCGCTATCGCTCGAGGGGCCCAGAGGGGTACGGGGGTCGGCAACATTTTTTCCGCAGGGCCTGAAGCGCTCGACGCTGCAGCGCCTTCACGGCGCCCACGCGCTTGCCGAACACCTCGGCCACCTGCTCGATCGTGAGGTCGGCGACGACGCGAAGCACCATGACGTCGCGCTGATCGCTCGAGAGCTCGTCGAGTAGCGCGAGTGCCGCGGCGTCGCCGAGGCGTGCGCCCGCCTCGTCTTCGGCACTGGATGCGCGGCGCGGGGCGCTCTCGGGCGTCCATTCCTCGGGTTCGCCGCGTCGCTCCCGTTTCCGCAACTCGTCGACGAGGCGCCGGTAGGCGATCGAGAACACGAACGAGCGGAACGCGCGCTCGTCACCGCGGAACTCGGCCAGCCGGTCAAAGACGGCGAGAAAGACCTCACTAGTCAGGTCGTCGGGCTCGCGGGAGCCGCGCGCTCGCGCAAAGGCGGCGACGGCGCCAGCGTGATCGTTCCAGAGCCTCGTGCAGGCCCAGCCGGCCCCGGTTCGCGCCGCGTCGAGCACGCGCGCGAATGGGGCGTCGCCAGAAGAAGGGCCGGCAGGCATGCCGACACTGTAAACGCGGCTAGTCGCCAAGCGGCAAATCGTGCACGACCGCGCCGGGCCACGGCGCGATCGCCAGGAGCACCGCCGCCGCGGGCGCCAGCACGGCCCAGGCCGCGAGTACGTGGGAGAGGGCGTCGGCCGGCGGCATGAGCTGCGTGGCTGCCAGTGCGCCGACCACCGCCCCGATCGCGACGGCGAGGACGCCGGTCTGCCCGGGCGTGTCGGGCCGCAACGCCACCCAGGCCCCGGTTGCCGCGCCGACCGTGGTCAGCGGCCACAGGCACAAGATGAGCGACATGGCGTGCGCGAGGGTAATCGCGAGTGCCTCTCCCCCGGACGACACGGTCGCCGACGTGGCGAGCGGAATCGCCTGCAGCGAGGCGGTAGCGATGCCGACGACGGTCGCGAAGAGGGCCGAGCCGAGAACAAAAATGCTCAGCGTGAGCGTCGCCGACCGCGTCACCGGGCGACGAACCTCGCGCGTCATCGTCGAGGCTTCGTCAGTCTGCACGGTCACACAGTAGCCCAGACAGACCCGTTCGTCATGCCCATTCTGAGCCGAGCGTGGGAGGGCGGTGATGGGGCCCTGAGAACGCGTGACGCGCATCCGGGCCGGTGCGTAACGTGAGCAACTCGATCACAAGGAGGTCACTCATGACGCACCATCTGACCGGCAAGAAGGTTGCCTTTCTGCTCACCGACGGCTTTGAAGACAGCGAGCTGACCGAGCCGTGGAAGGCTGTGACGGATGCGGGAGCGACCGCTCTGCTCGTCTCGCCGAAGCCGGCTGACGTCACCGGCAAGAATGGTCACACGCAGGCCGTCGACGCCGTTGTGACCTCGGTCGACGCCGAGCACTATGACGCGCTCGTGCTGCCCGGCGGCGTTGTGAACGCGGACCACCTGCGCATGGACGAGGCCGCCGTCACGTTCACCAAGGACTTCTTCGAGCAGGGCAAGCCCGTGTCGGTGATCTGCCACGGCGCGTGGACTCTGATCGAGGCCGATGTCGTGCGCGGCCGCGAGATCACCAGCTACCCGTCGCTCAAGACCGACCTCATCAACGCCGGCGCGCACTGGGTCGACGAAGAGGTCGTTGTCGACCAGGGCCTCACCTCAAGCCGCGCCCCCGACGACCTGCCGGCATTCTGCGCGAAGGTTGTCGAAGAGATTCACGAGGGCGTGCACGCGGGTCAGACCGCGTAGCTAGGCAAAATTGGATGCGGGTCGCACCTTTCGGGGTGCGGCCCGTTTTCGTGCGCCCGGCTAGCGCTGGGGCGGGTGCGGTTCGGGGTAGGGCCCATTCGCGACCTCCCCGCGCTCGCTGCCCACACTGCCGATCGTCGCGGCGTCAAAGTTGATGACGTCGCCCGGGTGCAGGTTGTTTGCCCCAAAAACGCGGCGCACCGAGTTGATCGCGTGCAGGTACGCGAGGTGCACGCAGAAGCGGTCGGAGACGATCTCGGGCACATCCCCCGGCGCGACCGTGTAGGCGACAGGGACACCGTCGGCGTTCACCTCAACGGTGCCCATTGCCATCTCGCGCGCACCCTGATCGACGGGAATCTCGGGCTTCCAGCCGGCGATCTGGATGGGGTCGCCCGGCTCAGCAAACACCGTCGTCTTGCACTCCTCGTAGCCGGGCGGTCGATCATCGGCTGCCACGGCCGCGGTGGCCTCCTCGGCAGGCGTGAGCTCGCGCTCTGGCTCGGCGGCGACTGCGTCGGGCGACGGGCGCTCGGCGACCGCGCGCGTGGGCGCCTCGTCAGCGGTCGATGCTCCGATGCCGAGCGCCGTGCATCCGCTCGTTGCCCCGATCGCGAGAAGCGTGGCGATGATGAGGGCTTTGCGCATGAGATGTTCCGTTCTGAGCCGCGGGAGACACGAACATCGCCCGCGCGAACCCTCCCATACGCGAGCATTTGTGTCGAGACTCGCTCGGCATCCGCCACGCGGCACGGTCAATCACGGTGCGCCGGTGCCCGGCCGCCACTCGTCGTCTGACCACAGGATGCGGCGCAGCGCCGGACGCTCGATCGTGCTCCAGAGGGTGGAGACGACGAGATAGATCGCCGCGCCGAGCGGGACCAGCAGAGCCGGGATGATCGTCACGAACGGCAGCACCCCGAGCATCGCGGCCATGCCGGCCGGCAGCTCGGGGGCGGGCAGGCCCCGCTGCAGGGCGAGCATCGTGCGACGCTGCGCCCTGCCGGCGACAGCGAGCGCGACGACCACCACGCCGCCGACGATCAGCGCGCCGACGGTCGCGGCTCCTCCGCTGATCACGGCGCCCGCGAGCGGCTGAGCAAACGACACCCCGGCGAGCGTGTAGCCGACGAGCGGGTTGGCCTCGCCCGCGAGCGTGCCGGTGATGAGGGCGAGGTAGAGCACCGACACGATCGGAGCCTGGGCGAGCATCGATCCCATGCCGGCGAGCGGCGAGACCCCCGCGTCGCGGTACAGCTGCATCGTGCGCTTCTGTAGTTCTTCGGGCCGCTTCTTCCAGCGGGTGCGCAGGGCAGCGAGCTGCGGGGCGAGGCGCCGGCGGGCGCCCTCAGCGCGCACCATGCGCACGTCGAGGGGAATGAGCGCGGCCCGCACCACCAGGGTGATGGCGGCGATGACGAGCGGGGCGCTGGCGATGCCGGTGAGCGGGTCGAGCATCCCGATGAGGGCGTCGATGCCGCGCGCGGCGGCGGTGATCAGGAGGCCGATGAGGGGCAGGGTCGAGGGATCCATGGGGTTCCGTTCGCGTCAGGAGGTCGGTGGCGGCGTCTGGCCACCGGACGCGCGAACGACGACAGCGCCCCGGGCGGGGCGAGCGGGTGCGGCGGGTCAGGCGGCCGGCGACGCGGCGCCCGGCGCGCGCGACAGCGGCCGACCGGCGGTCAGCGGATGCGCGGGCTCGGCTTGGTGCGACAGCGACTCGCGGTGGGCGCGTGATCGGGCTCCGACGGCGAGTTCGTGTCGGGGTGCTGCGGTGACCGCGGTGCGGCTGGCGACGACGGCGGCCGCAATGCCCACGAGGGCGGCCGCGGCGATGGCGGCGGCCGCGAGCGGCGCCGAGTCTCCGAGGGCGACCGACACCGCGACAGCGAGGGTGAGTCCGAGCGCGCCGAGCGCCGCCCAGAGGGTGCGCGTCAGGGGCTCGGTCATGGGGGTCATGGTACGCGCAGCGACGAAGAATCAACGGCGAGCGCGGTGACAATGGGCACGACGCGCGCCACCAGGAATCCCCCGGAGCCGTTGACCAGTGCCATACGGTGAGAGGACGTCACCACTGGAGGACACATGGCAACGACGCCTACCGAACCCGCCTGGAATGCCGCACGCCTGATCCCCACCTCGGGAATCAACGGGGCCGAGGAGCAAGAGAGACGTGCGACGTCGGCCCTTCTCGCCGTCCTCACCTCAGTTCGAGAGTTTGGGCGTGCGATCACCCAACCCGTGGGGGCGCCCGCTGGTCAGATCGAGACCTTTATCGAAGTGCCGTTCACGGTCGAAGACCGCAAGGTGTTTCCTGACGGTCTCATTCGGGTGAGACGTGGCCAGAGGTCGTGGACGGCGCTCGTCGAGGTGAAGACCGGTACTAACGCGCTCTATGCCCAGCAACTCGAGGACTACCTCGACGTCGCACGTGCCCACAGTTTCGATGCCCTGATCACCATCTCAAATGAGATTCCGGCCACTATCGGCACTCACCCGACTCCTGTCGACAAACGCAAGCTCAAGAAGGTCGCCCTTCACCACTTCTCGTGGTCTGAGATCCTGACTGCGGCTGTAGTCCAGAAGGAGCATCGCGGGGTTGCGGACCCCGACCAGGCATGGATCTTGGGCGAGCTGATCCGCTACCTCGAGCATCCGAAATCAGGCGCTCTGTCATTTGAAGACATGGGTCAGAGCTGGGTGACGGTGCGAGAGGCAGTCGCCGCAGGAACGCTTCGCGTCAATGACGCTGGCCTGCAGGAAGTGGTGAGCCGATTCGACGCACTTATTCGATTCGTCGGCCTGAAGCTTGGTCGGCAGCTGGGTTCGGAAGTGCTGCCGGTTGTCCCCCGCAACGAGGCGAGCGATCCCAAGGTTCGCAGCAGTCGGATGGCTACAGAGCTCGCCAAGGACGGCCACGTCACCGCGGGAATGCGGATTCCTGGCGCAATCTCTGACCTCACCGTGGTCGCTGATCTCCGGGCAGGCCAGGTCACGGCGTCCTTCACGATCGATGCGCCCAAAGAGGGCAAGCCGACGACCCGCATTAATTGGCTGCTCCGGCAACTCAAGTCGGCGAGCGACTCTTTGCGCATCGAGGCGATCCCCGTTCGCTCGTCGTCGGGAACCGCCGAGCTACTCGGAACTGTGCGCGACAATCCGGCGTTACTTGTCCCTGAGTCAGGCCGCGAGATCAAGTCGTTTGTGGTGACGAAGAGCGTGCCACTCGGAGGCAAACGCGGAACGGGCCGCGGCTCGTTCATCGACTCAGTGGTGTCGGCGGTTGAGTCGGCGTACAGCGAGATCGGCCAGTCGATCAAGGCGTGGTCTGCCACTCCCCCGAAGCTGCGGGCCGCGGAGGTTGTGGAGACGGAGCCGGGCATCGACAAGTCGCTCGCCTCGGCCGCGCTTTCGTCGCAGGACAACGACGACTAAGCGTTCGCGAGGCCTCGAGGCCAGAGATGAATGTCTAGACCGTTTCAGGTCAATCGGGCAAGCCCGGTCGGCTCACAGCGCCCCGCGACTCGTATCGGCGGGAAGCAAAACCGCCCCGCCACGGGACGACAGCGCTGACGGCAAGCGCCACGGCTGGAATCGACGCAAAGCCGACATAACTCAGCCACGGCACAGGACCTATGGATAGGTCTAGCGTCGACAGTCCAAACGACGTGACCGTGAGCACCACCGAGCCGACGAGGATGGCGCGCACCAGCAGCGGCCGAAGCCGCCGCGCCAGCAACCCGACGATGATTGCCGTCCAGACGGGCACCACCGCCATGAGACCCGTCAGAATCGGCACCGTCAAGAACCCGACCACGAACCACTCCCCGACTTCGAGGGTCGCGCCAATGCGGCTCGAATCGATAGCGAGCCATACGACGAAGAGCAGCCCTGCTCCCATCGCGGCCGCGAGCGAAATCAGCGCGAACGGCGCCACCCCGGTCGGAATGCGCCGCTCGTCCGGATAGCGACCTTCCGGCACCACAGACATGCCGCCAGCGTAGACCCGCGAACGCGACGAGCGCTCGAATCAGGGACGAGCATCCGCAATATGGAGCTGGATGCACACGGTGTCGCCGGGCGCGATTCCCTCGGCGACGCGCACCGCCTTTTTGATGGGGAGCACGTAGCAGCCGCGCGTCGTGTCGGGGAAGAGGCTGGGCGACCAGGTGGACCCGCCGACGGTAACCGTCACGCGCACAGTGCCGAAGCCGGGGGTGAGGCCGTGTGTGCGTGCGTCGATTTCGTCACTCATCGGCTCGGGCACGCTGACGAAGAACCAGGCGGCGCGGGCGGGCCACTCCCAGAGTTCGGCGTCGAAGGCGTAGTCGGCGGTCATATGCGAAGTGTTCCGTACCGGACCGACACCGAAGGGCCTAACCACCCCCGAACGGGCCACAGAACGGGGGTTCCGCTCGGGTTCGTTCCCTGGTCTGATGGAGTCTGACTCACGATTGGGGCGTCATGGGCGAGGCTGGGCGGTCGGCGGGCGTCGAGGCACGCCGCCTCGTCGCCCTCGCTGGTGAGCACGAGCGCCTCGCCGAGATCGCCCGAGACGAGGCCGAGCGGTGGATGATCGCCCACCGCACCGAGCGTCAGGTCGCGGGCAGTCTCGCCCCGCTCACCGCTCAGGGCTACATGTTCTTGCACGACCGCGGCTGGCCGGGCGCCCGTCGCGGCAGCCGCGCGCAGATCGACCACGTGCTGGTCGGGCCGGGCGGCGTCTTCGTCGTCGACACGAAGGCGTGGCGCGAGGTGACGGTGGCGGCCGGGCGCATCTTCCGCGGGCAGGCCGACGTCACCGACGAGCTCAGCGGTCTCGCCGACGTCGGCTTCAGCACCGAGGCGGTGCTGGCCGAGCTGGGGCTCGCGCCCGGCGAGGTGCACGTGTTGATCGTGCTGGCAGGCTCGGCGATGCCGCCCACACCCCTCGAGGGCCTCGGCGGCCTGATGGTGGTCGGCGAGCGCGCCGCCGCGAAGCACATCGCGAGCTTCGGCCGCCGCCTCGGTCCCACCGCTCAGAACGCGGTGCTCGCCCGCGTGCTCGACCATTTTCCCCTGGTGGGTGACGCTCCATCAGAACTCGATGCGAGCATCCCGGAACCAATCGAAAGCGAGCCCGAGCCGTTACTCACGCTCGACGAGATCGCCGACACGTTTCTGGCCGGGATGCTCGCCGCCCCCATCGAGGAATGGATGGCGTTTCTGCACCCCGACCAGGCGAAGCTGGTGCGGCGCAGCTTCTCGGGCCCGTCGCGGGTACGCGGGCCGGCCGGCTGCGGCAAGACGGTCGTCGGGCTGCACCGCGCCGCGTATCTGGCGCGGGCATCCACGGGTCGCGTGATTGTCACGACCTACGTGCGCACCCTGCCCGACGTGCTCGCGACGCTGATGACGCGGCTCGCGCCCGAGGTCGCCGATCGGGTCGAGTTCACGGGCGTGCACCAGTTCGCGCTGCGGGTGCTGCGCGAGCGCGGGCAGCGCGTCACGCTGAAGCTGCCCGAGGCGAACCAAGCCTTCAACCGCGCGTGGAACCAGGTGGGCATGCGCGGCCCGCTCGGCGCGCTCGACCGCAACGCGAAGTACTGGCAGGACGAGCTGCTCCATGTCATCAAGGGGCGCGGGCTCACGACCTTCGAGCAGTACGCCGAGTTGCCCCGCGCCGGCCGACGGCGACGGCTTACGGTCGAGCAGCGCCGTGAGGTGTGGCGGCTGTACGCGCAGTACCAGCAAAACCTGCGCGAGGCGGGAGTCATGGACTTCGAAGACGTGATTCTGCGCGCCGAGGCGTCGCTGCGCGAACGCCCGCTCGAGGGCATCAGCGCGGTCGTCATCGACGAGGCGCAAGATCTTTCGTGCGCGATGATCCGCATGCTGTACGCCCTCGTCGTCGACCGCCCCGACGGCCTCACCCTCATAGGCGACGGCCAGCAGACCATCTACCCGGGCGGCTACACGCTCGGCGAGGCGGGCTTCTCGGTCGCCGGCCGCGGAGTCGTGCTCTCAACCAACTACCGCAACACCCGCCAGATCGCGGAGTTCGCCGCCGCGATCGTCGAGGGCGACGAGTTCGTCGACATCGAGGGCGGCGCTGGCCGCGCGGATGCGGCGGTCGCGATCCCCCGCGTTGGCCCCGTACCTGAGGCGCACCAGTTCACGTCGGTCGCCGCGCACGATGCGGCGGTCGTCGCGCACATTCGGGCGCTCGTCGCGTCGGGGCTAGACCCGGGTGACGTGGGCGTGCTCGCGCAGACGAATCGCGACGTTGCGGCGATGGATGCTGCGCTGCGTTCCGCGGGAATCGAGACCGTGTTGCTCACCAACTACCGCGGCGAAGTGTCGGGGCGGGTGAAAGTCGGGACGATCAAGCGGGCGAAGGGGCTCGAGTTCAAGCAGGTGATGTTGGCGCGGGTGCCGGGGCGGTTGCTCGGTGGAGGTGCTGGGGTTGGCGAGCTTGAGGATGGGGTTCGCGAGCGGTTCGAGATCGAGCGGCGGGAGTTGTACGTGGGGATGACCCGGGCGCGGGATGGGTTGTGGGTCGGTACACGCACGGACTCGTAAAGCCACTGATCGCGCAGGACCATCGAAAAGTCAGCGGCTTGTCTGGCAAATCACCATCGCTGGTGCATCAGTTTGCAGTCTGACGACCCGGTGTTGGTCCTGCCAGCTCGACTCCACTTCCATTGCACGTTCATTTGGGTCGCCGATGGTCTGAGGTCGACTAAGGGATGAATCCGAACTTGGCGGGAACGTGATCGCTATGCGGTTCACCGTTCACGTCCTCGTAGGAGACAGTGAAGTCAACCCCGAAGGCCACACCTGCATCTGTCGGACGCCCCGCGAATCGCAGGATGCCGATGCCTTCAAGGTCGCCCAACTCCTTCTTGAGAGTAAATGTGAAGTAGTGAGGGCTAGCGTCTATCACCACGTTGTTCGTGATACTGCCCTCCGCACCGTTGGCCAGAACGTAGATGTCCTTGCCCGGATTCTGCTTAGGCCTGCCGATTTGCCAGCTCGGCTGTACGACAGTCTTGGGCGGTTTCGGAGCGAGTGTGACAGTGCTTGGCAACCCGCCCCCCGCAGTCTTCGGTTGTTCGTCGCCATTCTGGTCAATCCACGTAACCCTAAAGGTCACACCCTCACGTCGGCCTCGGTTCGTGAGCCTCCCCCTGAACTGCCTCCCTGTCGAAGCGCCCGCACTGTTGTCCCCGAATGCACCAGCGAAGAAGGCCTCACCATCGAAGGTAAAGAAGTCCGGGTCGGCGTCGAGGCGCACGTCGCTTACCTGCCAGCCTGAGTTGTGCAGGAAGAAGACGTCCTCGCCGAACGGAGTGTCGGTGCTTACTCGCCAGGAAGGGCGCGGAGATCGTGTTCGCTCAGCCTTCACTTCCGCGTCTCGATTCTCATAGCCCTTTCGAATGAGCGACTCACGCTTCACCTCGCCATTAACGCGCAAAGTCCACACCCACTTGAAGAAGCGGACAAGGGCTCGTCCAGTCATCTTGTAGGCGGGCTTCAATTTGTTTACGAAAGACAGCCCGTAGAGGATTCCCGCGAGAATGAGACCACCTACGATCGTCGCGAGCGTGGGTGACTGGTCAATAATTCCCAGCAGACCGGGATTGGGTGAAGGGTTAGGGGGCACCATGGTTAAATCAGGGTACTTGCAGGCTCTGACTTCCCTCAGTACTTCGCCACCTTCACAATGTCGCGGCTATAGACCTCGGGGCTTCGAAAGACCATCTTCCACGAGCCTTCCTGCTTACCTTCGACACGAGTATCACCATCTTCGTTGGTATACGTCATACGTAATACAGCCGGAAACATCTCACCGTTGACCACAATGTCCACCGAGACTTCAGCCACCGCGGGAGCCTGAACTTCGTAGCTCCGCACCACGAAACTCTCAAGTACGTAAGGGGAGAACGCCGACTTAATCTCTTTCGGCGTGGCGTTTCCTGAAGACCCTTTGCCTAGTCTCATGAATCGCGTTGATAGGTGGCCCCAATTCGACTTCGCCCAAAGCTCGAGAAAATCAACAGCGGCTCTAGTCGAGGTGTGGGTGTCGCACGCATCTGTGGTCTTCAGCGTTCCACTTGACGCTTCCCACTCGTCGAGCTTCGACTTGAACTCAGCGTTCGATCGAATCCGCTCAACGACTTCACCCCATGTCGGCTCCTTGTCCTTTGGCTTGGCGGCCTTCTCCAGCGAACTAGCCCAGTCGACCACTGCGAAGAGCCGGTTCCATGCTTTGCTGGCCACAATGACGTTGTCGTAGTTCGTGATGTTGCCGTGAAGAATGCCATTGCGTGCGAGGTCGAAAAACTCTTCGTCGATACGGCGCGAGTAAGACTTTCGAAATGAGGCTTGCGTAGCTGTGAGCCCCATGTGATGGCCAACCGCCGTATCCCATGCCTGCAACTCGGTCGCATCGCGCGCATGCAGCCCGCGCCGGACGTCTTGAACGTCATTGACGAATCCGTCCATGACGGTCAATAGCGTAAGCACGGTTGCGTAGTAGCGCTTCTCGGTGAAGTCACGTAGTGCGTGGTTCACGAGAGTCTCGCGCGCTCGCATCTCGGGGAAACGCATCAGAGGAAGAATCATGATCCGCATCAGCTCGGCATCTTCATAGATGCGGCACATGGCTATCTCCGCCTCGTCGATAGTTGGTTCGTCGAGGACCTGGTCCTTCAGCCGCGTAATTGATAGCCGATCGTGAAAGATCCAATGACGGCTACCTAACACCTCGTAAAATCGGTCGACCGTATCGGCCAGCAGATCCATCTGCGCGCTCAGCTCGCTGATTCTCTGGCGGTCTTCCTTCTCTAGGAACAGCCGGAGCGCCTTGAGCCCGTTTACTTGCTTCTTCATCTCTACAAAACTTGGCATGTCAGTTGCGGACTGATAGCCGAAGGATTCATCAGGTGTCGCGGTCATGATCGCGAGGCTAGCGCTTCCAACCGACAGCGACGGGAGTCTCGCCAATGTCGCGATCGTGACGAGTTCACGACGTCGCGGAACTCAGTTCGGTGAAGCCCCTCTCCTCGTTCGGGCTGCGGCGCCGAGCCGCGAGGGGCTCCGGGAGGGAGTCCCGCAATTCGTCAACGATCGCCTGCGAGAGCCACTGGCCAGACGAGTCTTCCAACCGAGGACAAGTCGGGTGAACCAAAGACCGTGTGGCCCGCAGTTTGAGCGCCCTGAGATGTATGCATGCGAGCACCCCGTGCCCGAGTGAGAAGTGAGTGGGGACTAACTCAGCTGGACGCCTGCGCCCGCTCCAGCACCAGCTCGCGAACCCGGGCCGCGTCAGCCTTGCCACCCATCGCCTTCATGACCGCGCCGATGATCGCGCCGGCGGCCTGCACCTTGCCGTCGCGGATCTTCTCCAGAACATCCGGCTGGGAGGCGAGCGCAGCATCCACCGCCGCGATGAGCGCGCCGTCGTCAGAGACGACCGCGAGCCCGCGGGCGTCGACGACCTCCTGAGGGGTGCCCTCCCCCGCGATGACGCCCTCGACAACCTCGCGCGCGAGGCGGTCGTTCAGCGTGCCCGCCTCGACGAGCGCGACGATGGCCGCGACGTCGGCGGGTGAGATCAGCGACGCCGGCTCGGCGTTCTGCGTGTTCGCGATGCGGGCGATCTCGCCCGTCCACCACTTGCGGGCCTGCTGCGGGGCGGCGCCCGCGGCGACCGTCTCGTCGACCTCGACGAGCAGCCCCGAGTTCACCACGTCGCGGAACTCGAGGTCGGTGAAGCCCCACTCCTGCTTCAGGCGGCGGCGGCGCGCGGCCGGAGCCTCGGGCAGCGACGCACGCAGACGCTCAATCAGCTCGGGCGCGGGCGTCACCGGCAGCAGGTCAGGCTCAGGGAAGTAGCGGTAGTCGTCGGCGTCGCTCTTCACGCGACCCGGCGACGTCGTGCCCGTGTCTTCGTGCCAGTGGCGGGTCTCCTGCTGAATCGTGCCGCCCTTCGCGAGAATCGCGGCCTGGCGCTGAATCTCGTAGCGCACCGCCCGCTCGACACTGCGGAACGAGTTCACGTTCTTCGTCTCGGTGCGCGTGCCGAGCGTCGTCTCGCCGCGCGGGCGCAGCGACACGTTGGCGTCGCAGCGCAGGTTGCCGCGCTCCATGCGGGCCTCCGAGATGCCGAGGGCGCGCACGATGTCACGAATCGTCGACACGTACGCCTTCGCGAGCCCGGGCGCGCGGTGCTCGGCCCCGTAGATCGGCTTCGTCACGATCTCGACCAGCGGCACGCCCGCGCGGTTGTAGTCGACGAGGCTGTACTCGGCACCCTGGATGCGCCCGGTCGAGCCGCCGACGTGCGTCAGCTTCCCGGCGTCCTCCTCCATGTGGGCGCGCTCAATCGGAACCGTCACGATCTCGCCGTCCTCGAGCTCAACATCGAGGCTGCCCTCGAACGCGATCGGCTCGTCGTACTGGCTGATCTGGTAGTTCTTCGCGAGATCCGGGTAGAAGTAGTTCTTGCGCGCGAAACGGCTCGCCGGGGCGATCTCGCAGCCGAGCGCGAGGCCCAGCGAAATCGAATACTCGACGGCGGTCTCGTTGACCACCGGCAGGCTGCCCGGAAGGCCGAGGCACACGGGCGTGATCGCCGTGTTCGGGCCCTCAATGTGGTTGCCGCTGAACGCCGGGTTCGGAGCGTCAGAGAACATCTTCGTCTGCGTCGACAGCTCGACGTGCACCTCGAAACCGAGCACCGGTTCGAACAGTTCGAGGGCCTTGTCGAAGTCCATGAGTTCAGCGCGCGCCATGCCGTCAATCCTACGGGCGCGGGGAGGGGCGGGATGCGCGGGGGCGGGTCGGTCGCAGGCGGCTGCGGATGCGCGGGGCCGCGTTCGCCGCGGGCGGTTGCGGACGCGCGGGGCCGCGTTCGCCGCGACCGTTACGCGGGCGCCGGCTCGCGGTGGGCGCGGTGCGCGCGGACGATCGCGACGAGGTCGACGAGGCCGTGCATCCCGATGAGAAGGAGCGCCGCGATCGGCGGCCAGCCCAGACTCGCGATCAGGAACGCCCCGCCGAGAATCGTGACGTGCAGCACGATGATGCGCGGATACGCGCTCATCATGAGGGCGCCGCCGCGTTTCGAGCCGAGGGGGCCGAACGCGGCCATCAGCAGCTGAATCAGGCCTCCGACGGCGAAGACGATGAGCACGCCGATCCAGTCGATGGTGGCGAGCGACGCGGCGTCGGGGCCGCCGAGACTGTCGGCGCCGAAGGCGGAGCCAGCGGGGTCTGCCCCGCCGAAACCACCGGCCGCGATCACGAAGACGAACACGCCGTGCACCAGCGTGAACAGCCCGTAGTGCACGCAGAAAAACAGCGTCATCACGATCACGGCAACGGGCCCCGGGTCGAGCGTGCGACCGTTCACCACCATCGTCGTCGTGCCCGGATCGCCGAGCGTGCGCAGCATGCGGATCACCATCGCGACCCCGAGCGCCACATTCTCGAGCCAGTACAAGATGATCACCTCGCGCCAGTCCCAGCCGAAGAAGAGCAGGCCGGCAACCGGCAGGAGGGTGTAGATCGCGACCGTGAGGATGCGCGGGGCGAGGGGCGGGGCGGGGGTCGCGTCGGCGGGTGGGGCGTCGACGTATGGGGCATCGACGTGTGAGGCGTCGACAGCCGCCTCGCCGTCTGATTCGGCGGGCCTCTCGCTGCGTATCGCGTCGCTCATCGGGGCGAGTCTTCCACGGCTCCACTCCTCCACAAACGATGCTCGGAAAAGCTTTCCACGAGGTTGGCTCACCCTCTGTACACCAGTTCGAACAACCGCGACAATGGAGCATGCCCAATTCGAACGCAATGCTCACCTCGACGCTCGTCGCGTCGCTGGTGAGCACAGAGCAGCCATTCGCTGTTCCCGCGGTCGACGTGTTGAACGACGACGAGCTCATCGCCCTGCAGCGCGTGCTCTCTGAAGTGCGCCGTCGGGCCGACACTGCGTCAGCGACCATCGCCGCCGCTGTCGCCCACCGCTCGCGACCTGAGCTGGGCCACGCCGGCCTCGCGCAACGTCTCGGGGCGCGAACCCCGCAGAAGCTGCTGCAGTCACTCACCGGCGGCAGCGCTCGTGACGCCGCGACGATGGTGCGCGTCGGGTCGTTACTCGACGCGCAGGCAGAAGCCGAGGCTGCGGCGACGGCGCAGGCCTCGGGCGTCCCCATCGCTGAGCCCCGCCAGCCGCGCCGGCCCTGGCTCGACAGTGTGACGACGGCCGTTGCTCGGGCCGAACTGACGATCGAACAGGCGTCGGTGATTCAGCTCGGCCTGGGCGAGCCCGACGTGGGCGAGTGCACGCACGCGGCGCACGCGCGAGAGCTCGGCGCAGAGATAGCGGGCACAGAGATAGCTGGCACAGAGATGGACGCGGGCGCCGTCCCGCCATCTCGCGACGAGCCGGCGACGCGGCACGTGTGTTCCGTAGTCACCGCCGAACAGCTCGCGGTCGCGGCGGCGGCGCTCGTCGCCTGTGCGCCCGTGATCACGGTCGAGCAGCTCGCCGCTCGCGTACGCGAGGCGCGCGCCGTGCTCGACGCCGAGGCCGACGTCGAACGCGCAGCCGATGCCGAACGCGCCCGACGCGAGCGCCGCTACCTGCACCTGACCGTTCAGCCCGACGGCATGACGCGACTGTCCGGGCTGCTCGACCCCGAGTCGGCGGCGCTCGTGCGCTCGGCGATCGACGGCGCCACCTCGCCCCGGCGCGGCGGGCCCCGCTTCGTGAGCGACGCAGAAATCGCGCGCACCGAACGCCTGCTCAACGACCCGCGAACGACCGAGCAGATTGCCCTCGACGCGCTCGTCGAGCTCGTGCGCCTCGGCGGCCACGTGGCCCCCACCGAGCTCATCGGCACGACCCCGCCCGCCGTTCAGGTGATCGTCGCCGAACGCGACCTGCGGGCGGGCGCGGGTCTCGCCCGCATCGAGGGTCAGAGTGAGCCGGTCAGCGTGCCGACCGCCGAGCGACACCGCTGCACATCCGGAACCCTCGCCATCGTCGTCGACGCCGCAGGCGACGTGCTGAGCCTGGGCCGCGCATCGCGACTCTTCACGCGCCGCCAGCGCGTCGCCCTCGCCGCCCGCGACGGAGGGTGCCGCTTCCCCGGCTGCGACCGCCCGCCCTCCTGGGCAGAAGCTCACCACATCACCGAATGGATGCACGGGGGCAGAACCGACACCGCCAACGGAATCCTGCTCTGTCGCCACCACCACCTCCTGCTGCACAACAACGGGTGGGCGATTGAGCGGCACCGAGAAGCAGGTTTCGCGTTCCGCCCACCGCCCGGCGTCGCCCCCGACGGAACGCTGATCCCCGCGCCGTCCAAAAGCAGAGCCCTACCCCGCGCAATCGAAGCGGGATAGTCGCCCGACGCCGCACAACGCTGCGTCACGCGGGGTCTGCCGGCCTCAGCCCGGACGCGGCGCTGCGCAACGCTGAGCCACGCGGGGTCTGCCGGCCTCAGCCCGGACGCGGCGCCCTAGCCCAGGCGCGGCGCCTTCGCCCAGAGCGGCTCGCCCCACTCCGCCTCGAGCAGAGCCTCGACCGCCGCACCCACCTGGTACAGCCGCGCGTCGTGCCGCGCCGGCGCCATGATCTGCAGGCCCGTCGGCAGGCCGTCCTCGGGCGCGAGGCCCATCGGCAGGCTCATTCCCGGCACACCCGCCAGGTTCGCCGGAATCGTCGTCACATCGTTCAGGTACATCGCCAGCGGGTCGTCGAGCTTCTCGCCGAACGCAAACGCCGTCGTCGGCGCCGCCGGCGACACCAGCACGTCGGCCTGCTCGAACGCCGCGTCGAAGTCGCGCTGAATGAGCGTGCGCACCTTCTGCGCGCTGCCGTAGTACGCGTCGTAGTAGCCGGCCGACAGGGCGTACGTTCCCAGAATGATGCGGCGCTTCACCTCGGGCCCAAAGCCCGCCTCGCGGGTCGCGCCCATGACGTCCTCGACGGTTCCGCCGGCGACGTCCTTGCGCATCCCGAAACGCACCGAATCGAACTTCGCGAGGTTGCTCGACGCCTCCGCCGGCAAGATCAGGTAGTAGGCGGCGATCGCGTACTGGAAGTTCGGCGCGCTCACCTCGACGATCTCGGCGCCGGCCGCGGCGAGCTTCTCGAGGGTCTCGTGGAAGCGCTGACGCACCCCCGCCTGGAAGCCCTCGCCGTCGAGCTCGCGCACCACGCCGACGCGCAGGCCCTTGAGCGACTCGCCCGACGCCCCATCGCGAGCGGCGGCGGCCATCGACGGCCACGCATCCGGGATGCTCGTCGCATCGCGCGGGTCGTGCCCCGCGATCGCGTCGTGCAACAGCCCCGCATCGAGCACCGTGCGCGACACCGGCCCCACCTGGTCGAGCGAGCTGGCCAGCGCGATCGCGCCGTAGCGGCTCACGCCCCCGTAGGTCGGCTTCACACCCACCGTGCCGGTGACGGCACCCGGCTGTCGGATCGAGCCGCCCGTGTCCGAGCCGAGGGCGAAGGGCGCCTCGAACGCGGCGACGGCCGCGGCCGAGCCACCGCCCGAACCGCCGGGGATGCGCGTCAGATCCCACGGGTTCTTGGTCGGCCCGTAGGCCGAGAACTCGGTCGACGAACCCATCGCGAACTCGTCCATGTTGGTCTTGCCGAGCGGCACCATGCGGGCGGCCCGCAGGCGCGCGACGACGGTCGCGTCGTACGGCGGCACCCAGCCCTCAAGAATCTTCGAGCCCGAGGTGGAGGGCATGTCGAGCGTGCAGAGCACGTCCTTGATCGCGACCGGCACGCCCGCGAGCGCCGGCAGCGCCTCGCCGGATGCGCGGTCAGCGTCAACCTGTCGGGCCACGTCGAGCGCCGCCTCGTTCACGTGCAGGAAGGCGTGCACGTCGCCCTCAACGGCGGCGATGCGGTCAAGGTGCGCCTGGGTGACCTCGACAGCGCTCACCTCGCCCGCGGCGAGGCGCTGCGCCAGCTCGGCGGCGGATGCGCGGATCAGCTCGCTCACTGCTCCTCCCCCAGGATCGCGGTGACGCGAAAGCGGCTGCCGTCGTGGTCGGGGGCACCCGCGAGCGCCTGCTCGGTCGTGAGCGGCGTGCCGGGCTCGTCCACGCGCATCCCGCCGCTCAGCGGAATCGGGTGGCTGGTCGCCGGCACGTCGTCGCCCGCGACCTGCTGAACCTGCGCGACGGCGTCGACGATGGCGCCGAGCTCACCGGTCAGCGAGACGATCTCGTCCTCAGTGAGGGCGATGCGCGCGAGCTGCGCCAAGTGGCGCACGCTCTCGGGCGTGATTTCAGACATGGACGAACTCCAGCCGTAGGCGGTCGAGCGGGGAATGCCCGCGCGCGGCGGGCCGACCCGACCATCCTACTGAGCGGGCGGGGGCGCCCCACGCCGGGGGCACGTCTCAGCCGGCCGACACCGCGGCCGTCGCTGCGCCGCGGCTGATCCCTACGCCGGGCGGCACTCGCTCTCGCCACTGAGCGTCATCGCGGTCTCACTCACCCGAAACAGCAGCAGCTCGCCCGCGCGCGACTCGCCGCGCACTTCGACGACGTCGCCGACATCCGAGACCGTCACCGTGAGCCCGGATTCCTCGAAGTGTGCCTCCATGCGGGCCGTCACGTCGGCCACATCGCCGTGCGGGGCGGGGCCCGTGCGCAGCGCCGGGATCCGCGTGCCCGCCACCCACAGCGGAATCGTGCACTCGCGGGGGCTCGGGTCGTCCTGCACCTCCCACGTGCCGCCCGCCGCATCCTCCGCGGCGTCGACGAGCGCGATGAAGCGGTCGCGTGCCTCTTGGTCGGTGACGTCCGTGACGGGGGTGATCGAGCATCCGCTCGCCAGAAGCGCGGTCGTCGCAACGACGGCGAGGAGGCTCGAACGTGCGCGGAGGGCGGTCATCGGCGTCCTTGTGAGCGGTCGGCGCGCGAGCGGGATCGCCTGCGCGGTCGCAGAACGGTAACACCGGGATGCGCGGCGCGGGCAGAGTGCGGACAGGTCGGTTGCAGGCGGGCGGCGCGCGGACAACGCGGCTGCGGGGAACGACGTACTGACAGCTCGGGTGCGCGGCGTTACAGCGCGGCGTCGAGGGTGCGGAGCGCGTCTGTCGTCGTGCCGTCGGTGACGAGCTCTCCGCGATCGATCGCGATGAGCGCCATGTTGCGCATCGACTCGGTGCCGGGGCTGAAGTACGCGTTGTGGCCGGTCGATCCCTCGAGCACGCGGTTGGTGATGACGTCGACGCCGCCGGCGACGCTCATGGCGCGCGCCCCGAACTCGGTTGACCCGGGGTCGGGCCCGAAGAACGACGAGTTCGGAATCGGGTCCCACGCCGCCTCCCCAACGAACACCTCCCCGCGCACGTTCAGCGACGCCATGCTCGCGCCGGGGGCTCCGGGCGAGCCGATCATGGCGAGCGCGTCAACCGTCGCGGGGGTGTCGGTGAGGGCCAGCATCGCGGCGGTCGAGCCGTACGAGTGGGCGAGTAGCGACAGGAAGGGGCGGTCGTCGCCGCGCAGCGTGGTGAGGCCCTGCACGGCCGAGGCGAGCGCATCGCGGCCCTCGTATGCGAGGTCGAGGCTGCCCACGTTCAACAGGTGGGGGGTCTGGTATCCGATCCAGGCGACCGTCGCCACCTCGGGTACGGATGCTGCGCTCGCGTCGTCGGCGCTCGTCGCGCCCTGCGCGCCCGCCTCCGACAGGAGGGTGAGCCACGACACCTGCTCGTCGTGCAGGCGAGCCGCGGTGTCCACCCACTCGACCATGCTTTCGCGCACCGAGATGAACATGCCCGGCACCAGGTAGCTCACGTAGTCGGCCGTCGCGAGGTCGCCGACGACGATCGCGGCCTTGCCCTGACCGTCGGCGTCGAGCGAGATGAGCTGACGTGCGGGGTTCGCCGTGGCCGGGCCGAGCGCATCGAGGACGGAGTAGAGCAGTTGCAGCTGCTCGCTCTGCACGTGGCGCTCCGAGGCGCCGAGCGTCGAGGGGTCGGTGAGTTCGAGCGTGTCGACGACGGCGCGCAGGTGGGTGCGGTTGGCGAGGTCGCGCATCGCGTAGGGCACGCCGTCGAGGTTGCCGACGAGCTGAGGGGCGGCGCTCGTCATGCTGAGTTGCTCGGCCGCGCTGAGGCTCGACCACCAGCGGTCAACCTGCCGGGGTGCGGGAGGGCTGGCGAGCGTGCGTTCGACGAGTGCGGGGGTCTCGGCGAGCAGGGCTGCCGTCTCGTGGGCGGGCAGGGTCGCGAGTCCGCGCAGCAGTGCGGTTCCGCGGGAGGTGGTGAGGCGGTCGCGCAGTGCCGGCACCGTGATGACCCGGGCGGCCGGGGAGTTGAGGCCCGAGGCGAGCGGCGCCGACGCGAGGTCGGCCGAGGCTGCAGACGGGCCAGATACTGCGGCGGAAACCGGCTCAGAACGGGGGTATTCGAGCGCGACGGGGGACCCCGCCACCGCGCCTGCGGTCAGCGAGGCGACTAGTACCGCAGCGGCGTGAAGCACCACGACGAGAATCCCCTCATCCGCCGAATGATCGGGCTACCCCTGCATGGGTCACACGGCGTGTGTTCAGAGTAGGCGAAATGCCCACCGAATGGGGGGTTTTTCTCGCGAAGCTTCCAGGGTTCATGCATCGGACACACGGCGGAAACAGGGCCGCACACACCGACGGGCCCGCGGAGTGTGTTCCGGGGGCCCGTCGGTTGGTGATGGATTCGTGCCGCCGCTCCCTGAGAGGGCGGTGACGCGCGCGCCGCGCGAGGGCTAGAGCTTGCCCTCGATGACCGCGTCGAGCACGCGGCCTGCTTCGGCCAGCAGCGCCTTGTCGCCGTCGCGGTTGCGCGCGAACGCGCGAGCCACGAAGGCATCGATGAGCTCGTACGCCGTCGCGACGGCACCGCGCAGCTCAGCCGAGTCGCGCACGCCGTAGCGGCCGATGAACGCGTCGGTGATCAACGAGGCGATGGCGGCGTTGCCCGTCTCGCTCGTCGAGGCCGGGCGCAGGTCGATGACGTCGCCGACGCGAATCGACGGGTAGCCGGGCTCGCGACGGAAGAGCTCGGCGACGACGCTGAGCACACCGTGCATTGCGGCGCTCGGCGTCGCGTGACGCTCGGGCACGACCTCGTCGGCGAGTCGAGCGACGAGCCGCTCAGAGTTGCGTGCCGCAAGCGCCTGAAGCACGGCGATGCGGTCGGGGAAGTACCGGTAGACGGTACCGATCGATGCGCCGGCACGTTCGGCGACCATCGCCGTTGTGAGACGCTCGTAGCCGATCACGTCGATAACCGCGGCTGCGGCATCAAGAAGCGCGGCGAGGCGGGCAGTGCTGCGGGCCTGAACAGGCTCATTCCGGATGAGCGCCGATCCGGCCAACAAGCTCGAGGAGACTTCGAGATTTGACACGAGAAAAGGTCCTTTCGACGACCGTGCCTCATGGTAGCGCCCGAAACACGTCAATGAATAATCTTTTTGATGCGTGTTGCGAAACGAGCGTATCCCATAGTGAACATACCCGTATGGGTATTCCGATCGTTCCGTGCGCCCTTGGCGGGGCGCCGGCCAGCGCATCCTCTCCCTCTGAAAGACTGGCACTGTGACCGTGGAAGAAACGCCCGACACGCCCGTTCCTGACCGGCCGTGGGCCCGTCGCGCGGCCCGCGCCGAAGACTCTTTTCACGCGTGGCGCGAGCGCCGCGCACGTCGACGCGGCCTGACCCCCGTAGTGATCCCCTACCGGGGATACGGGGGCGGCGACTGGGTGCGGGTGCTCTGCCGCGTGCTGCTCACCCGCGAACAGCGCGATGCGAGGTCGGCTCGCGCGCGCATCCGTGGATGGCGCAGCTTCGTGAGCATCCCTGTCGCTCACGCGGAGGTCATCGTCACCATCGCCGGCGAACGGGTGACGGTGCGAGCCGACCGCGGCGGCGTCGTCGACGTCGACGTTCCCGTTACCACGCGGTTCAGCCCGGGAACGCACACCATCTCGATCGCCGTCGAGGGCAGCGAACCCGTCGAGGCGCCCGTCACCATCATTGATCCGGATGCCCGGGTGGGCCTGCTCTCTGACATCGACGACACCGTCATGGTCACGGCCCTCCCCCGCCCCTTCCTCGCCGCGTGGAACACCTTCGTCATGGACGAACGCGCCCGCCGACCGGTGCCGGGAATGGCGGTGCTGTACGAGCGAATCGTGAACGCGCATCCGGGAATGCCGGTCGTTTACATGTCGACCGGTGCGTGGAACGTGGCGCCGACACTCGAACGCTTTCTTGGGCGCCACCTGTACCCCTCGGGCAGCCTGCTGCTCACCGACTGGGGGCCGACGAGCGACCGCCTGTTTCGCAGCGGTCAGGAGCACAAGCGCACGAGCCTCGAGCGGCTGGCGAGCGAGTTTCCCGACATTCGCTGGATTCTCGTCGGTGACGATGGGCAACACGACGAAGAGCTGTACCAAGAGTTCGTCGACGCGCACCCGGACAACGTCGCCGCGGTCGCCATTCGTCAGTTGCTGACGCCCGAGGCAGTCTTCGCCGGTGGCCGTCGCAGCGCCGACGTGCCGCATCGCGGGGCGCCGTGGGTGCAGGCGCCGAATGGCGCCGAGCTCGCCGAGGCTCTTGAGGCGATCGGCATCGTGCCGACGCGGTGAGATTCCTCTCATATGCATGCAATTCGCCGGGCGCACGCCGGATAATCGGGGGATGCCCGCTCTGAGCCCACCGCGTTGGTCGGTGCGCTCGCGCATCCTCGGGGTGATCCTGCTGATCACCGCGCTCGGCATGACGGCCGCGGGCGCGAGCGCCTATCTGCTGCAGCGCGAGCAGGTGCTCGACGTCATCGACGAAGAACTCTTCACGGCGGTCGAGGCCGCGCGTGCGATCGCCACGGGGCTGCCCCGCGAGGCTGTGTCGGGCGATGGCGAGGGGGACGCGGCCGACGCCCCCGCCACCCCCGAGCCGGTTGCGGCCCCGATCACGGTCGACGACGCGATGATTCGCATCATGCAGGGCATCATCCCCGGTCGCAGCGAGAGCAGCGTCGCGCTCATCGATGGTGAACCCGTGTACAGCCCGCCCATCGCTGTCGAGTTTCAGCTGTTCGACGACGAAGAGCTGCTCGACCGTATCCGCACCGAGACCGAGGGCGGCGTCGTCACGATCGGCACCGCGATCACCGAAGACGGCGCGATCCGCTACATCGGCGCCCCGGTGCGCATCGCGGAGGATCCGGCCGAGGGTGTCTATGTCACCGCCTACGACATCCAGGGCGAGCTCGACGACATCGACGGCGCGTTCGCCCGCTACACCGCCTTTGCGGTGCTCACGCTGCTCGTGATCGCCGTGGTCGGCTGGTTCGTCGCGGGGCGTCTGCTGCGCCCCATCCGCGAGCTGACCGCCGCGGCATCCCGCATCACCGGAACAGACCTGAGCGAGCGCATCCCCGTGTCCGGCCAAGACGACGTCTCGCGGCTCACCGAAACGATTAACGGGATGTTCGAACGGCTCGATCAGTCGGCAACGGCCCAGCGCCAACTGCTCGACGACGTGCGCCACGAGCTGAAGACGCCCATCACGATCGTGCGCGGGCACCTCGAGCTGCTCGACGCCGACTCGCCCGCCGATGTCGACGCCACACGAGCGCTCGCCATCGACGAACTCGACCGCATGGCCGAGCTTGTCAACGATATTGACGCCCTCGCCCAGGCAACCGGCGTGTCGGTGCTCACCGAACCGACCGACGTCGGCGACCTGGCCCAGCAGGTGTACGCGAAGGCGCGCGGCATCGCCGACCACCACTGGCAACTCGACACGGTCGCGGAACTCGTCGCGCCCCTCTCCCCCACCCGCATCACCCAGGCGTGGTTGCAACTGGCCGACAACGCGGCGAAATACTCGCCCGCCGGCACCACGATTCGCATCGGCTCGACCGCCTACGACACCGCGGTCGAACTGTGGGTCGCCGACGAGGGCCCCGGAATCCCCGCCGACGCCCAAGAGCGCATCTTCGAACGCTTCGGGCGCGCCGACACGGGCCGCGGCATTGCCGGCTCGGGCCTCGGCCTGCCCATCGTGGCGGCGATCGCCCGAGGGCACGGCGGCTACGTGAGTCTCGACTCGAGCGCCGCCGGCTCGCGCTTCGGCATCGTCATCCCGCTTGAGGGCGACGCCCCTGCGCCGCCGCCCGCCGCCGGGTCGCTCGCCGCGCCCGACTCCGCCCCACCGAGCCCCGCACCAGGAGGAACCGCATGAGCAGCATCCTCATCGTCGAAGACGAAGAGCGCATCTCGACCTTCGTCGAGAAGGGCCTCGCGTCGGCCGGCTACACGCCCACCGTGGTCGCCTCAGGGATCGAGGCGGTCGACTACTTCATCACCGGGTCGTTCGACCTCGTGCTGCTCGACGTCGGACTGCCCGGCATCGACGGCTTCGAGGTACTGAAGCGCGTGCGCGCCAGCGGCTCGACCGTGCCGATCATCATGCTCACCGCGCGCTCGAGTGTCGACGACACGGTCGCCGGTCTCGACGGCGGCGCGAACGACTACCTGCCGAAGCCCTTCAAGTTCGACGAACTGTTGGCGCGAATTCGCCTGCGGCTGCGCGAGTCGGGCCAGCAGACGGTCGCCGAGCAGGTGCTCACCCACGGCGACCTCAGCCTCGACCTGCGCACCCGCCGCATCACTGTCGGCGAGACGAGCGTCGACCTCTCGGCGCGCGAGTTTGGGCTCGCCGAGCAGTTCTTGCGTCACCCCGACCAGGTGCTGTCGCGCGAGCAGCTGCTGAGCCGGGTCTGGGGATTCGACTTCGACCCCGGCTCGAACGTGGTCGACGTGTACGTGCGGTACCTACGCGGAAAGATCGGCGCCGACCGCATCGAGACGGTGCGGGGCATGGGGTACCGGCTGGTCTAGAGGGGCAGGCAGCTCGCGAGACCGGTACCGGGTGGCCCAGTGAGAACAGGTCGCCCTCGGAGAACGGGTCGCCCGCGTTCTCGACCGGGAAGCCACTAGTCGGTGCTAGTCGGAGCTGCCGCCCACGCTGCCACTGTCGGGCACGCTTATCGAGTTGCTTCCAGGCTGCACCGGCGCAACCGGCTGCGGGGCCGGAGCGGGCGCGGGCTGCACGGTCGGCGCCGGCGCGGGCGCGACTGCCGACGGCGGCGAGGGGGTCAGCGTTGTCGCCACCGCGGGGTCGCTCGCGCTCGCCGTCACCGACACGACGGGCGTCGAGCTCGCGACCCAGAAACGAACATCGCCGTTGCCAGCAAACGCCTTGGCGTCGCCGACGGCCGTCGAGATGGGCGGCACGTCGGTCGCCGTCGCGTTGTCGACCAGCGGCATCGCGTTCGCCGCCGTGAGCGCCGCCGACGCGAGCACGCCGAGGCCGAGAGCTGAGGCCGCACCCGCGGCGATCCACCCTGTCGTCTTCATGCCACCAAGACTCGGGGCCGACGATGAGACGAGTGCGAAATCCGCGTGAGAGAACTCTCATGAAGCGGGATGCGCATCCGTCGACCGTCAGAAACGCACCGCGAGCGAGGCGGTCACCACACGGCCGACGTCATCGGCCGGTCGTCGGCCGAGACGAGCCGGTAGGCGCGCTCAATGAGCACGGTGGCGTCGGAGGATCCGGCGGCGGAGCGAGCGAGAGCGTGGCCCAGCAGCTGAACACCGGCAATGGCGTGCGCACGATCGGCGAGGCCCGGCTCGGGCGACGAGAACCAGCGGCGACGCCACCCGTCGGCCAGCACTGAGCAGCGGCGCGCGCGGGTCGTGGCCCGCGATCCGCCGTCGTGCACGACGGTCGCGATGAGGTGTGCGTACAGGGCAGCGGCGTCGTCGGCCGGGTCGCCCCAGCCCGAGGTGTCGATGTCGAGCACGCCCGTGATCGTGGTGGGCGCCGACGGGTCGACGAGCAGCTGGGCGAGGTGCAGGTCACCGTGCACGGTGCGGTCGGGGGGCGGGGCTCCCCCGGCCTTGTAGCGGCGCAGGATGGTGCGCGCCGTCGACTCGATGAGCCCGTCGTGGTCGGGCAACTGCTCGATGAGGCGCTCTTCGTACCAGTCAAGCCGTCGCACAAGCGAGGCCCGGGCCGGCGCCGTCGAGGTCACGCCAGCGATCTGGCGCACGAGGTGCTCGATCTCGTCGAGCAGCACGTCGGGGTTCGACACCCGGTCGAGCACGCTGATGAGCTCGTTGCCGCTGAGTGCCTCCATGGCGACGAGGCCCTCTTCGCTCCAGCCGAGAACGGCGGGCACGGGCACGCCCTCGTTGCGCCAGTGGGTGTGCTTCGCCTGCAGGGGTTCGGCGGTCGGCGGGCGCACGACCTTCAAGAAGTACGAGGTGGCGGCCGTGTCGACGCGCACCACGGCCCGCTTGCCGGGCCGGTAGGCGGCGAGGCTGACCCGCAGCTCGTCGACCGGAAGCCCCAGGCGGGCGAGAACAATGCCGGCCGCCTCGGCGTAGACCGCCGTGCGCAGGGCCGGAAGGGCGGGGTCGGCCGGGTACACCCAGACGTCGACGCGCTCGCCCGACTCGGGCTGCGTGAGCGTGAGGACCCCGGGGCGGTTGGCGTCGGGAGGTGAGGTCTCGACGAACACGGTGTGGTCGGCAACGGCCCCCTGCGCATCGCGCAGGCTGACGCGGTAGCCGTGGGTGAAGCCCGTTCCGGTGGGCTCGATCTGCAGCGCGTGCGCCGCGACGACCGTCGAACCGAGGGAGGAGGCAACGGCATCGAGCACGTCGCGGTGCAGGATCTCAGGTTTCGGATCGGTCACACCCCCATTGTGTCGGTCTCCCACCCGAAGAGGGGGCGCGAAATGCTGGCGGTGTGCGAACATCGCGCGGTATTCTTGAGGCGTCGTCGACCCCCCATCGACGCCGAATCACCCGAACCCCGACGCGGCACCCACCGCTGTCGCTGTTCCCGTACCCGACGAGGAACACCATGATCATTTCGCTTATTGGCACCGCCGCGGCGCTCGTCGTCATTGGCGCCATCGTCATCACGCTCGAACGCCACCAGAAGCTCACCGTGGTGACGGGCGCCATCATGGCCGTTTCCGCCGCCGCCATCGTCGTCGGTTCCGCGATCGGATCGGACGCCTTCCTGCAGCCCGCCTCGGCAACCACGCCGATGAAGTCGGTCAGCGAGAACACGCTGCCTGAGCGCGTCGTCGATTTCCAACTGCCGACGATCTAGAGCCGTCAGCGATCGCGCCAGTGGGCGCGCACCGACTCGCGCTCGCACGCGGGGCCGCACGACGGAGCCGGCACGGCACTGAGCTCGCGACGCAGCTCGAGCACGCGTCGGGCTGACTGGGCGAGCTGATCGGCGTCGACCTCGCCCGCGCGCACCGCGTCGGCGAGGCGGGTGACCAGCCGCGCCGGGTCGAGCCCCACCGCTGCGGGGTCGGCGGGCACGACAAACAGCAGCAGGTCGTTGCCCGCGGCGAGCGCCCGCACCGCGTTCTCGTGCGGATCGGCAAGCTCGGGCCAGCCCGAACGCTGCAGCATGACCAGGTCGTCGGTGACGATGACGCCGTCGAAGCCGAGCTCGCTGCGCAAGACGCGCATCCAGGTCGGTGACAGCGAAGCCGGGTACGGGCTCACCGCGTCGAACTGCAGATGACCCGTCATGACCAGCTCGGCGCCCGCGTCGATGCCGGCCGCGAACGGTCGCGCGTGCGTGGCTCGCCACTCGTCCAACGCAATGCCCGAGCGAGGAATGGAGACGTGCGAGTCGTCGGGGCTCGCCCCGTGCCCCGGAAAGTGCTTGAGCGTCGTCAACGTGCGCTCGCCCTCGCCGCGCACCGCGGCAGCGACGCGCTCGGCTGCCGCGCTCGGGGTCGTGTCGAGAACGCGGCGATGGATGAACGCGGCCGGGTCGGCCGTCACATCAGCGACCACGCCGAAATTGATGGCGATGCCCGCCGCATCGACGAGTGCGGATCGATCAGCGAACGCCCGCTCGACGGTCGCGGGATCGGCGCCGTGCAGTGCACGCCCCGCGGGCCCCGCATCGCCCGGCAGGCGCCGCACGTCGCCGCCCTCCTGGTCGACGGCCGTCAGCACCGGAAGGAGCGGGTCGGCGCTGAGGCCCGCCGTGAACGCGGTCGTCACCTCGAGCGGACCGCCCGTGTTGGCGCCCATGACGAGGAAGCCGCCGAAGCCGTGGGCCTCGAGCACACTGCGTGCCGCAGCGGGGTCAGTGCCGGGGTGGGTGATCATGACGAGCGAGGCGACGGTCTGCTCGAGGGTCCACGACGCGAGGGTGTCGGTGACGAACTGCTCGTCGGCGTCGACGGGCGGGGGCGCCCCCGTGCCCTTCGTAGCGGGTTCCCTGACGTCAGCCGCGTTCGGGGACGAATCGTCGGGCTGCTCAGCGAACTGGTCGGCAGGCTGCTCAGCGGGCTGCTCAGCCGGCTGCTCGGCCGGCTGCTCGGCCGACTGCTCAGCCGCGGAGAACTCGGCTGGCGCGCCGGAACTCGGCGCGTTGCCGGCCCCGGCGCACCCTCCGAGCAGGGTGAGCGTCGCGAGCGCGGCGGCGGCGGTGAGCCCGCCGCGGCGATTCCCCTTCCGCCCGGTGACCATCATCCCAGGGTACCGTCGACCCCTGATTGCCATACCCCTGGGGGTATATGTTACGATGGCGCTCACCGTCCGAAGGAGACCCTCATGCGCCGTCGTTTCGCCGCCCTCACCCTCGCCCTCGGCATCGCCCTCGGCCTTGCCGCGTGCGCGCCCGCCGAGCCCATCGCCGTCGATGCCAACACCGTCATCATTGACGTGCGCACACCGAGCGAGTTCGCGGGCGGACACCTCGAGGGAGCAATCAATATCGACGTGCAGTCGTCCGACTTTGACGCGCAGATCGCCGAGCTTGACCCGGCGGGCGACTACGTCGTGTACTGCCGCAGCGGCAACCGCTCGGCCCAGGCCATCGACCGCATGGAAGCAGCAGGGTTCACCGAGCTCGTCAACGGTGGCAGCGTCGCTCAGGCGTCAGACGCGACCGGCATCGCGGTCGTCACGCCGTAGTCGCGACACGCCGGCGACCGCTCAGCGCTCACCGGCACAGGAGCCCGGCACTGAAGCCCGCCACAGGCGCCGCCCTCCGATACCGGCCGCCGCTCACCGCAGACACAACGGCGCCGCACCCCAGACGGGGTGCGGCGCCGTTTATCGCGTCACTGTCGCGTGAGGCCGCGGCCTAGCGGGTGAACGCCGCCGCCCCGGCGCCGACCGGGGTCGACTCGGCGAGCAGCTCGCGCACCATCGGAATCACCTTCTGGCCGTACAGCTCGAGCGCGTGCACGAGCTTGCCGTGCTCGACGGGGCCCGTGGCGTACTTCAGGTCGAAGCGCTCGGCGCCCAGCACGCGAATCGTGTCGGCAATCTTGCGCGCGACCGTCTCGGGCGAGCCGACGTACAGCGAGCCGTGGCGAATCTCCTGCTCGAAGTGGGCGCGCGTCGTCGGGCCCCAGCCGCGCTCGCGGCCGATGCGCGAGTACATGACCTCGTAGTGCGGCCACAGCTCGTCGGCCGCCTGCTCGTCGGTGTCGGCGATGTAGCCGGGCGAGTGCACGCCGACGGGCTGGCGCTCTTTGCCGAGCTGGTCGAGCGCGCGGTCGAACAGGTCGACGTAGGGCGCGAAGCGCGCCGGCTCGCCGCCGATGATGGCGAGCATCATCGGGAATCCGTAGTTGGCGGTGCGCACGACCGACTCGGGGCTGCCGCCGACGCCGACCCAGGTGCGGATGCCCTTCTCGGTCGTGGGGTACACCTGCACGCCCTCGAGCGGCGGACGAATCGAGCCGCTCCAGGTGACGGGCTTCTCTTTCAGCAGCTCGGCGAGCAGGTTGAGCTTCTCTTCGAAGAGCACCTGGTAGTCGCTGAGCTCGAAGCCGAACAGCGGGAACGACTCGGTGAACGAGCCGCGACCCGCGATGATCTCGGCGCGGCCGTTCGAGATGGCGTCGATCGTCGCGAAGCGCTGGAAGACGCGAATAGGGTCTTCGCTCGACAGCACGGTCACGGCCGAGCTGACACGCAGCCGCTCGGTCTTCGCCGCGATCGCAGCGAGCAGCACGTCGGGCGCCGAGACGGCGAAGTCGTCGCGGTGGTGCTCGCCGATGCCCATAACGTCAATGCCGACCTGGTCGGCAACGACGCCCTCTTCGACGACGTCGCGCAGTACCTGCGGGTACGAGGTCATCGAGCCGTCGGGCTGAACAGTGACGTCACCGAAGGTGTTGATGCCGAATTCGACGGCAGCCGGGTCGATTTCGCGGGCCATGGCGCGCATCCTTTCGATTATTTATGCAAACGTATCAAATCGAACCAGGCGGATGCACGCGCTATTCCCGCAGATCCTCTTACGGCTGCAGGCGGGTTACCGCCCAGCCGCTCCCCCGCCGCTCGAACACGAGCCGGTCGTGCAGCCGCGAGGTGCGGCCCTGCCAGAACTCGACCCGATCGGGCACGATGCGGAAGCCGCCCCAGCGCTCGGGCCGGGGCACCGTCTCGGCCTCGGCAAAGTGCTGCTCGGTGTCGCGCACCTTCTGCTCGAGCGCGTCGCGGCCGTCGATCGGGTGCGACTGGTCGCTCGACCAGGCCGCGATCTGAGCGCCGCGCGGGCGGTTCGAGAAGTAGTCGTTCGAGTCGGCCTCGTCGACCTTGTGCGCCTCGCCGTAGATGAGCACCTGGCGGTGCAGCGGGTACCACGGGAACACCGCCGAAATGCCGGGGTTCGCGATGAGCGCCCGACCCTTGCGGGAGGTGTAGTCGGTGTAGAACGCGAAGCCGCGCTCGTCGACCCCGCGCAGCAGCACCGTGCGCGACGACGGCCGGCCGTCGGGGTCGATCGTGCCGATCACCATGGCGTTCGGCTCGTAGACCTTGTGCTCGGCCGCCTCGGCGAGCCACGCGGTGAACTGCGTGAAGGGGTCGCCGGCGAGCTCATGCTCTTCGAGCTGTTCCTGCCCGTAGTCGGTGTGCGTGCGCAGGGCCTTCTCGAGCAGGGGGTCGGGGACGGCGTCGTGGCTCATGCCGTGAGCGTACGACGTGCTGGCCGTGCGGGGGCCGAGCGTCGGCTGAGCGTCACGCCCGATCTCCCCCGCTCAGCGCATCGTGTCGAGGATGCCCGTGATCAGCTCGAACGACGTGCGCGGGCTGACGATCGCGAAGCGCGTGTTCGGCCGGCCCGCGTGCGAGCTCGGCACAACGAACGCCCGCTGCTCGTCGAGCAGGCGATCCGACCAGGCGGCGTAGTCGGCGGCCTCCCAGCCCACACGCTCGAAGACGACGACCGACAGCTGCGGGTCGCGCACGAGGCGCAGCTCGGGCCGGGTGCCAATCTCGTCGGCGACGCGCTGGGCGAGCGCGAGTGAGTCTTCGATCGCGGCCCGGTACGCGCCGGCGCCGAACGTCGCGAGCGAGAACCACAGCGGCAGGCCGCGGGGGCGACGCGTGAGCTGAATCGAATAGTCGCTGGGGTTCCACTCGGCGCGGTCGGTGAGCGTGTCGAGGTACTCGGCGTGCTGGGTGTGCGCCGCGCGGGCGATCGCCGGGTCGCGGTAGAGCAGCACGCACGCGTCGAAGGGGGTGAACAACCACTTGTGCGGGTCGACGATGAGCGAGTCGGCGCGCTCCAGCCCCGCGAAGCGGTGACGGGCCGACGGCGCGAGCGCCGCCGCGAGGCCGTAGGCCCCGTCAACGTGCAGCCAGAAGTCGAACTCGTCTTTCAGTGCGGCGATCGAGGCGATGTCGTCGACGATGCCGAAGTTCGTCGAGCCGCCCGTTGCCACAACGGCGATGACGGCGTCACCGTGCTCGTCGAGCGCGGTGCGCACCTGAGCACCCGTGAGGGCGCCCGACTCGCCGACGGCGACCTTCACGACATCGACATCCATGACGCGGGCGGCCGAGGCGATCGACGAGTGCGCCTCGGCGCTCGCGACCACCACGCAGCGCTCGGGGCGCGCCTGCCCGCGCTCGGCGCGCACGCGCGCGGCGTGGTCGCGGGCAGCGACAAGCGCCGACAGGTTGCCGATCGTGCCGCCCTGCACGACCACGCCGCCGGCGGTCTCGGGCAGCCCGAACTCGCGCGCGAGGAACGCGAGCACCTCGTTCTCGGCGAAGACGGCGCCCGATCCCTCCATCCACGAGCCGCCGTACACGGCCGTCGCCGACACGATGAGGTCGAAGGCGCTGGCGGCCTTCGTCGGCGCCGACGGGATGAACGACAGGTACCCCGGGTGGTCGATCGTGAGGCACGCCGGAGCCAGCACGTTCTCGAACAGGGCCAGCGCGCGGCGCCCGCCCACCCCGTCCTCAGAGATCGACCCGGCGGCGAGCCGACGCAATTCGCTCGGCGGCATCGGCTTGTCGAGGGGCACCTCGGTGTCGAGCAGGCGGCGGCGCGCGTAATCGAGCACCATGTCGACGACGGCGGTCGTTTCGGGCGTGACCGCGTGCATCCGGGATGCGTCGGTGACGACGCGCGCAGCGGCGTCGATTCGGTCGGTGTGCGGGCGGGCAGCGGCGTCGCTCACGGGTGGTCCTCTCGGGCCGGGCCACGGGCACAGAGCCGTGGCCTCCGGCGCGCCGCCCCGCCGATCGGGTCAGCAGGCGCCGGATACGACGAGACCCGGCCGAAGCCGGGTCGTCGTGGTGGACCTGAGGGGACTCGAACCCCTGACCCCCTGCATGCCATGCAGGTGCGCTACCAGCTGCGCCACAGGCCCTCGCGTGTCGCCCAGGCGGTGTTCCGCCGCGCGACTGTCACAGAGTAGTACCGCCGTCGCCCCGTCGCCAAATCAGGCCGGGTCGACGGGCGTGCCGAGGTCGACCGGAATGACCGGGCAGTCTTTCCAGAGGCGCTCGAGCGAATAAAACTGCCGGTCTTCCTCATGGAAGACGTGCACGACGACATCGCCGAAGTCGAGCAGCACCCAGCGGCCCTCTGACCGACCCTCGCGGCGCAGCGGCTTCGCGCCCGCCTCGATCATGCGATCTTCGACCTCGTCGCAGATCGCGAGCACGTTGCGCTCGCTGCGGCCGGTCACGAGCAGGAAGACGTCGGCAAGCGGCAGCGGCCCCGAGACGTCGAGCGCGACGATGTCGTCGCCCTGCTTCGCGTCGGCCGCGCGCGCCGCGACTACCGTCAGTTCTTTCGCTCGATCAGATGCAGTCACAGTGTCTTTCAGAGGGTTGGATGCGCGGGGCGCGTTAGAAGAGTCCGTTGACGGCCGCGACGATGAAGAGCCCGACAGCGACGACGGCGAGCACAACAGTTGAGCTCACGAGCACGGTCGTCAGCACGCCCGAGCGACGGGCTTTCTTGCCGCCCATGACGTCGCGCGTGGCCGTGTGGCTGCTGACCGCGCTGATGGCGCTGACGGGAGCCGAGTCGGTCGACGCGTACTCGGTGTCGACGTCGAACAGGTCGTCGATGTCGGGGCTGTCGTGAATCGACGGAACAGCACCCGTCGACGCGACCGAGCTGGGCACGTCGATCATGCCGGTGATGATGATCTCGCCCGTGCCGGGAACCGGCCCCGCAAGCTCGCCGCGCGGCATCTCGGGCAGAACGAGGGCGTTGGTGCTCGTCGTCGCCGAGCCGACCTGACGACTGAAGGTGTTGGTGAACGGGTCGTCGTCGTCGTGCACTCCGACCGACCAGTGGCTGCCGACGCTCGGCGCGTGCGGCGACGCGGCTGTGCCTGGCAGCACGTCGGGCGCACTCGGTCGGGCGTCGTCCACGAGAGGAACCGGGCCGGCCGGCAGGACAGACGCGGGGGCCGGCGCAGACGCACGCGGCGCAGCCGGCGCGCTCGGCACGCTCACGGGGTCGACGATGTCGAGGCCGTCGGCGGGCAGCGGTGCGGGCAACTCGGCGGACGACTCAGCGAGTTCGGCGGACTGCTCGGGCTCGTCAGCGCGGCGCAACTCACGCAGTTCGCGGCGCGAGAGCGGCCTGTCGCCCCCTCGAGCGGCAGGCTCGTCGTGCGCGGCCGCCGGCGGCTCGACCAGTGCGGGCGGCTCGCCGGGCTCAACGAGGTCGGGAACCGATGCCGGCGCGGCCGCTGGAGTCGAGGCCGGCGCGACGGGCGAATCGGACCCGGTCGGCACCGACTGCGGAGCGGACGCGGGAATCTCGCGACCCTGCGTGCGGTAGGCGAGCGGCTCGTCGCGGGGCTCGCCCTCCCCGATCGGGGCGAAGGTGCGGCGCCCGGTGTAGGGGGCGCTCGACGGAGCGTCGCTCGACGGCGCAAAGTCGCGCCGACGGTACGAGCCGGGAGTCGCGGCCCACGGCGCGGTCGGCGCGGTCGGCGCGCTGGGCGCAGCCGGAGCGGAGGCGACCGAGGCCGCACTGCCCGCTGCCGAACCGACCGAGGCGGGCACGAGCTCGGGGTTCGCGTCAGCGCTGGCGGGGCGGGTCGCGTCGTCGTTCGGGGCCTCGCTCGCCGAGGCGGCCTCGTTCGCTAGCTGCTGCAGACGCCGGGCCTCCCGGCGCGTCAGCGGCGGATCGTTCTGCGCGCTCATGCGGGGGTTCTCCGATACAGCTGATGCTTGGCGATGTACTGCACGACGCCGTCGGGTACCAGGTACCACACGGGGGCGCCGCGCCCGACGCGATCACGACAGTCGGTCGACGAGATCGCGAGCGCCGGGATCTCCATCCAGCTTACGCGCCCCTCCGGAAGGCCGCGAACGTTGAGGCGATGCCCGGGCCGTGTCACGGCGACAAAGTGCGCGAGCTCAAACAGTCGCTCCGGTTCTTTCCAGTCGACGATCTGTGCGATCGCGTCGGCGCCGGAGATGAAGAACAGCTCGGCCCCGGGGTACACGGCGGCGAGGTCAGTCAGGGTGTCGATCGTGTAGGTCGGCCCGTCGCGATCGATGTCGACCCGGCTCACGCTGAATCGCGGATTCGATGCGGTCGCGATGACCGTCATGAGGTAGCGGTGTTCGCTCCCCGTCGCGTCGGGCTTGAGGTACGGCTCGCCGGTCGGCACGAACACGACCTCGTCGAGACCCAGGCGATCAGCGACCTCGCTCGCGGCAACGAGGTGCCCGTGGTGAATCGGGTCGAAGGTGCCGCCCATGACGCCGATGCGGCGCGGGGCGGTGTGTTCCGGTGCGGGGATGATCGGGGCGCTCCGGTTCGGCGTCAGGGCCTAGTGGCCGGCGCCGTGACCACCCTCGCCGCGCATGGGGTTCGAGGTCTTGTTGCGGTGGCGGTTGGCGACGTCGCGGTACGCGTGCACGACGACGCCGAGCATGAAGAACGCGAGCGCGGCGATGCCGGCGATCACGAGCGGCGGCGCGAACAGCGGCGCGTACTCATCGAGGGCCAGAATGGTGCTGCTCAGCGACGTCATGGGGCTCTACTTACTCTCTGCCGGAACGGTCGGGGGCATCAGTCTAGCGGGCGCTACCCGCGCACCTGCCCCGAGCCGCGCACGATCCACTTGGTGCTCGTCAGCTCGGGAAGGCCCATGGGGCCGCGCGCGTGCATCTTCTGCGTCGAGATGCCCACCTCAGCGCCGAAACCGAATTCGCCGCCGTCGCTGAAGCGCGTGGAGGCGTTCACCATCACGACCGCCGAGTCGACCTCCGCCAAGAATCGTTCGGCGTTCGCCATGTCGCGCGTGATGATCGACTCGGTGTGCTGGGTCGAGAAGCGGCGGATGTGCGCGAGGGCCGCATCCAGGTCGTCGACGATGCCGATCGACAGTTCGAGAGCCATGTGCTCGGTCGCGAAATCGTCGTCGCTCGCGACCTCGAGATCGGCGACGACGGCGCGGGCGCGCTCGTCGCCGCGCACGAGAACTCCGGATGCACGCAGCGCCTGAACGACGGACGGCACCAGCCGCTCGGCCGCGTCGCGGTGCACGAGCACCGTCTCGACGGCGTTGCAGACGCTCGGCCGCTGCACCTTCGCGTTGTGGACGATGTCGACCGCCATCTGCTCGTCGGCGCTCGCGTCGAGCACAATGTGCACGACACCCGCACCCGTCTCGATGACGGGAACAGTCGACTCGCGCACCACGGTCTGAATGAGGTCGGCGCTGCCGCGCGGGATCAGCACGTCGACGTAGCCGCGGGCGCGCATGAGCGCGGTCGCACCCGCGCGACCGTGCTCGTCGATCGTCTGCACGGCGGCCTCGGGCAAGCCCACCGCGACCAGCGCCTGCTGAATCACGGAGACGAGCACCTCGTTGCTCGAGCGGGCGGCGCTGCCGCCGCGCAGCACGGCGGCGTTGCCGCTCTTCAGCGCGAGCGCCGCGATGTCGACCGTCACGTTCGGGCGCGCCTCGTAAATCGCCCCAACGACGCCGAACGGCACGCGCACCTGGCTCAGCTGTACCCCGTTCGGCAGCGTCGAACCGCGCACGACCGTGCCCACTGGGTCGGGCAGCGCGATCACGTCGCGCACGGCAGACGCGAGCGCCGCGACCCGCGTCTCGTCGAGCCGCAGGCGGTCGATCAGGCCGTCACTCAGCCCGTTCTCGCGGCCGCGGCTCAGGTCGGCCGCGTTCGCCTCAATGATGCGGGGGGCGTTCGCGACGAGAGCGTCCGCGATGGCGGCGAGCGCGGCATCCTTCACGGCGGTCGTCGCCTGCCCAAGCGCGCGGGAGGCGGTCTTGGCGGCCGCGAGCGTGTCGTCGATGAGGCCGGCCGGCACGCCGTCGAGCGGAACATTTTCGCCGTGAACGGGGGCCGAGCTCATCGTCATGACCATGCCGTCAGTCTAGCGAGGAGGCGTGAAACCACGTGCCGACAGCGTCGCCATCGAGCGCCCTGCGCACGTTCGCCGTCGACGTCAAGACGACGGGCGTTCCCTGCCGGGCGGCGAGCTTTGCCGAGGCCACCTTCGTCGCCGCTCCCCCGGTTCCGACGCCGGCGGCACCCGCCTCGCCAATCTCGACGCGCTCGAGCTCGTCGTCGGCGGCGACCTCGTCGATGCGCTCGGCGCCCGGCTCGTGCGGCGGCCGCGTGTAGAGCGCGTCGACGTCGCTGAGCAGCACGAGCAGGTCAGCGCCGACGAGCTCGGCGACGAGGGCCGCGAGGCGGTCGTTGTCGCCGAAGCGAATTTCGTGGGTCGCGACCGTGTCGTTCTCATTCACGATCGGCAGGATGCGCAGGCCCAGCAGGCGGTCAATCGCGCGTTGCGCGTTGCTGCGCGGCGTCGAATGCTCGAGGTCGCCCGCCGTGAGCAGCACCTGCGCGGCGGTGAGCCCGTAGCGGTCGAGGCTGTCTTGGTAGCGCACCATGAGCAGGTTCTGGCCGACGGCCGCGGCGGCCTGCTGCGTCGCCAGGTCGTTCGGGCGAGCATCGAGATGCAGGTAGGGCATGCCCGTCGCGATCGCGCCGGAGCTGACGAGGATCACCTCGACGCCGCGCGCGTGGGCCGCGGCGAGGGCGTCGACGAGCGGCGCAATCTGGCCGGTGTTCGCGCCGCTGATCGACGACGACCCGACCTTCACGACGATGCGCTTCGCCTCCGCGACAGCGGGACGGGCTGCGGTCATTCCTGCTCCTCGGCGTGGTCCTCGCGCCAGACGCCCGCCTCGCGCTCGCGCTGCAGCTCGGCGCGCGCCTCGGTTTTCGCATCCATGCGCTCTTTGTAGCTCTGACGGCGCTGGCTGGTCGTCGGACGGTTCAGCGCGTCGAGACGGGGGTCGGTGCCGCGGGGCGCGGTCAACAGCTCGGCCGCGCTCGTGAGCGTCGGCTCCCAGTCGAAGACGACCCCGTCGCCCGGGCCGATGATGACGGTGGCGCCCGCCACGGCGCCCTTGGCGAACAGTTCGTCTTCGACGCCGAGCTTCGCCAGGCGGTCGGCGAGGTAGCCGATGGCCTCGTCGTTGCGGAAGTCGGTCTGCTGCACCCAGCGCTCGGGCTTCTCGCCGCGGATGCGGTACACATCGCCGTAGCTGCCGCCCTCGACCGTGACGGTGAAGTCTTTCTCGTGGACGGGGGCGGGGCGCAGCACGATGCGCTCGCGCACCGTCGACTCAGCTGCCCGAGCCTCGCGGTCGGCAGCGACGACCTCGCCCAGGGCGAAGGTCAGCTCGCGCAGTCCCGCGCGGCTCACGGCGCTGATCTCGAACACGCGGTAGCCGCGCTTCTCGAGTTCGGGGCGCACGAACTCGGCGAGCTCGTGCCCGTCGGGCACGTCAACCTTGTTGAGGGCGACGAGCTGCGGGCGCTCGAGCAGCGGCGTCTGCCCCTCGGGCACGGGGTAGGCGGCCAGCTCAGCGAGAATCACGTCGAGGTCACTCAGCGGGTCGCGGCCGGGTTCGAGCGTGGCGCAGTCGAGTACGTGCAAAAGCGCGGTGCACCGCTCGACGTGACGCAAGAACTCGAGGCCCAACCCCTTGCCCTCGCTCGCGCCCTCGATGAGGCCGGGAACGTCGGCGACGGTGTAGCGCACGTCGCCCGCCTCGACGACCCCGAGGTTGGGGTGCAGCGTCGTAAAGGGGTAGTCGGCGATCTTCGGCTTCGCCGCCGAGATCGCGGCGATCAGGCTCGACTTGCCAGCGCTCGGGTACCCCACGAGTGCCACATCGGCCACGGTCTTGAGCTCGAGGACGACGTCGCCCTCCCACCCGGGCGTGCCGAGCAGCGCGAAGCCCGGCGCCTTGCGCTTGGTCGTCGCGAGGGCCGCGTTGCCGAGGCCGCCGCGGCCGCCGGGCGCGACGACGATGCGCATGCCGGGCTCGACGAGGTCGACGAGTTCGGTGCCGTCGGCGTCGCGCACGACGGTGCCCACGGGAACGGGCAACACGAGGGCGCCACCCGAGAAACCGGCGCGGTTGTCGCCCATACCCGGGCCGCCGTTGTCGCTCGTGCGGTGCGGGCGGCGGTGGTACGGCAACAGAGTCGTCTCTTGCGCATCGGCGACGAGCACGATGTCGCCCCCGTCACCGCCATTGCCGCCGTCGGGGCCGGCGAGCGGCTTGAACTTCTCGCGGCGCACCGACACGCAGCCGTGGCCACCATGCCCAGCGCGCAGGTGCAGGGTCACCCGGTCAACGAACGTTGCCATGGCGGTCCTCCTCGCAAATTGCGCCCCGAGCGGGGCGGGCTGGGTGTTGAGCGGCGGCGATGTCGCGCGCCCAACAGGGGTCGGGTGGGTGCACCCTCATGTAACGACGATGACGGGGCGGGCCGAAGCCCGCCCCGTCATCGGATGCTGGTGATCGTGTGGGTTACTCGCCCGCGACGATGTTGACGACCTTGCGGCCGCCCTTCTGGCCGAACTGCACCGCACCGGCCGACAGCGCGAACAGCGTGTCGTCGCCGCCACGGCCCACGTTGGCGCCGGGGTGGAAGTGGGTGCCACGCTGGCGAACGATGATCTCGCCGGCCTTGACAACCTGGCCGCCGAAGCGCTTCACACCCAGGTACTGGGGGTTCGAGTCGCGGCCGTTACGGGTGGACGATGCGCCCTTTTTGTGTGCCATGTCTTCTCGCGACCCTTCTTACTTGATGCCGGTGATCTTGACGCGGGTCAGCTCAGAGCGGTGGCCCTGGCGCTTCTTGTACCCGGTCTTGTTCTTGTACTTCTGGATGATGATCTTCGGGCCGCGGAGGTCACCCAGGACCTCGGCGGTCACGGTGATCTTCGAAAGCTTCTTGGCGTCGGTGGTGACCGTGTCACCGTCGACGTGCAGAACCGGGGTCAGCTGGATCGTGCCGTCCTCGCCCGGGGTAACGCGGTCAAGCACGACTACCGTGCCAACCTCGACCTTTTCCTGCCGCCCACCGGCGCGCACAACTGCGTAGACCACGTTTCACCTTTACTTCGTTCGAAGGAACTTCTTGCTCAAGACTGCGGGTGTCAGGCGCGAGCTTCTGCCCAGCGCACACCAACGGTCAAGAATAGCCGAGCGCAACGGGCCCGGTCAAACGAGGGGCCACGGCGTCGCGCAACCCTGACAGCCTACACTCTGCACATCATGGCGATTCTCATCGACGCGGCGATGTGGCCGGCGCACGGGCGCCTGTGGGGGCACCTTGTCAGCGATCACTCGCTGGATGAACTGCACGCGTTCGCCGAGCGCGCCGGCATTCCGCCGCGCGGCTTCGATCACGACCACTACGACTACCCCGAGGAACGCTTCGCCGAGCTCGTGACGCTCGGCGCCGAGCCCGTGAGCCCGCGTGAGCTCGTGGCACGCCTGCAGGCCGCCGGTCTGCGCGTGCGGCAGCGCGACAAGCGCGCGACGCGCAGCCGCTGAGGCGCGCACCCGCTCACGCGCGCATCCGCTCCGTCGCGCGTCCGCTACCAGCCGGGCCCGAAGCCCGCGACGCTGCGCACGAGATCACCGCTCGCGATATCGACAACCACAACGGTCACCGACTCGGCCTGGGGGTTGATCGCGCGCCTATCCGGCACGGCGTCGGCGACACTCGGGGTGACCTCGATCGCCACGAACTCGTTGTTCGGCGAGACGCGGAACGCGCCAAATGAGCCGGCGTCGTCGAGGGTGCGCGCGAGCATCCGGGATGCTCCGCTGCCGTCGTCGGCGACGATCAGGTTCGCGACGGCGAGGCCCGCGTCATCGGTCACCGCGACCCGCTGGACGCGCTCGTCGCCGCTGAGCAGCTGGAAGTCGGCACCGAACACCAGGGCATCGTTGAACAGCGAGGGATTGACGCGCTCTTCCTCGCCCGTGACGAGATCGAGGGCGACACCGCCGAAAGGATCGGTGGCGCTCACCCGCGTGCCGTCGGCCGACACCGCGTGCACCTCGGTGAACTGCCCGATCGGCAGAGCGAGCGTGGGGTCGGCGAGGGGTAGCGACGTGAGCGTGCCGTCGATGCCGTGCACGAGCAGCGTGTCACCGGCGGGCACCGGTAGCACCGTCTGCGCCTGCAGCACCGCCCCGTCGAGGCCCGTCAGCCACTCGACGACCCCCACTCCCCCGAGGTCGACGATTCCGACCCGGCGTGTCGGCGCATCCGCATTGTCCACCGAACTCATCACGACGGCGACCGTTGTGCCACTCTGCGGAACCACCAGCTCATCGATGCGCAGCCCCCGCTCGGGAAGCACGACGGACTCAACCACCCCCGACGCCACGTCGACGACCTCGAGCAGGCTCGTGCCGCCCTCCGCCTCGCGCGTCAGCACGACGGCGCTGCCCAGCGGCGCCGCAAACTCGATACCCGAGGCGCTGTGCAGCACCTCACCGCGGCCCGTACCGTCGACGCGAGCGCGCAACACCTCATCGACCTCGGCGCCGCGGTCGACGTAGACGAACGAGCCGGGCGCCGTCGTGAAGCGATGGGTGAACGCGCTCATCGCCTCCCGGGAGGGCGAGGCGACGTTCTCGATCGTCACGGTGTAGTCGGTCGCGTAGCGCAGCGGCTCAGCAAATTGCACCGCGATCAATTCGTTCTGCACCGAGACGGTGACCTCAGCATCCGGCTCGACCGTCACCTGCGAGGCGTCGATGTCACTGAGGGGCTGATTCGCGAACAGGCGCAGCTGCTGGCCCGCCTGCTCGGTGACGCGCACCGTGTCGACCTGCGCGGTCGACAGCTTCGGGCCCTGCATCGCGCCCAGCAGGAGAAAGACGGCGCCGACGCCCGTCGTGACCGCGGCCGTCCACCAGAAGGCGCGACGGAAGCCGCGCCACTCAGAAGAGGTACGGCTCACGGGGCAGCTCGATCGGGGTGACCTCGGCGGGCAGGATGACCACCGGCTGGTCGCTGTCGCTACTGGGGTTGCTGCCGAACTCGCCGTCGATCGACACCCAGTCGTCCACGGCGAACTCGTCGCTCCAGCCCGGGAGGTAGACGGGAACGCCGAGCGGCTGGGCATCGACCGCGCAGCACGTCACCGTAAAGCGCGAGACGTAGAACACGTTGTCAGGGTCGCTGGTGTCGGGCGTGACGAAGCCGACGAGCTCGGTGACCGGCTTATCGGCGAAGAATGACAGGTCGCTCGTTTGACGCAGAATCGTGGCCCACTCGCGCACCGTGAACCGGGCGACCTGCTCGGCGTCGGCGGTCGTCGCCGCCTCGAACGCCTCGGCGTCACTCGCGGCCGACGCGTTGATGGCGCGCTGCTCGGCCGTCGCGGTCGACAGGGTGGCGGGCGGCACGACGACCATGCCGATCGTGAAGACCCCGGCGATGGCGGCGGCCGTCAGCGCGATCGCGCGCGAACGACGCGGCGGCGGGGGCGCATCCTCATCGTCATGGTGGCGGCGGCCGACCAGGGCGCCGACAACCAAGACAACCGCGATGATCGCCATCAGCACCGTGAAGAGGTTGTAGCGGGGGTGAATGTAGAGGGCGAGCTGGCCGGAGGCCGCCAGCCACAGGGTGACGGCGGCCATCGCGCCGATGATCACGAGCCCGCGCCAGCGCTGCACGCTACGCCACATAGTTCACCACCAGTCCGAGGGCGGCGGCGAGCAGCCCCACGATCGTCGTCACCTGAATAAGCGTTTGGGTGGAGTACGTCGTGCGCATGAGGGCGAGCATTTTCACGTCGATGATCGGGCCGAACACGAGGAAGGTCACGATCGAGCCGGGCAGGAACGTCGCGGCAAACGGCAGGATGAAGAACGAGTCGACGTTCGAGCAGACCGAGATGATGAAGGCGAGCACCATCATCGCGACGATCGACCACAGCGGGTGGCTGCCGAGCGCGACAAGAATCTCGCGCGGCACGATCACCTGAATACCGCCGGCCACGAGGGCGCCGATCACGAGCGCCGGCATCAGGATGCTCGTCTCGCGCACGAACAGGTCGAGCGTCTGCTGCCACTTCGTCGGATGCTCGTGGGCGGGATCGTCGATGCGGCACTGCTCTGCGAAACGCTCGGTCAGCAGGGTCTCGGGGTCGGGGTGCTTCGAGAAGATCCAGCCGATCAGGTTGGCGATCAGAAAGCCGCCGATGAGGCGGGCCACCAGAATGCCGTCGTCGAAACCGAAAGCCTGGTGTGTCGTGATGATCACGACGGGATTCAGGATCGGCGCAGCGATGAGGAACGTCATCGACTCGGGTACCGAGAAGCCGCGCCGCACGAGGCCGCGGGCAAGCGGCACGTTGCCGCACTCGCAGACCGGCAGGAACATGCCGAACATCGAGATGATCGCGCGGCGGCCGACCGCATTGCGGGGAAGCCATCGCATGAGCCAGCTCTGCGGCACCCACACCTGCACGACGATCGACAGCACCAGGCCGAGCACGATGAACGGCAGCGACTCGACGAGCACACTCGTCGAGAGCGTGAGCAGGTCTTGCCCCACGTTGGGCAGTGACCAGGGGCCACCCTCGGCCGTCAGGTGCCGCACGGCGACGACCGCGACGAGCCCCGCAATGCCCGCGAGCATCCACACCACGTGTTTCGGACGCATGCGTCGCCCGGAACTCGCGGCGAGCGAGTCGTGGGAGTGTGTGTGCGCGGTGCGGGTCACAGTGCTTCGAGACTAGTCGACGGCGGGCGCCTCGCTCGTCGGCGCGGCCGTGATCGTGCCCGTCGTCGCGCGGCGGGAGGCTCGCTTACGCGTGCCCGGCGCGGGCGGCTCAGGCAGCGACTCGAGCACCGAGCCGAGCAGCTGCTCGGCCGCCGACGGGTCAACCGCCGGCCGCGTGCGCGGCTGCTTCGTCACCGGGATCGGGATGTCGAGAATCTCGACGACCTGATCGGCCGACCGCTCTGCTGACGCGTCTGTCGCCGGCACGGCCTGCTGGGCCGGCTGCTTCGCGGACGACCGTCGGCTCTTGCGGTCACGAGTGGAGCCAGCCTGGCTCCCCTCGCCTGCGTCGGCCTCGCCGCTCGCCTCGCTCGCGCCGCCTGCGTCACTCACCGCGGGCGACTGCTCGGGGGCAGAGCCCGTCGCGTTCGCGCCGTCAGCGGTCGCGGCCGCCGGGGCGTCGGCGACGACTTCGGTGTCGTGGTGCACGGTCTTCGCCGCGATCGTCGCCAGCGCCTTCGACACGTCTTCCGTGATCGCGTGAGCCGCGGGCGCCGACGTCGACTTCTGCGAGGAGCCGCCGCGCGACGAGCCACCGTTGCCATTGCCGTTGCCGCCAGAGGCGTTGCCGCCGCGGCGTCCACCCCGTGCCCCGTTGTCGTTCGAGTTGGGGCCGCGGTGCTTGACGACCGGGTCGTGGTGCACGATGAGGCCGCGCCCGGCGCAGACGTCGCACTGCTCACTGAAGGTTTCGAGCAGGCCGAGGCCGATGCGTTTGCGGGTCATCTGCACGAGGCCCAGGCTCGTGACCTCGGCGACCTGGTGCTTCGTGCGGTCGCGGCTCAGGCACTCGACGAGGCGACGCAGCACGAGGTCGCGGTTCGATTCGAGCACCATGTCGATGAAGTCGACGACGATGATGCCGCCAATGTCGCGCAACCGCAGCTGCCGCACAATCTCTTCCGCAGCCTCGAGGTTGTTCTTCGTGACGGTCTCTTCGAGGTTGCCGCCCGAGCCGACGAACTTGCCGGTGTTGACGTCGACGACCGTCATCGCCTCGGTGCGGTCGATGACGAGCGAGCCGCCCGAGGGCAGCCAGACCTTGCGCTCGAGCGCCTTCTCGATTTGCTCGGTGATGCGGTGCTCGTCGAAGGGGTCGTGCTCGCCGTCGTGCTTCTCGACGCGCTCGAGCAAATCGGGCGCGACCGACTCGAGGTAACTCGTGATCGTGCGGTGAGCATCCTCGCCGTGAATGACCATCGAGCGGAAGTCTTCGTTGAAAACGTCGCGCACGATCTTGACGAGCAGATCGGGCTCGGAGTGCAAGAGCACCGGGGCGCCCGAGTTCTCGAGCTGCTTCTGGATGTGCTCCCACTGGCTCGTGAGGCGCTGCACGTCGAGCGTCAGCTGCTCTTCCGTCGCGCCCTCGGCGGCCGTGCGCACGATGACGCCGACGTTCTCGGGAAGGACCTCTTTCAAGATCTTCTTCAGGCGCGCCCGCTCGGTGTCGGGCAGCTTGCGGCTGATCCCGCTCATCGAGCCGTTCGGCACGTACACGAGGTAGCGGCCCGGCAGGCTGACCTGGCTCGTGAGGCGTGCGCCCTTGTGGCCGATCGGGTCTTTCGTGACCTGCACGAGAACCTTGTCGCCGGGCTTCAGGGCCAGCTCGATGCGGCGCGGCTGGTTCTTCTCGCCGTCGGCCTGCGCGGCCTCCCAGTCGACCTCACCCGAGTACAGCACGGCGTTGCGGCCGCGGCCGATGTCGACGAAGGCCGCCTCCATGCTGGGCAGCACGTTCTGCACCTTGCCGAGGTAGACGTTGCCGATGAGGCTCGACTCGCTCGACCGGGCGACGTAGTGCTCGACGAGCACGCCGTCTTCCATCACGCCGATCTGGATACGGTTCTCTTTCGAGCGCACGACCATGACGCGATCGACGCTCTCGCGGCGGGCCAGGAACTCGGCCTCGGTCACCACCGGGCGGCGGCGGCCGGCATCGCGGCCGTCGCGGCGACGCTGCTTCTTGGCCTCGAGGCGGGTCGACCCCTTGATGCGCTGCGGTTCGGTGATCAGTTCGGGTTCGCGACGCGCCGAGCCGGTGCGCCCCCGGCCGCGCGAGCGGGTGCGGGTCGAGCCGCCCTCGTCGTCGCGGTCATCGCGGTCGTCACGGCCATCGCGGTCGTCGCGGTCGGCGGCGCGGCCACCCTGTTGGCGACCGCCCTGGTCGCGACCGCCGGTGTCGCGGCCGCCCTGCTCGCGGCCACCCTGCTCGTCGGCACCCCCGCGGGCGCGGCGACGGCGGCGACGGCCCGCAACACTCGTATCGTCGTCATCGTCGTCGCTCGTCATCGGAGCAGCGCTGCGCGACGGCGGGGCGGATGCGCGCACCAGCTCCGCGGGCGGCGGCACGAAAAGCAGGTCGGTAGTCGTCAGGGCACGCACAAGCGGACGCTCGGGTTCGGCGGGGGCAGAGGGCTCGGGCTCAGCCGGCGCGGCGGGCTCGGCAGCCTCGGCCGGCGCGGCGGGCTCGGCAGACTCGGCCGGTTCGGCCGGCGCTGCAGAGTCGGCCAGCACAACTGTTTCAGCGGAAGCAGCGCTTTCGGCGGTGGCCTCAGCCTCAGCAGGCGCCGCGGGCTCAGCGGCAGCAGCAGCGTCGGCGGCTGCGGCAGGCGGGGCCTCAGGCGCGACCGCGGGCTCGACGGCGTCCGTGCCCGCGTCGGTGGCCGGCGTGGCGAGGCCGGCTACGGCCTCTTCCGCGCGCTTGCGCCCCCGCCCTCCGAAGATCCGTCCGCGACGTCGCGTGCCATCTGTGTCGTTCTGGGTGTTGTCATCACTCACCATCGCTGGTGCACTCCTCGATCGCCGGGGCCTGCCCAGCGGAACCTGTCGTGCCGGACGCCCGCGAGCATCCGACGAACTCTGTGTCTGTGGTTTTGCGCCGCACGATCGGGGCGGTGCGAGACCATCGCGCGCTGTCACCACGCATTCGGTCGGAACTGGCTATCCGACGGTTGCGACGCATCGTGCGCCGCGGAACCGGCCCGGTACATACCCGGAAAGCTTTTCGTTCGCCGGCGCAAGGGGTTCTTGCGCCGACTGCCCCTCATTATCGCACGGCCCTCCCGGAACACAGGACGTTCGACCCGGGCGAGCCGTCACGCGGGCGGGCGATACTGGGGAGGTGAGCACTGCGCGACGACCCTGGGCGATGGCCATAACCCTCATCATCACCGGGGCCGTTGGCTGGTGGGGTGCCATGGCGCTCATCGTCGAACGCGTGCGCAGCCTCGCCGACCCGGCCTACGAGATCGCCTGCGACGTGAACCCGCTGCTGTCGTGCGGCAACGTCATGCTGTCGCCGCAGGCGTCGCTGTTCGGGTTTCCGAACCCGCTGCTCGGGGTCGCCGGCTTCGTCGCCCCGATGGCGGTCGGCGTCGCGCTGCTCGCCGGCGCCCGCTTTGACCGCTGGTTCTGGGGGATGTTCGTGGCCGGCATCACCGGGGCCTTCGCGTTTGTCGTCTGGCTGTTCACCCAGTCGGTGTTCGTGATCGGCGTGCTGTGCCCCTACTGCCTGGTCGTGTGGGCGGCGGTGATCCCGATGTTCTGGGCGACGCTGCTCTGGGCCTTCGGCACCGGCACGCTCACTCGTGCTGGCAGCGGCCTGCAGCGGCGGGTCGCCCGCCTCATGCCGTTCGGCTGGGCGTTCGTCGTCGCCAGCTACGCGGCGATCGCACTGACGATCCTGGCTGCCTTCCCGACGCTGCCGGCCAGCCTCGGCTGGCTGTAGCTCGAGCCTCGGCCTGCTAAAGCGCTAGCTGCCGCGCCCCTCACGCCAGGCGTCGCGGCCTCCGCGTCACCGCGGCCGCCCCGTCAGCCGCCCCGCTTTCCCCGTCCCGCCGCGAACGGTCAGTTGTGGGGCCTTCGACGATGCCAAACCCCCACAAGTGACCGTTGAGCGCCTCGATTGGCACGCAAGGCAGTGGCTATCGCGAACACGCGCCGACATCTCGGAGCACCCAGCGTCGAGGAGGCTTCCACCCTCGCTCGCTCAGTCGATGTGCAATGCGGTGCAGCAACGGCCTGGGATTCCAGAAGAGGTCTTCTGAAACGGCACGGATCGGTGACCAGTTTTCGTCTAGATAGCGATCAAAGCGTTCGAGGTCATGAGCAAACTGGCGGCGATCGGTTCGGTGGTGATCCCCCTCGTATTCAACGAGTACGCCGAACTCCGGCCACGCGAGGTCTGGGGTCGCAGCCCACCCACTCCCGTTCACGGCGAACCCCACCACGGGTGGCGGCAACTGTGCGCCGATAATCGCCAACCTCAGCAACGATTCCGGCCGAGAACGCACCCCTTCCTCGCTCGCGAGCCAGGCCTTGCGCAGTTTTCGCAGCCCCGGCGCGCCAGGGCGACACTGTTCGAGCTGTGTGACGGCGGCTACCCAGCCAACGGAATCTCGCGGAGGGATTTCTGCCAGGCGACCGAGGCGGTTTCCACGGCCCCGGCGGGTCGTGGAAGCGCCTCGTTGGTCGAGCGGCCGCGTCGCGAACCGAAGGGCATCGATAGCGGCGACAAGATCGGGTGGTCGAAGCTGCGTGGCCAGTGTCAGCAGCAGGAGCGGGTCAGCGAGCACGGGCATTGGCTCGACCCGCTCCGCTGCAACCGGGATCGAGACGAAGCGAACATCGTCACTGTCGAGCCGCATGCTGTGCCCCAGCACGCCGCGCCCTCGAGGCGCACGCAATGGCGCGGCAACGGTGAGGTGGATCGGGTCACCTTCCCACGTCGCGGGCAACGGCACGCCGAGAAGCTCGGCCCCGGAGACGTGGCTCAGCGCTGAGGGCGGGCCCGGCCGCAGCAGCGCGGCGTGCGCACGACGCTCGATGGACGCTGGAGCTTCCCGCGAAACGGCGACACCACGATGGGGATGCTCGATATCGGATGAGCGCAATCGATCGCGCGTCACGCCCATCGCCCCGTTTCGGGTAACGGGAAACGGAGCAGCCGAGATGGGTAAGGGAAGTTTGCCGGGTGGGCGGGGCATCGGGAAAGGATGCATGCCACTCAGGTTGCGCACGCCGCCGATCGAGATGGACGTGAAACGTCAGTAGTGGGGGCCTCGTCTGGAGGAGGGCCCCACTACTGACCGTTCAGGAGCACTTCGGGCGTAACGTCGCGCGGCACAGCGCGGCGGGGCGGCGCGGCGCGGGGCCTAGCCGAACCAGAGGGCCAGCTCGCGCGCCGCCGTCTCGGGCGAGTCGGAGCCGTGCACGAGGTTCTGCTGCACCTTGAGCCCCCAGTCGCGGCCGAGGTCGCCGCGAATCGTGCCGGGGGCGGCCGTCGTCGGGTCGGTGGTGCCGGCGAGCGAGCGGAAGCCCTCGATGACGCGGTGCCCGGCCACGCGTGCGGCGACGACGGGGCCCGACTCCATGAACTCGATGAGCGGCTCGTAGAACGGCTTGCCCTCGTGTTCGGCATAGTGCTGCGCGAGCAGCTCGCGGCTCGGCTGCACCATGCGCAGATCGACGAGCTGGTAGCCCTTCGCCTCGATGCGGCCAAGGATCTCACCCGTAAGGTTGCGGGCAACGCCGTCAGGCTTGATCAGAACGAGGGTCTCTTCAATGGTGGTCACGGCTTAGTTCTCCTGATCGGTGGATGATTCGTAGTAGCGGCGCTTCGCCTCGTCGAGCTGACGCCCCCGCACGAGGCTGTAGACCCAGAAGCCGACGAAGATGGCGGCGGTGACGGCGGCGAGCACTTCGAGGAAGCCTGTCGCGAGCAGCAGCAGCTGCACGAAACCGCTCACGTAGAGGCCCCACGGGTATCGCGCGAGCCGGATCGCCACGAACAGCAGCACGATCAGCACCGCGCCGCCGGCGAAGGCCAGCCAGGTGGGGTCGGTCGCCCTCGTGCCGAACAGGGCGATCGCCCCGAACAGCACGACGAGTATTTCCATCCCCATCGTGGCGGTCATGAGCGATTCGGTCGCCGTGCGCTCGCGCTTCGGGCGACGGGGGGCGGATGCGGCGCTCGCGTCGCCGTCGGACGCTCCGTCAGCGGGGTCGGGGCCGGTGTCGGGGATGCTCGTCACGAGTCCCCATTCTCGCGGGCGATGATGGAGATCGCCTGACCGACGAGCGTGATCGACCCGGTCACGAGCACGGCGGCGGTCGCGTCGCTGCTCTCGCGGGCGGCCGCGATGGCCTCTTCGGGGTCGACGGCCACCATGACCCGGTCGGGCCCGGCGATCTGGGCGGCAACCTCGGCCAGTTCGGCGGCGGGAATCGCCCGCTCCGAGTCGGACTGCGTGATGACGAATCGTTCGACGACCGGGTCGAGTGCGGCGAGGATGCCGTGCGCGTCTTTATCGTCGAGTACCCCCACGACCGCCGTGACGGCGGTGAACGCGAACGAGCCCATGACGGCGCGGGCGAGCGCCTCGGCGCCGTGCGGGTTGTGCGCGGCATCGACGAGCACGGTCGGTTCGGTCGCGATGATCTGCAGGCGACCCGGGCTCGTGACGGCGGCGAGGCCCTCCGCGAGCACCTCGGGGGCGAGCGGCTGCGAGCCGGCGCCCAGGAACGACTCGACGGCGGCGATCGCGATCGCCGCGTTCTGCGCCTGGTGCGGCCCAAACAGTGGCAGCAGCAGCTCGTCGTAGGTGCCGGCGCGACCGCGCACGGTCAGGGCCTGCCCGCCGACGGCGAGGCGGGCATCCACGACCTGAAAATCGACGCCCTCGGCGACGATCGTCGCCTCGTCGTGCTCGGCGGCGCGGGTGATCTCGTCCATCGCCTCGGTCTGCTGCAGCGCCGTGACGACCTGCGCGGCGGGCTTGATGATGCCGGCCTTCGTGCGGGCGATCTCGGCCACGGTCGAGCCGAGTCGGTGCGTGTGGTCGAGCGCGATCGGGGTGAGCACCGCGACGTCTCCGTCGACGACGTTGGTCGAATCCCACTCTCCGCCCATGCCGACTTCGACGACCGCCACGTCGACGGGAGCGTCGGCGAAGCACGCGAAGGCGAGCACCGTGAGCGCTTCGAAGTACGTCAGCGGTTCTTCGCCGTTCGCCGTCAGCTCGGCGTCGACCATCAAGAGGTAGGGCTGAATGTCGGCCCAGTTGTCGGCGAGCGCCCGGTCGCTGATCGGCTCACCGTCGATGACGATGCGCTCGTTCACGCGCACGAGGTGCGGGCTCGTCATGAGCCCGGTGCGCAGGCCGTGGGCGCGCAGGATGCTCTCGGCGATGCGGCTGGTCGACGTCTTACCGTTGGTGCCCGTGATGTGAATCACGCCGTAGCTGCGCTGCGGGTCGCCGAGCAGCTCGACGGCCCGGCGCGTCGGCTCGAGGCGCGGTTGCGGCGCGTGCTCACCGATGCGGTCGAGCAACTCGGCGTACACCCGGTCGGCGGCGACGCGGTCGGCGTCATGGTCAGCGTGATGCTGGTCGTCGCTCATGCGTCCATCCTGTCAGGCACGCCTATGCGCGTTCGAGAACGATACGGATGCGCCCGTCACCGACCGCGACCGCCCCGTCGACGCCCGCCAGTTCGACGACGCGCGTCTCGAGCGCCACCGCGAGCACTTCTCCGGTGACGAGCTCGCGGTGCGCCTCGATGGCGGCGGCCGTCTCGGCCGAGTCGGCCTCGACGGTGAGGCGGATGCGGTCGCTCACGTCGAGCTCGGCATCTTTGCGGGCCTGCTGGATGGCGCGCACGGCGTCGCGCGCGAGCCCCTCGGCCTCAAGCTCGGGCGTCAGCGCCGTGTCGAGCAGGGCGAAGCCGCCACCCGGAAGGAAGGCGACCGCCTGGTCGGGGTCGGCCAGCTCGAGCTCGAGCGTGTACTCGCCCTCGACGAGCGGCACGCCGCCCACGACGACCGTGTCGCCGTCGACGCTCCAGTCGCCCGCCTTGGCTGCGCCGATGACCTGCTGCACCTGCTTGCCGATGCGCGGGCCGGCGGCGCGCGCGTTGACGGCGAGGCGGCGGGTAATGCCGTAGGCCTCGACGAGCGAGTCGTCGAACTCGACGAGCTCGAGCGCCTTCACGTTCAGCTCGTCGCGCACGATGTCGCCGAACGGTTCGAGTGCGGCGGCGTCGGGCGTGACGACCGTGAGGCGGGCGAGCGGCAGGCGCACGCGCAGGCTCCGGGCCTTGCGCAGCGCCAGCCCCGAGCTCGCGAGCTGACGCACGCGGTCCATGGCGGCGACGAGCGCATCGTCGGCGGGGAACTCGTCCGCACTCGGCCAGTCGCTCAGGTGCACGCTCTCGCCGCCGGTGAGGCCGCGCCAGACCTCCTCGGTGACGAGCGGAGCGAGCGGGGCGGCGACGCGAGCGAGCGTTTCGAGAACCGTGTGCAGCGTGTCGAACGCGTCACGGTCATCCCCCGACCAGAAGCGCTCGCGCGAGCGGCGCACGTACCAATTCGTCAGCACGTCGGCGAAGTCGCGCACGGCGGCGGCCGCCATGGGCGAGTCGAGGTTCTCGAGTTCGGTGGTGACCGTCTCGATCAGCACGCGCGTTTTGGCGAGCAGGTACCGGTCGAGCACGTTCGTCGAGTCGGTGCGGCGCGCCGCGTCGGCGAGGCCGGCGGCGTTCGCGTACAGCCCATAGAAGTAGTAGGTGCTCCACAGCGGCAGCAGGAACTCGCGGACGCCTGCCCGAATGCCCTCCTCGGTCACGACGAGGTTGCCGCCGCGAATGACCGAGCTCGACATGAGGAACCAGCGCATCGCGTCGGCGCCGTCGCGGTCGAAGACCTCGGCGACATCGGGGTAATTGCGCAGGCTCTTCGACATCTTCTGGCCGTCGTTGCCGAGCACAATGCCGTGGCTGATGACGCTCTTATACGCGGGCCGATCGAACAGGGCGGTCGCAAGAATGTGCATCGTGTAGAACCAGCCGCGGGTCTGCCCGATGTACTCGACGATGAAGTCACTGGGGTTGTGGCTGTCGAACCAGTCGGCGTTCTCGAAGGGGTAGTGCACCTGCGCGAACGGCATCGAGCCCGAGTCGAACCAGACGTCGAAGACGTCCTCGATGCGGCGCATCGTGGATGCTCCGCTCGGGTCGTCGGGGTTCGGCCGGGTCAGCGAGTCGACGAAGGGGCGGTGCAGGTCGACCTCGCCGTCGGCGTTACGGGGAAGCTCGCCGAAGTCGGCCTCGAGCTCGGCGAGCGAGCCGTACACGTCGATGCGCGGGTGGTTCGGGTCGTCGCTCTTCCACACCGGGATGGGGCTGCCCCAGTAGCGGTTGCGGCTGATCGACCAGTCGCGGGCGCCCTCAAGCCACTTGCCGAACTGGCCGTGCTTGACGTTGTCGGGAACCCACGTGATCTGCTCGTTCAGCTCGAGCATGCGCTCGCGAATCTCGGTGACCCGCACGAACCAGCTCGAGACGGCCTTGTAGATGAGGGGGTTGCGGCAGCGCCAGCAGTGCGGGTAGCTGTGCTCGTAGCTGCGCCCCTGCAACAGGCGCCCCGCCTCACGGATCAGGCCCGTGAGCGTCTTGTTCGCCTCGAAGACCTGCAGCCCCGCGACATCGCTCACCTGGTCGAGGAACTTGCCGCCGTCGTCGACCGAAATGATCACGGGGATGCCCGCGGCCGCACACACGTTCTGGTCGTCTTCGCCGTAGGCCGGCGCCTGGTGCACGATGCCGGTGCCCTCGCCGGTGGCGACGTACTCGGCGACGAGGATCTGCCAGGCGTTCTGCATGCCGAACGTCTCGACGTCGGCGTAGTAGTCGAACAGGCGGTCGTAGTGCACGCCGCCGAGCTCACTGCCGACGATGGTGCGGGTGACCGCGGCCTGCGCATCCGCTGCCGACTCGTAGCCGAGATCCTTCGCGTATGCGGGCAGGGTGTCGGCGGCGAGCAGGTAGAGCGACTCGCCTTCGACCGCGTCGGATGCGCTGGATGCGCCCCGCGCATCCGATGCGCCATTCGGCCCAGCAGGGACGATGGCGTACGTGATCTCGGGGCCGACGGCGAGCGCCGCGTTCGTCGGGAGGGTCCACGGGGTCGTCGTCCACGCCAGCGCCTTGACGCTCGTCAGCCCCAGGGCCTCGGCCTTCGCGCCGACGAGCGGGAAGGTGACCGTCACCGACTGGTCTTGGCGCATTTGGTAGACGTCGTCATCCATGCGCAGCTCGTGGTTCGACAGCGGCGTCTCGTCGCGCCAGCAGTAGGGCAGCACGCGGTAGCCCTCGTAGGCGAGGCCCTTGTCGAAGAGGGTCTTGAACGCCCACAGCACGCTCTCCATGAACGAGATGTCGAGCGTCTTATAGTCGTTCTCGAAGTCGACCCAGCGCGCCTGGCGGGTGACGTAGCTCTGCCACTCGTCGGTGTAGCGCAGCACGCTCTCACGGGCTTTCGCGTTGAACGCCTCGACGCCCATCGCGTCGATCTCGGCCTTCTCGGTGATGCCGAGCTGCTTCATCGCCTCGAGTTCAGCCGGCAGGCCGTGCGTGTCCCAGCCGAAGCGGCGGTGCACCTGCTTGCCGCGCATCGTCTGGAAGCGCGGGAAGAGGTCTTTCGCGTACCCCGTCAGCAGGTGCCCGTAGTGCGGCAGGCCGTTGGCGAACGGCGGGCCGTCGTAGAACACCCACTCGTCGCAGCCCTCGCGGTTCGCGACCGAGCGGCGGAAGGTGTCGTTCGTCGCCCAGTAGTCGAGCACCTCGCGCTCAAGGTCGGGGAAGCGCGGCGACGGCGTGACGGCGTCGGTGTCGCGGTGCAGCGGGTAGCCCATGGTGTCTCCGGTCAGTGGATGCTCTGCTCACTTACCGCGAGGACGACCGGTCGATTGCGACCCGCCGCGGTACCACCCCGCTTGCGCGACCGGCCGTGTGTGCCCGGTCGTGCCTCTCACTCTGCGGCTGTGACGGGCCTGCCCCGCTCGGGTCTAGTGCCCACCCGAGGGTGGGGTTCTTCCGAGGACTCCCCGGTGATGGCCGGATCGCTGTCGTTGGGCTCATTCTACGGGGTCGGCGTGGTCACGATTGCCCTGTCAATGAGCGCAGACCGTAAGTGAAACGGCCGCGTTCTGCTCTAGTGAGGGGCCTGACAGGTCGCGCCTCAATGACGTCGCCGCTCGAGGGACTCTGCTCATGGTCGCAACGACCGCACACTCGACCACGGTTCGGCCCCCTCGTCTGAGGCTCGGATCAGCCCCGTTCGCGGTGCGCGTCGCCAGCGTCATCGCCGCATCCTTGCTCGCCGCGGCGACCCTGGTTGCGCTCGATTCGGCCACACCCGCCCACGCGGCCGTCACCGAACAGTGCAACGGAGAACTGAACGTCGGCGGCGAGGGCCTGAACTGCGAGATCAGCATTGAGAACGTGCTGGACCTCGCTACCGGGGTAGAGAGCTCGACCGTGACTACTCTCGCCTGCCGTGGCGCGGCGAACGTCGATCCGCTCACGGACTGCGTGGGGCCCACGACGACGAACTATGAGGAGTTGACCACCGAGGCCTCGCAATGCAACGGCAGCGCCAACGGCGGAGGGTCATCGATGATCTGTTCCGTCACGGTCGTCAACACGATCACCGGAGATGCGACGACATCAGCCGCGCCGGTCAACCAGTGCAACGGCTCGCTGACAACGGGCGACGTGCGCGCGTGTGACCCCGACCCGGCCACGACGGATGCCTCGGTTGACGGCATCACCCAGTGCAACGGCAGCGTCAACGGCGGGGGCGGGTCCATGACGTGCGTGGCAGCGACGACGAGCACCTCCAACAGTGCCTTCGCCTTTCTCGTCAACCAGTGCAACGACTCCGCAAACGGTGCAGGGGCACGCATCGAGTGCACGGTCGACATCAGCACGGTGGTGCTGCCGGCCGCGGAGGTGCCCGTCACGCCCGTCGTGCCGGAGGTCCCGATCACTCCGGTCGTCCCGGAGGCGCCGGCCGGGTCCGACGCACCGCAGGCAGCCGCTCCGACGCTGCCCGCCACCGGGATGGTCGGGATGCCCGGGGTCACCCTCGCGGCGGTGCTCGCGCTCCTGGTCGGTACCGGCCTATTCGCGATTGCCGGTGTCCGCCAGACGGCGCGTCGTCGCATCGCGGGCCCCCCGCAGTAGTGCGGGTGCGGGAATACCCCGCGCACCCCGTACGCTCGACTACTCGTGACTGATAACGCACGTGGCAAAGCGCCAACCACGTCCTCCTCGGCGACGACCGCGGCCCCCCGCGATCTCGCAGCACCCTCTGACCCCCGCATCGCGCGTCGCGCGCGCTGGGCCTCCCTCGTCGGCACGTCGCTCGAGTCGTACGACTTCTACATCTACGCCTACTTCGCGGCGTTCTTTGTCGGGCCTCTCTTCTTCGAGCCGCTCGGCGGATTCGGGGCGACCCTCGCGTCGTTCCTCTCGATCGCACTCGCGTTCGTGATCCGCCCCGTCGGCGCGATCATCTTCGGCCACATCGGTGACCGCCTGGGCCGCCGAACCACGCTGATCGTCACCGTGACGATGATGGGTGTCGCCACGGGCCTGATCGGCGTGCTGCCCACCTACGAGCAGGCCGGCTGGCTCGGTGCCGCGATTCTCGTGCTGCTGCGCCTCGTGCAGGGCATCTCGCTCGGTGGCGAGTGGGGCGGCGCGGTACTCATCGCGACCGAGCACGAAAGCCGCGCCAAGCGTGCGTTCGCCGCCGCCATGCCGCAGCTCGGCTCGCCCATCGGCTCGATTCTCTCGGCCGGCGCGTTCATCTGGCTTACCCTCGCCCTCACCGACGAGCAGATCGGCGAGTGGGCGTGGCGCCTGCCGTTCCTCACCGCGATCCCGCTCTTGCTCGTCTCGCTATACCTGCGCATCTCGGTGACCGAGACGCCGGTGTTTGAGGCCGTGCGGTCGACGAACAGCCGACCCCGCGTGCCGCTGACAGAGTTGCTGAAAAGCCAGCCCGTGACCATCCTCGTCGCGGTCGGCGTCGCCTTGCTCGGCATCGGCTCGTACTCGCTGATGAACACCTACACGATCAACTACGGCGTCGCCGTGCTCGGCTTCGAGTATTACGAGCTGTTGATCGCCACGACGATCGGCGGCTTGCTGCAGTTGATCACGATCCCGCTGTTCGGCCACTGGGCGACTCGCATCGGATCGGGTCAGGTCATCGCCTGGGGCGCCCTGGGCACGCTGCTCGTCGCCTTCCCGATCTACTTCTTCCTGCAGTTCGCGAGCTTCCCCGTGCTCGTGGCGATGATGGTGATCGGCGGCATTCTGCCGACGATGAGCTGGGCGGCCCTCGGGGGCATCTTCACCGAGCTGTTCGACGAGCGCTACCGCTACTCGGCGCTCGGCTTCGCCTACTCGCTCGCCGCCGTCGTGTCGGGCTTCGTTCCGGCCCTGACGCTCACGATCGGCGAGCTCTCGGGCAATGCCTGGTGGCACCCCGGCATCGTGCTCGCCGCGATGAGCGCCATCACGCTCGTCTCCGCGCTCGTCGCAATCCGGATGCGCGTGGATCGCGACGAGGACGACCCGGCCGACGCGCGCATCTCCGCCGACGCCACCGCGGCTTAACCGCGACTCGCACACCGCTGACGGGGGCCGGCACCATCGCCGGCCCCCGTTTTCGCGCCGGTACACTGAACGCCGACCCCACACTCAGGCACCTTTACCTTTTGACACGGTGCCGCCCATAGCGAAGCGAGTTTTCGATGTCTCACGCCGCCCTGCCCGACAAGCCCGCCCTCGAAGGACTCGAAGCAAAGTGGGGTGAGGCGTGGGAGCGCCAGGGCACGTACCGCTTCGATCGGGCCGCGGCCGAGACGGCCGGTAAAGACTGCATCTACGCCGTCGACACTCCCCCGCCGACCGCCTCGGGTTCGCTGCACATCGGGCACGTGTTCAGCTACACCCACATGGACCTCGCCGCGCGATACCAGCGCATGCGCGGCCAGCACCTCTTCTACCCGATGGGCTGGGACGACAACGGCCTGCCCACCGAGCGCCGCGTGCAGAACTACTACGGCGTGCGCTGCGACCCGTCGCTGCCCTACGACCCCGACCTCACCCCGCCATTCGAGGGTGGCGACAACAAGTCGTCGAAGGCGGCCGACCAGGTGCCCGTCAGCCGCCGCAACTTCATCGAGCTGTGCGAGAAGCTGACCGTCGAAGACGAGAAGCAGTTCGAAGACCTGTGGCGCGCGCTCGGCCTGAGCGTCGACTGGTCGCTCACCTACCGCACGATCGGTGACGAGGCGCAGCGCGCCGCCCAGCGTGCCTTCCTGCGCAATCTCGCCCGCGGCGAGGCCTACCAGTCGGATGCGCCGACCCTGTGGGACGTCACCTTCCGCACCGCCGTCGCCCAGGCCGAGCTTGAAGACAAAGAGATGCCGGGTGCGTACCACCGGGTGTCGTTCCACAAGCCCGACGGCGGCACGATCGAGATCGAGACGACCCGGCCGGAACTGATCGCGGCGTGCGTGGCCCTCGTCGCGCATCCCGATGACGAGCGCTACCAGCCGTACTTCGGAACGACCGTGACAACGCCGCTCTTCGGCGTGGAGGTGCCGGTCGTTGCCCACCGCCTCGCACAGCAGGACAAGGGTTCGGGCATCGCGATGGTCTGCACCTTCGGAGACGTCACCGACGTGATCTGGTGGCGCGAACTCGACCTGCCGACGCGCCCCATTCTGGGCAAGGACGGCCGGATCCTCGCCGACCCGCCCCCCGGCATTGAGGGTGCGGCCCAGGGGGTCTACGCGGAAATCGCGGGTAAGACCGTGTTCAGCGCGAAGGCCCGCATAGTCGAGCTGCTCAGCGAGTCAGGAGACCTGCACGGCGAGCCGCGCGCCATCACCCACCCGGTGAAGTTCTTCGAGAAGGGCGACAAGCCGCTCGAGATCGTCACGACCCGCCAGTGGTACATCACGAACGGCGCGCGTGACGAGGCCCTCAACGCCCGCCTCATCGAGCGCGGACAGCAGGTCGCCTTCCACCCCGACTTCATGCGCGTGCGCTACGAGAACTGGGTCGGCGGCCTCTCGGGCGACTGGCTCATTTCGCGCCAGCGCTTCTTCGGCGTGCCGATCCCCGTCTGGTACCGCCTCGACGAGCACGGCGAGATCACCGGCGAGCCGATCGTGCCGAGCGAAGAGCAGCTGCCCGTCGACCCGTCGTCGATGGCGGCACCCGGCTTCGACGAGTCGCAGCGCGGCGAGCCCGGCGGCTTTGTCGGCGAGGTCGACATCATGGACACCTGGGCGACGTCGAGCCTGACGCCCCAGATCGCCGCGCGCTGGGAGGACGACCCGGCCCTGTTCGACCTGGTCTTCCCGTACGACCTGCGCAGCCAGGGTCAAGACATCATCCGCACCTGGCTGTTCTCGACTGTGCTACGCGCCGAACTCGAGCACGGCACGATCCCGTGGAAGAACGCGGGCATCTCGGGGTTCATCGTCGATCCCGACCGCAAGAAGATGTCGAAGTCGAAGGGCAACGTGGTCACCCCGGCCGCGATGCTCGAGACGCACGGCTCGGACGCTGTGCGCTACTGGGCCGCGAGCTCGCGCCTCGGCACCGACGCCGCCTTCGACCCGCAGAACCCGAAGCAGATGAAGATCGGGCGGCGCCTCGCGATCAAGGTGCTGAACGCGGCGAAGTTCGTCTACTCGTTCCCGGCGCCCGAGGCTGCGACTGCGGGCAGCAGCGCGGTCACCGAGGCGCTCGACGTCGACATGCTCGCGACCCTCGCGCAGGTCGTCGAGACCGCAACGGCCGCGTACGACGCGTACGACCACGCCCGTGCCCTCGAGACCACCGAGCAGTTCTTCTGGACCTTCTGCGACGACTACCTCGAACTCGTCAAGGAGCGCGCCTACGGCTCGCAGGGCGAGGCGGGGCAGGCGAGTGCCGTGGCCGCCCTGCGCCTCGCGATCGACGTCATGCTGCGCCTGCTCGCGCCGGTGCTGCCCTTCGCCACCGAGGAGGTCTGGAGCTGGACCCACGAGGGCAGCGTGCACACCGCCGCGTGGCCGACCGTCGACGAGATCGGCGTCGATGCGACGGCGGGCGGGCTGCTGGCGCTCGTCTCGCAGGCGCTGATCGGGGTGCGCCGCGCCAAGACCGACGCGAAGGCCTCGCAGAAGACGCCGGTCACCCGGGCCGTACTCGCCGGCCCGGCGCTGCTCACCTTCGCCGCCGACGACCTGAAGGCCGTCGGGCGCATCGCCGAGCTCGAACTGACCGAGGCCGACGAGATTGCCGTCGTGTCGATCGAGCTGGGCGAGCTTCCCGCCGCCTGACCCGACGCGCGACGATGCGGGGCGCGCACAGCGTCGGCTGGCGCGCCCCGCATCGTCTGCGCCACACTTGTCCGATGCTGACCGTGCGATTCGCCGCCGACGGCGATGAGGCGCGCTGGCGCGAACTGTTCACGGCCTACGGCGTCTTCTACGAGACCGCGTTCGACCGCCCCGTTCTCGATGGCGTGTGGCGCTGGATTCGCGACCCCGAGCATCCGCTGATCTGTTTCCTGGCAGAGGATGCGCGCGGCCGCGTCATCGGATTCGCGCACGTTCGGGAGCAATCCGACACGTTCACGGCGGGCCACGGGTGGTACCTCGACGACCTCTATACCGACGAGAATGCGCGGGGGACCGGCGCCGGAACCGCCCTGATTGACGCGATCGCCGCGCACGCTGCCGCCCACGGCGGCGGCACCCTGCGCTGGATCACCGCCGCGGACAACGAGCGCGCACAGCGCGTGTACGACCGGCTCGCCGAACGCACCACCTGGGTCACCTACGAGAAAGAGGTCTAGCCGCCATGCAGTTGGGAACACGATGGGCCGTCGGCGATGCTCCCCCGGCGCAGTTGACGCCTGAGGTGTTGGCGGCGATCCGCCAGGTCGAGGGTGAACTGCTCGGGCTCGACGTCACCGACTGGCGCTGGACGTTGACGTGGCTCGAACGCCGCCCGGTCGTGCAGCTCGACGACGGCACGACGATTCGCGTAGCCGCCGACGGCGAGGTGCACGTCTCGAACGAGGAGGCCTAGCGGCGGCGGACGCCGCACGCCGTGAACGTGCAACACCCCGCGTCACGCGGCGGGAGGTCGGAGATGAGGTGCTCCGGCCGATGGCGGATGCTCGGACATCCGGTGTGCCATCGGTGCGTGCGCCGCGTGGCGCGGGGTGCTGGTTGTCGAACAGCCGCTACGAGGTGATGCCGTAGCGGTAGAAGGCCAGTGCCTTCTGCCGGTCATTCTCTGCGCGAATGCTGAGCGCCTGCTGATCGTGAGTTCGATGTTGCCTGTCTGCTTTTGCCCACGCGATGAGTGCCAGGCCGAGAGCGCGCGCCACGCGGCGTACGACCGGCCGGCGCACGGCGCGCGGCGAGGCGATGACGGGGATGCTCATGGTCGTCATGACGCGTCCTCCTCGGTGATCTCGTGCCCATCGAGCACGGGGAATGCGAAATATTGAATTTGGACGGGTCGGGAACCGACGACCCGTTGACCGCGGTGCTCACGCGCGAAGTCGGCAACGAGCTGCATGATGCGCTCATTGAACTCTTCGAGCTGAGCCGCGGTCACGTGGACACTGGCGGAGTTGAGCACGGTGGCCTCGTGCCACTTTTTGTCGAGGCGCTCAAGACCCCCGTCGATGATCGAGCGGACGCCCGACTCGCGGTGGTGCAACCACTCACGCATGATGACGCGGTTGGCCTGCCGACCCGCCTCGGACTCCATCGCGTCGGGGCTCGACAGGTGGATGCCGCCGGGGGTGCGCTCCCACCACCGCTCGCGGGCCGTGCCGCGCCCCTCGACCTCGCGCACGTAGCCGTGCTTCTCGAGTTGACGGAGGTGGTAGCTCGTGGCCCCGCTCGACTCGCCGAGACGATCACCGAGGGTGCTCGCCGTGTGCGGGCCGTACGTCGACAGCGCCTCGATGATCTGCACGCGCAGGGGGTGAGCCAGCGCCTTCAGCCCGTCGAGGTCGGCAATGCGGCCTTCGGGGTGCTCGGTGTCGGTCATGACATCAGGATACGATCGCAAAGACATCTTTGCAAGTACTTCTTTGCAATGACTTTTTTGCAATGTGTACTTTGCAAGGAGTTCTTTGCGGGCGCACCCTAGGGTGGCTGTCATGACCAATCCGTTCTTCGCTCCGAGTACGCTCCCGTACCAGCTGCCTCCCTTCGCCGAGATCACCGACGATCACTACGCCGAGGCGATCGAGGCCGGCATGGCCGAGCAGCGCCGCGAGATCGAGGCGATCACCGCGCAGGCGGATGAGCCCACGTTCGCGAACACGATCGAGCCGCTCGAGCGCAGTGGGCAGCTGCTCGGGCGCGTGCTGCGCGTGTTCTTCAACAAGTCGAGCGCTGACTCGAATGACGCGACGAACGCACTGGAAGAGCGCTACGCCGCGCTTCTCTCGGCCCACGAAGACGCCATCAGCCTCGATGCAACCCTGTTTGCCCGCATCGACGCGCTGTACGCGCAACGCGACAGCCTCGACCTCAGCGACGACCAGCGCTACCTCATCGAGCGCCGCCGCACCGAGATGTTCCTCGCCGGCGCCGGGCTCGACGATGCCGCGAAGGCGCGGCTCAGCGAGCTCAACGGCCGCCTGTCGACGCTGTCGACCAAGTTCCAGAACAATCTGCTCGCCGACACCAACGACCTGGCCGTCGTGGTGGACGACGTCGCCGAACTTGACGGCCTCACCTCGGGCGAAATCGCGGCCTGCGCGCAGGCTGCGGCCGACCGGGGGCTCGACGGCAAATACCTCATCACGCTCGTCCTGCCGACGGGGCATCCGTACCTGGCGTCCCTCACCAACCGCGAGCTGCGTGAGCGCGTGATGCGCGCATCCCGTGCCCGCGGCAGCCGCGGAAACGACCACGACAACCGCGAGGTCTTGCTCGAGATGGTGCGCCTGCGCGCCGAGCGCGCCGAGTTGCTCGGCTTCGACAGCCACTCCGCGTTCATCACCGCCAACCAGACCGCGAAGACCGCCGACAACGTCGCCGCGATGCTCGACAGGCTCGCGCCCGCCGCCGCCCGCAACGCCCTCGCCGAGCAAGAGAAGCTCGAGGCCATCGCCGGCCACCCGATTGAGGCGCACGACTGGGCCTTCTACAGCGAGAAGGTGCGCGCCGCCGAGTTCGACGTCGACACGGCAGCGTTGCGCCCGTACTTCGAGGCCGAACGCGTGCTGCACCACGGCGTGTTCGCCGCGGCCACGCGGGTCTTCGGCATCACCTTCGCCGAGCGAACAGACCTCGTCGGCTACCACCCCGAAGCGCGCGTCTTTGAGGTGTACAACGAGGACGGCTCGGAGCTCGGCCTCTACGTGCTCGACCTGTACACCCGCGACTCGAAGCGCGGCGGCGCGTGGATGAACTCGTTCGTCGAGCAAAACGAGCTGCTGGGTCAGCGCGCGGTCGTCGTCAACAACCTGAACGTGCCGAAGCCCTCGGCGGGCGAGCCGACCCTGTTGACCTTCGACGAGGTGAACACGTTCTTCCACGAGTTCGGCCACGCCCTGCACGGCCTCCTCGCGCACGTCACGTATCCCTCGCAGGCGGGCACGAACGTGTTCCGCGACTTCGTCGAGTTTCCCAGCCAGGTCAACGAGATGTGGATGCTCTGGCCCGGACTCGTCGAGGACTACGCCCGTCACCACGTCACCGGCGAGCCCATTCCCGCCGAGACGATCGAGAAAATTCGCGCCAGCGAGACCTGGGGCGAGGGCTTTGCGACGAACGAGTACCTCGCGGCCTCACTGCTCGACCAGGCCTGGCACCGCCTCTCGGCAGAGGAGGCCAACGCGGTTACCGACGTCGCCGCCTTCGAGGCCGCGGCCCTCGCTCGGGCTGGCCTCGACAACCCCGCCGTGCCGACACGGTACAGCTCGACGTACTTCGCGCACATCTTCGCGGGCGGTTATGGCGCCTCGTACTACGGCTACATCTGGAGCGAGGTGCTCGACGCCGACACCGTCGAATGGTTCAAGGAAAACGGCGGCCTCACCCGCGCGAACGGCGACCGCTTCCGCGAATACATCCTCGGCATCGGCGGCACGCGCGACCCGCTGGAGTCGTATCGCGAGTTCCGCGGCCGCGAGGCGGTCATCGAGCCGCTGCTGACCCGCCGAGGGCTCGCCGCCTAGCCCCCTGAGAGGTTCCCGGCAATGCCGGGCATGCCTCGCGAGCCCGCGCGTAGCCTGACGTCACACACGAGCCGTAACGGCGTCGACGAGTAGGGAAGCGAGAGTTCAATGGACATGCGAATGATGATGGCCGGGTCGATGGCGCAGACCATGGACATGGCCGCGATGCAGAACCTCATGGAGGCTGCCTCCGCGTGCGAGCAGGCCTGCACGATGTGCTCGAACAGCATGATGGAGATGGACGGCATGGCGCGCTGTGCCGCCATGTGCTCCAACTGCGCTGACATGAGCAACACCATGATGCGGATGATGATGCGCCCGGCCGGCATGAACGCGACCGTCATGATGGCGTCACTGGAGGCCTGCAAGGCGATGGCTCAGGCGTGTATGGAGGAGTGCTCGAGCCACGCAGACATGAGCGACACCTGCCGGATGTGCGCGATGGCCTGCTCGGAATTGGTGGATGCCTGCGACGCCATGATGGCGTCGATGCGCTAAGCCTTAGCCCGCGAGTTCGGCACCCGCGCGCAGCACACTGTACGTCTGGGTGCCGACCCGCAGCACCCCGTACACCTCGTGAACCGCCACAGGGGTGCCAGACGGCAGCGCGCCGCGAAGATCGGCGTGATTCCAGACGATGGTGGTCGCCTCGCCGTCGAGATTTGCCAGCTCGACCCAGCCTGCGCCGTGCGCCGACACGATCACCGCGTCACGCCACTTCCCGGGGGTCGCCGCGGCGAGGCGATTCTGGATCGGTGAGACCGCGTGCCCCGGGGCCGTCGACGGGCACATCTCGCCGCACGCAATCAGCGCGTGCTGACGGAGTGACGGCGAGGGCTGGTCGGCGAACATGCGCCCACGGTACGGACGATCATCGCCAGCGGCCAGCGTCGCTGTCACACGACGAAACAGACGGCCCTCGCCGCTAGAACCAGAAGCCGAGCGTCGGCGGCGTTGGCGTCACCGCCATCCGGGAGAGGCGCTCGACTGCCGTCGGCTCCCCCGCCAGGCGCCCCGCAGCCGCCAGCGTGATCGGGCTCGCACCGCCGAGCAGCACGGAGCTGAGCGCGGCGACGCCGAGCGTGATGTCGGGGTTCTCGGTGCTGCTTGACACCGTCGCGCGGCCATCGGCATCGACGTCGAGCGCGATACGCCCCGAGGCGAAGTCGAGGGGGTCGGCGACGTCAAGCACAAGCCGACCCGCCTGCTGCCAGGTGCGGCCCTCGAGGCAGCGCGGCAGATCGAGGATGCGCGCCCACAGATGATCGGTGACCGACCGCGTCTGAACCGCGCGCGCATCCGCCACCATGAAGCGGACGGGTTCGTCGACGCTGCGATTGACCGCGACGACCTCGTGCACGAGGTCGAGCTCGAGAAGGTACCGCCACAGCGCCGCGTACGCGTCGTCGCTCGCCGCGATCAGTTCGATGACCTCCACGGGGTGCTTCGTGAAGTCGGGACCCGAGTCTTTCACCCGGTACACCGCGAAGCCCTGCGGCGCACCCGCCTCGTCGTCGTAGCGCACGGCACGAATGCTCGCGGCGCTCGAGGCGTCGGATGGGCGCAGGCCCAGCTGGCGATCCCAGAAGCCACCCCACGTCGCGATGCTGCCGTGGGCGCGAGCGCGCTCCTCAATGGCGGGCCCGAACTCGCGCACGGCCTCCCTCGACACGAGGTGGAGGCGGCCGGCAGGCGTCGGCCCCACCCAGTCGGCACGCGTCGTGTCGACGACCAGTTCGGCCGCCCAGGTGGCGGGGCCGAAGCCGTACCGGCCGTAGATGGTCGACTCCGATACGGTCAGCACGGCGATGGGAGAGCCGTGTGCGGCGGCGGTGCGCAGCTCGCCCTCGAGGAGCGCCCGAGCGATGCCCCGTCGGCGATGGGTGGGCGCGACGGTGACCATGCTGATGGCCCACGATTCGAGCGAGCTGCCGCCGGGCATTCCGAGGGGGCTCGTCCAACTGTCGACCGTGGCGACCGGCACGAGCGGTTCTGCGGCCATGTCGTCGTAGACGCCGATCGACCGATTGTCGGCGAAGCCGGGGCGTCGCTCGCCCAGGCGCTCAGCGGTGAGCTGCTCGCCGTAAAAGCCGCGCGATACCGCCTGAGAGAAGCCGTCGTGGCGTTCGGGGTCGTCGCCGACGAGCTCGTACCGCAGGCCCTGCTCGGCGAGGGCCGCCGCCGAACGCTCGTCGGCGGGCAGGGTACGAAAGTCGCCAGTCATGCGCTCAGCGTAGTGATCGGCGCAGCGCCTCGATGATGCTCACCTCAACCGGCACACCGTCATCGGCCGCCCGCCGACGCAGCTCGTCGGCGAGCGATGCGGGAACCGTCACGGTCAGCGCGTCACCGCTCGATGTCTGGCCGCCCACCACCGTCTCGGTGCCCGCGCTCGCTGCGTCTGCGCCATCACGCAGGAAGATCGCGAGCACCGGCACGACGACGGTTCCGAGCGCGTCGAGAATTCCGACGACGCCGGCCACCCTCCAGTAGAGCTCGGCGTCGGGCCCCGGAATGTCGCCGTCGGTCAGGATCGGGAGGATCAGCATCACGGCGACCACCGCGATCGCCACCAACGTCAGCGCGAGCCCAACCCGAATGACCCGGCGCCGCCGCCCCGCCAGCAGCAACAGCAGGTTCGCGTGCGCGACACTCACCGCGAGGATGCCCGCGGTCGCAAACGCGCGCAGCCAGTCATCGAATCCCGGCGCATCCCAGTCACGCCAGATCAGGACGAGCCCGAAAACGAGTCCGGCAGCGCTCGCAAGCAGGCCGACCGCGGCGACGACGCGCATCGCGCGGTCGGCGACGGCGAGGTGGCACAGCGCCGTAATCGAGAACGCCCCGACGAGCACGGTGGTGAGCACGACGCGGCCCTGCGTCTCGCCAAAGTCGCCGCCGAGGAGCGCCACAATGCCGACGAGCGCGGCGGCCGAGAACGAGATGATGATGCCGTAGATGGCACCCCGGCGGGCCGCGGTGATGATGTGAGGACTCATGGGTGGTGCCCGTCCTTTCGCTCGGCGTCTCTGCCGGCTATGACGCGCGAGTGCGGGTCACGAGCATCACGATAGCCCCCGCGACGAGCCCCCAAAAGGCACTGCCGATACCCGCGACGACGACGCCGGAGGCCACCACCACGAGCGTGACCGCGGCGACGACCCGAGTGGGGGGCGCCTCAAACGCCGCGACGAGTCCTGAGGCGAGCGCCGAGAAGAGCGCAAGCCCCGCGACCGCGATGATCAGGATCGGCGGCGCGGCCGTCACGAGGGCCGTCGCCGCGCCCGCTGTCAGTCCGAGCAGCACGTAGGTGACGCCGCCCGCGACGGGCGCAACCCACCGCTTCGCGGGGTCAGGATGCGCGTCGGGGCCGCCCATCAACGCTGCGGTGATCGCCGCCAGATTCAGCGCGAAGCCGCCGAACGGCGCCGCGACCACGGTCGCCGCCCCGCTCGACGCGAGGATCGCGCGGGCCGGCACCTCGCGGTAGCCGAGCGTTGAGAGCACGGCGAAGCCCGGCACGTTCTGCCCCGCCATCGTCACGATGAACAGCGGCACCCCGAGGCTCACGATGACGGCGGCATCGAAGGCGGGCGGCGTGAGCGTGATGACCGGCGCGAGGGGTGCGTCCGCGACCGCGTCGGCGCCGGTCACGACGATGCCGATGATCGCGACGAGCATGGCCGCCGGCACCGCCCACCGCGGCGCGAGGCGCAGCAGCACGAGCCACACGACGATCACGGGCACCGCGAGCAGGGGCTGCTCGACGAGCGCGGTGACGGGAGCGATGCAAATCGGCACGAGGATGCCGGCCAGCATGGCCCCCGCGATCGGCATCGGGATGCGCGTCATCGCGCGCCCGAGCGCCGGCCACAGCCCCGTGATTGTCAGCAGCACCCCGCAGATGAGAAACGCTCCGACAGCGGCCCCGTAGTCGTCGGTCACCCCCTGGGCGGCGACGAGCACGGCGGCCCCGGGCGTCGACCACGCGAACGACAGCGGCTGCTGGAACCGCCACGACAGCAGGCCCGCGAGCAGCGCCTGCGCGATGCAGAGGGTCAGCAGGCCGCTTGCCGCCTCGGCGGGCGAGGCGCCCACGGCGACGAGCCCGGCGATGACGAGCGCAAACGAGCTGGCGAAACCGGTGAGGGCCCCGATAACGCCCGCGATGATCGGCTGCAGCACGAGGCTGAGCCTAGCCGCGCAGCTCGCCGCACCCGGTCATGCGGCCGGGTACGACAGTCGCGTAGTGGGTGCCGAACTCAGCGCCCGTAGCGGTACCAGTGGCGCACGTGATCGCGGTCGTGGCGAGCCTGCCAGAACTCGATCTCGGTGGGGGTCAGCGCCCAGGCGGCCCAGTCGGGGTTCGCCTCGCCGTCCGTCGCCGGGCGAGCGCGCCAATCGGCCGCCGCGACGTCGGCGGGGAGCTCTTCCACCTCACCGGTGACGCGCACCTGGCGGCCGCGCTGTGGCCAGAAGAAGGTCATGGCGGCGCTGGGGTTGGCGGCCAGGTCGATGCCCTTGCGGGTCGATCGGGCGCCGGCGAACACCCAGCGGCCCGCATCGAGGTCTTTCAAGATCAGCGTGCGCGCGGTGACGTGGCCGGTCGGGCCGGCGGTGGACAGCGTGAAGGCGTGCGGCTGCACGAGGCCGTGGGCGAGCGCATCGTCCAGCCAGCGCAGGAAGAGGATCTGCGGGTCGTCGGGCGCCTGCGAGCGATCGAACACGGGCAGGTCATCCGGGAAATCGGGCAGGGTCCGAAGGCGAGAGCGCAGCGATTCCGACATGAGCGAAGCGTATCCCCCATCACTGATTCTTCTGGGGTGTTTCGCGCCTGTGAGAACACCGCGTGCCGCCACGAGGAATTTGCGGCGACGGCATCCCGTCGCGTTCACTCAAGACATGCCCTCTCGCGCCCGCCGTGCTGTCATCATCGTCGGGACCGCGTTCGCCCTGCTCGGCCTCCTTGTCGCGGGCTTCCTGGTCTGGGCAAACCTGCCGTATCGGGCCGACCCCGATGTGTCACTCGCCGTCTGGCGCAGCAATGCCGTGCAGATCACGGGCACCGACCGCGGCTACGTGATCGAGCCCACGACGGCAGGCGGCGAGGGCGACGAGCTGGGCCTGGTGTTTATCCCCGGCGCCCGGGTCGAGCCGTCCGCGTACCTCTACAAGATGAGCGGGATCGTGAACGCCACCGGCATGACGGTCGTCATCACGCGCCCCACCCTGAACTTCGCCATTCTCGACACCCGCCCCCTCGAGACGTTCACGGCGGACGCTCCCGACATTGACCGCTGGCTGGTTGGCGGGCACTCGCTCGGCGGCGTGCGGGCGTGTCAGTGGGTACAGACCGCCACTGAGCCCTCGGACGCACCCGCCTCCCCTGACGTGGTGGGGCTGATGCTCTTTGGCAGCTACTGCGACACCGACCTCTCGAACTCGCAGCTCGCTGTCGCGTCGTTCGTGGCGACACATGACGGCCTCAGCACCCCCGACGACATTGCCTCGCGGGCGAACCTGCTGCCCGGCGAGACCGTCACCATCACTCTCGACGGCGCGAATCACGCGCAGTTCGGTGACTATGGCACGCAGGCGGGCGATGGCGAGGCGACCGTCACGACGGAGGATGTTCAGGCGCAGATCGCGCGCGCGACCGCCGACTTCGTCAGCGGCCTCGACCCCTAAGCATCACGCCGCACGACTCGAAAGGCGCAGCTCGTCGCGCACCGCTCGCGGCGCGCGCGGGCTGTTCTACGCGGACTTTTCGCGGCGAGCCGGGCGCCGCGGCACGATGGTCGGCGCGGCGTTCTCGAGCACCGCTTCGCGGGTGACGATGACGCGCTGCACGTCGTCGTTGCTGGGCACGTCGAACATGATCGGGCCGAGCACCTCTTCGAGGATGGCGCGCAGGCCGCGTGCGCCGGTCTGCCGCAGCACGGCGAGGTCGGCGATCGCGTCGAGCGCCTCTGGCGAGAACTCGAGTTCGACGCCGTCAATCTCGAACATGCGCTGGTACTGCTTGACGAGCGCATTGCGCGGCGTGGTGAGAATGTCGATGAGCGCGTCGCGGTCGAGCGGCGACACGGTGGTGACGACGGGAAGGCGCCCGATGAATTCGGGAATCAGCCCAAACTTGTGCAGGTCTTCGGGCAGCACCTCGCTGAAGAGGTCGAGCTCTTTCGATTTGTCGTGCAGCGGCGCACCGAAGCCGATTCCGCGCTTGCCCGCACGCTGGCTGATGATGTCTTCGAGCCCGGCGAACGCGCCCGCGACGATGAACAGCACGTTGGTGGTGTCGACCTGGATGAACTCTTGGTGCGGATGCTTGCGGCCGCCCTGCGGGGGAACGCTCGCGACCGTGCCCTCGAGAATCTTCAGCAGTGCCTGCTGCACGCCCTCGCCCGATACGTCGCGCGTGATCGACGGGTTCTCGGCCTTGCGGGCGATCTTGTCGACCTCGTCGATGTAGATGATGCCGGTCTCGGCACGCTTGACGTCGTAGTCAGCGGCCTGGATCAGCTTCAGCAGGATGTTCTCGACGTCTTCGCCGACGTAGCCGGCCTCGGTCAGCGCCGTGGCATCGGCGACCGCGAACGGCACGTTGAGGCGCTTCGCGAGCGTCTGCGCGAGGTACGTCTTGCCGCAGCCGGTCGGGCCGATGAGCAGGATGTTGCTCTTGGCAATCTCGACCTCGTCGGCCTTCTGATCGGCCGGCTGAATGGTCTGGGCTGCGCGGATGCGCTTGTAGTGGTTGTAGACGGCCACCGACAGCGCGCGCTTGGCGGCCTCTTGCCCGATCACGTACTCACCGAGGAAGGAGTAGATCTCGCGCGGCTTCGGCAGTTCGAAGTCGGCGGATGCCGCCTCGCCCGACTCGGCGAGGCGCTCTTCGATGATCTCGTTACACAGCTCGACGCACTCGTCGCAGATGTAGACGCCGGGCCCGGCGATCAGCTGTTGGACCTGCTTCTGGCTCTTGCCACAGAACGAGCACTTGAGCAGGTCGGCGCTCTCTCCGATGCGAGCCATGAGCGCCTCCTTTCTCTGACCGCGGGCGGTGTGCGTCGAGCCTAACCCCCACCACCGACGTTCGTGCACGCCCTCTCCCCCGGGCGCGTCGCGCGAAGCTGAGCATGTGCCCCGATCAGCGATCGTCGGATGCTCGGGTCACGAATCGCACACAGCCCGCCCTCGCGCGCCCCGCCTACCCTGGAGACACCATGACGACCGACGATCGCCTCGCCGCACGACGCATCCGCGTCGCCGCCTCGAGCCTCGTCGCGCTGGTTGCGGTGGTCGTTGCGGCCACCGGCCACGCCCTCGCGGGCGGCGGCATCGCCGCCCTCCCGACCCTCGTCTTCGCCCTGCTGATCGGGGTGCCGGTGGGGGCGCTCGTCGTGGGCCGCCGAGCGACGCCGGCGAGGCTGGCCATCGGGGTCGCCGTCGACCAGGCCATCTTCCACCTCCTGTTCTCGGTGTTCGGCCCCGAATCAGGGGGTGCCGCCCACGCCCCAATCGAGCACGCCCCGCACGCCCAGCACACCGCCCTTGAGCACGTCGCGACCCTCGGCGCGGTGACGGCCGACGCGGCGCTCGCGTCGAGCGCGATGCTCGGCGCCCACCTCGTCGCGGCTGCCGTCGCCATGCTGGTCGTACTCGGCGGACGCTCCGCGATCGAACGCGCGCTCGTGACGCTCGCACGCGCGATCTCGCGCGCGACACGGCGGAGCAGCCTCGCGGCCGTCAGCGAGCGACCAGCGCGCGCCGCGCATCCTGCCGCTCGTCGCCGCGTTGTGCCCGCCGCGCGCCCGCAGACGCGGCCGCTGACACGTCGCGGCCCGCCCGTCCTCGTCTGAGCTCACCCCCGGCGATTCCGCCACCCGCCGTGCACGCGCACGCCCCCGGGCTATCGGCCCTCAGACACTTTGTGAAGGACGCACCATGACCACGACCACACTCCGTTCCCTCGACCGCGATTCTCGAGCGGCCGCATTCCGCACGACCCTCGGCTCACTCGCGGCCGTCGGCGCCGCCGCTCTGCTGTCGCTCGCCGCGGTCAGCCCCGCCTCGGCCCACAACTTCGTCGTCTCGACGACTCCCGGCGAGGGCGCAAGCATCACCGAGGTGCCCGAGCGCTTCGACGTCGTCACCAACGAGGAGATGCTCGACATTGCGGGCGACGGCACCGGCTTCGCCCTGCAGGTCACCGACGCCGCCGGCCAGTTCTACGGCGACGGCTGCCTCGCCGTCGACGGTGCGACGCTCAGCATGCCGGCAACGCTCGGCGAGGCGGGCACGTATACCCTCGCGTACCAGTTCATCTCGTCCGACAGTCACACCCTGTCGGGTGAGTTCACGTTCGACTACGCGCCGACCGGCGACGCCGTCGTGACGCCCGGAAGCCCCGAGCCGCTCAGCTGCGGCGACCCGATTCCGGGTGCCGCCGACCCCGCACCGAGCGAGGTTCCCGACGCGCCGGCCAGCGACGAGCCGGCCGCCAGCGAAGAGCCGACGCCCACGCCGAGCGACACGGCCGACGCGCAGGCCACGTCCGACGATGGCGGCCTCCCCGTCGCCGCGACCGTCGGCATCGCCGTGGGCGCGCTCGCCCTGCTCGCCGCGATCATCGGCGGCATTCTGTACGCGCGCCGCCGCCGCGCGTAACGCGCCGTGAACGACCGCGAGCCCCGCATCCAGAATTCGGATGCGGGGCTCGCGTCGTTCGCGCAGCGCGCAGTTAGCCCGCGGTGAGCGCCGGCTGCGTCTTGCGACTCGTAAGCACCTGGTCGATCAGGCCGTACTCGAGCGCCTCGTGCGCGATGAGGATCTTGTCGCGGTCGATGTCTTTGTGGACCTCCTCGACGCTCTTGTTCGAGTGCTTCGACAGCGTCTCTTCGAGCCACGCGCGCAGGCGGGCGATCTCTTTCGCCTGAATCTCGATGTCGGAGGCCTGCCCGCGACCCGCGTCGCCGGTGGCCGGCTGGTGGATCAGCACGCGCGCGTTCGGCAGCGCCAGGCGCTTGCCGGGCGAGCCCGCGGCGAGCAGCACGGCGGCGGCTGAGGCAGCCTGGCCGAGCACGACCGTCTGAATCTGCGGACGGATGTACTGCATCGTGTCGTAGATCGCCGTCATGGCCGTGAACGAGCCGCCGGGCGAGTTGATGTACATGACGATGTCGCGCTCAGGGTCTTGGCTTTCGAGCACGAGCAGCTGGGCCATCACGTCGTCGGCGCTCGCGTCGTCGACCTGCACACCGAGGAAGACGATGCGGTCTTCGAAGAGCTTGGCGTAGGGGTCTTGGCGCTTGTAGCCGTACGCCGTGCGCTCTTCAAAGCTCGGCAGGATGTAGCGGCTCTGCGGCATCAGGTGCGCGGGGATTCCGCCGGTGGGCATCTGCATGATCAGTCCTTCTTCGTCTCTCGTCTACCGGCCGGGTTACTTCGCGTGCTCGGTGCCGCCGCCGCCGACAACATCGCTCGCGGACGAGCGGATGTGGTCGACGAAGCCGTACTCGAGCGCCTCGTCGGCGGTGAACCAGCGGTCGCGGTCGCCGTCTTCCATGACCTGCTCGAGCGTCTTGCCCGTCGCGTCGGCCGTGATGGCGGCCAGGCGGCGCTTCATGTCGTTGATGAGCGCGGCCTGCGTCTGGATGTCGCTCGACGTGCCACCGAAGCCGCCGTGCGGCTGGTGCAGCAGCACGCGGGCGTTCGGCGTGATGTACCGCTTGCCCTTCGTACCGGCGGTCAGCAGCAGCTGCCCCATCGAGGCGGCCATACCGATGCCGACGGTGACGATGTCGTTCGGCACGAACTGCATGGTGTCGTAGATCGCCATACCCGCGGTGATCGAGCCGCCGGGCGAGTTGATGTAGAGGTAGATGTCCTTCTCAGGGTCTTCGGCCGCGAGCAGCAGCAGCTTGGCCGCGATCTCGTTCGCGTTCTCGTCGCGCACCTCCGACCCCAGCCAGATGATGCGGTCTTTGAGCAGCTTGTCGAAGACGTTGTTGGGCATTGCCGGTTCGGCCATTGAGAAAGCTCCTTGGTTTCGTCTCTGTGCTCACGAATCTACGCGACCGGGATGCGCCGACCGGGGCGTGTTCGCCGTGGGCAGAGCGGGTGTCGGCTGGTCTTCAGGAAACGACACCGGGCCCACAGCCTGATGGCTGCGGGCCCGGTCGAATCAGGATGCGCGGAGCGCCCCGATCGCGAATCGCTTAGTGGTTGTGACCCTCGTGGTCATCGTGGTCGTGCTCCTCCTCGATGACGGCGTCGCCCACGGGGGCGGTCGCCGCGGCGGTGAAGCGCGACAGGTCGACCGCGTTGCCGGCGGTGTCGACGACGGTGATCTTGCTGAGGGCGACCGAGAGGGCCTTCGAGCGCGCCACCTCGCCGACCATGCCGGGGATCTGGCCGTTCTGGTCGAGGATCTTGATGAACTCGCCCGGCTCCATGTTGTACTGCTGCGCGCCCTGGATGAGGAACTGGGTCAGCTCGTCCTGGCTGACCTTCACCTCCTCCTTCTCGGCGAGCGAGTCGAGCAGGATCTGGGTCGTGAAGGTCTTCTTCGTCGACTCCTGCACCTCGGCGCGGTGCACATCGTCTTCGAGGCGGTTCTCGTTCTCGAGGTGACGGTGCACCTCGTCCTCGACGAGCTGCTCGGGCACGGGAATCTCGACCTGCTCGAGCATCCACTCGAGCAGCTTCTCGCGCGCCTCGGCGCCCTGACCGAACGACTTGCGCTGAGCGAGCTGCTCGCGAATGTCGTCCTTTAGCTCGCCGATCGTGTCGAACTGGCTGGCGATCTGAGCGAAGTCGTCGTCGGCCTCGGGCAGCTCGCGCTCCTTCACCGACTGCACGGTGACCTCGATCTGGGCGGTCTCGCCCTCGTGGTCACCGCCGAGCAGCTTCGACTCGAAGGTGGTGGTCTCACCGGCGGTGAGCGTGTCAACGGCCTCGTCGATGCCGTCGATCAGCTCGCCCGAGCCCAGCTCGTACGAGATCGAGTTGGCGCTGTCGACCGTGTTGCCGCCGACCGTGGCGACCAGGTCGAGCTGCACGAAGTCGCCGGTCTTCGCCGGGCGGTCCACCGTGACGAGCGTGCCGAAACGGGTGCGGAGGTTCTCGAGCTCGGCGTCGATCTCGTCGTCGGTGACCTCAGCCGCCTCGACGGTGACCGTCTCGTTTTCGTACGCCGGCAGTTCGAACTCGGGGCGAACATCCACCTCGACGGTGATCTCGAGGTCGCCCGAGAAGTCTTTCTCGTTCGGCCAGGCGCTGACGTCGGCGGCGGGACGGCCGAGGGCACGGATGCCCTGCTCGGCGACGGCGGCGCGGTAGAACGTGTCGAGCCCCTCGCTGACAGCGTGGTTCAGCACCTCAGCGCGACCGACGCGCTGGTCGATGATGGGCGGCGGAACCTTGCCCTTGCGGAAGCCGGGAATCGTGACCGACTCGGCGATGTGCTTGTAGGCGTGCTCGATGCTGGGCTTCAGCTCATCGGGTGTGACCGTGATGACGAGCTTTGCGCGCGTCGGGCTGAGCTTCTCGACCGTGGACTGGACCAAAGGGGATCTCCTGGGTGTGTGGACGTGTAAGGGCCTGGTCGGGGCGACAGGATTTGAACCTGCGGCCTCCCGCTCCCAAAGCGGGCGCTCTACCAAGCTGAGCTACGCCCCGCGACCGAGCCGTGACCATGCGCGCGTCACGACGAACGGTCGCGGACGAAAAATGGCCGTGGCGAGTCTAGCCGAGTAACCGTGCCCGCCCGCCGGGAGCCGCATTCGGTGCGCTACGCTGAACACTCGCGCGGGGTCACCCCCGACGCGGGGATGTAGCTCAATGGTAGAGCCTCAGTCTTCCAAACTGATGGTGCGGGTTCGATTCCCGTCATCCCCTCCGAATTGATTGACGCGCCGCCGCTGCTGCGGCGCATCGCCTAGCCCCGAAGCAGGGCGACGACCGTGATGTCGTCGGCGATGCCGGGCAGCGTCGAGAGGTTGATCGTGGCCTCGACGGCCGCATCAGCGCTGGCCACTCCCGCCACCAGGGCAGCAACGTCGGCGAGCGGGTCGGCCGATTCGGGAAACGCGTCGAGTGCGCCGTCGCTGAGGCTCAGCAGAACGTCGCCGGCGGCGATCGTGGACTCCGCGTCGACCAGCGCCTCATCGTCGTCGACTCCGAGCGGCAGGTTGACGCTCGCCAGCCGGGTGAACGAGCCGTCGGGACGCACGATGATCGTGAGACCGTGTCCCGCATCCGCGTACTGCACGCGCCCCGTCTCGATGTCGACGTGCACCTGCACGATCGTCGCGAAGGTGGATGCGCGCTCCAATTGATCGCGGACGGCGGCGGCCGAGCGCGCGAGCACGACCGAGGGCGCGCATCCGGTGTTCGTTAAGCGGGCGGCCGTCTGCAGCGACGCCGCCATGACGCCCGCGCCCAGCCCCTTGCCCATGACGTCGCCGAGCGTGATCGCGAGCGTCGCGCCATCGAGGGACCACGAGTAGAAGTCGCCGCCCACCTCGCGGCTGGGGCGACAAGCTCCTGCCAGTTGCCAGCCCGTGAGGCCTGCCGGTACGCGGTCGGGCAGCAGAGCCCGTTGCATGTCGGCCGCGCGCCGGCGGTCGGCCTCTTCAGCCTGGGCCAGCGCGATCGAGTCGGTGACGTCGATGAACTGCAGCGAGAAGCGCCGGTGGATGTCATCGCGGGCCCCGCGGTCGGGGTCGAGCAGGGGTGCGATCGTGGCCTGCAGAATGCGACCCGATGCCGTCGCGACCCGTTCTGAGCCGCCGAGCGACTCGGCCTCTTCGGGGGTTCGGGCGGCGAGCGCCTCAATCACGAGCGCGCTCGGCGCGTCGAAGGCGTCGGTGAGGCCGCGCTCCCCCTCGCCGAGCGCGATGCGGGCCGCGTCGTTTTGTGCCTCGAGACTCCAGTGACCGTCGCGATCACGCAGTTCGGCGAACCCCGTCAGCGATGCGTCAATCGCCGAGGTCGACAGGCGAAGCAGTCGCTGTTGGGCCCCCGACACGGCGAGGACGGCGAGCAGCACGATGCCCGACGACAAGACGAACAACTGAACGATCAGCGCATTCGTTTCGGGTGTGAGGCCATCGACCGCGACGACTCCGCCCCCGCCGAGTTCTGAGGCGATGACCATCACGATCAAGAACTGCAGGATCACGAGTCGCCCGCCGAATCTTGCGGCACCCCACACGAGCGGGCCGAGCAAAAGGAACGCCAGCGGAACACCGTTGTCGCCCGCCCACGCGATGAGTTCCAGCGTTCCGAGCAAACTGAGCGACTGTGCGACCAGCTCACCCCACCGCCCGTGGACACCCGCTCGCCCGAGATCGAAGAACAGCGGCGTCACGATAATGAGGCCGACCACGTGCGCCACCACGCTCGACTGGAGATAGTCGAGAACCGCGTCGGGGGCGACAAGGGTCGCAACGGCGGTCGCGGCGATCAGCGCGAAGACGGCAGCTCCGACCATCGTGGCAATGAGAAGACTGAGTAGGTCTCCCACGCGGACGAGCCGTCGCGGCCGATCCCGCGTGCCACGCAGGATCGCGTAGACCACCGCGACCTCGAGGCCCGCGGCGAATCCCAGGGCCACGCCCAAAGCGGCTGGTCGGCCTGCGACGAGCTGCGAGAGCACGAACACAGCCGTGAGCACGACGATCAGCCACGGGGCGACGCGGCGGGGTGCGCGGAGGGCGATGCCGACCGCGATTCCGGCCGCGGGCCACCAGATGGCCCACTCGATTCCCGCCGGCCGGAAGATGATCGCAGGAACGCTGGCGAGAAATACGGCGAGGGCGCCCACCGCGATCAGCAGCCAGCCGATGCGCGGGCGCTCCGCGAGCATCCGCCCCATTATGCTCACGGCGCCTCCCCCGGCGGCGACGCGACGGACTGTCGCGACGCTCGCTCTCACTGTGGCGCGCCGGGGCCGAGAACTCCATTTCGGCCCCGGCGCGTCACGGATGCGCGCTACCGGTTCTCGACGCGGCCCTCGTCGACGACGCCCGGCTCGATGACGCCGACGCCGTCATCCATCGGCATGATCTCGTAGTCGATCGGTTCGGGCAGTTCGATGACACCCTCGATGAGGGAGACGACACCGGAGTACCAGCCGTCGGGCATCTCGTAGACGAACCCGGGAACGAGCCAGGCGTTGCCGTTCGCGTCCCACATGGTCAGCAGCGTGCGGTCTGCACTGTCGAGCGTGACCGTCACGAGCTCGGGCTCAGGCAGCGGCTCGGGGGCGGGCTCGGGCAACGGCTGCGGCTCGGTCGGTTCACTCGGCTCGACAGGCTCGCTCGGCTCTGTCGGCTCCGTGGGTTCGGCGGGGTCGCTCGGCTCGGCCGGCTTCGTCGGCTCGACCGGTTCGATCGGCGCGGGCTCGCCTGTTCCGGGATCACCCGGCGCCGCACCGGGGTCGCCCGGGGCGCCGGGCTCGGGCGCCGGCTCCATGCCGGGCATCGGCTCAACGACGCTCTCGTCGCTCCGCGCGACGCCACTCGAGCTTGCGCTGTCAGCGGCCATAAAGCCCGTGTCGCCCCAGTAGTCGGGGCCTGCCGCGGCGCTCCAGCGCCAGTCGGCGAGGCGCTCGACGCTCGCGCGAGCCGACACCGTGTCGAACTCGCCGCGGTCGACGACCTCAATCGAGTGCCCGCTCGCCCACTGAATCTCGCCGGTGGCCGCCCACGAGACGCCCCAGTCGAGCGCGGTGCGCTGCCCGTCAACCGTGAGGTAGCCACTCGCGGTCGTCTGCCACTCGTCGGCGTAGACCTCGATGTCGGCGGCGTCGATGTCGAGGCCCACGTCGGCGAAGAGGTCAGCAGCGAGTGAGCGCGCTGCGCCCTCGTCGGGCGCCTGGCTCGGCGAGGGAGGGTTCTCGGTGTATGGCAACGGGTTCGAGTACCACCAGTTGCCCGTGCCGACCCACGTGGTGGTGATCGCCGGAGCGCTGCCGTCTTCGGGGCCGACCACATAGCTCGGGAAGTCGTCACTCGACCACTCCGAGCTCTCCACCTCGCCGGTGACGCCGAACAGGGCCGCCACGCGAGCGAGCACGTCGTCGGGGCTTCCGGCCCGGCGCAGTTCGTACACGCGGCCACTCGCGAGCTCGTCGCTGAGGCCCGGGCCCGCCAGGTACTCGTACTGCACCCACGGCATGATCATGGCGTCGTCACTCATGGCCGATTCAGCGCCCGCAATGCGACCGGAGTCGGCCCCGCCCGCTGCCGCGGTGAACAGCGGCGGCTGGCTCGGCATGAATGTTCCGCTGATGACGAGGGCGCCGACGCTAGCGGCGGCGACCGCGGTGACCGAGCCGGCGGCGATCTGCGCCACCCGTCCGCGGTTGACCATGCGCGGGGCCTTGCGGCCGGGCGCACCGGTGACGATGTCGCGATCGAGGTCGGGGGCTCCGACGTCGAGCGAGCGCTGCAGGCGACCCTCCAGGTCGTCAGGTGTCGTGTTCATGCCCTGATTACGTCGCGGGGCATCCGAATCTTTCAGGCGTCGTCAGAATTCTTCTGCAGCAGCTCCGCGAGGCGTGCTCGGGCGCGGTGCAGGCGGATACTCGCCGCGTTGGCGCTGATGCCCAGCGCGGTCGCGATCTCGCCGGCCCCCAGGCCTTCCACGACGCCGAGGGCGAGCACCTCGCGATCGCGCGCCGACAGCGCGCGCCACGCCTCGGCGAGCGCCCGGTCGGCGATCACGATGTCTTCGGCCGACGGCGCCGAATCCTGCACCGTAATGCGGGCGAGGATGCTCGTGCGCGACGCAAGCTGACGGCGGTGGTTCGCGACGACGAACGACGCGATGCGGTACAGCCACGGCAACTCTTCGCCGGGAGTCACCCTGTCGCGCTTCTTCCACGCGATCGCGAACACGTCGGCGGCGAGGTCATCGACGGCGCTGTGATCGACACGGCGCGCGAGATACGCGCTGACGGCGCGCAGGTGCTGCGTGTACACCGCGACGAATGGGTCGAGCTCTTCTCGCACGGGCTCATTCTGGGCCGAGCCCCGCTGCGCGCGGGGCGCGACACTCAGGGCGGTTGTCCACCGCCCTGTTTCCTCCCCACGGCGCGCAGCCTGCCGCTCGGGAGGCCCCCGCAGCACTACCGTGTGGCGGCATGAGGAACTCTTCGGCAATCGGCATCGCGAGCTTCCCCCGCGGCCCGCACGATCTGCGCTCGACTCAGCAGTGCCCGGCCTGCTTCACGCCACTGCAGTCGACGAGTTGCCGCGTCTGCCGACTCGATCTCATGCACCCCCTGGCGGGCGAGCTGGCCGCCCTGTCGGCGTCAATCGCCGACGAACTGGATGCCCGACTCGCCCTGATTGATCGCATGCGTCGCGAGCCGGTCACCCCCGTCGCCACGGCCGCTGCTCCCGCTGCGCAGCGCGCTCTCGACGAGACAACCGTCGCGCCCATCCCACCGATCGTTGCGCAGTCGCCCGCGCCGTCACCGGCGCCGGCTGCGGCCCGAGAGCCGGCCACAGCCCCCGCGGTCACGCCGCGACGCTCGGGCGTGCAGGTCGCGCTCATCGTGGTCGGCATCGCACTTCTCAGCGTGTTCGCCCTGTTCGCTGTGATCTACGCCTTCATCGCCTACGGCGTGGTGGTGCGATCCCTCGTCATTGGCGCGGCAACCATCGCAACCATCGTCACGGCGACGGTGCTGTCGCGGCGCGGCCTTGCCGTCACTGCGGAGGGGTTGGCGGCGCTCGGCACCGTCGTTCTCGTCCTCGATGCGTGGGCAGTGAGACGTACCGACGTCGCCGGGCTGTCGTCGACTCCCGAGCTCGCCTACTGGGGCGTCGCGCTGGTCGCCATCTCGGTGATTGCGCTGACCTGGGCGCGGGCGGGCGGCCACCGGTCTCCCGTACTCGCGGCAGCAGTGATGCTCCCGATCGGAGCAGGATTGCTGGGCGCCCACGCAACGACAGGACTCGCGCGCGGCGCCGATGTCACCGTTGGCGCACTCACCGCGGCCGCCACCGCTGCCCTGGTCGCCGCTGCTTTGCACCGGATCATGGCCGACCGCATCACCGGTCCGGTGCGCGCCGCCTCCGTCGCGTCGACCCTCCTCTCGGTACCGATTGCGGCCTCAGCGATCGTGGTCTCCGCCGAACTTCTCGCCGAGCGTGGCTGGGTGTGGCCGTCGGTCTCCGGCGTGATCTTCGCATCCCTCGTTATCGGTGCGACGCTGCTGGCACTTCGTGCGCTGTCTGGGGTCGCCGCCGCGGTGACGAGTGCGGCACTGGCCGTCAGCGGAACCCTCGCACTCCTGGCCACCCTGACGATCGCGGCCGACGAGACGCGGGTCGACGGAGCGCTCCTCGCGGTGAGCGTTCTAGCCCCGGTGGTGGTGGCGGTCACCGCAGATGCCGCTGCACGCCGTCACGCGCTGGCGCGCATCCCTCTGATTGCCACGGCGGCATCCGCAGGGGCGATCGGCGCCCTTGCCGCGCTCGGAGCTTTCGGCGTCGTGGCCGAGCCGCTCGTGCGCGCGGCACTCGCCGGCCTCGGCGGTCCCGTTGCACGCCCGACCATCGATGTCATGGGCGCGGATGCTCTCGTGAGCGTCGCCGTCGCGTCACTTGCCGCAGGCGCCGGAGTTTTGGCGGGAGGGTGGGCGCTTGCTGGCCTGCTGCGCTCCCGCAGCCGCCTCGTTCCGCTGGCCGCGCTCGCCGCGGTGGTGGTTGTCTCCGCCGTCAGCCTGAGCCCCACGTGGCTGGCGGCGATGCTCGCGAGCGGTGCGGTGGCAATCGCCAGCGCCGCCGCACTCCTGCCCCTGTCGCGCCGAGACGACCGCACTGCCGAGATCGTTGCCGCCCGTGTCGCCCTCGCCATCGGCTCGCCGCTCGCCGCCGTGCTCGCCGTCAGCATGGCGTGGGCCGTTACCGACGGCTGGTGGCTCGGCACGGTCACCGCGCTTGCCGCGATCGCCCTCGGGCGCGCCGCCACCGTCGACCGGGCCGCACGGTCGATCGCCGTCGGGGTGAGCAGCCTGCTCATCCTCGTCGCGGCGGCCGCCCTCGCCGACCCCATTGAGGTCGACGCCCCGTCGTTTGTGCTCGTTGTTGCTGCAGCTCTGATCGCGCTCTCGGGGCTGCCCGGGCTGTCCGGTGCGGAACGCCTCACGGGTCTCATCACGCCACTGCCCATCGTCGTTACCCTCGCGCTCGACGCCATCGACACGAGCCCCGTCAATGCGGCCGTCGACACGGTTGCGCTGGCCGCACTCGTCGGAGCGTTCGTGGTCGTCGCCGTGGGGAGCCGCGGCACGATCGAGCGCGCGATTGCGTCCGCGCTCATCGGTCCAGCCGTGGCCCTCGCTGCCGGCCGCGCACTGGTCCTCGGCCTCGCGCTCGCGGGTGACACGCGAGCGCTCGCCATCACCCCCATCGAACAGGGCCTCGTGGCTCTCATCGCTCTCGCGACTGTTGCGGTTATCGCCGCGCTGCGCACCGCCGGCAGCATTCGCATCGGTCTCGACGCGGGGGTGACCGTGGCCGCACTCGTCGCTCTCGTCACGGTCGCCGAAGACGGAACGCGCGGGACGCTCATGCCGACAGCGCTTGCGGTACTGGTGTGTGCGGTCATCACACTCGCCATTGCCATAACCCGCGAGGGCCTCTTCCTGTCATCGAGCCCTCGCCGATTCGTAGGGTGGCTCGCGCTGGCACTTGCGACGATCGCGCTCTGGACGATGCTCGTCGATCGTGGCACGGCCGATCCGGAACCCTACGTTCTGCCGCTCGCCGCCGCGCTCATCGTGATTGCGATCCTCATCGGGCGCACCCCCGACGCTGCGTCGCGCCGCGCGATCGGGGTGCCCGCGCTCCTCGTGGGGGCGGCGATCATTGTGGCCGGTGTGCCGCTGGCAGCCGCGTCCGGTGAGGGCCCGGCCGCTCGGGGTGTTGCGGTCGGCCTGGGTGCGACACTGATCGCCCTCGCGGCGCTGATGGGGCGAATCCGCGGACAGGCTCGCTGGCGTGGACTGCACACCGTCGTCCTTACCGCAGCAGTCGTCGCGCAGCTCACGCTGACCACGAGTGTCGTCGCTCAACTGTTTGTCGACGGCACTGGGGCCGCGCTGCCGGCCGTGCAGGTGGCGGGGATTCTGGTCGTCGTGATGCTGACGGGCACCGCTACGGCGGCGTGGGCCACTGCGTCACGCGGTGACAACGATCGGGTCCGTGCCCCGCACGTCACCGCCACGACGGCCGCCACCGCCGGCGGGGCCGCGCTCGCCGCCGCGGTCATCGGCCTGCTCGACGCGGTGCGGCCGATCGAACTCGTCACCGTGCCGCTCGCGCTCGGACTCATCATGATCGGAACCCTGGAGCTGGACCAGCGCGCCTCAGCGCGCAGCGGCCCCTGGCTCACCCCGGGCCTCGTCGCCCTCCTGGTGCCGAGCCTGATCGCCATCGGCGACGACGGAGATGTTGTGCGCATCGTCTCCGTCGGCCTCGTGGCGACCATCGTGCTGATCGGCGGTGTTGTGCGCCGACTGCAAGCGCCGTTCCTCGTCGGCGGGATCGTGCTGATCACCCACCTCGTCATTCAGAGCTGGCCCCTGCTCGCCGAAATCGGGCGAGCAGTCGAATGGTGGCTGTGGCTGGGCATCGCCGGGGTGGCCGTCGTCGCCGTTGCGGCGCGCTACGAGCAACGCCTCCGCGACCTTCGTACGACCGTCGGCCGCATCCGCGACCTGCGCTGATGGCCGCCCGAAGGTGCCTGGGAGCGCGCTGGAAGGAATGTGCGTAGTGGCCTCACGCGTTCTACGGTGGAAACGCCCCGCTATCCGCGGGGCGCAACAGAAAGGGAGGACGCCATGACCGACGTCGCCGCAGCACCAGAGAAGACCACCGACCCCGACATGATCTCGGGCGTCGCTCAGTACCTCGCCCCCGTCGTCATCAACTTGACCGCTCTCGCGCTTGAGGGCAAGCAGGCGCACTGGCACGTGCGCGGCAGCAACTTCCTCCCCGTGCACGAACTGCTCGACACCCTCGTCGACCACGCCCGAGGCTGGAGCGACCAGGCCGCGGAGCGCATCGCCGCCCTGGGCTTGCCCCTCGACGCGCGCGCCGCGACCGTGGCCGAGCAAACGACGGTTCCGGCCGTGCGCGCCGGGTTCCAGAAGACCGACCTCTTAATCGCCGACATCATCGCCGGCATCGACGCGACCCTCGTGACGCTGCGCGCCGCGATCAAGGGCCTCGAAGAGCTCGATGAGGTCAGCCAGGACATCGCCATCGAAATCACCGACGGGCTCGAGCAGGACCGCTGGTTCCTGTTCTCGCACATCGCCGAGTAAGCACCGCGCGTCGCCCCACGAGGCGACGGCAGTAACGACGCCGCTGCGGCCCTAGGCCGTGGCGGCGTCGCGCTGTGCGGCGACAGCCGGGCCGAAGGTGGCGCGACCGGCCATCAGCGTGTGCGCGACGGGCATCGTCCGCAGAGCACGCGCATCCATCGTCAGCGGGTCCTCCTCGACGAGCACCAGGTCGGCGTGTTCACCCGCCGCGACGCGCGTGCGCGCGGAGGCGGCCAGCGCCTCGGCGACCGTGATCGCCTGCTCGCCGTGCCACGGCTCGCGCTCGTCGCGGGTGCGGGCGGTCGCCGCCGACATCGCGATCCACGGGTCGAGCGGTGCAACAGGCGCGTCAGAGCCGAGCACGACGTGCGCGCCCGAGTCGATGAGGTCGCGCAGCGGGAAGGCGCGGTCGGTGCGGCCGGCCCAGAAGCGGTCGGCGACGTCGCGGTCGTCCATCGCGTGCTCGGGCTGCACGCTCGCGGTCACCCCGAGGGCGGCGAAGCGGGGCAGGTCGCCGTGGCGCACCAGCTGGGCGTGCTCGATGCGGCCACCGTGGCCGAGACGGGCAAAGGCGTCGAGCGCCAGGCGGTTCGCCGCGTCGCCAATCGCGTGAATGGCAAGGCCAAAGCCCGCGGCGTGCCCCTTCGCCATGAGCGGCTGCAGGTCGCACGGCGGCACCGTCAGCAGGCCGTACGCGTGCTCGTGCGCGTCGGGGTAGGGGTCGCAGCAGTAGGCGGTGCGCGTGTTGAGCGAGCCGTCGGTGATGACCTTGAGCGGACCGACCGACACCTCGCCCGCAACCGGCAAACCGCTGCGCAGGCGCTGGGCGATCGCGCGGTCGAGGTGCTGCGGGTAGACGCCGAACTCGACGCGCAGCGCGTCGAAGCCGCCGCCGACGCGGCGCATCCAGTCGTCGAGGTTCCAGCGCATCTCGAGGTCGACGATGCCGACCACGCCACGGGCGGCAGCATCGGCGGCGGCCTCGCGCACCCACTCGTCGATCGTCGTATCGGGCGCGCTGTCGAGCTGGCGCGTGACGGCAAAGGCCGCCTCCTCGCGCAGCAGACCGTCGCCGGTGTCGATACCGAAGCGCACCATCGCGGCCGAGTTCAGCCACGCCGCGTGCACGTCGGCGCTGATCAGCACGAGCGGGCGGTCGGCGAGCACGCCATCGAGCACGGCGGCGGTCGGCACATCGGGCCACAGTCCGTCGCGGAACCCGGTGCCGACGACGACCTCGTCGAGGGTGTCGCGGGCCGACAGCGCGCTGCGCACGATGGCGGCGGCCTCTGCAGCCGACTCGGCCGCACCGACGTCGATGCGGCGGCGGGCCTGCGCCCACTGGGTCATGTGCACGTGCTCGTCCCACAGGCCCGGCAGTACGAAGCGACCGTCGGCGTCGATGACGTCGGGCCCGTCGACGATGTCGAGGGCGCCGGCGGGGGCAATGGCGGCGATGATGCCGTCGCGCAGCACCAGGTCGACGGGGTCGTGGCCGCCGAGCGGACGGGCGTTACGAATGGCGCGGATCATGCACCCTCCTCATTTCGCGGGCGAGCCCATCGTGGGCATACGGCCCGTCGCCGTCGAGCTGGTTGACGATGCGGGCGACGACCTCGGCCGGCTTGTTCTGGCTGAGCTTCAGACGCGCGTCGATGCGAGTGACCCGAAGTCGCAGCCCGACCGTTCCGCGGGCGACCCTTCGAGAATACTCCTCGTCGAGCGCCAGGCTTCGCGGGTCGGCGACGTGCTGCTCGAAGTGATCGGTGAGCTCGGCGAGGATGCGGAAGTTCTCGGCGTCGTCAAGAATCTCGGGCACGCCATAGAGGTGGGCGGTGACGTGGTTCCAGGTGGGGATGACCGCATCGTCGTCATACCAACTGGGCGAGATGTAGCCGTGGGGGCCCTGAATAATGACGAGCACCTCGGTCGTACCCAGCCGGTGCAACTCTTCGTCGGGCCGGCCCACGTGGCTGACGAGCACGATCTCGTCGCCCACCGATGCCTGCTCATCGAGCAGCACCGGGTAGTGCGAGGCCACGATGCCCGCACCCTCGACGTGCGACACGATCGTTGCCCACGGGTTCTCGCGAATCAGCCGCCGCACCTCATCGCGGTCATCGAGCAGGTAGTGCGGGGTGCGACGCATGGCGAGCCTCTCAGCGCTGGCAGGTGGGGCAGTAGTAGAGCTTTCGGGCGGCGGCCATCTCGAGCACGATGTGCGTTCCGCAGATGCGGCACGGCAGACCTTCGCGCTTGTAGACCCAGTGCCGGTCGGCGCGGTTGCGGAGGGCGAGCTTTCGCGCCTCCTCGTCGAGGCCGTCCATCGTCAGCATCTGGCCCGTGTCGACGCCAACGCCCAGCAGGTACCGCCAGTCGCGCCAGAGGTCACGCACGACCTCCTCGCTCAGTTCAGAACCGCGGATGTGCGGGTCAAGTCGCGCGCGGAACAGGATTTCGGCGCGGTAGACGTTGCCGATGCCGCTCACCACCGACTGGTCCATGAGAAGCAGCCCGATGGGCGTGCGGCGCGAACGCACGCGCTCGACCATGCGCCGCTCGCCCTCGTCGGGGTCGTCGACGAGCGGGTCGGGCCCGAGCCCGTCGATGACGCGCTGCACGGCCTCGGCGTCGAGCACCTCGCACGCGGTTGGTCCACGCAGGTCGGCGACGGCACTGTCGGTGAGCAGGCGCGCGCGCACCTGGCCCACGGGCTCGGGCGGGAAGCCCTCGAGCCCGGCCGTCTCGGTCTCCTGTTCCGCCATGCGCAGGCGCGTGCGCCGCGGCGCGCCGATCGAGGAGAGGGAGTCTTCGTGCTCGCCGACGACGCGCGTGTCGGCCTGGCGCATCCCGGTCTGCCCCATGCGACCGCGCGAGGCGCGCGTCGTCGCGTCGCGACCGACGTCGCCAGCGAAGTCCCACGCCCCGTAGATGCCGAGGTGCACGCGCAGGTACAGCGCCTCATCGAACTCGAGGAAGAGCTGCTTGCCGACTGCCTTCGCGTCGGTCATAGTGCGTCCGTCAATCAGCGCGGCGCCGTCGGCGAACCGCCCCTGCGGGGAGCTGGCGGCGACGCGTTCGCCGACGAAGTGCCGGTCGAACTGCCGCGCGATGCGATGAACGGAATGACCTTCGGGCACGGCGAACTAGTGCAGCTCGTGACCGGTGATCGTGCCGGAGGTCTCGTACTCGCCCAGCTGGCCGATGCGGCGCACGTGCCGCTCTTCGCCCGGGAAGGGGGTCTGAATGAAGATGTCGATGAAGCGCAGCGCCTCGTCGACCGAGTGCTGGCGAGCACCGACCGCGATCACGTTGGCGTCGTTGTGCTCGCGGGCGAGCACGGCGGTGGCGTCGTTCCACACGAGCGCGGCGCGAATGCCCTCGACCTTGTTGGCGGCCATCTGCTCGCCGTTGCCCGAACCGCCGAAGACGACGCCGAGCGACTCGATACCGGCCTCGCGGTCGCGCGCCACGGCGCGGGCGGCGTTGATGCAGAACGCCGGGTAGTCGTCGAGCGGGTCGTAACTCGTCGGCCCGTGGTCGATGACCTCGTGACCCTGCCCAGCCACGTGCTGCTGCACTGTCTGCGAGAACTCGAGGCCGACGTGATCAGTGGCGACGTGGATGCGCATGGTGACGATTCTAGGCGGGGGACGTTCGCCCCTGGCGCGGCTCGCACGGGTGCGTCAGGGTGGACGAGGTAGCGCAGACCGCGCCACCGACACCAGCGTCAAAGGAGACACAATCACCATGACACGCACCATCGTTGTGACCGGGGCCGCAAGCGGGATCGGGCGTGCAACCGCCGAGCTGCTGAAGAAACGCGGCGACACCGTCATTGGGGTAGACCTCGCCGGCACCGACATCTCGGCCGACCTGACGACGCACGAAGGCCGCGACCACATGGTCGCCCGCGTGCGCGAGATGACCGGCGGAACCCTCGACGGCGTGGTGGCGAACGCCGGCCTTGCCCGCGAACTGCCCGCCACGGTCGGCGTCAACTACTTCGGCGCGCTCGCCACCCTCGAGGGGCTGCGCCCCCTCCTCGCGCAGTCGGCGACGCCGCGCGCGGTCGCGACGGCGTCCATGGCATCACTGTTTCCCGTTGACGACGAGCTCGTCGACGCCATGCTCGCGCCCGACGAACCGGCCGCCCTGCACCGCGCGACGGAACTGATCGAGGCGGGCACCGCATCCACCATTTATGGCTCGACGAAGCGGGCGCTCGCGAAGTGGATTCGTCGGAACGCCGCGACCGCCGACTGGGCGGGAGCGGGCATCGCGCTCAACGCGGTCGCGCCCGGCGTCATGCGCACGCCGATGACCGAGAAGATGATGGCGACGCCCGAGGCCGAGGCGCAGCTGCTCGAGCAGGTACCCATGCCCCTCAACGGCGTCGGCACCCCCGAGACGGTCGCGCACCTGATCGGCTACCTCACGAGCGTCGAGAACACGCACCTGTGCGGACAGGTCGTCTTCATCGACGGCGGCAGCGACGTCGTGATTCGCGGAGACTCGACCTGGTAGCTCAGGCGATGTAGATCTTGCGGAGGGTCTCGTGGACCTCCCACTCGGTCTCTTCGCCGTCCTCGAGGCGGCCGACACTGCCGGCGACGAGCAGCGTCTCGCTGCCGTCGTCGCGGCGCAGGATCGCGCGGCCGGTCAGGACGATGAAGACCTCGTCGACCTCGACGTCGGTGACGGTGCCCGGCGTGATCTCCCACACCCCGATCTCCCAGTCGTCAACCTCGGTGAGGGCGGCGACTGCGGTGGTGGGCGAGCCGTCGACGACCTGGTCGGGGTCGACGGGCTCGTGCTCGAGTGGCAGCTCGAGGGCCCGCAGCACCGTGGGTGCGTCGAGAGGAAGGGCGCTCACGAGTCGAAGCCTAGGCCGACAGCGTCGAGGGTGCGAAGGAAAAGATTGCGGCGGCCGTGATTGTGGTCGGCGCGGTCGAGCGCCCAGCGCACCGACTGGACGGCCGGGTACGTCGCGGGCTCGGGCGGGAACGGCATCGGGATGTCGCGGATCGCCCGCAGGCTCGTGCGCTCGGTCTCGAGGCCCGCAAGCTGATCGAGCATGACGTCGGCCGCGAAGCGAGTCGCGGCAACGCCGAGGCCGGTGAAGCCCGCCGAGTAGGCAACGCGGCCGCCGTGCGCGGTCGCGTGGAAGGCGAAGAAGCGGCTCGAAGTGTCGATGACGCCCGCCCAGCGGTGGGTAAAGCGCACGCCCTCCAGCTGCGGGAAGGTGGTGAAGAAGTGGCTGGCGAGCTTCTCGTAACTGGCCGGCCGCTCGTCGTACTCGGCCGTGATGCGCCCGCCGTAGTGGTAGATCGCGTCGTAGCCGCCCCACAGAATGCGGTTATCGGCGCTCAGTCGGTAGTAGTGGAACTGGTTCGCGGTGTCGGCGACCCCCTGACGACCGTGCCAGCCGATCGAGGCGAGTTGCGCATCCGTCAGCGGCTCGGTCATGAGCACGTAGTCGTAGACCGGCACCGTGTGCAGCCGGTAGCGCTTGAGCAGCGACGGGAAGGCGTTGGTGGCGAGCGCCACGCGGTTCGCGCGCACCACTCCCCCGTCACGCAGGCGCAGTTCGACGGCGTCGGACTCGGCGTGCAGGCCGAGCACCGGCGACGACTCGAACACCTCGACCCCGGCCTCGAGGCAGGCGTCGAGCAGGGCGCGCGCGAGCTTGCCGGGGTGGGTCAGCGCGGTGTCACGCGTCGACAGCAGGCCGCCCTCGTAGGTGGGCGAGTTGATCTGCTGGCGCATGTCGTGCGCGTCGAAGAAGTGCTCGGTCTCACCGTCGTGGGCGTCGACCAGCTCGGCCAGCTGGTACAGCTCGGTGGCGACGGCGAACGAGCCCACCCGCTCGAAGTCGCACTGCCAGCCCCGCTGCTCGACCGTCGCCTGGATCGCGTCGAGGTTCTCCATGCCGAGGCGGGTGAGTGCCTCGAGCTCGTCGGGGTAGCGGCTTTCACCGTTCTTCTCGCCGTGGGTGAGGCTCGCCTCGACGAAGCCGCCGTTGCGGCCCGATGCCGCCCAGCCGATGCGCTTACCTTCGACGAGCACGACGCGCCGCTGCGGATCGCGCTCCTTGGCGCGAAGCGCCGTCCAGAGGCCCGTATAGCCGCCGCCGACGACGACCAGATCGGTGTGGATGCGCCGGTTCGCGAGGCGCGGGAGCGGCTCACGCGCTGGCAGCTCGTCGAGCCAGAAGACCGACAGCCGCGAATCCGCGAGGGATGCGGCGACGAGCGCGGGGTCGGCGGGGCGGCGGTCGAATACCGTGGAGGCCATGGCATCCAGGATGCCAGACATTATCCACCTGGACAATAGCGGAGCGGCGCGATGGAGCATCCTCTCGGAATCGACACGAGCATCCTCGATCGGGCGCGTCGCACCGCGACGAGCGACGCCGATTGGGCGGTGTTTCGCGAGCGCGCCGAGCGCGAGATTCCCCGACTCGCCGCGCTCTTCGAGCGGGTGTACGGCGACGACGACGCGGTGCGTCAGCACCTTGAGGCGCTGCTCGTCGAACTCGCCGAGAGCTGGCAGCGCCGGCCCGCCGACCTGAAGGCGCTCGACGCGCACCGCGAGGCAGAGCCCCACTGGTTTCAGTCGAATCGGATGCTCGGCGGGGTTGCGTACGTCGACCGCTACGCGGGCGACCTCGAGGGCGTTCGCGCGCGCATCCCCTACTTCCGCGAACTGGGCCTGACGTACCTGCACCTCATGCCACTGTTTCTCGCCCCTGAGCCGAACAGCGACGGCGGCTACGCGGTCTCGAGCTACCGCGAGGTGAACCCGGCACTCGGCGACATGGCGCAGCTGACGCAGCTGGCGGCTGACCTCCGGGCGAACGGCATCGCGCTCGTCGTCGACTTCATCTTCAATCACACCTCGAACGAGCACGAGTGGGCGCAGCGCGCGCTCGCGGGCGAAGAAGAGTTCGAGGACTACTACTGGATCTTTCCCGACCGCACGATGCCCGAGCGTTATGAAGAGACCGTGCGCGAGATCTTCCCTGACGACCACCCGGGGTCGTTCGTGCCGATGCCCGACGGCTCGGGGCGCTGGGTATGGGCGACGTTCCACAGCTTTCAGTGGGACCTCAACTACGCGAACCCCGGCGTCTTTCGCGCGATGGCGGGTGAAATGCTGTTTCTGGCGAACCAGGGCATCGACGTGCTGCGCATGGACGCTGTCGCGTTCATTTGGAAGAAGCTCGGCACGACGTGCGAGTCGCTACCCGAGGCGCACCTGCTCTTGCAGGCCTTCAACGCCGTCTGCCGCATCGCCGCCCCCGCGCTGATCTTCAAGAGCGAAGCGATCGTGCACCCCGATCAGGTGGTCGAGTACATCTCGCCCGGCGAGTGCCAGATCTCGTACAACCCGCTGCAGATGGCGCTCATCTGGAACTCGCTCGCGACGCGCGATGCACGCCTGCTGCAGCAGGCCCTCGACCTTCGGCACAACCTGCCCGCCGGCACCGCGTGGGTCAACTACGTGCGCAGCCACGACGACATCGGCTGGACCTTCGCCGACGAAGACGCGGCCGAACTCGGCATCAACGGCTTCGAGCACCGGCGCTTCCTGAACAACTTCTACGTCGGGCGCTTCCCCGGCAGCTTCGCCCGCGGGATCCCGTTTCAGGACAACCCGAAGACGGGTGACTGCCGCATCAGCGGGGCCACCGCCTCCCTCACCGGGCTCGAGGCGGGCGACCCCGGGGCCATCGACCGCATCGTGCTCGCCCACTCGATCGCCCTCTCGACCGGCGGCCTGCCCCTCATCTACCTCGGTGATGAGGTCGGCCAGACGAACGACTACTCGTACCGCGATGACCCCGGCAAGGCCGACGACAGTCGATGGTCGGGGCGGCCCCTCTACCCGGCCGAGAAGTACGCCCAGCGCCACGACCCGACGAGCAACGCGGGCCGGCTGTACACGATGCTGACCGCGCTCATCGAGCTGCGCCGCCGCACCCCCGAGCTCGCCGGCGGCACCCTGATTGGCTTCGACGCGAAGAACCCGCACGTGCTGGGGTATCAGCGACCGGGCGTGTTTGAGGGCGTGGCCACGCGCATCCTGTGCTTTGCCAACATGGCCGACGAGCCGGAGACGGTGGCGGCGCTGACCCTGTCGGGTCAGCCGCCGACCGCGACCGATCTGATTACCGGCGAGCGCCGATCGCTGCGCACAGACCTCACGATCCCGGAACACGGCATCGTCTGGATGCGCGTGGTCGACGACCCGGCATACGCCAGCGCGATCGACGGGGCCGCTCTCGGAGGAGCGCACTAGGCTGAGCGGCTGTGTGGCCACGAGCCGCACCATCTGACGACCGTCGCCGAAGGAGGCCACACTCGTGCCCGCAGACAATCTGACCCGCGTCGAGGCGAGCGAGCGCTCGTCGCTCGTCGAGACCTCGAGCTACCGCGTCGAGCTCGACCTGACCACGGGGCCGGAGGTGTTTCGCTCGACGTCGACGGTGACGTTCACCGCGACGCCCGGCGCCTCGACGTTCATCGACGCGATCACCCGCACCGTGCACTCGGTCACCCTGAACGGCGTGGAGCTCGACCCGGCCGAGGTGGCCGACGGCATTCGCATTCAGCTGCCGAGCCTCGCCGCCGAGAACGAGCTGACCGTGGTCGCCGACCACGAGTACACGAACACGGGTGAGGGCCTGCACCGCTTTGTCGACCCGGTCGACGGCGAGGTGTACCTCTACTCGCAGTTCGAGGTGCCCGACAGCCGCCGCGTGTTCGCCGTGTTCGAGCAGCCCGACCTGAAGGCCACGTTCACCTTCACGGTGCGCGCGCCGAAGCACTGGAAAGTCGTCTCGAACGGCGTCACCCCCGAGCCGGTCGTCGAGGGCGACAGCGCGGTGTTCGCCTTCCCTGAGACCCAGCGCATCTCGAGCTACATCACCGCCATCGTCGCCGGCCCGTACCAGAGCGTGCACTCCGAGCTCACCTCGAGCGACGGCCGCACGATCCCCCTCGGCATCTACGCTCGCGCCTCGCTGTTCGAGCATCTCGACGCCGACTACATCTTCGACATCACCCGCAAGGGCTTTGCGTACTTCGAAGAGAAGTTCGACGTGCCATACCCCTTCGAGAAGTACGACCAGCTGTTCGTGCCCGAATTCAACGCGGGTGCCATGGAGAACGCGGGCTGCGTGACCTTCACCGAGGTCTACGTCTTCCGCTCGAAGGTGACGGACGCGATCAAGGAGCGCCGCGTCGTCACGATCTTGCACGAGCTCGCCCACATGTGGTTCGGCGACCTCGTGACCATGAAGTGGTGGAACGACCTCTGGCTGAACGAGTCGTTCGCCGAGTGGGCCTCGACCATCGCCACCGCCGAGGCCACCGAGTGGACGGAAGCCTGGACCACCTTCCAGGCCATGGAGAAGAGCTGGGCGTACAAGCAAGACCAGCTGCCCTCGACCCACCCCATCGTCGCCGACATTCGCGACCTCGAAGACGTGCAGGTCAACTTCGACGGCATCACCTACGCCAAGGGTGGCAGCGTGCTCAAGCAGCTCGTCGCCTGGGTCGGCGAGGACGACTTCTTCGCCGGCGTCTCGAACTACTTCAAGAAGCACGCGTGGGGCAACACCGAGCTCGTCGACCTGCTGCGCGAGCTGGAGGCCACGAGCGGCCGCGAGCTCACCGACTGGAGCGCCAAGTGGCTCGAGACGGCGGGCGTCAACACGCTGCGCCCCGAACTTGAGGTCGACGAGAACGGCGTCATCACGGCGTTCTCGGTGCTGCAGAGGGCGCACCCCGACTACCCGACGATTCGCCCGCACCGCATGGCGATCGGCTTTTACGAGCTCGACGGTGGGTCGCTCGTGCGCACCCACCGCCACGAGCTCGACGTCGACGGCGAGCACACCGAGGTCGCCGAGCTGGTCGGAAAGACCCGCCCGGCGCTGATCCTCCTGAACGACGACGACCTCGCCTATGCGAAGATCCGCCTCGACGACTCCTCGCTCGAGACGGCGATCGCGCACCTGAAAGACATTGAGAACCCGCTCGCCCGCGCGATTGTGTGGGGTGCGGCGTGGGATGCGACGCGCGACGGCGAGACGGCCGCCCGCGACTACGTGCGCCTCGTGCTGAACAACATCGCGAGCGAGACCGAGTCGACCACGATCCGTACGACGCTGCTGCAGCTGGCGCAGGTGGCCCGCAGCTACGTCGAGCCGGCGACGCGGCACGACACCGTGGTGGAGGTCGCCGACGCGCTGTGGAGCCTCGCCGCCGAGGCCGAGCCGGGCAGCGACGCGCAGTTCCAGTTCGTGCAGTACTTCGCGAACATGGCGGCGACGCCGGCGAACGTCGCCACGCTCGCGGGCCTGCGTGACGGCACGATCACGCTGCCGGGGCTGACGATTGACACCGACCTTGAGTGGCTGCTGATCGAGGGCCTCGCGCTCAACGGCGCGATCGGCCACAGCGAGATCGACGCGGCGCTCTCGACGGACAACACCTCGAACGGTCAGCAGGCCGCGGCCCGCGCGCGGGCGGCGCTTCCCGGCGCCGACGCGAAGCGCGCCGTGTTCGACCAGCTCGTCGGCGACGACACGGTGCCGAACGCGATCGTGCGCATGACGACGATGGGCTGGCAGCACGCCAACGGCCCGACTGGCTTTGCCGAGCTCGTCGACGCATACTTCGACGCGATCGTGCCGATCTGGGAGTCGCGCACCTACAAGATCGCCGAGTACCTGATCCTCGGCCTGTACCCGGCCGCGCTCGCGAACGAGAACCTCATCGTGAAGACGCGCGCGTGGCTCGAGGCGAACGCCGAGCAGCCCGCGGCCCTGCGCCGCATGGTCAGCGAGAACCTGGCCGGCGTCGAGCGGGCCGTTCAGGCGCAGCGTCGCGACGCGCGCGCGTAACCCGCGCCGAGCATCCGCTCACGATCTCAGCCCCGCGCACTCCCCCATCGGGATGCGCGGGGCTGAGTCGCGTCTGCGCTGACCGCCGGCCGCCTGATCCGAACGCAGAGACCCCGTCGCTAGGCTTGCCGCAATGGACGGTTTCAGTTGGGCAGGGCTCTGGGAGAGCATCGTCACGTTCGTGCAGACGAACGAGGCCGTGTTCCGCATCGCCGGAGTCATCGTCGGCGCGGTCATCCTGCGCTGGGTGCTGCTGATCTCGATTCGCCGCGTGGTCGATCGCGTGGTCTCAGGGGTCAAGAAGGCGCAGGCGGTCGAGCACACGGTCGAGCTCAGCGCGTCGCCACTGCACGCCGTTCGTGTGGTGCAGCGCACACGCACGATGGGCAGCGTCTTGCGCAACATCGTCACCTGGTCGATCGTTGCCGTCGCGATCGTGCTGATCCTCAGCGAGCTGAACTTCTCGGTCACGGCGCTCATCGCGTCGGCCGGCGTGCTCGGCGCCGCCCTCGGCTTCGGCGCGCAGAGCCTCGTCAAAGACATGCTGAACGGCCTGTTCATGGTCTTCGAAGACCAGCTCGGCGTCGGCGACATCGTCTCGCTGCAGTCGACGCAGGGGCCGGTCGACGGCGTCGTCGAGTCGGTCGGCGTGCGCGTCACCCAGGTGCGCGACGTCGGCGGCACCCTGTGGTTCGTTCGCAACGGCGAAATCGTGACCGTCGGCAACAAGTCGCAGGGCTGGGCGCGCGTCATCATCGATCTTCCGGCCCCGTACACGAGCGACGTCGAGGCGGTCGAGCGCACCATGCTCGAGACCGCGCAGCGCCTCGCCGACGACCCCAAGTGGCGCCGCAAGGTGCTCGAAAAGCCCGAGATCTGGGGCATCGAGTCGATCTCGGCCGAGGCGCTCGTCATTCGCCTCGTCATGAAGGTGCGCGGCCCCGAACAGTTCGAGATCGCCCGCGAGCTGCGCCTGCGCCTGAAGCTCGCCCTCGACGAGCTCGGTGTGGCGTTGCCCGCGCTCAACCGCGTCGTCATGGATGGTCTCGACCGTGCCGGCAAGGCGACCGAGCAGAAGCCGAGCACCCGCGGCGGTGCGCCGAAGACGAAGCAGCTGCCCGTCGAATCCGAGAAGGACGCCTAGGTGGCCGACATCACGCTCGGCCCCACCGGCGGCCCCAGCGACAGCTTCTTCACGCAGATCGGCGGGCACGCGACCTTTGAACGCCTCGTGCGTCGCTTCTACGAGGGCATCGAGCACGACGAGGTGCTGCGCCCCATGTACCCCGACGACGACATGGACGGCGCGGTGTGGCGACTGACGGCCTTCCTCGAGCAGTACTGGGGTGGCCCGAGCACGTACAGCGAGCAGCGCGGCCACCCGCGCCTGCGCATGCGGCACATGCCCTTCAAGGTCAACCCGGATGCGCGCGACCGCTGGCTCACACACATGCGCGCGGCGCTCGACGAACTCGCGCTGCCGCCGATGCACGAGGAGGCCCTGTGGGACTACCTGCAACGCGCCGCCTACGCCATGGTCAACACCTTCGAGGAGTAACGCGATGACACGACCGACGCAGGCCGGCTGGTACCCCGACCCGAACGGCGAGGCCGCTGAGCGCTGGTGGGACGGGGAAGAGTGGTCGGAGAAGACCCGCCACCGCTACACGGCGCCGGCCTACGAACCCCAGCCCGCCCCGGCGGGAACCTCGCCGACGACCATCTGGATCTGGCTGCTGGCTCTCGCGCCGCTGATCAGCATCTGGTCGGCGCTCACGCTCGACGTGGAGGCCCTGCTGGCCCAGACACTCGCCGCCGTCGAGGTCGACCCAGACGGCACGGTCACCGGCCGGGCACCGGTCACGGCGCCCGCGGCAAACGCCCTCGGCCTCGTGGGCTGGATCGCCGGCATCGGCATCGCCCTGCTCGACTGGCGGGCCCTGCGCGCGCGCCAGATCGACCGCCCGTTTCACTGGGCCTGGGCGATTCTCTGGAGCCTCGTCTACGTGATCGGCCGCTCGATCGTGGCGCGCCGCCGCACCGGCACGGGTCTCGCCCCGATGTGGGCGACGATCGCCCTGCAGGCCCTGCTCGTCATTATCATCTTCTCGATCTCGGTGCAGATCGTGAACGCGACACTGTCGGCTGTTCCGCTCTAGCGGGGGCTGACCCGGCCGAGCGGCCGCTCGGCCCCGCGGCCGCTCGCTAGCTGATCAGCGTCGCGAGCTGCGCACGAAGATCGCGCGGGCGGCGGCCCAGCAGTCGCTCGAGGTCTGCGCTCACGGCAGCGAGCTCGCCGGCGCGGGTGTTGGCGTCGAGCCCCACAATGAAGCTGGCGGTGGCGTCGTCGAGGCCGGCAGAAGTCAGCTGCGCGCGCTGCTCCTCCGGGTCGAGCGCGTCGTACACGACCTCGCGGCCGAGTAGCTCGCTGAGCGCGCTCGCCAGCTCGAGGTGGTTCCACGCTTCGGGGCCCGTCAGCTCGTACGTCTGGCCCGCATGATCGTCGTCGAGCAGAGCAACGGCGGCCGCCTCGGCGTACTCGTCGCGGGTGGCACTCGCGATGCGCCCCTCGCCGGCGCCCGAGGCCACGACGCCCGTCTCGGCGGCGGTCGCGACGTCGGCGGCAAAGTTCTCGATGTACCAGTTGTTGCGGAGAACGGTCACCGCGAGGGAACTGGCAGCGAGCATCCGCTCGGTTTCGGCGTGCTCAGGAGCGAGCAGGTGCTGCGAGTCGAGCGCGTTAACGATCGACGTGTAGACGAGGCGCTGGGCGCCAACGCGCTCGGCTGCGGCAATGACCGCGGCGTGCTGGGCGACGCGCTGGCCGATCTCACTGCCCGAGACAAGTAACACGACGCGGCTGCCGGCGAGGGCGGCGTCGATCGATGCTGCGTCGGCGTAGTCGACGGCGCGGACGTCGACGCCGCGCTCGCGCAGCCCGTCGAGGGTCTCAACGGCGCGGCCCGCGGCAATCAGCTCGCTCGGCGCGACACCGCGGGCGAGCAGGTGATCGATGGCGGCGCGGCCGAGGTGGCCGGTGGCTCCGAGAACGGCAATTGACACGGGAACTCCTTCGCGTGGGGGCGGGACGTCGACAGCAACCCGCCGCCGACCCCGCGCATTCCTCAGTCGGAGGAACGGTGCCGCGCCAGCACCGAGCGGGCGTGGCGCAGCACGGGCTCATCGACCATCTGGCCCTCGAAGCGAAAGACGCCCCGCTCCCCCACCGAGGCGGCGAGCACACGCTTCGCCCACTCGCGTTGCTCGGGGCTCGGTGCGTAGGCGCGCCGGATCGCGTCGACCTGGCTCGGGTGGATGCACGCGGTCGCGACGAATCCGAGGGCTGCGGCATCCGCCGCCTCCTCCACAAGACCCGCCTCGTCGGCGATGTCGAGGTGCACGGCGTCGATCGTCGCCTTTCCGCGGGCGGCGGCGGCGAGGTGAACGCTGGCGCGCGCGTGCTGGACGACCGCGCGGTAATGGCCTCGCGCATCCCGGCTGGCGGTGCCGCCCATCGATGCGACGAGGTCTTCCGCTCCCCACATGAGGGCAACGACGCCGTCGACGGCGGCGAGCTCGCCCGCGGCGACAATGCCCGCGGCCGTCTCGCAGAGTGCGATGACGGAGTAGCCGCGAGTGACGAGCTCGGCGAGCGCCGAGGCGTCCTCCGCCTTCGCGACCATCACCGTGCGGTACTCGGTGCCGCCGAGCGCCTCGAGGTCGGCCTCGGCGTCGACCGTTCCCAGCGGATTGATGCGCACGATCGTCGTGGCGGGATCGAGGCGGGAGGCGGCGAGCGCCTCGCGCGCCGAATCCTTTGAATCGGGAGCGACCGCATCCTCACAATCGAGAATGACGGCGTCGGCGCGCTCGGCCGCCTTCGCGTAGCGCTCGGGCCGATCGGCCGGGCAGAACAGCAGCGCGGGCCCCATCGCGAAGGCGGTCACCGTGCGGCACCCTCCTGCCAGATGAGAACGGCGCGGCGGGCGACGCCGACGATGTCGCCGTGCTCGTTGCGGCCGGTGTGTTCGAGCGTGACGATGCCCTGGCCGGGCCGCGACTCTGACAGGCGCTTCTCGACGACGAGCGTCTCGCTGTAGAGCGTGTCGCCGTGGTGCAGCGGATGCGGGAAGCGCACGTCGGTGAGGCCAAGGTTCGCGACGATCGTGCCCTGCGTGAGCTGCTGCACCGAGGCGCCGACCATGACGGCGAGCGTCATCATCGAGTTCACGAGCCGCTCGCCGAAGGGCTGCGTGGCCGACCACGCCGCGTCGAGGTGCAGCGCCTGCGGGTTCATGGTGAGGGTCGAGAAGAGCACGTTGTCGGCCTCGGTCATGGTGCGGCCCGGCGCGTGCGCGTAGACAGTGCCCACCTCGAACTCGTCGAACCATAGGCCGCGCTGCTCGACGCGGCGGCCGCTCATGCGCTGAGCCCCAGGGTTCGTGCAATGACCATCAGCTGCACCTCCGTCGTGCCCTCGCCGACCTCGAGCACCTTCGAGTCACGGTAGTGCCGAGCGACGGGGTTCTCGTTCATGAAGCCGTAGCCGCCGAAGATGTGGCTCGCGTCGCGGGCGTTCGCCATGGCGGCCTCACTCGAGATGAGCTTCGCCATCGCCGCCTCGGCCTTGAACGGCTTGCCGGCCACGATGCGGTGCGCGGCGTCGTAGGTGGCGAGGCGGGCGGAGTGCACGCGCGACTGCATGCGGGCGATCATGAACGCCACGTGCTGGTTCTCGCCGATCGCACGGCCGAAGACCACGCGCTCTTTCGCGTAGCGCAGCGCCTCCTCGAGGCAGCCCTGGGCCGCTCCGGTCGCGAGGGCGGCGAAGGCGACGCGACCCTCGTCGAGGTACTCGAGGAAGTTTGCATACCCGCGCCCGCGCTCCCCCAGCAGGTTCGCCTCAGGCACGCGCACGTCGTCGAAGGTCAGCGGGTGGGTGTCGCTCGTGTGCCAGCCGACCTTGTCGTAGGCGGGGTGCACCGTGAAGCCGGGGGTGCCCGACGGCACGATGATCGCCGACAGCTCGGGGGTGCCGTTCTCTTTGCGGCCCGTGACGGCGGTGACGGTGACAAGGCTCGTGATCTCGCTGCCCGAGTTGGTGATGAACTGCTTCGACCCGTTGATGACCCACTCGCCATCGACCACCTCGGCGGTCGTCTGGGTTGCGCGGGCGTCCGAGCCCGCCCCCGCCTCGGTGAGACCGAAGCCCGCGAGCGCCCGCCCGCGGGCGAGGTCGGGCAGCCACTGCTGTTTCTGCTCTTCGGTGCCCTGGCGGAAGATCGGCATCGCCCCGAGGCCGACGCCCGCCTCGAGCGTCACGGCGATCGACTGGTCGACCCGGGCGAGCTGCTCGACCGCGAGGCACAGGTCGACGTAGGTCTTGCCCTGCCCGCCGTACTCGACCGGGAACGGCAGCCCGAACAGCCCCATGTCGCCCATCTGCCGGATGATGTCGTACGGCAGCTCGCGCTTCGTGTCGTACTCGTACGCGGCCGGCGCGACGACGGTGTCGGCGAACTCGCGCACCTCGTCGCTGAGGCGCTGCTGTTCGGGGGTCAGGTCGATCATGCGGGGTCTCCTTCGATGCCGCCGGCCGGCCCCGGTTCGGGCTCGGCCGGTGTGATGCGGGCGACGACCTGGTCGAGTGCGACCTGGTCGCCCACGGCGACCGTGAGGGTCACCGTTCCGGCGATGGAGGCGAGCATGGTGTGCTCCATCTTCATCGCCTCGATCGTCACGAGAGGCTGACCCTCGGCGACCGTGTCCTGGGAGGCTGCGCCGAGCGCGACGACGGCGCCGGGCATGGCGGCGCGGATCGTCGGGTCGGCGGTGCCGGGCGTGCGGGTGAGGCCAGCGCGGTGCTCCGCAACGCGCGCGGCACGGTTCGGGCGGGCGAGCCGGTGGGTCGCGCCGTCGAGGTGTAGCCACGTGGCGTCGTCGGCGCGCGCCACCAGCGCGGTGAGGCGGCGGCCGTTGTGGGTCAGCGTCACCTCGAGCGGCTCGGCCGCGGCGGACGCCGGCGCGCCGGGAACGCGCGCGGCGCTGTCGGCGGGGGCGAGCATCCGGATGCGCGGGGCGAGGCTCGCGACGAGCCCCGCGTCGATCGCGAGCTCCTCGCCGTCGATCGCGTAGCGCGGCGCCCGCGAGGCGCCGACGCGCCAGCCGCTCGGACGCGACCATGCGCTCGTCGCGGCCCTCTCGGCGCGCTCGTGTTCGACGAGCGCCGCGATCGTGCGGGCGAGGGCGGGAGTCGGCGGGGCGGCGAGATCGCTGCGCTCGATGAGGCCCGTGTCGAGGGCGCCGGACTGCACCTCGGGAAGGGCGGCGAGCCGGCGCAGGAACCCCGCGTTGGTCGGCACGCCCAGCACGACCGTGTCGGCGAGGGCGGCGTCGAGGCGGGCGAGCGCGGTCGCTCGGTCGGGGCCGTGGGCGATGACCTTGGCGAGCATCGGGTCGTAGTCGCTACCGACCACGAGCCCGTCGATCAGGGCGCTGTCGACGCGCACGCCCTGCCCCGCCGGCTCGCGCAGCAGCGTGACGGTGCCGGTCTGCGGGGTGAAGCCGCGCTCGGGGTCTTCGGCGTACAGTCGCGCCTCGACGGCGTGCCCGCTGAACGCGAGCGGCGGCACCTCGAGCGGCAGGCCCGCGGCGATGCGCAGTTGCTGTTCGACGAGGTCGACGCCCGTCACGAGCTCGGTGACGGGGTGCTCGACTTGCAGGCGCGTGTTCATCTCCATGAAGAAGAACTCGTCGGGGCGGGCGTCAGAGACGAGAAACTCGACGGTACCGGCGCCGCGGTAGTCGACGCTGCGGGCAACCTCGCAGGCCGCCTCGCCGATCGCCGCTCGGGTGGCCGCGTCGAGCAGCGGCGACGGAGCCTCCTCGATGATCTTCTGGTGGCGGCGCTGAAGCGAGCACTCGCGCTCGCCGAGGTGCACCACGGCGCCGTGAGCGTCGGCGAGCACCTGCACCTCGATGTGGCGGGGGCTTTCGACGAAACGCTCGAGCAGCAGGGTGTCGTCGCCGAACGACGAGCGGGCGACCCGGCGCGAGGCGACGAGCGCGTCGGCGAGCTCACCCTTGTCGCGCACGACGGTCATGCCCTTGCCGCCGCCGCCGCCCGAGGGCTTGATGATCAGGGGAAATCCCACGGTGTCGGCGGCGTCGATCAGCTGCTCATCGCTCCAGCCGGCGGCGCCCGCGCCGGGAGTGACGGGCACACCGCGGGCGGCGACGTGGTCGCGGGCCCGAATCTTGTCACCCATCGCCTCGATCGCGCTCGCGGGCGGCCCGATCAACACGACGCCCGCCTCCTCGAGGCGGCGCGCGAACGCCGTGTTCTCGCTCAAGAATCCGTATCCCGGATGCACGGCCTGCGCCCCCACGGATGTCGCCGCTGCGACCACTCGCTCGATATGGAGGTAGCTCTCGGTGGCGGGGGCGGGGCCGAGGCGCACCGCGAGATCCGCTTCGCGGACGTGACGCGCATCCGCATCGGCGTCGCTGTAGACCGCGACGGAGCGGATGCCGAGCGCGCGCAGGGTGCGGATCACGCGGCAGGCGATCTCGCCGCGGTTTGCGACGAGGACGGTGTCGAAGAGGGGCGTGGTCATCTCGCTCACATCCGGAAGAGGCCGAAGCGCGGCTCGGGCAGCGGCGCGCGGCTGACGACGTCGAGGGCGAGGGCGAGCACGTGGCGGGTATCGGCCGGGTCGATGATTCCGTCGTCCCAGAGGCGGGCGGTGGCGTAGTAGGGGTTGCCCTGGGCCTCGTACTGGGCGCGGATCGGGGCCTCGAACGCCTCTTGCTCGTTGGCCGGCCAGTCGTCGCCGAGCTGGTCGCGGCGCACGGTCGAGAGCACCTTCGCGGCCTGCTGGCCGCCCATGACCGAGATGCGGGCATTCGGCCACATCCAGAGGAAGCGCGGCGAGTACGCCCGCCCGCACATCGAGTAATTGCCGGCGCCGAACGAGCCGCCGATCACGATGGTGAGCTTCGGCACGCGCGTGGTGGCGACGGCGGTGACCATCTTCGCGCCGTGCTTGGCGATGCCGCCCGCCTCCGCGTCGCGGCCCACCATGAAGCCCGAAATGTTCTGCAGAAACACGAGAGGGATGCCGCGCTGGTCGCACAGCTCGATGAAGTGCGCGCCCTTCATGGCCGACTCGCTAAACAGCACGCCGTTGTTGGCGACGATGCCGACCGGGTGACCCTCGATGCGCGCGAAGGCGGTGACCAGCGTCGTGCCGTAGTCGGGCTTGAATTCGCTGACGCTGCCGGCGTCGACGATGCGGTCGATGACGAGGTGCACGTCGTAGGGCGTCTGCACGTCGGCGGGCACGACGTCGAGCAGGGTCGCCGGGTCGTGGGCCGGCTCGTCGGCGGCGGCACTGACGGCCCACGCGGGCTCGCGCGGCGGCGGCAGGGTGGCGACAATGTCGCGCACGATCTCGAGCGCGTGGGTGTCGTCGTCGGCGAGGTGGTCGACGACGCCCGAGGTGCGCGCGTGCAGTTCGCCGCCGCCCAGCTCCTCGGCGCTGACGACCTCGCCGATGGCGGCCTTCACGAGCGGCGGGCCGCCGAGAAAGATGGTGCCCTGCTCGCGCACGATGACGGTCTCGTCGCTCATGGCCGGCACGTACGCCCCGCCCGCCGTGCACGAGCCCATGACGCACGCGATCTGCGCGATGCCCTCGGCGGATGCACGCGCCTGGTTGAAGAAAATGCGCCCGAAGTGGTCGCGGTCGGGAAACACCTCGTCTTGCAGCGGCAGGAACGCCCCGCCCGAGTCGACGAGGGCGATCGACGGCAGCCGGTTCTCGAAGGCGATCTCTTGCGCACGCAGGTGCTTCTTGACCGTCAGCGGGAAGTAGGTGCCGCCCTTCACGGTGGCGTCGTTCGCGATGACCATGACGGGGCGGCCGTGCACGAGGCCGATACCGGTTATGAGCCCAGCGCTCGGCGCGTCGCCGCCGTAGAGCCCGTCGGCCGCGAGCGGCGCGATCTCAAGAAAGGGGCTGCCCTCGTCGAGCAGCCGGTCGACGCGTTCGCGCGGCAGCAGTTTGCCGCGCGCGACGTGGCGTGTGCGTGACGATTCGCTGCCGCCGAGCGCCGTCTGCGCGAGCTTCTCGCGCAGCTCGGCGACCAAATCGGCCATGGATGCACGCGGGGCGGCGGCCGCGGACGTCGCGTTCGCGTCGGGCTCGGCCGGAGTGGTCTCGGCGGGTGCGGAGGTCGACATTGACTACTCCCCTTGTCGCTTGTGGCGTCGGGGCCGGCTCGGCCGGTCGGTTAGTGGTGACTAACTGACCCAAATGTTAGTCACGACTAACTGGAATGTCTACACTGGCGCACATGAGCATCGTCGTGTCGCGCGAGCAGGCCAAGGCGGAACGTCGCCGGGCCCTGCTTGCCGCCGCCGCTCAGCTGTTCGCCGAGCGCGGCTTCGAGCGCGTCTCGCTCGACGACCTGGGCGCCGCGGTCGGCGTCAGCGGGCCGGCCGTCTACCGTCACTTCGCGGGGAAGCAGGCGGTGCTCGCCGCCCTGCTGGTCGATGCGAGCGCAGGCCTCCTCGACGGAGCGCGCGCGGTGCTCGCCGACCATGACACGAACGCGAACGGCGCAATGCGTGCGGACGGCGACGCGCGCGCGGACGCCGCGTCGAGCATCCCGGATGCGCGTCAGGCGCTGCGCGCGCTCGTCGCCTTCCACGTCGCCTTCGCCGTCGAGAACCCTGACGTCATTCGCGTGCAGTCGGCCGACCTCGAGAGTCTCGCCGACGCCGACCGCCGCACGGTCCGCGGCCTCCAGCGGCAGTACGTGGAGCTCTGGGTCGACGTGCTCGAGTCCCTGCACTCGGGCGAGCAGCGGTCGCTACTGCGCACCCGCGCCCACGCGGCGTTCGGGCTCATGAACTCGACCCCGCACAGCGCGCGCGGTGCCGCCCGCGACACCCGCGCGGTGCTCGCCACGATGGCCGAGGCGGCCCTCAGCCCCGAAGCGAGCTAGTCGCCGTCTCCCCCGTCGAGGGGAGATAGCGCGTCGCCCTGCTCGGCCGCACTCGGCTCGGGCGCCGCCACGAGCGTCACCGACTCGGTGTGCGGCGCGCCACCCGCGGGCAGCTTCGCCTCGCGCAGAGCGCGATCGATGGCGTCGGCCAACTCAGCAGTCGTGTCGTTGTGCGCGGTCATGACGTCACGCTACGCCTGCGCCGACGGCGGCGCCAGGGTGCCGCTCAGCCGAAGTGGCGGCGGCGAGTGGCGTCCTGCACCTCGCCGACGAGCTCTTCGAGGATGTCTTCGAGGAAGAGCACGCCGACGGTCTGCCCCTCAGTGTCGACCGAGCGCGCGAGGTGCGAGCCCGAGCGGCGCATGAGGGCGAGTGCGTCTTCGAGCTCGGCGCTCGCGAGAATCGACACGAGTCGGCGAATGCGCTTCGGCGGCACCGGATCGTCGAACTCGTCCTCGGGCAGGTCGATGACGTCTTTCAGGTGCAGGTAGCCGGTCGGCTCCCCCGCCTCGTCGACGAGCACGTAGCGACTGAAGCCGCGCTGCGCGACGCCGCGTTCGACGTCACTGCCGGACGCGTCTTCCGGGAGGGTGACCAGCGCATCCATCGGTACGGCGACATCGCCGACCGTCTTCGTCGTGAATTCGAACGCGGCGCTGAGCGCCCCGCTCGCGTCGTCGAGCACGCCCTCGCGGGTCGACTGCCGCACGATCGTCTCGACCTCGTCGAGCGTGAAGGCGCTCGTCGCCTCGTCCTTCGGCTCGACGCCAAAGAGGCGCAGGATGCCGTTGGCCGTCGCGTTGAGACTCCAAATGATGGGGGCCAACAGTCGGGCAACCGCGACGAGGGGCGGCGCGAGAATCAGCACGGCCCGCGTCGGCAGTGAGAACGAGAGGTTCTTTGGCACCATCTCGCCGAGCACCACGTGCAGGAACGACACGATCAAGAGGGCGATGATGAAGGCGATCGTCGACACGACCTCCTCCGACAGCCCCGTCAGCGCGATCGGGATCTCGAGAATGTGGTGGATCGCCGGCTCGGAGACGTTCAGGATCAGCAGCGAACAGACGGTGATGCCGAGCTGACTGGTCGCCAGCATGAGGGTTGCCCGCTCCATTGCCCAGAGCGCCGTCTTCGCGGCGCGCGAGCCGGCTTCGGCCCGCGGCTCGATCTGCGAGCGCTTGGCCGAGATGACGGCGAACTCGGCGCCCACGAAGAACGCATTGCCGGCAAGCAGCACGACGAGCCAAACGAGGCCCCACCAGTCGGCCGAGGTGATCATGCGGCACCCCCAGCGAGCTCGGCGGGGGATGCCGGAACGGCAGTCGGCGTAAAGCGCACGCGGTCGATGCGGCGGCCGTCGAGGCGCTCAACGCGGAACACGCCCTCCCCGACCTCCACCGTGTCGCCGACGCGGGGCAGGCGGCCGAGCTCAGCCATGAGCCAGCCGGCGACGGTTTCCCACGGGCCGTCGTCGGGCACGTGGACTCCGGCTCGGTCCGCGAGCTCGTCAGGGCGCAGGATGCCCGGGAAGGTCAGCCAGTCACGCGCGCGAACGACGTCAACCATCGCCCGGTCGTGCTCGTCGCTCACCTCGCCGACGAGTTCTTCCACGAGGTCTTCGAGAGTCGCGACGCCGGCCGTGCCGCCGTACTCGTCGACGACGACGGCCATCTGGTACCCCTGGCCGCGCAGTTCGGTGAGCAGCGTGTCGAGGCGCATCGTCTCGGGCACGCGCAGCGCCTCCGACATTAGCGCCGAGGCGGGGACGTCGCCGCGACGGTCGTGCGGCACCGCGACCGCCTGCTTGATGTGCACGATGCCGATCACGTCGTCGAACGATTCGCCGACGACGGGGAACCGCGACAGGCCGGTGCGCCGAGCCGCCGCGATCACGTCGAGCGCGGTCTCGCCGCGCTCGACGCTCACGAGCCGGGCGCGCGGCGTCATGACGTCTTGGGCGGTCAGCTGCGAGAAGGCGAGCGTGCGCGACAGCAGGGTGGCGGTGTCGGCCTCCAGCAAGCCGTGCTGCGCCGAGCGACGCACGAGCGACGACAGCTCTTCGGCGGTGCGCGCACCGCTCAGCTCTTCCTTGGGGTCAATCCCCATGGCGCGGAGGATGCGGTTGGCGGTGCCGTTCAGCACCCGAATCGCGGGACGAAATACGGCCGTGAACAACCACTGGAAGGGAATGACCACCTTCGCGGTCTGGCGGGGCAGCGCAAGGGCGAAGTTCTTGGGCACGAGCTCGCCGACGATCATCGACAGCAGGGTCGCGACGACGATGGCGGTGACCGACCCGACGGGGCGCACGGCGCCCTCGGGCAGCCCGAGCGCGAGCAGTGGGCCGGCGAGCAGGCGCGAGATCGCGGGCTCCATCGTGTAGCCAGTGAGCAGCGTGGTCAGCGTGATGCCCAGCTGCGCGCTCGACAGGTGTGTCGAGGTGATCTTGAGGGCGGCAATGGTCATGCCGAGGCGCGTTTCCCCGCGCTCGCGCCGCGCCTCGAGGTCAGAGCGGTCGAGGTTGACGAGCGCGAACTCGCTCGCAACGAACAGGCCCGTGCCGATCGTGAGCATCACGCCGACGGCGAGGAGTAGCCACTCGTCGCCGAGTAGTTCAGCACCCACGGGTGACCCTCACGATGTCGAGGGTCGCGCTAGACGGAGGCTCCATAGGCTGACGAGTATAGGTCGCGGTCGGCTCACCACGACACGGGAAGCGCCTTGCCCTCCTCATAGCCCGCCGCCGACTGCACCCCGACGACGGCGCGCTCGTGGAACTCGGGAAGGGTGGCCGCGCCGGCGTAGGTCATCGAGCTGCGCAGACCCGAAGTGATCATGTCGAGCAGGTCGTCGAGGCTCGGCCGCTGCGGGTCGAGGTAGATGCGCGACGACGAGATGCCCTCGGCGAACAGCGTCTTGCGGGCCCGCTCGAAGGCGTCGAGGCGGTGGAAGCGTTGCTCGACAGCCTTCGTCGAGGCCATGCCCCACGAACTCTTGAACCAGCGGCCCTCGTCGTCGGTTTCGATCTCACCGGGCGCTTCGAGGGTGCCGGCGAACCACGAGCCGATCATGACGGCGGATGCACCCGCGGCGAGCGCCAGGGCGACGTCGCGCGGGTAGCGCACTCCCCCATCGGCCCAGACCCGTGCGCCGAGCGAGCGCGCGGCCTCGGCCGTTTCGAGCACGGCCGAAAACTGCGGGCGCCCCACGGCCGTCATCATGCGGGTCGTGCACATGGCGCCCGGCCCGACACCCACCTTCAGGATGTCGGCGCCCGCGGTCACGAGGTCGCGCACCGCCTCGGCGGTCACGATGTTTCCCGCAACGATCGGCACGCCGAGCTCGGCGGCCGACACGGCCCGCAGCGCCTCCAGCATCTGCTCTTGGTGCCCGTGGGCGGTGTCGAGCACGAGCACGTCGACTCCGGCCTGAACGAGCGCCCGCGCCCGGGCAGCCGCATCGCCGTTGATGCCCACCGCCGCGGCGACCCGCAAACGGCCGTGCGCATCCACCGCCGGTCGGTAGAGCGTCGCACGCACGGCGCTTCGCGCACTCAGCGAGCCGACGATGCGACCGTGGTGGCGCACCGCGACGGCGCCGACGCCGGCCGCGTCGATGAGATCGAACGCGCGCCGCGCATCCGTCACATCGTCGTCATCGATCGACGGAACCGGATCACCGACGAGGTCGCCGACGACCGCATCCGGCAAGACGTGCCGCAGGCGCGATGCCGGGATGCACGCGGTCGGCTCACCGTCGGAATCGACGAGCGTGAGCAACGCGCCCTCCGTGTCGGGGACCCGCCGTCGGGCCTCGCCGACGGTCGTCTCGGCCGACACGGCGACGAGCGGATCGAGCATGGTCGGCGCGGCCTTCACGGCGTGGATCGCCGCGTCAAGTTCTTGCAGGGGCAGGTCTTGCGGGAGCACCCCTAGGCCGCCGCGACGAGCGAGCGCCGCGGCGAGGCGCGGGCCCGTCACCGAGGTCATGTTGGCGGCCACGATCGGCGTTTGCATGCCCGTCGGGTCGTCGACGGCGAGGTCGACGCCGAGGCGGCTTCCGGCCGCAGAATGCTGCGGAGTGAGGAAGACGTCGGAGTAGGTCAGATCGTGGGCGGGTGTCTCGTTCGCAAAGCGCACATGACCACGGTACAAGCGTGGCCGATGCGGCGCTCGGCTGGGCACGAACCGGGCGTTGGCGGTGCGCCGAGGCGTTAGGCTTGCTCGGTGCCGCCATCGTCGGCGGCCTGTCGAGAATTAACCCTCCAGCAGAAGCGAAAGTGGGCGGTCGGCTGTGTCAAGCCACGTGTCCGGTACGGGTGCCGAGGGCGGCGCCTCCGGTGAGTTCGGTGCTAACGAATGGCTCGTCGATGAGCTGTACGAGCAGTACCGCGAGAACAAAGAGTCGGTCGACCCCTCGTGGTGGCCGATCCTCGAAAAGTACGAGCAGTCGTCCACCGAGCGGGCGACCGCGAGCGCCCCGACCGCTGTCGCGGTTGCAGAGGCCACACCGGTGACAGCCACCACGGTCACCGACGACGACCCCACGACGGCGCTGCCAAGCGGGTCGACGGGCGGCTCGGTCGGCTCGGTCAGCATCGGCTCGGCGCCCGTGACGGGCAGCCAGCCGGTCGCGAAGACCACCTCGATCGCTCCGCAGCCCCAGCCCATTCCGGCGCAGGCACCCGCCACGGCCCCCGCTCCGGTGGCCGACGAGGCGGCGGCAGAGAAAGAAGACGAGGTCACGCCGCTGCGCGGCATGGCGAAGACGCTGGCGACGAACATGGATGCGTCGCTGACGGTTCCGACGGCAACCAGCGTTCGCACGATCCCCGCCAAGCTGATGATCGACAACCGCATCGTCATCAACAACCACCTGAAGCGTGCCCGCGGCGGCAAGGTGTCGTTCACCCACCTGATCGCGTGGGCCATGGTGCGGGCGCTGCGCGAGTTCCCGAGCCAGAACGTCTACTACGACGAGCACGACGGCAAGCCGGTCGTCGTGACGCCGGCCCACATCAACCTCGGCATCGCGATCGATATCCCGAAGCCCGACGGCACGCGTGCCCTACTGGTTCCCGGAATCAAGAAGACCGAGTCGATGACGTTCGGCGAGTTCCACGCCGCCTACGAAGACGTCGTGAAGCGCGCCCGCGACAACAAGCTCGCCGCTGCCGACTTCCAGGGCAACACGATCTCACTCACGAACCCGGGCGGCATCGGCACCGTGCACTCGGTGCCGCGCCTCATGAAGGGGCAGGGCGCCATCATCGGTGCGGGCGCTCTCGAGTACCCCGCCGAGTTCCAGGGCATGTCGCAGGCGACACTCGCCGAGCTCGGCGTCGGCAAGACGATCACGTTGACGAGCACCTACGACCATCGCGTCATTCAGGGCGCCGGCAGCGGCGAGTTCTTGAAGAAGGTGCACGAGCTGCTGATCGGTCAGCGCGACTTCTACGAGGGAATCTTCGCCGACCTGCGCATCCCGTACGACCCGATTCACTGGGCGCAAGACATTCACGTTGACCTCGCCGACGAGGTCAACAAGACGGCGCGCGTTCACGAGCTGATCAACTCGTTCCGGGTGCGCGGGCACATGATGGCCGACGTCGACCCGCTCGCCTACCAGCAGCGCAGCCACCCCGACCTCGACATCTCGAGCCACGGCCTCACCTTCTGGGACCTCGACCGCGAGTTCGTCACCGGCGGCTTCGGGGGCAAGCGCACGATGCTGCTGCGCGAGATTCTCGGTGTGTTGCGCGACACGTATTGCCGCACGGTGGGCATCGAGTACATGCACATCCAAGACCCCGAGCAGCGACGCTGGTTCCAGACGCGGCTCGAGAAGCCGTACCAGAAGCCGACGCACGATGAGCAGATGCGCATCCTGGGCAAGCTCAACCAGGCCGAGGCGTTCGAAACCTTCCTGCAGACGAAGTATGTCGGCCAGAAGCGCTTCAGCCTTGAGGGTGGCGAGTCGCTGATTCCGCTGCTCGACGAGGTCGTGCAGCAGGCCGCCGACAACGAGCTCGACGAGGTCGCCATCGGCATGGCGCACCGCGGTCGCCTCAACGTGCTCGCCAACATCGCGGGCAAGACGTACGGCCAGATCTTCCGCGAGTTCGAGGGCACGCAAGACCCCCGCAACGTGCAGGGCTCGGGTGACGTCAAGTACCACCTCGGCACGCAAGGCACCTTCACCTCGGCGACGGGTAAAGAGATCGAGGTCTACCTCGCCGCGAACCCCTCGCACCTCGAGGCCGTCAACGGCGTGCTCGAGGGCATCGTGCGCGCCAAGCAAGACCGCAAGGGCGACGGCAAGTTCGGCACGCTGCCCGTGCTCGTGCACGGCGACGCGGCCATGGCCGGCCAGGGTGTCGTGTTCGAGACCCTGCAGTTGTCGCAGCTGCGCGGCTACCGCACGGGTGGCACGGTGCACGTGGTCGTCAACAACCAGGTGGGCTTCACCACGCCCCCCGGCGAGGCGCGCTCGTCGATCTACTCGACCGACGTCGCCAAGACGATCCAGGCCCCGATCTTCCACGTCAACGGGGATGACCCCGAGGCCGTGGTTCGTGTCGCCGAGATCGCCTACGCCTACCGCGCCGAGTTCAAGCGTGACGTGATCATCGACCTCGTCTGCTACCGCCGCCGCGGCCACAACGAGGGCGACGACCCCTCGATGACGCAGCCGCTCATGTACAACCTCATTGAGGCCAAGCGCAGCGTGCGCACGCTCTACACCGAGGCGCTCGTCGGCCGCGGTGACATCACCGAAGAAGAGTTCGAGAACGCGCACAAAGACTTCCAAGACCGCCTGGAGGTCGCGTTCGCTGAGACGCACGCCGCGCAGACCGGCTCCATCCCGGTCGTCGGCGGCGAGACGCCGTCTGACGAAGGCCTGGTTGGTGAGCCGGAAACGACCGGCGTTGACATTTCGGTCATTCAGCACATCGGAGACGCCCACGACAACCCGCCCGCCGGCTTCACGGTGCACACGAAGCTGCAGGCGATGCTGAAGAAGCGCGTCGAGATGAGCCGCAACGGCGGCATCGACTGGGGCTTCGGCGAACTGCTCGCCCTCGGCTCGCTGCTCATGGAGGGCACGCCGGTGCGCATGGCGGGTCAAGACTCGCGGCGCGGCACCTTCGTGCAGCGCCACGCGGTGCTGCACGACCGCTCGAACGGCCAAGAGTGGCTGCCGCTCGCGAACCTCAGCGAGAACCAGGCGAAGTTCTGGATCTACGACTCGCTGCTCAGCGAGTACGCCGCCATGGGCTTCGAGTACGGCTACTCGGTCGAGCGCCCCGACGCGCTCGTGCTCTGGGAGGCGCAGTTCGGCGACTTCGCCAACGGCGCGCAGACGATCATCGACGAGTTCATCTCGTCGGCCGAGCAGAAGTGGAACCAGCGCTCGAGCGTCGTGCTGCTCTTGCCGCACGGCTACGAGGGCCAGGGCCCTGACCACTCGTCGGCCCGCATCGAGCGCTTCCTGCAGCTCGCGGCAGAAGACAACATGACGGTCGCGCGCCCTTCGACGCCGGCGTCCTACTTCCACCTGCTGCGCCGGCAGGCCTACGCGCGCCCGCGTCGCCCGCTGATCGTCTTCACCCCGAAGGCGATGCTGCGTCTGCGGGGCGCCACCAGCGAGGTCGCCGACTTCACGCAGGGCCGCTTCGAGCCCGTCATCGACGACGCGACGGTCACTGACCCGCAGTCGGTGCGCCGCGTGCTGTTCCACTCGGGCAAGATCCACTACGACCTGAAGGCGGAGGTCGCGAAGCGCGAGACGCAGGGCGTCGCCCTCGTGCGCGTCGAGCAGTTCCACCCGCTGCCCGCCGAGCAGATCGCCGCCGTCATCGAGCGCTACCCGAACGCCGAACTGGTGTGGGTGCAAGACGAGCCCGAGAACCAGGGCGCCTGGCCGTTCTTCACGATCGAGCTCGCCAAGCGCGGCATGAAGAGGGTGCGCGTCGTCTCGCGCCCCGCCTCGGCCTCGCCGGCGACCGGCTCGTCGAAGCGCAGCGCCGAAGAGCACGCCGCGATCATGGACGCGGCGCTCAGCGACTAGTCGCGAACGCGAACGGTCCCCGGATGCTCGAGCGAGTATCCGGGGACCATTTGCGTTAACGCGTGATCGACCCGCGTCGCAGCGTTCCCCCGCGTGGGCGCGCGCTACGGGCGGTTGTCGAGGTTCGAGATTGCGCCGAGAACGAGGCTGCGCAGCTCGTCGGGTGCCTTCTCTTGGCAGGCCTCTTTGACCTTGTTGGTCAGGGTGAGGCCGACGAGGTGCTCAGCCGAGCAGTCGTCGCAGTTGGCCATGTGGTCGCGGATGTCCTGGCACTGCTGGGGGCTCAGCTCGTTGTGCAGGAACTCCTCGAGCTCGGCCTTGGCTTTGTCGCAGCCGCAGTCGGTCATGTCGTGCTCCTGGTGGGTGTCGGGCTTGTCGAGTCGGGGAGGGCGTACCCGCGTTCGCGGGCGTAGTCGGCGAGTTTCTCGCGCAACTGGCGGCGCCCGCGGTGCAGGCGGCTCATCACGGTGCCGACGGGGGTCTTCATGATGTCGGCGATCTCTTGGTAGGCGAAGCCCTCAACGTCGGCGAGGTAGACGGCGAGGCGGAAGTCTTCCGGGATTTCCTGCAGCGCGTCTTTCACGGCGCTCGCGGGCATCCGATCGATGGCTTCTGCTTCGGCCGAACGCCCCACGGTCGAGGTCGCTGACTCGGCGCCGCCGAGCTGCCAGTCTTCGAGCTCTTCGAGCGCCCCCTGGTACGGGTTGCGCTGGTTCTTGCGGTACTGGTTGATGAAGGTGTTCGTGAGGATGCGGTACAGCCACGCCTTCAGGTTCGTGCCCTGTTCGAACTGGGCGAACGCCGCGAACGCCTTCACGAACGTCTCTTGCACCAGATCGGCGGCATCGGCGGGGTTCTTCGTCATGCGCATGGCAGCGCCGTACAGCTGGTCCATGAACGGCAGAGCCTGTTCTTGGAACAACGCGCGCTTGGCCGCAGCCTCGTCAGTCATCGTGCGCCAGTGTACTGACGACGCAGGGGGTACCGACCGTGCGTGGGGTACCGACGCAGCACGAACCTCTACGGGCGCGTCGGTCGTGAGCGTTGCGGTCATGCACCCTCCCGGCGTCCGATGGATCTGGTCCCGCCGACCGCGTGTGGGCCGACTACCCTGATAACCGATGCTCGTCTCGAATAATTCCGGCCCCCGTTTCTCGCCGTACGGCGACGAAGACCGCACCGAGGCCGCCACCGGCGGGCCCGGTGACACGCGCTGGGTCGCGCCCACCGCATCCGCCCCCCTCGCCGCCCGCGTCATGCTGCCGGGCTCGAAGTCGCTGACGAACCGCGAGCTGGTGCTGTCGGCGCTGGCCGATGCGCCGTCGCTGCTACGACGGCCGCTGCACTCGCGCGACAGCCGCCTCATGATCGAGGCGCTGCGCTCGCTCGGCGTCGGCATCGAGGAGGTCGATGGCGATGGGATGTTCGGCCCCGATCTGCTCGTCACTCCGGCCGACGAGTTGGCCGGGTCGACCTCGATCGACTGCGGGCTCGCCGGCACCGTGATGCGCTTTCTGCCGCCGCTCGCGGCGCTCGCGCTCGGCCCCGTCGCCTTCGACGGCGACGAGTCGGCGCGCCGACGCCCGATGCGCACGACGATCGAGTCGCTGCGCGCGCTTGGCGTTGACGTGAACGACGACGGTCGGGGTGCGCTGCCGTTCAGCCTCTGGGGTACCGGCTCGGTGCGCGGCGGCGAGCTCGAGATCGACGCGAGCGCCTCAAGTCAGTTCGTCAGCGGGCTGCTGCTCGCAGCGGCCCGCTTCGAGGAGGGCCTGGTGCTGCGCCACACGGGTGAGCACCTGCCGTCGATGCCGCACATCGAGATGACGGTGCAGACGCTCGCCGACCGCGGCGTCACCGTCGACAGCCCCGAGCGCGGGGTGTGGGTCGTCGCGCCCGGACCGATCGCGGGCCGCGATGTCGAAATTGAACCCGATCTGTCGAACGCCGCGCCCTTCCTCGCAGCGGCGCTCGTGGCCGGCGGCACCGTAACGATCGACGGCTGGCCCGCGCGCACCACCCAGGTCGGCGCCGACCTCGCCCACCTCCTCCCCCACTTCGGCGGCACCGTGCGGCACGAGGCTGACGGGGCACTCACGGTCGACGGCGGCGAGGGGCTGCGCGGTGGCCGCGCGATTCCCGGCGTCGAGCTCGACCTGTCGACCGGCGGCGAACTCGCCCCCGCTCTCGTCGCGCTCGCTGCACTGGCCGACGGGCCGAGCCGCATCACCGGCATCGGGCATCTGCGGGGCCACGAGACCGACCGGCTTGCCGCGCTCAGCGCTGAGATTTCGGGCCTCGGCGGCGCCATCACTGAACTCGACGACGGTCTCGCTCTCGAGCCCGCGACGCTCAGCGGCGGGCCGTGGCGCGCCTACGAAGACCACCGCATGGCGACCGCGGGGGCCATCATCGGCCTCGCCGTCGAGGGCGTCGAGGTCGACGACATCACGACGACGGCGAAGACCATGCCCGAGTTCCCCGAGCTGTGGCGGGGCATGCTCGCATGAGTTGGCTGCCTCCCGTCGACGACGATGACGACGAGCCCTGGGGGCAGTACGACGACTCGGCCGTGCGTGAGCGCCCGAACCCGAAGGCCAATCGCCCCCGCACGAAGCAGCGCCCGGCGCACGAGGACGCCGTCGTGGGCCGCATCATTCAGGTCGACCGCGGACGCTATTTAACACTCGTCGACGAGGGCGGCGACGACGAGCGCGAGGTGCTTGCAACCCGTGCCCGCGAGCTTCGGCGCGTGTCGATCGTCACGGGCGACCGGGTCGACGTGGTGGGCGATGTCTCGGGCGACGAGGGCAGCCTCGGCCGCATCGTTCGGGTGCACGAGCGCCGCACGCTGCTGCGGCGCAGCGCCGACGACACCGACGCCGTCGAGCGCATCATCGTCGCGAACGCCGACCAGCTCATGGTGGTCGTCGCCGCGGCCGACCCCGAACCGCGCCCGAGGCTCATCGACCGGTACCTCGTGGCCGCCTTCGACGCCGGCGTGACCCCGCTGGTGGTCGTGACGAAGACCGACTTGCGCGACCCGGCCGAGCTCATCGCGCCGCTTCAGGCACTGGGCGTCGAGATTGTGACGAGCGCCGCATCCGACCCGCCGCTCGAGCGCCTGCGCGACCTGCTGCACGGCCGCACGACCGTGGCCGTCGGCCACTCGGGGGTCGGCAAGTCGACGCTGGTGAACCTGCTGGTGCCCGGCGCGGGCCGCGCCACGGGCGTCGTCAACGCGGTGACCGGTCGCGGCCGCCACACGTCGAGCTCGACGGTGTCGCTGCGACTGCCGGGCGGCGACGGCTGGATCATCGACACCCCGGGCGTGCGCTCGTTCGGGCTCGGTCACGTCAACCCCGACAACATCCTGACCGGGTTCCCGGACCTTGCCGCGATCGCCGAAGACTGCCCGCGGGGCTGCACGCACCTGCCCGACAGCCCCGACTGCGCGCTCGTCGACGCGGTCGAGGATGCGCGGCTCGGCGATGCGGGCGCCGCCCGCCTCGATTCGCTGCAGCGGCTACTCACCACCCTGATGCGGCCCAAAGAGTACTGAGCCTCCGACGGTTCGTTCGTCAGCGTCGGCCAGTAGATTGGCGACCGTGACTGACTCGCCGAGCGCCCGCCCCGCACCCGACGCGGTCTCTGCCGCCGAATTCGCCGCCGATCTCGAGCTGGCTCTGCGCCTCGCCGACGCCGCCGACGCCGTGTCGATCGATCGCTACCGCGCGCTCGATCTCGCCGTGTCGACAAAGCCCGACCGCACCCCGGTTACTGACGCCGACCAGGCCGTCGAGCGGGCGATCCGTGAGCTGCTCGGCGCCGAACGACCCGACGATCACATTCTGGGCGAGGAATACAGCGAGGGCGCCGATCGCACCCGCCGCGAGGGGCGGCAGTGGATCATCGATCCGATCGACGGCACCGCCAACTTTCTGCGCGGGGTGCCGATCTGGGGCACTCTGATCGCTCTCGCGGTCGACGGCGTTCCCGTCGTCGGCGTCGTAAGCTCGCCCGCGCTCGAGCGACGGTGGTGGGCCGCGCGCGGTGAGGGCGCCTGGACAACCCGCACCCTGGGCCTCGCGGGCGGCACGGCTGCGCGCCTGCGGGTGAGCGGCGTCACCGAGCTCGCCGACGCCGTCGTGTCGTACAACAGCCTGCCCGGCTGGGCCGATGCCGGCCGGCTCGACGAGATGATCGCGCTTGCGCGGGGCGCCTGGCGTGCCCGCGCGGTCGGCGACATGTGGTCGTACATGCTCGTCGCCGAGGGCGCCATCGACGTCGCTGGCGAATTCGACCTGCAGCCGTACGACATGGCGGCGCTGCAGCCGATCATCGAGGAGGCCGGTGGGCGCTTCACCTCCGTCGACGGCGACGAGGGGCCGTGGCACGGCAGCGCGCTCGCCACGAATGGCCTGCTGCACGACGCCGTACTCGACCTCGTGGCGCAGCGCTCGTTAGGCTCAGCATCGTGACGACCCGACGCCGCCTCCGCCCCCTCACCCGCCTCACGGTCGCGCTGGGCGCGGCCAGCGCTATCGCCGCCCTCGCCGGCTGCTCACTGCTCGGCGGCGGCGAGCTCGGCTCCGGCCCCTCGGCCGAGCGCGACGAGAGCGGTCAGGTCGTCGAGGGCACCGATGGCGCCGACGTCTTCACCCTGCAGGTCGGCGACTGCCTGAACGACGCCGACGCCGCCGACACCGTCTCAGAGGTGCCGGTCGTGCCGTGCGCCGACCCGCACGACAGCGAGATCTACGCTTCGGTGATTCTGGGCGGCGACACCTTCCCCGGCACCGACGCGGTGCTCGCTGAGGGCGACGAGCAGTGCGGCACCGAGTTCGACGCCTTCATCGGCATTCCCTACGTCGAGTCGATCTACGACTTCAGCTACTACTTCCCCACCGAGTCGAGCTGGGAGCGTGGCGACCGCGAGATCCTCTGCGTCATCTTCGACCCGGCCGGCCAGAAGCTGACCGGCTCGCTGGATGGCATCGCGCGCTAGCCGCACGCCGCGCATCCGGAATCGTCAGGGCACCGTGACGACGACCTTGCCGGCGATGTCTTTCGCGGCGATGGCGTCGATGGCGCTCGTCGCCTCGGCAAACGGGCGGATGCTCGTCACCGTCGACCGGAAGCTTCCGTTCGCGAGCGCCTCCAGCACCGACGACACCGTGTCGCCGATCTCCTTCTGCACGACCGCGACGAGGCGCTGCGAGACGAACAGTTTGACGAGGGGAAGCCGCATCTGCCGGTCGAAGCCCTCAAGAATCGGCCCGCCCACCCCGTCGGCGCCCACGATCACGAGCGTGCCGCGCGGCGTGAGCGCCCGACGCAGCACGTGCAGCGGCCGGCCGTCGGCCATGTCGATCACGACGTCGAAGGTGCCCCAGGCCGCAGGCGTGCTCTCGACCCGGTAGTCGATAAACCGGGCAACGCCGAGACCCTCGACGAACGCGCGCTTGCGGGCGCTCGCGACGGCCGTGACCTCGGCCCCGGCACGCTTTGCGAACTGCACGACCGCCGCACCCACGCCGCCGCCGGCGCCGATCACCAGCACACGCTGGCCGGGCTGAACGCGGGCGGCATCCTGCACCGTCTGCAGGGCTGTCGCGTACGAGACGGGCGCGGCGGCAGCATCCGTCATCGAAACGCCGTCGGGGATGATGGCGAGCTTCGTCGCGGACGCGACGGCGTACTCGGCGAACGCCCCGGAGGCGGTGCCGGCGACGCGGTCGCCGAGGGAGATGCCCGTGACGCCCGCGCCGAGGGCGACGACGCGGCCGGCGAGCGCGAGGCCGGGAACCGGCTGGCGCGGGGTGCGCAGCCCGATAACGGGGCGCACCATGCGGGGGCTGCCCGTCATGAGGTGAATGGTGCCCGAGTCGGGGCTCACGGCCTCGACGCGCACGAGCACCTGGCCGCGGCCGGGGGTCGGCACGGGGCGGGTGCGCTCGTGCAGCACCGCTTTGGCCTGGCCGTAGCCGTGCTGCTCGAGGGCGCGCATCGTGGTGGGGAGGGTGGAGGGGCTGCTGGTGGTGGTCATGAGGGTTCTCGATTCTGGGGTGGTGGTTGTGGGCGTGTGTGCTCGCTACGCGCCGTCGGGGTAGCGGAAGACCTCGTCGAGGCTGACGCCGAAGACGCGGGCGATCTGGAAGGCGACCTCGAGCGACGGCGAGTACTTGCCCTGCTCGATCGCGTTGATCGTCTGGCGAGTAACGCCGAGGGCGTCGGCGAGCTGACCCTGCGTCATGCCGCCGTGCGCCTCGCGGAGGGCGCGGATGCGGTTTTCGACGCGCGTCGGCTTCACCACGAGGGCACCCCGAAGCGGTGCATCACGATGCGTGCCAGCGACGAGAGGAGGCCCGAGGTGACGAACGCGAGGTAGATAACGTTGCCGATCCAGAAGTGGTCGACCTCGACGATCGCGAGGATCAGCGCCGCCATCCCCCCGATCGTGACAAAGGAGGCGCCGACCGCGTCGGCGAGGCGGGCGATCTGCTTGTCGCGCATGTCAGTGAGCCGACCCGAGCGCCCGCCGGCGATGGCGATCGCAATCGAGCCGATGATGGTCACGACGAGCCCCCCGCCGACGGTCCAGGCGACGAGGTCGCCGTAGGCGGTGTCGACGAGCGGGCCGTCGCCCGCTCGGTCAAACAGCAGCCAGAGGTATGCGGCATAGGTGCCGATGGCGGTGATGAATTGCCAGACGGCGACTCGGGCATCGAGGCTCATGGCGCGCATCCTTTCGGGGGGAGGTGAGGGTGGGGTGGCGATTCTCGTGTGTCAAGAATTCTTGACACTCCGAACGGTAGGGGGCACCCGCGCATCGTGTCAAGAATTTTTTACACCGTGGGATGCTCACACGGCTCACAGCGACAGCCCCGATAGCGTCGAGGCCGTGACCCACGAGAACTCGACAACGCCGTTCACTGACCTCGAATCGTTCATCGCCCTGCCGCGCATCGACGCGGTCGCGCTCTCGCCGGACGGCGAGCGGGCCATTCTGACGGTCGCGACGCTCGCGGCCGACCGCACGAGCTACGAGCGCGCGCTCTGGGAGGTGCCGACGCGTGCCGACGGCGGTGCGCCGCGCCGCCTGACCCGCTCGGCGAAGGGCGAAACCGGCGTCGCGTTCACGCCCGCCGGCGACGTGCTGTTCGTTTCGGCGCGGCCCGACGCGGAGGCGGGAAGCGACGCCGAGGAGGCCGGCCAGCTGTGGCTGCTGCCCGCCCGCGGCGGTGAGGCCCGGCCCGTCACTCGCCTGGCCGGGGGCGTCTCGGGCGTCGCGGCGACCGCGCTCGAGAGCGAGCACATCGTTCTCGCCGCCGACTTACTGCCCGGCGCCGACACCCTCGAAGACGAGGCGGCGGCCCGCGCCGAGCGCAAGAAGCGCAAGGTCGCGGCGATCCTGCACGAGAGCTACCCCGTGCGCTTCTGGGACCACGATCTGGGGCCCGCCGAGCCGCACCTGATCGCGCTCGAGCTCAGCGAACTCGCCGACCAGCTGCCCGAGCGGCCCGCGCCGGGCGCGGCCGCGGCAGGCCAAGCCTCAGCCGACGCGGGCGGCACCGACGGTGAGGCGAGCGGCGACGGCGACGCGGGGGCAGCATCCGCCCCGTATGCGCCCGAGCTGCCCCGGCCGCGCGACCTGACCCCGCACCCCGGCCGCTCGGCGAACACGGCCGGCCAGGCGCTGACGCCCGACGGCGCGACGCTCATCGTTGCCCGCCAGATCGCGACCCGGGGCCTTGGCCGCCACGAGTTCGTCGCGATCGACGTCGCCACGGGCGACACGCGCGTGCTGTTCTCGGAGGAGAACGTCGGGTTCCAGGGCCCGGTTCTCAGCCGCGACGGCCGCACCCTCGCCTACACGCGCGCCCCGCACAGCACGCCCGCCGGCCCCGCCGACCGCGAGCTATGGGTCAGCGACGTCGACGGCGGCAATGCGCGACGCATCGCCGAAGGCTGGGATCGCTGGGCAAGCGAGTACGCCTTCGCCCCCGACGGGGCGAGCCTGTACGCGATCGCCGACGACAACGGGCGTGCGCCGATCGTGCGCATTCCGCTCGACGGCGGCGAGGTCACGCGCGTCACGAACGACGACTACGCCTACAGCGGCCTGCAGGTCGATGCGCGCGGCGGCCAACTCGTCGCCCTGCGCTCGAGCTGGCTCGAGCCGCCGCACCCCGTGTCGGTTGATGTCGCCTCGGGCGCGGTGGCTGCGCTGCCCTCCCCCGCGGTGCTGCCCGCCACCGTGGGCGAGCTCGTCGAGGTCGAGACGACGGCCGACGACGGCGCGCGCGTGCGCGGCTGGCTGCTGACACCCGAGGGCGCTTCGGCCGACAGCCCGGCGCCGCTGCTGCTGTGGATTCACGGCGGCCCGCTTAACAGCTGGAACGCATGGAGCTGGCGCTGGGCCCCGCAGCTCGCCGTCGCCCGCGGCTACGCGGTGCTGCTGCCCGACCCGGCGCTGTCGACGGGCTACGGCCTCGACTTCATCGCCCGCGGCTGGAACGCGTGGGGGAAGGCTCCGTTCACCGACCTCATGTCGATCACGGATGCGGTCGTCGCGCGCGACGACATCGACGAGACGCGCACCGCCGCCCTCGGCGGCTCGTTCGGCGGGTACATGGCCAACTGGGTGGCCGGCCACACCGACCGCTTCGACGCGATCGTCACGCACGCGAGCCTCTGGGCGCTCGACCAGTTCGGGGGTACGACCGACAACTCGGCGTACTGGCTGAGCATCTTCGACGAGCAGGGCCTCGCCGAGAACTCACCGCACCACTCGCTTCAGAACATCAGCACGCCGATGCTCGTCATTCACGGCGACCGCGACTACCGCGTGCCGATCGGCGAGAGCCTGCGCTTGTGGTCAGAGCTTGCGGCCACGTTCTCGGACGACGAGGGGAAGCTGCCGCACAAGTTCCTCTACTACCCCGACGAGAACCACTGGATTCTGAAGCCCCAGCACGCGATCGTCTGGTACGAGACGGTGTTCGCGTTCCTCGCCGAGAACGTGCTCGGCGAGGGGTGGCAGCGGCCGAAGAACCTCGGTTAGTGCGCGAGTCGTCGGCCGGCGCTGAGGAGATCAGCGCTGGTCGACGATCTCCTTACCCAGGGGCAGCAGCGCGACGGGCACCATCTTCAGGTTCGCCCACGCGAACGGGATGCCGATGATGGTGATCGCGAGAGCCAGCGCCGAGACGATGTGCCCGAGCGCCAGCCACCACCCGGCGAGCACGACCCAGAGCACGTTTCCGATCGCGGCGCCGACGCCCGCGGTGGGCCGGTCGACGATCGTCTTGCCGAACGGCCACAGCGAGTACAGCCCGATGCGGGCCGACGCGATGCCGAACGGGATCGTGACGATCAGGATGAACATGATGACTGCCGCGAGCATGTAGCCGAGGAACAGCCAGAAGCCCGACAGCACGAGCCAGATCACGTTCAGGATGAGTCGCATCAGGCCAGTCTGTCAGGCAGCCCCGGCATGCTGCGTCGCTGATGGGGGACGTCAGCGGGGCTGCACGTTGTAGAGCACCCCTTCCTCGCCCGGCGCCGTCGACAGGTTCACGAAGACGCGAAACTCGTCGGAGGCGTAGGTGCGGTTCACGGTGCCGTCGTCGTTCTCGGCCTCGCCGTCGAGTGTGAAGCCCGCCGCCTCAAGCTGTGCGCGGGCCTGCTCGCTGGCCTCGGTGAGATCGGCGTCGGGCACGACGCGGGCGCCCCAGAACACCGTTCCGCTGTCGACGGCAAACGCGTCAACGATGACACCATCAACCACGGGAACGACGGCCGGCCAGGTGTCGGGCAGCGGCACAGCGGTGAGCGAGGGCTCATCCTCCGGTTCAGCCGCGCCGTCGTCGTCACCCTCCGTCTCGACGGGTGCCGGTGCCGAGCTTTCGGGTGGCGCGTCGCCACCCGTCGCCGCTTCGGGAGAACTGGGCGCGCACGCCGTCAACGTGACGGCGAGGGCTGCGGCGGCGATGAACGCCAAACGTGACGGCATGATGGGGCCTTTCTCAGAGCGGGCGAGGTGAACGAGGAGTGCGACGCGCGCCCCTAGCGGCGGAAGACCACGGGGATCGCGGCCGGGTCGTTGAGGGGCGTGAGGGTCAGGGTCGTCGCATCGCAGGCGACGTCGAGGTCGTCCGACCACGGCGTGCTCGACGGATCGCCGAGCGCGCCCTCGAGCGGGACGCCGTCAATCTCCACCTCGTTCTGAGCGGAGAGCGGCCCCGCCTCCCCCGGGTCCAGAATCAGAATGTCGCTGACGGTGTACCAGGTGCCCGACTCGTCGCCGTCGAAGCCGAGAACCCACTGCAGATCGCCGCCGTTACCCGAGCCCGTCGTCACCGTCCGCAGTGCGCTTCCGACGACGCGGTAGGCCTGATCGGCGTCCAACGTTAGGCTGAGCGATCCCGTCGTTTCCACGACCGGGTCGGTCAGATCAGAGCTGACCACGCCGAGAATTCCCGCCTCCCATGAGTCGATGTCGAGCATCCACGAGCCCACGAAACAGGTGTCGGGTTCGGCGTCGAGAGGTGCCGCGTCGTCACCGGGATCGAATGGGGGCACACTCGGTGCGGGGGTGGCGGGCGTCGCGGACGCCGCAGGAGCTACCGACTCGGTCTCTCCTCCGACAGCGCTGCACGCGCTGAGTGCGACGACTGACGCGATGGCGCCCCCGATAAGGGCGGGTGAACTCGGGCTTCTTCTCCGGAATGACATCGCTGTTGACCGTACGGCGAGGCTTCTGTTGCCGCCATAGGCAAGAACTACTCAGCGCTGCGGCAGAAGCGCCCAGCTAGTCGGCGTGCGCCCCGACGTCGACCACGCGGTCGGCCCGCTCGACGACCGCCGGGTCGTGCGTGGCGACGATCGCGGCGACGTTGTCGTCGCGCACGCGCGCCACGATGACGTCCATGATCGCGGCGCCGGTGGCGCTGTCGAGCTGGCTGGTCGGCTCGTCGGCGATCAGGATGCGCGGGTGCGTCACGAGGGCCCGCGCGATCGCGACGCGCTGCTGCTGGCCGCCGGACAATTCGTCGGGCCGCTGGCGCGTGTGGGCGCTGAGACCGACGGCGTCGAGCGCGGCGGCGACCCGCGCATCCCGTTCGGACGGTGCCGTGCGCGCGATGCGCAGCGGCACCTCGACGTTCTCGGCGGCGGTGAGCAGCGGGATCAGTCCAAAGGTCTGCGCGACGAAGCCGAGCGTGTCACGCCGCAGTTCGGCGGCCTCGGCCTCGCTGAGGCTCGCCAGCTCGCGGCCGTCGACCGTGACGGCGCCGGCGTCGGGCGCGTCGAGCCCCGCGAGGATCGACAGCAGCGTCGTTTTTCCGGTGCCGGACGCGCCGCGCACGACGACGAGTTCGCCGGCCCGCGCATCCAGGTCGATGCCGGCAAGGACGGTGTGGGCGGTGTCGCCGCGGCCGTAGGCGCGGGCGATGCCGCGGGCGGTGAGCAGGGCGTCGGTCATGACTGCTCCTCCCCCGCTCTCGCGGTGTCGGGATCGGCGCTCGACGGCGACGGGCGCGGCGCGGTATCGCCGGGGAAGATCGCGATGCGGTCGCTCTCGAGCGCGAGCCGCACGCGGTCGCGCAGCTCGAGCGCCTCGAGGTAGTCGCTCGGCAGCTGGAGGCGACCGACGCGATCGAGCACGGCGAACTCTTCGGCGACGTGCTCGTCGACGCCGTCGGCTCCGCGCACGACGCTGCGCACGGTCTCGGTCGAGGTGCGCCCATCGCGGATGCGCACGGTGCGGTTCACGTGATCGGCGACGGTGTGGTCGTGGGTCACGATGAGCATGGTCACGCCAAGCTCGGCGTTGACGCGGCGCATGGCGGCGAGCACGTCGGCCGAAGCTGCCTCGTCGAGCTCGCCCGTCGGCTCGTCGGCGAGCAGCACGCGCGGCGTGTTGGCGAGCGCGACCGCGATGGCGGCGCGCTGCTGCTGGCCGCCCGACAGCTCGTGCGGCAGGCGGTCGGCGACGTCGGCGATGTGCAGCAGCTCGAGCAGTTCGGTGACGCGGGCCGCGCGGTTCGTTCGACCCTCGCGGCGAGCGGTGCCGGCGAGTGCGATGACGGCGGCGACGTTCTCGGCCGTGGTCAGGTACGGCAGCAGGTTCTGGCTGGTCTGCTGCCAGACGAAACCGACCGTGTGCCGCTGGTAGTCGATGCGCTGCCGGCGGGTGAGCGCGAGCAGGTCGACGCCGGCGACGCGCACGGAGCCGGCCGTCGGGGTGTCGAGCCCCGAGAGGATGGTCAAGAGCGTCGACTTGCCCGACCCGCTCGCCCCGATGATCGCCACGAGCTCGCCCGAGTCGATGCGCAGGTCGAGGCCCTGCAGGGCCTGCACCTCGACGCCGGGCGCGGTGAAGACGCGCACGAGGCCGTGGCACTCGATGCCCGCGTCGCGCGCCTCGGCGGCGTGTGCTGGCGTTGTGGCCCCGGTCATCATCGTCATGCTCTCATTCCTCTCTTACACCCCACCCGTCAGCAGGCCGAGGGGCACCAGCCGCGCGACGAGCAGGGCGACGGCAATACCCAGTGGCGCGCCCAGCACAGCGGCGACCACCGTCGGTGCCACGAACTCCCACGCGGCGAGCGCCCGGGCGCGACGGCGCTCGACACCCAGCATCTGCAGAGTGGCCACGGTCTGCGTGCGCGCGGCGCGCGTCTGCACGACGCTGAGAGCCACGGCGGTCACCGTCAGCACGGCCGCGGCCACGATCACGGCGGTGAGGGCCGCCGCGAAGCCCGTCACGGCGGGGCGCTCGGCGGTGGCGGCGGCCACGTCGGCGGCGAGCGCGATCGTGGCGTTCGAACCCGCGGCCTCGATGAGGCGGGCCGAATCGGGGAGGCCGAGGGCAGCATCCGCATCGACGAGCAGCGCGGCGGCGACCAGCTCGCGGTCCTCACCCGCCGCGTCGACGGCGGCAAGGAAAGCGTCGCGATCGACGAGCACCCAGCGCCCTGCGCCCAGCGGGTTCGCCGCGGCCGCGACCTCGCCGACAATCTCGACGGGGATGCCCGCGACCGCGATCGGCGTGGGTGCCGAGTTGAGCACCTCGGGCGTGGTCAGCGCGGCTGGCCCGTCAGCGGCGGCGAGCTGGGCGGCCGCCGCGGGCGGCACGAGGTCGGGGCGCATGGCGGCCAGAGTGTCGAGATCGGCGAGCACGAGCTGGGCGCGGCTCGTCGTCGTGGTGCTGTCAGACGAGATGCCGGCGAGCCCCGCGTCGCTCAGTTCGACGACGGCGGCCACGCCGGGCAAGGCGGCGATGGCCTCGGCGCTTCCGGGTTGCGCATCGTCGATGCGCGCGTCGGCGCCGACCGTCGCCCGGGCGCCCGTGTCGATGCCGCCGGTCACCGTCGCCGACAGGGTGAGCGCGCTGACGGCGACGGATGCTCCCATCACGACCGCGAGGACAGTCGCGAGCCCGGCAAGCGGGCTGCGCGCGGTGCGGGTGGCGCCGAGGTAGGCGATGAGGCCGCGGCGGGGGCGCAGCAGGCGGGCGACGCCGGCAAGCAGCGCCGGGTAGAGGCGCAGTGCGAGCGCGCCGGCCGCGAGCGTGACGAGCAGCGGAGTGGCGAGCGCGAGCAGGTCGCTCGCCGGAGCACCCGTGGTGTCGGCAGACGGGCGGGCCAGCAGCAGCGCGAGCGCGAGGCCTGCGAGCACGACGAGAAGCGCCTCGCCGATGAGCCGCAGTCGGGCGGGCGGCAGAATGCGGCGCATCGCGGAGGGCGCTGTGCCGCGCACGCCGAGCGGCCAGGCGGCAAGCAGCGCGGCGGGCAGCAGCGCGATGGCGACGGGGACGGCAACCCAGCCGGGCGCCACGGTCGCGGGCACGAGTGCGGCGGCAACACCGGCCCCGATGGCACCCGCGGGCACCCCGATGAGCACGCCCTCGAGGGCGAGCAGCCCGCGGGCAATGCGGGGGCCCGCGCCTCGCGCAATGGCCAGCGCGGTGGCGGTGCGGCGACGAGCGACGATGAGCGCGCTACTGGCGACCATGACGACCGCGAGCAGGGCGACGATCGTGCTGACGGCGACGGCGAGCACGGTCGAGAGCACCTCGGCCGAGCGCACGCTGCGGTCGACGGCGTCGGCGAGCTCGGAGGTGAAGGTCACCGTCGTCGCAACGGTCGCCTGCTGCAGCACCTGCGGCTGCACGGTGAACGCCCGCAGGGCCGCGCCGATCTCGCGGGCATCGCTCGCGGTGAGCTCGCCGACCTCGACGGGGAACCAGATGGTGGAGGTGATCGACTCGAAAATCGCCTGTTCGGGGTTCACGTAGGCGGTCGCCCAGACCTCGGTCGGCTGATCACCGTTCGTGAGAACCGCAGCCTCTCGCGACACGGGGAGGTGCGACCAGTAACGGTCGTCCGGGTCTTGCGGCGCGAAGGTACCGACCAGAACGGCAGGTAGACCGAATTGCTGGTCCCGCACCTCGCCGAGTTCCCATTGCATGTCTTCCGCCGCCTCGACCGACAGCATGATCTCGGTATCCTCCGTTGGCAGGGCGCCAGCGTTGGTGGTTGACTCCGGCATTCGACCGTCCACCAGCTCTATACGCTGAGCAATACGCGGGTCGCGAGCGTAGGCGATGGAGAACTGCGTGGTGTCGCCACCACCATCACGGCGGGCGACAGCGATGCGCTCGTCGGACGCAATGCTCGTGCGTTCGACGTAGTCGGCTGGCTCCGTGATGGCCTGCGCCGCTGTCGGCAAGGTCTGCCGCAGCGCTTCGAGCTGCTCCTCTGCGTTGCCGTAGAACTCCGCATTCTCGGAAGGCAGAGTGCTGCCTTCCGAGACCTCACCGGGCCCCACGGGCAGCGGCGTTCCCGTCGCGAAAGCGCGCAGGTCGCGCTGCACGTCGCTGAGCGGCGCGAGCTCGGCCCGCACATCGGCCGACAGCACCTGTTCGAGCGCCCGCGGGGCGACACTCGTCGCCGCGGCCGCGACGAGCACGATGAGCGCCAGGCCCAGGGCGCCCGCCAGCCCCGCCCGCAGGTGGCGCGCGATGAGGGCGAAAGTCGAGAGGTGGCTACTCACGCGGCCTCACCCCCGCGCGGGCGCGCGCGATCGGTGCGCTGTGCGAGGCGGCGGGCCATCACGACGAGCCCCAGGATCGTGACCAGCACCGCGACGCCGAGCAGCGCCGCCAGCGGAACACCCGCGACCGTCAGGGTGAGCGGGTACGGCTGCGTGGGCGCGGTGATCGCCGCGCGCACGAACGCCGGCATGACCGCCCCCGCCGCGAGTGCACCACCCGCGGCGCCGACGAGCGCGGCGATGCCGGCGGCAAGCCCCAGCTCGCCCGCCCGGGCACGGCCGAGCACCCGGCCTGGCACCCCGAGCGCGCGGAGGCCCGCGAGCTCGCCCCGTCGCGCGCGGTCAATCGTGACCGCGGTCGCGGCGAGCGCGACGAGCGCGAGCAGCAGGCCGGCGGCGGCACCGATCCAGAGCGTGAGGCGCGCGGGAGCGACGAGGCGCGCATCCCCGTCAGAGCGTTCGATGAGCGCGCCGGGCACCGCCGCCTCGCGGAGGGCGGCCGCCGCGGCCTGGATGTCGTCGGAGTCGACCCACACCTCGGCCGTGAACGGCACGCGCCGGTCGTCGACGGCGAGCGCGCCCACGAGCGCGTCGCGCTCGGCGGCAACGGCGAGCGCCGTGCGGGCCCCGGCAACGGCATCGACGGCGGCGACGGCGACGGTCAGCCGCCCTCCGGTGATGCTCAGCTGTGCCGTGTCGCCGACCGCGAGCCCGTAGCGGCTCGCAAAGGCGGGTGACACGGTCACCGGCAGACCGTCGGCGGATGCGGTGCCCGCGTCGCCCGCGGACGCCCCGGACCCCGCGTTCGGCACCGCGACGAGCGACACCTCGTCAGACTGCACCCGCACCTCGGCGGTGAGCACCACGCGCGCATCGCGCACGCCCTCGGCGCTCCGCACGGCAGCGACGTCGACACTGTCGACGAGCGCGGCAGCAGGCGGTACCGACCCGGGCGCGCTCGGCAGCACGAGGCGCAGCTCGCCTCCGGTGCGCAGCGGCGCCGCGCGCTCGTCGGCCCGTTGCCACGTGCCGTCAAAGGTGGCCGCGACAATGACCCCCCCGGTCGCGAGGGAGACCAGCAGCACGGGCACGGCGAGCACCCCGGTGCCGCGGGCGAGTTGCCGGGCGGCGAGGGCCGCACGCAGGCCGGGGCGGGCGGCGGCACGGCGGGCGATGAGCCGCGCGAGCGGGCCAAGCAGCGCCACGGTGATCACGGCGACCAGCAGCAGTGCGCTGACGGGTGCGAGCGCGGCGAGCAGGTCGATCGCGGGCGCCCCGGCGGCGGTCTCGGTGAGCGGCGTGCCGAGGGTCGCGATGCGCCAGCCGGTCAGCGCCGCGAGCGCGAGGGCGATGACCGCCAGCACGGGCAGCGCCGCGAAGCGGTCGCTCGCGCGACGGGCGGACGACTCACCCAGCGGGCGGTTGACGTCGGCCGCGGTGAGCGCGAGCTGGGTGAGAACGGCGCCGAGCGCGACGGCGAGCGGCGCCGTGAACGGGTCGAGAGCATCCGAACCGGTGAGGGCGGCAACGAGGGCGAGGCCGCCCGCGGTGACGGCGGCGGCGAGCCCCGCGACGACGAGCATTTCGAGGCCGGCGAGGCCGACCAGGCGGGCGGCGGATGCTCCGCGCACGCGCACGAGGCGCGTCTCGCCCGCGCGTGACACCACGAGCAGGCGCGCGAGCAGGGCGATCGTGACGCCGCCCGTCACAGCGATGAGCGACAGCGGGATGGGGGCGACCGCTTCGGCGGCGGCGAGCGGGCCCGCCACCGAGCGCAGCGTTGTGGCGAGATCGCCGGCGAAGATGAGGCCGCCGCGGCCGGCCTCGGGGTCGCTGCGCAGGGCGCGGGCGAGGCCGTCGAGGCCGTTCGCGAGCGTCGTCAGGCCCGCGACGGTCACGGGGCCGGGCGCCGGAGTGAGCGTGAACCGCGTGACGGGGTCGGTGCTGAGGGCCGCCAGCACGGCGCCGTCGACGAGCAGCGGGCCGACCGGGGCGCCGTCGGCGTCGACGCCCGAGCCGATCGTCGGCTCGCCGAACCAGAGCGGGTTGCCCGCGTCGATCGGCAGCCACGTGGCGACCACCTCGAGGGTGAGGGGTGCGTCGTTGGCCGTCGCGTCGGGGTCGATCGTGATCGTGTCGCCGAGGGCGAGACCGAGGGCGTCAGCGGCGGTAGCGTGCAGGGCGGTCTCGCCCTCCGCAGCCGGGGCCGTGCCCGTGAGGGTGACGTGAGGCAGGGCGCTCGCGGTGTCGAGCAGGGTGAGGCGGGAATCCGCCCCCGACGCCTCGACCGGGACCGCGGTCGCCTGCAGGCTGCGGGTGGTGACGACCGCGTCCGCGCCCAACTCGCGATCGATCACACGCGTGAATGCGGCGATGCGGGCATCCGCCTCATCGCCGAGACGCGCCTCGGCGCGCACTGCGCCCGCGGTGCCCGTCGCCTCGCGCAGCACCTCGCCGGCCGCGCGCCCCAGGCCGTCGCCGAGCACCGCCGTCACCGCGGCCAGCAACGCCGACACGACGATCACCATGGCCGCGATGGCCGCGAGCACCGCGCGGCGCGAGAGCAACCGCTTGGCGGCGAAGGTGCGAACTGACACGCGCCGGACATCTCCTATGGTGAGGGAATATCCGACGCTAACAGCCGAACGCCCGCCCGGGCGCCAGAACTTTGACCGCTCGCGGCACGTTCGCATTTGTCCGGGCAGATGCCGATGAAGACAGCGCCCACCACGCTGTTACCGACGCGCGCGTAGGTCATCCGTAATTTCCGCCGCCGCCCGCTGAAGCCGGGCCAGAAAGCGCGTCTGAAGCTCGTCGATTTCGACGCGGCTGGCGTGCGCCGAGGCGTTGATAGCCGCAACGACCACGCCTCGGGTGTCCCGAATCGGGACGGCGATTGAACGCACACCGATTTCTAGCTCCTGGTCAACAATCGACCAGCCGCGCTCGCGTACGAGGTTGATCTCGTCACGCAGGGCCGCGCGCCTCGTGATTGTGGATGACGTGCGTCTGTCAAGCGTCGCGGTCGCGAGAAGTCGGTCGAGTTCGTCGTCGCTCAGGGCCGCGAGCATGACTCGGCCCATCGACGTGAGCACGGCGGGAAGGCGTGTTCCGACTGCGAGGTTAATCGACATGATGCGGGCGGTTGGCGCGCGTGCGATGTAGACGATGCTGTCGCCGTCGAGCACACTGGCGCTGCACGATTCGTGCAACTCCTCGCCCGCGAGGCGCAGGTGCTCGCTCGCGATCTCGGCGAGCGACAGGGACGAGAGGTAGGCGTAGCCGAGCTGCAGAACGGCGGGGCGCAAACTGAACTGACCGCCATCATTCGCGACATAGCCCAGATGCTGCAGCGTAATGAGGAACCGTCGAGCGGCAGCGCGGGTGAGACCAGTGCGGCGCGCAACCTCGGACAGGGTCATGACCGGCTTGTCAGCTGAGAACGAACGAATAACGTGAAGGCCGCGTTCAAGCGACTGGACGAAATCTGCGGGACGGTCGGGCGCATCGGAATCGGTCACGGAGAGCCTCGCTTCGGAAGAGGATGCAAACGGCCGCTGGAACGAGACCGACCCACGCAGAAAATGTACGGTACGCGAACCGCCGCCCGAGCTCGAGTCGCTGAGCCGTTCGGAGAGAGGGCGAGGTTGTCGTGTCCAACCCCTCCAACAGTGCGTGACAGCGTCTCTTTGTGGTGGAGATGGGGGGAATCGAACCCCCGTCCACTGCTGTGAGCCTGAGCCTTCTACGGGCGTAGTCTGCTGAGACGTTCTGCTCGGCCCCGACCTTTGTTGCAGACCCCTAGGTCGACGGGCCCAGCCTCAGTTCGAGTCCCGTGTGGCCCTGAGACACAACCACACAGCTAGCCCCCTTAATGACGCCAGCGACCGGGGCGGAGGCACACCCGGGCTGACGGACTTTCTACTCTGCCTTAGGCGGCGAGAGCGAAGTCGGTGCGCTTAGCATTGGCACCTGTTGTTTGCAGAGATCGTTTACGAGATAACCCTGCATCCTCGACCCGCTTCTCACAGTTTCGCAGGCAGTGTCGAAACCGATCATCCCCGTGGGACTCGCAGCGTGCATCCGCCCTCAAAAAAATGAAAAATGGATGCTCGTGCGAGCGAGTCGCTGTCACGCACTGTGGAGTTTCGTGAGCCGTTGGCTGCCGTTCGGGCCGGCCACCGGCGGTCTCGTACGCTCGCGGGCACCCGCGGCGTAGCCCTTCAGTATAGCGGCGCTAGACCCGATCGGGAACCCGGCCGGCGACACGAGCGCGCAGATCGATGAGCGCCATGGTGAGCGCGATGGCGACGAAGAACACCACGACGAAGGCGGCGTTGCGGTAGGCGTCTTGATAGACGACAAGCTGCGAGAACGAGCCCTCTTCGGCGTAGATCGTCGCGTAGAACGCCGAGGTGGCGGCGGCGAGGCCGACCGCGGTACCGACGCGCTGGCCGACCTGGCCGATCGAGCCGGCGACGCCGCCCGAGGTGACCGGCACCTCGGCGAGGGCGAGGGTCTGGTTGGGGGCGATGACGGCCCCTCCCCCGGCTCCGGCGATCAGCATCGCCAGCGCCATCGCCCACGGCACGGCGATGGCGGGCAAGAAGAGCGCGGCGGCGACCGCGCCCGAGAAGCCGATGAGCACGCCGACGAGGCCGACCACCACGATGCGGCGGCCAAACTTCTCGACGACCTTGCCCGAGTAGAACGAGGTCACGGCGCTCGCGAGCGCGAAGGGAATCGTCACCATGCCCGCGTAGACGGCGGCGAGCTCGAGGCCCATCTGCAGGAAGAGCGTGAGGGTGAGGAAGGTTGCTGGCATGGCGGCGAAGTACGCCATCGCGAGCAGCGTGGCGTTGCGGTAGCTGCGGATGCGGAACAGCGCGAAGTCGATGATCGCCGTGCGGCCGCTCGCGAGATAGCGCCGCTCCCAGGCGACGAAGCCCGCAGCGACGGCGGCGAAGAGTGCGAGGAACCACCACCGCGCCGGGTTGTCGTCAGGGCTACCGGTGGTCAGGACGAACGGCAGCATGAGGGCGAGCACGGTCGCGCCGAGCAAGAGCGTGCCGACGATGTCGAGGTCGCGCGGCCCGTCGGAGGCGGGCTGGGTGCGCGGAAGCAGCTTGTACGCGAACGGCCACAGCAGCATGACGAGCGGCACATTCATCCAGAAGATGAGGCGCCAGCCGAGGTCGTCGCCCGCGAGGCTCACGAACAGGCCACCCAAGGTCGGCCCGAAGGCGGTCGAGAGGCCGATAACGGCGCCGAAGATGCCGAAGGCGCGGCCGCGCTCGGGCCCTTGGAAGAGCTGTTGCGTAAGCCCGAGCACCTGCGGCATCAGGAGCCCCGCCGAGACTCCCTGCAAGATGCGCGAGCCGATCAGAATCTCGACGCTCGGCGCGATCGCGCAGAACAGGCTCGCGGCGAGAAAGACGATGAGCCCGCCCAAGAACATGCGGCGGCGCGAGTTGAGGTCGCCCCATCGGCCGGCCGGCACGAGCACGACGCCGAACGCCAGCACGTAGCCGGCGACGATCAGCTGCACCTCAGTGGGGCCCGCGCCGAACGCGTCTTCAATCGCCGGGATGCCCACATTGACCTTCGACAGGTCGAGGATCGTCAGCGAGGCAACGGCAACGGCGATCGAGAACGCCTGCCAGCGGGTGCGGTCAGAGTACGTCATGTCACCGCTTGCGCTTGTCGCGCCCCCCGACCGTTCAGCCACAAACGACGAGCCTACGCCCGGCGGACTGTACGCCCGGTGTGCGCGAACCCCTACTCGCCCAGGCGATTGCGGCTACGCATGGCGCGCTCGGCCTCACGCTTGTCTTGCTTCTCGCGCAGCGTCTGACGCTTGTCGTACTCGCGCTTACCCTTCGCGACGGCGAGCTCGACCTTCGCGCGCCCGTCGCTGAAGTAGATGCTCAGAGGGATCAGCGTGTAGCCACCCTCTTTCGTCTTCTGGCTGATCTTGATGATCTGCTGCTTGTGCAAGAGCAGCTTGCGCTTGCGGCGCGGGGCGTGATTCGTCCAGGTGCCCTGCGAGTACTCGGGAATGTGCACGGCGTCGAGCCACGCCTCGCCCCCGTCGATGAAGCCGTAGCCGTCGACGAGGCTCGCGCGGCCCTGCCGCAGCGACTTCACCTCGGTGCCACTCAAGACGAGGCCGGCCTCAAAGGTGTCCTCAATCGTGTAGTCGTGGCGAGCCTTGCGGTTGGTCGCCACGACCTTCTGACCCTGCTCTTTCGGCATGGCGCCCCTCCTTTCGGCTCAGCGTGACCGGTGGCGTAGTGACCGGTGGCGTTCACGGGCGCGCGGGGCAGCGCGCAGCCCTCCAGCATAACGCGACCCCGAGCATCCATTTCAGGCGGATGCTCGGTGCGCGCCGGGCGCGCCCGATCAGACCCGCAGGTACCGGCTGATCGCGACGTTCGAGGCGACGGCGGCGAGCAGGCCGCCGGCGAGCAGCAGCACGGGCACGACGAGCAGGGCGTCGTCGACCGTCACGAAGCTCGTGCCGGGCAGCGTCTGCGTGAGGTAGCCCTGCACGAAGAAGTGCACGATCGCGACGACCGCACCGCCGGCGAGCACCGAGCCGATGATCGCCGCCACGACACCCTCGAGCACGAACGGCGTCTGAATGAAGCGGTTCGACGCCCCGACGAGGCGCATGATGCCGAGCTCGCGGCGGCGCGAGAATGCGCTCAGGCGGATGGTGGTGGCGATCAGCAGGGCGGCCGCGACGAGCATGAGCGCGGCGATGCCGACGGCGGTGAGGCTCGCCGAGTTCAGAATCGCGAAGATCTGGTCGAGGTACGAGCGCTGGTCGACGACCGATTCGACGCCGGCGAGACCGGCGAGCGCGTCGGTGAGAATCTGGCTCTGCTCAGGGTCGATCAGGTTCACCCAGAACGCCTCGGGCAGAAGGTCGGGGGTGACGAGGGCGGCGATCGCGTTGCCCTCGAACTGGTCTTGGAAGTTCGCGTACGCCTGCTCTTGGTCTTCGAAGTAGTAGGCGTCGATGAAGGGCGCGAGGGTTTCCGACTCGAGCTGCGCCTCGACGACGGCGATCTGGTCGTCGGTGGCGGCCTGCTGGTCGCACGAGCCGGCGGTCGTGTACTCGGTGCAGAGGTAGACGGCGACCTGCGCGCGGTCGTACCAGTAGGTCTTCATCTGCGTGATCTGCGACTGCAAGAGAATCGCGGTGCCGACGAAGGTGAGCGAGATGAAGGTGACGAGCACGACCGAGACGACCATCGAGAGGTTGCGGCGCAGGCCCTGCCCGACCTCGCTGAGCACGAGTCCGAGTCTCATCGCGTGGCCTCCGCGGAGCCGAACGACTGCTGCTGCACGAGGGGCACCGCCTGGGTGTAGCTGCCGCCGCGCTCGTCGCGAATGATGCGGCCGTTCACGAGCTCGACGACGCGGCGCTGCAGCCGGTCGACGATGCCGACGTCGTGGGTGGCCATGATGACGGTCGTGCCGTTGGCGTTGATGCGCTGCAAGAGCGTCATGATGCCGTCGGATGTCGTGGGGTCGAGGTTTCCGGTTGGTTCGTCGGCCAGCAAGATCGACGGCTTGTTGACGACGGCGCGCGCGATCGCGACACGCTGCTGCTCACCGCCCGAGAGCTCGTGGGGGTATCGGCCGCCCTTGCCGTCGAGACCGACGGTGGCGAGGGCATCCGGAACCGCCTCGTGAATGAAGCCCTTCGACTTGCCGATCACCTGCAGGCTGAAGGCGACGTTGTCGAAGACGGTCTTGTTCGGCAAGAGCCGGAAATCTTGAAACACGACGCCCAGGTTGCGCCGGAAGTACGGCACCTTGCGGCTCGAGATGCGCCCCAGGTCTTGCCCGAGCACGTGAATCGCGCCCGAACTGGGTCGCTCTTCTTTCAGCACCAGGCGCAAAAAGCTCGACTTGCCCGAGCCTGAGGCGCCCACGAGGAAGACGAATTCGCCCGCGAGAATTTCGAGGTCGACGGCGTTGAGCGCCGGCCTCGCATTGCCCCGGTAGACCTTGGTGACCTCATCGAATCGAATCACGCCGGTCAGCGTACGCGCGGGTTCAGGATGCGCGGGGCAGCCACGCGCGTCGGCGCGCGACTCCCAGCCGCCGCTTGTGGACGCAGGCCGGGCTGCCTGTCTTCCGCGGTCGGTGCTAGTCGGTCGGCTTCTGCTTGCGCCACTTGATGCCCGCGGCGATGAAGCCGTCGAGCTCGCCGTCGAACACCTTCGAGGGGTTGCCCTCTTCGTACTCGGTGCGCAGGTCTTTCACCATTTGGTACGGCGCGAGCACGTACGAGCGCATCTGGTCGCCCCAGCTAGCGGTGATGGTGCCGGCCAGCTCTTTCTTGGTGGCGGCCTCCTGCTCTTTCTGCAGCAGCAGCAGGCGTGACTGCAGCACGCGCATGGCGGCGGCGCGGTTCTGAATCTGGCTCTTCTCGTTCTGCATCGACACGACGGTGCCGGTCGGCAGGTGGGTGATGCGCACGGCCGAGTCGGTCGTGTTGACGCTCTGGCCGCCGGGGCCCGACGAGCGGAACACGTCGACGCGAATGTCGTTTTCGGGAATCTCGATCTCGGCCGTCTCTTCCATGAGCGGAATCACCTCGACCGCCGCGAAGCTCGTCTGGCGCTTGCCCGCCGCACCGAACGGGCTCATGCGCACGAGGCGGTGCGTGCCGGCCTCGACGCTGAGCGTGCCGAAGGCGTAGGGCGCGTCGATCTGGAAGGTCGTCGACTTGATGCCCGCCTCTTCGGCGTATGAGGTGTCCATGACGGTGGCCTGGTAGCCGTGCTGCTCGGCCCAGCGCAGGTACATGCGCTGCAGCATCTCGGCGAAGTCGGCGGCATCGACGCCGCCCGCGCCCGAGCGAATGGTGATGACGGCGGGCCGGTCGTCGTACTCGCCGTCGAGCAGCGTCTGCACCTCGAGCTCGGCGAGGGTCTTCTCGATGGCCGTCAGTTCGTCGGCCGCCTCGACCGCCACGTCAGCGTCGTCGGCCTCGCGCGCCATCTCGATGAGCACGTCGAGGTCGTCGAGGCGCTGCTCGAGCTCGATGAGGCGCTTCAGCTCGGCCTGCTTGTGGCTTAGGGCGCTCGTCACCTTCTGGGCGGCGTCGACGTCGTCCCACAGGTCGGGCGCGGCGGCCTTCTCGCCGAGCTCGGCAACCTCTATCTCAAGGCGGTCGACGTCGACCACAGAGCGGATGTCGCGGAAGGTGGAGCGGGCGGCGCCGATGCGCTCAGAAAAATCGAGGTCGATCATGTCGCGCCCAGCCTACCCGCGGGTTCGGGGCGTCGGCCGGGCGTAGCATCGCGAGCGCCATGCTGCGAGAGGAAACGCGCCCCTTCCGGTGGCGGTCGATTGCCGTCCCCGCGTTCGGCCCCACCCTGCTGTTCACGATCGGCGAGGGCGCGATCTTGCCGCTGATCCCGGCGCTCGCCCTCGGCGTCGGCGCCGATCTCGCCGGCGCGAGCGTCGTTGCTGCCATGCTCTTGGTCGGCGTGCTGATCGGGGATGTTCCGGCCGGCTTCACCGTCGGACGAATCGGTGAGCGCACGGCGATGCTCGGCGCCTCGGCTCTCGCCGCCGCCGGCATCGGCCTCGCGCTCATCGCCACCACTCCCCTGCTGCTGGGCCTCGGCATGACCGTGCTCGGCATCGCCGCCGCCGTCTTCGGCCTCGCCCGCCACGCGCTGCTGACGAGCGTCGTGCCGGTCGCCTACCGCGCCCGCGCCCTGTCGACGCTCGGTGGCATCTTCCGCCTCGGCCTCTTTATCGGGCCGTTCGCGGCGGCGGCGCTCGTTGCCGCGACGGGAGCCGTGACGAGCATCCTCTGGTTCGCGTTGCTGATGTGCGGGCTGGTGGCGCTCAGCATCGTGGCATTGCCCGACCCCGAGCGCATCCTGCACCACCGCTCGACGCCCGTGGGTGGCGCGCTGACGCCGGCCGGCGTGTTCCGCACGATCGCCGAGCGGCGCGACGTGCTCGCTCGGCTGGGGGCGGCGGCGCTCGTCGTGTCGGCGCTGCGCGCGGTGCGGCAGGTGATTCTGCCGCTGTGGGCGGTGAGCATCGGGCTGGGCGAGGCCGAGACGGCGCTCATCATCTGAATCGCGGGCGGCGTCGACGTCGCGCTGTTCTACCTGGGCGGCTGGCTGATGGACCGCTTCGGCCGCCTCTACACCGCCGTGCCGTCGATGATCGGCCTAGGGCTCGGGCTGGTTGGCCTCGCCCTGTCAGACCTCGCGGCCGACCCCGTGCCATGGTTCGTCGCCGTCGCGATGTGGCTGTCGCTCGCGAACGGCATCGGCGCGGGCATTCTCATGACGATGGGCAGCGACCTGGCGGGCCACGAGAACCCGGCGCCGTTCCTCGGCGCGTGGCGCCTCGTCATGGACTCGGGCTCGGCCGGCGCCCCGCTCGCCCTCGCGGGGCTCACGGCGCTCGGCGGCATCGCGGTCGCGGCGGGCGTCTTCGGCGTGGTCGGCTTGATCGGCGCCGGGATGCTTGCGCACTACATTCCGCGTCAGCTTCCGCGGGTATAGCGCAGCACCTCGGCGGCAAACGCGGTACCGACCGCGTGGGCCTGATCACGGTAGTGCCGCCACTGCTCGTGGCTACGCTCCTCTTGCTCGGTCGGGTTGACCCCGGCGCGCGCGAAGTGCTGGCGGCTGCCGGCGATCCAGGCGAGCTGGGTGGCGAGCCCCACCTCGAGGTGGAACTGCAGGCCCCACGCCGCCGAACCGAGCCGGTATGCCTCGATGATGCCGTCGGTTTCGCCGAGCAGTACGGCACCATCCGGCAGTTCGTGACTGTCATCGTGGTAGTGGAAGGCGGCGATGCGGCCGTCGTCGCTCGTGTGGGCGAGCGGCGCGATGACGGGGTCGCTGGCGGCGTCATCGGTGAGCCGAACCCTCGTCCAGCCGTACTCCGACTTCGGCGAGGTGCGGAAAGCCGCGCCCCCGGCGGCGGCGAGCAGCTGCGAGCCGAAGCACAGGCCGAGCACGGGCATCTCGAGGTCGAGGGCGCGGGCGAGCAGGCGCTTTTCGTGCGCCATCCACGGGTGCTTTTCTTCGTCGCGCACGCTCGCGTAGGCGCCGAGCGACACGATGCCTCCGAACTGACTGAGCTCGTCGACCGTGGGGGCGCCGTCGGGGTCACGCTGCACGTCCCACATCACGATGCGCAGACCCGCTTCGGCGAGCGGGGCGGCGAGTTCATTGAGGTTGTCGTCGACGTCGTGCAACACAACGAGCACGGCGGGGCGATTGGCGGACGTGTGCGTCATGCCACGAGGCTAGCTGCGCGGACCCCGTTCTAGGAGGAGCTGCTGGCCGACTGCCCCGTCGCGGGGGTGGCCACCTCAAGCGGCATTTGGGCCGCCATCTGGGCGGCGGGATGCATGTCGTCGCTGACGGGGGCGGCCGGCGCCGGTACCGTCTCGCTCGGCGCGGAGGGCATGTCGGTGAAGGCGGTCGAGGGCAGGTCTTTCTCGTCGTTCTCGATGGCGTCGACGATGCGGCGGGCGACGGCCTCGGGCTGGTAGCCGGTCGGGAACTTCGGGGTCTCTCCCGCGATGGGGTGGCGCGAGAGGTTCGTCTCGGTGTGGCCGGGGCGCGCGTCGAGCACGCGAATCTTCTGGCGGCGCAGCTCGCGCGCGGCGACCTGGGTGAAGGCGTTGAGCGCGGTCTTGACGGCCGAGTAGGCGCCGAGCCCGTTGGTGGGGCTTTCGGCGACGAGGCCCGAGAGGGTGACGATGAAGGGCGAGCGGCCGTCGGCGGCGCTCTGGGCGAGCGGGTCGGCGGCCGAGCGGATGACGCGCATGGGCCCGGCGGCGTTGATCTGCCAGAGCTGTTCGAGGGTGTCGTTTTGCAGTTCGGCGATGGGGCCGAAGGCGACGACGCCGGCGGCGTTGATGACGCCGTCGAGGCGTCCGTTGGCGGTGACGGCGGTGGCGACGAGGGTGCGCGCGAAGTTCGGGTCGGTGAGGTCGCCGGGCACGAAGGTGGCGGGAATGCCGAGCGCTTCGAGGTTGGTCATGTTTCGGGCGCTGAGGGTGAGCTTGGCGCCGCGCTCGTGCAGCAGCCGGGCGATGTGGCGGCCGAGGCCACCGGTGGCTCCGACGACGATGATCGATGCCCCGTCAAGGTTGGTCATGCGGCGAGCGTATCGACGACACTCTGGGAACGTGCAGAGGGCGCTCAGACTACTCAGGTTCTGTGCAGTTTTCGGCGTTTGCGCCGCGTTGGAGGATGCTGTGGTCGCCTCACCCGATCACGCTGCGGGCCGTCGCGGTCACGTCAATCACGAGACCCTCGGGCACGAACAGGGTCACGACCGGCGGCCGCCAGAGCGCCTCGAGCGTGACTTCTGCTGAGACGCCGTCGACGGTGCGCGCGGCGATGAGCCGCAGCTCGGTGAACTCGTCCGTCGGTGCCTCGCCGAGGTACGCGACGACGTCGCGTTGAACGCTCGCGTCGTCGAGCCGTGGCCGCAACTCACCGTCGGGGCCGCGCACGTCGTCGAGCTCGAACGACTCGGCGCCCACGAGCGCCGCACCGTCGGCCAGCGTGAAGAGCCTCTTGCGCTCGAGGTACAGCGAGGTCGCCGCGCTCACGAGCAGCACCACGACGAGCCCGAGCGCGACATAACCCGCGATCAGCGGAAGGATCGATCCGGAATCGTCGTCGCGCATCCGCCTCGCCTGCGATCGGATGCGCGACGCGCGTCGATCGCACACGCTCGTGCCCGTCATCGCGCGCCCCAGAACCGCGACACCTGCTGCGTCGCCGAGGCGTCGATCGGCACGGCCAACGGCGTACGCAGCTCGAGCGCGTCGGGTACGAGCGGGAGGGGCACACGCGTGTTCACCTCGACGGTCACCCAGCCGCGCCGGGTGAGGCACGCGGTCGGGTTCGGGCGGCACGAGATCGACAGCTCTACCTCTTCGGCAGTGACGCCGTGATCGGCGAGGGCCAGCTCAAGGGCCCGGCCTGCGGCCTCTGATCCGGCGGCAACGGTGGGGGCCTGCACGAAGACGCGGGCGGCGTGGCGGGCCGCGCCCTCGGTCGCGAGCGCCGCCGCCTGGATCGTCGCCAGCGTGACGATGAGATAGACGAGCGGGATCAGCAGCAGCATGCCCGCGGTGATGAACTCGAGCGAAGCCGAGCCCGAGTCGTCGGCGAACCGTGTCGCAACACGGCGGCGCAGCTCAGCGCAGCGGTTCGAGCGCGGCACGGCCGCTCACCTCCATGGCGCGATCGGGGCCGAAAAGCCCGGCGACCGGTAGCGGCGCCCGCACGGTCACGATGACGACCGGATGCTCGGCAAACGTTCCGAAGGACGCCTCGACGTCGCCCGCGTACTGCTCCCCCACCGCTGTAGCGATGAGCTCGCGGGTGCGGTCGACTCCCTCGGGCAGGGAGCTGTCGGCGAGCGCCGCGTGGCGCGCACCCTCGGCGGCGGCGTCGATCAGCGTTGTGCGCACGTGCAGGGCGAGGGCAAGCTGCAGAACGGCAAGGATGACGGCGGTCAGCAGCGTGCCGACAAGCACGAACTCGACCGGGGCCGAGCCGCGGTCGTCGTCGAGTCGGCGAAGCATCGGGGAACGGGTGGTGTGCCGTCGGGAGCGGCGGGACTAGAAGCCGCTGACACGGTCGATTGCCTGCTGGAACACGCCCTCGAGTGCGGGGCCGGCGAGCGCCCAGATGACGATGACGAGCCCTGCCGTCATGAGGGTGATGAGCACCCAGCCCGGCACATCCCCTCGGTCGTCGGTGAGGTCGCGAGCCATCGAGTTGCGGGAGAAGCGAGCGCGGAGGCGGGACATGACGATTCCTTCCGGAGCGGGATGAACGCGGGCAATAGTGCGCGGAGTCGCGGGGAGCGGTCGGCGGGTATCCACAGGGCTAGAAGCCGACCTGCAGCACCAGCAGACCCGGGTAGACGGCGAAGAGCACGGTGACGGGCAGAATCAGGAAGACGAGTGGCACGAGCATCGCGACCTCGCGAGTTCCGGCGAGTTCGAGCAGCGAACGTTTGGCATCGTCGCGGGCGTCAGCGGCCTGGGCGCGCAGCACGTCGGTCAGCGGGGTGCCGCGTTCGAGCGCCGCGAGAATCTGGTCGATCAGTCTCGCGACCGCGGGGATCGCAAGCTCGTCGCGCAGCTCGGCGAGACCCTCGGCGAGCGGCTGGCCGGCCGCGTGACGCGTCATGACGCGGTCAAGTTCGCCCGCGAGTTCTCCGCTGCCGGTGCGGGCGACACGGCGCATCGCCTCCCCCACCGACTCACCCGCCGAAACACTGAGGGCCAGGAACTCAACGACGGTCGGGAACTCTTGCGCGATGCGCTGGGAGCGGCGCTTCGCCGCCCGCGCGAGCAGCGCATCCACGACCACGATGCCACCGATCGCGCCGACCGCCAGCCCGACGATGCCGACGGGGATCATCGTGATGGAGCCGCGACCGGCGATGACACCCATCGTGGCGCCGAGTGCGGCCCCAACGACGGCGCCTGTCAATTGGCGCGTGCGGTGACCCGCGACGGTAGCGCTGAAACCGGCCTGGCGCAGGCGCGTGCGGATCGTCGCGTCGCCGCCGAGCACTGACTCGAGAAGTCGGGTGCCACGGTCGGCGATCGGGGCGAGGAGCGCACCGAGCACGGGCAGGGGGTCACTGCGGTGCGGTGTCGACAGTTCAGCGGCAGCCGGGCTGACGTCGACGAGGTAGGGGGCAAGACGCTGCTCGAGCTTGGCGCGACCAACACGCGGCATGGCGCTCACGACGAGCCAGAGGCCGAGGCCGAGAGTGCCTCCCGCGACGAGAGCTGCGGCGAGCGCCGGGTTCATCGGAACCACCGACCCTCGTCGGGCAGCCGGCCGATCGCGACCATGAGGCGGTACGCGATGAGCGTGGCGACGAGCCCCGCCGCGACCAGCGCCGCACCCGTCGGGGTGTTGTAGGCGGCCTGGGCTTCGGGGCGCGAGCCGAGCATGAGCAGCACGATCCAGGGGGCAGCGACACCGAGGCGCGCTGCCGTACGCACCCACGACTGGCGCGCTTCGACCTCGCCCCGCACCGCGACTTCAGCCCGCAGGTAGTGCGACAGCGAGCGCAGCACCGTCGGCAGCTCGGTGCCGCCAACCTCGCGCGCCATACGGAGCGTCTCGACGATACGGTCAGCGACCGGGTCGGCAAGCGTCACCTTGAGCGTGTCGAGGCTTTCGTCGAAGCGGGCGGTGCGGAGCCAGTCGCGTCGAAACGTGACGAACGCCGGGCGCACCGCCTCGGGGGCGCTGTCGGCGAGGGCACTCACAGCCTCGGGCAAGCCGCGCCCCGCACGGATGCTCGACAACAGCAGGTCAACCACGTCGGGCCACAGCGCTCGGAGCGCACGTCGACGACTGGCGGCCCGAGCACGCAACAAGAGCAGGGGCGTCACCGCGCAGACAACAGCGGCTGCGGGGGCAAGGGCGAGCACGGGCACGAGCAGAAGGACGAGGCCCGCCCCGATGACGCCGAGCACGACCATCGTGGCAATGAGCACTGCTGGGCGGACTGTAGACAGGCCCGCGCGAGCGAGCAGGTCGGCGAGGCGTCCGGGGGTGGCGACACGTGCATCCGAGGTTTCTGAGGGGCGGCGGGGCCAGAGCCACGGGGAGGCGACGAGCAGAACGCCCGCGGCGAGCAACAGGGCGACGACGACAGTCATGCGGCGCGCCCCAGGACGAGGCGCGGGTCGAGGCCCGCCTCGAGGAACTTCGCGGGGCGCGGAGGCGGATTGCCGGTCGCCACCAGGTCGCCGAGGGCATCGCGGGCGAAGATCGGCGCGATCTGAATGCCGTCGGCCCCGACGTGGCCGGTCGGCGCGACGATCTCGCGCACCCGCCGCCCGCGGTCGGGTGCCAACTCGAGGTGCACGACGAGGTCGATCGCGGTCGCAACGGTCGGCACCACGAACGATGAGTCGATGTTGCGACCGGCGAGCAGCGGCAGCGTCGAGAGCTTGATGAGCGCATCCTTCGCGCTGTTGGCGTGGAGGGAGCACATGCCGGGCATGCCGCTGTTGAGGGCGATCAGCAGGTCGAGCGACTCAGCCTCGCGCACCTCACCCACGACAAGGCGGTCGGGGCGCATGCGGAGGGCCTCCTTGATGAGGCGGCGCAGCGTGATCTCGCCCGTGCCCTCGAGGTTCGCACTGCGACACTGCATGGCGACCACGTCGGGGGCGTCGAGGTCGAGTTCGAAAGTCTCTTCCACTGTGACGATGCGCTCGCTGCCGCGCGCGCTCGCGAGCAGAGCGCCCAGCATGGTCGTTTTGCCGGTGTGGGTGGCTCCGCTGACGAGTATGTTGCTGCCCGCGAGCACGCTCATGCGTAGGAACTCGGCGGCCTGGGGGGTGATTGACCCCAGCTCGACGAGGCGGGTCAGCGAGCGGATGCGCTGCGAGAACTTACGCACGTTGACCGCCCAGTGCCGGCGGGTCACGTCGGGAATCGCAACGTGGAGCCGGGAGCCGTCAGGGAGGCTCGCGTCAACGAAAGGGCTGCTGATGTCGACGCGGCGACCGGTCGCCTGCAGCATGCGCTCGACGATCACGCGCACCTCGTCGTCGGTGAGCGTGAGCGGCACCCGCTCCGTCACGCCGGCCCGCGCGATGAAGATGCGATCGGGGGCATTCAGCCAGATCTCTTCGACCTCGGCATCGTCGAAGTACGGCTGCAGGGCGCCGTAGCCGGTGAGGCCCGCGAGCACCTCACCGTGGGTGCGCGCCTCATCATGGATGCGCGGGAGGGCTCCCGAAAGCGACCGCTCGGCGTAGACGCGCAGCTCTTCGCGCACCAGGCGCTCGGCAGCCTCCGGGTCGCGGTGCAGGTCGACGCGCTCGCTGCGCACGCGGGCGCGAACCCGGTCGGTGATGGTGGCGACGGGGCTGGACATGCGCGACATTGTGCGTGGGGGCGGGGCGCGCATCCGAGGTTTTGTCCACAGCCGGGTCGACGGCGCCCACGGACGCAGTCATGCCGGGGACGGACCGCACCTGTGCGATTGCGACGACCGCGTGCGGTTGCGCGCCCGTGGTTGTCGCAATCGCCCGGTTTGAGGCCGTGATCACACTCCGTCCGGACTCGACGCACGCAGGGTGGTGCAGCACTCCTCCACTGTTGCCCGTGCGCCGCACCCCTCGACGTGCGTTCGCTCGGGGTGCGGCGGGCGTGCGCCCCGTAAACGGTTGCGTCGGTGCAACACTGCGCGTTCGAACGCTCGGCGTTGCACAATTCTCGCGGGGTTGCGGGTGGCGGGGCACTGATTGTGAGGCTCAGCCCCAGGTGAGTGCGGAACGGGCGGCCCAGTAGTCGGCCGGGTCCACGGCGAGGGGGTGGGTGGCCTCAAGTTGATCGGGCGTCAGCGCCACAGCCGCGAGGTTCGCCTCGAGCTGCTGCTCGGTCACCGCGCCGCTGAGGGCAACGTCGATGTATGGCTGCGCCAGGACCCAGCCGAGCGCTGCGGCCTCCGGGGTGAGACTGGTCGCCTGAGCCAGAGCGGTGCCCCACGGCGTCGAAGGCTCACCGGTCGGGGTCGACGCGAGGCGGCCGTTGGCGAACACCTCCTTGGCGACGACGATCCAGCCTTCGTCGTGGGCGCGCTGGAGCGCCAGCGCGACGGAGGGCTCGAGCACGTTGACGGTGGCTTGGACCGCCGAAAAGGGGGTGTCTTCGAGAGTGCGGGCAGCATCCAGCACGTCGCCCTGCCGTGGGCCGCTGGTGCTGATGCCGACGCGCACGCCGTTGGCGGCTAGAGCGCGCAGGCGGTCGAGCAGGGCGGCGTCGCCGAGTGCCGGGCTGTCGGGGGTCACCGAGTGGATCAGGTAGATGTCGGGGGCACCGCCGAGGGCAGCGAGCGTCTCGGGCCACTGGGTCTCGAAGTGGCCGAGCGAGTGGTCTTTGACCTCGTGCACGTCGACGTCGCGCTGCCAGTCGGCGACGTAGCGGTAGCCCCACTTCGATCCGATGGTGAGTTCGCCGCGGTGCGGGGGGTGCTGGGCGAGCCACTCCCCCAAGAACTGCTCGGCGAGGCCGTACGAGCGGGCGGCGTCGACGTACCGGACACCTCTTGCCCAGGCTGCGTCGAGCATCGCGTGGGCGCGGGCGCGCATCTCGTCGACGCTGCGGCTCGAGAAGGGCCCGAGGTCGCGGTCACGGTCAAGCGCGATGTAGGCGGGGCGGCCGAGAGCCGCGAGGCCGAGGCCAAGACGTGGGGTCACGTCGGCCAGCCTACGGAACCACGTCTCGCGGATCGGCGTCAGCTGGCTGCGGGATTCGACGCTGCATCACGTGAGACATCCGCGGTTGCGCGAACGGCAGCGCGGTGGGCCACGACCGCAGCGACCGTCACGGCGACGAGGCCCGCGATTGCACCGACACCCACGGCGACAGACAGCGCCTCAGGGTCGAGGGCCACCCAGACAGCGGTAGCCACGAAGGCCACAGCGGCCACGTGCATCCACCAGCGCGCTGCGCGGTGACCAGCCTGCCAGGCGGCCATCGAGGCCGAGACCGACGGGATGCGGATACCGACTGCGGCGTTCGGGCCGACGATCCCGCGCGCGGCAAGCTCCGCGCTCGTCGAGATCAGTAGTCCGGCGATCGCCAGGGTGATCACAGAAATCAACATGCACTCAAGATTGGCGCGCCGACAGGAGGGCTGCGGTCACGCACCCACAGCTCTGAGCGCCGGGTGCCGCGGGGTGCCGCGGGACTGGGCCCACACGACACCGCGGCTTTGGTGCAATACCGCTTGTTCGAGCGCACGGTATTGCACCAACCGCGCGGGGTTGGGGTTGGGCAGTGGGAATGAGGACGAGCCGCGCAATGGTCCGCGCAGGCGGCTGCGACGGGCGCGTGAAAACCCGAACGCGCTGCCGGCTGCCGGAGCCCAGACCAATACCGCGGCTGCGGTGCAATACCGCGCGTTCGAACGCGGGGTATTGCACCAAACGCGCAGGGGCGGGGGTGGAGTTGCGGGTTGGGATGGGTGGGGCGCTTGCGGTCGGGGTTCGGGGTGGCGGGCGATCCACCGAGCGGAGCGGGGCCGGGGCCTCGGCCAGAACCTCGGCCGAAGCCCAGCGATAGCCAGAGCAAGCGCTCGTGTCAGGGTGCACAGGGTGCAGCCAAAAGAAATCCGTCGCCGGGCGGCCACCACAGCGCCCGGCGACGGAAACTTGAAACGGCGCGGCTACGCGCGCGGCACGAAGGTGTACTTCGTGGTCAGGTACTCCTCGATGCCCTCGAACGAGCCCTCGCGGCCGATGCCCGACTGCTTGACGCCGCCGAAGGGGGCGGCCGCGTTCGAGATGACGCCGGCGTTGAGGCCCATCATGCCCGTCTGCAGCTTCTCGATCATGCGCATGCCGCGAGCCAGATCCTGGGTGTAGACGTAGCTGACCAGCCCGTACTCGGTGTCGTTGGCGAGGCGAACGGCCTCCTCCTCCGAGTCGAACGGAACGATCGCGAGCACCGGGCCGAAGATCTCTTCTTTCAAGAGGCGCGCATCCGGCGTCACATCAGTGAGGACGGTCGCCGGGTAGTACGAGCCGGGGCCCTCGGGGATGGAGCCGCCGACCGTGATCGTGGCGCCCTTGCCGGCGGCGTCGGCCACCAACTCGTGCGATCCCTCGACCGCATTGTCGTCGACGAGCGGGCCAATCTGCACGCCCTCCTCGGTGCCGCGGCCCATCTTCATCGCCTGCACGCGCTCGGTGATGCGGCGCGCGAACTCGTCGGCGACGCTCGAGTGCACGAGGAAGCGGTTGGCCGCCGTGCAGGCCTGGCCGATGTTGCGGAACTTCGCGAGCAGCGCGCCGTCGACCGCCTTGTCGAGGTCAGCATCCTCAAAGACGACGAAGGGGGCGTTGCCGCCGAGCTCCATCGAGGTGCGCAGGATGCCGTCGGCGGCCTGCTTCATCAGCTGGCGGCCCACCGGCGTCGAGCCGGTGAAGCTCAGCTTGCGCAGACGCGAGTCGCCGATGATCTCGGCCGACAGCGCGCGGCTTTCCGACGTCGTGACGACGTTGACGACACCCTTCGGCAGCCCCGCGTCGATCAGCGTCTGCGCGAAGTAGAGGGTGGTCAGCGGCGTGAGCGCGGCAGGCTTCACGACGCTGACGCAGCCGGCAGCGATCGCCGGGGCGATCTTGCGGGTCGCCATCGCGAGCGGGAAGTTCCACGGCGTGATGAGGAACGTCGGGCCCACCGGGGCCTTCGACGTGACGATGGTGCCGGTGCCCTCGGGGTTCGTGCCGAAGCGGCCGTGAATGCGCACGGCCTCCTCGCTGAACCAGCGCAGGAACTCGTTGCCGTACGTCACCTCTCCGCGCGCCTCGGCAAGCGGCTTGCCCATCTCGAGCGTCATCAGCAGAGCGAACTCGTCGGCGCGCTCGCGCACCAGCTCGAAGGCACGACGCAGAATCTCGCCGCGCTCGCGCGGAGCGGTGGCGGCCCACTCCTCCTGAACCGCGACGGCAGCATCCAGGGCGCGAACGCCGTCGGCGACCGACGCGTCGGCGATGTCGACCAGCTTGTTGCCGTTCGACGGGTCCTTGACGGCGAGGGTGCGGCCGTTGTCGGCCGCCACCCACTCGCCGCCGATGAGGAGGCCGGTGGGTACCTTCGCGAGGAGGTCGGATTCGGTGATCATGGTCGCTTTCCTGGTGCGTGTCGGATGCGGTGGTGGCGGTCCGCTGATCGGGCAGGTGGGGGTCGGTGCCGGTCGGGCGAGGCGGTGTGCCGCTGGCCGGCCGGTGGTCTGGCGCTAGTTCGCGGCGAGCGCGTCGGCGATGACCGAGAGGCCCTCGCGCAGCAGCTCGTCGGTGATCGACAGCGGCGGCAGCAGGCGGAACACGTTGCCGTCGGTGCCGCAGGTGAGCACGATGACGCCGGCCGCGTGGCAGGCCTTCGCGACGCGCTGGGTGAGGGCGGCGTCGGGCTTGCCGTCGGCGTCGATCAGCTCGATCGCCATCATCGCGCCGCGGCCGCGCACGTCGCCGACGCGGGGGTCGCGCGACTTCATGGCGGTCAGTTCGCTCTGCAGGATGGCGCCGATCTCGTGTGCGCGCTCGAGGAGGTTGCCCTCGTCGTAGGCCTTCATCGCTCCGAGCGCGGCGGCCGTCGCGATGGGGTTGCCGCCGTAGGTGCCACCGAGGCCGCCGACGTGCGGGGCGTCCATGATCTCCTGGCGGCCGACCACCGCGGCGAGCGGCAGACCACCGGCGATGCCCTTAGCGAGGGTCATCATGTCGGGCACGATGCCCTCGTCCTCTGACGCAAACATCTGGCCGGTGCGGGCGAAGCCGGTCTGCACCTCGTCGGCGATGAAAACGACGCCGTTCTCGTTCGCCCACTTCTGCAGGGCGGGGAGGAAGCCCTTGGCGGGAACGATGAAGCCACCCTCACCCTGGATGGGCTCGATGATGATCGCGGCGAGGCGGTCGGCGCCGATCTGCTTCTCCATCGTGTGGATCGCGCGGGCCGCCGCCTCGTCACCCGACAGGCCGTCGCGGAAGGGGTACGACATCGGCGCGCGGTACACGTCGGGCGCGAAGGGGCCGAAGCCGCTCTTGTAGGGCATGGCCTTCGCGGTGAGCGCCATCGTGAGGTTCGTGCGGCCGTGGTAGCCGTGGTCGAACGCGACGACGGCCGACTTGCCGGTGTAGTAGCGGGCGATCTTGATCGCGTTCTCGACGGCCTCGGCGCCCGAGTTGAACAGGGCGGTGCGCTTGGCGTGGTCACCGGGGGTGATCGCGTTCAGCTTCTCGGCGAGCTCGACATAGCCGTCATACGGGGTGACCATGAAGCAGGTGTGGGTGAAGCGCTGCACCTGCTCGATGACGGCCTGGGCGACGTGCGGGTCGGCGTTGCCGACGTTCGTCACGGCGATGCCGCTGCCGAGGTCGATGAGGCTGTTGCCGTCGACGTCGACGATGACGCCGCCACCCGCTGCGACCGCGTAGACGGGCATCATGGTGCCCACCGAGGCAGACACGGCGGCGTTCTTGCGCTCGATGAGCTCCTGCGACTTCGGGCCGGGAATCGCCGTGACGAGGCGGCGCTCCTGCGGAAGCGACGGGCCGCCGGTAACGGTGGGGCCTGCAGTGGTCATGCTCATGACGGTGTCCTCTCGTGACGCGTGAGCCCCACGGTAGTGAGGCGCGCATCCGGGTCTGCTATCCACGATGTACACTTCGGATGCGCGGGGCCACCACCGTGGATAACCCCGGTTGCGCGCGCCCCGATTGACGCGGAGGTCACCCATGCCGATCACGCTCGCCTCGGTGCTCGAGCGCCGCGAACTGGGGCTCACAATCGTCTGGGCCGACGACGAGGCCGCCGCCCGCGTCTGGAGCTGGGCGCACTCGAGCGACCTCGCCGACCCCTCCCCCTTCCTCTCGCGGGGCGACGCCCTGCTGACGACGGGCACGCAGTGGCGAGACGACTCCGACATCGCGCCGTGGGTCGCGCGGCTCGCGGCCGTCGGGGTGCCGGCGATCGGCTTCGGCACTGAGGTGTTTCGCGACGGCACGCCCGACGCGCTCGTCGCCGCGTGCGAGGCGCACGGCATCGCCCTGTTCGAGGTTCCGTACCGCACGCCGTTCATCGCCGTCGTGCGCGCCGTCGCCGACCTCGACGCGAGCGAACGCTTCTCGCGCGTGCGTTTCACCCTCGACGCGCAGCGCGCCATCGCCCTCGCGGCCCTCAGGCCCGACGGCCTCGCCGCCGCGCTCACCGAACTCGAGCGCCGCGTCGGCGGCCCCGTTGCGCTGATTGGCAGCGACGGGCGCGTCGCCGTCGGCCGCCGCCCCGACCGCGTCGCCCTCGACACCGCCCGTCGGATGCTCGCCGACGGCCGCCGCGCCGCCGTCGTCATCGAGGGGGTCACCCTGCAAACCATCGGCCGGCCCGACGCCTTGCGCGGCGTCTTGGCCGTCGGCGGCGGAGCCCACGACGACGCCACGCGCGCCGTCGTCACGAGCGTTGTCGCGATGGTGGGTCTCGCCTTGGAGCAGGAGCGGCGCCTCGCCCGCACCCTCGACGACCTGCGGGCCGAGTTGCTGTCGGCGCTCGTGCGCGGCGAGCGCGACCTCGTCGCGACAACGCTGCGGGCACTCGGCGGTGGGATCCCCGACGAGCCGCTCGCGGTGGCCGTCATCGACCCGGCGTCAGGGCGCCGCGAGGCGCTGCTCGACCTCTTGGGGGCGCGGGCGCGCGGCGAGGCGGCGGCGTCCGGCGAGACGCAGGGTGCGCATCCGGGTCGCCGCAGCGCGGGAGGCGCGGGCGTCTTTCACGCCCGCGACGGGGCGCGCGTCGTCGTGCTCGCCGACGCCGACCGCATCGACTCGCTGCTGCCCGAACTCGTCGAGCAGGCGCGCGGCACCGCGGGCGTCGTGCGCCGCGTGCGGTGGGAGCGGCTCGAGCAGGCCATCGACGACGCCGCCCGGGCCGCCGACCGCATGGCGGAGCGCGTCGACGCGGATGCGCAGGCCGGTGACCGCATTCTGGACGCCGCCGCTCTCCGCGACGACGGCATGCTCACGCGGCTGGCGGGGGCGGATGCGCGCCGCACCGCCGAGGCGATGCTCGCCCCGCTCGACCAACACGACGACGCGAGCGGTGACGCACTCGTGGCCACCCTCGCCGCGTGGCTGGGCGCCGACGCCGTCGCCGAGCAGGCGGCCGCCGCCCTCGGGGTGCACCGGCACACGGTGCGGGCGCGGGTGCGCCGGGCCGAACAACTGCTGGGGCGCGACTTGGGGGCGTTCCCGGCCAGGGCCGAGCTATGGGCGGCGCTGGTGGCTGCTGGGCGGGCCTAACCGCTCGTCGCCACGCGGTGCGAGTGGCCGCCGCTCAGTAGACTGGCGCCGCCAGCGGGAGTGGTGAAATTGGCAGACACGCAGGATTTAGGTTCCTGTGCCTTCGGGCGTGAGGGTTCAAGTCCCTCCTTCCGCACAACGTTCGTCGACTCGTAGGGGGCACCCGCGATGGAGTGGGTCGTCCTGATCATCGGGGCCTCGTTGCCACCACGATTGGGCTATGCCTGTTCGCCCTGCCGACCGAGTCCTCTAGAGACTTCACGCCCGCTGCGTCAACGGCCCGCGTCAGCCCGTCGCTCTTCGCGCCGGGCCCTATTCGCTTCACAGGTGCCGTCTTCGTGCTCGCGGGTATCGCGTTCAGCGGCTTCGCAATCGCCCAGTTGACGAGCTGACGCTCCCGCAACATCGACGGTAGTTGTGACGGAATAGAGATGAGCAATACGGCGGCTCTGAAATAGATTTTCATTCATGTCGCGTTCACGGGGGTTTATTCGCGCCGCACGTCTCACTGCCAGCGCAGTGCTCGTTTGCGGACTGACGACAGGCTGCTCACCGGTGATGATGTGCCCGCCCATCGGCATCGTCTTCCCGCTCCAGATAACCGCACCGGACACCGTCGTGGATCTCTCAGTGTGTGCAGACGACTGCGAGGTGTACGAACCATCAACCGGCCAGCTCACCAACGGAACGTGGCGCGTGATGTTGATGTCCGGCGGCCCGAACATCTCGATCACGACGACCGACGACGACGGAACGGTGCGAACCTACGAACTCGACGGCGTCGAATGGACCCCACAGGACGACGGCCCATGCCCCGGCCCGGTAGAGACTGCGCAGATTGACATCCGGGACGCAGACCCCGTGTCGTAGAAGACTGGTCAACTTCGCACACACGAAACGGCGCCCTCCCCCGCGTAATCGCAGAAGAGGGCGCCGTGTCTGTGAGGCGAGGTGACTACGCGGCCGCCTCGTCGTCGCTCTCGTCGAGCGTCGGGTAGTCGGTGTAGCCCTTCTCGTCGCCGCCGTAGAACGTGGCCGGGTCGGCCTCGTTGAAGGGGGCACCGGTCTTCAGGCGCTCGACCACGTCGGGGTTCGCGAGGGCGAACTGGCCGAGCGGGGCGATGTCGGCGAGGCCCGCGTTGATCTCGTCGGCGATTTGCTCGCGGGTGCGTCCGTAGCGCAGCACCAGCAGCGTGTTCGGCCACGCCTTGCGGATCTCCTTCAGCAGCACGTCGTCGCCGCCGTGGTGCAGGTTGAGGTAGACAAGGTCAAGCTTCGCGAGCTCGCGCACGAGGTACAGGTACTGCTCGCGCACCTCTTCGACCGAGCCCTCGTCGAGGCCGCCGAGGGGCATTCCGGGAGAGATGCGGATGCCGGTGCGGTCGGCGCCGATCGCGTCGGCGACGGCCTTCGACACCTCGATGACGAAGCGGGCGCGGTTCTCGACAGATCCGCCGTACTGGTCGTCGCGCACGTTGGCGTTCGGGGCGAGGAACTGGTGCCCGACGTAGCCGTTCGCGGCGTGGATCTCGACGCCGTCGGCGCCCGCCTCAACCGCAGCCTTCGCGGCCGTCACGAACTCGGCGATGACGTCAGCGATCTCGTCGGTCGCGATCGCGCGGGGCTCGGGGGCCGGCTGCATGCCCGTGGGCGTGAACATGTCGACGCCCGGGGCGATCGCCGAGGGGGCGACCGGCTGGCGGTGGTGCGGCGTGTTGTCGGGGTGCGACATGCGGCCGACGTGCATCAGCTGGATGAAGAGGTAGCCGCCACCCGCGTGGATCGCGTCGGCGGTCTCGCGCCAGCCGGCGATGTGCGCGTCGGTGTAGATGCCCGGGGTGTTCAGGTAGCCCTGGCCGTCATCCGACGGCTGCGTGCCCTCCGAGATGATCAGACCGAGGGATGCGCGCTGGCCGTAGTACTCGGCGGCGAGCGCACCCGGGGTGCCATCGGCGTTCGCGCGGCTGCGCGTCATCGGCGCCATCGCGAGACGGTGCGGCAGGTCCATGCGGCCGACCGTGATCGGCTGCCAGAGGGAGTCCAAAGACATAGCTGTATCGCTTTCTCTACATCGGGGAACAGCGGATAGTGGCGGGCGGCGACGACGTCGCCGCGACCGCCCACGGCTATCGATGGCCGTTCAGCCACGATAAACACGCTTCATGGGAAAGCGCCGGGGAGCCCTGGCAATTCCCGCTGAGCGCCCGGGCGTGTCAGCCGGCGCTCAGCACGAGGGCGAGCACCCCGCCGAGCACGGTGCACACGAGCACCCACGGCAGCGTGCGCCGCAGAATCAGGCCCTCGCGACCGGCGAGCCCCACCGTCGCGACGGCGGCGATGATGTTGCCGGGCGCGATGAGGTTGCCGAGCGCCGCCCCGTAGCCCTGTGCGCCGAGCAGCGGCAGCGGCGGCGCCCCGATCGCCTGCGCGGTCGACACCTGCAGGTCGGTGAACAGCAGATTCGAGGCGGTGGCGCTTCCCGTGATGAATGCGCCGAACACCCCGACCGCCACCGTGAAGAGCGGCCACGCGGCGCCCGTCGCCGAGGCGGCCTCGGCGAGGGTCTGGGTCATGCCCGAGGCCGACATCGTGCGGGCGATCGTGATCATGCCGATCAGCGCGAGAAACACCGGCCCCAACTGCAGCGTGGCCGTCACCACCGCGATGCGAATGCGTCGCCACGACGCCCGCTGCAGCAGCGCCCCGACCACAAACGCGACCGTCAGCAGCATGGTCGGGTGATACAACGGCTGCACCGAGCCGGCGAAGCCCCCGGGAAGCTGCCATTCAAGCGTGACCGAGCGCAGCGCATCCTGAATCGGGGGCACCAGCCGCGTGACGAGCACGATCGCGACGAGCACCAGGTACGGGGCCGCCGCGCGCAGCACCGACAGCTCGGCGAGCACCGTCTCTTCCATGTCAGGGTGAGGGTGATGCGCGCCGGCCGTCACCTCGGCGCGCTCGCGTCGCCACGCCAGCACGAGCGAGAAGACGATCGCGCCGATGAGGGCTCCGCCGAGCGCGGGAAGCTCGGGCCCCACGAACCACGCGATCAGGCTGTACGGCACGAAGAAGCTGACCCAGGCGAGCAGGCCCCAGCCGATCAGCCCGCGCCGGTTGCCATACGCGCCGCCGATGATGACGAGCATCACCATCAGCAGAATCCAGCCGAGCGCGAGGTGGTACGGCAGCACACCGCGCGCGAGCACCGCGCCCGACACCCCCTCAAGGCTCGTGGATGCGATGGTCGCCTGAGCAAGGATCGGCGTGCCCACCGCACCAAACGACACGCCAGCGGCATGCCCGACGAGCGCCGCGGCGACGGCCGCCACCGGGGTCATGCCGGCAGCGACCAGAAACGGTGCGGCGAGCGCGATGGGGGTGCCGAAGCCGGCGGCGCCCTCGAGGAAGAGGGCGAAGAACCAGGCGACCAGTAGGGCGCCGAGGCGCGGGTCGGGGTGCAAGACGGCGAGCGCGAGGCGCAGGCGGGCCGCGGCGCCCGTCGCGCGCTGCAGCACGTGAATGCCGAGCGCCGGGCCGATGATGCCGACGATCGTGAGCGCGATGAATCCGGCCTCCGCGATGACGCCCGTGAGCGACCAGGCGAGGCCGGGCGCAGCATCCTCACCGCCATTAACACCAGCGCTGTCGCCGCCGAAGCCGAAGGCGACGACGGCGAGCACGAGCGTTGCGGCGGCGGTGACGAGGCCGGCGCGGGCGGCCGACCAGCCGGCAACCGTCATGAGCACGAGCACCGCGAGCACCGGCAACGCGGCGAGCAGAGCGAGCATGGGCGCGGGGTCCTTCCGGCGGTCGCCCCCACCCTAGCGAGCGGCCGAACGACGCCCGCGCGGTAACGGTGGGTGAACGATAAAGAACTCGGATAGGCACCAAAGGTGCGCGGCGATACGCTAGACCCTCCCCCGCACCGCAGGAGCCGCCATGCTGCCCATGGATATTGGGCTATTCGACGTCGAGTCGATCATTCGTGACGCTGGCCCCTGGGCGCTCATCGTCGTCTGCGGCATCGTCTTCATCGAGACCGGGCTCTTGATCGGGTTCCTGTTGCCCGGCGACACGCTGCTGATTCTGACCGGCGTACTGACGTTCACCGAGGTGATTCCGCAGCCCATCTGGCTCGTCTGCCTCGCGATCACGCTGGCCACCATGGGCGGCGACAACCTCGGGTATCTCATCGGGCGCAAGGTCGGGCCACCGATCTTCAACCGCAAGCAGGCTGGCTTCTTCTCGAAGAAGAGCGTCGCCCGCACCGAGGCGTTCTTCCTGCGCTACGGCGGCTTCGCCATCACGATCGCCCGCTTCATCGCCGTCGTGCGCACCATCGCCCCCGTCGCCGCGGGCGTCGGCAAGATGCCCTACCGCCGCTTCTTCTTCTTCGACACGCTCGGGGCCGTCCTCTGGGGCACCGGCCTGCCGCTGCTCGGCTTCGGCATCGCGCAGATTCCGGGCGTCGCCGACTGGGTCATCAACTACATCGACATCGTGCTGCTCGTCATCGTCGGCATCGTAATCATCGGCATCGCCTACCACTGGTGGCACGAGCGCCGTCAGCAGAAGCTCGAAGACAAGCTCGAGGCCGAGGGTCGCGCGAGCGAACCGGTCGAGATCTGGGTCGACGAGCCTGAGCACGACGGCCGCCACGAGGCGACCGAGCCCGCCGAGGGTCGACCGACGTACGGCATCGGGCCGCACGACGGAAAACACGAGAAAGAGAACCGCCTGCTGTGAGCTCTGCCCCCCGCGCCGTGGCGCGCACCGCCCTCGACGCGGCCCGTGGATCACTGATCGGGTTCGCCGAAATCGTGCCCGGCATCTCGGGTGGCACGGTCGCCCTCATCGTCGGCGTCTACGACACCCTGATTGACGGGGCCGGCCACCTCGCCCGTGGCGTCGCCCGGACCGTCACCGACGGACTGCGCGGGCGCGGGCTCGCCGCCGCTCGCGCGCACTTCCGCAGCGTGCACTGGGCAGCCGTTCTTCCGATCGGGATCGGGATGCTCGCCGCAATTCTCATCGGAGCCGCCCTGATTGCTCCCCTGTTGGAGGAGCATCCGACCGAGACCCGCGCGGTCTTCTTCGGCCTGATCATCGCCTCGCTCATCGTGCCGATCCGCATGATCGGCACCCGCTGGAAGGCCTACGAATACCTGATCGCGGCTGCCGGCGCCGCCGCGGCGTTCGTGCTCACCGACCTGCCACGCGCCGCCGATCAAGATCCCACCTTCTTCGTGATTCTGATCTCGGCAGCCGTCGCTGTCTGCGCGCTCGTGCTGCCCGGTGTCTCGGGCTCGTACCTGTTGCTCACCGTCGGCATGTACGCGCCGACGCTCGCCGCCGTCAACGATCGCGATTTTGCGTACCTGGGCACGTTCATCCTGGGCGCGATTCTCGGCCTCGGCGTGTTCGTGTCGGGCCTGCAGTGGCTGCTGGCGAAGAAGCGCCGCATCACACTCATCGTCATTACGGGCCTCATGGCCGGCTCGCTGCGGGCCCTGTGGCCGTGGCAGGAAGACGACGGCTCGGTGCTGCCGGCCGAGTCGAACTGGCCACTGATGATCGGCCTCGCAGTGATCGGCGCCGTCGTGATCCTTGCGCTGATCGCGCTCGAGCGGATGCTCGTCGCACGCCGCCTCATGTCGGACGACGTCGTCAGCGACCCGACACCCGACGCTGAGCCGGAGCACGACTCCCGTGCGCGGCGCGAGGCGCTCTAGCCGTTAGACCGCGAGCCAGATCGCGCGGGCGACCGACGCGTCGACGACGATCGTGCGGCCTGACGCGCGCTGGAGAGCGACCGCGTCGGAATCGCTCGGTGACTCGGCAACCCGGACGCGTTCATCTAGCGTGATCTCCAGCGCGTCGATCTCGCGCAGCACCTCGGGGTCGCGGTCGCTGATGCGCACGACCGCCCCGGCCGTTCCGGCCGCGGCGGCGTCGAGGCGCACCGCATCGGGGCGGATGATCGTGCCGTCTTTTCGGGGAATCAGGTCGCCGTGCGGGTCGCGCGTCGGGTGCCCGAGTTCTGCGTCGATGCGGTCGAGCAGGCGGTCGCTGAGGGCGTGCTCGAGGACCTCGGCCTCGTCGTGCACCTCATCCCAGCCGTAGTCGTGGCGTTCGACGAGCCACGTTTCGATGAGGCGATGCCGGCGCAGCATGGCGAGGGCGCGGGTGCGACCCGCATCCGTCAGCGTGATCGCGCCGTAGGGCCGGTGGTCGACAAGCCCTGCGGCGGCGAGCTTCTTCACCATCTCGGTGACGCTCGACGGGGCGAGCGCGAGGGCGACCGCGAGCTGGCTCGGCGTGATGGGCTCGGGCTGCCACTCGGTGTGCTGGCAGATCGTCTTCAGGTAATCGTCGGCGACGGTGGTGGCGACGCTGCTGGCGACCGTGTCAGACATGGGTTCTCTCGCGCCCTCGCTCAGGCGCCATAGCGCTCGCGCATGACGGCGGCGAGGGCCGCGAAGGCGCGGGCACGGTGGCTGATGGCGTTCTTCTCGTCGGCACTGATCTCGGCGCTCGTGACCTCGAGCCCCTCGGGGATGAACACGGGGTCGTAGCCGAAGCCTCCCCCGCCGGCCGCTTCGAGCGCGACACGGCCCGGCCAGATGCCGAGCTCGACGTGCTCGCGGGTGTCGTCAGAGCGGGCTGGGTCGACGAGGGCGGCCGCGCAGCTGAACTGCGCGGTGCGCTCGTCGACGGGCACGTCGGCGAGATTCGTCAGCAGGTGCTCAACGTTCGCGACGTCGTCGCGTGCGCCTGAGTAATGCGCCGAGTCGATGCCCGGCGCCCCGCCGAGCGCGTCGACGCTAATGCCGCTGTCGTCGGCGATCGCGATGAGCCCCGTGTGCTCGGCGGCCGCGCGCGCCTTGATGAGCGCGTTCGCGGCGAAGCTGTCACCGTCTTCGACCGGGCTCGGCCCGTCGTAGGCGACCAGTTCGAGGCCCGGCAGGGCGGCACCGAGGATGCGCTGCAACTCGGCGACCTTGTGGGCATTGTGGGTGGCGACGACGGCGCGCATCAGCGGCCGAGAATCTCGCGCTGCAGGCGGGTCAGTTCGGTCGTGCCGCCGACCGCGAGGTCGAGCAGGGCGTTGAGCTCGTCGCGGTCGAAGGGCGCACCCTCGGCGGTACCCTGCACCTCGACGAAGCGGCCGTCGCCGGTGGTGACGACGTTCATGTCGGTCTCGGCCTTCACGTCTTCGACGTAGGCGAGGTCGAGCATCGGGGTGCCGTCGATGATGCCGACGCTGACCGCTGCGACGGTGCCGGTGAGGGCGGCGGCGCGGCGCGCGATGAAGCCCTTGTCGCGGCCCCACTCGACGGCGTCGGCGAGCGCGACGAAGGCTCCGGTGATGGCGGCCGTGCGGGTGCCGCCGTCGGCCTGCAGCACGTCGCAGTCGATCTTGATCGTGTTCTCGCCGAGCGCTTTCGTGTCCACGACGGCGCGGAGGCTCCGGCCGATGAGGCGCGAGATCTCGTGCGTGCGGCCGCCGACGCGGCCCTTCACGCTCTCGCGGTCCATGCGCTCGTTGGTCGAGCGGGGCAGCATGCCGTACTCGGCGGTGACCCACCCCGAGCCCTTGCCCATGAGCCAGCGGGGCACGCCGTTCGTGAAGCTCGCCGTGCACAGCACCTTGGTGCCGCCGAAGCTGATGAGCGCGCTGCCCTCGGCCTGGGCGCTCCAGCCGCGCTCGATGGTGACGGGGCGCAGCTGGTCGGCGGTGCGCCCGTCGGCGCGCAGGCCAGAGGACTCGGCGATGGTGGCGTTCATGAGGTGGGGCCTTTCGGAAGGGGGATCGTGCCGGTCGGGAAGGGGTCGACGCGCGTGACGGCGGGGCCGATGAAGCGTCGGGCGAGCTCGCGGAACCGTTCGGTGTCGGCGCCGGTTGCCTCGAAGACGTGAGCGGGAGCATCCGTTCGGGTCGCCTCGATGCCGTGCGCGACGAGGCGGCGGTAGACGTCGTAGGCGGTCTCTTCGGCGCTCGAGACGAGCGAGACCTCGGGGCCGACGACGTACTGGATCGCTCCGGCGAGCAGGGGGTAGTGGGTGCAGCCGAGCACGAGCGTGTCGATGTCGGCGGCCTTCAGCGGCGCCAGGTACTGCTCGGCGAGCGCCAACACTTCGGGGCCGGTCGTGATGCCGGCTTCGACGAATTCGACGAAGCGCGGGGCGGCGGCCGTCGTCAACTGGATGCTCGGGTCGGCCACGAACGCGTCGCTGTACGCCCCGGATCGGATCGTTCCTTCGGTGCCGATCACGCCGATGCGCTTCGTGCGCGTGCGGCGCACGGCGGCGCGCACGGCGGGCTGGATGACTTCGACGACGGGGATGCCGTGGCCCTGTTCGAAACGCTCGCGGGCATCCCGAAACATGGCGGCACTTGCCGTATTGCAGGCGATCACGAGCAGTTTGACGCCCTGGTCGACGAGCTCGTCGAGCACGGCGAGGGCGTGCTCGCGCACCTGGGCGATCGGGCGCGGGCCGTAGGGACCGTTCGCCGTGTCGCCAAGGTAGACGATCTGCTCGCCCGGCAGCTGGTCGATGATCGCGCGGGCCACGGTGAGGCCGCCGACGCCGGAATCGAAGACTCCGATCGGCGCGTTACTCACCCGCGCAAGTCTAGGCGGGTGCGGTGGGCCGGGGTGAGCGGGGTGAGCGGGGTGAGGCGCGCGGGCGCGGGCGGGCGCTGCCGGGCGCGGGAGCGCATGGAGGCGAGGTGCGCGTCGTGGCGAGCGAGCATCCGAATTCATCGCCGCAAGATGCGATTCACGTCCGTCAGCGCGCAAGAAGAGTGATGCGTTTGGCGTATGTGCCTCTCACGGCACACAGGAATGCGTGGTTGTGCGCTGGAGCAATCGCCGCCGATCATCGCGGCACGGATGTATCGAAACTCGCCGGTTCGTCAGTTGTGGGGGCATCTCAGAGTCGAAGGCCCCACGACTGACCGTTCAGCGTGGTTTCTGGCACCAGGTGGAGCGGCCGATCGATCCGTCGGACCGGTTACGTGCGGGGAGGTGCGCAATGTGCTGCGAGGGGCACATTCGCCCGAAGCGTTGGTCGTCTGCGGCGGGTTTTGCGCGCTGGAGGGGGCGAAGAGGGCGAAAGGAGCGGAAAGAGTGGAGGGGATGGGAGGTGTGAATGGGTGGAAGGGAAGGCAGCCTGGACAGGCTGGACAGATCGGCCCGCCTAGACAGGCCGCTTCTGTCGCACACGCTCAGTACGCGTCGCGGGCGCGCTCCTGCGCCACCACCTGTTCGCGGTCGGCGAGTCGGCGCAGGCCCGCGAGGGGCTGCGCCATGCGGTGGTTTCCGCGGATGCGCGGCTCGACCCGGTCAAGGAACGCCCAGTACCCGGCGGTGAACGGGCACGCGTCGTCTCCGAGGCGCTTCTTCGGGTCGAAGCGGCACGAGCCGCAGTAGTCGCTCATCTTCTGGATATACGCGCCGCCACTCGCGTACGGCTTCGTCGCGACGACTCCCCCGTCGGCGAACTGGCTCATGCCGACCACGTTCGCCGGCATCACCCAGGCGGTCCCGTCGACGAAGGCATCGCGGAACCACGCGGTGAGCTCCGCCGGGTCGTAGCCGCGCTGCAGGGCGTGGTTTCCGAGCACCATGAGGCGCAGGATGTGGTGCGTCCAGCCGGTCTGCGCGATCTGCTCGAGGGCGTCCGAGAGGCAGGCCGCGGCGACCGTGGAGGGGTCCGGCCCCCACCAATTCTCGGGAACCGGCGTGCGAGCATCCAGAAAATTGTTGCTCGTCGTGTAGTCGGGGCCGAGGTGCCAGTAGAGGTGCCAGACCCAGTCGCGCCAGCCGATGAGCTGGCGCACGAGACCCTCGACGCTGTTCAGCGGCGCGCGGCCCGCCTCGTACTCGGCGACGACCCGCTCGACGACCTCGAGCGGACGCAATAGCCCCAGGTTGATGGGCACGCTGAGGCGGGTGTGGGCCATGATCGCGTCGCCGCGCAGCATTGCGTCTTCATAGGGGCCGAAGTCATTCAGGCGCGTCTCGACAAAGTCGTCGAGCGCGGCGAGCGCCTCCTCCCGCGTCGCCGCGAACCTGCGTGGCGCATCCACGCCAATGAATGGCGCGCCGTCGGCGGCAAGGCGGTCGAGATCCTCGCGCACGGCCCGATCGATGTCGTCCTCGGTGGGGCGCCACGGGTCGGGCAAGCCGAGGCTGACCGCGCCCTTCGGCGGGCGCTCGCGGTTGGCGGCGTCGAAGCTGAACTGGCCGCCGACGGGCTGGCCGCCCTCCATGAGCAGGCCGGTGCGCTCGCGCACCTCGCGGTAGAAGCGGTCCATGACGAGCTGTGACGGCTTCTTGCCTGCCGCCCAGTCGTCGAACACGGCGCGCTCGGTGACGAATCCGCGGGGCTCGAGCATGGTGCCGCCGAGCTCCTCGACGAGCTTTCGCATGCCCCAGCTGATCGCCCCGACCGTCTCGAGACGGTCGCCGGTCAGCCCGGCACCCTCCAACGCCTCGCGGTGAGTCGGGCCGGTGATGACGCGTGCCCGGTCGCCGAGCTCGGCCGCGCGGTGCCGCAGCGCGCTCAGGTGCAGGTGCGCCTTCTGCCGGTGCACGGGCCGGCGCCGATACTGCTCGAGCACCTCGACGAGCGCGATCTCGCCGCCGTCGTCGAAGTGCGGGCCGAGCTGCTCGCTCGTCAGCCAGCGGGTCGGCGCGGTCACGCGGTCACCCCGCCGGGACAGGTCTGCCGGTCGATCATGGCGCGAGCGTAGTCTGGCCGCGTGACGACGGCCCTGAGAACCGACCGGTACGAGCTGACCATGATCGAGGCGGCCCTCGCGTCGGGGCGCGCCAAGCGGCGCTGCCGCTTCGAGGTATTCGCCCGCCGTCTTCCCGCCGGCCGCCGCTTCGGCGTCGTCGCCGGCACCGGTCGATTGATGGATGCTGTCGCCGACTTCCGCTTCGACGGCGCGACCGTCGAATGGCTGGCCCGCGAGGGCGTCGTCAACCCCGCGACCCTCGAGAAGCTGCACGACACCACGTTTTCGGGCTCGATCGAGGGCTACGCCGAGGGCGAGCTGTTCTTCCCAAACTCCCCCGTGCTGAGCGTCACCGGCACCTTCGCCGAGGCCGTCGCCCTCGAGACCCTCGCGCTCAGCGTGCTCAACCACGACAGCGCAATCGCCGGGGCCGCCGCCCGCATGGTGGCCGCCGCCGACGGCCGGCCACTCAGCGAGATGGGCTCGCGCCGTACCCACGAGGAGGCCGCCATCGCCTCAGCCCGCGCCGCCCACATCGCCGGATTCGGCGCCACCTCGAACCTCGCCGCAGGCGAGCAGTGGGGCGTGCCGACGATGGGCACGGCGGCGCACTCGTTCACCCTGCTGCATGACAGCGAGGAGGAGGCGTTCCGTGCGCAGGTGGCCGCCCTCGGCCCCGGCACGACCCTGCTCGTCGACACGTACGACGTCGAGCGCGGAGTCGAGACCGCGGTGCGCGTCGCTGGCCCCGACCTCGGAGCTGTGCGCCTCGACTCGGGCGACCTGCCTCAGCTCGTGCGCCAGGTGCGCGCACAGCTCGACAGCCTTGGCGCCACGAACACTCGCATCACCGTCACCAACGACCTCGACGAATACACGATCGCCGCCCTGCGTGGCACCCCCGTCGACGCGTTCGGCGTCGGCACCGCCCTCGTCACCGGCTCCGGCGCCCCCACCGCGAACTTCGTCTACAAGCTCGTCGCGGTCGAGGAGGGCGACGGCTCGTGGCGCCCCGTCGCGAAGGCCTCGAGCGGCAAGGCGTCGCGCGGCGCCGCCAAGCGCGGCCGCCGCCTCATCGGCGCCGACGGCGTCGCCCGCGCCGAACTCGTCATCGTCGACGAGACGCACGACGGCATCCCCGACGGGCCCGCCGACCGCGACGAGCTGCGCGATGCCGGGGCGAGCATCCGCGATCTGACGGTCGCCTACGTCACGAACGGCGAGATGGATGCGCGCTACCGCGGCGCGGACGGCGTACGCCTCGCGCGCGCCCACCACGCCGCAGCCGTCGGCGAGCTGCCCGCCGACGCGCTGCGCCTCAGCGCCGGCGAGCCCGCGCTGCCGACCGTCTTCCAGTAGAGCAAGCGCCCACGGACGCGATCAGCTCGCGGCGGGCTCGGCCTCGGGGTCGGCGACGCGCTGGCCGACGACCGCGCTGACGCCGTCCTGGCGCATGCTGACGCCGTAGAGGGCGTCGGCGATCTCCATCGTGCGCTTCTGGTGGGTGATGACGATGAGCTGCGAGCTTTCGCGCAGGTCGCGGAAGATCGTCAGCAGGCGGCCGAGGTTCGCGTCGTCGAGCGCGGCCTCGACCTCATCCATGATGTAGAACGGGCTCGGCCGGGCCTTGAAGATCGCGATCAGCAGCGCGACGGCCGCCAGCGACCGCTCGCCACCGGAGAGCAGACTCAGCCGCTCGATCTTCTTGCCGGCGGGCTTCACCGCGACCTCGATGCCCGTGGTGAGCATGCTCTCGGGGTCGGTCAGCATGAGGCTGCCCGAGCCCCCCGGGAACAGGATCGGGAACACCTGGTCGAACGCCCTCTGGGTGTCGGCGAACGCCTCGGCGAAGATGTGCTGCATCGTCTTGTCGAGCTCGTCGATGATCGACAGCAGGTCGCGGCGCGTGTTCGCGAGGTCGGTGAGCTGCTCGGTCAGGAACTTGTGGCGCTGCTCGAGGGCGGCAAACTCTTCGAGCGCGAGCGGATTGACCCGGCCCAGCTGCCCGAGCTTACGCTCGGCGCGGGCGAGGCGCGCCTGCTGCTCTTCGCGCACGAACGGTTTGCCGGCGGTCGGCGTTCGCAATTCAGGATGCGAATCGTTGGCGTCGTGACCGCTTGCCGAATCGGCGCCGTCTTCCTGAATGGTGGACGCCGCCTGGCTCGCCACGAGTTCGGCCACGCGCCGCTCGGCGGCTGCGTTGTCGGCGTCGGCCGCGTTCTCGTCGTCGCCGTCATCGGCCGACTCGGGCTCGTTCTCGGCAAACGGGTCATCGGGGTCGATGCGGGCCGCGGCCTCCGCGGCAATCGCGTCCGCCACCGCCTGCGCGGTGCTCGTCAAGGCGTCGTCGTCGGGCACCGGCACCTCGGGCCCGTACTCGGCGACGAGCACGTCTTCGACGAGACCGAGTTCGTCACCGGCGCGCTCGAGCAGCTGCGAGAGGTGCAGCTTCTTCTCGTAGATCTGCAACTCGAGGCCGTGCACGCCCTCGGTGATGCCCGACAGGCGCTCGCGCAGCCCCGCCTCGGTGCGGCGCAGCTCGCTGAGCTCGTCGTTCTGCTGAGAACGCTCGGCCTCGCGGGCGTGCAGCGCAACGCGGGCTTCGGCAACCGAGCGGTCGGCGGCGGCGAGCACAGCGGGCAGGGCCGCGGCGACGCGACGCGCGGCATCAACCTGGCGCTGGCGCAGCACGGCGCGACGCGCGGCCTCTTCGGCGGCGGCGCGCTCGGCCTCGCGGCGTCGGCGCAGCTGCTCGGCACTGTCACGTGCGGCACGCACCCGCTCGCGGGCGGTCTCGAGGGCGATGCGGTGCTCGACCTCGGCCGCCCGAACGGCGTCGAGTTCGGCGACGAGGCCGTCGCGGGCGCTCGCATCGAGCATCGGTCGGGGGCGCGACGAGAACTCGTCGAGGGCCTGCTGGGCGGCGGCCGCGGCGGCCTCGGCTTCGCGCACGCTCTCCTCGGCTCGGCCCACGCCGGCGGCGAGGCGCTCGGCCTCGGCCTCGGCGGCCTCCGCCTGCGTGCGCGCACGGGACAGCTGTTCACTGCGGGCCGCGCGTTGCGCATCCTGATCGCGCACGGCGGCGAGGGCCGCAGTGGCGTCTTCCTTCGCCGAGAGGAGTTCGTGACGCGAGTCGTCGAGCACGCCGCGGGCGCGCTCGATCTCGGTCGAGACGTCGTCGAGGGCGCTGGATGCGGTGTCGCGCTCGGCCGCCAACTCGAGGCGGCTGCGGCCCGCTCCGGAGCCGCCGCGCAGCACGGCGCGCGACAGCACCTCGCCGTCGCGCGTGACAACGGTGACGCTGGTCACGGCTCCGAGCCGCTCGACGGTGGGCCAGGCGGCGCGAGCGGCCTCGAGGTCGTCAGCAATGAGTGTGTGGGCGAGCAGCGACAGCACGCCGTCGGGGGCCGTGACGACACCTGATGCGCGCACGAGGCCGCCGGTCGACTGCAGCCCACTCGTCGGATCGAACGGCGTGATGAGGTCGGCGAGCACCACCTCGACGCGGCCGCCCTGGTCGTCGCGCACGCGGCGCAGCGCTTCGAGCCCGGCGTCGAGGTCGTCGGCGAGCACGGCGTCGGCGAGGGTGCCGAGCGCGGCCGCGATGGCCGCCTCGTAACCGGGGGTGACCTGCAGGTGGTCGCTGACGAGTCCACGCACGCCATCGGTGCCGGCGAGCCCCGCCGCGCCGTCACCCGTGTCGACCGCCTGCGAGAGGGCGCTGACGCGAGCGGCGAGGGCGTCGCGCTCGCGCTCGAGTGTGTGCAGCTGCTCGCGCTCGGCATCGATGCGGGCGGTCAGCTCGGCGACGCGGGCGTCGGCCGTGGCGAGCGCCTCGTCGAGTTCAGCGTCGGCGCCCTCGGCCTGCTCAAGCTCGGGCAGGGCTGCGAGGTCGGCGCGGGTCTGGGCGACGCGCGCCTCGGCCTGCTCGAGGGCGTTCTGCTGGCGCAGCAGCTCGCCGCGGGCGGCGGCGAGGGTCGAGCGGGCCACGTCGACGCGGCCCGACAGGCCCTGCAGTTCAAGGTCGTGCTGCGAGACGAGCGCCGACTGGGCAGCGATCTCCTCGTCGAGCGAGTCGAGGGCGGCACGGGCGGTCGCGGTGCGGGCGGCGGCCTCGCCGACGCGGCGCTCAGCCTCGCCGACACCCGCGGCCAGCTCCTCGGCTTCGGCGAGCGCCTCGTCGATCTGGCCCTGGGTCACGGTCGTTTGCGCGCCGGGCGCCTGGGCCTGCTGGCTGAGCAGCGTGAGCTTCTGCTGGGCGAGCGACGACAGCGAGCGCAGCCGCTCTTGCACCTGCTCGAGCCCGAAGGCGACGGCGCGCGCCTCGTCGACGGCGTCGCCCACCATCTGCGACTCGATGCGCTGCACGCGCAGGCGCGCCTGGTCGAGCTGCTCTTGCACCACGATGCGCTCGCTCGTGCGCTCGGCCTCGGTGCGCTGGTGCTCGTGCAGGGCGCGGCGCAGCGTAACGACCTCGTCGGCGAGAAGCCGGGCACGCGCATCCCGCACAATCGCAGCGATGGTCTGCGCCTCGCGCGCGATCTCGGCCTGGCGCCCGAGCGGGGTGAGCTGGCGGCGAATCTCGCCCGCCAGGTCGTTCAGGCGGGTCAGGTTCGTCTGCATCGCCTCGAGCTTGCGCACGGTCTTCTCTTTGCGGCGGCGGTGCTTCAAGATTCCGGCGGCCTCTTCGATGAAGCCGCGGCGTTCTTCGGGGCTCGCGTGCAGCACCTTGTCGAGCTGGCCCTGGCCGACGATGACGTGCATCTCGCGGCCGAGCCCCGAGTCGCTCAAGAGTTCTTGCACGTCGAGCAGGCGGCAGGCGGCGCCGTTGATCGCGTACTCGCTGCCGCCGTTGCGGAACAGCGTGCGCGAGATCGTGACCTCCGAGTACTCGATGGGCAGCATCCCATCGGAGTTGTCGATCGTGAGGCGCACCTCGGCGCGGCCGAGCGGGCCGCGGGTGGCGGTGCCGGCGAAGATGACGTCCTCCATCTTGCCGCCGCGCAGGGTCTTCGCCCCCTGCTCGCCCATGACCCAGGCGAGGGCGTCGACGACGTTCGACTTGCCCGAGCCGTTCGGCCCGACGATGCAGGTGACGCCCGGCTCGAAGTGGAAGGTGGTCGGTTGCGCGAACGACTTGAACCCCTTGATGGTCAAGGACTTCAGGTGCACGGGCGACGCCTTACGGTTCGGAAACGACAGCGGGACAGGCCTACCGTACCGGCTGGCCGGTCAGTAGTCTGGCGGGCTGGCCGCGCAACGGCGACCCGCAGAACGGAGCCACCATGCAGGGCCTATCGATCACCGAGGTCGAGATTCCGGACAGCGTCGACGCCGACAACGCCGCCGACTTCCTCGCGTGCGTCGAGGTGCGCAGCACCGTCTGGGCGCACGACTCGGGCAGCGCCGACGAGGTGCGCCCCGCCGACGAGATGCTGCCGGTCTGGCGCAAGCAGGAACACGAACCGAAACGGATGCTGCTCGCGCGCCTCGACGGACGCCCCGTCGCGCGCGCCATCACCGAATACCGCGCGGGTGACACGTCAGACACGGCCTGGCTGCACGTCGAGGTGGTGCCGGAGGCGCGGGGGCGCGGCATCGGCGCCGAGCTCGCTGCCCGAGCGGAGGTGCTCGGCCGCGAGGTGGGGGCGACGAAGTTCATCGTCTACGCGCCGTGCTGGAAGGTCGGCGGGCCGCGGCTCGCGGCACCCACCGGCTTCGGCGACGTCGCCGCCGACACGGCTGAGACGCGGCTGTTGCAGCGCATGGGCTACCGGCTCGAGCAGGTCGAGCGCGGCAGCCGCCTGCCGCTCCCCGTCGCGCGCGAGGTCATCGACGCGATGCGGGCGGATGCGGAGCGCGCCTCGGAGGGCGAGTACCGCATCCATTCGTGGACGGGGATGACGCCCGTTCACTGGCGCGAGGACATGGCGCAGCTGATCACTCGCATGAGCACCGACGCTCCGTCGGCGGGGCTCGAAGAGGAGGAGGACGTCTGGACGGTCGAGCGGCTCATCGCCGACGAGACGATCACCGCCGAGGGCCCCTCGACCGAGTTCACGACGGTCGTCGAGCACGTGCCCTCGGGCCGGCTGGCGGGGTTCACGACCCTGATCGCGCCCGATGACATGTCGCGCCCGATCGACCAGGACGACACGATCGTCGTGCGCGAGCACCGCGGGCACCGGCTGGGGATGCTGCTGAAGGTCGCCAACATCGCGTACGTGCAGGATGCGCGCCCTGGGCATCCGCGCATCGTCACCTACAACGCCGAAGAAAACCGCCACATGCTGAGCGTCAACGAGGCCCTGGGCTTCGAGCCGTTCGTGTACGAGGGGGCGTGGAGGAAGGACGTGGTGGGCGAGGTGTAAGGCGCGTCGTGCGGTGGCCGCCGCTCGTCGGCGCCGAGAGCGCTTGCACGCGGTGGCCTGCTTCCACAACAGCGGGAAGCAGAATCGCTGTCACGATCCCGCGGTTGTGGAAGGTGGCGGGCGGGTGGACCCCTCGCGGCTGTTCACGGCGATCCACCGGAGGCACAAAGTGCGGCGAAACGTCAGTTGTGGGGGTGTCTCCGCGTGGAGTGCCCCACTACTGACGTTTCGAGGCGGGTTTGGGCGGTCTCGTCCGGAGCGGTGAGTCTCGCGCGTTGCACGAGCGTGACATGAGGCACAGGCATAGCGGGGCGGGCGGGGCTGGTCGACCGCGGCGGCGCGACTCGGCCAGGACTATTCGGGCAGGACGACTCAGGCAGCGCGACTCAGGCTGCGCGCCTCAGGCCGCGCGGCGACGGGGGCGCGGCTGGCAGCGGGGGCAGAAGTGCGAGCCGCGGTTCATGAACTGCTCGCGCACGATCAGACCACCGCACCGCGAGCACCCCTTGCCCTGCTGCCCGTAGGCGCGCAGCGAGTGGCTGAAGTACCCGCTCGCCCCGTTCACGTTGACGTACTGCGCGTCGAATGAGGTGCCGCCCTCCTCGAGCGCCCGCGCCAAGACGATTCGCACCTCGGTCAGCAGCTCGCGCACCCGAGCGACGGGCAGCGTCGCCGTCGGCCGGTCGTAGTGCAGGCGCGCCGCCCACAGCGCCTCGTCGGCGTAAATGTTGCCGATGCCCGAGATCAGCGTCTGGTCGAGCAGCGCCCGCTTGATGCCGGTGCGCCTCCTTCGCAGCGCCGCGATGAACGCCGCGTCGTCGAACGCCGGGTCGAGCGGGTCACGCGCGATGTGCGCGACCTGGCCCGGCACCAACGCGAGCGCTGAACCGAACCCGCCGGCCGCCCCGTCAGGCGTCGCCTGCAACGGGTCAAGTGCCATCGACCCGAAGATGCGCTGGTCGACGAAGTTAACGAGCAACTCGCCGTGCTCGGGGTGCACGATCTCGAAGCGGATCCGCGTCAGCGGCCCGTCATCCGCACCCCGGTCGCGCAGCAACACCTGACCGCTCATGCCGAGATGCACGACGAGGGCCTCGACGGGGTCGCCGAAGCCTCCCTCGCCGACGGCCACGGGCATCCACAAGAACTTGCCGCGCCGAACGGGCGCGACGAGGCGCGCCCCGGTGAGCCGGTCAATGAAGTCTTCGGCGGGCCCGTCGTGGCGCTTCAGCGAGCGCTCGTCGAGCACCTCGACGCGCTCGATCGTCGCGCCGGTGACGGCGGGCGCGAGGCCGTGACGCACGACCTCAACCTCGGGTAATTCGGGCACGGATGCTCGCCTCGCGTCAGAAAAAGCGGCTTACGCCGACTGCGCCGACAGCACCGTCCACGCCTCCAGCGCGGCGGCCATCTCGGCCTGCTTCTTGCTGGTGCCGGTGCCCGTGGAGACGGCCTCACCGTCGACGATGACGGTGGCGGTGAACACCTTCGAGTGGTCGGGCCCGGCGTCGACGACCTCGTACGCGGGGGCGCCGCGACCGAGGCGGGCGACCATCTCTTGCAGCGAGGTCTTTGGGTCCATCGCCGCCCCGAAGCGGGCGGGGTCAGCGAGCAGCGGGTCAATCAAGCGCAGCACGAGCGCGGTCGCGTCGTCACCACCGCGGTCGAGGTAGACGGCGCCGATGATCGCCTCGACGGTGTCGGCGAGAATCGACGACTTGTCGCGGCCGCCGGTGAGCTCTTCACCCTTGCCGAGCTTGAGGTGGTCGCCGAGCCCGATCGAGCGCGCGACCTCCGCGAGCGCCACCGCCGAGACGAGAGACGCGCGGCGCTTCGCCAGCTCGCCCTCGTCGAGGTCGGGGTAGCTCGTGTAGAGCATGACCGTCACGGCCTGGCCGAGAATCGCGTCGCCCAGAAACTCGAGACGCTCGTTGTTTGCCGCGCCGCCGTGCTCGTACGCCCACGAGCGGTGGGTTAGAGCGAGCTCGAGCAGCTCAGGAACGAGCGTGACTCCAAGCGCGCGAACGAGCGCCGAACGGTCGGGCGTGTGCCCGACCTCAGCGCTCGCCGCCACGGATGGTTACCCGTCGCCGATCAGACGTCAGCGACCTTGCGGCCCTTGTACTCGAGGAACAGCGGGGTGCCGGCCGAGTCTTCAACGACCTTCGCGCGGTGCGGGAGGCTGTAGACGACCTTGCCGTTCTCAACGGTCTTGACGAGCGTGGGGACCTCGGCCTTCCACTGCGAGCGGCGGGCGTGGGTGTTGGCGCGCGACTTCTTCCGCTTCGGAACAGCCATGGTGTCTCTCTTCTCTCTCAGCCGCGGCGCGCGGGCGCACGCGGTTCAGTCTCTGGTTGGTGTGGGTGCCGGTGTCAGTCGGTGTCGGGGCCTGTGTCGCCCGCCCGGAATCCTTCCAGGGCGGCCCACCGCGGGTCGGTGACCTCACGTTGCTTCTGTTCGGCGTGGCCGCTCAACTTCTCGCCGGTCTCGGGGTCGAGGCCGGGGCAGTCATCGCGACACACGGGTTGGAACGGAAGCGCAAGCACAACCGCGTCCCGAACTACGGGTTCACAATCCACGTGATCATCGTGAACCGTGTAGTCGACAGCGTCCTCAGGAGAATACGCGAAAAGCTCCTGGAATTCGACTTCGAGGGGCCGGGAGACCGGTTCGAGGCAGCGCACGCACTCCCCCGACATGGTCGTCTCGAGCTCGCCGGTGACGAGGATGCCGTCGTGCAGGCCCTCGAGCCGCAGGTCGAGGGCGAGCTCGGTGCCCTCGGCGACGTAGGCCGCTCCGACGCCCAGCTGCTCGGGCACATCGAAATCGAGCGTGCGCTCACGCATCTCGCCGGGGCGGTGCATGAGGTCACGCACCAGAACGAGGTAGGGAGAGGTGGCTGCGGGCATAACCGTTAAGTGTAAGCGCCGCGACATCCACCCCCGATCAAACGGTGGATGCCGCGGCCTGATCAGGTTAGGCGGCGTCGCCTCCGCGTAACCCCCGACGACACTGGGAGGGCGCCTGATCAGCCCTGCGTAACCGCCGTGAACGCCTCATCGAGTGCGACGAGCGCTCGCTCGACCTCAGCAGGCGTCACGACGCACGGCGGCACCACGTGGATGCGGTTCTCGGCGGCGAACGGCAGCACGTGGCGGGCCATCAGCTCTTTCTTGAGAGCCCCGATGACGGATGCTGCCACCGGCTCGCGCGTCGCCCGGTCGGTCACGAGGTCAAGCGCCCAGAACACGCCGAGGCCGCGCACGTCACCGATCATCGCGTGCTTCTCAGCGAGGGCACGGAGGCCCGGGCCGAGGTGCTGCTCGCCGATCATCTTGGCGTTCGCGACGATTCCCTCGTCCTCCATCGCGTCGATCGACGCGACGATCGACGCCATGGCCAGCGGGTGCCCCGAGTAGGTGAGGCCGCCGGGGAAGACGCGCTCGTCGAACGCGGCAGCGATCTTCGGCGAGATCACGACGCCCCCGACGGGCACGTAGCCCGAGTTCACACCCTTCGCGAACGCGATGAGGTCAGGCACGACACCCTCGGGGTTGACGCCCTGACCCTGCCAGGCGAACCATTCGCCGGTGCGGCCGAAGCCGGCCATCACCTCGTCGGCGATCCACACGATGTTGTACTTGTCAGCAATTGCGCGCACCCCGGCGAGGTACCCGGCGGGCGGCGCGAAGATACCGGCGGTGCCGGGCACCGACTCGAGCACGAGCGCCGCGATCGTGTCGGGGCCTTCGGCCTGAATGGTGCGCTCGAGGTGCTGCAGGGCGCGCTCGCACTCTTCCGCCTCGGTCGTGGAGTGAAACTCGCTTCGGTACAGGAACGGCCCGAACACGCGCAGGTGACCCCACGCGTACTCGTTCGGCATGCGCCGCCAGTCGCCGGTCGCGGCGATCGAGGCGCCCGTGTTGCCGTGGTAGCTGCGGAAGGTCGAGATGACCTTGTGCTTGCGCGTCGTCAGGCGTGCCATGCGGATGGCGTTCTCGATGGCGTCAGCGCCGCCGTTCGTGAAGAACACCTTCGCAAAGCCCGGGCCCGCCTTCTCGACGATGCGCTTCGCAGCCTCACCGCGGGCGAGGTTCGCGTGCGCGGGAGCGACCGTGGCGAGCTCGGCCGCCTGCTTCTGAATGGCCGCGACGACCTTCGGGTGCGAGTGGCCGATGTTGGTGTTGACGAGTTGGCTCGAGATGTCGAGGTAGCGCACGCCGTCGTAGCCCCACACCTCGCTGCCGGAGCCGCCGGCGATCACGAACGGGTCGAGCGTGGCCTGCGCGCTCCACGAGTGGAACACGTACTGACGGTCGAGCTCGTAGGCCCGCGCGCCATCGGCGGGGTCGAGCTCGGAGTGGGCGGGGGCAGTGGTTGACCGGTTCATCGTGTCGGTCATGGTTATCGGTTCCTTGAACGCGAGGGATGGGAAGTGCGCCGGTGGGCACCGACGCCGCTATCGCTCATTATGACGCGACTTTTCGCCCCGTCACGCCCCGATTCCAGCGTCGCGCACGAGGCCCGCGATGCGCTCCTTGAACGGGAAGAAGCCGCGCGTCGCGTGGGGCCAGGCACGGGCATCCCACCCGCGCAGCGTGGTCTCGATCGTGACCCCCTGTGCGGCGGCCTCCGCGCGCGCCGCCGCCAGCGCGTCGGCGGCGTAGCCGACCGGCGCGTAGGCGGTCACGATGCGGTCGACGTCGTGCTCGTTCGCGAGGGCGACGAGGGCGGATGCGGTGACCTCCTCGATCACGGATTCCGCGCATCCGAATCGCTCGCTCGCGCGCTGACCCGCGTCGGCGAGCGCGCCACGCTGGAACGCCTGCACACCCGACGCCGCACCCCCGGGACCGCGGGGCGCGCCCCGCTCCGGCCGCACCACCCCCACCACCTCGACGCCACCGAGGGGCAGCGATTCGGGGTGCAGGTCATCCTCGCCGAGCAGCAGCAGTGCCCGCCCGGCGGTCACCGGCCGCGGCTCGGGGGCCGCGCTTGCGGGCGGCGGAGGCGGCCCGTCGAGGGCCTCGGCCGTGGTTGCGAGGCCGCGGGGCCGGTAGCGCCCGTCGGTGTAGCGCGCGATGTTCTCGGCGCTCGCCTGGTACGTCTTGCCGCGGGTCTGCAGGCCGGCGACCCACCGCCAGCTGAGCGTGTTCGAGGCGGGGTCGCCGTCGAGCAGGTGCCGCAGGAAGAAGTCGGCGCCGAGCTGCCAGGGCAGGCGCAGCGTAAAGATCCAGATGCTCGCGAACCACATGCGCACGTGGTTGTGCAGCCAGCCGTCGGCGACGAGCTCGCGCGCCCAGTCGTCGAATCCGTCGATGCCGGTGCGCCCCTCGATCGCGGCGAGGTACCGCTCGCGCACCCCGGCATCGACCGGCAGCGGATGCTCGCCGTCGTCCATGAGGCGCGTCACGTCGGCGTTATAGTCGCGCCACACCCCCGGCCGCAGTTCGAGCCAGCCCTTCCAGTAGGTGCGCCAGAACACCTCCTGCACGAACTTCTCGGGGGCACGCGTGCCGTGCCGCTCGATGACGGCGGCGACGAGCTCGCGCTCGGTGATGAGCCGGTGCCGCACGTAGGGCGACAGCGCGCTGACCGTGGTCTCGGCGCCGAGGCCCCTGTCGTGGTTGCGGTCGCGAGCGTAGGCGGCGCCGAGGCGCGGCACGGCGTCCATGGCTCGGCGGAGGCCCGCGACGCGGGTGGGGGAAAAGAGCTCGGCACTCGTCACGTCTCACAGTGTCAGCGAGCGCGCCGGGCGTTCGCTGAGGGGCGATCGCTAGCCTTCCGGGCATGACGCTTGAGCCCGGCTCCCCCGCCGAACTGCGCTGGCGCAAGTGGGACGGCTCGCCGCACTGGGTGCACCCCGTCATCGTGCTCGGCGAGGACGACACGGGCGTGTGGTTCGGGCAGCAGCAGGGCACCGTGAGCCGCCGGCCGGGCGCCGACTTTCACGCCTACCGGCCGAACGTGAAGGTGCTGATGCCGGGCGCGCAGTGGATGCCCGCGTTCTTTCCCGATCGCGACGGCGCCCGCATCGGGCTGTACGTCGACATCGCGGCCGAGCTGCGGCTCGAACCCTTTGGCGCTTCTGCCATCGATATGGACCTCGACGTCATCGTGCGCGCGCCGCGCCCCGCGCCCTACATCGACGACGTCGACGAGTTCTCGCATCACCGCCGCGCGATGAACTACCCGAACGCCGTGGCGGCGCGGGCTCTCACCGACGCGCGCCGCGTGCGTGAGCTGGCGGCGCGACGCGAGGGTGTCTTCGACGGGCGCGCCGAGGCGTGGCTCGCGCTTATGGAGCGCTAAGCCGCTCGAGCGCGGGCAGGGCGACGCGGGCGTCGTCGGGCTCGCGGTCGGTAAGCGACCGCGGTGCCATGACCGCGAGCACCCGGCGCCACCACGGACGCGCCGCCCGCAGGGCCGCCAACACGCCGTCGATGGGCGGAGCCTCAACGGTGCGTCGCGGATCGTCGTACGCGCGAGCCTCGAGCGCCGTCACGAGCGGGGCCAGCACGGCCACGTCGACGCTCCACCGCACCGCGAGCTCGCGCACCGTGCGGGTGGCCTCGGCGGGCAGGCCGAGGTCGCGGGCGGTGTCGCGCACCTCGCGCCAGGCGTCCAGCGGATCGCGGGCGTGCATCCGCCGCCTGCGCCGAACGGCCCGCCACACGGCGGGCGTGACGAGCAGGCCGCCGAGAACGATCACGAGGGCCGCGACAATCAGCGTCGAGCGGATCACGGGGTCGGCGAGCACGGCAGCGATGCCGGTCGCGTCGTCTCCGCCGTCAACGCTGCCGTCGACGAGTCCGGGAATGTCGCCGTCGGTGATCTCTTCGCCGGGGTCGGTGACCTCGGGGTCGACCGGGTCGATGCTCTCGGTGGGCGTGTCGGGGTCGGGTAGCGGCTCGTCCTCGCCCGGCGGCAGAGGAGCGTCTTCGCCGATCGGCACCTCGTCGAGCGCGTAGTCGGGAATCGTGCCGAGGCTCGGAGTCGGCTCGAAGCGCACCCAGCCCAGCCCGTCGAAATGCAGCTCGGGCCAGGCGTGCAGGCTGTCGGAGCTCACGATGAACTGGCCGGGTGCCTGCGGGTTCGGCACGCCGGGCAGGAAGCCCACCGCGATGCGCGACGGAATGTCGAGGGTGCGCGCCATGAGGGCCATCGCGCTCGAGAAGTGCACGCAGTAGCCGCTGCGCTCGACCAAGAACTGCGCGACGATGTCGGCGCCCGTGCCGTCGTAGCCGCCCTCGACGGGCGCGTCCTCCGAGTATTGGAAGGCCCCTCCCGTGAAGAAGCGCTGCAGCGCGAGGGCCTGCTCGTACGGCGTGCGCGCCTCGGCCGTCGCCTCGAGCGCCGCCTCTTGGATGCTCGGGTCGAGCGCGTCGGGCAGCTGACGGTACGCCGCCAACTCGGCCTCCGTCACGGTGGCCGCGCGCAACTGCTCGGTGGTCGGCGCGGCCTCGAGGCTCACGACCGTGTACACGTCGGCACGGCTGACGCCCGCGGCCGCGCGCACGGTCACGCCCTCGGGGTCGACGATCCAGCCGTCGTCGAGACCCGCGACCGTCGTGGGGGCGCTCGGCAGCGGCAGCCACTGGGTGCGCAGCGACGCCACCTCGATGCGCGTGCGCAGCTCTCGCGTCTCGACCGAGTCGGGCAGCCAGAGCGGGCCCTCGAGGGTCGACAGGGGCTCCTCCCCCGGCGCGTCGTCGAGCGGCTGCACCTCTTGCCCCTCGAAGACCGCGAGGTGCGAGAGCGTGAGGTAGACGCCGCTCTCGGCGTCGGTCGAGTAGCGCAGCGCCTCGACGGGGTTCGAGCGGCGCAGGTCGTCGCCGAGCTCGATGACCGGGTTGACGCCGGTGACGAGGCTCGCCGGCCCGGTGCCGGCGGGCGTGTCGCCGGTGACCGCGGTCGGCAAGAGCCCGGGCACCACGACGGCGGCAACGAGCACCGCGCCCACGGCGGCCGCGAGACGCGCCGTCGCCGCCCCGCCCGTGCTCGATGCTGGCCGGTGCAGGGCGAGCACAACGAGGAACGCGGCGGCCGTCGCCAGCACACTGCCGAGCGGCAGCGCCCCCGGCACGACGATCACCGGAATCGCGAACAGCCCGAGCAGGGGAATCGCGAGCAGGGCCGGCCGGCGCGTACCGGCGACGACCGCGTCGGCAATTACCGCGAGCAGGCCGACGCCCGTGACGAGCAGAAACCTGAGGCCCTCATCGGCGATCGCCGGCACCGCCTGCTCGACGATTGAGAGCTCGCCGTCACGAATCAGCACCGAAAAGCGGGCAAAGGTTTCGGGGGTCGGCACCACGAGCAGCACGGTCGTGTCGAGCGCAAACCGCACGAGCACCGCCACGAACAGCGCGACGAGCCCCGCCGTCAGGGCCCAAAAGCCCCGCCACACCGGCACGACGCGGCGAACGACGGCGGAGGCCGCCACCGCAATCGCCGAGACGATCATCGTGAGGCCGTACCAGCCGCCCTCGGCCAGCAGCACGCTGAGGCTGCTGAGCGCCGCGCCGATGGCGACGAGCACCGCGACGCTCAGCCACCACGCGGTCGGGGCCGGCCGCGCCGAGCGCGGAGGGCGACCGGCGCGCGACGTCGCTGACGGGCGCATTTCGGGCGCGAGGGCGGTCACGCGCGCGCTCCGCGCAAGATCGCCGTGGCGTCCGGGCCGACGCTCGAGCCGTCGATGAGGCGCTGCCAGGCGGCGTCCACCGAGTCGGCGGCGTGAGCAACGGCGACCCTCCACCCGGCGCGCGTGAACACCTCGGCCGTGGCGAGAAGCTCGGCCGACTCGGCGGAGGCGTGCGGGGTGACCAGCAGCAGCGAGGCGGCGGTTCCGGGGGCGCGCTGGGCGAGCATCCAGTCGATCGTCGCGCCCGAGGGCTGCGACGCGAGCGCGACGATCGGAACCGACGGATGCGCATCCAGCGGCAACGGGGACCCGTCGCTTGGCGAGGCCCGCAGCATCGCCAGCTCACCCAGCACCGCGGCGAGCGCCGCGGGAATGCCGGGGGCGTCGCCGAGCGGAGGCTGCTCGGGCTGCACCGTCGACGTGCGCAGGTCGACGGCGTAGCCGCGCTCGACGAGGTGGCCGGCGGCCGACGCCGCCATGCGCACGCCCCACTCGAACGACGGACCGCTGGGCGGGCCGTGCCGGAGCGGCCGCATGTCAATGTCGCGGTACGCGTCACGAGCGGTGTCGATCAGCAGCCGGGCGCGCGGGCCGGCCTGCGGCTCGTCTTGCCGCACCATGAGCTCACCGTGGCGCGCCGTCACCCGCCAGTGCACGCGGCGCAGCGCGTCGCCTGAGCGGTACTCGCGCGTGACGACATCGTCGTCGGCTCGTTCGCGCGAGCGGCTCGTGCGCGGCCCGGCGTCGGACGAGGGGTCGGGCACGGGCCCGGCAGCGAGCGGCACGACCACGGGCACGATCAACTGGGCGGCCTCGGCGACGGTGTCGGTGACCCGCACCGCCAGACCGATGGGGTCGCGCTCTTCGATCAGCAGCGAGCCGACGGTGACCACGCCGCGCTCGGCCGGCCAGTAGCGGTAGCTGAAGGTGGCGGGGCGCGTGCGACGCACGTCGGGCAGCCGACCCGGCCCCGCGTATCCCGGCCGCATCGGAACCCGCTCGATCCACTCGGCGGCCCGCGCGCGGCCCGACACCGTGACGGTCACTGTGACCGGCTCACCGACGGTCGCGACGACCGGGTCGAGGTGGCGCCCCACGCGCAGCCGGGGTCGCGACGAGGCCACGAACACGATCGCCACTAAGGGTGCGACGATCGCGATCACGCCGACGGCGAGCAGCTCAGGGCGCTCGAGCAGATAGGCGAGGGTCGTGATGGCGGCACCGACGAGCACGAACAGCACGCCACGGAGGGTGGGGCGGGGCACGGAACGCGACGCCCGCTCAGCCGTCAGCCTGCGGCACCGGCACCGGCGTCGTCGCGATGATGCGCTCGATCACCTCGTCGACGTGGCCGACGGGGCGGCCGTCCGGATGCTGCGCTCGCGGCACCAGGATCACCCGGTGCGACAAGACGGTCGTCGCGAGCGCATCGATGTCGTCGGGGACCACGAAGTCGCGCCCGTCGAGGGCGGCGCGGGCGCGGGCTGCACGCACGAGCTGCAGCGTTGAGCGCGGACTCGCCCCGAGACGCAACGCTGTGTCGTTGCGGGTGGCCGCGGCGATCAGCACGGCGTAGCGCTCAACCGCCGGGCTCACGTACACCTCGCGCACGGTGCGAATCATGCGGGCGAGCCCCGCGACATCGACCACGGGGCGAAGGTCATCGAGAGGGCTTGTGCGCTCGCGGTCGCGCAGCATGCGCTGCTCGTCGTCGATCGCCGGGTACCCGATCGAGATGCGCGCCATGAAGCGGTCGCGCTGAGCCTCAGGCAGGGCGTAGGTGCCCTCCATCTCGATGGGGTTCTGCGTCGCGACGACGAGGAACGGCTTCTCGAGGGGGTGGGTGTGACCGTCGACGGTGACCTGCCCCTCCTCCATGCACTCGAGCAGTGCCGACTGGGTCTTGGGGCTCGCCCGGTTGATCTCATCGCCGATGACGATGTGGGCGAAAACCGGCCCCGGGGTGAACTCGAAGGTGCCCGTCTGCTGGCGGTAGACGCTCACGCCGGTGATGTCGGCGGGCAGCAGGTCGGGGGTGAACTGGATGCGGCTGACGCGGCCGTCAACGCAGCGCGCGAGCGCGCGGGCGAGCACGGTCTTGCCGACGCCCGGCACGTCTTCGATGAGCAGGTGCCCCTCGGCCAGCAGCACGGTCAGAGCGATGTCGACGGCATCGGGCTTGCCGTCAATGACCCCGTTCATGGCCCGCCGGATGGCATCGCCCGCCTCGCGGAATTCATCGAGGGTCATGGGTCGCACGGCGTCGTGCGGGGTGGTGGTGTCGCTCATCGTCGTGCTCACTCTGCGTACTCTGCCACGCGAAAGCGACGAAACGCCCGAGATCTGCGTGTCGAGCTGAGGAAATCCCGTCTCAGCGGTGGCCGGATGCGCGGATCGGCGTGGTCAGCGCCGGAACGGGTCGCCGATGCGGCGCCCCAGCACGAACCACGCGAGGGTTCCGACGATCGGGAAGAAGAACACGATCACGACCCAGAGCACCTTCATCGGGGTGCTGAGCTCGGACGAGCGAGCAATCTGCAGCAGCGCGACCACGACCAGCACGATCCACAGCAGGCCGAGCACAAGAAAGACGACGGCGAGGCCGGTGAACCCTGAGATTGACTCCATGGCCTTGACCCTGGCACAGACGCACAGACGTGTCGAGGATGCGACGAGACGGCGCCGCACACGGGGCTCTGCGGCTCGGTCGTTCGGCGCGAATCGTGAACGAATCGCCGTATTCCTCTTGCGGGATGCGTCGAGAGCGCGCTACGGTCTAGGTCGCTCACACGCCGAAAGGAGGCCGCGCATGTTTATCACCACCACGGGAAAGACCCGTTTCACCGCCGGCTTCGTCGGCGTCCTCACCGCATAGGCGGGTAGCGCTCTCGCCACCCGATCTGCCGGTGGCGACGCTCACGAAGCTCGATTCCTCGCTCGGTGCCCCGCGCATCCGACGCGTCAGCGAATCATCGCCGCGCCTCCGCGCGCGGCGCCGATGGCGTGTGCCTTTAGCCGCGCCTCGGCTCCCCCGCAACACCCGTCTTTCTCGCAGTGAGGAACCCCCTCGTGACCATCACGACCCACACCCCGTCCCCGGTGTCGACGCAGCCGCGTCGGCCCGAAACTGAACCGATACGCCCGAGCGTTCGGCACCCGCGTAGCCGCGCCGGTCGCCAGCTCACCCTGATCGACCGCGCCGCCCTCACCATCGGCGTCGGGCTCGTGATGTGGAGCAGGCGCCCGCGCACCGTCGCGAGCACGCGTCGGGCAACGAGCACCCGAGCCCTGCGGCTCGCCGCGGTGCTCGCGAGCGGTCAGAGCGCGCGGTACGAGTACCACGCGCTCGCGCAGAGCGCACCCCCGCGATGAGTGCGCTGCCCGCCCGGGCTATCATGCTCGGGCGGGCTTACCCGCGCTTCCGTGGCTCTGCTCAGATGAGCAACCTAGCCTGAGGTCACGGAATCGTCGTCGTTAGGCTAGGAGAATCCCACAGGATGCGCGCACTCATCACCCGAGGAATCGAACTGTTTGACCGCTTCGTCGTCTGGACGATGGACAACTTCGGGGTGAAGTTTGCCCGACTCGCGATTGGCGTCGTCTTCATCTGGTTCGGCGCGCTCAAGATCATGGGCGACCTCAGCCCCGCCTACGACCTGGTCGCGGCGACCGTCTACTTCCTGACGCCCGAGATCATCGTTCCCCTGCTCGGCGTCTGGGAGGTCGCGATCGGGCTGGCGATCCTCTTCCCACCGACGACCCGACTGGCGCTGCTCATGCTGATTCCTCAGATGCCGGGCACGTTCCTGCCGCTGGTGCTGCTGCCCGAGGTCACCTTCACGGTGATTCCTTTCGGGCTGACGATTGAGGGGCAGTACATCGTCAAGAACCTCGTCATCATCGCCTGCGCGCTCATCATCGGCGGTCACGCGCTGCGCAAGCACAAAGCCGACACCGAGAGCATCGCCGTGCCTTAGCGGGTGGACGCGTAACTCCGCTCCGCGCTCCCCAGCGGGCGCGGGCGCCATGGTGCGAGCGCGCGGGCCTCACTACCTACGGCTGAAGAGTCGCGCGAAGAAGCCTGGCTCGTTCTCGTGGCCTTGGCAACGCTGCGACTGCGGGATGCCGCGCATCACCTGGGTGACGTGCTGGCCGCACCCGGTCCAGGTGGCCTTGCCGCACTTGCGGCAGGTGATCTGCTGGCACATGACTGACTCCTCGTGGGCGAGTGAACACCTCCACTATACCCCCGGGGGTATCAGCCTTCACGCGACTGCTCCAAAAACTCGGCGACCGCACGCGGTACGTACGGCGCAACGTCGCCGCCGAGGCTCGCAACCTGGCGCACGAGCGAGCTCGACACGTGCGCGTGTGCGGGGTCGGGCAGCATGAACACCGTCTCGACGCCCGCGAGGTTGCGGTTCACGATCGCCATGGGAGTTTCGTACGCGACGTCAACCTGGCTGCGCACGCCCTTGATGAGCACCTGTGCGCCGACCTCGGTGCAGTAGTCGACGAGCAGCCCGACGCTCCAGCCCGTCACACGAATCGTCGACGGCAGGGCCCGATCGGCAACGGCCTGCTCGATGAGTGAGACCCGCTGTGCAATGGGCAGCATCGCGGTCTTCCCGGGGTTGTGCACGACGACGACGTGGATCTCGTCGAAGATGTTGGCCGCGCGCTCGATGACATCGAGGTGGCCCAGGGTGATCGGGTCAAACGACCCAGGAACGACGGCGATCCTGCTCATGCCCCTCAGCCTAGCGAGGTGACGTTACCTATTCGTGACGAAACCGGTGCGAGCATCCTCAGAATCGACGTTACGCCGCCTCGACGCGCTCGGCGTACTCGGCGTTGACGAGGATCGGCATGTGGTCACTGACCCCCTGCGGGAGAGCCTTCACGGTGGTGAGCGACATACCGATCGAGGTCGCGAAGTCGAAGTGGCCGCGGAAGAACTTGTAGCGCGTGTAGGTGCGCGAGTCGGCGAGGGTGACCTCGTGGCCTGAGCGCTGCACCGTCGACGATAAGAACTCTTGGAACCACGGGTAGTTGAAGTCGCCCACCATCAGCGTCGGCAGGTGCGCGCCAAACGAGTCGAGCGCCTCGTGCGCGGCGTGAATCTGCGTGCGGCGCAGCGAGTTGAGCGCGGTCAAGGGAGCTGCGTGGAAGGAGCCGATCACCACCTCGCGCTCGTGCTTGCGGTCGTACAGCAGCGAGCCGAGCAGCCGCTCGTGCGCGGGCTTCGCGATGACGTCGTGCAGCGACCGCTTCAGCGAGAACGCCTTGGTCTCGGGGGCCGCGAACCGCTCGTGGTGGTAGTAGATGGCGAGCCCCAGCCTGTTGCCGCGCGTCGCGTCGGCCAGGTGCATGGGCCCCAAGTCGTTGGGAATTCGGTCGGTGTCGATCTCTTGCAGGCACAACAGGTTCGGCTCGTGCTCGGCGATCAAGTCGGCGAGCTCACCGATCGCCGCGTGCTTGCGCAGGTTGTAGCTGATGACACGCATCGTCTAATTCTTCGCCATGAACTCTCGGGCCGACTCATCGAGTCGGCGGGCCAGCGCCTCGGCGAGCGCGGGGTGCTCGTCGAGGGACGGATCTGCCTCCAGTATCGCCCCGGCCGCCTGGCGCGCGTCGATGATCACGTCAGAATCGGTCACGACCCGCAGAAGCTTCAGGCTTGAGCGGCCGCCCGACTGGTTTGCCCCGAGCACATCGCCCTCGCGGCGCAGCTCGAGGTCGACCTGGGCGAGCTCGAATCCGTCGAGCGTCGCGGCGACCGCGTCGACCCGCTCACGGGCGGTCGTCTCGGGCAGGGCGGCCGTGACGAAAAGGCAGAGGCCCGGATGCGCGCCGCGCCCCACGCGCCCGCGCAGCTGGTGCAGCTGGCTGACCCCGAAGCGGTCGGCATCGATCACGGCCATGAACGTCGCGTTCGGCACGTCGACGCCCACCTCGATGACGGTCGTCGCGACGAGTACATCGATATCGCCGGCCGCAAACGACCGCATGACGGCGTCCTTTTCCTCCGCGGGCATCCGGCCGTGGAGCGCGGCGATGCGGCGGCCCGCAAGCGGCGGCGCCTGCTGCAGGATCGGCAGCAGCTCGACGATCGTGCCGGGCGGGCGGTCGACGACCGGCGGCTCCGTCGCGTCGTCGGCGAGCGCATCCGGGTCGTCTTCGACGGTGGTCGGATCGATCGCGGGCACCACGACAAAGCCCTGGCGACCCGCCTCGAGCTCTTCGCCGAGGCGCTGCCAGACGCGCGGCCACCAGCCGGGCTTGTCGGCGAGCGGCACGACGTGGCTCACGATCGGGATGCGCCCCGCCGGCAGGGTGCGGATCGTCGAGACGTCAAGGTCGCCAAAGACGGTCATCGCGACCGTGCGCGGAATCGGGGTCGCCGTGAGCACCAGCACGTGCGGCGGCACGGCACCCTTGCGGCGTAGCGTCTCGCGCTGCTCGACACCGAAACGGTGCTGCTCGTCGACGACGACGAGCCCCAGGTCGACGAACTGAACCTTGTCGCCGAGCAGGGCGTGCGTGCCGACGACGACGCGCGATTGGCCGCTCGCGATCGCGAGCAGCGTCTTGCGCCGCTCGGCCGCCCCCAGCTGCCCGGTGAGCAGCACGGGGCGCAGGCGCGCGGCGCGGTCGGGGCCGAGGGTGGCGACGATCGAGCGGAAGTGCTGGGCGGCGAGCACCTCGGTGGGGGCGAGCAGCGCGCTCTGGCCGCCGTTCTCGGCGACCGCGAGCATCGCGCGCACGGCGACGAGCGTCTTGCCCGAACCGACCTCGCCCTGCACGAGCCGGTTCATGGGCACGGCGGCGGCGAGGTCGCGGAAGATCTCGTCGCCGACCGTCTGCTGGTCGGGCGTGAGCGCGAACGGCAGCTCGGCGTCAAAGCCGGCGAGCTCGGCGCCCGGCAGGCGCGGCTCGGCCGGCGAGGCGCGCAAGGCGTTGCGCTGCTGCAAGAGTGCCGCCTGCAGCAGGAACGCCTCGTGGAAGCGCAGGGTGTCGCGGCCGCGGCGCCACTGCTGGTCGTCTTCGGGCTGGTGGGTGAAGCGCAGCGCACGGCGCAGGTCGAGCAGTTTGCGCTCGGCGCGCACCTCGAGCGGCACTGGGTCGTCGAGCCCGTCGAGGCTGTCGAGCACGACCCCCATGGCCTTCTGCACGTGCCAGCTCGACACGGTCGAGGTCGCCGGATAGATGGGAATCGGTGCGGTCGCCCACTTCTGCGCCTCGGCGTCGGGGGCGCCGGGCACGAGCTCGAGGTCGTCGAACAGCTGGAAGTCGGGGTGGGCGAGCTGGCGGGCGCCACGGTACTCGCCGACCTTGCCCGCGAAGATGCCGCGCACGCCGGGCTTCAGCGTTTCTTTGCGCCACGCCTGGTTGAAGAAGGTCAAGGTGACGATGCCGCGCCCGTCGGTGATCTGCACCTCGAGGATCGAGCCGCGGCGGTTCTTCATCGTGCGCTCCGACACGGTCAGCACCTCGGCGACGATCGTGACTTCTTCGCCGACCGTCAGCTCGGTCAGCGCCGTCAGCTCGCCGCGCTTCGCGTATCGGCGCGGGTAGTGCGCGAGCAGGTCGCCGGCCGTCACGACGCCGAACGCCCGCTCGAACGCCTTCGCCGTGCGGTCGCCGAGCAGCGTCACGAGCTTGACGTCGAGCGGGCCGGTCACGGCACCAACGCTACCCGCGGCCGCTGACGCGCAGCGCGCATCCGATCCGGTGGCGGCGAGCGCTTCGCTCATCGCGCATCCGAGCCGAACGGATGCTGCCGGTAGCGTTGATCGCGTGACCCGCCTGATTGCCGGATTCGCCGGTTCGCTCAGCCTCAGCGTGCCGAAGTCGGGCACGCGCCCGACGAGCGACCGCGTGCGGGAGGCGATCTTCTCGGCGCTCGAGGCCCGCGATCTCGTCGATGGGGCGCGGGTGCTCGACCTGTATGCCGGCTCGGGGGCGCTCGGGCTCGAGGCGGCGAGCCGCGGCGCCGTCGAGGTGACGCTCGTCGAGAAGGCGGCGAGCGCGGCCCGGGTGTGCCAGGCGAACGCCCGACTCGTGGAGCAGCAGGCGGCGCGGTTCGGCGTCAACCCGGCACCGCGCATCCGCGTGGTTACGCGGGCGGCGCATCCCGCCGTCGCGGGCCTGAGCGGCGAACTCGACCTCGTCTTCATCGACCCGCCGTACGACGTCGCTGACGCGGAGGTCACCGAGCTGCTCGTGGCTCTCGTGCCGCATCTCGCCGAGGATGCGGTGGTCGCGCTCGAACGCTCGTCGCGCAGCCCCGCCCCCGCTGTCGTCGCCGGGCTTGCGCAGGACCGCACCGCCACCTACGGCGAGACCGCCGTGCACTGGCTGTCGCGGGACGCCGACTAGCTTCCGGGCGCCTCGAACGAGTCCCAGCCGCCGAGCGCGGCGAAGGGGCGACCGCCGACGCGCAGTTCGGGGCCGTCGTCGCCGGGCTCGACGACGCGGCCGATGACGCGGAACCCGCCCGGCAGCCCCGGCCCGCCGTCGGCGACGAGCTCGGCGGGAAAGGTGGCGAAGAGGCTGTGGTCTTCACCGCCGGTGAGCACGACGGGCAGGAACATCGCGTCGACGCCCGCGGCGATGCAGACGGCGGCCGCGTCGAGGTCGATCGTGACCGCGCTGGCGCGGGCAATGCGGCGGGCGTCGAGGGCGAGGCCGTCGCTGAGGTCGAGCATGGCCGTGGCTCCGGCGAGCGCGGCGGCTGGCCCGTCTGCAAGCGGCGGCCGCGGCGCGAGCTGTGCCTCGATGATGCGTGGCTCATCGGCCCGCAGCTCGGCAGCACGGGCGGCATCGGGTACGCCGTCAGCGTTGACTCCCTCGTCGAAGAGCATGCGCAGTCCGCGGGCGGCGAGCCCGAGCCCGCCCGACACGGCGACGACGTCGCCGGGTCGAGCACCCGAGCGTGTCACGGGTGCGCGAGCCTCGAGGTCGCCGAAGGCGGTGACCGCGATCGTCAAGGTGTCGCCCACGGTTAGGTCGCCGCCCACGACCCCGCAGCCCGGCGCGAGGGCCGCACAGGCATCGGCCAGCCCATCGGCCAGCTGCTCGAGCTCGGCGACAGGAGTGTCGGCGGGCGCAATCAGCGCGACGACGAGTGACGTCGGCACGGCACCCATCGCGGCGATGTCGCTGAGGTTCGTCGCGGCGGCCTTCCAGCCGAGGTCGTGCGGTGTCGACCAGGCTCGGCGAAAGTCGGGGCCCTCGACCATGACGTCGGTCGTGACGACGAAGCGGCCGTCGGGCGCGGCGACCACGGCGGCGTCATCACCCGGGCCGAGCACGGTGGCGCCGCCGCGCGGGAGGCGCGGCACGATGCGAGCGAGGGCCGCGATTTCCCCGACCGTGTGCAGGGTGTCGGGGCGGGCATCCGGGTCGTCGCTCACCCGCCCCACGCTAGCGCGCCGCGCACAGCGCGAACCGACGAAGCGGCGGTAGCGTGAGCGGTGATGTCTCGGTCACGTCTTTCTCGCCTGCTGCCGGCCGCCTCGGCCGTGGGCCTCGCCGTCGTTCTTGCCGGATGCGCGGGCACGGTCGCGCTGGAACCCGCCGAACTCGCCAATGAGGTCGACTGCGCCGAGATTAGCGTGCGCATGCCCGACACCGTTGCGGGCCTTGAGCGCCGCACGACGAACGCGCAGGCGACGGCGGCGTGGGGCGAGCCGACCGCGGTGATCTACCGCTGCGGGCTGCCGCCGATCGGGGTGACGAGCCTGCCGTGCTTCACGGTCGAGGGCGTCGACTGGCTGCTCGACGAGTCGAACGCTCCGCAGTTCGTGTTCTTGTCGTACGGGCGGTCGCCGGTAACGGAGATCATCGTCGACCCCGAACTCGCCGGAGTCGCGGGCGTCGACGTGCTGCGCGAGCTGTCGCCGGCCGTCGCCGCGATCGAGCCGACCCAGCAGTGCCTGGCCGCGACCGATGTGTTCGGCGGCGGGCAGGTGCAGGAGCCTGCTGAGGGCGACGTCGGTGAACCAGCCGACAGTAACGGTTAGCAGAACGACGCCCACTCTGTTCGTCGAGTTGCCCGTTGCGGGCTTTTCAGCGCGCGCCAGACGCACACAACCGCCCGTTCAGCGCCGCGGGTGAACCGTCGGGTCGAGGGCTGTGTGGTGGCTCCCCATCGCGTGCGCCCCTTCCACAACAGCGGAAGGTCGAAAAGTCGTCAGCTCCCCGCTGTTGTGGAAGCACACACGGGGTGTTGGGGAGTTCCGGCGCAGCGAAGCACGCGGGCGACAGCTCGCCGCCGCCGGGGAGCCCTAGGCGCGCGGGCCGTCGAGGCCGACGAGCTTGCCGGCGATGCCGCCCGCGGCGCGCAGGGCCGCTCCCCCGCCGAAGCCCGCCTGCGGGAACACGACGCGCTTGTCGCGCGCCTCGACCAGCGCGTCGAGCAGCACGGTCGCGGCCGGCTGAGTCGGGGCCCACAGGTACAGCGACATGGCGCCGGGGATCGAGTTCACCTCGTTGACGAACAGCTCGCCGCTCGCCTCGTCGAGCAGCAGGTCGACGCGCACGACGCCGGTCAGGCGCGTGACGTCGGCGACGCGAGCCGCCAGATCGCGGGCCGCCTCGTGGATGCGCGCATCCACCTTCGCGGGGAACTCGCGCGGGGCGTTCGTCAGCCCCGCGTCTGAGCCGGCACCGCCGGCCAGGTACTTCTCGGCGTACGAGTAGAGGGCGCTACCGCCCTCGCCGCGCAGGGGCTTCTCGAGCTCGGTGATCTCGAGCTCGGGGTGCGTACGGAAGCTGATGTTCAGGTCGACCAGCTCAGGGCGGTACGGCTCGAGCACGGCGCCGGTGCGCAGGTGCACGCTCGAGGCGGCGAGCGCCCACGCGGCCTCGATGTCGTCGGCAATCTCGATGCCGATCGACGACCCGCCGAAGCGCGGCTTCACGATGTAGGGGCCGGCGAACGACGGCTCGCGCAGGGTCGAGACAGCCTCGCGCGGCAGCGAGGGGATGCCCGCCGACGCCATGAGGCCGCCGAAGGCGAGCTTGTCCATGCCGACGGCGCCGGCGAACAGCGTCGAGCCGGTGGCGGGCACGCCGAGGAACGAAAACAGCGCTGCCGCGCCGCCACCCTCACCGGCGCCGCCGTGCAGGCAGAGCAGCGCGGCGTCGAGCTCGAGGCGCTCGGCGCCGAGACGCTTACGGCGGTAGAGGCCCGGCTCACCCGACAGGCGCACTTCGAGCGGCTGCGAGTCGCGCGGCGCCCCCTCGAGGTAGTCCTTCGCCTCGGTCCCGTCCGGCACGCGGAACCACTCGCCCGTCGGCGACCAGTAGATCGGCACGACCTTCTGGCCCGCGCTCGTCAGCACCCGCTCGGCCTGCAGACCCGTGAGGATCGAGATCTCGTGTTCGGGGCTGGGGCCGCCAAAAACGACCGCCCACGGGTGGGTCTGAGCCGAAGCGTGCTGCGTCATGGGCACCTATCGTCGAGAGTCGGGAGCCCGCCCACACTCACGGATAGTGGTCGGGCAGGTCGTTCTCGTAGAGGATAACGCCCCGGTCACCGGCCTTCGCGACCGCGGCCGCAACCGCCTGCTCGCGTCGGGCAACCGTCTCGGCGCCGGTGCCGAAGCCCCGAACGAGTGCCGCACGGTTCGTGCGCCCGACCGCGTACAGCACGCCACCGGCCTGCTTGATCGCCTCGCCAAACGCGCGATTGCGCTCGGCCTGCACGGGGCCCAGCTCGACCATGCCGGGGGTGACCACGACGAGCGGGCCACCCGATTCGGCGGCGAGCGCCGCAGCACCCTCGAGCGCGCGGTGGGCGCCCACCGGGTTCGAGTTATAGGTGTCGTCGATGATGCGCGCACCGCTCGGAGCGGTCTGCACCTCGGCGCGGTGGGCCGAACCGGGCAGCTCGCCGAGGCGGCCCGCGATCGTGTCCACCGGAACACCCGAGGCGAGGGCAATGCCCGCCGCGACGGCCACGTTCACCGCGTGGCCCGTGCCCGAGACGGAAACCGGCACCGGCTGGGTCGCGCGCCCGATGCGGATCGTGCCGGCCACAGCATCCAGCACGACGTCGGCGTCGGCACCCGCGGTCGAGACCGTGACCACTGTCTTCCCCTGCGCGACGCACGCGTCGGCGTGTGCGGCGAGACGCGGGTCATCGATGGGAATCACGACCGTCTTCGCGTTCTCGGTGATCTGCGCCTTCTCTCGGAAGATCGCGTCGGTCGTGCGCATCCGCTCGAGGTGTGCCTCGCCGATGACGGTGATCGCGGCGATGTCGGGCGGGAACGCCTGGCACAGCTCGCGAATCTGCCCCTCACCCGCCATGCCCATCTCGGCCACGAAGATCTCGGTGCCCGGCACCAGCTTGTCGTTCACCGCGCGCGACAGGCCCAGGCGGTTATTGAAGGATGCGGGACTCGCCACGGTCGGATACGTCGCGCTCACCAGGTGCGCCACGTAATTCTTCGTGCTCGTCTTGCCGTACGAGCCGGTGATCGCGACGATGCGCGGCTTCACCTGCTGCAGGCGCTTCTGTGCCTGTACCACGTACTTCTTGCTGAGCGCCTTCTCGATCGGCGCCATGATCGCGAGCGCCAGGTCGGTGAGCGGCGCGCTCGCGAGCAGCACGAGGGCCGGCGCGATGGCGGCCGCCTCCGCGAAGAGGGCCACCAGAATGATGACGGCGGCGACGTGCAGGGTGATCCACGCGACGGTGAGGCGCTTCATGCGCACGGTGAAGGCGAACTTCGCCGAGCGACCGCGCACGGGCAGGCCGAGCGGCGTGAAAGCCAGCGCGACGATCGCGACGATCGCCCAGTACGGCCCGAGCGGTGGCACGCCACTCGGCACGGCGACAGCCGTGAAGGCGAGCGCGATGACGAGCAGCACGGCCGTGGCGGGCTCGCGCGTGACCCACAGCCACGCCATGCGGGTGACCCCACCCGGCACGTAGTGGTCGCGCTGGGCAACGCGCAGCCAGCGGGCGGCGGTCGGCACCGCGGCGATGAGGCCGATGACGAGCGCCGCGAGCGTCGGCGGGTACGTCAGGAGGTCGATCATGCGGGGCGGTCCTGTTCGTCGAGGAGGGTCAGCAGCTCTTCACGCACGGCGAGTTCGAGGTCGCCGGTCATCAAGTGTGCCGCACCGTCCACGACGCGAAAACGCGCGCCCGGGATGCGCTCAGAGGCCACGCGGCCCGCGTCGGTGGGCGCCGCCGTGTCGTTCTCGCCCCACACCATGCGCACGGGGCAGGAAATGGCCGCCAAGTCGTCGTCGTAGTTCTCGCTGACGGCCGTCACGAGCACGTCGCGCATGACGCCCTGGGCCGCCCGGTAGTCGGCGGAGCCGCGCTGACGTCGGAGCGCCTCCATGCGCTGATCGCTCAGAATGCCGCGGGCGTTCGCCCACTTCGCCACGCGAAAGCTCAGCGGTGGCGGCGCGGCCGCCGTGAGCCGCACGAGCGGGGCGCCCGTGATGACCATGCCGCGCACGAGCTCGGGGTGCCGGGCGGCGAGGCGCACGGCCACGCGGCCGCCGAACGAGTGCCCGACGATCGTCACGGGAGCGTGCGGGGCGATCGCCTCCGCGACGAGCTCGGCGTACTGCTCGGTGCTCCAGGCGGTGTCGGGTGCGGGCGCCGGCCCGAATCCGGGCAAGTGGATGCTCACCGCATCGAGCCCCGACAGCACCGTCTCGAAATCGGTTCCGTCGCGCCCCCAGCCGTGCAGGGCGACGACCCGAGGGGGGATGGATCCGTGCTTCTCGGCCAGGACGCGGCCGCCGGCGAGAGTTGTGATCACTCCCCAACCCTAACGCGGGCTGTGCCCCGTCTGAGGGCCAAGCGCCGTCGTCTACTCGCCCTGGGGTTCGTCGCTGTCGGTCGCGAGGTGCGGCGCGAGTTCGCGCGGGTCGAGGGTGCCGTCGAGCACCTGGGCGACCTGCGAAACGATCGGCATCGAGACCCCGCGCTGGGCGGCAAGCTCAAGGATCGGCCCGACCGAGGCGAGGCCCTCGGCCGTCTGGTTCATCTGAGCGATGACCTCGGTGAAGGCGTAGCCCTGGCCGAGCAATCGCCCGGCCGTGTTGTTGCGCGACAGCGGCGACTCACAGGTGGCAATGAGGTCGCCGAGGCCGGCGAGCCCGCTCATCGTCTCGGGCCGCGCGCCGAAGGCGACCGCGAAGTGGGTGAGCTCGACGAGCCCCCGGGTGATGATCGACGCCTTGGTGTTCTCGCCGTAGCCGACCCCGTCGGCGATACCCACGGCGACGGCGATGAGGTTCTTCAGCACGCCCCCGAACTCGGTGCCGATGACGTCAGAGTTCACGAACGACTTGAAGTAGTCGTTGCTCGCGGCGGCGGCCACGTGCCGTGCGGTGTCGGGGTCGATGCTCGAGACGACGGCTGCGGTGGGCTCACGCTTCGCGATCTCGAGGGCGAGGTTGGGGCCGCTGACGACGGCGATGCGCCCCTCGTCGATGCCCAGCTCGGTGCGAATTACCTCGCTCATGCGCAGCCCCGTGCCGCGCTCGACGCCCTTCATGAGGCTCACAACCGGAACGCCCGCCGGCACGATGTCGCGAATCGAGTGCAGGTTCGAGCGCAGCGTCTGGCTCGGCACTGAGAGGTACACCTGGTCGGCACCGTCGAGCACCTTCTCGAGTGAGTCGTGGGCGCGGAGGGTGCGCGGCAGGTTGATGCCCGGCAGGTAGTCGCTGTTGCGGTGCGACTCGGTGATCTCGTGGGCGACCTCGCGGCGCCTCGCCCACAGCATCACGTCAGAGCCACCGTCGGCGAGCACCTTCGCGAAGGTGGTGCCCCACGAGCCCGCGCCGAGCACCGCGATGCGGTGGGCGCTGTCGTCGAGGCCGGGGATCGGCACGCGGATCGCCTCGGTCAGGGTCGGATGCTCGTCGCGCGACGAGCCTGTCACATCAGTGCTCAAAACGCCCCGTTTCGGCTTGGCCGTGCTTCGACGGATCCCACCGGTCGGCAGGAGGCTCCTCACCGCGCAGATCGCCGAGGAGCGCCGCGATGGCGTCCATGAGACGCGCGGTTCCCTCAGACAGCACCGCAGCATCCAGGGGGCGACCGGCGAGGTCGCTCAAGTCGATCGGGTCACCGATCTTGCAGACGATGCGTTTGCGCGGGAAGACGCTGAGCTTCTTCGAGTAGCGCCCCATCACGTGCTGGGTTCCCCAGTGCGCCGCGGGGATCAGCGGCACACCGGCGGTGAGGGCCATGCGCACGGCGCCCGACTTGCCGCGCATGGGCCACAGCTCGGGGTCACGCGTCAGCGTGCCCTCGGGGTAGATGATGACGGCAAGCTCATTGTCGACGAGCAGCTGGGCGGCCTTCAGCGGCGCGTCGGAGCGGCCGCGACCCTCGCGCTCGACGGGAATCTGGCCGGATGCGCGCAGCACCGCTCCGAGGAATTTGTTACGGAACAGGCTCGCCTTCGCCAAGAACCGCGGCACCCGCTTCAGCTTCCAGACGAAGCGACCCATGATCACCGGGTCGATCTCGCTGTAGTGGTTCGGCGACAGGATGAACGCCCCGCGCTTCGGCAGCTTGTGCCCGTCGATCACGTCGTAGCGCGCGATGACGGTAAGCGGCGGAATGAGGATGGCGGCGATCAGCCACCAGAGGGGCGTGCGCTCAGGGCCGCGGCGTCGGCGGGTGAGCGGGGTGGGTGCGGACGTCACGGCGTACAGGCTAGACCCGAACGCATGCCGGGCGGGCGATGGCTCCCCGCGCATCCGAATCGATCTGCGGATGCGCGGGGCGCGATCACGCGCTCGGCGCGACGACCTCGTATTCGGCCCCCAGCTGCGCCAGCTTGTCGAGGAAGAGCTCGTAGCCGCGCGCGATGATGCCCACGTTCGAGATCGTGGAGCTTCCGTCGGCGGCGAGCGCCGCAATGAGGTGGCTGAAGCCGCCCCGCAGGTCGGGAACCCGCACGTCGGCGGCGTGCAGCGGAGTCGGGCCAGTCACGACTGCGGCCTGCTCGAGCTTGCGGCGCGGCACGCGGCGGGTGATCGACGCGATGCCGTCCTTGTGCACGACGATGTGGGCGCCCATCTCGTTGAGCGCGTCGGTGAAGCCGAAACGGTTCTCGTACACCGTCTCGTGCACGACCGACACGCCGTCGGCCTGCGTCAGCGCGACCACCATCGGCTGCTGCCAATCGGTCATGAAGCCGGGGTGCACATCCGTCTCGATCTGCACGGGCGCGAGGGGCCCACCGGGGTGCCAGAAGCGGATGCCGTCCTCCAGCACATCGAACTCGCCCCCGACCTTGCGGTAGACGTTCAAGAACGTCATCAGCTCTTGCTGCTCGGCGCCGCCGACGGTGATGTCACCGCCGGTCGCGAGAGCGGCTGCGGCCCAGCTCGCGGCCTCATTGCGGTCAAAGATCGCGGTGTGCAGGTAGCCGCGCAGCTTCTCGACGCCCTCGATCACGATGACGCGGTTCGGCTCGACCGAGATGATCGCGCCCATCTTCTGCAGAATCGCGATGAGGTCCATGATCTCGGGCTCGATCGCGGCGTTCTTCAGCTCGGTCGTGCCGCGCGCCCGCACCGCCGACAGCAGCACCTGCTCGGTCGCGCCGACGCTCGGGAAGGGCAATTCGATGTGCGCGCCCGTGAGTCCGTTGGGGGCGGTGAGGTGGATGCCGTCGTCGAGCTTCTCGACCGTCGCGCCCAGGGCGCGCAGCGCGTCGAGGTGGAAGTCGATCGGCCGGTCGCCGATCTTGCAGCCGCCGAGGTCGGGAATGAAGGCCTCGCCCAGCTGGTGCAGCAGCGGCCCGCAGAACAGGATCGGGATGCGGCTGGAGCCGGCGTGCGCGTTGATCTCGGCGAAGTGCGCACTCACGACGTTGGTCGGGTCGAGCTGCAGAACGCCCGGCTCGGAGGCGTCGACGCGCACACCGTGCGCTTCGAGCAGACCCTTGACGACGTGCACGTCGCTGATCTCGGGAACACCCTTCAGCGTGCTGGGGCTGTCGCCCAGCAGCGCGGCGACCATCGCCTTGGTGACGAGGTTCTTCGCGCCGCGCACTTCGATGCGGCCGCGCAGCGGCTTTCCGCCGTGGATGCGCAACGTATCGCTCGTGAGCCCGACGCGGGCGGCCGACTTCTGGGAGTCCTGATCGAGGGAGGTCATGCAGCTCGTTTCTGGCCCGGGGTTACCGGGCGGGAAGGGTGGTCGGGCGCCAGGCTTCGCGGCGCCCTTCGAAGTCGGTGATCGCCTGCTCGTCGCGAAGGGTCAGCCCGATGTCATCGAGCCCCTCCAGCAAGCGCCACCGGGTGTAGTCATCAATCTCGAACTCGACGGTCACATTCCCGACCGTGACGGTGCGGGCAACCAGGTCGACCGTCGCCTCCATGCCGGGCTCGGCCTCCAGCGCTTGCCACAGCCGCTCGACGGTCTCTTCGTCAACGACACCGGTCAACAGGCCCTGTTTGCCCGCGTTGCCGCGAAAGATGTCGGCGAACTTGGGGCTGATGACCGCGCGGAACCCGAAGTCACGCAGCGCCCACACCGCGTGTTCGCGACTCGAGCCGGTGCCGAAGTCGGAACCGGCAATGAGGATGCGCGGGTTCTGGTACGCAGGCTGGTTCAGGATGAAATCCGGGTCTTGTCGCCAGGACGAGAACAGCCCGTCGTCGTAGCCCGTCTTCGTGACCCGCTTCAGGTACACGGCGGGGATGATCTGGTCGGTGTCGACGTTGGAGCGCCGAAACGGCACGGCGACGCCGGTGACCTGCGTGATCTTCTCCATTACGCGCTCACTCCCTCGATGCCGGTGTAGGCCGGGTCGACCTCGATGCCCATGGCGATGAGGTCGGCGGGGCTCGACAGCGTGCCGCGAATGGCGGTCGCGGCGGCGACCAGCGGCGACACGAGGTGCGTGCGCCCGCCCTTGCCCTGGCGGCCCTCGAAATTGCGGTTGCTGGTCGAGGCGCAACGTTCGCCCGGCGCCAGCTGGTCGGGATTCATGCCGAGGCACATCGAGCAGCCGGCGAAGCGCCACTCGGCGCCGAACTCTTCGATGATCTGGTGCAGGCCCTCGGCCTCGGCCTCGAGGCGCACGCGCGCCGAGCCCGGCACGACCATGACGCGCACGCCGTCGGCCTTCTTCTGGCCCTTGATGATTGAGGCGAACGCGCGCAGGTCGTCGAGGCGGCTGTTCGTGCACGACCCCATGAAAACCGCATCGACCGCGATCTCCTTCATGGGCGTGCCCGCCGGGAGGTCCATGTATTCGAGCGCACGCTCGGCAGCGGCACGCTCATTGGCATCGATGATCGTTGTGGGGTCTGGCACGGTCTGGCTGAGCGAGACGCCCTGGCCGGGGTTCGTGCCCCAGGTGACGAACGGCTCGAGCTCGTTCGCGTCGAGGAATACCTCGGCGTCGAAGACGGCGTCATCGTCGGTCTTCAGCGTCTCCCAGTGGGCGACGGCGGCATCCCAGTCGGCGCCGGTCGGCGCGTGCGGGCGCCCGTTCAGGTAGGCATAGGTCGTCTCATCGGGGGCGACCATGCCGGCCCGCGCACCCGCCTCGATCGACATGTTGCAGATCGTCATGCGGCCATCCATCGAGAGCGATCGGATGGCGCTGCCGCGGTATTCGAGCACGTAGCCCTGGCCGCCACCGGTGCCGATCTTGGCGATGACCGCGAGGATGATGTCTTTGGCGGTGACGCCCGGCTTCAGCTCACCCTCGACCGTGATCGCCATTGTTTTGAACGGCTTCAGCGGCAGCGTCTGTGTGGCGAGCACGTGCTCGACCTCGCTCGTGCCGATACCCATCGCGAGGGCGCCGAACGCGCCGTGCGTCGAGGTGTGCGAGTCGCCGCACACCACGGTGATGCCCGGCATGGTGAGGCCGAGCTGCGGGCCGACGACGTGCACGATGCCCTGCTCGACGTCGCCCAGCGAGTGCAGGCGAATGCCGAACTCTGCGGCGTTCTTCCGCAGCGTCTCGATCTGGATGCGGCTGGTCGGCTCGGCGATCGGCTTGTGGATCTCGAGGGTCGGAGTGTTGTGGTCTTCCGTCGCGATCGTCAGATCGGGGCGACGGACGGGGCGACCGGCCATGCGCAAGCCGTCGAAGGCCTGGGGGCTCGTGACCTCGTGAACGAGGTGCAGGTCGATGTACAGCAGGTCGGGCTCGCCGTTCTCACCCTTGGCGACGAGGTGCGATTCCCAGACCTTCTCGGCGAGAGTCTTTCCGCTCATGCGTTTTCGGTTCCTTCTGCGTAGTGACGTATCGGCCGACTGTCGGTCATCGACGGACTCCGCGACGAGGGAGGCCGGTGCGTGACTAGGCCTCGTCGCGGCGACGAAGGAGAAGGAGCCGGTCGAGTTGCACGGGTCGACGATATCACTCGCGGCTTAGCCGGTTTTCGGTGCGGACGTCAGCGACGGTCGACGCGGATGACGTAATCGCCGAGCTCGATGGATGCGCCAACAGGCACCCCCGCGCGGCGACCGGGGGCGACATCGGTGGCGTCCTCCCCCACGACAACCCAGACGCCGTTCGTCGAGTCGAGGTCGTGCACCCACAGTCCCGACCCGTCGAGCTCGATGAGTGCGTGGGTCTTCGACACCGACTTTGTGGTGTCGGCGACGGCGAGCGGGCGGGCGTTCGGCCAGTGTGTCGGCGCCTCCGGGTTGCGCCCGATGACGACGGCGCCGGTCACCGTCTCGGCCGACCCATCGGGCAGGGTCAGCACCCACTGCTGTTCTGCTGCTGGCGCCTCGACGGGCATGCCAGGAACGGTCGGCACGAAGACAACGTCGGGCTTCTCGGCGCGCGGCCGCTCGGTGCGGGCCGGGGTGCGGAAGGTGCCCGAGTCGACCATGCCGGGCGGCAGCCCAATGAAGCCGTCGTCCTCGTCGTCACCCACGATGCGCACCCCTCCCCCAGCTGTCGGCCAGGGCCGATGCTAGTGGACGGCACCGCCGCGGGGTCAGGTCAGCCGTGACCCTCGGCGGACTGCCAGTAGCTCGCGCGCAGGATCGCGTCGAAGAACTGCAGCATCGCCTCCTGCAGCTGCGCGAAGGGGGTGGAGACGCTCACGAGCACGACGCGCTTACGGGCGGGAACCGGTAGCCAGTAGTCGGCGACAAGCGTCTCGATTGTGCCGCGGTCGCTGTCGGCGCCCGCCTCAACGACGCGGATGCGGTGCTCACGAATCGCGGGAGCGCCCGCCGCGTCGACACGCGTGCGGTCCGCATCGGAGCCCTCGCGTGCATCCAACCCCTGCTCAAGCACGTCGAGTACGGCCTCGGCGCGCGTGCCGATCGCGGGGACGAGGTCGAGGTCGGGCAGGTACACGGCGATCGTGATCGGCAGCGGCACCGTCTCGACGATCTGGATGGCAATGAGGAGCTGCTGCCCTCCGCCGGTGATGGCCTCGTCGATCGCGAGACCGAAGTCCCGGACGAGGCGCGCGCGCAACGCCGCCCGATCGTCCTGCGTGCCCACGCGGTGACGCACGAGGCGCTTCGCGGAGGCGAGCGCCGCATCCCGATCGCGCAGCGACACGGCCCACCAGTCGCCCGGCAGTCGAAAGCGCAGCGTCGGGAGGGCGAAGGTCTCGGGTTGTGGGGTGGTGACGCCTGCTGTGGCGGAGATCACGGGCGCAGGTCCTCCCAGCGGCCGTAGCGCTCCTCCATGTAGTCGATGGATGCGCTGATCACGCCGTTGCTGTACCGGTCGAACAACTGCATCTCGGTCACGACGTCGGTGATGTCGAGGGGTTGCGCGGCGAGGTTCGGGTCAGAGGGCATGGGCGCGAGGGCGAGATCGAGCCCGAGGCTCGGCGGGCGGTCGGGCGAGCCGGCGATCATCGCGGTAAGCGCGGCATCGATGACCCGCTCAATGGTCTCCTCGTCCGTGTCCGTCACGTAGACGCGCGCCCGAATGTCGACGCCCGCGGGGCCCGTCGCGCCGGTCACGTAGGCATCTTCGATCGCCGGGTCGGCGGCCACCACGGCCGTTCGCACCTCGCTCCACACCTCGTCGGGGTGCGCCGTGCAGCCGGCGAGCAGGGCGGGTGCCGCGATTGCGGCCACGAGCGCGGCGACGTGTCGAGGGCGGGAGGTCATGGGATGGCCGTTTCTGCCTCGGCGAACTCATACCGGTAGGCGAGCTCGAGTTCGGAAAAGAACAGGGACTGACGGTCGATCACGCGCGCAAGGTCGGGGTACTCCGCCGTGATGGCGGGATCCGTGAAGCGGTCGGCCGAGTCGGCGTAGAACTCGGAACCGTGCGGGTAGTGCGAGGTGCCGCTCTGCACGCCCACGGTCACCCAATCTGGGTCTTGCCTCGGGGGGACCCCGTCGAGCCGCGGCACATGATCGCCGTCGTGTTGGAGCGCGATGACCGACACGTCGGACGGGATCGGCATGTGATGGATCGGTGAGCCCGCGACCGCGATCGCGCGGATGTCGAACGGGAGGGTGGGGTCGGACGCGAGCGCCCCGGCAAGAATGCCGCCCTGACTCCACCCAGCGAGCATGACGGCATCATTCGGCCCGATGCCGGCCTGGTGCATCGCCTCGATGACGGCGCGCTCGTACGCGGCACGCTGGTCGGGCGTGAGAATCAGTGCGAGGTTCGACCCCAGGTCGTTGACAGCCCCCGCATCCCCGCCCGGGATCTGCCAATCCTGTGTGCTCGGCAGCGTGACGCGCCAAACAGGGTTTCCGTTCTCGTCGACGGCCGGAGAACCGTCCACATCGAGCACCCGCACGATCTCGACAACGGTCGAGTGCGCGCCACCGGCACGATCCACCTCGCCGTTGCGGGAGAACAGGGCACCGTAGTCGGATCGGCCGCCGCGCGTTTCCAGCCGACCACCGAGGTACTCCTGTTGCGGGCGCACGCGCGGCGTCGGCGCGTTCGCTTCGCGCGCGAGCATAAGCCAGAGGGCGGGGACGAGAACCGGGATGGCGACGAGGAGAACGCTCACGAGCTGCTCGGCGATCTCGTCGAGGGTCAGCACCCCGTCGGCGAGCAGGACGGCGTACACGGGGAAGGCCGCGAGAAGGAACCCGACCGCGACGACGATTGCCGTCACGGCGACCGCGATGAGGATCAGCCCGTCGAGAACGGTGACGAGGAAATCCTCGACCCACTGCGCGACCGCGGCGATGAACGCGCCGAGGTCACTGAGCGCAGCGCCGACCCGATCGAGCACCGAATCATTGAGCGTGCCGAGCGCGGGTCGGATGCGATCAGCCGCGCGGGTCGCCGCGTCGTCCCAGTCATCGACGGCGGCGCGAGCGCGAGCGAGTGCGGCATCACGCACCGCACGGGCCTCGCTCAGCTGCGTACCGAGCCACTGGATGCGCTGCTGGCGATCGGCCACCTCGGCGGGGTCGGGCAGGCTCACCGCAAGCATCATCGACTCACGGCGAATGTCGCCCAGCTCGTACTCGAGACGGCGAATCTCGGTCTCTGCCGTGTCGATATCTGCCTGCGCGTCGTCGTACCGACGCTGAACGTCGGCGAGCTCGACGGCGTAGTCCGTGAGCGCCCCGGCCGCCGCCTCGTAGCGCTCGTGCGCGTCGCGGAGGCCGCTCGTGGCATCGACCGTGCGCGAGCGGATGGCGTCGACCGAGTCGCCCGCCGTCTCGCCGACGTCGGCGATCTGGTCGAGGGTTACCGACAGTGCGCGCAGGGTCTCGGCGATGCGCGCGAGGTCGTCGGCGCCGGCGCTGACGGCTGCCGCATCACCCATCGGAGCGATCAGCAGCGTGCTCACTGGGCCGACTCCTCGGTCGACGTGAACGCGGTGACCCGCTGCGCCAGTTCCGCGTCGAGCGCCTGGAACGTGTCGTGAATAGCGACCACCGCCTCCCTGACGGCGGCGATCTCGTCCGTCAGTTGTTCGCGGCGCACGCTCCACGCGTCGCGAAAGTCAGCGACCGCGAACTGCAGGCGGTAGTGCCCGGTCGCCTCGGGAAGTCCGGCGTGGATGCTGCGCGCGCCCTCGAATTCCGTAATGACGCTCGCGAGGCGGTCACGTGCATCCGCCAGTCGCTCGAAATCGAGGCGCAGGTCGCTCATCACGCTTTACAGCCCATCTCTCGACCGGGCGCTCACCGAGGCAGGACTCGCAGACACCGTGGCGGCGAGCCTCTCAATGCGGGGCTTGAGCTTCTCGAAATCAACGAGGTCGATCTCGCCTCCGCTCAGGATCAACAGCTCGTCGTCATCAGCAAACGCGTAGTCAACCCTGCCGTACACGACCCCGTGATCGTTGAGCGGCAAGTAGCGGACGCAGACCGCACCAACCGTGCCGTCTTCCGTCGTGAAGTCAGCGGAGTACGGTGCCCCCAATTGCGTCGGATCATCGGCACCAGCCGCGTCGGCGAGTGACCCGGCCCCCATACGTGAGCGTTCGTACGCGACGGCCTCGACGATGTACGCCGGTCCGTCCCACGCCTCGAAGGCCACGAATACTCGGGAGCGCGCGCTCTGGCCGCGCTGCGCGGCCATCGCCAGGAGTTCATGCACCCGCGCTCGCACCTCGGGCGCGAAATCGTGGAGAAGAGTGAGCTCATCAACAAGCGCGGTCAGCCACTCATCGACGGTGGCGTACTCGCCACCGTGCGCTGCGGGAAACGGCCACCGTTCGGGTACGCCGATCCACTCGTCCGGATGCCGAATGAAGAAACTCACGCGTCCCCCTCCTCTCGACGGAAGCGAACGGTGGACATCATGGCGTCGATGAGAGACTCGAGCGCGTTCAACACCTCGTCGAATCCCGGCTCATCGCTCGTCAGGATGCTGGCACCGAACAACAGCCACTCCTCGAGCCAGGGAACATGGCACACATACGACACGGTCCGGTAAGCGGGGGCATCGTCCGTCGCCGGCACATCGACGGAGCGCCGGATTGCCGCGAGTCCATCGATCTCGATAGCTCGAGAGCCCGCATTCGCGAGCCCTACCAACATTTCTAACGGCGAGCGGCCGTCGGAAGCGGGAGGTGGCACGGAAAAGGTAGCGATCGACACCGGGATGGGGAGATCGTCGACGCTCGCGAGCGAGACGATGACATCGAGCGCACCGCGGTCGCGGGCTGTGTCGATTGCATGCTGTGCGGTCCGCCCCAGCAGAGAGCGCAGCGGTGTTTGTCGATCTTTCGGTGCACGACGTGCGACATCGTCGATCAACGCATCGAAGCGTTCCTGAATCGACTCATCCACCCGCATTCGCACCCAACCGGGCGGCAGCAAGATCGTGTAGGGCGCCGCGGTGTCGGAGATCACGAGTCCCCCGCTCGCACGCCGCGGGCACGCGCTCGGCCAGTGGGGCGCCCGCGGTTGAGCTGAACTGCGCGAGTCCCAGCGACGACAGCCACGATCACAAGCAGGACAACGGGAATGAGGTACAACTCCCACCCGTCTCGGAAGTACCAGCGCGCCCACGTCCCCCCGACGACGGCGGTCACGCCCGACAACAGCGCGACGATGGAGGCCCCGGCTAGCAAAAAGATCGGCCCGACCCTGCGCACGTAATGGCGTTCGGGGCGCCACACCATGCGCAATACAACGATCCATCCGGCCGCGGCCACGAGGAACAGCCACCAGGGAACCTCGATCGGGAATCGCCCACGCCATTGAAGCCACGCGGTCTGACGCGCAGTCTCAAGCTCGTTGGGCTGTGCACCCGTCACCAGGAGTATCGCGAGGTTCGCCGCAAGCAAGAGAAGAGCGACCACGACAAACAAAGCGAGGCCGAGCGTTACATAGGCCGCGCGTCGCCCGACAACCTCGTCGTCGTGCATCACCAGTCCGCGTTCTGCCACGAATTCACTCCAGCGTCATCGGGCACGACGAGATCGGTGATCAGGTCATCCGCCATCCCGCCGAAAGCTTGGTAGCCAAAATCAGCGGCAAATGTCGACACAGCCCGCGGCATCGTTGCCGCAACGGCCGCCGACGTGTTCCCCGACAGAAGGATGGGGGTCTTTGCAAGCGCGGCGACGTTCAGCAACTCACCAAAACTCGTCGTGGCGAACGCCCCTCCTGGGTTTCGCGTCATGAATTGCGTTATGACGTTGCTCGCGATTGGCCGAGTGATGCCTGAGATGCCCGAACCAGCCGCGCTCCCCATGATCGCGTTCGTCGCCGTAGTCGTCACCGCACCGCGCGAGGCTGCCGCCACGTTGCCGAGGACTTTTCCAACCCCGAAGGGAATGATGGCGAGCGCTGTCGTCACGATCGCCTCAAGAACCGAACTTCGCCCAGTACCCGCCTTCGCCCAGGCGTTCGCGATAACCGCAGCAGCAACGACAACGCTCACGGCAAGCACGACCAGGTTGAGCCCGGGAACGAATAGAGCGATCACCGCCAGGGCGGCTGCGACATAACCCGCGATCTCGATAACGGTGTCGATCCACGGGTTATCGGTCAGAAATTGATCAACCTTGTCCCAGAAGTCATCGTTGATGTTGCCGGTGTTTTCGACCTCCTCGATGCGCCCCGCCGCATACTCAGCCGCCTGATCTCGCGCTTCGATGATCCCGTTCAGTGCCTGGATGGCCGACGAAATGTCACCGTGTGCCTCGGTGGCGCGGCTGTTCCACACCTGCCACTGCCGGAGCGCCTCGTCTGCGTCAGGCTCGCCCATCATGGCCCGGCGTTGATGCTCGTCCTGCCAGTACCGCGTTTGCTGATCGGAATTCGCCGCGGACTCGCGCGACTCCAGCGCACGCTGCAGCAGGGTGAGCGATTCGGACTGCGCAGAGCGAAGTGGCTCAACGTAGCCACGAAGGGCATCGGCCACTCCGTCGTATCGCTGTGCTGCACGGCCGATGCGCTCGGCAACCTCCACCGCCACCTCACGCATGGCGTCAATCGCTTCGCCCCGCATGTCATCGCCGTCGAACGCATTCGTCAAGTCAACTTCCGCCCGCGCGATCGCTGCGGCAACGGCCGCGTAGCGACCGGAGGCGCGGCTCACCTCAGCCCAGTCTCCGGGCACGGGGTCCGTGGACCACTGGAGCGGCGACCAGTCTGACGGGCGACTCATGATTCACCTCTTACCGAGTTGGCGAGCCCACCGTCGACGTCCGTGAACGACTGATCGAGGTGCGCAAAGTGCTCTTCGAGAGTCTGCAACTGTTCGACGAGGTCGCCGCGACGGTTCGTCCAATTGTGCGTAAAGGCGCGAACGCGTTCGGCCAAGCCGCGATGACCGACCGCCTCAGCGACGTCGCTACTGGTGTCGTCCGCCGACTCGAATTCGCGTCGGATGCGCGCCAAGTCAGTCCGCAGTCGGGCGACCGTGTCGCCGTCGTGGATCAGGTCACTCACGTCTCGAATCTCCTCATCTCGCAGAGAGCGCCGGTGGCTCGCAGGGAGCCACCGGCGCGGGACAACTAGCCGCGAATCGCGTTCGCGAGACCCTCGTCGGTCTGCTGCAGAGCGTCGGCAGCCGAGACCAGGAAGGTCGCGAGACCCTCAAGGCCGTCGACGGCCTGCGAGGTGCCGGTGCGGAACTGCTCGAACGAGTCGCGGTACGCCGCCGACGACTGCTCGGCCTGGAAGCCGCTCGCGGTCAGGTTCTGGACGAGCGTCGAGAGCTCAGCAAGCTTCTGCTGCATCTCGTCGCGGCCCATCCGCAGTCGGTTCGCCGCGTCGCGCAGCTCGTCGTAGGTGACGTTCAGATTCGCCATGGTGTGCTCCTTTTTCTCTGACTCCGCCGCGCTGGCGGGCTGGCATGCTCAACGCTAAAACGCTGAGTATCCATCGGTCGATGGGGAGGCCTCCCCATTCGGTCCCCCCACGAGGGGAAGCTGGACGCGCACGGCCTTGCCGCGCGCGATGAGGTAACCGCGGCCGGGCGGGAACTCGGCACGCGAGACGCGCGGCAGCGAGGTCTTGAGGATGGTGTCGCCCTCGATCGACTCGGGCTGCAGCAAGAAGCCCGTGCGCGCGGCCTTCACCTCCGCGAGCAGTGGCCACGACGAGCCCCACGTACCGGTCTCGGAGTCGGCGATGACGAGGTGATCGCTGCGCTTGATCGCCTTGATCAGCTCCACGAGCGGTGCGTCAGCCGTGCTGCTCAGGAAGTCGGCGAGCTGCTCGATCGCGACCACGACGCGGCCGGTGGTGGCCGGGTCGGCGATGAGCGCCGTGATCTCCTTCGCGAGGGCCGCCGCATCCTCAACCGTGACCGCCGTCGCCTCCCAGCCGGGCATCCGCCCGATCGGTGAGCGAGGCGAGCCAAAGTAGAAGCGCGTGACGGCGGGAACCGCTGCCTCGACCGACTGCACGAGCCAGGCGAGCGCGTTCGTGCGCCCGGATGCGGGTGGCCCGGCAAGCAGGAACGCTCCGCTCGGCTCAAACGCAATCGGAGCAAGCGTGTCCTCGGCGATGCCGAGAACCGGCCTGCCGTCGACCGCCGGCGGAAGGACGGAGGGGGCGAACTCGGTCGCCAGAGACCCAATGGTCTCAGCGGGCTGCCGGCCCGTGCGTTCGATCGCGCGGCCGAGTTCGATGAGGGCGGCGGCCTGCTCGGCCGTGCCCGTGTGACCGCCCACCACCGCGACCTGCGTCTCGACACCGTCGACGATCGCGCGCCCAGGGGGCGACGTCGCGGAGAGGATGTCGGCGGGCGCGTCGACCATCATGTAGCCGCCCTCGTCGGCGAGACGGTGCACGATGCGCCGCTGGAAGGCGGACGCGACTCCCGAGGGAACGCTCGCCGGCCGGTCGGCGGTCATCGCCACGTGCATGCCGAGCGCTCGGCCCTCGCTGATCAGCTGCTGGAACACCTGGTACCAGGGCGCCCGGCCCGCCCCGACCTCCCAGTCAGTGCGGAAGGACGGGAAGTTGTCGACGAGCAACAGGATGCGGCGCTCGTCGGGCGCACCGGCGATGCGGCGGAAGTCAACGATGCTCCCCGCATCGACGGCGGCGTAGCGGGCCGCGCGGTCCTCGAGAAGGCCGCGCAGCATCCGGAAAAGGCGAATGACCCGCTCCGGGTCATCGCCGCTGACGACCGAGCCGACGTGCGGAAGCGTTTCGAGCATCCGCAAGCCACCCGTGCCGAAATCGAGCGCGTACACGTCGACGGGGCCACCGCGCGGCGTGACGCCCGCGGCCGCCGCAAGCGAGCGCAGCGTGACGGTCTTGCCGCTGCCGCCCGCGCCGAAGATGACGACGTTGCCGTCGACGTCGGGGCGGAAATAGGTTTCGGCCTGGCGCTGCTGCTGCGGAAGGTCACTGACGCCGAGCACCAGCTCAGAATCGGTGCGCTGGCGCAGGCGGGTCAGGTCGTAGGCGGGGGCCAGCTCGTCGAGCCACGGGCGGCGCGGCGGAGGAATCGCGGCCGTCGACGCCGCCTGGATGAGGTTGGCGACGAGGCGCGCCTGGTCGGTGGGCCCCTCCTCATCGGCAACGGGGCTCGCCACGTCTAAGCCACCCGGGCGCTCCCAGGGCTGCTCGGTGCCGAAACGCAGCTCGGCAATATCGACGCTCGGCGGAGCGGGGGTGTCGCTGGTGTAGCCACCCGCGTACGCCGACTGGAACGGCGTGAGACGACCCGGACCGGTCTTCGCGATGCCGCGGCCCGGGATCGACGGGTCGAATGTGCCTGCGACGGGATCGCCGACGACGTCCATCGAGTCAGACTCGTCGGCCATGCGCAGTGCGATGCGGAGGTTTGTGTTCGCGCGCAGATTGTCTTTGATGACGCCGGCCGGCCGCTGCGTTGCCATGATCAGGTGGATGCCCAGCGAGCGACCGCGCTGCGCGATATCGACAACGCCGTCGACGAACTCTGGAACGTCACTGGCAAGTGCCGCGAACTCGTCGATCACGATGACGAGCGCGGGGGGCGCATCGGGATCGCCGCGCTTTTCGAGCTCGATCAGGTCTTTCGCCTTCTTGCGGTTGAAGAGGTGCTCGCGGTGGTGCAGCTCGGCACGCAAGCTCGTCAGTGCACGGCGCACGAGGTGAGGGCTCAGGTCGGTCACGAGGCCGACGCAGTGCGGCAGATCCACGCAGTCGGCGAATGCCGAGCCGCCCTTGTAGTCGACGAAGAGGAAGGTCACGCGGTCGGGGCTGTACTCGGCGGCCATGCCGAGCACCCACGCCTGCAGAAATTCGCTCTTGCCCGAACCCGTGGTTCCGCCGACGAGGGCGTGCGGACCCTGCGTGCGCAGGTCAAGGTGCATCGCGTCGAGCCCGGCCGAACCCACAATCGCGCGCAGTTTGCCAGCGCGTCGACGAGCGGGAGCTGCCCCGGAGCGGTCGTGGATCGAGTCGTTTTCGCGCCAGCGGCCCACTGCCACGCCGGGAGTCGTGGCGAGCTCGGGGCCGAGCAGCGACAGCAGCATCGCCGTGCGCGGGAGGTCACTTTCATCGCTGATCGCCGCACCCGCATCACTGACCGGCGCGAGGCGCCGCGCCACCCGAAGAGCCTCGTCGCGGGAGACCGACTCGGTGCGCACGTCGACGAGTTCGTTGCCCAGGCGGACGAGCCCGACGCGCGCGGCCGTGGGCGAGCTCGGTTCGACGAAAGTGCGCGCGACGGCGGGAAGCTCGCGCACACCGGCGGCGACCCAGATCGGATACACGCCAGCGTCGGCACCGCGCTCTGCCATCTGCACGAGGCGCGCACGGTCGACCGGCGCATCATCGGCGACCAGCACGACAACCGCGGGCGTGGCCGCCGGCGGCGGCGTGGCGATCTTCTCGGCGCCATCTCCCGCGGAGGCCCCGGCCACGAGCGCCGATCGCTCCTCGAGCGCCGCACCGCGCACCTCGGCCTTGCGCGTGCGTGCGGTGATCAGGTCTTCGAGCGCCGACAGCAGCGCGGTGCCGGTGGCCTGACTGTTCGCCAGATGCACCGCCGAGATCGGGCTGTGCGGCGAGCCCGTGTGGGGTAGCCACTTCAGCCACTCGAACTCCGGGGTCCACGCCGAGCCGACGATGGCCGACACCACGAGCTCGGCCGGCGAGTGCAGCCCGGCGAGCTGCGTGAGCACACCGCGCGCACAGTCGGCGGCGAGTGACCGCTCTCCCGCGATGCCGAGCGCGCCCGCAAAGAACAGGTTCTCGGTCACGGGCACGCCCTCGATCTGGGCGTAGGCCTCGCGGGCGCGCGTGACGCGCTCGAGGTATTCGGGCATCCCCGTGTCTTCGTTGGTGATGCGCACGGTGTTGCGCGACGCCATCGTGCCCACGCCGAGATTCACCGAGAGGAATTGCCAGTGCTCGGGCCGACGCGTCCAAACGAGGGGGCCGAGGGCGAGAACGTGATCCGAGACCTCGCGAGTCGACGGCGCTTCCCGCAGGCGGATGTCGCGCTCCCGCGTCACCTCCGCTTCGAGCTCTTCCTCGAGGCGCGCCGCCCGCGATTCAAAGCGCTCGACGTCGAGCTTGTGCTTGCGCTTTCTTTGCGCCCGCGCGGTCAGCCACGTACCGATCATGAGCAGCGGTGCGGCCGCGACGAAAATCAGCAGCTGAGCGCCACGCTGCGGGAAGAGCAGAATCATGGCCGCGCCGATAAACACCGGCGCGATCAGAATCAGCCACGGGAAGGGCTGCGCATCCTGCTCCGTCGGCGGCGCCGGGGCGATGAACTCGCGCCCCGGATACCGTGGCTCGACTCGCGGCGAGCGGTTAAAGGCCACCGGCTCGCTCGGGTCGGCGTCGTCGCGTGCAGCGGTGCCCGCGAAGTCGGCACGGATCACCGTGTCCCCGAGGCGCACGCTCGACCCGTCCTCAAGGTCAACGCGCGAGACGACGCCGCCGTCGACCTCGATGCCGTTTGCCGAATTGAGGTCAACGAGCCGCGCGGTTGTGCCGATCACATCGACGCGCGCGTGACGCTTCGAGACGAGCGGGTCGCTCACGGTCACATCGTTGTCGGCATCACGGCCGACCGTGTACGAACCAGCGGCAAGCTCGACGGTCGACCCCGCATCGGGTCCCTCAACCACACGCAGCGTCACCACCGTCGCGCTGCGTTTGTGCTCAGGCGCGCCGGCCGAGGTCACCGCGATGGTGGCGCCAGAGCCGAGGCGCGCCTCCGCGAGCGGCACGTCTCGCGTGAGCGTGCGCCGGCGCGCACCACTCGCCGCGTCGACAACGGCGAGCGTCGGATCGCCGGGGGCGACCGCGCCAACCTTCGCACGAAACGGGTCGCGCTCGGCGAGCGATTCGGCCACGTCGGCGACGGTCGCGGCAGCGTCGGCGGTGATGACGACGTCGGATGAGGGCCCGCCAGAGCGAGCAAGAGTGAGCTTGACCTTCATCGCGAGCGTCTCCGTGGGGTGCGGCGGGCGGAACTGGCCGCGCGGGCCGCGCGGCGGATGCGGTATCGGCTGAGGATGCGCCGCGACCGCGGCAGACCCTCCTCAGTGCGCGACACGATGTCGAGCGCGGAACGCCACACCTCGTCGCTCTCGTCGAACGCGACCAGACGACCCGAGAAGACCGCGTCGTCAGCGATCGTCGCCAACCCCGTGAGCCGGGCAGCATCGGCCGCCGTCGGCAGATCGGCGGCCTGCTCAACAAGGTGGGATGCGGCGCGGGGACGCGTCACGCGTTCGGGCACGGCGAACCCGAGCTCGGCGTAGCGGTCGACCACTTCCTCCCATGCGCCGGCCACGCGGTGGTGGCCCTCAGCCTGGTGTCGACGCCGACGCGCGCGGCGCGCCTTGAGCCCGGCAACGATGAGCAGCGGCAGCAGCACGAGAGCGAGCGGGATCAGGATCGACAGCGCGAGCGTAACCACCCAGCCCGGCACGACGAACGGCACCTCACGCTCGTCGTCTTCGAGCTCATCGAGTTCCACGGGAGACAGCAGCTCATCCTCGGGGTTGTCAGCGGTCGGCGGCTGACGCACCTGTGGCTGCGGCTGACTCTGAGGTGCCGGCTCCTGGTCCTGCGGGATATCGGTCTCATCGGGAGTCGGTTCGAATGCCACCCATCCGACGCCGTCGAAGGCGACCTCCACCCAGGCGCTGACATCGTCACCGGTCACCGCAACCGACTCGGCCCCCTCGGGAACGTCGGGGGCGAACCCCATCACGACGCGCGCGGGGTACCCGAGACTGCGGGCCATGAGGGCGAACGCCGAGGCGTACTGCTCCTCGTCCCCCACCATCTGCGGTCGTTCCAACAGCTCGATCATGCGATCGGCGCCGTGGCCGGCACGCGATGGCACCGAATCGGATGCGCGTCCCCGGGAGAAGAATCCGTCGCGAACCAAAGCCCCCCTGATCGACTCGAGCTGCGTAATCGGATCAACCGCGTCGGCCGCGAGGTCTTGGGCAGTCGCGGCAACGATGTCGGGCACGCTCTCGACCGGGGGCAATTCGACGGTCGCGACGGGCACACCGTCGAGGTCTTCGAGTGCGGGGGCGATCTGCACCGCGGGGTCGAGTTGGTAGGCGTCGCCGGCCGCTAGCCCGCTCGTCAGCACGAGTGATCCCGTGCCCGCGTTGTACCGCAGGTCGTCTGATCGCTCCGCCGTCTCACCCAGCAACTGGAAGTCGTCGGGGTAGCCCACGCCCGGCACCCACACATCGTCGTAGCCGACGACGGTGACCGTGATCGGCTCGCGCGGCTCCGTGGTCGCCAGAGGCGGGGCGGGAAGCGAGCGACCGACGAGCGCGAAGCTGCCCGAACCGTCGACACTCGTGTCGGCGCCAGCGACGTTCCAGAGGGTGCCGGAGTAACTATCGAGGACCGCCATACGAAGTCTGTCGCCAGGGCGTATCCCGTCGACTTCCAGGAGGACATCGTCGGTGACCTGCTTTGAGAAGTACCGGAAGCCGGCGAGCGGGCTCGGATAATCGAGCGGGTCAAACGGCGGCGTGATTTCGTCGCGCAGGACGAATCGTTGCTCAGCATCCGGAGCCAAGAGCGCTCCCGCTGCCCCGCCGGCCACCACCGCGACGACGACCAGTACGGTCGTGCCGGCCAACTTGCGCGAGCGAAGCGCCGCGGTCGACCCGGCGGCGACGCCTCCGGCTGGCGCGCGCCAGCCCAACCACACCAGCAGGATGACCGCGAAGACGACGCCCCGCACCCCCGCCTGAAACGCCTCGTCGGTGCCGAGCAGAATGGCTGCGAGGTACAGCGCAACCGGCCCCAGTGCCACGAGCGCGAGGCGCCAGCTTGTCCGTGGCCGGAACGGCAACCACCGCACGGCAAGGAGAACGGCGACCAGCGTCACGATCCAACTTGCGGCATACGGCACAACACCGATGTAGACCGGCGCCCCCACCGGGGTTCCGAGCGTCACGATGTCGGCCCAGCCGTAGACGGAACCGATGGCGACGTTGGCGAGCCCCTGCAGGGTCGGCAGGAAGCCGAGGAACGCCAGGGCTGGAACCGCGAATGCCGGGCCAGCCAGCAGGTACGCGAACAGAGCGATTGCCGCCGTCGGCAAAGCCGTCAGCCGCCACAGCGTCGACGTGACGGCGGTCGCGGCGGCGATGAGCATGCCGCCCACCCCTGCGACAAGAAACGCTGCCCCGCCAAAACTCGGCGCGAAGCCGATGATTCCGAGGCTAGTAAGGCCGAGCAGCACGGCGACATCCGCCCACGCGCGAGCCGTCGGGACGGTCTGCGCGCGACGTCGTCGCGTGGGCGCTGCGGTGTCGGTGCCGCTCACGACGCGACCCCCGCGAGCATGCCGGGCAGGTCGTCGAGCGCGCCGACGGTCAGCATCGTGGCGCCGCCGAGCGACCCGATGCGGGCCTGCTCACCCGACACCGCGCGCACGGCGAGGTGCTGCGTGTCTGTGCTGTAGAGCCGCTGCACAGCGCGCAGCTCGCCCACGTCGGTGCCGGAGCCGCCGACCGCAACGAGCACACTCGGCATCGGGAGGCGCAGGGTGTTGTGACGCACGAAGGCCCGCATCGTCGCGAACCCGTTGTCGTCGCCGTACTCGACGCGGCTCGCCGAATCGAGCATCGAGGTGACGGTCGGGCTGCGCCACACGCCCTGTTCTGTCACGACGGTGAGTTGCGTTCCGTCTCGAATCACCTGCGCGGCGATGGATGCCGTAATCGAGACCGCGAGTTCGAATTCGTCGTCGGAACCATACGCATCCGCCCGGGTCACGAGCGCGAGCAAGATTTGCGAGCGGCGCGTCTCTTGGAACTGTCGCACCATGAGCTGACCGATGCGGGCCGAGGTGCGCCAGTGCACATAGCGGCGGTCGTCGCCCGGCACGTAGGGCCGCAACGCGTGGAAGGCGAGGTCGTTGTTCGTGATGCGATTCGACACCTGGCCCTCGAGGTCGCGCACCAGCCCCGCGGCCGTTGCGTGCAGGCGGACCGTCTTCGGATGCACGAACAGCTCGACCGGTTCTGACCACTCGACGCTGCGGCGGAGGAGCCCGAGCTGATCGCCCCGCACCGAACGGGCGGGGCCCGCCACAATGACCGCACGGCGATGCGTCGGCACCTGAAACAGCTCTTCGCGCTCCTCTTTCGGCGCCATCGCGGGAAGGGCGAACTCGGCGACGCCCTGACCAACCGGCAGCTCCATCCGATGCGGGAGCACACGGCGCTGACCCGTGTTGACCACGACCATGCGGCCGAGAGCGCGGTCGCCGACCACGACCCGGCGGGGATTCAGCTCAACGTGGACCGCGTACGACGCGCGGCCGATGAGAAACAGGGCGGCGATCACAAACGCGGCGGCGAGAACCCAGCCGAGGAACGCGAACTCCGCCCAGCCAAAGAACGCTGCCAGGGCGAGCGAGGCGAGCGCGAACGCTACGACGATCCACCCCGTCTGAGTGACGGGGCGGAGACGTCGCGCAATCGCGCTCAGGAGGCGCATGCCGTCACGCGGCCCGATATGCGGGCGGCTCGATGTCGAGCAGCACGCGCTCGATGATGCTCTCGTCGGAGACGCCCGCGAATTCTGACTCGGGGTCGACCATGATCCGGTGCGCAAGCACGGGCACGGCGAGTTCGCGCACGTCGTCGGGGGTCGCGTACGTGCGACCCTTTGCGATCGCCCACGTCTTGGTCGCCCGGGCGAGCGCCAGCGCTCCGCGCATGCTCACGCCGAGCAACACGTCGGGGTGCGAGCGGGTGGCGTCGACGATCGCGGCGAGATACTGCATGACCGACTGGTCGACATGAACGTCGCCCGCGAGCTTCGCCATCGCGACAATCGATTCGGCGGTGATGATCGGCGACACCAGGGATGCGCGGGCCCGCGTGGACGAGTCCATGAGCAGCGCGACTGCCGTCTGTGTGTCGGGGTAGCCAAGGCTCGTCTTGATGAGGAAGCGGTCGAGCTGCGCCTCGGGCAGCTTGTAGGTTCCCGCCTGTTCGACGGGGTTTTGTGTCGCGATCACCAGGAACGGGGCGCCGACAGGGTGTCCTTCGCCGTCGACCGTGACGATGCCCTCCTCCATCACCTCAAGGAGGGCCGACTGGGTCTTGGGGCTCGCCCGGTTGATCTCATCGGCCAGCACGATCGACGCGAAGATCGGGCCGGGGTGGAACTCGAAACGACCCTTCGACTGGTCGTAGATCTGCACGCCCGTGACGTCAGAGGGCAGCAGGTCGGGGGTGAACTGGATGCGACTCGTCGAACCGTCGAGCGTGTTGGCAAGTGCCTTCGCGAGGACGGTCTTTCCCGTGCCGGGGAAGTCTTCGAGCAGCACGTGTCCGTCGGACACGAGCGCCGTGAGGACAAGCCTGATGACGTGGTCTTTCCCCACGATCGCCTTGTCGACGTTGCGCACGAGGCGTTCAAATGCCTCGGTGAACCACGTCGCCTGTTCTTGCGTGACTGTCACTGCGGTGCCCTTTCCGAGCTCAGTCCCATGACTGAACCGTGTTCGACCAGATGCTGCCGTTGGCGAGAACCCGGTAGTTGCCGAAGCCCGAGTAGCACCCGAGCTGTCCGTTGAAGTCGGGCTCGACCGTTCGCACGCTGGCAAAGCCGCCCCCGGAGTCGAAGCACTGAAGGGTGACGGGGCCGGTGAACCCCGACAGGCGTACGCGGTAGTAGTAACCGTTCGACGTCGACGGTTCGAAGTCGCCTCGGGACAGGAAGACCTGCTGCGGCGGCGGGGGCGGCGGCCCGACGGAGGCCGACGCGGAACCCGCGCTTCCGGGGCCCGACTTGTTCACCGCCCGCACCTCGAGCGTGTACGACCCCTGATTGAGGTTGCTGCGCGTGTACGAGGTGTTTGACCCGACGCCGGTCCACCCGCCGCTGCCGTTGAGACGCACTTCGTAGCTGATGTTCGCCGACCCACCCGGGTTCGCGGTGACGGCGTTCCAGTTCCACCGAATGGCACCGGGCTGCGATCCGTCGGTCACCGTCGCGCTCACCGACGGTCGCCCGGGCGTGCCCTGCGTCGTGACGGTGCCGGCGTTCGATGTGCCGGTGGCCCCCTGACGCCCACCCGAATTCGTGGCAAACACCCGGACCGTGTACGAGCCGCCGTCAAGGTTGCCGAGGTTGCCGGTGGAGGTGCCCGTTGTCGTGCCGCTGCGGAGGCTGGTCGTTCCGCGCAGGAGCTCCCACGTGTAGCTCAGGCTGCCACCGCTCGCCGCGACCCCGCCCCAGGTGGCGCTCACGGCGCCACCGGGCGCCCACTGTTCGCCGACAGTCAGGGTGACGGCGGGGGTGCCAGGAGTGCCGTAGGGGATCACGGGGTTGCTCACCGGCGACCATGGGCCGGCACCGTGCACATTGATGGCCCGAACGGCGAAGGTGTACGAGGTGCCGTTGGTCAGCCCCGAAATCGTGCACGACGGCGGCGCACAGTCAGTGGGAGTCGGGACCGACGGGTTGGAAACGACTTCGTAGCCCGTGATCGGCTTACCGTTGCTGGCCGGAGCCTGGAACCCAATGGTGACGGAGCCCTCGTCGCCTTGCGCGGGCACCGTCGGTCTCAGCACCTGGTCGGGCACGTCGCTCACGACCAGGGTGATCGTGCCGTTGACGGCGCGGTCCGGGTCGCGGGTGGCATCTTCAACGCGGTACACCACAACCACCGTTCCCGATTTCAGGGTCGGGCTCGGCGTGATGCTCACCGTGCTTGCGGTGAAGCTGACGGTGGCGGGCTCGCCGGTGTTTTGCACCGTGGCTCCCACGATCGTGAGCGGTTCACCTGTCGACTGATACGGGTTCGAGTCGTTCGCCAGGGGGTTCGCGACGAGTGTGCCGTCGCCGCGTTGCGCCTCATAGTTGTCATCAACGGCCACAGCTGGCGGCCGAGAAGATCCGACGACGGTGACCGTGATGGTGCCGGGCACCGTGAAGTCATCCCAGCGCAGGTTCACGTCGAGCGTGAGCGTCGTGCCCTTCTGGGCCGTGCGCGGCGCCGACACGGTCAGGGTCGACCCCGACAGCGAGGCGTCCACGCCTGATGCCTGACCGCGAAGGTCGGAGTACGTCACCTCCTGCAAGATCTGCGGGTTCGGGTGGGCCGTTGACGACCTCAGGTCAATCGTCGACTGCTCCCCCACCTCGACCTCCACACTCGGTGTGGTGAACTCCGGTGCCGTGTCGCGGAACTCGGGGTCTCCGACCACGATCGGCAGCGTCAGCGTGACCGTGTTGCCGTTGGGGTCTTCGGCCGACGCCCCGTCCGTGACGGTGAAGGTGATGGATGCGGGCCCGCGGTAATCGAGCGCCCCCTGGAAGCGGATGGTGTCGCGGTCGACGCCGGCCGGAGTTCCATCGCTCTGGGTTGCCGTCACGAGTTCGGGTTCGGGGATCCACACCTCACGCTCAGATGGCACGACGAGCAGCTCCGAGATCGACCACTCGCGCGACTCATTCATGGGCACGTACTGCACCGGCAACGCCGGGTCGAGGAACGGCGGTTCGTCGAAGCCCTCATCAACGGCGGCCGGGACGATGATGAACGCGTACGCCGAGAGCTCGTCATCGACGTTTGTCACGCGATACGTGATCGCTTGGCGGCGGTCAACCGGAGTGACGGTGACGATTCCGGGCCGTTCGGCATCGAGGGCAGCGTTGCTCGCGTTGGGGCCTTCCAGGCTGACCAGCAGCTCGTCGTTCGACCCGGATGGATTGAACGCATACCCGTCGAAGATGTCGACGGTGACGGACTCTTCGCCCGCAATCTCGGCCCGCGCGACGGAGACGTCGGTCGCCGTCGGCGGCAACAGCGGAGCATCCTCAGTGACCTGAACGAGCACGTAGCCGATGTCGCGGCCACCGCGATCGTTGGTGATCTCGTAGCGCAGCGAGAACGACTGCTCGGTGTCGGGGGCAGTCAGCACCAGGTAGCGGGCGTCAACGACCTCCGCGTCGATACCGTCTGGTACATCAAGAAGGGTGTCGGATGCGCGGATCTCGGCGCCCTGCGGGTCGGAATCATTCGCGAGCAGGTCGAGCTGGGAGACGCGGCCGGGGCGCACGGACACCGAGTCGGGCACAGCGGTGGGGTTGCTCGTGGTGTCGGGCTGCGGAATCACCGCGATGCGCACCTCGGCGTCGCCTACCGCACCGAACGCATCCACCACCTGATAGCGGAACGTGTCGGTTCCCGCGGTCGTTTCGGCCGCCTCGTAGACGAAGTGTGTCGGGCCCGACTCGACGATCGTGCCGAGTGTGGCCCCGCTCGGAGCGCGGAGCAACTCGACCGAGTCGCCGTCGGGGTCGACCTGATCGAGCGGCAGGTCAATGCGCACGTTGTTGCCCGCCAGCACGCGGCCGATGATGTCGGCCGGTCGCGGGTCGGCGTTACCCGTCGTATCGAGGGGGGTGACCGTAAAGATCACGGCCGCCGCCGCCGTCTCACCGTAGGGATCGGTCAGCAGGTACTCGGCCGTGTACTGACCGGGCTCATCGGGGGCCTGGAAGCGCACAGTGTTCGCCGACACGAATGCGATGCCGGCGGAGGGCGTCGTAATCAGCTCGTCCGCGACGATCAGGGGCGATGCATCCGGATGCACGTCATTGTCGGTGACGTCAACGGTGACGATATCGCCGGCGCGCACCGTGACGGAATCATCGCGGGCAACGGGCGGCTGGTGCTTGGTCAGCGCGGGCACCGGCACAACCGTGACGCCGGCCGTCGCCGATTGCACGCCGTCGGAGACCGTGTAGCTCAGGTCGACCTGCTCGGTAAGGGCCGCGGTCGCCGTGATGCGCACGAGGGTCGAGGCCAGCAGCTCGACGGTGACGCCCGCCGCCTCCGTCGCCGCAGGAACATCAATCGACTGGACGGCGAGAATGCGTCCGCTCGGGCTGACATCGTTCGCGAGCACCGACACAGTGAGCGGCTGATCACCGCGCAGGTATGCGGTGTCGCGCACAGCGATCGGCGGCGCGTCGTCGGTTTCGGGGCGCTCGGAGACGTCCACGCGCACGATTCCGGTGCTGGATGCTCCGCCCGCCTGAACCGTGTAGGTGAAGTAATAGATGCCGGGGCTCGAGGCCGAAAAGCGCACCTCGTCGCGGTCAGTGTCGAGCGTGGCGGCCGCCCCCTCCCCCGGCTCGGCGATCGCCGCGAGGCTGAGCACGGCACCCGAGGGCGAGAGGTCGTTCGCCAGCGGCTCGATGATGACCGTCTCGTCGACGAAAAGCGTCGCGAAGTCGGGGGTGCCGACGGGGTTGAGTGAACTCGCCGGCTCGACGGTCACCGTCAGAGTGCCGGCCACGGGGTCGCCCTGGCCGTCGGCAACCAAGAACTGCACCGTCTTCTCGCCCAGCTCGGACGTCTGGTGAGTGAAGGTGATCGTGCCGTCGGGGCTGAATCGCACGAGGTCGCCCGCGTTGGGGGTGGCTCCGACGAGGTACAGCTCGTCGCCGTCGGGGTCTCGCCAGTTCGCGAGCACGTTGTACTCAATCGTCTGATTCGCCTCCACGGCCACGCCCGAGGTGCGCAGCTCAACGGGCTGCTCGTTGCTGCCATCGGGGACGACGCGGGCCGACACCCGGGCGCTTGCCGTGCCGCCACGCCCATCGTCGACCGTGTAATCGAACGCGATCGTTCCGGCGAAGTCGGGCGCCTGCGTGAACTGCAGCGCGCGACCGCCGTCAATGAGCTCCAGCCGGCCCGTCGCCTCCGCCACCGCACCCACGGCGCTGATGACGAGCACGTCACCGTCGGGATCACTGTCGTTGTCGAGCACGCTGAGCACGGTGGTGCGCCCCGGACGAATCCCGAACTCGTCGTCGACTGCCGTCGGCGCACGGTTCTCATCGGTGCGCTCGGCCAGGGTGTCTTCGAACGACTGATTGGCGCTTTCCTCGTCACCGGTTTCGGGCGAATCTTCTTGAACGGGAGGGGTGACGTCTTCCCAGTTGTTGACGAGCCGCATCGTGTCACTCGGCACCCACGCGTTGCCCGTCGTGAGGTCGTTGAGAGCGACGACCGAGCCGTTGACGCGGAACTCGAGCCGACTGCCCGCGGTCGGTTCGGCGATGTCGAACGGTTCGGGCACGGCGCTATCGCAGGCGAGCACGTACCGCTGGGCGTGCCCCCAGGCGCCGTGCGCGCATCCATCAACGACGACAGGTGAGGCGACGGATGCGCGCTCATCCGTCGGCGACGCAACGCCCGCATCCCATCGGTCAACGTCGCCGGAATCGAGGCCGACGCGCAGCAGCGCGTCGCCCGTCGCCACCACCGCGAAATCGGCACGGGGGCCGGACTGCTGCAGTTCGAGAGCGGCATCGTCGCCCAGGGGAATGACGCGACCGTCTTCACCAACGAGCTCATTCGTCGACCGATCAAGCACCACCGCCCGATCACCAACGGCGGCGAGCTCGAAGTCGCCGACCGCCGGGAAGTCGGCCACGACCGGCTCTTCGGCGAGCGACTCGAGCTTCAGCACCTGCCCGAGCGACGGGCTCACGACGATGACGACGCCGTCGTCGCTGACCGCCACCTTGGCGTCATCGCCGACCTCTGCGGTGGGCGGCTGGCTGATGAAGTTGAACTGCAGGTCACCGGCCGCGGAAATCGCCCAGAGGCTGCCATCCGCGACGATCGCGAGCACGTCTCCGCCGTGGTCAATCTGGGCGTTGGGCGGAACATCGATGGCACTCGTGACCCGAGTCGTCGCCGCGTCAACCGACTCGACCCGGGCGTTGTCGGGGTCGAGCAAGAACAGTGCGTCACCCTGCTGCAACACGTCGAAGGCGGCGGAGGAGGCGACGACAGAGCCGTTGAGTTCCTCAATTTGTCGGTTCAAACGGCCACCCAATTGCTGAGCACCGTTCGTAACCCACACGTCGCGGGCGGTGAGGTCAACGTCGGCGACCGGGAACCCGTCGTGCAAGGCGGCGACCGTGACCGTGCCACCGGCAACGAGGGCGATCGCGAGCGCGCTCGCGAGAGAGCGCCGGCCGCGAGGTGCCAGGCTGAACGACACTGAGCGACTCCCGGTCTGATCTCTGCTCGGCTCGAGGGGGAAAAACGACAACTTCCCTCACGCTAGCAGAGGCGATACCCCTGCGTTCTACCCGTGGGACGGGGAGAACTCCCCATTCGCCTGCTGTTCACGCTCGAGCAGAGGGAGATCGTCGTGGCTAATCAGGCGGCTGGCGACCGCATATTCCACGAGACGCTGCCGGCGACCCGTTGCCAGCTTGCCCCGCTCACCCCGAAGCCCCTGGACGCCGACACGCGACAATTTTTCACACACATTGTCAAGTTTGCGATTGAACGTCGTCAGGGGCCACCCCAGGCGCTCGGCGGCTTCGGCCGACGATGGGATGCTTCCGCGGCCCGGCGAATCCTGGCGGAGGACATGTTCGGCCAGCGCCACGATGAGAAGTCTCTGCGAGGACGTGAGAGGCACGGCACCGATCGTCGTCGTGCCGCTTTGCGGGAGGGGCGCCCCCGTCGGTGAGTAAAAATCCCCCGAGGTGGTGACCGTGAGGTCGTACGTCGTGGACCCAGCAGAAAACAAGACGGTCAGCGTGGGAAAGACGAGCGGCAGTCTGCCCCCGGGCGGTAGCCAGGCCTGCACGCCCCCCGACCCGTCGGAGACCGTCGCCGACAGCAGTGACCCTTCGTTCGCAACCCACCACAGGCCGCCGTCTTCCGACAGGACGAGGAAGCGACGGTGCAGGTAGGGGTTGTCATCGATGACAAGATCGCCCTCCCGCCCGACCACAAAGGTGTCCCCCGCGGCAACGTCAAACCGCTCGCCGCAGAACTCGACCGAGAGAGCGCTCGTCATGCGGCGCACACTTCTAGCGGAGCCGACAGCTGACCGGCACGGCGCACCGACACCTCAACGCAGACCCCATCCGCTGGCCCCACGCCCTCGACGACAACCGTGTCACCGTCGAGGGTGCGAAGTGGTTCGCCCGAACTGCGGTTGCTGATGCGCCACACGAGCTGGTCGCCCTCGACAGGGTCAGTGTTTTCCACGAGGAACGTCATGCCAGCGGTGTCGAAGCTCGGCTCACCGACGAGGCGAGGAGCGTCGACCGCCTCAGGGACGACCGCCGCCTGTCCCGTGCCTCCGGGCGCCGGGGATGCGCTCGTCGACCCCTCAGGGGTCAACCCGCCGCCGAGCGCGATGCCTGCGACGACACCCCCAATGACCAGCACACCGGCCACACCCAGCGCGACCATCAGCGCGGTGCGTTGCCGCGACGGCACCTCGTCGGCGGTATCCGCCGTCTCGCTTGCCGCCGTCGACGCGTCGGTGACGGGAGTTACACGGCGCACGACCGTTTCGTCGAGCGGAGTCGCATCGGCCGACTGCGCAGCGACGCGCGGCACGGTGCGGACATGCGTCTCGTCAGCGCCGCTAGACGCGTCGGGCTCGGCAGGCGGCACGGCGGCGGCCGGCCCCGCCTGAGCGTCGATCGTCGCCACCGAGCGAACGCGCGTCTCGTCGCCCGTGACATCCGAGTGGTCGGGGGCTGGCGCCGCGATGGCGAGGTTCGGCACCTCGAGCTCGGTGCGCGCGTAGCCCAGTTCAAGCTCAACCCGCTGAAGCGCCCGCGCAAAATCGGCCGCCGTGGCGAATCGCCGATCGGGATCGGTCGACATCCCCTTCTGCAGAACGGTCAACAGCGACCGAGGAACATCGTCGCGGGCCATCGGCGTGATGGCGCCCCGCTCGATGCGGCCAATCAGATCGAGGGTTCCGTTCGGGCGACCCCGCACCTCGAACGGCGTCTGCCCCGCGAGCACCGTCCAAAGCGTGGCGGCGAGAGAAAAGACGTCGCTGCGCACGTCGGGCCGCGGATAGTCCTCAAACATCTCCGGCGGCGACCACGGGACAGAGAGACCCACGTTGCCGGTCCCCCCATCGGTTGCGCCGTCGAGGGCCTCGGCCAGCGTCGTCGTTGAGGCCGTCAGCTCGTCGTCGACGGTGGAGGAAATGCCAAAGTCGGTGAGGGCGGGCCACCCGTAGTCGTTACTCAGAACGTTTGCCGGCTTGATGTCGCGATGCAAGATTCCGGCCTGGTGCGCAACGACGATCGCGCTGGACAGCCGGACCCCGGTGCGCAGCGCCTCGACGACCGACAGCGGCGCCTGCTTGTAGCGATCGGCGAGGCTCGGGCCCGAGCAGTACTCCATGGCGAAGTAGGGGCGACCATCGCCCGCCACGGCGGCGTGGTAAATCGTCACGATGTACGGGTGGTTCGACAACTGCGCCATGAGGTTGGCTTCGGCGACAAACGCGGCACGCGACGCCGCCGTCATCTCTTCGGCGAGCAGCACCTTGACGGCAACGCGCCTCCGTGGCAGTTCCTGCTCGTACAGGAAGACGTCGGAGAACCCTCCGGCACCCAGCAGGCTGACGTAGCGGTAACCCGGAAGCTGCGGCGGCGGGGACGCTGCGCGACGCATCACCGCTCCTCGACCGTGATGGACACGACCCCGCCGAGTTCGAGGACGGCACCAGGGATGACGGGGGTCGGCTCTCCTCCGCGCAGGCGCACCGGTGCGGCACCCGGGAGGGCGACAGTGGTGCCGTTCTTCGAGTGCAGGTCGGTCACCACAACGGTGCCTCCCTGTCGGTCGACGTGCACATGGCTGCGCGAGAGATCTTGCTCCGTATCGGGCACCGTCACGAGGCGGGGCAAGGCACCGGCCGGAACGCCCGAAACGCTCGGTGATCTGCCGAGCACGAGTGGCCCGTCGATCACTTCAACGCGCTCATCGCCGAACACGAGAACAGCCGACAGCTCCTCGTCCGCGGCAGTCGGCACCGGAGCGGCGTCTTCTTCCGCCGGGCGACGTCGCGGCCGATCGAGTTTCGACACCATGATCGTGTGCCCATCGTGATCGCCGGCGACCGTTTCGCTGACCGCCGGGCTCTCACTGGCGCCAGCGAGCGAATCACCCGTCGAGGTGGCGTTCGCGGCATCGTCAGCGTCGACCGCGTCGCTCGACTCGACAGCGGCGTCGCTGACGGATCGATAGACGGTCGCACCGAAGAGAAAGTCGTAGCCGTCCTCGGCTGTTGGCTCCGGGGGACTGTCGCTGTCGCTCTGGGCGGGCGGTTCGCCGCCGACGAACCCCGCGTCGAGGTCATCATGCACGATCGTCTCTTCGGGAACAGCGAGCTCGGCGCTCGGAGGAGTGCTCTCCGCGGCGGGCGTGGCCAGCGCAATGGGCTGAACGGCGGGCTCGCCGACGCTCGTCACCCGCAGCGCCGACACGACACCGGACGCGATGGGCAGACCCGCCGACGTCGCACCGACCGTTGACGACGCGTCCACCACGACGGCCCCGTTGGCGACGATACGTTCGATCCAGGTGGCCGCGTCCGCCCCGTCCAGCGATTCGAAGCCGACGGTCACCCGCGCTGGTCCGCGAACGATGACGCGCATCCCTTCGCCCGCCGGCTCGACGAGCGCGAACGCGGGCGTCGCCGCAATTCCACCGGCGGTGAGCACCCCCATCACGTCGGCGGCGCCGCCTCGCAATGCGCGCCACAACCCGTCGACGTCGTGACTGCCCGCCACACCGTGAACCAGCAAGACCCGCGGCCCGTCGACGACGGCGAGCCACGGCGTTGTCGGAGGGGCGGGCGTGTACTGGAAAGTCATGTCAGCTCCTTGGCCGGGTGTCTTCAACCACCATCAGGGCGCGGTCAACGGTGTCATCGACGGCGATACCAACCTCGTTCGTGACCCGCGACTCGACCACGACGACGCTGACATTGTCGTGACCCCCCGCCGCGACGGCGGCACGCACGAGTCGCTCGGCAAGACTCGGACCCTGCGGGTCTCTGGCCGATTGCTGCTCGTGGAACACGATGATGCGCGCAATCTCGTCGTCGGGGAGCTCACGCGTGAGTCCGTCAGAACACAACACAAAGGTTTGCGTACCGCGCATCGGCAACAGCCACACGTCGGCTTCGACCTCGTCGTGGGCGCCGAGCGCCCGCGTCACGACATTGCGCCCCACGTGCGGCAGCAGCGCTTCTTCTGGCGTGAGCACGCCGTCGTCGATGAGTTCTTGCGTGACCGAGTGGTCCACGCTCTGCTGGACGAGGGAACGACCGTCCCATCGATACGTCCGTGAGTCACCGATGTTCACGGCCATCCAGTGCGGGCCCGCCCCCTCAACCGTCACGAGGACGAGACCGGTGAGAGTCGTGCCAGACAACCCCGTTCCCGGCACCGCACGAACGGCCACGTTTGCGTCGGCCACGCACGCCACGACATCACGCGGAGTCAGCTCGGTGGCACCCGAAAGCGCGGCGAACGTGTCAATGACGGCGCGACTCGCGAGATCGCCACGCTCGTGCCCGCCCATGCCGTCGGCGACCAACCACACGGGGGGTGCAGCCAGCACGCTGTCCTCGTTGAACGCCCGTACCGCACCGCGGTCGGAATGAGCACTGTGCCGCAGCTGCACGGGCGTGCCGTGCACCACGACCTCGTCGCGCGTTCCCTCCGGCACCCCGGCTCCCCTCGTCGCGGCCAACGCTAGCAACCCTCGCGGTTCAGCGCGGTCGCGGTGGACGGGGAGAACTCCCCACTACGAGGATGCGCGGGCTGAGTTGCCTCGGCATCGCCCTTTTTCGACGCCTCCGGAGTACCCTCGGCGTCATGAGCCGCCTGTCGGAGATGAGCGTCGCGCGGGTGTACCCGCTGTATGTGCAGAAGGTCGAGCGCAAGGGGCGCACCCGTGACGAACTCGACGAGGTCATTGCGTGGCTCACGGGCTTCGATCGTGATGCCGTCGCTCGTCACCTCGAGGCGAACAGTTCCTTCGGCGATTTCTTTGCCGACGCGAGCCTCAACCCCCGTGCGTCGCTGATCACGGGGGTGATTTGCGGGGTGCACGTGGAGGACATCGACGACCCCGTCGACCAGAAAGTGCGGTATCTCGACAAACTCGTCGACGAGCTGGCGAAAGGCAAAGCCATGGAGAAGGTTCTGCGATCATGACGGCCCCCACCGAATCACCAACACCTCCGCGCCGCCGACGGGTGGTGGTGATCATCGGCGTCACGGCGCTGCTCTTGGGGTTGGGCGCCGGTGCGCTCGGCCTGGGCATCGCGATGAACACGCCGACCGCGGCGCCGAATTCGGCGCCGAGCGGCGACCCGAGTGACGCGCCCTCCGACGAACCCACGGCTCGACCGACGCCCAGCGACACGGGCTCGGCGGAGCCCACATCGGCCCCCGAACCCGAACGGGCGGCGTTGCCGGCCGATTGCGCCAGCCTCTACAGCGGCTCAATGACGGCCGAATTGCAGAGTTATGGCGTCGCCTTGAACCCCGCCTGGACGGTCGACAACCCCGAGGCTGGCCTGGGCTTCGCCGACCCCCAGCTTGAGGCGTGGACCGCCGAGTGGCAGACGCTGCGCTGCCTCTGGACGACCCCCGACGGGGGAAGTGGCATCGGACTCGAAACGCACGTCGTCCCGGTTCTCCCCGACGAGGGCGCCGCTGTGGAGGCGCAGCTCGCCAGCCTCGGCTACGACTCCGTCGACGAGCTCGGCAGCACTCGCTACCTCTGGAGTGTCACCGACGACGAGTTCGGCGGCGCCTGGGGCGAATCGCACATCGTCGTCGGCGGCTACTGGTTCGCAACCGCCTGGATCGATCTCGGCGTCACCGGCTACACGGCCGACATGGTTCAGAACCTGGTCGGCACCGACTGAGACGCAGACCAGAGCCCGAACGACAAAGCCCCCGACATGAGCCGGGGGCTTTTCGTTGGTGACCCCAGCGGGATTCGAACCCGCGTTACCGCCGTGAGAGGGCGGCGTACTAGGCCGCTATACGATGGGGCCGCGTCGCAACCCGTCGAGTATGCCACAGCCCGCGGGCGCCCACCAAACCGGGCCGACGTCGGATGCCGCGTCGGGCATCCGCCCCGAATTTCGGCGTGATTCAGGGGGTCGGGGCGAGCACGCGAAGTGAGCGCGCATCCACCGTCGCCGTGACCGGCAGCGGAGCGACGCGCTCGCCGTCGGCGTACGCGACGACGCCCGCGGCGGCGACAGAGACGCGGGATGCGCGGTGCACGATCACGCGCGGGTCGCCCACGTGCGTTCCGGCAAAGACGCGCGGGTAGATACGCAAGAACTGTAGGCGCGACAGCGGCTTCACGAGTACGACGTCGAAGAGTCCGTCGTCGAGTTTCGCGTCGGGTGCGACCTTCATCCCGCCGCCAAACGAGAGGTTGTTGGCGACCGCGACGAGCAGGGCGCGCTCGACCCGCGTCTCGCCATCGAGCTCGAGCGTGTACTCGATGGGCCGCAGCTTCGCGAGCTCGACGAGCAGCGCGAGCGTGTAACGGCTGCGCCCCCGCGGGAAGCGCATGCGGTTCGCCCGCTCGTTGACGAGGGCGTCGAATCCGGCCGAGAGGATGCACGCGAAGCGGGTCTCGCCCGTCGCGTGGGCGATCGTGCCGGCGTCGATGACCCGCGGCGGCACATCGAGCTGCTCGGCGAGCATCCGAATCGCCGCCTCCGCGTCGTCGACGGGGATGCCCAGGCCCCGACAGACGTCGTTGCCCGTGCCGCTCGGCACGATACCGAGGGGAATGCGACTGCCCTCGAGGGCCATCACGCCGAGGGCCACCATGCCGTCGCCGCCGACGACCACGAGCGCGTCGGGCTTCTCGGTCAGGGCGCGGCGGGTGGCGTCGAGCAGCTGCGGGAAGTCGAGCTCGGTGAGGCTCACCACCTCGTGGCCGAGCCCACGCAGGGTCGTCACGACAGCAGGGCCCACCTCCCGCCCGCGCCCGAAGGCGGCGTTGGGGTTGATCGCGACGACGACGCGCTTACGCGCCCTCATGGGCTCAGCTGCCCCGGTTATTCTGCAGCTCGTAGACGGCGATGAGCTCGGCGACGGCCTTCTCACGCTCGTCGCCGCCCGCGTCGAACATGTCGGTCACGTGCGTGCGCAGGTGGTTCTCGACGAGCAGCTTGTTGAGGCTCGAGAGGCTCTTCTGAATCGCGAGCGACTGAGTAATGATGTCGACGCAGTACTCGTCGGCGTCGATCATCTTCTCGAGCCCGCGCATCTGGCCCTGCAAGATCTTGGTGCGGTGCAGGGCGCGCTTCTTGATGTCGTCGATCATGCGACTGACTTTATACCCCCAGGGGGTAGACCCCGATCGTGCACGGCGCACGGGTTTAGGGTGTCGGGCATGAAGCTGCAGAAGCACGAACATGCCTGTTTCACGGTTGAGCACGACGGTGCAACGCTGGTGGTCGATCCGGGGTCGTTCACCGAGGCTTTCTCGGTCAAGAATCTGGCCGGCATCGTCGTGACGCACGAGCACGCCGACCACGTCACGCCCGAGCACCTCGACCGGCTGCTCGACGGCCGTCCCGAGACTCCCCTCTTCGCCCCCCAGGGCGTCGCATCCGCGCATCCCGGATACGCGTGGCAGGTCGTCGACGGAGGCGACGTCGCAAACGCCGGCCCCTTCGCCCTCGCTTTTTTCGGCGGTCGGCACGCGGTCATCCACCGCTCGATTCCCGTCATCGACAACGTGGGCGTCATGATCAACGAGACGATCTACTACCCGGGCGACTCGTTCACGGTGCCCGACCGCGAGGTCGACGTGCTCGCCGTGCCGTCGAGCGCCCCGTGGCTGAAGATCGGCGAGGTCATGGACTACCTCGACTCGGTGCGGCCGCGCCGGTCGTTCCCGACACACGAGCAGGTCAACTCGGCAGCGGGGCAGGCAATGGCGAACGCGCGCATCGGGCTCGTGACCGAGCAGCACGGCGGCCAGTTCTTCCCGCTCGCCGCGGGCGACGAGCTCGAGTGTGACTAACGTGGGTGACGGCAGCCCCGGCTTCGAGTCGCGCCGCGAGCGCACGGCCCGCCGCAGTGCGTGGCTGGTCACCGCAGTCGGCGTCGCGGTCACTGCCGTCGGCCTCGCCCAGCCGGTCTCGTTTGGATGGTTTGGGTGGCTGCCGGACGACCAGCAGGTGATCGTAACGACGCCGACCGTCGTTCTGCTGCACCCTGTCGCTGCTATCGGGCTCGTCATCTCGATCACCGCTGGGCTCGCTGCTGCGTTCTTCCAGGGCCGGCTTCATGGGCGTCGCCGGCGCTGGTGCTCTCTCTAGCGACCGGCGCGAGCCGGGGTACGACGCCGACGCGTCATCGGCGTCTCTAGCGGCCAGAACGGCAACACCAGCGACAGAAGCGCAACGAGCGGCCAGAGGGTCGCGGTCGCGATCGCGGCGACCACACCGGCGAGTGCCACGACGACCGTGATCGCGAGCAGTACCCGACGAATCACGCGAAGGTCGTCCCGCTTCTGAGCGTTAGCCATACCTAAGAGTAGCTCGCTCACCGTCGCGGTACTCCGGCGGCCACACGACGGTGAAGCGCTCGAGCACGATCTCCTGCTCAGGCGACCATGTGTCGCCGCGCGCGGCGGCGGTACGGCGCCAGTAGCGCTCGTGGCCCTCGCGCCAGGTGGCCAGCGTGCGGTCGTCCTCTCCCTCGTCGAAGGCGAACCGCGCATCCACCTCGTCGAAGGTCGCTAAGCGGAATTCGGTCGAGCGCATGATGACGCGCGGCGCACCCGCACCGTCGCAGGCAATCCAGTGCGAGCCGATGCGCGGCAGCTGCTGCCCCTCGGCGATGAACTCGACCACCAGCGCGGCCGTCGCCCGCTTCGTGCCGTCGAGCACGAGGCCGAGCAGTTCGTCGGCGAGCGCCGGCGAGTCACCGAAGTATTCGACGACCCACTCCCCCGTCGCCGCCACGGCATCGGGATGCGCGGCCGCGTATTCGGCCCACATCACTTCGGCGGCCGCGCGGTCGGGTTCGGGAAGTGCGTCGTTCATGAATACCTACAGCCTCGGGTCTTGACGCTCGTGCAGAACTCGCAGAAGTGTGAGCGTCCGGTCGTCGTATCGGAAATACAGGGCGTGACGAGGGTCACTCACCGTGCGGCGGAGCACACCTCGCAGGTGAAAAGATCGCACACCCCGAGAAAGCTCATCGCGGCGCCGAGACCCCTGCACTTCTGGATTCGCGAGTAGTGCCATGATCGCCTGCTCGATCAATTCTTCGTAGTCGTCTCGCGCACCCGGGCCGTACGAGGTGCCGCTCCACTCCAGCAGCTGGCGCAGGTCGTCTTTTGCCTCGGCTGCCACCCGAAGCAGGCGGCCGGCCCCCGACATCAGAGCGCTGACAAGTACGAGCGAAAGTCGCGTGCCGGCATGTCGTCGAACCCTCCGGCCGCGACCGACTGCTCTGCGTCGGCAATCAGACGTCGAAGTTCAGCAATGTCGTCATCACCGGCGTCGAAGCTGTTCGCCAACTCACGGGCGAGCGCCATTCGGTCAGCCGGCGCCAACGCCAAGACTTCCGCCGTTAGTGCCTTGAGATCGCGGTTCATGCGGCGAGTGTACGCCGCACCTCCGACAGTGACGTTGGCGACCCCGAAGAGCGATGACGCGCTGGGCGCCTCAGTCAAGCCCATCGATGTAGCGCAGCACGAGCCCCTCGCGCAGCGCCCACGGCGACACGGTCAGCGTCGACACCCCGAACACCTTCATCGCGGTGCGCAAGAGGATCGCGCCGGCGAGGATCTGATAGCTGCGCTCGGGCGTGATGCCCGGCAGGTACTGGCGCACATCTGACGGCATCTCGCGCATTGTCGGCTCCCACTCCTTGAGGCCCGAATAGTGAATCGGCGCCGGCGCCCCCGTGACCGGGTCGGCCGGGCCGCCCACGAGCCGCCCGAGCGAGCGAATGGTTTTGGATGTTCCCACCACCCGGGTGCGCGCCGGCCGGTCGGCAAAGATCGTGTCCCGCGCCTCCGTGAAGGCGGCCCGGGCGTGCGCCCGCAACTGTGACACGGCCTCGCGCGCGGGCGGGTCGTCGCGCAGAAAGTTGATGGTCGCGCGCCCCGCGCCGAGCGGCAGCGACACCTGCGCGTCGGGGTACTCGTCGGCGCCCTGCGCGATCTCGAACGAGCCACCGCCAATGTCGAACAGCAGAATCTCCCCGGCCGACCAGCCAAACCAGCGGCGCACGGCGAGCATGGTGAGTCGCGCCTCGTCGTCCCCCGTCAATACCTGCAGCTCCACGCCCGTCTCGCGGGTGATGCGGGCGAGCACCTCCTCGCCGTTCGCCGCCTCGCGAATCGCGGAGGTGGCCGTCGCCATGACGTCGTCGACGCCGATCTCGGCGACGGTCGCCGCCGCCTTCCCAATTGCGTCAACGAGCATCCGCTGCCCCTCGTCGGTGATCGCGCCGTCGTCGTCGATGAAGCGCATGAGTCGCAGCACCGAGCGCTCCGAGTGGTACGGCACGGGGCTCGCACCGGGGTGCGCGTCGACGATGAGCAGGTGGACGGTGTTCGACCCAACGTCGATGACTCCGAGGCGCATGGGTCGAGCGTAGGCCCCGGAAACGACGAAACCCCCGCACGTTCGCGGGGGTTTTTCGCTGACGTACGCGACCTCTGTTCCAATCAATAGGAACTGCCGTTTACCCCCGATGAACTGCGGAACCTCGCATAGCGGGGCGACAGGGTCAACTACAAGAGAGTTGTTGTGAAGTACCAGGCTCACGAACCTTCACGGCGTCTTGCCGCGATCAAGTCAGAGTAGCTGTCCCAGCGGGCAAGCGCGGGTGAAAGTGCTCGTTCGCTGGCACGAGAGGTTGGTGTTGCTACGTCAGCGCTCGTTCGGGTGTTTCGCGAGCAAGGGGTCGCCGTCCGGAGGCGCAAGGTCAGTCCCGATGAAGTGCGTTCACTGGCCAACGCCTTCAAGGCGGGGCAGACAGTCGCACAGCTCGAAGAGTGATTCACGTTGTCACATGGAGCAGTGCTTCAAGCGCCACACCGCGCGGAAAATGCGAAGCGAGCGAAGCCACCGCGCAAACGCTAACTTTCATCCCTGACAGAGTGAGCACACGGGCTCATATTCAATCGCAGATGAGGATGAATGGAATTCAGCAACAGAGAGATCGCGGCCGGGCTACTTATTGCCCTTGGAGTGATTCTTCTTGTCGCCCTCCCCAAGACCCGTCCCGCTTTTCTCAAGGGTCTTGTCCATGTATCCAAGGCCCTGTTCCAATGGAAGCTTCTGCTCCTTTTCGTCCTGTACTTCGCCTACGCCGTGGCGATCGTTGCTTTCGCTGGCACGTTTGGCTGGTGGGATACATCACTACTGTCAGTGACCATCCTGGCGGTTCTAGTCACGGGGCTCCCGATCTTCATGAACGCACACAACTACAAGACGGGATCAGATCTGATTGGCAAGGTCGTGCGCGAAGTCGTCGGCATCACCGCACTGATGATCACGTATCTCAACCTGGGCGAGTTCCCAATTTGGGGTGAGCTCATCCTCCAGCTCCTACTGATGCCTATCGTCGCACTCATCGCGTTTACGTCGCACATGCCTGAGGCGAGGAAGTTTGCTCGATTCTTCGAAATCGTGCTCGGCTTGATCGCGATCGGTCTACTCATCTCCACGACAGTGACGTTGATGAGCGATACGCGGACGTTCGACTGGCTGTACGAGCTCCGAGCATTCGCGGTCTCGGTATGGCTTCCAATCGCCTTGATCCCGTTCGTCTACGTGGCCGCACTGCTCATGCAGATCGAACTTGGCCTGGTGCGCCTACGGATGCACAACAAGCAGCTGCCACCACCAATCCGCGTCCGCCTCGCACTCATCCTCGGCTTGCGCGGTAGCCTGCGGAACGCCTCACGCTTCAGTGGGCTTTGGATAACGGAGATGGCAGCCCAGCGGACCTTCAAGGGCGGACTCGCCTTCATGAAAAGGTATCGCGAGGCCGTCAAGACCCGTGTGGCGGAGCAACGCGCCCGCGACCGTCAGCTTCGCGAACGAACAGGGCAACGCGGCTTCGACGATGCAGGCATGTGGCTCGATCGACGTGAGTTTTACGAGACACGCGAGTTACTGGATGACATGTGGTGTACGCAGACCGCAGTCTTCCGAAACCGCAAGCAGTACGTCAATGAGCCATTCCTTCTCTCGTCTTTCCACTTGAAGAAGCTCCCAAAAGATCACGGAGTTAGGATCATGCTGGCGAAGAACAATCATGCTTGGTATGCATGGCGAGAGACGGCAGGCGGGTACTACTTCGGTTCCGGGGGATCAAAAGATGTCGATGCAAAGTGGCGCTACGACGGGGCCGAGCCACCGAGCGGTTTCCCGCGCCCAGGCCTACGGGGTTGGGTAGACCTCGCAGTGAGCGAGAAGTCTCAGGAGTGGGCAACCACACGGGACCAACCAATACGGACGGTCTAGTCGCGGCCGCGACCACGGTGGCGCTTGCGTCTGTCGCGGGCTCGCAGCGCCTTCTTATGTGGCTTTCCGTCGACCTCGTCTCGAGCGAGCTCAAGCTATGCCTTCGTGAGGCGGAAGACATCCGCCTTCGGACGGGATACAGAGAAAACGCCCACGGTTCGCAGCTTGTGCGCCACTTTGTACGTGCTTGTCGTGGCGGTACGGTGACGGCCCACGATTTGGTTTGAACAACCCTGACGGCTGGCGCGTAGCGCGGCGAAGACGCGACCAGCGGACTGCGGCATAGCAGGGAAAGCTCTCGTGAAGGCCACCCGGTGCGCGGTAGCCTCAGCGTCAGTAAGGTCGGCGGCCGGGGCGAAGTACTCTTGGAGCTCACGCTGCGCGTCGCCTGGGATGTTGGGGAAGGCGTCGCCGTCGTTCACCTGCCAGAGTCGTGCGGGGAAGTGCCGGATGGTGAGGTAGTCGTGGTTGGCGAGTCTTGGCATGCGGACAACTCGCGATGCGCAGCTCCTACACGATTGCAGGCATGAGCCGGTTCGTCACCGCGAATCCTTTTGACCCTTCACGTACGTGAAGATGTCGGTTCCACCCTTGAAGTCTTCTGCGTACTCGGTCGACCTGCGTTCCAGCGTCAGCTTGCCCTTGGAATCGCGGTCGGTCCAGTAGCTGCCGGCGACGCGCTGCGCTGGGTGACCGACAATCGAAAGAACACCTGATCCGTGATGAATAGGGCTTTTGGCGCGAAGGTCGACCTGCGGCTCGTTGGTATAGACGTAGTGGATGAGCCATGATCCGTCCTCCTTGATGACCCGAGCGATGGACGACTTGGACTTGGACTCGTTCGAGATCAATATGACTGATGCATTCGAGCTTGTTTGCCGGATAACGATATAGACCGTCTTGGGATCCGGGGACTTCTTCGTCTCCGGATCAATCCAGAGCGAATCGAGCGTCGCCTCCCAAGTTCCACTGACATCTCTCGGAACACCAGGCAGGAGCTGGAAAGGTCGAAGCTTCCACGCCCACTGGTCCCACAAGATAAGCAGCAGCGAACAGAAAAAGACAGCGAGCGAGAAGAAACGAAGAAACTCGATGTTCGGCGTGCCGGTGGTGATCCAGGAGCCGACCACGAAGACGGCGGAGATGATGACAGCCATTGCGGTGAGGAGCGTCTTGCCGACCATCACCCGAACTCCATGTAGTCCCACGCAGCGTTAGCGAACGCGTGAACTTGTTCGCGAGTCCACTTCTGGCTGCCGTGGAAGAGAAACTTTGCACCATTCGCCTCCAACCATCGTTCAGCCTCGTCGGCAGGTTCGCTTCGGTTCGTGTAGTTATAGATATCCGCAAGGCATCCCTGCATCGTTCCGCGCCAGGTCGCGCGGGTGAAGTATTCGTCAGGGCAGTTGTAGATGAGGCACTCCATCAGATATGAGGGCACCTCGTCGCTAAGGCCAGCATCGACAAGCACGTTCTCGAGTCGCTTGAGGATGCGGACTGTCTTTTTATACGCGCCGTTCGTGCGAGTGTTCTTCGCGCGCCCCCTTTCGAGTTGCAACTTCGGGTAGTTCACAATTGAGCCGCCAGTAGTCTTGAAGAGCTTGGTTCCTTCTTGGTAACTGCCATTCGCGAAGTACATGCGGTACGTAAAGCAGGGCACGACGTCCGCGTTCACACGTGAAGACGTTGCCTCAACTTCGAACGCTGTCGTGCCGGAAGTCACTGAGCCATTAGGGAACTTGTTCACAAGCGCCGCTTTGACTTCGGCCCGAAAGCGGTCAGGCGTCCACGGGCCCTCGTATGGGGACCCGGCAGGATGACCGCCGGCTGAAGGGTCGTAATCCTCCCAATACTCGACCTCGCGACATTCGACGACGATGTCGACGTCGCTGTCGAACTTCACGTTGGTGTTGTTCGCGTACGAGCCCTTGGCATAGATGGAAAGATTGACGCCATCAAACGCGGCATGCGCAGCAATAGCCTCCCGAATCATCCGCTCGGTCAGGTCCTGCTTTAGCTGTTCCGCGTCACTGGACGGCCCCGTCCAGCTCGCAAGCCTCTCCTCTGTAACCATGCATCTCTCCTTTGGGGCGCGTTATCGGCTTCTCGGACGCATCGGTCAACAGACGCCGGGTTAATCCTGCTCATCGAGTATCACGTCTAGGACCGACAACACCCGTGACACATGACCTCGAGCGGGACCCATCGGTACAGACGGCACCGGGCTCGCGCCGGGGTGCGCGTCGACGATCAGCAGGTGGACGGTGTTCGACCCAACGTCGATGACTCCGAGGCGCATGGGTTGAGCGTAGGCCCCAGAAACGACGAAACCCCCGCGTCATGCGGGGGTTTTTCGCTGGGGTACCTGGACTCGAACCAAGAACAACTGAACCAGAATCAGCCGTGTTGCCAATTACACCATACCCCACCGGCCACGCCAGAGGCGGGGCCAGAGAGCCCGCCCGGAAGCGAACCGAGTAGCGAGTTTACCCTACCGGCGGGGCGGCGGTGAACCGCACCGGGGCACCCCGCGCGATGCGCGTCGGCCACGCCCACGCTCTCTCCCGGGCGGGCGGCACTACGGTATGAGACGTGAGTTCGACCCCCGCCCGTTCGCGCCGACGCACCCTCATCTGGCTCGTTCCGGCGGCACTCATCGCGGGCATCGCGATCGTCGCCCTCGCCCGCTTCCTGCGACTCGACCCCGCGGTCGCGCAGTTCATCGCCACCTACCCCGGCACCTACGACCCGCCGCAGACCTCGCCCACCGGCTTCCCGGCCTGGCTCAGTTGGACGCACTTCCTGAACGGCTTCTTCCTGCTGTTCATCGTGAGTTCTGGCCTGCACATTCGCTCGAAGACGCGACCCATCGCGTTCTGGACGCGGCGCGTGCGCGAGGGCGCGACGTCCCGCCCGACGCGGCTCAGCATCCACACCTGGTGGCATCTCGTGGTCGTCGTGCTGTGGGTCGCGACGGGCCTCGTCTACGTCACTCTGCTCGCGGTCAGCGGCTACTGGATGCGCCTCATCCCCACCGACTGGGCCGTCGTGCCGAACGCACTCTCGGGCGCGCTGCAGTACGCCTCGCTCGAGCTGCCGAGCAACGACAGCTGGCGCGCGTACAACAGCCTGCAGCAGCTCGCCTACGCCTCGACCGTCGTCATCGCGGCGCCGTTCGCGCTCGTGACGGGCCTGCGGCTGTCGCCGGTATGGCCTCAAAAATGGATGCGCGCCCGCGGCCCGCTCTCGGACGGCTGGGCCCGTCAAGCCCACCGCCTCGTGCTGTGGTTCTACATTGCGTTCACGATCGTGCACGTGGGCCTCGTGCTCGGCACGGGCGCGACGCGGAACCTCAACAAGATGTACGCGGGGCTCAACGACGGCGAGTCGCCGCTCGGCTGGATTCTCTTCGCCGCCTCGCTCGCGGTGATGGCCGCGGCGTGGGTGCTGTTACGCCCGCCGGCGCAGCTCGCGATCGCCGAGAAAACCGGCGACGTGCGCCGGATGCCCGCGACCCGCTAGAGCGTCGCGCGCAGCGCCCGCAGGCGGGCGAGTGTCGACTCTTTGCCGAGCAGCTCCATCGACTCGAACAGCGGCGGGCTCACCCGGCGCCCCGACACAGCGACGCGCAGCGGGCCGAAGGCGACGCGCGGCTTCAGGCCTAGCCCGTCGATGAGGGCGGCGCGCAGCGCCTCCTCGATCGGCGCCGGCGTAAAGTCGTCGAGCCCTTCGAGCGCCGCAATTCCGGCGTCGAGAACGGCCGCCGCGTCCGCGCCCAGCGAGGCGCGTGCATCCGCCTCGATTTCGAGGTCGGCGTCGTCGGTGAAGAGGAACGCGACGAGCCCCGGAACCTCGCCGAGCAGCGTCACGCGCTCCTGCACGAGGGGGGCGACGCGGGTGAGCAGCACGCGCTCGCTCGGCCGCGGCACGTCGTTGAAGAGGCCAGCGCCGCTGCAATACGGGATGCTGCGCTCGACGAAGTCGTCAATCGCGAGCTTTCGCACGTGGTCGCCGTTGATCGCTTCGGCCTTCTTCACGTCGAAGCGGGCGGGGTTCGGGTTCACGTTCGCCACGTCGAAGGCGGCGACCATCTCGTCCATCGTGAAGATGTCGCGGTCGTGGGTGAGCGACCAGCCGAGCAGGGACAGGTAGTTCAGCAGGCCCTCGCGAATGAAGCCTCGGTCGCGGTGGTGGAACAGGTTCGACTCGGGGTCGCGCTTCGACAGCTTCTTGTTGCCCTCGCCCGTGACGTAGGGCAGGTGGCCGAAGCGCGGGATCGCGGTCGCCACGCCGATGTCGATGAGCGCGTGGTACAGCGCAATCTGGCGCGGAGTCGACGAGAGCAGGTCTTCACCGCGCAGCACGTGGGTGATGCCCATGAGCGCATCGTCGACCGGGTTCACGAAGGTGTAGAGCGGGGCACCGTTCGGGCGCACCACGACAAAGTCGACGAAGCTGCCCTTCGGGAAGGTGATCTCGCCGCGCACCAGGTCATCGAAACTGAGGTCGCTGTCCGGCACGCGGAGCCGCAGCGCGGGCTCGCGACCCTCGGCGCGGTAGGCGGCCTTCTGTTCGTCGGTGAGTTCGCGCTCCCAGTTGTCGTAGCCCTGCTTGGGGTCGCGACCGAGCTCGATGTTCTTTTGCTCGATCTCCTCCCCCGTCAAGAAGCTCTCGTAGAGGTGACCGGCATCGAGTAGCTGCTCGATGATTCCGCGGTAGATGTCGCCGCGCTGCGACTGCCGGTAGGGCTCGTTGGGGCCGCCCGTCTCGACACCCTCGTCCCAGTCGAGCCCGAGCCAGCGCAGAGCGTCGAGCACCTGGTGGTAGCTCTCTTCGCTGTCGCGCGCGGCGTCGGTGTCTTCGATGCGGAACACGAAGGTGCCGCCCGTGTGGCGCGCGTACGCCCAGTTGAACAGCGCCGTGCGAATGAGGCCGACGTGCGGCGTTCCGGTCGGCGAGGGGCAAAAGCGAACGCGCACATCGGCGCCGGAAGCGGTGGTGAAAGCGGGGGTCGTCATGGCCGCTCCAGCCTACCGGCGGGGCGCTGCCGTGTCCGCCGCAGCGGGCGCTCCCGATCGTGCCCCCGCCCGCGGCGTCGCCATCAGCAGCACGACGACGACGACGACCAGCGCGAGCGCGGCGAACGACAGCCCCGAGTAGCCGATCAGCGACAGCACGACGCCCGACAGCGCGCCCGCCGCAGCCCCGCTGCCGCTCATGACGAGGTCGCTGCGGCCCTGCAGCACGGTGCGCCGAGCGGGGGGAGCCGACTCGGTGAGCAGGGCCGACCCCGCGACCGTCGCGGCGCTCCAGCCGAGCCCAAGCAAGATCAGCCCGACAACAACCCACGCCTCACTCTCGCTGCCGAGCGCCGTCGACAGCAGGCTCGCCACGAGCAGCACCTGGCCGATCAGAATCGTCACCCAGCGGCCGAACCGGTCGCTCAGAACGCCGAACACGGGCGCGAGCGCGTACATACCCGCGATGTGCAGGCTGATCGTGAAGCCGACGATCACGAGGCTCGCCCCGTGGTCGGTGAGGTGCACGGGCGTCATCGCCATGACCGCGACCATCGTCGCGTGGCTGAGCGCGATCGCGACGAACGCGAGGCGCACGCCGGCCGGGTCGCCCGCAGCGACCGGCGGCGGCGCCGTCGATCCGGATGCGCGCGCGGCATCGCTCGCCCGCTGCGCGTCCCAGCGCGCCGCGACCCGCAGGGGGTCGGGCCGCAGAAGCAGCACGTACAGCACGGCCGCGCTCAGCTGGGCGATCGCCGTAAACACGAAGGCTCCTGACAACGGAGGCAGCCCCAGCCACGAGCCGAGCGACTCCCCCGGCCCGATCAGGTTCGGGCCACTCACCGCGCCGATCGTGGTCGCCCAGACGACGAGGGAGAGATCGCGACCGCGCGTGGCGTCGGCGGCGAGGTCGGCCGCGGCAAACCGCGACTGCAGGTTCACGGCGGTGCCAACGCCGATGGAGGCGAGCGCGACGAGCAGCAGCGGAAACCAGCCGAGCGCGGCCGACGCGATGGCGAGCATTCCGCCAACGGCAGCAACGGTGGCGCCCGTCGCGAGCGCCGGGGCGCGGCCCGCACGGCCGGCAAGACGCGCGAGCGGCACGGCCGCGAGGGCGGCGCCAAGCGTCGCCATTGTGGCTGCCATGCCCGAGAGCGCGGGGGTTCCCGACACCTCGGCCGCGAGCAACGCGCCGAGCGACAGCGTCGAGCCCATACCCAGCCCCGCCAGCACCTGCCCGGCCATGAGCGTGCCGCGCACGCGACGCTGTAGTCGCGCCACCTCTGACGCGGTCAACGCCGTGTCGACGGATGCGGGGGTGGTCACGCGCGCGAGTCTACGCCCGGCGCGATACCCCGGCCGGTATCACCATTGCGCCGCCCGCCGCACGGCCTCAGCCGGCGGCGCGACACCGGGAAACTTACGCGTCGACGCGGTCGTCGCGGTTCTTCGCCGGGTTCGACAGGCGACCGAGGCCCTCGATCTGAATCTCGACAGTCTGCCCGTCGAGGAAGCCGCCGAGCCCGTCGGGCGTACCGGTGAGGATCACGTCGCCCGGCAGCAGGGTCCAGACGTCGGAAATGAACTCGATGAGCTCGGGGATGCCGAACACGAGGTCGGCCGTGTTGCCCTTGCGGCGCAGTTCGCCGTCGACGAACGTCTCGATCTCGAGGTTCGTCGGGTCGATGTCGGTCTCGATGTAGGGGCCGAGCGGGCAGAAGGTGTCGTAGCCCTTCGCTCGCGCCCACTGACCGTCGGCGAACATGACGTCGCGCGCCGAGACGTCGTTCGCGATCGTGTAGCCGAACACGACGCTCTGCCAGTCGTCGCGCTTGACGCGCTTGGCGACCGAACCGATCACGATGGCGAGCTCGCCCTCGTGAACGATGCGTCCCTCAACCGGCGGCAGGATGATCGGGTCGCCGGGGCCCACCACCGCGGTGTTGGGCTTCAGGAAGATGAGCGGGTTCTTGAGCCCGTCGTGCCCCATCTCTTTAGCGTGCGCGGCGTAGTTCATGCCGACACAGATCACCTTCGATCGCGGGATGACCGGGGCCAGGATGCGCGCGTCAGCCAGCGAGACGCGCTCGCCGGTCGTGTCGTACCCGTGGAACATCGGGTCGCCCGTGAGGACGACCAGCTCGTCGCCATCGAGGATGCCGTAGCGAGGGTCAGAGACCTCGGCCGTAGCGAAACGCGCGATCTTCACGGCGAGAGCCTACCCTTCGAACTCGAAAACTTGATGCAGACGTATATATACAGTGCGCGCTACTGGGGCGTCACGACGTAGGTCGCCGTGACCTCACCCTGCGCGTCGGTCGCGACCGAGAGGTCGACGCGGTACTCCGCCGACGTGAAGGCGCCGTAGCCGCTCGTGGCGTCGCTCGAGACTCCGCTCGCCGTGAAGCCCGCGTCTTCCAGCGCGCCCTGTGCGCCCGCGAAGGCACCGGCGTCGTCAAGACGCGTGCGCACGACCCAGCCGGAACCCTCGGGCCCGGCCCCACCGCCCAGCACCTCACCCACGAGCGGAATGCCCTGCGGGAAGCTCGACGGTACCGAGCCGTCGGTCGTCAGCTCGACACCGCCCAGCACATCGCCCACGAGGCCGCGAATCTCTTCGTCGATGCCCGAGGTGATCTGCTCGACTCCCTGACCGACCAGCCCCTCGACGAGGTTGTCGATCGGCGTTCCGGTGCTGCAGGCGCTCGCGCCGAGCGCGATCGTCGCGGCAAGGGCGGCAACGGCAAGGGGACGACGGCGGACAACCATGGGGGGCTCCTTCGGGCGGGACTTAGGCGTTCTGGCGCTTCAGACGGCTGGTCGCACGAGCGCGCAGCGTCTGGTCGAGCTCGACCTTGCGAATGCGCACGATCTCGGGCGTGACCTCGACACACTCATCTTCGCACGTGAACTCTAGGCATTCCTCGAGAGTCAGCTGGCGCGGGGGCGTCAAGCGCTCCAGCTCCTCAGCCGTCGACGAGCGAATGTTGTTGAGTTTCTTCTCTTTGGTGATGTTGACGTCCATGTCGTCGGCGCGCGAGTTCTCGCCCACGACCATGCCCTCGTAGACCTCTTCTGTCGGCTTGACGAAGAACGTCATGCGCTCCTGCAGCGCCATCATGGCGTTCGTCGTCACCACGCCCTGGCGGTCGGCCACGATCGAGCCGTTGTTGCGGGCGACAATCGAACCGGCCCACGGCTCGTAGCCGTGCGCGATGGCGTTTGCGATGCCCGTGCCGCGCGTCGTCGTCAAGAACTCGGTGCGGAAGCCGATAAGGCCACGGCTCGGCACGAGGAACTCCATGCGCACCCAGCCCGTGCCGTGGTTGGTCATGCCCTCCATGCGGCCGCGACGGGCCGCGAGCAGCTGCGTGATCGCGCCGAGGTACTCCTCGGGCGCGTCGATCGTGAGCGCCTCAAACGGCTCGTGCAGCGTGCCGTCGATCGTCTTCGTGACCACCTGCGGCTTGCCCACCGTCAGCTCGAAGCCTTCACGACGCATGTTCTCGACGAGAATCGCGAGCGCCAACTCGCCGCGGCCCTGCACCTCCCACGCGTCAGGACGCCCGATGTCGACGACGCGGATCGAGACGTTGCCGATCAGTTCGCGGTCGAGGCGGTCTTTCACCATGCGCGCGGTGAGCTTGTGGCCCTTGACCTTGCCCACGAGCGGGCTGGTGTTCGTGCCGATCGTCATCGAGATCGCGGGCTCGTCGACCGTGATGGCTGGCAGCGGACGCACGTCTTCAGGGTCGGCGATCGTCTCACCGATCGTGATGTCTTCAATACCGGCGATCGCGACGATGTCGCCGGCCATCGCCGACTCCGCCGGGAAGCGATCGAGCGCCTTCGTCTTCAGCAGCTCGGTGATGCGCATGTTCTGGTGGCTACCGTCGTGGCGCACCCAGGCGACCTGCTGGCCCTTCTTCAGCGTTCCGTTGAAGATGCGCAGCAGGGCGATGCGGCCGAGGAAGGGGCTCGCGTCGAGGTTCGTGACGTGCGCCTGCAGCGGGTGCTCGTCGTCGTAGGTCGGGGCCGGGATGTGCTCGAGGATCGCCTCGAACAGGGGCTCGAGGTCGTCGTTGTCGGGAAGCGACCCGTCGGCGGGTCGAGTGCGGCTGGCCGCACCGGCGCGGCCCGAGGCGTAGATGACCGGCAGGTCGAGAATCGCGTCGACGTCGAGGTCAGGAACCTCGTCCTGCAGGTCGCTGGCGAGGCCCAGGAGCAGGTCGTGCGTTTCCTCCTCGACAGCCTCGATGCGCGCATCCGGTCGGTCGGTCTTGTTGACGAGCAGGATGACCGGCAGCTTCGCCGCGAGCGCCTTGCGCAAGACGAAGCGGGTCTGCGGCAGCGGGCCCTCGCTCGCGTCGACGAGGAGGACAACGCCGTCGACCATGCTGAGACCGCGCTCGACCTCGCCACCGAAGTCGGCGTGACCGGGGGTGTCGATCACGTTGATCGTGATCTCTTCGCCGCCGGAGTGCTTGCCCGTGTACGTGACCGCCGTGTTCTTGGCGAGGATCGTGATGCCCTTTTCGCGCTCGAGGTCGTTCGAGTCCATCGCGCGCTCTTCGACGTGGGCGTGCGCGGCAAACGAGTTCGTCTGGCGCAGCATGGCGTCAACCAGGGTCGTCTTGCCGTGGTCGACGTGGGCGACGATCGCCACGTTGCGGAGGTCGGAGCGGGTGGCGAGCGCCATAAAACAGCCTTACGAATTGGGGGGTGGTGGGCGGCCGAGAGCGCCGGTGACGGCGGGCCAGTTCGCCAGTCTACGCGGAGTGCGCGATTTTGGCCGCGCCCACCGCCCGCATCAGCTCGCGGCTACTCGGCTGCGCTGGCCGCCATGATGGCGCGGCGCAGGCGCCGACGCTCGCTCTGCACGTCGGGGTCGGGAATCGGAATGGCCGCAATCAAGCGCTGCGTGTACGGATGCTGGGGGGCGCGCAGGATCTCATCGCGCGAGCCCGTCTCAACCAGCTTCCCCTGATTCATGACCGCAATGCGGTCGGCCATGACGTCGACGACCGCGAGGTCGTGACTGATGAACAGACACGCGAACTGCATCTCGGCCTGCAGGTCTTTCAGCAGCTGCAGCACGGTCGCCTGCACCGAGACGTCGAGGGCCGACGTCGGCTCATCGGCAACGAGCAGCTGCGGGCTGAGCGACAGCGCGCGGGCAATACCGACGCGCTGCTTCTGACCACCCGAGAGCTCGTTCGGGTAGCGGTTGCGGTACGAGCGTGGCAGCTGCACGGCGTCAAGCAGGTCTTCGACGCGGCGCGCGAGCGCCTGACCTTTCGCTTCACCGGCCAGCATGAGCGGCTCGCCAATGCTCTCGCCGATCGGCATACGCGGGTTCAGCGACGACGACGGGTCTTGGAAGACGATGCCGACTTTGCGGCGCAGCGCCTGCAGCGTCTTCCGATCGGGGTTGGAGATGTCGACACCGGCGACCTTCAGCGTGCCGCCAGCGATCGGCTGCAGGCCGATCGAGGCACGGCCGATGGTCGACTTGCCCGAACCCGACTCGCCGACAAGACCGAGCACCTCACCGGCGTTGATCGTGAAGCTCACGTCGTCGACGGCGCGGAAGACGTCGAGCTTGCCGCGCTTGCCGTATTCAATGACGACGTTCTCGACCTCGAGTACCTTCGTCGCGCTGGCCGCGGCTCGCTCGGCACGGGCGTGCGCTTCCTCCGCGAGGCGGCGGTTTTCCTCCGCGCGTTCTTCCAGTGTCGAGTCGACGATGTCCCCGGTCACCACCGTGGCGAGCGCCGCGGTCATGTCGATGGTGGCCTTCGAGTCGTCGGCACTGCCGAGTCGCGGCACGGCGGCGAGGAGCGCCTGCGTATACGGGTGCTGCGGGCTGTTGAAGATGTCGCGCACGGGTCCCTGCTCGACGATGACACCCTTCTCCATCACGACGATCCAGTCGGCGAGGTCGGCGACGACCCCCATGTCGTGCGTGATGAGCAGGATGGCGCTGTTGACGCGCTCGCGGAGGTCGCGCAGCAGCTCGAGAATTTCGGCTTGCACCGTGACGTCGAGCGCGGTCGTCGGCTCGTCGGCGATCAGCAGCTGCGGGTCGCACGATAGCGACTGGGCGATCATGGCCCGCTGGCGCTGGCCGCCCGACAACTGGTGGGGGTACGAGTTGAACGCCTTCTCGGGGTCAGGCAGCTCAACGAGGCGCAGCAGCTCCAGCGAGCGTTCCTTTGCTTCGGCCGGCGTCACGCCGCGGTGCAGACGGATCGTCTCGACGAGCTGGAAGCCGACGGTGTAGACCGGGTTCAGCGCGGTCATCGGCTCTTGGAAGATCGCGGCGACCTTCTCGCCACGAATCTTGCGCATCTCGTTCGAGCGCAGGCCGCGAATCTCTTTTCCGTTCAGCTTGATACTGCCGCTGATGCGGGAATTCGACGGCAACAGGTCGAGGATCGCCATCGAGCTTGCACTCTTGCCCGACCCCGACTCGCCGACCACGGCAACGACCTGCTTGGGGTAGATCGCGTACGACAGGTCTTTCGCGGCGGGCACCCACTCACGCTCGACACCAAAGTCGACCGAGAGATTGGTGAATTCGAGCACCGGCACGATGCCCTCGCGTGAGGCGGCCTGCGGCTGGCTGGTGGTGTCGGTCATGCGAGTGAGTCCTTCTGCGCGAAGCCGCGCGAGATTGTGCTGTCGATTCGAATCAGGGTGTCGAGCCCTGCGATCATGTGGTCATGGCGCGTCAAGAATCGGTGGAGTTCCGCTCTCGACTCAACCAGGTCGCCGCGATCGGTGTCTGGATGCTCGGTGGCGCGATTCTGCTCGCCTCGCTGCTCGCCGGGCTCACCGAGGTGCTGCAGAATCTGCCCCTTGCTGGCGCGATCGCCATGCTGGGCTGGGCCGCGCTGTGGCGCCCCGGAGTGCGGGTCGATAACGAGGCGGTCGAGTTGCGCAACGTCACGCACACCGCGCGAATCCCGTGGGATGCGGTGATCGACGTCGACACGAAATTCGCCCTGACCGTGCGCACCCCGAGCCGTGTCTACACGGCATGGGCGGCTCCCGCGCCCGGTCGCTTCTCGAGCCGCGTTGCGCTGCGCCGCACCCGACGTCGTGCGACGGCGGAGGACGGTGACCCGTTGCGGCCAACGCCGCTCGGCGAGCGCACCAGCGACCTGCCCAGCACCGACTCGGGCGATGCCGCGCTCGTTGTCCGAGAGCGGTGGCGTCGACTGCTCGATGACGGCCACATCACGATCGGCGCAGCGGACCAGGCCGTTGCCACGCGTCGACCTCACGTCGCGACCATCGCCGTGACGACCGCTCTGGTCGCCACGTGGATCGCCATCGCGTTCGCTTAAGACCCGCATCGCCTAGACGGTTCCTTCGGGGGAACGCTTCTCGTCGCCACGCGGAGACGTCGGGTCACTCGGCCGCATTCCGGCACCGGTGGCACGCGAGCCGAACATCGCCGCGATGATCGACCGGCGACGAGGCCGGAATCGGCTCTGTCGCGGGTCGAACGCGTCGCGCAGGCCATCACCGACGAAGTTCACGGCCAAGGTCAGCAGGATGATGAACACACCCGGCCACCAGAACAGCCACGGCCGCGTCACGAACGAGCTCTGGTTCTGGCTGATGAGCCCACCGAGCGACACGTCCGGCGGTCGAACTCCGAGGTTCAGATACCCCAGCGCCGCTTCGAGCAGAATCGCGCCCGCCATGAGCAGGGTGGCGGTCACGATGATGACGCCAATCGCGTTCGGCACGATGTGCTTGAAGATGATGCGACGGTCGCTCGCGCCCGCCATCTTGGCGGCGTCGACAAACTCGCGTTCGCGCAGCGACAGGAATTCTGCGCGTACGAGACGCGCCATGCCCATCCAGCCGAAGAGTCCGAGCAGGGCGCCTAGGAAGAGAACACCGACACCGAGTCCAGCGCCGCTCGCGATCTGACCGAGCACCGCCGCGATGACAAGCGTGGGGATGATGATGAACAGGTCGGTGATGCGCATCAGGATGTTGTCGACCACGCCGCGATAGAAGCCCGCGATTCCGCCCACAATCGTGCCCAAGACCGTGGCGATCGCCGCGACGACGAACATCACCGTGAGCGAGTTCTGAATACCCCGCATCACCTGGGCGAAGTTGTCTTTGCCGATGCGGTCTTGGCCGAACGGGTGTGCGCCGAGCGAGATGCCCTCGCCTCCCGCCCACTTCGGGATCAGTGACAGCGTCGGTTGCCCGCCGTTGACCGGCGTGTTGAGTTGCTGGAACGTGAGCGGCCACCACCCGGGAATGGGGCCGAACCCGATGGAGGTGAACGCGAGCCCGGTGATCAGAAAGATCACGATGAGCGACGCCACGGCAATCTTGTGCCGCAAGAAGCGGCGCAGGATCAACCGTGACTGGCTGAGGCCAACCTCGTCCTTTTCCTGCTTCTTCGTCTTCTCAGGTGCGGTGCTCACTGCGGGGCCTTCACTCTCGGGTCGAGAACGGCGTACGACAGGTCGGCGATCAGGTTGGCGATCAGCACGACCACGGCGACGATGACGAAGTACGCCATGACGGGGTTGGGGTCGACGTTGCTGAGGGCGCGAATGAACAACTGGCCCATGCCGCTGATCGAGAACACCTGCTCGGTGATGATCGCGCCGCCCACGACGGCGGCAATGTCGACGGGGATGAACGTGGCCAGCGGAATCAGCGAGTTACGGAACGCGTGACGCATCACCACGGTGCGTTCGCCGAGGCCCTTCGCCCGCGCAGTGCGGATGTAGTCCTGGTTGAGCACCTCGAGCATGCCCGCCCGCACGTAGCGGGTATACGACGCCAGCGAGATGAGCACGAGGGCGAGGGTCGGCAACAGGAAGTGGGTGAAGCTGTCGATTCCGAGAATCCACATGTCGCCATCAAGCGTCGGTGTGCTCGCGCCAACGGTCGCAATGGGGCGGCCGTTGATGGAGCGATCGGTGAAGTAGTCATCCCACGACTGCATAAAGCGGTCGATGACGATCACGATGAACGACAGCGCGGCCGTGACACCACCGATGCGCATGTACACGCCCCGGTCGTAACCGCCGGCGAAGAAGCCCACGGCGATGCCGGCCGCCGTCAGGATCGAGCCGACGATGATGATGGTGCCGGCCGTCGAGATGTCGAACAGTCCCTGCACCGAGAAGTAGGTCGCGATGGACAGAGCCGCGGCGATCAGCCCGGTGACGAGTGCGCGACGGCTTTGGAGGCCGGCGAACAGCGTCGTGGTGAGGATGGCGATACCGATGGCGATGAGCGGCAGGGCGACCGGCCCGATTCCCGGGAAGCGGAACCAGTTGATCGCGTCCATGAGAGCAAAGACACCGGACGTTGCGAGCGCCGAGACGGCGAAGACAGTGATGCGACGTCGTCGATCACCGCCGATGATGCTCTGCCAGATGATGCCGCTGACAAGACCGATGCCGATCAGCACCGCGGGGGGAATATTCGGGTCGGCGAGGAAGTCGTTGAAGCCGATCGCGATGAACTCCTTGAGGAGCACGGCGATGAAGAAGGAAGGCAGCGAGAACATCAGGAAGACCAGGAAGGTCACCGTCAGGTCAAAGCCTGTGTTCTGGCGCAGCGCGGAAACGATGCCGATGATGATGCCGAAGACGATGGCCAGGAGCGTCGCGCCGGTGAGAAGTTGAATCGTCGATCCCAGCGCAATGGGTAGCAACTCGGTCACCTGCTGGTTACGCACATTGACGCCGAGGTCACACGCGTTGGCGAATGGGATCAGGCAGCGTGCCGCGCCGCTCAACCACAGGAAGTACCGAAGAGGCGCGGGAACGTCGAGGTTGAGTTGTTCCGATCGGATGCGGATCAACTCATCGCGGTTTGGTTCGCGGCTCTCACGCAGGTCGCGAAGGGGATCGCCTGACGCCGCTGTCAGGAGATACATGATGAAGGTCGCTCCGAGGAGCAAGAGTGTGGAGACGAAAACCCGTCTCAGGATGAAGCTCAACATGGCAATGGGGTCCTCGCTGGGTCTGAGCCAGCCACCGCGGGTGGGGTGGGTCGGGGGTCACGCGAGACGACGGGGCGCAAAGAGGGTTGCCCTTTGCGCCCCGTCAGTTCTCAGCCGAACTTAGGGGTGATGATCACCGGCCTCAGGAGGCCGGGGTCCACTCCCAGAAGTTCCAGATCGGTCCGGTCTGCCAGGCGTTGTACTCAACGCCCTCAACGTTCGGGCCGATAGCCTGAACGCCGGGCAGAATGAACAACGGAAGACCGAAGTGGTCCGCCCAGATCAGGTTCTCAGCCTCAAGGATGAGCTCGAGCTGCGCGTCGGGGTCAGCCGTCACGACGAGCTCATCCCAAATAGCGTCGACCTCGGGGTTCGAGTAGCCACCGAAGTTGCCACCGCCGCCGGTGCCAAAGAGCTGCGGGTTGCCGACGACGCCGACGCCGACGGTGCTCCACCCGAAGATGAAGGCATCCCACGTGTCGGGCTGGCCGAGCGCGGCACCCCAGACGTCGGCACCCAGTCCGCCGTCTTCAATGATGAAGCCGGCCTCCTGCGCGCTCGCCTGAATGGCGAGGAAGGCGTCCACGCGGTTCGGGTTCGCGTTGTTGTAGGCAATGCGAACGGTCGGGGTCTGGCCAGCGAGGAGCTCGCGAGCGCCCTCGATGTCGACCTCGGCGAAGTCAGCCGAACCGTTGTTGGCGATTGCATCGTCGTAGCCCGGAACGCCGATGAAGAGGGTCTGCGAGTTGAGAACCTCGGCCTCGGGGTCGAGCGGGCGAATCAGCGCCTCGACGATCTGCTCGCGCGGGATCGTCTTCAGGAAGGCCTCGCGGACGGCCGGGTCAGCGAAGACCTCGCTACCGAAGTTGAGGTCAATGTGGTCGTACGAGCCGGTGGGGCCCGTCTGAACCTCTACGCCCGAGATCGCCTCGAGGCTGGCCAGCGTGTCGGCCGATGCCTGCGGGTTGATGATGTCGACCTCACCGTTCTGGAGGGCCTGCACCTGCGCGGTCGAGTCCGCAATGAAGCGGATAACAACCTGGTCGAACGCGGGGACGAGGTCACCGGTGTACGACTCGTTGCGCACGAGGGTCACCGACTGTCCGGCGTCCCACTCGCTGACGATGTAGGGGCCCGACGCCAGGTACAGCGAGGGGTCGCTGGGCAGCGACGCAAAGTCGAAGCCGGTGTTCCAGAAGTCGGCCAGAGCGCGCAGCTCGGGGTTCGCTTCCTGCGGGTTCGCCTCGTCACCCTCAGGCAGACCCTGGAAGAACTCGACGAGGCCCTCGGGGTCGAGACCAGCCTGCTCCGCAACCACGTGGGCGGGAACCCCGGTCGGCGCGAAGAGGTTCCAGTCGGCGAAGGGCTCCGAGTAGGTCAGCGTGATCGAGCGGCCATCGTCGCCGACCTCGGGGAACGAGGTCAGGTCGATGCCTGCCGTGCTGCCGGCCGGGGTGAAGTAGACGTTGCCCGCGGTCTGCTCGCCTGCGTCGTCGAAGACGGCGTCGTCGTAGTAGCCCGACGCTGCAGCCCACGCGAGGATCATGTCGTCAGCGTCGATGGGCTCGCCGTCTGACCAGGTCACGCCTTCGTTGACCGTGTAGGTGACGGTAAGCGGGTCTTCGCTGACGAGCTCGACAGTGCCGAAGCTCTCGTCGTAGACGACCTCGGGCGCGGTGTCGAGGTAGAAGAAGCCCGCCTGGGTGAAGTACGCGACCTGGTTATTGATGTCGACGTTACCGGTGGGCGTCGCTACGTTGAAGCCGGAGAGCTCGTTGACCTCGGCGATGGTGACGGTGCCGCCCGTGGGGGCCGCGTCGTCAGTGGTGTCGTCGCCCGGCTCAGCCGTCGTGGTGCAAGCCGTGAGCGCCAGTGCTGCGACGCCAAGGCCCGCAACGCCGACAGCAAAGCGGCGCCTCCGGGGGTGAAGTGTCCTCATGGGATGTTTTCCTCCTGTGCAAGTGACCGCAAGCGTGCGTTCCGAGCGCACCCTTACGCCTATTGGGTATGACCCTAAAGAGGGGGACACACCCAGGCCAAACCCTAGAGCCATTCGTTACACACCGGTAACGCGATTGAACAGAAGTTGGGGAGGACGTGAATTTTGTGCGCGAGACGGAATGAACACGCATAAATATTGCGCGCATCCAGATTTAGCAGCGTGCTAAGCGCGTTCCTACCGTTCCGCCGCTCGGCGTGAATCTGCGGATGTTGTGGACATGCTCACATGAGCACCGGCACACAGGGCGCGAACCTCGTCGTGATTCACAATGGTGAGGTGAGCGCGCACTCTCCCGGCCCTGGAACATCGCCGAGCAACGGGCGCATTCGCGCCGAGATCGTCATCGTGCTCGGGCTGTCGCTCGGCATGAGCGCGCTGTACGCGATCGTGAACATCGTGAACCGCGCGACGCGCGACATTCCTTTGAGTCAGCAAACAGCATCCATCAATGTGTCGCGCGACCAGCGCGAGGTGTTCGATCTCATCTATCAGGTGCTGGGTATCGCTGCGGCACTCGTCCCCGTCGCGCTCGTGATCTTCCTGCTCTGGCGGCCCGAGCGGCCCCACCTCGCCCGGCTCGGCATCGACGGCCGACGGCCGTGGCAAGACACCCGCGATGGCATTGGACTCGCGGCGCTCATCGGCATTCCGGGGCTCTTTGTGTACCTCGGCGGCCGCGAGCTGGGGCTCACGGTGACCGTCGTGCCGACCGACCTCGGCGCGTACTGGTGGACGGTTCCCGTGTTGCTGCTGGCGGCGCTGCGCGCGGGAATCCTTGAGGAAGTCATCGCCGTTGGGTACCTGTTCGCGCGGCTCCGCGAGCTGGGGTGGGGGCCGTGGTCGATCATCCTGACCAGCGCATTGCTGCGCGGCGCGTACCACTTCTACCAAGGCGTGGGAGCGTTCTTCGGCAACGTCGCGATGGGCATCATCTTTGGCTGGCTGTACCAGCGATACGGGCGCCTGATGCCGCTCGTCATCGCCCACGCCGCCCTGGACGCTGTGATCTTCGTGGGATACCCCTGGGCGGCGGCGACGTTCCCAGGGGTCTTCGGGGTGCCTGAGTAACGCTGTATCGATGCCCGCCCTCGAGATTGGCCGCCCCGCCCCCGACTTCACGCTGCCCGGCGTCACCGTCGTTGACGGCCACGCGCAGCACCGGCACTTCTCTCTGCGCGACATGCGCGGCGCGCCGGTCGTGTTGGCGTTCTACCCGGCCGACAACTCGGCGGCGTGCACCGCGCAGCTCTGTTCGTACCAGTCAGAGCTCGCGGGCTTCGAGGCGCTGGGCGCCCAGGTGTGGGGCATCAGTCGACAGGACGCCACGAGCCACGAATCGTTCGCCGCTCGCCAGGGGCTGTCGTTTCCGTTGCTGGCCGATGAGAAGGGCGACGTCGTTGAGCAGTACGGCGTGAACATGTTCGGCATCGGCACGCGGCGTTCGATCTTCCTCATCGACGCCGATGGCGTGCTGCGATGGAAGCATGTCGCTCTCGTCGGCGTGCGTTTTCAGAGTGCGGCGCGCATCCAGGAGCAATTGCGGATGCTCGACGCGCGAGGCGACGCCGGCGCGGTTCGCGACGACGCCGCCTCGTAGGCGTTTCCGCGCTCTTACGCGAACGCCTCAGTCGCGCCGCAGGCGCGCACATCAACGCTGCTGGACGCCGATTGAGGCGGTCGCCGCTAGGCGAACGCCTCAATCGGCGGGCAGGCGCACACGAGGTTGCGGTCGCCGTAGGCCTGGTCGACGCGGCGCACCGGCGGCCAGTACTTGTCGGCGCGAGTTGCGCCAAAACCGCCCGAGCCTGCGGCCGCCTCGTCGCCGTCGATGAGTGACGCCGGGTAGACGGCGATCTCGCGGCTGTAGGGGTGCGACCACTCGCCGGCGATGGCGCTCTCGGCCGTGTGCGGGGCGTTCACCAGCGGATTGTCGTCGGCCGGCCACTCGCCGCGCGCGACCGCGTCGGCCTCGCGACGGATCGCGATCATGGCCTGCACGAAGCGCTCGAGCTCGGCCAGGTCCTCCGACTCGGTCGGCTCGACCATGAGGGTGCCCGCCACGGGGAACGACATGGTCGGTGCGTGGAAGCCGTAGTCGATGAGGCGCTTCGCGACGTCGTCGACCGTGACGCCGGTCTGCTCGCGCAGCGGCCGCAGGTCGAGGATGCACTCGTGCGCGACGAGGCCGTTCTCGCCCGCGTAGAGCACCGGGTAGTGCTCGCGCAGCCGCAGGGCGACGTAATTGGCGGCGAGCACCGCGTTGGCGGTCGCCTCGCGCAGGCCGTCGGCGCCCATCAAGCGCGCGTACGCCCAGGAGATCGGCAGGATGCTCGCCGAGCCGTATGGCGCCGCCGAGACAGGGGCTCCGCGGTGTTCGACAGAGCCGACCGCGCCGGTCTCGAGGTCGAACGGCGGGTGCTGGTGCATCTGCGCGAGCGGGTGGCCGGGTAGGAACTCGGCGAGATGCGCCTTCGCCGCGACGGGGCCCACGCCGGGGCCGCCGCCGCCGTGCGGGATGCAGAAGGTCTTGTGCAGGTTCAGGTGACTCACGTCGCCGCCGATGTCGCCGTAGCGGGCGTAGCCGAGCAGCGCGTTGAGGTTCGCGCCGTCGATGTACACCTGGCCGCCGGCCTCGTGCACGGCCGCCGTGACATCCATCACGTCGTGCTCGTAGACGCCGTGCGTCGACGGGTAGGTGATCATGAGCGCCGCGAGCTCGTCGCGGTGCTCGGCGATCTTCGCGCGCAGGTCGTCGAGATCGACGTCGCCGGTCTCGGTCGTGCCGACGACAACGACGCGCATCCCGGCAAGAACGGCGCTAGCTGCATTCGTGCCGTGCGCGCTCGACGGGATGAGGCACACGGTGCGGTGCTCGTCGCCGCGCGAGCGGTGGTAGCCGCGAATGGCGAGCAGGCCCGCGAGCTCGCCCTGACTGCCCGCGTTCGGCTGCAGCGAGACGGCGTCGTAGCCGGTGAGCTCGGCGAGCCACGTCTCGAGGTGGCCGATCATGACGAGCGAGCCCTGCACGTCGTCCAGCGGAGCGAAGGGGTGCAGCCCATTGAACTCGGGCCAGCTGACCGCCGCCATCTCAGTCGCCGCGTTCAGCTTCATCGTGCACGAGCCGAGCGGAATCATGCCGCGGTCGAGCGCGTAGTCGCGGTCGGCGAGGCGCTTCAGGTAGCGCATCATCGACGTCTCGCTGCGGTGCGTGTGGAACACCGGGTGCGTCATGTAGTCGGATGCGCGGCGCAGCGTGTCGGGGATTCCCGACGGCGTCTCGGCACCAGGAGACGCAAACCCTGAGCCGGGCGTCGCGCCGAAGACGCCGAGCAGGCGCGGCAGGAGGTCGCGGCTCGCGGACGTGGGCTCGTCGATGCTGAAGCGCACGGTGTCAGCGTCGACGCGGTGCAGCAGCAGCTCGGCCTCGCGCGCGGCGGCGACGATGTCGTCGGCGCGACCCGGCACCCGAACAGTGAGCGTGTCGAAATACGCATCGGTGGCGACCTCGATGCTGTTCGCCGCGAGGCGGCTGGCAACGGTGCGCGTCACGCTGGCGACCCGCTCGGCGATGCGGCGCAGCCCGTCGGGGCCGTGGTAAACCCCGTACATCGAGGCCATGACGGCGAGCAGCACCTGGGCGGTGCAGATGTTGCTCGTCGCCTTGTCGCGGCGGATGTGCTGTTCCCGGGTCTGCAGCGTGAGGCGGTAGGCGGGGCGGCCGTCGGCATCTTTCGAGACGCCGACGAGGCGGCCCGGCATCTGCCGCTCGAGACCGGAGCGCACCGCGAGGTAGCCGGCGTGCGGGCCGCCGAAGCCCATCGGCACGCCAAAGCGCTGCGTGGTGCCGACGGCGACGTCGGCGCCCAGCTCGCCGGGGCTCGTGATGAGCGTGAGGGCAAGCAGGTCGGCGGCGACCACGGCGAGTCCGCCGGCGTCACGCACGCGGGCGATGACGGCCGACGGGTCCCAGATGCGACCAGACGCGGCCGGGTACTGCACGAAGACGCCGAAGGCGTCGGGCAGCTCGGCAGGGTCGGTGTCGGCGAGCGGCAGGTAGACGAGGTCGAGGCCGAGCGCTTCCGCGCGGCCGTCGAGCACGGCACGGGTCTGGGCGAACAGGTCGTCGTCGACGAGGAAGACATTCGAGGCGCTCTTCGACGCGCGGCGGGCGAGCAGCATGCCCTCGACGACCGCGGTCGCCTCGTCGAGCATGGAGGCGTTCGCGGTGCCGAGCCCCGTGAGGTCAGCGACCATCGTCTGGAAGTTCAGCAACGCCTCGAGGCGCCCCTGCGAGATCTCGGGCTGATAGGGCGTGTACGCCGTGTACCAGCTGGGGTTCTCGAGCACGTTGCGCTGAATCACCGCGGGCGTGATCGTGCCGTAGTAGCCCTGGCCGATCAGGCTCGTGCGCACCGTGTTGTGCGAGGCGATGGCGCGCAGCTCGGCCATCACCTCGGCCTCGGTGGCGGGCGCCGGAAGCGTGCGCAGAGCGGCGGTCTGGCGGATTGCGGACGGAACCGCCGCATCCATCATTGCCTCGATCGTGTCGTAGCCGAGTGCGTCGAGCATGAGGCGCTGGGCATCGGCGTCGAGGCCGATGTGGCGCTCGGAGAAGTCGCGGGACATGCGGTGCGGTGCCTTGTCTGTGGGGGTCTACGAAGCGGTTACTCGCCGATGAGGGCGCGGTACTCGTCGGCGCTCATGAGGGCCGGGGTCGCGGCGACGCGCACCTTCACGAGCCAGCCGTCGCCGTACGGGTCGGCGTTGATCGTCTCGGGGGCGTCGACGACGGCCTGGTTGGCCTCGACGACCTCGCCCTCGACGGGGGCGAACAGCTCGCCGACCGACTTGGTCGACTCGACCTCGCCGACGACCGCGCCCGAGGTGAGTGACGCGCCCACGGCCGGCAGGTCGACGTAGACGACGTCGCCGAGGGCGTCGGCCGCGTACTGGGTGATGCCGACGGTGACGACGTCACCCTCGACGCGCACCCACTCGTGCTCGGCCGTGTACTGCAGATCGCTCGGAACACTCATGGCTTACGCCTCTCGCTTGTAGAAGGGAAGGGGGACGACAGTAAAGGGGATGCGCGTGCCGCGGACGTCGACGGCGAGCGCCGTTCCGTGCGCGGCAACATCGGGATGCACGTGCGCCATCGCGATGGGCACGCCGAGCGTGGGCGACAGCGCCCCGCTCGTCACGACGCCGACCTCGCGGTCACCGTCGAACACCGGGTAGTCGGCGCGGGCGGCGCGGCGGCCCTCGCCCACCATGCCGACGAGCACGGGGGCGCCCGCTGCGGGGCCTGCCTCGATGGCGGCCTTGCCGACGAAGTGCGGCTTGTCGGTGACGACGACGCGGCCAAGACCTGCCTGCACCGGCAGGGTCTCGCGGCCGATCTCGTGGCCGTACAAGGGCATCCCTGCTTCGAGGCGCAGCGTGTCGCGGGCGGCGAGGCCACAGGGCACGAGGCCGTCGGGCTCGCCGGCGGCGAGGATCGCGCGCCACAGCTCGGCGGCGTGCTCGACGTCGACGTAGAGCTCGAAGCCGTCTTCGCCGGTGTAACCGGTGCGGGCGACGAGCACCGACCCGCCGCGCCAGGTCATGCCCATGGCGGCGTAGTAGCGCAGGGTCTCCAGAGTCGTGCCGCCTGAGAGCTCGTCGGTGGTGTCGAGGCCCTCGACGCGGCCAAGGATGCGCTCGGCCGCAGGGCCCTGGAGCGCGATGAGCGCCATCGTCTCGGTCAGGTCGACCAGCTCGACCTCGTGCACGCCGCGGCGGGCGTGCAGCGCCTCGACGGCGGGGCCCCGGTTGCCGGCGTTCGCGACGACCAGCCACTCAGCCTCGCCCGTGCGGTACACGATGAGGTCATCGATGATGCCGCCGTCGTCGGCGAGCAGCAGCGAGTACTTCGCCTTCATGTGCGGCAAGGTCGAAAGTCGACCGGCGAGCGCCTCATCGAGGTAGGCGCCGGCGTCGGGGCCGCTGACCGTGATCTCGGCCATGTGCGAGATGTCGAACAGGCCCGCAGCGGTACGCACGGCGTGGTGCTCGGCAAGGTCGGAGCTGTAGCGCACGGGCATGAGCCAGCCGCCGAAGTCGGTGAACGAAGCGCCGAGCGCCTCGTGCTCGGCATGCAGGGGCGACGTCTGCGGCGGGGGTGTGACGGACTCGGTCATGGAGTTCCTTTGGGCGCGACGGTGCGGGGCTTCGGAACTCCCCCTCTGTCATGGTGCCTGAGAGCTTCACGGGCCGGGCGGTGCCGGTCGCGCTTTCACCGTGGGCGAGGGTCAGGCACCCAGAAAGGGATGCTCGCCCTGCTTTTCAGAGTGGCCTGCGGCGCGCGGTACGGGTGCCTGAGAGATTGGCGGGGAGGCTTGCTCCTTCGGCGCCCCGGCGTGGCCGGGGACTCTTCCGCGCGCTGTGACGGCCGAGTGTGCAGTTATGGGCTCAGCGTACCAAGCCGGTGTGACGGAGACGTTACGCCGCGTCGTCGGAGCCGGGGCGCGCATCCTGATCGTCATCGCGGTTGTCGCGGAAGTAGCGGACCGTCTGCCAGATCAGCACGACGATGGTCGTGAGCGCCATGAGCGCGAAGACCGGAATCGCCCAGGAGGCGGTCGCGGGATCGACGGGGATCGGGAAGGCGAGGCCGGGAATCACGGCTCGAGGCTATCGATGTCGTCGTCCCAGTCGCCGGTCAGGGTGAGCATTTCGGCGGCCTCGAGGGTGAGTTCGCGAGTGGCGGTGAGCAGCTGCTCGGGGGTCTCGCTGCGCAGCAGTTTCTGCTGGTCGAGCGGGCCGAGCGGGGCAATCGCCGCGAGCTGCCAGATGGCGGCGCGCGGGTCGTCGTCGAGCTGAATGTCGGCCGGCCAGGGCACCTCGACGAACTCGCTCGCCTGAGCGATGGTGGCGCGCACGGTGCGCTCGACCTCCTCCATGAGGGGACGCAGCTCGTCGTCGACCTCGAAGCCGGGAACGTCGCGCACCTCGGCAACCGGGTACGGGTCGTCGGGGCGCCAGTCGACGACCTCGATGCGGCGGTCGCCCTGCGCGACGAGGCCAATGAAGCCCTCGCTCGTCTGCACCTGCGTGATGCGGGCGACGGTTCCGATGGGAAAACGCTGCTCTCCCCCACCGACCTCGCTGCCGCGCTCGATCAACACGATGCCGAACTCGGCAGGCTCGTTGCCGAGAATCTCGGAAAGCATGACGATGTAGCGCTCTTCGAAGATGCGCAGCGCTGTCGGCATGTACGGAAACAGCACCGACCCGAGCGGGAACATCGGCATGACGGGCATGGGTCGAGCGTGGCACCGCTACCTGGCAATGCGCGGTGTCATGGCGGCCCTCACGCAGATACCCCCTGGGGTATAGTGTCGGCATGTCACCGACTCCCCTCGAGGCCCGCGCGCGCCCCGTCATCGGGCAGTGGGTTATCGGAATCGATGTTCCCGTCGTCAACGAGCGCGCCGTGCGCGCGTCGGCGGGCATCCTGTTTCTCGCCGGATTCGCCGCGTGGCAATACAGCGTGCTGACCGGCGACCTGCGGCCGATGCAGCTATTCGGCATCGCCTTCGCCCTCGAGATGTACCTGCGCCTGTTCGTCGGCACCCGCTGGACGCCGACGCTCGCGCTCGGCACGCTCATCACGCGGCCGCAGCGCCCCGAATGGGTCGACGCCCGATCAAAGAAGCTCGCCTGGATGCTCGGCTTCGGCATGGCGCTCACCGGCTGTTTCGCGTTGGGCTGGCTCGGGCTCGCGCCCGCAATTGCCCAAACCATCTGCGCGATCTGCCTCACGCTGCTGTTCGCGGAGGCCGCCTTCGGCTACTGCCTGGGGTGCGAGCTTGCGCGGCGCTTGTCTCGCGAAAAGCCGACGCTCTGCTCGGGCGACACCTGCACCTACACACCGCCCAGGCGCGGCGAGACTCATCGCGTTCACGAGGCGGGACGTTCGACCCTGACCGATCGGTCGAACGGGCTCTAGCCTGTGAGAATCGCGCTATCGCGCGGCCACAGAGTCAAGGAGCACCATGCAGATCACCGGCAGAGTTTTCGCCATCACCGGAGCCGGCAACGGCATTGGCCGCGAGGTCGCCCTCGGCATCGCGCGCAAGGGCGGGCATGTCGCCGCGCTCGACCTCAGCGAGTCGGGGCTCGCCGAAACGGCGGCCCTCGCCGAGGGACTGCCCGGCCGGGTCACGACCCACGTCGTCAACATCACCGACCGCGAGGCCGCACTCGCGCTGCCCGCGGTTATCATCGCCCAGCACCGCCAGGTCGACGGCCTGCTGAACATCGCCGGCATCATCCAGAAGTTCGTGCCCGTGAACGACCTCGACTGGGACCAAATCGACCGGGTCATCAACGTCAACCTGTACGGCGTGCTGAACACCGTGAAGGCCTTCTTGCCGCATCTCGTCACACGCCCGGAGGCGGCAATCGTGAACGTCGCGAGCATGGGCGCCTACGCTCCGGTGCCTGGCCAGGGGGTCTACGGCGCAACGAAGGCCGCCGTCGCGCAGCTGAGCCGCGCCCTGCACTCAGAGCTCATGGCCACGAACGTGTCGGTGACGGGGGTGTTCCCCGGCGCGATTGGCACCAACATCTCGCAGAACTCGGGTGTCATGACGACCGAAGAGATGGAGAAGCTCGCGGCCGCCGCCGGCGACAAGGCACGCAAGACGACCGCGCCGGCAGAGGCGGGCCGCCAAATCATCGAGGCGATCGAGAAGGGCACCTACGAGATCTTCATCGGGCAGGATGCGCGGTTCATGTCGCGCCTGTCGCGCCTGAACCCGAAGAAGGCCGCTGGTCTTATTTACTCGCAGATGAAGGATCTGCTGGGCTCGTCGCCGCCGAACGGGCCTCAGAGTCGGGAGCCTGCTTTCGGCCCCTGATGAGCCCCACCTCGTACGCCGTGATCGCGATCAGGGTGATCGCGACGAGCGGCAGGACGAAGAAGACCATGACCGTCGTGAAGCCGCTGAGCGCGTCGTGCTGCACCGCGTTCAGTATGAGGTACACGGTGTACGCGACGTAGAGGGCGACGAAGAGACCGCCCTCCCAGCGCGCGATGGCGAAGCCCGTGAAGGCGATCGGAAGCAGGGCGACCGCGGCGGCCAGTGCCAGCGGCAGGTCGAGAGCGATCGCCGACGCGGCGACCGGGATGCCCGCCGGGAAGAAGATCGCCGGCACCCCGAGCACCACACCGATATTGAAGATGTTGCTACCGACGATGTTGCCGACGGCAATGTCGCGCTCGCCGCGGCGCACGGCGATGATCGATGTCACGAGCTCGGGCAGGCTGGTGCCGATCGCGACGACCGTGAGTCCGATGACGAGGCTTGAGACGCCGAACCCGGTCGCAATGTTGGACGCGCCTTCCACGAGGAATGCCGCCCCGAGGACCAGCAGCCCGATGCCAACGAGGACGAACGCAACGGCTGCGGCGATCTGCGCGGCGGGCGAGAGCTTGGACGGGGCCGCCGGGATGTCGAGATCGCCCGCGAGCTCGGGGTCGCGCTTGCTGAACCAGAAGCTCAAGGCCACGTGCACGGCCGCGGCGGCAAAGAGCAAGATTCCGTCGAGCTGGGTGATCTCCCCGTCGAGCGACAACGCGAGCAGCAGGATCGTGATGCCGACCATGACCGGAATGTCGAAACGCACCAGCTGACGCTTGACGATGAGCGGCAAAAAGAGTGCTGACAGACCGAGGATGAACAGAACGTTCACGATGTTTGAGCCAACGACGTTACCGACCGCAAGATCGGGGTCTCCCGCCGCGACGGCGCCCACGGTGACCGCCAGTTCGGGCGCGCTCGTCGACGCCGACACGATGACGAGGCCGACGACGAGCGGCGCGATGCCGAGGCGTGTGGCGAGGGTTGAGGCGCCGCGCACGAGCGCTTCGCCGCCGGCGATCAGGAGCGCGAGGCCCAGGACGACACGGCCGACATCAAGAAGATCCACGAGCACAGTCTACTGACAAGCATTTCATGTTCTCGCAGGAAAGGCGTCGCTGGCGACGCCCGACCCCTCGAAGTGGGCGAGCCAGCGCGCGAGCCCTCCTTGCAACGCGCCCCGATCATCCTCATCAAGGGCCGCAATGAGCCGGTGCTCGTTGCGCATGTGGGCGGCGTAGGCGCGATCGATCAGGTCGAGGCCGGCCGGCGTGAGTGCGACGACCCGACCGCGCCGGTCTGACTCGGCCACGCGACGCTCGATGAGGCCGGCCGTTTCGAGGCGGTCGCAGCGCTTCGTGAGGCCCCCGCTCGTGATCATCGTGCGCTCGGCGAGCTCGCTGGGGGTGCGCTCGTAGGGCTCGCCGGCGCGGCGCAACGCGGCGAGCACGTCGAACTCGCCGGTCGACAGATCGAAATCGCGATACACCGCTTCGAGCTCGGTCGTGAGGTAGGCGGCGACCCGGTGCAGGCGACCGATGATGCCCTGCGGCGACGGGTCGATCTCGGGGCGCTCGCGACGCCATTCGGCTTGAATGCTCGCGACCCGGTCGCTGTCGCGCGGGTCGGTCTTGCGGGGGTCGGCCTCGCGAGGGTCGGCCTCGCGAGGGTCAGCCTCGCGAGGGTCAGCCTCGCGAGGGGCGTCGGCGTCGTTGCCTGGGAGATTACTCACGCCGGGAATATTACCTTCCCCGGAAGATATTATGTCTTCCATGGAAAATATCTGGCGCTGGATGCTCATCACCGCAATCGCGCCCATCGCGTGGGGCTCGACCTACGTCGTCACCTCGACGTGGCTACCCGCCGACTCCCCGCTCTGGGGTGCCGTCTGGCGGGCACTGCCCGCCGGCCTCCTACTGCTGCTCATCGTGCGCGTGCTGCCGCGCGGCGTGTGGTGGTGGCGCTCACTCGTTCTCGGTGTGCTCAACATCGGCGCGTTCTTCGTGCTGATCTACGTCGCCGCCCAGCTGCTGCCGTCGTCGATCGCGTCGATGATCATGGCCATGGCCCCGATCGCCATGATGCTCGTGGCCTGGGGCGTGATCCGTGAGAAGCCTCAGCTGTTTTCGCTCGTGGGCGCCGGCCTCGGCTTCGCGGGCGTCGTGGCGCTGCTCGCCACGGGCGCGGGCTCGGTGAACGCGGGCGGCGTGCTCGCCTCTCTCGCGGCCATGCTCATGTCGTCGGTCGGCTTCATCTTCACCAAGCGCTGGAGCGGCAGCGCTCCCCTGCTGCCGATGACGGCTTGGCAACTCACCGCGGGTGGCCTGGCGATCGTTCCCGTCGCCTTCCTCGTCGAGGGTGCACCCGCTCCCGTCACCGCGAGTGAGTTCGGCGCCTTCGCCTACCTTTCGCTCGTCGCGACCCTCGCCGCTTTCGTTGGCTGGAACATGGGCCTGCGGAAGCTGCCCGCCGCCGCCGTCGGCCTCATCGGCCTGCTGAACCCGGTGACGGGCGTGCTGCTCGGGGTGGCCGTCGCGGGCGAGACCCTCACCGCCCTGCAATATGGCGGAATCGCGCTGGTCTTCGCGGGCATCCTGATCGGCCAGGCGCCCGTGCGGGCCGCCGTCGCCAGCGCGGTGCGGCGCGTTCTACCGGGCCGCCGCCGGGTCGACCGCGGGGCCGATGTTCTCGATCAGCCACGCGTTCCAGCTCGTGACGAGGCGCCAGCCCTCCAGGATGCGGCCTAGGGCCTCATCCCCGAACATCCAGTCATCCATCGGGTGGGTTCGCGCGATCGCAAGACTCGTGAGTTGAAGAAGGGCGATCTTCGGATGCTCGCGCGGGTAGCCGCGCGGAGCCGTCGCAAGCGCGCCCTCGCGCATGATCGCGAAGCCGTGCTCCTCGAGCTCATCGAGCGTCGCCTCGAGGTCGCCCACGAGGCGGTTGTCGTCGACGAGGGCGCGGAAGCGGCGTAGCTGGTCGCGGCTCGGCTGGTAGATGCCGCCGGCGAGCATCAGCCCGTGCTCGTTGAGCTGCCCGTAGTGCGCGGTGCCGTCGGCGGGAGTCGTCACGAACCCGATGTGGTCTTTGATTGGACGCTTGTCGGCGCTGAAGCGCACGTCGCGGTGGGGGCGGAAAATCTTGACGGGTCCGAACTCCGCACCGAGCACATCGGCGAGCTGCTCGACCGGCCCGCGCACCGTCTCGGCGTAGCGCGCCTTGTTCGCCTGCCACCACTCGCGGGTGTTGTTCTCGGCGAGCTCGGCGTAGAAGCGCGGCGCGTCGGGGTGGAAGCCGGTGAAGGTCACGCGGCTCCCCCACTCGCGTCGTCGGTGAGCACCGCGTCGGCGGGGCGCAGCGCCAGTTCGGTGCGTTCGGCCAGGTACGCCGGGAGCGGCATGAGGGCGCTGTCGGGTGCCGACGGCATCCAGCGAATCAGGATGCGGCCGTCGCGCACGACGACCAGGCCGGCGGCTTCGGCAGCGCCGCTCGCGACGGGGGTGGCGTCGAGCAGCACGGTGGCGCCGTCGGGGAAGCCGACGTCGACGAGCTGCTCTTTCATCGCGCGCCGCTCGCGGGCCGACTCGGCCTGGTGCCCAGGAAGCACCTGCCGCGTGGCGCGGACAATCTGCCCCACCACGTAGAGCCGCGCATCGGTGTCGACCGCGACGACCCCGAGCCGCCAGCCCACTCCGGCCCGGCGATACGTCTGCTTGCGCGGAATGAACCCCAGACTCCTGCGCGCACCGATCGTCGTGCCGAAGTGATCGTGCGGGTGTGCGGCCTGCGTGAGCCGCGCGACGGCAACGGCGAGGGCCGCGCGGTCGTCGGCGTGCATCCATGCGACCGCGTCAGCGGCGGGTTCGGGCGGCGTGGGCGTCACGCGCGGCAGGCTAACCGAACAGGCCGATGATGAGCCCAGCGAGGGTGTAGTTGAGCACGTCGCTGCCGACCTCGATGAGCCAGACCCTGAAGCCCTGCTGGCCGAACAGGCGGTGCGACAGCGATCCGGCGGCGGTGAAGACGACGCCGAGGGTGAGGCCGATCAGTGCGCCGCCGAGCGGACCGACGGGGCCGAACGCGAGGGTCGCGACGCCAATCGCGAGGGCGATGCCGATGACCTGCACGGCGGCGGCGACGGCGGTGCTGCCGAACACAACCCCCATGTTCATCCCGGAGGTGGACATGTCATCGGGGTCTTTGCCGAGCGCACGCCACCAGACGGGGAAAAACGTCTTCGGGCCGAACCAGACGGCGCCGGCGAGAAATACGACGACGAAGGCGACGCCGACGGCGAGCCAGCTGATCGGGATGAGCTCCATGGGCGCGAGCGTAGACCCGGGGTGGGCGTTGGCACGAGAGGTGGGGATGAGGAAATGCGGGTCAGTCGCGGGCGGAACGGAAAACCCAGGGCACGACCTCTGGGGCGACGTTCGCCTTCGTGGGGCATGTGCCCCTCACGGCACGTGCCGTCAGCGGCACACTCGCGCACCGCCGCACCGCCGCACCGCACCACTGCACCGCCGCACCGCCGCACCGCACCACCGCTCACACCGCGCCTTTGGTGCAATACCGGCCGAACGAAGGCGCGGTGTTGCACCATACGACCGGTTTCGGGGCATCTTGTGCGAAGCGACTACCCCTCGGTCAGCACCGGGATTATCGCACCCGAGAACACCTGCCACGCGAGCGCCGTCTTCGCGACGAGGCTCAGCGTGATGTAAGTGCGCTCGCCGACGAGATAGTCCTTCCACTTGCCGAGCTGCCTGTACTGCAGCCACTGGTTGACGGCAAAGGTGTTGAAGAAGGCGAACAGCGAGATCACGATGCCCACCACGAACGCGGGCGTCTCGACCTCCGACTCGCTGCCGATGCGCAGGAAGTAAATGACGACAACAATCCACGGAACAATGCCGACCATTGACCCGAAAATGAAGGGCAGCATCCCGCCCGAACCGGGCTGCTCGTACTTCTCCTGCAGCGCGCCGAACAGGATCATCGCGGCGTTTGCACTGAACAGGGCGATCAGGGCGCCGATGTCGGTCACGCCGTTGATGGCCAAGATCAGCCAGATCATGATCGACGAGCTGAGCGAGTACTCGACCCAGCGGAAGTAGTTGCGGTTCTGCATGAGCCCGGCCTTGTATCGGCCGTAGAACATGGGCGACGAGATGAGGAAGTGGAAGAAGGCGCTCAGCGCGAGGAAGGCGACAACGCCGATGCCGACGTTGACGTCGAACAGCTCCACGCGCTCGGGAGGGATCGGGAAGCCGGGAGGGCCGGCCAGATAATCGGCCGTCACGGCGAAGGTGACCTGCGTGCTCAGCATCGTCAAGACGACGGCGAAGCCGATGGCCTGTACGAGGTGCAGGCTGCCGGCCACCACGTTGTAGATGCGCAGGCGGGCAATCTTCTGGTCGTCGGTGCGGTCTGCGGTCGTCGATCGGGATGCACGTGCCACAGCGGAACTCCCTTGTTCGGTGGGTGCCGCGAACGCTAGCAGTTGGGGTCGCGAAAGTGATCGCCATTCGCTCGGTCAGAGCACGCGGCTCATCACCACGCTGTCGTACGTCTTGCCCGGCCAGTGGATGGTCTCGCCGTCGGTGAACCCCCAGCGTTCGTAGAGCGCGCGGAGGTGGGCCGCTGGCGCGGCGGTATCGAGGGCGAGAATCTGCGCATCCCGGTGTTTCGCGTGTGAGGCAACCGTCTCGAATAGGCGGCGCGCGAGGCCCTGGCCGCGGTGGCTGGGGTGCACCGCCAGCTGGTTGAGCCATGCGACGCGCGGTTGGCGGGCCAGCGCGGCCAGCCGGCCGATGTGCTCTCCAGGCGGGATGCTGACGGTCGCCGTCGCTATCAGCTCGCCGCTGCGCTCGATCACCCACGACAGGCCAGCGAAGAGTCGGAGCCGGGTGGTCGCCTCGGACTGGTCGACCGCCGTGAAGTTGAGCCCGGCCGCGCCATGCTCGGCGTAGGCCGCGTGGACGAGACGCGTAACGGCGGGGATATCGCCGTCGAGGGCGGGGCGGAGCGTGTTGGTCACGATACGGAATCGGCCGGTGCCGTCGCCCACGCGATCGACTCGCGCACGATGTCGACGATGACGGCCAGCTCGCGTTCGTCGCGCGGGCCGTAGACGAGGAACTCGGTGCCCCAGTCTTCGTACTGGTGCGGTTCGGCCCACCCGAGGTCGACGAGCTCAGCGCTGCGCGCAGGGTCGAGCACGAGGTGCAGCGAGGTGTCGTCAACGCCGTGAAGGTGCACCGGCTCGAACCGCGCGTCGACCGGGGCCAGTGAGCGCCGTGGCTCGACCGGCAGCGCGATACCGGTGAGATGCACCGCTCGGCTGGATGCGGGCGACACCGCGCTGTGCCCCTCGACCACACCCGGCAGCGCGAAAACCGCGGCGACTAACTCGCCCCAGACGGCAGGCGGCGCCTGCTGGTCGAGCTGTCGCTGGGGCCCGTCGGTCGAGACCCGGGGGCGCTGGCCGTCGCGGGGGTGAAGTGCGGTCATGTGGTCAAATCTAGAATGCGAGTTTTTGTTCACGGCTCAGGGCGCACAGGTCACGCCGCGTGGCCGATGCTGACAGCCGACGCCGGCACGTTCCTCGCCATCGACCTGCTCCTTCCCGTCGAGAAGCAAGCCGCGCTCCTCGCTGGTGAGTTAGAGAGGGCCCCCGCTGCCACCGTGGTCGCCCACTCGTGGGGCGGCACGCTCGTCGGCATCGCAATGGCGCACAACGGCGCTCGACCGGCAGCCCTCGTCCTCGTCGAACCCGCGCTGTTCGATCTGGCCCCAACCAACGAGAGCGTGCGCGACCACATCTCCGTCATGACGGATGCGCGAGCTCTCGCCGACGCCGGTGATCTGCGCGGCTTCTGGAACCTTGTAAAGCCGATGATGTTTGGTGCGGAGGCGACGGATGACGCGTGGGCAGCAGACGAGCCCCACGCGGCGCGATTCGCCCGGCTGACCGTGCCGTGGGGGTTCGATCTCGGCGCGGCCCTGCGCGAACTTCCCCCGACTCTCGTCATCACCGGGGCCTGGTGGGACGGGTATGAGGCGATTGCCCACGCTCTCGTGCAACGCGGCGCGGAGCACGTGAAGCTGTCGGGTGCCGGGCACCGGCCACAGGACCTGCCTGACTTCACACGCATGCTCGACGATTGGCAATCGCACTGAACCATGCGCCACCGCGCAAGCCCCTGTTGAGGTCGCGATACTCCTCGGTACTGTCGGCCGATGATCACCGGAATCCACACCATCGTGTACAGCGACGACCCAGAGGCAACCCGCGCCTACTTCCGAGACGTCATCGGGTGGCCCTTCATCGAAACATCACCGGGGTGGCTGATTTTCGCAACCGGTCCGAGTGAAGGTGGCGTGCATCCGCGTACTTGGCCGGGCCAGGACGAGCCCTACGAACAGCGCCACGAGTTGTCGTTCATCTGCGACGACCTCGACGGCACTCTCGGCGCGTTGCGTGAGAACGGCGCGACCATCGACGAGGAGATGTGGGAGCGCGAGTATGGCCGCGGGCTCAGCATCCCGGTACCCGGGATCGGGCGGGTGATGCTGTACGAACCGAGCTACGCCCCCGCGTGGGAGGCGACTCCCTAGACCGTCGTCGCGCTGAGGAACACGCCAAGAATCGACAGCATCCAGCCGACCCAGGCCAGCACCATCATCACGATGAGCCCGGTGAAGATGGCGCTCACGATGATGGCGGCCAGCGCGAGCCCGGCCCCCTGCTCGCCCGTGCGCGCGATCTGACGCTGGGCGATGATGCCGAACACGAGGCCCACCGGGGGAACGACGAAGGCGCAGATGAGCGCCACGATGGCGAACGAGTTTGTGGGCGCTACGGGCTGGGCGGTCGACGAGTAGGCGGCGTACTGCGGCTGTTCGGGAGTCGTCACGCGTTCAGTCTCTCAGCGCGCGGCGCCGGCGGCCGCGGCCACTCACAGCGCCGCAGCGATTTACGCTTAGTCAATGCGTCTTCGCCGCCTCGTCGCCCGCACTTTCTGGGCCGTCAGCCGCTGGAAACTCGTCACCGAGCCGGCGCCCACGCGCCCAACGATCCTGCTCGGCGCTCCGCACACGTCGAACTGGGACTTCGTGTTCATGCTCGCCATCACGTGGAAGCTCGACATGCACATCCGCTGGCTGGGCAAGAAAAGCCTTTTTCGAGGATGGCGCGGGCCGATCATGACGCGTTTGGGCGGCATCCCCGTCGATCGGGATGCTCCCGGTCGCGTTGTCAACGAGGTGGTCGACCGCATTCGCTCGGGCGAGGTCTTCGGACTGGTGGTCACACCCGATGGCACGCGCAAAGGTCACTCTCACTGGAAGTCGGGCTTCTACCGGATCGCTCGCGAGACCGGGTTGCCGGTGACGCTCGGCTACGTCGACCGCACCACGATGACCGTGGGGCTCGGGCCGACCATCGAGCTGACCGGTGATGTCTCGGCCGACATGGACCGCATCCGCGCGTTCTATGCCGACAAGGCGGGCGCTGTGCCCGAGAACCGGGTCGAGCCGCGGCTGCGCGAAGAGCTCGCTACGGAGTAGCCGCTACACGTTGAAGCGGAACTCGACCACGTCGCCGTCTTGCATGACGTAGTCCTTGCCCTCCATGCGGGCCTTGCCCTTGGCGCGGGCCTCGGCGACCGAGCCGCACTCGACGAGGTCGTCGAACGAGATCACCTCGGCCTTGATGAAGCCCTTCTCGAAGTCGGTGTGGATGACGCCGGCGGCCTGCGGAGCCTTCCAGCCCTTGCCGATCGTCCAGGCGCGCGACTCCTTCGGGCCGGCCGTCAGGTACGTCTGCAGGCCGAGGGTGTCGAAGCCGATGCGGGCGAGCTGGTCGAGGCCGCTCTCGGTCTGGCCGGTTGAGGCGAGCAGCTCGGCCGCATCCTCCGGGTCGAGGCCGATGAGCTCGCTCTCGATCTTCGCGTCGAGGAAGACGGCCTGGGCGGGCGCGACCAACGCGGCCAGAGCATCCATGCGGGCGCTGTCTCCGAGCACGCCCTCGTCGACGTTGAAGACGTAGATGAACGGCTTCGCCGAAAGCAGGCCGAGCTCGCGCAGCGGCGAGGAATCGAAACCGGCCGCCGACAGGGTCGTGCCGCCTTCCAGAAGCGCTTTGGCGGCGAGCGCCGCATCCAGCACCGAGGGGTCAAGCTTGCGCCCGCGCACCTCCTTCTCGTAGCGAGTGATCGCCTTCTCGAGCGTCTGCAGGTCGGCGAGCATCAGCTCGGTGTTGATGATCTCCATGTCGCTGGCCGGGTCGACCTTGCCGGCGACGTGCACGACGTCGTTGTCGGTGAAGGCGCGCACGACCTGGGCGATCGCATCCGACTCGCGGATGTTGGCGAGGAACTGGTTACCGAGGCCCTCGCCCTCGCTCGCGCCCTTCACGATGCCGGCGATGTCGACGAACGACACCGTCGCGGGCAGGATGCGCTCACTGTTGAAGATGCCGGCGAGCACCTTCAGGCGCGCATCGGGCAGCTCGACCACTCCGACGTTCGGCTCGATCGTCGCGAACGGATAGTTCGCCGCGAGCACGTCGTTCTGGGTCAGGGCGTTGAACAGGGTGGACTTGCCGACGTTGGGCAGTCCGACGATTCCGATGGTGAGGGCCACGGGGGGCAAGCCTACCTTCGGGCGGGTGCCCGGATGCGCGGGTTACGGTGGCGGGATGCATGCGTTCACGCCGCCCTCCCCCGACCGCACCCGCCCCGAGCTGCGCGGCAGCTTCGGCATGGCCGCCAGCACGCACTACCTGGCGACGGCCGCCGCGAACTCGGTGCTCGAGCGCGGCGGCAACGCTGCCGACGCCGCCGTCGCGGCCGCGTTCGTGCTGCACGTCGTTGAGCCGCACCTGAACGGCCCGGGCGGAGACCTGACGGCGCTCATCGCTCCCGCCGACGAGGCGCCGTATGTGCTCGCCGGCCAGGGCGCCGCACCGGCCGCCGCGACCATCGAGCGCTACCGCGGCCTCGGGCTCGACGAGGTGCCGGGCGCCGGCCCGCTCGCCGCCGCCGTGCCCGGCTCGGTCGTCGCGTGGCTCCACCTGCTCGCCACCCGCGGCACCTGGGAGGTGCGCGACGTGCTCGCCTTCGCCCGCGACCTCGCCCGCGACGGCCACCCCGTGCACGAGAACGTCACCCGCGTCATCGAGCGCGTCACGTCGCTCTTCACCGAGCACTGGCCCACGTCGGCCGCGCAGTGGCTCGTCGAGGGGGCGGCGCCTGCGCCGCAGTCGCGCGTGACGAACGCCGCGTACGCGGCGCTTCTGAACGGGATGATCGCGGCGGGTGAGCAGTCCGACTCGCGCGAGGAGCGCATCCAGGCGGCCGCCGACCACTGGAGCCGCATCGTCGGCGAGGCGGTCGAAGAGTTCGCCGCGACGCCGGTGCGGCACTCGGACGGCGGCGACCACGCCGGCGTCATGACGGCGGCCGACGTGGCCGCGTTCGCGCCCGCGGAGGAGGAACCGGCGCGGCTCGCGTTCCGCGGGTTCGAGGTCGTGAAGGCGGGCGTGTGGACGCAGGGCCCCGCGTTGCTGATGACGCTCGCGATTCTGGATGCGGTGGCCTCGGCCGACGGGGACGACCGGCGGTTGGACCCGGGCACGGCCGAGGGCATCCACACGATCACCGAAGCGCTGAAGCTCGCGCTCGCCGACCGCGACGCGTGGTTCGCCGACCCGGCGGGGCTCGCCGCGCGCGGGCTATCGGTTCCGCTGGATGAGCTGCTGAGCGCGTCGTACGCCCGGGAGCGGGCGGCGCTCATCGGTGAGACGGCGTCGAGCGAGGTGCGGCCGGGGCGGCCCGGCGGGCGTGAACCGTGGATGCCGCCGGTGCGTATTGCCGCCGACGCTTCAGACGGTTCGGCGGGCGCGTTGGCGGCCTCGGGCGAGCCGACGATTGACCGTCGCACGGGCGCGCAGCGCGGCGACACGTGTCACCTCGACGTGGTCGATCGTTCGGGGTTCATGATTTCGGCGACGCCGTCGGGTGGTTGGCTGCAGTCGTCGCCGACGATTCCGGCGCTGGGGTTCTGCCTGGGCACGCGCCTGCAGATGACGTGGCTCGACGAGTCCTCGCCGTCGGCGCTGGCGCCGGGGGTGCGGCCGCGGTCGACGCTCTCGCCGACCCTGCTCGCACGGGACGGCCGCGTCGTGGAGGCGCTCGGCACCCCGGGCGGCGACCAGCAGGACCAGTGGCAGCTGCTCTACCTGCTGCGCCGCATTGTGGGCGGTTTCGAGCCGCAGCAGGCGATCGACGCCCCCATGTTCCACACGGATGCGATGGTCGCCTCGTTCGCGCCCCGCACTGTACAGCCGCGGTCGCTGACGGTCGAGTCGCGAGTCGGCGACGAGGTGGTCGCGGAGCTGCGTTCGCGCGGGCACGAGGTGAACGTGGTGGGGCCGTGGACGCTTGGGCGACTGAGCGCGGTCGGGGTCGACCCTGAGCGTGGGTGGTTGTACGCGGCGGCGAACTCGCGCGGGGCGCAGGGGTACGCGGCCGGGCGTTAGACCGAGAACCCTCCGTCGCTCGTGATGAGCTGACCCGAGATCCAGCGCCCGTCATCGGAGAGCAGAAATTCGACGAGTCGGGCCGCGTCGTCGGGCGTGCCGAGGCGTCCGGTCGGCTGCCGCGCGGTGAGGGTGTCGCGGATCTCGTCTGTCATCCAGCCGGTGTCGACGGGGCCCGGGTTGATCACGTTGGCCGTGATGCCGCGGTCGCCGAGTTCGCGTGCGGCGGCGATGACGATGCGGTCGAGCGCGCCTTTGCTCGCCCCGTACGGCAGGTTGTCGACGACGTGGTCGCTCGTGAACGCGGCGATCCGCCCGCCCGTCTCGGGCACCTGCCGCGCGAAGGCGGCGATGAGCTGCCAGGCGGCCCGCACGTTGACGGCGAAGTGCCGCTCGAAGCTCTCGAGCGTTGTCGTCAGGATGCTCGAATCGATGCTTTCGGAATGGCACAGCACCAGCCCGCTCACCGGGCCGAGGGCCTTGGCCGCGGTCGTGACGACCGATTCGACGGCGGTCGCGTCCGTGAAGTCAACCTCGATCGGATGCGCGAGGGCGCCCGCCGCGCGGATCTCCTCGGCGATGCGCATCACCCCGTCGCCCTCGTAAGGAAGCTGGGCGCGTTGCTCGTACGCACCCCAGTGCGTGAAGGCAATGTCCCACCCCGCGTGGGCGAGCCGCAGGGCGACGGCGTGGCCGATGCTGCCGCGGCGCCCCACCCCGGTGAGGAGGGCCGTCGGGCGTGCAGACGATGATGTGGCCATCGGGTCACTCTGCCGTATTCGAGTCCGCCGCGGGCGCCACGAGTGCGTACTCGGATCCGTCCGCGCGACGCTCCAGGAGCTCCTGGTCGACGAGGTAACGGCGCAGCACCGCGACGTCATCGCTGAAAACGGCGAGCCGTTCGTTGATGGCGCGCTCGTTGAGCACCTCGTCGGGGCGGAAGGCGCGGCGGGCAACCTCCGATAGCAACTCGCGCCGCGCATCCGGGTTCGCCGGATACTGCGCGATGCGACCGCCGACGAGGTACCGGTCGACGCCCCGACGGGGCGCGACCGCGTTCACCGCAAGGATGCGCGCTACGACCCGGTCGTCGAACCGCCCGGTCTCGGGGTCGACCAGTCCCGCGGCCCGCAGCGTCTCGGCAACGCGATCGCACTTCGCCAGCGGCAAAGGCTCGACGGCGTCGTCGAGTGTCGCGCCGAGCATCAGCCGCGCGGCCGCCTCGCGGGAGTGTGGTTTCGCGAGGGCGGCGATGATCGGGCGCCAGGCGTGGGGGTTGGCGCTGATCGCTTCGGCATGCGGCATACCGTCCATCCTGTCCTGGCATCGTGGCTTTCCGCGCGACGCTCGCCCCTTGACCGCGACCCACCGCAGGTCCACAGTGGCCCCATGGCAAAGGTCGAACACTTCGAGATTCCGGTCGACAACATCGAGCGCGCGCAGGGCTTCTACCGTGACGTTCTCGGGTTCACGTATGAGCCCTGGGGCGACGACATGGGCATGCTGCACCAGCCCGACGGCGAGGGCATCAGCGGCGACCTGCACATTCGTGAAACGCTCGCCCACCCCACAGTGGTCTTCACTGTCGACGATCTTGAAGGCACCATCGCGCGCGCCGTCGCTGCGGGCGGCGAGCAGGTGGGCGAAATTCAGCCGATGGGCGACACGGCTCGGTGGGTGTACATCCGCGACAGTGAGGGCAACGCGATCGGGCTGTTTCACGACACGGCCGAGTAGTGCCGGCCCACCCCACGCGGGCGACTAGCGCGGCGTCGGGACGAGCGTGACCGAGCGGATGCGCGCATCCGCGACCTCGACGGTCATCACGGTACCGACGGGCTGGCGGCGGCGATCGGTCGGCGAGCCGGGGTTCAGCAGGCGCAGGCCGCTCGGCGTCGTCGAATCCCACGGGATGTGCGAGTGGCCGAACACCAGCAGATCGGCGGGGTCGGACGAGCCTGGCCCGAAGCGTTCATCGCAGCGCCTCTCGCGCCCGGCGGCGGCACCGGTCTCGTGGATGACGGCGATGCGCACCCCCTCGACCTCGACGCGGGCAACCTCGCCCAGCCGCTGCCAGACCGCGGGCCCATCGTTGTTGCCAGCCACCCCCACCAGGCGGGATGCGCGCCCCGCAAGCGCGTCAACGGTCGCCTCATCGACCCAGTCCCCCGCGTGAATCACGAGGTCGGCCTCGTCGACCAGCCGCCACACCTGCGGTTGCAACTCTTTTGCGCGCACGGGGAGGTGCGTGTCGCTGATCAGTAGGAGTCTCACTCCGCTCCCCCGGACCGGTCGCGCGCCTCGTCGCTGATGAGGCGCTTACCCATGCTGACGACCTCGTCGACGGCGAAGCCGAGGTGGCGGTAAAAGCCGACCGCGGCCTCATTGTCGGCGCGCACCTGCAGGTTCACTTTCGGACAGCCGAGAGCTGCAAGCTCACGCTCGACATGGGCGACGAGCGCACGACCGACCCCATCCCCGCGCACCGTGCGCGCCGTCGCGAGGTAATTCATCCAGCCGCGGTGCCCGTCGAAGCCCGCCATGACCGCGCCGACGATCACATCATCCTTACCGGTCGCGACGACGAAAAGCTCGGGCTGCACCGACAGCTTGCGCGCAATGTCGGCGCGGGGGTCATTCCACGGACGCAGCAAACCTGCCTCCTGCCACAGGGCGACGACGTGATCCTCATCAGCCGGCACGAATGTGCGGATGCGAATTGCGGCGCCGCCGCCCGACATCAACCGCGCGACCTTGTCGGCGAGCTCGGCGACCGGACGTTGTCCGTCGAGCTCGTGCGTTGCGCTGCGGCGCAGCAGCGGCTCGACCTCAGCCGTGTAGCGGCGAATGTCGGCGCGCTCCTCCGCCGTGCGTCCGTACGTGTTGTTCGCGCGGGTGGCGACCCGGTCGAGCAGCACGTCGATGGGCGCGCTCAGCAGCACGACTGCGTCGAAACGGTCGTAGAAGGCGCCCTGGTTCTCAACCGTGCCGGAGACGACCAGGTCATCATGGGCGGCGAGCAGTGCATCCATTTTCTCGACACGCCAGAGGCGATCATCGATCGTGTACCCGCCGTAGTCGGTGTCGACGGCAGTGACGCCGCGACGCGCCAACTCGGCGAGGAGCGTCGACTTACCGGCCCCCGACATACCCGTGATCAGGATGCGCGCCATGGGTCGAGCCTAGGCAACAGCCACGCGCCACCGCTCAGATCGCGAGAGAACCCTCTACGCCAGCGACTCGACCGGCGCGCGCAGCGCCGGCGCGACATCACGCATGATCGCCTCGAGGATGCGCGCGTTGAAGTCGACACCCAACTGATTCGGCACCGTGATGAGCAGCGTGTCCGCAGCCTGCACGGCCTGGTCGCGCGACAGCTCCTCGGCGAGGCGGTCGGGGGTGCCGATGTACTGGCGGCCGAAGCGCGAGCGGGCTCCGTCGAGGATGCCGACCTGGTCGCGCTGCTCCGCTTGGGCGTGCAGGCCGAAGTAGTGCTCGGTCTCGTCGTCGATCAGCGGGATCACGCTGCGGCTCACCGACACCCGCGGCTCGTGCTCGTGACCAGCCGACGCCCACGCCGCGCGGAACAACGCGATCTGCTCGGCCTGCAGCTCGTCGAACGGCACACCCGTGTCTTCAGTCAGCAGCGTCGAACTCATCAGGTTCATGCCCTGCTCGGCCGCCCACACCGCGGTCGCCCGCGTGCCGGCACCCCACCAGATGCGTTGCGCCAGCCCCGGCGCCTGCGGAGTCACCGGCAAGAGCCCCGCCATGCCCACCATCTGCGGGTTCGCCGGCGCAAGCCCCGCCCCCGTGATGGCCTCGCGGAACGCCGCCGTGTGGCGCCTCGCCATGTCGGCGTCCGTCTCGTCGTCGCGCACGCCGTCGCCCGCGCCCGGAACATGGCCGAACACCTCGTAGCCGGCAATCGACGTCTCGGGTGACCCGCGGCTGATGCCCAGGTGCAGACGCCCGCCACTGATGAGGTCGGTGGCCGCGGCGTTTTCGGCCATCGCGAGCGGGTTCTCGTAGCGCATGTCGATGACGCCCGTACCGAGCTCGATCCGCGACGTTCGGGCCGCCGCGGCGGCGAGCATCGGGTACGGCGACGAGTAGTTCTTCGCGAAGTGGTGCACGCGGTAGTACGCCCCGTCGACGCCGACCTCCTCGGCGGCAACCGCCAACTCGATGCCCTGCAGAATCGCGTCGCCGCCCGTGCGGGTCAGTGAGCCCTGCACGTTGCTCCAGTTACCGAACGACAGAAAGCCGATGCGCGTCATGCTGATGCAAACGCATGGATGCGCGTGGCTATTCCATGGGACGCGCGGGCGGGGCGGGCGCCGCGGTGGCGACCGGTCCCGTGGGCGGGTGCGCAGCATCCGCCCCCTTCGTCGCGCCGGGGCGCGTCGTCAGGAAGACGCCCGCGAGCACGATCGCGCCGCCGATCAGCTCGCCGAGGGTGATGAGGTCGCCGAAGACGAACGCGATCAGCGCCGTGAACACGGGCAGCAGGTTCAGGAAGACGCCGGTCTTCGACGGGCCGAGGTTCGTCACGGCGATGTTCCACAGCAGGTACGACATGGCCGACGGGAAGATGATGATCCACGCCAGGCCCAGCCACGCTTCGCCGCTCGGGCCCGCAGCAATGCCCGGCAACCCGACCACCGCGAGCAGCGGCAGCATGACGACCACGCTCAGCGCCGCCTGCACGGCGGTCGCCGTAATCGGCGGGGTCTTGACGCGGCGGCTGACGATGACATACGCCGTCCAGACGCTGATCGCGCCGAGCATGAGCAGGTCACCCGGCGAGAAGACGAGTGCGAACTCGCCCGAGCCGGTGAAGACCACGATGAGAACGCCGACAAACGAGATGGCGATGCCGAGAGCGCCCATTTTCAGGATGCGCTCGCCGAGAAAAATGACTGCCGCAATCGCGATGACCGCCGGATTGATGGCGCTGATGACGGATGCCGTCACGGGCGAGGTGGTCGCCAGCGCCGCGTAGAGAAACAGGGTGTACCCGACCATGCCGAGGATCGCCTGCAGCGTGTGCAGCGGCCACTCGCGGAGGGCCGATCGCCAGTTCGGCTTCTCGAGCCACCAGGCGACGAGTACCAGAATCGGCACCGCGCCAAGCCAGCGCAGCCAGGTCAGCTCGATGGGGGTGAACTCGTCGACGACGAGGGCGGCGACCACGAAGTTCGACGCCCAGAACAGCTGGGCAAAAACCGGTGGGCTAAAGCGACGAAGGGCGTTCACGGTCTCCAGGCTAGGGCCGCGCGGCGAGCCCGGGCGCCCACGTCGGCGGCTCATGCGAGCATCGATGCCGTGCCCCTCGACTTCACCGCCATCGACTTTGAGACCGCCAACGGCCACGCGGCGAGCGCCTGTTCGGTCGGGCTGGTGAAGGTGCGCGATGGCCGGGTCGTCGATCGCACGTCGTGGCTGATCAAGCCGCCGTTCGGCTACGACGTCATGAACGAGTGGAACACCCGCATCCACGGCATCACGGCCGCCGACATCGTTGACGCCCCGCTCTGGAGCGAGCAGTTCGACGAGCTGTGGGGCTTCGTCGACGGCGACCTGCTGGCCGCGCACAACGCCGGCTTCGACATGGGCGTGCTGCAGGCCGCGTGCCGCGCGAGCGGCCTCGACGTGCCCGACGCGCGGTACCTGTGCAGCCTGCGGGTGGCCCGCAAGACCTACCACCTTGACTCGTACCGCCTGCCAGTGGCGGCGATGGCGGCCGGCTTTGACGACTTCGCCCACCACGACGCACTCGCGGACGCCGAGGCGTGCGCCGCGATCGTCGTCCACGCGGCAAAGCGCCACGGGGTCGACACCGCCGACGAGCTCGCCGCCGTCTGCAGCACCCGCATCGGGGCGATCGGCCGGCGCGCCGAGGAGGACGCCGCCGACCGCCGCCCCGCCGCGCTCGCCTGAGCTCGCGACGCCGCCGTCCGGCGCGGCTAGCCCTTTCGCACGCTCACCGACACGGGCGTCGGGTTCTGGAAGAGGTCGAGCACCGGGCAGTGCGCGTCGACGACCTCGCGCAGGTAGTCGTAGCGCTCGGCCGACTCGGGGCCGGTCAGGGTCACGACGAGGCGCACCTCGCTGAAACCGGCGCGAACCGTCTCATCGATGCCGAACAGGCGCCGCGCATCCAGGTCGCCCTCTGCCTCGATGGCGACGTCGAGCAGCGTGATGCCGAGCGCCTGGGCGTACAGGCGGTAGACGACGACCTGGCACGAGATGAGCGCGGCGAGCGCATACTCGACGGGGCTCGCGGCGACGTCGTCTCCGGCGAGCGCCGCCGGCTCGTCGACGACGATGCGGTGCGAGCCGGCGCGAATGGCGCTCGCGACCGCGCCCTCCCCCACGCCGGATGCGCGGAAGCTCAGCTGCGCGGTCGCCGGGTTGTCCGCAATGCGGTCTCCCCAGACGGATGCGGCGCTCGCGAGCCGCTCGGCTCGCTCGCTGATCGAGACGGCCGGGATCTCGGGGGCCGCGGGGACGGCTGCCGAAGACGCAGTGGACGGGGATACGGGGGCGCCAGTGAGAAGTGTCATGCGGGGACGCTAGAGGCGCGACCGAGCGCGCGTCGAGCATCCCTGAAACGCAGTGACACCCCGCGACGCGGAAGGTCACGGGGTGTCACGCGGCGTCACTGAACGGGGTCGGTGTGCGCCAGCTAGTTCTGCGGGAAGCCCAGGTTGATGCCGCCGTGGCTCGGGTCGAGCCAGCGCGAGGTGACGGCCTTCTCACGGGTGAAGAAGCCGATCGCCTGGGTGCCGTAGGCCTTCGCGTTGCCGAACAGCGAGTCTTTCCAGCCGCCGAACGAGTAGTAGCCGACGGGCACGGGGATCGGCACGTTGATGCCGACCATGCCGACGGTCACCTCGTTCTGGAAGCGACGGGCCGCCCCGCCGTCGTTCGTGAAGATGGCGGTGCCGTTGCCGAAGCGCGAGGCGTTGATGAGGGCGAGGCCCTCGTCGTAGCTCTTCACGCGCACGACCGAGAGCACGGGGCCGAAAATCTCCTCCGTGTACACGCGCGAGCTGGTGGGCACCTTGTCGATGAGGGTCGGGCCGAGCCAGAAGCCGTCGGCCGCGCCGTCGACCTCGATGCCGCGGCCGTCGACGACGATCGTCGCGCCGTCCTGCTCGGCGACCTCGAGGTAGCCGGCGACCTTGTCGCGGTGCTCCTTCGTGATGAGCGGGCCCATGTCGCAGTTGCGGGTGCCGTCGCCGACCTTCAGGGTCGCCATGCGCTCGCGCACCTTGGCGATGAGCTCGTCGGCGACGGGCTCGACGGCAACCACAACGGAGATGGCCATGCAGCGCTCGCCGGCCGAGCCGAAGCCGGCGTTGACGGCCGAGTCGGCAACAAGGTCGAGATCGGCGTCGGGCAGCACCAGCATGTGGTTCTTCGCGCCGCCGAGGGCCTGAACGCGCTTGCCGTTCGCCGTGCCGCGCTCGTAGATGTACTGGGCGATGGGGGTTGACCCCACAAAGCTGATCGCGGCCACGTCGGGGTTGTCGAGCAGGGCGTCGACGCTCTCCTTGTCACCGTTCACGACGTTGAACACGCCGGCCGGCAGGCCCACTTCGCTGAACAGCTCGGCCATCCAGATGGCGGCCGAGGGGTCCTTCTCGCTCGGCTTCAGCACGACCGTGTTGCCAGCGGCGATCGCCAGCGGGAAGAACCACAGCGGCACCATGACCGGGAAGTTGAAGGGGCTGATGATGCCGACGACGCCGACGGGCTGCTTGATCGAGTAGACGTCGACGCCGGTCGAGACCGACTCGCTGTACTCGCCCTTCATGAGCTGCGGAATCGACGTCGCCAGCTCGATGACCTCGAGGCCGCGGGCGATCTCGCCGAGCGCGTCGGAGGTGACCTTGCCGTGCTCGGCCGTGATGATCGCGGCGAGCTCGTTCTTGCGCGCGTTCATCGCCTCGCGGAAAGCGAACATGATCTGCTGGCGCTTGGCGAGGCTCGTGCCTGCCCAGCCGGGCAGCGCGTCCTTCGCGGCGGCGACGGCGAGGTCGAGGTCGGCCTTCGTCGCGAGCGCGACCTCACGGGCGACGGCGCCCTGCGCGGGGTTGTAGACGGGCGCGGTGCGGCTCGAGGTGCCGGCGAACGCGGCCCCGTTGACGTAGTGCTGAACGATCGACATGTCTCTCCTGTGGTGTCGGCGCGCGGCGGAGCGCTGCTGCCAGTGTGCGCGACGCGCTCTCTGCGCTCAAGGGCCAAGCACGCGCATCCAATGTGCAAAAACGCAGATTCGGGATGCGCGCCGCGCGCGGTCCGCGGGACGGGCGCGTCAGCCGCCCGGCAAGAGCTCGGCGCGACGCTCGTCGACCGCCCGAAACAGCGCATCCCGCACGATGCCGACCGCCCCCACCGCCGGGCTTTCGGGCCTGGACGACAGGGTGAAGCGCAGCCGAAACTCGACCTCGCCGGGCAGCACGGGCACGAGCGTGGTGTCACCCTCGGCCATGAAGGCGTGCACGAGGCCGATGCCGGCACCCGCGCGTACCGCCTCGTACTGCGCGAACACGTTCGTGGAGGCGAACCCCGTGCGCATGCCGCCCAGCACCGGGGCGAGGTCGAGTTCGTGCACCGTCAGGAGGGCGTCGACGTAGAAGATCAGCTCGTGCCCCGCGAGGTCGGCGACCGAGGTGATGGGCGCGCGGTCGGCGAGGTAGGCGGGGCTCGCGTAGAGCCGCAGCGCGTAGTCGGTGAGCGCCTCGGCACGCACCCGCGCACCCGTCGCCTGTCCGATCGTGACCGCGAGGTCGAAACCTGACCCCCGCAGGCTGAGGGGCCGCGTCGAGGTCACCAGCTCGATCGTGATGCCCGGATGCGCGGACCGAACGCCCGCGAGCGCGGGCGCCACGATGAGCGATCCAAAACCGTCGGGCGCCGCGATGCGCACGGTGCCCCGCACGGCGGGGTCACCCTCGGCGATGGCCTGCACCTGGTCGAGCACGTCGTCGAGCGCTGCGGAGCGCTCGACGACTTCGCGGCCGAGGGTCGTGAGCTGCCAGCCGTCGGCCCCGCGGTCGAGCAGGCGCGCGCCGAGCGCGGCCTCCAAGCGGTCGAGTCGGCGGCGCACGGTGGTGTGGTCGATGTCGAGCAGGTCGGCGGCCGCGGTCAGGCGCCCGAGGCGGGCCACGGCGTTGAGCACGCGCAGGTCGTCGGCGCTCAGCTCGGGGCGGCGCGGCGTGCTCGGCATGACGCCACCCTACGGCGCGCGTGCGGCCGGCACGACGATGTCGGAGGTGCCTGCGAGAGTGGGGTCATGGAGTTCCTTCTTCCCCTGCTCATCGGTGTCGTTCTCGGCGGTGTGGTTGGCGTCGTCGTCGGCCTGTTCCTCGGGCGCCGCGGTGCCGCCCCCGCCGGCGATGACCCGGCCGTCGTCGCCGCGCGGCACGAGGCGGCGCTCGCGCAGGTGCGGGCCGACGAAGCGGCGCTCCGGGCCCAGCTGACGGCTGAGCTCGCGGGTCTGACCGCCACGACCGAGGGGCTGCGCGAGCAGGTCACCCAGGCTCAGCAGGCCCACCGCGAGTTCGTCGAGCGCACGCAGGCCGAGCAGCGCGCTCGAGAAGAGCGCGAGCGCGCTGACAGCAAGGTCTTGCAGGCGCTGACCCCGGTGCAAGAGACGCTGCGCACCATGCAGGCGAAGGTGACCGAGCTCGAGACTCAGCGCAGCCAGCAGCACGGCCAGCTGACCCAGCAGTTGAAGACCGCGACCGAGTCGGAAGAGCGCCTGCGCGCCACCGCCGAGTCGCTCGCGAGCGCCCTGCGATCGAACAGCGTGCGCGGCGTGTGGGGCGAGACGCAGCTGCGCAACGTCGTCGAGGCGGCGGGTCTCATCGAGCGCGTCGACTTCGACACCCAGGCGAGCATCTCGTCAGATGCCGGGGCCGGTCGCCCCGACATGGTCATTCACCTGCCGGGCGGCAAGAACATCGCGGTCGACGCGAAGGTGCCCTTCAGTGCGTACCTCGAGGCCAGCCAGATCGCGGTCACCGCGACGGGCGACGAGGGTGCGCGCCGCGAGACCCTCATGAAGCAGCACGTCAAGGCCGTGCGCTCGCACATCGACGCCCTCGGCTCGAAGGCGTACTGGCAGGGCCTCGACGCCTCCCCCGAACTCGTGATCGCGTTCATCCCGAGCGAATCGCTCGTGTCGAGCGCGATGGAGGCCGACCCCGCGATCATGGACTACGCCTTCTCGAAGCGCGTCGCCCTCGCCTCGCCCGTCACCCTATGGTCGGTGTTGAAGACCGTCGCCTTCTCGTGGCAGCAAGACGTGCTCACCGAAGACGCGAAGAAGCTGTTCGACCTCAGCCGCGAGCTCTACAGCCGCCTCGGCACCCTCGCCGGGCACATCGAGAAGCTCGGGCGGTCGATCGAGAGCACCGTGAAGAACTACAACGGCTTCGTCGGCTCAATGGAACGCCAGGTGCTGCCGAGCGCGCGCAAGCTGCAGCGCCTCGACGAGTCGACCGTGCTGGGGCCGCTCGCATCCATCGAAGACGGCCCCCGCGAAATCACCGCCATGGAGCTTGTCGACAATCTTCCCGAGCTTCCGGCACCCGAAACTATCGAGCAGCCGCGAGGCGACTGAAACACCGTCACGGGTCTGGCTACGATTGCCCAACCGCCGACGCAACGATGCGCCGGCGTTCACCCCTCGGCGAAAGATCAACGATGACCCAACGCCCCTGGCTCGATCACTATCCCACCGGCGTCGAGCACGAGCTCGTCGCTCCACCCTTCCGGCACATGCCTGACCTGCTGACCGCGGCCTGCACGACATACGCCAAACAGATCGCATTCACGCAGTGCATGCCGAACGGCATGAACGGCTCGCTCACGTACGCCGAGATCGACGCGCACTCTGACGCGTTCGCGGCGTACCTGCGCGAAGAGCTGAAGCTTGAGGCCGGCGACCGCGTCGCCGTGCAGATGCCGAACTGTCTCGCCTTCCCGATCGTCGCCTTCGGCGTCTTCAAGGCCGGCTGCGTGCTCGTCAACACGAACCCGCTGTACACGGCGAGCGAAATGACGCACCAGTTCAGCGACTCGGGCGCGAAGGTGCTCGTCATCATCGACATGTTCGCCGACCGGCTGCCCGAGGTGGTCGCGGCCACCCCCATCCAGACCGTCGTGACGGTGCGCATCTCCGAGTTCTTCCCGAAGCCCGTCGCGGGCGTCATTCGCCTCGTGCAGAAGGTCTGGAACCGCTCGCTCCCGAAGATCGAGGTCGAGCACACGGCATTCCAGGCGGCCCTCGCACGCGGCCGCGCGCAGACCGGGAAAGCCGAGCACTACCTCGGCGGGGTCACCCTCGACTCGATCGCGGCCCTGCAGTACACGGGCGGCACGACGGGTGTTTCCAAGGGCGCCATGCTCACGCACGGCAACCTGGTGTCGAACACGCTGCAGATGCTGCAGATGCTCGGCACCAACATTCGCGAGGGCAAAGAGATCGTGCTCACGGCCCTGCCGCTGTACCACATCTTCGCCTTCACGGTGAATCTGATCGGCTTCTTCCACATGGGCGCGCGCAACATTCTCGTGCCCTCGCCGCGGCCGCCGGGCAACCTCAAGCGGGCGTTCGAGAACTACAAGATCACGTGGACGACCGGCGTCAACACGCTCTTCAACGCGCTGCTGAACGAGCGCTGGTTCGTCGACAACCCGCCGCGTCACCTCGTCGGCTCCGCCGCCGGCGGCATGGCGCTGCACGAGTCGGTTGCCGTGCACTGGCGCGAGGTCACCGACACCCCCATCGTCGAGGGCTACGGCCTCACCGAGACCTCGCCGGTGCTCACCTTCAACCCGCTCGGCGGGCAGGTGAAAGACGGCACCATCGGCATTCCGGTGCCCTCGACCGACATTCGCTGCGTGAAAGACGACGGCACCGACGCCGCCGTGGGCGAGCCGGGCGAGCTGGTCGCGCGCGGCCCGCAGATCATGAAGGGCTACTGGCAGCGCCCCGAGGAGACGGCCGAGTCGATGCTCGACGGCTGGTTCCGCACCGGCGACATCGCCGAGATGGACGCCGAGGGCTACTTCACGATTGTCGACCGCAAGAAAGACATGGTGCTCGTTTCGGGCTTCAACGTCTTCCCGAACGAGGTCGAAGAGCGCATCGCCGCGATGGACGGCGTCCTGGAGGTCGGCGTCGTCGGCATCCCCGACGAGAAGACCGGTGAGGCCGTGCGTGCGTATGTCGTCGCGGGCGAGAAGCCCCCGACGCCCGAGCAGATCATCGCGCACTGCCGCGAGTCGCTCGCCGCCTACAAGGTTCCGAAGTCGGTGCGCTTCGTCGACGAACTGCCGAAGAGTCCCATCGGCAAGATCCTCCGCCGCGAGCTGCGGGCTGAAGCGGTCACGAGCGAAACCGCCAGTATCGAGACGCAAGGAAGGGAGCTGTCGTGATCACGTCCCTTCTCGTCACCGCGGCAACGCAGGTGAACCCCGACGAGGTCGTCACCGACTTCGAGCAGACGCTGCTTCTGATCATGGTGTTCGTCATCATGTTCGGCCTCGGCGCCGGCCTCACCCCGCGCGACTTCAAGCTCGCGCTGAAGCGCCCGCAGGGTCTGATCATCGGCTTCGTGACGCAGTTCGGCATCATGCCGCTCTTGGCGTTCGGCCTGATCATGCTGTTCCTGTTTCAGCTCGACCCCGCCTACGCGGTTCCCGTCGCGTTTGGCGCCCTGTTGATGGGCGCCGTGCCCGCCGGCACGACGTCGAACATCTTCACGTACTTCTCGAAGGGCAACCTCGCCCTCAGCGTGATCATGACGACGAACTCGACGCTCTGGGCGATCCTGATGACGCCGCTCGCGCTCGCGATCTACGGCTCGTTCATCTTCACGCAGGAGTCGCAACTCGAGATTCCGTTCACGAACATCGTGGCGACCCTCGTGCTCATGCTGCTGCTGCCGGTGATCGGCGGCATGATCCTGCGGCGCTACAGCGCGAACGTCGGCGCGATCATGGAGCTGCTCGGCGGCCTCATCGGGGTGTTCTTCATCCTGTTCCTGATGGCCACGTGGGTGCCGCGCAACTGGAACCTGCTGGCAAGCACCCCCTGGCAGACCTACCTGGTCGCCATCGGCCTCGGGCTTTTCGGCATCTTCATCGCCTACACGATCGCGCGCGCCATTCGCCTGCACCCGGCGAACGCGCGCACCATCGGGCTCGAGACGGGCATCCAGAACGGGCCGCTCGCGATCGCGATCGTGCTCGCGTCCTTTGCCGACGACCCGAACGTCGGCCTGATCCTGATCGTGCCGGCGCTCTACTCGCTGTTCATCGTGATCGTCTCGACCTTCGTGACCTTCTGGTTCCGCCGGGCGAACACCGCAGAAGAGCAGAAGATCCCGAACCTGCTGTAGCCACCGCTGCGGCAGGAGCCAGACAGGGTCTGGCCGAGCCGGCGGAGGCGGAGTAGCGTCGCGACATGATCGCCACGCGCTTCGCCTTCGCCGGCTTTGCTGTTCCCGACATCGAGGCCGCCCACGACTTCTACGGCCGCATCCTCGGCCTCGAGGTCGGGTACGCCGACATGGGTCAGCTCACCATCGACCTGCCCGGCGGCGGGTGGATCCTCGTCTACCCCAAGCCCGATCACACCCCCGCGACGTACACCGTGCTGAACCTCGAAGTCGACGACATCGAGGTCGCCGTCGACGCGCTCATCGCCGCCGGCGTCGAGCCCGTGCGCTACGACGGTTTCGATCAGGATGCGCGCGGCATCTCCCGCGGAATCGCGCGCAACGAGGGCCCCGACATCGCCTGGATCACCGACCCGGCCGGCAACATCATCGCGGTGCTGCAGAACCCGCCGGAGGACATCGTCGCCTAGCGGGGACGCGCTTCGGCAACGAAGCAGGCAAGAGGCTTACAGGCCGAACAGCTCGTCCTCGTCTAGCCACTTCGACACCTGGTGCTCGGCCACCACGCGACGAATCGTGCCCGAACGCGAGCGCAACACGATCGACTCCGTGCGAATCATTGGCCCGTCGCGCAGCACCCCGCGCACGAGCTCGCCGTCGGTGACGCCGGTGGCGACGAAGAAGGTGTTGTCGCTGCTCACGAGGTCGTTCGCCTCGTAGACGTGGTCGAACGTGAGGCCCGCCGCCGCGCCCTTCTCTCTCTCGTCGTCGGTGCCGGGCGCGAGCTGCCCCTGAATGAAGCCACCCAGCGCCTTCACCGCACACGCCGTGGCAACACCCTCGGGGCTGCCGCCCGTGCCGATCGCCATATCGATGCGGGTGTCGTGGCGGGCAGCGTTAATTCCCGCCGCCACGTCGCCGTCGAGGATGAGGCGCGTGCCGGCGCCGGCCTCGCGAATCTCCTCGATGAGTCGCTGGTGGCGCGGCCGGTCGAGCACGGCGATGCGCATCTGGTCGACGCGCTTGCCCTTTGCCGCGGCGAGCGCCCTAATGTTCTCGCCGACCGACTGGCGAATGTCGACGACGCCGATGCCCTCGTGCCCCGTGACGATCTTGTCCATGTAGAAGACGCTCGAGGCATCCAGCATCGTGCCGCGGTCGGCGACCGCGATCATCGAGATCGCGTGGCTGCGCCCGGCCGCCGTCAGCGAGGTGCCGTCGATCGGGTCGACGGCGATGTCACACATCGGGCCGTTTCCGGTGCCGACCTGCTCGCCGTTGAACAGCATGGGGGCGTTGTCTTTTTCGCCCTCCCCGATGACGACGACGCCCGTGAAGTTGACGGTCCCCAAGAATTTGCGCATCGCATCCACCGCCGCGCCGTCGGCGGCGTTCTTATCGCCGCGGCCGATGTAGGGCGCTGAGCGGATCGCGGCGGCCTCGGTCGCCCGCACGAGCTCCATGGCGAGGTTGCGGTCGGGGTGGAGGAACAGGGTTCCGGTTTCGGTGGTCACCACAGTGGCGTCCTTCTCTCGGCGTCGATCAAACGGATGAACGGACGCGCCGGGTGGTAGACAGCGCCCGCCCAGCCTAGCGGCGCGACGCACCCCGCTGGCTAGACTCGGAGCCGTCCCACGCACCCCCACGCACGAGGAGCCTCATGCCCATCGCCACCCCCGAGCAGTACGCCGAGATGCTCGACAAGGCCAAAAAGGGCGGGTTCGCCTACCCCGCCATCAACGTCTCGTCGTCGTCGACGATCAACGCCGTGCTGCAGGGCCTCACCGAGGCCGGCTCTGACGGCATCCTGCAGGTCACCACCGGTGGCGCCGACTTCTTCGCCGGCCAGAGCGTGAAGGCCCGCGCCTCGGGCGCCCTCGCCTTCGCCGCGTTCGCCACCGAGGTCGCCAAGAACTACCCCATCACCGTCGCGCTGCACACTGACCACTGCCCGAAGGACGCCCTCGACGGCTTCGTCATGCCGCTCATCGAGGCGAGCGAGGCCGAGGTCAGGGCCGGCCGCAACCCGATCTTCCAGTCGCACATGTGGGACGGCTCGGCCGTGCCGCTCGCCGAAAACATTGAGATCGCCCGCGAGTTGCTGCCCCGCATGAAGAGCATCAACGCGATCCTCGAGGTCGAGATCGGCGTCGTCGGCGGCGAGGAAGACGGCGTGCAGCACGAGGGCTCGAACGACGCCCTGTACACGACCCTCGGTGACGTCGAGCAGGCCGTCGAGGCCCTCGGCCTCGGCGAGAACGGCCGCTACATGGCCGCCCTCACCTTCGGCAACGTGCACGGCGTCTACAAGCCTGGCAACGTGAAGCTGCGCCCCGAACTACTCGCCGAGATCCAGCAGGGCATTGCCGCGAAATACGGCACCGGCGCCCTGCCGCTCGACCTCGTCTTCCACGGCGGCTCGGGCTCGACCGACGCCGAGATCGCCACGGCGGTGCAGAACGGCGTCATCAAGATGAACATCGACACCGACACGCAGTACGCCTACAGCCGCTCGGTCGCCGACAGCGTGCTCAAGAACTACGACGGCTTCCTCAAGGTCGACGGCGAGGTCGGCAACAAGAAGGTCTACGACCCGCGCGCGTGGGGCAAGGCCGCCGAGACCGCCATGGCGAAGCGCGTCGTCGAGGCGACGCAGCAGCTCGGCTCGGCCGGGCACTCGGGCCGCTAAAGCCTGCTAGCTCTCCCCCGGCTCATCACGGTGAGCCGGCGTCGCACGGGGCGTGCGCTGCACCAGCGGCGTGCGCCCCGTCGGCGTTTCGGCGGCCGCCTCGAACGCCACCTCCAGGTCGGCGCCGTCGCGCCAGCGGATGTCGCGCACCGCCGCCGACAGCGACACGTAGTACGGGGCGAGGAACGTCACGCGCCGCCCCTCCGGCAGCGTGGTCGAGATGCGCATGGCCACGGCCACGTGCAGATCATCGGATGCGCGAAGCGCGATTCGCGCGGACACGAAGCCCGATTCGGGGTGCGCCATCAGCGCATCCAGCATTGCCCGCAGCGCGGTGCGCTGCGCGACGGTGAGGCGGTCGGCGAGACGATCCGGGTCGTCGAGTTCGACGGGGTGGCCGCGCACGACGCGTTCGAGCCAGGTGGCGGTCGCCTCGGCGAGCAGCGTGTGCCTCAGGTCGAGGGCGAGCGCCCGCGAGCGCTGAATGTCGCTCTCGTCGACGGAGCCGCGCTCGGCAACGCCGCGCAGAAAGGCGACGGCCGACGCGAGCTGCTCGCTCACCTCGCTGTCGACACTGTGCGCGAGCGCCCGGTCGTCGATGCCCGCCACGCCGGCCGTTGGGCGCGGCAGGGGCCGCTCACTCCACTGCACGAGTCGGCGCACGATCGAGCGCGAGAGTACGGCGCTCGTCGTCGTGCCGGCAACGATCGGGGTGATGGCGATCACGACGGTGGTGAACGCCGGCCATGTGGGGTTGTCGGGCACGACCAGCGCGAGCGTGATGACGGCCGTGCTCGCGAGCTGCACGATGCCGAGGGTGATGATCGCGAACGAACGCAGGTAGGGGGCGGCGGCGATGAGCAGCAGCGAAATCGCGAGCGGCGCCCACCACAGGGTCAGAGCGAACGCGTCGCCGCGATAGCCGAGGGCCGACAGCAGCACCCCGCCGACCATGAGCGGGGACAGCGCCGCAACGACGACGGGGCTGAGTAGCCCGCGCGGCGGCCGACTGCGTGCGTGGATGAGCGCGCCCGCCGTGACGAGCACCCCAAGCGCCGCCCACTGCAGCGCCCAGCCCATCGTTGAAGGCGCCCGCTCGCTGACAATGGCGAGCGCACCGTAGACAGCGAGGACGAGCGTCGCCGTCACGGGCATGCCCGAGGTCGTGACCCAGCTGATCGGGTCAACGGACCAGGGCGAGGTGCTGCGGCGGCTAGCCACGGTCACGCTCCTCGGCCGGCGTGACGGGCGCCGCGCACGCACCCGCACCCGCCGACGCTGACGATGCCGCGGCCGGCGTGATCGGCACGCGAAGCATCACCGTCGTGCCCTCATCACCCGACCACACCCGGGCCGAGCCCCCGATGGCTCGCATGCGGCCGTGGATCGACTCCCGCAGCCCCAGCCGATCGGAACCGACGGCGGCCGGGTCGAAGCCGTGGCCCGCGTCGACCACGAGCACCGCGATGGCGTCGTCGCGCTGACCGATGACCAGCTCGGCGCGAGCGGTTCCGGCGTGTGCGGCGACGTTGTCGAGGGCGGCTCGCGTCGCGCCGACGAGGGCGTCGAGAATCGTCGCCGGCACCTCGGCCGTGACCTCCTCCGCCCCGCTCACCTGCACGGTCACGCCGTTCCAGCGGTAGCCGTCGGCGAGGTCGAGCAGCGCTTGGGCGAGCGGGGCGGGGGCGACGTCGGCGTGACGACCGGCCCGCCGCGGCTCAGTGGGGCGCGCGATCGCGTCGAGGTCCTTCACGATGTGGGCGCGCATCCGATCAGAAATCACGCCGGGGGCGTGCGAGACGGCCGCGAGGTCGGCGAGCACCGTGTCGTGAACGGCGGCCGCCGCTCGGCGCTGCAGCTCGCGCTCGCGCTCGTCGATCAGCACGGCGCGCTGCACGGCGAGAAATTCGGGGATACGCTGCTTCGCCCGATGCCGCACCGACGCGAGCAGACCAAACCCTGACAGCGCGATGAGCCCGACGATCAGCGGGCCGTAGCCGACCGGACCGAGCTCTCCGAGCGCCAGCCACCCGCCGACGAGGCTCGCGTAGGCGACCGCCATTCCGGCGAGGGTCCAGCGCACGCCGCTACGCGCGCTGCCGGCAAGCGCGCCCACGAGTGGCAACGCCGTGGCGACGCGATTGAGCAGGAATGGATCAGAACCCACGTCGGCAAGCGTGACGAGGGCGACCACGCTCGCCGCGGCCGCAACGCCCCCGCCCACGAGGTACAGGGTGGCCGTGCGCACCGAGGGGGTCGCCAGCAGCAGCGCGGCGAGCAGGGCCATGGCGATGGCCGGGGCGAGGGCGAGGGCGATCGACCCGTCGAGACGGCCAGCTGCCGACACAACGTCGATGATCATCACGGTGGTGAGCAGCGATCCGATGAGCGCGACGGTGCGCATGGCCGACGAGAGCCCAGAGACGACGACCGCGGCGGCGACGTCGCGGGGTAGAGCAACGGTGCGCATGCGTCTCCCCTCGCGGTCAGGTTAGTGGAGCGGGTTCACGTCTCGCTCAGTGCTCGCCGTCGACGTCGAAACGCACGACGAGCGAGCGGCCGTTCGTCCACGAAATATCGCGCACGACCGACTTGGCCGACAGGTAGTACGGGGCAAGCACGGCGGTGCGACGCCCCTCGGGCAGTTCGAGGTCGAGCGTGAGGGCCACGGCGACCTGGCCGTCGGCTCCCGGTGCCAGTTCGAGCCGGGCCGCGTACACCCCCGCCTCCTCGTCGGAGAACACGCCGTCGATGAGGGCGAGAATGGCGGCCCGCTGATCGAGCGAGACGCGGTCGGCGAGGCGGTGCGGGTCAGTGACGTGCACGGCTCGCCGGGCAATCACGGCGCCGAGCCACCCGCTGCCGTCGCGGTCGACGAGCGCCGTGCGCAGCTGACCGGCGAGGCGTGCCGCGTGCTCACGCTCGGCGGGGCCGACCGTGCCGCCGTCGGCGATCGCGGTGAGGAATGGCAGCGCCTCCACGGTCAACGCTCCCCGCGTCGTGCGGTCAACGACGGCGACGGCTGGTTCGCGCAACGGCGCTGCCGCGAGCGTGTCGACCAGCCCGGCCCGCCACGCCTCGACTTCCTCGATGAGCAGACGGGTCAGGAAGGTGCCGCCAATCAGGGCGAACAGGGGCGAGGATGCGGCGATCACGATCTCCGCGCCCGGCGAGACCGCATCCAACGGCTCGGTCACGAGCACGGCGGCGAGGATGCTCGCGCCGGCCACCATGACACCCGCCGGCAAGAAGACGCGGCCGGGCACGAATGGGCTGAGCGACATGACGACGAGCGCGGCGGCAACCGGCGCCCACCACAGTTCGGGCACGACCGGATCGCCTGTTCCCGAGCCCCCGCGGGCGATCCCCCACGCGCTGGTCAGCACGGCGGCGCTCGCGAGTACGGGAACCGCCATCGCCGGCGCGAGACCGAAGCGGCGACGCGTCGGACGCGCCGCCAGGTGGATCAGCAGCGTGCCGCTGGCCGCGAGCGCGATGGCGACCCACTGGTAGATCGGCGCATCCGCACCCTGGCCACCCAGCAGCACGCCGCCCGCCCCAAGCAGCGCGATCACGAGCGGAACCCACGCGGTAACGAGCGACGCGGTCAGCCAGCTGAGCGTGTCGACGTCTTGCGCCGAGCGGCGCCACCACGTCGTCACGGCGCCTCCCCGTCGCTCGCCGAGCCGCGTGGGACGGCCAGGAGCACCGTCGTGCCGGCTTCGGACGACCAGATGCGTGCCGTGCCCCCCGCCCGCTCCATGCGACCGATGATCGCTTCGCGCAGGCCCAGCCGGTCGACCGGAACCGCGTCGGTGTCGAAGCCGAGCCCGTCGTCGACGACCAGCACGGTCAAGCGGTCATCGTCGCCGCCGACGGTGAGCTCGACCCGCTCGGCCTGCGCGTGCCGACGCACGTTGTCGAGTGCCGCACCCACCGCGCCGTGCATCGCCTCGGCCATCGCCGGATCCAGCCCGTCGTCGCGCAAGAGGTCGACGCCGGTGAGATCGATTCGGCCGCCGCGCCAGCGGTGATCTTCGACCAGTTCGAGGAGGGCGCGACCGAAGGTGCCCTCGCGCGGCACGATCGAGACCGTGCCGGTGTCGGAGGCGGTCGCCCCGGCGAGCCGCGCGAGGTCAGCGCGAATGCGGTCGCGCATCCGCTCATCCAGGGGGCCCTCGCCGTGCGCGATGGCCGCCAGGTCGGACAGCACGGTGTCGTGCACGACGGCAGCCGCCGCGCGCTCGCGGCGTCGGCGTTCGTCGGCGCGCCGCGTTTCTCGAGCGATGTCACGAAAGGCGGGAAGCCTGCCGCGGGTGCGGCGCCATCCGATGTCGACGACGGCAAACGCCGCGGCCATGATGGCGGCGTCGACGGCGCGGTCGGGCGAGAGCCGCAGTGGCTCGCCGGCGATGAGGTGCCCCACGATCAGGGCGATGGTGCCGAGCGTGAACCCGGTCGCGATCCAGCCGATGCCCCCCAGCCCGCGGGCACCCAGGGCGCCGACGAAGGTGAGGGCGACCGCTGCCCCCTCGACGATGTAGCCGTCTCGATCACCCAGGGGGGCCGCGTAGGGAACCGCGAGGGCGACGTAGGCGGTGCCGACGATGAGGCCGACGCCCATGTGCAGCAGCATCGTCGCCCGCCGAGGACGCAGGGCGAGCAACACCGAGGTGCCAAAGACCGGCACCCAGGCGAGCACCAGGGCGAAAACCCCGTCGCTGACGCCCGCCGACACCGCTGCGTCGCCAATGACGGCGAGCACGAGCAGCAGGGCTGCGGGGCCGATCCACCGCATGGCGGCGCTCAACCCCCGCACCAGGCCCGCTGCGGAAACGCCGCGGGGAGCCGGCAGCGCTGAAGGCCGCACGGCCGGGGGCACGCCGGGAGCCAGGTCGGACGTCACCGCCGCGACCCCATGGCCGCTAGTTCCGGGTGCGGCCGCCGAGCGCGCGCTCGTCGCGCTCGCCCGTGGCCGTTGTCCGCAGCTCCTTCGGCAGAGAGAACATGAGGTCCTCCTCAGCCGTCTTCACGATCTCAACGTCGTCGAAGCCGGCGTCTTTCAGGTCGGCGAGCACCTGCTCGACGAGCACTTCGGGGACGCTGGCGCCGCTCGAGACGCCGACGCTTGACACGCCCTCGAGCCACTCCTGCTTGATCTCACTTGCGTAATCAACGCGGTACGCCGCCTTGGCGCCGTACTCGAGGGCGACCTCGACGAGTCGCACACTGTTCGAGCTGTTCGCGGAGCCCACGACGATGACGAGGTCGGCCGAGGGTGCGACCTTCTTGATCGCCACCTGGCGGTTCTGCGTGGCGTAGCAAATGTCATCGCTCGGGGGATCGGCGAGGTGCGGGAAGCGCTCGCGGAGGCGGCGCACCGTCTCCATCGTCTCGTCGACGCTGAGGGTCGTCTGCGACAGCCAGATGAGGTTCTCGGTGTCGGGCACCTCGATGCGGTCAGCCTCGTCGGGGTCGTTGACGAGGATGGTGCGCTCGGGCGCGTGGCCCATCGTGCCTTCCACCTCTTCGTGACCGGCGTGGCCGATGAGCAGAATCCAGTAGTCCTGCTTGGAGAAGCGCACGGCTTCGCGGTGCACCTTCGTCACGAGGGGGCACGTGGCGTCGATCGCCTGCAGTTCGCGATCGGCGGCACCCTGCACGACCGCGGGGCTGACGCCGTGCGCCGAGAACACGATGTGGGAACCCTCGGGCACCTCGTCGACCTCGTCAACGAAGATGGCGCCACTCTTTTCGAGTTCGGAGACGACGTGCACGTTGTGCACGATCTGCTTGCGCACGTAGACCGGAGCGCCGTACTGCTCGAGCGCCTTTTCAACGGCGATGACCGCGCGATCGACGCCCGCGCAGTAGCCGCGGGGCGCGGCCAACAGCACCCGTTTGGGCCCCGTGACCGACGGGTCGGGGCGGAGGCGCTCGCGGCGCTCAGGGACGACGGGCGCGGTGAGGGTGGTGCCGAGGGCGCCGTTCGTGATCGTGGACATCGTGGCCAGTCTACGGGGCGGTTCTGGGCATCCGACCGGCCGGTCAGTCGACGTCGCGCCGCAGGGTCGTCGCCGCCGCAAGAGCGACAAGCGCGAGGCTCAGCACCGCAAGCACGAGCCCGCCTTCGAGCCTCGTGAGCGGCTCGATGACGCCGGGCACGGTCGGATCGAGTTGGCCGATCGACGCGAGGATGCCGGCCCCGACCAGCGAGTCGGTCGCGGCCCCGGGGAGGTAGCGGGCGGCCTCCGCAGACCACTCGGCGGCACCCGCCACGATGCGCAAGATCGGCTCCACGAATTGCGTGAAGACGAGCACGATGACGATCGCGGCGATCTGGCTCGTGAGCAGGGCGCCCAGGCCGAGGCCCAGCAGCGACCAGAGGGCGCAGGCCAGCACCGTGCGCGCCAGGAGCCCGAGCACCTCGGGTTCGGCGAGCAACGGATCGGTGCCGAACGCGGCTAACACCGGTGCGCCGGCGGCGACCGAGACAACGGCGCCGATCACGCCATACAGGGCGCCCAGCACCAGCGCGACAATCAGGCGCCCCGCCAACACGACGACGCGACGCGGCTGCGCGAGCAGCGTGGGCGTGAGGGTGCGCCAGCGGTACTCGCTCGTGGCCAGCAGCGCTCCGAACAGCAGCGGCACGACGAGCGCCACGCTCGTCGTCGAGCTGTACACGAGCGGAGCGGCCACCTCGGCGGGAAGTGGACCCGGGCCATTTAGCTCCGAGCTCGAGACGAAGAACGCAAAGCCGCCCGCCGTGACCGCGACGTACAGGCCGAGCACGACCGCGAGAATCCACCAGGTGCGCAGCGAGAAAACGCGCAGCAGTTCGGCGTGAACGGCGCGACCGAGGGCCCTCATGCGGCGACCTCCCCCGCGAAGGCGCTTGAGGCATCCGTCGTCGTGTCAGTGGCCGCCGCATCGTCCGCCGTGAGGCGCAGGAAGATCGACTCGAGGTCGTCGCCGAGCGGCGCCAGCAGCGTCAGCGGGATTCCAGCGGCGAGCGCCGCCCGCCCGACGGCGTCGGCGTCGAGCCCGGTGGCCACCAGATGGCCATGGTCGGGGGTGTCGATGCGGGCTCCGGCGGCGGTCAGCGTCGCGCTGAGGGCCGCGCGGTCGGCCGCGTCGACGCGCACCCGCGCCTCGACGCCGGCCGCGAGATCGTCAAGGGCCCCCGTCATGACGATGCGGCCGCGCGCGATCACGACCACGTCGTCGACCGTCTGGGCGACCTCGCTCAACACGTGGGACGACAGCAAGATGGTGCGACCCTCCGCCGCGAGCTCGCGCAGAAAGACGCGCATCCACGTGATGCCGGCAGGGTCGAGGCCGTTGATCGGTTCGTCGAGCACAAGCACACCGGGGTCGCCGAGCAGCGCGGCGGCGAGACCCAGCCGCTGGCGCATGCCGAGCGAATATCCGCCCACCCGCCGGTCGGCGGCATCGCTCATGCCGACGCGGCGCAGCACGGCCTCGACCCGCTCAGCGTCGAGGCCCGCGGCGATCTGCAGCACGCGGAGGTGATCGCGGCCGCTGCGGCCGGGGTGAAACACATCGGATGAGAGGGATGCACCCACGCGCCGCGCCGGGTCGTCGAGCGCCGCGTAGGCGGTGCCGCCGAACGTCGCTGTTCCGCTCGTGGCGCGGGCGAGGCCGAGGAGCACGCGCAGCGTGGTCGTCTTACCCGCGCCGTTGGGGCCAAGGAAGCCCGTGACGCGGCCGGGCTGGGCGGAGAAGGTGACGTTCTCGACGGCCGTGATGGCCCCGAAGCGCTTCGTCAACGCGCGAATATCTATGGGAGTGCTTGTGGGCATCCTGTCCCCCGATCGCTTCCCTCGATCCGGTCGGCGTCGGGGGCGTCTACTACCCTGGCGAGCGCGCGGGGTGGCCGCAAGCGACGCGCCCGGCGACCGCCCACGACGCACCCTCATGCCCCTCCACGAACCCGGAACCCGATGACCGACACCGCCCCGTCCACGCCGTCACCGACGAGCGCTGACGCGCCGTGGCCGGTCGCCGAGCTCTCGCAGAAGCTCAAAGGCTGGATCGACCGCCTCGGCGCGGTCTGGGTCGAGGGTGAGATCACGCAGTGGGGCGTGTCGGGCGGCAACGTCTACGGCAAGGTCAAAGACCTCACGCAGGATGCGACGGTCTCGTTCGTCGTCTGGTCATCGGTGCGCTCGCGGCTTCCCGAGGGCCTCGGCCAGGGTGACCGGGTCGTCATGCATGTGAAGGCCAATTGGTGGGTCAAGGGTGGCTCGCTGACCATGCAGGTCTTCGACATTCGGCGCGTGGGCTTGGGTGACCTGCTCGAGCGGCTCGAGAGGCTGCGCCAGAGCCTGCGGGCCGAAGGCCTGTTCGAGGCATCGCGCAAGAAACCTTTGCCGTTCTTGCCACACCTCATCGGGCTCGTCACGGGCACAGACAGCGACGCCGAAAAAGACGTGCTGCGGAACGCGGCCCTGCGCTGGCCGTCGGTCGCCTTCCGTGTGCACCACTCCGCCGTGCAGGGCGACCGCGCCGTCGGCGAGCTCGTGACAGCAATCGAAGCTCTCGACCGCGATCCCGAGGTCGACGTGATCATCGTCGCCCGCGGCGGAGGCGACTTCCAGAACCTGCTGCCGTTCAGCGACGAGCGGGTGGTCCGCGCCGTCGCGGCGTGCACGACGCCCGTCGTCAGCGCCATCGGCCACGAGAACGACCGCCCCCTGCTCGACGATGTGGCCGATCTGCGCGCCTCGACCCCCACCGACGCCGCCAAGCGCGTGGTGCCCGACGTCAGCGATGAACTCGCCGGGGTCGATCAAGCACGCAGTCGCCTGCGCTCGCGCATCAGTCTGCTCGTGCGCACCGAGGTCGACCGCCTCGGGCAGCTGCGCTCACGCCCGGCACTGGCGAGCTCGTCGTGGATCATCGACGGGCGCGCCGACGAGCTCACACGCCTCGTAGCCCGCGGCGCCGAGCTCGCAACACGACGCCTCGACCGCGCCACCGATGAGCTGGTTGAGCGGAGGGCGAGGCTGCGATCCCTCTCGCCGCAGTCGACCCTCGACCGCGGCTACGCGATCGTGCAGCGCGCCGATGGCGGCGTCGTGCGCGCGAGTGCCGAGCTCAGCGACGGCGATGCGCTGCGGCTCACGCTGGCCGACGGCGTCGTGGCCGCAGAAGCCCGTATTCCCGGCCCCGACACAGAAGGCGAGCAATAACATGGCGACCGTGACGAGCATCCCCGCCGACATCGACGCACTCAGCTATGAAGAGGCGCGCGACGAACTGGTGCGCGTTGTCGCTGAGCTCGAGCAGGGCGGGGCAACGCTTGAGCAGTCCATCGCCCTGTGGGAACGCGGCGAGGCGCTCGCCCGCCGCTGCGAGAGCTGGCTGATCGGCGCGAAAGAGCGTCTCGACGCCGCCCGGGCCGCCGCCGAGACCTCATGACTGACCCCGCCACCGGTCGCCCCATCGTCGCCGAACTGGGTCGACCCGAGACCCCCGCAGAGAAGGCGGAGCGCATCGCTGCGAACCGCGCGAAGCGACGGGCGAACCAGACCGTCATCAACCTGGTCGCGTCCGTCGGCGCCTCGCTCCTCTTCGTCGCGTTTCTCGTCTCCGTCGTCGTGCGCGAGGCCCCCACACCACCGGCCGTCGACTACCAGGCGACCGCCGCCGAACTCGAGGCAGGCGGTCAATTCGACATCGTCGCGCCCGTCGTGCCGCCCACCTGGTCGGCGAACCGTGCGGGGCTCGACGGCTCGGGCGGCGTCACCGAGTGGTACGTCGGCTTTGTCACCGACCCCGTGGCGACCGACGCCGGATTCATCGCCCTCGTGCAGGGCTTCGAGGGCAACCCCACCTGGCTGTCTGACCTCCTGCGGAACCCCCGTAGCGAAGGCGAGCAGGTCACGATCGGCGACATCGACTGGACGCTCTACGATCGTCGAGGGGCGGCGCAACTCGGTAACCGCGAGTATGCGCTCGTCACCGAGACCGACGGCAGCACGATCGTGCTCTACGGCACCGCCGAAGAGAGCGAGTTTGAGCTGTTGGCCACGGCGATCGCCGCAGAGCTCTCCGCCCCCTGAGACGCGTCGCCACCCGACGCCCGAGGAGGAGCATGACCGACGCTGAGCGCACACCGGCAGCCGTCTGGCGGGAAATGCAGGCGGGCAACGCCCGCTTCGTGTCGGGCGACCCTCACCACCCGCACCAGGACGCCGCCCGACGCACCGAGCTGAGTGACCACCAGCGACCAGACGCCGCCCTGTTCGGGTGCTCCGACAGTCGCCTCGCGGCCGAGATCATCTTCGACAAGGGGCTGGGCGACCTGTTCGTCGTGCGCAACGCCGGCCAGATCGTGAGCGACTCGGTCGTCGGTTCGCTCGAATACGCGGTCGCCGTGCTCGAGGTGCCCCTCATCGTGGTGCTCGCCCACGACGAGTGCGGGGCGGTGCGCGCCGCCATCGATCAGACCGGCGCCGACGCCCCAACTCTTCCCGCGCACATCCGCTCGCTCGTCACGCAGATCATGCCGGCGGTGCAGCGGGTTCGGATCGCCTCGGGGTCGACGAGCGTCGACACAATCGACGCGTTCGAGGTCGGCCGCCAGCACCTGCGCGACACCGTCGGAGCCCTGCTCAGCGCCAGCGAACTGATCAGCGAGGCGGTCGCCGCCGGGCGCCTCGCGATTGTCGGCGCCAACTATCGCCTGCATGACGGGCGCGTGCAAGCCGACGCCTCCGTCGGCGCGCTGTAGCGCGCATCCGCCTGTCCCCACGATCTACCACCGCCCTGCGAACAAACGAGAGAAACGGACCCATCGCGATGAGCGAGACCGCAGAGACCGACTACCGCATCGAGCACGACACCATGGGAGAGGTGCGCGTGCCGAAGAGCGCGCTGTACCGCGCTCAGACACAGCGCGCCGTCGAGAACTTCCCGATTTCAGGCACCCGCCTCGAGGCCGGTCAGATCAAGGCGCTCGCGCAGATCAAGCGCGCGGCGGCGATCGTGAACGCCGAGCTCGGCATCCTCGATGAGACCCTCGCCCGCGGCATCGTCGCCGCGGCCGACGAGATCATCGCAGGCGCCCACCTCGAGCACTTCCCCGTCGACACCTACCAGACGGGCTCGGGTACCTCGTCGAACATGAACATGAACGAGGTGCTCGCCACCCTCGCGACGCAGCACGCCGGCACGGCCGTGCACCCGAACGACCACGTCAACGCCTCGCAGTCGTCGAACGACGTGTTCCCGACCTCCGTGCACCTCGCCGTTACAGAGGCGCTGCTCGCCGATCTCATTCCGGCGCTCGAATACCTCGCCGAGGCTCTGGAGGAGAAAGCCGAGCTGTGGAAGACCGCCGTGAAGGCCGGTCGCACCCACCTCATGGACGCCACCCCGGTCACCCTCGGGCAAGAGTTCGCCGGGTACGCCCGCCAGCTGCGACTCGGCGTCGCCCGCGTGCGCGCGACCATCGAGCGCGTCGCCGAGGTGCCGCTCGGCGGCACCGCAACCGGCACCGGCATCAACACTCCCCTCGGCTTCTCGCAGAAGGTCATCGCCGAACTCGCGTCGTCGACCGGCCTGCCGATCACCGAGGCAGAAGACCACTTCGAGGCACAGGGCGCTCGTGACGGGCTGGTCGAGGCGAGCGGCGCCCTGCGGGTCATTGCCGTGTCGCTGACGAAGATCTGCAACGACCTGCGCTGGATGGGGTCTGGCCCGAACACCGGCCTCGGCGAACTGCACATCCCCGACCTGCAGCCGGGTTCGTCGATCATGCCGGGCAAGGTGAACCCCGTCGTGCCCGAGGCCGTGCTCATGGTCTGCGCGAAGGTCGTCGGTAACGACGCGACCATCGCGTGGGCGGGCGCATCCGGCTCGTTCGAGCTGAACGTCGCGATTCCCGTGATGGGCACCTCGCTGCTCGAGTCGATCCGCCTGCTCGCGAACTCGACGCGCGTGCTCGCCGACAAGACCGTGCGGGGGCTCGAGGCGAACCTCGACCGCGCCCGCGCGCTCGCCGAGTCGTCGCCGTCGATCGTGACGCCGCTCAACCGGGTGATCGGCTACGAGGCCGCCGCGAAGGTCGCCAAGCACTCGGTCGCCCAGAGCATCACCGTGCGCGAGGCCGTCGTCGACCTCGGCTTCGTCGAGCGCGGTGAGATCACCGAGCAGCAGCTGGACGAGCTGCTCGACGTGCTCTCGATGACCTCGCCCGGCCTGTAAGTCTCAGCCGCGTTGCGGGGGGCCGCCCCTACTGGAAGTAGTGGGGGCGGCTCACCGACACCTGAGACACGAACATCACGCCGGGCCGACGCTCGAGCAGCTCGCGCAAGCCCGCGATGAGGGCAGGGGCGCGATCGTCGGGCACGACCGTGATCGTCAGCGTGAGCGCATCCTGATCGTTGAACAGGGCGCGCCCGTCGTGGGCGCCGTGGTGGCCGAGGCCGGTCACGCCGGGCAGGCTCGTGTAACCGGTGCCGCCGGCGCTCACGATCTGCCGCGAGACGGCGTCGGCGTCGGTCGAACGCACGACGACCTCCACCTTCGTCATCGGGGAGAGTCCTTCGACGGTCATGCCGCCTCCTTCGCGGTCGGGGTCGCGGTCGCGACGTCATCAGTGTCGGGGGTCAGGATGCGCGGGCGCCAGCCATCGGCGCCGCGCTCGACCCAGCCGCGTCCGTCAGCGGCCGGGGCGACCAGGCGCACCCACTCGCCGTGCACGAGGTCGCGCACGATGTCGTGGCGCTCGATGACGCGGTCGATGCGCTCCAGCGGGGCGTCGACGATTGCCATGAGCCGCACGGGCTCGTGGTGCAGGCCCTCGCGGGTCATGACCGACTGCTGCGGCAGGCCGATGCGCAGGTCGCCGTCGGGGCCGGCGAGCACGCCGAGGCCGCCGACGAGGTTGTGCACCGTCTTGCTGCCGGCACCAAACACCTCGGGGTCGACGCTCGAGAAGTAGTACTGCGCGTTGATCCAGTGCGCCACGACCAGCGGCGCGGTGAGAATCGTCGTCAGCGCCGTGCCGTCGGGGTCGGTCGACTGCTCGTAACTGTGCAGGAAGGCGCGACGCTCGAGGTCGACCCCGCGCGTGAGCGCGCGCGGGCCGATGACGATCGCCGCGTTGCGGGCGAGGCCCCACTCGGGGAACACCTGCGCCCAGTCGGCGGCGCGCCGGTCGACCTCGGCCTCGGCACCGACGCGGCGTCCGCCCGGCAGCTCGGCCAGTCGCTCGCGGCGCAGCCGCTTGCCCGCGATCGCGAGATCGGCTTCCAGGGCACGCACCCGCAGGCGCTGGCGCTCGGGAAGAGCGTGAGCGTCGTGCACGGTCACGCGGTCGGTGACCGTGTCATGTTCGCCACCGAGAAACACCGTCTCGTCGGGGATACGGATGCCGCGCGCGGCCAGGCCCGCGCGGACGGCCGGGGCGTTGAGCAGGGCAGCCGCGATGCGCGCGTTGCTGCCGCCACGGTGCCCTCCGCACGCCCCGCAGTCGAGAGCCGTGCGGAACGGCGCGTTCGTCGTCGTGGCCCCGTGACCGAGCAACAGCACGACGGGAGCGAACCGCGTCGTCATGCCCATCGTGGTGAGCACCGTGTCAGCCGTCATGACCTGCTCGTCGAGCGACATCGCCGAGTCGAGATCGAACAGCGTGGGGGGCGAAGACGGCAACTCATCGGGGCGCCGCGCGTCACCGAGTGCGCCGGGCGCGACCGAGCGGAGCGCGGAAAGCGGGCCGAGCATCCAGCCACTGAGTTCTGCCCAGCCGAGCGCTGAGTGCACGCCTTTTTCCGGCGCGCGCAGCGCCGACGACCAGCTCGCGGTCGCCCGCAGACGCTCGAGGGCGGTGCGGGTGCGGGGTGCGGCCCCGGGCCGCGGGCGCTCGTCGATCGCGTGCCGCGGCGCAATGAGCACGGGGCACGCGTCGACCCCCGTGGGGGCTCCCAGCGGGCGCACCCGGGCGGCGACCCCGAAGAAGCCGGCGAAGCCGCTGGTGCCGTAGGGCCCGACGGCTTCGAGGTGGCGGCGCAGGCCTTCGCTGCGCACGTCGATGCAGCAGACGACGTGGGCCGCTTCTGGCACCGCGTCGAGCGTGGCCGGGACGGCGTCAACGCCCCCCTCGTCATCCCGCCCGGGCGCCGACGGGATGCGCACTGAGCGCAGGATCGCGTCGTGCGTACCGGCCTCCGCCGCCTCCTGCCACACGAGTAGACGCTCAGCGCTGAGTTCGGGCGCCGGGGCCGCAGCGGGGTCGGGAGCGTCGAGCACGGACGTGAGGGCGAGGCGCACCGCGAGGAACTCGACCGCGTCGACGTCGCGCCGCGTGGCCGTGCGGCGGCGCAGTGCCGCCGTCCAGCCGGGGGTGCGCGCGAGGTGGCGACCCAGCAGGTCAAGCGCGGCCGCGTCGTCGAGGCGGCGACCCGCCAGGTGGCGCGCGATGAGCGCATCCGGCCGCTCGGGCAGCTCACGTAGCGCGCGCCGGGCTCGCGGCCGCAGCGTCAGGTCGACGAGCGCCAGCGCGCGCCAGTCGGCGTAGAAGCCCGCCCCCGTGCGCACCGACCAGGCCGCCTCCTCGTCAGCGAACCAACTGCGGGTGAAGCGCGACAGGCGGTCGTCGACGCGCGCCGTGCGGCGGTCGACGGCGGGCCGATTCCGGATGCTCGGCGCCGCCTCGAGGAAGCGTGCGACGAGCACGTCATCGTCGCCTACCCCCTCGTCGCCCGCCGCCTCATCGCCGGCGGCGTCGGTGGCGCTCCGGCGTCGGAGGACCGCCGCCAGATCGGCGCGGCGGATCCGTCCGCTCGAGAGCAGCGCCCGAAAGTGGGCCTCCGTCGGCGCCCCCGCGGCGCCGAGGGCCGCAGCGGCTTCCGTCGCCGCAACGCCGAAGCCCGCGGCGAGTCGCGGCAACAGGGGGTTGACTGCCACGGCAGCGTCGAGACCGTAGTAGTCGCCGACCACGTCGAGCGCGACGTCGGCGAATGCCCGCACGCGCTGCAGGTCGATGGTGCTCGGCCCGGTGACGGCGGTGGGGGCGCCGAGCACGGCGTCGCCGCGACCGGGGGTGGGGTGCGATTCGGTGCTGCTCACGCGGCGACCTCCTGACGGGTGACGGGTGTCGGGGTGGATCGGGCGTCGGCGCCCGCGGTGACAGAGGCGAGCGCATCGACCGCTGGCGAGCGGCAAGAACCGCGTCGATCGAGGGCGGCGCGGGGAGCGGCCCCGAGCGCGAGGGCTCCGGCCAGCAGTGCGCGGTCGAGCGACGACCCGGCCGCGGCACGACGCACCGCGGCGAGGGCCGCGACCGCGAGGGCCGCCGTGGCGGCGAGCGCGAGGGAGGCGAGCGGCGGCGTGACGGAGGGGGCGAGAGCCGGAGCGAGCATCCGGGTCAGCGAGCCGAGGGCGACCGCGATTGCTCCCGCGAGCGCGACGACCGCAACGAGGCGGCCGGCCAGTTGTGCGGGCGTGGCGGCGGTGCCGACGAGGCGAGCCGCCGCCGTGCCGGTCGCGAGGCCGATCATCGCGATGACGACGGCCCCGCCCAGCGAGAACGCGCCGGGGTAGGCGACGAGCACGCCGGTCGCGACCGCGAGCGCCGCGGCGAGCGCACCCAGCGCGGCACCGACGCGCGACGGCAGAAGCGGGCGGGAGGGCGCGGGCGCGCGACGGGCGGCGGCTCGGCGGTCGACGCCGTCACCCGAGGCCAGAAATCGCGCCGACTTGTACCAGCCGTGAGCGACGAGGTGCAGCAGGGCGGCCGCCCACAACCCGAGCCCGATGCAGAGCATCGTGAAGCCCAGCTGCGCGACGGTCGACAGCACCAGCTTGCCCTTGATGTCGGGGCGGGCGGCGAGGCCGGCGCCGCCCACGACGATCGCGAGCGCGCCGAAGACGGCGGCCACGATCAGCGGCGCGGCACCGGCGGCGAGGGCGGGCCACTGCAGGATCAGCAGGATGGCGCCACCGTTCACCACGCCGCCGTGCAGCGCGGCGCTGACGGGCGTGGGGGCGCGCAGGGCGTCGAGCAGCCAGCTGTGGGCCGGCACGCCGGCGGCGCGGATGATCGCGGCGGCCACCAGCAGGAAGGCGGCGACGCTGCCGGGTGCCAGCAGCACGCTCGCCCACACGAGCACATCGGAGGTGACGAGCCACGCGGCCGGTCGCCGAGCCGCAGCCGGTCCGCCGCCGAGTCGGAGCCCGATGAGCACGCCGACGGTGGCCACGCTCCAGGCCGCGGCCTGCGCGAGCGGTTCGGCGAGCAGCACCATGGCGCCGCTCGCGACGAAGACCAGGGCGAGCGCCCCCGTGACCCCTCGGCCGTGGCGGTCTCCGCGAAGGCTGCGGTGCGCGTAGGGCAGAACGGCGAGGGCCACCAGGGCGACGAGGGTGGCGAGAAGCAGGGTGACGGCGTCGATGCGAAGCAGGCCATCAGGGGCAGCGGTGCTAAGATCGGGAAACATGCATGAACCTCCTGTCGCGCTACACAATACAGGTAATTAATTGCATGTAAAGATAAACGCGTAATGGCGTGCCAATACGCGCATCCCTCTCCCCTACAGTGGAGGCGTGTCAGGGTGGACGTTTCTCAGCAATCACGGGCACGTGCTCACCTGCCTGAACGCCGACGAGACCCTTCGGGTACGCGACATCGCCGAACGCGTCGGCATCACCGAGCGCGCGGTCGTGCGGATCCTCGGCGAGCTGGTTGAGGCCGGCTACCTCGAGAAGTTCCGCGACGGGCGGCGCAACACGTACCGCATCCAGCGCCAGCAGCCGCTGCGGCACCCGCTCGAAAACGGGCACACGGTCGGCGAGCTGCTCAACGCTGTCGCCCCGCGCTAGCCAGCGTCGGGTGCGCGAAGCGAGCCGGGGCACGAGGCGACCTTCCGATCCGCACCACCGGTTCTGAAGCGCACGCACGGCCGCACCCCGGCTCGTGCCGCCACCCTACTCCCGCCGCGCTCGATCCGGCACGGCGGATGCACGCCCCGCTAGCGCGTGGGCGTCACCTCTCGCACGGGGCTCGTGTGCGCTCGCGCAGCCGGGCGGCCGAGCAGCGCGGCGAACACCGCGCTCGCGAGCAGGAACGAGCCGAGTCCCACGATCACCGCGGCCGGCCCGGAGAGGGAGCCCGTGTAGGGCGGAAGCGTGTCGGCAATCGACATGCCGAGGCTGAAGGTGCCCACCCAGTGAAGCGTGGCGACCATCCCGCCGGCGAACAGCCCCGCAACCCGTATCGCCCGGCGCCGGTCGGCCGGCGCCGCATCGGGGATCCGTCGCGCGAGCACGGCGACGAGTGCGGGCAGCAGTGACAGCAGCGCGGAGATCACTGCCCACCCGATGATGCCCGCGCGCGCGGCGGCGGCATCGCCCGCGCTGAGCGCCGCCCACACCTCGGCGGCCGTCAGCCCGTCGGTCTGCGCCTCCGGCCCCCACACGAACGCTTCGACCAGGCCCGTGGCAAGCAGCGAGAGCGGAATCAGCGTCGCGACCGCGAGGGTCGCGGCGAGCGTCGCAGGGCGTTCTCGGTCACTCTCAACACGCGGCCCCGGCGCCGTTTCGCCCGACCGCATCCACGCGCTGGCGCACGCACTGGCCCCAAAACCCATGAGAGCGATCGCGACGAGGTAGGGGAAGCCCATCAAGCCGAGCACGACGCTCGGAGCGAGCGGCAGCGCAGTCAGCAGCGCGGTTCCGGCGATGAGCGACACGGCCCCGGCGGTGGTCACCGGCCGGGGTCGCGGGCGGGCGACGAGGGCCGAGACGATCAGGGCACTGCCCACCACGAGGGCAAGACCGACGGCGCCGCCCACCACGGCGACAGCGAGCGGGGCCACCCCCGTGCCATCCAGGGGATAGCCCGCGGCAGCAACGCCCAGCACATAGCTCCCGATACCCAGCGGCGGCGTCATGACGATGGCGATCGCTGCCAGGAGGGCTCCACCCCACTGGGCACGACGGCGGCGGGATGCCCCGCGATCTCGATCGATGCTCATGACCGAACGGTAGCGGATGCGCGTCACGCGCGCCGCGCATCCGCCCCGCTTGTCACACGGCGGCTAGGCGAGCTCGTTGCCCTCGAGCAGGTCGGTAACGAGTGCCGCGATCGCGCTGCGCTCGCTGCGGGTGAGGGTGATGTGGCCGAACAGGGCGTGCCCCTTCAGCGTCTCAATCACGCTCGCGACGCCGTCGTGCCGGCCAACCCGCAGGTTGTCGCGCTGGGCGACGTCGTGGGTGAGCACGACCTTCGAGTTCTGGCCGATACGCGACAGCACCGTGAGCAGCACGTTGCGCTCGAGCGACTGGGCCTCGTCGACGATGACGAAGGCGTCGTGCAGCGAACGCCCGCGAATGTGCGTGAGCGGCAGCACCTCGAGCAGGCCCCGGTCGATGACCTCGTCGAGCACGTTCTGCGACACGACGCTCGAGAGGGTGTCGAACGTGGCCTGGGCCCACGGGTTCATCTTCTCGCTCGCGTCACCCGGAAGGTAGCCCAGCTCTTGGCCGCCCACCGCGTAAAGCGGCCGGAACACCATGATCTTGCGCTGCTGGTTGCGCTCGAGCACCGACTCGAGACCCGCGCACATGGCGAGGGCCGACTTGCCCGTGCCGGCGCGACCGCCGAGCGAGACGATGCCGACCTGCGGGTCCATCAGCAGGTCGAGAGCGAGGCGCTGCTCGGCCGAGCGGCCGTGCAGGCCGAACACGTCGCGGTCGCCGCGCACGAGCTGGATCTCGTCGTCGCCGACCACCCGGCCGAGGGCCGAGCCCCGATCGGAGGCGATCACGAGCGAGGTGTTGACGGGGAGGTCTTTCACGGTCGACGAGCGCACCACCTCGCGCTCGTAGAGGTCAGCCATCTGTTCGGCCGACAGGCGCACCTCGGCGAGCCCCGTGTAGCCCGAGTCGATGGCGAGTTCGTGGCGGTACTCTTCGGCCGCCAGACCGATCGACGAGGCCTTCACGCGCATCGGCAGGTCTTTCGAGACGACCGTGACGTTCAGACCCTCGGCGGCGAGGTTCATGGCCACGGCGAGGATGCGCGAGTCGTTGTCACCGAGCTGCAGACCGCTCGGCAGCACCGACTGGTTCGAGTGGTTCAGCTCGACCCGCAGGCTGCCTCCGTCGTCACCCACCGCGACCGGAAAGTCGAGGCGCTCGTGCTTGACGCGGAGGTCATCGAGATTGCGCAGCGCCTGGCGGGCGAAGTACCCGATCTCGGGGTCGTGACGCTTGGCCTCGAGTTCGCCGATCACCACGACGGGCAACACGACGGCGTGCTCCGCGAAGCGGAACATCGCCTTCGGATCGCTCAAGAGCACGGAGGTGTCGAGCACATACGTGCGCTGCGCGACCTCCTGTTCGTGCCCGGTCGACGCGGTCGTCGATGCTGCGGATTCTGAACGGGGAGTGCGAGTCGCGGCCACGGTGCTCCATCCCCGGGAGCACCTCCGGCGCGCCCGGAACCAGTTCTACGAGGTCGGCCGGGGGCTCGCGAGACGAGCATCCGGCCGTCTCGATCGGGCGCGGTGCCCGATGGCGCTGACGCTACGCCTGAGCCGAGGATTGCGCGGGAACGACACGCGGCGTGCGGGAAGCGTTCACGCAGTCGTCACCGTGCCGAACTCGGTGAACGCCGACTGCAGCAGTTGGAGGGTGTCGTCGCGGGTCGACACGTGCGCCGACAGTCGCACCCGCTCGCCGGTGTGGGTGGCGGTGATGCCGTGGTTGTGCAGCGCGGCGACGAGCGCGGTGACCGTTCCGGCCGCCGGCTCGATCACGACGATTCCCGCGCGCTCCGCGTCATCGCGCGGCGATACGACCGAAATCCCCGCCTGGTCGGCGAGCTGGATGATCGTGGCACAGGTGTCGAGGACCCGCCGGCGAATCGCGTCCACCCCGATGGCGGCGACCTCCTCCGCGGCGCCCGCGAGTCGGGCCTGCGCGGTGGGGTCGGCGTAGCCCACCCGATAGGCCAACGCCCCGCTGACGGGCGGGGCGACCGCGTCGGTGCGCTCCTCCCCCGGCCCGCCCGCTGCGGCCAGCCAGCCCGACCACACGGGAACGAGTTGCTCGGCGGCCCGCTCGCTCAGCGCGAGGAACCCCGTGCCGTAGCCGGCTCGCAACCAGGTGCGCCCGGTGCCCACCACGACGTCGGCGAGGTTCCAGGGCGCGTCGACGACGCCGAGCGCCTGGCTCGCGTCGACGATGAGCAGACGATCGCCCACCACCTGCCGAATGCCCTCCAGGTCGACGAGGTGGCCGGTGCGGTCGTCGACGGCGCTCACCGCGACGGCCGCGATCGAGCTGGTCAGCGCATCCGCGATGGAGGCGGGCGTCACGCGCTCGTGATCGGGCGTGAAGCGCGTGGCCTGCAGCACTCCGAGGGCGTCGGCGGCGCGAGCGACGGCGTACGTCGTCGCGGGGTGCTCGCCCGTCGACAGGGCGATGCCGCCGGTGAGCCCGAAGGCGACGTGCATGAGGGCCTGAGAGGTCGAGGGTTGGAAGACGAGCTGCTCGGGCGGGACATCGAGCAGCGCGGCGATCGCCGCATCCACCCGGTCTTCCTGGTCGATGATGGCGGTCATCGCGCCGTGGCGGGCCGTCGACAACAGCAGTGACTGGGCGCGCTCCTCGGCCATCGCGGCCTCCCCGATCGGGGCGACGGTGGCGAAGTCGAGGTAGCCGGGTTCGTCGGTGAACTCGGTTGCGTACTCATCGATCGTGGGCATCGGGTGGCCTTTCCATGGGGCGCCGGGGTGGGCGCCGCGGGTCGACGTCTGGCCTACTGGCCGAACCGTCGCTGTCGTGTCGCGAAGTCGCGCAGTGCGCGCAGAAAGTCGACCTCGCGCAGGTCGGGGCCAAGCGCCTCGACGAAGTAGAACTCGCTGTGCGCGCTCTGCCAGAGCATGAAGTCGCTCAGGCGTTGCTCGCCCGAGGTGCGAATGACGAGATCGGGGTCGGGCTGGCCGCCCGTGTAGAGGTGCTCGGCAATGTGGTCGGGCGTGACCTTCTCGGCGAGGTCGTCGAGGGTTCCGCCGCCCGCGGCGTGGCCTTGGATGATGCGGCGCACGGCGTCGACGATCTCGCGGCGGCCGCCGTAACCAACGGCGAGGTTGATGTGCAGCCCGGGGTGCTCGGCGGTGGTCGCCTCGGCCCGCGACAGCGCGTCGCAGAGCTCGCCGGGCAGCCCGTCGCGCGTGCCGACGTGGTGCACGCGCCAGTCGCGCACGCCCGCGAGCTCGTCGGCGAGCTCGGCGATGATCTGCGTCAGCGCGGCCAACTCGTCGGCGTCACGACCCGTGAGGTTGTCGGCCGACAGCAGGTACAGCGTGACCACCTTGATGTCGGCGTCGTCGCACCACGTGAGAAACTCGCGCACCTTCACGGCGCCCGCGCGGTGACCGTGCTCGGTGCTGCCGCCCCACTGGCGGGCCCACCGGCGGTTGCCGTCGATGATCATGGCGACGTGGTGCGGGTGCGTGGCACCCGCCAGCTGACGTCGCAGCCGGCCCATGTACAGGCGGTAGAGAGGTCCGCGCCCCCCGAGTGTTCGCGTTGAACGCACAGGTCTACGGTAGTCCACGCCTCCGCGGTTGTGGCGGTCGACTAAGCGGCGCGAGGCGCACATCCGCCGCGCGTAGCATCGACGGCATGACCGCCACCCCCAACGGACCGTCAGCCGACCGCGACCCGTCCGCGAGCGATGGCGCGACGCCCGCGACGGTCGAGCGCGAACCGGGGTCGGGCATCCCGAATATTCCGCTGCTCGACGAGTCGATCGACTACCGCGGGCTCGAGCGGAAGCCGACCTGGCGCGGCTGGATTCACGCGGGTACCTTCCCGCTCGCGATCGTGCTGGGTCTGGTGCTGGTCGCCCTCGGCGAGGGGCCCATGGCGCGCTGGTCCAGCACGGTGTTTGTCTTCACCTCGCTGCTGCTGTTCGGCATTTCGGCGACGTACCACCGCTTCACCTGGAGCGACCGCATGCGGGTGCTCTTGAAGCGCCTTGACCACGCCAACATCTTCCTGTTGATCGCGGGCACCTACACCCCGATGGCGTTGCTCGCGCTGCCGCTCGACAAGGGCCTCATCTTGCTCTCGCTCGTGTGGGCGGGCGCGGCGCTCGGTATCGGGTTCCGGGTGTTCTGGATTCACGCCCCGCGCTGGGTCTACGTTCCCCTCTACCTGCTGCTCGGCTGGGCGGCGGTGCTGTACCTGCCCGACCTCATTGCCGCGAACGTCGCGATGATGGTGCTCGTGGTCGCGGGCGGCCTGGCCTACACCGCCGGAGCGGTGATCTACGGCATGAAGAAACCCAACCCCATTCCGGGCGTCTTCGGCTTCCACGAGATCTTCCACGCGCTCACCGTCGTCGCGTTCCTCTGCCACTGGAGCGCGACGCTACTCCTCGCGATCAACCCGCCGTTCAACGGGGGCTGAATCGTCTGACGCGGGGGCCGCATCCACGTCGCCGCCCTCGGGCGCGACGTCGTGCTCGCCGGATTCGCTCGACTCGCCCTGCTCGGCCGCGAGGCGCTCGGCCTCGAGACGCTCGCGCACCTCGCCGCGGTAGCGCACGCGGCGAATGCGGCGGGCCATGTCGACGATCACAAAGATCGACGCCACCGCGACAAAGAAGATCGCGAAGAAGCCAGCAACGCCCGGTGTCACCGTGTTCGGGTCACCCTCGAACGGCGGGATGAGCGGGTCGTCGATGGGGTTCGGCCCGAGGCCCTGCGGCAGTCGGGAAATGACGGACCAGAACACGGCGGATGCGCTCCTCGGCGATCAGGCGGAGCCGGCGTCACGATCGACGCCGGTCGGGCGGCGGCCGCACAGAATCGGCCTCTACCCTGGGAGTATCAGCGTATCCCGCGACGCCAGAGCGATCACCGAGAGGCAGGCTTCGACGTCATGACCGCGCAGCAGCTCCTCGACGAGCGCTACGGCCGTACCGCCCGCGACGACACCCGCACCAAGCGGATCCTCATCATCAGCGGCGCGCTCTTCACCCTCGTCTTCGGCGCCTGGGTGGTGTGGGGCGGGCTCTCGGGCACGAACGCCGAACTTGAGGTGCGCGAGCTCGGCTACCGCGATCTGACCGACACCTCGATCACCGTCGCGTGGGAGGTCTCGGTCGCCCCCGGTACAGAGGTGTCGTGCGCCGTGCAAGCCCTGAACGCCAACTTCGGCATCGTGGGGTGGCGGGTGCTCGAACTCGACTCGTCGGACCAGCGCACCCGGGTGTTCACCGAGACGCTGCGCACCTCCGAGCAGGCTGTGACGGGTTTGCCGTACGGCTGCTGGCTCCCCTAGGCTCCTCTGAATCGAACTCGGAACCGGCCGCACTCGCGGCCGGTTCCGTTTTGCATCAGGAGGCAATCACATGAGTGACACCAGTGCGACCACCCAGTGGTTGACGCAGGACGCGTATGACCGTCTGCAGGCCGAGCTCGAGCACCTGTCGACCACCGGCCGCGCCGAAATCGCGAAGCGCATCGAATCGGCGCGCGATGAAGGCGACCTGAAAGAGAACGGCGGGTACCACGCCGCGAAAGACGAGCAGGGCAAGATCGAGGCGCGCATCCGCACCCTCGCAGAGCTCTTGAAGAACGCGACGGTGGGCGAAGCGCCCGAGGCAGACGGCGTCGTCCGCCCCGGCACGGTCATCACCGCGACGATTCTGGGCGACGACGAGAAGTTCCTGCTCGGCAGCCGCGAGATTCTGGCCGACGGCAGCGAGCTCGACGTGTTCAGCGAGGCAAGCCCGCTCGGGCAGGCCATCAACGGCGCGAGGGTGGGCGACACCGTCAGCTACGAGGCGCCGAACGGCAAGAGCATCGAGGTCACGATCGTCGAGGTCGAGACTTACGCCCCGTAGGGGCTAACCCCGCTAAAAGTCAACGCGCGGTTCATATCCCTCGGCCCTGAGCGCTCCGAGCACTTGCTCGGCGTGTTCGGGGCCGCGGGTTTCGATGTGCAGTTCGAGTTCGACCTGACTGATCGCGAGCCCCGTGCCGTGGCGCGTGTGCAGCACCTCAACGACGTTGGCGTTCTGCGCGGCCACGATCTCGCTCGTGCGGGCGAGCTGCCCCGGCCGGTCGGGCAATGGGATGCGCAGCTTCAGGTAGCGCTCGCTGGCCGCGAGCCCGTGGCTGATGACGCGCTCCATGATCAGCGGGTCGATGTTGCCGCCCGAGAGCATCACGACCGTCGGGCCGGATGCACGGATCTTGCCGGTCAGGATCGCCGCGACCCCGACGGCCCCGGCGGGCTCGACGACGAGCTTGGCGCGCTCGAGCAGCATCAGCATGGCGCGGGCGATGTCGTCGTCGTCAACCGTGACGACCTCGTCGACGGTGTCTTTGATGATCTCGAAGTTCAGCTTGCCGGGCTTCGACACGGCGATGCCGTCGGCGATGGTCGGGCTGATGGTGATCTCGGTGACGGCGCCGGCGGCGAGCGACACGGGGTAGGCGGCGGCGTTCATGGCCTGCACGCCGATGACCCGAATCTCGCGGCCGAGCTGGGCGGCGCGCTGCTTGAGCACGGTCGCCATGCCCGAAATGAGCCCACCGCCGCCGATCGGCACGACGACCGTGGCGAGGTCGGGCACCTGCTCGAGCACTTCGAGGCCCAGCGTGCCCTGCCCGGCGATCACGTCGGGGTGGTCGAACGGGGGAATGTAGACGGCACCCGTGCGCTCGGCGTGCTCGGCGGCGGCGCGCAGCGGCTCGGCGACCGTGTGCCCGCGCAACACCACGTCGGCTCCGTAGTCGCGGGTGGCAGCAAGTTTCGGCAGGGCGACGCCGATCGGCATGAAGATGGTTGCCGGAATGCCCAGCTCTCGGGCGGCGAAGGCGACGCCCTGTGCGTGGTTTCCGGCCGACGCGGCAACGACGCCGCGCGCCTTTTCCTCGTCGCTGAGCGACGAGATGCGGTTGTAGGCGCCGCGAATCTTGTACGAGCCGGTGCGCTGCAGGTTCTCGCACTTCATGAAGACGGGCTGGCCCAGTACGCGGCTGAGGTAGTGCGACGACTCCATCGGCGTCACGTCGGCGACGGCCGAGACGGTGACGCGGGCGCGCTCGACGTCGGCCAGGCTCGGCCCGGCGATGGTCGACTCGTGGGTCATGGGGCTCCTCCGCGTGCGATCGCGCGCTGTCGGCGGATACCGGCGCGAGCATCCCGCAGCCCCGCCAGTCTACGAGCCGTTACCCGCCCGCTGAACCGCGTCGCATGCCGCGGCGGGCATGGTTACGCGGCGTCGATGACGACGGGGCGTCCCGCGAGGCGCACCGCGACCCGCTCACCCGCCTCGACATGCTCGCCCGCAGCGTGCTGCACCACCAGCTCGAGGCCATCATCGAGTCGCACCCGCGTGCGACGAAGCGAGCCGAGAAACGAGGTGCTGACCACCGCCGCACTCGTTGCCCGCGGGTCGTCGCCGGGCACGATCAGCACATCTTCGGGGCGCACCAGGGCGACACCCGAGCCAGCGGGCGCGTCGGCGCTCACCAGCGGCAGGGTGGTGCCCAGCACGGTCGCGACCTCGCCCTGAACCACGGCGGGCACGCGGTTGCTGAGCCCCACGAAGTCGGCGACGAACGCGCTCGCGGGGCGCGAGTAGAGCTCCTCGGGCGTGCCGATCTGTTCGATTCGCCCCGCGCGCATCACGGCAACGCGGTCGGCGACGGCGAGCGCCTCCTCCTGGTCGTGTGTCACGAACAGCGTCGTGATTCCGAGTTCGGTCTGGATGCGCCGAATTTCGTCCCGCAGCCCCACGCGCACTTTCGCGTCGAGCGCGCTGAGCGGCTCGTCGAGCAGCAGCACTCGCGGTTCGGTGACGAGTGCTCGGGCCAGCGCGACGCGCTGCTGCTGACCGCCCGAGAGCTGGTGGGCGAAGCGGTCGGCGTGATGGTCGAGGCCGACCATGTTGAGCATCTGGGTGGCGCGACGGCGACGCTCGGAGGCTTCGACCTTGCGCATCCGGAGACCGAATTCGACGTTCTCGAGCACCGTCAGGTGTGGAAACAGCGAGTACGACTGAAACACCATGCCGATGTCGCGACGGTTCGTGGGCACATCGACCACGTCGCGGCCGTCGATCAGGATGTGGCCGTCGTCGGCCGACTCGAGCCCGGCGAGCACGCGCAGCGCCGTCGTCTTGCCGCAGCCCGACGGGCCGAGCAGCGCGACGAACTCGCCGGGGGCGAGCTCGAGCGATACGCCGTCGAGGGCCGTGAGACCCGGAAACTGCTTGACGACGCCGACCAGCGCAACGGGCGCCGAGGTGCGGGTCTCCGCCGCTGGCGCGGGGGTGGGGGCGGGGGTGGTCATGAGGTCCTTCCGAGGCGACCGCGCCCGATACGGCCGATGACGATCAGCAGTATGAACGCGAACAGCAGGGCGAGCAGGGCGAAGATGACGGCGATGAACGCGTCGGCCTTCGAGGCGACGACGAGGGCCGTCTGCAGGGTGGTGCGACTGAGCAGCGAGGCGATCGTGAACTCGCCGAGCACCACGGCGACCGAGATGAAGGCGCCGGCGAGCAGGCCGCGTCGCAGGTTCGGCATGAGCACCCGCACGATCACGGTGAGCCAGCCGGCGCCCAGCGAGCGGGCGGCCTCGGTCAGCGTGACGATGTCGATCGCCTCGATGTTCGACTGCACCGCCCGGTAGGCAAAGGGCAGCACGAGGATGCCGTAGGCGAAGGCGAGGGTCCAGGTTCCTGAGCCGAGCATCCGCGAGATCACCTGGTAGACGGGCGCCAGCCCGACGACCAGCACGATCGCCGGAATGCTGATCGGCAACAGACACACGAACTCGAGCACGCGCTGCAGCTGCGGAAAACGCAGCGCCACGAGAATCATGGTGGGCACGAGCAGCGCCAGCATGATCGCGACCGTCACGAGGGCGAGCACGAGCGAGTTCTGCACGCCCTGCCACACCGGCGCGTACGCGGGGCCGAGCTGCCCCGTGAAGACGGTGACCCAGCGACTCAGGTCGTAGCCACCGTCGAGCCCGCGACGCATCGTGAATTCGACCATCGCGACGATCGGAATTGCGAAGATCGCACCGACGATCGCCAGAATCAGGATGCGCGTGGCGCGGCGCGGCGCGATGCTCGCGACCGGCGCGCTCATCGCTGCCACCGGGCCGCGCGGCGCTGCACCAGGGCGTACAGGCCCATCACGATGGCCATGACGACGATCATGCCGAGCGCCAGGGCGCCGGCCAGGTTTTCGCGGCCGAGCACCGTCTCGCTCGTGAGGGCGGCCCGGATCTGCAGCGGCACGATCGACTGGCCCTGGCTGGTGAGGGCGGCAGCCGTCGCATACGAGCTGAAGGCGTTGGCGAACAGCAGCAGCAGCGAGCCAATGAACGAGGGGGCGAGCACCGGCAGCCCGATGCGCCACCAGAACGTCGCCCGCGTGCCACCCAGGGTCGCGTTGGCCTCGGCCCACTGGGTCTTGAGCCCCTCAAGCGCGGGCAGGAACACGATGATCATCAGCGGCACCTGGAAGTAGAGGTACGGCAGGATCAGCCCGGGCGCCTCGTAGAGCCACACGCCGTCGGCAAAGATGTCGATGCCCAGGCTGTCGCGCAGCAGCACGGTCACGAAACCTTGAATGCCGATCGTCGCGACGAACGCGAAGGCCAGCATGACGCCGCCGAACTGGGCGAGAACGCCCGAGATGGCGTCGACGGTGGAGCGCAGCGGGCCGTCGGAGCGCACGCCGATGAGCGCGTAACAGACGAAGGCGCCGAGCACGGCCCCGCCCAACGCGGTGATGGCCGACAGCCACAGCGTCGTGCCGAAGGTGCGCAGAATGAGCGGATCGCCGAGAGCCGCCACGGTGTCGAGCGTGAGGGAGCCGTCGCTCGCAACAAAGCCCGACCACACGGCGAGCGCCGTCGGCAGGGCGAGAAACAGAGCGACGTAGACCGAGAAGGGGGCGAGCCCCCAGGCGGCGCGTCGTCGAGCTCGGGCTCCGGACGCGCGGGTCGACCCCCGACGCGGTGTGCGTCGGGGGTCGACCGCGGGTGCGACCGGGGCCGCGAGCGTGCTACTGGACAGCGGTCGCCCAACGCTCACCGAGCAGCGTCGCGGCGGCCGCACTCTGCTCAGCCGACGGCACGACCGTGTCGGCCGGCGCCTCGGGCAACGCGGCATACAGCGCCTCGTCGATCTCGCCGGCCTCGACCATGGCCTGCTCGAGCGCGGGTCGAGCCCCACCCTTCAGCCACAGGTTCTGCACCTCGGGCGAGTAGAGGAACTCTTGCCACAGTCGGGCGGCCGCCGGGTTCGGGGCGTCCTTGTTGATGGCCTGGTTGTAGTAGCCCGCGTAGCCGGTGCCGTCGAAGACCACGACCTCCCAGTTGCGCTGGCCGTCGAGGTCGGCGGCGTACCCGCTGTTCAGGTAGTCCCAGTCGAAGACGACCGGAGTCTCGCCCGAGGCGACGGTCGCGGGCGTCGGGTCGATCTTGATGAAGTTGCCGACCGCGTTGAGCTCTTCGAAGAAGTCGATGCCGGCCTGGAAGTCGTCGAGCTGGCCGCCGTTCTGCACGGTCGCCATGCCGACGGCGGCGAAAGCCGCGCCCGCCTGCGTCGGGTCACCGTTGATGGCGACCTTGCCGCGGTACTCCTCGCCGAGCAGGTCCTCAAGGCTCGTGGGGGCCGGAACCGCGTCGGGGTCGTAGCCGACCGCCATGTACCCGCCGTAGTCGGCCCAGAACAGGCCGTCGGGGTGCTTCAGCTCGGCGGGAATGTCGTCCCACCGCTCGACAAAGTACGGAGCGAAGTAGTCGGTGCTCTCGAGAGCCACGGCGAGGCCGAGGTCGAAGACATCGGGGGCCGTGTCTTGCCCGCGTAGGTTCTCGGCGGCCTGGATTTCTTCGGCGCTCGAGGCGTCAGGCGAGGCCTCGTTGATGGTGATCTCGGGGTAACGCTCGGCGAAAAGATCGAGAATCTCGCCGTAGTTCGCCCAGTCGCGCGGCAGCGCGATGACGTTCAACTGACCCTCGGCCTTCGCCGCCTCTTCGAGTGCCTCGAACGAGCCGAAGTCTTCGAGGCTCGTGGCAGCAGCCGCGTCGACGCCCGAGGCGGCACCGTCGGTGCCCGCGTCGGTCGCGCACGCGCTGAGCGTGAGTGCGGCAGCGGCGACAAGCGCCACGCCAGCCATGGTGCGAGTGGTGTTCAACAGATCCTCCGGTGGGGGTGTGCCCGCCGCGGCGCGCCGGGTGGCGCGTCACAAACGCAGCGGATGTGCTGAACGTAAAAGCGTTTCGTGTCCGTATTCCGCCGCGCAGGTGAACGTGCGACGAACGGCGTGCGACGTCGCCGGTCGGCACTAGCGTGAGCGGAATGGAACGGCTCAGCATCAGCGAGGCGAGGCGGCTGGCACTGGCCGCGCAGGGGTTCGGGCGCGCGCATCCTGCAGCGTCGTCGGAAGGCGGGGTGTCGACACGCGCGCTGACCGCCGCCGTCGACCGCCTCAAGGTGCTGCAGCTCGACAGCGTGAACGTTTTCGCCCGCTCGCACTACCTGCCGCTGTTCGCCCGGCTCGGCGCGTACGACCCCGCCGCGCTCGACCGGCAGCTGTTCGCGCGGCGCGGCCGCTACCTCGAGTACTGGGCACACGAGGCGGCGCTCATTCGCCGCGACGACTGGCCGCTCTGGCACTGGAAGCGTGAGGCGCTGCGCGAGAAGTACCACGCGCGTGATCAGTGGGTGCGCGACAACCCGCAGATGATGCGCTGGCTGCTCGACGAGCTGGCGGCGAACGGCCCCATGACCGTCAGCGACGTCGAGCACGACGCCGCCGTGCGCCGCGGCCCGTGGTGGGGCTGGAGCGACGTGAAGCTCGGCCTCGAGTACCTGTTCGCCTTCGGCGACGTCGTCAGCGGCGGCCGCCGCGGCTTCTCGCGCGTGTACGCACTGCCCGAGCACGTCGGCCTCGCCGAACTGCACGGCGTCGGGGTGCCGCGGGCCGACGCCGAACGCGAACTCGTGCGCCGCAGCATCGAGGCTCTCGGCATCGGCACGGTTGCCGACATCGCCGACTACCACCGGCTGAAGGTCGCGCCCACGCAGGCGGCACTGCGCGACCTCGCCGACGCGGGTCTCGTCGAGCAGGTCACCGTCGACGGCTGGATGCGCGGCTCACGCCCCGACACCGTCTACCGCTATCGGGGCACCCGCCTCCCCCGCCGCATCGACGCCGTCGCCCTGCTGTCACCGTTCGACCCCGTCGTGTGGTTTCGGCCGCGCACCGAGCGACTGTTCGACTTCCACTACCGCATCGAGATCTACACGCCCGCGCCGAAGCGGCAGTACGGCTACTACTCGCTGCCCGTGCTCATCGACGACGCGCTGGTCGGCCGCATCGACCTCAAGAGCGACCGTCAGGCGGGGGTGCTCCGCGTCCAGTCGGCCTGGACGGAGGACGGGGTGAACCCCGGCTGGATGGCCGAGCGAGTCGCCCCCGTGCTCGCTCGGGCGGCCGCGTGGCGGGGGCTCGGCGGCGTCAGCGTCGGCGAGCGAGGCAGCGCGATCGACGCGATGCGCGCATCCGTCGCCCGCGAGGGCTAGCGACGCGTCAGCGCGCGACCCGACGCTGATGCGCGGCGCGCGCCCTAGAAGCGGCTCGAGTTTTCGATGAGCCGCTTCACGCGCGCCGGGATCGGCGGGTGGCTGGCGAACATGCGGTCTATGACCCCCGGCTTCATGGGGTCGCTGATCCACAGGTGCGCCATGGTCGAGTTCTGCCGTTTCATCGGCCGGGCGTAGTCGCCGAGCTTCTGCAGCGCGCTCGCGAGCGCCTCGGGGTCGCGGGTGGTAAGTGCGCCGGTCGCGTCGGCCAGGTACTCGCGCTGACGCGACACGGCGGCCTGGATGGCGGCGGCCGTCAGCGGCGCGATGATCATGGCGGCAAGACCCAGCACGAGCACGACGATGTTGCCGCCGTTGTTGTTGCGGCCACCGCCGAAGAACGCCATGCGTAGCAGGATGTCGGTAAGGAATCCGACGAACACGACGAGGCCGAACACGATCGTCGAGACGCGGATGTCGTAGTTCTTGACGTGCCCGATCTCGTGGGCCATGACGCCGGCGAGCTCGCGGTCGGTCATGATCTCCATCAGCCCGGTGGTCGCGGCGACGGAGGCGTGCTGGGGGTCGCGCCCCGTTGCGAACGCGTTCGGGGCGGGGTCGTCGACGATGTAGACCTTCGGCATCGGCAGGCCCTCGGTGATCGCGAGGTTTTCGACGATGCGGTACAGCCGGGGGTTATCGGCCTTCTGGATCTGCCGGGCACCCGACATGGCGAGCGCCTGTGAGCCAGACGAGTAGTACTGGATCAGCACGTAGATTGTGGCACCGATGAGGGCGCCGATCGTGATCGTGAAGCCGCTGCGGTACGCGAGGTCAAACAGAAACGCGATGCCCGCGATGAAGATCACGAACAGCACGATGATGAGCACCGTTTTGCGCTTGTTGGCAGCGATAGCGCTGTACACGGGTCAGCCCTCCTGGCTGGCAGACGCGGACAATGCCGCGGACAGACTGAACGAAACGGCCCGGTGGATCAGAACTGCACCCGGGGCGGCTCAGCGATCGCGGCGGCGTCGGCGACCTCGAAGAAGTCGCGCTCGGTGAAGCCGAGGCCCCGCACGAACAGCGTGTTCGGGAACTGCTTGATCTTGACGTTCAGCTCACGCACTCCGCCGTTGTAGAAGCGGCGCGACGCCTGAATCTTGTCCTCGGTGTCGACGAGCTCGCCCTGCAGCTGCAGGAAGTTCTGGCTCGCCTGCAGCTGCGGGTACGCCTCGGCGACGGCGAAGATGCTCTTCAGTGCCGACTGCATGTGGTTCTCGGCGACGCTCGCCTCGGCGGGGCTGCCGGCGCTCAGCGTCTCGGCGCGCGCCTTCGTGACGCTTTCGAACACCTGCTTCTCGTGCGCGGCGTAGCCCTTGACCGCCTCGATGAGGTTCGGCAGCAGGTCAGCGCGGCGCTTGAGCTGCACGGTGATGTCGCTCCACGCCTCGTCGACGCGCACGTTGAGGGTGACGAGCGAGTTGTAGGTCGCCCAGAGGTAGATGCCCGCGATGATCGCGAGAACCACGATGACGCCAACGATGATGAGGAATTCCATGCGGTCAGCATAGGGCGCGACCCGCCGGGGCGACAGGGTGCGCCCTATACGCCGGCTGTGCGCCGCGCGCCGCAGAGCCCGCCGCTTCGGGAATGCTGAAAGAATCGTCATGCTCCCGGATCGAGGCGAGAGGGGAACAGATGCGGTCTGCCCGGCGCCGTCATGGCGCCCGCTGGCGACCGTCTCGGATGCTCGCCCTTGTTCTCGCACCGCTCGCGATCGCGACCGGTTTCGTTGCCGCCGGCCCCGCGCATCCCGCCGCCGCGGCCGTGAGCTGGCAGCTCGCCGACGATGCCTTCATTGGCGAGAACGTGGTGACCCTGCGGGGCACGAAAGACGCCGGCAGCACCCTCGAGATTCGGCGCGCCAACGCCAGCGGCGTCGTCTGCCGCATTGACGACGCGGCCGCAACGTCGTGGAGCTGCCCACCCCTGCAGGTACCCAACGGCGTTAACCAGTTCGTCGGCACCGAAACGCTCGACGACAACTCGACCGAGCCTCTGCCGAGCCTGCGGCTGCGCGTGCTCGGGCCGCCCACCGTCAGCTCGGGCGGCAGCGGCCGCATCGTCACCGCCGGCCGGATCACGGGCCAGGGGCAGCCGGGTGCGCGCGTGCAGGTGCAAACCCTCGGCGCGAACGGGCAGGTGACGCACGCGTGTCCCGACGTCTTGCCGGACGGGTTTTGGTCGTGCGCGCTGTCGGCAAACAACGCGCCCACCGGCGAGTACACGGTGCGGGCGCGTCAGAGCCTGCCGTCGCTCGGGCCCGAGTTCTCGGTCTTCAGCGGAGCCGTCCCGATGACGCTCGACCGCGATGCACCCTCGTCCCCCACCGTCACGAGCCCGACGGCGGGGCAGGTGCTGAGCGAGCCCAGCGTCGTCGTGAGCGGGCGGGGCGAAGCCGGGGCGGGCATCCAGGTCTTCGTCGACGGTGAGCAACGCTGCCAAACGGGCACGAGCTCGACCGGCGACTGGGAGTGCGGCATCGCGTTTGATGGCCCGGGCGACTGGACGATCCAGGCCCTCCAGCGCGACGTGGCGGGCAACTTCAGCGCGCCCTCCCCTCGCTTCACCGTGACGGTGTCGGGCGGCCCCAGCGGTCCGCCTCCGGCGGAACCCGGCACGCCCGGCGCCGCACCGACCCCGGGCGGCACGGCGACGCCGTCGCCGCTGCCACAGCCGCCAAGCGAAAGCCCGACGCCCGGCGACACCCCAACGCCCAGCCCCACCCCACCCGATGGCGACGGTGGGGACCCGGGCGTTCCCCCCGAGTTCTCCGATGAGCCGATCGGCGACCCGACCGCAACCACGTGGGGCACCCCCACGACCTTTGGCGCGTCGTTGCCGACCGCGCGCGAGGTGTGGGTGAGCGGCGGGTGGGTCGTCGGCCTGCTCGTTGGCCTCGGCTACCTGCTGCTCGTCGCCCTCCCGATGCGCCTCGCCACCCGGGCCGCCCTGCCGCGACTGCTGCCCGCCGGATTCCGTCTCACCGGGCGCAACAATCGGGCCGCGACGGACGATGACGAGCCGGTACTACCGCCGTGGGTCGTCGGTGCCGCGGTGTTTGGTGGTGCGATTCTCGTCGCCGCGCTGGCCGGCGGCATCGCGTTCGAGGTGCGCTACGTGCGCCTCATGGCCGCAATTGGGCTCGGGCTGCTGCTGCTCAATCTGCTGGCCGTCGTGGTGCCGGCGCGACTCACGGGGGTCGCCACCCGCGCGGTCGTGACCGAGCGATTTCTTCCGTCCATGCTCATCGCCGCGACGCTCGCCGCGCTGCTGTCGCGGGTTGCCGAGCTGCGGCCGCCGATCGTCGTGGGGGTGCTCGTCGCCACGACGATCGTGGGCGCGGTGCCGCGCGCGGCGCGGGCCGGCGTCGCGATCGCGCAGACCACCGGCGTCGCGTTGCTCGCCCTGATCGGGTGGGCGCTGCACGATGTGCTCACGCCAGCGACCGGCTTCTGGGCCAACTTCGCGGCCGAGACAGCCGCGGCCGTCGCGCTGGGGGGCTTCGGCTCGATCGTGCTGCTGCTGCTGCCGGTGGGGCCGTTCCCGGGGCGGGCTCTGTACGCCGTGTCGCGCGTAGGCTGGGCGGTCGTGACGGTGATCACGGCCGCGATCGGCGCGGCGATTGCCGTCTCGGGTGAGCAGTTCCCGGTCGTGCCACTGTTCGGGGTCGCCGCGGCCTTCGCCGCCATCAGCGCAGCCGCGTTCGCGTGGACCCGCTGGGTGGAGCCGAACCTGCGGTAGCGCGGGCCGTATCAGCGCCACGCGTCTGGTGGTACCCGACAGGGACTCGAACCCCGTGGCGCGTATCAGCGCCACCCGTGTCGTCGTACCCCGACTGGGACTCGAACCCAGACTGAAGCGATTTTAAGTCGCCTGCCTCTGCCATTGGGCTACCGGGGCGCGCCCCCAGCCTAGAGCGATGCGGGCGCTGCGGCGCCTCGAGCGCCCTACGCCTTGGGGCGCGACGCGAACTCTTGGAAGTACTGCTGGGGCTGTTCGCGCGCGGCAAGCGTCACGTTGTCGCGGCCGAGCAGTAGGTTCCAGAGCCAGCCGTTGACGACGCGAATCTTGCGCTCCCACATGGGGATCGCGAGGCCGTGATAGCCGCGGTGCGCGACCCAGGCGGGGAAGCCCTTGATGGCGATCTTGCCCGACTGGAAGACGCCGTAGCCGAGGCCGAGACCCGCAACGGCGCCCAGGTTCTTGTGCACGTAGTCTTTGGGCTCTTCGCCGCGCAGCACCGCGACGAGGTTCTTGGCGAGGCGCTTGCCCTGGCGCACGGCGTGCTGGGCGTTCGGCACGCAGAACCCGCCGACGCCACCCCCCGTGAGGTCGGGCACGGCCGACACGTCGCCGGCCGTCCAGGCGCCCTCGACGATCTCGCCGGCCTCGGTGACGACGCGCAGGTCAGCGCGGGCACGCAGGCGGCCGCGCTCTTCGACCGGGAGGTCGGTGAAGCGCACGACGGGGTTCGCCATGACGCCGGCTGTCCAGATGATGAGGTCGCTCTCGAAGCTCTCGCCGGTCGACAGCTCGATCACGCCGTCGACGGCGCTCGTCAGCTGCGTGTCGAGGTGCACGGTCGCGGCACGCTGCGCGAGGTTCTTGAGCACCCACTTGCTGGTCTCGAGCGACACCTCGGGCATGATGCGGCCCATCGCCTCGATGAGGTGGAAGTGGGTGTCGTCGATCGTGAGTTGCGGATAGTCCTTGAGCAGCGCGCTCGCGAGGGCGCGCAGCTCGGCGAAGGTCTCGATGCCCGCGAAGCCGCCACCGACGACGACGACGGTGAGCAGGCGGTCGCGCTCGGGGCCCGCCGGCAGGTTCGCCGCGCGGTGGAAGTTGTCGATGAGGCGGTCGCGCACGGCCACGGCCTCTTCGATCGACTTCATGCCGATCGCGTTGTCGGCAACGCCGGGGATGGGGAAGGTGCGCGACACCGAGCCGGCGGTGACGACGACGTGGTCGTATTCAAGCTCGTACGACTCGCCCACCTCGGGCTCGACCGTCACGGTGCGGGCAGCGTGGTTGACACCCGTGACCTTCGCCGTGATGACGCGAGTCTTCGAGAGGTGACGGCGCAGCGACACCACCGAGTGGCGCGGCTCGATTTGGCCGGCAGCAACCTCGGGCAGGAACGGCTGATACGTCATGTAGGGAAGCGGGTCGATGACGACGACCTCTGCCTCGCCCCGGCTGAGGTGCTTCTCAAGCTTGAGGGCGGTGTAGAAACCGGCGTAGCCTCCACCGACGATCACGATTCTGGGCACGACTAACGTCTCCTTGGGTGGTGAGGGAACCCGCCTAATCTACTGCCTTCGTGTGCGCCTGACGAACCCCGCCGCCGTCAGCACCAGCGCGGCGAGCGCCGTGACCACGACGAGGGCGCCGAGCATCAGCTCCGGAATGCGCGGCGAGGCGAGCCGCCACGCTCCATCGAAGGTGCTGGCGGCGTCTCCGCCGCTCGCCGTCCGCGCGATCGGCGAGCGCGCATCCTGGCCCACGACGCTCGGGGCGTCCGCGTCCGCGCGGCGGTTCACGGTGACCCACTCGGCGAGCGATCCGAGGGGGTTCGCGTCGACGCGCGCGACGTCCGCGACGACGGCGGCCCGCGCATCCACGAGGCCGTAGCCGTAGAGCGGATCGGGCGTCGTCGCGGTGACGGGGCGCGCGGTCGCGAGGATCCGCTGGATGACGTTCGCCGCATCCATATCGGGATGCGCGGAGCGGACGAGCGCGGCGATGCCGGCGACGATGGGGGTGGCGCCGCTCGTGCCCTGCCAGATGACGTAGCCGCCCCCGGGGACCGCGCCGACGAGCTGCTCGCTGGGCGCCATGACGCCGATCGTGATGCCTTGCGACGACGCCTCGTCGCTGGCACGGCCCGCGCGGTCAACTCCGCCGACGACCAGCACGCCGGGCATGGTTGCCGGGGCGCCGACCTGCTCGGTGCCGCTGCCCCGGTTGCCCGCCGCGGCGATGACGAGCACGTCGTTCTGCTCGGCGTAGCCGAACGCGTCGTCCCACGTTTCGGGCCACTCGACGGTGTTGCGCGTGAGCGAGAGCGAGATGATGTCGGCCCCGCGGTCGACCGCCCAGCGCACGGCATCGGCGATCTGATCATCGCCGCTGCGCTCGGAGGCGACACCAAATGCGAGCGACACGGTCAGGATGTCGGCCTCGGGGGCGGCGCCCAGCACTCCCCCGCCGGGCCCGACGCCACGACCGGCGGCGAGGCTCGCCACGCGCGTGCCGTGATCACTGCCGACCCCAACCGGCTGCGTTCCGTCGGCCGATCCGAGCCCGCTGACGTCGGTGCCGCCCACGACGGCGCCGACCAGGTCGGGGTGGGCGTCGTCGACACCCGAGTCGATGATCGCGATCGTGACGCCTTCGCCGCGGGTTACCTGCCAGGCCTGGCGAATGCCGTACTCGTCGAGCCAATACTCGCGATTCTGGATGCTCGCGGCCGCGGCCGGCGCGTCGGTCACGCTCGCGACGGCGCCGGTCAGCGCCGCCCCGGCAAGGAGGGCGAGTGCGGCGACGGCCGCTACGCGCCGCGCTGATCGGGCGCGCACGCGCACACCTCGGGGCTCCACGAGCAGGCGGCGAGTGCGAGGTCGCCGATCGGGTTCACGCCGGGCCCCGCCGCGAGGCTGTGGCCGATGAGGGCGTGCAGGCACTTGACGCGGGTCGGCATGCCGCCCGCCGAGTAGCCGGCGACCTCGTCGACGACGAGGATGCCCTCGCGGTCGGCGAGGTACTGCTCGTGCGCCGCGCGGTACTGCTCGGCGAGGTCAGGCTCGTCGAGCAGGCGCTGGGAGTATTCGGCCATGATGCCGCTCGCCTCGAGCGTCGACGCCGCCGCGGTCGCCGCGGGGTGGCTCACGTAGTACAGGGTCGGAAACGGCGTGCCCGTGCTGAGGCGGGGTTGCGTCGCCACGACCGTCGGCGCGCCACACACGCAGCGCGCGGCGATGCCGATGACGTCGCGCGCGGGGCGCCCGAGCTGCGCCGAGACGATCTCGACGTCGCGCTCGCTGAACGGGTCGAACGGCGGGCGGCTCACGGGGCACCGCCCTCGCCCGTCGCGGGGGCGACGAGCTCGTCGGCCGGGCGGTCGGTGAGCGCGGCGGTCATGGCGCTCAACAGCACGGCCTGGCTCCAGTCCACACGGGTCTCTTGAATCTCGTCACTGATCGGCTGGGTCGGGTCAAGCTCGATGGTCTGCCCGTCGTCGATCACGAGGTAGCTGATGTCGCCGGGGTACACGTACAGCAGCCGGTCGCGGGCCTGCGCCTCGATGAAGGCCGGGTCCTGCCAGCGATCGATCTCGATCTCGAGCCCGTCGACGAGCGCCTGCTGCTCGGCGACCCGCTGCTCGAGCGCCGCGAGTTCTTGCCGCTGCTCGACGAGCACGCGCAGGCTCGGGGCGAGCACGACGAGGGCGCCGACGATGAGAATGAGCACCGTCACCGTCAGCCCCGACATCTGCAAATTGCGAAACCACGGGCTCTGCGCGGGCGCGTCGTCGGGCATCGCGACGGGGATGCTCGGGGTACGTCGCGCCATACGGCCAGCTTACGGCGCACCGTCCTCGGGCCTGAGCCGACACCCGGCGGCCGAGACGGCCACCGGCGCGGGTGCCCCGGGGCCAGAAATGGCCCCGGGCCCGCGTTTCCCGGCTACGCCGTGAAGCGCGGGAACGCACTCCGCGCAGCGTACACCGCGGCCTCGCCCAGCTCTTCCTCGATGCGCAGCAGCTGGTTGTACTTCGCGACGCGCTCGCTGCGGGCGGGCGCACCGGTCTTGATCTGGCCACAGTTGGTCGCCACCGCGAGGTCGGCAATCGTCGTGTCTTCGGTCTCGCCCGAGCGGTGCGAGAGCACGGCGGTGTAACCGCTGCGCTGTGCGAGCGCAACGGCGTCGAGCGTCTCGGTGAGCGTGCCGATCTGGTTGACCTTGACGAGCAGCGAGTTCGCGGTGCCGCGCGCGATTCCGTCGCCCAGGCGGGCGGGGTTCGTCACGAACAGGTCGTCGCCGACGATCTGGGTACGCGAGCCGATCGAGCTGGTGAGCGAAGCCCAGCCGTCCCAGTCGTCCTCCGACAGCGGGTCTTCGATCGTGACGAGGGGGTACGCGTCGAGCAGCTCGCCGTAGAACGCCGACATCTGCTCGGCCGAACGCTCGCTGCCCTCAAAGCGGTACACGCCGTTCTCGAAGAACTCGGTGGCGGCAACGTCGAGGCCGAGCGCGATGTCGGTGCCGGCGCGGAAGCCGGCCTTCTCGATGGCGGCGACGAGGAAGTCAAGCGCGGCCTTCGTACCGGCGAGGTCGGGGGCGAATCCACCCTCGTCGCCGAGGCCGGTGGCAAAGCCGCCCGCCTTCAGCTCGCCCTTGAGGGCGTGGTAGGTCTCAGCACCCCAGCGCAGCGCCTCGGTGAAGCTGTCGGCGCCGATGGGCAGAATCATGAACTCCTGCACGTCAACGCCGGTGTCGGCGTGGGCGCCACCGTTGATGACGTTCATCATCGGCACGGGCAGCAGGTGGGCGTTCGGGCCACCGACGTAGCGGAACAGCGGCAGGTCGGCCGAGTCGGCCGCGGCCTTCGCGACGGCGAGCGAGACGCCGAGGATGGCGTTAGCGCCGAGCTTCGACTTGTTGTCGGTGCCGTCGGCGGCCTTCAGCTCGGCGTCGATGAGGCGCTGGTCGCTCGCCTCGAGGCCCTCGATGGCGGGGCCGAGCACGTCAAGCACGGCGTCGACGGCCTTCAGCACGCCCTTGCCGAGGTAACGGCCCTTGTCGCCGTCGCGCAGCTCGTACGCCTCGAAGGCGCCGGTCGATGCGCCGGAGGGAACGGCGGCGCGCGAGACGGTGCCGTCGTCGAGCAACACCTCCACCTCGACGGTCGGGTTGCCACGGGAGTCGAGAATCTCGCGAGCGCCTACGGCCTCGATTGCAGCCACGGAAGGTCTCCTAACGGTGGTGGTGGGGTGTCGGCCCCGAACAGAGCGGAGCCGGCGACCAGCCTACTCGCCGAGCGCGCGCCACTGCAGGGTCGCGGCGTCTCGCTCGCCCGCCCGCACGGTGGCGGAGCGCGTGTAGCCGTCGGCCTCGAGGCGCTCGAGCAGTGCACGCATGTTCTTCGCGCGGGTCACGACGCGCACCCGCTCGCCACCCTCGACGAGGGCACGCTTCAGGCTGATCGTGTCAGCCGGGGCGACGTCTTTGTCGACGATGAGCGCGGAGCCGCCGCGCGCATCCTCGACCGTCGTCACGAGGTCGACGAGGCGCTCGAATCCGAGCGAGAAGCCGCACGCGGCGACGTCGGTGCCGGCGAAGCGGCCGATCATGCCGTCGTAGCGGCCGCCGCCGCCGAGCGAATAGCCGAATTCGGGGTGGGCGACCTCGAAGATGGGGCCCGTGTAGTAGCCCATGCCGCGCACGAGGAACGGGTCGAATGCGAGCGGCACCCCCTCGCCCACCGCGGCGGCGATCTCGGCGAGGTCGCTGACGGCCGTCTCGTCGATTCCGTCGGGCAGCGATGCGCGGATCGCCTCGGCCGTCACGGCCGTCGTCGCGCTCTCACCGGCTTTCGCTGCGACGAGCGCGGGCACCTCGGCGAGGGCCGCCACCGCGGCCTCGGGCATGCCCCGCTCACGCAGTTCGGCGAGCACGCCGTCGACGCCGATCTTGTCGAGCTTGTCGAGGGTGATCAGCACCGCTTCGCCCTCGCCGGCAGGGAACCCGAGGGTGGCGAGCATGCTCGTCAGCAGGCGACGGTCGTTGATGCGAATCGTGCAGCCGGGCACGCCGAGCGCGGCAAGCGCGTCGACGGTGGCGGTGATGAGTTCGATCTCGGCGAAGACTCCGGGCTCGCCGATGATGTCAATGTCGCACTGCACGAACTGGCGGTAGCGGCCCTTCTGCGGGCGCTCGGCGCGCCAGACGGGCGCGATCTGGATGGCACGAAACACGCTCGGCAGCTCGGCGCGGTTGCTGGCGTAGAAGCGGGCAAGCGGCACGGTCAGGTCGAAGCGCAGGCCGAGGTCGGCGAGCTCGAGCGGGGTTGCGGCCGACCGAAGCTCGTCGGTCGTGAGCCCGCGCTTCATCACGGCAAAGGCGAGCTTCTCGTTGTCGCCGCCGAGACCGGCGTGCAGGCGCGACGAGTCTTCCATGACGGGGGTCTCGATCTCGTCGAAGCCGTGACGCCGGTACGTGTCGCGGATCGTCGCGAGCAGCGCCTCGCGGCGTGCCTTGTCGGCGGGCAGGATGTCGCGCATGCCGCGGGGCGGCGTCACGGGCGAAGGCATACCCGCGATTCTTCCATGGGGCGGATGCGCGCCTCGCCGCGCGCGGTCAGCGCGCGCTAGGCGACGGTGGCGGGAATCAGCGCCTCGACGCGCGCACGGTAGCCGTCGATCATGACGTCGCAGGCGGCGGTCGCCGCCTCTTCGTCACCGGTGACGACCAGGTCGAACTGCACGCCGTAGAGCTGGTCGACGAGGGCGCGCGATTCGATGATCGCGTCGTCGTGGGGCACTCCGAGCCGCTCGAGCGCTTCGGCGCCCCATTCGACCCAGCGCTCGTGCACGTCGCGGCCGCCGACGGTCAGCTCGGGGTCGGTGACCTGCAGGAGGGCGGCCTCGAACTCGAGGCGCAACAGGGCGCGGGTGGCCGGGTCGAGGAAGCCGCGCCACGACTCCCGAATCGCGGCAATGTGCGCGTCGAGCGACGGGTCGACCGCGAGCTCGGCGTCGATGACCTGCTGCTGCCGCTGGCCGACCGCACGGATGATGTCGGCGATCAGCTCGGCGCGGGTGCCGAAGTGGTACACGAGCGTGAACGGGCTCACCCCGAGCGCGTCGGCCAGGGTGCGGAAGGTGACCGCGCTGAGCGGCTGGTCGCGCAGGTGTTCAAGGATCTGCGCGAGCAACTCGGGCTTGCGGTTGGGGTCGGTGCGTCTGGCCATGAAATTAGAATAACAAACGTTTGCTATTTGTACGAGTGTTAGGTAAATTCATGGGTGAGCGCAGCACAGACCACTCTGGGGAGGGTGAGAGCGCGTTTATCTGCTGCTGAACTATCGCCCGCATCGCCGCGGGACCATCACCGGGTGGTCGCGTCGGGGGACGCGCGCCACCGGCCGGCGCGAGAGTGAGACACCGGTCTCCGCGCGCCAGGGGGCGTCTCGTCATTCGGGTTGACGGGGCGCCCCTTTGTCATGTGCGCGCGATTCATGACCGGATGCTCGGGGCGCGCCCCACGCATCCGGTCACCTCGATCTGCGCCTACGCCACGCGACTGCCGCGCGGAAGCGTGGCCGCGGGCGTGCGCGTGCGCGCAATCGCCGCGGCGAGCATGCTGGCGCCGAGCACCAAGTGGATCGCGAGGCCCACAAACCAGCTCGGAACACTGCGCTCGTACACCTCGCGAGGAGACTCGTAGTCGTCGGGCGAGAAGGACTGCCCGGTGAAGCCCGAGCGGGCGTCCGCGCACTCGTCGTAGTCTTCCGGCGGTTCGGGCGGCTGCTGTGCCGCGCGGATACCAAACGCGATGGTGCCGAAGAGGTCAACGGGGTTCCCGTAGCGGTCCCACACCGGCGGTGAGGCATCGGCGAGCACGACGTAGGGGTTCGCGGCAAGGAACCCCCACACGGCGTCGGTGCGCGGCACCTCGAACGTCTGCTCCATCGCTTCGCCGCACACGATGGTCGTGTACTCGCCGGTCTCCGGGTCGATCTCACTCGCGGTGTAGTCAATCGGCGTGTACGTGTACGACACGGTCGTCTGCGCCGCCAACGAGCCGAGCCCAAAGGCGATCAGCGTGCCCACGCTGAGGGCGGCCACCACGAGGTAGGTCGTGACGACCGAGAAGAGCGGGCGGGTGATGAGGGCCGAAGCGCCTACGCCAACCGCCGCGACGACGCCGAGCAGCAGCACGAGCACGGCGAGCGAGGCGGCGAGCGTGTCGGGGCGAACGTTTCCGGTGACGACGGTGAACAGCATGGCGGGCAGCGCGGCGGCGAGGAAGGTCAGCGCCACGGTCCACGCGGCCAGGAACTTGCCGAGCACGAGCTGCGTGGTGGTGACCAGGGTGACCTGCGTCGTGGCGAGGGTTCCCGCATCCCGATCGCCGTTGATGGCCGCACCGCTCGTGGCGGGTGTCACCAGCGAGCCGACGAGCAGCACGAAGAAGATCAGGGCCGAGTAGGTGCCCGCGCTGGCGGCGTCGTCGCCGCCGAACGCCGGAAGCGCGAACCAGAGCAGGACCGTCACGGCGCCGACGAGCACGAAGACGACACTGACGAGCACGACCCACGACACCGAGCGGATGCGCTGGCGCAGTTCGAGTTGAACGATCGTGCCGAGAACGGCGAGGCGCGGGTTCATCGCTCGCCTCCCTTCGCGAGGTCGAGGAAGGTCTGTTCGAGGTCGCCGACGGCGGGGCCGTACGCGGCGATCGCGACGCCCGCGGTGACGAGCGCGTGCAGCAGTTCGGCCGCATCCTGTTCGCCGGTGACGTCGACGAGAGTGCCGAGGTGGTCGGTGCCGGTGGCCGGGCGGCCGGCCTGGGTGAGGGCGTCGGCGAGGATCGTGGGGTCGAGCGCGCGGATGCGCCAGCGGCGCGCCGAGGCTTTGGCGCGGTCGACGCTCTCGGCGCTCGCGGTGGCGCCCTGGTCGAGGTAGACGGCGGCATCGCTCATCTCGTCGAGTTCGGCGAGCACGTGGCTCGACAGCAGAACGGCGGTGCCCTCGGCGGCCAGTTCGCGCACGAGCAGGCGAAGGTCGACGCGCGCCGCGGGGTCGAGGCCCGATGCGGGCTCGTCGAGCAGCAGCACGCGGGGGCGGTGCACGAGCGCGCGGGCGAGGCTGAGCTTCTGCTTCTGGCCGCGGCTGAGCACGCGGCTCGGCTGGTCGGCGAGGGCGCCGAGGCCGATGCGGTCGATCAGTTCGCTCGCCCGGGTGCGGGCGTCGGCGGGGCTGAGTTCGTAGAGGCGGGCCGTCGTCTCGATCGACTGCCGCACGGTGAGGCTGCCCCATGAGCCGAGCACGTCGGGCATCCAGCCGGTGACCTGGCGCACGGCGCGGGCGTCGGTGACGGGGTCGTGGCCGTCGATGCGAATCTCGCCGGCGTCGGGCTTCAGCAGGGTGGCCAGCATGAGCAGCAGGGTGGTCTTGCCGCTGCCGTTGGGGCCGATGAGGGCGGTCACCTGCCCGTAGTGGGCCTCGAAGGATGCGTCGCGCACCGCGTGCACGTCGCCGAACGATCGGGCGACGCCGGTGGCGCTGATCGCGGGGGATGCAGTCATGAGCGTCAGTCAAGCATCATTCGGGATGCGCGGGGTGGGTTTTCGATTCCGCCGCGCGGATGCGCTGCTCGACCTCGCGCACCGCCTGACGCAGGGCGCGGTCGGCGTCGAGCCCGCGGGAGCGGGCGTCGACGACGAGCGCGAGCAATTGCTGGCCGAGGGCGTGCTCGTCTGCGGTGGTGGGGTCGACGGCGGGCCTAGCTTCGGTGGGCACCGCGGCCGCGTCGTCGAGGGGCGTGACGCCGAGCCGCTCGGCCCGGCCCAGCACCTTGTCGGCGCGCACGAGCGTCGGCAGGGCTTTCGGCAGACCGTCGAGCGAGGATGCCCGGGCGGGCTTTTCTTGCCGCTTCCAGGTCTCCCAGTTGGCCGACACCTCGTCGGCGGTGTCGGCAACAACGTCGCCGAACACGTGCGGGTGCCGGCCGATCATCTTTTCGGCGCTGACCCGGGCGACATCCTCAATCGTGAACGGCGCCGTCGGGTCAGCCGCGGCGATGTCGGCGTGGAAGAGCACCTGGTAGAGCACGTCGCCGAGCTCTTCGAGCACGTCATCGCGCGTGCCGTTCTCGATCGCGTCGACCAGTTCGTGGCTCTCTTCAATCAGGTACTTTGCGAGGCTCTCGTGCGTCTGCTCGGCGTCCCACGCGCATCCGCCCGGCGCCCGCAGGTGCGCCATGACGGCGATCAGCCGGTCAAGCTCGGGATGGGCCTCGGGGTGCAGGGCGGTGCCTTGGTCGGGAGTGCGGGGCGCGGAGTCGGGGGTCGCCATGCGGCCATCCTGCCAGCCGGCCGCCGGCGCACACGGACGGGCACCTCCGGCGAGAACGTCCATCCCTCGGCTCCCTTCCACAACAGCGGGAAGGCGACGGCGCGTCAGCACCCCGCTGTTGTGGAAGCCGGGGCGGTGGCGGGGCGCGTGTCCGCCAGACCGACGCCTCAAGACGACGCGCCGTCCACGTGAAGCGACGCGCCGGCGGGGTTCGGCGAGCTGTCGGTCTCGCGGACACAGAAGCCGTTCGGCGAGCTGTCGGTCTCGCGGACACAGAAGCCGTTCGGCGAGCTGTCGGTCTCGCGGACACAGAAACTGGCGAGATACGCCGCCCCGGGAAACCGGCGTCGCGGGCTGAGCGCAGCGGGCGGGCGGACCGGGCGCACACGGGGCCGCAGGCTCGGCGTGGGAGGGTTGACGCATGCTCGACGCCGAACCGTGGATGCGCGTTCTCGCCGCCCTCGTCGCCGTCGGGATGCTCGCCGCGTTTCTCGTCCGCGCGATCCGCAAAGATCGGCGCGAGTTCACTCGGTTTCGGCGCTACCGCTCGACGATTCGCCGGCAGAGCATGATGCGGCGCTGGCTCATCGAGTCGGCGGTGACCTTCGGAGCGAGCGGTGCGCTGGTACTGATCGTCGTGCATCCGTTCGCGGGAGCCATGCTCGAGCAGACCCAGCAGCTCGCTCCCGTCGCGGCCGTGCGCGGCTTCGTCGGCTCGGGGCTCGGCATCGGCATGGTCGTCGGCGCGGCCGTCGGGCTCGTGATCCTCACGATCGTGGGCGTGCGGGGCGCTCGGCGCGAGGGCGGAGTGCTCGTCGTCGGCAATATTGCCGCCCTCCTCCCCCGCAACCGACCCGAGCTGCGCTGGGGGGCGGCGCTCTCGCTCAACGCGGGCGTCAGCGAAGAACTGCTGTTCCGCCTCGCCCTGCCCGCCCTGCTCGTCATCGTGACGGGCGAACCGATCAGCGCCTTCCTGCTGGCCGCCCTCGTGTTCGGCCTGCTGCACGCCTACCAGGGGCCGATCGGCGTCATCGCGACGACCCTCGTCGGGCTCGTGTTCACAGCGATCTACGTCGTGACGGGCAGCATCGTCGTCGCCATGGTGCTGCACGCACTGTTCGACCTGCGCACGCTCGTCATCATCCCGGCGGCCGTGTACCGGGTCGATCGCATCCCCGGCACAATCCGCTTCCCGAAGCCGCTGCCGCTCGCCCCGGCCCGCGAGAAGGCTCAGCCCGCGTCCGAACCCGACGACGCAGCCGCCGACGCACCGTCTGACGCACCCTCGACCTCTACCTCGACCGACACGTCGTAAAGGTTCTCGAGCACCGAGCCCACCCACGTGATCAGGTCGTCGTCCGACGCATCCTTCGGCAGCGGAACCTGTGCCGTTCGCGTCTGCCCCCACCACTTCGAGCCGGGGTACATGCGCTGCAGGCGCAGCTGCTTCGAGTCGAGCAGGTCGCGGCCCGCGAGGCGCAGGTTCGAGCCCATCACGACCACGTCAGACAGTCCCGCCTTCTGCGCGATGCGACGCAGGCGTGAGACCCGCAAGAGGGCGAGCACCGGCGCCGGCAGCTCGCCGTAGCGGTCGGCGAGCTCGTCGCGCACCTGCTCGAGCGCCTGGTCGTCGCTCGCCGGGGCCGCCGCCGTCGACAGCTTCTGATACGCCTCGAGCCGCAGCCGCTCCGACTCGATGAACTCCTCGGGGATGCGCGCATCGACCGGCAATTCGAGGCGCAGCTCGGTCTGTTCCTCCGCCGCGTCACCGCGGAACACGCTGACGGCCTCGCCGATCATGCGCAGATACAGGTCGAACCCGACGCCGGCGATGTGACCGGCCTGCTCGGCGCCGAGCAGGTTGCCGGCGCCGCGAATCTCGAGGTCTTTCATCGCGATCGCCATGCCGCCGCCGAGGTCACTGTTGGCGGCGAGCGTCTGCAGGCGGTCGTGCGCGGTCTCGGTGAGCGGCTTCGTCTCGTCGTAGAGGAAGTACGCGTACGCGCGCTCGCGCCCGCGGCCGACGCGACCGCGCAGCTGGTGCAACTGCGACAGGCCGTACTTGTCGGCCCGGTCGATGATGAGGGTGTTGGCGTTCGCGACGTCGAGGCCCGTCTCGATGATGGTCGTCGACACGAGTACGTCGAACTTGCGCTCCCAGAAGTCGACCATGACCTGCTCAAGCGCGCTCTCACTCATTTGTCCGTGCGCGATCGCGATGCGCGCATCCGGAACCAATTCGGCGAGATTCGCGGCGACCCGGTTGATGCTCGACACGCGGTTGTGCACGTAGAAGATCTGCCCCTCGCGCAGCAGCTCGCGGTGAATGGCGGCGGCGACCTGCTTGTCGCTGTACGGCCCGACGAAGGTGAGAATCGGGTGCCGGTCCTCCGGCGGGGTCGCGAGCGTCGACATCTCGCGAATGCCGGTGACCGCCATCTCGAGCGTGCGCGGAATCGGCGTCGCCGACATGGCGAGCACGTCGACGTTCGTCTTCAACTTCTTCAGCGCATCCTTGTGCTCGACGCCGAAGCGCTGCTCCTCGTCAATGATCACGAGCCCTAAGTCTTTGAATTGGATGCCCTGGCTGAGGATGCGGTGGGTTCCGATCACGACGTCCACCGTTCCCCGCGCGAGGCCGTCGATGGTCTCTTTCGCCTCTTTGTCGGTCTGGAAGCGGCTGAGGGCGCGGAGGTGCACGGGGAACCCGGCGAAGCGGTCGGCGAAGGTCTCGAGGTGCTGCTTCACGAGCAGGGTCGTCGGCACGATCATCGCGACCTGCTTGCCGCCCTGCACGGCCTTGAAGGCGGCCCGCACGGCGACCTCAGTCTTGCCGTAGCCAACGTCGCCGGCGAGCAGGCGATCCATGGGAATCGGCGACTCCATGTCGCGCTTGACCTCGTCGATCGTCGTCAGCTGGTCGGGGGTTTCGGCGTAGGGGAAGGCCTCTTCGAGCTCGCGCTGCCAGGGCGTGTCGGCGGGGAAGGCGAAGCCGCGGCTCGACATGCGCGCCGAGTACAGCTTGACGAGCTCGACGGCGATGTCGCGCACGGCCTTGCGGGCACGCCCCTTCGCCGCCGCCCAGTCGCTGCCGCCCATCTTGCTCAGCGCCGGCGCCTCGCCGCCGACGTAGCGGGTGAGCAGGTCGAGCTGGTCGGTCGGCACGTACAGCTTGTCGCCCGGGTACCCGCGCTTGCTCGGCGCGTACTCGATGACGAGAAACTCGCGCGTCGACTTCTGGGCCTTGCGGCCGCCACCCGTCGAGACCTCGCGCTGGGTGAGCTCGACGAACTTGCCGATGCCGTGCGTGTTGTGCACGACGAAGTCGCCCGCCTTCAGCTGCAGCGGGTCGACGACGTTCTTGCGGCGGCTCGCGAGCTTCTTCGGCTGACGCGAGTCGTAGCCGACGCTGCGACCGTAGAACTCGGTCTCGCCGAACAACCCCAGCTTCACGTCGGGCAGCTCGAAGCCCTGCTCGACGCTGCCGCGCACGAGGTACGCGACGCCCGGCTCGAGCGTCTCGGGTAGTGCGTCGACGGGGCGCGCGGCGGCCCCTGCGTCGGAGAGCACGTCGCGGGCGCGCTCGACGAGTCCCGGCCCGGCTGCGGCGATGATCATGCTCCAGCCCTCGGCGAGGCGGTCGACGACGTGGTCGACCGCTCCCCCGCTGCGGCCCGCGAACGACGGCGGGGCGTCGGCGGCGACCCGCACGACGTCGGCCTCGTCGGCGTCGAACTGGCTGAAGGTCCACCACGCGCGGTCGCCGGCCGCCCGGTGCAGAGCCTCGACCGTCAGGAAGTCGCCCGCGTCGAGGTCGATCGGCGACTCGGCCCCCGCGGTCGCGGCGTGCCACGCGGCGCTCAAGAACTCGCGGTTCGTCTCGACGAGGTTCGCCGCCCGCGTGGCAACTCGCTCGGGGCCGAGCACGGCGACCGCGGCGTTCGGCGGGAGATAGTCGGTCAGCGGCACGAGCTTGTCGACGAGGGCCGGCGCGAGACTTTCCATACCCTCGACCGGGATGCCTTCGGCCACCTTCTGCAGGATCGTCGACAGGCTCGGAAACTCGTGCAGCATCTCGCGGGCCCGCTGGCGCACGCCCTCGGTGAGCAGCAGCTCGCGGGTCGGCGGCAACTCGACGCGGGTGATGCCGGTGTCGGGCAGCGAGCGCTGGTCGGCGACCGAGAACTCGCGGATCTGGTCGACCTCGTCGCCGAAAAACTCGACGCGAACCGGATGCTCGGCGACGGCCGGGAAGACATCCAAGATTCCGCCGCGCACCGCGAACTCTCCGCGGCGCGTCACCATGTCGACCCGGCTGTACGCGAGGTCGATCAGGCGGGTGGTCACGCCACCGAGGTCTGCTCCGCGCCCGTTCAGGGTGAGCTCGACCGGCTCGATGTCGGTGAGGCCTGCCGGCAGGGGTTGCAGGGCGGCGCGCACCGACGCGACGACGACGATCGTGCCGGTGGGGGCATCCGCCCATTCGCGGAGCGCGCGCAGCGTGCGAATGCGCCGGCCGACCGTCTCGGCGCTGGGGCTCAGGCGCTCGTGCGGCAGCGTCTCCCACGCGGGCAGGTCGAGCACGGTGGCGTCGGGGTCGAGGCAGGCCCACGCCTCGCGCACGGCGTCGGCCTCGCGGCCCGTCGCAGTGATGGCGAGCAGGCACTGCGGGCCCTCGCGCCGCTCAAGCAGGCCGGCAACGAGCGGAAGGCGCAGGCCCTCGACGACCGAGAAGTCGGCGGAGCGCCGGGCGTACTCGAGGGCGTCAGAAAACGTCTGGGCGCGCTGAAGCGCCGGAATTAACCGCTCGAGAGTCACGTCGCGCAAGTGTACGCGCGTCGAACTGAGGGTCGCCGGGGACAGCGACGGGCGAGGCGCGTGCGCGGTGCGGCGGGGCGGGCCCTACGCCTTCGGCGCGTGGTGGCGCTGCTGCGCGGCGACGAGGCCGTCGTCGATGATGCGCTCGATGGCGTCGGCCGCCTCGTCGAGCACGAACGGCAGGGCCGCGCGTTCGCTCACCGGAAAGTCGCGCAGCACGTAGTCGGCCGCGTTCTGCTGCCCGGGCGGGCGGCCAATGCCGACGCGCACGCGCAGAAAGTCGGGCGTGCCGAGCGCCTTGATGATGTCGCGTACGCCGTTTTGGCCGCCGTGGCCGCCGCCCACCTTCAGACGCAGCGTCTCGAACGGCAGGTCGAGGTCGTCGTGCACGACGATGACGCGGTCGGGGGCGATGCCGAAGTACTTGGCGGCCGATGAGACGGGGCCGCCCGAGGTGTTCATGTAGCTCAGCGGCTTCGCCAGCACCAGCTTGGGGCCGCCCGGGCGAAGCCTCGCTTCGGCGAGCATCGTCGTCGAGCGGTGGCGGGCAAAGCGCGCGCCCACGCGCTCGGCCAGAACATCGAGCACCATGTGCCCGACGTTGTGGCGGTTCCCGGCGTAGCCGGGCCCGGGGTTACCGAGCCCGGCTACCAGCCAGGTGTCGCGATCGGCTGCGGCCGGGGGCTTTGCCTTACCGAGTCCGAACATGACGATCGCGCGGGGTGAGTGTCGGGGTGCCGACTACTCGGCGGCGTCGCCCTCGGCCGCAGCGGCCTCGGTCGACTCAGCCTCGGCCGACTCGTCGTCAAGCTGCGGGGCGGCCGGCACGGTGACGTTGACAACGAGCGCCTCGGCGTCGGTGACGAGCGTGGTGCCCTTCGGCAGCTCGACCTGGCCGGCGAGGATCTGGGTGCCCTCTTCGAGGCCCTCGATCGAGACGATGAACGACTCGGGAATGTGCGTGGCCTCGGTCTCGACCGTGAGGGTGTTGTGGTCAACGACGTGGATCGTGCCGGGGGCCGACTCGCCCTCGATGTGCACGGGCACGTCGACGGTGACCTTCTCGCCCTTACGGACGACGACGAGGTCGACGTGCTCGATGAGCTGGCGCACCGGGTCCTTCTGCACGTCCTTGACGAGCACGAGCTGCTTGTCGCCGGCGATGTCGAGCGTGACGAGCACGTTCGACTTGCGCAGCAGCAGGGCGGTCTCGTGGCCCGGCAGGGTCACGTGGCGCGGGTCGGTGCCGTGGCCGTAGATGACGGCGGGGATCTTGTCGACGGCGCGCAGCTTGCGGGCTGCACCCTTGCCGAAGGACGTGCGCTCGTCGGCGCTCAGGCGGTTTTCGTCAGCCATGGCTGTTCTCCATCGTGGTGTTGGGGGCCTGTAGGCCCGGGTCGTGTGTCAACTCGAACGCGTGTGCGCGTGAGGAACGACTCTCGTGCCGTACCCACCGCGTCGATCACGGCGTCGCTCTCAGTCGAGCGCGCCCTCGCCGAAGTTCAGTGGGTCAGTCTACGGCACCCGTCACGAGGGCGGCGACCTGGGCGGCGAGCGCCTCGACCGTCTGCACGCCGTCGACGACGGTGACGCCCGGCTCGTTCTCGGGGTGCTCTGCTCGCCGTCGAGCGCGATGACGGGCTCCCCCCACGGCGGGGGCCTCGAGCGTGGCGAGCTGCGAGTCGAGCTGACTCGCGGGCATGTAGTGCCCTTGCCGCTGCGTGAGGCGCTGCTCAAGCACCGCGCGGGGCACGTCGAGCAGGGCGAAGACAGTGCCGGGGGCGAGCGCGCGCAACCACGCGCGGTAGGCGCGGGGTCAGCGCGCTGCAGGCCATGATGCAGGGCGCGGACTCGGCCAGCTGCGCCCCGACGGCGTCGATCCACGGTGCGCGATCGGCGTCGTCGAGGGGGATGCCGGCCGCCATCTTCTGCACGTTCGCCGCGGGGTACAGGTCCTCGGCGTCGAGGAAGGGGATGCCCGCGCGAGCAGCCACCTCGCGCCCGACGACGGTCTTGCCCGCGGCCGAGACGCCCATGAGCTCGAGCGAGGGCCGAGGGCCGGGCATCCCCCACCGTCCCCATGCGGTCGCCGCAGGGCCTGTGCGCGACGCCGCGGTATCGTTCGACCATGCCGTCGAGCCTCCACCGCCGCCTGCTCGACGACCTCGGATCATCGATCGTCGCCGGGCGGCTCGCCCGCGGGGAGGTCGTGCTGGCCGGCGAGCTCGCGCAGCGCTACGACGTGAGCCTGTCAGTAGTGCGCGAGGTGATCCGCGCCTTGCAAGCGAATGGCCTCGTCGAGTCGGTCAAGCGCCTCGGAGTGCGGGTGCTGAGCGCCGATCGATGGAACGTCTACTCCGCCGACGTGATCCGCTGGAGACTCGACGGGCCCGACCGTGCCGTCCAGCTGCGCTCCCTCACCGAGCTGCGCACCGCCGTGGAGCCGCTCGCCGCCGACCTGGCCGCCCGGCACGCCCCCGCCTCCGTACGGGAGGAGCTCATGACCATCGCCGCCCGCATGCGGGAGCTCGGACGAGCCGGCGACCTCGAGGGGTTCCTCGACCTCGACATTGCCTTCCACGCGCTTGTGCTGCGCGGATCGGGCAACGAGATGCTCGCCGCCCTGGACGGCGCGGTCGCCGCGGTGCTTCGGGGTCGCACCGAACACGGGCTCATGCCGGCGCATCCGCACGAGGAGGCACTGCAATGGCACGTCGACGTCGCCGACGGCGTGCAGGCCGGGCGACCGGCGCGGGCCGCCGCCGCGATGCGGGCGATCCTCGGGCGCACCACTGACGAGGTCTCGTCCATCTGGGACGGCGCGGAGCGCGCCCCGCGGTAACGCCCTACTTCTCCGCGGCGGAGAAGCGCAGTAACACCTTGCCCGAGACCGCGGGGTCCGCGGCGATCGCAAAGGCCTCGAGCGCCTCGGACGCCGCGAACTCGTGGGTGACCACGCCCGCGACGTCGAGCGAGCCGTCCGCAAGGGCCGCCACGACCGCGTCGATCTCGCCCGCGAATCGGAACGACCCGCGCAGCTCGAGCTCACGGGTGATCGCGAGGGAGATGAGGGCGGGCTGCTCGCCCGAGGGCAGCAAGCCGACCATGACGACCGTGCCGCCGCGCGTCGTGCCGCGCACGGCCGAGGCGAGGCCCCGGTGGTTGCCGCTCGACTCGAAGCTCACGTCGGCGTCGACGGCGGCGATCGCCTCGGCGTCGTCGGCGAGCAGCGCCGCATCGGCGCCGAGCGCGAGCGCGGCATCCAGCGCCCGCGGCACCAGGTCGACGACCGTGATGTGCGCCGCGCCCGCCCGGCGAAGCACCGCGACGATGAGCGCGCCGATCGGGCCCGCCCCGACGACGAGCGCGTGCCGGCCCGTGACCTCGCCGGCGCGCGCGACCGCGTGCCACGCCACGCTCGCGGGCTCGATCACGGCGGCAGCGCGCAGGGACAGGCCCTGCGGCAGCGGACGGAGCATGCGGCTCGGCATCGCGACCCGGTCGGCGAAGGCCCCCTCGGTGTGGGGCACGCGGGCCGCACTGCCGAGGTAGGTGCCGCCGGGCGCGAGATTCGGCCGATCGGCGGGGTAGCGCGAGCCGTCGCCGGGCAGCTCGGTCGCGGGATGAACGGCGACGGCCGTTCCGACGGCGGGGCCGGACCCGTCGGCGGCCGCGTGCTGCACCACCCCGACCACCTCGTGGCCCAGCACCATGGGCGCGCGCAGGATCGACTCCCCCGCGGCGCCGTGACGCCAGTAGTGCAGGTCGCTGCCGCAGACGCCGCCGAACGCGATCGCGATCACGGCCTCGTCCGACGCCGCATGGGGTTCGGGACGCGTCTCGATGCGCAGGTCGTCGGCCGCGTGGGCGACGACGGCGCGGTTGCTCGGGGTCATGGGATCTCCTCGTCGGTCGATCGGTCAGACGACGGCGGTCATGCCGCCGTCGATGAAGAGCACCTGGCCCGTGACGAAGTCGGAGGCCGAGGATGAGAAGAACACTGCGGGCCCGACGATGTCGTCGGTCGTGCCCCAGCGGCCGGCGGGCGTGCGCCCGAGGATCCAGCCGTTGAAGGTCTCGTCGTCGACGAGCGCCTGCGTCATCTCCGTGTGGATGTAGCCGGGCGCGATGGCGTTGACCTGCACGCCGTCGCCCGCCCATTCCGCCGTCATCGCGCGGGTGAGGTTGCGGATGCCGCCCTTCGACGCCGTGTAGGCGCCGATGGTGGGCCGCGCGAGGTCGGTCTGCACCGAGGCGATGTTCACGATCTTGCCGCGTCCGCGCGCCACCATCCCCCGGGCGACCTCGCGGCCGACGAGGAAGGCGCTCGTGAGATTGGTCGCGATGACGCGATCCCAGTCGGCGAGCGCGATGTCGAGCAGGGGCTCCCGGTGCTGAACGCCCGCGTTGTTGATGAGCACGTCGATCGGCGGGGCATCCGCCTCGATGCGATGGATGCCCGCCGCGACCGCCTCGGCGTCGATGACGTCGAAGGCGGCCGCGGTGATGCGCTCCTCGCCGAAGCGCGCGGCGAAGTCGGCCCGGGTCGCCTCGAGACGGTCGGGATCGCGGCCGTGCAGCACGAGCGCCGCACCCGCCTCGGCGAGGCCCGCGGCGATCGCGCGGCCGATGCCGCGGCTCGATCCGGTGACGAGGGCCCGTCGGCCGCTGAGGTCGAATGCGGCACTCATGCTGCTCCTCCTGATGCTCGGGGTCGCGCTGCTAGATCAGGCTCGCGAGCCCGAAGATGCCGAGCGCGATCGCGAAGCCGATGATGCCGATGAGCGCCTGCCCGACCGTCCACGTCTTCAGCGTCGTCTGCGTGTCCATGCCGAAGAAGCGGCTGACGAGCCAGAAGCCGGAGTCGTTGACATGCCCGGCGAACACCGAGCCGGCCGCGAGTGCGAGCACTATCGCGGCGACCTCGATCGAGTTGAAGCTCGTGTCGGCGAGCACGACGGGCTGCACGAGCGCCGCCGCCGTGGTGAGGGCGACGGTGGCCGAGCCCTGCGCGACGCGCACGATCGCGGCGATCACGAAGCCCGCGACGATGATCGGCAGGCCGATCGCGTCGAGCGAGTCGGCGATCGCGTTGCCGATGCCGGTGGCGCGCAGCACCCCGCCGAACATGCCGCCGGCACCGGTGATGAGGATGATCGCGCAGACCGGGCCGAGGGCGCTGTCGGTGATCGTCTCGATGAGCGAGCGCTGCTTCTTCGGCTTCCAGCCGAGCAGGGCGATCGCGACGAGCACGGTGATGAGCAGCGCGATGGGCGTCTCGCCGATCAGGCGCAGCACCTGGATGCCGGTGTCGTCGAGCGAGACGAGCCCGGCCGTGGCGGCGGCGTTGAGCCCGGTGTTGAAGGCGATGAGCACGAGCGGCAGCGCGAGCAGGAAGACGATGGTGCCGAGCTTCGGGGTCGAGCGGAACAGGTCGCCCGACTCGTCGTCGGGCCGGCCGGCGAGGATGTTCGGCACGGCGATGTCGTAGCGGCGGCCGAGGTGGCGCCCGAACAGGTAGCCCACGATGTACCAGTTGGGGATGGCGACGAGGATGCCGAGCAGGATGACGAGGCCGACGTCGGCGCCGAGGAGCCCGCTCGCGGCCACGGGGCCGGGGTGCGGGGGCACGAAGATGTGCATGACCGAGAAGGCGACCGCGGCCGGGAACGCGTAGGTCAGCAGCGATCCGCCGAGGCGGCGGGCGACCGCGAAGATGATCGGCAGCATGACGACGAGGCCCGCGTCGAAGAAGATCGGGAAGCCCATCAGCAGCGAGGCGATCGACAGCGCGAGCGGCGCCCGCTTCTCGCCGAAGCGGCGGATCATCGCGTCGGTGAGCACCTTCGCTCCCCCGCTCGCCTCGATGAACCGGCCGAGCATCGCCCCGAGCCCCACCAGCAGCGCGACGGTCGCGAGCGTCGATCCGAAGCCCGAGGTGAGGGTCGACACGATCGACCCGGGGGCGATGCCGGCGGCCACCGCGGTGAGCGCGCTGACGATGATGAGCGCGAGGAAGGCGTGCAGCCTCGCGACGATGATGAGCACGAGCAGCAGCGCGATGGCTCCTGCGGCGAGGAGGAGCAGACCCGCGGTGGGCAGCTCCCAGAGGAACGGTGTCTCGGTCATGTGTCGCGCAACCTCTCTGTTCAGCGTGACGTGCCGGCCGGGCGGCCGATCGATTCGGTGACCCGGCGGACGATCTCCTCCGGGGTCAGCGCAGGGTCGACGAGCACGGCGCGCTCGTCCTCCTGCAGGGGCTCGAGGGTCGCGAACTGCGAGTCGAGCAGGCTGGGGGGCATGTACTCGTGCTGCCGGTTCGCCTGGCGATCGGCGATGAGCGCGCGGTCGCCGGCGAGGTGCACGAAGACGGTCTCGGGGGCGTGGGAGACCAGCTGGTCGCGGTAGCGACGGCGCAATGCCGAGCAGGCGACGACGATCGAGCGGTCCTCGGCGCGCTCGGCGCCGATGCGCTCGGCGATGATCTCGAGCCAGGGCGCGCGATCCTCATCAGTGAGCGGGATGCCCGCCGCCATCTTCTCCTTGTTGGCCGTGGGGTGCAGATCGTCGCCGTCGATGAACTCGACCCGGAGAGCGGCGGCGAGCGCGGCCCCGATGGTCGATTTGCCGGATCCGGACACGCCCATGACGATGAGCGGCGGCGTGGGTTCCACAGTGACTCCCGAGTGATCAGACGCGTCTTTACATCTGATTTAGCCATGGTGCTTTAGCAATAAAACAGATTTAATGCCTGAGGCTATACGCGCGTCCGACCCACGTCAACCCCGGCAGCAGCTGAGAGCGGATGCGCATCCCCGCGAGAGCGCGCAATAGGCTGGATGGCATCCCACCCGCTCGCGGCAGCCGCTCCCGGCCCTGCGACGCCCCCCCCTTCCTCGAGGAGTGACTCGTGACCCAGCCCACCGCCATCATCGGAGTCGTCGGACTCGCCGTCATGGGGTCGAACCTGGCCCGCAACCTCGCGAGCCGCGAGGGCAACACGGTCGCCGTCTATAACCGCTCATTCGAGAAGACCGAAGCGCTTCTCGCCGAGCACCCCGAGGCGGGCTTCGTCGCAGCCAAGGACTACACCGAGTTCGCCGCGTCGCTCGCCCGCCCGCGCACGGCGATCATCATGGTGAAGGCCGGCCGCCCCACCGACGCCGTCATCGACCAGCTGGTGCAGGTGTTCGAGCCCGGCGACATCATCATCGACGGCGGCAATGCGCTGTTCACCGACACGATCCGCCGCGAGAAGGCGGTGCGCGAGACGGGCATCAACTTCGTCGGCGCTGGCATCTCGGGCGGCGAGGAGGGTGCGCTGAACGGCCCCTCGATCATGCCCGGCGGCTCGGCCGAGGCGTGGGAATCGATGGGCCCGATCCTGAAGTCGATCGCCGCGGTCGCCGACGGCGAGCCCTGTGTCACGCACGTCGGCACCGACGGCGCCGGCCACTTCGTCAAGATGATCCACAACGGCATCGAGTACGCCGACATGCAGCTCATCGCCGAGGCGTACGACCTGCTGCGTCGCGTCGGCGGCTTCACGCCCGCCGAGATCGCCGACATCTTCGCCGAGTGGAACACCGGCGAGCTCGAGAGCTACCTCATCGAGATCACCGCCGAGGTGCTGCGCCAGGTCGACGCGGCGACCGGCTCGCCGCTCGTCGACGTGATCCTCGACCAGGCCGGTGCGAAGGGCACCGGCGCCTGGACGGTGCAGAGCGCGCTCGACCTGGGCGTGCCCGTCTCGGGCATCGCCGAGGCCGTGTTCGCCCGCTCGCTGTCGTCGGCGCCCGCACAGCGCGCCGCCGCGCAGTCGCTTCCCGCCTCGACCGAGACCTGGTCGGTGGATGATCGTGACGCGTTCGTCGAGGACGTGCGGCGCGCGCTCTACGCGTCGAAGATCATCGCCTACAGCCAGGGCTTCGACGCGATCGTCGCCGGTGCCGCCGAGTACAACTGGGACATCAAGAAGGGCGAGATCGCGAAGATCTGGCGCGCCGGCTGCATCATCCGCGCCCAGTTCCTAAACCGCATCACCGAGGCCTACGCCGACGACCCCGAGCTCGTCGCCCTCGTCACGGCCCCCTACTTCGCCGACGCGGTCGGCTCGGCGCTGCCGTCGTGGCGCCGCATCGTCGCCGGGGCGGCGCTTGCGGGCATCCCGACGCCGGCGTTCGCGTCGTCGCTGTCGTACTACGACGGCCTGCGCGCCGACCGCCTGCCGGCCGCCCTCGTGCAGGGGCAGCGCGACTTCTTCGGCGCCCACACCTACAAGCGCGTCGACCGCGAGGGCACCTTCCACACGCTGTGGTCGGGCGACCGCAGCGAGATCGAGGCGACCGACACGCACTAGGCGACACACGATCGAATGGGCCCGGCCCCCTCGCGGGGGTGCGGGCCCGTCGTCGTCTCAGCGTGAGCGGCGGCCGCGGCGGGCGTAGCGAGGCGCGGTGCTGCGGCCGAGGCCGCTTGACCCCGCACCCAAGGGCGTCAGCATCAGCGCGATCGGCAGACTGGACGCGACGAGCGCCGCTCCGCTCGCCCAGTGCAGCGCGAGCAGCGTGAACCCCGCCTCGAGCGCGGGCGGGGCGGCGGCGCCGGTGGCGAGCGCGACGGCGGTGGCGGCGGCGAAGTGCGCGAGCATCCCGATGGGTAGCGTCGCGGCGAGCACGCCGACGATCGACGTGACCCTCGAGAGCGCAAGCCACGTGAGCCACAGCGCGAGCGCCTGGGCGGCGGCGCCGGCCGCCCAAATCGGCGAGGTCCACCAGCCGGGGTCGGGCACGGGTTCGCCGATGATCGCGGCGCCCACCGTGAGCGGCACGCCCTGCAGCGCCCAGACTCCGAGACCCGAGAGCGCTGCCCAGACCGGAACCCGGCGGCGCGGAACGCGGATCACCCGGGCCTCGCGGCGTCGCCGGCCCGTGTCGGCGTCTGTGGCGTGCCAGTCGGCCGGGTCGGAGCCGAGCGGGCGCGGGGGCGTGAGCGCCTCGGCACGCACGCCGTCGACCGCGAACGGGGCGGCGAGCACGTCGACCGTGCCGAGGGGGGACTGCATTGGGTGCGTGGGGAGCTCGGGGGCAGCTGCCGCGGACGTCATGGGCGGTGCGGACACCGCGGGCGTCGCGGGCGCGACGGGCGGCGTCGTCGCAGCCGCGCCGGGCGTCGGTGACGTGCCCCGCGCATCCTTGCGGCGCTGCAGTTCGAGGGCGGTGCGGGCGAGCGTGAGGTGGTGGGCGCTGCCCTCGCCGGTTTCGCGGGCGCGGGCGATGCCGCGCACGGCGGACGCCGCGGCAAACCAGCCGGTCGCGTGGTCGAGCGCTTGCACCGGCAGCGCGTGCGGGGTGGCGTCGGGGTCGAGATCGGTGCGCGCGTCGGCGATGCCCGTGACGAGCTGCACGACGCTGTCGAAGCCGCGGCGCTCAGCCCACGGCCCGCTCGGCCCGTAGGCGCTCACCTGCACCTCGACGAGGCCGGGCGCGATGGCGCGGCGGGTGTCGGCGTCGAGGCCGAGGCTGTCGAGGGCTCCGGGGCGCAGGCCGTGCACGAGCACGTGCGCCTCGGCGAGCAACGCGGCGAGCGTCGATGCGCGCTCGACGTCGTGTGCGTCGAGCCGTGCGCACCGTTTGCCGAGGGTCGTGTCGTGGGTGACGCCCGGCTCGTCCCAGTCGGGCGGGTCGACGCGCAGCACGTCGGCGCCGAGCAGCGCGAGAGCCCGCGTTGCGACAGGGCCCGCGATGACCCGTGTGAGGTCGAGCACGCGCACGCCGGCGAGCGGGCGGTCGGGGGTTCCGGTAGGCCAGGGCACCTCGGCGCGGCGTGTGGGCGTCGAGACGACGAGCGGCTGCGCCGCCGTCGCGACCCCCTGAGGATGCGCGGCCCACTCCCCCACGGATCGCAGCGCCCCCGCGCACCCGCCCGCCGCGATGACGGCCTCCTCGAGGTCGAGGGCACGCCAGGTACGGGCAGCGGCAGCGACGGCGTCGCGGTCAGGCCCGGTGACGGTGCCCGCGACGCCGGCGGCGTTGTCGCCATCACCCAGGCCGAGCACCCCGAGCGCCGCCGCGCGGTGCGCGGGCGCGTTCATGTGCAGGCGCACCCACCCGTCGGCGGCACGGTAGTCGGTGCTCAGCGGGTTCCAGGGCGAAGGCCCCGGCTCGCGGAGGCGCACGGCCTCGGTGAACCACGCGCGGGCAAGGGCGGCGTCGACCGTCGCCGTGGGGGCGCCCACGAGTTCGGCCACGGCGAGGGCGAACTCGCCGACCGCCTCGGCGGCGAACGCCGACACGGGGTACGCCGAATCGTCGGGGCCCTGGCCGTGCACCTCGAGCGCGGGTGCGGCCGGCGCGGTCGGCGCCGATGCGCCGGGCGTGCCACCGGAGGGCACGGCCGCGGCCGTCACGAGGCGACCGTGCCGGAATCGGGGGCGGGGCGTCGGCGCACCGCGAGCATCCGCAGAACGAGGCCAATGGCAAGCAGAACGGCGGTTCCGAGAATCGAGACGGGCGGCAGGGCGGCGACGAGCACGACGCAGCCGACGAGCCCGGCGATCGCGACCACGCGAGGTTGCCAGCGCTCGGTGGCGGGTTGGCGCAGGGCCGACACATGCGCGACGGCGTAGTAGAGCAGCACGGCCGAACTCGACGCGGCGACCAGCTGCGCCGGGTCGAGAAGCACCACGATGACGATCGCGATGGAGGCGATGATCGCCTCCGCGACGGCCGGTGCGCTCGTGCGCGGCCAGATGCGGGCGAGGAAACCGGGCAGGTCGCCGCCGCGCGCCATGGCGAGGCTCGTGCGACTCAGCCCGGCGAGGATTCCGACGAGCGAGCCAAGGCACGCGATGCCCGCGACCACCACGACGAGCGGGGCCCACGCGGGGTCGAGTGCGTCGGCGAACGGGGTGCTGCTGCCGGCGAGGCGGTCGGTGCCGAGCGTCGAGATCAGCAGCACCGCGACCGTCGCGTAGAGGGCGAGCACGACGCCGAGGGCGATGAAGATGGCGCGGGGCAGGGTGCGGCGCGGCTCGACCACCTCTTCGCCGAGGGTCGCCATGCGGGCGTAGCCGGCGAACGCGAAGAACAGCAGCGCAGCCCCCTGCAGCACGCCGTACGGGCTCGCGGGGGCGAGGATGCTCGTCACGGGTTCGAGGTCGGTTGCGGCGCCGCCCGACACCGTCGCGATGAGCACGACGGCGAGGCCGGTCAGCACCGTCGCCACGATCACCATCGCCACCCGCGCCGTCGTACGCACGCCGGCCATGTTGAGCGCGGCAAACAGAACAATGAGGCCCACCGCGACGGGAGTCGGCTCCGTCGGGTACAGGTAGGCGGCGGCGATCGACGCGATCGCGGCGGCCGAAGCTGTCTTGCCGGTGACGAACAACCAGCCGGCGCTGAAGCCCGTCCAGGGCCCCACGTAGCGGCGGCCGAATGCGTAGGCTCCGCCCGCGACGGGGTGCGCCATTGCCAGCTGCGCGGAACTGAACGCGTTGAGGGTGGCGATGAGCGCCGCCAGCACGAGCGCGATGATCAGTCCGCCCCGCGCGGCGTCGGTCGCCGGACCCCACACGGCGAACACGCCTGCACCGATCATGGAGGCCAGGCCGATGCCGATCGCGCCGGGCAGGCGAACACGGCGCGCCAGGGCACCGTGGGCCGCGGGTACGGCGGTGGGGTGTGGCGTGCTCTCGTCTGCGGTTTCGGGTTCCGCGGGCATGGGCTGAACCCTACCCGGCGCAGGGGGCGAGCAGGGAGCGCGTGCCAGACTGGGCGCGATGAACGACGACCCGATCGAGCTGCGCGAGTGGCCCGACGACCCCGACCGCGACTCCAGCGCGGGCCTGTCACCGTGGGAGCGGCGCCGACGTGTCCTCCGCTGGGTGAGCATTGTGGCGATGCTGGCGCTCGTGATTCCGGGAGCGCTCGGTACGTGGTCGGTCGCGCGAAACACCGCCGCGCAGGCCTGCCGAATGGCGGTCGACTTCTATGCAGCACCCGGAGTGCCCTCTCGCATCGCCTTCGATCTCACCGACCCGCGGCTACTCGGCTGGAACTGTTACGCCCTGTCGCCCGCCGGCGAAGTGCGCATCGCTGTGCTCGGGCTTATACCGGGCCGCCCCAGCCTGGAACCTCGCACCGGAACCTAAGGCCTCCCATGCCTCACCCCTACCACCGGTTGACAGTCGGCTTCCTCACGCAGCACGGGAAAGAAACGGTCGTCGCCGCGGCACTCGAGGCGGAACTCGGTTGCACCGTCGCCCGTGTCCAGGGCTTCGACACCGATCAACTGGGCACGTTCACCCGCGACGTCGATCGCGCAGGAACCCAATGGGAGGCAGCGCGGACCAAGGCCTTGACGGCCATTGAGCTGTCGGGGCTTCCGATCGGGCTCGGCAGCGAAGGTTCATTTGACCGCCACCCGCTGCTCGGGTTCGTCAGCCACAACCGCGAGCTCATCATGCTGGTCGATCGCGATCGCGACATTGAAATCGTCGGGATCGCCGATGGGCCCTCACCGCACGTCCACGGGGTCGCCCGCACGGGGGAAGAGCTGGACGGCATCGCCGAGCGCGCCGGGTTTCCCACCCACTGGCTCGTGGTTCGCCCGAACGCGCTCGATGACCCGCGCTTCTGGAAGGGCGTTCGCGACCGTGACGAGTTGCGGCTCGCTTTCGACTGGGCGCGCGAGCTCTCTGACGACGGGGCGGTCGCCGTCGAATCCGACCTGCGCGCCCACGCCAACCCTCGACGGATGGAGCGCATCGCCGAGGCCGCTCGCGACCTAGCGCAGCGCGCAGCAGTGCTCTGTCCGGTGTGTGGATGCCCGGGATTCGGGCGGGTCGAGACCGTGCGCGGGCTCCCGTGCGCGGTGTGCTGGCTGCCCACTGCCATGGCACGCGCTCACGTGCACGGCTGCCCGCGCTGCGAGCACCGCGAGGTGCACGACATCCCGGGCAGAACGACGGCAGACCCGCAATATTGCGACGCCTGTAACCCCTGACCGGGGCGGTCGTCGTTCGTCGACCCGGGCGGTCGCCTCGACGCGCCTATGCGGCGCCGTCGAACATCGAGGTAACCGAGCCGTCGTCGAAGACCTCGTGGATCGCGCGCGCGATGAGCGGGGCGATCGGCAGCACAGTCAAACGGTCCCAGCGCTTGTCCTCGGGCACCGGCAACGTGTCGGTGACGACGACGCTGTCGATGAACTCGCTCTGCAGGATGTCGAAGGCGGGCGGCGAGAAGATCGCGTGGGTGGCGGCAACGACAACACCGATGGCGCCGTTCTTCTTGAGCGCCTCGGCCGCCTTCACGATGGTGCGACCCGTGTCGATCATGTCGTCGACGAGCAGGCAGACGCGGCCCTCGACCTCGCCGACGATCTCGTGAACCGAGACCTGGTTGGGCACGAGCGGGTCGCGGCGCTTGTGGATGATGGCGAGCGGGGCGCCGAGCTTGTCGCTCCAGATGTCGGCGACGCGCACGCGGCCCATGTCGGGCGAGACGACGGTGAGGGTCGACGCGTCGAGCTGCTCGCGGAAGTGCTCGAGCAGCACCGGCATCGCGAACAGGTGGTCGACGGGCCCGTCGAAGAAGCCCTGAATCTGCGCGGCGTGCAGGTCGACGCTCATGATGCGGTCGGCACCGGCGGCCTTGAACAGGTCGGCGACGAGGCGCGCCGAGATGGGCTCGCGCCCACGGCCCTTCTTGTCTTGCCGCGAGTACGGGTAGAAGGGGGCGACGACGGTGATGCGCTTCGCCGACGCGCGCTTCAGCGCGTCCACCATGATGAGCTGCTCCATGAGCGCCTCGTTGATGGGGTTCGCGTGCGACTGAATCACGAAGGCGTCGCAGCCGCGCACGCTCTCGCCGTAGCGGGCGTAGATCTCGCCGTTGGCGAAGGTGCGCGCGTCGGTCGGCACGACGTCGGTTTCGAGGGCGGTCGCGATGTCGTGGGCGAGCTGCGGATGCGCGCGCCCCGTCACGAGGACCAGCTTCTTCTGACCGGTGATTTTGATGCTGGCCACGTCGTGCTCGCCTTCTGCCGCCGCTGCGGCATGGGTACTTTTCGCCGGTCTTGGTGCGTGTACGGGTACGGCTAGGGGGCGCTGTCGCCGTCGGTGGCGGCCTGCGCCGCTGCCGCCGCATCGGCCGCCGCGGTGCCCGGCCGGTTGGCCGCAACCCACCGCTCGACGGTCCGCTGCGAGCCGGCCGTCACGGCGAGCGCCCCCGCCGGAACGTCCTTCCGAACAACCGTGCCCGCACCCGTGTACGCGCCGTCGCCAATCCTAACGGGGGCCACGAACACGTTGTGCGAGCCGGTGCGCACGTGTGAGCCGACGACGGTCTTGTGCTTGTTCACGCCGTCGTAGTTGGCGGTGATGGTGCCGGCCCCGATGTTCGAGCCCTCGCCGACAGTCGTGTCGCCGATGTACGACAGGTGCGGCACCTTCGATCCCGCGCCAAGCACGGCGTTCTTCGTCTCGACGAAGGTGCCGATCTTGCCGTCTTCCCCGACGACGGTGCCGGGGCGCAGGTATGAGAACGGCCCGACGGATGCGCGCGCTCCGATCACCGCGCTGGTCGCGTCGGTGCGCGCGACCTTCGCATCCGCCCCGACCTCGACGTCGGTGAGGGTCGAGTCGGGCCCGACCACGGCGCCGGAGCGCACCACGGTCGCACCGCGCAGCTGCACGTTCGGCAGCACCTCGCTGTCGGCCTCGAGGGTGACGCCGCGCTCGATCCAGGTGGTGGCCGGGTCGTGGATGGTGACGCCGGCCATCTGCCAGCCGCGCACGATGAGCGCGTTGAGGCGGGCGGCGGCTTCCTGTAGCTGCACGCGGTCGTTGACGCCCCCGACGAGCCACGCCTCCGCGACGGGAATCGCCGCGACCGTCGCGCCCTCGCCGCGCAGCACGCCGATGACGTCGGTGAGGTACTTCTCGGCCTGCGCGTTGTCGGTGGTGACGTGCGTGAGCGACCGGCGCAGCGCATCCGCGTTCACGACGTACGTGCCCGAGTTGATTTCGGTGACGGCGCGCTCGTCGTCGCTCGCGTCCTTGTGCTCGACGATGCGGTCGAGGGCGCCGTCGGATGCACGGATCACGCGCCCGTACCCCGTCGCGTCGTCGAGGTGCGCGCTCAAGACGGTCGCGGCGGCGTCGGCCGCGCGGTGGGCGGCGAGCAGCTCGGCGAGGGTGTCGGCGTCGAGCAGCGGAACGTCGCCCGAGACGATGAGCACGTCGCCGTCGAAGTCGGCGGGCAGAGCGTCGAGCGCGACCTCGGCGGCACGGCCGGTGCCGGGAATCTCGTCTTGGTTGACGATGTGCGCCTCGGGGGCGAGCTCGCTGATCGCCGCGGCCACCCGCTCGCGCTCGTGCCGCACGACGGCGACGACGTGCGCCGGCTCGAGCGCCTGGGCGGTGGCGAGAACGTGGCCGATGAGCGGGGTTCCGGCGATCGAGTGCAGCACCTTGGGGGTGCGGGACTTCATGCGGGTTCCGGCTCCGGCGGCGAGCACGATGACGGCGAGGCGCTGGTCGGTCATGCCATCCATTCTGTCAGCGCTCACCGCTCGCGTTCGCGAGATCGGCGTCGGTTGAGCTGCTCGCACTGACCGCCCGGCCCGCCCAGCTCAGTATTCGGGCTACGATGACCGTTTTGCCTCATGTGTGGTGATGGCACCGGCTGTACTGCAAGGAGAAGTGACGGCATGACGTCGGAAAAGATCTGGATGACGCTGGCGGCGCGCGAGCGACTCGAAGCCGAACTGGCCGAGTGCGAGGCCGTCGCCGAGCCGAGCAACGCGGTTGTCGTGCGGGCGCGCGAGCTTCGCGAGCTGCTGCGCAACGCCGTCGTGGGGCAGATGCCCGACGACGGGCTCGTCGAGCCGGGCATGATCGTGACGATCCGCTTCGACTCAGACGGCAGCGAGACCACCTTCCTGCTCGGCAGCCGCACGCTGAGCGAACTCGACTCGAGTCTCGAGATCGACGTGTATTCGCCGACGTCGCCGCTCGGCACGGCCATCAACGGCCACTATGTGGGCGACGCCGTCACCTTCGTCGCCCCCTCCGGCGAGCAACGCATCAGCATCCTCGCCACCGAACCCTTCAACTGACGACATGACACAGCCCCCTCCGCGCAGTCGCGGAGGGGGCTGTGTTCTGCGCGGGTACCGCTGCCCGAGCGGCGATGCCGGGCTAGCGAGACTTGCGTGGCTTCACGACGGTGGCCTGCGCCTTTTCTCGCTTCAGCTCGCGCTTTTCTTTGATCGTGAGCTTCGGCTCTTTTTTGGCCTGGGATGTTCGGGGCGATTTTCCTGACATGGTGTTTCACGCGTCCCTTCGTCAGCTGGCGTGTCTGGCCACCATAGCCAGGCCGCGGCGCACCTTTCTTGCCCCTGACCAGGGAAAACTGCGAGGAGCATCCGTTTTCGCAGGAAAGATGCGAGGGCCCAGAATCACGTTCAGAATCGGCCGCCGGGCGCGCTCACCGCGGGTCACGGACCCGTGTGATCTCCGGGCGGTCAACACTCGACGACGTTGACGGCGAGCCCGCCCTCGCTCGTCTCTTTGTACTTACTCGACATGTCGAGGCCGGTCTGCCGCATGGTTTCGACGACGGTGTCGAAGCTAATGCGGTGCGTGCCGTCGCCGTTCATGGCGAGGCGCGCGGCGGCGACCGCTTTGCCGGCGCCGATCGCGTTGCGCTCGATGCAGGGCAGCTGCACGAGGCCGGCGACCGGGTCGCAGGTGAGGCCGAGCGAGTGCTCCATGGCGATCTCGGCGGCGTTCTCGACCTGCTCGTTGCTGCCGCCGAGCAGGTGCGCGAAGCCGGCCGCGGCCATCGACGCGGCCGATCCGACCTCGCCCTGGCAGCCAGCCTCGGCGCCCGAGATCGACGCGTTCGACTTGATGAGCGCGCCGATCGCGCCGGCGACGAGCAGGAACTCCTCCTGCGCATGGGCCGGGTCGGCCGCCGCCTCGGGGATCACGTCGAGCGCGTGCCGCATCACCGCCGGGATGATGCCCGCCGCCCCGTTGGTCGGCGCCGTCACCACGCGCCCGCCGGCCGCGTTTTCTTCGTTGACGGCGATCGCGTACGCCTGCAGCCACTCGAGGCTCGTGTCGCGGGTGGGCGCGGCGTCGAGGCCGCGCAAGCGTTCGGCCATCTTCGCCGCGCGCCGGGTGACGAGCAGGCTGCCGGGCAGGACGCCCGACTCGCTGAGCCCCGCGTCGATGCAGGCGTTCATCGCCTCGGCGACGGCGGCAAGGCGGATACGCGTCTCGGCCTCTCCCCGGATCGCCTCCTCGTTCGCAGCCGCCAGCCCAGCGATGGTGAACTGGCGCTCGTGGCAGAGGGCGAGCAGCTCGACCATCGTCGCGAAGGGGTAGGGCACGCTCGGGCTCGCGGCGCGGGCGAGGGCGGCCGGGTCGTCTCCGTCGTGCTCGACGAAGCCGCCACCGACCGAGTAGTAGGTGTCGGCGCGCAGGGTTTCGCCGTCCGCGATGAGGGCCGTGAGGGTGAGTGCGTTGGGGTGGCGGGGCTTCAGTTCGCGCGGGGCGAAGCGAAGCCAGCCATTTTCGAGGTGGATGCGGTGCTCGCCTCGCAAGGTCAGCATCCCGTTATCAGCGTCTGCCGTCACGCGGGCGACGTCGTCGCGGGTGACGGTCTCGACGTCGTGGCCCGCGAGGCCGGCGAGGACGGCGCCGGGGGTTCCGTGGCCGACGCCGGTCGAGCCGAGAGACCCGAAGAGCACGCACTCAATGCGGTCGACCTGGGCGAGCATGCCGTCGGCGGCGAGGGCGTCGACGAAGGCGCGGGCGGCGCGCAGCGGGCCGACCGTGTGCGAGCTGGAGGGGCCGATGCCGACCCGGAACAGGTCGAGGGCGGAGATGTAGGTGCGCTCGGCCAGCGGGGTGGCGAGGGCGACGGGGATGCTCACGGCGGCTCCTGGGAACAAGCCGGGATGCGGCGCCACGGGTGGGGCGCGCAGGGCCCGGGCGGGCTCAGCGGCGCGCGCGGCCCCGTTGTGCGGACGCCGTCGAACCGCTTCGGCCATTGTGGCGCAGATCGTTGGTGGGCGCACGATTCGGGCGCACCGGCGGCCTCCCTCCAACGTTTCGACTACTGGTGTGAGAACGCTGTGTCGAACGACGCTTCCGGGGGTGCCCACAGGAGTGATCGGACAAAGCGCAGCGCCTCCCCAGCACCGTGAATTCGATCCATGCCGGCGTCTTCCCACTCGATCGAGATGGGCCCCGAGTAACCGATCGAACTCAGGGCGCGGAATGCGTCTTCCCACGGGACATCTCCGCGTCCAGTCGACACGAAGTCCCATCCGCGTCTGGGGTCGCCCCAGGGCAGGTGCGAGCCGAGAACACCAGCACGGCCATTGGCAGGTCGCAAACGTGTGTCCTTGCAGTCCACGTGGTAGATGCGGTCGCTGAAGTCGACGATGAATCCCACCGGATCGATGTTCTGCCACATCATGTGTGAGGGGTCCCAATTGAACCCGAAAGACTTCCTTCCCCCGAGAGCGTCAATTGCCTGAACAGAGGTCCAGTAGTCGTACGCGATCTCACCGGGGTGCACCTCATGCGCAAAGCGCACCCCCTCCGCTTCGAAGACATCGAGAATGGGGCCCCACCGTGCGGCGAAGTCTTCGTATCCCTTCTCAATAACGTCCTGCGGGACAGGCGGGAACATGGCAACGTAGGGCCAAATAGACGAGCCCGTGAACCCGACGACGGTGTCGACACCCAACTTCCGAGCCACGCGGGCTGCGCGCTTCATGTCCTCCGCAGCACGGAGTCGAACCCCTTCAGTGTCGCCATCGCCCCAGATGTAAGGGCGAAGGATCGCCTTGTGCCGGAAGTCGATGGGCGAATCGCACACTGCCTGACCAGCGAGATGATTCGAAATCGCGAAAACCTTCAGCCCGTAGCGCTCGAGAATGTCACGTCGTGACTGCACATAGCTCGCGTCGCTGTCCGCCCGCTCGAGATCGAGGTGATCTCCCGACGCTGCGATCTCCAGCCCGTCATAGCCCAGCTCCGCGGCAATCCGCGCAACGTCCTCAAACGGCAGATCTGCCCACTGGCCGGTAAACAGCGTTACGGAACGTGATGCTTCACTCATGCAGTCCTCCTTAGCGCCGAGACTTCAACGTCAACCCACTCGCCTGTCATCGACGAGGCAACGACGGCGTCCGTAATGAGAGCCGCCCGAACCCCGTCCGCAAAGGTCGGCAAGCCAGTGGCCGGCCCCCCGCGTACCGCTGACGCCACTTCACTCATCAGCAAAGTGAAAGAATCTTGATAACCTTGCGGGTGTCCAGACGGAACCATGATGTACGGCCCCACCGCGTTCGTGTCCACGCTGGTCTCGACCCCCTTTGGCACAAGTTGCATGCCGTGAGTGGTGCCAACCCCCAGATGATCGGGTGCCTCCTGGTCGAAGACGAATGACGTTCGGTCGCCGTCCAGTTCGATCCACAATCTGTTCTTTCGACCGCGACTCGCTTGCGAGACAACGAGACTTCCGGTGGCCCCCCGATCGGTCTCAAACAAGAGACTCGCTGCATCCTCGGTGTCAACGGGGACAAGGCCCTGAGGAGCCCATCTTTCGCTATGGAGCCGCGTGAGACGAGCCGTTAGCCGCGTAATCCGATGGCCGGTCATGAACTCGAACAGATCACACCAATGCACGCCAATGTCGGCAAAGGCCCGAGAGCGACCTTCGGCCACCCGCCAGTTGTAGTCTTCGCTGTCAGCAAGCCAATCCTGCAAATAGTGGCCATGAGCGAGCCAAACCCGCTCTCCGCTCGACGCCAGTCTGGCACGCGCTTCCCGCACGGTCGGGTAGTAGCGGTACACGAAAGGCACGACGTTGATCACTCCGGCGGACCGGGCGGCCCGCTCAAGACTGATCGCGTCCTGAGAGTTCAGCGCGAGGGGCTTCTCGCACACCACGTGCTTGCCCGCATCGATAGCCGCAGCCGCAAACTCGACATGGCTCGCATTCGGCGTACAGACGTGAATGACATCGATGTCCGGGTGCGCGATCAGCTCTGCGGGCGACAGTACCAAGGTGACGCCCGAGCGAGTCGCAGCGTCCTTGGTGCGGGAAGCGCTTCGTCCCGCGAGAGCGACGACCTCCCCCCCTGCCGCGCGAACGGCACGCGTGTGTACCGCACCCATGAATCCAGCGCCGATGATGCCGCTGCGAACAGGCTCCATGTCGATCACTTCTTCCGCGAGAGTGCGACGGCCGCGATGATGATCGCACCGCGAATCACCTGCTGTTGGGCCACATCAAGCCCAGCGAGAATGAGGCCGTTATTGACAAGTCCCATGAACAGTGAGCCGAAGAGCGTGCCAATGATGGCCCCTCGCCCACCAAACAGACTCGTCCCGCCCAGAATCACTGCGGCGATCACCGTCAACTCATCGCCCTGACCCCATTGGAAGCGACCGGACTCCAGTCGCCCCGCGTACAACATCCCGGCGAGCGCGGCCACGATTCCCGAGGTCAACAGCACGCTGAATTTGATGCGGGCGGTGCGAATACCCGTGTACGCAGCAGCTGTGGGATTGCCGCCCGTAGCCAAGACCCTCCGACCGTACGACGTGCGATTCATGACAACCCACCCCGTCGCCACGGCCAGCGCTGTCCAGACCAGAAGCCCAGGAATCGGGCCGAGATTACCCCCACCAAAGATTTGAACATACGTTGAATCGGTGATCGGTTGGGGCGCGGACCCCGTTATCCACTGCGCCAAGCCGGCGGCGAGGCCAAGCATGCCCAAGGTCACGAGGAATGACGGAACCCTGAGCCACGCGACGAGCGCGCCGTTGACCGCACCAATCGCCGCACCAGAAGCGAGTCCGGCGAGGACACCCGGTATGAGCCCGAAGTTCGTCACGGTGATTGCCGTGATCACCGAAGCGAGCCCGGCCACGGAACCGACACTCAAGTCGATCTCGGCGTTCGCGATGACGAAGGTCATCGCGACAGCCATGACGGAAATGGTGGCTGTTTGTCGAACGATGTTCAGCAGATTGTTGGTTGACAAGAACCCTGAATCGCCAAGCGTGATCGCAAACAAAATGAAGACCAGAATGAATGCCACATAGATGACATTTGAACGCCAGTCCATCCGAGCAAGGAAGCGCGTGACTGATGACTCGCCCGATTTCGGCGCACTTATACTCATGCTGCTACCCCTTGAATAATCAGTTGAAGTTGCTCTTCACTCTCGACTTCGGCACGTTTGATCTCTCGGTAAGTACGGCCAGCGCGGAGAATGACAATGCGATCCGATACAGCGAGAAGTTCTGGAAGCTCAGAGGAGATGAAGACCACTGAATTGCCGGCCGTCGCGTATTCACGAACAAGCTCGAGGATTTCTGTCTTGGTTCCGATATCGACACCCGCAGTCGGCTCGTCCATCACCAGCACACGAGGTGCTCGGTTGATCCACTTGGCGACAACAACCTTCTGCTGGTTTCCACCAGACAACAGACGAATGGGCGCGTTCGGGTCGTCCGCCTTGACCGAGTACTCCCGGATCAACTGCTGCGTTAGGCCCCTCGCCTTCTTGGGGCTGACGAGTGGGCCAACGCGAAGCGTGTCGATGACCGGAAGCACGAGGTTGTCGGACACGGAATGGTCGAGAACCAGACCCTGCTCCCGTCGGTCCTCGGGGATGAGTGCCATTCCAGCACGTTGGGCCGCTCGGGGGTTCGAGAAGGTGACCACCTCCCCATCGATGCGCAGCTCACCGCGCGTCGCCTTATCCATCCCGTACAGGACACGCGCGAACTCTGTTCTCCCGCTCCCCATCAGCCCTGCCAGACCCACGATCTCACCAGCTCGCACGGTCATATCGACCGACTCGAGAACGTGCTCGCTGGCGATCCCCGTGGCCGATAGGACAATCGGCGCGTCAGCGTCGTGTCCGCGGTCGCGATAGACAAGATCGCTCGCAAGCCGGCGGCCGATGATCGCTTCGATGATCTGGGGCGGAGTCAGGTCGCCCAAGACGTCACTGAGAACAACACGCCCATCGCGGAGAACAGTGATGCGATCCGCGATGCGTCGGATCTCATCCATCCGGTGGGAGATGTAGACGATCGCGATTCCGCGAGCTTTTAGCCGCTCGATGAGCGAGAACAGGTTCTCAACCTCGTGCCTGGCCAGGCTGGCTGTCGGCTCGTCCATGACCAGAACTTTTGCATTTCGTGACAGCGCCTTCGCGATCTCCACGAGCTGCCAGTACGCCGTTCCCAGACCACCGACATTCGATTTCGGGTCGAGCGAGACGCCCAGGTCGTCAAAGATTCGAGTCGCTTCCAGAATCGCCGCTCGATCATCAATGAGACCTAACCGACTACGACGCTCTCGATTAAGCGAAATGTTCTGCGCGACGGTCATGGAAGGAATCAAGCTGAATTCCTGAAAGACCATCCCGATGCCCGCGTCTTCGGCGTCGTTCGCACTTCGGATGATCGTCTCGTGGCCGTCCACTTCGATTGACCCTGAAGTGATCGGATACACGCCCTGGAGAATCTTCATGAGGGTCGACTTACCAGCGCCGTTTTCACCCGCGAGTGCGTGAACCTCGCCCGCGTAGATGTCAAGATCGACGCTCTTGAGCACTTGGACCGGGCCAAAGCTCTTCACGACGTTCCGCATACGAACGGTGGGAACTGGCTGCGATGTCGCGGCATGCTGGGTCATGACGCACGCTCATGTAAGGGCACGGTCACCCAGTTCCCGTTCCCGCCAGACTCGAGAATCGCCTCGTCCACAAGGGCCGTCTGGTAGCCGTCGGCGAAGTCGGGCCGGACAGAGCCGCCCTCGGCGATCGCCTTCATGAGCTCGTAGGCCTCGATGATCTTTGTCTCGCCATATCCGATGCCGAGGGCGGGAATCGGCCACAGCGCTTCGCCATATGGTGTTGCCGGCCCGGTGAAGACGGTGCGGAAACCACGGCGATCGGCGGGGTCGCTCTTGAAGACGACCTGGAGCTGGTCCCTATTTTCGTAGTTGAAGAGAATGCTGCCGTCGGTACCGTGAATTTCGAGCGAGATGTAGTTGTTGCGTCCCCACGCGTTACGGGTGGCCTCGATCGACCCCACCGCACCATTGTGGAACTTGACCAACGACATCGCCTCGTCATCGACGTCCACCTGACCGCGCGGGCCTTCTGACCGCGACGCGGCGCCGAGGGCATCGAACCCGCCCGTCTGCAACGGCCTGTCCTTGATGAAGGTCGACACAACCGAACTCACCTCAGAGATCTCGCCGACGAGGTAGCGAGCGAGATCAACAACGTGGGAACCAATGTCGCCCACAGCGCCCGAACCCGCGATCTTCTTCTGGAAACGCCAACTCAACGGAGAGTTGGGGTCCGCACTCCAATCCTGGAGGTAGGTTCCACGGAAGTTCAGAATCTCCCCGATCGCGCCCTCTTCGATGTACTTCTTCGCAAGAGCAATCGCCGGGGTGCGTCGATAGTTGAACGCGACAGCGTTCACGACTCCCGCCTTCTCGACAGCGTCAAGCATGCGCTTCGCATCGACAGCAGTTGGGGCGAGCGGCTTTTCGCAGATGACGTGCTTTCCTGCCTCCGCGGCCGCAATGGCGATCTCGGCGTGCATGTGGTTTGGCGTCGCGATGTCGATGAGATCGATGGCAGGGTCCGCCACCACGTCACGCCAAGACGATGAGTAGCTCTCCCAGCCGTACCGCTGGGCCGCGGTCGACGCGAGCTCGTCGGTGACATCCACGACCGTCTTGCGAACCGGTCGTGCCGGCGCTGGCCAAAAGAACATGGGTAGAGCGGCGTAGGCAAGCGAATGTGCCTTGCCCATAAAACCGCCACCGATGAGGGCAATGTTGACGTCGCGCATGTGGTTCTCCTTCGACAAAAGTGGTGCGGGGCGGTTCACGCGGTCGCATGAACCGCCCCGCTCAATTGGCTAGCGAGCGGCGAACGCATCCCGGACAGAAGCGGGGGCCTCTGAACCGTAGACCTTCTCCCAGGCCTCGAGCACGTTGTTGGCGTCAACCGGCAACGCGCTCACTGCGACGTACGCCGGGACCTCGACTCCCAGAATGCTGAGAGCGGCGAGGCGCGCCTCGGCGACTCCCTGATCGAACGGCAGCTGCGCCCCGAGTCCGACGACCATTTCATTGCGCGCGAGGGCAATTGCGACGTTCGTCCCGAGATCCTGTGTAGCGATCTTGATGTCCGTACGACCCGTCTCGCGTGCAGCGGCCAGCACACCCTCTGCGGGCACGTCCCACACAGCCCAGATGCCATCGAGATCAGCGTTCCGCGTGAGCATTGCGTTCGCAGCCGCCTGCGCATCACCTGCGAAGTCCGGTCCGGCAATGCCCTGCTCCTGGACGATCTCGATGCCGGGGAACTCCTCGGAGATCGTCGCCTTGAAGCCGTCGTAGCGCTGCTGTGTCACGAAGAAGTCTGCCTCGTGGTAGATGATTCCGATCTTGCCTTCACCGCCCAGCGCCCGCGCCAGCAGATACGCAGAAACGACACCGTTGCCGTAGTTGTCGGCGGAAACCATCGAGACGTAGTCCTCGCCCGGCACGAAACCGCTCGGAACGTTGTCCATGAAAACGATCTTCACGCCCTGTTCGGCGGCTCGACGGAATGCGCCAGCGGTCGCAACCGGATCCGTAGGAATCGAGATGATGATGTCGGGATTCTGAGCCAAGACGGTCTCGATATCGGCCACCTGTCTCGCGGGGTCGAAGTCTGCGTCAGTCGTGGCGATGACTTCGATTCCCAGACGCTCAAATTCCGCGTTGAGTCCGGCAATCTGGGCGTTCGCCCAGTCGTTTCCGCCATAGTGCATGACAATGGCAGCTCGGAGCCCCAGTTCCGACACCTCCGACACTTGTTCGTCGGTCATCTCGGTGACGGAAAATGGTGCTGGCTCCTCGCCGTTCGGGCCGACGCTCAGCACCTGACCCGTGATGTCAGCCAGTGCAGCATCGATTTGAGCCGCGATTTCCGGATCGATTTCAGTCGTTTCTCTCTCATCGCTCGGCGCACAACCGGCAAGCCCCACAAGGGTTGCAAGTGTGAGCGCCGCCAACGACGACCGTACGAACTTCTTCATGTCCTTTGCTCCTTTGCTGTTTGGACGTCCAAGTACTTGGACATTCGAATGTGCGGTGCGTATTAGTTGGCAAGACCGCGTTGCGCCAGGAAAGCCCTGCTTGTCTCTGCCGCGGCACGCTGATCGCCCGGATATCCGTCGAGCTCGATCGTGATCCAGTCGTCATACGAGGCGGCGGACATTGCATCGATAATCGAAGAGAAGTCAACGTCGCCCGAGCCGAGGGGCAGGAAGCCGCCCCGCTTGAGGTCAACGTCCTTGAGGTGGACGTACACAAGCCTGTCGGCGTAGCGGCGCATGACCGCGGCGGGATCAGATCCCGCGGCAGCGATGTGGGCGACGTCCGCACACAGACCGATGCTCGACGTTGCAAACAAGGCGTCAATGTGCTCACTCGTCTCGACCAGGCTTCCGAGATGAGGGTGATAGCTCGGAACCATGCCTTCCTCCCGAGCGCGGTCAGCGACGCGGTCGAGCAGGTCAGCCATGACGGCAAAATCTTCGGGCCGTCGACCGGAACTCCGGATCGAACCGCCGCCGATGACGTAGTGCCGGGCGCCAGCGCCGGCAGCAAGAGCGATCGAGCGCTCGAAACGCGCGAACTCATCCTCGTGGGCGTCGCGGTAGATGAAGTGACCACCCGAATAGACACCCGTCAACGACAGCCCGTAGTTCGACAGAGCACTTCTGAATGCAGAGAGGTCGTCCTCCATCGGAAGCAGATTGCCGTCGAAGAGTTCGACGCCGTCAAAACCGCTCTCTGCGATGACACGCAAAGTCGCCTCAATGTCACCGGGAGTGACGTAGAAGCCCGTCGGCAGGTCGGTCACTGCGCCGGGCGTTCCGACGACTCCGCCCCAGGCATTTGCTTCATAGGCAAGCTGCATATCTCGACTACCTCCTCGTAGTTCGGTTTTGAAACGGTACTACTTACGATACTCAAAAGTCAAATGTTGCCCTTCTTGTGCGCCCAACGCTCCTTTAGACTGCATTTCAACGGCGATAGTTGTACGTTGGTGAACCCGACGAGGAGTGCTTCATGACAACGACACAGGTAGTCGGCGCCGGCGACCTCTTCCAGGTGCTACGCGACGGGCGGCCGCGAACTCGTGCAGAACTCGTCCAGGAAACGGGCCTTGCCCGGACGACCGTCGTCGTCTGGATGAACGCATTGGCGGATCTCGGCCTGATCACCCCGGCCGGCACCGCTGCATCGTCAGGCGGACGCCCACCGAGTCGCTTCGTGTTCGATCCGCACGCTCAATTCATCCTTGGCATTGACCTCGGCGCCACCCACGGGACAATTGGCCTCACTGACCTCGACGGGAAAGTGATCGCCCGGCACCACGAGCAACTCGACATTGCGGCTGGCCCGACGATGATTCTGGATCAGGCACTCGACGCGGCGTCCAACCTGCTCAAGGCAAGGGCCACTGACCCTGGCCTCATCCTCGGTGTAGGCATCGGTGTCCCTGGTCCGGTCGAGCACTCGACGGGACGTCCGATACGGCCGCCGATCATGCCGGGATGGGACGGCTTCGACATTCCGAACTACGTGCGCAGACAATTCGACGTTCCCGTGCTCGTCGATAACGACGTGAACATACTGGCACTCGGCGAGCGCGCTACGGCCTGGCCTGATGTCGACGACCTCCTATTCATCAAGGTCTCGACGGGGATCGGTGCGGGCATCGTCGCGGGTGGCGTCCTCCAGCGTGGAGCCCAAGGAGCGGCAGGCGACATCGGGCACGTTCAAGTTCCCCACGGCCGCGGCGAAGATGATCTCGAGGCGACTGCGAGCGGCCCGGCAATCGCGCGTGAGCTCAGCGAGAGATTCGACGCACACCTCGACGCTGGTGACCTAGTGGACCGCATTCGGATCGGTGATCCTCACGCGGTAGAGGCCGCACGCGAGGCCGGAAGATCAATCGGCGAGGTAGCAGCGATCTGTGTGAGCATGTTGAACCCATCGACCGTTGTCGTGGGTGGACGGCTCGGAGTTGAAGTTCAGGAAATCATCGCGGGCGTCAGAGAGGTCGTCTACAGGCGGTCAATTCCGTTGGCCACTCAGCACCTCAGTATCGTCCCTGCCCAAGGGGGTGTGGACGCCGGCGTTCGGGGGGCCGCCCTCATGGTGATCGAAGATCAACTCTCAGCAATCGCCATCGACGATCGCCTGGCAACAACCAACCAAAGCCAAAGGTAGTGGCCCGGCGGCGGTGACGTGGGGGAGAGAAAGCGGATCGTGAGTGTCGCCATATCGACCCCCTGCTAGCAGTGCTAGCGCAGTGAAGCTTCCATGCAACGCCGTTGGCCGTCGTATCGCAGTGAGAGCGCAGGTGCGCTCGTCGTCGATCTAATCCCAGTCCCTGCCAGGGAAGAGCATCTGCACGGCCAACTCGCGCTCGTCTCGGGTGAGGTCGAGACCGTTCATGTCGACGACGACTTCGCCGTTTCGCAGGCTGTCTCCGCCAATCGCAAGGTGCCAGTACTCGGCCAACGAGCCGCCGCTAAATCGCATGAAGTTGCCCACGTCGGTGCGCCAGCCTTCGACGCAGTTCACCCGCCCTGACCCGGCGCCGCAGAGCCCTGGTGTGTCTTCAACCACAGACGTTGCGCCGCTGAAAGCGGCGAGCGAGTCGCCAAGAGTCTGTTGCGTGAACGTGAACGCACCAATGTACGAAAGCGCCCAGACGAGCAGACCGACGCCAAGGAGCCCCAGTGCTGCGGCCGCGGCGATCACGGCCGACAACCATCGCCGCGGCGACTGTGACGTGACCGCACTGTTCTGAACACTCGTCATTCGCGTCGTCGCTCCCCTCGATGCCCCACAACCGTGAGTCGCGAGCTACCCGAAGCATACGGAGGGCGAGAGCGAGAACTAGGTTTTCCTCACCGCAGAAGGTGGCTCCGCCCCCAGGATTCGAACCTGGACCTAACAGCTCCAAAGGCTGTCGTGCTGCCGTTACACCAAGGCGGAACGCGCGCCGAAAACGCGCGGTGACCAGTCTGCCAGAGGTGAGGCGGGCGTCCTGCCCTGCAACCGGGCGAGAACGCGGCGACGCGAGCACAGGCATCCGCCCACCGGCCGCCCGCGATAATGAACCCATGACCGCCCCGGATGACGTCGACCGCATCGTCGACGCGTGGAGCCGCGAGCGGCCCGACCTCGACTTCACTCCCCTGCACGTGCTGTCACGGCTGACTCGCATCGGCCGACAGCTCGACCGGGCGCGGAAAGACGCGTTCGCCGCTTCCGAGCTCGAACCATGGGAGTTCGACGTGCTCGCCGCCCTGCGCCGCAGCGGCGAACCCTACGAGCAGAGCCCCAAGCAGCTGCTGCAGCAGACCCTCGTCTCGTCCGGCACAATGACGAACCGCATCGACCGGCTCACCACCCGCGGCCTCGTCGAGCGGCGCACCGACCCGAACGACGGCCGCGGCATCATCGTGCGCATGACGCGCCTCGGGCAGGCGCGCGTCGACCGGGCCATCGGCGAACTCGTCGAACGCGAGCGGGCGATCCTCGAGGGGCTGAGCCCCGCCGACCAGCAGCGGCTCGCCGAACTGCTGCGCCGCCTCGGCGTCGGCATGCAGGGCGGGGCCTGAAAAATCAGCCCTGAATAAAGGGGATGACGATGCCGGCGACGAGGCCGAGCATCCCGACCGCGAAGGCGATGCCGCCGACGATCAGCATCGCGCGGCCGTCGGACGCCGGGTCGTCGAGCCTCGGCGAATCGGGCTTCAACGGGTGCACCCAGACGGTGCGGGCATCCCCCACAGCCGGAATGGACCCGGTCAGCGGCGCGATCGCCTCGATCACCTCGCGGCCCTCACCGAACCAGCGCAGCCGCGCGTCGTGCTCGTGCACGGTCGTAATGACGGCCTTCTGCGTGCGGTACTTCGACGCCCACACGCGGCGGCCGATGCCGATCGCGAGAAACAGCACGCCGGCCGGCAGCGCGACCCACGCGAACACCTCGGCGATGAGGCTGACGGCATCGAGCGGGTCGGTCACGCACTCAGGATAGAGGGCGCGCGTCGCAGCCGATGCGCGCGGTGACCGCTACGCCTGGGGCAGCAGCTCGCCGACGAGGGTCTCGATGCGGCGCTTGATGTCGTCGCGAATCGGGCGCACCGACTCGATGCCCTGCCCGGCCGGGTCGTCGAGCTCCCAGTCTTCGTAGCGCTTGCCCGGGAAAATCGGGCAGGTGTCGCCGCAGCCCATCGTGATGACGACGTCGGACGCCTTGACCGCCTCGGTGGTGAGCACCTTCGGCGTGTTGTTCGCGATGTCGATGCCCTCTTCGGCCATCGCCTCGACCGCAACCGGGTTGATCTGGTCTTTCGGCTCGGAGCCCGCCGACAGCACCTCGACGCGGTCGCCCGCCAAGTGCTTCAGGTAGCCGGCCGCCATCTGCGAGCGGCCCGCGTTGTGCACGCACACGAAAAGGACAGTGGGCTTCTCGGCGGCGGTGTCGGTCATGGGGTGGCTCCTGGATGCTCGGGGCGGGCTAATATCGACGCGTATCGATACGTCGAGTACAGTCGAAACATCGACCGCTGTCAATCTCAGCCGGTCAGGGTGAACGGCGGGTAAACGAGGAGCTCACATGACCAGCGCGACCATGATTCCGATCACCGACGTCTCGGCGTGCTGCACGAACGTCACGCGCGAGTCCATCAGCGCCGAGAACGCCGAACTGCTCGCCCGCTCGCTCAAGGCTCTCGCCGACCCGGCGCGTCTGCGCCTCATCTCGATGGTCGCCGCCAGCGAAGGCGCCGAAGCCTGCGTGTGTGACCTGACCGAACCGCTCGGCCTCTCGCAGCCCACCGTCTCGCACCACCTGAAGGTGCTCGTCGAGGCCGGCTACCTCGAGCGCGAGAAGCGCGGCACCTGGGCTTATTACCGCCTCACACCCGGCTCGCTCGACGCCGTGTCGTCGCTGCTGCGCACCGTCTGAGCGCTCAAACGCCTGAACCTGAACGCCCTAGCGCCTGAGGATCCGAGCCCGCCCATGACCAGCGACCCCACCCTCGCCCAGCGCAGCCTCGCCGAGTTTCTCGGCAGTGCGCTGCTCGCCGCGATCGTCGTCGGCTCGGGCATCATGGCGACGCAGCTGACCTCCGACGTCGGAGTGCAACTGCTCATCAACGCCGTCTCGACCGCCTTCGGCTTGACCGTGCTGATCGTCGTGTTCGGCCCGGTCGGCGGAGCCCACTTCAACCCCGCTGTCACCCTCGTGATCGCCGCCACCCGCGGCCTCGCCTGGCGGGATGCACCCGCGTACGTCTCCGCGCAGATCGCGGGATGCGCATCCGGTGCGATTCTCGCGAACCTGATGTTCGCGGCGCCCGCCATCAGCATCAGCGAGACGCAACGTGTCGCTCCGAACACGCTGCTCGCCGAAGTGGTGGCGGCGGCGGGGCTCGTGCTCGTCATTCTCGCGCTGGTGCGCACCCAGCGCCTCGCGCTCGTCGCCCCCGCCGTCGGCGCCTACATCGGCTCGGCCTACTTCTTCACCGCGTCGACCAGCTTCGCGAACCCCGCCATCACCCTCGGGCGGATGCTCTCAGACACCTTCGCAGGAATCGCGCCCGCCAGCGCTCCCGGCTTCATCGCCGCGCAGCTCGTCGGCGCGGCGATCGGGTTGGGGCTCGCGGTCGCGCTGTATCCGCGGCGGGTCGAGGTGGTTGAGCCGGGTGCGGCGGGCGCGAGCGCGCTGGCCACGGAAGTCGAGTCGGGTCACGAGGCCCAGTCGGGCGCGAGCGCGCCAGCGCGCACCCCGGCCGTCGACGCGGCACCCGACCACGCTGGGTAGCATCGCCGCATGGCTTTCTGGCGGCGCGCATCCCACCCCGACGCCGAGCTGCCGAAAAACGATCGCGGCGCCGCCAAGTTCGAGGACTACGACTACGACCTGGTGCCCAAGAAACGCGAGCTGACGATGCGGCTCGCCGCGAGCGACCCCCACCAGGAGGTGCTCGCCACGCTCTGGGACGAGGTCGGCGACGACCTCGACTCGCTCGTGACGGCGACACCCGCGCGCTCCCTCGACCAGGAACGCGTCGACGCCCCCATCGAGGTGCGCCTCTTCTCGGGCCGCAGCGTCACCGGAGTCGTCGGGCGCGTGCCGCGCGGCTTCGAAGGCGTCTACGACGACGCTGTGCGGCGGCTCGACGACCGGGGCGACAAGCCGCGCATCCCCGTGGGACTCGTGCGCACGAAGGCGGGCTTCCGTGTCGACCTGCTGATCGGCATGACGCGGTAGTTCGCCGAGCCGTGGCGCATCGGGTGCAGGGTTGTGTCGCGCCCGGCGCCTAAACAAGGGTTCACGTCGAGACAACGGCGTGAGCGGGCTCGTTTCGGCGCAAACCCTTGTCTCAGTGACGGGCCGGCGGGCCGGGCGGGCCGGGCGGGCCGGCGCGCGGGTCAGGCGGGGCCGACGGGCCGGACGGCGCTCGGGTCAGGCGAGCAGCTCGCCCAGCTCGAGCCAGCGGGTCTCGAGTTCGTCGCGCTCGGCCTCCACCTCGCGGAGCGTCTCGTGCAGCGCGCCGATACCCGCGTAGTCGCTGACGTCGTGCTCGGCGAGTGCCACATGCAGCTCGTCGACGCGGCCCTGCAGTTTGGCGAGCTTCCGGTCGATCGCGGCGAGCTCCTTCTCGGCGGCTCGACGCTCGGCTCCGCCGAGTGCAGGGGCGGATGCTGCGGCCGGCCCACCCGCGGAGGCTCCAGCGCCCGAGGCGGCCGAGCCGCCGCCGCCCGACCCAGCGCCTGCGGACCCGGCGCCAGACTGCGCGCCGGACACCGACGCGACCGTCGCGCGCCCCGCATCCTGCCCGCCGGTCGGGGCGGCGAGTTGCGCCGCCAGCCGCAGATACTCGTCGACGCCGCCGGGGAGGTGGCGCAGGCGTCCGGCTCCGTCGGGGCCGGGCAGGATCGCGTATTGCTGGTCGGTGACCCGCTCGAGCAGGTAGCGGTCGTGCGAGACGACGATGAGGGTGCCGGGCCACGAGTCGAGCAGATCTTCGATGGCGGCGAGCATGTCGGTGTCGAGGTCGTTGGTGGGCTCATCCATGATGAGCACGTTCGGCTCGTCGAGCAGGATCATCAGCAGCTGCAGTCGCCGCTTCTGGCCTCCGCTGAGGTCTTTGACCGGGGTCGACAGCTGCGCCGACGTGAATCCGAGCCGCTCGAGCAGCTGGCCGGGGGTCAGCTCTTTGCCGCCCGCCACATAGCTGGTGCGCTTCGACGCGATGACGGCCGACACGCGCTCGTGCGCCACCGACGAGAGGTCGGCGAGTTGCTGGTCGAGGGTCGCGACGACGACCGTCTTGCCGCGCTTCACGCGCCCGCTTGTCGGCTGCAGCGTGCCGTCGATGAGCTTCAGCAGCGTCGACTTGCCGGCGCCGTTCACGCCGAGGATGCCGGTGCGCTCGCCCGGCGCGATCAGCCACTCGACATCGCGGATGATCGTGGCACCGTCGTACGCGACGCTCACGTCGATGAGGTCGATGACGTCTTTGCCGAGGCGCGTCGTCGCCATCTGGGTCAGCTCGACGGTGTTGCGCAGCGGCGGCACGTCGGCGATCAGCGCGTTGGCGGCCTCGATGCGGAACTTGGGCTTCGCCGTGCGGGCCGGGGCGCCCCGGCGCAGCCACGCCAGCTCTTTCTTCATGAGGTTCTGGCGCTTCGCCTCGACGGTGGCGGCCTGGCGGTCGCGCTCCATGCGCTGCAGCACGTAGGCCGCGTAGCCGCCCTCGAAAGGCTCGACGATCTGGTCGTGCACCTCCCACGTGTTCTCGCTCACCTCGTCGAGGAACCACCGGTCGTGTGTCACGACGACGAGCGCGCCCTGGCCGCGCGGCCAGCGCCGCTTCAGGTGCTCGGCGAGCCACGCGACGCCGCCGATGTCGAGGTGGTTGGTGGGCTCGTCAAGCACGACGATGTCCCAGTCGCGGCTGAGCAGCGCAGCGAGCGCCACGCGGCGGCGCTGCCCGCCCGACAGATCGTCGACGAGAGTGTCACCGGGGATGTCGGGGACGAGACCGGCGAGAACGTCGCGCACACGCGCATCCCCCGCCCATTCGTGCTCGGCGCGATCGCCCACGATCGTCGCGAGCACGGTCTGCCCGGTCGCGAGCGCGTCGGCCTGATCGAGCATGCCGAGGGTCACCCCGCGGCGGCGGGTGACGCGGCCGGCATCCGGTTCTTGCTTACCGGCGAGGATGCGCAACAGCGTCGACTTGCCGTCGCCGTTGCGGCCGACGACGCCAATGCGATCGCCGTCGCCGATGCCGACGGTGACGCCGTCAAGGACGACACGGGTGGGGTATTCGACGCGGAGCTGCTCGGCTCCCAGGAGGTGGGCCATTACGTCGAGCCTAGACGCGGCAGAATGGGAGGCATGTCTGACGCTGAAACCTCCGCGCCCGTGACGACCGCAGAGGTTAAGCGCATCCGCCGCATCCTGCCCTGGACCCTGTTCTGGGCGGCGGGCATCATCTTGCTCGACCAGGCGACGAAGTTCTGGGCCGAAACCGAACTGACGCTGGGCGTGGGCGTACCCGTCATCGGCGAGTGGATTCAGTGGCGCCTCGTCTACAACCCGGGCGCCGCGTTCGGCATCGGCCGCGAGTACACGTGGATTCTCACGATCGTGGCTGCGCTCGCCGTCGTGGGCCTTGCGGTGTTCGTCGCCCGCATCTCGAGCGCCCGCTGGGCGATCGCGGTGGGCGCCATGTTCGGCGGGGCGATCAGCCACCTGGGCGACCGGCTCTTCCGCGAGCCGGCGTTTGCCCGCGGCGAGATCGTCGACTTCATCGACTACTTCGGCTTCTTTGTCGGCAACATCGCCGACATCGCGCTCGTCGTCGGCGCCGGCGGAATGATCCTGCTCAGCCTGATCGGGCTCAGCCCGCGACGATCCGAGCCCCGTGCACAGGACCCGTCGCCCGCAGAACCCGGTGACCGCCCGCACTCAGACTGACCTGCAGGTCGAGGGCCTGATCGGCGTCGGCCACCAGGAACGCCACGGTCGGGCCTGACCCCGACACGAGGGCGGCGAGCGCTCCGGCGACTTCGCCCGCCTCGAGCACGTCAGCCAGCTCGGGCTGCAGGTGCAGCGCGGGCGCCTGCAGGTCGTTGTGCAGGTACTCGGCGAGCTGCTGGGCGTCCCCCGCACGCAACGCCTGCAGCACCTCGATGTCGACGGTCGGCTGCGAGGGCGCCGGGGCGATGTCGGTCACGTGCCGCTCGCGGTGGCGGTCGAGTTCGGCGTACACCTCGGGCGTCGAGAGGCCCCCGTCGGCGAGCACGAGCAGCCAGTGAAAGGTGCCCTTCGCGAGCGCGGGCGACAGCTCGTCACCTCGGCCCGTGCCGACGGCGGTGCCGCCCATGAGGGCGAACGGCACATCGGCGCCGAGCTCTGCGGCGAGCTCGTGCAGGTCGTCGCGGGCAAGGCCCGTGCCCCACAGGTGGTCGCAGGCGACGAGCGTGGCCGCGGCGTCAGCCGAGCCGCCGCCCATGCCGCCGGCGATCGGCACGTGCTTCGCGATCTCGAGATGCACGCCGCCGCGGTAGTCGGTCGTGCGGGCGAGCAGACGGGCCGCCTTGATGGCGAGATTCGAGCCATCGGTCGGCAAGCCGCTCGTGTCGATCGGGCCGGTGAAGCGCACCGAGAAGTCGTCGGCCTCGGTCGCCGCGACCTCTTCGTACAGCGACACGGCCTGGTAGGCGGTGGCGACGTCGTGGTAGCCGTCGTCTTGCAGCGCACCGACGCGCATGAAGACGTTGATCTTGCCAGGCGCCTTCGCGTGGACGACGCGGGGGCCTGCGGCAACGCTCATGCGCTCCACCCTAGGGCAGGCATTCTCGGCTCGCGCACGCCCAGCGCACAGGCGCGCCGGTAGCCTCGAGCCCGTGCAGTGCGACTACTTCGACGCGGGGCTCTGCCGTTCGTGCACGCTCATGGGCGTACCGTACGCGGCGCAGCTCGCCGAGAAGCAGGCGCGGGTTGAGGGTCTGCTCGCCCCGCACCTCGCCGGCCCCGCCGCTGCGGTCTGGGGCGAGCCGGTCGCGAGCGTCGAGAGCGGGTTCCGCGCGAAGGCGAAGATGGTTGTCGGCGGCACGGTCGCCGCCCCCACCCTCGGAATCCTCGACGGCCAGCGCCGCGGCGTCGACCTGCGGCGCTGCGGAGTCATCGCCGCCCCGATCCTGGATGCTCTGCCCGCGATCGCCGCCTTCATTACGACCGCGGGCCTCACCCCGTACTCCGTTCCTGAGCGGCGCGGTGAGCTGAAGAACGTCATCCTGACCCTCGGGGCGGACGGCCTCCTCATGGTGCGCTTCGTCACCCGCACAGCCGACGGGCTGGAGCGCGTGCGACGCCAGCTGCCGGCGCTGCTCACGGCCGTGCCCGCCGCCCACGTCGTCACCGTGAACCTGCTGCCCGAGCACAAGGCCGTGCTCGAAGGTGAAGTAGAGCACGTGCTCACCCCGGCGCGGGCGCTGCCGATGCGCGTCGGCGACGTCGAGCTGGCCGCGCTGCCGCAGTCGTTCGTGCAGACCAACACCGCCGTCGCGGGCGAGCTGTACCGGCAGGCGGCGGCGTGGGTTGACGAGGTGGGGCCTGCGAGTGTCGCCGACCTGTACTGCGGGGTCGGAGGCTTTGCGCTGCACGCTGCCGGGGCTCCGGGGTCGGGGCGTCAGGTCGTGGGGGTCGAGGTGTCGCGCGACGCCGTGGCGAGTGCGGAACTCGCGCGCGACGCGCGGTACAGGCGCGACGACGACCGGGCGCGCATCCGATTCGTTGCCGATGATGCGCTTGAGTGGGCGCGTCAGGAAGCGGCGTTGCCCGAACTCGTCGTCGTCAACCCGCCGCGGCGCGGCCTGGGCGAGCCGCTCGCGACCCTGCTCGCCGAGCGCGGGCCCGAGACGGTCGTGTACTCGAGCTGCAACCCCGATACGCTCGCGCGCGACCTCGCCGCGATGCCCGGGTATCGGGTGGAGCGGGCGCGGGTCGTCGACATGTTTCCGCAGACGACGCACGTCGAAGTACTGACGCTGCTGCGGCGCACGGGACGCTAGCGCGGCCAGCGTTCAGTCGCGCGAGTACGCCCCGCGGCTCTGCTGCGTGAGACTCGGCACCAGCAGCCGATAGACGCCGAGGCCGATCACTTCGATCGCCATGCCGAGCACGACGACGAGCGGCACGAGCTCGAAGCCGTCCTCGAAGGCGGCGGCGATGGGCAGCACCAGCAGGCCGTTGCGGGCAGCACCCGCGAAGGTCAGCGAGCGCACGCCGCCGATCGACAGGCTGAAGGCGGTGCCGACGAGGATTCCGAGCGGCGTCATGACGATCAGGTAGACGCCGAACAGCGGGGCGACGGCGGGCAGCAGCTCGATGCGCTCCATCGCGCGGGGCGTAAACACGGCGGCCATGGTGCCGACCGCGAGCGCCGTCGCCGGCACCGTGAAGCCGGTGGCGACGCGCAGCCCGGAGCGCACGGGGCCGACACGCTCGCCGACGAGCTGCAACGTGACGATGAGGGCGGTCGGCGCGATGATCGTCGCGAGAATCACGGGCGGCAGGCCCGACAGGTCGAGCGCGAGAAAGTCGTCGGCGAGGGTAAACAGAATCAGCAGACCGGGCACGGTGACCGCCTGCACGAGCAACAGCACCGGCGCCGAGGCGAAGAGCGCTTCGGCGTCGCCGCCCGCACGCCGCACGATGCCCACGATGAGCCCCACGCCGGGCGCGAGCAGCAGCAACAGCAGCCCCAGCTGCAGGTCAGGGTCGCGAATCAGTACGCGGCTCAGCACGAAGGCGAGCAGCGGGCCGAGAAACACCGACAGCAACAGCAGCGCCGAGGTGAAGCGCTTGTCGAGCACGGTGCGGCCCACCGCCGCAAGCGGAACGCCGGCAAGCGTCAAGGCGATGGCGAGCGCGATGAGCGCGAACGGCACGGCATCGGGGGTCTCGCCCACCTCGGGCACCAGCGCACCGACCGTGAAGCCCGCGCCGATCGCCAGAACGATTGGTGGGGCCGGATGCGCGTCCACCCACCCGAGGACGCCTCGCGCGGGCGCGCCCAGCCCGCCGCTCGGGCCGCCGCCCGGGCCGCCGCCGGGAGCACCCCGGCCGCCAGACGGGCCGGGGCCCTGCGGCGCGAGGGCGCTCACGACTACTGCCCGAGCCGAGCGATCGCGAGGAACGCGTCGAGGTCGAGCTGCTCGCCGCGCGCCGTCGGGTCGACGCCCGCGGCCTCGAGCGCCGCCGTCGCCTCAGCCGACGAACCGAAGACCTCGGCGAGCGCCTGACGCAGCATCTTGCGACGCTGCCCGAACGCGGCATCGACGAGCTGGAAGGTGCGCTGGCGCAGGACCTCGTCGCCGGGGACGCGACGTCCGTGCATCCCGACGATCACACTGTCGACGTTCGGGACCGGCCAAAACACCTGCCGGCTGATCGTGCCGGCGACCCGCCAGTCGCCGTACCAGGCGGCCTTCACGCTCGGGCTGCCATAAATCTTCGACCCCGGCGCCGCGGCGATGCGGTGGCCGACCTCGGCCTGCACCATCACGAGCACGCGCTCAATCGACGGCAGGGCGGCCAGCAGGTGCAGCAGCACCGGAACGCTGATGTTGTACGGCAGGTTCGCGACCAGAGCGCTCGGGATGCTCGGGGCTGCGTCGGGCGCGGAAAGCGCGGCCGCGTCAACGGTCATCGCATCAGCGGTGACCACCGTGAGGTCGGCGCCCGGCTGCAGCTCGCCGACCGTGACGGGTAGCTGCGCGGCCAGGCGCCGGTCGATCTCGACCGCGACCACCGGGTGGCCCGCGTCGAGCAGCCCGAGGGTCAGCGAGCCGAGGCCCGGGCCCACCTCGAGCACCGTCTCGCCGGGGGCGAGCTTCGCGGCCTGCACGATGCGGCGCACCGTGTTGCCGTCGTGCACGAAGTTCTGGCCGAGCTTCTTCGTCGGCGCGACGCCGAGCAACTCGGCCAGGTCGCGCACCTCGGCCGGGCCGAGCAGCGCTGCCACGTCAGTGATCGCCCGGGGCGTCGTGCTGGGGCTCGGGCGCCGACGGCGTGAAGTCGTGCGGGTCGCCCGGAATGTCGTGGTGCGCGGGGGCCGCGTCGCCCTCCTCGGGGCGGTCAGCCCACGGGTCGCCGGGGGCGATCACCGGGTGGTCGTCCCAGTGACCGTAGACGTTCTCGGTGTTCGAGCTGAGCTGGGCGGCGAGCATCGACGCATCGGTGCCGATCGTGTCGGCCATGGCGCGCACCGTCCACGGCAACAGGTACGGGCCGTTGGGGCGGCCGCGGTGCGGGTGCGGGGTGAGGAACGGGGCATCCGACTCGACGAGCAGCAGCGAGCGCGGCAAGATCTCGAGCGCGTCGCGCAGATTGCGGGCGTTCTTGAACGTGACGGTGCCCGCGAACGACGCGAACCAGCCGCGCTCGGCGAGGATCGACGCCAATTCGACGTCGCCCGAGAAGCAGTGGAAGACCGTGCGTTCGGGCGCGCCCACCCGCAGCAGGGTCGCCACCACGTCTTCGTGCGCGTCGCGGTCGTGAATCTGCAGAGCCAGATTGTGCTGCTTTGCGAACTCGATGTGCGCCTCGAAGGCGCGCAACTGCGCGTCGCGTCCGCCGCCGTCGGTGCGGAAGTAGTCGAGGCCCGTCTCGCCGATGGCGACCACGCGGGGTTGCGAGGCGAGGGCGTCAATGGCAGCCAAAGCGTCGTCGAGCTCGCCGCGGGCATCCAGCTTGGGGGCCTCGTTCGGGTGGATCGCGACCGCCGCGAGAACGCGCGGTTCGCGCTCGGCGACCGCCGCGGACCACTGGCTGGTGAGCACGTCGGTGCCGACCTGCACGACGCCGCGCACGCCGACAGCGCTCGCCCGGTCGAGGTGCTCGCGGTAGTGCAGCGGGTTCTCGCCGTCGGCGATCTCGAGGTGCGTGTGGTTGTCGTAGACGGGCACGACCAGGGCTTCCGGCGACGGCGGGTAGGCCAGGTCGCGGCTCGTGTCTTCCATGGCCGCCCGCTTGCGGATGTGTGCGTCGATCGCGTCGGTCATGAACTGCTCGCTTCCCCGGTCGAGAGCCCCGACCGCGCAGGCGAGTCTACTGACCGGTGCACGGCCCCCGCTGGGGGTTGCGCTCGGGCCGGCCGCCCTGCCCCGAGCTCACCGAGCTGGCGAGCCTCCCCCACGCGGTCGTCTCGACCGGGCGGACAACTTCTCAGGAGTAAACCAATGCTCCGGCCCGAAATGTCGCGGAGCCCGGGGCGCGACAGCGGTTTACTCCTGAGAAGTTGTCCGCGGGATCGCGCACTGCCGCACCTAGCGCCCCGTCCGCACGCCGTGCAGCGTCAGCTTTGCCCCCGCCGCACGCCGCCGCACGTGACGTATTGCAGGAAAAGCGGGACGCCACCCGCGAAAAGTTAGGGGTGGAAGTCCCGCGGGGTTGCTCGATTCCTGCACTACGTCACGGCCTCTCGGCGGCCTCAAGCAGAGCGACCAGATGCTCGGGGTCGACACTGTCGAGTTCGGTCAAGCACTGCAGCAGTGCCGCCGCATCACGGGCCGCAACCTCGACCGACGCCCCGTCCGCGCGCCGCCCGAGATAACGCCCGACGTAGTGGTCGTACTCGTCGTCGTTGGCCGCGCGGTAATCGGACACCCCGATTGGGTCCCACTCCCAGAACGCAGCGCGGATATGCGCCACACGCTCGAGGAACGTCGCGTCACTCATCGACCGAGCATCGCACTAACCGAGCTGGTCGACCTCGATGCGCGGGAAGAGCGGCGGCAGCGCCGAGACCTCGGCGCCCTCCGGCAGCTGCCCCCAAGTGGCGACCTGGTCAATCCGCTGCTCGGCGAGCGGGCCGATCGCGGCGTCGGCGCCGAGGGCCGTCCACAGCAGCGCGGTCGACTTCGGCATGACCGGCGCGAGCAGCACCGACAGGGCGCGCAGGCCCTCGGCCGCGGTCGCGAGAATCGTGTGCAGGCGCGCCGTCTGCGACTCGTCCTTCGCGACCTTCCACGGCTCCTGCTCGGTGAGGTAGCCGTTGAGTTCGTCGACGACCGTCCAGATCGCCGCGATTGCCTCGTGGATCGCGAAGCGGTCCATCGCGGCGGTGGCACGCTCGACCGCCGATTCCACGACTGAATGGATGCGCGCATCCGCATCGGTGACGTCGCTCGCGGCGGGCAGGCGCCCGTCACAGTAGCGGCCGACCATCGCGACGACGCGGGAGGCGAGGTTGCCGAAGCCGTTGGCGAGTTCGGCCTGGTAGCGGGCGGCGAGGTCCTCCCACGAGAACGAGCCGTCTTGGCCGAACGAGATCGCGCGGAGGAAGTAGTAGCGGAACGCGTCAGAGCCGAAGACGTCGGTGATCTGCTCGGGGGCGATGCCGGTGAGCTTCGACTTCGACATCTTCTCGCCGCCGACGAGCAGCCAGCCGTGGCCGAAGACTCGGCGCGGTGTCGGTAGGCCTGCCGCCATGAGCATGGCGGGCCAGATCACGGCGTGGAAACGGGCGATGTCTTTGCCGACGATGTGGTTCGACGGCCAGAACTTCTGAAACAGCTCGCCCGGCTCGTCGGCACGCCATCCGAGTGCCGAAATGTAGTTGATCAGCGCGTCGAACCAGACGTAGAAGACGTGCTTGTCGTCCCACGGAACGCGCACGCCCCAGTCAAAGCTCTGCCTCGAGATCGACAGGTCGTCGAGGCCGCGGCGCACGAACGACACAATTTCGTTGCGCAGGCTGTCGGGCTGAATGAAGTCGGGCTGCGTCTCATAAAGTTCGAGCAGCCGGTCGCCGAAGGCGCTCATGCGGAAGAAGTAGTTCGCCTCTTTGAGTACCTCGACGGGGCGGCCGTGAATGGGGCAGACGTATTGCCCCTCGAACTCACCGGCGCCCTGCGCGAGGTCGTCGGTCTGCTTGTACTCCTCGCAGCCGACGCAGTAGTAGCCCTCGTACTCGCCGAAGTAGATGTAGTCGTCGTCGTACAGCTTCTGCAGGAAGGCCTGCACGACGCTCTCGTGGCGCTCCTCGGTCGTGCGGATGAAGTCGTCGTTCGCGATGTCGATCGTCTGCAGCAGCGGAATCCACGCGTCCGCGACGAGCTTGTCGGCCCACTCCTTCGGGGTGACGTCGTTCGCGACCGCGGTGCGCAAGATCTTCTGACCGTGCTCGTCGGTGCCCGTCAGCGACCAGGTGTCGACTCCGCACTGGCGGTTCCAGCGGGCGAGCACGTCGGCCGCGACCTCCGTGTAGGCGTGCCCGATGTGGGGCGCGTCGTTGACGTAGAAGATCGGGGTGGTGACCGAGAAAGAGGGGGCTGCCATGGTGAGCCCATTCTAGGTGCGCGGCCCCGCGCATCCGCCGCCCGCGGGGTTTGCGATGCGGCGCACAAGCGCCGCCCGCGATCCGCGGCAGGGGGCGCCGAAACAAGGGTTCGCGGCGAGACGATGCCCACGCCAGCCTTCTTTCAGCGCAGACCCTTGTCTCAACGATTGCCAGCCACCCGCCGGAGGCGATACTGGCCAGTCCGAGCGAGCGGCATACTGCCGGAGTGACCGAATCGAGCGTCCCCGACCACATCGTCGTGCTGCCCGGCGGAGGCTACGCGCGGCACGCCCCGCACGAAGCTGAGCCGGTCGCTGCGTGGCTTGAGACCCTCGGCGTCGCGACCAGCGTGCTGCGCTACCCCGTCGCCACCCGCCACCCCGGCCCCCTGGATGCAGTGCGCACCCACATCGCGGACGTGCGGCAGGCGGGCGCCCGCCGCGTCGGCGTGCTCGGCTTCTCGGCGGGCGGTCACCTCGCCGGCCACGCCGCCGCGACCGGACTCGTCGACCTGGCCGTGCTCGGCTACCCGGTGGTATCGATGCTGACGCCGACGCACGCCGGCTCGCGTCAGAACCTGCTGGGCCCGCGCCCGTGGCCGTGGCAGCGGCGCGCGGTCTCGGTCGAGAAGCTCGTGACGCCCGCCATGCCGCCGACGTTCGTCTGGCACACCGCCGATGACGAGCTGGTGCCGGTTGAGCACGCGTACCTGCTGGCCACGGCGCTCGCGAAGCACGAGGTGCCGCACGCGCTGCACGTCTACCCGACGGGCCGGCACGGGCTGGGCCTCGCCGAGGGTTCGGGCGACCCCGAGCGCTGGACGTCCGAGTGCGCCGCCTTCCTCGCCGCGCACGGCTGGGGCGCGTAGCCGCCGAGACAAGGGTTTGCGCCGAGACACCCCTCGCGGCAAGCTCATTTCGGCGCGCCCTTGTGTCGGCGCACACTGACACAGCTTCGGTAGGTTCAAGACATGCGGATGCGCGCCCTCGTCACGATTCTCGCGAGCGTCGCGCTCGTCTCGGCCTGTTCCCCCGGCTCGGTGCTCGCAGAAGGCCTCGAAGGTTGCCAGGTCACGCCCGAGGGTCGCGTCGCGAGCGCCGCCTTCGGTCTCGTCAACACGAGCAACGAGCCCATCACGCTCGAGTCGATCGACGCGCAAGAGGTCACCGGAGCCACCGTCGTCGACACCTGGTTCGAGGCGTACGACGGCGATGGCGACCCCGAGCCCGTGCTCTTTGGCGGCGACCGCCGCGACCGCCAGGCCGAGGGTGCGACGATCACCGAGCTCGACGGCACGGTGCTTGAGCGCGACGACGCCGGCTACGTCGTCATCGCGATCGAGCGCACCGGCAGCGCCGAGGCCCTGCTCGAGGTGGTCGACATCACGACCGACTCGCAGACGCTGAGCGCCCCGGTGCGCCTGCTGCTCGCCGACAGCTGCGAGTAGCCACCGGGCGTCGGCGAGGCTGCACCGCCCGCGGCGCACGTCGCTAATCGCGGCGCGCTAGCCGCGGCGGGCAGCGAGCGCCGCCTCGTACAGCTCTCGCGTGCCGAGCCCGGTCGCGGCGCCGACATCGGCGGCCGCTGCCTTCAGCCGCTCCCCCGCCTCGACGCGGGCCAACACTTCGGCGACCGCGCTCGGCAGGTCGGCGGAAAGCGCCGGCGCCCCGTCGATCACGATGACCAGCTCGCCCCGCGTGCCATCGGCGAAACGCTCGGCCAGCTCGGCGAGCGTGCCGCGGGCGACCTCCTCAAACTTCTTCGTCAGCTCACGGCAGACGGCGGCGCGGCGATCGGGCCCGAAGCCCTCGGCGAGGTCGGCAAGCGACGCACCAATGCGGTGCGGGGCCTCAAACACGATGACGGTGCGCTGCTCGGCGGCGAGCCCCTTCGCCCACGCGACGCGCCCCTTGCGCGGAACGAAGCCGTCGAACGCGAAGCGGTCGGTCGGCAGCCCGCTCAAGACGAGGGCGGTCAAGACGGCGCTCGGCCCCGGGATCGCGGTCACATCGACGCCCGCCGCGATCGCCGCCTCGACGAGCACGTAACCGGGGTCGCTGACGCTCGGCATGCCCGCGTCGGTGAGTACGACGAGGTCGGCGTCGCGCGCCAGCTCGACGAGCTCGGCCGACGCCGCGCGCTCGTTGTGCTCGTGCAACGCGATCAGCCGCGGCCGGTTCTCGACCCCGAGCGAGCGCAGCAAGTGCACGGCCGTGCGCGTGTCTTCGGCCGCCACGACCGGAGCCGCCTCGAGCACCTCGATGAGGCGCCGACTGGCGTCGCCGAGGTTGCCGATGGGGGTGGCGGCGAGCACGATCACCCGCCCACTCTGACACGTGAGCCCCGGTTAGCATGAGCGCGTGACCGAGCCGAGCGCGATGCCCCGGCTGCTGCCGACGCCCGAGCGGGCCGCAGCCGCCGTCGATCGCGCGGCCACGCGCATCCCCCGCGCCGTGCGCATCGGAGTGCCCGCCGCGATCATCGGCGTGGCCGCCGCCACACGCCTCATCGGCCTCGACAGCCCCGCCACCCTCGTCTTCGACGAGACCTACTACGTCAAAGACGCGGCCTCCCTGCTCGCCTACGGATACGAGGGCCGCTGGCCCGACGACGCCGACGCGCAGTTCGAATCGGGGGCGCTCACCCGGCCGGATGCTGATGGCGCGTTTGTCGCGCATCCGCCGTTCGGCAAGTGGCTGATCGCCGCGGGCCTCGCGGCGGTCGGCACGGCGAACCCGGTCGGCTGGCGGCTCTCGACGGCGCTCGCCGGCATCGCGCTCGTGGCCCTTGTCATGGTGCTCGCGCACCTGCTGCTGAAGAACTTCACCCTCAGCATGGTCGCGGGTGGCCTCATCGCCATCGACGGCAACGCCATCGTGATGAGCCGCGTTGCCCTGCTCGATGGCCTACTCGCGGTCACCGTGGTCGCGGCGGTGATCATGCTCGTGAAAGATCGCGCCGACTACCGCGCGCAGCTGGCGAAGCGGGTCGCGAGAAGCGGGCGTGACGACGTCGAGCATCCGCCCCCGAATCGGCGCGCGCGCGACGATTGGGGCCCCGCGATTGGGGCGCGGCCGTGGCTGATCGCCTTCGGGGCGACGTTCGGCCTGGCCGCGTCAATCAAGTGGAGCGCCCTGTACTTGTTCGCCGCGTTCGCGCTGCTGAGCGTCGCCCTCGACGCAATCGACCGGCGCCGCGCGGGCGTGCCCTTCTGGCTGTCGGGCGGGGTGCTACTGCAGGGGCCGGTGTCGTTCGCGCTGACCGTGCCCGTCGCCGCCGCGACGCACCTGCTGACCTGGGCGGGCTGGCTCACCACGAGCGGCGGGTGGGGCCGCGGCCGCGACGACAACGCCCTCGTCGCGCTCGCCGACTACCAACGCGAGGTGTACGAGTACCACGTGGGCGTCACCAGCGAGCACTCGTACGAAGCGCCGGCGGCGCTCTGGCCGCTGCTGAGCCGGCCCACCTATATGCACTACGAGGCATTCGACGACGGCACGGTGGTGGCGATCAGCGGCATTCCGAATCCGCTGATCTGGTGGCTCGCGTGGGCGGCGATCATTTTGATCGCGATCGGATGCGCGTTCGCCCGCACGCGCATCCATCGCGCTCACGACGGCCTCGCCGCCGCGATCGTGCTGACGGGCGTCGCCGCTGGCTGGCTGCCGTGGCTGCTCTACCCCGAGCGCACGATGTTCTTCTTCTACACGATCGTGCTCGTGCCGTTCTTGGTGATCGGGTTGACGATGATCGTCGGCGGAATTCTCGAGCGGGGCGGGCGCGTGGCGGTCATCGTGCTGGGAGCGTTGGCGATCGCGGTGAGCGCGTTCTTCCTGCCGCTGTGGATGGGCCTACCGTTGCCGATCGATCAACTCAGCTGGCGGTACTGGCTTCCGAGTTGGGTGTAGCCGCGGCGGGGTGCGCCTCTCGATTAGCGCGCGTTGAGGTCCTTCACGAGTTCGAAGCCGCATCGGTCAACTGACCGCGACGTCGCCGTCATCACGACCGCCCCGGTGACAGCAGCCCGATCGATGCCGATCCACGAGCGGAACCCGCCCGTACCCCCGTTGTGCCAGGTGACCGTGCGGCCACGGACAGGTGTCGTGAGCCAGGCCGCACCGATGCGGGTCACGCCGGCCAGCGTTTCGACCGGATCGAGAGCCCCCAGCCCGGGGGCGTTGCCGCTAAGAATCGACGACACCATGGTCGCCATGTCGTCGATGGTGGCCCGAATGCCGCCCGCGGGCGCAAGTGCTTCGCCCGTCCAGGGTTCGCGCGGCTTTCCGCGTCGGCTCGTCCCGACGACGGCCGTACCCCGCAATTCGTGGGCGTTCGACGGCACATAGCTGCCGTGCATCCCCAGCGGATTCGTGAGGCGCGAGGCGACCAGCTCGGCGTATGACAGCTGCGCCGCCGCGGCGATGGCGTGGCCGAGCAACTCGAAGCCGAAGTTCGAGTAGAGCGGTCGCGGCGCGCCGGGCTGCTCGCGCCGTGCTTGCTCAACGAGTTCGGCCAAACTCTCGCCGTACGGGTTCGAGCCGTGTCGCCACAACGCGACCGTCTTCCGCCACGAGTCAGCTGATGAGGGAAGGCGGGGAAGCCCGGAGCGGTGAACGGCGAGCGAGCCCAACGTCACATCGGCTGCCCCCGCATTGCCGAGAGGCAAGAGGTCGCCCAGACGTGTCTCACCGGTGATCTCCCCTCGTGCGACGGCGTCGGCATAGAGGAGCCCGGTGACCGCCTTCGAGACGGACCCGATTTCGAAGTCGCCGTCCCGTGTGGTTCCGTGGACGGCGATCCGAACCTCCCTGCCCGAGACGGTCGCTGCCGCCCATACGGTATGCCGTGCCCCGAGAAGGCGTCGCGCGCGATCGTGGAGGGCGGCATCCTCGCGAAAGGTCACGATGCTTGCGCAGATGGTGCCGTCGAACCGTCCGGGCTCGAAACGGTGACGTGCCGGCGTGAGCGGTAGACGAGCGCGCGCAAGAGCCATTCGGCCGGGCCCGGCTTGTCGACCGCGGCCAGGATGTTCGCCGCGATCAGCGTGCCGAGCCAGGTGATCACCGCGATCTGGCTCGCCTCGGCGATGCCGAGCTCGCCGCCGAGGCCGAGCGTGTACGGCGCGAACACGATCACGAACACCACCGATTGGGTGAGGTAGCCGCTGAGGGAACGCTGGCCGAGAGCGGCAAAGATGCGAGCGATCGGGCCGGGCGTCTCGCGACGACCGGCGAGGATCGCGATGAGCGAGACGTAGCCCACCGCGCCGATGACGCCGGTCGTGCCGTGCAGCATGGCGGCCAGGGGCTCGGTCCAGATCGAGAGCTCGATGACGCCGAGAAGGGCGAGCGCCATCGGCAGGGCGCCGAGCACCGAGATCGTGATGCCGAGGCCTGCGGCGACGCCGAGGCGGCGCAGGTGCGGCGTGGGGTTCTCGAGCACCCGCCGGCGGGCGAGCCAGATGCCGAGAATCATGGGCGGCAGCAAGATGGCGAAGCCACCGAAGGGCAGCGACACCAGCGAGACAGACCACTCAGCCGCGCGCAGCAAGACGGCCCAGCCGAAGGCGTCGGCCTCTGACGACCCGAACGGTGCACCCGTCGACATGGGCACACCGATCTCGCCCAAGAGCCCGGAGAGCCCCTCGGCCGCGGTCATGAACACGAGCAGGCCGAACGTCACCCAGCCCACGATCGCGAGAACCTTGTCGCTTGCCCGAATGAGCAGCACGAGCGCGAGGCCGAGCAATCCGTACGCTCCGAGGACGTCGCCGAAGAACAGCAGCGAACCGTGCACCGCGCCGAACGCGATCAGCCAGGCGTTGCGGCGCAACAGCAGGCGCCGGGCGTCGGGCCACTCGGTGCCGCGCGCGTGCTCGCGCATGAGCAGCTGCGTCATGCCGTAGCCGAACAGCAAGGCGAACAGCGGGTAGCTGCGGTTGTCGAACAGGGTTGCGACGAGCGCGTTCGTCCACTGGTCGGTCGAGTCATCGGTGACCGGCTTAAACATCAGCCCCACCTCCGTGCCGTAGAGGAAGAACGGCACATTGGCGAGCGCGATGCCGATCAGCACGAGGCCGCGGGCAACGTCGGGCGCGACGGCGCGACGGCTGCGAGGGGTCGGGGCAGCGGCGTTGGCGACAGAGGCGGCGGTGGTCATGCGGTCAACGGTAGGGGGATGCTCGCGACCGCGCCTCCGTCTGTCGACGGATTCGCGCATCCGCCCTGCCGCCGTGCCGCCCGGCCGCGCCGCCCGGCCGCGCCGCCCGGCCGCGCCGCCACTCGGTCACGCGCCACTCGGCCGCCCGCTGGTGACGTATTGCAGGAAATGAGCGTCGCACTCCCCCGCAATGCGCGGAAGTAGCGCGGCACCCGCGCCTGTTTTCCTGCAATACGTCACGCCCGCGGGTCGGCGCAGCACCCGCGACGCCGACAGCGGCCCCCGCGCGCTTACGAAATGTGACGCGAGCACGCGGGACGGCGCGGCTCGCTCGATTACCGTTGCCGGATGGCCGACCGCGATTACGGTTTCCGCACGCGTGCCCTGCACGCGGGCAACGTTCCCGACTCGGCGACGGGCGCCCGCGCCCTGCCGATCTACCAGTCGAGCGCATTCGTGTTCGACGACGCGCAAGACGCCGCCGCGCGCTTCGCCCTGCAGAAGTACGGCAACATCTACTCGCGCCTTGCGAACCCGACGGTCGCGAGCTTCGAAGAGCGCATCGCGAGCCTCGAGGGCGGCCTCGGCGCCGTCGCCACCTCGAGCGGCCTGAGCGCGCAGTTCATCACCTTCGCCTCGCTCGTTGGCGCCGGCGACCACGTCGTCGCCTCGTCGAACCTCTACGGCGGCTCGATCACCCAGCTCGACGTGACGCTGCGCCGCTTCGGTGTCGAGACGACCTTCGTCGCGAGCGACCAGGCCGAGGATTACGCGGCGGCGATCATCCCGGGCCGCACGAAGGTGCTGTTCACCGAGACGATCGCGAACCCCTCGGGCGACATCGCCGATCTCGAGGCCCTGGCTGACGTGGCGCGCGCCCACCAGATTCCGTTCATCGTCGACTCGACTATCGCGACCCCGTACCTCTGCCGCCCGATCGAGTGGGGCGCCGACGTCGTGACCCACTCGGCCACGAAGTTCTTGGGTGGCCACGGCACGACCCTCGGCGGCGTGGTTGTCGAGTCGGGCCGCTTCGACTGGTCGAACCACAACTTCCCGCTGTTCGAAGAGACCGTGCCGCACTACGGCGGCCTCACCTGGTACGGCAACTTCGGCGAGTACGCCTTCCTCACGCGCCTGCGCGCCGAGCAACTGCGCGACATCGGCCCGGCGCTCGCCCCGCACTCGGCGTTCCTGCTCGCGCAGGGCGTCGAAACGCTGCCGTACCGCATGCAGGCGCACGTCGACAACGCACGTGCGGTCGCGCAGTGGCTCGAGGCCGACCCCCGCATCGAGACGGTGCGCTGGGCGGGGCTTCCCTCCCACCGTCACTACGAGCGGGCCCAGCAGTACACGCCGCTCGGCCCGAGCTCGGTGTTCAGCTTCGATGTCAAGGGCGGTCGCGCTGTGGGCGAGAGGCTCATCGAGAACGTGCAGTTGGCCAGCCACCTCGCGAACATCGGCGACGCGAAGACGCTCATCATCCACCCCGGCTCCACGACGCACGCGCAGCTCACCGAGCAGCAGCTTGCCGACTCCGGCATCGGGCCGGGACTGGTGCGCTTGTCCGTTGGCATCGAAGACGTCGAGGACATCATCTACGACCTCGATCAGGCACTCAACGCAGCCGTGAAGGAGGCGTGACCATGACCGACGTCAGCACCCCGGCATCCGCTTCGCTGGATGGCGCCGTCTCGACAGCGAACGCCGCGACCGAGACAGAAACCGTGACGCTCGCGAACGGACTGACCTGCAGCATCCCGGCCAGCTCGCCGCTTGCGAAGCGGCTCAAGTCGCAGCGCACGTGGGTGGGGCCCAGCGCCAAGGAGCGCCTTGGCATTCTTCGGCGCGCACAGAGCATCGCGATCGTTGGTGCCTCACCGAACCCCGCACGCTCGTCCTACTTCGTCGGCACCTACCTGCTGCAGTCGAGCGACTACCGGGTGTACTTCGTCAACCCGAACGCCACCGAGATTCTGGGCCAGAAGGCCTACCCGGACCTTGCCTCGTTGCCCGAGGTACCCGACATCGTTGATGTCTTCCGCAAGGCGAGCGACATTCCCTCTGTCGTCGACGACGTCGTGGCCATCGGCGCGCCCACCATCTGGGTGCAGTTGGGCATTTGGAACGAAGAAGCGGCGTACGACGCCGAAGCTCGCGGGCTCACCGTCGTCATGGATCGCTGTATCAAGGTCGAGCACGCTCGGTTCCACGGCGGTTTGCATCTCATGGGATTCGACACCGGCGTCATCAGCAGCAAGAAGCAGGTGCGGTAGGCACCTTTCTGCCGACTCGCGAGTGACCCGTTCGGCCCTCGGCGAGACGTTTCAGGAGTCCGTTTACCCACAATTCACCACTGTCCGCCCTTTGGGGGACCATTTGTACCCCGTTTGGGGGTTTCGAAGATTCCTTAGACCGCCTACTGTCGTCTACGCGTAGCAACACCCGAATTCGCCAGAACCCGAACTGGCGAAGCTGCGCATGAGGTTACCCGTGCCCACCACCCCCCTTTCCCCTGCCTTCCTGCCTGCCCGAAAGCGCCAATGGGGCGCCGAAAAGCGCACCGAGCCGCTCCCGATCGTGCACACTCGTCCGAGCGATCGCCGCATCGCCATGGCGCGCGTCGCGATCGTCGCGACCATCGTGTTCTGGGTCGTGTACGTCGTGTACACGGTCATCGCCGAGTTCCTGAACAACGGCACCCAGAGCTTCGAGTTCACCACTCAGGCGATCTCCTACGTCGTCGTCGTCACCTTCCTGACGTTCTCGGCACTCATGTACCTGATCGCGCGCCACGGAGCGCTGCAACGGTTCGCCGCACACGTGCGCGTCCCCCGCGCAGAACTCGACCGCCACTTCGCCGACCGCTCCACCTCCATGACAGTGCTCGTTCCGTCTTACGCCGAAGAGCCCGACGTCGTGACGACGACGCTGTGGTCCGCCGCGCTGCAGGAGTACCCCGAACTGCGCGTGGTGCTGCTGATCGACGACCCGACGAACCCCACGGAGGAGGACAAGCTCGCCCGGCTCGACGCAACGCGCGCCATTCCCGCCGCGATCAACGACGCGCTTCGCGAGCCGTCGGAGCGCTTCCGCAGCGCTCTGCTCGAGTGGGAGGTCGAGCGCCCCGAATCGATCCTCGATTCCGAGATCGAACAGCTCATCACGCACTTCCGGTGGGCCGTCGACTGGGTCGACGCGCGCATCGATCAGCACACCGTGACCGATCACGTCGACCGCTTCTTCGTGGACCAGGTGCTCGGCGGGCTCCGGTCGGAGTTCGCGGCCACAGCAGACGCACTCGACGCTGCCCGCTCGAGTGAGCACGGCATTAGCGGCGAGATGGCTGTTCACATGATGCGACGACTTGCCCGAACGTTCACCGCCGAGGTGACGAGCTTCGAGCGCAAGGCGTACGCATCCCTCTCGCACGAAGCCAACAAGGCGATGAACCTGAACGCCTACATCGGGCTCATGGGCGGGGCCTACACCCGCGAACAGACCCCGCAGGGACCGGTGCTGCGAGCGGTGCCCTTCGCCCACGAGGCCGATCTGGTCGTTCCCGAGCCCGACTACATCCTGACGCTCGACGCCGACTCGATGCTCCTTCGCGACTACTGCGTGCGGCTCGTGCACTCGATGGAGCAGCCCGAGAACGCGCAGGTCGCCGTCACGCAGACGCCGTACTCGTCGTACCGGGGCGCACGAACCCGCATCGAGCGACTTGCGGCGGCGACGACCGACATCCAGCACATCCTCCACCAGGGCTTCTCGCACCACAACGCGACGTTCTGGGTCGGTGCCAACGCGGTGATTCGCAAACGCGCCCTCGATGACATCGTTCAGCTGGAAACGACGGGTGGATTTGTCGTCAAGCGGTACGTTCAAGACCGGACGGTCATCGAAGACACCGAGTCGAGTATCGACCTCGGCACCCACGGGTGGACACTCACCAATTACCCCGAGCGCTTGAGCTATTCGGCGACCCCGCCTGACTTCGGGTCGCTCGTCATTCAGCGGCGGCGCTGGGCGAACGGCGGTCTTCTCATCCTGCCGAAATACTTCCGACAGGTGCGTGAGCGTCGCGCACGCGGCGAACGGGTCTCCATCATCGAGATTCTGCTTCGCGTCAACTACATGTCGTCGATTGCCTGGGCGAGCTTCGGGCTCGTCTTCCTCTTGGCCTACCCCTACGACAGCCGTCTGCTCTCCCCCGTCGTCCTGCTCGCCGCTCTGCCCTACTTCCTCGCCATGGCGAGCGATCTGCACTACAGCGGCTACAAGCGAACCGACGTGTTCCGGATCTACGGCTTCAACCTCATCCTTCTACCCGTGAACCTTGCCGGGGTGCTCAAGTCACTCGAACAGGCCATCACCAGCAAGAAGATTCCGTTCGCGCGCACGCCGAAGGTTCGCGACCGCACCGCGACACCGTTCCTTTACGTGGTCGCACCGTACGCCATCATCGTGTTCTCGATCGTGACGCTCGTGCGCGACGTACAGGCCGAGAACTGGGGCAACGCTGCGTTCGCCGGCTTCAACGCTCTCCTCGCGCTCTACGCGGTGATCGCGTACATCGGCCTCGGCACCTCACTGGTCGACTTCGGCTACGGCGCAACGAACTGGCTGTACGCCGCGCCGCGCCGCCCGAAGACCCCCGTCGCTGCCGAGCAGGAAGTCGCCGTCGACTGGCAGTCGGTTCTGTACTACGGGACGGTTCCGACTCACTCGCGCGCGACGGCCGACCACGTCGTCAGCCCCCGCGGCGCACGCACCTCCTCGAGCACCACCGAACGGAGCAACGCATAATGGCCGCCGCACCACGCCCCAGCATCCTCTGGCGAGACGGCCGACGCCTCAGCCCCTTCCGAGCGCTCATCGCCCTTCTGCTGACCAGCGGACTCGGCGTCTTCGGCTACACGCACGTCACCGACTGGGTGGCGACGCAGGCCGAGACGCAGGAAGAGCCCTGGTTCGCGGCATACGTCGATGTCACGGCAACGCCCACGTTTGCCTTCGAGAACGTCGACGCGCAGACAGCCCAAGACATCGTGCTGTCGTTCATCGTCGCCGATCGCGACGACCCGTGCCTGCCCACGTGGGGCACCGCATACACGATGGATGAGGCGTCGCAGGCACTCGACCTTGACCGTCGCCTCGCGCGGTTCTCCCAGGCGGGCGCTGACTTCACCGTGTCATTCGGCGGACTGCTCAACGACGAACTCGCGACCGTGTGCACCGACCACGACGAGTTGGTTGCCGCCTACGGCTCCGTCGTCGACCGTTACGACCTGACCACGATCGATCTCGACGTCGAAGGCATCAACCTCAGCGACCGCGAGGCGGGCGAGAGGCGCGCCGCCGCGATCGCCGAGCTGCAGCAGCAGCGACGCGCATCCGGTGACGAGCTCGCCGTATGGATGACGCTGCCGGTGATCCCCTCGGGGATGACCGAAGACGGCACCACCGCCGTGCAGCAGATGATCGAGGCCGGCGTCGACCTGGCCGGAGTCAATGTGATGACCATGAACTATGGGCAGGCGCGCGACACGGGCGAGTCGATGGCCGAGGCGTCCATCCGGGCGCTCCAGTCCACCCACCGTCAACTGGGGGTGATCTACCAAATCGCCGAGATTGAGCTCAGCGACGCCACACTATGGCGCAAGGTCGGCGCGACACCGATGATCGGCCAGAACGATGTGTTCGAAGAGATCTTCACACTCGAAGACGCCTACGAACTCAACGCCTTCGCCATCGACACAACGATCGGCCGCATGGGTATGTGGTCGCTCAACCGTGATGTGCCGTGCGGTCCCAACTACGTCGATCTGCGCCGGGTGTCGGATGCGTGCTCAGGTATCCCGCAGGGAGAGGCGCGGTTCTCCGACATCCTCGCCGAAGGCTTCACTGGCCGCATCGATTCGGTTGCCGGGTTCGTCACGACTCCCGAACCTCGCGACCCGGCGGAATACATCGACGACCCCGAGACGAGCCCATACCCAATCTGGAACGCCGAGTTTGCCTACCTCGCCGGCACGAAGGTCGTCTGGCACCGCAATGTGTATGAAGCAAAATGGTGGACGCGCGGAGAGTTGCCGGACAACCCCGTATTGAACGAGTGGGAGACCCCTTGGGTGCTCGTCGGGCCGGTGCTCGACGGCGAGAAACCCATGCAGATTCCCACCCTGCCGTACGGCACCTATCCCGAATGGGAAGGCACCGCCGTCTACGACCGCGGCGCGCGCGTGCTCTTCGACGACACCGCGTACGAAGCGAAGTGGTGGACCCAGGGCGACAGCCCGGCCGCCTACGCCGCCGATCCCGATAGCTCGCCGTGGGTGCCCGTACGCCTCGACGAGATCGAAGAGATTCTGCGCGACCTCGAGACGGGTGAACTCATCCACGAGGGGTCGGGAACGATCACCGACTCGACCAATAACGACTCGCCGTGAGCGTCGGCGGGCGGAACGGTGCTCCCAAAGCGTTTCGCCCGCCGACTGCCTCACCGAAGTGCGCGGGGCGGCGGGCACCAGTATGCAGACTGAGGTCATGCAGAACGCTCCCTCCCGTCGCCGAACCCGCATCGTCGCGCTCGTCATCGCCGCGGGCGTGACCGTGGCGCTCGCGGGTTCCGCCATCGCGGTCGTGCTCCTCATCGGCACCCCGGGGCCTGCGAAGGCGTGGGCACCAACGTTCACGAGCGCCACCCCGAATGCCCCCGCTCCGTACGTGCGGGGCAGCGAGCTTGTCGATGGGCGCACGGGCAAACCGCTCGCGCTCTGGGGCGCGAACGTTCCGGGGTTCGAGTACGCGTGCATCCAGGGTCGCGGGCATGACGACGGAGGCACCACCGCTGACGCTGTCGCTGCCATGATCGAGTGGGGTTTCACGGCCGTCCGCATTCCACTCAACCAGCAGTGTTGGGGCGTCGACCGGCCGAGCGTGGCGTTCGGTACCGTCGACGACTACCGCGCCAATCTCGAGCGCTTCGTGTCGCTTGCGACCAACACAGGACTCGTCGTGATCGTCGACCTGCACTGGAGCGCCCCCGGCGGCGAGATCGCCGATGGTCTGCGCGCGATGCCCGACGCGAACAGCGTCACCTTCTGGAACGAGGTGGCCGCCGACTATCGCAAACACCGCGCGGTGATGTTCGACGTGTTCAACGAGCCGCACAGCCGCTACGACGCCGACCGGCAACAGTGGGCGTTCGAACTCACCCCGGAGTGCTGGCGCGACGGCGGGTGCCAGGTGCCGCGCGAGATTGACCGAGCCTCGACGGTGTCGGGCTCGACGTTCGCGGCGAGCGGCATGGCCGACCTCGTCGCCGCGGTGCGCGCATCCGGAGCTCGCCAGCCGGTCATCGTGAGCGGTCTGGATTACGCGAACGACCTGCGGGCGTGGGTCGATCACCGCCCCGCCGACGACCAGCTGATCGCGGGCGTGCACCTCTACCCCGAGCAGCGCTGTCACGATGTCGAGTGTTGGCAGACAGAGCTCGGCCCCGTCACTCAGGTCGCGCCCCTGCTGGTCGCAGAGTTCGGCCAGAGCGACGGCGGCAGCGATCACCTCGACGCCGTGCTCGACTGGTCGCGCGGCAACGCGGTCGGCGCGCTCGCCTGGGCGTGGTGGGTCATCGACGACCCCGCCGCCAGCGAGGATGCACGCTACGCCCTCATCGCGGACGACGCATTCACGCCGAATCACCCGTCGGGCACGACGCTGCGCGCCGCACTCGACTCGCTCCCTTAGAAGTCGGTGTTCTCGGGGTGCGCGCCGACGCGCAGACCCTGGTCGACCGCAGCGATCGTCGCCATCTCGTCGGCCGAGAGTTCGAAGTCGAACACGTCGGCGTTCTCAACCATGCGCTCGCGCTTCGTGGTCTTCGGGAAGACGATGATGCCCTCCTGAATGTGCCAGCGAATGGCAACCTGCTGCACGCTCTTTCCGTGGCGCTCGGCGATCTCAGCGAGACCCGCCAGCTCAGCGAGCTCGTACTTGCCCTGGCCGAGCGGTCCCCACGCCTCGGTTAGCGTGCCGCGCGGCTCTTGGAACGACCGCAGCTCTCGCTGCTGGAAAGCGGGGTGCAGCTCGATCTGGTTCACCACGGGCACGACGCCGGTCGCCTTGTCGATGTCTTCGAGGTGGGACTGCATGAAGTTCGACACACCGATCGACTTCGCAAGCCCGGCCTCCTTCAGCGCGACGAGTGCCTCCCACGACTCAACGTGCTTGCCGTACTTCGGCGCCGGCCAGTGGATCAGGTACAGGTCGACGTAGTCGAGGCCGAGGCGCTCGAGGCTCGACTCCAGCGCCGGGCGGGCGGTGTCGGCGCCCTGGTCGCTGTTCCAGAGCTTCGTGGTGATGTAGAGCTCGTCGCGCGACAGACCCGAGGAGGCGATGGCGCGGCCGACGCCCTCCTCGTTCTTGTAGATGCGCGCGGTGTCGATGTGGCGGTAGCCGACCTCGAAGGCGTCCGAGACGATGCGCTCGGCCTCGTCGGGCTCGACGAGGAAGACGCCGAGACCCAACTGCGGGATGCGGTTGCCGTCGTTGAGGGTCAGGTGCGGGGTAGGAATCGCGTCAGTCATCCCTCTAGTTTCGCGCATCCGCCTCTCAGGCGCCTGGGACGTGCCGCTCATCCGGCCCGTTGTAGACGCTCAGGGGGCGGATCAGCGCGTTGGCGCTCAACTGCTCCATGACGTGGGCCGTCCAGCCGGTGACGCGGGCGGCCACGAACAGGGGCGTGAACACCTCGGTGTCGAAGCCCATCAGGTGGTAGGCCGGGCCCGACGGGTAGTCGAGGTTCGGTTTGATGCCCTTGCGCGCATCCATCGCCTGTTCGAGCGCGTCGTACAGCTCGACCATGTCGCGCCGGTCGTAATGCGCGATGAGGGTGTCGAGCGCGGCGCGCATCGTCGGCACGCGCGAGTCACCGTTCTTGTAGACCCGGTGGCCGAAACCCATGATCTTGCGCTTCTCGGCGAGCGCCTGATCGAGCCACGCCTCGGCGCGGTCGGCCGATCCGATCTCGGAAAAGACGTGCATGACGGCCTCGTTCGCGCCGCCGTGCAGCGGGCCCTTCAGCGCGCCGATCGCACCGGTGACGGCCGAGTACACGTCGCTGAGGGTCGAGGTGATGACCCGGGCGGTGAACGTCGACGCGTTGAACGAGTGCTCGGCGTACAGCGTCATCGACGTGTCGAAGGCGTCGACGACGACCCTCTCGGGCACCTCGCCGAACACCATGTGCAGGAAGTTCGCCGAGTACCCGAGGTCGTCGCGCGGCTCGACAGCGTGCTCGTGGCGGCGGCGACGCTGCGCGTACGCGACGATCGCCGGAAGCTTCGCGAACATCCGCATCGATCGCTGCATCGTGAAGTCGGGCTCGATCCACGTGCGGTCGTGCGCGAGCGTCTCGTCGAGCGCGCCGAGCACGCTGATCGCGGTGCGCACGACATCCATCGGATGCGCGGTGAGCGGCAGCGCGTCAATCGCGTCCTTCACGACCCGGTCGAGGTGACGGTGCGCCCGCTCGTGGTCCTCAAACTCGGCCAGCTGGTCGTCGCTCGGCAGCTCGCCGTGCCAGAGGAGGTACGCGACCTCTTCAAACGTGCACTGCGCGGCGAGCTGCTGCACGGGGTAGCCGCGGTAGAGCAGCGAGTTGGTCTCAGGGTTCACCTTGCTGATCGCGGTCGTGTCGACGACGACGCCCGCGAGGCCCTTCTTGATCTCGGGTGCGGTGGTGTCGCTCATGGGGGTCTCCTTTGTCCCGTCGTGCTCTGCGGGTGTCGCTAGCGGCCGGTGTACGTGAAGATGCCCGCGTCGAAGGCGTTGTACGCCTCGTAGTCGAGCAGCTCGTAGAGCCTGCCTCGAGTCTGCATGCCCGCGACCTCTGCGTCGAGGGTGCCGTCGGACTGCAGTGTGTCGAGCGCGCGCTCGATCGCACCGAACGCGACGCGCAACAGCGACACGGGGTGGATCACCATGTTCACGCCCACGTCGGCGAGCTGCGCGTGCGTGAACAGCGCGCTCTTGCCGAACTCGGTCATGTTGGCGAGGATCGGCACGTCGATGGCCGCCCGCATGGCGGCGAACTCCTCGAGGGTTCCCATCGCCTCGGGGAAGATCGCATCGGCCCCCGCATCCTGCAGCGCCTTCGCGCGGTCGATCGCCGCGTCCATGCCCTCCACACCGCGGATGTCGGTGCGGGCCATGATGACGAGCTCGGGGTCGCGGCGGGCGTCGACGGCCGCGCGGATCCTCTTAATCGCGGTGTCAGCATCCACCACCGCTTTGCCGTCGAGGTGCCCGCAGCGCTTCGGGTTGACCTGGTCTTCGAGGTGCAGGCCGGCGACTCCGGCGTCTTCGAGTTCGTGCACCGTGCGGGCGACGTTCATCGGCTCGCCGAAGCCGGTGTCGGCGTCGACGAGGGTCGGCAGGTCGCTCATGCGGCTGATCTGGTGCGCGCGCTGGGCGACCTCGGTGAGCGTGGTCAGCCCGATGTCGGGCAGGCCCAGCTCGGCGGCCATGACGGCGCCCGAAATGTAGGCGCCGTCGAAGCCCCTTTCTTGAATGAGGCGGATGCTCAGCGGCGTGAACGCGCCGGGAAAGACCTGCAGGCGGTCGCTTCGCAGCCCCTCGCGAAACGCTTTGCGTCGCTCGGTAGGGGTCGTCGTCGTGGACAGCATCAGAAGAGTCCCTTCGGGGCGGCGGGAACCGGTTCGATCGGCGTGACCGTGAGGCCGGTGAGCTCGTCTGCGGTGAGCTCGGGCAGGCGCGCGGCGAGTGCGAGGAAGCGGTCGACCTCGCTGTCTGCGAGCACGCCGTCGGCGAGGGTGCGCAGCTTGTTCTCGTATTCGGCGCGGCCGAAGGGGCGGGCGCCGAGCGGGTGGGCGTCGGCGACGGCGATTTCGTCGATCACCGTTTCGCCGCTCGTCAGTTCGATCTCGATGCGGCCGCCGAAGGCCTTCTCACTCAGGTCGAGCGAGTGGTACCGGCGGGTCCACTCGGCGTCTTCGACGGTCGTGATCTTGTGCCACAGCTCGACGGTGTCGGGGCGGGCGGCGCGCTCGGGGGCGTACGAGTCGACGTGGTGCCAGCGGCCGTCTTGCAGCGCGACGGCCACGATGTACGGAATCGAGTGGTCGAGCGTCTCGCGACTGGCGGTCGGGTCGTACTTCTGCGGGTCGTTCGCGCCCGAGCCGATCACGTAGTGGGTGTGATGGCTGGTGTGCAGAACGATGCGGGCGATGTTCGCGGGGTCGCGCAGTTCGGGGCGTTCGGTGCCGAGGCGGCGGGCGAGGTCGATCCACGCCTGCGCCTGGTACTCGGCCGAGTGCTCCTTGGTGTAGCTGTCGAGGATGCCCGTGAGCGGCTCGCCGGCATCGGGCAGCGGCACCTCATAGCGGGCGCTCGGGCCGGAGAGCAGCCAGGCGATGAAACCGTCTTCGCCCTCGTAGATGGGGCTGGGGCTGGTCTGGCCGCGCAGGGCCCGGTCGACGGCTTCGACGGCCATCTTGCCGGCGAAGGCGGGAGCGTGCGCCTTCCAGGTCGAGATGTCGCCCTTGCGCGACTGGCGCGTGGCGGTGGTGGTGTGCAGGGCCTGGCCGATGGCCTGGAAGATCGTCTCCTGCGGCAGGCGCAGCAGCGTGCCGATGCCAACGGCGGCGCTCGGGCCGAGGTGGGCGACGTGGTCGATCTTGTGCTCGTGCAGGCAGATGCCTTTGACGAGGTCGATCTGGATCTCGTACCCGGTGAGCAGGCCCTTGAGCAGCTGCTCGCCGGTGGCGCCGACGTGCTGGGCGACGGCGAGGATCGGCGGAATGTTGTCGCCGGGGTGCGAGTAGTCGGCCGCGAGGAAGGTGTCGTGGTAGTCGAGTTCGCGCACGGCAACGCCGTTGGCCCAGGCGGCCCACTCGGGGCTGACGCGCTGGGTCTGCGGGAGCCCGAAGACGGTGGAGCCGGGCGTGTACGGGTGGTTCTCGGCCTGACCGCGGGCGCTCACGACGGGGGCGCGGCCGAGGCTCGCGGTGGCGACGGCAGCGTTGTCGATGACGCGGTTGATGACCATGTCGACGGCAGCGTCGTCGAGCGGGCGGTCGTGTTCGGCGGCGAGGGCGGCGAGCTTGCCGGCGAGCTGCTCGGGTGCGGCGAGCGCTTCGCTGCTCTTGTGGGTGCGCACGGTGTGCGTGGTGGTCATGGGGTGCTCTCCTTCAGGTGGGCGTGGATGCTCGTGAGCGCGTTGTGGAGGTGCAGGTGCGTCGCGTGGGCGGCCCGCTCGGCGTCGCCGTCGGCGATGGCGGCGGCGATGGCGCCGTGCTCGGCGGCGGATGCGACGAGTCGCGCGTCGTCGTCGTGCGCGAGGCGGCGGACGCGGGCGAGGTGGGTGCGCACGCGGGCGAGGGCGGCGGCGAGGTGGGGGCTGCGGCCGAGCGCCTGGTCGATGGTGGCGTCGAATTCGGTGACGAGGGCGTAGTAGCCGTGGCGGCCGGCGTCGTCGTCGGAAAGCGTCGCGGTGGTGACGTTCGCGAAGCGCTCGGCGAGGGTGCGGAACCGTTCGCGCTGCTCGGGGGTGGCGCGGCGGGCGGCGAGTCGGGCGGCTTGCTCGTCGAGGGCGCGGCGCAGGTCGAAGAGGGCGGTGACGTCGTCGGCGTCGATGGTGCTGACGACGAGGGTGCGCGGGCCGAGCTCGGTGGCGAGGCCGTCGTCGGTGAGGCGGGCGAAAGCTTCGCGCACAGGGGTGCGACTCATGCCAAGGCGCGTTGACTGCTCGACCTCGGCGAGCGGCGCGCCCGGCGCGAGGTCGCCGTCGATGATCGCGGCGCGCAGGGTCGCATAGGCGCGGTCGGCGGCGGTGAGGGTCGAACGACCGGCGCTGTCGCCGCGCTCGCGAATGGGCTCACTCGCCGTCGCTTGCTCTGAACCTGCCGCCGTCACCTGCCCAATGTATACATAAAGCGCTGCCCGGTCGAGTATTAGGTCATACCGAGGGTCTTCCGTATACACCAGCAGTCCTCGGGGTCACGCTCCCGCCACTCAGGATCGCACTCGTACCCGATGTCACGTTCGCTGCCGTCGAGGTCGATGTCGTCGATGGCAGCAGCCTCGCGCAGGGCGAGGAGGTGTTCGACGATCGCAGCGAGCGCCCCGATCAGTCGCGGATTGAGTCGATAGATGCGGGCATTCTCGTCGGGCCTCGCGCTCACGAGCCCCGCCTCGCGCAGTGTCGTGAGATGCTTCGACACGGCCTCGCGGCCAATGCCGTGATGATGCGTGATGTCGGCGGCGAGTTGGCCGGCGGTGTGCTCGCCGCTCGCCAAGATCTCGACGATGCGCCATCGCACGGGGTGAACCACGAGATAGAGGATGTCCATCTCGCGAATGTGCCCTGCACGGCACGTGCCATGAGGGGCACATTCGCCAAACGCCAGACCGACATTCGCGAGAAGCCTGTCGGGAGGAGCCGCGTCGTCAGGATCGCGTGGCCGCGTACCCTAGCTCGGTGGGTAAGCGACTCGAGGGCGGCAATATGAACGCGGTCGAGCGCGAGGGCGACACCGTGCTGCGGAACGCGGGCCCGTGGACCCCAACGGTGCACGCGCTGCTGACGCATCTCCGCGCGGCCGGAATCGACGGCGTCCCCCAACCGCTCGGCATCGACACGACCGCGAACCCGCCGCGTGAGCAGCTCACGTACATCGACGGACACGTTCCGCTGCACCCCTTGCCTGAGTGGGTGTGGCACGACAACGTGCTCAGCGACGGCGCGAGTTGGCTTCGCCGCATGCACAACGCCAGTGCCACGTTCCCTCGTGACGGACAGACGTGGCAGCAGCCGGTCCGCGAACCCGCCGAGGTGATCTGCCACAACGATTTCGCCCCGCACAACCTCGGGTTCGATGCCGATCACAGGCTCATCGGCGTCATCGACTGGGACATGTGCTCGCCCGGCCCACGCATCCGCGACCTCGCCTACTTTGCCACCCGCGCCGTGCCTCTGATGGCCGAGCCGCCCGCGGGCGCACCATCCGGCGACCAGGTTCGCCCGCGCATCCAGCGCATAATCGACGCGTACGGCAGCGATGCGAGCGTTGACGAAGTCCTCAAGCAGGCAGTTGCCGGCCTGCGCGAACTAGCCGCCTACTCACGCAAGGCGGCTGACCGGCTCCACAAGCCCGAACTGCGCGAGCACGCCGCGCTCTACGACCGCGACGCCGCCGCGATCGAAAGCGGCGACATCGGCAGCTCCGAGCGGAGGAGCGCGACCGACGCTCAGCGGTAGCGGCGGCCCTCATCTCGGCGGTACAACCAGAGGGCGAGTAGCGCGGTGCCGAGCGTCCAGGCGATCGCGCCCGCGAGCATCCACAGTTCGGGGGTTGTTCCCTCGACGGCGGCGAGCGTCAGCTCGCGCGCGTGACGCGACGGGAAGAAGCGCGACAGCGTCTCCAACCACTCGGGGAACAGCTGCGGAGGGAAGAACAGCCCGCCGCCGAACGCGAAGCCGAACATGCCGACCTGAATCACCGCGATCGCCGCCTTCGACGAAAACGCGTAGCCGATCGACGCGCCCAGCAACAAGAACGGGATGCTCGTGACTGCCAGCGCGACAAGCCCCGCCACCAGCCCGATCACCGACACGCTCGCCTCCGTCGCCACCGCGCCGACGATCAACACCGGCACGATCGCGAGAAAGCTGAAGACGGCCGTCGACGAGATCTGCGCCGCGATGCGCACCATCGCCGGCAGCGGGAGGCTGCGCAGGTACGGATCCCACGGCTTCTCGCGGTTCTCGGCCACCGTCAGCCCCAAGTTGAAGAGGGCGCTCACCATGACGGCGAACACGGCGAGGCCAAGCACCGCCTGCGTCGCAAACACCGGATCCTCGGCCACCGCGCGGTTCGGCACCACAAAAAACAGCAGGCTCAGCGCCGGAAACGCCATCGTGCCGATCACCGCGATCGGAACCCGCAGGGTCTCGATCACGAGCATCCGCAGATGCATCGCATACAGCGGCAACGCTGGGGCGGTGGATGCGCGGGGCGCGTCAGTGGGGCGGGCGGCGGTCGACGTCATGATGCGCTCCGATCGGATGCGGCGAGCGGGGTCGCCTGCTCGGTGAGGGTGAGAGCGAGGAAGGCCTCCTCGAGGGACGCGCCGCGCACCGTGAGGCGCTCGAATGCCGCACCGCTCGTCACGAGCTCGCGCACGAAAGCGTCAGCATCGTCGACGGTGAGGCGCAGGCGGCCGGCGGCAGCAGCTCCCTCCCCCACCACCTCGTCGCGCACGACGTGCGGCAGGGCCGCGACGCGAGCCGGCTCCGGTGACGTGAGTTCGACGACCGCCGACATCACGCGATCGCGCACCGCGGTGAGCGTGTCGTCGGCGAGCACGCGGCCGTGATCGATCACGATGACCCGCTCGGCGAGCGCCTCAATCTCCTCCAGGTAGTGGCTCGTGACGACGACCGTCGTGCCGGCCGCGTGGTGGCGGCGAATCGCCGCCCACAAGACGTGGCGCGCATCCACATCGAGCCCCGTCGTGGGCTCGTCGAGCAGCACCAGCTTCGGGCGACCCACGAACGCCAGGGCGACCGCGATGCGGCGCTTCTGCCCGCCCGACAGCGAACCGCACTGGCGGCGCAGCAACTCGGAGAAGCCGAACTCGTCAGCGATCTCGGCGGTCGGCACGCGGTCGGGGTAGTGCGCGGCGACCAGGTCGACGACCTCACCGACGCGCAGAGTGTCGGGCAGCGCCGTTTCCTGCGGAGTGCTGCCCAGGCGCAGCCGCGAGCGGGCGTCGCTCGGCGAGCCTCCGAACAGCTCGACGGTGCCGGAGGTGGGGCGCCGTCGACCCTGGACGAGGCTCAACAGGGTCGACTTGCCGGCCCCGTTCGGGCCGAGCAGGCCGATGAGTTCGCCCGCGTTCACGTCGAGCGTGACGTCGTCGAGAGCGGTCAGCTCGCCGAAGCGGCGGGTGGCGCCGACGAGGCGCGCGAAGGGCGCGTCGGTGGACGCGAGCGTCGCGGCGCCGGTCGCGCCAGAGGCGTGAGCTTTCATGCGTTGTCTCCCAACAGTGATCGAAGCGTGTCGGTGTAGTCCTCGAACGCGCGGCGGCCGCGGCGGGTAAGGGCGACATAGGTGACGGGCGTGCGGCCCTTGTGGGCCTTATCAACGACGACGTACTCGGCGTCTTCGAGCTTGCGCAGGTGGGTCGACAGGTTGCCGGCCGTCATGTCGAGCAGTTCCTGCAGTCGCGGGAAGGTGATGCGGTCGCCCTCCTCAAGGCTCGCGAGCGTCGCCGAGATGCGCAAGCGCGCGGCGGCGTGGATGACCGGGTCGAGTTCGGTCACGCCCGTCGCCCCCTCCGCAGGTTCAGGTGCATGACGAGGCCGGCGACGAGAAACGAACCGCCGCCGAGCAGCGCCATGACGAGGTTGTTCGTCGGGGCGCCGAAGAAGGGCGCCACGACACTCGCCACGATGATGATCACGCCCAGCACCAGCTGATCGACCGACCGCCACAGGGCAGCTCCCATGAAGTAGAGCAGGCCCGCGACGAGACCGTACGCGGCGGGATAGTAGAGCGACAGCAGCTCGGCGCTCGCCCCCTCGCGCGCAAACGCGATGCCCAGCAGGTACACCGCGATTGATCCGGCCCACCAGCCGAAGCCGTACACCGCTCCCGAGAAGCCAGAGGCGCCGCGCACGCCCCGGCTGATGCGGATACCCAGTACCGCTGACGTCACGATGGCGCTGACGAGCAGCACGCCAAAGATCGTGCCCGCGACCGGGAGCGGCAGTAAGAACCACGGGTTGCCGCCCTCGTAGCCCGACCAGAGGGCCAGAAAGCCGACACCCCAGGCAACGCCCCAGACGCCGAGGATCCACGGGATGCCCGAGAGCTGCTGGCGTGCGACATCCGCGTTTTGCTGCTGAATGAGTGCGAGCGCGGCTGCGGGGTCAATGGGCTCGTCGTCGACGGCGTCGGGCGATGGACCGGGGTCGTTGTGGGGCGTGGTCATAAGTACTTTGTAACGCAAAGTACTTTTCGAATCAAGAGAGTTTGTGGATGCGCAGCACACCTCGGCAGCGCCGGCACCGCAGCATCCGCGCAGGCCCCGCGCCGTAGACTGGCGGGCTGATGATCGCCGACGCCGCGCCGGGACCCGCCCCGCGCATCCACTACCCACCGGATCTGCCGGTGTCGCAGCGGCGCGACGACATCCTCGAGGCCCTCCGCGACAACCAGGTCGTGATCGTCGCCGGCGAGACCGGCTCGGGCAAGACGACGCAGCTGCCGAAGATGCTGCTCGAGCTGGGGTTCGAGCGCATCGCCCACACGCAGCCACGGCGCATCGCGGCGCGCACCATCGCTGAACGCGTCGCCGAGGAGCTCGGCACCCGCGTCGGCGAAACCGTCGGCTACAAGGTGCGCTTCACCGACGAGGTCACCGACGCGACGCGCCTGACGCTGATGACCGACGGAATCCTGCTCGCAGCCCTCCGCGGAGACCGCGAGCTGAACCGCTACGACGCGATCATCATCGACGAGGCGCACGAGCGCTCGCTCACCATCGACTTTCTGCTCGGCTACCTCAAGCAGCTGCTGCCCCGCCGCCCCGAACTGAAGCTGGTCATCACCTCGGCGACCATCGACCCCGAGAGCTTCGCGAAGCACTTTGCCGCTGGCGACGGCAGCCCGGCGCCCATCATCGAGGTGAGCGGGCGCACCTACCCGGTCGAGGTTCGGTACCGGCCGCTGGTGCCCGACGCCGTCGACCCGGGGGGCGGCAGTGCGATCGGCAGTGCGGGCGACGACGGCGACGAGTCGGACGGCGCCGACGCCCCCAGCACCCCCGACGACGCCGTCGACATGATCGAGGGCATCATCGCGGCCGTCGACGAGCTCGAACGCGACACCGACGGCGACGTGCTCGTCTTCTTCAGCGGAGAAAACGAGATTCGGGATGCGGCAGACGCGCTCCGCGGCCACTTCCAGAAGCGGGGATCGCGAGGCGCCGCCACCGAGGTGCTGCCGCTGTACGGGCGGTTGTCGGCCGCCGAACAGCATCGCGTTTTCGAGAGGCCAGCCCCGGGCATCCGTCGCCGCATCATTCTCGCGACGAACGTCGCCGAGACGAGCCTGACGGTGCCGGGAATCCGCAGCGTCGTCGACACCGGCACCGCGCGCATCTCGCGCTACTCGGCGCGGGCGAAAGTGCAGCGCCTGCCCATCGAGCCGATCTCGCAGGCGAGCGCCAACCAGCGCTCGGGCCGCGCGGGGCGCACGAGCGACGGCATCGCGATTCGCCTGTATTCGCAGCTCGACTACGAGAAGCGGCCCGAGTTCACCGACCCCGAGATTCTGCGCACGAACCTCGCCGCGGTGATTCTGCAGATGATCTCGCTGGGGCTCGGCGACATCGAACGCTTCCCCTTCCTCCAGCCGCCCGATAAACGGGGCGTCAAGGACGGGGTCGACCTGCTGATGGAGCTCGGCGCCGTCGAGAAGCGCGGCGACGAACTGCGCATCACCCGCGTCGGCCGTGCGATCGCGCCGCTGCCGCTCGACCCGCGCTACGCGCGCATGGTTGTCGAGGCGCAGAAGCTCGGCGTCGCGCGCGAGGTCATCGCGATCGTCGCGGGGCTGAGCATTCAAGACCCGCGCGAGCGGCCAGCCGAGCACCGCGAGAAGGCCGACCAGCTGCACGCGCGGTTCCGCGACCCCACCAGCGACTTCATCACCCTGCTGAACCTCTGGAAGCACCTGCAGCGGCGGCAGAAAGAGCTCAGTGGCAACGCGTTCCGGCGCGAGGTGCGCGGCGAGTTCCTCAACTACCTGCGCATTCGCGAGTGGCAGGACGTGGAACGCCAGGTCAGGCGTCTGCTACCGAAGAACGCCGTGCCCGGCGGCGCGATGCCCGATGCCGCAGACGCCGACACGGTGCACCGCGCGCTGCTCTCGGGCCTACTCAGCCACATCGGGCTGCGCGACGACCGCGACGCGGGCAGCCCTACGGCGACGAACAAGGGCCGCGACGGCCGCTCCCCCGGCCGCGCAGCCCGTGGGCGCGAGTACCTCGGGGCCCGGCAGCGGCGCTTCGTGATCTTCCCCGGCTCGGGGCTCGCGAAGAAGCAGCCCGCCGCCGTCATGGCCGCTGAACTCGTCGAGACGAGCCGGCTGTTCGCCCGCACGGTCGCGCAGATCGACCCCGCATGGGCTGAGCCACTCGCGACGCACCTCGTGAAGCGCCAGTACTCGGAGCCGCGGTGGGAGAAGCGCCAGGGCTCCGCCGTCGTCGACGAGAAGGTGACGCTGTTCGGCGTGCCGATCGTGCCGCGCCGCCGCGCGCAGCTCGCCCGCATCGATGCGCCGCTCGCCCGCGAGCTGTTCATCCGCCACGCCCTCGTCGAGGGTGACTGGGACACCTCGCGCCTCGACAAGCGCCTCACCGCGTTCCACCGCACGAACGCGCAGCTGCGCCGCGAGCTCGAAAAGCTTGAGGAGCGCCAGCGTCGCCGCGACATCCTGCTCGACGACGAGCGGCTCGTCGACTTCTATGAGGCGCGGCTGCCGGAGGAGGTCACCGACGTTCGCCGCTTCGAACGGTGGTGGCGGGATGCGCGCCGCGAGCATCCCGATTTGCTCACGCTGACAAAAACCGACCTGGTCGACGCGGAGGAGTTGCCGCAGGCCGACGACGACGCGTACCCGACCCGGCTGACGCTCGGCGATCAGACGCTGAGCGTCGGCTACCGCTTCGAGCCGGGCAGCGTCGACGACGGCGTCACGGTCACGGTGCCGCTGCCGCTGTTGCCGCGGCTCGACGACGCGGGCTTCGACTGGCTGGTGCCGGGCCTGCGCCACGACCTCGTCACCGCGCTCATTAAGACGCTGCCGAAGTCGGTCAGGCGCAACGTGGTGCCGGCCGCCGACTGGGCGACGCGGTTGCTCGAGGCGGTGCCCGATGGGGCCGACCTGCGCGAGCTGCGCATCACCGAGTTTCTGGCGCGCGAGATTCGCCGGCAGACGTTCACGCCGGTCGAGCCCGACGACTTCGACCTCGAGCGCCTGCCCGCGCACCTGCGCATGGGCTACGCCGTGGTCGACGACCGCGGCCGGCGCCTCGCCCGCGGCACCGACCTGGCCTCGCTGCAGGAGAAGCTGAAGACCCGCACCCGCGACTCGGTGGCGCGCGTCGCCACGGCGGCGGCGAGGGCTCCGATCGAGCGCGGCGGCGTCACGGTCTGGGATGACGCGCTCGGCGAGGCGGGAACCGTGCCCCGCCAGGTGGAGGTGCGGCGGGCCGAGACAACCATTCGGGGGTATCCGGCGCTGGTTGACGAGGGCGCGGCGGTGGCGCTGCGCCTGCAGGTGTCGATCGACGACCAGCTGCGCGCGCACCGCGCGGGCGTGCGGCGCCTCGTGCAGTTGGCCGTGCCGTCGCCGCTGTCGTATGTACAAGAGCATCTGACCCACGCCGAGAAGCTGTCGCTCGCGGCCTCCCCGTACCGGTCGACGGCGGCGCTGATCGACGACGCGCTGCGCGCCGTCATCGACGCTGAACTGGATGCTCGGGCTGAGTTGCCGTGGACGCGCGCCGATTTCGAGGCGGTCCGCGACGCGGTGAATCGCGGTTTGCCGGACCGGTTGTTCCAGATTGTGGCGACGGCAGCATCCGTGTTGGCGGCGGCCCGCGAGGCGGACGTCGCTATCAGCCGCACCTCGTCGCTCGCGCTGATGGCGCCGCTCGCCGACTGCCGCGCGCAGTTGGGGCAGCTGGTGTTCGACGGCTTCATCGGCCGCACGGGGCTCGAGCGCCTGCCGCGACTGGTCGTCTACCTGCGCGGCATCGCGCACCGCGTCGAGAAGCTCGCCGACAACCCGGGCCGCGACCGCGCCGGCCAGACCGAGTTCGAGACGGCGCAGCGCCTGTTCGAGCAGGCGGGTGGGAGTCTGCCGCTCGCGGCGGATGCTGCGCCTCGCCTGAACGCGGTGCGCTGGATGCTCGAGGAGCTGCGCCTGTCGCTCTTCGCCCAGCCGCTCGGCCCGCAGGGGCCGATCTCGGTGCAGCGGGTGCGGAAAGCGCTCGCGGATTAAGCGATTCGCGGTTCCCCCGGGCCAGGCTGCGACGTCTGCGCGGGAAGGCGGCAATGCGGTTGGCGGATGTGCCGTTTACGGCACACAGCTCGATGGGGATCGCTACGGTTGTCGGATGGATTCGCTCTCGAGCAGGTGGGATCGCTGGGCGCGGTTGGAGGCAGACGGGTCGAGCCCGCAGTACGCCGCGTGGGCTCGCGCGATCGCGGCGAACAACGCGCTGATCGACCTCATCGACGCTCTCCCGGCCGGGAAGAAGCAGCCCAATCTGGTGTTCGCGGCCGCGCGCTGGCACGGCGCACCCTCGGGGGCCGACGCGTTCATCGACCGGCTCAGCGCGCACTGGGCCGCTGTGCGCGAGACGGTGCTCACTCGGTCGACCCAGACCAACGAGGCCGCCCGCACCGCGTACCTCGCGGTGGCGCTCGCGCGCATCCCTGGGCCGATCGCCCTGCTGGAGGTGGGGGCCGCTGCTGGCACCTGTCTGATTCCCGACTACTACCGGTATGCCTTCGATGTCGATGGCACGCGGTCAGAACTCGTGCCCCGTCACGACGCCGGGCACGTGACGATCACCTGCGAGTTGCGGGGTATGGCCGCCCCGGCCGCGATGCCCCACATTGTGTGGCGGCACGGCATCGACCTCAACCCGGTTTCGCTCGACGACGCCGACGAGGTGGCCTGGCTCCAGACACTTGTCTGGCCCGAGCACACCGAGCGCCGCGAGCGTCTCGATCGAGCGCTGCAGACGGTGGCCGTGGCGCGCCCTGCGATCACGCGCGGCGACCTGCGCGACGATCTCACGGCGCTCGTCGCCGACGCTCCCGACGACGCGACGCTGGTGGTCGTGCACAGCGCCGTCTTCGCCTACCTCACCCCCGACGACCGGATGCACGCGGCAGCATCGCTGCGCGCGCTCGCCGACCACGTCATCAGTCTGGAGGGGCGCGATGTGATGGCCGACGTTCAGGTTTCGGCAGCCGACCACGAACGCGCGGAGCGACTGTTCGTCCTCGCGCTCGACGGCGAACCGCTCGGGCTCGCGGCTCCGCACGGCGGGCGGCTTGAGGCGCTCAGTCGCTGAGCTCGCCCGCTGGGCGCAGCAGCACGGTCAGCAGGGTGACGACGAGCACCACAATCGCGAGCGCCACAAAGCCCGCGAGCGCCGCGACCACCAGTTCGGTCACGAGTGATTCGAGACCCCCGCCCAGCGCGCGCAACGCGACGATCGTGGCAACCAGCGCAAGCATGAGAGCGACGATGACCCCGCCGGCCGAGAACGTACGCCGGCGCACGCGGTTCGACAGCCCGCCGAGCACGCCCAGAACGGGCAACGCCAGCCCCACGTTGGTCACCGACGGAGCCGATGCCGAGGTGACAAGAACAGCCACCAGGAGGGGCGCGGCGAGCGCCGTCGCGACGGCAACCAACAGACGCGAGCTCGTCGAGGCCGTGTCACGCTGCCGCGGCGCCCGCCATGCCGCTCGCAGCACGATGGCCGCGAGCGCCACGAGTCCCGCCAATGACAGAGCGACGCCTGCGGTGTCGAGCGCGGCGGGGCCGGCAACCGTCAGTGCGATACCGGTGCTCACGGCCAGTACCGCCCACGCGGTGAGCGAGGAGGCAAGCACGACAACCCAAGGAGACACAGACCGCGTTGCGTTCTTCGCCGGCACACTCATGCGAGCGAGTCTGCCATCCGACCATTTGACGCATGTGCAGCATCCTCAGACGCCTGTGGGCGCGGGCCCGTCCCCGGAACCCACGCCCACAGCATCCCCCACCCCTAGAGGAGGAACAGCGACAGCACCCACACCGCGGCGAAACCCGCGACGCCCTGAACGGCGGTGGCCGGCGTCAGCGTGCGGTACGCCGTGGCGACAGGAATGCGGCTGAGCTGCGAGACGACCCAGAAGTAGCTGTCATTCGCGTGCGACACGACCATGGCTCCCGCGCCGGTCGCGAGCACCGCGAGCACGGCGCCGATCGGGCTGTCGAGGCCGAGGGAGCCGAGCAGCGGGAAGAGCAGCGTCGACGTGGTCACCAGCGCCACCGTCGACGAACCCTGCGCCGACTTAAGCGCTGCCGAGACGAGGAACGGCACCGCGATACCGAGACCGAGGCTGGCGAGCGTCTCGCCCAGCACGTCGTCGAGCGTCGACGCGGCGAGCACCGCGCCGAAGCTCGCGCCCGCCGCCGTGATCAGCAGAATCGGCGCCGAGACGCGAATACCCTCCGCGACGCGGTCACTGAACGAGTCGTTGTCGCGGCGCGCACCCCCGAGCGCGAGAGCCGCAACGATCAGACCGACGGCCAACGCGACGGCGGGCGCACCGAGCAGGCGGAAGGCGATCGTCAGCGGCGACTCCTCGCCGAACGGCGCGGTCGGCAGCGCCGCCACCGAACCGAGGCAGATCAGGATGATCGGCACGAGAATGGGCAGGAACGATACGAACGCGCTCGGCAGCTTGCCGTAGCTGGCGCGCAGTTCCTCCCACGAGGCGTTGGCCGCGATAGCGTCCTCCGACTCCTCCGGAAGCAGGGGGATGTCGGACTTGCGGTACAGCTGCGCGAACGCGAGCCCGGCCGCGGCGGACACGGCCGCCACGATCAGGCCCAGGCCGATGATGAGGCCCAGCTGGTCGAGCACGTCGTAGTTGCCCGCGGCCGCGATCGGGCCCGGCGTCGGGGGCACGAAAACGTGGGTCGAGTACAGCCCCGTCATAAGCGCGATCGTCATGACGATCGGGTTAGCGGCGGTGCGCACCGTGACCGCCTTCTTCAGCGAGTTGAGAATCACGAAGCCCGAGTCGCAGAAGACCGGAATCGACACGATGTAACCGATGATCGTCATTGTGAGACCCGGGAATCGCTTGCCGAGCACGCGCAAGATCGCCTCGGCCATCGCGATCGCGGCGCCCGTGCGCTCGAGAATCACGCCGATGATCGTGCCGAACACGATCACGATGCCGATGTTGCCGAGCGTGCGCCCGAAGGCCTCGGTGATGGTCGGCACGATGTCGAGCGGCGCCAACCGCAGCGCAAACGCGCCCACGAACGCTGCGCCGAGCAACGCGAGGAACGGGTGCAATCGGAATCGGGCCGTCGCGACGACGATCGCCGCGACAAGCACCAACAAGATGATGACGTCGATCATGAACCTTCTCCTTTGATGGTTCCTGCAGTGGTCGGCCCCGCGGACGCGGGGTCGGCGGAAGACACGGGCTCAGCGCTCGAGAGCGAACGCCGACCCACCGTGACTCCGAGGTCAATGAGGCTCGCGACGCGGTGCGCGGCCGCCTCAACGAGAGCGCCGGCGCGGGCCTCGAGCTCGCGCAGCTCGGCCGCGCCATCAGCGATCGGTACGGCTGCGGCGATACCGGCTGAGCGCAGCTCGTCAGCGCTCAACGCGACGCGACCGGCAATGACGACAACGGGAATACCGGCCGCGCGAGCGATCGCCGCGATCGCGCCGGGAGCCTTCCCGCGCAGCGACTGCGCATCCAGAGCCCCCTCCCCCGTGATCACGACATCGGATGCGCGAATCGCCTCCTCGAGGCCGATCGCGTCCGCGACCAGGTCGATGCCCGGCTCGAGCTGCGCCGACATGACGGCGTGCAGCAGCGCGGGGATGCCCCCGGCCGCGCCGCCGCCTGCGACGGTGCGCATGTCGACGCCGGTGCGCGCCTGCACGACCGTCGCCAGCCGGTCGAGACCGGCGTCGAGCGCGGCGATGTCGTCAGCGTTCGCCCCCTTCTGCGGGCCGAACACGGCCGCCGCGCCGTCGTCACCGACGAGCGGGTTCGTCACATCGCACGCAATGCGCCAGCGCGCGGCGAGCGCACGGCGGTCGAGCGCGCTGAAGTCGACTGCGTCGAGTGTGGCGAGCGCGCCGCCGCCCGAGGCGATCTCGCGACCCTGCGCATCCACGAATCGGGCGCCCAGCGCGCGCAGCAAGCCGACGCCGCCGTCGGTCGTGGCAGAGCCCCCCACCGTCACGAGCAGCTCGTCTGCCCCCGCATCGAGTGCGGCGCGAACGAGCGCGCCCACACCGGCCGAATCGGCCTCGACGGCGCGCAACGGCTGGTCGGCGACGTGCGGAAGCCCGTTCGCTTCGGCCGCCTCGATGATGGCGCGGCCCGACGGCATGACGGCGATGCGCCCGAGCCGGGGCCGACCGAGGGCGTCGGTCGTCGGCACCTCGACGACGCGCGCCGTCGTCGCGGAGGCCAACACATCGAGGGTGCCCTCCCCGCCGTCAGCGACCGGAAGAAGGCGAATCTCAGCCGCGGAGCCCAGCGCAGCCGTGACGCCGGCGGCGATGTGCGCGGCCGCAGCGTCAGCGGTCAGGCTTCCCTTGAAAGAGTCGGGAGCGACCAGGACGCGGAGCGGCGATGCCGACGACGATGTGAGCACGTCACGAGCGTAGAAACGGATGCACCGCGCGTCACCGGCGATGTGCCCAATATTTTGCCGTTCGCGCGTCGAAATACTGGGCGATATGCACCCTTACGGCGAGGTGCGCGCCTCGGCCCGGTCGGCGAGCAGTGCCAGCGCGATCCGCGGAATCGCCCCCGTGTCGGTGATCGACCACCCCGCGCGGGCCTCGATGCGCTCGATGCGAGCGGCCACCGAGTTGCGGTGCAAGCCCAGCTGGGCGGCGGCCCGCGACACCGAACCGCTCGCGGCGACAACGGCGCGCAGCGTCTCGCGCTCCCGCGGCGTCAGGCGCCCCAGCGTGCGGTCGATCAGCTCGCGTCGTGCTGCTGACGGCATCGAGGCGACCACCGCCTCCGCCTCCAGCTCGGCGAGCTCGGCGCCCCCCGCCGGCACGAGAGCGGGAGCCGTCAGCAGCGCCCGAAGGCGACGCACCGCGTCGCTGAGCGCTGCGGCCGTGGGCAGCAGCCCCGAATCGAGGATGCTCGCCTCGGCTTCGCGCGCCCGCACCCGAAACGCGTCGACCCGCTCCTCGCTGGCGCCGCCCACGACCAGCCACAGTCCATCCAGGTCGACGACGGCGAGACCCACACCGACGGCGCGCGCCGCGCGCAGCAGGCGCGCGGCCGCGGCAGGCGCCGTCGCCGGTCCGCTCGCCGCGTCGCGGAGGCTGCGCGGATCGACCGCGACCACGACCCGATAGGGCGCGGCGAGCATCCCGCCCGCGGCCGCAGAACGGGCGGCCAGCTCGCCCTCGCCGAGCGACCCGGCGGCGAGACCCGCGATCAGATCGCGGGCGATCGCGTCGCGGGCCGTGCGCGCATCCTGCTCAGACTCGGCGTCGAGGATGAGCCGCAGCGCCAACAGCAGCAGGGTCGCGACCTCGTCGACCTCGGCCGGATCACCGGTCACCCCGACGACGCCGAGCACGGCACCGTCGACGATGAGCGGGGCGTTCACGCCGGCGCGCACATCGTCGCGCGCCTCGTGCGGGTGCACCCGCACGGCGACGCGCTCGGCCGCGGCACGCGCCGCCGCCCAGTGGGTGCTGCCCACCCGATCTCGGTCGAGGGAGGCGATGATCACCCCCTCGGAATCCATCAGGTTGACGTTGTGCGCGACCGACGCGGCCACCTGATCGACGAGGCGCTGCGCGAGCGCCGGATTCAGGGCACCGTCGGCACCGCTACCCGACGACACGGCGCCCGGCGATCCAGGTGGCCACGTTCCGCGTCTCGTGGATGCTGCCCGCCGGCCCCGCAAACGGGTCGCGGTCGGTCGCGGCGAGGTCCGCGACAGCGCCCACCTCGATGACGCCGGCGCCGCGCGCGACGCGACCGCGCGCATCCACAACCGGGTCGGCCGGGCCGCGACCCGTGATCCAGGCGGAGCCAGCGGTGTAGGCCTGCAAGGCCTCACCGAGGGTGAGCGCCTCGTCGGCGAGCAGCGGTTCGGGGTCGTGCTCGGGGTCGGAGGCCGGCAGCGCACGGTTCACCGCCACGTGGATCGCGTGCCAGGGGTCGGGGGTCGAGACCGGCCAATCGCTGCCCGCGCACAGGCCGGGTGCGTGTGACACCGGAGCGCCTGCCCCGTGCGAGCGCAGCACCGACGCGAACGGGTACTGCGTCGCCGCGCGCTCGGGGCCCACGATGGGCACCGTCAGCTCGCGCATCTGCGGCTCGTTGCACGCCCACAGCGCCTGCATGTTCGCCGTCACGCCGAGCGCGGCGAAGCGGGCGACGTCATCGGGGTGCACGAACTGCAGGTGCGCCAGGTGGTGGCGGCCGGGGGTGCTCCAGCCGTTGCGCTCACGTGCGGCCGCGAAACCGTCAAGGGCGTCGCGCACCGCCCGGTCGCCGATGACGTGCACGTGGGCCGAGAAGCCCGCCGCGTCGAGGGCGACGATCGCGTCGACCAGATGCTGCCCGCCGACAAACGCAATGCCGCGAGGGTGCTCACCCTCGCCGAGCGGGCCGAGGAACGGCTCGAGCATCGACGCCGTGCCGTTCTCAACCACGCCGTCGGCCATGATCTTCACCGCCGGCAGGCGGAAGCGGGCGCCCTCGCCGAGCTCGGCCACCAGGGCGTCGCGTCGCGCCGCCAACGCGGGCACCTGCTCGACGCCACGGTCGCGGTCCCACCAGAGCGCGCCCGTCACGTCGACCAGCAGCCGACCCTCGTCGAGGGCTCGGCGGTAGACCAGCGCCGTATCCGACGCCCCGAAGTAGTCGCCGACGATCGCGTCTTGCCACCCGGTGATGCCGAGGCTGAGCGCGTAGCGCTGCGCCTCGAGCAACGCCGCGAACTCCTCGTCGGGCGTCGGGTCGGGGGCGACCGCCGCGACAAGCTTCGCGGCCCCCTCGTGCAGGGTTCCCGACGGCGAGCCGTCGGGCAATCGCTCGATGCGGCCGTCGGCCGGGTCGGGGGTGTCTTCGGTGATGCCGGCCAGCGCGAGCGCCGCCGAGTTCGCCCACGCGCCGTGGTGGTCGCGGTTGAACAGGAACACAGGCCGAATCGGCTCGACCGCGTCGAGCAGGGCCGCCGTCGGCGTGCCGCCGGGGAAGGCGCTCATCGCCCAGCCGCCGCCCGTGATCCAGGCGCGGGAGGCGTCGCAGCCGCGGGGCGGGTTCGCCGCGGCAAACCGCGCCACGATCTCGAGGTACTCCGCGAGCGACGAGCCCTCGCTCAGGTCGCACGACAGCCGCTCGAGCCCACCCTGAATGGGGTGGATGTGCGCGTCGACGAAACCCGCGTGCAGCAGGCCGCCCGCCAGATCGACTACCTCGGTGCCGGGCCCGCGCAGGTGCGCGAGATCAGCATCCACCGCGACGATGACGCCGTCGGAGACGGCGACGTCGAGGCGCTCCGGAAACGACGAACCGCCCGTGCCACGCCAGACGACCCCGTTCGTAAACAGGAGGTCGCAAGGCGCGGGCACGGGCGGTTCGATCGAGCGCTACAGCAACAAGAACCGACTAGCTGCGCGAGCTCGAGCCCGAGTTCACCTCGTAGGAGGTGTTCACCGACTCGAAGAAGTTCACGAGCTGCAGGGTGTCGTTCGCGGTCGCCATCCACTTGGCCGGGTTCGCCACGTTGTACTCGGCCTCGAAGCCCAGCTCCTCCAGGCGACGGTCGGCCAGGTACTTGACGTACTGGTTGATGTAGTTGGCGTTGAGGCCAAGGATGCCGTTCGGCAGGAGGTCGTGGTTGTACGCCTCCTCCATTTCGACCGCGTCGAGAATCATCTGACGGATCTCGTTCGCGAACTCTTCGGTCTGCAGGTCGGGGTTCTCTTCGAGCACCGTGAGGATCAGGTTGATGCCGAACTTCAGGTGCAGCGACTCGTCGCGCACGATCCAGTCGACGAGCGAGCCGAAGTTGCGCAGCAGGTTTCGCTGACGGAACGACAGCGCCACCATGAAGCCCGAGTAGAACCAGATGCCCTCGAGGATCACGTTGTACGCGACGAGGTTGCGGATGAAGTCTTGCTTGCCCTCGGTCGTCGTGATGTCGAGGGTGTCTTCGGTCATGCGCTTGATGAATGTGACCTCGAACTCTTCCTTACGCGCCATCGACGGCACGTCAACGTGGCTGTCGTAGGCAGCAACGCGGTCGATCGGGAAGGTCTCGAGCACGTACTCGAAGCTCATGCAGTGGTTCGCCTCTTCCCACATCTGCTTCGCGAGGTACAGGTGCGCCTCGGGAGCCTTGACGTAGGGGTAGACGCCGAACGCGAGCGCCTTGTTGACGAGCAGCTCGTTCGGGTTGAAGTACGACATGAGGAAGGTGATGGCGTGACGCTCTTCGTCCGTCATCTTCTTGAAGTCGGCGATGTCTTCGCCGAGCTGGACCTCGTTCGGGAACCAGGTGTTCGCCACAGCCTGGTCGTACAGGTCCATCGCCCACTTGTAGGTGACGGGCTTCAGAAGGAGGCCCTCCTGAATGCCGGTGCCAAGGATGCCCATGTGCGTCTCGCTTCTTTCTCGTGAGAGGGAGGTGGTGCGGATCTTCTGATCGGGAAGTCGGTGGGCCCCGGATGCGCGTCATGCGCACCCGGGGCGGGTCACGGAGTGGTTACTGGCAGCTCTCGCAGTGCAGCTCGTCCATCGGGTCGACCGGGACGACGTAGTCGAACACTGACTCAGAACCGCCCGAGCGGGTCGACGACGCGCCCATCACTCAGCCGCCTTGGAGGCGCCGCCGAAGCCGAAGCCCTTGCGTGAGGGCGCGACGCTGGCCTGCGTCGCGCCGGCGCTTGCGCCGGTGTCGGCTGAGGAGCCCGCGGCTGAGGGGCCGCCGGCCGCGCCGAAGCCCTTCTTCTGGCCGCCGCCGATGGCCTCGGACTTGTTGACCTTGACCGTCGACTGCTCGGCCGTGTGACGCGGCTTCATGTGCAGGTAGTAGGTCGTCTTCACGCCCTTCTTCCACGCCGCCGAGTAGATGTCGACCATGTCGTCGATGTCGCGCGTCTCGAGGTACATGTTGCGGCTGATCGCCTGGTCAATCCACTTCTGAGCACGGGCCGCGACCTCGAGGAAGGCGTACGGCGACAGCTGGAAGCTGGTCTTGTACGACGCCTTCACGTCTTCGGGGATCTCGGGGATGCTCTGGATGTCGCCCTGGCTACGCAGGATCGACTCGCGGGTGCGCTCCCAGAGACCCCGCTCCTTCAGCGCCTCGACGAGGTTGCGGTTCACCTCGAGGAACTTGCCCGAGCTGGTCGAACGGCTGAAGATCTGCGAGAACTGCGGGTCGAGACCCGGCGTGGTGCCCGCAACCAGACCAATGGATGCGGTCGGCGCGATTGCCATGAGGGTCGCGTTGCGCACGCCGCCCTTCACGCGCTCGCGCAGCGCATCCCAGTCGAGACGCGTGGTGCGGTTGACCTGCACCTCGATGCCACGGTCGGCCTCGGTGAGGTCGATCGTGTCGAACGGCACGAGGCCCTGCGACCAGCGGCTACCCGCGAAGTTGTCGTAGGCGCCACGCTCTTGGGCCAGCTCGACCGAGGCCTCGATGGCCGCGTACGAGACGTGCTCCATGATCTCGTCGATCAGCTCGAACGACTCTTCCGAGTCGTACGAGTAGCCGAGCTTCTCGACGAGGTCGGTGAAGCCCATGACGCCGAGGCCGATGGCGCGGTTGGTGGTGTTGGCGTGGTCGGCCTCGTCAACACTCGACACGGTGATGTCGATGAGGTTGTCGAGCTGACGCACGGCGAGCTTCGCGCTCTCGGCGATCTTCGCGAAGTCGACCTTGCCGTCGGTGAAGTGCCGGCTCAGGTTGATCGAGGCGAGGTTGCAGACCGAGATGTTGTCGCGGTCTTGCGGCAGGCAGATCTCGGTGCAGAGGTTCGACAGGTGGATCGTGCCCGTGTTGTTGTTGATCGCACGGTTGTTGATCGTGTCTTTCCACGTCAGCCACGGGTGGCTGGTGGACTGCAGCGAGATGAGAATCTGCTTGAACTGCTCGCGAGCGCCCAGCTTCTTGAACATTTTGATCTCGCCGCGCTCGGCCATCGCCACGTACTCGGCGTAGCGCTTCGAGAACTCTTTGCCGTACAGCTCGTTGAGATCGGTGACCTCGAGCGGGTCGAAGAGGTACCAGTCGTCGTCGTTCTGCACGCGCTTCATGAACTCGTCGCTGATCCAGACGGCGGTGTTGGCCGTGCGGGTGCGGCGGTAGGGGTCACCCGAGTTCTGACGCAGGTCGAGGAACTCGGGGAAGTCCATGTGCCAGTTCTCCATGTAGAAGCACAGGGCACCGAACTTCTTGCCACCACGGCTCACGGCGCGCAGCACCGAGTCGATGGTGTGCATGAACGGGATCGGACCGGTCGAGGTGGTGTTGTTCGAGCGGATCGGCGAGCCCTGGGCGCGCAGCTTCGTGACCGACAGGCCGATGCCGCCGGTGCCCTTGGTGAGCCACATGACGTCGCGCACGCTCTTGGCGATGTGCTCGATGTCGTCGTGCATCTCCATGACGAAGCAGTTCGACAGCTGCGGGTAGCTGGTGCCCGCGTTGACGAGCGTCGAGCCGGCGGCGAGGTACTCGAGCGCCGACATCTTCTTGTAGAAGGCGATGGCGTGCTCGGTGGGGTTCGCCTCGTTGAGCGACAGGCCCATCGCGACGCGCATCCAGAAGTACTGGGGCACCTCGAGGGGCTCGTTGTTGCGGGCCTTGATGCCGTAGCGATTGTTCAGCGTGACGACGCCGATGTACTTAAGCAGCTCGTCGTTCTCAGGCTCGAGCTCGGCGGCGAGCGCCTCGAGGTCGAACAGGCCCGAGGTGAAGCGCGGGTCGAGCAGCGCCTCGTCGACACCGCGCGCGATCGTCGCGGCGAAGTGCTCGCGGTGCAGACGCTTCAGGTCGGCGGCGTCGGTGTAGTCGCCGAGCACGCGCTTGTAGATGGTCTTGAGCAGCAGGCGAGCAGCGACCTGGTCGAAGGCCGGGTCGTCTTTCACGTTCTGCAGCGCGACCTGAATGACCGCCTCGTCGAGCTGCTGGGTCGTGATGCCGTCGAACAGCGTCAGCTCGAGCTCGCTCGCGATCTGCGTCACCCAGGTGATGTTCTCGTCGAGGCCCTCAGCGGCGTGCTCGATGGCGATGTTGATCTTGTTGGCGTCGTACGGCTCTCGGCTGCCGTCACGCTTCACGACCGTGATGCTCACTGGTGCTCCATTCGGGCCCGCCCGGCGGGTCTTCGATCGGCCGGTTTCCCGGCGGTTCTGCTGTGGTTTCGAGGGTGTGTGGCCCGGGTCTGACCGGGTCGATCGCGGCATCCCCTTGCCGCGGTCTGGCCACTATATATCGGGGCACTGACAAACATCACCCCCTATATCTAGTGGGCGTGTCGTCCACAGCTGTGCATAACTTGTGGGGCTTATCCACAGCATGGCGGGTACCTCCGACACGCGGTCGGGATGCGCAAAAACGGGGTGATCGCAGGCGACAATTCGCCCTTCATCCAGCCCGTAGGCTGGTGCTCTCGTGAGCGGCTACATCGACCTGTTGAAAACCCCGGGAGTGGCGCGGATCATCTCCGCCCAGCTCGTTGCCCGGCTTCCCTCCGGCATGCTCTCGCTCGCCTTCCTGATCCACATCGAGACGATCTTCGAGTCGTACGGCGCGGCCGGCCTCGTGCTCGCGGCAACCAGCATCGGTCAGGGCGTCGCCGGCCCGCTGACTAGCCGCTGGATGGGCCGGCTTGGCATGCGCCCCGTGCTCATCACCACCCTCATCATCTGCGCGACCGGCATCGCGCTCATCGCCTTCGCCCCGCTGCCGCTCTGGGGCTACATGCTCGTCGCGCTGATCACGGGACTCTCGAACCCGCCCATTCAACCGGCGGTGCGCACCATCTACCCCAAGATGGTCACCTCGAAGCAGCTGACCCCTCTCTTCTCGCTCGACGCCTCCGCGCAAGAACTCATCTGGATCAGCGGCCCAGTCGTCACCGTCTTCCTCGCCCTGCAGGTCTCCCCCGTGGCCGCCATCTCGGTCGCCGGAACCTTCCTGATCCTCGGCGGCACCTGGTTCATCGCGAGCCCCGAGGTGGGCAAGGTGCGTATTCCGCCCAGCAAGCACCGCATCGGCGTCGTGCTGAAGAACCGCGCCGTGCTACTCGCCACGATCACGGGCTTCCTCATGATCGGTTCGGCAGCCGCGATCGAGGTGGGCGTCGTCGCCGTCTTCGGCGAGGGCGGGTCGGAGGCAGGATTCCTGCTCGGCATCTGGGCGATCGCCTCACTCATCGGCGGCCTGTCGATGGGTCACCTGCCGATCGGCCCGTGGGCCCTCACCCGCCGCTTGTTCATCATTTTCGTCGGCATGGCCATGGCGCCGTTCGCGCTCGAGTTCTGGTGGCTCGCTATCGCGCTCATCGTCGCGGGCATCGGCATCGCCCCCGCCCTCGCCGTCATGTTCGCGATCGTGTCAGCGAGCGTGAAGTTCAGCGCCACCGCCGAGGCGTACGGATGGCTCGGCACGGGCCAGCTCATCGGCGCGGCCCTCGGCTCGGCCATCGCCGGTTTCGCGATCGACGAGCTCGGGCCCGTGGGCGGCTTCTCCACCGCCATCGGCTTCGCCTTAGCCGCGACCATCGTCGGGGCAATCTTCGTCAGCTGGCACCCCGACCTGCGCGGTCGCGACGCGTCGCCGCTGCCCGACACCGAGCCGGTCGCGACGATCAGCTAGCTGCGCGCCTGCAGGGGCCGCAGCGCCTCGCCATAGGCGACCACCTGCGCGATCAGCGCATCCAGACCGTTTGCCTGACGCTCGTCGGCGGCGAACGCGCCATCCTGCACCTGCTTCGCCGCACCCGACAGCGCCACCTCGGTCGGCACCTTCACGAGGCCCACCGACGACAGCACCGGCTCGATCGAGTTGACGCCGCGCAGGCCCCCGGCCTGACCGCCGTAGCTCACGAAGCCGACGGGCTTCGCCTGCCACTCGGTGTACAGGTAGTCGATCGCGTTCTTGAGCGCCGGCGAGTAGCTGTGGTTGTACTCGGGGGTCACGAAGATCAGGGCGTCGGCGGCGTCGACGCGGGCGCTCCAGACGCGGGTGTGCGCGTGCTGGTAGTCGCGCTTGATGGGGTGGCTCGGCTCGTCGAGGAACGGCAGCGCGAGCTCTTTCAGGTCGGCGAAGTCTACGTCGTGACCGGCCTCCTCCACCCGCGAGCGCACCCACTCGGCGATGGGCAGGCCGATACGACCAGGGCGAACAGAACCGACGACGATCATCACGTGAGCCATGCTGAAAGCCAACCACGTGCATCCTGAATCAATTCCGACGGGGTCTGGATGCACGCTGTGCGTTTTGCCCGCCCGCTTCGGAATACTGGCCCCATGACCGCCGCCGAGCCCCTCGCCCCGCGTATCGCCCTCGCCGACGGCACGAGCATCCCGCAGCTCGGGCTCGGCGTGTACAAGGTGCCCGCGCCCAAAACCGCGGAGCTCGTCGCTGGCGCGATCGAGCTCGGCTACCGGCACATCGACACCGCGGCGCTCTACAAGAACGAAGCCGAGGTGGGCGCGGGGGTGCGGGCGAGCGGTGTCGACCGCGCGGAGCTGTACCTGACGTCGAAAGTCTGGAACGACGCGCACGGCGTCGAGGAAACCCGCGCGGCCTTCCTCGAGAGCCTCGACAAGGCGAGGCTCGACTACTGGGACCTGTACCTGATCCACTGGCCGGCGCCCACGCAGAACCGCTACGTGGAGGCCTGGCGGGCGCTCATCGCGCTGCGTGAGCAAGGGCTCGTGCGCTCGATCGGCGTCAGCAACTTCGAGCCGCACCACCTGCAGCGACTCGTCGACGAGACCGGGGTTGCGCCCGTCGTCGACCAGGTCGAGCTGCACCCGTGGCTGCCGCAGCGCTCGCTGCGGGCGGCGGCATCGGCGATGGGGGCCGCCGTCGAAAGCTGGAGCCCGCTGGCGCGCGGAGGGGTGCTCGCGCCCGGGTCACGCGACCTCGAGGTGCTGACCGCGATTGCGTCGCGACATGGGAAAACCCCTGCGCAGGTGGCGCTGCGCTGGCACGTGCAGCAGGGTCTCATCGTGATCCCCAAGTCGACGTCGCTGGCGCGCGTGGCCGAAAACGCGGCGATCTTCGACTGGGAGCTAACCGCTACCGACATGGCCGAGATCGCGCAGCTCGAGACCGGCGAGCGCACGGGCAAGCACCCCGACGACCTCGGGTAGCGCGGGGGTGCGGGTCGCACCGACCGCCGCCTCTAGGGCTGCCGTCGCTGCGGCACTGCCGCGCCCTCGCCGTGACGTATTGCAGGAAACCAGGAGGGCCCACCGCGAAAACACGGGGGCACGCAGGTCCTCAGCGCGCTGATTTCCTGAGAAACATCACGCCAAGCTCGAGCCCTGACCGGGCCGACGCCGCCCGTGTCACCGCCGCGACGACCAACTCGATGTGGTCAACCACGTGCGCGTAGTCCACCCGCACGACGTGAAAGCCGCGCCGCAAAGACTCGAGGTCGCGGCGATAGTCACGCTCCTGCTCGCCCCGGTGCCACTCGCGGCCATCAACTTCGACAATGACGCGCCCCTCGACCAAGAGATCAACACGGCCAATCCCCGCCAGGTTCACCTGGCTGGCGACCGCTAAGCCCGCACCGCGCAGGGCGACCCTCGCGATCGACTCGATGCCCGATTCCGCCCCCGGGTCGAGATCGTCGAGGTTGAGGCGGAACTTCGCTGGCACCGTCCCGTTCACGCTCTCCAGCACCGAAAGACCGGCCAGCCCGAGTCGCAACGCACTGTCAGCGATCGCAATCACGGCGGGTCGCGGCTGACACATCAGAGCGTGTCGAAGCGCCACCTCCACACTGCTGCACGGGCCGCTGACCTCGTCCGCCGACCAGTGCACGGTGAGATCGGTCGCGCCAAAGGGCGGCCGCCCAAGGCGGGAGGCTGTGCGCGGGACGGCTATGTGAAGTCCAGACCTCGGAGGGCGCCACGCTCCACTCAGGGTGAGCGCCGACGTGCAACTGAGACTGCCGCCGACGGCAAGGGCTGCCTGCAGGGCGTCCGGCATATCGGGGCTGACGTAGACGTCGCGGCGAAGCCGTCGGATGGCGCTATGGGCGACCGCCCGACGAACGGCGCTGATGGGCGCGACGGCCAGCAATTCGGAACGAGTGTAACTGCGGTGAGTTTCGAGGTGAACCATGGCCGCACGGTGGCGCAGCATGCATGCATACGGGTGGGCCGGCGCGGGAAGCGTGGCCCCACCGACGCGGGCGGCCACTGTGGAGGGCTGGCGTGACGTAACGCAGGAATCGAGCTGCTCCCTAGGCCGAAAACTGCGGACATTCCGCGGCCGCGCTCTCTGGATTCCTGCAATACGTCACGACGTGCGGCGCCGCACGAAGCGGCGGCACAGCTCGCCGGGGTCCGCGCCCCTGCGCTCCAAGGGCGGGCTGGGTGGGCTCCCGCACTGTGGGCGGTCTCCCGCACTGTGGGCGGTCTCCCGCACTGTGGCGGGCTGGACGGGCTACGGCGTGCGCTTCCAGTAGCCCTTGGCCACCGCGTTGTCGGGGTCGATGTTCCAGCGCGCGAGCGTACGGCGGGCCGCGGCGACGAGCGACTGCTCGGCGCAGGCGAAGAGCAGCACGTCGGCTGTCGAATCCGGGGCGACGGGGGCGGGCAGCGGGCGGGGCAGCGCCTCGAGCGCCGCGGCGAGCGCCGCCGTCGGCGTCGCGCTCGGCTCCAGGATGCGCACCTCGACCCCCTCGGGAACGTCGAGCTCCAGCTCGTCGACCGCATACCGCGTCTCGAGCAGCACGAGGCCCGAGCGCGCCCCCGGGTCCGGGCGCACTTCGCCGCCCGTGCTGGCGGGCCCGGCAGCACCAGCCGGACCGAGCGCCGCGAGGTACCGGCGCACGGCCGGCACCGCGGAGTCGTCGCCCGCCAGCACCCAGGCTTCTGGCGCTCCGCGCATGAGCACCGAGCCCTTCGGGTCGGCCACTACCACGGGCGACCCGATCGGGGCGGCCTCGGCCCAGGGCCCGATCAACCCAACCGCTGCACCCTCGGCGTTGCGGTGCACCAGCAGGTCAAGGTCGATCCACCCCTCGTCGGCCGAGTAGCCGACGACGGTTTCGATGCGAAACTCCCCCGTCGGCACGCCGAACTGATCGACCGGCACGTCCCAACCATCGCCTGCCCGACCGACGTACACGCGACCGTGGTCACCGGCGCCCGGCGCACGGTAACCATCGAGCGCGCGGCGGCCGGCGTGAACGGCGGAATCTGCAGCCGCGGGCGCGGGCGCGGGCGGCGCAGCGGAAACCGACGATGCGGAGGCGACTGCAGACGCGCCAGCCGGCATGGCCGCCACGGCCCCGTCGTCATCGACCGTCAGCCGCACGCGCCAGAAGTCGGGCGCGATTTCGCGACGCGACGCGAGGCGGAGGGCGCGAAACGCCTCGGGGTACTTGTCGCGGTACAGGTTCACGGGCACGCGGCCGAGCCTACGCCGCGCCGCCCACGTCACCTCGGCGCACGCGGCGCGCAGCGCGCGGCGCCTCACTCGCGACGAACACCCAGCCCCAGCCCCACCGCCCCTACTTGTCGGCGGCCGGCTGCCCCGGCGGAACGCCCGGGCCCACCGTCGGCAGCGCGTCGGTGACGGGCGGCGGCTCGTCGCCGTTGTCGATGTCTTCGGGGTTCGGCAGGCTCATCAGGAAGCGGAAGAACACGAGTGCGAGCACGACCATGACGCCACCGCCGATGATCCAGGGCAGGCGCAGGTCGAGGAGGGCGATGGCTCCGCCGAGCAACGAACCGAGCGGCATCGACCCCCAGAGCAGCGTGCGCCAGGTGCCGTGCACGCGGCCGAGCAGTCGGCCCGGCACGATCGCCTGGCGGTACGACATCATCAGGATGTTCCACACGGTCACCGACCCCGACGCGAGCGCAAAGCACAGCACGCCGACCGCGGCCACCGGCACGAGCCCGGTCACGAGTGTCGCGATGCCCGAGACGAGGTTCATGATCGCCATCACGAGGCCGAGCCCGAAGCGCCCCTGCAGTCGCGACGCGACGAACGAGCCCACGATGCCGCCGACGGCCCCCGACACGAGGAACAGCCCGAACGCCGCCTCCGGAATCGCGAGCGTCTGCAGCACGAACAGCACGAGCGTCGCCGACGACGCGGCGTACAGCAGCCCGGTCGCCGTCGTGAAGAACCACAGCGTCCGGAGCTGACGGTTGGCGATGATGAAGCGCCAGCCGTCGGCGAGCTGCTTGCGGAACGGGACGGGCGCATCGTCGCCGCCGCGCGCATCCGCCCCGTCATTCGATTGCGAATCGGATACGCGCCCCGCGCGAGAACGGAACTGCCGCCCCGACGCCACCTGCGGCAGCAGCACCGCGAGTACGACGGCAAGCCCGTACGCCGCGCCCATGACCCCCAGGGGGATCAGTACGGCGACCGCGAACAGTGCCGAGGTGATGGGCGCCGCGGCGAAGTTCTGCACGACCAGCTCGGCGCCTTCGATGCGCGAGTTGGCGCGCGACAGGTTCTTCTTGCGCACGACGCTCGGCACGACGGCGCGGATCGCCCCGTCGTAGAGGGTCTCGCACGCGCCGTAGACGAAGATCAGCAGGTAGAGCCACCAGATGGTGAGCTCCCCCGTCCAGACGAGGGCGAGCAGGCCGACGGCGAGAACCGTGCGCACGGTCGCGGCGAGCGCCAGGGCGTGCCGGCGGTCCATGCGGTCGACGAGGATTCCGCTGGGCAGGGCGAACAGCAGCCACGGCAGCATCGACAGCGCAGCCAGGCCCGAGATGAGTACGGGGTCGTCGGTGAGGCGGGCGGCGAGCAGCGGCGCCGCCGTGCGGGCGATGCCGTCGCCGAGACTTGAGGCGAGGTTCGCCGTGAAGACGTTGCCGAAGGTGCGGCCGAGGCCGCGCCGCTCACTACCCGGTGACGTCGCCGAGCTCACCAGCGCGGGTGCACGGCGGCGCGGAAGTACTCGTCGTACAGCGCCACCACGTGGGCGTGGAAGTCGTCGCCGAGGGGCTCGACGTTGCCGGCCGCGGCGTTCATGCGGGCCTGCTCGGGCGAGCGCGCCCCCGGGATGACCGTCGAGATGCCGGGCAGGTGCACGAGCCACGCGAGCGCCGCCGTCGCGGGGGCGAGGTCGTGTTCGGCGGCGAGCGCCGAGAACTTCTGGGCCGCCTCGACGCCAGCGTCGTAGTCGACGCCCGAGAAGGTCTCGCCCACGTCGAAGGCGTTGCCCTCGCGGTTGTAATTGCGGTGGTCGTTCTCGGCGAACGTCGTTTCCCGGGTGTAGCGGCCGCTCAACAGACCCGAGGCGAGCGGAACGCGCGCGATGATGCCGACGCCCGCATCCTGAGCGGCGGGAAGAACCGCATCCAGCGGCTTCAGGCGGAAGGCGTTGACGATGATCTGCACGCTCGCGACGTTCGGGCGGGCGATCGCGGTGAGCGCCTCGTCGACGGTTTCGACGCTGACGCCGTAGTGGCGCATCCGCCCCTCGGCGACCATCGCGTCGAGGTCGTCGTAGATGCGGTCCATCGAGTAGAGGGCGGTCGGCGGGCAGTGCAGCTGCACGAGGTCGAGCGTGTCGACCTGCAGGTTTTGGCGGCTGCGGTCGTTCCAGGCGCGCAGGTTCTCGGCCGAGTAGTTCTGGGGCAGCTGCGGCAGGCGACGGCCCATTTTGGTAGCGACGAAGACGGATGCGTCGGGCCGCTCCTGCAGGTAGCGTCCGATCAGCTGCTCGCTACGGCCGTCTCCGTAGACGTCGGCGGTGTCGAAGATGGTGACGCCCGACTCGACGGCGGCGTCGAGCACGGCGTACGCGTCGGTCTCGCTGACCTCGCCCCAGTCGGCTCCGAGTTGCCAGGTTCCGAGGCCGATCGACGAGACGGTCGCGCCGGTGCGACCCAAGACAGATGTATGCATCTGAACAGACTAACCGCGCTCGTCTGCCGCGTCGTCTGCACCTTGATCGCCGCGAACGACAGCCGCAACGGCCTCGGCGAGACGCGGGCGCACGAGGTGATCATTGCCCGACACGCGGTGCGCGGTGACGTGCCGCAGACGCTCGGCGATGCGCAGACCACCGGGCGCCAGGAAGGGGTCGAGTGTGCCGTAGACCAGGTCGACGGGCGCGTCGACGGCGGCCAGGTCGGCGACGGTCGTCTGCGACTCGATCGCGTTCTGCAGCGACCGGGTGAACGGCACCCAGTTCTCGGGCGTCACTTCGAGCACGTTCTTGATGGGGGCAATGCGGGCCAGCGCCGCGGCGGCCCGCACCGTAAAGTCTTGGTTGCCGCGCAAGAACTCGTACGCCGTGAAGTAGGCACCCATGCCGGTGCGGTCGACACGGTCGCCGATCGTCTGCGGCGGCAGGTAGATGGGCGGGCTGACGAGCACGAGGCGCGTCACCCCGTTGGGGTGGCGGGCTGCGTACCGCGTCGCGATGAGGCTGCCCAGCGAGTGCCCGACGAGGATGAACGGCTGCCGCAGCTTCAGCGATCGGATCGTCGCGTCGAGGGCAGCCGCGTGCTCGGCGAGCGTGTAGTCCCAGTCGGGCGGTGCGGGCGACTTGCCGAAGCCCAGAATGTCGATGGTGATGCACCGGTGGTCGCTTTCGAGCAGCGGTACGAGGTTCTGAAAGGTCACCGACGACGACGCGATTCCGTGAATCATGACGACGACCGGTCCGTCTCCGCCCGTGTCACCCGCGACGTGCAGCACGGGCGCGCGGCGGCGACGCAACCACGCACGGAAGCGGTCGGCGGGTGACGTCGTCATTGGCGCATTCTGTCGGAGTCGAGCGACGGGGGCGAGACGCAACACGGGGGCCGGCTGAGCCGACCCCCGTGCCCTTCGCGTCCACCCCTAGTCGCGCAGGTCTTTCGTGGAACCCGCGCGGACCCCATCCGAAATGGGGTGCCGCGCGAGGTCGTGCCCCGACGGTATCGGGATGCGCGCATCCCGTTTCGCGTTTTGCACCGGACGCTCTGTCTGCTGTCAGGCATCGCTCAGATAACGGTTGGGCATCCGGTTGATTACGGCCGTATCCGCGGCGCGAGGCCGGGAGTAGCGTCGCGCCCATGAGCCCCGTTGACGCCCCTCGCACGCTTCCCCGTCGTCGCTTTGCCGCAACGTCGGCCAGCGTGATCGCGGTCGCCCTTCTCGCTCTGAGCGGATGCTCGGCCGCGAACGAATCAAGCAGCGACGCGGGCGGCGGCTTCGTGGGGCAACCGGCGCCCGACATGCCGGTCAACAACGGCGGCGCGAGCGGCGGTGACGGCGACTTCGGCGGGGAGGAAGGGGCGCCCACGGCACCCGGCGACGGCCGCAGCGTCATCACGACCGGCTGGATGTACGTGACGGTCGACGACCCGCTCGAGGCCGCCGCCGACGCGGCCCGCATTGCCGAGCGGGCGGGCGGCCGCGTCGATGGCCGCACCGAGTACGCGCCGAATGACAACGATGCGGGCGGCGCCGAACTCGTGTTGCGCATCCCGAGCGATGACCTGCAGCCAACGATTGACGAGCTGAAAGAGTTGGGTGAGCTCGAAGAGCTGAGCCTCAGCGCGAACGACGTCACCCGCGAGGTGCAAGACCTGGATGCACGCATCACGGCCCTCGACGCGTCGCTCACCCGCTTGCTGGCGCTGTTGGAGCAGGCCGAGAACATCGACGACCTGATTGCACTCGAAGCAACCGTCTCCGATCGGCAGGGTCAGCTCGAAAGCCTTGAGGCCCAGCGCCGCTCGCTGGGCGAGCAGGTCGCCCTGTCGACGCTGACGCTGACGCTCGGCTCGGAAGACGTTGCGCCGCCGAGCGACCCCGACTCGTTCGTCGACGGTCTGCGGCAGGGCTGGGACGCTCTCGTCGCGTTCGCGTCGGGCGCCCTCGTCATTGCCGGCGTGCTGCTGCCGTGGCTGCTCGTGCTCGCCGTGATCGGCGGGATCGTGTGGCTCAGCGTGCGCGCTGCACGGCGGCGACGCGGTCAACGAGCGCCGGCCGAAGCGGGTGCCCAGCCTCCAGCCCCGTGACCGTGTCGACGATTTCCTCGGCGCTCTGGCGCGCGAGCAGCTGAGCGAGTTCTTCGCTTTCGGGGTCGCCGGCGACGCCAACGAACTGCAGGGCGGCACTCACGACCTCGAGCAGGGCGACCGGGTGCACTCCCTGCTCCGCGAGTGCGGCCGCGGGCTCGATCAACCGTTCGTGCCGCGACAGCTTGCGCAGCGGCTGCCGCCCGACCCGCTCGACGGGGTCGGCCAGTGCGTCGTTGGCAAAGCGGCGAAGCGCTGTCTCGCGGTACGCATCCTGCGTCGCGGCGTCGAAGCCGTGTCGCGCGACCAGCAGGGCCGACGTTTCGCGGAGCGCCGCGTCGACCGCGTCACGCACCGCGGGCATCCCGATCGCCTCGTGGACCGTGGTGGCCCCCGCGAGCCGACCCACGTACGCCGTCGCGGCGTGACCCGTGTTGACCGTGAACAGCTTGCGCTCGATGTACGGCGCGAGCTCGTCGACAAAATGGGCGCCCGGGATGCTCGGCACGCTTCCCGCGAACGGCGCGGATTCGATCGCCCACTCGCAGAACGGCTCGACGCGCACATCGAGACCGTCGGTCGGGTCGGCCGTCGGCACGATGCGGTCGACCGCAGTGTTCGCGAAGACCGCGCGGTCGAGCGCCTCGCTCGAGTCGCCGAGCGCCTGCTCGACCTCGGCGCGCAGGGCGTCGGTTGCCTGCAGGGCGTTCTCGCACGCCATCACGATCAGCGGCGCGAGGTGCGCCGGGCGCGCTCGCAGCGCATCCGCAATGACGGGCGCGATGAAGCGCAGAACGGTGGGGCCCACCGCGGTTGTTGCGATGTCGGCCGTGGCGACGGCGGCGACAGCGGCATCCCGGTCGTCGGCGCTGTTGATTGCGCGGAAACCCGTCACGACCGTGTCGCGCCCGCCCGGCCCGATCTCGATGACGCGATACGCGTCGGCCGCGGAGAGCGCCTCGATGAGGGGAGCGTTGACGTCGACGAACACGAGATCGTGGCCGGCCTCGTGGAGCAGGAGGCCGATGAAGCCGCGCCCAATATTGCCAGCGCCGAAATGGACGGCGGTCATGAGGCCCTAGCCGTTGACGTCGCCGAGCACGGCGAGCACGTCGTCGGTGGTGGTGGCTGCGAGCACGCGTGCGACCGACGCGTCGTCGCTGAATGCGAGCGCGAGTGACTGCAGCACCGCCATGTGGCCGCCGTCTTTTCCGGCGATTGTCGCGACGACGCGAACGGGGTTGCCGTCCCAGTCGATGGGCTCGTCGTACCGGACGAGCGTCATCGCCGAGCGAACGATCGCGTCTTTCGCCTCGTTGGTGCCGTGCGGAATCGCGAGGTGGTTGCCCATGTAGGTCGAGACGGATGCTTCGCGTTCGTGCATGGCGGTGACGTACGAGGCCTCGACCGCTCCGGCGGAGACGAGCAGCTGCCCGCCCTCGTCGATGGCCTCGTCCCGCGTGCGGGCGGTGCCGCGGAGGATGATGCGGTCGGTGGTGAGAACGTCACTGCTCATGGTCTTGTCCTTCTGATGACGTCGTTCGGGGCGAGAAAAGGATGCACGGGGGCACCGCGGCGGCGCAGCACACGATGCCCCCGTGACAGTGTCAGCGAGCCTAGGCGCGCTGGTTCGTGACGAGGGAGACGACCTCGTCGTACTTCGGGCTCGACATGAAATTCTCGACCGAGATGTGCTGCGCCTGAGGCGCTGCCTCGGTCGCCCGAGCCGTGAGGTCCTGGTGTGTGATGACCAGGTCGGCCGTCTCATCGAGGTTCGCAATCGAGACGTTCGTCACGGTCACGTCGGTGAGGCCGGCGTCGGCAAACTTCTTGCGCAGGATCGTCGCGCCCATGGCGCTTGAGCCCATTCCCGCGTCGCAGGCGAACACGATCGTGTCGATGCGCACGGCGGTGGCGGTGTCGGTGCCGAGCAGGCTCGCCACCTTCGAGTCGCCGCCCTTGTTTTCGGCGTTCTGCGCGACCGACGCGCCGAAGCGGTCACCGGTGCTCTCGAGCGCGGCGAGGTCCTTCTTGCGGCTGGCGCGCAGGATGAGGCTGGCGACGAGGAAGGACACGGTTGCCGAGAGAATCACCGACAGGATGACGCCGATGAAGCTGCCCGCCGGCGTCTGGATGGCGACCGCGACGATCGAGCCGGGAGAGGCGGGAGCCCGGAGCCCGGAGTCGAAGATCAGGTTGGTCGTGATTCCGGTGGCACCACCGGCGATCATCGCGACGATCAGGATCGGCTTCATCAGCACATACGGGAAGTAGATCTCGTGGATTCCGCCGAGGAACTGGATGATGATCGCGCCCGGGGCGGAGGCACGGGCAATGCCGACGCCGAAGAAACTGAAGGCCAAGAGCAGACCCAGACCGGGGCCAGGGTTCGCCTCGAGCAGGAACAGAATTGACTTACCGGTCTCGGCAGCCTCCTGAATGCCGAGCGGGGTGAGCACGCCCTGGTTGATGGCGTTGTTGAGGAAGAGCACCTTGCCTGGTTCGATCACGAGGCTCGCCAGCGGCAGCAAGCCCGTCTCCGTCAGGAACCGCGCGCCCGCGCCGAGTGCGTTGCTGAACAGCGTGACGACGGGGGCCATGCCGAAGAAGCCACCAAGTGCCAGCAGGAATCCGAGGATTCCAGCCGAGAAGTTGTCGACGAGCATCTCGAAGCCGGCGCGGATCTTGCCCGCCCAGAGCTTGTCAATCTGCTTCATCAGCCACGCGGCGAGCGGGCCCATGATCATCGCGCCGATGAACATCGGAATCTCGGTGCCGACAATGACACCCATCGTTCCGATCGTGGCGACGACCCCACCGCGCACGCCGTAGACCATGCGGCCACCGGTGTTCGCGATCAACAGCGGCAGTAAGTAGAAGATCATCGGGTCAACGAGCTGGACAAGCTGCTCGTTCGGGGTCCAGCCGGTCGGGATGAAGAAGGCGGTGATGAAGCCCCAGGCGATGAAGGCGGCAATGTTCGGCATGATCATGCCGCTGAGGAAGGTACCGAACCGCTGAACGCGCACGCGCGCGCCCGAGCGGGCCGGAGGGGCTGACGTCGTCGTCATGGTGTGTCTCCTTGTGTGGGGGTGGTAATTGACGGGGTGTGGGACAGGGGTCAGGAAGAGGGGTTCAGGGGCCGGGCGTCGGTGACGGCCCGCCGGGCCGCCTCCGCGCTCGGGGCGGCGACAGCAATCGCCGCGAGACGCTGAGCGTCGTCGAGGGTGTGCTGTGCGAGTTCGGCGCGCACGTCGGCGATCGACGTCGATGACATCGACAGCGTCGTCGCGCCGAGCCCGACGAGCACGACGGCGAGCAGCGGGTCGGCGGCGGCTTCGCCGCAGATGCCGACGGGCACGCCGTTCGCCGCGCCCGCGCGCCCGACCGACTCGATGAGGCGCAGCACGGCGGGGTGCCACGGGTCTTGCAGGTGCGCAACCGTGCCGAGCAGCCGGTCGGCCGCGAAGACGTACTGCGTGAGGTCGTTGGTGCCGATCGAGACGAAATCGGCCTCGGGCACCACGTGGTCGGCGAGGATCGCCGCGCTCGGCACCTCGACCATGACGCCGGCCGTGCTGATGCTCGACTCGTGGGCAATGGCACGGAAGTACGCGGCCTCCTCGGCCGTCGACACCATCGGCGCCATCACCTGCACCTCGGCGTCGCTCGCCGCCGCAGCCGTCGCGAGCGCCGTCAGCTGATCGCGCAGCACCTGCTCGTGCGCCTGCAGGGCCCGCAGGCCCCGGCGACCGAGCGCCGGGTTCTCTTCCCCCTGGTCGGTGAGGAACGCCAGCGGCTTGTCGGCGCCCGCGTCGAGCACGCGCACGACGACCTTCTGACCGGGAAACTCGGCGAACACCGCGCGGTAGGTGTCGGCCTGCTCGTCGACGCTCGGCGCCTTCTCGGCGCCGAGAAACAGCACCTCGGTGCGAAACAGTCCGACTCCTTCCGCCCCGCGGGCCGCCGCCTCGCGTGCCGAGTCGACCGAGCCGACGTTGGCGAGTAGCGGTACCGCGTGGCCGTCGGCAAGGCGGCCGGGGCCGCTGCTCGCCGAGCGGATCGCGGCGAGGGTTGCCGTGCGCTGCTGCGCGAGGGCGATGCGCTCGGCGTCGGGGTTGACTTCGACCGTGCCGTTTTCGGCGTCGACGAGAACGGTCGCGCCGTCGGCGAGCTCTGCCGCCGCACTCGCCCCCACCACCGCGGTGATGCCCTTCTCGCGGGCGAGGATCGCTGTGTGCGAGGTCGGCCCGCCGTCGGTCGTCACGAGTGCGAGCACGCTGTCGAGATCGAGCGTCGCGGTGTCGGCCGGCGCGAGGTCGCGCGCGACGAGGATGAACGGGGTCGATGACTGCGGCACGCCCGGCTCGGGAAGGCCCTGTAGTTGTGCGATCGCGCGCCGCGCGACGTCATCTAGATCCCCGGCCCGCTCCCCCAGGTATCCGCCCATGGCGGCGAGCACGTCGCGGAATGAGCGCATCGCGGCGTGGATGGCGTACTCGGCAGTGGCTCCGTCGGCGATGCGGGTGCGTACGTCGTCGGCGAGCGACGGGTCCTCGGCCATCATGGCCAGCGCATCCAACACCTCGGCGGCGGTGCCGCCCGCCACCTGGCCGCGCGCACGCAGGCGGGCGGCGGTCGCGGACAGCGCCTCCTCCGCCCGCGCGCGCTCGTCGTCGGGGGTCAGCGTGCTGGGACGGTCAACGGGGTCGGCGACGGGGTCGGGCATCCGCACGACGGGGCCGACGGCGGTGCCGCGGCCGATACCGACGCCGCGGATGAGCTCGAGGGTGGCGCCCATCAGGCGTCGTGGTCGGTCGAGAGGAAGGCCGCGAGCTCGTCGAGCGTGGCGTCGGCGTTGTCGCCGTCAACGGCGAGGGTGACGTGGTCGCCGTGCTCGATTCCGAGCGATACGACCCCGAGGATGCTCGCCGCATTGATCGAGCGCTCACCCTTTGTGAGGGTGACCGTCTGGCCCGAATCGGTGACGGTCTTCACGAACAGCGCGGCGGGTCGGGCGTGCAGCCCGTTCGCGGAGGCGACGGCGAGAGTGCGTTCGGCCATGGTCAGTGTCCTTCCATCGGGGTGCGGTCGGCCGTGTGCTCGGCAATCACGCGAACGGCCTCCGTGATGACGGTGGCGCGGTCGTCCGTGCTGAGCACGACGAGGGGCGCCGCGGTAGCCGCGGCCAGCTCGCCGGCGGTGCCGCGCAGGTGGTGCGCGATCAGCAGGAGTTCGACATCGGCGACCACGGTGCGATCGGCGGCCATCGGCTCGAGCTCGACGGTGTCGAGGCCCGACTCGGCGAGAGCGGAGCGCACGGCGTGCGCGAGGAACGTGCTCGACACCCCTGCCGCGCACACGAGGCCCACACGGAACGTCACGGTCGCCTCCTCGCGAAACAGCAGGTGGTGCGGATGCGCGCAACCGGCCGGTTGCGGATGCTTCCTATCGTGCGCGGCACGCGCATCCGGCCGCCAACAGACCTCTTTCCGCGGGAGCGGAAGATCGGGCCGCGGGCGCGGTCGCCTACAGTGAACGCACGATGGCCGACAAGTACGAGCGGATGCTCGAGCTCTTGGCGCAGACCGACGACTGGATGACCGCGTCGGAGCTCGCCGATCAGCTCGGCGTGACGACGCGCTCCGTGCGCAACTACGTCGCGGCGGCGAAGACGGCCGCCCACCCGCTGCCGATTCTGGCGGCGTCGACGGCGGGATATCGCCTGAACCGCGACGCCTACGCCTCCTTTGTCGACCGGGGGCGTGCCCGCGGCGAGGCGGCGCAAACCCCGAACGAGCGGGTGCATCACCTGGTGCGGCGCCTGACCGAGTCTGACGCGGGCATCGACATTCACGCCCTCGCCGACACCCTGTTCGTGAGCGAGTCAACCCTCGAGGGCGACCTGCGAAAGGTGAAGGCGATCGCCGACGAGGCGGGGGCGCGGCTCGAGCGCGCGGGCAGTAGCGTGCGCCTCAGCGGTACGGAGGGCTCACGCCGGCGCCTGCTCAGTCGGCTCTTGCAGGCCGAGAGCAGCCGCGGGGTCATCGATCTCGAGTCGGTCGAGGCGGAGTTCGACCTGGCGGGCCTCGGCGAGTTCAAAGCTGAACTCATGCAGGCGCTCGAAGCCGACGGCTTCTTCGTCAACGAGTACGGCATCGACGCGGTGCTGCTGCACATCGCGATCGCCGTTGACCGGGCGCGCCGCGACCAGCACCTGTCGGAGGCGCGGGTGCACACCGACCCCCAACATGCGCCGCTCGTTGCGGTGTTGCGCGGCCTCATCGCCGGGCACTACGCCGTCGACCTCGCGAGCGCCGACCTCGAATACCTCGCGCGTCTACTCGTCACCCGCGTCGTCGCCCCCGGCAACCGGGCGGCCGAGACTCCCGCCATCGACGCTGCCGACCAGGCGACCGTCGAGCGCATCGTCGACAGCGTGCTCGAGGAGTACTCGGTCGACTTTCGCGACGACGCGTTCATGGCGCGGCTCGCAATTCACCTCGGCAACCTGGTGACCCGATCGCGCGAGAACGCGCGCAGCCGCAACCCGCTCACGCGCTCGATCAAGAGCTCGTACCCGCTGATCTTCGACATCGCCGTCTTCATCGCCTCGATCGTGCAGCGCGAGCGAAGCATCACCGTCGACGACGATGAGATCTCGTACATCGCGCTGCACCTCGGTTCGCACCTGGAACGGGTGTCGCGTCGCGAACAGCGGGTGAGCTGCGCGATCGTCTGCCCGAGCTACTACGACCTGCACCAGATCTTGCGTAAGAAGGTCGAAGCCGAGCTCGGCGACCAGGTCAGCGTCGAGTACGTCGTGACGCGGTCAGACGTCGACCCCCGAGACCTGTCGAGCGAGATCGTCATCACGACGGTGCCGTCGATGGTGGCGCGCGACGGCGTCGTGGTCGTCCAGCCCTTCCTCACCGACGACGACATCGACGCGGTGCGAGCGGCCGCCTCGCGCGCGCGGCGTGCCCGCCGTCGTGCGGGCATCGCCGACGAACTGCTCGAGTTCTTCGACGCCGAGCTGTTTTTCGCCGAGCCGCCCGGCGACACCCCCGAGTCGATCATCCGAGGGCTCGGTCGCGCGCTCGTCGACGCCGGCGCCGCCGACGAGCAGTACGTCGAGGGGGCTCTCGAGCGAGAGCGCATGTCGTCAACCGCGTTCACAGAATCTCTCGCCGTGCCGCACGCGATGGGCTTGAGCGCCGCGCGAACGGCGATCGCCGTCGCCCTCTGCCCGTCGCCCGTCGCCTGGGGGGATGCGCGGGTGTCTGTCGTCGCGTTCATCGCGTTCAGCGCCGAGGGGCGCGCCCGCTTCCAGCCCCTGTTCGACCGCTTCGTGGGGGTGTTCGCCGCGCGGCGCGATGTCGCCTCGCTGGTGCGAGACAGCCCCGACTTCGACGCCTTTATCGCCCAGTTGGCGCACCTCATCGAGGAGGGCTGACCGCGGTCAACGAGCGCCGCAGTAGCCCGCGTCAGCTGTAGGTCTTCACGACGCGCCAGCGCCGCGGATCGCCGGTGTCGCGAATGTCGAACACCCGCGTCTCGCCGTGCTCGCCGGTGGCCTGAAAGCGCCAGCCGACGCACTCGGCGGGCGCGAGGTCGAGGTCGGTGCCGTCGGGGTCGACGCGCCACCACCACGATGCCGGCGCCGTGATGACGGTGGGGCGGTCGGTGACCCGCCACCGGCGGCCCGCCCAGATGAGCCGCAGCGGCCGGCCGGCGTCGTCAGACCAGACGACCGCATCGAGGTCGGGCACCGAGGCGGCCGAAACGCGCTCGGCAGGCACGCGCTCGCCGGGCGCTTGCTCAGCGGCGCGTTCTCGGGTGCGCTCAGTGTGAGCGTGAACAGCGCGGATGGCGTGGGCCATTCGCCTCACCTCCGGCACGGGTGGGGGTCAGCGCGCACCGCGACACGCGGCCCGCATTCGAACGTGTGTTCGAATGCTCGATAGTATGCCGCGCTCCCCCGACACGCCAAGAGGCGATTCTGGCTACTGGCCCGGCTAGCCGAAACCGCCGAGCATGCTGGCCGACAGCGACTCGGCCTCGGACAGCAGCGCGTCGAGCGCCGCGGCGAGGTCCGCATCCGTGGCGTTGCGTCCGGCGACGGCAGCAGTCAGCAGTGCGCGTCGCACCAGCTCTTTGGCGAACGAGCCGGTGACACCTTCGGCACGCGCCGCAACCTCGGCGATTGCCTCGGCGCTGAACGGAGCGCCGCGTCCCGCGAGGGCGAACAACTGCTGCCGCTCAGCCGCGGATGGCCGAGGAAGTTCCACGGCGAGATCTACGCGGCCGGGGCGCTGCGCGAGCGCCTCCTCCAACACCTCCACGCGGTTGGTCGTAAGCACGAATGCAATGTCAGCATCCCCATCGAGGCCTTCGAGCGCATCGAGCACGGCGAACAACAGCGGCTGCGACCCACCCGTGTGCATGTCGCGGTCGTGGGCAATGAGGTCGACATCTTCCAGAACCACGAGACTCGGCTGCAGTGCCCGTGCGAGCGCCGCCGCCTCGGTCACGAAGGCGATGGACGGCCCGGTCAGGAGAATACAGGTCACCCCCTCGGCTGCGCCGACGAGGTGCGAGACGGTGAGCGTCTTGCCCGTTCCGGGAGGCCCGTAGAGAAGGATTCCGCGCTTCAGGTGGGCTCCCTGGGCGGTGAGAGTTGTCGCATGCTCGCGCACACCGAGCACGTGCTGGCGCACGCGGTCGAGCACACCCTCCGGGAGCACGATAGACGCAGGGTCGACGGCGGGTCGTTCGCGGAACTGCGCCGTGGCCTGTCCGTAGTTCTCCGCCGACGGCTGCATCGTCAGCACGTGCCCGCGAAGCGTGCTGCGCGCATCCATTTCATGCCGGATGCGCGCGATCACGGCCGTCGCGATCTCGGGTTCACGCGCGATGACTTCCAGGCGCGCGGTGGGAATGCCGCGCTGCGGGTCGGCCCCCCGCTGCAACGCGGCGACGGACTGACCGTCAACGGTGATCAACCGGAGCCCGAAGGCGACGGCCGTGCGGGTCGAACCCGGCCCGTCTGCCACCACCGTGTAGTCGACTTGGCCGGGCGCAAACCGCTGGTGCGCGTGCGTCAGAAGATCGGGGAAGCGCTCGAAGTACTTGCTTTGTCCGCCACCGACGCCGAGCAGTTGGGCCTCCGGATCCAGATGCTCAATGGCGGCCTCGAGGTCGGCGAGCCGATGCGTCGGAATGTCTTCCTCCACCGCGGACAGGGTTGACACGTCGGCGGCGAGATACTCGCCGACGCGCTCACCGAGTGGGGTGACGGATGCGCCGCCCTCGTAGGCCAGTTGCGCGTTGCGCTCGATGAATCGCTGAAAGAGCCGGGCGAACTGGAGGTCATCGTCGTCGGTCATGAGCCGACTCTAGTGATGCTCACACTTTGGGGCCCGAAGCGCCTCGCCGGTCAGCTGCCCGCGGCCTTCCGCGTCAGCAGGTCTTCGGCCGCCACCCACGCGAGCATCGCGCACTTGACGCGGGCGACGAACTTCGACACCCCGCTCAGGGCGGCGGCGTCACCAAAGCGCTCCTCGTCGAGCGGAATCTGGCCGCGCGAGCGCAGCGCCTCGCGGAACTCGTCAATGAAGGCCTGCAGGTCGTCGGGGGTCCAGGCGTTGCCCGCCTCGGCGTCCTCGGCCGCGAGCGTCGCGAGCGTCGCGAACAGTGACGCACTCGCCTGCGAAATCGAGCATCCCGAGCCCTCCCAGGCGACTTCCTCGACGCGCGTGCCGTCCGCGCTCCAGCGCAGCGCCAGCGTGACCTCGTCGCCGCAGACCGGGTTGCGCTGGTGGCTCGTCACGTCGCCCTCCGTTAGGCCGTAGCCATGCGGCGACTTCGAGTGGTCCATGATGATCTGCTGGTACAGCTGCTCGAGCCCGCTCATGCGTTCTCTCCCGTCAGTCCGAAGAAGTGGCGAACGCCCGCGATGGCGGCGACGGCCTGGTCGATCTCGTCGGCCGTGGTATGCACGCCAGCACTGACGCGCAGGCTCGCCGTCACTCCGAGGCGGCGGTGCAGGGGCTGCGCGCAGTGGTGGCCGACACGCGCGGCGATGCCGACGTTGTCGAGCACCTGACCCGCATCGTGCGCGTGCACGCCGTCGACGACGACGCTCGCGAGCGCTACCCGCGGCGCGTCGATGCCCGCCCCCAGCACGCGGATACCCGGCAACTCAGCGAGCCCCGCGAGCAGGCGCGCACCGAGCTGGTGCTCGGTCGCCGCGATGCGGTCGAAACCCAACTCGTCGACGAAGCGGATCGCCTCGGCCAGCCCGATCGCCTGCGCGATGCGCGGCGTGCCCGGCTCGAAGCGCTGGGGTGCCGGCAGGTACTCGGCGCCCTCCATCGTGACGGTCGTGATCATCGACCCGCCCGTGAGGAAGGGCGGCAGCGCGTTGAGCAGCTCGGCGCGGCCGTAAAGCACGCCGATGCCGGTCGGGCCGTAGAGCTTGTGCCCGCTGAACACCGCGACGTCGACGTCGAGCTCGCGCGGGCGCAGCGGGAGGTGCGGCGCCGACTGGCACGCGTCGAGCACGACGAGCGCTCCGGCCGCGCGCGCGAGCGGAACGAGCGTCTCGAGCGGGGAATGCGCCCCGGTCACGTTCGACACGTGGCTGACGGCGAGGATGCGCGTGCGCGCCCCGATCACGCCCGTTGCAGCGTCGACGTCGATCGCCCCGCTGTCGTCCACTGGGATGAATCGGAGGGTCGCGCCTGTGCGGGCGGCGAGCTCTTGCCACGGGATGAGGTTCGCGTGGTGCTCGAGCTCGGTGACGACGATCTCATCGCCCTCGCGCAGCGCGTAGGGAGCGGCCGCCGCTCCCCCGCGACCGAGGCTCGCGTTCCCGATCGCGTACGCGATCAGGTTCAGGCCCTCCGTAGCGTTCGACGTGAAGATGACCTCGTCATCGTTGACGGCCAAAAAGCGCGCGACGGTGCCACGAGCATCCTCGTAGAGCTCTGTCGCCTCGCCGGCGAGCGTGTGCGCGCCGCGGTGCACGGCGGCGTTCGCCTCGCGATAGAAGGTGGCCTCGGCTTCGATGACGCGGCTCGGCTTCTGCGCGGTCGCCGCCGAGTCGAGGTAGAGGAGGGGATGCCCGTGCAGGTCGCGGCGCAGAATCGGAAACTGCGCGCGAATGTGCTCCAGCTCAGCGGAGGAGAACGGGGCGGCCTCGGTCACCCCTCCAGCGTAGGGGGCAGGGCTGAGGGTCATATTGGGGTAACGCCTGAGCGGCCTCGGATGTTCCGCCGATCGCTCGCGCGTGGCACAGTGACAGGGTGAGCACTGTCGAGCTGCCGACCCGACTGCCGCGCTGGCTGCTCGTGCGTCGGGGGAAGTCGTTGCCCGTCGAGCGCATGCGACTGCGACTCGCCGCGTACGTGTACGGCGGGATCCTGGTCCTCGGGGCGATCGCCGTGGCAAACGGTGAGACGATCGCCGACGGTCATGCGGCCCTTGTCGTCGCGGCGACGACGGCGACGACGGCGACGACGTATCTCGCGCACGTGCTCGCGCACCGGGTCGGCGAGCAGATCGGGCGGCCGCGCGGCACGGAACGCGATCACTGGCGGCAGGAGGCGCGCGACTCGACTCCGATTCTGTTTGCCGGCGTGACACCGACGATCGTGCTGCTGCTACCCACCGTGACGTCGCTCCCCACCGAGGCCGCGTAGCTCATCGCGGGCGGCTGGATCGCCCTGCAGTTCTCGTTCCTCGGCGTCGATGTCGCCCGCCTCAGCGGCCGCCGGCCGACGCTCCGCACACTGTGGAGCGGCATCGCGCTGGCGTTAGCAGCGGGAGTTGTCGTCGTGCTGAAGGTGACGCTGGCGCACTGACTACGGGGCCGCTTGACCCCGACGTAACGTCATAGTTTCAGATGGGGGCATGCGACTCATCCCCACTGCGTATCTGGCGTCATACTTCCTGTCGACGCTCGGCAACTCGATCGCCGCCATCGCGCTGCCGCTTATCGTCTTGCTGACCACGGGAAGCGCGCTGGGCGCCGGAACGGTCGCGGCGGCCACGGCGCTGCCGGCCGTTGTCGCGGGCCTGCTCATGGGCGTCGTGATCGACCGCATCAACCGGCGAACCTCCTCTGTCGTTACCGACCTCGTCTCGGCGGCGGCGATGGCGGCACTTCCCATCGTCGACGCGATCACGGGACTCACCATCGGGTGGTTCGTGCTGTTCGGCATCCTCGGCTCGATCGGCGACGTGCCGGGCATCACCGCACGCGAGGCACTCCTCCCGGCGATCGTGCGGCACGGGGCGATGAGCGCCGAGCGACTCATCGGTCTGCGCGAGATGCTGGGCTCGGTCGCCTTCCTCATCGGGCCAGCGCTCGCCGGGCTACTGGTGACCCTCCTCGACGGGTCGACGGTGCTGTGGGTGACGGCCGGCACGTCATTTCTCGCCGCGATGGTGACGCTGGCGATGCCTCACCGAATCGGGCGCATCAGCGCCGACGTGCCCGTTGCGACCGCGGGCGCACCCGGCACGCCCACGCCTACACCCACCCCCACGCGGTCGCCCTGGCGCGATCTGAGCGAGGGATGGCGAACGCTTGCCCGCGATCGCTTTCTCGTCACTGTCACCGTCTTCAGCGTCATTGTGGCGATGGTGCTCGCCGCCTACCAGGGCCTGATTCTGCCGGTGTACGTCACCATTCAGGATCAGGCGGGAATGCTCGGCCTCATCCTGTCGGCCCTCGCCGGCGGCATCCTGCTCGGCGCTGGCCTGTTCGCCGCCGTCGGCACGCCGGGCCACCGACGAGCGTGGTTCATGGGCGGACTGCTGCTCGCGACCGCGGGCTTCTTCGCCATGGCCTCGCTGCCATCGGTGCTGATCGTCATCGGTGCCGCCGCACTGGTCGGCGCGGGTGGCGGAATCCTCAACACGATCATCGGGGTCGTGCTCATCGAGCGCATTCCCGAAAGCATGCGCGGCCGCATCTTGAGTACGCAGAATGCCGCACTCACGGTGGCGGCACCGGCAGGCATCATGGCCGCGGCGTTGCTCGTCGAGTACGCCACGCTCGAGATCGCGTCGTGGTCGATCGCCTCCCTCTGGCTCATTGCCCTCGCTGTCTCGCTGGTCTCGCGATCACTCCGTAGTCTGAACTCGTCGACGCCCCCTGCCGATGAGGATCCGACCGATGCGCAGCAGTGACCTCGCCCACCTCGCCGGCGTCACGGTGCGCACCCTGCGGCATTACCACCAGCTCGGCCTCCTCGACGAGCCTCCGCGGACGACCAACGGATACCGCGAATATTCGGTGCACCACCTGGTGCGCGTGCTGCGTATCGTCCGACTCGCGTCGCTCGGTTTCCGCCTGGGCGAACTGGCGCCGATGCTCGACCGCGACGGCAAGGACACGGCAGAGGTGCTCGAGCGGCTCGACGATGAGACGGCCCGGGAGATCGAGCGCCTAACCGAGCGTCGAGCGCTGATCGCACAGCTCATGGCGTGGAACGCCGCGCCCGACTTGCCCGATGCCTTCGCGCCGCACATCGCGCTCTTCGCCGCACGACTCGGCGACTCTACGCTGGCCCGCGTTGACCGCGAGCAGGCGATCCTGATCGGCCACCTGGCGAGCCCCGAGGTGCTCGACGAGTTGGCGGGGTTGTACGCGCGCTTCTCGGAACCCGCGCTGCTCGAGACGTCACTCACGCTCACCCGCCGCCTCGCCGACCTCGACGCGGATGCTCCGGATAGCCTCGTCGAGGCGATCGTCGCCGACATGGTGGCGACGTACGGAGACGTCATCAGAGCTCTTCGAGACGACGAGGTGTCGTTCGACCCGCGAGCAGTTGCCCTGTTGGCGGAGTACTCGAATGACTCCCTGAACGACGCGCAGCGTCGGGTGGTGGAACGGGTGGAAGCCGCGCTCGACACGGCATCCCCCGCCTGACATCACGCCATCGCGCGTTCGATGGCCGCGATGCGGGTTTCGAGCGCCGTCACCGCCGCGTCCACATCGAGCTCATTCGTAATGACGTGAATCTCGAGCTCGTCCCCGTCGATGCGCGCGCTGAGCGTTCCGGGGGCGAGGTTGATGGCGAGGGCCAGGGTCACGCGCCCCGCCGCGGTCCCGAGGGTGGTGCGCCGGGTCACCCATGCGGGGTCCACGTCGGGGCGCGGCAGCCACAACGCCCGGCGCGCGACGTCACCGCCGCCCAGGATCGCGCTGCGGGCGATCCAGCCGACGAAACGCAGGCTCGCGGCCGTCGCCGCGACGCCCCGAGAGAGTCGCAGCGAGCCTCCCCGCGCGGGCATCCCGGTCACGAGGTACGTAGCGGCAACCCCCACGGGCACGGCCGCGAGCGCGTAGACGATTGCCGAGGGGCGCAGTTCCGTCACAGCGAACCACGCCGCCGCGATGACAATCGTGCGAAAGATCACCGAGACCACCATCAGCCGCCCCCTCCCGCCAGCACCACGAATAGGAGGGCGCCGGCCAGGGCTGCGACCGCAAGCGCACCCGACACCACCCAGGTTCCCAGCCGCGCCTGAACGCCGCTGACCGTCGGCATCGGCGACGGCCCCCGCCGCACGCGCTCCACGAGCGCGTCGCGCGTCGCCCCCAGAACACCGGATGCCCGGATCACGCCCCGCATCGTGCCGCCGGCAGCCCGCTCAAGCAGCACCACGACGTCGCCCTCGGGCACGATGTCTCCGCGCGGATGCAGCAGGCGAGCATCCCGGAATCGTGGCCGACGCGCGAGCGCGGCCGCGGCCAGCGCGAGGGCGATGCCGAGCAGGAACGGCCACGACTGGTCGACGACGGGGCCGGGCGAGAACCAGCCGGGCACGGTGAGCGGGGGTGCGAACCCGGTCGCGAGCCACCACACGGGGGCGGCCGCGGCGAGCGCCAGCACCGCCCAGGCCGTGGTGCTGATCGGCTTACCAGCGGTGCGGCGGCGCGATCGGCGGCTCATGGCGATGGCGAATCGGGCGAGCAGCACGGTCGACCCAACGGCAAACCACGGGAGGAGGTCGGCGAGCGCGACCACCGGAAGGCCGGGCAATGCGACGTCTCCGAGCGACTCTTTCGACACGTACTTGGCGATGAAGCCCGCCGTCAGCGGCGCTCCGGCAAGGCCCAGCGCGGCCACGGTCTGGGGCACGACGACAGCCCAGGTGGGGGCGCGGCTGAGATCCCACACCTGGATGCTGAAGAACAGCGCGCCCTTGATCAGCCCGTGGGCGACGCTGTAGACGACGGCGGCGGCGATGGCCGCGGGCGCGATCGCCGGCTCAAGCAGTGCCGCACCGATGAGCGCGGTAATGAAGCCCATCTGGCCGATGCTGCTGTACGCGAGAATCACCTTCGGGTTGTCATGCAGTACGCCCACGACGGCAGCGAGCAGCCCCCCGACGAGGGCGAGCGTGACGAGCAGACCGCCCCAGAGCGGTTCGGCGGCGCCCTCGCCGAGCGGCAAGAAGCGCAGCAGGCCGATGATTCCCGCCTTGAGCATCACACCCGACAGCACGGCGCTGGCCGGGCTCGGCGCGGCGGGGTGGGCAAGCGGCAACCACACGTGCAGTGGAATCGTGCCGGCCTTCACCCCGAAGCCGATGATGAGCAGCGCCACGATGACGTCGCGAGCGTCAGATGCGGCGACTGCCGCAGGCACGTCGAGAACGTCGGTGACGCCCTCGGACGCGATGAGCAGGAATGCGCCCAGCACGGCCAACTCTCCGAACACCGTCATCACGAGGTACACCGCACCGGCCCGGCGGGCCGACGTCGTGCGGTCGTGCACGACGATCGCGTAGCCGAGGAAGCTCATCGCGGCGAACACGAGGTAGAAGGTGACGAGGTTCGCCGCAACGAAGACCCCCACGTTCGCGGTGAAGCACAGCAGCAGGAAGCCGTTCAGCCCGGCGGGGCGCTCGGAGATCGACCGCGGCACGAACGCCAGCGCGATGCCGTACAGGATGACCGCGAGCAGCACGAGCGGGCGCCCCACCTCATCGAGGCGGATCGCGGTGCCGAACAGCATCCAGTCGACCGTTTTCAGCGCGCCGTCGTCGAGGCTCGCGACGATGCCCGTCGGCACGACCGCGAGCCACGCGTACTGCACGACGAGCTCGCGGGCGCGGGTGCGCGCCTCGCCCGCTCCGAGACTCAGCGCGGCGATTGTCGCCGCCACCAGAAGCGGGACGACGAAGGAGAGAGCCCACATCACGGCCATGCTCCCTCCCCCACGATCTGCGCGAGAACCCAGGGCGAGTAGTCCCAGCCGGCGGCGACGCCAAACAGGATGACGAAGAGTGCGGTCGCGACCGCGGGCAGCAGGAGGCTCGCGGGCGCCTCCCAGCCCGACCGCCGGGCGGGTGCCGGGAACGTGCCCTCATCGCTGCCCTCCGACTCGGATCGCGGCGACGTCCAGATGGTCGCGATGATCGGCAGGAAGTAGGCGGCGTTCAACACCGTGCTTGTCAGCAGCACGGCGATCACCCATGGCTGGCCCGCGTCGAGCCCGCCCAGCCCGAGGGCCCACTTCGAGATGAAGCCGGCGAACGGCGGCAGCCCGATCATGCCGAGCGCGGCGATGGTGAAGGCGGCGCTCGTGACGGGCATCCGTCGGCCGACCCCGGCGAGTTGGCTGACCTTTGACAGCTTGAGCTCTTCGGCGAACAGGCCGGCGCAGAAGAACAGTGTGATCTTCATGAAGCCCTGGTTGACCATGTGCACGATCGCCCCGGCGGTGGCGATCGGCGACAGTAGCGCCGCGCCGAGCGCGATGTACGACACCTGCGACACCGTCGAATACGCGAGGCGCTTCTTCAGGTCATCCTGCGCGAGCGCGCGGACGGACCCGTAGACGATCGTGACGGAGGCGACGACGGCGAGCGCCTGCAGCATCCCGAGCTCGGCGAACAGGGCCAGGCCGAAAACGTCTTCGACGATGCGGATGATTCCGAACGCGCCGGCCTTCACCACGGCGACCGCGTGCAGCAGGGCACTCACCGGCGCGGGGGCAACCATGGCAATCGGCAGCCAGCCGTGCAGCGGGAACAGCGCGGCCTTCACGCCGACGCCGAGCAACAACACTGCGCCGATCACCGTCGCGGTGAGCGGGTCGCGGGCGGCGAATTCCGCCACCTCGGGGATGCCGCCGGCACGGAACTCGACCGGCCCGACCTCGAGAGTCAGCCAGGCGACGCCGAGCAGCAGGGCGACGCCGCCGCCGAGCGTGTACGCGAGGTAGATGCGGGCGCCGCGCAGGGCCGCCCGCGTTCCGCGGTGAGCCACCAGCGGGTAGGTGACGAGCGTCAACAGCTCGAAGAAGATCAGGAAGGTGAGCAGGTTGCCGGCCAACGCGATACCGACCGTGGCCGTGACGCACAGGCTGAAGAAGCCGAAGAACCGGCTGCGGTTGGGCGAGCCCTCCAGGTAGCCGACGGCGTAGATCGTCGTCGCCAACCACAGGCCCGCCGAGAGCGCGACGAAGAACAGCGAGAACGTGTCGGTGACGAAGACGATGTCGAGCCCGGGAATCCACGTGAACTCGGCGCGTAGCTCCTCGCCCGCCACGACGCGCGGAATCAGCACGATCACGAGCACAACCTTCGCGATCGCGCCGGCGAGGTTCAGGGTGGTGCGCAGTACCGTCTGCTTCTCGCGCAGCGCGAAGATCAGCAGCGCCGGCACGAGCGACGTCAGCAGAAGCACGACCGGCAGCGCGCTCATCACGGTGACCGTGTCGTCGTTCATGCGCCACCTCCCATCGGCGCGGCACTCAGCACCTCAATGAGCAGCCACGGAATGAGACCCAGCACCACCGACAGGGCGGCGAGTGCCAGCGGCACGATGGCCACGGTGCGCGCGGGCCGGGTGAGCTCGCGGGCGCCCGAGAAGTCGCCGGGCGGGTTGAAGGTGGCTCGCAGCATGCGCGCCGTGTAGGCGAAGGTCAGCAGCCCGCCGCCGAGCAGCAGAGCCAGCCACCACCAGGCGCCCGCGTCGAGCGAGGCCTGCACGAGCATCCATTTGCCGACGAAGCCGAGCGTGGGCGGAAGCCCCGCGAGGCTGACGCCGGCGAGCCCAATCGCGGCGACCGTCCACGGCATGCGGCTGATCGTGCCCTCGAGCCCGTCGAGCCGACTCGTGCCGGCCGCGGTGGCGAGCGCTCCGGCGGCGAGGAACATGGCGACCTTCGCGACGCCGTGAGCCAGAGTGATCAGAATGCCGCCGATCCAGGCCACCTGCGGGTCGCTCGCGGTGAACACGAGCGGCACCAGCAGCACCATGTACCCGACTTGGGCGACCGTCGAGTAGGCGATGATCGACTTCAGGCGGTCGCGTCGCAGCGCGAGCACCCCGCCCCACAGCACGGCGGCGGCGCCCGCGACGCCCACGGCGGTCGCGAGCGGCGCGGCGAGGTCGGTGAGCGGGCCGAAGTACTCGACGATGCGCCACAGGATCACGATCGACGCCTTGATCACGAGCGCCGAGAGCAGGGCACTGACCGCCGCAGGGGCGGCGGGGTGGGCGACCGGCAGCCACGAGTGCAACGGGAACAGCGCCGTCTTCGCGGCCATGCCGACCACGGTGAGCGCGATGATCGCCCCGACGATGACGGTGTCGTCGGCGCGCTCGGCGGCCCGCGCCAGGTCGACGGTGCCGGTGTGCCCGTACGTGAGGGCGACCGCGAGCAGGAAGAACAGCGAGCCGGTCACGGCAACGAAGAGGTAGCGCAGGGCGGCTGCGGCCGATCGCGTGCCCCCCAGGGCGACAAGCGCGACGGATGCGATGGTCAACAGCTCCAACAGCACAAAGGCGGTGAACACATCGCGCGCGACAAAGACGCCATTGACGGCCGCCGCCGCCGCACCGACGAGCGGCCAGAACGCGTGCCCTCCCGCGAAGTGGTCGTCGGCGGCGGCAACGAGCGTCGCGGCCAGCACCGCGATCGCCGACAGGCCGATCATGACGACCGAGAGTCCGTCCGCGGCGAGAAGGATTCCGACGGGCGGCGCCCAGCCGGCCACCTCCAGCCGCACGGGGCCCGCGTCGAGCACGGCGATGCCCAGCAACACGGCGACCATCAGCGTGGCGACGGCCGCGATGACCGTCAGCGTCGCCGCCGCCCGCCGAGGCAGCACGGCCGACAGCGCGCCGACCGCGAGGGGCAGAAAGACGGGCACGAGCACGAGGGCTGCGGCCGACATCACTGCTCGACCTCCTCGAGGTCGTCGTCGAGCTGCTCGACCCGTCGCGCCAGCACGATGGCGATGCCTGTGACGGCCGCCATGACGACGATGCCCGTGAGCACGAGTGCTTGCGGCACGGGGTCGGGCTCGCCGTCGCCGCGATCGGCGAGCGCCAACAACAGCAGCATGACGCCTCCGGAGGCGACGTTGAGGGCGATCAGGCGGCGAATCAGGTCGCGTACCAGCAGGGTCGCGGCAACCCCCAGCACGAGGATGAACGCACCGGCATACATAAACAGCTGCAGGGTGGTCACGGGGCACCCCCCAGGGCTGGGGCGTCTGCCGCCCGGTCGGCGGCCGCCGCGTCGTCGCGCGAGCCGGCGGCGAGGAAGAGCATGGCGAGCGCGACCCCGATGCTGACGGTGAGCAGGGTCTCGATGGCGAGAATGGCCGCGAACGCCCAGCTGAGGTCGAGCGCGAGCCACGTTCCCGTCGCCGCGAGCCCGATGCCGCCGAGCAGGATGAACGCCAGCAGGCCCGCCACGACGAGCACGAGCGCGCGCCCTCCGGCCGCGCGGGCGGGGCGCACCCCGCACAGGTGGGCGATGATGAGCGCGGCACCGAGCACGGCACCGGCCTGGAAGGCACCCCCGGGCTCACTGGTTCCGGCCACGAGCAGCCAGGCGGCGAGCAGCACGAGAGCCGGCACGATGATGACGGCGATGACGCGCCGAACCGGGCCCGGGTCGGTCACGGTGCGGATGCGGTCACGCGACAGCGCCGCGGCACCCACCGCGGCGAATACGACGACCGCGATCTCGAGCAGCGTGTCGAGGTTGCGGAAGTTCAACAGCACCGCGGTGATGGGGTGGCTCACGCCGCTGCGCTCGACGGCCTCCAGGGCGAGCGGCCCGAGGTCGGCGGGCTCCGCCGTGAGACGCGACAGCACGGTCGCCAGGGCGGCGAACGTCACCGCACCGAGCGCGGCGCCGACCGCCGTGATCGCCACCGCGCGACGACGGTCGCGATTCGGCTGCGCGGGCTGTCGCCGGTGGAGAGCATCGACCAGCAGCGCCCCCGCCACCCCACCGCCGAGCGCTGCCTCGGCAATCGCCACGTCGGGCGCGGCGACGCGTGCCCACAGCAGCGCGAGCAGCAGGCCGAAGACGAGGAAGGCGATGGTCGCGCCGACCCGGCGAGGAATCGCGATGGCGAGTATCGCGGTGACGGCGACGGCCGCCACGACGAGCATGTCGAGCACGTCGACGTCGGAGAAGGCGATGACCGTCACGGCTCCTCCTCCGTCTCCCCCTCAGCCCGCCGCCTGCTGCCCGCCACGAGGTGGGCGTTCGCGGCGGTGCCGATGAGGGCGAGAATCCAGATGAGGGCCAGCTTCGCCACCACGCCGACCGCTGCCCATCCCGGTTCGGTGATGAGAAGGTGCAGGGCGAGCGCGGTGGCGATGAGTCCGAGGCCGAGGACGTCGGCCTTCGACACGGCGTGCAAGCGGCTCGCGAGGTCGGGAAAGCGCAGCAGCCCCACCGTGCCCGCCACGACGAAGAAGACACCCCCCGCGAGCAGGGTGATGACGAGCACGTCGATGATGACCATCAGCGCACCGACCGCCGAGTGAACACGACCGCGACGATGGTGGCCAGGCCGACGACGACGATCGCGACGTCGCGCAGGGCCGGCAGGTCGGCGATCGCCGCGAGCACGATGAAGAGGGCGGCACCGCCCGCGCCCAAGAGCACGAAAGCGGTAAGCCGGTCTTCGATCGTCGGGCCCGCAACGGCGCGCCACAGCCCCGCCAAGATGCAGGCAAACAGGATGAAGGCCGCCACGATCAGGGCGACACTGACCGCGGCGCTCACAGGGTGTCCGTCATCGCGGCGCCGCCTCGGGCATGAGTCGGCGCGTGATCGCCTTCGTCACCTCGATGGCGACGTACACGGCGGCCGCGATCGCGAACGCGAGCGCCCACGAGCTGGCGGGCAGGGGAGCCGAGCCGAACAGGGTGTTCATGAACGGCGCGTACACGAACAGCGCCTGCAGCACGAGCAGTCCGCCGATCGACAGCCACACGATGGGGTTCGAGAACCACTGGGCCGGCGACACTGTGGCCCCGCGCAGGTTGCGGCAGGTCAGCAGGTACCCGATCTGCGCGACCGCGAGGGTGGTCACGGCGAGGCTCTGCGCCTGCGGGTCGTCGACACCCTGACCACGTGCCAGGTAGTACATGGCGAACGTTCCCCCGCCGATGAGCAGCGAGGCGAGAGCGATCTGGATCAGGTGGGCCGCGCCGACAATCGGGCGGTCCGGGACGCGCGGGGCGCGCTTCATGACGTCTGCTTCTGCCGGTTCGAACGCGAGCGCGAGCGACAGGGTGACGGCCGCGATGAGGTTGACCCACAGGATCTGCACGGGGGCGAGCGGAATCGACAGCCCGAGTAGCACGGCGACCAGCAGCACGAGCGACTGCGCGCCGTTCGTCGGCAGCAGGAACACAACCGACTTCACGATGTTGTCGAACGTGCGCCGCCCCTCCTCGACCGCGCGGGCGATCGTGGCGAAGTTGTCATCGGCGAGCACAATCTCGGCGGCCTCCTTGGTCGCCTCGGTGCCCTTGATGCCCATGGCCACGCCGACGTCTGCCCGGCGCAGAGCGGGCGCGTCATTGATGCCGTCGCCGGTCATGGCGACGACCTCGTTGTGCGCCTGGAGCGCCTCGACGATGCGCAGCTTGTGCTCGGGGCTCACCCGGGCGAACGTGTCGTAGCGCTGCACGATGTCGCGCAGTTCGTCGTCGCTGGCGGCGTCGAACTCGGCACCGGTGATCGCCTCGTCAGCGTGGTCGTCGTCCGGGTCGATGATGCCCATCTGGCGGCCAATCGCCGTCGCCGTCCCCGCGTGGTCGCCGGTGATCATCTTGACGCGAATGCCCGCCCGCTTCGCGTCCTCGATCGCCTCGATGGCTTCCGGGCGAGGCGGGTCGAGGATGCCGACGACACCAACGAACACGAGGTCGTCGTCGAGGTGGGCGAGCGCGAGATCGCTCGTGTCGGGTTCGGCGGCACGCTGCGCTGCGGCCAGCACCCGCAGGCCGTCGGCGCTTAGCTCAGCGATCCGGGCGTGCCAGAAGTCGGCGTCGAGCGGCTCTGACTCGCCGTTCGCGCCGAGTTGGGCTACGCACCGGTCAAGAACGCGGTCAGGGGCTCCCTTCACGTGCACCGTGACGTCACCCTCGGGACTGCGGTCGAGGGTCGCCATGAGTTTGTGCTCTGACTCGAACGGGACGGCCGCAAGGCGCTCGAAGCCGACCGGAACAGCCTGCGCCTTGTGCGCGAACGTGATCAGCGCACCTTCCGTGGGCTCGCCGACGATCGACCACGTGTCGTCCTTCTCGCGAAGGCCCGAGTCGTTCGCGACCGCCATGACCGTGACCAGCTGGCGTAGAGCATCCTGAGTGCTGATGTCGACGTCGCCGCCGTCGAGGCGGATACCGCCGCGCGGGTCGTAGCCCGTGCCCGTCACCTCGTAGCTTGCTGCGGCGGTCACCACCCGCTCGACCGTCATTTCGTTCTTCGTGAGCGTGCCCGTTTTGTCCGAACAGATCACGGTGACGGATCCGAGTGTTTCGACAGATGTGAGCCGCCGCGTGATCGCGTTGCGGCGAGCCATCGCCTGCACGCCCAACGAGAGCGTGATGGTCACGATGGCCGGCAGCCCCTCGGGAATCGCAGCGACAGCGAACGCCACCGCAACGGTCAGCAGCAGGGGCACGGGGTAGTCGTGCACGGCGAAGCCGAAGACGATCAGTAGCACCGCAACGGAGAGGATGATGCGCGCCAGCAGAATGCTGAAGCGGTGTATCTTGCGCTCGAGCGGGGTCGACAACTGCTCGACCGACTCGATCATCGTGCTGATGCGGCCGATCTCGGTGTCGGCGCCGGTCGCGACGACGACACCGGTGCCGCGGCCGCTGACGACGAGGCTTCCGGAGTGGCCGATCGACGTGCGGTCGCCGACCCCCGAGGCCTCGTCGACCGGGTCGGCGCTCTTCGTGACAGGCCCGGACTCGCCGGTGAGCCCCGCCTCTTCGGCACGCAACTCGGTGGAGTGGGTGATGCGAATGTCGGCCGGGATGCGGTCACCCGACTTCACGCGCACGACATCGCCGGGCACGAGCTTCTCAGCGTCGGTGCTCACCCACTCGCCGTCGCGACGCACCTGAGCGCGCACCGACAGCATGCTGCGCAGGCCGTCGAGGGCGCGCTGGGCCCGACCCTCTTGAATGAAGCCGATGAGCGCGTTGATGATCGCGACCGCAAGGATGACACCGACGTCGACCCATTCGAGCAGGAATGCCTTCAGCACGGCGGCCGCGAGCAGCACGTAGATGAGCACGTCGTTGAAGTGCCGCAGCAGGCGCTTCCACGCTGGGTCGGGTGCCTTTTCTGGCAGGCGGTTGGGCCCGACCGTGTCGAGTCGGCGTGCAGCCTCGTCGGCGCTCAGCCCCTCGGGCGTGACGTCGAGGGCGGCGAAGGTCTCGTCAACGCTGGCGGCGTGCACGGCCGCGGGGGCGCGCAGCGCGGTGTCCGATGCGTGCGTCATGGGGCTCCGAACGGGTCGAGCACACGAGATACAGCCTCAACTTCCTGCAAAATGTGCCACTAGACTACCGGGTGGCCGGTGTCCGTTCCTGAGCGTTTCCGCCAAACTACCCGGACGCGCGGGCCCGTGGGAAGGACTGTCAGGTGTTCACCGGTCTACCGCCAGACCACGGCGGACACCTAGAAAGCGAGCCCGTGGCGCTCGACGAGCGGCATCGTCGCCTCGAAGTCGACCTCCGCGCCGTACTCGGCCGCCAGGGCGGGAAGCGTCTCGGGGTCGTACTCGCCGCCCGGCTCGGCCAAACGTCGGAACAATTGCTCGATACCCCCGGGCACGATGATTTCGAGCACGTGCAACTCGTCATCACCGGCGTTCCAGAAGGTGTGCCAGTGGCCGCGCGGCTTAACGACCACGTCACCGGCACCGGCCGTGACCTCGACCCCGTTGTCAATGACGCCGAGTGTGCCAGCCAGCACGTAGCTGTACTCGTCTTCTCGGGTGTGAAGGTGCATGGGGGCGGCCAGCACCTTGGGCGCCAGCACGTGCTCGACGACGGCGAGCGCGCCACCCGATGCGGCGCCCTCCAGCAGGTAGCGGTCCAGTGATCCCGGCTCGCCGGTGACATCGACCTCGCTAGAGCGGATGACGCGTGGACCGTCGTCGGTCTCCATGGCCCCCGATGGTACGCCCGGCGGGGGTCTCTGTACAGAGCCGGAGGGCGGCGCGGTAGCGTGCATCCATGCCTGAATTGAACGACGGAACGACCCTGCCCGACATCGGCTTCGGCACGTACCCGCTGCGCGGCGAGGAGGGCACGGCCGCGGTGCTGAGCGCCCTGTCGCTCGGCTACCGCCTCATCGACACGGCCGTGAACTACCAGAACGAGGATGCTGTGGGTCGCGCCATCGCGGAAACTCCCGTTCCGCGCGACGACATCATCGTCGCCACGAAGGTGCCGGGCCGCGATCACGGTTACGACGAGACGCTGCGCTCGTTCGACGGCTCGATGGAGCGGCTCGGGCTGGACGTGCTCGACCTGTATCTGATCCACTGGCCGAACCCGCGCGTCGACAAGTACGTCGATACGTGGCGCGCGATGGTGCGGCTGCGCGAGGAGGGCCGCGTGCGCTCGATCGGCGTCTCGAACTTCACCGCCGACTACCTGAGGCGTGTCGCCGAGGAGACCGGCGTCATGCCGTCGGTCAACCAGGTCGAGCTGCACCCGTTCTTCCCGCAGGAGGAGCTGCGCGCCTTCCACTCCGAGCACGGCGTCGTCACCGAGGCCTGGAGCCCGCTCGGCAAGGCTGCTCCCGTAAAGGAGTCGGCACCGGTCGCGTCGGCGGCCGCGGCGCACGGGGTGACGCCCGCCCAGGTGATCCTGCGCTGGCACCAGCAGATCGACTCGCTGCCAATCCCGAAGTCGGCGACGCCCGCACGTCAGCAAGAAAACTTCGAGCTCGGCGGGTTCACACTGAGCGAGGCCGAGGTCGCGGCAATCACCGCGCTCGGCCGCCCCGACGGTCGCCTGTTCGGCGGCGACCCCACGACCCACGAAGAGATGTAGTCGTACGCCGCGAAACGCGGGTCACAAGTGAAGCAGTGACGGCAACTTAGGCCCCCAACTGGAACCTCTTGCGCCGGCAGGATCGCCTTCATGCCGCGTTAATTCAGGGATCTCTGGTCCTCTAGGCATCGTCGCGGCTCGTGTGCGATCAGGGTGTCGACGCCGTTGAGAACCCTCTTAGACGTAATGAAACGCCTCTGATGGAGAATGGAGAAGTAGAAGCTATTCGAACCGCTCGGGTCTGCGATGAGAGCGTCGTGTCGATTGCCGAGCGGTTCGAGGTCAGCCGGATAATGGTGCGAGAGAAGACGCGATGACGTCGATCAGGCAGGACCGCGCACCGTCCACCGCTCGAGCTGATCAGTAACGTTAGGCGCGTCACGAACAAGGGTCGTTTTCCACGACAGGAGACCATCCTTCTGAAGCCGGCCGATCAACGTGATTGGGTGCACGCCTAGTGCGTCCGCCTGCGCCCGCACCCAGGTCACACTTGGCCGTTCTGGAACGACAGGGAGCGGCTCCGAGATAGCCAATTCACCAGCAAGCTGATCAGCGTCCCTTTCCTCGTCCTGACTCTCCTCGGATAGGTCGTCAACGATAACTCCCCCGTCCTCCGAGACGTGACCCAGCAGAACATGGGCGGTTTCGTGGAGGATTGTAAAGAGGACCTTGTCTAGCCGCTTCCATCGACCGGAGATGCCGATCACGGGAGTTCCATCAACAATCAGTGCGCATCCATCGAGCTTCCCTCCAGGGAACGCTTCAACGTAGATCAGCTTCACTCCGACTTCTGCGAAAGACGATTGGAATGCGGCGAACTCCTCCGGGTTACGCGCCCTTTCTGAGAGTTGCTCGGCCAACTCTCGAAGCCCATCGTGAGAATACGGCGCAACCTCCAGCTCACGCGCACTGGCCTTGACGCATGCGACCCAGGCCAGTTGCAGCACAGTGACCGCTTCGTCCGTATTGCTTCGCCGCGCGGCGAATCTGACCGCCGGCTCTTCCTCAAGGCTCTGCATCCCAAACAGTTGCAGTACCTCTTCCGATTGCCCGTCTGGATCGGAAGCGGTGATGAAACCACGCTTCCTCAGCAAGGCGACCGGTGCCAATGCGCGCAATCTGGCGCGGGTCTTCACTGCGTCAAGGCTCTCCCGAGTACGCAAATTCTGTGCTTGCTTCCACAGGAGATAGGAGTCCTGGAGCTTGAGCCAGAACTCAGCGCTTGTCCCGAGCGCGGCTGCGATCTGAGCGGCAGACTCGCGAGTGATCTCCTTCTTGCCGGAGATGATCTCGGACACAAACTGTGCCGGTCGTCCTAGAACCTCCGCAAAATCGGCCTGAGTCCAGCCGCGTGCGTCGAGTTCGTCAGCCAGGTGCTCCCCGGCCGGGAACACCTCGGCAACTATCGGCGTACTCATGATCGTCATTCTCCTTTAGTGGTAATCAACCATCTCGATGACAGTGACCATCCGGCCTTCTTCATCTGTCTCGAACTTGATGATGAGCCTGAACTGGTCATTCAGGCGGATTGATGAGGTACCGGCCCGGTTGCCCCGGAGCCGCTCCAACCGGAGGGAACGCATCGCATACAGGTCTCGTTCATCAGTAGCCGCGCGCAGTACCTGGATTTTCTTTCGGTACGCCTTGATGATGTCCGCGCTCCAGCGCCGCGGCGCATAGGACGCGTCCTCGGCCAGGCGCCGAAGATCATCATCCTCGAAGACCACACGCAACCGCTCCACCTCACCCAGACAACATGGGAACAACATGGCCAGGTCTACGCTACCGGATCCCGAATCTCATCTACTAGTTATAGGCTCATCACCCTTTGCATGAATCATGGTAGCCTAGTAACATCGGTTCCGCAAGGGATCGTGTCCTGCAACACGAATGGGCCGCCTCGCTCCAACGAGACGGCCCACTGCAAAGCTCCGAGAACAACTGCTCAGAACCCGTATCCGTTCGACGGTAGTGGAGAACTCTCCTCTCGGGCGTGAGAAACCCGAGAGGAGGTGGAGATTATGGCTCGCAATTCGAAGCAGACCGGCAAGGCTGCCGCGAAGGCCGCCAGCAAGGTTCTTCGCGGCAACTACAGCGCCGCGGCAAAGAAGGCCGCTGGCAGCGCCCTATCCCAGACCCCCAAGCGGGGGAAGTGAACGATCGATCGGCAGCCCGAGGTCATTGCCCGGGCTGCCGATCACCTGAACGATCGAGAAGAAGGGGCACGAGAGCGCGCCATGACACGCCGTTCGAACAGACGAGAAGGAGGCCCACGTGGGCATACGGAAGCCAGTGAACCTCCCGAGCACGCAGTTTCCTAGCCGGAAAGCCGCGAAAGATTGGGTTCGAGATGCAATCAAAGACCACTGCGACCTAGAGGAATCCGTCACGGACCCACTGCACATTGCGGTTCTCTTCGACCTTCTCGACCGCGACGACGATGCAACTGAAAAGGTAGGCGCTGGAGTAGCCGAGTTTTTCATCAGGCTTACCTCCCGCGGCCAAGGACACATTCGGTACGTCAAGCGAGACGCCCGTGGTATCTGGATTCGCCGAGTCGACGGCTCCGAGGACGACTGGAGCTACACGAGCGCCGTCGACCAGGAGGGCATCAAGTCGGATGTCAAGGATGCATTGCGTGCGGTGATCAACGACGAACGACTCGCCTTTCGCGAATCGGCTTTCAGCGCCGGAGGGGTTCATTGCGCTCGCACCGGCGTACTTATCGGTTCTCTTCAGGATGCCGAAGTGCGCTACGAGAGACCCTCATGGGCACAACTCACCGAGGGCTTCGCTGAGGACCAAGGAGGATGGGAGAACATTGCACTCACAGCGGGCGACGGTCAGACACAGATATCCGGAAGTCTCGCGGACGCCAATCAGCTGCAGGCGTGGAAGAGCTATTGGCATGAGAACGCGCGGCCGGTCATCGTCGCAAAACTAGGTCGGTAGCCTCAACACGATCCGCCGGAGTGCCGGGGCGCAAGACCGAGCCCAACGAACCCTTCGCCACCAACACCCAGCGCGGATGGACTCCGGGGAAGTTTAGTCGCCTCAGTAGAACCACCCGGACAACTGAACATTCTTCTCGAACTACCCTATGCTGCCCTGTAAACCGGCCTGTGATCGCGGGTTTCCAGTGAGCAAGGAGACGCGTGGGGGTGACCTCACAAGCGTCAACTGCAGTTTTGACAAGAGCAACTAGGTGGACCTGAGGGGAATCGAACCCCTGACCTTCTCATTGCGAACGAGACGCGCTACCAACTGCGCCACAGGCCCTGATGCGTCGACAACCTTATCACCGAGAAACGGGGCGGATGCACACGGTCGCCCCCTCCAGGACGGCTCCGGCTATCCGGCGGCGCGTCGGCGCTCGAGCACCTCGTCGAGGTCGGGCGCGCGCGTCGGCAGGCCGTCGACGAGGCCCATGCGGGCGAAACGGCTGGGCGCCTCGGCGGCCGGCTCGACGGGCGTCGCGACCGGGCGGGGCGCGGGAGTCTCGGTGGGAGCTGAGGCGGCACCGACAGCACCGACACCAGCACCGGCAGCCGGCAGGCCCGCCGCAGCCCGCTGCGCCTTCTCGGCCTCGGCCGCCGCAGCCGCGAGCACCGCGGCGTGGTCGATCGCACTGCGGCGCAGCTCGGGGCGCGGGGCCGCATCCACTGCGGTGTCGAGGTAGAGGGGCTTCGGGAGCGGCACGGGCGTCCAGGCGCGGGGGGCGCGACCCTTGTCGGCCTGCGGCGCGAGGTCGACGAACGCCGAACCCGAGCGCTGGCGAGGCGCCGCACCGGCGACAGCCGAGCGGCGTCGGCCCGCACGCGCGAGCCCGGCGAGCAGCACTACACCGCTGAGGGCGACAACCGCAGAGAATGCCGTCCACGCGACGGCGCCGGCCACGGCAGACACCACGATGCCGACGAGTGCGAGCAGGGTCACGAGAGAAGAAATGGCGCGCGATTGCCGCAGGCGACGCTGACCGGCGCGGGCAGCATCCACTTCGGCGACGAGACCGGGCACCTCGGCGGCGAGCCGGGCGCGCACGGCGCGCTGCGCCGCGACCTCCTTCGCGCGGGCGATCGCCGCCTCCTCGCGCTGGCGCGCGGCGAGCGAGCGCTGCTGGGCGGCGACCTCGCGGGCCGTCATCTCGGCGCGCACCGCCTCGGGCAGCTCGGTCGTCTGCGCCATGATGCGCAGGGTCTGCTGCAGCCGAACCGCGTTGCGTTCGGTCGCCAAGTATTCGCGCCGTCTGCGCCAAATCGGCACCAGGTAGAAGAGCCAGAGCGCGGCGGCGAGTGCCATCAACAGGGCCGTTCCGGCCCCCGAACCCTCAGCCATGCGACGAGGGTATGGCCGCTACGTCAGTCGCAGGCCTCGCCGCGCCGCGATGCGATCGACCTCGGGAATCTGCGACACGTGCTCGGGCACCCGCCCCTGCTTCCAGCGCTGCAGCACGCCGACCGGCACCTCTTCGACCGTGAGCGCGAAGCAGAAGTGGTCGCGCCAGTCACCGTCGATGTGGATGTATCGGCGGCGCAGCCCCTCATAGCGAAAGCCGAGCTTCTCGACCACCCGCAGAGAGGGCGCGTTCTCGGGCCGAATACAGATCTCCATGCGGTGCAGGCCCACCGAAAAGAACAGGTGGTCGGTCGCCAGCGCCACCGCCGTGGGCGTCAGCCCCTTGCCGGCGAAACGCTCGGCGACCCAGTAGCCGAGCGTCGACGAGGCGAGCGAGCCGTACGTCATCTGCGACACGTTCAGCTGGCCGGCAAAGGCGCCCTCGTGCTCGATGACGAACGGCAACCCGCTGCCCGCACGCGCCTGCTGCAACAGGCCCCGGATGCTGCCCTTCGTATCCCACGCCACGTTCTGATTCGGGCTGGTCGCCTCCCATGGGCGCAGCCATGAGCGGTTATCGACCAGTTCGCGTTCCAGGATGCGCGCATCCCGTACCCGAATCGGGCGCAGCACGGTCGCGCCGCTGCGCAGCGTGGGAATCGTCGACACGCCTCGAGATTACGCCGTGAGCTGGGCGACGAAGCCGTGCAGCCACGCCCGAAGCTCAGGGCCCAGGTCGTCGCGCTCAGAGGCGAGCTGCACGATGGCCTTGATGTAGTCGAGTCGGTCGCCCGTGTCGTAACGACGGCCACGGAACACGACGCCGTACACACCGCCGCTCGACGCGTCGTTTGCGAGCTCAAGAAGCGCGTCGGTGAGCTGAATCTCGCCGCCCTTGCCGGGCTCGGTGTGCTCGAGCACGTCGAAAATCTGCGGCTTCAGCACGTAGCGGCCGATGATCGCCAGATTCGACGGCGCCGTGCCGGGGGCCGGCTTCTCAACGAGGTCAGTGATCTTCACGACGTCGTCGACATCGGTCGCCTCAACCGTCGCCACGCCGTACATGTGGGCCTGTGCGGGGTCGACCTCGAGCAGCGCGACCACGGTGGCGTCGCGTTCGCCCGCCACGTCGATCATGCGGGTGAGCAGCGGGTCGCGCTCGTCGATGATGTCGTCGCCCAGCAGCACCGCGAAGGGGTTGTCGCCGACGTGGGGGCGCGACATCAACACGGCATGACCGAGGCCCTTCGGGTCACCCTGGCGTACGTAGTGCATGTCGGCGAGGTTCGTCGACTCCATGATCTTCGCGAGCTTGACATCGTCGCCCTTGCGCTTCAGGGTCGCCTCGAGCTCGGTGACGCGGTCGAAGTGGTTCTCGAGGGCGTACTTGTTGCGCCCGGTGACCATCAGCACGTCGGTGAGGCCCGCAGACACCGCCTCTTCGACCACGTACTGGATGGCCGGCTTGTCGACGACCGGCAGCATCTCTTTCGGCATGGCCTTCGTGGCGGGCAGGAAGCGGGTTCCGAGACCTGCGGCAGGAATAACGGCCTTCGTGATCGGTTTCGACATGATCTCAGCGTATCGGCCCCCCACCGACGCCGGGCGGATACGCATACCATGCTGAGCATGCCGAGTGACGCGAGCGAGACCATCGCCGCCAAGCGTGCCCTGCGCGCCGAGCTGCGCGAGCGGCGCCGCATTCGACCGGCCGGCGAGCGGGAGGCGAGCGCCGCCTCCCTCACCGAACAGCTCGTTGCGATCACGAGTGAATTGAACGCGCGCACCGTCGCCTGCTACCTCTCGACGCCCGATGAACCGCCGACCCGCGCCTACCTCGAGTGGGCGCGCGCGAATGGCGTCGACGTGCTCTTGCCGGTGTCGCGCGACGATGGGCTGCTCGACTGGGCGGCCTACGACTCTGACGACGAGGGCGAAGACGTGCTCGGCTTGCCCGTGCCGCTCGGCGGCATCGTTCCGCCCATTCGCGTCAACGAGGTCGACCTGATGCTCGTGCCCGCCGCCGCCTGCGACCGCAGCGGCATGCGCATGGGCTGGGGTCGCGGCTACTTCGACAAGACTCTCGGCTCGATGGACCGCCGCCCGCCCGTCTACGCGGTCGTCTACGACGACGAAATTGTGGATGCTCTTCCCCGCGAACCGCACGACCAGCCGGTTGACGGCGCGGTCACCCCGTCGGGCCTGCACCGCTTCTGAACGCTCCGGCGGCGGTCACGAGGGGCCTCGCAGCCGACGTATCCTTATCGCCGGAGGACACCAGCCACCATGCCTACGTATTCGTACCGCTGCACCGCCTGCGAGAACGCTTTCGACGTGTCGCAGGCCTTCACCGACGACGCGCTCACGGAGTGCCCGGCGTGCCAGGGGCGTCTGCGCAAGATCTTCTCGGTCACCGGCGTGACCTTCAACGGCTCGGGCTTCTACCGCACCGACAGCCGCGCGGGCGCGGGCAAGCCGGGGTCGGGGTCGGGCTCGTCGAGCGACAGTGGGGCCTCGGGGTCATCCGGGGCGTCGGGCTCGTCGGGCGACTCGGGCTCGTCAAGCGCGAAAAACTCCTCCCCGGCGGCCGCCGCCAGCTAGGGTCGGGGACGTCAGCGTCCCTCATACCTCCTGGAGGAGCCACCGTGCTCACGGGCTTCAAAGAATTCATCCTGCGCGGCAACGTCATCGAGTTGGCGGTCGCGGTCGTCATCGGTGCGGCATTCACCGCGATCGTCAACGCCATCGTCGCGTCACTCATCAATCCGGCAATCGGGGCACTGTTCAACGCCGAGTCGCTCGCGACCTCGCTGGTGGTGTCGATTCCGACGACGAGCGGCAACACGGCCGACCTCGCGTTCGGAGCCGTCATCGCCGCCGCGATCCAGTTCGTGATCGTCGCGGCCGTCGTCTACTTCGCGCTTGTGCTGCCGATTAACACCCTCAAGCGCCGCGCCGAGGAGCGCCGGAAGGCCGGCGAGCCGGTCGTGTCGGAGGACGCTCCCCCGACCGAGACCGAGCTGCTCGCGGAGATTCGCGACCTGTTGCGGGCTCAGCGCGGCGAAACTCCCGCGAACTAGCGCCGCGCATCCCCCGCCCCGAGCGCCCGCAGGGCGTCAAGGGCGTCGGATGCGCGCTGCCACGGCACGAAGACGTGGTCGTGGAAGTAGCCGGCGACGACGTTCGCCGGGATGCCCTGCCCGGCGAGTGCGGACGCGATCGCGGCCGTGAGGCCCACCGCCTCGAGGTCAGAGTGCACGGTGAGCGTGATGCGCGCGAACGGTGCGCTCAGCTGCACCTCCGGGGCGAGTGCGCGTGCGTCGTCGAGGTCGCGCTCGCGCACGACGGATGTCACGCCCTCGCGCTCGACCACGGTCACGGCCGCGTCGGGAAGCGCCGTCGCCGCCGTCGCGAACACCCACGGCTCGGGGTCGAGCTCGGGCCGCATCGACGCCAGCAGCTCGGCGAGCGCAGTCACCCCGCGCTCGGGGCGTGCGGCGTCGCTCACGCGTAGTGCGGCGGCTTGTCGGCCCGCAGCCGGTCGTCGTTCTCGCCGGCGCCGTGGCGTTCCGGCTCGGAGGTCAGGGGCGCGCGGGCCGGCGCCGGGTCAGACCCGGGCGGAGGCGTCGTGGTGACGCGCCGGCGACCGCGACGGGCGCGCGCGGAATCGCGGCGTGCATCCGCCGTGTCGCCCGTCGTGCCTGACTCGCTCACGTGACCAGGCTACGCGCGATCAGAACAGCGGTTGCGTCTCGCTCTGTGCCGACTGGGCGCGCTGGGCGGGCGACGGTGCGGCGGGCGCGGCCGGAGCCGCGGACTGCACGGCGATCGGCCCGGTCGACGCCTCGCGGTCGATCGGCTGTGTCTCGGCGGGCGCGGCGGTCGGACGCGCCGGAGCTGCTGCCGCGGCGGCCGGGGTCGGAGCGGGCGTCGGAGCGGGCGGCGCCTGCACAGCAACCGGCTTCGCCATGGCGGCGATGCGGTCGGCGACGGCGTCGGGGTTCGAGAACAGTTCGAACACGTGCACGCGCGCGTAGTGCCAGCCGAGGCGACGCAGCAGGTCGGGGCGCAGGCGCAGCGACTCGCGCAGGCTCATCGTGCCGAGCGAAGCGTCGGTGTCGACCGCGATGCAGTAGCCGCCGCGGCTCGCGACGAGCTTCAGCTTGCCGCGGTGTCCGAGCGCGGTGCGCAGGCCCCGAGCCTCGAGGCGCCGCGCCAGGTCGATCAGCATGGGGTCGCTGTCGTCGGGCACGTCAACCGCGGTGCGCCGCGCCTCGGTGTCGGCGAGCAGCTCGGCGAGCGCACGGGCGCCGGGGCCCATGCGGTCGTCATCGAGGTCATCAGCGCGGATGCACGACACGATGCGCACAAATCGGCGCGCGCGGGTCATCGCGACGGCGAGCAGCCGGTCCCCACCCGGGCGCCCGAGGGCGCCAAACTCGCTCAGCACGCGGCCGTGCGGGGTGCGGCCGAAGCCGATCGAGAAGATGACGCGGTCGCGCGACTGGGCCACGGCCTGCTCGATGGTCAGCACGGCGAACGGTTCGGCGCGGTCGCCGAGGAAGAAGTCGTGCAGGTCGGGCCGCGACTGCATGGCGTTGAGCGTCGCCGTCTGCACGCGGGCGGCGTGCTTGGCGCTCGCGGTAATGACCATGAGCGACTCGTTCGGCCGCGCGGTCGCGTGCTCAAGCACGCGCGTCACGACCTGGTCAACCTCGGCGTCGACCGACTCGATCGTGCCGGTGACGTCGTCGGGCATGCCGTTGCCGTCGTCGAGGTAATCGACCGCGATCGACGGGTGGCCGAGGAACGACCCCGCCCACGGCAACGAGTCGATGCGTCCGGCGTAGAAGCGGCGGTTGACGAGTTCGGCAAGGTCTTCGCCGCCAGCGCGGTACGAGCGGGTGAGGCCGAGCGTCGGAAGCAGCTCGGAGAGCTGCACGAGCGCGCTCGAGGCGTGACGCGCCTCCTCGTCGGATGCCGTCGGCGGCGCGTCGCTGACCGCGATTGAGAACGGCGACGGCGTCTGCGTGACCGGATCGCCGATCGCGACCACCTGGCGTCCACGACGGATCGCGGTCGACACCTCGGCCATCGTGACGGCGCCGGCATCGAGCACGAAGACCGCGTCGAACGGGATGTCGTCGCTGATCTCGGCAACGTCGTACGGCGAGCTCAGCCAGATCGGCGCGATGGGGCGGCTCAGGTGCGGCGCGCACTTCTGCAGGTCGCCGGGGGTGAGCATGCCGCTGCGCAGGAGGTCGCGCAGGGCCTTCGCCTCGTCGGGCCAGTCGGTGATGCCGATCGACCAAGCCTCCGACAGCTGCCACGCCATCATGGCGGCGCTGCCCGCGGCGTGCGCCTCGTCGACGAGACGGAAGTCAGACTCGAGGCGGTCGAGCACGTCGACGTCGGCGCCGAGCAGGGCGCGGTCGGCCTGCAGCAGGCTGTCCAGCGCGCTGCGCCACCAGGCGAGCTCGAGCTCGGCGGCGACCTGCTCGTGCGGCACGTGGCGCTGCGCGAGGTCGTCAAGCAGGGCGTCGAGGCCCCACGGCTGCATCTCGCGCATCAGCTCGGTGCGCTCCTGCAGGTTCGCGAGCACGTCGCTCTCGGCCGCGAGGCCGGCGAGGGTGCGCTGCAGCTCGTCGATGCGGCGATTCAGCAGGTGCTTTTCGCGCGTCGTGTGGCCGAGCGGAGCATCCAGAGCCTCGAGGTCTTGCTCGACCTGCTGGTAGGCGACCGCGACATCCGCAATGCCGACGGGCACGGTCGGCGTGATGCCGACCGGCGCGAACCGCTGCCACAAAATGCGCTGTTGCTGGATGCGCGTGAGCGCGTCATGCAGGTCGCTCACGTGAACGCCCGGGCGCACGTACTCTTTCGCGAGCGCCTTCAGGCGGCGGCGCGTCGTCGCGGGCATCGTCGAACCCTCGCGGCGGGGGGCGGTGGCGGCGATCAGCTCGCTCAGCGAGCGGTCGAACACCGACGGCTGGAACTTGTCGAGCGTGTCGCGCAGCTCGGTCAGCAGGCGCAGGTAGGTGCCGAGCTCGGCGAGCGTCTCGAACTGGCGCATCGGCGTCGCGGCGACGAGCGCGACGGCGCGGTCGAGCAGGCGCGGCACGAGCTCAGAGTGCAGGCGGCGGGCGCGCTCCTGGGCGCGGGTCGCCTCCTCCCCCGTCGAGAACTCGGCGCCGTACCAGGGCGAGTCGCCCGGGCCGTAGCTAAATTGCCCCAGCTTCGCGGCCTGCACAATCACCTGCGCGGCGTGCGCGCGATCGTGGGCGAGCGTCTCGACGGCAGCGCGGGTGAGTCGCGCGCGCGTCGTGGGCGGGGTGGGCAGCAGCGCGAGGCGGCTGAGTTCTGAGACGCAGTCGTACACGCTGATGCCGAGCTTGGGGTCGGGGCGGCCGAGAGCCTCGCGGTAGTCGAGCAGCACGCCGCGCAGGCGCACGAGGGCCTCGTTGACGTCGGCAACACGGGGCTTCTGCGCCTTCTCGTTGCGGCTGATGCCGCGAATAACGTCGCGTCGCAGGCTGCGCGGGGTCACCGTGACGCCGGGCAGGCCGATGTCGGTGAAGCGGCGCTGGATCGAGCTGAGAGCCGCGCGTCGCGAACTCACGACGAGCACCCGCTTGTTCTGCGCGATCAGCGTGCCGAGGGCGTTGACCACCGTCTGGGTCGCGCCCGTACCGGGCAGCGTCTTCACGACAATCGAGTTGCCGGCGGCGACGTTCGCGATGACGTCCTCCTGTTCGGCGTCGGCGTCGAGCAGCAGCAGGTCGGTCTCGGGCGGGCGCTGGTCAGCGGGCACCGGGGTGACCGTGGTCTGGCTCTCTTGAACCGCCCAGCGGGCGCTCGTGTTGCCGGCGATCGCATCGAGCACGGGGTGCGACAGGTCGCGGGCGTCGGCGGCGAGCGCCGGGCCCACCTCGGCAAACGTCGACACGACGAGCCGCGGGGTGATCGTGAAGCCGTCGAGGTGCGCCGTCAGACCGCGCAGTCGATCGAGCGGCGGGTTCGGCTTGAAGGTGCCGTCGTCGTCGGCGAGGGCGACGAAGGCCTCCTCGTCGAGGTGCAGCGAGAACTGGCGCGCGAGCTCGCGGGCCAGCGCCGGGTTCAGCACGAGGCGGTCGAGCAGCGTCAGCTCGACCTCACGGCCGCGGCGGCGCAGGCGCAACGGGCGCAGCAGCAGCGGCGCGCGGAACGTCTCGCCGCCGTGGCTCCAGACGACCATGCCGATGCCGAGAGCGATCGCGTCGATGCCACGCACACTCGACAGCTCGAGGCCCTTATCGGCGATGCGTTCGGCGGCGACGCGGGCAGTGCGCAGCGCCACGTCGTCGCGCACGAGGTTGCTCAACAGCGTCGGGCTACCGGCGATGAAGCGGGCAAGGCCCCCCGGGTGGCTCGTGCCGAGCTCGATACGGCCGCGCGGGTCGTCGTCGAAGTGCAGCAGCGGGCTCGCGCCGCCGAGGGCCGCGAGCTCGTCGCGCCAGCGCTGCCAGGTATCGCTCGCCACATTCATCGGGGTCACCGCCGGGTCTCCCATGCTCAGTGCGCCCGGCTCCACGCCGGGAGCCGCCACGGGAGCATCGTCGTCTAGCTCATGATCGTCGTATCGGTCGGCACGCCACACGCGGTCACCCTACGACCGTCCCGCGCATTCGCCCGGTATTCCGCGCCGCCCGCGCCAAGACCCGGCGCATACACTGCACAGTCGTGGAACTCTTCGGCGGTCTCATCTCGGGAATTCTCACGGCCGTCTTCACGGTGGGCGTGGTCGTCGCCGGGGTGCTCGTCGGGGGCGTCGTCCTCGTCTCGCGCCGCCGCCACCGGCCCGAACGGGCGCTCGAGGATCAGCGCACCCGCGCGGGAGTCGCTCTCGTACGCGCCGACGACGCCATCCAGACGGCCGACCGCGAGCTGGGCTTCGCCCTCGCCCAGTTCGGCGAGCGCGACACCGCCGAATTTCGGGCAGCGCTCGACCAGGCGGCCGAGGATCGCCGCGAAATCTTCCGGCTGCACGGGATGCTCACCGACGACCCAGCCCCGGGGTTACGTCAGCAAGAACGCGCCGACCGCATCGTCATGCTCGCGGGACGCATCGAGGCGGCACTCGGCGAGCAGGAGCAGGCGTTCCGGCGGCGGCGCACCGCCGAATCCGGCGCGCGAGAGCGCCACTCGCGGCTGAGCGAACGCATCACCGCGGTGCGCGCGCGGCTGCGGGACGACGAGGCCGCCCACCAGCGTGACGCCGAGCGGTACACCGCCCGCGCCCTGGGCGCCGCCGCGACGGCCCCTGCCCTCGCGGCCGCGCAACTCGACACCGCCGACGCCGCCCTTGCCCGGGTCGCCGACGCGCTGGCGGCCGCCGTGCCGCCGCCCGTGGCCGCCGAGCTCGACTCCGCCGACGTCGCCGTCGCCACCGCCGAACGCCTGCTCGACGACCGCGCGGCCACCGTGGCACGGCTCGACGACGTGGCCGCCGCCCTCACCGGCCTCGCCGCCGACGCTCGGGTGCAGCGCACCGAGGCGCTCGAGGCCACCGACATCGCGCCCGACGCCAACACGGCCGCCGGCATCACCCGTGCCGTCGTCGACGTCGACGCAGCCATCGCCGACGCCGCGGCGGCGGATGCCCGCGACCCGCTGCCGACGCTCACCCGGCTCCGCGGCGCCCTCGACGCGCTCGAAGTATCACTCGCCGCCGCCCGCTCACAGGCGCAGCGACTCAGCCACGCGCGGGAGGCGCTCGATGCAGCGCTCGCGACCGCGCGCATCCAACTCGCCGAAGCGGAGGCGGCCGGCCGCGGACGCGGCGCCGCCGGAGCCCGCGCCCGCCTCGAGGATGCGCGCCGCGAACTGGCGCTCGCCGAACGCGAAGCGTCGACCGACCCGGTCGCCGCGCTCGACGCGGCCCGCCGCGCCATCACGCACGCACGCGACGCCGACGTGCTCGCCCGCTACTAGCGCGCCGAGGTCCGCTCCTGAGCGGGAGCCAGTTCGGTGGGGTGGAGGCACTTCGAGCCCTCACCATCTCACCAAAGCGACTCCCGGCGCGGGCGGCAGAGCGGCGAGCCGGCTCAGCGCTGCAGGTACGCCAGCACCGCCAGCACGCGGCGGTGGTCGCCCTGCGCCTCGTCGAGCCCGAGCTTCGCGAAGATCTGCGACACGTTCTTCTCGACCGCTCCGACGCCGATGAACAGCCGATCGGCGATCGCCGCGTTCGTGCGGCCCTGCGCCATCAGGTCGAGCACGTCACGCTCGCGGGGCGTCAACGACTGCAGCGGGTTCGCCCGGCGACCCATCAGCTGGGCGACAACTTCGGGGTCGAGCACCGTTCCGCCCGCCGCGATGCGGGTGAGGGCGTCGCGCACGTCGTCGAGTGACACGACCCGATCCTTCAGCAGGTACCCCACCCGCCCCTCGCCGCCCGCGAGCAGCTCGGTCGCGTAGGTCAGCTCGACGTACTGCGACAGCAGCAGCACGGCAACCTCGGGGCGTTCGCGCCGCAGCCGCACCGCGGCGCGCACCCCCTCGTCCGTGAACGTCGGGGGCATGCGCACGTCGAGCACGACCGCGTCGAGGGTGAGGCCCGGCAACGCCGCGGACAGCGCCTCGGCGTCGCCGAACGCGCCCACGACATCCATGCCGGCATCGCCCAGCAAGCGCACCAGCCCCTCGCGCAGCAGCACCGAATCGTCGGCGACCGCCACCCGAAGGGCTGGTGCGGCAGAACTCATGTCAGGCATCGCCACCATTCTGCGGGGCATCGGGCGTGGGGTCGGACTGCGACGCAGCAGCGGGCGTCGTGGTGGTCGGCTGCGCGGCGGTCGGGGCCGCGGGTGCCGCCACGCCGCCCACGGGCAGCGTCACCCGAATCTCGGTCGGTCCGCCCTCGGGGCTCGACAGGGTGAAGGTACCGCCGAGTCCGACGGCCCGGTCGCGCAGACCCGCAAGCCCGTGGTGCGGGGTCTCGGCCGCCCCACCCCGCCCGTCGTCGGTGACCGAGACGACCAGATCGGCGCCGTCGCGGGCCACGACGAGCGCGATGCTCGACGCCTCCGAGTGCTTGGTCGCGTTCGCGATCAGCTCGCTCGCCACAAAGTAGGCGTTGCGCGCCACCTCGTCGGGCAGCTCGGCGGTCGCCCCGAGCGTCGTCTGCAGGGTCACCGGGATGCTCGATCGCGTCGCTAAGGATTCCAGCGCCGCAAACAGCCCGCGATCGATCAACAGCGGCGGAGCGAAGCCGCGCGACAGGTTGCGCAGTTCGTCGAGCGCGTCTTGTGCCTGGCGACGCGCATCCGCGATGAGCGCCTTGGCGGCGTCGGGCTCGTCCTCGACGCGGCGCTCGGCGGCCGAGAGATCCATCTGCAGGCGAATCAGTCGCTGCTGCGGGCCGTCGTGAATGTCGCGCTCGATGCGGCTGAGCGCGCTGCCCTCGGCGGCGACCGCGGCCGAGCGTGCGGTGAACAGGCTCGAGACCTGGCCCTCGAGCTCCTCCGACTTGAAGCGGCCGAGCAGCGGGCGGGCGATCGCGGCGTGCACCCAGGTGAGGGCGCGCACCAGGTAGGGCAGCGTCAGGATGGCCCCGATAGCGAGCACGACGAACAGCACGACAAAGACGCCGGACAGAGGCGCGGCGACGTCGACGCCACGCTCGATCGCCCAGCCGTAGCGATTCTCGAAGACGTCGTAGCCGGGGCCGAAGCCGCCCGCACCGCCGATGCGGTCGATGATGCGATCGAGGTCGGGACCGTTAATGCTCCGAACGCCGAAGATCAGCGCGAAGGGCGAGAGGATCGCCCCCACGATGACCGAACCCCACAGGGTCAGCAGCACAAAGCTGATCGTTGCCACGATTGGGGCGACGATCGCGCCGTGCAGCAGGCTCAGCCAGTAGTGCCCGTTGGCAAAGGGGGTCAGCGCCTTGCGCCACCAGGGCAGGCTCGGGTCGATCGACCAGTTCGGCTCGGTGATGGCGCGCTCGCCCGACCAGCGCAGGCGCAGCACCTCGAGGCTGCCAGCGAAGCGGGCGACGAACAGCGTGGCCGCGATGAGGAACAGCCCCACGACGACGATCAGCAGGCTGAGGCCGGTCGAGAACAGGCTGTTGAGCACGACGCTGACGGTGACCGCGATAGCGAAGGTCGGCACGAGGTAGCCGAGGCCGCGGGGCAGGCGCTTCCAGACGGCGCGGTAGCTCCAGTCGTCGAGCGGCGGCAAACCGGCCGGAGTCTCGGGGTGCGCCATTGCGGTGCGCGTCGCGCCGACGGCGGGTGCCGGGGCGGTGTCGGGGATCGGGGAAGTCATGGTGTCGTCTCCGGGTCAGGATGGCATGCGCGCGGCTCTCACGCGATGCCACCAGCCTTCCGATCGGCGCATTCCCGCGGCATCCGGCCGCCTCCCGAACCCGGGGTGGGGTTAACCCCCGTCGCCCTCTCAGCCGGGGCGGCGCAGGGTGACGACCGTGACGGCGACTGTCAGCTCGCGCCGCTCGGGGCCTGCGGCGAGCGCCGCCTCCACTGCTTCTCGCTTCTGGTGGAACGCGTTGGGCCCCATGAACACGGCGTCGGCTGCGGCGGCACGGTCAACCGTGACGGTCTCGCGCACCGTCACCCGGGCCTCCTCCGTGAGGGCGGGCAGCGCGGCAACCAGCTCGTCGGCCTTGACCGCCGGCACCTTCAGCAGCTTCAGCCCCTGCACGAGCTCGCGGTGGTGCTCAGGCTCGGGGATCGCCGCGACGAGCGCCCCTCCGGGCGCAAGCACTCTCACGATTTCGGCGGGCGGCCCCGGAGCAAACACCTTCAGGACGAGGGCGGCCGCATCATCGCCGACGGGGATGCGCGACCGCAGGTCCGCGGTCGCCGCCGCGATTCGCGGGTGGCTGCGCAGCGCGCGTCGCACCGCGACGGCTGACGCATCGAGAAGGAGGCCGCGCATCCCGGGCAGCGCGTCGAGGACGTGACCCAGGTGCCATCCGGGCCCGCCCGCGAGGTCAACGACCCAGCTGTCCGCAGCGCCGGCGGCACCCGGGGCGAGCGCGGCGCTCACCGCCGCGTCGCGAACGGCGGCCGCGACGGCGTCGTGGTGACCGGCGCCCTGGAAACGGTCGCGCGCATCCACCATTTCGGCGGTGTCTCCGGCGGCGGGCGCCCCCATGCCGCGAGCGGCGACGCGCAGCCCGAGGTATCCCTGGCGGGCGCGATCGTGGTGGTGACCCGCCGCACATGACGCACCCCCGGCGACGGCCTCGAGGCCGCCCCCGCAGTGGGGGCAGCGCAGAATTGCGAGGTCGTCGACGGGGGCGGTGTTCACCCGGTCAACGCTAGCCGCCGGGGAGCGGGCGGGAATCCGGCGCGATTAGCGGCCAGTGGCGTCGGGGGCGCGGTCGACGTCGCCGCGCCAGGCGCCCGACTCGAAGCCGTTGTCTTCCATCAGTTCCTTGAAGCGGTGCAGGTCGCGGTCGATCTGGATGTCGTCGACCTGCAGCAGCGCGCCAACCTTCTCGACGACGCCCTGGGGCTCCCAGTCGAGCTGCAGCGCGACGCGGGTGCGGGCGTCGTCGATGCGGTGGAAGGTAACGACGCCGGCGTGGTGCTCGCCGCCGACCGAGTTCCAGGCGATGCGCTCGTCGGCGTGCTGCTCGACGATCTCGGCGTCGAACTCGCGGTCAACGCCCGCGATCGAGACCTCCCAGTGGGTGAGGGTGTCGCTCACCTGGCGCACCTCGTCGACTCCGGACATGAACTGGGGGAACGACTCGAACTGCGTCCACTGGTTGTAGACCGTGGTGATGGGGGCGTCGATGTCGATCGTTGCGGTGACGGTGCTCATGGGTGTTGTCTCCCTGTCGCGTCGATTGGTCGGCCGGGTTCGACCGAACGCACGCCACGGTACGGAATCGTCACCGTCGTGTCATGGGGTTGACATCACAGGTAGGCACATCAGGAAGCACTCAGGATACGTACGGTTGCGATCTCAAAGGGGCGCAGCGGCAGGGCGATCGTGTGCTCATCGACCTCCAGCCCGTCTCCGTCAACATCTCGCTCGAGCAGATCGACGCGACGCGCTGATTGCCACGCGGCGTCGATGGTGAGCACGGTGGATGCGGCCCTCCCCTGCGACTCGTACAGGCGCACGATCAGATCGCCACTGCCATCGTCGGCCAGCTTGACGGTCTCGACCACGATCGATCCGGCGGATGCGCGCACCAGCGGCGCGACGGACCGCGCGCCCGTGATCGCGCGAGCGGGCCGACTGAGCCGATACCCCTCCGCGACGGCTCCCCCGATGTCGGCAACGGGCCGCAGCGAGAGACGGAAGCGCTGCTCGACCCGATCTGCCTGCGGGTCGGGGAACCGTGGAGCGCGCACGAGGGTCGCCCGCATCTGAGTGCCCGCGCCGCGCCCGTCGATCACGAGGCGTTCCGTATCCCAGCCATACGAGCTGGCGTTCGCGATGGCGAGGCCCTGGCCCGGCTCTTCGACGTACACGAAGCGGTGCGCGACCGTCTCGTAGCGCGCGGCATCCCAGGACGTGTTGGGGTGAACGGTGCGCCACACGTGCCCGAACTGTGTCTCGGCAGCGGTGCGGTCGGCGAGCAGGGCAACGGGGAAGGCGAGCTTCAGCAGCTTTTCGTCTTCACGCCAATCTACGGCGACATCGAGATCGAGCGCACCTCCGTCGCGCGACAGCGACCAGCGCAGGGTGACCCGCGAATCGCCGAGCTGCCGATCTACCTCGACGGTGTCACCCACGACGTCGACCGCAACCTCACCATCGAGGGCGACGGGCGTCCGCCGATAGTGCTCTTCGATGTCCCACGCGTCCCACTGCGATGGACGGTCGTGGAAGAGCTGCAGGGCGCCCGCAGGCACACCCGGCACGATGAGCTCGCGGCCTGTGCGGGAATCGACGAGCGACGCGATCTCGCCGCTCGCGTCGATACGCACCGTGAGCTGCTCGCTCTGCAACACCGCCCCTCCGGCGGAATCTGCGGTCGCCTCCGGGCAGGCGGTACCGACCGCGTCGACGATCGCGAACGCTGCGGCACTGTGCGGCGTCGGATGCGCTTCCAGGGCGAGGTCGCCATCCCTGGCGAGCACACGCAGCGAGCGCTCGATGATGCCGGACGCAATGGACGCCACGTGGGCGTGCACTCGCTCGGCTTCCTCGTGAACCCACCCGATCGAGGTGCCGGGAAGGATGTCGTGGAACTGGTTCAGCAGCGTGAGACGCCACGCCTCATCGAGTTCATCGTGCGGGTAGGCGAGGTCCTCGCGCCAGGCTGCGGTCGCCGCCCACAGTTCGGCCTCGTGCAGCAGCGCCTCACTGCGCCGGTTGCCCTGTTTCGTGCGCACCTGACTGGTGAACACGCCGCGGTGCAGCTCGAGGTACATCTCTCCGGACCAGACGGGCGGGTCGACGAGCTCGCCCCGCGCGGTCGCGAAGTAGTCGGCGGGGGTCGCAAAGACCACCTTCGGCGAGCCCTCGAGGTCGGCCTTGCGCCGCCCCGTCTCGACCATGTCGCGGGTCGGCCCGCCCCCGCCGTCGCCCCAGCCGAACGGCACGATCGACTGCGTCAGCACCGACTTTTCGGCGAACTGCCGCTCGGCCTTCGCGAGATCGGTGGCGCCGAGGTCGCTCATGTAGCTGTCGACGGGTGGGAAGTGCGTGAGGATGCGCGTGCCGTCGATTCCTTCCCACGCGAACGTGTGGTGCGGCATCCGATTCGTATCGCCCCACGACAGCTTCTGCGTGACGAAGCCCGTGGCGCCCACCCCGCGGAAGATCTGCGGCAGGGCGCCCGAGAATCCAAAGGAGTCGGGAAGCCAGACGATGTCGGAGCGCACGCCGAAGGCCCGCTCGAAGTAGCGGGTGCCCTGCGCGAACTGCCGGATCATCGATTCGCCGCCGACCATCGTCGCGTCGGACTCGACCCACATGCCGCCGATCGGCACGATGCGGCCCGCCGCAACCGCGGCCTGCACACGGGCGAACAGCTCGGGGTAATTCTCTTCGACCCACGCGTACTGCTGGGCAGACGAGGCGACGAAGCGGAATTCGTCGTACTCGTCGATGAGGTCGAGCACGTTCGACAGGGTGCGGGCGAACTTGCGCACGGTCTCGCGCGTGGGCCAGAGCCACGCCGAGTCAAGGTGTGCGTGCCCGACAGCGATGGCGGTGTGCGCGCTCGCGCTTGCCGGCGCAGCGAGCTCCGGCGCGAGGATCGCGCGCGCTGCGGCGACACCGTCACGCGGGTTCGCCGCATCAATAACGTCGACGACGCGGGTCAGCGCCTCGAGAATGCGCGCGCTGCGCACCGAATCAGCCGGCAGCTGTCGGGCCAGGTCGAACAGCGTCGTCGCGTCCCACCACAGAGCGCTCGTCTCGCGGTCGCGCAGCACAACGTCAAAGGCGCGCGCCACGTACTGCAGAGTGTCGCCAGCCGTTTCCTTCCGACCAAGTGGGGTGCTGCGGAACTGAAAGCCGTCGGCGATGTTCGGGTTCGCTGCCGCCTCGATGTAAAACTCGAACTCTCCGGCAGGGCCGGCCTCCGCCACCGGAGCATGCCGGTTGAGGGGCTCGAGCCCTTTCACGATGCGACCATCGGCCGTATACACGATGCCCTCGGCCTGGAAGCCAGGGAGCCGGTCGGTGTAGCCGAGGTCGACGAGCAGTTCGATGGCCCCGGAGCCCTGCCACTCGCTCGGCACCGCGCCGGTGACGCGGAACCAGACCGTGTCCCACGCGCTGCCCCAGGGGGAGCCGGTCATGAACGGTGCGTACTGGGCGGCACGGGCGGTCGCGAACGGCACTGGCTCGCCGCCGACGACCCAGTGCTCGACCGTCAGCGCGCGGTGATCAGCAACGCGAGCGGGGTCGAGCACGTCGCGAAGAAAGCGAGCGATGCGAGCGTCGCGCTGCGGGAGATTCAGGTGCATCGGATGAGCCTTTCAGCACTCAGCCCTTGACCGAGCCGGCGAGCGCGAACGACCCGCCGATGAGGCGAGAGGCGAGCACGTACAGCACGATGACGGGCAGCGAGTAGAGGATCGAGAAGGCGGCCAGCTGACCGTAGGCGATCGAGCCGAACTGGCCGAAGAAGGTGTAAATGCTCGTTGCCGCTGGCTGCTTCTCGGGCGAGAAGAGCAGCACGAACGGCACGAAAAAGTTCCCCCAGGCCTGCAAGAACACAAACACAAACACGACGGCGATGCCGGGGCGCATAAGCGGCACGACAACGGTGCGCAGCGCCTTCATCGCCGACGCCCCATCGATCCAGGCGGCTTCCTCGAGCGAGACGGGCACCGCATCCATGAAGTTCTTCGTCATGAAGATCGCCATCGGAAGCGAGGACGCCGTCAGAAACAGCACCGTGCCGAAAAACGAGTCGAGCAGGCCGAGGAAGACGAAGACGCTGTAAACCGGCACCATGATCGCGGTGATCGGCAGGCAGGTGCCGAAGAGCACGGCGTAGAGGAAGCCCCGGTGAAACCGCGAGCGGTACCGCGACAGCGGGTAGGCGGCGAGCAGCGACGCCAGCACCGTGAGCGTCGCCGTCAGCCCTGCAAGGGCCACGCTGTTCATGATCGGGATGAACGTGGTCTGGGGTGTGAGGACCGCGGCGAAATTGTCGAGCGTCAACGACGACGGGATGCGCGTCTGATACGTCGCACTCGGATCGAACGCAGCGAGCAGGAGCCACGCCAAAGGAACGAGGAAGGCAATAGCGACGACGGCGAGCGACACCGAGGCCCACATTCGAGAGGCGCCGCGCGCGGGCGACGCGGCGCTCAGGCGCGCGGCGGTGACCGGAGTCGCGGCGCTCACCGGTCGGCCTCCGCTCGGCGCAACACGGCGATGTAGCCGAGCGAGAAGACGGCACCGATGATCAGCATCACGGTGGCGATGGCGGTGCCGTAGGCGACGCTGCCGAAGCGGAACGCCTCCTGGTAGGCGAAGACGGGCAGCGTCGAACTGGCGTTACCCGGTCCGCCCGCCGTCATGACGTAAATGAGGGTGAAAACCGACAGCGTCTGCAGTGTGATGAGCATGAGGGTCGTTGCGATCGTGCCCCGCAAGACCGGCAGGGTGACCCGCATAAGGCGCTGCCAGGCGTTCGCGCCATCGATCTCCGCTGCCTCGATGAGCTCGGGCGGCACCTCGGCGAGCGCTGCCCGGTAGATCAACATCGAGAAGGCGGTACCGCGCCAGACGTTCGCGAGGATGATCGTGGCCATGGGGGCGATGAACAGCCAGTTATCGCCGGCGAGCCCCACGACACCGAGTAGCTGATTGAGGGTGCCATCGCGACTGAAAAAGGCGTAGGCCACAAACGCCGCGACGATCTCGGGCAGCACCCAGGCGAGCACGATGACGCCGCCGCCGATTGCTGCCATACGTCGGTGAGCGCGCGTCATGGCGAAGGCGATAGCAAAGCCCAGCACGTTCTGGCCGATCACGGCCGACGCGACGGTGAAGACGACCGTGAGCCACAGCGACAGGCTGAAGTCGGGGTCTGCAAAAAGGCGCTCGTAGTTCGCGCCGCCCACCCACTCGGGCGATGTGGCGGTCACGCCGGTAAGGGTCGCGTTGGTGAATGAGCCCACGAACGCCCACAGAATCGGGACGATGAGGAAGACGGCGAGCAAAATCGCGGCGGGCAGGAGGGGCCCGCCGCGCACGAGCGCACGCACAACAGTGGTACTGCCGGTTCTCCTCCGCGACGGCGGAGGAGAACCGGCAGTGGTCGATCGCGTCATGCTCGAGGGTCTCCCGTCGGCGCCGCCCGCGATGCGAGCCGCGCCGACGCACTCGAGCGGGCGATCACGGAGCGATCACCTGATCGGCTCCGACGATGGATTCGACCTCACGGTCGTACTCCGCAGCCGCTTCCGCGGGGCTCGCCTGGCCGGTGATGACCGCCTCCGTCGCTCGTTGAACGGCTGCAGAAATCTGGTTGTAGTCGCTCGTCGCGGGTCGGAAGTAGGTGAATTCGACGAACTCGGTGACGGCCCCGACGAACGGGTTTGCCTCGGTGTAGCTGGGGTCGGCGGCAACGTCGGCGCGAACGGCGATCTGCGAGTTCTCGTTGACGTACGACAGTGAGTTATCGAAGCTGAGCGCCATCGTCAAGAACTCGAAGGCGAGGTCGGGAGCATCGGTCTGAGCCCCCACAGCGAGCGTCCAACCGCCCGACATGCTGACGCCCGGGCCGTCGCCATTCTGAGTCGGGAACGCGGCGACACCCATGTTGTCGGCGTAGGAATCCCATTCGAACGAGCCACCCGGCACCCAGAACGACGGGGTGTAAGACCCTTCGATGGTGGCGCCGAGCGCATCGCCCGGGAACAGTTCGCCGAAAACCGACTGCCACACGTTCGGGTCGAGGGCCCGGTCAACAGGAAGCGCGTAGCCCTCGTCGTACACAGTCTGGACGAACTCGAGCGAGTCGATGAAGCCCTGCGAGCCAACGACCCACTTGCCCGACTCGGAGTCGTATAGGGCGTCACCGCCGAGTTCGGTGCCGTAGAGCAGCTGGTAGAAGCCCTGCATGTTCGAGCCCTCGCCCGTGCCTGTTCCCGCGTAGAGCATGAACGGCACCGCGTCAGGGTCAGACGACTGCACAGCCTCCGCCATGGCGAGTACGTCGTCCCAGGTTTCTGGTTGCCACGGTGTCTCGATACCCGCCGCCTCGAGCACGGGGATGCTGTACCAGAGCCCTCGGGTGTCGGTGCCGAGCGAGACGGCGTACGTCTGACCGTCGTTACCCACGCCCGCTTGCTTCGCCGCGTCGCTGAACTGATCCCAGTCTTCCCACTCGGCGAGGTAGTCGTCGAGCGCGAGGAGGTAACCGGCTTCTGCGTCGGCGCGAACCGTTGTCGTGTCCTGGTAGAAGATGTCAGGGGCCGTGTCGGCCGAACGGTGCGACAGCGCGAGACGCGTCTTGTAGTCCTCGTCGTTTGCCGACGCGGGCTGAAGTTCGACGGTGACTCCGTCGTTGTCGGCCTCGAACTGCTCTTTCGTGGTCTGCATCAGGGTGTCGAGCGCGGTGAACGCATCGGTCCGGATGTAGCTCACGGTGAGCGTTTGCTCGTCGCCCGACCCGCCGCCAGACGCGGGGGAACACCCGACGATGCCGATGAGGGAGCCCGCTGCGATCGCACTGAGGGCAATGGCCGAACGTCTGGCACGCATGAGGCGCTCCTTTGTGTTTGTGCAAGCACGCGCCGTCGTCGCCGCGTGCGGAATGCGCATCGTCGCGCGCTCCATACGAGTAAGTCAATCGAATGGACTTACTCCGGTCAAGCACTAGATGACGGAAGAAGTAACGATTCGGTACGCGGCGAGAACCAGCGATCAAGAACGAGGGACGCAGCACCCATGGCGGCAACCGCATCACCCAGCGTCGTTCCCCCAATCGCCACCGGGTGAATGCTGCGTGCGGCGCGCATGCGATCGAGCTCTGCCGGGATGATCGTGACGAAGCGATCGGCAACCCGGTTCCAAATGGGCCCACCGAGAACGATCCGATCAAGATCGAGAAGGTTCGCGATCACGGCGAGAGCACGAGCGATGCGCGCAGCAGCGCGGTCAAGAACCGCGACGGCACCCGCCTCACCCGCTTCCGCGCGAGCGGCAAGCATGGTGAGCGCCGCATCGACCGCGGTCGTGTCGTCGCCCGAATCGAGAGAGTCGAGCAGACCCTCGGCGATGGCGTCACGCACGATCGCTTCTGGAGTGCAGGTGACCGCCACACAGCCGCGCAGCCCGCACCAACACGGGGGGCCATCCTCGACGACAACGATGTGGCCGATTTCCCCGGCGTTCGCCAGACTGCCCCGAACGACCTCGTGGTTGATCGCCAAACCCGCACCGAGCCCGGTACCGAGGTACAGGAAGACGAACGACCCGGTGGACGCTGCGGGCGTGCCGGCCCACAGTTCCGCAATCGTCGCTGCAGCAACATCCTTCTCCAGGACCGTGACGAGCCCCAGCCTGCGGCTCAACTCGTCGCGCAGGGGAACGCTGTGCCAGCCGGGCAGATGGGGCGGCTCCACCAGGGCGCCCGCGATGGGGTCGATGGGGCCGGGAGCGGCAATGCCCATCCCTGCAACTCGCGCCCGATCGACGGCGCTATCGGTCAGCACCCCCTCAACCATCTCGACAAGAGCGTCGATTGCGGTCTCGGGGTGCTGACCGAGTGGCGTCAGGATGCGACGCTCGAGAACCACGTCACCGGCCAGATCGAGCAGCACCGCGGTGGTGACCGTGGGGTCAAGGTGCACGCCGACCGCGTACAGCGCCGGCGGGTTGAGGCGCAATATCGTTCGCGGCTTCCCCGGCCCGATTGACTCTTTGCCGGCCTCGACGATCAGCGCTGCATCAAGAAGTCGGCGGGTGATGTTCGTGACCGTTTGCGCTGACAATCCGGTAAGCACCGCCAACTCGACCCGGCTGAGACCAGCAGGTGAACGGCGCACGGCGTCAAGAATGACAAGCTGGTTGAAGTCGGCCATGGCGGGAAGGTTGGTTCCCCGTCGACGGCCTGGCTCGGCAACGCCCCGTTCGGTGTGCGCGCCGTCGCTCATGAGGCGACGATAGCGCCCTCAGTCAGGCAGGGGCCCCGGCCGCCACCGATAGGCCGGCAGTCCCGTCGCGCCGAGATCGGAGACGACGACAAGCCGGCCCGCGTCGGGGAACCGTGCGCGCGCATCCTCATCGAGGTCGCGCATGGCGGTCGTGACCAGCGCGTGCTGCAGGTGCGAGCCAATGAACGCAATCGCGGTGACGTGGGGCGCGTCGATCGCGAGCTCGCGATCGAGCGCGCCATCGGGGGTGTAACGCCGCACTGCTCCCCCACCCCAGAGCGCGACCCAGAGGCCGCCGTCGGCGTCGACGGCGAGGCCGTCGGGCTCGACACCCTCGTCGTCGATGTGCACCGCGACCCGGCGGGGGCCCACAGCGCCCGTCTCGGCGTTGTAGTCACGCGCATAGATGTCGCCGGCCGCACTGTCGACCGAGTACAGGGTGCGCCCGTCGGGCGAGAAGGCCAGCCCGTTCGAGATACCGAGTCCGTCGTCGAGCGTCGTCACCGCGCCGTCGTGCTCGAGCCGCACCAGCACGTTGCCCTCGTGCGGCCCGGCCGGGTCGCGCGACGTCGAGCCGACGATGAGGCGGCCGGCGGGGTCGATGACGCCGTCGTTAAAGCGCTGGTGCTCGGGCAGGAGGTCGCGCGACGTGGTCACCTCGCCAAGTGCGGAGGCGAATCCGAGGCGGCGACCCACCGCGAGCAGGTACCGGGCGTCGCCGAGCCGGAACGCGCATCCGACCGGCTCGTCGAGATCGAGCGTGCGCAGAATCTCGAGCTGCGCGTCGGGCAGCGGGCGGGCGACCGTGAGCCGACCGGCCGGAATATCGACCCAGCTCATCGTGCCGGTCGCCACATCCCAGCGCGGGCTTTCGGCGAGTTCGTGGCGGTCAACGGGCAGGACGGTGACGGCAGCCATCGCTCCAGCCTACGAGAGAGCCTCGATACTCGCCTCGGGTCGCAGGTCGAGCCGCCGCAACAGCTGCGCATTCAGCGCCACGACGATGGTCGACAACGACATCAGAATCGCACCGATCGACATCGGGAGGATGAACCCGATGGGCGCCAGCACGCCGGCAGCGAGCGGCACCGCGGCGAGGTTGTAGCCGGCCGCCCACCACAGGTTCTGGCGCATCTTGGCGTAGCTCGCGCGCGACAGCCGGATCACTGAGAGCACCGACCGCGGGTCAGAGCTGGCGAGGATGACGCCGGCCGAGCCGATGGCCACGTCGGTGCCGGCGCCGATCGCGATGCCGACGTCGGCCTGCGCCAGCGCCGGGGCGTCGTTCACGCCGTCGCCCACCATCGCGACGCTCAGCCCCTCCGTCTGCAGCTCGGCGACCTTCGCGGCCTTGTCTTCGGGGCGCACGCCCGCGAACACGCGGTCGATTCCGAGCTCGTCGGCAACGGCGTGCGCGACGGCTTTCGCGTCGCCGGTGATCATGACGACCTGCACGCCGAGCGCGTGCAAGGCGTCGACCGCGTCGCGCGACTCGGCGCGCACCTCGTCGGCCAGCTTGAGTGCGCCGGCCACGTCGCCGTCGACCACCACGTGCAGCACGATGGCGCCGTCGTCGCTCCACGCCTCGGTCGCCGTGAGGGCCGAGCCGCCAACCTCGTCGAGCAGACGGGGCCCGCCGACGCGCACGGTGCGACCGTCGACGGTCGCGGTGACTCCGAGTGCCGCCTCCGAGCGGAAATCGCGGGCGGCCGCCACCGAGAGCTCACGCTCGTCGGCGGCGCGCACGATCGCGCGGGCGAGAGGATGCTCGCTGTCGGCCTCCGCGGACGCCGCGAGCGCGAGCACCGCGTCGGCGTCGTGGCCATCAGCCGGCTCAACCTCAAGCACGGTGGGCGCGCCGGTCGTGAGTGTGCCGGTCTTGTCGAAGAGCACCGCGCCGATGGTGCGCATGCTCTCGAGAGCGAGGCGATCCTTCACCAGCACGCCGGCGCGGGCGGCCCGCTCGGTCGCGATCGAGACGACGAGCGGAATGGCGAGACCGAGCGCGTGGGGGCAGGCGATGACGAGCACCGTCACCGTGCGCACGACCGCGAAGTCGGGCATTCCCACGATCGACCAGACGATGGCGGTGATGACGGCCGAGCCGAGCGCGAACCAGAACAGCCACGCGGCGGCGCGATCGGCGAGCCTCTGTGCGCGCGAGCTTGAGGCCTGCGCGTCGGCAACAAGCTTGCGAATGCCGGACAGCGCCGTGTCGTCGCCCGTCGCGGTCACCTCGATACGCACGCCGCCGTCCGTGGCGACCGTGCCAGCGACGACCGCATCCCCCTCGCCGCGGCGCACGGTGCGCGATTCGCCCGTGATCATCGATTCGTCGAATTCGGCCTCGCCCGAGACGATGCGGCCGTCGGCGGGCACGCGGCCACCCGGGCGCACCAGGATGGTGTCGCCCGTGGCGAGCTCATCGGGAGTCACCGTCTCGGTACCGCCGTCAGCGGTCACCCGCTCGGCCTCGTCGGGCAAGAGGGCGGCGAGCGAGTCAAGGGCGCTCGTCGTCTGAGCCAGCGAACGCATTTCGATCCAGTGGCCGAGCAGCATGATGACAACGAGCAGCGCGAGCTCCCACCAGAAGTCGAGCTCGTGCGGCAGAAGGCCGAGACTCGCGCCCATCGACGAGACGAAGGCCACGGTGATGGCCAGCCCGATGAGCAGCATCATGCCGGGGCTACGCTGCCGCAGCTCGTCGACGGCACCCGTGAGGAACGGGCGGCCGCCCCACACGAAAATGACGGTGCCGAGCACGGGCGAAATCCAGGACCAGATGCCGCCCATGGGCAGCTCATAGCCGATCAGGTCGGCGAACATCATGCTGAACGCGACGACCGGCACGGCCAGGATCAGGTTCAGCCAAAACAGTCGGCGGAACTGCGCGACGTGATCGCCGTGACCGCCGTGACCGGCGTGGCCGCCGTGCGCCCCGCCGCGGCTCTCGTGCTCCGCGTGGTGCTCGTGCTCGTGCTCGTGCTCGTCTGCCTGCGTGTGGTGGTTTCCGGTCGCATGAGTCATGTCCGGCACGGTAGTACCCCCCGGGGGTACTGTCAAGCCCTTCGGATCAGGTGCCCAGAAACCCGGCGCGACGCCCACCAGCGCCACAACACCCGTCCGCCGATCAGCACTTCGACGGCCGCCGCCGGTCGAAACCATCGCGAACGCGGCAGGTCGACCATGCCTCCGCGCGCAAAACTCACCGCCGTGACGCCCAGCACCGGGGCGGCCCACGCGGCGAACGTCGCCACGCGCCAGGCGGCGCTGCGTTCGTGGCGCAGCACAAACCAGGTCCACAGGGCTGTGTCGGCCAAGAAGTCACCCTGGGCGCCGAAGCGGGTCACGCTTGCCGTGCCGCGGGCGAGCTTGCCGTCGGCAAAGTCGGTCGCGAGCGCGAGCGCGACGGTGGCCGGCGAGCCCAGGCGGTGGCCGGCAGCCGGCAGCGCGCCCCGCGCAACGGTCAGAACGTTGGCCGCGCCCAGGTCACGCCGCCCCTCCAACATGCCGAAGTGAGTCACCGCCATCAGCCAGCTCGTCACGATCCACGGCAGACCACGCCGGCCGGCGAGGGCGCCCACGGCTACGTGCACGGCGGTTGCCTCGACGACCGCGCGCGGTCGCTTTCGCGCCTCCCGCCAGCTACGCAGGGTCGCGTCGGCGATGAAGCCGCCGAGGGCCCGCGGGGCAAAGCCACCGCGTTGCAGCCCTGCCAGCAACTCGTTGGTCGCCGCGCGGCTGTCTCGCCCCGCCAGCACCCGCGCCCGTCGCGTCATATCGCCACCGTAATCCGCCCTCATCGACCTTCAGCGCACCTGGGCCGAAGCTGGGAGTGACATGCAAGCCGCATGAAAAAGGTACCCCTACCCCCCATTCGGGGGCCTACGGTCATAAACGCCCCGATCAGGCTTGATTCGTCACGAGCGCATCTCCGGATCGGGGGCACACCCCGATCACATAAGGAGAATCATGAACCTCTTGCTCATCATTGCGGGAATCATTGCCATCATCTTGCTCGTCACCGGCGGCCTCATCGAAGCCGTCAACTTCCTGCTGTACGTCGGCATCGTGCTGCTCGTGTTGGCGCTCATCGTTTTCCTCATTCGCGCCCTGACCGGCAACAAGCGGGTCTAACCGCCACGCCTTCCGCCGCCTCCACGCGGCGAATACAACGGGGATGCACGCCACGCGCGCATCCCCGTTGTCCCGTTAACCCGCACTCACCCCTCGACGGGCTCGGCCGTCACCACCAGGTTGTCGAGATAACTTCCCCGGTCACGGTCGAAGGCCCCGTCGCAGGTAATGAGGCGGAGCACGTCGTCGGCGGATGCCGCAAACACCGCCGCTGTCGGAAAAGCGTCCTTCGGATACTGCGCCCGGTCCGTAACCCGGTACACGTGCCCGTCACCGTCACTCGTCGTGACCTCCACCAGGTCGCCGACTGCCAGCTCGTCGAGTCGGATGAACGCGGCGGGCCCGGTCGGCGAATCCACGTGCGCGGCGATGACGGTCGGTCCGGCAGCGCCAGGCCGACCGCCGCCGCTGAACCAGCCGATGTCATCGAAGTTGGTCGGCACCTCGAGACTGCCGTCAGCGGCGATGCCGAGATCGATGAGCGGTCGATCGACCCCGATGCGGGGGATCGTCAGGGCGACAGGGATCGCCACCTCCAGGGGCTCCGACCGCTCACGGGGCGGCGCGGGCGTCGGGGCCTCCGCGGCGCGGGTCGGCGCGGTGGAGGCGACCGGCCCGGCTACCGAGTCGCCCGCGATCGGCGGCGACGCGCATCCGACCATCACCCACACCACGCTGGCGGCGACGAGCGCGAGCCCGCCACGCGTCCGCGCGCGCGTCGAGTGACCGGCAGTACCGACCACTCGACACGCGACCGGCATCATCGGGTGACGTGCTCCGGGCGGCGACGGGCGACGACGAGACCTGCGGCGGCAAGGCCACCAAGCAGGGCAACCCCCGCGACGAACGGCAGTGCTGTGGTCTCGGTGGCGGCGCCACCGGCTCCCGTGTCGACACCACCGACCGGAATCTGCTGCAGCTGACCGCGCACGACACCGGCGGTGAACTCGGCCGTGTGTGAGTCGGCCGAGAAACCAGCCGGGTTCGCCTCAATCGCAGCGAGCGAGAAACCGTCGCCCGTGTCGGCGCCGTTCGCCTCGATGCCCGTCGTGAACGGGCCCTGCATGCAGCCGGATGCCTCGCGCGTGCCGTCGCCCGTGTCCTCCGGGTTCGGGAAGGCGATGCGCGGCGGGCCACCCTCGCCGGCGTTCGCCTGGTGGATGTGCGTGGCGGTGCGCGCCGGGCTCTCGTACTCGCCGGTCACGCCCTCGAGCACGATGTCGTAACAAATGATCTCGAGGTCAGAGTTGATGCGGAACGTGAACGAGCCCGTCGCTCCCTCCTCCCCCGGCGCGGGGTTGCCGTCGGCATCGACGACGGCGTCAGGCGTCGCCATCACCGTGAAGGCGCTGGTGAAGGCGTCGGGTTCAGGCACCTCGGTGTCGGCGTAGGCCGGGCTGGGAGCGAGCAGCAGGGTTCCGGCGGCAACGGCCGCCGTGCCGACGAGCGCACTCGATCGGCGAAAAACGGAGCGGGGCATGACAGTCCTTCCGGTCGGGGCGCCTCGATGCGCCCAGTCACCGGTAGTTCGTCACCCCCATTCGGGGGGTTTGGTCGCGAATGGGCGACTGCCGTTCGGCGCGAGAGCGGATTACACTCCCGGGGTGGCTGATCTCCAGCATCACCTGTCGGGCAACGTCGAGCAGTACGTGCAGCGCATCAAGATGCACGACGACGTCGACGCTCCGCGACGGGTCGAGCACTTCGCCGAGTTCCGTCGCCTCGCCGACGCTCAGGCGGCGGCGACGACCCTCGAGCGCGCTGGCTGGGCGGTGCGCGTCGAACGCCGCCGCATCACACAAGGCCGCTTGATCGCCGCCCGCACGACGACTGTTGACGTCGAGACGGCCGATCGCTGCACCGAAGAGGTGTTCGCAGCCGTCGCCGAACATCGCGGGCGCTACGAGGGCTGGAACGCCCCCGTGCTTCGCAGCCTTTAACGGCCGACGTCGGCCGACGTCAGCCGAGCTCGGGCGTGCGCGCGGGCGCGCGCCGGGTGCGCCCCACCGCCGAACCCTCGCGGTTCGCCGTCGCCTCCATGGCGGCCGCGTACCGCAGCAGAGCCGAGTCGTCGTAGGCGCGACCGGCGATCGTGAGCCCAACGGGCATCCCGATATCGCTCATGACACCGATCGGAACCTGCACCGCAGGAATGCCGAGATGCCGGGGCACGAGGTTGCCGTTCGCGACCCACGTGCCGTTGCGCCACGCCCGCTCGGCACTCTCGGGGTTCACGTCTGCGTCGGCCGGACCCACGTCGGCGACCGCCGGGAACGCGATCGCGTCGAGGCCCTGCTCGTCGAGCCAGGCCTCGAAGAGCTCGCGGCGCGCCCGCTCGAGCCCCGCCGCCCCCTCGGCAATGTGCGGAATCTCATCGAGCGCTGGCACACCGTGCTCGCGAGCCCGGTGCACGTAGTCGGCGAGGTCGACGTCTTCCGGGGCGAAGCGGCTGAGGTGGTCGTCGTACTGCCCCGGCAGGGCGCCCGGTGGTTCGGGGAAGATCAGCGAGGGCTCGACGTCGGCGAGGCGATGCAGCGCCGGGTCGCCGTTCGCCTGCAAAAACTCCTCCCACCCCCACATTGACAGCTCGTACAGCTCACTGTCGGCGAAGCCCTCGGGCACGTAGCCGCGCGCGACGAGTGACCGGTCGGGCGTTCTGCCGCGCGATTCGTAGTTGGTGACGACGGGGAAGTCGACCTCGACAACCTCGGCTCCGGCAGCCTCGAGATCGCGACGGACGGCGCGCCACTGATCGATGACGGATGCGCGGGTCGCGATTTTCTCGCCGCTCGCGTCATCGCCCCCGATGTAAAGCTTCGGCACCCCCAACCGGCGCCCGGCCAGCCCGGCGGTGCCGTCGCCGGCAGCTGCGCCGGCGAGCGCCGGGTACGACGCGGGGCGCACGGACGACGCGGCGGGCACCGTGACCCACGGCTGGACGCGCCAGAAGTCGCCGCGCGTCTCGGGGTCGTCGGCAACGATCGCGTCGAGCACGACGAGCAGGTCGACGACCGTGCGGGTGTACGGCACCACGACGTCCATGGTCGGCACGAGCGGCCAGTTGCCGCGCACCGAAATCACGCCACGACTCGGGGTGTAGCAGACGAGCCCGTTGTTCGACGCGGGGCCCCGCCCGCTGGACCACGTCTCTTCGGCGAGGGCGAAAGCGGCAAGGGATGCGGCGAGCGCCGACCCCGAGCCGTTTGATGACCCCGACCCGAACGGCGCCGTCAGGTAGTCGGGGTTGTACGGGCTTTCCGCGCGGCCGTAGAGACCGCGCTGCATGCCGCCGTTGGCCATGGGCGGCATGTTGGTGAGGCCGAGGCAGATCGCTCCGGCCGCGCGCAGGCGCTCGACGGTGAAGGCATCGCGCTGGGCGACCAGGTCGGCAAACGCGGGTGAGCCGCTCGCGACCGTCAGGCCACGCACCATGTAGCTGTCTTTCGCCGCGTACGGGATGCCGTCGAGCGGGCCGAGCGCCTCACCACGGGCGCGCCGCTCGTCGCTTGCCCGGGCCTCGTCGAGCGCGTCGGGGTTCATCACCACGTACGCGTTGAGCGTGGGACCCGACCGGTCGTACGCGTCGATCCGCTCGAGGTACCCGGTGACGATCTCGACCGCCGTGGTGCGCCCATCTGCCAGCGCCGACGACAGGTCGACGACGCTCGTCTCGACGAGCGGAATGCGCGTCACGCGCCGGCCTCGCCACCCGACGCGCCGGTCGCCGGCTGCTGTTGCGTGATGCAGTGAATGCCGCCGCCGCGCGCAAAAATCTCACGAGCATCCACGGTGACGACGGTGCGCCCCGGGTACGCGGCCGACAGGATCTCGCGGGCACGCGCATCCGCGAGATCGTCGCCGAAACCGCACGCGATGACGCCGCCGTTGACGACCAGGTGGTTGACGTAGCTGTAGTCGACGAAGCCCTCGTCGTCGGTCAGCTGCGCGGGGGCGGGCAGCTCGATGAGTTCGAGCGAACGCCCGCGAGCGTCGGTTGCCTCGCGCAGGGCCGCGTAGATCTCGGGCATGACGGCGTGGTCGGGGTGCGCCGGGTCGTGCTGCGCGTGCACGAGCACGCGGCCGGGCGCGGCGAAGGTCGCGACGATGTCGACGTGACCCCGCGTGCCGAGCTCGTCGTAGTCGCGGGTGAGGCCGCGCGGCAGCCAGATGACCGTCGAGACGCCGAGGGTGCGCGTCAGTTCGGCCTCGACGCGCTCTTTCGTCGCCCACGGGTTGCGGTCGGGGTCGAGCTGCACGGTCTCGGTGACGAGCACGGTGCCCTCACCGTCGACGTGAATGCCGCCGCCCTCGTTCACGAGCAGGCTCGGGATGCGCGTGGCCGCGACCTCGCCGATCACGCGTTCCGCGATCAGCGCATCCCGCTCGCAGTCGGCGCCCTGCCCCCAGGCGTTGAAGATCCAGTCGACGCCGCCGAGGGCACCGGTCGCGTCATCGATGACGAACGTGGGGCCGAAGTCGCGCATCCAGAAGTCATCGAGCGGCGCCTCGACGATGTCGATGCCGGCGTCGAGCATGTCGCGTGCGCGGGCCAGTTCGCTCGGGTCGACGACCATAGTGACCGGCTCGAAGGGCAGGATCGCGTGGGCGACGGCGGTCCAGGCTTCGTAGGTCGCGGCGCGGGCGGCTGAGCTGTCACCCATCACGTCACCCTGGCGCGGGAAGGCCATCCAGATGCGGGACTGCGGGGCAGTTTCGGCGGGCATGCGCCAGACCATGGGATCTCCTCGTCGCGACCACAGGTGTTATTGAGCACGTGGTCAATAAGCACCGCTGACGCTACCGCCGTGCGTGCGCCGTGTCAATCATCAACGCCCGTCGCCGCGGGGCGCACCCGATTGCGCAATCGCATGCGTCACGGCAGGATAGAGGCGGTGGAATGACCCACCCCGGCGCGAGAAGGGCTCGATTCAGGTGAAGCAGCGAGACGGGTACGGCACGACGCCGCCCCACGTCACGGGTGCCGAACGCGACGTCATCGCCACCCTCAGCGCGCGGCTGACTGCGGCTGTCGAGTGCGGCCAGGCCCGCGTGATCGTCGGCATCTGCGGCGCCCCCGGTGCGGGAAAGTCACGCCTGGCTGAGGCCCTCGCCGAGAGCCTGGGGCCCGAACGCGCGGTCGTCGTCCCCTTCGACGGATTCCACCTCGCCACCTCGGTCATCGAGGGCACGCCACTGATGAATCGTCGCGGCGCGCTCGACACCTTCGATCTGGGGGCCTTCCGATCGATCATCGAGCGCATCCGTCGCCGGGACGAGCAGACGGTGTTCGCACCGACCTACCGCCGAGGGCTCGAAGAACCCATCGCCTCGGCGATTCCTGTGCCCCGCGACGTGCCCATCGTGATCACCGAGGGCAACTACCTCTTGCTCGACGAGCCGGCACTCGTCGCCGCCCGCGCGCACCTCGACGAGGTCTGGTACCTCGACACCCCGAACGACGTGCGCCTTCCCCAACTGGTCGCCCGCCACGTCGCCTTCGGGAAGCCGGCCGACGAGGCCGCAGCGTGGGCGACCGGCACCGACCAGCGCAATGCCGAACTCATCGAGTCAACCCGCGATCGCGCCGAACTGCTCGTTACTGTTGTGCGTGACGACGCCGGAGAACTGTCGGCGACCGGGCGGGAGGAGAGACCATCGTGGTGACCATGTCGGATGTGGCGCGCGTCGCCGGGGTTTCCGCCACGACCGTCTCGCACGTCATCAACAAGACCCGCCGCATCGAGCCCGAGACCGAGCGCGCGGTGCTCGAGGCGATCGAAACCACCGGGTACCTGAACGACCGCGTTGCCCGCTCGCTGCGCACCGGCAAGACGATGACCATCGGGCTCGCGATCTCCGCGATCTCAAACCCCTATTTTGCGGATGTTGTGCACGCGATCGAGAGGATGGTGTCGGCCAACGGCCACTCCCTTCTGCTCGCCGACACGCACGACGATCCCGACCACGAACTGCGCGCCGTGACCGATCTGCTCGCCCATCGACCAGACGGGCTGCTCATCGCACCGTCGCCCGACCCCCACCGAGCACTGCACCGCATCGCCGCTCGCGGCATCCCGACCGTGCTGATCGATCGCATCGTCGACGACCCTGAGGACGGGCCGTTTGATGCCGTGGGCGTCGAAAACACCGAGCCGATGGCCGAACTCATCGACCACATCGTCGAGCGGGGTCACCGCCGCATCGGGTTGATCGCCGGAAAGCAGGGCCTCCAGACGGCCGAGGAACGCATCGCGGGCTTCCGCCTGGGGCTCAAGCGGCACGGGCTCAGCGACCAGCACGACGCGGTCGTCTACGGCGACGACGACACCGGCCGCGCGCTCGACGAGCTTCTGGCCCGTGACGGCGCCCCCACCGCGATCGTCATGGGCAACAACCAGATCACCATCGACGCGATGCGCCGCCTCGCCGAGCGCGAGTTGCGCATCCCCGACGATCTGAGCATCGCCTGCTTCGACGATTTCCCGTGGGCCGACCTTTTCCACCCGCGCCTGACGGCCATTCGCCAGCCGGTCGACGCCCTCGGCACGAAGGGGGTGACCATGCTGTTCGAGCGCATGGCCACTCCCGAGCTCGCTGCGCGCCAGGTGCGGCTCGAGCCGCAGCTCATCGTGCGCGACTCGGTTCGACCGCTCGCCTGACGCGACAGCGGCGCCCGACTGCGCGGTGCGCGAGCCGGGCGCCGGTACCGGATGCCGCGCGCCTACGCTGCCGCGGCGCCCGTCATGATCGCGACGACATCGGTCATCGAGTGTGATTCGGGCGTCACGACCCCGGCGCGCTTCCCGAGGCGCTGAATGTGGATGCGGTCGGCCACGTCAAAAACCTGCGGCATGTTGTGGCTGATCAAGACGACCGAGACGCCGTTGTCTTTCAGCCGGCGGATGAGGTCGAGCACCTGGTTCGTCTCGCGAACGCCGAGGGCGGCGGTCGGCTCGTCGAGGAAGACGACCTTCGAGCCGAAGGCGGCCGCGCGGGCCACCGCGACCGCCTGCCGCTGACCGCCAGAGAGGTTCTCGACCGGCACCGTGACATCTTGCAGCGTCGTGATGCCGAGTTCAGACAGCTCTTGCCGCGCGCGTTCGCGCATCCCCTTCGTGTCCATCATGCGAAACACCGAGCCGAGCACGCCCGGTCGCCGAACCTCGCGGCCGAGAAACAGATTGGATGCCACGTCCAGCGCTGGCGAGACCGCAAGGCTCTGGTAGACGGTCTCGATTCCCAGGTCGCGGGCGTCCTGCGTGCGCGAGATGCGCACCGGTGAACCCTCAAACTCGATCGTGCCGTCGTTCGGCACCTCGGCACCCGTGAGGCATTTGATGAGCGTCGACTTGCCGGCGCCGTTGTCGCCGACCACGGCGAGAACCTCACCCCGGTGCAACTCGAAGTTCACGCCGTCGAGGCCCACGACACGGCCATAGGTCTTCACCAGGCGCTCAGCCTTCATGATGATGTCGCCCATGATCAGTTCGCCTTCCGAATCCAGTGGTCGACCGAAACGGCCGCGATGACGAGCACGCCGACGGCGAGCGTTTGGTAGAGCGTGTCGACGCCCGCCAGCGACAGTCCGTTGCGGAACACGCCGACGATGAGCGCGCCGAGCAGCGTGCCCCAGATGATGCCGCGGCCGCCGAAGAGGCTCGTGCCACCGATGACGACCGCCGTGATCGAGTCGAGGTTGATGTCGGCGGCGGCATTCGGGCCAGCCGCGTTGCTGCGACCAATCTGCAGCCAGGCCGCGATCGCGAGAATCGCCCCCGCCGCAATGTAGACGCTCATGAGCACCCGATCGACGCGTATGCCGGCAAGACGGGCGGCATCCTTGTCGTCGCCGACCGCGTACACGTGACGACCCCAGGCGGTGCGGCCGAGCATGAACGCGAGCGCGATGTAGACCGCGACCATGATGAGCACACCGGTCGTGACGCGCACGCCACCGATTTCAATGGCCTGCCCCGTCCACGTGAGGAGTGCGGGCAGGTCGGCACCGATGACCGTCTGGCCGCCCGAGTAGAGCAGGGTCAGCGCGACGAAGATGTTCAGCGTGCCGAGCGTCGCGATGAACGGCGGAAGCTTCAGGCGCGTCACCAGCAGGCCATTGAGTGCGCCGGTCGCCATGGCGACGACAAAGCCGATGAAGAGGGCGATGACCGCGGGAAGGCCACCGGCCGTGGCCGCGAGCTGCGCCATCACCATCGAGGCGAACACCATGGCGGCACCCACCGACAGATCGATACCCGCGGTGAGGATGATGATGGTTTGCGCTGCGGCAACCGTGCCGACGATCGCGACCTGCTGGGCAATCAGCGACAGGTTGTTGGGCGCCAGGAAGTTGCTGTTCAGCGCTCCGAAGATGATGACGGCAATGACCAGCACAATGGCCGGGCTCAGCGCCGGGTATCGCAGCAGGATGTCGCGCGCTCGCGACGCCGGCGTCGAGCGGTCAAGAAACTCGTCGGCGAGATGTATGCCGTCGGTGGGCGGGTTGGATGACATGGCGACTTCCTCCTCGGTGAGAAAAGTGGGAGCGTGCCGGCCCGACGCTCTCGTCATCGGGCCGGCACGCGGTTGATGTCAGGCGGCGGCTAGCCCCAGCACAACTCGTTTGCCTCGGCGGTGTCAATGCTCTCGACACCATCGACCGGAACGTCGGTGACCAGCGCAACGCCCGTATTGAAGAAGTCGAGTCCATCAGTGACCTCGGGGGTCTCGCCCGTCTGCGCGAAGTTCACCAGTGCCTCGATACCGAGCTGGGCCATTTGAGCGGGATACTGCTGCGCCGTGGCGTCGATGACGCCGTCGGCCACGTAGCCGACGCCCGCGCATCCACCATCAACCGAGACGATGAGAACGTCGTCCTCACGCCCAGCGGCTTGCAGCGCCTGATACGCGCCGAAGGCGGCCGGCTCGTTGATCGTGTAGACGACGTTGATGTCGCCGTTGCGCGACAGCAGGTTCTCCATGGCGGTGCGGCCGCCGTCTTCGGCGCCACCCGTGGCTTCGTTGCCGACAATCTCGTACTCGCCGCCCGAGTACTGGCCGGTCGGGGCCTCGTCACCGGTGCGGTTCGGGTCGGCGACATCGATTCCCATGCCCTCGAGGAATCCGTTGTTGCGCTGGTAGTCGACGCTCACGATGCGGTCGTCGAACACGTCGAGCAGCGCAATGACGGCACGCTCACCGTCGAGCTGGGCTGCAGCCCACTGCCCGATCAGGTTGCCAGCGAGACGGTTGTCGGTCGCGAAGGTGATGTCGGTCACGTCGATCGGGTCGGGCGGCGTGTCGAGCGCAATCACGTACAGGCCGGCGTCGCGCGCCTGCTGAATCGCGTTGTTGACGCCGGGGCCGTTGAGCGTGATCAGGATGCCGTCGTCGCCGCGGGCGATGGCGTTCTCGATCGCGGCGATTTGCGTCGCCTCGTCGCCGTCTTCCGTGCCCGCTTCGAATGTCAGCGAGACGCCCTACTCGGCGGCCGCTGCCTCGGCGGCCTCGCGCATAGCGATGAAGAACGGGTTCGACGCGGTCTTGACGATGAGCGACACACCGATGGTGTCGTCGTCACCGGAGCCGCCGTCGGCGGGTCCTCCGTCGGTGCCGGTGGCGCATCCGGCGAGCAGGGCTACAGCGGATGCGAAGCCGAGGGCGGCGGTCGTACGCCGGCGAAGGCGGCGCGTCCGGGGGGTGTGACTCGTCATTGAATCCTCCTAGTGAAGTGGCAACCAGCGGTGGTGCTCATCCCAGTGAAACAGGTGCGCATGCGTTTGCGCAACCGTATACGCACACGAATGCGCACCGAAGGTGTTCGCATGCCGTTTAGGGTGGGGGCACTACTGACGGCGTCGAGGAGGCAGCCGTGTCGATCGAAGGCACCGAGCGCGAGCGCGCCACCCGCATCCCTGCCGCCCTGCGCGCCGAGCAGATTTACGAGGCCGCCCAGCGGGTCGCTCTCGATCGTGGCCTTGCGGGGGTCACCCAACGCGCGGTCGCCGACGAAGCGGGAGTCACCGCCGCGCTCGTGGCCCACTACGCGCCCAGCATGAGCGAGCTGGTCGCCGACACCTTCCGTGCCGTGGTCGCCCGCGAACTCACCGAGGTACGCGCACACGTCAACGCCGTGCGCGACCCGATCGCCCGCTTACGCACGCTGCTCAGCACCATGCTCGACGGCACTCGCAATGAGGTGACGCCGGTGTGGGTCGACGCGTGGGGCCTTGGCCGCCGCAATCCCGACCTTGCCCAGGCGATCATCGAAGAAATGACCGACTGGCACGACGCCCTGGTCGAGGTGCTCGAGGCGGGTATTCACTCGGGCGCGATGCGCGACGCCGACACCTCATTGCTCGCCGCGCAGGTGCTCGCCATGATTGATGGCCTGAACGCGCACGAGATGGTCGATTACGGCCGACAGCACAGCTCGCTCCGACTCATCGGGCGCGCGCTCGAGTTGGAATTGGGGCTCCCCGACGGCATTCTCGGGCAGTAGCCGAACCCACCCCTCGAACGAGGGGAAGACGGCGCGTACCACTACTCGCCTTTCCCTGAAAAAACAACCCCTCGTCGACGATGCCTCACATGCCCTAGCGTCATGGCTGACCGTGGAAAGGGCCACCACCATGACGACGCTCAACACCCGCACCACCCGCTCCCCCGAACCGGAAATCGTCGACACCCCCGTCACCGGTTTCCGCGCAGCACCCCGCGCTCTCGAAGATGTGCGACTCGATCGCGTTTCGTCGACCGAGTGGCGCGTCAGCGATCGACGCTTCCTGACCGAGACCGGCCGCGCTGTCATCGGCGTCGTCGACCGGGTCGGGCCTGCCTATCGCGTGACCGTGTTGAATCACCCCGACCACACCGAGTTCTACGGCTCGCTCGCCGCGGCACGCAACGCCTTCGTCGAACGCGAATAACGCGACCCCCCGGGGCGCGCGCATACCCCCACGGGGATGCGCGCGCCCGCTTTTTGCCGACAGAATGTTGCCCGGGCCGCGCAATGCGGATGCACCGGGAGGCTTACTTGGGAACACTCACCTACGACTCGACGCTGTCGGCCGACTTCGACGACCGTACGCTCGCGCATCTTCAGATCGTGATCGGCGCAAAATTGCGTCGCAACGAGGCCTTTTACTTCAGCTGGAAGGACGACGAGTCGATCGGTGACGGGCGCAGCGTGATTTGGCTGCACCCGACCATCCCCATCTCCTTCAAGTTTTTCGGAGGACGACAGCCGAGCATCAACCGCGCATGGATCGACGAGCTGATGTTGCTCGCAAACACCCCGAACGGGCTGCACCTGGTGCCCGAGCCCGAAGCGGGCGGAATGGACGGCGAATGACTCGGGCGACAATTCTCTACGGCGGCCATGAGTACGTGGTCGCGCGGTCCGAATCAGACGTTCGCGACGAAGTCGACGTGATCGTCGCTGGCGGCGGCGGGTGGTTGCGCGTCAACCACGGTCGCGGGCGCCTGCAGGTCGCTCACCTCTACGTCGATCGCGGCACACCGATCGCGGTCGTCGACACGACCGAACCGGAGTAGCGAGCTGCGGCGTGTTCTTTTCGCGAACATGCCGCCAGCAGTCGGGTGACCCCACGGCGTAGCCTCAGCGCAACCAGGGGGCACCATGACACTTTCCCGACGCCGAGCCACGATCGCGACGGTCGCGATTGTCGCGATCGTGGGCACCGCATCCATTGCTCTGCCCTCGACAGGACTCGCTGGGTCAGCGTTCGACGGAGCTGCGGCATCTGCCGCTGCGAGCGGGCGAACCGCCCTGCTGGCACCGACCGCACGGAAACCCAAGCCCAGCCCGTCGCCCACCCCAACGGCAACGCCGTCACCCACACCGACGCCGACGCCGACGCCGACGCCGAGCGAGCCGACCGTCGATGCGCCCCTGCGCTTCGGGGTGTCGACCCCGCAGGGGCCGCTCGTTGCCAGCGAGATCGCCGCGGTCGCCGCGACCGTCGGCGAGCAGCCGAGCATCGAGCTCTGGTACGAAGACTTCCGTCAGCCGCTCAGCGCCGCGAAGCTCGCGGCGGTTGACGCACGCGGCGCCACTCCCCTCATCACCTGGGAGCCCTGGGCGTGGGGAGGCGGGGCGACGCAAACGGCGTACCGCTCGTCGCGCATCACCGCGGGGGCGCACGATGCCCAGATTCGTCAGTGGGGCCAGGCCCTCGCGGCGTGGGGCAAGCCCGTTCTGCTGCGCTATGGCCACGAAATGAACGGCGATTGGTACCCGTGGGCTGACGGCGTCAACGACAACAAGCCGGGTGACTACGCCGCGGCGTGGCGGCACGTGCACACCCTCGTGACCGCCCAAGGCGCCACCAACGTGCGCTGGGTGTGGAGCCCGAATGTGCCGTACCCGGGCTCGACACCGCTGACGCAGCTCTACCCCGGTGACGCCTACGTCGACGTTGTCGCCCTTGACGGCTACAACTGGGGCAGCAGCCAGTCGTGGAGCAGCTGGCAGAGCCCCGACACGCTCTTCGGCCAGGGGCTCGCCGAACTGCGCGCCATCGCCCCCGGCACCGAGATCATCATCGCCGAGACGGCGTCAGCTGAGCAGGGTGGCTCGAAGGCCGACTGGAACACGCGCCTCATCGCCTACCTCGATGCGCAGCCCGACGTCAGCGCCGTCGTCTGGTTCGACTACCAGAAGGAGGCCGACTGGCGCATCAGCAGCTCGGTCGCATCGGCGAGCGCGCTAGCGGCCGCACTGGCCGCGCGACGCTAGCGCAGCATCCGAATTATTCGTCTTCTTCTGCGCGCGACAGGCGCTGCGAGATATAGACCGGAATCAGCGACAGCAGAATCAGCACGGTCGCGACGACGTTGACGAGGTTGCCCTCGTTGGGCCGCGCCATGGTGTTGAGAATCCACAGCGGCAGGGTGTCGACGCCGGGGGGCGCCGTAAAGATCGTCACGACGACCTCGTCGAAGCTGAGCGCGAAGGCGAGCAGGCCGCCGGCGGCGAATGCCGTGCGGAACTGCGGGAAGGTCACGAGCCGGAAGGTCTGCCCGATGCCGGCGCCGAGGTCCATCGACGCCTCCTGCAGGTTCGGGTTCATGCGGCGCAGGCGCGCGAAGACGTTATTGAAGACCATGACGATGCAGAAGGTGGCGTGCGCGACGATCATGCCGAAATATCCGATTTGGATGCCCGCCGGCTCGAGGATCGAATTGAACGTGTTCGAGAACGCGACACCCGTGACCACACCCGGCAGAGCGATGGGCAGCACGATCAGCAGGTTGACGGTCTGCTTGCCGTAGAAGCGGAAGCGCGAGAGCGCGAACGCCGACAGGGTGCCGAGGATCAGCGCGATCACGGTCGCGCCGAGCCCCACGATGACCGAGTTGAGCACGGCCGCGCGGATCGGCTCGGACACGGCCGCGACCTCCCACCAGCGCAGAGAGAACTCGGTCACGGGGAACGACGCGATGCGCGAGCTGTTGAAGGCGTTCAGCACGACGAGCGCGAGCGGCACGTACATGAACACGAGGACGATGCCGACGATGACGCCGAGCACGATCTTCGACGAGCGGCCAAGACGCAGCATGGTGTCTCCCCCTACATCCGCTCGAGGGCGCCCGTGCGACGGGTGACCAGGAGGTAGATGACGACGAATGCGATCGGCACGACCGAGAAGGCGGCGGCGACCGGCGGGTTCAGGTTGATGTTCGAGGCGATGATCGAGCCAATCATCTGACTGTTGGCCCCGCCGACGAAGCGCGCGGCGAGGTAGTCGCCGAGGCTCAGTGAGAAGGTGAACACGCTGCCGGCGATGAGGGCGGGCGTTAGCAGCGGCATGACGACCGTGCGGATCGTGGTCCAGCCGCTCGCGCCGAGGTCCGCCGAGGCGTCGAAGAGGTTGACGGGGATTTGGCGGATCGCCGTGTAGACCGGCAGCGCCATGTACGGGAACCACAGATAGGTCAGCGTGATGATCACCGTCGGAATGCCGAAACCGGGGCCCGAGAGTCCGAACGCGCCCGCGACAGTGTTGAAGAATCCCTCCTCGGTGAAGGTGATGCGCATCGCAACGATCTTCACGAGGTAGCCAGCCCACAGCGGAAGCGTGATCGCGACGGCGAGCACCGCGCGCATCCATGGCGAGGCGATCTTCGCCATGAAGATGCCGAGCGGAATCGCGAAGGCGGCGCTCAGCGCCGTCACCGCGAGCGCGATGCCGAGCGTGCGCAGCGAGGTTGAGATGTAGGCGGGGTTCGAGAACAGCAGCGCGAAGTTGTCGAGCGTGAACCCGGGGCGAACGAGCGAGGTGAAGGGGTCGACGAGCCAGAACGCGGTGATCAGTAGCAGCGCGAGCGAAAAGATATAGAGGCCGACGAGCCACGTCAGTGGCAGCGCCAGCAGCGCGCCGAGGCGCACGCGCGGCCGCTTGTGCAGCGCGGTCGAGATCGGCCGGTGCAGCGGCACCGCGGTGGCGGTGCGCTCGGCGCGATTCTGTGCGGTGGTCGTCACGATCTCTCCCTGGTCGTCATCGAGAGGGGTGGGCGGGGTGATGCGAAGCGGGGGTGCGCGGGCGGGGCGTGATGCCCCACCCGCGCGAGTGGATCAACCCTTGACGGTCAGCCAGGCCTCGGTCCACTGCTGGAAGTTGGTGCAGGTGACGTCGGTACGGCCGTCGACACACTGCTCAATCGGAGTGGTCCAGAACCAGACGTTCGAGAAGTACTCCTCGTCCGTGGCGTTGAAGTCCTCACAGTGCTGTGCGGCCTCGTCGCTCGTCTCGCAGAACGCGGCGTTGGCCGGGGCCATACCGAAGTTCATCGCGATGGCACCGTTCACCTCGGGCGAGCTGGTGTAGTCCATCCAGAGGTACGCGCAGTTGGGGGCGTCGGCCTCGGACGAGAGCATCCAGGCGTCCGACCAGCCGGTCGAGCCCTCGACGGGCAACGTGCCACCGAACTTCTCGGTGTCCTCGGTGAACTTGCGCAGAACCTCCCACGAGGTGCCGACGACGGTGGTGCCGCCGACGAACGACGTGATCTGCGCGACCGGGTCGGCCCAGTACTCGGCGACGATCTCGTTCTGCTGCTGCAGCAGTTCGACAGCTGCGGCGAGCTGCGTCTCGTCGAGCGCATAGGGGTTCGTGATGCCGAGGTCGGGCTCGTGGGTCATCAGGTAGACCGCCGCGTCGGCGATGTAGATCGGGGCGTCATAGGCGATGATCTGGCCGGCGTAGGGGCTGTCGGCCTCCCACACCACATCCCAGCTCTCGGGCGTCTCGGTGACGACCTCGCTGTTGTACTGCAGGATGTTCGCGCCGCGACCGATCGGAACGCCGTAGCTCTGGCCGTTGATCGTGTCGTAGATCTGACCCTTCATGCCTTCGACGATGTCGTCGCCGAAGTTCGGGATCAGGTCGAGGTTGATCGGGGCCACGTCGCCACCGGCAATGAGACGAAGGCTCGCGTCGCCCGACGCCGAGACGAGGTCGTACTCGCCGGTGCGCATGAGGGTGACCATCTCGTCGCTGGTACCGGCGACGCGGCGGTTGACGACGCATCCGGTGTCTTCGGTGAACTGGTCAGACCATTCGGGCTCCACGAAGCCCGACCACGCGACGATGTCGAGCGAGGCGTCTTCGGCCGCGCCGAGCTCTTCCGCCATCGGGATGTCGGGAACGTCGATGAACAGGCCGTCGCCGGACTGTCCGTCGCTGCTACAGCCCGCGAGCACCAGCAACGCTGCTGACGCGAAGGCGGGGACGAGCAATTGCTTCTTCATTGCTTCTCCTTGTGTTCACTGTGGGTTGGTGCCGGGGTGTCGGCGGGTGGAACGGTGGGGCGATGGCCGGATGCGCGCATCCGGTCAGCGGGTCAGGGAACGAGCGCGGCGTGCTCGCGGTGCCAATACACGCGGACGGTGTCGCCGCGGCGGTAAGGCGCGGTGTCGTTCGGCGCGTGGTCGTTGTGGCGTTCGGCGATGATCGTGAGCCCGAACTCGGTGGTGACGATGTAGCGCGTGGCGGGGCCGGTGTAGACCGTTTCGGTGATGGTGCCGACCACGCTGGTCTCGTCGGGGGCGCGGGTGCTGTCGACCGCCGCGAGTCGCACGCGCTCGGGGCGCACGCTGATGGCGCCGTCGGCGCCGGCCAGCTCACGCGCGAGTTCAGCCGGGATCAGGTTCGAGACGCCGAGGAAGCTCGCGACGAAGGCGGTCTGCGGGTATTCGTAGACCTCGCGCGGGGTGCCGACCTGCTCGACCCGGCCCTCGTTGAAGACCGCGATGCGGTCGCTCAGGGTGAGCGCCTCTTCCTGGTCGTGGGTGACGAACACGAAGGTGATGCCGACCTCGCGCTGAATCTGCTTGAGCTCGATCTGCATCTGCTCGCGCAGCTGCTTGTCGAGGGCTCCGAGCGGCTCATCGAGCAGCAGCACGCGGGGGCGCAGGATCAGGGCGCGGGCGAGCGCGATGCGCTGCCGCTGTCCGCCCGACAGCTGGTGGGGCAGCCGGTCGGCGACGTGCGACAGGCGCACCTGCTCCAGCGACTCGCCCACCCGGCGCGCGATCTCGTCTTTGGCGGTCTTGCGCACCTTGAGGCCGTAGGCGACGTTTTCGGCGATCGTCATGTGCGGGAAGAGCGCGTAGTCCTGGAACACCGTGTTGACGGTGCGATCGAATGGCGCTGCCGCTGTCACGTCCTGCCCGTCGAGCAGGATGCTGCCGCTCGTGACGTCTTCGAAGCCGGCGATCATGCGCAGCACCGTGGTCTTGCCGGAGCCCGAGGGGCCGAGCATCGAAAAGAATTCGCCAGGGGCGACCGTGAGATCGAGCTCGCGCACAGCGACGGTGTCGCCAAATCGCTTGGTTACGCCGCGCAGTTCGACGCCGGCGGTCTCGTGGGAAGGAGCGTCGGGGGCGGTCGTTTCGGCCGTGGTGTCCGTACCGGGCATGGTCGGAAAACTCCTTCGAGCGTCGTTGGGTCGAGGTGTTGAACGCTAAAGCTATAGTTTCATAACTTATATTTCAAACTCGTGACGACGGAGTAACGAGATGAGCACGATCGCCGGGCCAGGGCACACGCCGCCCATAGCCGACGTGCGCCACAATGAGGCCATGTCCACCGGCCGCACCAGTCATCGCGCCGGCCGACCCGCCCGGCTCTTGAGCGCCGTCTTCCAGCCCATCGGCGATGAGGGCCGTGCCGCCCTCGTCGAACGCCGCATCTCGGAAGCGATCACGGGCGGCGTGCTGCACGCGGGCGAACGCCTGCCCTCAGAGCACGACCTCGCCCAGGCATTCGGCGTTGCGCCGGCCACCGTGCGGGAGGGCCTGCTCGCCCTGCGCACCCGCGGACTCGTCGTCACCCGGCGCGGTCGCGGGGGCGGAAGCTTCGTGGCCGACAGCGCCGACCCGACCGCGTTCACCCAGGCGGCGCTGCGCACCACCACGCGCGTCACCCTGCGCGATGCCGCGACCCACTACCTTGCGATCACGCGTGCGTGCGTCGAGTTGGCCGCGCGCCGCGCCGACCCGAGCGAGGTCGAACTCATTCGCGCGCGCATCCACCGGGCGCACGGGGGTGACCTTCGCTCGTGGCGCCGCATCGTCGACGACGCCGTCATCGAACTCGCCGCGCTCAGCCAGAGCGCGCGCCTCACCCGCGAGCAGATGCGTCTGCAGGCCGAGCTGTCACCCTTCTTCGCCCTCGTCGACCGCGAGCCGGCCGAGCAGCAGCGCCGGCTCGACGCGCTTGACGCGATCCTCGACGCGGTGACCGCCGCCGACGCCGACACCGCGGGTCACCTGGTCGCCGACGCCGTCGCGCACGATGTCTCGTGGCTGGTCGACTACCGGGCCCGCTTGGAGGCACAATGAAGGCCACCCCATCCGCGCCCCGCGCGTTCGAACCGTCGAGGAGGACCGTTCGATGACGACGACCCATGTCGAGACCCCCGCCGTGATCGTGGCCGACTACTTCGGCCAGGCGATCGACGAGCTCGAGGGCTGGAAGGCGCGCTTCGCCACCGAGCTCGCCGCCGCCCGGGCGCGCGGCCCCGTCACGACCGATGTCCTGGATGCACTGGTCGCCCCATACGCGCTGCGCACCTTCGACGCGCTCGCCCTCCCCGTGTACGGCTCGGGTTTCATTGCCGCCCTCGACTCGCTCTCCGACGCCCGCAGCCACCTCGCGTGGTGGCAGGGCGCCGACCGCGGCAAGCTCGTGCTCGCCGCGCAGTCGGTCAATAAGGAGGCGATCGACTACTCCGAACTCGAGTGGTACCGCGTGCCGCACCAGACGGGCGAGGCCCACGTCGCTGGGCCCTACGTCGACTACCTATGCAGCGACGAATACACGATCACCATCGCGTCGCCCGTTTTTCTCGACGACGAGTTCGTGGGCGTGGCCGGACTCGACCTGTTGATCGACCAGGTCGAGCGCGACCTCACTCCGAAGCTCGCCCCGCACGGCGCCGACATTTCGATCGTCAACGGAGTGGGGCGGGTGCTTCTGTCGACGAGCCCGCACCGCGAGACGGGCGACACCGTGCGCGGGGCAGAGCTCGATGCACTGACCCGCACCGAGTGCCCCGGCATGGCACTGGCCGTACTCGCCGGCTAGACGCTGACGCGACCCCCGCGCACGCGGTCCATGGCGAGGGCCTCCGCCGCATCGAGCGGGGTGATGCCGTCGGTGCGCGCGATGCGGTACACCTCGTCGAGCGTGTCGCCGATGCCGTCGAGTCGGCGCTCGATCTCGTCGACGGGCGCCCCGCGGCCGGCGAGCGCAAGGTGAATCACGCCGCCTGCGTTCACCAGAAAGTCGGGGGCGTAGACGATGCCGCGCGCCGCGAGGCGCGCCGCGCCCGAGCGTTCGGCGAGCGGGTTGTTGGCGGGGCCGACGACTGCGCGCACTGGCAGCGCGTCGATCGTCGCATCCGTGAGCACGCCGCCGAGGCCGGCTGGCACGAAGACGTCCGCGGGCGTGGTGAGCGCAGCATCCACCTCGATCCAGTCGGCGCCGAGCTCGTCGGCGAGCGCCCGGCGCGACGCGACGATGTCGGTGACGGCGAGTGAAGCGCCAGCAGCCGCGAGGCGACGCGCGAGGCGACCGCCCACCTGGCCGAGGCCCGAGATCACGATGCGGCGACCAGCGAGCGCAGCCGAGCCGTCGAGCTCGGCCAGCGTGCGCTCGATCGAGACGTAGACGCCGTGCGCCGTGCCGTCGGCCGGCTCACCCTCGCCGCCCTCCTCGGGCGGCAACCCGACCACGTGCTCGGTGCGCTCGCGCACGACGAGCATGTCGTATTCGGTCGTGCCGACGTCTTCGGCCGTGATGTAGGCGCCGTCAAACTGCTCGACGAGGTCGCCGAGATCGCGCAGGGCGGCCGTGCGGCGCTCAGCGTCGAGCTCGTCGTCGGGGCCGAGGGCGATGACGGCCTTGCCGCCGCCGTAACCGATGTCGGCGAGGGCGTTCTTGAGCGTCATTGCGGCAGAGAGGCGCAGCACGTCGCCGAGACCGTCGCTCCAGTGGGCGTAGCGCCACATGCGGCAGCCGCCGAGGCCGGGGCCGAGCGCTGACGAGTGCAGCGCCACCGCCATCGTGAGTCCGCTGCGACGGCCAACCGCCGTCGTCACGCGTTCGTGGGTGAAATCGGGCAGGGCGTGCAGGGTCATCGTTGTCCTCGCGGGGTCGTGCGCGCTGGCTTCTGGCCGGCGGCGTGCTGCGGCAGCGCGGGGTACCGCGATGCTCCCCCTCATGATGCCAGCAGGATGCGCGCCACCGCACCCAGCGCGCACTCGCGTCGCGTCGGGCTGGCGCCCAGCGATCAGACGTACCGTAAGACGCGCGCGATCGTGCGTCGCGCATCCGCCTGTTCGGAAGGGAACCCCATGCGCAGCAGCTCGTCCTCGTCCCCGATGTTCGACCTCCGCGAGGCCGTCGAGGGCCTGCGCGACGCGTTCACGCCGCGCTACGGCGGAAAGGGTGGCGATCACGGCCACCACGGTCACCACGACGTGCGGTCGGCGGTCATGATCGCCCTGCTCGACCACGCCCGCACGGGCGCCGAAGTGATTGAGGCCATCGCCGCCGAGTCGGAGGGCCACTGGCGCCCGAAGCCCGGTGCCGTGTACCCGCTGCTGCAGCTGCTCGTCGACGAGGGGCTCGTTGCGTCCGAGCAGCGCGACGACAAGAAGGTGTACGCCCTGACCGAGGCGGGGCGCATCGCCGCCGAGGCGGCGGCGGCCGAGCACGCCGCACACGACCACGAGCACGTGGGCCACGATCACGCGCGTTCGGGCCGCGACGGCTGGAAGGCCCCGAACTTTCCGCGCATGAGCGAGCACGACGTGCTCGTGCCAAAGTCGGGTGCGAAGCTCGCCCAGGCGGCCGCGCAGGTGGCGCAGGTGGGCACGGCCGACCAGAAGAAGCGGGCCGCCGAGCTGCTCGACGAGACGCGCAAACGCCTGTACGCGATCCTCGCCGAGGACTAGCCCGTGCCCGAGCCGTCGGCGCCCGCCTCCGCGAGGCCCGCGCCGACTCCCGATCAACAGCGTGCCCTGAAGGCTCGCTACCGCCGCATCATGCGCTTCGCGACGCGCGTGCTCGTGCAGGCGTGGTGGTTCGAGCTCGTGCTGCCGCGCTTCGGCCTGGGCGCACTCGCCGCGCGTGGCCGCATTCGCCGGTTACAGAAGGCCGCGCGTCGCTTTCACCGGCTCGCCGCCGATCTCGGCGGCCTCATGATTAAGGCGGGACAGTTCCTGTCATCGCGGCTCGACGTGCTGCCCCGCGAGATCACTCAAGAGCTCGAGGGTCTGCAAGACGAGGTCGCCCCCGAGCCGCTCGACCGCATCGTCGCGCAGGTCGAGCGCGAGCTCGGGATGCCGCTCTCGGTCGCCTTCGCGTCGTTCGATGAGACGCCGATCGCGGCGGCCTCGCTTGGCCAGGCCCACCGCGCCCGCCTCTCCCCCGGCCTCGCCGCCGAGCTGGGCATCGACGACGTCGTCGTCAAGGTGCTGCGCCCCGGCATTGAAGAGATCGTCGAGGTCGACCTGGCGGCGCTGCGCCGCGTCGGCCGCATCCTGTCGCGCGTGAAACTCGTGGCGAACCGCACCGATGCGCCCGCCCTCGTCGAAGAGTTCGCCACGACGAGCCTGGAAGAGATCGACTACCTCAACGAGGCCGCGTACGCCGAGCGCTTCGCCGCCGACTTCGCCGACGACCCGCGCATGCGCACGCCCGCCATCATCTGGGAGCGTTCAGCCCGCCGCACCCTCACCCTGCAAGACGTTTCGGCGATCAAGATCACCGACGTCGCCGCCCTCCGCGAGGCCGGAATCGATCCGGATGCCGTGGCCGGCGAACTCGCGCGCGTCACCTTCCAGCAGCTCTTCATCGCTGGGTTCTTCCACGCCGACCCGCACCCGGGCAACATCTTCGTCACCCCCGGCCCCACCGGCGGGGCCGACGACTGGACCATCACCTATATCGACTTCGGCATGATGGGCGAGATCACGCCGGGCCTGCGCGCGGGGCTGCGCTCGTTCATCCTCGCCGCCGTCGGCCGTGACGGGCCCGGCCTCGTGCAGGCCATGCAGCGCCTGGGAGTGCTGCTGCCGACGGCCGACATCGACGAACTCGAGCGGGCGATGACGGCGCTGTTTGATCGCTTCGGCGGTATGGGCGTCGCTGAACTCACGCAGGTCGACCCGCGCGAGCTCGAGCAGTTCGCTCGCCGGTTCAGCGAGACGGTGCGCACGCTGCCGTTCCAGCTGCCCGAGAGCTTCCTGCTCTTGATTCGCACGGTCTCGCTGCTGTCGGGCGTCACGAGCGCGCTCAACCAAGACTTCAATATTTGGGATGCGGTTGACCCGTTCGCGAAGACCCTTGTGCAGGCAGGGCGCTCGGGCGGCATCGACGGGGTCGTCGAGCTCGGGCAGCAGGCCGTCGGCTATGCGGCGACGATCGCGCGCCTGCCGCGACGCATTGACCAACTCGCGGCGAAGGCCGAGCGGGGCGACCTCGCCCTGCGGGTACCCGAGACCGATCGGCGCATCCGCTCGCTCGAGCGGTCGATCGGGCGAGCAACGTCGGGCCTGCTGGTCATCGGGCTGCTGATCGCAGGCGCCGTGTTGCGCTCGTCGGGTGACCCGCTCGGCACGGTGCTCATGATCGCCGCCGCGGTGCCGCTGCTGCACATTGTGGTGAGCTCGCGGTTCCCGTAGGCGGTCAGCATCCGCCATATGCCACCGCCGCCATGCGAGGCACGGTTAGGCTAAAACGTGCTCCCGCAAGGGGCGGCACACCGATCTCCAGAGGGGGCCCAGTGGCCGGAAACGCCACCGTTCGATTCGAGAACGTCGCACTGCTCTCAGTAGCCAGCGTGCTGCCGAGTCGCGTGACGACCTCCGACGACATCGAAGCGCGCCTGGCGCCGTCGCTCGATCGCCTGAAGCTGCGCAGCGGATTGCTCCGCCGCGTTGCGGGCGTCAACGAGCGCCGCAACTGGGGTGAGGGCGAAACGGTCGACGCGGCCACCATTAGCGCGGGCACGAAGGCACTCGCGGAGGCCGGGGTTCACCCCGACGACGTGGGGCTGCTCATCAACACCTCGGTCACGCGCATGAACCTCGAGCCGTCCGTCGCCGTCGCGCTGCACCATGGGCTCGGCCTGCCCAGTTCGGCCATCAACTTCGATGTCGCCAACGCCTGCTTGGGCTTCATCAATGGTCTTTCGCTCGCCGCCACCATGATCGAGTCGGGCCAAATTCGTCACGCCATCGTGGTCGCGGGCGAAAACGCCGACGACATTCAGGTGAACACCATCGACCGCCTGCTTGCCTCCGACGGCAGCCGCGACGACTTCATGCAAGAGTTCGCGACCCTGACGCTGGGGTCGGGGTCGGCGGCGGCCGTCCTCGGGCGCGCTGACGAGCATCCGAACGGTCACCGCATTCTGGGCGGCGTGACGCGCGCCGCGACCCAGTTCCACCAGCTGTGCGTCGGCAGCGTCGACGGCATGTTCACCGACGCCAAGGCGCTGCTGAAGGGCGGTCTCGACCTCGTCGTCTCGGCGTGGAAGGACGCGTCGACCGAGTGGAACTGGTCGTCGATGACCCGCTACATCACGCACCAGGTGTCGTCGATTCACACGTCGTCGCTCGTGAAGGCGGTCGGGCTCGACCGCTCGCGGGTGCCCACGACGTTCCCGAACTACGGCAACGTCGGGCCCGCCTCGGTGCCGATCACGCTCGTCGAGGAGAAAGACTCGCTGATCCGCGGCGACCGCGTGCTACTCGTCGGCGTGGGCTCGGGCCTGAACACGGCGATGCTGGAAATCGCGTGGTGAGCGGCGCCGACTCGCCCCTTCCCGCCGGGCTCGCGGACCTCGCCGAGCTCGACCCCCGCTGGAGCCGCACACTCGGCGTGACCGACTCACTCACCGGCGAGACTCACGACTGGCACCTGCTCGACACCGAGGCCGAGCTCGATCGGCTGGGCGTGACGCCGGTCGGCACCGTTCTCGCGGTGCACGGCAACCCCACGTGGTCGTATCTCTGGCGGCGCATCGTCGCGGCGTCGCTCGCGGCCGCTGAGGCGGGTGCGCCCGCGTGGCGCGTCATCGCGGTTGACCAGCTGAACATGGGATTCTCGGCCCGAACGGGCGCCGCGCGCCGGCTCGAGCAGCGCGTGCGCGACCTTGGCGAGCTCACCGACACTCTCGGACTGAGCGGCCCCGTGGTCACGCTCGGCCACGACTGGGGCGGCGTCGTCGCCCTCGGCTGGGCCGTCGACCACCCCGAACTGCTGGCGGGCATCGCCTCACTCAACACCGCCGTGCACCACCCGCTCGGCGTGCCGATTCCGGCTCCGCTGCGCCTCGCCACCGCGCGCGGCGTGCTCGCCACCTCGACCGTGTCGACGCCCGCCTTCCTCGAGACGACCCTTTCGCTCGCCCGCCCCGCGCTCAGCGTCGAGGTGAAGAACGCCTACCGCGAGCCCTACCGCTCGGCCGCCGACCGTGCGGGCATTGGCGCCTTCGTCGCCGACATCCCCGTCGACGAGCGTGATGTGAGCTACCGCGAGCTGCGGCGCATCGCCGCGGGCGTGTCGATGCTCACCGTGCCCGCGCTGCTCTTGTGGGGCCCCGACGACCCGATCTTCGGCGACCGCTACCTCGACGATCTCGTCGACCGGCTGCCGCACGCCGAGGTGCACCGCTTCGAGGGCGCGAGCCACCTCATCGCCGAAGACCGGCCGTACGCGGATGCGGTGCTCACCTGGCTCGCCGACCGCGTGGCCCCCGGGGCGCCCGCCTCCGCGATGGCGGCGGATGCGCATCCCGCGATCGACGACGCCCCGTACGCGCCGCTGTGGGCCGCCCTCGACGCGCGCCGCGACGACGACGCCGACGCGATCATCGACATGGCGACGCGCGATGGCTCCGTGCGCCACGTCAGCTGGCGGCGCCTGAATGACCGCGTGCGCCGCATCGCCGCGGGGCTCGCGAGCATCGGCGTGCGCCGCGGCCAGCGGGTGTCGGTGCTGGTGCCGCCCGGGCCGACGCTCACCGCCGTCATCTACGCGTGCCTGCGCATCGGGGCGGTCGTGGTCGTCGCCGATGCGGGCCTCGGCGTGAAGGGCCTTTCGCGCGCGGTGCGCGGCGCGTGGCCCGACGTCATCATCGGCGAGGTGAAGGGCCTCGCCGCGGCGAAGGCGCTCGGCTGGCCGGGCCTGCGCATCTCGACGGCGACGCTGCCGTGGGCGAGCCGCCGGGCGCTCGGCGTCTCGGACAGCCTCGCCGGCATCGCCGCCCGCGGAGCTGACGCCGCGCTGCCCGCCGAGCCGTCACCGCACGACCTCGCGGCGATTCTCTTCACGTCGGGCTCGACGGGCCCGGCGAAGGGCGTGCGCTACACGCACCGTCAGCTGTCGGCCGTCCGCGACGTGCTCGCCGCGCACTTCGGCATCACCGCCGACACCGGCCTGGTGACGGGATTCGCACCGTTCGCGCTGCTCGGCCCCGCGCTCGGCACGCGCTCGGCGACCCCCGACATGGATGTCTCGGCACCCCGCACCCTCACCGCCCGCGCGGTGGCCGCCGCCGTGCGCGAGGCGGATGCGCGCATGGTGTTCCTCTCCCCCGCCGCGATCCTCAACGTGGTCGCGACAGCGGGCGAGCTGACCGCCAACGACCGGGCAGCGCTCGAGGGCGTCGGCACGTTCCTCTCGACCGGTGCGCCCGTCGGCGAGCCGCTGCTCGCGGCAACGGCGGCCCTTATGCCGAACGCCGAACCGCACACGCCGTACGGCATGACCGAGTGCCTGCTCGTCACCGACATCACGCTCGACGGCATCCGTGCGGCAGCCGACGCCCCCGACCGCGGCGTCTGCGTCGGCGCCCCGATCGGCGACAACCGCGTGCTGATCAGCGCCCTCGACGCGTCGGGACGTCCGGTCGGCGAGCCGGGCAGCGCGCCCGGTGTGCTGGGCGAGGTCGTCATCTCGGCCCGGCACCTCAAGTCGTCGTACGACCGGCTGTGGCTGACTGACCGCGCCGCGACCGCCGACACCCCCGGTGACGGCGGTCGCTGGCACCGCACGGGCGACGTCGGTCACCTGGATACGCAGGGTCGCCTCTGGATCGAAGGTCGCCTTCCGCACGTGCTCACGACCGCCGACGGCCCCGTCGCTCCGGTCGGCACCGAGCAGCAGCTCGAGCAGAGCCCGCGCGTGCGCCGCGCAGCGGTCGTCGGCGTCGGCCCCGAGGGCCTGCGGCAGGCGGTCGCTGTGGTTGAGACGGTGCCCGCCGCGAGCAAGCCGGGGCTCGCCGACGCCGATCTCGCGGCCGAGCTGCGCGCGCTGTCGAGCCTGCCGCTCGTCGCCGTGCTCGTCGTTCCCGAGCTGCCGACCGACATTCGCCACAACTCGAAGATCGACCGCCAGCGCCTGTCTGCCTGGGCTGAGGCGACGCTCGCCGGTGGGCGCATGGAGCGACCGTGATTGTGACGGTGACCGGAGCATCCGGCTATCTGGGCGGCGCCGTCGCCGCGACGCTCGTGGCCGACGGGCACGAGGTGCGCACGCTGCAGCGGCGACCCTCGGGCGTCGACGGAGCGCGCGATTTCCTGGGCTCCGTGACCGACGATGCGCTCGTTCGCGAGGCATTCGACGGCGCCGAGGGCGTCATCCACCTGGCGGCGAAGGTGTCGCTCGCGGGCGACCCGGCCGAGTTTTCGCGCGTCAACGTCGAGGGCACCCGCATCGTGCTCGACGCGGCCGAGGCCGCCGGGGTGGCGCGCTTTGTGCAGATCTCGTCGCCGTCGGTCGCGCACGCGGGCGCGGCGCTCGCGGGCGTCGGTGCCGAGCCCGCATCGCCGGCGGATGCGCGGGGCGAGTACGCGCGCACGAAAGCGGAATCGGAATTGCTGGCCCTCGCCCGCGACTCGGACGCCATGCGCGTCGTCGCGATCCGCCCGCACCTCGTGTGGGGGCCGGGCGACCCGCAGCTGGTGGCGCGCATCGTCGACCGCGCGCGGCGCGGCCGCCTGCCGCTGCTCGACGGGGGCCGGGCGCTCATCGACACCACCTACATCGACAACGCGGCCTCCGGCATCGTGGCGGCCCTCCGCCGCGCCGACGTGGCCCACGGCCGTGCCTTCGTGCTGACGAACGGCGAGCCGCGTCCCGTCGGCGAACTGCTCGCCGGGATCTGCACCGCCTCGGGCGTACGCCCGCCCGCGTGGAGCCTGCCCGCCGGCATCGCCCGCGCCGCCGGCTCGCTCATCGAGCGGGTCTGGGCCGTGCGCCCCGGAACCGACGAGCCACCCATGACGCGTTTCCTCGCCGAGCAGCTGTCGACCGCGCACTGGTTCGACCAGCGCGAGACGCGCGAGGCGCTCGACTGGGCGCCGACGGTCACGCTCGACGAGGGGCTGGCGCGCCTCGCCGAGCACACGGCTGCGCGCGCGTAGCGGCCCCGCGGCCCACATCAGCGCGCCGCGATCCGGGCGCAGTCGATGCACAGCGTGGCGTCGGGTCGCGCCTCAAGCCGAGCGGGAGCGATCGCTTGGCCGCAGCGCTGACACACCCCGTACGTGCCGGCCTCCAGACGCCGGATCGCCGTGTCGAGGTCGTCGAGTTCGCGCTGCGCGGCCTCGAGAATGCCGACCGACTGCGACCACAGCTGCGAGGTCGTCGCCCCCTCGGGGTCGTGCTCGTCATCGTCGGAGTTCTCGGAGCGCAGCCGCTGCACCGCATCCAGTTCGCGCCGCAGACTGTCAACCCGCGCCGCCACCTCGGTGCGACGCCGCTCAAGCGCCGCGCGCGCGTGACTCACGTCGCTCCCGCTGCCGTCGCGCTCGTCGTTCGCGTCGCCCACGGCATCACTGCCGCCGTTGCCGCCTGCCCGCTCGCTCACCCCTCCAGTGTGCGCCACGGCACCGAGCCGTCGCCGTGGCGCAACTCAGTTGCCTCTTGTGGCGAAGCAAACCCCGGCGCGATCACCACAAGGGGCAACTCACCCCTCGACCTACGTGCCTGCGCGCCCCAGCGACGGCGAAAACCGGCACGAGCGGCGCTCAGCCCGCGACTCAGCGGGGCGGGTCGACCGGCCCGCGGCCGTCACCCGGGGCGCGGCCGCCGTTGGGGTTCTGCTTGTCGATGAAGTCGCTGGCCGCGCGGTGCAGCTTGTCGACGGCCGACGCGTGTTTGCCCTGGCCGAACTGGCGGCCGGCGCCGGCGGCCTTGTCGAGGGCGGAGCGCGCGGCCTGCTGGCCCTTCTCCGACTTCAGGGCCTGCTGGGCTGCGCTGAGCAATCGCGTGAACTTCATGTCGTCCATCCTGCCGCGCGACACTGTGCCGTTTCTGGCTGCCGCCTATGCGCCGGCTCAGCCGCCGCGCGTCGCAGCCCGGCGGCACGAGCCACCTCAGCGCGCGACGAGCACCTCGCGAAGCGCATCCACGACGCGGGTCGCGCGGTCGTCACCCGCCTCCATCTCGTTTGTCAGGAACGCGAAACCCACGCGGTGGTCGGGGTCGGGAAAGGCCACCTGGCCGCCGGCGCCGTCGTGCCCGAGCGAGGTCGGGGTCAGATAGCGACGGGCCTCCGAGTCGAGCTGGAACCCCATGCCCCAGCGCAGCCACGGCCCCGGCGCGGCGAAGTGCGGCGCCCCTTCGGAGCGCACGCGCGTCGCGCGCTGGCGCGTTCCCGCATCCGGGATGCGCGTGCCCGACGACGTCTCGATCGTCTCGTTCGACAACGACGAGCTCGCCGCCTACCTGCGCCCCGGCCTCACCACCATCGCGCTCCCCCACGAAGACATGGGCCGGCGCGCTGTGGACGCGCTGCTCTCGCCGGGCGACACGGGCGAGCTGCTCGTCCCCATGCCGGTCGTCACCCGCGAATCGATCGCGACGCCGCGGTAGACCGGGCCGTTACCAAACCCACTGGCACTTACCAGCCCCGCCCAAGGCGCCGCTCAGGCCCCGGCGAGGGCCTGCCCAGCGCTCAGACATAGCGTTCTCCTATGACTCCTCGAACCAGGTCTGACCGTCGAATTTACACGTCTGTTCTCGTCATCGGGACGGGCGGATCGGGCCTGCGTGCGGCGATCGAACTGTCGGAACGCGGGGTCGACGTGCTCGCCGTCGGCAAGCGGCCGAAGAACGACGCCCACACGGCTCTGGCCGCAGGTGGCATCAACGCTGCGCTCTCGACGATGGATGAGGACGACAGTTGGCAGCAGCACGCCGCCGACACGATCACCGAGAGCTACATGCTCGCCAACCCCCACACGGTCGAGACCGTCACGAAGTATGCCCACCGCGGCATCGAAGACCTCGAACGGTGGGGCATGCCCTTCGCGCGCGAAGCAGATGGGCGCATCAGCCAGCGCTACTTCGGCGCACACAAGTACCGCCGCACAGCCTTTGCCGGTGACTACACGGGGCTCGAGATTCAGCGCACCCTCGTCTCGCGCGCGACCGAACTGCAGGTGCCGATACTCGACTCGGTCTACATCACGCGCATTCTCGTCAGCGACAACGTGGTGTTCGGCGCCTACGGTTTCGACCTGCGCGACGGCACCCGGGTGACGATCATCGCCGACGCGGTCATCATCGCGGCCGGCGGTCACAACCGCATCTGGCGACGCACCTCGAGCCGCCGCGACGAGAACACCGGCGACTCATTCAAGCTGGCCGTCGATGCGGGCGGCCGTCTGCGTGACGCCGAACTCGTGCAGTTCCACCCGAGCGGCATCCTCGAGCCCGAGAACGCCGCCGGAACGCTCGTCAGCGAGGCCGCTCGCGGGGAGGGCGGACACCTGCTGAACGCTCTCGGAGAGCGCTTCATGGAGAGGTACGACCCCGAGCGCATGGAGTTGTCGACGCGCGACCGTGTCGCCCTGGCCGCGTACACCGAAATCAAGGAGGGCCGCGGCACCGAGAAGGGTGGCGTCCTGCTTGACATCTCGCACCTACCGCGCGAAACGATCATGACGCGCCTGCCCCGCGTCTACCAGACCTTGCTCGAACTGCAGGTGCTCGACGTGACGACGACGCCGATCGAGATTGCACCGACCGCCCACTACTCGATGGGCGGCGTGTGGGTGAACTCCGACGACCACTCGACCGACGTGCAGGGCTTGTACGCGATCGGCGAAGCATCGAGCGGCCTGCACGGTGCCAACCGTCTCGGCGGCAACTCACTCGTCGAGCTGCTCGTATACGGCCGCATCGTCGGCGAGGCGGCCGCAAACTACAGCGCTGGCATCGTGCACCAGCACCGCTCGCGCGAGGCGATCGAGGCCGCCGACAACGAGGTGACCGAACTCCTCATGTCGGACGGCACGGAGAACGTGCGGGCTCTGCAGCGCGATCTGCGCAACACAATGACCGACCACGGCGGTGTGGTGCGCGACGAAGCGGGGCTGCTCGAGGGTCTGCGCCAACTCGACGAGCTGGAGGACCGTCAAACCCGAGTGGGGGTGCACCCCGATCTCGCCGGCTTCTCGGGCCTCGCCCACGCCTTCGACCTGCGCGCGTCGCTTCTCGCCGCCCGCGCGACCCTTGACTGCGCGCTCGAGCGACGCGAGAGCCGGGGAGCCCACAACCGCAGCGACTACCCCGACACGGATCCGGCACTGCAGGTGAACCTCGTGTGGTCGGCCGACGGCACGATCGAGCACGAGCCGATTCCGCCGGTACCCGGCGAGATTGCCGCGCTCATGGAGAACGTGACGCAAGACGGCAAGCTGCTCGAGTAGCCACACGGCGATAAGGGTGCCCACGCGCAGCGACTGGTGCACCTGATACAGGTTTACTCGAACCCCGCACCCGGGATCGTCGCACCTCAAGACCTGATCTTCCGCTCGAGCCCCCGCAACCAGGAAAGTTCGACAACCGGAACTCGTCGGCGAGCCCGCCAACTGAGGGCTGACGAAGCAGAAGCTGTCGCGAAACGTTACCTCGCGGTGCGCAGCGTTCGAACCGTCGCCGCCGAGTTCGGACTTTCTCGGACTACCGTGGCCCGAATCCTGAGCGATCGCGGAATCGACGCGTCACGAAGGATGACCGAGGGCCAGATAGCGATCGCCGTCGAACTCTACGAAAGTGGCCAGTCGAGTGCCGTGATCGGCAAGCAGTTAGGCTTCGACAATCACACGATCTTGAAGGGGCTGCGAAGCCGCGGCGTCAGGATCAGGCTGGCGGCCGCTCAAAGGCGAGAGGGTGATTCAGGAAGCGTCTCCTAAAGGGTCAGCCTCCCGTCGAGACGATGACGCTGCAGACGCCCCCCGGTTCGCAGTCGGTCGGGTCGAGGTCTCGACCCGCGGCGATCAATTGATTCAATTCAGCTTCCAAGACAGCAAGCTCACGTTGCCGCCGCTGCACCTCATCGAGCTTTTCCTCGAGCAGAGTTGAGACATGAGCGCAGGGCGCTTCGCCCGCGTCGCGGATGTTGATCACACTGGCGATCTCAGCAAGGGTGAGACCCGCCGATTGCGCGGATCGAATGAAGTTCAGTCGCGATACCGCCGCGTGGTCATAGCGGCGATAGCCATTTCCTTCACGCGCAGAGGGCGAGAGAAGTCCTCGTCGCTCATAGAAACGGATTGTCTGTGAGGGAACACCGCTGACGTTGGACAGGTCGCCGATCTTCATGGGCTCCATTTCACCACTTGACCTTGCATCGCGCTACAAGGTTTATTCTCCGAGAATGGAGATCACGCTGCAGTACTTCACTGGTTGCCCGAATTGGTCGATCGCCGCCGAGCGCTTGGCGACGATCGCCTCCGAACGCCCCGACATCACCGTTCTTCACCGACTGGTCGATACGTTCGATGACGCGGAGAAGCTCGGCTTCCGCGGCTCGCCCAGCATTCTCGTCGACGGCGTGGACCCGTTCGCCGACTCGTCGGCACCCGTCGGCCTGGCCTGCCGTGTGTACAGCACACCCGCAGGTCGCGCTGGCGCCCCCACTCTGGAACAACTGCGCATGGCGATCACCGCACAGCACGATGGAGTCGCACTGTGAACGCGGAGTACGACCTGTTCGTCATCGGTGCCGGGATGGCAGGGATCACTGCGGCCAACCGCTGCGCGTCTCAAGGCTGGAAGGTCGGCATCGTCGACACCCTTCCCTACGGAGGCACCTGCGCTCTTCGCGGCTGCGACCCCAAGAAGATTCTCCGCCGAGGCGCCGAAATCATCGACGATGCACGCCTCATGCACGGCAAAGGCATTAACCAGAGTGGCCTCACACTCGATTGGCCCGCCCTCATGCGGCACAAGCACGGCTTCACCGACGATATTCCAGGCGCCATGGAGTCCACGCTGAAACGGAACGGTGTGTCCTCGTTCCACGGCGATGCCCGATTCGTCAGCCGCCATCACGTCGACATCAACGGCGAACAGCATTCCGCAGCACGATTTCTCATCGCCACCGGAGCCCGCCCTCGGCCGCTCGAGTTCTCCGGCCAGGAGCTTCTGGTCGACAGCACCGAATTCCTGAACCTCGAAGCGCTGCCCAGAAGAATCGTGTTCGTCGGCGGCGGGTTTGTTTCCTTCGAGTTGGCACACGTCGCAGCGCGCGCTGGCGTGGAGTGCGTGATCATCGACCACGGCACAAAGCCGCTGCGCGCATTCGACCCGGACCTCGTAGATCTGCTTGTGCGCCGCAGCGAACAGGCTGGAATACGAGTGCACCACAGCACCTCCGTGAGCGCAGTCACGCACACCTCCACGGGCTTTCACGTTGCAATCGAGCGGGACCGCGCGACATCCAACATCGACGCCGACCTTGTGGTGCACGGAGCGGGCCGCGTACCCAACTTCGACGGCCTCGATCTGGAGGCAGCCGATATCGCGCACGGGCCACAGGGCATTGACGTCTTCGGGCACTTGCAGAGCCGTAGCAATCCGTACGTCTATGCAGCAGGTGACGCGGCGGGCACCCCGGGCGAACGCCTGACGCCGGTGGCCGTCTTCGAAGGTAAGGTCGCCGCATCCAACATGCTCAAAGGCATCGAGACCGTGCCCGACTACGCCGGCGTGCCCTCGACGGTGTTTACGATTCCAGAACTAAACCGGGTCGGGATGCTCGAACAAGAAGCTGCACGCGATGGTCGAGAGATTTCTGTGCGCTACCACGACACCAGCGGCTGGTACAGCAATTACCGAATCGGTGAGACTACCGCCGCCACGAAGGTGATCGTAGATCCAGCGACCGACTTGATTCTCGGGGCGCACCTACTCGGCCCAGGCTATTCAGAAGTGATCAACACGTTTGGCCTCGCCATCAAGCTCGGACTCACCACCCGACAGCTGAAGTCCGTGACAGCCACCTATCCTTCCCTCGGTTCCGACCTCGGCTCCATGTTCTGACAAATGCGATCCCGAGCGGCGCCGAAAGGGGCTCTTCGTCATGAAGCGGGGGTAGGGGCTGTTCGCCAGGGCTTGTGGCCGCCGGCGGCGAGCAGGATCCGCAGCCGGTAGTTGTCGAAGTTGCGGAACCCGTGCGCCGACCTTCGGGTCTTTTCGATGATCAGGTTGATCGCCTCGGTGCCGCCGTTGCTCACCCCGCCGGTATCGAAGTAGGCCAAGAACTGCTGTCGCCACGCCCGCAGCGTTCGGCCGAGTCGGGCGATCTCGGGAATCGGGCAGGTGTGAAAGCTCTCCAACACGCGCGCCGCGACGACGCGCCCGTCAGTGAGACGCTCTTGATGGTAGGCCGAGCGCAGCTGCTGGTAGCAGAGCCAGGCGACTTCGACTTCGGCGTGCGGGTCGCCCACGGCCAGGCATGCGGTGAGCTTCGCCTTCTGCCGGTCACTGAGCAGCTCTTGGCCGTGCCGCAGCAGCAGTGGAGTCCCGCATAGTGGTGTAACGCTCGGTGGTCGCCGGCGTCGTTGCTGACGTAAACGCGGTCACCGTGTGATCCTTCGAGAAGCCTCTTA
>NZ_SGWW01000002.1 GCF_004216575.1 Microcella putealis
AAGACCTCCGTGGAAACGATCTGAGTGTGGTTACCCACATCGTTCCCGGAGGTCTTCGCTCACCTCAGCCGATCACAACGTGTCGAGGAAGAACACCTAGCGCCCGCGCTACCTACTCGCTGTCGGCGGGGAGGTACAGCTCGTACTCGGGGAGGCTGCCATCGAGGACGGGAACCTCGATCTGGCTGCCCTCGGCACCGCCGTAGGTGAAGAAGAGGGGCACGAGGGCGCCGGGGATGACGTCGGTGCCGCTGATGACGATGGTCTGCTCGTCGTCGGGACCGCCGACCGAGGTGAGTGCGCTGCCGTCGAGGGTGATGGTCTCGTCGCCGCTCGCGCCGTCGAGGTTCCACTTGACCTCGAGGTCGACGGTCTCGGTCGAGTTGTTGGCGACCGTCATTACGAGGTTGAGGTTCTGGCCCTCATCGGTGATGAGCAAGACGTTGCGCACCGACACGTCGTCGATCGTCGTTCCCACGCCGTCGGACGGGTCGTACTCCTTCTGCGTGGCGATGTTCGCCGAGAAGGTGCAGCCGCTCGCGCCGACCATGATCGCCGCTGCGAGGGCGATGGTTGCCGCCATGCGAGTGTTCACGAATTGCCTCCAGTGCCCGTCGTATTCGGCGGTCGCTGGCCGGGCTGAAGCCCGCCTGCGTGGGCGCGACCTCAGCCAGTCTAGCGGGACGGAAGGGTAGTCGTGGTCCGCGCGCGGGGCCGTCACCGACCCGGCCCTGGCCGAGATGCTGAGAAATTCCTGTGGTAGAATAGGAGTTCTGCGGAAGGACCACCACCCATGCAATTCACTGTCGGAGAAACGGTCGTTTACCCGCACCACGGTGCGGCGACCATCACCGAAGTCAAGACCCGAGTCATCAAGGGCGTCGAGAAGACCTACCTGAAGCTGAACGTCACGCAGGGCGACCTCACTATTGAGGTTCCCGCTGACAACGTCGACCTGGTCGGCGTTCGTGACGTTATTGGCCAAGAGGGCCTCGACAAGGTGTTCGAGGTGCTGCGCGCACCGTTCACCGAAGAGCCCACGAACTGGTCGCGTCGTTACAAGGCCAACCTTGAGAAGCTCGCTTCGGGCGATGTCATCAAGGTGTCTGAGGTCGTGCGCGACCTGTGGCGCCGTGACCAAGACCGCGGCCTCAGCGCCGGCGAGAAGCGCATGCTCGCCAAGGCTCGTCAGATCTTGATCTCTGAGCTCGCGCTGGCCGAGAAGACCGACGAAGAGAAGGCGTCGAGCGTGCTCGACGAGGTGCTCGCCTCCTAAGCGAGGCGGCCCCTCTCTGTCGAGACTCGCCCGACGTGAGCACTCCCTCCCGCGATAGCGACGCGTCGCCGGCCCACACCGACGTGCGCCTCGGCATCGTCGTCGTCGCCGCGGGAAGCGGTACCCGCCTGGGCGCCGCCGAGCCGAAGGCATTTGTCGAGCTCGGCGGCGCCACTCTTCTCGAGCACGCCCTAACGGCGATCGCGCGCCTCGATGAGGAGGCGCGCGTTGTCGTCGTGGCCCCGAGCATCCGGGTGGATGCGGCCACCGCGATCGCTGGCCGTGTTCTCGCGCCGGGCTACGGCACCGTCGTGGCGGGCGGGGCCGAGCGGCAAGACTCGGTCGCAGCCGGTATTGCGGCCCTGGCCGCTGCCGACACCGCCGGCGCCCTCGACGTCGTCCTCATCCACGACGCCGCCCGCGCGCTGACCCCGAGCACCGTGTTCGCGCGGGTCGCCGAGCGCGTGCGCGCGAGCGGCGCGGGCGTGGTTCCCGCGCTGCCCATGATCGACACCGTGGCCGAGACCGACGGCGCCGACACCGTCGAGCGCGTCGCCGACCGTTCGCGGCTCGCGGTGCTGCAGACGCCCCAGGGTTTCCCCTTTGCGGCCTATCGCGCCGCGATCGCCGGCGCGTCGACCGGGCACACCGACGACACGAGCGTCTTCGCTGCGGCGGGGCACGACGTCGTCACGGTCACGGGCGACGAGGCGTCGCTCAAGATCACGACCCCGTGGGACCTGCGCCGGGCCGAGCTGATCCTCGCCGAGCGGGGCGGTGCGCCCACCGGCCAGGGGCCCAGCCAGGCGTCCCGCGCGATGCTTGGCCCCGCGGCCGCTCTGCGCACCGGGGTCGGCATCGACGTGCACGCCTACGACGACACCGCCGAGTGTTGGCTCGGGGGCCTCTTCTGGCCGAACGAGCCGGGCCTTGCCGGCCACAGTGACGGCGACGCCGTCAGTCACGCCATCTGCGACGCCCTGCTCTCGGCCGCGGGGCTCGGCGACATCGGCTCGCGCTTCGGCGTTGACGACCCGCGCTTTGCCGACGCCCGCGGCGAGGTGTTCCTCACCGCCACCATCGAGCTACTCGCCGAGGCGGGCTACCGGGTCGAGAACGTCGCCGTGCAGCTGGTCGCCGCGCGCCCCCGCTTCGCGCCCCGCCGTCGTGAGGTCGAGCAGCACCTGACCGCGATTCTCGGCGCCCCCGTGAGCGTCGCCGCCACCACGAGCGACGGGCTCGGCTTCACCGGCCGCGCCGAGGGCGTGACCGCCGTCGCCACGGCACTCGTCTCCCGTACCGAAAAGCCCCGCCGGTAGGCTTGAGCGGTGAGCATCCGCCTGTACGACAGCCTTCAGCAGGCCGTCGTCGACTTCACGCCGCGCGAGCCTGGCCGCGCGAGCATGTACGTCTGCGGACCCACCGTGCAGTCGGCCCCGCACATCGGGCACCTGCGCAGCGCCTTGGTCTACGACCTGTGGCGCCGGTGGCTGGCCGCGCGCGGATACGCCGTCACGTTCATCCGCAACGTCACCGATATTGACGACAAGATCCTCGCGAACGAGACCGACGACGAGCCCTGGTACGCGCTCGCGTACCGCGTCGAGCTGGACTTCACGGCCGCGTATCGCGCGCTCGGAATTCTGCCCCCGACCTACGAACCGCGCGCGACAGCATCCATCGATCGGATGCTCGCCCTCATTCACACGCTCATCGAGCGCGGGCACGCGTACGCGGCCCCCGACGGCTCGGGCGACGTGTACTTCGACGTGCGCAGCTGGCCGAGCTACGGCGCCCTGACCCGACAGTCGCCCGACGACATGGAGGATGCTGCTGACGCCCCGGCGCGCGCCAAGCGTGACCCGCGCGACTTCGCCCTCTGGAAGGGCGCGAAAGAGGGCGAGCCGGCGAGCGCGCACTGGGAGTCGCCGTGGGGCCCCGGTCGCCCGGGCTGGCACATCGAGTGCTCGGCGATGGCGGCGCGCTACCTCGGCGAGGCGTTCGACATTCACGGCGGCGGCCTCGACCTGCGGTTCCCGCACCACGAGAACGAGCTCGCCCAGTCGCGGGCCGCGGGCCACGACTTTGCGACGCACTGGGTGCACAACGGTCTCGTCGCGGTTGGCGGGCAGAAGATGTCGAAGTCGCTCGGCAACTCGGTGTTCGCCGCCGAGCTGCTCGGCGAGCACGACCCGGCCGTGGTTCGGTACTGGCTCGGCTCGGCGCACTACCGCTCGACCATCGACTTCACGCCCGGCTCGCTCGACGAGGCGAAGGCCGCGTTCGAGCGCGTGACGTCGTTCGTCGCACGGGCCGACGCCGCACTCGGTGCCGCCGCTGATGTGGTCGCCGACGCGGGTGACGGCGCGGGCGCCGCCTCGCTCGCCGAGCGGGTTCCCGAGCGATTTGCCGCCGCCCTCGACGACGACCTCGGCGTGCCCCAGGCCCTCGCGGTGCTGCACGACACGGTGCGCGCCGGCAACACCGCCCTCGACGCGGGCGAGCTCGACGCCGCGCGCGACCACCGCGACGCGAGCCGCGCGATGCTGGCGGTGCTGGGCCTCGATGAGGCGGGCGAGCATCCGCAATCGGGCGGAGCGGCCGAGCGCGCGCTCGACGCGCTCGTGAGCGCCCGCATCGCCGAGCGGCGCGCCGCCCGCGCGGAACGCAATTTTGCCGAATCCGACAGGATTCGCGACGAACTTATCGCCGCCGGCATTCTGCTCGACGACACGGCAACCTCGACCGAGTGGAGACTCGATGGCTAAGCACGGACACCCCAGCGCCCGCAAGAGCAAGAAGGGACCCACCGTCGGCTCGGGCGGTCAGGGCCGCCAGAAGCTCGAAGGTCGCGGGCCCACCCCGAAGGCCGAAGACCGCAGCTGGCACCCCGCCGGCAAGCGCAAGGCCGCGAAAGAGCGGCTTGAAGCCGCGAAGACGCGCGGCGGGAAGCGCCCCAACACCTCATCCAGCACGAGCGGTGGCCCGCGCTCGGCGAAGAAGAGCGGCGACACCGAGGTGGTCTCGGGCCGCAACTCGGTGCTCGAGGCACTGCGCGCGCGTATCCCCGCCGTATCCCTGACGATGGCGGTGCGCATCGAGATGGATGACCGGGTCAAGGAGGCGCTCGCCCTCGCGACCAAGCGCGGCATCCCGATTCTCGAGGTCACGCGGCCCGAGATCGACCGGCTCACCGGCGACTCGGTGCACCAGGGCATCGCCCTGAGTGTGCCGCCCTACGAGTACGCGCACCCCGACGACCTGCTCGAGGCTGCCGCGAAGCGCAACGAGCCCGCGCTGATCATCGCGCTCGACGGCATCACCGACCCCCGCAACCTGGGGGCGATCATCCGCTCGACGGCCGCGTTCGGCGGGCACGGCGTCATCGTGCCGCAGCGCCGCAGCGTGGGAGTGACCGCCTCGGCGTGGAAGACCTCGGCCGGCGCCGCCGCCCGCACCCCCGTCGCGATGGCCGCGAACCTGACACAGACGCTCAAGGCGCTGAAGCAGCAGGGGGTCTTCGTGCTCGGCCTCGATGGCGACGGCGACGTCTCGCTGCCGGGCCTCGAGCTCGCCGAGCAGCCGATCGTCATCGTCGTCGGGAGCGAGGGCAAGGGGCTGTCGCGACTCGTGGCCGAAACCTGCGACGCGATCGTGTCGATTCCGATCTCGGAGGCAACCGAGTCGCTGAACGCCGGAATCGCCGCATCCGTCACGCTCTACGAGGTCGCGAGGCGCCGCGCTTCTGCTTGACAAGCGGCCGCTCTGGCTGTTCACTGTGTTCAGCATGGCTGAACAATGGCGACGGTTCTGCGTCGCCCATCGAGTGAGGAAGCTCCATGAGCGCACGCTACGTCGTCCGTCGAGCCGCTGACGCGGACTACCGAGACCCCGGCGCCATCGCCCCCGGCTCGAGCGGCTACACCCGCTGGCTCGGCGTCGGCTACGCCGATGGCGCTGTGCACAGCGACTTCGGTATCTCAAAGCTCGCACCCGGCGGTGAGATTCCCGCGCACGTTCACTCGTTCGAAGAGCAGTTCCACGTGCTCGAGGGTGAGGTCCTCATCGTGACCCCCGAGGCCACCGTGCACCTCGTCGCGGGCGACTACGGCGTCGTGCCGATCGGTGTGCCGCACGCGTGGCGCGCCGTCGGCGACACCGACGCCGTGTGGGCCGACCTCTTCACGCCGCCCGCGCGTGAGAAGTACGGCTTCGACACCTACCGCGTCGCCGATCTGCCCGTCGTCGAGCCCATCACCGTCGACGCCCGCGACCCCCGCACCCGCTCGTTCGGCAACATCCACGAAGAGCACATGAACCCGGGCCGGCAGTCGCAAGAACTGCTCGCCGTCTCGGCCAGCATGCGTACCGCCCTGCTCGTGTACAGCGGTATCTCGCTCAAGATGATGGTCGATTCCGACCTGGGTGCGACCAGCGGGTCGATGTTCATGGTGCAGTACGAGCCGACCGGCAAGGCCGGCCCGCACGACCACCCACTCGAAGAGGTCTATCTGATCCTCGACGGTGAGGTCGACGCGACGTTCGACGGTGACCACTACCGCCTCGTTCCGGGCGACATTGCCTGGGCCGGCGTCGGCTGCGTGCACTCGTTCGAAGCCGTGGGCGCCGAGGTGCGCTGGCTCGAAACCCAGGCCCCGCAGATGCCCGCCCGCCACGCCTACCGGTTCTCGCGTGACTGGGAGTACCTCGCCGACAAGCTCAAGGAGGAGCAATGACCCGCACCATCGCCGTCATCGGAGGAACCTCCGGCATCGGCCTCGAAATCGCGAAGACCGTCGTCGCTCGCGGTGACAACGTCATCCTGACCGGCCGCGACGCCGACCGCACGACCGAGATCGCCGCATCCATTGGTCCGAACGCCACGGGCCTCGCGCTCGACATCTGTGAGCCCGAGACGATCGCCGAGGCGCTGAAGCCCGTCGGGCAGATCCACGGTCTCGTGCTCGCCGCGATCGAGCGCGACGCGAACAGCGTGCGGGATTACAGCATCGCTCGTGCCCGCCGCCTCGTGACGCTGAAGCTGGTGGGCTACACCGAGGTGGTGCACACGCTGCTCGACCGCCTCGAGCCGTCGGTTGATACCGGCATTGTGCTGTTCGGCGGTCGCGCGAAGGATGCGCCCTACCCCGGCTCGACCACGGTCGCGACGATCAACGGCGGCGTCGAGGGACTCACCCACTCGATGGCGCTCGAGCTGGCACCGATCCGGGTAAACGCTCTGCACCCCGGCATCATCGGCGACACCCCGTTCTGGGCAGACATGCCCGAGGGTGTTCTCGAGGCCTATGAGTCGCGCACCCCGGGTGGGAAGCTCGCGACCACGGAGGACATCGTGGACGCGACCATGTTCCTCCTCAACAACCGCGGTGTTTCGGGCATCGGCCTGAACGTCGACCGCGGCTGGCGCCTTACCTAGAGGCCGGACTCTCAGCGGAGGATCCGCCGCGACGGACGCCCAGCATCCCTCGCCGTGCAGCAACGACGGCGAGGGATGCGGCCGTTAACGCCGCAATCAGCGCGAGGGCGGCGACGGCGCGAAAACCGCCAGCCGCATACAGGGGCGCGGCGACCGCGGTCGCCGCCGCGCCGGCGAAGAACGCCGCGGCCATGAACACCGTGTTCGCGCGGCCGTTCTGCGCCGGTTCGACCGAGCCCAAGCCGATCGGTTGCGTCGACACCTGCTCGCTCGACATGCCGACCGAGACCAGCATGAGCCCGAGCGCCGTGAGCGGCAGCACCGTCGGAGCGATGAGGATCAGCGCGGCGCCCGTGACGACGGCGCCCACGCAGATCGCCAGCGCGACCCGCGTGCCGACCCGCGCGTGCAACGGTGCGCCGAGAATCGTGAGCACGCCGCCCGTGAGGCCCGCGAGTCCCAAGAGCGCGGCCGCACCGACGCTGACGCCGAGTTCGTCGACCGCGTACAGCGTTGCCATCGACCAGAGCGTGATGAACGTCATAAAGCAGAGCGCGTGGATCGCCGTCATGAGGCGCAGCGTCGGCGAACTCGCCGCCACGCGCGGGATCGTGCGCAGGATCTGCGCGTAGCGCGGCGGATCGACCGGCTTGCCGGGGGGCGAGGTGGCGAGACTCAGCGGGATCAGTGCGGCGACGACGACCGCGATCACCACGAGGGCTCCGCGCCAGCCGAGCAGGTCGGCGATGCCGCCGAGCGCCGTGCGCACAAGGAAAAGCCCCGAGATGAACGAGCCCAGCAGCACCGCTGCCGTGCGGGCCCGACGGGCGGGGGGAGCAAGCTTCAGGGCGGCGGCGACGAGCAGTTGCCCGATCGTCGCGGTCGCGCCGGCGACGAAACACAGGGCGACGAAGACGGCGTACGCGGGGGAGGCGGCCGCCGCGAGCAGCGCGGCCGCGGTCACGCCGAGCTGCACCGTCACCTGGCTGCGGGCCGAGAAGCGGTCGCCGAGGGAGACGAGCAGCACGATGCCGATCGCGTACCCCGCCTGCACGGCGATCGTGGCGGCGCTCGCCGCGACTCCGGAGACCCCAAACTCGTCCGCGACGAGCGGTTGAATCGGCTGCGGCACGTAGATGATGGCGACGCCGGTGGCGGCAATAACCGCCATGGATGCGACGCGGCGGCCCCAGCCAGCCGCGTCAGAATCGGTGGATGCGCGGGGCGCGTCGTCGCGCATCCCGCCGTTGTCAGCCTGCGTACGCATTCACGGCATCCTTTCGGTCGAGCCGGTCGATGCGACTGGATATATCTCGATCGACCGGAGTAGTATTTCACTCTGGCTGTACACAGACGTACACCTTTAGTGAATTGCTCAACGAGGAGGAACTCATGACCGATGCCGTCGCGCCCCGCGCCGATGACTTCACCCCCGGCCGGCCCGTCGTATTCCGTGGCGCCACGGTGATCACGGTCGACTCCGCAGGCGTGCTCGAAAACGCTGACGTGCTCATCACCGATGACACGATCGCCGGAGTCGGGCACAACCTTGAGGTGCCCGCTGGCACGCTGGAGATCGACGCCAAGGGCGGCATCATCATGCCCGGCATGATCGACACGCACCGCCACATGTGGCAGACCGCCCTGCGCGGCTACGGCGGCGACTGGGCACTCAGCCAGTACTTCGTCTTCTACTACCTGACGTGGGGCCACGTGTTCCGCGCCGAAGACATTGCAGCCGGCAACCAGCTGAGCGCCCTCGAGTCGGTCGACCAGGGTGTCACCACCACGGTCGACTGGTCGCACGCGCTGCGCACGCCCGACTACGCCGACGCCGCTGTCGAGGCGCTGAAGAGCATCCCCGGCCGCTACGTGCTCGCCTACGGCAACTACCTCGGCGCGCCGTGGGAGTGGATGAACGACCCCGGGTTCCAGAACTGGGTCAAGAACTTCACGACCGACGACATGATGGGCCTGCAGGTGGCCTTCGACGTCAACTCGGGCCCCGACTTCCACGAGAAGGCCGCCTTCGAGGCCGCGCGCGAGCTCGGCCTGCGCGTCACCACCCACGCCGGTGTGTGGGGCGTCAACGGCGACCCGAACATCGAGTACATGTACAACAACGGCTTCATGGACGACACCGTGACGTACGTGCACGCGTCGTCGCTCGGCCCGGACAGCTACCACAAGATCGCCGCCACCGGCGGAACGATCTCGATCGCGACCGAGAGCGAGCAGAGCGCCGGCCAGGGCTACCCCTCGGCCTGGGTCGCCAAGAAGTACGGCATCACCGCGTCGCTGTCGATGGACACGAGCGTGTGGTGGAGCGCCGACTTCTTCTCGGCCATGCGCTCGACGCTGTCGTCGTTCCGCTCGCGTGACCACCTCGAGGCCCAGAGCAAGGGCGAGACGGTCAACGTCAACCGCATGAAGGCGGAAGACGCCGTGTGGCAGGCGACCATGGGTGGCGCGCACACCCTCGGCATGGCCGACAAGCTCGGCTCGATCACCGTGGGCAAGAAGGCCGACATCGTTCTGCTGAAGAACGACGAGTCGCCCGCGATGACGCCGATCCTCAACCCGTACGCGCACGTCGTGTACCAGGCCGGCACCGCCGACGTGCACACCGTCGTCGTCAACGGCAAGGTCGTGAAGTACGACGGCGAGCGCATCGGCATGCCGCTGAAGCCCGTCGCTGACCGCGTTGCCGCGTCGGTCGAGCACGTGCGCGGCGAGCTGGGCGAGGACGCCTGGGCCGAGTGGATGAACCCGGCTCTGCCCGAGGACGAGCCCATCGCGAACCCTTACATGTACCTCGACGAGGACGACAAGTAAGGAAGCGACTGACTCACCGCTGCTGACGGCGGGTGGCCTGCGGGCCACCCGCCGTTTCGCTGTACGAACGCATCACGGTTACCCCGGCAAGGCTGCGAGCCGAGCCGGGAATTCCGCGGCTGTCGCACCCCGGGCTGTGGCGGCGCGGGCGCGGATCACGCGAGCTCGCGCCGCGCCGCCGGGCTTTCCTGCCCCGGCGCGCCCCACCCCCCACGTGGCCCGAGCTCATGTCCACGAGGTCAGCACATCCCCGGGACCGGCGGATGCTCGCGGAGGCTTCCGAGGTCGGTGAACGGTCATTCGTGGGGGTCTGCGGGTCGGGAAGGCCCCACGACTGCCCACTCGCGCGCCTCGGGTGCGCCGTGTAGCGGCTCGACCGCCGACGGCGCGCTGTCCGTCTGCCCGACAGCTCCCGGCGACACGCCAGCGTGACCCTGCGCTGGGCGGCGCGTCGACGCATCCTGTCGGTCTGGCGGACACCCGGATGCGGCTTGCTGAAGCATCCCTGCGATGGTTCGCGCGGCAGCCAACTCGGCCCGCACAGACACAAAAACGGGGCCGGCGCACCACCCGCGCCGGCCCCGTCACCTGCTCTGACCCCGTGGACAGACGGGGCCGGATGTCTCTACCTCCTTCGCGTGCGCGACCAGGCGTCGAAGCCGACCGCGACCAGGATGATCACACCGAGCGCGATGCCCTGGAACAGCGGGTCGATGCGCAAGAGCGTGAAGCCGTTGTAGAGCATCGCGATGAAGAGGATGCCCAGCACCGTTCTCCAGACCGCCCCGGCGCCGCCGAGGATCGACGTTCCGCCGACCACGATGCCCGCGAGCACCGTGAAGGTCAGCGTCGTCGCGATGGCGTCGTTCTCGGGCACCGAGGGGGTGCGGGCGAGGTCGATGACGCCGGCGAGCCCGGCCGCCGTGCCCGCGATCGCGAACGTCGCGATGCGCACCACGTTCACGCGGATACCCGCGAGGCGCGCCGCCTCAGCGTTGCCGCCGGCCGCGTACACGTAGCGCCCGAAGGTGGTGCGCCACAGCACCACGCCGAGCACGATGAGCACGATGAAGGCGATCCACGTCGGCAGGCTGACCCCGAGCGGCTTCAGCAGCGCGAGCCACCGGAACTCGGGCACGTCGACGCGGATCTGGCCGACGCCCTCCTTGCCAAACTGCGACACAAGCTTTGTCGCGCCGAGGATGATGAAACTCATGGCGAGCGTCGCGATCAGCGGGTTGATCTTCAGATAAGTACTGATGATGCCGTTGATCAGGCCGATCACGAGACCGGCGAGGATGCCCACGATGATTCCGAGCGCTGCCCCCGTCTCGCCGCCGACGCGCACGATGATCGTGCCGCAGACGACCGCCGTGAACATGTAGGTGGCCCCGACCGAGAGGTCGATGCCGCCGGCGATCAGTACGAGGGTCGCCGCCGCCGCGATGATCAAGATGCCTGACTGGCGGTCGAGCACGTTGCCGATGTTCTGCGCAGACAGAAACGCCGGGCTGCCGATCGACAGCGCCACAAAAACCGCGAGGAACGGCACGACGATCGCGACCGAACGCCACGGAACGCGCCTCAGAAACGCGCGCAGCGCATCCTGTTCGCCTGCGCCGCCCGAGCGGGGCGCGCGGGGCGGCGCCGGCGCGGTCTTCTCAGGGGTCTCGATGCTCATGCTGCGCCTCCGGTGGTGATCGGGTCCGCGAACGCGGCGGTGATGATGTTCTCTTCGGTCATCGCGTCGCCCTCGAGCTCGGCGACGATGCGGCCGCCGCGCACGACCAGCACGCGGTGGGCAAGGCCCAGCACCTCTTCCACGTCGGACGAGATGACGAGCACGCCGATGCCCTGCTCGGCCTGCTGCACGATCAGGTCGTAGATCGCGCGGCGGCTGCCGACGTCGACGCCGCGGGTCGGTTCATCGGCGATGAGCAGCTTGCGCACCTTCTGCAGCGCCCGGCCAAACAGCACCTTCTGCTGGTTGCCGCCCGACAGGGCCGACACGTCGCGTCGGTCGTCGCCGGCGACCGTGACGCGGTCGAGCAGTCCGCGCGAGGCACGGCGCTCGTCGCCGGTGCGAACCCAGCCGCCCGAGGCGATCTGCCCCATGTTCGACAGCGTCACGTTGTCGCGAATGGGGCGCCCGAGCACGAGGCCCTGCTCCTTCCGCGATTCGGAGATGAGGAAGATGCCCTTCTTCAGCGTGCGCGGAATGTCCGCCGGGCAGTTCGCACCGTCGATCGCGACGATTCCGGATGCGCGGGGCACCGACCCATAGATCGCGTGCGCGATTTCGCTGCGTCCGGCTCCGACGAGGCCGGCGAGGCCGACGATCTCGCCGGCCTTCACACTCAGCGAGACCCCGTTGACGCCGGGTGCGACGAGGTCGCTGACACGCAGCACTTCGGGCGCGTCGTCGGCGACGACGGGCTTGTCGGGGAAGATCGAGCTGAGGGTGCGGCCGAGCATGCCCTCGATGAGTGTCGCCTCGGTCTCGTCGGCGGCGGGAGCGGTGCGAATGTGCCGGCCGTCGCGCAAGATCGTCACCGTGTCGGCGAGTGCGAGCACTTCGCCGAGGAAGTGCGAGATGAGCAGCACGGTGCGTCCGGAGGCGGCGAGCTGGCGCACGACGTCGTGCAGCAACTCGGCGTCGTGGCGGGCGAGTGCCGCGGTGGGCTCGTCCATGATGATGAGGGACGCGCCGCGCGCGAGCGCCCGCAAGATTTCGACCTTCTGCTGGTCGGCCGTGCGCATGCCGCCGACAACCTGGTCGGGGTCGAGGTCGAAGCCCGATCGCGCGGCCACCTCGAGAAATTCGCGCTTGAGCTTCTTGCGGTCGATCCAGCCGGCGGTGCGCGGCTCGCGACCAAGGAAGACGTTCTCGGCGACGGTCAGTTCGGGCACGAGCGCGAGCTCTTGCGCAATCGTCGCGATGCCGCGGTCGAGCGCTTCGCGCGGCGAGGTGAAGTGTTCCCTCTCACCGTCGACGACGAGTTGCCCGCGGTCGGCCGTGTACAGCCCCGAGATGATCTTCGACAGCGTCGACTTGCCGGCGCCGTTCTCGCCGACGAGGGCGTGCACACTGCCGGGCTCGAGCACGAGGTCGATGTCACGCAGCACCGGGGTGCCGCCGAAGGATTTACCGACACCCCGCAGCTCCACTCGGAGCTGCGGGGTGTCAGCGATTGCCGTGTGAGGCATGAACTATCCGACCCACTCGCCGGTGAACTGGTCGGCCGTGTCGCGGGTCATGACGCCGTTGTTCGGGAAGTCCGCGAACGGGTCAATGTCGCCCTGGTTGTTGCCGTTGCGCAGCGCGTCGACCATGGCCTCCATGGCGAGACGGCCCTCGGTGGCCGGAGCCTGCACCACGTTCGAGTACACGACGCCCTCCGAGACGCGCTCCTTGCCCCAGGCCGATCCGCCGTAGCCGATCATGAGGAACTCGTCGAGCCCGCGGCCCGCCGCTTCGATGGCCTGCACCGCGCCCTGCAGACCCTGGTCTGAGGTGGCGATGAGGTCGATGTCGGCGTTGGCGGTCAGGATGTCCGCAACAGCCGTCTGCGCGGCGGCCGGGTTGTAGAAGGTCTCGCCCTCCGCAACGATCTGCACCGGGGTGCCCTCGACGACGGCGTTGAACGCGTCGTAGAGTGCGACACCGATCGCCGAGGCCTTCACGTCGTGCAGGAACGCGACGTTGCAGGGGTCGAGGTCTTGCGAGGCGCAGGCCTCAACGGCCTGCTCGCCGAACTTCGTACCGATCTCGCTCGGAACGAAGACGACGTTCGCGGCGAGCCCCTCGACCTGGGTGGCGCCGGTCGTGAAGTCGTCGCCGAGAATCTGGTCAACGTTGACGACCGTGAGGCCGGCGTCGATGGCCTGGCGGGTGATGTCGACGAGTGCCGGGCCGAAGACCGGCTGCGTGATGAGCCCGTCGTACTGGCCGGAGGCGATGACGTCTTGAACGAGCGTCACCTGGAGGTTGGGGTCGAGGTTGCCGTCGAAGACGGTGATCTCGATGTTGTTCTCGGCGGCGACGCGCTCGATCTCGGCGAGCATGGGCTCGTCGTAGGTGTTGGCGACGGCGAAGGAGATGAAGGCGACCTGCAGGGTCTCTTCCGTGGGGGCCGGAGCGGCGGAGTCGTCGTCGCTCGGTGCGGGAGCTTCGCCCGCGTCTGCGGCGCACGCGCCGAGGGTGAGTGCCGTGGCTGCGGCGAGCGCGATGAGCGACAGGCGGCTCTTTCGCGCGAGGGGTGAACGCCTCATTGATTTCTCCTTTGAAATCGTGCGACCCGGTGGTCATCGTCGACCGTCGGGATACTGCTATTCAGCCAGACTGTACAACTGTGTTCGTTGACAGTAAAGACTCACGCGGAAAATCTTTCCTCACGGTCTATCCGGGGGATTGATGACAAACCTGGGCGAACAGTGTTTATCTATGGTAAACAAGACGCGTCAGCACGACCCGCGCCACGCGCATCCACTTCTGGAGGACTCGATGAAGAGCACCGGCACCACAGGCATGAATGCCGTCGACTGGGAGGCGCGGGTCGACTTCGACCGTCTGCGCACCGAGCGACTCATGCGGCTGAAGGCGCAGCTCGATCAGTCTGACGTGGGCGCGGTGCTCGCCTTCGACTTCTCGAACATTCGGTACATGTCGGCCACCCACATCGGTACGTGGGCGATGGACAAGCTCATTCGCTTCGCCCTGCTGACCCGCAAGACCGACCCCATCGTCTGGGACTTCGGCTCGGCCGCGAAGCACCACTCGCTCTACAACCCGTGGCTCGACCACACCCACTCGGAGGCTGACGCCGACCCGCACGCGCCCCACCACGGTGCGACGCGGCCGCGGCTCGAGTCGGGTTCGCGCGCCGGTATCTCGACCCTGCGCGGGGCCTTCCCGCCCGACGCGGGCATCGCCCAGGAGGTCGCGCGCAAGGTGAAGCGCGAGCTGGAGAAGTTCGGGCTCGCCAACGAGCCGCTCGGCGTCGACGTCATCGAGCTGCCCATCCTGTTCGCGCTGCAGGCCGAGGGTATTCAGGTCGTTGACGGCCAGCAGATCTTCCTTGAGGCCCGTCGCATCAAGACGCACGACGAGATTCGCCTGCTCACCACGGCCGCATCGATGGTCGACGCCGCCTACGAAAACCTCTACGAGTTCTTGCGGCCCGGCGTGCGCGAGAACGAGACCGTCGGCCTCGTCGCCAAAACCCTCTACGACCTCGGCTCGGAGTACGTCGAGGGTGTCAACGCGATTTCAGGCGAGCGCTGCTCGCCGCACCCGCACGTTTTCAGCGACCGACTCATTCGCCCGGGTGACCCCGCGTTCTTCGACATCCTGCACAGCTACAACGGCTACCGCACCTGCTACTACCGCACCTTCGCGGTCGGCTCGGCGAGCCAGGCACAGAAAGATGCCTATACGCGGGCCCGCGAATACATGGACCGCGCCATCGCCCTCGTGAAGCCGGGCGCCACCACCGCCGACGTCGTCGCGGTGTGGCCGAAGGCCGAAGAGTTCGGCTTCCCGAACGAGGAGGCGGCATTCGCCTTGCAGTACGGCCACGGTGTGGGCCTGTCGATCTGGGAGAAGCCGATCTTCTCGCGTCTGACCTCGTTCGACCACCCCGAGGTGCTCGAAGAGGGCATGGTGTTCGCGCTCGAGACCTACTGGCCGGCCGCCGACGGCTGGGGTGCTGCCCGCATCGAGGAGGAGGTCGTCGTCACGAAGGACGGCTGCGAAGTCATCACCAAGTTCCCCGCGGAGGAGCTGCTGGTCGCCGGCAAGCGGTACTACTCGGTGGGCGGCGAACTCTCGACGCTGCGTGACAGCCAGTCGCACCTCAACACCTTCGACGGCCGCGGCGGCCGCTGAGGCTCATGGCCTCCGCAGAACACCGGTCGCGATTAGCATGTATGCACACATGAGCGTTCAGCAGAGCTGCTCACCATCAAGGCGTCGGTAAGTCCGACGAGACCGGGAGAGGTGCAACGGTGCAGTTCGACCTGGGTTCTGAACTTCGTAAGGTTCGTGAGGCACGCAAACTGAGCTTGCGTGCCGTGGCGAGCGCCGTGGGTGTGTCGGCAAGCCTGCTTTCGCAGGTAGAGACGGGAAAGACGCAGCCGTCCGTCTCGACGCTGTACGCGCTGGTCAACTTTCTCGGCATCTCGCTCGACAGCCTGATGGGGCACCCGCCGGCGCAGGCGCAGCCCCTGGGGTTCAGCTCGGTCGATGACGCCCCGCCCCGCGACCCGTCGCGCACGAGTGACACGGTCGTGCAGCGACGCGAAGACAACCCCGTCATCGAGATGGAAAACGGCGTGACCTGGGAACGCCTCTCGGTGGGGGAGTCGGCCATCGCCGATCCGCTGATCGTGACCTACGCCCCGCAAGGCTCGTCGTCGGTCGAGGGAAAGATGATGCGGCACGCGGCGCTCGAGTACGGCGTGCTGCTCGAGGGGCGGTTGACGCTGCGCATTGAGTTCGATCGCTACGAGCTTGAGCCGGGCGACTCGTTCTGCTTCGACGCGATCCGCCCCCACATGTACGTCAACGAGGGCGATGTTCCCGCGCGCGGCATCTGGTTCGTCATTGCCCGCAAAGACGTGACGGTCGAGTCGCTCGACGAGCTCGACCACGACCACGGTCACGCCGCCGAGGTGGCGAGCCGCGGCCCGGCCTCGGCGGTCGACGTGCTGCAGGCGATGCGCGGTCTGCCGCGCGACCGCTAGCGGCGGCGGGTCACCTCGGCGACGGCCGACCAGTCGAGCTCGGCGAGCTCGGGGTCGGCGAGCGCGCGCTCGAAGCGGTCGCGCAAGATCGGCGCCGTCGGCAGCTCGACCGACTGCTCGGCCGCCAGCTCTTCGGCGAGCCCCAGGTCTTTGAGGCCGAGCGGCATGCGGAACCCGGGAGGGCTGTACCGGCGCTCGGCGATCATCGAGCCGTAACCCGCATAGACAGCGCCGCCGAACAGGCTGTTCGACATCAGCTCGATGAAGTCACTCGCGTCAACGCCGTGGGCCTCGACGAGGGTGATCGATTCGGCCATCGCCTGCAGCGCGTGCAGGATCGTGAAGTTCATCGCGACCTTGACCGCGTTCGCCTGGCGCGGGGTGTCGCCGAAGCGCCACTGCTTGACCCCGCAGTGCGCGAGGTACGGGGCGACGGCGTCGCAGTGCTCGGGAGCACCCGCGACGAGCAGGTTCAGCTTGCCTTCCGCAGCGACGTTCGGGCGGCCGAGCACGGGGCACGACACGTATCCGACGCCCGCGCTCTCAGCGACGGCCTGGATGCGGTCGGCGGCCGCCGCGCTGATCGACGCCATGTTGACGTGGATACGCCCCTCGACTCCGCCTGCCAGGTTCGTCTCCGACAGAACGGCTTCCGCGGCCGCGTCGTCGGCGAGCATCGAAAACGAGATCTGTGCCGCGAGCGCCTCGCGCGCATCCGTCGCCCGTCGCGCGCCCGCGGCGACGAGCTCGTCCGCCGCCTCGGGGCTGCGGTTCCAGACAACGACGTCGTAGCCAGCGGCCACGAGTCGGCCGGCAATCGCTTGGCCCATGTTGCCGAGGCCCAAGAATCCGACGGTGTGTTCACGATGAGTCGTCATGGTGTTCATTCTCGCTGAACGAAAGTGAATATGCCAACGCTTTTGCGCCCATCCACTGCGTATCGGTTGCTGTCGCCCGTAGGCTGGCATCGTGAATAGGAGAGTCACGATCGCCGACGTCGCCGCACAGGCGGGGGTCCACAAGGCGACCGTGTCTCGCGCGCTCAACGAGGCAACGCGCGACCAGGTGAACATCGAGACTCTGCGGCGAGTGCAAAAGGCTGCCAAGTTGCTTGGCTATGTGCCCAATGCGATGGCGAGGAGCCTGCGGACAAGCCAATCAATGACCGTGGGCGTGATCATCCCGGATCTGACGAATCCCATCTTCCCGCCGGTCATTCGTGGCATTGAAAATTACCTTTCGCCGCGCGGCTACACCGCCCTGTTGGCGAACACCGACAGTCGGGATGCCCTGGAGCAGTCCGCCGTGCACTCCCTCTCAGAACGCCAGGTCGACGGATTCATCATCGCGACCGGGCTTGAGGACCACCCGCTCATTCCCAGCATGTTTGAACGCAACATCCCCGCCGTGATGGTGAACCGCGGGTCGGGATCGATTCCGTACCCCCTGGTGACGGGAAACGACGCTGCCGGCATCACCGCCGCCATCGAGCACCTCCTGGCTCTTGGGCACCGAGAAGTGGTCCACCTCGCAGGGCCATCGAACTACTCCACGTCGAGGGTTCGTAAGGAGAGCTTTACGACAGCCTGTGCTGATGCGGGCCTCACCGGCGTTGTCGTCGATGTCCCCTCGTTGACGGCGGAAGATGGCAAACGAGCCGTCGACGACCTGCTGTCTCGTCGCCGCACGTTCACCGCGATTCAAGCGAGCAACGACCTCTTGGCGCTGGGTGCGCTGCGGTCGCTGCGTGCTCACGGACTCGGATGCCCGACGGATGTGTCCGTCATCGGCTTCAACGACATGCCGTTCGCTGAGGAGTTCAGCCCCGGGCTCACAACCGTGCACGTGCCGCTGCAGATGATCGGAACCGAGTCGGCCCGCATACTTCTCGACACGATCGAAACCGGTCACATCCGACCGATCGCCGTCATGCTCCCGGTCTCGCTGGTCATCCGCGGCTCATCGGGCCCTGCCGCGGCGGTGCGCTGACGCCACCCCTGGCAGGAGCGCAATCCGTGCGATATGCTCCCGAAGTTCGCAACCGATTGCAGAAAAGGAGGCTGACGATGACGTCAACCCCTCGCCCCGTCAACCCGGGAACCCACCGTGACCCCTGGGGCCCGTTCATCGACGGCGCCTGGACTCCCACCGAGAGTCTCGAGCTCTTCGACGTGAGCGAGCCGGCCCTCGGGACCCGTCTTGCGCGCGTTGCCGCCGCCGATGAGGCCGCCGTCGATGCGGCGGTTCGCTCGGCGCGACTGGCGTACGAGAACGTGTGGAGTGTCATGCCGCCGCGCGAACGCGGCGCGCTCATGCGCGAAGTGGCGGCCGTCATTCGTCGCAATGCCGACGAGCTGGCCGAACTCGAGGCACGCGAAGTCGGAAAGCCGCGGCGGGATGCCGGGCGGTTCGATATCTCGTTCAGCCACGCGTCGTTCGACTACTTTGCGGGGCTGGCCGACAGCATCCACGGCGAGATCCTCGATCAGGGACCGATCGAGGCGCGGATCCTGTACGAGCCCTACGGGGTGGTGGCCGCGATCCTCCCGTTCAACTGGCCACCGATCCATTTCGCAAAGAAGTCGGCCCCGGCGCTGGCGGCCGGCAACACCGTCGTCATCAAGCCCGGAGAGCAGGCCCCCCTGACGGTGATGCGGTTGGTGGAGCTTGCGAACACCGTTCTTCCGCCTGGCGTGATCAACGGTGTGACGGGGATAAGCGCGGGTGCTGCCCTCGCGGGTCACCCCCTCGTCGAGCGCATCACCTTCACCGGCGCGACCGCAACGGGGCGGAAAGTGCTGCAGTCCGCGGCCCAAAACCTCACCTTCGCGACCATGGAGCTGGGGGGCAAAAACGCGCTGTACGTGCGCAGCGATGCCGACCTCGCCCAGGCCGTCGATGTCGCCATCGAGGGAATGTTCTACAACCAGGGGGAGGCGTGCACGTCGACGGCGCGCATCCTGGTTCACGAGAGCGTCTTCGACGAGTTTGCCGAGTCTTTCACCGCGGCAGCGCTGGCACTGAAAGTCGGCGACCCCCTGGAGCCCACCACCGACATCGGCCCCATGGTCGATGAGCGGCAGCAGCAGCGCGTGTTGGCGTACCTCGACACCGCCCTCGCGGAGGGAGCGACGATTCGGGGGCAGGGGGCGATTCCCTCTGATCCCCATCTGGCGGCGGGTTTCTGGGTGGCGCCCACCGTGCTGGAGGGCGTGGAGCCCGGTCACACCGTTGGCCAGGAGGAGATCTTCGGACCGATCGCATTGCTGATGCGCGTCCGCGACGACGATCACGCGGTCGAGGTTGCTAACGGCACCGAATACGGTCTCACGGCGGCGATCTGCTCTCGCGACGAGGCGACCGCTTGGCAGCTTGCGCGTCGCCTGAACGCGGGCATGGTGTTCGTGAACAACTACATGCGACGCGCCTTCTTGGGGTCGCCGTTCGGAGGCGTCAAGGGCAGCGGCTTTGGTCGCGAAAACGCGGCCGAGACGATCCGCGAATTCGTGCGCGCCAAGAACGTGCGCTTCCGCTCCGGCCGCGGGGTCGTGCCGGTGTGGCCCCCCGTCGACTAGGTCGTCGGCGGGTGGTCCGGAGGTGAGGCGAGAAGCTCCGTCCACCCGGCACGCAACATGGACGTGACCATCGAGGGTGCGTAGCGTTCGCGGAGGGAGATGATGGTCTCCATCGAGCCGCTGTCGATCGTGCCCCCGCGAATCAGGCCGTGGTTGTCGTCCCGCAGGATTTCTGCGTGGCGACGGGCTTCCTCGTCGGTGAGCCCGAGCACTCCGCTGGCCGAATCGACCACGAGGTCGGTCACGTCGCCCGAGACGATTCTCTCGGTAGTCTCCAGCAGAACGGTGCGCAGAGCGACGACTGCTTCGTCGCGCTCGACCTCGTCGACCTGCGGCCGTGTCTCGTCCTCTGCGCGCGCCGAGGGCTCGACTCGCGCCAAGACCGTTCCGATGTACGGGCCGACATCGGTAGACGACGCGAGAAAGACGCACCCGCGGCTGTGAGCGACCAGCTCGTTGCCCGCGTTGAGGATAGTGATGTCGCAGTCTCCGGCCGCGAGCGCCACGGCCCGTCGCGGTGTCGATCCGAGCGTGACAATCTCGATGTCGTCTCGCGCGATCCCGAGCTGTTCGAGCAGTGCGTACGCCAGCAGAGCGAACCCCGAGGTCGCTGCGTCCACTCCGACACGGGGACGGCGCCGATGGATAGCCCTGTCGTCGTGCGCGCAGAGCGTCAGCCCCAGCCCCCGATCAATGCCGGCGACAATCTCCACGGCCAGTGTCGTCGCGAGTGGGTTGGTCGAATCGAAGTGATAGGCCAGGGTGTTGTCGGGATTCGTCAGGATGGCGTCGAATTCGCCGGAGAACGCTCGCCGGAATTGATCCGGCGACGAGCTTACGGGGTGTTCGCGTACGTCCAACCCGGCAGCGGCGAAAGCTCCTATCCGTCGAGCCACATCAAAAAGCACCGGGCGCGTGAATACGCCAACATCCAGTCGGGTGGTCATGGTCAGCTCCCTCGCTGAGGCAAGAATGGCTACGCTTACTGCAACCGATTGTAGATCCCCGTGAGAATCGAGTCCGCGTGTCCATGGCGTCCCGGTCTACCCAGTTGCTCATCGCACTGGCCTTCCTCACGTTCTTCGACCGGGCACTGTTGCCACCGTTGTTGCCCGTCATCGCACGAGACCTCGGAGCCAGCGTCGACAGCATCGGCGATGCGTTGGTGGGGTACACCATCGCGTATGCGGCCGCGCAGTTGCTCTGGAGTGTCATCTCGATCCGCGTGGGGCGCGTGCGCGTGCTCGCCATTTCGACCGGACTCGCCGTGGTGGGCATTGTCATCTCGGCGCTCGCAGTGACCCCAGCAATGCTCGTGATCGGCCGGGTCGTGGCGGGAGCAGCCCTCGGAGCGACGGTGCCCGCCGTCCTCACGTACTTCGGCGACACCCTGACGCTGAAGCCGCGGGCGGTAGCTGCCGCGAACCTCGCGGCTGGCCTGTCGCTCGGTATGACCGTTGGAACCGTTGTTGCATCCGTCCTCGGTTCCTGGCTCGACTGGCGGTGGGCTTTCGCGCTCGCGGGCGTGCTGGGCATCGTGTTCACGGTGCTGCTCATTCGACTTCCGGAGCCGCCGGCGGCCCCGTCCCCAGCCTTCTTCGCCTCACTTCGCGTTCTGGCTCGCAAACCGTGGGTTCTCGGTATTCTCGCGCTCACGGCGCTGGAGGGAGCTCTGCTCGTCGGCGTGCTGGCGTTCTTGCCCACCGCGTTGGTGGAGGACGGCGCACCCGTGATCGTTGCGGGTGTCGCCACCAGTGTCTTCGGGCTGGCTGTCATCGCCTGCAGTCAACTGCTCAAGCCGATCTTGCGTCGCTGGAATCCCGCCCGAATCCTGTTGATAGGCGGCCTGTCCACCGCAATCGGCTATGCGCTCGTCGCCATCCTGTTGGAGTTCTGGACCGTGTCGATCGCCGCGGTGCTCCTGGGTCTCGGTTGGGCGTTCGCCCACACCCAAATGCAGACCTGGATGACTGACGCGGCGGCCGCTGCGCGACCCGTGGGGATGTCACTGTTCGCGGTCGCGTTGTTTGGTGGTGGCTCGCTGGGTGCCGCTGTGGGGAACGCGGCAGTGCCGGGCGGCCAGTTTCTTCTGCTCTTTGCGATTTCAGCGTTCGCCGCCGCGGCCTTCGCGGTCGGTTCCGCGGTTGCCCGCAACCGATACACACCGAGCGAGCAGTAATGCTCGCCCAATGGCGATACGGGTCATCGTTGTCACTTGACATTCCGGCCTGGGCAGTTCTAGGTTTGGCCTGCAACCGATTGCAAAATCGGAGCACCCTCGCAGACGAGGTGTCCCAGCTAACAAGGAGGTTAGTTACCCATGGCAGCAACACGAGCTACACGCATAGCTGCGTTGACCGCAGGGCTGTCCCTGCTGGTCGGCGTCTCCGCATGCGCCACCGACTCCGGTGGCACCACTGACGATCCGATCGTTATCGGCGCATCGCTTCCCCTCACCGGCGAGTTCAGCCAGGGCGGCCTCGACACTCAGCAGGGCTACGAGGTCTGGGTCGAAATGACCAACGAGACCGGCGGCATCCTGGGTCGTGACGTCGAGATCGTTATTCGCGACGACGCAACCAACCAGAACACCGTCGTCACGAACTACAACAACCTGATCAGCGTCGACGACGTTGACCTGTTGCTGGGAAGTCAGAGCTCGCTTCTGAACATTCCCGCATCATCGGTTGCTGAGCGCAACGAGATGGTCTTCGTGTGTCCGTCGTGCGGGTCGCCCGACATGTTCAACCGCGGCTTCGAGTTCATCTTCTTCTCGCAGCAGGCTGTCGCGACCGACCAGGCGCGTGTCTTCGCAGAGTGGATTGCCGCTCTTCCCGAAGACCAGCGACCGAAGACGGCTGCCTACCCGTCGCTCGACGACCCCTTCGCGGGCCCGGTCGTCGACGGCGCTGAGGCGATCCTCTCCGCGGCCGGCATCGAAACGGTGTACAAGGACATTTACCCCGCAACCACGAAGAACTTCGACTCGATTGTGGCGGCGATCGCCGCGTCGGGTGCTGAGATGGTGGTTCAGGGTGCGCAGTTCGAAGACGGCGTCAACTTCGTCCGCTCGATGAACCGTGCGGGTTATGAGCCTGACATCCTGTATCAGTCGTCGTCACCGACGTATGGCCAGCAGTACTTCGACGGTGTTGGCGAAGACAACACGCAGGGCGTCTTCTTCTCCTCGAGCTACAACTCCGTGGCGTCGACTCCTGGCAATGCCGAGTTCGTGGCGAAGTACGAGGAGATGTTCGGCGGCATCCCGCCGGAGGACGCGGCAGACGGGTTTGCCGCCGGCGAGGTGCTCAAGGCTGCCGCCGAGGCGGTCGGCGGTATCGACGACCAGCGTGCTCTTGCGGACTGGATCCGCGCCAACGAGGTGCAAACGATTCTCGGAACGCTCAGCTGGAACGAGAACGGCAGCCCGAAGGGTGACTTCCTCGTGGGCCAGTGGCAGGACGGTTCAGCGCAGATCGTGTTGCCCGCCGAGGCCGCAACCTCGGAGACCATCTTCCGCTGGCGCGGCGCCGCTTTCGAGTAGCCCGTAACGACGACTAGGAGCCCCAAATGATTGCCCTCACGCAGACACTGATTCTCGGTGTCTTGGCGGGCGCGGTGTACGCGCTCATGGCATCCGGCCTCACGCTGATCTTCGGAGTCATGCGTGTGATCAACATCGCCCATGGCGCATTCGCCGTACTTGCCGCCTTCTTGACGTACTCGCTGTGGTCAGCTTTCGGCCTCGATCCGCTTCTTGCCATTCCGTTCATCATGGTCGTGATGTTCGGCATCGGCTGGGTCGTGTACCAGGGAGCTGTGCGTCACTCGCGAGGGTCACACGTGAGCATGACGGTGCTGGTCACCTTCGGTATTGCTCTCGTGCTCGAGGGCGTGATGGGCATCATTTGGGGCAACCGGTCGGCGTCGATTCGCACCGACTACACCGACGCCTCGGTTGAGGTCGGTCCCTTCTTCTTCCCCCAGGTTCAGCTCCTGGCAGCGGCAATCGCTGTCGTGGTGCTGATCGCCCTGTACTTCCTGCTCAACAAGACCTGGCTCGGCCGGGCGATCCGGGCGGCGTCTGTCAATGAGAGCGGCGCGTTGCTCGTGGGCGTCAGCGTCGCTGCTGTTGCTGCCCTCACGTTCGCCATCGGCATCGCCACCCTAGGGGCGGGTGGCGCGATGCTCGGCGCGATCCAACCGATTGTCCCCGGCACCCACTATCAGTGGATTGCGCGACTGCTCGCGATCATTGTGCTCGGCGGTCTCGGCAGCCTGCCCGGCGCGGTCATCGGAGCCATGATCATCGGCGTCACCGAGATGCTCGCAACCACGTATGTGGGCTCCGCGTGGCCGGTCGCGGTTCCCTTCCTCATCATCTTCATCGTGCTCATCGTTCGCCCCCAGGGCATCATGGGCGCTCGACTCCGAGAGGATCTCGTCTCATGAGCGACGCTGCAGCCAAGTCCGTACAGGACGAACGTCGATCCCGCCTGATCCGCAACGGCGTCCTGGCAGTTCTCGCCCTCATCGTCGTGCTGTTCCCCCTGATCGGGGATGCGTCGATGGAGAACACGATGATCCTCGCGCTGATCTTCGCGATCGGTGCGAGCGGTCTGAACATCATCACCGGTTACACCGGTTACCTCTCGCTCAGCCAGGGCGCGTTCCTCGGAATCGGCGCATACGTCGCCGCGATCCTCGGCCGAAGCATGCCGGACATCTCTCCTTTCGTCTGGATGCCGGTGGCGGGTCTCACCGCGGCGCTCCTGGCCATGCTGCTGGGCCTGGTGACCTACCGGTCGAGGGGCGCATCCTTTGTGATCATCACCATCGCGTTCCTGTTCCTCGTCCAGTTCGTCGCCACGCAGTGGGTGCCCGTCACCAACGGCACGGCGGGCATCACGTTCCCGCTCCCGACGTGGAGCAACGCGGTCTGGGGAAACTGGCCCTTCCACCTCGTTCTGGTTGGCCTCCTCGCCCTGTCGATTCTCGTTTCCTGGTGGGTTCGCCGCACCAAGTTCGGTACCGGCCTCATCGCGATTCGTGAGGATGAGGGCAAGGCGGGCTCGGTGGGCATCAACGCGCCGATCTACAAGCTGCTCGCCTTCGGGCTCAGCGCTCTGTTCGTCGGTATGGCGGGCACTGTCTACGGCTACTACCTGTCGTTTGTTGACCCGATCGGCATGTTCTCCATCCTGAACAGCGTGGTCATCGTGCTCGCGATCATCCTCGGTGGCCGCGGCACGCTTCTCGGCCCGGTCCTCGGCGCATTCATCCTGGTTCCGGTCGACGCGTTCGCGAACAACTACCTGGGCGGCGGAAACATCCGTTTGCTCGTCTTCGGTGGACTTCTGGTGCTTCTTGTCGTGCTGCTGCCGAAGGGCATCATCCCGACCGTGCAGCTGCTGCTCGAGAAGCGTCGCACGAAGGGCACGGTCGGGCTGACCGGCTCGATTACGGCTCTCGCTGATCGACCCTTGCCTCCCCCGCGCGAAAAGCTTGCACCGGTCGGCGACACGATGCTGCTGCAGGTGACGGGCCTCGAGAAGAGCTTTGGTGCACTGAAGGCGGTTGACGGATGCACGTTCGGGGTTCCTGAGGGATCGATCACGGCACTCATCGGTCCGAACGGTTCCGGCAAGACAACGGTGTTCAACCTGATCTCCGGGCTCATGACGCCGGACGCCGGCGAGATCGTGCTCGACGGTGAGCGGATTGAGGGCCTGGCGCCCTGGGGTCGCGCGCACCGGGGAATCGGCCGCACCTTCCAGATGACCCGGCTGTTCCGCGAGATGACGGTGCTCGAGAATGTCGTTGCTCCGCTGCGCGATTTCCAGTTCCGACAGCTCGGGTTGGGTGCCGTGAGCGGTAGCGAGGCAGAGAAGGCCGAGGAATTCCTCGAGTTCGTGGGTATGCAGGCCTATCGTGACGCTCGGGCGGGATCGCTCTCGTACGGGCAGCAGAAGCTGGTAGAGCTTGCCCAGATCCTGGTTCTTGACCCAAAGCTGATCATGCTCGACGAACCCGCGGGTGGCATCAACCCGACACTGATCGAGCGCATGGGTGGTCTCATCCGCGAACTCAACGACCAGGGCAAGACCTTCCTGCTCGTCGAGCACAACATGCCGTTTGTGTTGGGGCTGTGTAACCCCGTTCGCGTGCTCGCGCGCGGTCAGGTGATCGCCGAGGGCAGCCCGGCGGAAATTCAGAAGGACCCGCTGGTGCTCGACGCCTACCTGGGCGACGACTACATGCTCGAGAACCGGTCCGGCGATGGCGCCGCGGCGAAGGGAGAAGGACGATGATCGTTCTGCGTGATGTTGTTGCCGGCTACGGCGGCGGAAACGTGCTGCAGGGGGTGACGCTCTCGGTGCAGCCCGGTCAGCTGGGCTGCATCGTCGGCCCCAACGGTGCCGGAAAATCGACCGTGCTCCGCGCGATCAGCGGCCTGCTCAAGCCGAGCGAGGGCAGCATTCAGCTGGACGGTGAAGAGATCGGCGGACTGTCCCCGACGGAGATCCTTGAGCGCGGTGTCGCTCAAGTCCCGCAGTCGAACGGTCTCTTTCCGAACCTGACAGTCCGCGACAACATCTTGATGGGGGCGTACGTCATTCGACGCGAGAAGTCGCTCGTGCAGGAGCGCTACGACAAGGTGCTCGAGATGTTCCCGCTCGTGGCGTCGCGCACCAACACGAGTTGCGGCAACCTCTCGGGTGGCCAGCGACGCATGGTGGAGTTTGCGCGTTCGCTCATGCTTGACCCGGCGCTCGTACTCCTCGATGAGCCGAGTCTGGGACTCGACCCGAAGTCGCTCGGCGTCATCAACGAGGCCGTAAACGTCATGCGGGAGAACGGCAAAGCCGTGCTCATGGTCGAGCAGAACGTTCGCTTCGGCCTGCGCATGGCGGACCAAGGAATTGTCATGGAGAGCGGCCGCGTGCTGCTCGACGGCCCGGCAAGCGAGATCTTGGCCAACCCGGAGATCGCAGACCTCTACTTCGGCGGTGCTGTCTCGAAGAAGACAGCCTGATCCACCCTCATCCCCTTCTTGTCACTCTCAACCCCTAAGGATTCTTCTCATGGCTCACCAGAACCTCACCATCGGCTGGATCGGCGTCGGACGCATGGGCTTCCAGCTGGCTACGCGCCTGCTGGACGCGGGCTACGACGTTGCTGTCTATAACCGCACTCGTGCGAAGGCCGAGCCGCTCGCCGAAAAGGGCGCGACGATCGTCGACTCGCCCGCCGAGCTGGCCGATCGCGACCTCGTCTTCAGCATGGTGTCCGCACCCAAGGACCTTGAGCAGGTCATGCTGGGCGAGGGTGGCCTGCTGACGGCCGACGTGGCCCCCCGGATCATCGCTGACTCCTCCACGGTGTCCGTGGAGGCCTCGGAGAAGATCCGCGCTGTCGCAGACAGCCGCGGTACGGCGTTCCTTGCGACCCCGGTCAGCGGCAACCCGGCGGTTATCGCCGCCGGCAAACTGACCGTTGCCGTCTCCGGCCCCCGCGAAACCTACGACGAGGTCGCGGAGGTTCTGCAGCACTTCGGCCGCGGCGTGACCTACGTCGGTGAGGGCGAAGTGGCGCGCATCGTGAAGATCGCCCACAACGTGTTCCTCGGGGTCGTCATTCAGTCGATGGCTGAGATCACCGTCCTCGCCGAGAAGGCGGGCGTCACCCGCGAAGCGTTCCTGAGCTTCCTCAACGACTCGGTCATGGGCTCGGTCTTCACGCAGTACAAAACCCCCGCTCTCGTGAACCTCGACTTCACCCCGACGTTCACCAACGTGCTTCTGCAGAAGGACTTCGACCTCGGCCTTGCCGCGGCGAAGGAGATGGGCGTGGTGATGCCGGTCGCGAGCGTGACGCGCAACCTTGTTGCTCAGGAGGTGGGCACGGGAAACGTTGAGCAGGACTTCGCGTCGCTGATCCTCACCGTGGCGGCTGGCTCGGGTCTGCAGCTGGAGAGCGAGAACGCTGACGTGAGCGACGGTCTCGAGGCGTCGTGAGCGCCCACGTCCACAACCACAGCGGCGATCGGCGCTTCGAGCGGCCGTCGCCTCGGCCGGCGGGGGTGCGCCCGCTCGGCGCGCCGGGCCAGGTCGCGGTCGACTATGAGCACCGGGTCGACTTTGAGCGGCTCCGCCAGTACCGGCTCGGCCGGGCCAAGGCGGCACTCGAGGCGAGCGAGTGTGGGGCCTTTCTCCTGTTTGACTTCTACAACATCCGCTACACGACACAAACCTGGATTGGCGGCGCCCTCGGCGACAAGATGATCCGGTACGCCCTGCTCATGCGGGGCCGCGAGCCCATCCTGTGGGATTTCGGGTCAGCGGTGCGTCACCACAAGCTCTACTCCGACTGGGTTCCGGAGGAGAACTACCGGGCCGGCTTCTTGGGCTTCCGCGGTGCGGTTGCCCCGGAAGGCGGATCCGACCTCATGAAGGATGCGGTGTCGGAGATCAAGTCGCTGTTGGTGGCGGAGGGTCTCGCCGACGCTCCGCTCGGGCTCGACATCGTGGAGCCGCCGTTCCTGTTCGAACTAGAGCGTCAGGGCATTCGGGTGGCCGACGCCCAGCAGGCGATGTTGGATGCTCGGGTCATCAAGAATCAGGACGAAATCATGCTCCTGAATCAGGCCGCCGCGATGGTGGACGGTGTGTATCAGGACATCGCGGAGGCGTTGAAGCCGGGGGTGCGCGAGAACGAAATTGTCGCTCTCGCAAACAAGAAGCTGTACGAGTACGGCAGCGACCAGGTGGAGGCGATCAACGCGATCTCGGGCGAACGCTGCAACCCCCACCCGCACAACTTCACCGACCGCATCATTCGCCCGGGAGACCAGGCGTTCTTCGACATCATTCACTCGTTCAACGGATATCGCACCTGCTACTACCGCACCTTCGGTGTCGGTTGGGCGACGGAGAGTCAGAAGGATGCGTACAAGCAGGCTCGCGAGTGGATGGATGACGCGCTCGACGCACTCCGTCCCGGGGTGGGTACTGACGAGGTCGCGGCTGTCTTGCCGAAGGCACAAGACTTCGGTTTTGACAACGAGCTGGCTGCCTTCGGTCTGCAGTTTGCCCACGGGCTCGGGCTCGGCCTGCACGAGAGGCCGATCATTTCGCGGCTGAACTCGATGAAGGATCCGGTCGAACTCAAGGCGGGAATGGTGTTCGCCATGGAGACCTACTGCCCTGCATCCGACGGCATTTCGGCGGCCCGTATCGAGGAAGAGGTCGTCGTCACCGACTACGGCATTGAGGTGCTGACGAAGTTCCCCGCGCAGGATCTCTTCGTCGCGAACCACTACTAAAGGGGACGATTCCCGCGCGGTACATCACGCACAGGGGGCGGTGATTCTCGGAATCACCGCCCCCTGTGTTGTTCCTCGTGTCAGGCCTTCCACACGCTTTTCAGGTTGCAGAACTCCCGGATGCCCTCGACCGACAGTTCGCGCCCCACGCCCGAGTCCTTGATCCCACCGAAGGGGAGCTCGGGGTAGGAGATCGACATGCCGTTGATGAACACGGCGCCCGCGTCGATGCTGCGCACGAGGTAGGCCTCCTCGTCCTCATCACGCGTCCAGACTGCGGAGCTCAGTCCGAACGTCGTGTCGTTCGCGATCTCCACGGCCTCGGCGGCGCTGTCGACGCGGTACACGGAGGCGACCGGACCGAAGGCTTCTTCGGCGTACAGGCGCATCTCGGGGGTGATGCCGCTCAGCACGGTCGGCGGGTAGAACCAGCCGGCGCCTTCGGTAACTGCGCCTCCGGTGGTCGCCACGGCGCCCTTGGCGAGCGCGTCCTCGACCAGCTCCACGATGTCGTCGCGCCCGGATGCGGTGGCCAGCGGCCCGACATCGGTGGCGTCGTCCATCGGGTCACCCACGCGGAGAGCGGCCATGGCAGCCGTGAACTTCCCGACGAACTCGTCGTAGACATCGCGGTGAACGATGAACCGCTTCGCGTTGATGCAGGCCTGGCCGTTGTTGACGGTGCGCGAGGTGACGGCGGTGGCCACGGCGCCGTCGATGTCGGCGCTCGGCATGACGATGAACGGGTCGGACCCGCCCAGCTCGAGCACGACATGCTTCACCTCGCTGCCGGCGATGGAGGCGACCGAGCGACCGGCGGGCTCCGAGCCGGTCAGCGTTGCCGCTGCCACCCGTCGGTCGCGCAGCACGGCTTCGACCGCGCGCGCGGGAATGAGCAGCGAGCGGAAGGCGCCCGTGGGAAAGCCGCCGCGCTCAAACAGGGTGTCGAGGTACAGGGCGGCCTGGGGCACGTTCGAGGCGTGCTTCAGCAGCCCGGCGTTACCGGCCATCAGGGCCGGTGCGGCGAATCGGATGACCTGCCACAGCGGGTAGTTCCACGGCATGATCGCGAGCACCACGCCGAGCGGCTCGTAGCGGGTGTAGGCGGCAGAGGCGTTGACGGCAGACGGGTCCGCGAGATCCCGCCCGGTGAGGAACTCCTCAGCGTTGTCGGCGTAGAACCGCATCGCCTTCGCCGACTTCAGCACTTCGGCGCGCGCCTGGGCGATGGTCTTGCCCATCTCGGTCGTGAGCATGCGGGCCGCCTCGTCGAGTTCGCTCTCGAGAATGTCGGCTGCCGCGCGCATCCAATCGGCTCGGTCGGCGTAGCTCGTCGCCCGCATCGACCGGTATGCCGCGTGTGCGTGAGCGATGCGCTTGTCGATTTCGGCATCGGTGTGAGGGTCAAATTCGCGCTCGGTGACGCCGGTTGTGGGGTTGATGGTCGCGATGGCCATAGGGTCCTCTTCTGGTGTGCGGCTAGGGGGTCGTGCTGGCGGCGGTAAAGACTTCGGGATGCTGGGCGAGCAGTCGCCGGGTGCGCCGGATGTGCCCCTCGACGACGCGCTCGCCGGCCTCGATGTCACCGTCGCGCAGGGCGGTGACGATCATGTGGTGCTCGTCGTGCACGATGCGCTGACTGTGTGCGTCGATGAGCCGGGTGTAGGCACGGCGATACGGCTGCGTGGTGCTCCACAGTCGCCGCACCAGGTCGCCCAACACGAGGGTGTCGGCACCGGCGTACGAGCTCCAGTGGAAGTCGCGGTCGAGGCGCAAGAATTCTTCTATCTCTGTCGTCTGCGCCATCTGCTCGGCGAGCCGCTCGAGGCGGTCGAGCGCCTCGGCATCCAAATGGGGCGCAGACAGTCGTAACAGCAGTGGTTCGACGCGTTCGCGGGTTTGGTAGACCTCGTCGCACTCGTCGAGGCTGAGTCGCGAGACCCAGGCGCCGGCATTGGCGCGCAGCGTCACGAGCCCGTCAGCCTCGAGCATCTTGAGCGCCTCGCGCACGGGCACGCGACTCGCGCCAAAGCGCTCGGCGATTTCTTCCTGACGAATGCGGCTTCCCGGTGGGAAGTCACCCGCCACGATCGCGTCGCGGAGCGCGTCGGCGACGCGCACGCTCGCATTGCCGTCGCGGGTGCCGCTGGAGGCGGAGAGCGCGGTCATGCCGACGGGTTTCTCGGATCCCACAGCGTGATGTCGCCTGAGCGTTCGTAGGCCTTCCCATTCGGGAAGCTCACCAGCTCGAGCTGCATCCCCCAGGGGGTGAGGAAGTACACCCAGCGCTGGCCTTCGCTCGCGTTGCGACTGGCGGTGGGCTCACCCAGGAGGCGCACGCCGTGCCCGCGCAGGTACTCGGCCGCCTCGTCAATGTCGTCGACGTAGAAGGCGAGGTGGTGGCCGCCGATGTCGCTGTTGCGCGGCTGCGCGTGCTGACTATCGGCCGGTTCCCACTCAAAGATCTCGAAGTTGGGGCCGAAGCCGCAGCGGTAGAAGCGAAGCTCCCGCATGACCGACCGCGGGTGCACGTTCAGATGCTCCCGCATCCAGTCATCGTCGCGCTCGAACGGGCCGAGCGTGTAGACGTACTCGCAGCCGATGACGTTCACGAAGAAATCGTGCGCCTCGGTGATGCTGGGGACCGTGAACCCGATGTGCTCGGTTCCGCGCAATCCGGGAAGCGCCATTTCATTCCCCTCCTGCAGCACCGCTGCTGCACGTGTGGATGCAATCTTAGGGATTGACGGCGGAATTATCCAGTGCAGGCACGGAAAAGTGTTGCGATTGGATGCAATCGTGTCGTATCGTGACGGAACGCGCTGCGACGATGCGCGCTGATTCTTGACGCGAGGAGCCGACATGCCGAAACGACGTCGTTTGGAAACCGGGGTCGAGTGGGTCGAGATCTCGACGACCGCTGCCGACTGGAAGAAGGCCGACCCCGGCCTGTTGGCCACCATGCTCGGCCAGCTGCAGCTCATCCGCACCTTCGAAGAGCGGGTCCTCGAGCTCGCCGGTGAGGGCCTCGTGCACGGCCCCGCGCACTCCTCGATCGGTCAAGAGGGCGGCGCGGTCGGCTCGATCGTGGCACTGCGATCCTCCGACGCCGTCAACGGCTCGCACCGCGGCCACCACCAGTTTCTCGCCAAGGCGCTGACGCACGTCGCCCCCGACGGGCTGAACCCGTCCGCGCTCGTCCCCCCGCGCATCCAGGAGGTACTGCAGAAAACCCTCGCCGAGATTCTGGGTCTCGCCCAGGGCTACTGCCGCGGACGCGGCGGCTCGATGCATCTGCAGTGGTTCGAGGCCGGTGCCCTTGGCACGAACGCCATCGTCGGCGGCGGTGCGCCCATGGCGACGGGCAACGCGTGGGCGCAGAAGCGCTCGGGTACCGACGACCTCACCATCAACTACTTCGGTGACGGCGCCGCGCAGATCGGTTCGGTGCTCGAGTCGATGAACCTCGCCGCCGCCTGGAAGCTGCCGGTCGCGTTCTTCGTCGAAAACAACTTCTACGCCGTCGCCACCCACATCGAGGAGTCGGTTGCCGACACCCGCCTGTCGGTGCGCGGTCAGGGGTTCGGCATCCCGTCGTGGCGGGTTGACGGCATGGACCCGCTCGCCGTGCACCTCGCGATGGAGGAGGCCGCCGCGCACATGCGCGCCGGCAACGGCCCCGCCGTGATCGAGGCCGAGGTCTACCGCTTCTTCCACCAGAACGGCCCGTACCCGGGCAGCGCCTTCGGCTACCGCACCAGGGAGGAGGAGGAGACGTGGAAGAAGCGCGACCCGCTCGTGAAGGTGGCCACCGAAATGCAGAAGCTCGGGCTCATCGACGAGGCCGGCATCGCCGCCATTCGCGACCAGGCGATCGCGGCGATGGATGCGGCCACGGCCGAACTGCTCGAGGCTGACCCCGAAAAAGAGGGTCGCCGCCGCATTCGCCCCGAACTGTGGCCCGACCCGGCGTTCGTCAACGTCGGTGTGCGCGGCGACGGCAGCGAGCTCGACGCCCTCACCGCCGTCGAGCCGACGACCGACACCCGCGCTCGCACGGACGTGAAGTTCGTCGACGCTGTCGCCGGAGTCATGGAGCGCCGGATGGGCGACGACGAGCGCATCATCGTGCTCGGCGAAGACATTCACCGCCTGAAGGGGGGCACGAACGGCGCCACCAAGGGCCTGTCGACCGCCTACCCCGACCGCACGCTCGGCACGCCGATCAGCGAGAACGCGTTCGCCGGTCTCGGCGGCGGCCTCGCGCTCGACGGTCGCTACCGCCCCGTCATCGAGTTCATGTACCCCGACTTCATGTGGGTCGCCGCCGACCAGGTGTTCAACCAGATCGGCAAGGCGCGCCACATGTTCGGCGGCGACAACCCCGTGCCGCTCGTTCTGCGCACGAAGGTCGCCATGGGTTCGGGCTACGGCTCGCAGCACCTCATGGACCCGGCCGGCATCTTCGCGACGAGCCCCGGCTGGCGCATCGTCGCCCCGTCGTGCGCTGAAGACTACGTCGGCCTGATGAACGCGGCCCTCGCCCTGCAAGACCCGGTGCTCGTCATCGAGCACGTTGACCTGTACGGCGAAAAAGACACCGTTATTGACGGCGACATGGACTACATCATTCCGCCGGGCACCGCGGCCGTCCGCCGCGAGGGCAGTGAGGTCACCGTCATCAGCTACCTATCGATGGTGAAGCACAGCCTCGAGGCGATCGAGCAGACCGGCATCGACGGTGAGCTGATCGACCTGCGCTGGCTTGACCGCGCATCCATTGACTGGGGCACGATCGAACAGAGCGTGAAAAAGACGAACGCGGTGCTCATTGTCGAGCAGGGAGCCGTCGGAACCTCGTACGGCGGCTGGCTCGCCGACGAGATTCAGCGTCGCTTCTTCGACTGGCTCGACCAGCCCGTGCAGCGCGTGACCGGCGCCGAGTCGTCGCCGTCGATCTCGCGCGTGCTCGAGCGGGCCGCCATCGCGCGCACCGAAGAGGTCGTCGCCGGCCTCGAGACGGTGCGCCGCAACGCGGGGGGAGCGCGCTAATGTCGACCACCATTCGCATGCCGGAGGTGCTCGCGAACGTTACCGAGGCCGCCGTGCAGAAGTGGCTCGTCGCCCCCGGTGACACGATCGAGGTGGGCCAGCCGTTCGCGGAAATCGAGACCGAGAAGGCCGTCGTCGAGTACACCGCCGAGACGGCGGGAACCGTGCTCGAGCTCGTGGTCGCCGAGGGCGACTCGGTCGACGTGGGCGCCCCGATTGCGGTCGTCGGCGAGGCGGGGGAGACCCCGACGGTCGAGGATGCTCCGGCCGCGCCCGCGGCATCGGCACCGGCCGCGTCGTCGGTTCCGGATGCGGCGCCCGCCCCGAGCGCGCCCGCCGCGTCGGCGACGCCGCCCGCCGCGCCGGCCCCGGCCGCGACTCCGACACCCGCGCCCGCCCCGAGCGCCCCGGCCGAGGCGCCGAGCGCGCCCGCGCCGGCCGTGCCCGCCGGGGGACGCATGTTCGTGAGCCCGCTCGTGCGCCGACTCGCACGCGAGAAGGGCATCAGCCTCGACGGCGTTCAGGGCTCGGGCCCCGATGGCCGCATCGTGCGCAAAGACCTGGAGGCGCTCATCGCGAGCGGCGGCGGCCAGGCGGCCGCGACGTCCGCGGCCGACGTGCCCCGCGCATCCGCCCCGGCTGCCCCGGCCGCGAGCGCTGCCAGCGCGCAGCCGGCCGCCCTCCCCGAGGGCGCCGAGCTGGTGCCGCACAGCCGCATGCGGGCGACCATCGCGCGCCGCCTCACCGAGAGCAAGAACCAGGTTCCGCACTTCTACCTCGAGGCCGAGTGCCGGGTCGACGCCCTGCTCGATCTGCGCAAGCGGCTCAACGGGGGAGGAACGACGAAGATCAGCGTCAACGACCTCGTCGTGAAGGCGGTCGCTGGCGCGTTCGTCGACGTGCCCGAGGCGAACCGCACGTGGAGCGACGAGGGAATGGTGCGCCACGCGACCGTCGACATCGGCATCGCCGTCTCGCTCGACGACGGGCTCGTTGTGCCGGTGGTGCGCGGTGCTGAGGCGCTCAGCGTGAGTGCGCTGGGCCGCTCGATCGCCGACCTGGCCGGGCGCGCACGCGAGGGGCGCCTCGCCCCCGACGAAATGTCGGGCGGCAGCTTCTCGGTGTCGAACCTCGGCATGTTCGGTACGCGCTCGTTCAGCGCGATCATCAACCCGCCGCAGGCCGGAATTCTCGCGGTGGGCGCGGCCCGGCAGGCGCCGGTGGTTGTCGACGGTGCGCTCGAGGTGGGCACCGTCATGGCGGTCACCCTGTCGGCCGACCACCGTGCGTGGGATGGTGCGCTCGCCGCGCGCTGGCTCGCCGCCTTCCAGCAGCGCATCGAAAATCCGCTGACGATTCTCGCGTAGTCGAGGCGTCAGCGCCGTGACCCGACCGGGGTCGCGCAGCCAGGTGGTGGCTGTGTGACCCCGGTCGTTCTCGCGCCCGCAGACGGGTCGGGATGCCCGTTAACGCTGCGAGAAAAAGGGCGAAAGATTACAACGCATTGACCCCGAAACCCGTCGCAATCGGGGCGCTGGCGCGATACATTTCGGTCACTTCGCGCACCGCGCATCCTGACTCGAAGGTGAGTGTCGACCCATGCAGATCGCTATTCGGCGCGAGCCGATCGAGGGGGAACGCCGCGTCGCGGCAACCCCCGCGACGGCCGCGCACTACGTGTCGGGAGGGTACGAGGTCGTGGTCGAACGCGGCGCCGGAGCCCTCGCCGGCTATCCAGACGAGGCGTACGTCGACGCGGGAGCCACCCTCGTCGACCGGGTCGACCTCGCCGCCGCCGACGTGCTCGCCCACGTGCGCCCACTCGACGCCGCCACCGTCGCGGCGCTGCGGCCGGGCGCCGTCACGGTGGGCTTCGCCGCACCCGCCGGCTCGCTCGACACGGTGGCGGCGCTTGCCGAGCGCGGCGTGACGGCGTTCTCGCTCGAACTGGTGCCGCGCATCTCGCGCGCCCAGTCGATGGACGCCCTCACCTCGCAGGCCCTCATCGCCGGCTACCGCTGCGTGCTCGAGGCCGCCACCCGCTTCCCGCGCTTTTTCCCGCTGTACATGACGGCTGCCGGCACGATCCCGCCCGCAAAGGTGCTGGTGCTCGGCGCCGGCGTCGCCGGCCTGCAGGCCATCGCCACGGCGAAGCGCCTCGGGGCGAAGGTGTCGGCGTATGACGTGCGCAGCGCATCCGCCGACGAGGTGCGCTCGATGGGCGGCACGTTCATCCATCTCGACCTCGACGAGAACGCGGATGCGGCGGGCGGCTACGCGAAAGAGCTGGCCGCCGACCGTGCGGCCCGCCAGCGCGAGCTGCTCGCCCCGCACGTACACGCCGCCGACATCGTCATCACGACCGCCGCAATCCCGGGCCGCCCCGCCCCGCGCCTCATCACCGCCGACATGCTCACTGGCATGAGTGCGGGCAGCGTCATCGTCGACCTCGCTGCTGAGTCGGGCGGCAACGTCGAGGGCTCGGTCGCGGGCGTCGACACGCCCGTCGCGGTCGCCGGCGGCGCCGTGACGATCGTCGGCATGAAAGACCCGGCGTCGACGATGGCATTCGATGCCTCGCGGCTGCTCGCGCAGAACATCGCCCAGCTGATCGGCCTCATGACGGTCGACGGCGCACTCACCCCCGATTTCGACGACGAGGTCGTCGCGGGGGCCTGCCTCACCCACGACGGCGCCGTCCGTCACGAGCCGATCGCCCAGGCGGTCGCCGAGCGGAACGGAGCCGCCTGATGGAGGCCATCACCCTGCTCACCTTCTTCGTCCTCGCCGTGTTTGTCGGCTTCGAGGTCGTGTCGAAGGTGTCGAGCACGCTGCACACCCCCCTCATGTCGGGCGCGAACGCGATCCACGGCATCATCCTCGTCGGCGCCGTCATCGTGGCCGGAGCCGCCGATGACGTCGTGACGCTCGTCATCGCGCTCATCGCGGTGCTCATGGCGACCATCAACTTGGTCGGCGGCTTCGTCGTCACCGATCGGATGCTCGAAATGTTCCGCGGCCGTGGCTCCGCCCCGACCGCTCGCGAGGGAGGCGACCGCTGATGGCGCTGCTCACCCCCGAATGGACCGCGCTGCTGTATTTGGTCGCGGCCGTCTGCTTCATCCTGGCCCTGAAGGGTCTTGGAAGCCCCCGCACGGCGCGCCGCGGCAACCTGATCGGTGCCCTCGGCGCCGTCATCGCCATGATCGTCGTGTTCCTCTCGACCGAGCTCGACAACCTCGCGCTCATCATCGGCGTGATCGCGGTCGGCACCGTGATCGCGGTGCCCGCCTCGCGCATGGTCAAGATGACCCAGATGCCGCAGCTCGTCGCGCTCTTCAACGGCGTCGGCGGTGGCGCCGCGGCCCTCGTCGCTCTGCTCGAACTCGAGCACTCGATCAGCCTCGGGGCCTATCTCGCGGTCGCCTTCACGGTGCTCGTCGGGGCGGTCGCGTTCTCGGGCTCGGTCATCACCTTCCTCAAGCTGCAAGAACTCATGCCCACCCGCCCGATCGTGTTCCCCGGCCACGCCGCGGTCATCGTTCTCGTGGCGATGGTGGGCCTCGCGGCCGCCGTCATCATCGTGCTGCCCGAGAGCACGCTCGCGGGTCTCGGCCTCGCGCTCGATGCGGTCGAGGTGAAGGCGATCGCGGCGGTCGTCGGCCTCGTCGTGGGCAGCCTGCTCGGCGTGCTACTCGTGTTGCCCGTCGGCGGCGCCGACGTGCCGATTGTCATCTCGCTGCTCAACGCGGGAACGGGGCTCGCGGTCGCCGCCTCGGGTCTCGTGCTCGGCAACACGCTGTTGCTGGTCGCCGGCACGCTCGTCGGCGCCTCGGGCTCGATCCTTACCCGCGAAATGGCGAAGGCGATGGGGCGAAGCGTCGCCGGCACCCTGTTCGGCGCCTTCCGCGGCGGCTCGAGCGCGGGATCAACGGCGGCGAGCGAGCGACCCGTGCGCTCGTCGAGCGCCGACGATGTCGCGATCCTGCTGGGCTACGCGAACCGCGTCGTCGTGGTGCCCGGCTACGGCCTCGCCGTCGCGCAGGCACAGCACACCATGGCCGAGCTCGCCCAGACCCTCGAGGCGAAGGGCATCGAGGTCGTCTTCGGCATTCACCCGGTCGCCGGGCGCATGCCCGGTCACATGAACGTGCTGCTGGCTGAGGCGAACGTGCCGTACGAGGCGCTCGCCGAGATGGACGAGGTGAACCCGCAGTTCAAGACCGCCGACGTCGCCCTCGTCGTCGGGGCGAACGACGTGGTGAACCCCGCCGCGAAGACGACGCCTGGCTCGCCGATTTACGGCATGCCGATTCTCGATGTACAGGATGCGCGCCAGGTTGTCTTCCTGAAGCGCTCGATGCGGCCGGGCTTCGCGGGCATCGAAAACGACCTGCTCTACGACCCGAAGACGACGCTGCTGTTCGGCGACGCGAAAGAGTCGCTGACGAAGGTGCTCGGCGCGGTCAAGAACCTGTAGGGCGGCTCGGCACGAAACGTCACGACGTCGCCGGGATGCGCGGCGCGGCTAGATCTTGTCGCGCCAGCTTCCCGGCGCGTCCGAGTCGGCGTCGTCGATCACCGGCATCGCGGCCGTGTCGAGCGTCGGCACCCCGATCGACTCGGTCACCGGCGCGATGACGGTCGCCTCGTCGCGCCGGTGGCGCAGCACGGAGTCGATGTACGAGCTGAGCGCTTCGGCCAGTGAGATGGCCCGCGATTCGTTCTGCGAGAGGTACCAGCGGTGCTCGAGCAACTGGTGGAAGACCTCGGGCTCTTCCAGCTTGCCGCGCAGCTCGCGGGGAATCGCGCGAATCACCGGCTCGAACACGCGACTCAGCCACTCGTGCGCCACCTGCTCTTCGTCGACGTCGCTTCCCGGGTAGCTCGCCGCCGCATACGAGTCGAGGTCGTTCAAGAGCCGCCTCGCCTGGTTCTCGCCCGCGTCGATGCCCGTGAGGCGCAACAGGCGTCGCGAGTGGTGGCCCGCATCCACGACCTTGGGCTTGATCCGCACCTGCGTCGAGTCGCCGGCCGTCGTGATGGCGAGCTCTTCGATGTCGAATCCGAGGTCGTTGAGACGCTCGACGCGCTGCGTGATGCGCCAGCGCTCGGTCTGGTCGAAGGCCTCCCAGCCGGTGAGCTCGCTCCAGAGCGAGCGGTAGGCCTCGACGATGCCGTTCGAGACGTCGATCGCGTCGATGTTCTCGTCGAGTCGGCCGCCCGCCTCCAGGTCGAGCAGCTCGCCGGCGATGTTGACGCGGGCAATCTCGAGGTCGTTCTCGCGCTGCCCGTTCGACAGGCCGCCCTCGTAGAGCTGCCCCGTCTCGGCGTCGACGAGGTAGGCCGCGAAGGCGCCAGCGTCGCGCCGGAACAGCGTGTTCGACAGCGACACGTCGCCCCAGAAGAAGCCGGCCAGGTGCAGGCGCACGAGCAGCACGGCGAGCGCGTCGACGAGTCGCGTCGCGGTCGAGGGCCGCAGCGTCTGCGAGTACAGCGCCCGATACGGCAGCGAGAAGCGCAGGTGCCGCGTCACGAGCACGGGCATGAGCTCGGCGCCGTCATCGCTCGCGCGGCCGGTGATGACCGCGACCGGTTCGACGCACGGGGCGTCGAGGCGCTGCAGCGTGCGCAGCATGTCGTACTCGCGCCGGGCCATCTCCTCCGTCGTCTCCTTGATGGCGACGACGTAGCCGCTCAGGTGCACGAAGCGCACCAGGTGGCGCGAGATGCCCTTCGGCAGGGTGACGATCGCGTCGTCTGGCCAGCTGTCGAGCGGCAGGTTCCAGGGCAGGTCGAGCAGAGCGGGGTCGACAACGGCCGAGGTGATGTTCAGCGAAGCGCTCACGGTATCCATCCTGGTCGAGGGGCGGGGATGCGCGGAAGCGCGAAACGTGTTCGTCGCATCCCCGCGCATCCGTGTGCCACGCAACAATGACGACGGGGGCGTTCACATCGCCGTCTGCGACGCGAACGCCCCCGCCATTGAGGGTGCGTGAGAGCTAGCCGATCGCGACAGCGGAGTTCAGGCGCTCGCCCGACTCGGCGTTGAATACGTGCACGTGCTTCGGCTCGGGCGTGATGAACACCGTCTCACCGCTGTGCGGGTGCACGCGGCCGTCGACGCGGGCGACGATGTCGACGCGCTGGCCCACGACGTCGGCGTGACCGTAGAGGTAGCCGTCGGCGCCGAGCTCTTCGACGATGTCGACCTCGACCGGCAGGCCGTTGCCGCTCGTCGAGACGATCAGGTCTTCGGGGCGCACACCCACCGTGACGACCTTGCCGCCGGCCGCGTCGATGACGCTGCGCTCGACCGGGGTCACCGCGGTGCCGAACTTCACGCCGCCGTCGGCGAGCTCAGCCGGGAACAGGTTCATCGCGGGCGAGCCGATGAAGCCGGCAACGAAGACGTTGTTCGGCGTTTCGTACAGCTCGCGCGGGGTGCCGACCTGCTGCAGGATGCCGTCCTTCAGCACGCAGATGCGGTCGCCCATGGTGAGCGCCTCGGTCTGGTCGTGGGTGACGTAGACGGTGGTGACGCCGAGGCGGCGCTGCAGCGAGGCGATCTGGGTGCGGGTCTGCACGCGCAGCTTCGCGTCGAGGTTCGACAGCGGCTCGTCCATGAGGAACACCTGGGGCTGACGCACGATCGCGCGGCCCATGGCGACGCGCTGACGCTGACCGCCAGAAAGCGCCTTCGGCTTGCGGTCGAGATAGGGCTCGAGGTCGAGCAGCTTCGCGGCCTCGAGAACGCGGGTCGCGCGCTCGTCCTTGTTGACGCCCGCGATCTTCAGGGCGAAGCCCATGTTCTCGGCGACCGACATGTGCGGGTACAGCGCGTAGTTCTGGAAGACCATCGCAATGTCGCGGTCTTTCGGCGGAATGTCGGTGACGTTGCGGTCACCGATGAAGATGTCGCCGGCGTTGACCTCTTCGAGGCCGGCGAGCATGCGCAGCGACGTCGACTTGCCGCAGCCCGAGGGGCCAACGAGCACCAGGAACTCGCCGTCGGCGATGTCGAGGTCGAGAGCGTCAACCGCGGGAACCGTGCTGCCCGGGTAGAGGCGGGTGGCTTTGTCGTACTTAACAGATGCCATGACTACTGTTTCTCCTTCACCGGCAGGTACGTGCCGGACGATCCGTTGTGAATGGATGAGGCCCACTCTCGCGAGCCCTCGGGCGCCATCGCCCGTTCCGGCAAGTATGCCACCTGCCGAAGCGGTGCGCGGATGAGCGGCCGGTTGGCGCCCGCCAAGGATGCGGCCGTACCATCGGTGAGGCGCCCCGGGCGCCGCCGACCCGCAGCCTGTCGCTCGCGGAATAAAAGGAGCACGAGCATCCATGTCGAAGTCCGAAGGCGCGACTGAGCGCCAGTCGAAGAACGCGCGCCGGGCCGAAGCCCGCGAAAAGGCGCGTCAGCTGCGCGACGAGCAGCGCAAGCGCGAGAAGCGGAAGACCCTGCTGCTGCAGGGCGGAATCCTTGCCGGCGTCATCGCGGTCGTCGCGATCATCGCCGTCGTGATCACCACCTCGGCGCAGCCTGCCGGGCCCGGCCCGCGCAACATGGCGAGCGACGGCATCACGATTGGCGCCGACTACACCGCCGTCACGACGCCGGCGCTCGCCGCCGAGGCGACGCCCCAGCCGCTGCCCGAGAACGAGGCGGGCGTCGTCGCCCTCAACATCTGGGTCGACTACCTGTGCCCCGCATGCGGCGCCTTCGAGCAGGCGAACGCCGACACCCTGCGCTCGCTCATTGAGAGCGGTTCGGCGACCATCACCTTCCACCCCATCGCGATCCTGTCGAATCAGGGCGCAAGCCAGAGCGCCGCGAACGCCGCCGCCTGCGTGGCCGACCGCGCCCCCAACAGCTTCTTTGACTTCAACGAGCTGCTGCTGACGAGCCAGCCGGGTGACGGAACGGGCTGGACCGACGAGCAGCTCATCGACTTCGCCGAGCAGGTGGGTGCGTCGTCGAGCGCCGTCGCCGACTGCATCACCGAGGGCGACTTCGACGAGTGGGTCACCGCGGCAACCAACCGTGCCCTGGCTGGCCCTCTGCCGCTGCGCGGCACGGAGGTGCCGTCAGTGCAGGGCACGCCGACAGTGCTCGTGAACGGTGACCTCTACCAGCCCGCCGATATCGCCGACCCGACCGAGTTCCAGCAGTTCGTGCTGCAGGCCGCCGGCGAAGACTTCACGCTGAACCCGAGCCCCGCGCCCGAGGAGGGCGAGGAGGCGCCGGCCGACGAATAAGCGGCATGCGCCGCCCCGACGCGGATGCTCGGGGCGGCGCTACGCTGAAGGTGGCGTTTTCGAGCGCCTGGCCGGCTTGGCGCAATTGGTAGCGCACCCGACTTGTAATCGGGCGGTTGTGGGTTCAAGTCCCTCAGTCGGCACTCTGTCGCGACGCTGACGCGCGTCGCGGGGTTCGAGTCCCGTGGCCGGCACACTGTCGCATCGCTGACTCGCGATGCGGGGTTCAAGTCCCTCAGTCGGCACTCTGCATGACCCCATCTGGCGCGCACCAAACCGGCGAGCGCGCGGTGTCGAATCGTCGATGCCCCCGTGTGGGGGTGAGAGTTCGGCGACACGCCCCCAGTAGGGGGGTGATCTGTTCGATTTTCGACTATGCGCACTTGGCAGAAATCGCGAGGCTCTCTAGCGTGATCAGTGTCCAGTCGGGGGGATTGGACAGGTACAGGTTCTGGGGGGAGCCTCTCTATGTTGCGTTCATTTTTCGCAGGAACAGCGCTGGCAACCACGATTCTCGTGGTCCTGCCCTTCGCTGCAGCATCCAACGCTGAGCCCGGTTCGTCGCAGGCGTCGGGGGGCGCCGCCGCACCGGTGATCTCGATCGCCGAGGCCGACTCCAACGACGTGTCGCGCCTTGCGCTGACCGAGCTCGCACAGCGCCGCGTGGGCGTTGACGCCGACGCGGTCAACGACGCGATCGACCGCGGTGGCCTCGAGTCGAGCGACACCGCCGCCGACGCGTCCGATGCCGAGACCGACGCCCCTGCTGCTGAGGGCGACGGCACCGGCTCGACCGACGCGTCCAGCGGATCGGGTGGTTCGGGTTCCGCGGGCTCCGGCTCCGCGGGCACCAGCTCGGGTTCGTCGGGCTCCGGCTCGTCGGGAGGCGGTTCCGCCGCCCCGGCACCCGCAGCGCCCGCGCCCGCCCCGGCTCCCGCTCCCGCTCCGGCTCCCGCTCCCGCTCCGGCCCCGGCTCCCGCTCCGGCCGCGCCCGCGTGCCCCGGTGCGATTGGCGGCTCGCCCTCGGGCGCCCCGTCGCGGTCATCGGCGCTCGGCGTTGCCGGCACCACGAGTGGCGACCTCGCCGACTTCGCCGCCAAGTACAACGCGATTCGTGTCGCGAACTGCCTGGCGCCCATCCCGCCGTCGAACATCCGCTACGACTCCTGCATGGAGGACCGCCTGTTCTGGATGGCAGAAGACCCGAGCAGCGACCCGTCGAGCGCCTGGGGCCACAAGGGTCAGGCCGTCCGCAGCGACGGCGTTCCCGACACCGGCTGCGACGGCAACCTCGCGGGTGGATCGGGCATGACCGGTGCCGGTGCTGCCCAGCGCTGGTGGGACTCGAGCGGCCACCGTGCCTCGCTCTACAAGCCCGGGGCCAGCACCGCGGGCGTGTGCATCCTCTTCTCGATGACGCACGGTGGCGTGCCGAACGAGCCGTACAGCTTCACCCGTGCAGCCGCCCGCTGGGTGAACTGCTAGACGACCGCAGGCGAGCGGCCCGCGACCCCTAGGCTGGGGCTCGCGGGCCGTTTGTCGTTCCGGCCGCGAAATGGAGGCGGTCATGGCCGATCAGCTCGGCTGGGGAATTCTGGCGACGGGCGGCATCGCCCACGCGTTCGCGTCCGATCTCGCGCACGAGGGCTTTCGCCTCGCGGCGGTCGGCTCGCGCCGAATGGATGCTGCGCGCGCCTTCGCGGGCGAATACGGCATCCCGAATGCTCACGGCAGCTACGAGGAGCTCGTCGCCGACGACAGCGTCGACGTCGTATACATCGCCACCCCGCACCCCCTGCACGTCGACAACGCCCTGCTGGCGATCGACGCGGGCAAGCACGTGCTGATTGAAAAGCCCGTCACGCTGAATGCGGTCGACGCCCAGCGCATCGCCGACCGCGCGGCCGAGCGCGGCGTCGTCGCCATGGAGGCGATGTGGACCCGCTTCCTGCCGCACATGGTGCGGGTGCGCGAGATCATCGCGTCGGGCGCGCTCGGCGAGGTGCGCACCGTCATCGCCGATCACACGCAGTCCCTCCCGACGAACCCCGAGCACCGACTGCAGAACCCCGAGCTCGGGGGCGGCGCCCTGCTCGACCTCGGCATCTACCCGGTGTCGTTCGCGGTCGACGTGCTCGGAATGCCGAGCGGCATTCGCGCCCACGCCTCCATGACGCCCACCGGGGTCGACCGTCAGACGGCGATGATCTTCGACTACGCCGACGGGCGCCAGGCCGTGCTGCACACGGCCCTCGACACGGCAGGGCCCAACCGTGCCGCCATCATCGGCACCGAGGGGGCGATCGAGATCGATCGGGTCTTCTATACGCCGACCTCGTTCACGCACTACGACCGCAGCTGGTCGGTCGTCGAGCGCTTCAAGCACCCCGTCGCGACCCGAGGCATGCAGTTTCAGGCGTCCGAACTCGAAGCGCGCGTTGCCGGGCAGCCGGCTGCGGTCCTGCCGTTCGACGAGTCGATCGCGATCATGGGGCTGCTCGACGAGGTGCGGCGGCAGATCGGCCTCGTATACCCCGCCGAACGCGCGTAGCGACGGCTCCCGACGGTCGCCGTCTGTGAGGGCCCGTCGAGACCGATGCGTATCATGGCCGGGTGACTGAGTCGAGCGAGCCCCGCACCCGGAGGGCCGCCCGCCCCCCGCGCCAGGGTTTTGCGGGCTGGGTTACGCGGCACCGCGTCGCCGTGACGGCGACGGCGCTCAGCCTTGTCTTCGCCCTGCTGGGAACGGGGGCGGTCTTCGTTGGCGTCGCGGTGGGCGAAGATCGGGCTTCTGCCGCGATCGTCGACGCCGTTGCCCCCGATGCGCTCGCGATCCCCGAGCCGGAGCCTGAGCCTGAGCCCGACCCGCGACCGACCCCGGGCGACGACACCTCGGCGAGCCCGCTGCGCACCTGCACCATCTCGACTCCTGCCGGCGACCCGCGGCTCGGCGCTTTCGCCGGGCACGTCATCGATCTGGAGACCGGTGACGCCCTGTTCGACCGGTCGGGCGCCGTCGGTCAGCCCGCGGCGAGCGGCATGAAGGTTCTCACAGCCGCGGCCGCTCTCGCGTCGCTGGGCCCCAACTTTCGTATGAGCACGCGCGTCGTCGCCGGCGCCGAGCCCGGCACGGTGGTGCTGGTGGGCGGCGGCGACGTGACCCTCAGTGCTCTGGCTCCCGGCCAGGAAAGCGTCTACGTCGGCGCGCCGAAGCTCGCCGATCTCGCGGCGCAGACGGTCGCCGCGTACGCGCAGGCGAACCCCGATGCCCCGGCGATTACGCGGGTGGTGCTCGATTCGTCGTACTTCCCCGAGGCCGACCACTGGGATTCGACGTGGGAGCGACGCCTCATGGGGCAGGGCTTCACGGCCGAGGTCACCGCACTGCAGGTCGACGGCGACCGCTCGAACCCACGCGTCCAGACCAGCCCGCGCTCACAAGACCCGATTGGCCGTGCCGGGCAGGCGTTCGCGCAGGCACTCGCCGCGGCGGGCAACCCCGGCGGCCAGCCCGCTGCCATCGAGCGAGGCACCGCGTCGGGCGGTCTTCAGCTCGCCGAGGTGCTGTCGCAGCCGCTCTCGCAGCTCGTGCAGCCCATGCTGCGCGAGAGCGACAACTCGCTCGCCGAGACCATCGGCCGCCTGATCTCGCACCACTATGGCCTGGGCGGCACGGCCGCCAGCCTGACCGATGCGTTCACGCGCGCGCTGTCGACGTACAGCGTGGCCACTGACGGTGTGCTTATTCGCGATGCATCCGGGCTCTCGTTCGCGAACGAGATTCCCCCGGCCTACCTTGCCCAGCTCTTCACGGTGATCGAGCGCACTCCTTCGATGAGCGAAATCACCGCGGGTCTGCCCGTCGCGGGCCAGACCGGAACGCTCCGCAACCGCTTCACCGGAGCGAACGCGGCAGCGGCGGGCGCGGTCACGGCGAAGACCGGCTTCATCACGAACGTCTACACGCTGTCGGGGCTGATGACGGCGGCTGACGGTAGCCGCCTGGCGTTCAGCCTGTACGCCCTCGGGCCGGTCAACGATTCGGCCCGGCCCGCTCTCGACACCCTCACGACCGCGATCCACGCGTGCGGCAATAATCTCTCTAACCTGTAGCCCGATCCCGTCCGGAGGCGTCATGTCCCGCGCACTGCTCATCATCGACGTGCAGAACGACTTCACCGAGGGCGGGGCACTGGGGGTCGACGGGGGAGCGGCGGTCGCCCAGGCCATCACCGACTACCTCAGCGAAAATCCCGACTTCTACGACGTCGTGATTGCCTCCCGCGACTGGCACGACGGCGACAACGACAACGGCGGCCATTTCGCCGCCGAGGATGCTGCCCCCGACTTTGTCGACACCTGGCCGGCTCACTGCGTGGCCGGTACCGAGGGCGCCGAGTATCACCCCGCGATCGACACGGGCCTGATCGACATCCACGTGCGGAAGGGCCAGGGCGTGCCCGCGTACTCGATCTTCGAGGGCACGACGGATGACGGCCGGGCGCTGCCGGTCGCCCTCGACGCGCTCGGAGTGACGCACGTCGACGTCGTCGGCATTGCGACCGACTACTGCGTGCGGGCTTCGGCGCTCGACGCGCTCGGCTCGGGCCGTGAGGTGCGGGTCTTGCGCGACCTCGTCGCCGGCGTCGCCGCAGAGTCGAGCGAGGCGGCCCTGCACGAGATCGCTGCCGCGGGCGGGCACGTTGAGGTGGCGGGTCGCGCCTAGTGTCTCGACGCCGAGCTGGCCCCCATCAGGAGGTCTCGGCGGGCGCCTCATCCTTCGGCACGAGCAGCTGGTGCTGCGCGAGGTCGCGATAGAGCGGCACATCCCGTACGAGCTCGGCGTGGGTTCCCGTTCCGACGACCTGCCCGTGCTCGAGCACGACGATTTGGTCACTGTCGACAACGGTCGACAGTCGGTGCGCGATGACGATCAGCGTGCGGTTCTCGGCGACGGCGTCGATCGCGTCACGCATGAGCTGCTCGTTCAGCCCGTCGAGCGAGGAGGTCGACTCATCCAGCAACAGGATCGGGGGAGCGGCCAATAATGCCCGCGCGATCGCGAGGCGCTGACGCTCACCGCCCGACAGCATCACACCGTCTTCGCCAACCTGCGCGTCGAGCCCCGCGTCGGTGCGGTCGAGCACCGAGCCGAGGTTCACCCGCCGCAGCACCTCGACGCACTGCTCGTCGCTGGCGCCGGGGGTGCCGAGCAGCAGGTTGTCGCGCAGGGTGCCGGCCAGCACCGGGGCGTCCTGTTCGACGTAGCCGATGCGGCTGCGCAGCTCGGTGCGGTCGAGCGCGCGAATGTCGACGCCGGTCATGCGGATGACGCCGTCGGTGGGGTCGTAGAACCGCTCGACGAGCGACAGGATCGTCGACTTACCCGCCCCGCTCGGCCCGACGAGCGCCGTGCGTGAGCCCTGCGGCACGGCGAAGCTCACGCCCCGCAGCACCGTCGTGTCGCGCGTTTCGTGCTCACCCACCAGCTCGGCGATCGCCTTCTCGGCCTCTGTCTTGTGCGCGGCCTCGGGGTAGCGGAAGTGCACCGCGTCGAACGCGATCGCGGCCCGATCCTCCGTGGCGGGCGCCGGCGTGACACCGGCGTCAGACTCGGCCTCGCTCGGCAACGCGATGATCTCCTGAATGCGGCCGAGCGCGCCGAGCGCGCTGTTCACGCTCGTCACGGCCCCAAACGCCTGGCCGAGCGGCCCGATGATCAAGAACAGAAAGAGGATAAACGCCACGAGGTCGGCGATTCCGATCGCCCCCGAGGCGACGCGATAGCCGCCGACCCCCAGCACGACGAGGAACGAGATCTGCAGCGCGATGGAGGAGATCGGCACGACGAGGGCCGAGATTTTCGCGACGGTGATTCCCTGCTTCCAGGCGCCCCGCGCATCCTCATCGACCGTCGCGATTTCGCGGTCGGTCGCGTTCGCGGCGCGCACCGTGCGCACCGACGAGATCGCGCGCTCAACGGCGGCGGTCAGGTCGCCCACCTTCTCTTGCGCCTTGCGGCTCGCCACGCGGATGCGCCGCGACAGCACGACGACCGTCACGACCGACACGGCGATCACGAGCAGGGTGAGACCGAGCAGCAGCGGGTCGATGATCAGCATCGCGATGATCGCGCCGACGAAGATGAGGCTGCCGCCGATCGCCTCCACGAGGCCCTGCGTCAAGACGGCACGCAACAGGGTGGTGTCGCTGCCGACCCGGCTGACGAGGTCGCCCGTGCGGCGCTGGTCGAACTCGCTGATCGGCAGGTGCAGCATGCGACGCACGAGCGTACGGCGGCTCGAGAGCACGACGCCCTCGCCGGTGCGCTGCAGCAGGTAGTGGCCGAAGCCGCTGAGCAGGGCGCTGATGATCACGAGGGCGACAAGCACGGCGACGAGACCGCCGAGCGGCTCGTTCGCCTCCACCAGCGTGATGACCTGGCTGACGAGCAGCGGCTGCGCGAGCGATGCCGCGGCGCCCAGGATCGAGATCACGATCACCCACGAGAGCACCTTTTTGTGCTCAAGCAGGTACGGCAGCAGCTGCGAGAAGCTGGCGCGGGGGCCGTCGTCGGCGGCGGGGCGGCCGAACCCGCGGCGCGTGCGGGCGGAGGGTGTGGTGTTTGTCACGCGACTATCCTCGTCCGTATTTTTTGTGCACGGCCTGACGGCTCACGCCGAGCGCGGTCGCGATCATCTGCCATCCGCAGCCCTGGGTGCGTGCGCGTCGCACGAGAGCCGACTCTTCGCGTTCGATCTCTCGACGCAGTTGCGCAATGGCTCGCAGGGAGCGCAGGGGGTCGTCGTGGCTCGCTGCGTCCGCGAGCGTTCGAAGTGAATCAGCCATGTGTCAACCTTAGTTGACGAGAAGGGGGTCGTCAACCTGGGTTGACGCCCGTTTGCTGCGCACGGTGCGATGGTCGCTCACGGGAAAGCGGGTCTATGCTCGACTCTCGTGCCAGCGCCCGTCATCTCCGCCCAGTCGCTTACGAAGAAGTACGACGACTTCACCGCCGTCGCGGGCATCGACTTCGAGGTCGCCCCCGGCGAATCCTTCGGGCTGCTCGGCCCGAACGGCGCAGGCAAGTCGACCACCATGCGCATGATCGGCGCCGTGTCGACCCGCACCGACGGCGAACTCACGATTCTCGGGCTTGACCCGAACACGCACGGCCCCGACATCCGTTCGCAGCTCGGCGTGGTGCCGCAGCAAGACAACCTCGACCTTGACCTGCGCGTGCGCGACAACCTGCTCGTCTACGGCCGCTACTTCGGCCTGCCGCGCAAGCAGATCGCTGAGCGCGCCGACGAGTTGCTTGAGTTCGCCCAGCTCGCCGATCGCCGCGGCGCGAAGGTCGACGAGCTGTCGGGCGGCATGAAGCGGCGGCTCACGATCGCGCGGGCGCTCATTAACGACCCGCGCATCCTGTTGCTCGACGAGCCGACGACGGGCCTCGACCCGCAGGCGCGGCACATTCTGTGGGATCGCCTGTTCCGTCTGAAAGAGCGCGGCACGACGCTCGTGTTGACCACCCACTACATGGACGAGGCCGAGCAGCTCTGCGATCGGCTCGTCGTCGTCGACAAGGGCCAGATCATGGCCGAAGGCTCGCCCGCCTCGCTCATTCGCGACTACTCGAGCCGCGAGGTGCTCGAGGTGCGCTTCGGCAGCGACAAAAATGCCGAGGCCGCCGAGCGGGTGCAGGGCATCGGCGAACGCATCGAGGTGCTGCCCGACCGCCTGCTGATCTACAGCGACAACGGCGAGGCCGAACTGGTGAAGATCACCGAGATGGGGCTGCACCCGATCACCTCGCTTGTGCGCCGCTCGTCGCTGGAGGACGTCTTCCTGCGCCTGACCGGGCGGAGCCTCGTCGAATGACCGTGACCGACGACGCCCGCCGCGCCCTCACCTCCGGCGCCGCGCCGCGCCGCTTCGGCGCGCTGTACATCCTCGAGCACCGCATCCGCGCGCTGCGGGGCTACGCGTGGTCGGCCGTGATGACGAGCCTCGGCAACCCGATTGTGTACCTCTTCGCCCTCGGCGTTGGTCTCGCGAGCCTCGTACCGGCCGGTATCGGCGGGGTGAGCTACCTCGAGTTTGTCGCGCCCGCGCTGCTGTGCACGGCGGCAATGACCGTCGCCGCGAACGAGACGACGTACCCGATCGTCGCCGGCTTCAAGTGGAACCCGATCTTCCACGGCATGAACGCCTCGCCCATCACGGGTCGGCAGATCGTGCACGGCACGATGCTGTTCATCGCGCTGCGCATGACCTTCGCCGTCGCGGTCTACTACGCGGTGATCCTCGCCTTCGGGGCGGTGCCGAGCGCGTGGGGCATCCTCTCGGTCGCGATCGCGGTGCTCACCGGCATGGCGATTGGCCTGCTGATCTCGTCGTACTCGTCGACGCTGAAGGACGAGCGCGGCCAGCTCGCCATGGTGATGCGCTTCGGTTTCACGCCGATGTTCCTCTTCTCGGGCACCTTCTTCCCGCTGTCCGAGCTGCCGATCTACCTGCAACCCATCGGCTGGATTTCGCCGCTCTGGCACGGGGTCGAGCTGGGCCGACTCGCCACCTACGGCCAGCCGATCGCCCCGTGGCTGATCGCCGTGCACATCGGCTACCTCGTCTCGATCATCGTCATCGGCCTGTGGTCGACGAGCCGCACCGTCACGAGGAGGCTCGCCGGATGACCGCCCCCGCCCCCGCAGCGCCGGCTGGCGCGCCCCTGCCCGAACGCGGTCGCCCGGCCGTGCCGCCCGCCGGGCGCAGCCGCGGCCTGTACGCCGGCAACACGCGCGCCGTCGTCGGCCGCGGATTGCTTGCGACCAAGAGCAACAACTGGCTGATCGTCGTCTCGGGCTTCTTCGAGCCGGTGTTCTATCTGCTCTCGCTCGGCATCGGCTTCGGCGCGATCGTCGGCACCGTGCAGACCGCGACCGGCGCCGAGGTGCCGTACGCGGCCTTCATCGCGCCGGCCTTGCTGGCGGTGTCGGCGATGAACGGCGCCGTCTACGACTCAACGTGGAACGTCTTCTTCAAGCTGCACTACGCGAAGCTCTACCAGGGCATGCTCACCACCACGCTCGGGCCCCTCGACGTCGCCCTCGGCGAGATCCTGCTGGCTCTCTTGCGCGGGGCGCTCTACGCCACCGGCTTCATGGTCATCATGCAGGTGCTGGGGCTGAACCTGGCCTGGACGGCGATTCTCGCGCTGCCGGCCGTGCTGATCATCGCCTTTGGGTTCGCCAGCATCGGCATGGCGATTACGAGCTACCTCAAGACGTTCCAGCAGATGGACTGGGTCAACTTCATCATGCTGCCGATGTTCCTCTTCTCGGCGACCTTCTACCCGATCTCGGTGTACCCGCAGGCGATCCAGTGGATCATTCAGGCCCTGCCGCTCTGGCACGGCGTCGAGCTGATCCGCAGCTTCACCACCGGTTCGCTGACCGAGATGGTTTGGGTGCACCTCGGCTACTTCGGGCTCATGATCGCGATCGGCATCGCGGTGACGACGCGCCGCCTGCGAAAGCTGTTCCTCAACTAGCTGCGCGATGCGCGCGGCCCGCCCCGCGCATCCGCCCCCGCACATGTCTGCCCAAATCGACCGTGAATGGTCAGTTGTGGGGCGATCGACGCGGTGAGCCCCCCACAACTGACCGTTGAGCGAGCCGCGGGGTTGGATGCCGTGTGCCCGGTGCACGGGACGCGTGTAGGGAGATGGGTGCCGGGGGTGCGGGACGGGCACGCGAAACGGGGGCGGATGCACGTAGCATCCGCCCCCGCATCGCGCGTCGCTGAGACGCGCCCGTCGCGCTACCGCGTTCGCGAGGCGCCTACGTGGCGCCCCGCGAACGCCAGCGCGCTACGGCCTCGTCGTGAACACCGTGGCGTTGCCGGGCAGCACGTAGACCGTGCTCGCCTGGCGGGTGTAACTACGGTCAGCCGTGTCCCAATTGCCGTTCGAGTTCGTGAACGTGAAGCCGAACGAGTTCGGCGCGTTCTGCACCGTGATCGTCCACCAGTGGCGGCCGTTGATGAAGCCCTCGTACTGCATGGGGAAGGTGCCCGAGAGCCCGTTCCAGGTGTGCAGCGAGTAGCTCGTCGCACTCTGCCACTCGGCGAACTTGATCGTCACGGCGCCGCCGGTCGGCGGGGGCTGCGTCGTGCCACTCGGGGTTGCCGCGTATTGCTTCGTGCGCTCGTTGAACGTGATCGTGTAGCTCGTGTTCGACTGCACCGCGATGTCGCCGCCGCTCTGTACGGCCGTGCCGCTAAGGCCCGAGCCGCCATAGTTGAGGCTCCAGTCGCCGCGCACGTCGAACTTGAAACGCTGCGACGCTGCCGAGCCGAACGACACGTTCGTCGCCGTCCACACGTCTCCCGACTTCGTCATCGGCGTCGACAGCGACCAGTTGTTGTTCGTGCCGCGCACGTATAGCGAGTTCCACGCGCTGCCTGCCGGCCGGTACTTCTGGATGAACTGTGCGTAGCGGCTTGCGCCCGTGCCCGAGGCGACCTCGCCGACCCGCAGCACGGTCATCCCGATATAGGGGAAGGTGTCGAAGGCCTGGTTGACGTTGTCCCAGCCGTTGTTCGACGTGATGCCGCCGGCCAGCGCGTTTTCGCCCTTGATCGCGACGTTCTGGCGACCCGCCTCAGCACCGACCCAGCCGACGAGGGTCTTCGCCTGCGAGTACTGCGGGGCAAAGTTCTCGTCATTGAACTCAAGGCACGTGAAGTGCAAGATCACGCCACGGCCGCTGTCGGCCACGCGGTTCGCGAGGCCCACGATGTTCGCGTAGCCGCGGCCCGTCGATGCGGCGTTCATGTCGACGCTCGTCTGTACGAGGCCCGCCGCCACCTCGGCCGCGCGAGGCGTCGGCCCGGTCATCGACCAGTGAACGCCGGGAATCTTGTAGCCGATCTCGGCGCCGGGGAAGGAGGTGCCGAGCGCCGCGAGAACGGTGTCGAGCATCCGTTCGCCGTGGTCAACGAGGCTGCCGTTGTACCAGTCGATGAAGTCCTTGCCGTACTGCGTGTTGCGGTAGTCGCCTGACGAGAAGAAGAAGTCGGCGTTGTTCGGCGGCTGAATCTGCGACTGCGCGGTGACCTGTGTACCCCAGGCGGCATTGACGCCGGCGAGGGTGCCGTACTTGGCGATGGCGAACTGCTGGAAGCTCTTCACCGCGAGCGGCGAGTACGCCTGCAGGGCGCCGCGGGTCGGGTAGCCGGTGCCCGAGTCGTGGCCGTTGTACGAGGGGTAGCGCAGCTCTCCGGCCGGGCCGAGCGAGACGTTGATCTCTTGCATGCGGTTCGCGTACGTCGTGCCGTAGCGGGCGACGAAGGCCTGCGTGAAGTCGCGGTACTCGTTCGCGACGACGGGCGTCGCCCAGCCCTGCACGGTCTCGTTCGAGACGTTGCCCTGCTCGCTGCGGTGCTTCAGGCCGTTCGTGCCGAGCACGATGCCGTTGTAGCTCGTTGAGGCGTACTTGCCCCACAGCCACGACGGCAGCGGAATGTTGCAGGTGTCGCCCACGTTGCCGCCGCACTGGTGGAACGAGAAGATCGGCACGATGTCGAGTCCGCGGCTCGTGATCTCGCTGAAGATGCGGTCGTAGTAGCTCCAGTTGAACTGGTTGTCGCCGGCGCCCTCGACGGTGCCCCACCACACGTCGACGGTGACGGCGTCGACGCCGTACGACTTGACGGTGTTCAGCTGTGAGCCGAACTGGCCCCAGTCACTCACCACGAGCGGTGCCATGACATTGGCGCTGAAGTTCGGGTTGTTGGTGGCGACGGCGGCGCTCGCCGGGGCCGGCTGAGGCCCAACGATGAATCCGCCGAGCAGGGCGAGGCCGAGAAGCAGCCCACCCATTTTTCTGATCAATGAACGCGTGTGCATACGCTGTCTCCCGCTCCGGCGGGGGCGACCTCATCGTCGCCGCGAACCCCCGGCTGACGGGAGTATCACCCGGCGGGGCGCCAGTATGCAACCGGTTCCACAGATTTCGGCAGAACTGCCCCAAGTCTCATTTCGTTGCAGAAACGGCCCGGCAAACCGGGCCATTTCTGGAACGAATAGACGAGGCGTTCCACCTCTGCGAGCATCCCTCGAACGATGGATGCCCGCGCGGCTATGCGCGGATCTCGGCGAGCACCCGCGCGGTCGCGAGCGCCGCTTCGGCCGCCTCGGCGCCCTTGTCTTCGCGCGAGCCGGGAAGGCCAGCGCGGTCGATGCCCTGCGCCTCGTCGTCGAGCGTCAGCACGCCGAAGCCGACCGGCTTGCCGGTGTCGAGCGCCACGCGGGTCAGCCCGTCGGTCGCCGCGGCCGAGACGTACTCGAAGTGGGGGGTGCCGCCGCGGATGATCACGCCGAGCGCGACTACGGCATCGGCCCCCGCGTCGAGGGCGGCCTTCGCCGCGACGGGCAGCTCGAACGAGCCGGGCACGCGGTACTCGACGATCGTCGCGCCCGAGGCCTCGAGCGTGCGCCGGGCGCCGGCGATGAGCCCGTCGCTGATCTCGGTGTGCCAGAGACCGGCGACGATGGCGACCGTCAGGCCGCTGCCGTCGATCGAGAGGGTGGGGCTGCCGTGGCCGCTCATGCGGTGCGTCCTTCCAAGGTGGTGAAAACGGGGGCGGAGGTGATCGAGTCGGGCAGTTCGTGGCCCATGCGGTCGCGCTTGGCGCTCAGGTAGCCCTCGTTGTCGGCTCCCACGCCGACGACGAGCGGCACGAGGCCCGTGACCTCGATGCCGTACTGGGTCAGCTGGCGCCGCTTCTCGGGGTTGTTCGACAGCAGTCGCACGCGGCTGACGCCGAGGTCGCGCAGCATGTCGCTCGCGGCCTGGTAGTCGCGTGCGTCGGCCGGCAGGCCGAGGGCGAGGTTCGCGTCGAGGGTGTCGTAGCCGTCCTCTTGCAGGCGGTAGGCCTTCAGCTTGTTGATGAGGCCGATGCCGCGGCCCTCGTGCCCGCGCATGTAGAGCACGGCGCCGCCCTGGCGGTGGATGACGTCGAGCGCGGCGTCCAACTGGGGGCCGCACTCACACTTGAGCGAGCCAAAGGCCTCGCCCGTGAGGCACTCCGAGTGCACCCGCACGATCATGTCGTCGCGCGGCATGCCCGAGACAATCGCGACGTGGTCGGCGCCGGTCTTGCGGTCGCGGTACGCGCGCATCGAGAAGGGGCCGTGGTTGGTGGGCACCGTCGTGGCCACTTCGAAGCGTACCGAGCTGCCCTCGTCGATGGGGGTGACGTCGTCGACCTCGTCGCCGGTGGCACCCGAGTTGAGGTAGTCGATCAGGTCAGCGATGGTGATGACGACCACGCCTTCCGCCTGACCGAAGGCGATCATTTCGGGCAGGCGCATCATGTCGCCGTCCTCGCCGACGAGTTCGCCGATCGCCGCGACTTCGCTCAGGCCCGAGAGGCGCATGAGCTCGACGGCCGCCTCGGTGTGGCCGGGGCGCTGCCGCACACCGCCGTCGACGGCGCGCAGGGGCAGGATGTGACCGGGGCGAATGACGCTCGTCGGGGTTGCCTCGGGGTTCGCGAGCACGCGCAGCGTGTGGGCGCGGTCGCGAGCGCTGATGCCGGTGGTGACGCCGCTCGCCGCATCGACCGTGACGGTGTACGCCGTGCGCAGCGAGTCTTCGTTGTTGGTCACCATCAGCGGCAGCTCGAGCCGGTCGGCGATGGCGTTTGTCATCGGCGCGCAGAGGAAGCCGCTCGTGTGGCGCACCGTCCACGCGATCCACTCGGGGGTCGCGAGCTCGGCCGAGATGATGACGTCGCCCTCGTTCTCGCGGCTTTCGTCGTCGGCGACCAGCACGGGGCGGCCGGCGCGCAGTTCGGCGAGGGCCTGGGGGATGCTCGCGATGCTCATGCGTCGCTCCTTCCGTTATCGACGGCGTACGCGCCGTCGGTGTCGCCGGCGGTCACGCTGAACCCGAAGCGCGCGAGTCGCGCGACGTGGCGGGCAAGAATGTCAGTTTCGATGTTGACGAGCTCGCCGAGCTGGCGTGCGCCGAGGGTGGTGCGCGTCAGGGTCTCGGGGATCAGCGACACCTCGAACCAGTCGTCGCCCGCCGCGCTCACCGTGAGCGAGATGCCGTCGATGGCGATCGAGCCCTTGTCGACGACGAGCGGCGCGTGGGCCGCGTCAAGGCTGAAGCGAATGACGCGCCAGGTGCCCTCGTCGCGAATGTCGATGACGCGGCTCGTGCCGTCGATGTGACCCTGCACGATGTGTCCGCCGAGGCGGTCGTTCACGGCAGCGGCACGCTCGAGGTTGACGGTGCGGCCGACCGCCCACTGCTCGGGGTTCGACATCGCGAGGGTCTGGCCCATGACGTCGGCGCTGAAGTGCTCGGGGTCGAGCTCGACGGCCGTCAGGCACACCCCCGAGACGCTGATCGAGTCGCCGCTCTTGGCGTCGCTGACGGCGAGCGGACCGCGCACGGTGATGCGGGCCGAGCCGTCGTCTGCGTAGCTGAGGGCGACGATCTCGCCCAGTTCTTCGATGATTCCCGTGAACATCGGTTACTGCTCCTTCGCGGGGCGGGCGATGACAAGCAGGTCGTCGCCCAGGGTGTCGATTCGGTGGATGCTGAGGTGGCGCGCGTCGCGCATGGTCGCGATTCCAAGGTCGTCGATCGCCGTCTTTGGGCCGCCGAGCAGCAGCGGGGCGAGGTAGATGAGGTACTCGTCGACGAGGCCGGCGCGGATGAAGGCGCTCGCGAGCGTCGGCCCACCCTCGACGAAGAGGCGACGGATGCCGCGCGCGAACAGTTCGTCGAGGGCCCGAGGAATGTCGCGGTGCCCGAGCTCGATGAGCCCGGCGGGGTGCTGGCGCAACAGGGCGCCGTCGGGCACGGGGCGCTCGCCGAAGACGACGGGAATCGGCTGCGCGGGCAGCAGTTCGCCGCCCTCACCGCGAGCGGTCAGGCTGGGGTCGTCCGCGAGCACGGTGCCGGTGCCGACCGCGATGGCGTCGTGCGCGGCGCGCTGCTCGTGCACGCGCTGGCGTGACGCGGCGCCCGTGATCCACTGACTGGTGCCGTCGGCGGCCGCCGCGCGACCGTCGAGGGTCGCGCCCCACTTCACCGTGACGAACGGGCGCCCGAGCCGGGCGCTCACGAGCCACGGGCGCAACAACTCTTCGGCCTCGTCGGCGAGCACACCGGCGGTCACGCCGATGCCCGCAGCCCGCAGGCGCTCGGCGCCGCCCCCCTCGACGACACCGGGGTCAGCCACCGCGTACACGACGTGGGCGACGCCAGCGGCGATCAAGGCTTCGGCGCAGGGCCCGGTGCGACCCGTGTGGTTGCAGGGCTCGAGGGTCACGACGGCGGTGAGGCCGGAGGCGTCGGCGAGCTTCGACAGGGCGTCGACCTCCGCGTGCGGAGTACCCGCGCCGCGGTGCCAGCCTTCCGCGACCGTCTCGCCATGGGCATCCAGCAGCACGCACCCCACTTGCGGGTTCACGCCGGGCGCAGGGCCGTTGGCCGCGATCGCGAGGGCGCGCCGCATGGCCGCCTCGATGGCGGTGTCTGGGGCGCGGTGCGCGGTGGTGGTCATCCCGGGGCCGTTTCGTGTGGTCGGGCGCATCCGGGGTCGCGTGCGCAGGCGCGAACGCCCGTGCACGCGCGCTCCTCCCATCCGGACTTTCACCGTCGGTGCCGGAATTTCACCGGCTCAACCGACCCCGCGCATCCTGGTGGATGCGCGGCGCCGGGTCGCGGACTATGACCGCCGGCTCGGACTTTCACCGACCCCGGAGCGCGTTACAGCTATCAGGGTATCCAACAGGGTGCGCCCTGGGTTATTCCCGGACGGTGGCTGGGAACTCCTCGACCCGCTCCAGCAGTTCTTTCGCGCTGGCGTCGTCGAGGATCAGGTCGGTGATGAGGCCCGCGCGCAGCGCCCCGTGCAGCGCCGGAAGCTTCGAGGCGTCGGCGATGACGCAAATGCGGCGGGGGATGCGCCGCAGCGTGTCGAAGTCTGGCCCCGTCGCGCGCCGGTTCAGCTCGATGCCGTCGGAGGAGCCATCCGGGCGGAAGAACACTGTCGCGACGTCGCCGATGACGCCCTGGCGTTCGAGCGAGCGATAGTCGGCCTCGTCGAGGTAGCCGCCGATGTAGACGTGGCTCGGAATGTTCGCAAACGGTGAGCCGATGCCGAACAGGGCAATGTCGAGGTGCGACTGCAGCTCCAGCACGCGGCGGGTCGAGCGCTCGCGCCACAGCATCTCGCGCGTCTCGGCCGAGTCGAAGAAGGCCGGCACCGGAAACTGCTGGAGCCTCGCCGAATACGCCTCCGAGAAGCGCCGCAAGATCTCGGAGGCGTAGTCGATGCCCGTCGTGTGCGGGTTGCCGGCGCCGTTCAGTTGAACGATGTCGCTGTTGTGGGTCTCTTTCGGCACGATGTGGCGGCTGATTGACCCCATCGTCGAGCCCCAGGCCACCCCGAGGGTCATATTCGAGTCGAAAACCGTGCTGAGAAAACGTGCAGCGAAGGCCGCGACCGCCTCTTGACGGTCCGCGCCGGCGACAGTAGCGGGCATCGCTACGACGCGCGCGGTGAGACCGAACCGTCTGCCGAGGTCTTCCTCGTCTCGCGCGGTCAATTCGGCGAGCGAGCGCACGCGGATATCGACGAGGCCAACCTCGCGAGCGTAGGAAAGTAGCCGGGAAACGCTGGATCGCGAGGTGCTGAGATCGCGCGCGATCGCATCCATCGTCCAGTCTTGCAAGTAGTAGAGGTGGGCGGCTCTCACGGCCGCTCTGGCGCGCGCACTCGCCCCAGTCGTGGAGTTCACTCAGCTACCTCCCAGTTGCACATTCGTGCACTTCGTTTGCCGTCGAGTCTGCGGCGTGGTGACCATTGACGCAAGGCACACCGCCCCCAACCCGCAGATTCGAGGTCGATCCGCATGCCGACACCGACGTCAGCCCCCCGCTCCGCCGTCGCCGCTCTTCGCGAGCGCCCGACCGCCGACGTACTCATCATCGGTGGGGGGATCAACGGCATTGCCACCTTCCGCGACCTCGCCCTGCAGGGCATCAACGTCGTGCTCGTCGAGCGAGACGACTACGTCTCGGGGGCCTCCGCCGCCTCGTCGCACATGATCCACGGCGGCATTCGCTACCTCGAGAACGGCGAGTTCCGACTTGTTCAAGAGTCGGTTCACGAGCGCAATGCGCTCTTGCGGCTCGCGCCGCACTACGTGCGCCCGCTTCCCACAACGATCCCGATCTTCTCGACCTTCTCGAGCATCCTGTCGGCGCCCTTCCGCTTCATCGGCTTTAAGGGCGGCGCCAAGAAAGAGCGCGGGGCGGTGCTCATCAAGGCCGGCCTCACGATGTATGACACCTTCTCGCGTGATGGGGGGCGCGTGCCGCGCCACCAGTTCCGCGGGGCGAAGGCGTCGAAAGAGCTGCTGCCGAAGCTGCGCGACGACGTGAAGTACACGGCCACCTACTACGACGCCTCGATGCATGACCCCGAGCGTCTCGCCCTCGACGTGCTGAACGACGGCCTCGCCGCCGGCGACAACGCCCGGGCCGCCAACTACGTCGAAGCGGTCGACATGACCGAAAACGGCGTACGGCTGCGCGACGTCACCACGGGCGACGAATTCGACCTCACCGCCACCCTCGTGGTCAACGCCTCGGGCCCCTGGACCGACCTCACCAACAAGGCACTCGGCAACGACTCGAGCTACATGGGCGGCACGAAGGGCTCGCACGTCGTGCTCGACCACCCCGAGCTGTACGAGGCGTGCAACGGCCGCGAGATCTTCTTCGAGTTCACCGACGGCCGCATCGTGCTCATCTACCCGCTGAAGGGGCGCGTGCTGCTCGGCACCACCGACCTGCCGCACGACATGAACGAGCCGATCCGCTGCACCGAGGAAGAGGTCGACTACTTCTTCGAGCTGGTGAACCACGTGTTCCCGACGATCGCGGTCGACCGCTCGCAGATTGTCTTCCGCTTCTCGGGAGTGCGTCCGCTGCCGCGCCAAGACGCCGACTCCACCGGCCAGATCTCACGCGACTACCGCGTCGAACAGGGCGAACTGCACGGCACTCCCGTGCTCAGCCTCGTCGGCGGCAAGTGGACCACCTTCCGTGCGCTCGGCGAGCAGCTCAGCAACCAGGTGCTCGACATCCTCGGCGTCGACCGCGTGGTCTCGACCGACGGGCGTCTGATTGGCGGTGCCGTCGGCTACCCGACCACCGACTCCGAGCGTGACGCGTGGCTGGCAACCCACGGTAAGGCGATCGGCCGAGAGCGCGCCGCCACCCTGCTCGACCGCTACGGCACGAGCGCCGAGGCGATGATCGCCAGCTTCGCCGCGGGCGACGACACCCCGCTCGTGTCGGCACCCGAGTACACGCGCGCCGAGATCGCCCACCTCATCTCGACCGAGCAGGTGGTGCGGCTGACCGACATCGTGCTGCGCCGCACCTCGATGGCGTTCGTCGGTGCGGTCACCGGAAGCGTGCTCGCCGAACTCGCCGACATCGCCGCCGACGTTCTCGGCTGGAGCGCCGACGAGCGCGAGGCGCACATCGATCAGGCGGCGGCGTACCTCGCCGACGTGCACGGCGTTGAGACGAGCGCCGAGGCGGCAGGAGCGCGATGACCGCGCGTCGCGAACGGATGCGCGGGGAACATCGCGCGCATCCCCCGATCTCCCGAGGCGGCGCCGTTGCCGCAGCGGGTCGCCCCCACAGCTAGCGCTGACGGGCATCCCCCTCGGTCTCCCCGGCCGAAGGGTTCACCCCCAACACACGATGAGGACAGGTCAACGTGGACAATCTCACAACAGTATTCGTGTCAGAAGTCGTCGGTACGGCGATGCTTATCCTTCTCGGTGGTGGTGTCGTCGCGAACGTCATCCTCGCCAAGAACAAGGGCTTTGGCGGCGGCTGGCTGCTGATCAACTTCGGCTGGGGCCTCGCGGTCTTCGCCGGTGTGACGGTCGCCTACGCGTCCGGTGCCCACCTGAACCCCGCCGTCACCATCGGCCTGTTCACCAGTGGGCTTGATGAGTTCGCCCCGGGCGTGCCCGTGGGCATCGGCTCGATCCTGCTGTACATGGGTGCGCAGCTGCTCGGTGCGTTCATCGGCGCGATCCTCGTGTTCCTCGGCTACAAGAAGCACTTCGACGCCGAGACCGACGCTGGCACGAAGCTCGCGGTCTTTTCGACCGGCCCCGCGATCCGCAGCTACGGCTGGAACACGATCACCGAGATCCTCGGCACGTTCGTGCTCGTCTTCGTCGTGATCGGCTTCGGTCGCGCCGAACCGGCCGGCCTCGCCGCGCTGGGCGCGCTGCCTGTCGCCCTGCTCGTTGTCGGTATCGGTGCCTCGCTCGGTGGCCCCACCGGGTACGCCATCAACCCGGCCCGTGACCTCGGCCCCCGCATCGCGCACGCGCTGCTTCCCATCAAGGGCAAGGGCTCGAGCGACTGGTCGTACTCGTGGGTGCCGATCGTCGGCCCGCTCATCGGTGGCGCCCTGGCGGGTGTCGCCGCGACGGCGCTGCTTCCCGTTCTGTAATTCGCGGGGCGCGCATCCGGCCACCAGGGGGATGCGCGCCCGACCCCCCGACGGCCGTCACGACGGCGGCCACCGCATCGCCATTCTCACCAGCATCGCCATTCTCAACAAAGGAGTGAAAGAACTATGGCTGACTACGTCCTCGCAATTGACCAGGGCACCACGTCGACCCGCGCCATCATCTTCGACAAGAAAGGCTCGATCGTCTCGACCGGGCAGATGGAGCACGAACAGATCTTCCCGAAGGCGGGCTGGGTCGAACACGACCCGAAGCAGATCTGGAACAACACCCGAGAGGTCATCGGTTCGGCGCTCTCGAAGGCGAACCTAACCCGCCACGAGATTGCGGCGGTCGGCATCACCAACCAGCGCGAGACCGCGGTCGTGTGGGACCGCAACACGGGCGAGCCCGTCTACAACGCCATCGTGTGGCAAGACACCCGCACCCAGTCGATCGTCGACCGCCTCGCGGCCGACGGCGGCGTCGAGCGTTTCAAGAAGACCGTGGGTCTGCCGCTCGCGACCTACTTCTCGGGCACCAAGATCGTGTGGATCCTCGAGAACGTCGAGGGCGCGCGCGAGAAGGCCGATGCCGGCGACCTCATGTTCGGCACCACCGACACCTGGGTGCTCTGGAACCTGACCGGCGGCACCGACGGCGGCGTGCACGCGACCGACGTGACGAACGCCTCGCGCACGCTGTTCATGGACCTCGAGACCCTGCAGTGGGACCACTCGATCCTCGAGGCGTTCAACGTGCCGGCGTCGATGCTGCCCGAGATTCGCTCGTCGAGCGAGGTCTACGGCCACGTGCACTCGTCGTCGCTGTTGCGCGAGGTTCCCGTCGCGGGCATCCTCGGCGACCAGCAGGCGGCCACCTTCGGCCAGGCGGCGTTCGACACCGGCGAGTCGAAGAACACCTACGGCACCGGTAACTTCCTGATCTTCAACACCGGCGAAGAGATCGTGCACTCGAAGAACGGCCTGCTCACGACCCTCGGCTACAAGCTGGGCGACGACAAGCCGCACTACGCGCTCGAGGGGTCGATCGCGGTCACGGGCTCGCTGATCCAGTGGTTGCGCGACAACCTCGGCATCATCAGCTCGGCCCCCGAGGTCGAAGAGCTGGCGAAGACGGTCGACGACAACGGTGGCGCCTACTTCGTGCCGGCGTTCTCGGGTCTGTTCGCGCCCTACTGGCGGTCGGATGCGCGTGGTGCCCTCGTGGGCCTCACCCGCTATGTGAACAAGGGGCACATCGCTCGCGCGGCCCTTGAGGCGACAGCCTTCCAGACCCGCGAGGTGCTCGACGCGGTCAACGCCGACTCGGGCGTCGACCTGACCGAGCTGAAGGTCGACGGCGGCATGATCGCGAACAACACGCTCATGCAGTTCCAGGCCGACATCCTCGGTGTGCCCGTCGTGCGTCCCGTCGTCGCCGAGACCACCGCGCTCGGTGCGGCCTACGCCGCGGGTCTCGCCACCGGGGTCTGGAGCTCGCTTGACGAGCTGCGCCAGAACTGGCAGGAGGACTCGCGCTGGACGCCCAACATGGACGACTCCGAGCGCGAGCGTCAGCTGCGCAACTGGAAGAAGGCCGTGACGAAGACGTTCGACTGGGTCGACGACGACGTCAACTAGTCGTCACGCGTGACGCTGGCACGTCACATCGCCCCGCTGTGGTGGTAGCGGCGGGGCACGGCGGGCGGGAAGCTTCGGCTTCCCGCCCGCTTGCGTGCGCGGGGTGTGCGGGGACTGCCGTGCACACGACGACTGCGCGCCCCGCCCTGTCCGCCCCGCCCTGTCCGCCCCGCCGCTGCTGACCCCACCGCGCCCGCCCCACCGCGCCCGCCCCGCCTCGCCCTGCGCCGGGCTACTAGCCATTCAGTTGGAGGCCGTTTCATGGACGGGAGCCACATCAATTCGCCGCCTGGTGACCAAACTGGCTCCCATGGGGCCCACACATGTGTCAGGTGGTGCTTTAGGCCAGCAGGGCGGGCAGCTCGGCGAGCGAGGCGATGCGGGTTACACCCGCGGGCACGGTGTCACCACTTGGCGCCGCAGCACCCGGCAGCGTTGCGGTCGCCGCGTGCGCGTCGGCCTCAGCGCTGACCGCATTTACGCCGACTGCGCCGACCCTTATCGCCTCACCGTTGACCGCATCGGGCCTGTTCGCCGCGGCATTGACCGCATCGGCGTCGAGCGCGCGGGCAACGCGCGCATCCCGGGCGTCGGCGGCCGCCGCCGTCAGGTTGCGGTCGGGGCGGGCGAGCCAGACCCCACGCATGCCGGCGGCGGCACCCCCGACCGCGTCGGTCGTCAGCCGATCGCCGACGTACAGGCAGGACGCCGCGCTCACCCCAAACGCGCTCGCCGCTGCCGCAAAGATGGCTGGGTCGGGCTTCGCGACGCCGAGCTCGGCCGAGGTGATGAGGCGCCCTGACCGCGCGGGCTCATCGACGGAGCCGTCGGCGCGCACCGGTGTGAGCTCGAGGCGGTCCCACAGGGCGATGCGGTGCAGTTTGCCGGCCTGGATGGTGAGGTCGCCGTTCGTAATGATGCCGAACCGCACGCCGGGAACGGCGCGCTCAATGGTGTCGAGTGCGGGCAGCGCGTCGTCGTAGAGGGCCCAGCCCTCCTCGTAGCCGCGCACATATTCGGCGAACCAGCGCAGCGCCGCCTCGTCGTCGAGGGTGACCCCGTACGGGGCGAGCACTTCGCGCGCCCGCCAGATGCGCTGCCCGAGGAAGTCGAGCTCGCCGCTCAGGTACCGCGCGTAGTGACGCTCTTCAAGCTCGCGCCACCGGGCGCGCACCGAGCCGGGATCGTCGGCCGCGAACGCGACGAAGCCGCCCGCGTCAGCGCCCGCCGCACCGGATGCCGCCAGGGCCCCGGCGCCGCGCTGCGCCCGATCGATGGCGTGGTCGACGGCCGCACTGTGCGCCATCAGCGTGTCGTCGAGGTCGAATAGCACGACCGAAATGCCCGGGCCCATGCCCGGCTCCATGCTCACGCGCCGCTCAACACAGGCCATGCCTCGCGCGGCTGCACCGTCCCGAGGTCGGCCCGCCGCAGCACCGCGTGCCACCCGGTGGGCTCTTCGCCGGGGCGAACGGCCGAGATGGGCGCGACACCACCCCAGCGGAATCCCACCCGCTGCGCGACGACCGCTGAGCCCACGTTTCCGGCCGACGCCTCCCACCGGAGCTCGTCGACGTCGTGCCTGAATACCCAGTCGACGAGCGCCCGGAGGGCCTCCGTCATGACGCCCCGCCCGCGGTGGGCGGCATCCAGCCAGTAGCCGACGAAACCGGCGGCGCGCTGCCAGCTGACCACGCCGATGAGCGGCGCATCCGCCGTCTCGCGAATGCCGAAGACGTACTCGACGTCATCCCGCCACCAGGCCGGCACCATGCCGAGCACGAAGCCTTCCGCGTGCTCGCGCTCATATGGCACGGGTACGGGAACGAAGCGTTGCAGTTCGGGGTCGGTGCACGCCGCAAACACCGCATCAACGTCGGATGCTCTGGGCGTCGAGAGCACAAATCGCTCCGTCGTCAGCGTGACCGGTTGCACGATCGCGCCCCTAGCCGCGCGGAAGGAAGCCGACCGCGTCGTACACGCGACGCAGCGTCGCGTCGGCGATCTCTTCCGCGCGCCCGGCGTTGATCGCGAGCAGTCGGTCGAGCTCGGCGGGGTCGTCGAGCAGTTCGAGCGTGCGCGCGCGGATCGGCCGGAACTCTTCGACCACGGCCTCAGCCACGGCACCTTTGAGGGCCCCGTACTGCAGCCCGTCGAAGTCGGTTTCGACCTCGGCGACCGGGCGCCCCGACAAAATCGCGAGGATCGACAGGAGGTTCGACACCCCGGGCTTCAACTCGGGGTCGTAGCGCACGACTCCGTCAGAGTCGGTGACGGCCGACTTGATCTTCTTCGTCAGCGCTTTGTCGTCGTCGAGCATCCAGAGAATGCCAGCGGGGCTCTCGCCCGACTTCGACATCTTCGACCCCGGGTTCTGCAGGTCGTAGATCTTCGCCGTCTCTTTCAGGATGCGCACCTCGGGCACGACGAGCGTGTCACCGAAGCGCGAGTTGAAGCGCGCCGCGAGGTCGCGGGTCAACTCGATGTGCTGCCGCTGGTCTTCGCCGACGGGCACGACGGCCGCGTCGTACAGCAGAATGTCGGCTGCCTGCAGGATCGGGTACGTGAAGAGCCCGACCGAGGCTGCGTCGGTGCCTGAACGAGCCGACTTGTCTTTGAACTGCGTCATACGCGACGCCTCGCCGAAGCCCGTGATGGTGTTGAGCACCCAGGCGAGCTCAGCGTGCGCGCGCACGTGCGACTGCACGAACAGCGTCGAGTGCTCGGGGTCGATGCCGGCGGCGATGTACTGCGCGGCGGTGCGGCGCGTGCGCTCGCGCAGCTCTGCGGGGTCTTGCGGCACGGTGATCGCGTGCAGGTCGACGACGCAGAACACGGCGTCGTGGGTCGTCTGCATCTCGCGCCACTGCAGCAGAGCCCCGGCGTAGTTGCCGAGGTGCAGGCTCGACGCGGACGGCTGCATGCCAGAAAACAGGCGGGGACGACTCATGGTCTCAATTGTTCCAGGGATGTTCGGTGCCGGTTGACGCGCTTACAGCTGGTAGTCGACGACGACGGGGGCGTGGTCGCTCCACCGCGTGTCGTACGAGGGGGCCCGGTCGACGCGGTACGCGCTGACCGTGGAGGCGAGCGCGGGCGTCGCCAGGTGGTAGTCGATGCGCCAGCCGGTGTCGTTGTCGAACGCCTGGCCGCGGTTTGACCACCAGGTGTAGGGCCCTTCGACTTCGCCGGCGAACTGCCGCCCGACGTCGACCCAGCCGAGCCCGGTACCGGTGGTGCCGTCGACACACTCGACGGGCTCGCCCGCGGGTGCCAGGAATCGGTCGAAGTACGAGCGCTCGCGCGGCAGGAAGCCCGCCCGCTTGCGGTTGCCGCGCCAGTTCTTGATGTCGAGCTCGCGGTGGCCCACGTTGAGGTCGCCCACCACGACGGCGTACTCGGCGTGCGCAGCCAGCTGCGGCAGGCGCTCTTCCATGGCGGTGAGAAACCGCCACTTCTCCTCCTGCTTGGGGGTGTCGGCCTCGCCGGAGTGCACGTAGCAGCTCACCACGGTGAGCGTCACGTCGCCCACGACGACGTCGGCCTCGAGCCAGCGGCCCGCGGAGTCGAAATCGGGCGGGCCCAGCTCGATGCGGTGCACGTCGACCGGCTCGCGAGTGGCGATGGCGACGCCGGCGCGGCCCTTCGCGGTCGCGGCGTCGTGCAGCACGTGCCAGCTTTCGCCGAGCAGCGGCACGAGGTCGCTCGTCTCAGCCCGCACCTCTTGGAGCGCCAGTACGTCGACGTCGGCGGCCTCGAGCCAGTCGCCCATGCCCTTCCGGTAGGCGGCGCGAACACCGTTGACGTTGACGCTGGCGACTCTGATGCGGGGCATACGGGCCATCCTAGAAGCGGCCACTGACAGCTTTCGCCGAGCCGTGCATCCGAGACAGCGCCCTTACGCGCGGCGGGCGAAGCGGCGCTTTAGGCGCGCGAAGAAGCCGCGGGGAGCATCCTCGTCGCTGTCGCCCATGCCGTGCTCGCGGACGAGCGCGCGCGCCGCCTCGAGCCGCGCCTCGAACACGGCGTCGTCGAGGATGACGCCCTCGTCTTTCACGCTGGTGGCGATCCACGCGCCGGTGATGAGGATCACCTGGCACACGAAGTTAAACCAGATCAAGAGACCCAGAATCACGGCGAACGACGCGAGCAGCGGGTTCGACGATGCGCCGCCGAGCAGCAGCGAACCTCCGACCTTCAGCAGGCCCAGCCCGACGGCGCCGATGACGACGCCCTGTCGCAGGTGCCGCCACGGGATGCGCACCTCGCTCAGGATGCGGAACAGGGCTGCCAGCGCGACCGCGTCGAGCGCGAACATCACCGCGAGGGTGACGATGCGGCCGGCGACGCGGGCGAGCGTCGAGTCGTCGATACCGATGAGTTCGAGCAAGAACTCGGTCGCCTGGGTGCCCACGACGCTGAGCACGGCCGAGACGACGATGAGCACGCCGAATCCGACGGCTAGCCCGAGGTCGCGCAGCCGCGCGAGCACGAAGTTCTCGGGGGCGGGCGGCAGGTCGAACAGTTGGCGCGTCGCGCTGCGCGCCGAGTTCAAGAAACCGAGCGCCGTGACGAGCAGGCCGACAAGCGCGATGACCCCGGCGAGCCCCAGAATGCGCGCATCCAGCAGAATCTGCGGGTCAATCGCGCCGCCGCCGTTGCCGTCGTCGATGAGCCCAGGAATCGTCTGATCGAGCGTGGTGATGATGCTCGCGCGCAGCCCAATGTTGCCCGACACGATCGAGCCGAAGATCGCGAAGCCCACCCAGATGCCCGCGAACGCGGCAAACAGCAGCTGGTAGGCGAGGCCCGACGCGAGGATCGGCCCCGATGTTGCGGTGAATCGCTGGAGCGAGCGCACGGCCCGCGACGACTGCACCTTCGACACGATCGGCATGACCTTCGCCTTGATGCCGGTCTGCTCGCTGTCGCTGTTCTCGCTGCTGTCGCTGCCGTCGCGGTCAGTGCGGGTCTCGTCGGGCTCGGCGCGCATCCCGCCACCCTAGCGAGCGGGCGGGCGCACCCGCCCGCCGCCGCTGCCGATTCTCGGGCGCGATTCAGGCGTGGCGCGACCGGGTCGAACGGCGTATGGCGCGTCTCCGTCGCCACGCGGATGCTCGACACATGTCCTCGACGCCCGCTCGCGCTCTCGGGGCGGTCGCCGCCGCGCCTGCGGTTGCGGTGCTGACCGCGCTCGTCGCCGGCAGCGCAACCGCGCCGCCCGATTCGGGCCTCGCCTGGCCCGACGGCGACTACACGGTGATCCTCGAGGGGGGTCGTGCCGCCAGCGGCTCGGGCGGCGACGTCACCTCGGCCGAGGCGACGGGTGAGCTCACCGGCACCTTCGACATCACGGTGGGCGAGGGCGCCGAGCCCGCCTTCGTCGCCTACCTGTACACGCTCTCCGGCAGCGGCATCTCGGCGGGCGGCATCACCGGCTCGGCCGACCTGACGATCACGGTCGACGGCGAGGCCCGCGCGAGCGGCGGCCAGGTCACGATCGCGCGCGCGAACGCTCAGGCGCAGTGGTCGAACGTGCTCATCGACGGGCAGGCGCTGCCGTTTCCCCCGCCCCCCATCGACGTTCCTCTCGACGACGCGCTACCCCTCATCGCGCAGAGCCGCACGTGCGGCGTGGTCGAGGGGGAGTGGCGCGGCGTCGTGGCGGGTCTCGCCGCCGTCGCGGCTGCCTCCCCGGGATTCTCGGAGCAGGCGGTGGCCGAGGCCCGCTTCCTCGCAATCTCCCGCGCGATCGCCGGAGCAGACCCGGGCGAACTCGTGCAGAGCCTGCGGCGCTCGCTCGACACGCTGGCCGAGACCACCGCCGCCGTGCGTGAGGGGCGCCTGTCGGCGCTCGAGGCGGTCGACGTGCTGCGCAGCCAGGTGTTTGAGGCCGAGCTGCTGATCAGCGGGCTCACCCTGCCCGGCTGCCCGAACCTCGGCGAGTATGGGCTCGGCATCTCGGGCGGGCTGACGGCGCTCATCGACGCCATCCGCGACAGCATCGCCGCCTCGGGCGAGCCGCTCGAGGCGAGCGTCATCGCCGACCTCGTCGAGGCGGCGGTGCGCGGCGGGCTCGTGAGCGCCGACGCCGAGTTCGCGGATGCCCTGGCCGCGCTGGTCGCGGAGGCGGCGGTCGGCGCCGACGGCGACGCGAGCATCCTGTTTCCCCTCATCATGGCGGCCGCTGCGCTCGGCGATCTGGCGCTCGCCGACCAACTGGCGGAGGAGCTGTGAGCGCGGTAGACCGCGCGCGCCCCACCCGCGCTCAGCGGGCCGGTCGCATCGCCGCTGCGCTCGCGCTGGCGGCGCTCGCGTTCTCGGCGCTGTCCGGATGCTCGGCGCCGGCCGCCCCCGCCGACCCGCCCCCGTCGCCCGGCGCCTCAGGGGCCGCGCCCGCCAATGCCCTGGGCGCCGCGTTCGACGGCGCCATCGAGATCACCACCGCGGAGGGTGCGCGCCCCGAGCTGTCCTGGGACGAGGTCGCCGGCGCCGCGCTCTACCGCGTCACCGTCGTCCAGGCCGACGGTCCGACCTGGGCGTGGAGCGGCACCGACGCGGCCGTCGTGCTCGGGGGAGGGGTCGCGGGCCGCGAGGGCCCGGGTTTCGCGCTGACGTCAGCCGCGACCGTCTACCTCGCAGCGTTCGATGCCGACGGCACCGTGCTCGACACCGGCATCGCCGAGTTGCCCGGGCCCTGAGCCCGCGCCCCGCCGTCTCGACCGGCGCGCCCTAGCGCAGGCGTGCCGCGTCGGTGCCGAGGGCGCGCGCGACGAGGGCGGCGCGCGAGGCGACCCCGAGCATTCCGAACACGGCCTCGAGGTGCTTGCGCACCGTGCCCGCCGAAATGCCGAGCTCGGCGGCGATCTGGTCGTTGGTGCGCCCGGCGACGACGAGGCGCACGACGTCGGTCTGGCGAGCGGTGAGCCCGAGAGCGCCGGCGCGCGCGTCACTCAGCCCGCTGACCCCGGCCTCGCGCGCGGCGACCAGCCGGTACAGGTTCAGCAGGTGCAGGCGCAGCAGCGTGAGGGTCGTTCGCTCGCCGACCGCGAAGTGGCCACCGTCGCGGTTGACCGCGAAGCCGACGAACTCGCCCGGCTCGGTCGCGAGCGCGAAACCGATCTGCGAGCGGATACCGTTCGGCACGTAAAACCCTCGATAGAGCGCGGTGCGCTCGAAGCGTCGCTCGGGGTCGCGGTCGAGCCAGGTGGCCACCGAGCCGTCGCCCGTCGCCTCGATGTGCGCAACGATCGGGTTCTCGTGCGCGTGCTCGCCGAAGAACGGCCGCCACTGCGCGAACCAGGCGAGCCCCGGGTCGGGGTGCACGACGGCCGCCGCGCGCCCCGTCGCCGTGTTGACCTCGGTGTAGGTGCTGCTCACCCCGGGCACTATGTCGAGCAGGTGCCGGCAGGCGCGCCTTGCCCAGTCGTCGAGGGTCGAGGCCGCGCCGATGTCGGCGAGGGCCTCGAGAACGCGCGCCGCCTTGTCGGGGGCGGGGCGCGCATCCATGAATCTCACCCTGACACAGCGAAACGGGCCCCGAAAGATCTCGGGACCCGTTTCGTCTGTACGCGCAGCGGCGGTGCCGCGGGTCGCGCGTTACGGGCGACCGGTGAGGATCGCCTGCTTGACCTCGGCGATCGCCTTCGTCACCTCGATGCCGCGGGGGCACGCCTCCGAGCAGTTGAAGGTGGTGCGGCAGCGCCACACGCCTTCCTTGTCGTTGAGGATGTCGAGGCGCACCTGGGCGGCCTCGTCGCGGCTGTCGAAGATGAAGCGGTGCGCGTTCACGATCGCGGCCGGGCCGAAGTACTGCCCGTCGGTCCAGAACACGGGGCACGACGAGGTGCACGCGGCGCACAGGATGCACTTGGTCGTGTCATCGAATCGCGCCCGGTCCTCGATCGTCTGGATCCGCTCCTTCTCGGGCTTGTCGCTCGCGATCAGGAACGGCTGCACCGCACGGTACGACTCGAAGAAGGGCTCCATGTCGACGATGAGGTCCTTCTCGAGCGGCAGACCCTTGATGGCCTCGACGTAGATCGGCTTCGTCACGTCGAGGTCTTTGATGAGGGTCTTGCAGGCGAGGCGGTTGCGGCCGTTGATGCGCATGGCGTCCGAGCCGCAGATGCCGTGCGCGCACGAGCGGCGGAACGACAGCGTGCCGTCCTGATCCCACTTGATTTTGTGCAGGGCATCGAGCACGCGGTCGGTCGAGTACATCTCGACGTCGAAGTCCTCCCAGTACGGCTCGGCATCCTTCTCGGGGTCAAACCGACGAACGATGAGCGTGACGGTGAAGGCCTGAACGGCGCCGACCTCCTGTGCGGGGGCTTCGGCTTCGGCAGTCGCCATCAGTACTTCCTCTCCATGGGCTGGTAGTGCGTGATCGTGACGGGCTTCCAGTCCATGCGGATGTGGTCGCTTGCGTCGGCAGAGTGGGCGTCGCCCGTGAGGTACGCCATCGTGTGCTGCATGTAGTCGGCGTCGTTGCGGTCGGGGAAGTCGTCGCGCATGTGGCCGCCCCGGCTTTCCTTGCGGTTGCGGGCCGAGTAGACGACGACCTCAGCGATGTCGAGCAGGAAGCCCAGCTCGATCGCCTCGAGGAGGTCGGTGTTGAAGCGCTTGCCGCGATCCTGAATACCGATGTTCTGGTACCGCTCGCGCAGCTCCTGGATCGTCTGCGTGACGCTCGCGAGGCTCTCTTCCGTGCGGAAGACCTGGGCGTTCTTGTCCATCTCTTCCTGCAGCGTCTTGCGCAGGGTTGCGAGGCGCTCGGCACCGTTCGCACCGCGCAGGCGCTCGACGAGCTCGCGCACCTCCTTCGCCGGGTCCTCCGGCAGCGGGGCGAACTCGGCACCGTTCGCGTACTCGACCGCGTAGCGGCCGGCACGCTTGCCGAACACGTTGATGTCGAGCAGCGAGTTGGTGCCGAGACGGTTCGAGCCGTGCACCGACACGCAGGCGCACTCGCCCGCGGCGTAAAGGCCCTTCACGACCGTGTCGTTGTCACTGAGCACCTCGGCCTTGATGTTGGTCGGGATACCGCCCATTGCGTAGTGCGCCGTCGGCATCACGGGCACCGGCTCGTGCACGGGGTCGACGCCGAGGTAGGTGCGGGCGAACTCGGTGATGTCGGGCAGCTTCGTCTCGAGCACCTCGGCACCGAGGTGCGTGCAGTCGAGCAGCACGTAGTCCTTGTTCGGGCCGGCGCCGCGACCTTCCGCAACCTCCTGCACCATGCAGCGCGAGATGATGTCGCGCGGCGCCAGGTCTTTGATGGTCGGGGCGTAGCGCTCCATGAAGCGCTCACCCGAGGCGTTGCGCAGGATCGCGCCCTCACCGCGCGCACCCTCCGTGAGGAGGATGCCGAGGCCGGCGAGCCCGGTCGGGTGGAACTGGAAGAACTCCATGTCCTCGAGCGGAATGCCCTTGCGCCAGATGATGCCGACGCCGTCACCGGTGAGGGTGTGGGCGTTGGAGGTGGTCTTGTAGATCTTGCCGAAGCCACCGGTGGCGAACACGACGCTCTTCGCGTGGAAGACGTGCAGGTCGCCGGTCGCGAGCTCGTAGGCGACGACGCCCGAGGCGACGCGCTCACCGTTCACCTCGCTCATCACGAGGTCGAGCACGTAGTACTCGTTGTAGAACTCGATGCCCAGCTTCACGCAGTTCTGGAACAGCGTCTGCAGGATCATGTGACCCGTGCGGTCGGCCGCGTAGCAGGCGCGGCGCACGGGCGCCTTGCCGTGGTCGCGGGTGTGCCCACCGAAGCGGCGCTGGTCGATCTTGCCGTCGGGCGTGCGGTTGAAGGGCAGGCCCATGTTCTCGAGGTCGATGATCGCGTCAATCGCCTCTTTGGCGAGGATCTCGGCCGCGTCCTGGTCGACGAGGTAGTCGCCACCCTTGACGGTGTCAAAGGTGTGCCACTCCCAGCTGTCTTCCTCGACATTGGCGAGCGCCGCGGCCATGCCGCCCTGAGCCGCACCGGTGTGCGAGCGCGTGGGGTAGAGCTTCGAGATGACGGCGGTCTTCGCGTTCGGGCCCGCCTCGATGGCGGCGCGCATGCCGGCGCCACCGGCGCCCACGATGACGACGTCGAACTGATGGTGGTGCGTAGAGACCTCCGGCGTCGCCGGAGCCGTGTCAGTGATGCTCATGGTTTACAGGCCCTCACAGAAGGATGCGACCAACGACGGATCAGCGCCGGCCGGGCAGGGGTCGAAGGTGTAGATGACGAGGGTGCCGAGCACGAGCAGCACGACCGTCGAGGCGGCGAGTGCACCGTGCAGGAGGCGGCGGGTGCCGGGGCGCGACACGTAGTCGTTCACGAGGGTGCGCATGCCGTTGGCGCCGTGGATGAGGGCGAGCCACAGCATCAGCGTGTCCCAGATCTGCCAGAACGGGTCGGCGAGCTTTCCGGCGACAAAGCCGAAATCGATCTGGCTGATGCCCGTGCCCGTCATGAGGTTCACGAACAGGTGGCCGAAGATGAGGACGACGAGCATGATGCCCGAGGCCCGCATGTAGATCCAGCCCCACTTCTCCCAGTTGACGCCGCGCTTCGTCTGCGCGTACGGGCTGCGGGGTGCGTCGATGGTTGCAGTCATGGTCAGCCTCCGAACACGTTCATCAGGTGGCGGGGGGTGAAGCCGATCATCAGCACGGCCCACACACCGAGGACGCCCCAGAACATCGTCCGGTGGTGGCGCGTGCCGACCTTCCAGAAGTCGACCAGGATGATGCGCAGACCGTTCAGGGCGTGGAAGCCGACGGCGCCGACGAGGAACAGCTCGCCGATGCCCATGACGGGGTTCTTGTACGACTCCATCACCGCGTTGTAGGCCTCGGGGCTGACGCGAATGAGCGCCGTGTCGAGAATGTGCACGAGCAGGAAGAAGTAGATCGCCACACCGGTGATGCGGTGCAGGACCCACGACCACATGCCCTCGCGGCCGCGGTACAGGGTGCCGGTCGATAAGACCGATCGGCGGGGTTCGGGTACGGACGTGGTTGCTGAGGCAGCTGTGCCCTCAGCTCCCGTTACCTTCGCTGGCACGAGAAACCCTCCTCAGGGGCGGAATGGTCGACGCGCGAAGCGCCGGCTCCGGTGATTGCTGTTCTCGACTGGTGGCCGCCGATTGTGTGTTCAGTGTAGGCGTACTTTTCTGAGTGCTCAGCCGTAGCGCCGTGCGCGTTGCCCCTTAGCGCGGCGCGGCCAGCGAGGGCGCCTCGCGCCGCTCCGCAACGCGGGCGACCGTGCGCTCGTAGTGGGCGATCAGCTGGTCTCCGAGCGACTCCCAGGTGCGGCCGAGCACCGCGCGGCGCCCCGCCTCGCCGATGCGCGCGCGGGCGGTGGGATCCGCGATCAGAGCGCCCACCGCATCCCGAATCGATTCCGGATGCTCGGGCTCGGTCAACAACCCCGTCACGCCGTCGTCGATCAGGTCGATCGGCCCACCCGCGCGGGGCGCGACGACGGGCAGGCCCGAGGCCTGCGCTTCCTGAATGGTCTGGCCGAAGGTCTCTTCCGTGCCGGTGTGGACGAAGACGTCGAGTGCGGCGTAGGCGTCGGCCAGCGCCTCCCCGGTCAGCTGGCCGAGGAACACCGCGTCGAGCCCAGAGAGTTCGCGGCGCACCGAGCCCATGCTGGGCCCGTCGCCGACAACCACGACCCGCACGCCGCGCAGCCCCGCGAGCACGCGCAGTCGTTCGACGTGTTTCTCGGGGGCGAGGCGGCCGACGTAGCCGACGAGCAGCTCACCGGCTGGGGCGAGCCGCTCGCGCAGTGCGCACGCCGTCGGGCGGGTGCGGTTGCGTGGGTGGTAGCCGTCGAGGTCGACCCCGCGGCCCCAGCGGTCGAGTCGGGCGATGCCGGCGCGCTCCAGATCGGCGAGCGCGACGGAGGACGGGGCGAGCGTGAGGTCGGCCTTCTCGTGCGCCCAGGCGACGACCTTCCAGGCGAAGCGACTGGCGGCGGCGAGCCGGTTGCGTCGCGCGTATCCGGCGAGGTCGGTCTGAAACACGGCGACGCTCGGAACGCCCAGCCGGTGCGCGGCGCCGATCGCGCTTGCCCCCAAGAGGAAGGGGCTGGCCGCGTGCAGCACGTTGGGGCCGAAGTCGGCGAGCGCGCGCTGCACGGTGGGGGTCGGCAATCCGACGGGGAAGGCCCGATACGGCGCGCTCGGCACCTCGATGACGGGGGCTCCGGCGAAGGTGCGCGGCGCCCCGCACGCCGGGGCGATGACGAGGGCCTCGTGTCCGCGGCGCTCAAGATGCTCAAGCACGCGGGCCACCGAGGTGGTGACGCCGTTGACGGTGGGCAGAAAACTTTCGGTGACGATCGCGACGCGCATGGCCGTGCTCCATCCCTCCCGTGGCTGCTGCCGACGGTACGGACGTCGCGTGGCCATCGCGTGAACCCCGGATGGCCACGGGCGGGCGGTAGGGTGACGGACATGACCGCGCCCGACGAGACGCTGCCGCACTTCCACGCGATCATCCCGGCGGGCGGTGTCGGGTCTCGCCTCTGGCCCCTCTCGCGGGCGGAGGCGCCGAAGTTCTTGCACGACCTCACGGGCAGCGGCCACACGCTGCTGCGCGACACCTGGAACCGGCTGCAGCCCCTGAGTGGTGCCGACAACATCATGGTCGTGACGGGCCGGGCCCACCGCGTGGCGGTCATTGAGCAGCTGCCCGAACTGACCGAGGCCAACATCGTGCTCGAGAGCGAGCCCAAAGACTCGTCGGCCGCGATCGGGCTCGCCGCGGCGATCCTGCACCGCCGCGACCCCGACGTCATCGTCGGCTCGTTCGCCGCCGACCACGTCATTGGGGATGCGCCGGCATTCCGCCGCATCGTGTCCGAGGCGGTCGCCGTCGCGAACGCCGGGTACATCACGACGATCGGCATCGCCCCCACCGAGCCGGCGACCGGGTTCGGCTACATCAAGTCGGGGGCGGCGCTCGCCGTCGAGGGGGCACCCCACGCCCAGCTCGTCGACTGCTTCGTCGAGAAACCCGATCTCGCCACCGCGTCGGCCTACGTCTCCTCGGGTGAGTACTTCTGGAACGCCGGCATGTTCATCGCGCGCGCCGATGTGCTGCTGGCCCAGCTGGCGGAAACCCGGCCGGCCCTGCACCACGGCCTCATTCGCATCGCTGAGGCGTGGGACACCCCCGACCGCGACGACGTCGTCGACGCCACCTGGCCACTGCTCGAGAAGATCGCCATCGACTACTCGGTGGCTGAGCCCGCGGCCGAGCGGGGTCGCCTCGCGGTGGTGCGCGGCGACTTCCCGTGGGATGACGTGGGCGACTTCTCGTCGCTCGCAAAACTGCTGTCGGGCGGCCGCGTGGGCGACCTCGCCATCCTGGGAGAGGGTGCGCGCGTGCTCGCCGACTCATCGAGCGGGGTGGTGGTGTCGCAGTCGCAGCGCCTCATCTCGCTGATCGGCGTCACCGACATCGTCGTCGTCGATACGCCGGATGCACTGCTCGTCACGACGCGCGAAAACGCTCAGCGCGTGAAGGCGGTCGTCGACGCGATCAAGCAGGCGGGCCGCAACGACCTCCTGTAAATCGGGGCGCGCATCCGGTGCACCGATCGTTCTCGTCTGAGCACCGGATGCTCATTTGAGCAACAGATGCTCGCTCACCGCACACAGGCCCGGATTTCCGCGGAATTCCGGTCGCGTTCCGGATTCGTAACGCTTCGGTCTCCGGGACGAAAGACCGGGGTCTGAGCGGCCATCGTGCCGCTAACGTGGAGCCAATTCACCCGCGCTCCCCGCGCGGGAACCCCTTTTCTGGAGGACATTGTGACCATCGCTTTCCGCAAGTCCGGCTTTGCCGGACTCGCCCTGATCGGCGCGAGCGCGCTCGTTCTCGCCGGCTGTGCCGCCGCCCCCGAGGAAGAGCCGACGACGGCTCCCGAGCCCGGCGCCACTGAAGAGCCCGCGCTCGACTTCCTGCCCTGCATCGTTTCCGACGCCGGTGGCTGGGACGACCGCTCGTTCAACCAGGCTGCCTACGAGGGCATCGAGTCGGCTGCGAACGACCTCGGCGTCGAGTTCGTGCCGGTCGAGTCGGCTGACGAGAACGCGTACGGCCCGAACGTGCAGGCGCTCGTCGACCAGGGCTGCAACCTGATCGTCACCGTCGGCTTCCTCCTCAACGAGGCGACCGCGACCGCATCGGCCGCGAACCCCGACGTCAACTTCGCGATCATCGACGACCTCGTCGAGGGTGACAACGTCAAGCCGCTGCTGTTCGACACGGTTCAGGGTGCGTTCCTCGCTGGCTACGCCGCCGCGAGCTACACCGAGACCGGCATCGTCGGCACCTTCGGTGGTATCCCGATCCCGCCCGTCACCATCTTCATGGACGGCTTCGTGCAGGGCGTCGAGTACTTCAACGAGCAGAACGGCGATGACGTTCAGGTTCTCGGCTGGGACTTCGACGCTCAGGACGGTGCCTTCACCGGTGGCTTCGCCCCCGGAACCGAGGCGCTCACCGCCGCGCAGAACCTGATCGACCAGGGTGCTGACGTGATCATGCCCGTCGGTGGCCCGATCTACTTCAGCGCTGCTGAGGCGATCCGCGCGGCAAACGCCGACATCACCCTGATCGGCGTTGACAAGGACATCTTCGTCTCCGACCCCGACCTCGGCGACCTGGTGCTCACCTCGGTGCTGAAGAACATCGACGCCGCGGTCTACGACGTCGTCACGCAGGCCGCCGAGGGCAACTTCGACAACAGCCTGTACGTCGGCAACCTCGAGAACAACGGCGTGGGCCTTGCCCCGTTCCACGACTACGAGGCCTCGGTTGACCCCGAGCTGCAGGCGCAGATCGACGAGCTGATCGCGCAGATCATCTCGGGCGAGCTCGTCGTCGAGTCGCCGGCAACGCCCGGTCAGTAACGACCACACAGCATCCCGCTGAATGAGGGGGAGGTCGACGGAAGTCGGCCTCCCCCTCCGCGTTTTCGCAGCTCGTCCGGCGGGCTCGCTGAGAGCATCCCGGGTTTGCTCAGATGAGCGCATCTGTGCTCAGATTCTGGCCACAGCCCCGCACTACAGTGATTCTCGGAAGCAGCGCCGCGACCCCGGCGGCGCAGGAAGGCCTGACATGAAGCTCGAGCTTCGTGGCATTACCAAGCGCTTTGGTGCGCTCACGGCGAATGACCACATCGACCTCGTCGTCCAACCCGGCGAGATTCACTGTCTCCTCGGCGAAAACGGCGCCGGCAAGTCGACCCTGATGAACGTGCTCTACGGCCTGTACCGGGCCGATGAGGGCGAGATCTTGCTCGACGACCAGGTGCAGAAGTTCGAGGGTCCGGGCGACGCCATGAACGCCGGCATCGGCATGGTGCACCAGCACTTCATGCTCATTCCCGTCTTCACCGTCGCCGAGAACGTCATGCTCGGCAACGAAAACACGAAGGCCGGTGGCGTGCTCGACCTCGAGGCCGCGCGCACCAAGGTGCGCGAGATCAGCGCACGCTTCGGCTTCGACATCGACCCCGACGCGAAGATCGAAGACCTCCCCGTTGGCGTGCAGCAGCGGGTCGAGATCATCAAGGCTCTGTCGCGCGACGCGAAGGTACTCGTCTTCGACGAGCCGACCGCGGTGCTCACCCCGCAAGAGACCGACGAGCTGATGGACATCATGCGTCAGCTGAAAGACGAGGGCACCGCCATCGTCTTCATCACGCACAAGCTGCGCGAGGTGCGCGAGGTCGCCGACCGCATCACCGTCATCCGCCTCGGCAAGGTCGTCGGCGAGGCTGAACCGAGCGCCACGAACGCCGAGCTCGCCTCGCTCATGGTGGGTCGCGCCGTCTCGCTCACGGTTGACAAGGCCGATGCTGCCCCCGGTGACGACGCGCTCGTCGTCTCTGAGTTGACGGTGACCGACCACGTCGGCCAGGTGCTGGTCGACAACGTGTCGTTCACCCTGAAGCGCGGCGAGATTCTCTGCGTTGCGGGTGTGCAGGGCAACGGCCAGACCGAGCTCACCGAGGCAATCATGGGCCTGCAGCACCGCGTGCTCGGCTCGATCGTGCTCGACGGCACCGAACTGGTGGGCCAGTCGACGCGCGGCGTGCTCGATTCGGGTGTCGGCTTTGTTCCCGAAGACCGCACCGAAGACGGCCTCGTCGGTGAGTTCACGATCGCCGAAAACCTCATGCTCGACCGCTACACCAGTGAGCCCTTCGTTAAGGCGGGCACGCTGCAGCTCGACGCTCTCGCGCGCTTCGCCGCCGAGAAGGTCACCGAGTTTGACGTGCGCGCCCAGGGCATCGCGACGAAGGTCGGTCGCCTGTCGGGCGGTAACCAGCAGAAGGTCGTGCTCGCTCGCGAACTCAGCCGCGAGCTGCGCCTCTTCATCGCGGCCCAGCCCACGCGCGGCCTCGACGTGGGGTCGATCGAATTCGTACACAAGCGCATCGTCGCCACCCGCGACGCGGGCGTGCCCGTCATCGTCGTCTCGACTGAGCTCGACGAGGTGACCGCACTCGCCGATCGCATCGCCGTGATGTATCGCGGCCGCATCATCGGCATCGTCCCGGGCGACACGCCCCGCGACGTACTCGGACTCATGATGGCCGGAGAGACCCCCTCGGAGGTGGCGGCGTGACCAGCACCGACCAGACGACGGCAGGCGCTGCCGCCGCACCCGAAACTCCCGCACCCCCGCGGCAGAACCAGATCCTGAAAGAGATCTTCGGTGGCTCCGCCATGATCTCGTTCCTCGCGATCATCCTGGCCCTCATCTTCGGCGGCCTCCTGATCGTGCTGACCGACCCGGTCGTGCAGCAGACGAGCGCCTACTTCTTCTCGCGCCCCGGCGACACCTTCGTCGCCATCGCCGAGGCGGTGGGCGGCGCCTACGCGGCCCTCTTCCGCGGCTCGGTGTTCAACTACCTTCGCGCAGACGAGTTCGGTGCCGCCATCCGGCCCCTGACCGAGTCGCTCACGAACGCCACTCCGCTGATCGCGGCCGGCCTCGGTGTCGCGCTCGCCTTTCGGGTCGGCCTGTTCAACATCGGTGGTCGTGGCCAGATCCTCATCGCCGCCGCGGCAGCCGGCTACGTCGGCGCCTATGTGCCGATGCCCCCGGTGATCCACCTCATCGTCGCCCTCGTGGTCGGTCTGATCGGCGGCGCCCTGTGGGGTGGCCTCGTCGGCCTGCTCAAGGCGCGCACCGGCGCGCACGAAGTCATCGTGACGATCATGTTGAACTACATCGCGTTCTACCTGATCTCGTTCCTGCTGCGCACCCCCGGCGCCCTGCAGGCGCCCGGCCAGTCGAACCCGCGCTCGGGCCCGATGCTCGAGACCGCCGTCTTCCCGAAGATCGCCGGTGAGGAATACAACCTGAACATCGGCTTCATCCTCGTGATCGTCGCGACGATCTACGTCTGGTACCTGCTGAACCGATCGGCCATGGGCTTCCAATTCCGCGCCGTCGGCGAAAACCCGCACGCCGCCCGCGTGGCCGGCATCAATGTCGAGCGCACGTACATCACCGTGATGGTGATCGCCGGTGCACTCGTCGGTCTCGCCGGCGTGCAGCAAGCGCTCGGCAACTTCACCGGCGGTATCGCCGCCGGGCTTGACGCGGGTATCGGCTTCGACGCGATCACGGTCGCGCTCCTCGGCCGCTCGAAGCCGATCGGTGTTTTCTTCGCCGGCATCCTCTTTGGTGCGCTGAAGGCCGGCGCCGTCACGATGCAGGCCGCCGAAGGAATCCCCGTCGATATCGTGCTCGTGGTGCAGTCGTTCATCGTGCTGTTCATCGCGGCCCCGCCCCTCGTGCGGGCGCTGTTCCGCCTGCCGACTCCTGACCCGCTGTTCCACTGGCGCAAGCCCCAGCTCGCCCGCAAGGCGGAGGTGACCAAGTGATCGACGTCCGAACTGCTCCGGCCCCCGGGGCGCAGGTGGCGGGCTCCCTGGCCGTGCGCAGCTGGAAGGCGCCGATCGCCTTCACGGTATTCGTCGTGGCCGCAGCGATCCTCTTCATCGGGCTCGCGCGCGACGCTCCGACGACGTTCCGGCTCAGCAACCCCAACGACGCCATTCAATTGCCCGAGCTTGTGCTCCCGGCATTTGCCACTGGCATCATCGCGACGGCCATCATGGCAACCATCACGGTGTACGCGTTCCTGCGAGCCCGCGAAGCCCGGCGCATCCCGCTGTGGGTCACGACGGTGTTCGCGATTGTGTTTCTCGTCGCGTTCCTCACGTGGGCAGCAGCCGGGTCGACCCTTCCCATGATCGGGCTCCTGGCTGGCTCGCTCACCGTTGCGACGCCGCTCATCTTCGGCTCGCTCGGCGGCGTGATCAGCGAACGCGTTGGCGTGGTGAACATCGCCATCGAGGGGCAACTGCTGTCGGGCGCCTTTGTTGCGGCGCTCGTGGCGAGCATCACCGGCAACCCTTTCGCGGGGCTCGCCGGCGCGGTCCTCGCCGGTGCCCTGGTGTCGACCATCCTCGCGTCGTTCTCGATCAAGTACCTCGTCGACCAGATCATCGTCGGCGTCGTGCTCAACGTGCTGGTGATCGGCCTGACGAGCTTCCTGTTCTCGACGCTGATGACGGCCGACTCGGCGACGTTCAACTCGCCTGCCCGCCTGCCGCGCATCTCGATCCCACTGCTCGCCGACATCCCGATTCTCGGGCCGATCCTGTTCCAGCAGTCGATCATCGTGTACCTCATGTACATCGCGGTGGCCGCCGTGTGGTTCGCGCTGTTCAAGACCCGCTGGGGTCTGCGCATACGCGCCGTCGGTGAGCACCCAACCGCCGCCGACACGGTCGGCATCAAGGTGCGCGCGACCCGCTTCTGGAACGTGCTGCTTGCTGGCGCCATCGTCGGAGGCGGCGGAGCGTTCTTCTCCCTCGCCGCGGTCGGCTCCTTCCAGAAGGAAATGACGAACGGAGCCGGCTACATCGCTCTCGCCGCCGTCATCTTCGGTCGCTGGGACCCGATTCGCGCGACGCTCGCGGCCCTGCTGTTCGGCTTCGCGACGAACCTGCAGTCGACGCTGTCGATCGTGGGGTCGCCCGTGCCGAGCGAGTTCATGCTCATGCTGCCGTACGTGGTGACGATCTTCGCGGTCGCCGGCCTCGTCGGTGCCTCGCGGCCACCCGCGGCAACGGGCAAACCGTACATAACATCCTGACGATCGCGAGCATCCGAAAGGTCGCCATGATTCCCGCAGAGATCGATTGGGATGCGCTGCGTTCCGTCGCGATGGACGCGATGCGTAAGGCGTACGTTCCGTACTCGAAGTTTCCGGTCGGGGTGGCGGCGATCGTCGACGACGGTCGCGTCATCTCGGGTTGCAACGTCGAAAACGCCTCGTACGGGCTCACGCTGTGCGCCGAGTGCACCCTGGTGTCAGCGCTCGCCATGACCGGCGGCGGCAAGCTCGTCGCCTTCACCTGCGTTGACGGCAACGGCGGGGCGCTCATGCCCTGCGGGCGCTGCCGGCAGCTGCTGTACGAACACTCGGCCGAGGGCATGCTGCTCGAGACCGTCTCGGGCATTCGCACCATCGACGAGGTGCTGCCCGACGCCTTCGGCCCCCGAACCCTTGAGGAGTACCACGCGTGAGCATCGAACCCTTCGACGTCGTCGACCTGATCCGCACGAAGCGCGATCATGGCGCGCTGACGACCGAGCAGGTCAACTGGATGGTCGACGCGTACACGCGCGGCTACATCGCCGACGAGCAGATGTCGGCCATGGCGATGGCGATTTTCCTGAACGGCATGGAGCGCGAAGAGGTGCGCGACATGACGCTCGCGATGGTTGCCTCGGGTACCCGTCTCGATTTCTCGGGCCTGTCGAAAAAGACCACCGACAAGCACTCGACCGGGGGTGTGGGCGACAAGATCACCTTGCCGCTCGCGCCGCTGGTGGCCTCGTTCGGTGTTGCCGTGCCGCAGCTCTCGGGGCGCGGCCTCGGGCACACGGGCGGCACCCTCGACAAGCTCGAGTCGATCCCCGGTTGGCGCGCCAACGTCTCGGTCGACGACATGATGGCCCAGCTCGAGGGCGCTGGTGCCGTCGTCTGCGCGGCCGGTTCGGGTCTTGCACCGGCTGACGGCAAGCTCTACGCCCTGCGCGACACGACGGGCACCGTCGAGTGCATTCCGCTGATCGCGTCGTCGATCATGTCGAAGAAGATTGCTGAGGGCACCGCCGCTCTCGTGCTCGACGTGAAGTTCGGTTCGGGCGCGTTCTTGAAAGACATCGAGATGTCGCGCGAGCTCGCGAAGGTCATGGTGCGCCTCGGTGAGGATGCCGGTGTCGCCACGCGCGCGGTGCTCACGAACATGAACGTGCCGCTGGGGCTCGCGATCGGCAATGCGAACGAGGTGCGCGAGTCGGTCGAGGTGCTCGCCGGTGGCGGCCCCGCCGACATCGTCGAGCTCACGGTGACGCTCGCGCGCCACATGCTCGCGCTCGCTGGCATCACCGACGCCGACGTTGAGGGCGCGCTGGCGAACGGTCAAGCGATGGATACCTGGCGCGCCATGATCGCGGCCCAGGGCGGCGACCCCGGTGCGGCGCTTCCCGTCGCCCGCGAGCAGCACGTTGTCACGGCTGACCGCGACGGCGTGCTCGTCGAGCAGCAGGCGCTGCCCTTCGGCATCGCCGCGTGGCGTTTGGGCGCCGGCCGCGCTCGCAAGCAAGACCCGGTCGACCACGCCGCGGGCATCGACCTGCACGCGAAGCCCGGCGACGTCGTCACGAAGGGCCAGCCGCTGTTCACGATGCACACGAACGAGGCGGCACGCTTCGACCGTGCGCTGGAGGCACTCGAGGGCGGCTACCGCATCGGTGTCGCCGGCGACGAGGTCGTCACGGGCGGCCCCTTGATCGCCGGCGTCGTCGAGGCGTAGCCCGCGCCCCGACCTCGGTCACGCGAGACACGGGTTTCCGTCGAGAAGAGGCCGTGTAGCCCCTCATCTCGGAGGGAACCCTTGTTTCGCGTGCGGCGTGCGGCGTGCGTGCGGACCTCAGAAGTCGGTGTGGCCGATGCGCTCGAGCGCGTCGACGACGAGAGCCCAGAAGCGATCGACGTCCAGGTCCATCGCGACGTGCGTCGTGCATCCACTCGGTGCGGGTGCGCGCAGATCGGCGACGGTCATGCCGAGCGTTGACGTGCCGGTGAGCTCGACCGTGAGGGGCGCCGCGATCGTGCGCACGATCGCCGGGTCGATGACCGCGGCGACGGCGACCGGGTCGTGCACGGGCGGATGGTCGAAGCCCTGCGCGTCTTTGTACGTGTGGCCGAAGAAGTCGAGCAGCTCACCGACGAACGCAGCCGCCGGGGTGCCGACCGCAGCGATGCGCGCCGCGACCTCGGGGGTCGCGAGCGCCTGATGGGTGACGTCGAGCCCGACCATGACGAGTGGCCACCGCTCGTTCATGACGATGTGGGCGGCCTCGGGGTCGATCACGATGTTGAACTCGGCGACCGCGTTCCAGTTGCCAACGTGCACGCCGCCGCCCATCAGCACGACCTTCTTCACCCGCTCGACGATGCGCGGCTCGAGGCGCGCGGCGAGCGCAATGTTGGTGAGCGCGCCGGTCGGCACCAGCGTGACGGTGCCGGGTTCTTCGGCCATCACGATGTCGATGATGAGCTGGGCTGCGCTGCGCTCATCGAGCGCGATCGTGGGCTCGGGCAGCTCGGGCCCGTCAAGGCCTGACTCGCCGTGAATGTCGGGCGCGGTCTCAATCGAGCGCACGAGGGGGCGCTCCGCGCCACGCGCACACGGGATGCCCGCGATGCCGGCAACGCGGGCGACGGCGAGCGCGTTACGGGTCACCTTCTCGATCGTCTGGTTGCCCATGACCGTGGTGACGGCGAGCAGCTCGATGTCGGGGCTGCCGTGCGCGAGCAGCATCGCAATCGCGTCGTCGTGACCGGGGTCGCAGTCGAGGATGATCTTCTCGGGCATCGCACCAGATTAGGGCCAGCGCGCCCACTAGATTTGTCTGTATGACGACGGCGACACCGCACCACCTGCCCGGCACCGACCTCGCGCTCGAGCAGCTGCCAAAGGTGTCGCTGCACGACCACCTCGACGGCGGGCTGCGCCCCGCGACGATCGTCGAACTGGCGGCCGACGCGGGCGTCGAGCTGCCGACCACCGACGCCGACGAGCTCGGCGCGTGGTTCGCCGAGAAGTCGAACTCGGGTTCGCTCGTCGAGTACCTGAAGACGTTCGACATCACCACCGCGGTCATGCAGACGCGCGAGGGGCTCGAACGTGTCGCCCGCGAGTTCGTCGAAGACCTCGCCGCCGATGGAGTCATCTGGGGCGAGATCCGCTGGGCGCCCGAGCAGCACCTCGCCCGCGGTCTCTCGCTCGACGAGACGGTCGAGGCCGTGCAGGAGGGCCTGGAGCAGGGCGTCGATGCCGCCCGCAATGCCGGCCACCGCATCCGTGTTGGTCAGCTGGTCAGCGCGATGCGTCACGCCGACCGCGGCCTCGAGATCGCCGAGCTTGCCCTGCGTCACCGCGACGCCGGCGTCGTCGGCTTCGACATTGCCGGCGCCGAGGCAGGCTTCCCGCCGAGCCGCATGCGCGACGCGTTCGAGCTGCTGGCGGCGAACTTCTTCCCCGCCACGATTCACGCGGGTGAGGCCGACGGCCTCGACAGCATTCGGGGTGCGCTGACCGACGGTCGCGCCCTGCGTCTCGGGCACGGCGTGCGCCTCGCCGAAGACATCGAGGTGTCGACCGAGGGTGATGGCCAGGTCGCGCGGCTCGGCCGCCTCGCCGAGTGGGTGAAAGACCGCGGCATCGCGCTCGAGACGAGCCCCAGCTCGAACCTACAGACCGGCGCTATCGCGCAGTGGGGCACGACCCTCGCCGACCACCCGCTCGACCTGCTCTACCAGCTGGGCTTCCGCGTGACGGTCAACACCGACAACCGCCTGATGAGCGGCACGACACTCAGCCGTGAGCTCGCGCTCGTCGCCGACGAGTTCGCCTACGACCTCGACGACCTGCTCGTCTTCCAGCTCAACGCGGCCGAGGCCGCCTTCCTGCCCGTCGAAGACCGCGAGGCGCTGGCCGACGCGATCATCGAGGGCTTCGAGAAGGCCCGATGACCGACGCCACTCTGCCCACCCCCGAGCTGCCTCCGCTGGCCGACCGGGCCATTGTGTTGCGCGCTCGGGCCGACGACTGGCGCGACGCCGTGCGCTTGGCGGGCGACGCGCTCGTCGACTGCGGGTGCGCGACGGCCGAGTACACCGACGCGATGATCCGCATGGTCGACGACCACGGCCCGTACATCGTGATCGCGCCCGGTCTCGCACTCGCGCACGCCCGGCCGGGGCCCGAAGTGCGCCGCGACGGCATCTCCGTCGTGACCCTCGCCACGCCGGTCGCGTTCGGCCACGCCCACAACGACCCCGTGCGGGTCGTCGTCGGCCTCGCCGTTCACGCTCCGGATGCTCACCTCACCTCGGTCGCGGCCCTCGCGAACGTCTTCAACGACTCGTCGGCCATCGCCGCGATTGCCGATGCGACGACCCGCGATGAGGTGCGGGCGATCCTCACCCCGCCGGAGGTCGTCGCATGAAAATCGTCGCCATCTGCGGGGCCGGCATTGGCTCCTCCGGCATTCTGAAGGTCAACGCCGAGCGCGTGCTGCAGCGTCTCGGCCTGAGCGCCACCGTCGTGGCCGCCGACGTCGCATCGGTGCACCGCGTCGCCGCCGACGCTCAGGTCATCTTGACGAGCGCCGAGTTCGTCGAGGCGATCGGCGCGACCCGCGCCGAGACGATCGTGATCGAGAACTACTTCGACACCGACGAGCTGAGCCGCAAGATCGAGGCCGCGATCGGCTAAGCGCCGCTGCTACTCGTCTGCGGCGACGGCGGGCTTCCGGAACGCCGCCATCACGGTCAGCGCGAGCGACACCACGATTAACACGAGACCGGTGCCCGTCAGCACCATGAAAGATACGACCAGACCGATCACGAGCCCGACGATCGCGATGCGTGCCGGCGTCCGCGCCTCCGGCGTGTTCGGCAGGAAGGCGATCGCGACGCAGCCGGCGACGACGCCGATGAGGGCGAAGTAGAGCACGCCGATGATGCTGCCGAGCGGTTCGGGAAGCTGACCGCCCGACAGGAAGAACGGCACCAGCAGCGCGAGACGGACGACCAGCAGCCCGTAGGCCACCGCCATCAGCCACGCCGGCACCGCGGTCTGGCGCAGGGCGGCGTGCACCGCGCGTAAGAATGCGAAGAACGCGAGCTCGCCGACGAGCCCGGTGATGTTCGAGACCAGCAGTCGGGTGCTTTCGGTGTCAGACGGCAGAGTCAGAACGGCCGCGCCAAACAGTCCGAACACGAACCCGAGGGCAGCTGCCGCCGACCAAGCCACGGCGGCGGTGCGAGTGCGGGGGGGAGTCGCAAGGCGCTCGGCGAAACTCATGCCTCAACCCTAGGCGGAACAGTGCGCCGCCTCGCCGCGACCAGCGTCGACACGATCGCGAGGAACGCCAGCGCGATGCCGCCGGAGGTGACGACGACGAGCCACCACGCGAGCGCGATGGTGACCGCGAGCGTGGCGAAACCGAGCGCCGAGACGGGCGCGAGCATCCGGATGATGGCGGCGATCGCGACGGCGACCGCGATGCTCTGCACGCCCGACGCGACCAGCGACGTGGCGTCGCCGGGGGCGACGAGCACCGCGACGGCGGCGGCCGCGATTGCGGCGCCGGACACGACGAGGACGCGCCGAGCGCGGTCGGCGACCCGCAGCAGGATGCTGAGCTGAGGGAGCAGGGCGACGGCGCCGAGGCTCGTCACGGCGAGACCCTGACCGGGCGCGACGACCGTGGGCGCGGAGTCGGCGATCAGGGCGGCGCCCACGAAGGCGCCGACGACGACGACGAGGGCGCCCAGCCCGAGCAGGATGCTGCGGTGCCGCTCGGTGCGGCTCCAGGGGCGAGGCTGCACGCCCTGAGCCGCGTCGGCGGCGGGCAGGCCCGCGAGGCCGCTGACCGGAATGCCGCGCTCGTCGGCCGAGAGCGAGAGGGCCCACCGGCGCTGAAGGTCACGGTGCGCGCGCCGGCCCCGCCAGCGGTCGTAGGCGGCCAGCGCCGTCGTCAGTGCCACGATGAGCGCGGGGTCGGCCCCGGCCACCATGAAGGGCACGGCGAGCCCCGCCCCCGCGATGCCCGACCAGACGTGTGCGGGCATGGCCTCAACGTGCGGCCGAATCAGCACGCTCGTCGCCGCCGCAGCGGAGGCGGCAGCGCTCATGACGGCGATCGCCGCCACGGTCGTGATGGTGCCGATCGGGCGCTCGGGGCCGAAGACAATCAGGGCGACCACGCCGCCGGCGGCGAGAGCCGAGGCGAGAGCGATCGACACGGTGGCGCGGCGCTGCAGCCGATCGAGCGCGTCGTAGCCGCGCCGCGCGTAGAGCACGGCCTGGCCGGTCACGGCGAGCAGCACGACCGAGAGGGACGCGCCATTCGTGAGGCTCGGCGCCACGTCTGCCGGCACGAGGCCGCCGAGCGCGAGCCCCACCGCGAAGATGACGAGGGCGGCGAACCACAGCACGGCCACCGGTGTCGGCAGCAACGGGTCGTCGAGCGGTTGTGCGTCGCGGTGGTCAGGATGCACGCCGGTCACGTCTCCAGCCTAGGCGGCGCGCTCGCGCGCAACGCCCGGGGTGCTACTCGGCGAGCAGCTCGCGGGCGCCCACCTCGAGGGCGGCGACCGTCGCGAGTGCCGCGGCGCGCCGCTGCTCGGCCGTGCCCTCGCTCGCCACCGCGTCGATGTACACCTTCACCTTCGGCTCGGTGCCGCTCGGCCGCACAATCACGCGCGAGCCTCCCTCGAGCCAGAAGCGCAGGATGTCGCTCGGCCCGAAATCGCCAAAACCGCTCTGGAAATCATCGAGCTGCGTAACGGCGATTCCGCCGATCGCGGCGGGGCGAGCATCCCGGATGCGCGCCATGATGCGCCCAATCGCGGCCAGCTCGGTGACGCGCACCGACACCTGGCCGGAGGCGAAGGCGCCGAAAACCTCGTCGGCCTCGCGCAGGCGGTCGGCCACCGTGCGGCCGGCCGCCGCGAGCTCACCCGCCATCGCGAGAAACTCGGTCGAGGCCGAGATGCCGTCTTTGTCGCGAATCGACGCGGGGTTCACCAGGTAGCCGAGGGCCTCCTCGTAGCCGAAGGCGAGGTTCTCGACGCGGCTTACCCACTTGAAGCCCGTCAAGGTGTCGCGGTAGGGCAGGCCGAAGTGCTCGGCGACGGCCGAAAGCGCCGGGCTCGACACGATCGACGCGGCGAGCGTGCCCGAGCCGCCCTGGGCGACTTCGCGCTCGGCGGCGCGCCAGCCGAGCAGCAGGCCGACCTCGTTGCCGGTGAGCCGGCGCCAGCCGCTCGTCGAGCCGGCGTCGGGAATCGCGACGGCCAGGCGGTCGGCGTCGGGGTCGTGCGCGATGATCAGCTGCGAACCCGCGGCGCTGGCGGTCGCCTCGGCGAGATCCATGGCGCCCGGTTCCTCCGGGTTCGGGAACGCCACTGTCGGGAACGCCCCATCGGGGTCGCGCTGCTCGACCACCACGGTCGGTTCGGCGAAGCCGGCGCGCGCGAACACCTTCGTGCTGGTCTCGAAACCGACGCCGTGCATTGCCGTGTACGTGAACGGCACCGGGATCCGCGGGGTCGCGTCGGGCGCGGACGGATCGCCCGCGATCGCCGCCGTCGCCGCAATGTAGGCCTCGACGATGTCGTCCTCGGCCGTCTCGTAGTGACTCGAGCGGGGGAGCAGGTCGACCGTCGTCGTGTTCGCCACCTCGAGGATCGCGGCGTGAATCTCGCCGTCGACGGGCGCAACGATCTGCGAACCGTGATCGGCGCCACCCAGGTACACCTTGTAGCCGTTGTCGCGGGGCGGGTTGTGGCTCGCGGTCACCATCACGCCGGCGCTCGCGTCGAGGTGGCGCACGGCGAACGCGAGCACGGGCGTCGGCAACAGCCGCGGCAGCAGAATCGCGCGCACCCCGGCGCCCGCCATGATCTCGGCGGTATCGCGGGCAAACACATCAGAGTTGACGCGCCCGTCGTAGCCGATGACGACGCTCGGGTGCGCCTCGCGCCCGAGCAAGAAGCGTGCGAAGCCCGCGGCGGCCTGCGTGACGAGCACGCGGTTCATGCGGTTCGACCCCGCACCCAGTTCGCCGCGCAGGCCCGCCGTGCCGAAGGCGAGGCGGCTGCCAAAACGGTCGGCGACCTCGGCCGACGCCGTGGCGTCACCGTCCTCTGCGGAGGTGATGAGGGCATCCAATTCGGCGCGCGTCACCGGGTCAGGGTCTTGCTCGAGCCAGGCCTTCGCAGAATCGAGGTGCGTCATTGCGGTGTCCCTCCTAAATGGCCGCGACGATCTTCGCCAGCAGGGCGCTGATCACCGGCTCGGCGGCGCGGCCGGCGTCGATGACCTCCTGGTGGCTGAGCGGCTCGGGGCTGATGCCCGCAGCGAGGTTCGTGATGAGCGACATACCCAGAATCTCCATGCCGGCCTGGCGGGCCGCGATCGCCTCGAGCGCGGTCGACATGCCGACGATGTGCCCACCCATCGCCTTCGCCATCTGCACCTCGGCGGGCGTCTCGTAGTGCGGGCCGCGGTTCTGCACGTAGACGCCCTCATCAAGGCTCGAGTCGATGGTGCGGGCGAGCTCGCGCAGCCGGGCCGAGTACAGGTCGGTGAGGTCGATGAAGGTCGCGCCCTCGAGCGGGCTGTCGGCCGTCAAGTTGATGTGGTCGCTGATGAGTACGGGGGTGCCGGGCTGCCACGCGGGCTTGATGCCGCCGGCGCCGTTCGTGAGGATCATCGTCGTCACGCCCGCGGCGGCCGCCGTGCGCACCGAGTGCACGACGCGGCGCACCCCGTGGCCCTCGTAGTAGTGGGTGCGGGCGCCAATGACGAGGGCGCGCTTGCCGCTCGGCAGCGCGACGGAGCGCAGGGTGCCGACGTGGCCCTCGAGCGCCGGCTTCGAGAAGCCCACGATCTCGGGGGCGGGAATCGTGTGCGTGGTCTCGCCGATCAAGTCGGCCGCCTTCGCCCAACCCGAGCCGAGCGTCAGCGCGATGTCGTGCCTCTCGACGCCCGTCGCCTCGGCGATCTGCGCCGCCGCCTGCTGGGCGAGGGCGAATGGGTCGGCCGTGGGGTCATCGAGCGGGTTCTGCGCGTGGGACATGGTCACCATCGTAGAGTCGCGCGGATGCGCGGCTCACCGCTCATCTGCGCGCTCGCATCCGGGGTGAAAGAATGGACGCGTGGCCACCCAATTCGAACGCACCCACCGCATCGTCATCCTCGGCGGAGGGCCAGGAGGCTACGAGGCGGCACTCGCCGGAGCCCAGCTCGGCGCCGACGTGACCCTCATCGAGCGCAGCGGCGTGGGCGGCTCGGCCGTGCTCACCGACGTCGTGCCGTCGAAGACCCTCATTGCGACCGCCGAGGCGGCCGAAGCGATCACCGAGGCGGCCGAAGTTGGCGTGCAGTTCTACTCGCGCACCGAGGCCGGCCGCGCCGTCAAGCCCGAGATCGCGGTCAACCTCACCGCCATCAACCAGCGACTGCTGCGCCTCGCCGCCCAGCAGTCGCAAGACATGCATGACCAGCTCGAAACCGCGGGCGTGCGCGTGCTGAACGGTGACGCCCGCCTCGACGGGCCGAACCGCGTCGTCGTGTCGACCGGTCACGGCAAGAAGCGCGTCGACTTCGACGAGTGTGACGCCGACACCATCATCGTCGCCGTCGGCGCCTCGCCCCGCGAGCTCGACAGCGCGAAGCCCGACGGCGAGCGCATTCTTACCTGGAAGCAGCTCTACGGCCTCGAGGATGTGCCGGAGCACCTCATCGTCGTCGGCTCTGGTGTGACCGGCGCCGAGTTCGCCTCCGCCTACCGCTCGCTCGGGGCGCGGGTCACCCTCGTCTCGTCCCGCGATCAGGTGCTGCCCGGCGAAGACGCCGACGCCGCAGCGCTCATCGAAAAGGTGTTCGTCGCGAACGGGATCGATCTGCTGTCGGCGAGCCGCGCATCCTCAGTCGAGAACATCGGCGACGGGGTGCGCGTCACCCTCTCAGACGGTCGGACGGTCGAGGGCTCGCACTGCCTGATGGCCGTCGGCGCCGTGCCGAACACCGCCGACATTGGCCTCGCCGAGGCCGGAGTACAGCTGACCGACACCGGCCACATTCGGGTCAACCGGGTGGCGCGCACGTCGATCCCATCGATCTACGCGGTCGGCGACTGCAGCGACTACCTGCCGCTCGCCTCAGTCGCCTCGATGCAGGGGCGCACCGCGGTCTTCCATGCGATGGGCGACGCGGTCGACCCGATCGAGAAGCGCAACATCACCTCAAACATCTTCACGCACCCCGAGATCGCGACGGTCGGCTTCTCGCAGAAAGACGTCGAGACCGGGGTGGCGCGCGGCACCGTCTACAAGCTGCCGCTGTCGTCGAACCCGCGGGCCAAGATGCAGGGCATCAAGGAGGGCTTCATCAAGCTCTTCGCCTCGCGCACCTCGGGCACCGTCATCGGCGGGGTGGTGGTGGCGCCGCGGGCGTCCGAGCTGATCCTGCCGATCGCACTCGCCGTCGAGCACCGCCTCACGGTCGACCAGCTCGCCTCAGCGATGAGCGTGTACCCCTCGCTGTCGGGCGGCATCACGGACGCTGCCCGCGCGATGCACGTGCGCCGCGAGTAGGCGCCGCCGCCGCCGCGGGCCCGCGCCCCGCCGCCGATCGCCGCGCCCCGGCCCCCAGCGCCCAGCCCGCCGCGCGCGGTGGCCCGCGCCCCGCCCCCGCCCCTGCTCGTGGGGGGAGCCGTCCCGGTGGTGTGGAGCTAGTTCGAACTGTCACCCACCGACCGAACTGGCACCCGCTAGCCGCAAAGGCTGGGGCGCCGAAAGGCGCCGCTCCTCCACTTCGCTTGTGTTTTCTTGGGACTCCGCGGGCTTGCGACCCCGCAGTCAGCCGTACCCCGCGCACCGTAACCCTGCGAGCATGATCACTCTGAGCGATTACGCCGACGACCGCGGTCTGATTCGCGTGGCGACCATCAACGACCCGGGAGTCCGCGCGCAAACCGCGGCCGGCGCGCGTCGTGGCGAGCTGGTGAGGCTTGCGCGTGGCTGCTACCTGCCGACCACTCTTTGGGACTCGCTTGAACCGGATGCTCGCTACCGCGCGCGGATTCGAGCGGCGGTCACCGGGCGTCTGGCCCCCGACGAATTGGTCTGCGGGATCAGCGCCGCAGCCATGTGGCGACTGCCAGTGTCCGGCAGGTGGCCCGCCAGCGTGCACACAGTGCGGCCCCGTCACGGTGGTGGCCGTCGTTCGGGCATCGTGACCCGTCACTCGTCGAGCGTGCCTGACCCGGGTGATTGGGTGGAGGGACTTCCGGTGACGACGCTGGCGCGCACGGTCGCCGATCTTGCCGGCGGTCACTCTCGTTACGTCGGGGTTTCGGTGGCCGACGCTGCACTCGCCGGCCTCTTCGCGAGCGATGACTACTCGTTCTCTCGTAAACCCGCCGAGCGAGCCCTCCTCGCCGCTGAGGCTGAGCGGCTCCCGCTCTCAGCGGGTCGAACGCGTGCATTGTCCGCGGTCGCATTCGCGGATGCTCGCTCCGCGAACGTGGGTGAGTCGCGTGTGCGGGTCACCCTTGACCGATTGGGAGTGCCTGCTCCCGAACTTCAGACCCCCTTCGTCGTGCCGTCAGGCAAGACGTACTTTGCGGACTTCTGGTGGCCGGACCAGCGTTTCATTCTCGAATTCGACGGCAAACGCAAATACCTCGATCCCCGGTACCGCGGGGGGCGGACCGCTGACGAGGTGGTGTACGACGAGAAGGTTCGTGAAGATGCGTTGCGCGCTGAGGTGAGGGGGTTCGCACGCGCTGACTGGGACGAGGCGGGCTCGCCGGAGCGCCTTGGCGCTCGACTGCGGCAAGCGGGGTTTGTGTTTCCGTGATCCGACACAGGGCTGCTGGCCAACGCGACGGGGCGCCGCGAGATACGGGTGCCAGTTTCGTCATCGGGTGCCAGTTCGAACTGTCGCCCACTCGACAAAGTGGCTCCACCCCACAGGGTGTGGGTGCGCGGGCGGGGCGCGCGCAGCGGGAGGGTGCGCTGGCGGGGCGCGCGCAGCGTGAGGAGCGCGCGCCGGCGATGGGTGCGGGCGGGGCGGGCGCGGCGCGGGCGCCCCGCGCTACGCGTCGGCGATGGTGAGCAGCACAGTCCCGGCGGGCACGGTCTCGCCGACCGCCGCGCCGATGCTCGCCACGACGCCGTCTTTGTGCGCGGTCATCGGCTGCTCCATCTTCATGGCCTCGAGAACGACGACCAGGTCGCCGGCGACGACCGCGTCACCCTCCGACACCGCGAGCTTCACGACCGTTGCCTGCATGGGGCTCGTGATGCTGTCGCCCGAACCTCCGGCACCCGCAGCGCCCGCGCCGCCGCGACGACGCGGTGCGGGGGCCGTGCCAACCCCGGCGCCCGAGCGGGCTCCGCCTGCCGAGCCCGCGGCACCCGATGCGACGCCGCCGGCGCCGAGCAGCGACTCGGGCAGCGACACCTCCATGCGCTTGCCGTTGACCTCGACGATGACACTCGAGCGGGGCGCCGGCCCGGTCACCTCCGAGCCGGTGAGGGTGCCGCTCCAGGGCTCCAGCTCGTTCGCGAACTCGGTCTCGATCCAGCGCGTGTACACGCTGAACGGCGAGCCGTCGGCCGGCGCGAACGCCGGGTCGTCGACGACCGCTCGGTGGAACGGCAGCACGGTCGGAAGGCCGGCCACCTCGAATTCGGCGAGGGCGCGTCGCGAACGCTCGAGAGCATCCTCTCGACTCTTGCCCGTCACGATGAGCTTCGCGAGAAGCGAGTCGAACGCGCCCGAGATCACGTCGCCGGTGGTGACGCCCGAGTCGACCCGCACGCCGGGGCCGCCGGGGAAGCGCAGGGCGTGCACGGGGCCGGGCATCGGCATGAAGTTGAGTCCGGGGTCTTCGCCGTTGATGCGGAACTCGATCGAGTGGCCGTGCGCGACGGGGTCGTCGTAGCCGATCTCTTCGCCCTCGGCGATGCGGAACTGCTCGCGCACGAGATCGATTCCGGTGACCTCTTCTGAGACCGGATGCTCGACCTGCAGTCGCGTATTCACCTCGAGGAATGAGACGGTTCCGTCGGCGCCGATGAGGAACTCGCAGGTGCCAGCCCCGAGGTACTTCGCCTCCCGCAGGATCGCCTTGGACGCCTCGTATAGCAGTGTCGTCTGCGCTTCGCTGAGGAACGGCGCGGGCGCCTCCTCGACGAGCTTCTGGTGGCGGCGCTGCAGCGAGCAGTCGCGGGTTGAGATGACGACGACGTTGCCGTGCGCATCGGCGAGGCACTGGGTTTCGACGTGGCGGGGCTTGTCGAGGTACTTCTCGACGAAGCACTCGCCCCGGCCGAAGGCGGCGATCGCCTCCCGGGTGGCCGACTCGAACAGCTCGGGCACCTCGTCGCGCGTGCGGGCGACCTTAAGGCCCCGGCCGCCACCGCCGTAGGCCGCCTTGATGGCGACGGGCAGGCCGTGCTGGTCGACGAACTCGAGCACCTCGGCGGCCGATTCGACGGGGTTCAGCGTGCCGGGGGCGAGCGGCGCGCCCACCTTTTCGGCGATGTGCCGAGCGCGCACCTTGTCGCCGAGCGCCTCGATCGCCTCAGGCGAGGGGCCGATCCAGATGAGCCCGGCCTCGATGACGGCGCGGGCGAAGTCGGCGTTTTCGGCGAGGAACCCGTAGCCCGGGTGTACGGCGTCGGCCCCCGAGCGGCGCGCGATCGAGAGCAGCTTGTCGATGACGAGGTAGGTCTCGGCGCTGGTCGAGCCGCCGAGCGCGTACGCCTCGTCGGCGAGTACGACGTGCCGCGCGTCCCGATCCTGGTCGGCGTAGACGGCGACGGTGCCGATGCGGGCGTCGCGGGCGGCGCGGATGACGCGGACGGCGATCTCTCCGCGGTTGGCGATGAGCACCTTCGAGATTCGGGCCATGGTTCTCTACCCTAGGCCCGGCTCAGCGAGCGGCGGTTGGCGCGCATCCACAAAAGCCCGCGGACAGCGTTGCGTGAGCCGACAACGCAGGCGGATGCGCGTTACCGGTTCCAGAGCTCGGTGAACCGCCCGCCGAGTTCGTGCACCAGCACGCGCAGCAGGGGCACGCTGAGGCCGACGACCGTGTGCGGGTCGCCGTCGATGCGGTCGATGAACGCCGCACCCTTCGAGTCGATGGTGAAGGCGCCGGCGACCTTCAGTGGCTCGCCCGTGGCGATGTAGGCGTCGAGTTCGGCGTCTTCGATGTCGCTGGCGAAGTGCACGACGGCGCTCGTCGCCCGCCCCACGGCTCCCTGCACGCGGCCGCCGCGGTGGTCGATGAGCCAGTGGCCCGAGTGCAGCACGCCGCTGCGCCCCCGCTGAACCCGCCAGCGCTCGCGCGCCACCTCCGGGTGGTGGGGCTTGCCGTACACCACGCCGTCGAGCTCGAACGCGCTGTCGCCGCCGAGAATGAACCCGTCGATCGGAGCCCCGTCGACCTCGGCACCAACGATGGCCTCGGCTTTCAGCCGGGCGAGCAGCTGCACCATTTCTGCGGCGGGCATCGGGTGGCCGAGCTCGGCTTCGCGGGCGGCGACGGCCGCTTCTTCGTCGACGCCGGGGGCGTGGGTGAGGGGCTCGATGCCGACGCTGCGCAGGGTCGCGAGCCGCGCGGGCGAGGTGGAGGCGAGGTACAGGCGCACGCCCCGATCGTAGGTGGCGCGCACGCGCCTACGCTGGGTTCATGACTGTTCCCGCCTCCGACAGCGCCCGCAGCAGCGGCCCTGTCCCCGCCCCTGGCACCGAACTTGAGCTGACCGTCGACCGCATGGCCCACGGCGGAGTGGGCGTCGCCCGGCACGACGGCCGCGTCGTTTTCGTGGCCGACGCGATTCCGGGTGAGACGGTGCGCGCCCGCCTCACCGAGACGCGCAAGAAGAGCTTCTGGCGCGCCGACACGATCGAGGTGCTGACTCCCAGCGAGCACCGCCGCCCCCATGTCTGGGCGGAGGCAGGCGTCGAGCGCGACCCGGCCGACCGCGCGGGCGGCGCCGACTTCGGGCACATCGCGCTCGAGCACCAGCGCGAGCTGAAGCGGCGCGTGCTCGTCGAATCGATGGCGCGCATGGGGCGCGTCGATCTGGAGGACGGCTCCGAGCATCCGGCGGCCGGGGTGCGCGTTCAGGCGCTTCCGGGCGATGACGCGGCGAACGGCCTGGGCTGGCGCACCCGCATTCGGATGCACGTGGCCGCTGACGGCCGCATCGGTCCGATGGCGGCGCGCTCGCACCGCGTCGTTCCGGTCACCGACGTGCCGCTCGCGACGGCTGCTGTGCAGGTGGCTGCCCCGTTCGCCGAGCGCTTCACCGGGGTGCCGACGGTCGACGTGCTGGCCCCGACGGTGGGCGACCCGCGCCTCATCATCGGCGAGCAGGCCCCGTCGCCCATTCGCGAGGTGGTCGGCGGGCGCGAGTTCCGGCTCGACGACTCGGGCTTCTGGCAGGTGCACCGCGAGGCGCCGGCGGCGTTGAGCGCCGCCGTGCAGCGGGCGCTGCGTGCCGAGCTCGTCGACCCCCGGGCGCACAACCTTGATCTGTACGGCGGGGTGGGGTTGCTTGCCGCGGCGCTGGCCGACGCCGCGGGCCCCGACACGGTCGTCACGAGTGTCGAGGCCGACGAGCGCGCGACCGATCATGCGGCCGAGAACCTCGCCGAGTGGCTCGGGGCGCAGGCCGAGACAGGCCGGGTCGATCGCTGGCTGCGCGCGCTGGAGGCGAGCGCCTCGGCGGCCGAGCGTGATCGGCTGCGGGCGGCGACGGTCGTGCTTGATCCGCCGCGTGCGGGAGCCGGTCGCGACGTGATGGATGCGCTGGGTCGCCTCGCGCCCGAACAACTGGTGTACGTGGCGTGCGATCCGGTCGCGCTGGCACGCGATGTCGCCCTCGCGGCCGAGCACGGCTACGCGCTCACCCGCCTCGAGGCATTTGACCTGTTTCCGCACACGCACCACCTCGAGGCAGTCGCGACGCTCGTGCGCGCCTGATTCGCGCGACGAGATCGCACCGATAGCATGGCCGCGTCGTACCCGATCGACCGCGCGGGGTATGGCCGTGATGACTCGCGCGTGGTGACAGGGTTTCGATAGTCAGGGTGACGCGTGGCGGGTTCCGAGAGCAGGCAGCATCGAGTCGCGGTCGTTGACGACCACGAGTCGGTTCGTCTCGGCCTGCAGGCGGCATTCACGAACGCGGGCTTCGACTTCGTGCTCGCGGCCGCGACGGTGCCCGAACTCGTCGAAGGGCTTGCGGGCCGCGAGGTCGACGTGGTCGTGCTCGACCTGAGCCTCGGCGACGGCTCAAGCGTGACCGAGAACGTCAAGAACGTGCAGACTCTCGGCTCGGCCGTGCTCGTGCACTCGATCGCTGACCGTGTCGCGCTCGTTCGGGAGGCGCTGGCCGCCGGTGCCGCCGGGGTTATTCCCAAGGCGTCGAGCACGCGCACCGTGATTCAGGCCGCCGAGACGGTCGCTCGCGGCGAGGTGCTCAACAACCTCGAGTGGGCGAGCGCGATTGACGCCGACCGCGACTTCGCGAAGGCCCAGCTCGGGCGCCGCGAGCGCGAGATTCTGCACCTGTACGCGAGCGGGCTGCCGCTGAAGCTCGCCGCCCAGCAGCTGGGCATCGGCTACGCGACGGCCCGCGAGTATCTCGACCGCATCCGTCAGAAGTACGTCGAGGTGGGGCGCCCCGCTCCGACGAAGGTTGACCTTTTGCGCCGCGCCGTCGAAGACGGAATTCTGCCCGGGCTCGACACGGATGACGACGACACCGACTGAGCCGCCCCCGGTTCCGTCTACGGGCTCACGGGCGAGCAGCGGCACGACAAACGCGACGAGCACGCGCGCTCCGACCGCCGCCCCGCCCGAGATGAAGGCGCCGCTCGCGCCGCTCAGCCGCCGCCGCGTCGACACGATCCTGTCGCGGGCTGTGGCCGGCTTCGGCATCGTGTTCGGCGCCCAGGCGATTCCGGCGATGCTCGCGCAGTACGGGTTCGCCGAGCCGATGTGGGCGATGATCGCGATCCCCGTCGTCTACGCCTCGCTCGTCTTCTCGCTGCTCTGCGCGCTCGCGAAGCGCTTCGTGGTCGGGGCCGCCCGCGTCGTCGCCTTCATCTACATCGCGGCCCTGGTGACCTGGCCGTTGTTCGTCGCCGACCCCGCGCAGGTGCAGTCGGGCGACCACTGGCTATACCAGCTGACGACTGTCGCGACCGCGGCGGCGGCGATCGGCTTCCGCACGCGCATCGCCACGATCTACCTCGTCGTTGTGCCGCTCATCTACGGCGTGATTCGGGCGCTCCCGCAGGGCGGCACGGGCCCCGTCGAGCTCGGCTTCTTCAACGCGGTGTACGCGATCATCCTCGGCGCCGCGGTGCTCGTGATCGTCACGATGCTGCGGGTTGCCGCGTCCAACGTCGACACCGCCCAGCAGACGGCTCTCAGTCGCTACTCACGCGCGGTGCGCCAGCACGCAACCGAGGTCGAGCGCGTGCAGGTCGACGCGATCGTGCACGACAGCGTGTTGACGACGCTTTTGACCGCCGCGCGCGCCCACGGTGACCGCGAGCAGGCGCTCGCTGGCCGCATGGCCGCCGACGCGATGCGGCACCTCGCTGACGCGGCGCTTGTGACGCCCGACGACGGGTCGACGGTGCGTTTCCGCCAGCTCGCCGACCGCCTGGGCGCGGCAGCGCGCGGCATGCCGGTCGCCTTTTCGCTGCGCCGCCGCGGGGTGGATGCGCGCATCATTCCCGCAGGCACGGCCGAGTCGCTCTACTCCGCCGCGATGCAAGCGATGGTCAACAGCGCTCAACACGCGGGAGGCCCCGGCGTACGCCGCTGGCTACACGTGACCGGGATGCCCGAGGGGCTCATCGAGATCGTGGTCGGTGATGCCGGTGCTGGCTTCGACCTCGCGAGCGTGCCGGAGGAGCGCCTCGGCGTGCGGCGCTCCATCGTGGAGCGCACCGCCAGCGGCGGCGGCACGGCCGAGGTGGCGAGTGCGCCCGGTCGCGGCACCGTCGTCACGCTGCACTGGTCGGGTGCCGTAGACGAGGCCGCTGACGCCGACCGCGATGAGAGCTCCGACGATACCGCCGGGGGCACCGCATGAGAATCGGCGTCCCCCGCGGACTCATCGTGGCGCTCGCGAGCGTCTTCTCGGGTTACCACGTGGTGCTCGGCCTCTACACGATCGATGTGCCGTCGAACCCGCTGCCGATCATCGCGGCAATGGCCCTGTACCTCGCGGCAACCGGGTTGAGCCTGGCGCCCGGGCAGCCCGAACGCATGTCCACGTGGCTGGCGGGGCTCAACGTGCTGGTGTGCGCCGCCATGCCCCTGCTGATCGCCCCCTGGCTCGACCTGGAGCGCGAGGGCGGCCTCGGCTACGCCACCTGGTACGTCGCCGCCATTGGCACGCTGATGACGATCACCTCGACGCGTCGCCGTCACATGTTTGCTTGGGCGGGCATCGGAATCCTCGTGGTGCACACGATCGTCTGGGGCGGCTTCGGCGCCGTGCTGGGCATTGGCGTGGTCGGCAGCATCGTGTGGGTCGCGATTTCGCACATTCTGTCGCGCGCGCTCGCGTCGGCGTCTCGCGACGCCCTGCAGTTCGCCGAGGCCGAACGAGAGGCGACGAACTGGGAGGCCGCGCAGGAGGCGCACCTCACCGAGCGTCAGGTGCGGCTGGGTACCACGACCGACCGGGCGCTTCCCATGTTGAGTCTCATCGCCGAGCGCAACGGTGCCCTCACCGAGACCGAACGTGCCGAGTGTTTGTATCTTGAGGCGGGCATCCGCGATGAGATTCGTGGCCGGTCGCTTCTGAACGATCGGGTGCGTTGGGCGGTGTTGGATGCTCGACGCCGTGGCGCCGTCGTCACCCTTTTCGACGAGGGCGGCCTCGACGACATCGACGCGGCGCGCATGCAGCCGGCGCTCGATCGGCTGGCCGATGCGATCGCCGGCACCCAGGCGCGACGCATCATCGCGCGCACGGCGCCGGCCGACTCGGACGTGGCGATCACCGTTGTGGGCCTCACCCCGACGGGCGAGGCGAGCTCGAGTGAGCTCGGCAGCGACGACGAAGAGAGTGACGACGACGAGGTCGATCTCTGGCTGGAGATCGCGAAGCCCTAGGCATCTCGCCGGGAAAAGATTGAGGGGCCGGAGTACCCATCTCCGGCCCCTCATTATCGAGTGAGTGACGCAACCCGAATGCGTCTCTTACTCGCCCCCCAATCGTCGACCTCTTACCCTGTCGGTCGAGACGGGCGATGTGCGGATACCGCTCCATCGAGTACCTCTAGTGTGCTCGCCACCCCAGCCTGTGGAAAGTCGGCATTTGGGGGGACATGTGGGGGACAATCCTGATCCCAACTGGGGGACAAAACCCCCCCATTTGGGGGCTTATTTCCCGAAAAACGGTCGATTTCGGGGGACAAAGTTCTCCACAGGCACGAATCTGTGCGCGCTCCCAACGAAACGCGACGAAATCCGAAGCATTGTTATGCGGATCCCGTTGTTTCCGGGCGGTACCGGGGGTTTAGGGGCGCAGCCCCACCGACGCACGCCACTGCCCGGGGCCGGCCGTCAGCGGAGCGCGCATGACCCGTGCACTGCGCTCCCAGAAGTTCACCGGGGGCGCGACGGGCTCGGCGCCGAGGGCCGCACGCTCGGCGGCCACCGCGGCGATCACGACCTGGATGGCGGCGAGCTCCTCATCGCTGGGGTTGCCCGCGACGAAGCGGAGGGAGAGCGGCGCCGCGCCGTCCTCGATGCCCGCGCCCCGCGCATCCTCGCCGCTCTGCTCGACTGTGGCGTCGCTCACAGCGGGATGTTCCCGTGCTTCTTCGGCGGCAGGCTCGCGCGCTTGCCCTTGAGGGCGCGCAGGGCCTTGATGATCGCCGCGCGGGTGGCCGCCGGCTCGATGATGCCGTCGATCTCGCCGCGCTCGGCCGCGAGGAAGGGGCTCGCCACGTTGTAGGTGTACTCGTTCGCGAGGCGCGTGCGCACGGCGGCGACGTCTTCGCCGGCGGCCTCAGCCGCCCGAATCTTGTCGCGGTACAGGATGTTGACCGCACCCTGGCCGCCCATGACCGCGATCTCGGCGGTCGGCCAGGCAAGGTTCATGTCGGCACCGAGCTGCTTCGAGCCCATGACGATGTAGGCGCCGCCGTAGGCCTTGCGCGTGATGACGGTGACGAGCGGAACGGTGGCCTCGGCGTAGGCGTACAGCAGCTTGGCGCCGCGGCGAATGACGCCCGTCCACTCTTGGTCGGTGCCGGGCAGATACCCGGGCACGTCGACGAGGGTCACGATCGGAATCGAGAAGGCGTCGCAGAAGCGCACGAAGCGGGCGGCCTTCTCGCCGGCGTCGATGTTGAGCGTGCCCGCCATCGCGTTCGGCTGGTTGGCGATGACGCCGACGCTGCGGCCCTCGACGCGGGCGAATCCGATGACGATGTTCGGGGCGAACAGCGGCTGCACCTCGAGAAAGCTGCCCTCGTCGACGACGTGGTCGATGATGTCGAGCACGTCGTACGGCTGGTTGGGGCTGTCGGGCACCATCTGGTTGAGGCGCCGGTCGGCGTCGGTGATCTCGAGTTCGGCGTGCGACTCGTACTGGGGCAGCTCTGCGAGGTTGTTGTCGGGTAGGTAGCTGAGCAGGGCGCGGGCGTAGTCGAAGGCGTCGTGCTCGTCGTCGGCCAGGTAGTGGCTGACGCCCGAGGTGCGGTTGTGCGTGAGGGCGCCGCCGAGCTCTTCCATGCCGACGTCTTCGCCGGTGACGGTCTTGATGACGTCGGGGCCCGTGACGAACATCTGGCTGGTCTTGTCGACCATGATCACGAAGTCGGTGAGAGCGGGGGAGTAGACGGCGCCGCCGGCCGCCGGGCCGCAGATGATCGAGATCTGCGGGATGACGCCCGAGGCCGCCGTGTTGCGGCGGAAGATCTCGCCGTACTTACCCAGGGCGACGACGCCCTCCTGGATGCGCGCCCCACCCGAGTCGAGGATGCCGATGATGGGCACCCCGGTCTTGATGGCGAGCTCCATCACCTTGATGATCTTCTCGCCGGCCACCTCGCCGAGCGAGCCGCCGAAGATCGTGAAGTCTTGGCTGTAGACCGCGACCTGGCGGCCGTGGATGGTGCCGGTGCCCGTGACGACCGAGTCACCGTAGGGGCGCTTGGCTTCCATGCCGAAGGCGTGCGTGCGGTGGCGTACGAACTCGTCGAGCTCGACGAAGCTGCCGTGGTCGAGCAGCGCGTCGATGCGCTCGCGGGCGGTGAGCTTGCCCTTGGCGTGCTGCTTTTCGATGGCGGCTTCCCCGGCCGCGGTCACGGCCTCGTGGTAGCGGCGCTTGAGGTCGGCGATCTTGCCAGCCGTCGTCGTGAGGTCGGGGGCAGGAGTCTCGTCGGTCACCGTGTCAGCCTATCCACCGCACTGGGCGGGGTGCCGTTGGCGCTTCCCCACAAAAACGCTGCCGCCCGCTGTGGGCTTATGCCGCGCCCGCCGCGATGGCGGCGATCCCTGCGAGGGTCAGCGCGACGCCGGCGAGCTGCACCGGCCGCAGCCGCTCGCCGAGCAGGCGCCAGCTGAGCAGTGCCACGACCGCGGGGTAGAGCGAGGCGAGCACCGCGACGACGCTCAGCGCGCCCGATTGCGCGGCGGTTCCGTAGGCCGCGTTCGCGAGGTAGACGAGCATCCCGATCGCCGCGATGGCGGCGTAATCGCGGGGCCGGATGCGCGTGGGGGCGAGCGCGGGCATGGCGGGTCGGCCGCGGTGCAGCTGCGCGGCGGCCGTGCGCAGCCGGATGTGGATCCACGCGGAGAACGCGACGATGTAGATGGCGAGCACGACGACGGCCGAGATGATGAGGGTCGTCGTGAGGTCGGCGGCGGCTCCCCGAGCGAGGCCGACTTGGGAGGTGCCGAAGCCGGCCGCGGCGATCAGGGCGAGCACGATCGACAGGGTGGCTCCCCGCCGTCGGGTGTCGGCGACGTACGCGTAGTCGCCCGCGGCGGGCGGTCGCTGGCGCTCCAGCTCGGGCCCGGTCGCGAGCACGCTGCCGATCACGGCGAGCGCGAGCCCCGCGCCGAGGAGGGGGCCGACGGCGTCGCCGGAGGCGAGTCCCACCGACACGGGCACGAGCACCGACAGTGCCGACACGGGCGCGACGACCCCCATCGTGCCGATCGCGAGACCCCGAAACAGGGCGGCGACGCCGATGGCTTGGGCGACACCGGCGATCGACCCCCAGAACACGGCGTCGGCGAGATCGGGCCGGAACGGGTCGACCAGTAGCCGTGCGGCGATCGCGAGTGCCGCCACCACCTGCGAGCCGAGAAGCACCACGATGAGCGGCGCGCGCCGCGAGAGGGCACCGCCGAGGTAGTCGCTGATGCCGAGCAGCAGGCTCGACACGAGGGCGAGGAAGGCGAGCCCGGGCATCGCCCCAGTCTGCCTGACCGCGCGCGCCTACCCTGGGGAGCATGGCCGACCTCCCCCTTACCCGCGCGCTTGCCCCGAGCCTCGAGTGGGTCGACGCGATCCCCAGCACGAATTCCTCGCTCGTCGCCCGCGCCGCCGAGCTTGCCGACGGGCAATTGCTCGTCACCGATACCCAGACGGGTGGGCGTGGGCGCCTCGGGCGTAGCTGGTCGACGGGGCCCGGCCAGGCGCTCGCCGTAAGCGTCTTCATCGCGACCGGTGACGCGCATCCGGTGCCGTCGCCCACGCACCTGGGCTGGTTGCCGCTGGTGGCGGGGCTCGCGATGACGCGCGCGGCGCGGGCGCTCGGTGTCGCCAGCGCCGGCCTGAAGTGGCCGAACGACGTGCTGGTCGGCGGGCGCAAACTCAGCGGCATCCTCGCCGAGCTCACGCCGCACGGGGTCGTCGTCGGTAGCGGGTTGAATCTGACGCAGACGACCGAGCAGCTGCCGGTCGCCACGGCGACCTCGCTGCTCATCGAGGGGGCTCCGGATGCGCGCCGCGCCGACATCGTCGACCGCGCGCTGGCGGCGTGGCTGGCCGAGTGGCTGCCGCTCGTTGCTCGGTGGCGCGAGCTCGACGACCCTGCTGAGCTGCGGGCCGAGGTTGAGGACGCACTCGACACCCGCGGCCGCGCCGTGAAGGTCGACCGCCCCGGCCGCGCCCCCCTGCTCGGGGAGGCGGTCGGGCTCGACCCTGCTGGCCTGCTGCTCGTGCGTGATCGTGACTCAGTTCTTACGGCGATTGCGGCGGGAGACGTGACGCACCTGCGGTATGAATAAGGACATGACGGGCCCGGTGGACACGACGGGAGTGCAGCGCGCCCCCGAGCAGGTCATCGTGCGCCTGCATCCGCACGCCCGCCGGGTGTTGCTGCCGAACCTGTTGGTGCCCGTCATTGTGGGCGCCGCCTCGTGGGTGGCTTTCACGGTCGACGAGCTCTGGCAGGTGTTCGCCGTGCTGGCGGCGGCCGTCGGCCTGCTGCTGCTGTTCTGGGCCGTGCCCATGGTGCGCTGGCTGAATACGCGCTACACCCTGACCACGCGGCGCATGATCATTCAGCGGGGCCTGCTCGCCCGGCACCGCACTGAGCTGCTGCACAGCCGCGGCTACGACGTGGCCGTGCGCCAGGCGGGCCTGCAGGTGATCTTCCGCAGCGGCGACGTGCTCATCAACACGGGGCTCGACCGCCCGGTCATGCTGCGCGACGTGCCGAGCGCGCGCCTCGTGCAGTCGGCGCTGAGCGACCTGATGGAGACCTCCACGTCGTCGGTCGCGGCGCAGCGCCGCCGCGAGAACACCGAGACCGCCACGGGCAGCTTTCGACGCGACCGGGTGTAGCGGCGACCACTACGCTCGTGGCGTGAAGATTTCCGTCATCGGATGCGGATACCTGGGCGCGGTGCACGCGGCGGGCATGGCCGAGCTCGGTCACACGGTCGTTGGCGTGGATATCGACGCGCAGAAGATTGCCGCACTCACCAGTGGTCGAGCGCCTTTTTTCGAGCCGGGTGTGGATGGCCTCCTGCAGTCGCGTTCTGACCGACTGCGCTTCACCACGGACATCAGCGAGGTGGCCGACGCCGAGGTGCACTTCATCGCTGTCGGCACACCGCAGGCAGAAGGCGGAGCTGCCGCCGACATGCGCTTCGTCGACGCAGCGTTCGCGTCCCTGGTGCCGCATCTTCGTCCGGGAGCGCTCGTTGTTGGCAAGTCGACGGTTCCCGTCGGTACGGCCGCTGCGATTGCGCCGCAGGTAGAGGCAGCGGGTGCGTCACTCGCCTGGAACCCTGAGTTCTTGCGAGAGGGCTTTGCGGTCGCAGACACCCTGACCCCCGACCGCCTGGTGTACGGGGTGAGGGCGGGCGACGACGCGTCCGTCGCGCTTCTCGATCGGGTGTACTCAACGACTCTTGCCTCAGGTACTCCTCGCATCGTCACCGACTTTGCGACGGCCGAGCTCGTTAAGGTGAGCGCGAATGCCTTTCTCGCGACCAAGATTTCTTTCATCAACGCGATGGCAGAAATTGCCGAGGTCACCGGCGCCGACGTGACCACCCTCGCGGACGCCATCGGTCACGACACTCGGATCGGCCGGCGGTTTTTGAACGCGGGTGTTGGTTTCGGCGGTGGTTGCCTACCGAAGGACATCAGGGCATTTCAGGCGCGTGCCGACGAGTTAGGTGTCGGGCACGCCCTGGAGTTCTTGGATCACGTTGACCAGATCAATCAGCGTCGACGCGCGCGTGTCGTCGAGCTCGCGTTGGCTGCGCTGGATGATCAGGGTTCACGAGACGCGACGGTCGCTGTTCTGGGACTCGCCTTCAAGCCGAACTCTGACGACGTGCGCGATTCCCCAGCGGTGGATGTCGCGGTCGCCCTAGCGCGCGAAGGGGTGCGCGTCGTGGCGACTGACCCTCAAGCGCAACGCAGTGCCGCACGCAAGGCGCCCGCGGTGACTATTGCCCCGACGGTTGAAGAAGCGATCAATGCGGCATCAGTGGTGCTGGTGCTGACAGAGTGGCCCGAATATCGGGATCTCGACCCGGCGGCTCTCGCGCCACTCACACCGGCCCGCGTGGTCATCGACGGTCGAAACTGCCTCGATGCAGACAAGTGGCGCGCTGCGGGGTGGACCTATCGAGGGTTGGGGCGTTCCTAATGGTCCCCATTCCACCTCTGGATGAGATTCATGATCGAAGGAGTATCTGATGCCCGTCGTCGGAGTGATCGGGGGCGGCCAGCTCGCCCGCATGATGGTGCCGCCGGCCGTCGCGCTCGGCATCGAGATTCGTGTGCTCGCCGAGCAGGAGGGCTCGTCGGCGCGGCTCGCTGCCACGCAGGTCGGTGACTACCGCGACCTCGACACGGTGCGCGCCTTCGCGGCGGGTTGCGACGTCATCACCTTCGATCACGAGCACGTGCCACAGGAGGTGCTGCGCACCCTCGTCGCCGACGGTGTCAGTGTGCAGCCCGGCCCCGACGCCTTGCTCGCCGCGCAAGACAAGCTGCACATGCGCGAGCGGCTGAGCGCCATGGGCGTGCCCGTGCCGGCGTGGGCGCGCGTGACGACGCGGGAGGAGCTCTCGGCGTTTCTTGCCGACAATGGCGGGCGCGCGGTCGTCAAGACCCCGCGCGGCGGCTACGACGGCAAGGGCGTGCGCGTGGTCGATGCCGCCGACGCGGCGGACGACTGGCTCGCCGATGGGCCGGTGCTCGCCGAGCAGCTCGTTGACTTTCGGCGTGAGCTCGCGCAGCTGGTCGCTCGTCGACCGTCGGGTGAGCTGCGTGCCTGGCCGCTTGTCGAGACGGTGCAGAAGGGGGGAGTGTGCGCCGAGGTGGTCGCGCCCGCCCCCCGTGCCTCTGACGCCGTCGAGCGTCGCGCCGCCGAGGTCGCGACGACGATCGCGCACGGCCTGGGCGTGACCGGCGTGCTCGCGGTCGAGATGTTCGAAACTCCCGACGGCCACGTGCTGGTGAATGAGCTCGCGATGCGCCCGCACAACAGCGGCCACTTCTCGATCGACGCGGCGGTCACCAGCCAGTTCGAGCAGCACCTGCGGGCCGTGCTCGACTGGCCACTCGGCGACACCGAGCTGATCGCCCCGCACGCGGTCATGATCAACGTCTTCGGCGGCCTCACCGACGGCCAGATCGCGCAGGCGCTCGGGCACCAGCCGGCCGCGAAGGTGCACGCCTACGGTAAGTCGCCGCGCCCGGGTCGCAAGGCCGGGCACGTGACGGCGTTCGGCGACGACCTTGACGACGTCGCATACCGCGCGCGCGCCGCCGCCGCCCACTTCGACGCCTGACGGGTAGCCTGAACCGCGTGCCTCAGCATCTCGTCTCTGTCGTCATGGGCTCCGACTCCGACTGGTCGGTGATGGGCGACGCCGTTGCCGCGCTTGACGAGTTCGGCATCGAGTGCGAGGTCGAGGTGCTCTCGGCCCACCGCACCCCCGACCGCATGATCGCCTACGGGCGCGAGGCGGCGAGCCGCGGCATTCGCGCGATCATCGCCGGCGCCGGCGGGGCCGCCCACCTTCCCGGCATGATCGCCTCCGTCACGACGCTTCCCGTGATCGGCGTGCCCGTGCCGCTGAAGTACCTCGACGGCATGGATTCGCTGCTCAGCATCGTGCAGATGCCGGCCGGCATCCCCGTCGCGACGGTGTCGATCGGGGGCGCGCGCAATGCCGGAATTCTGGCCGCGCGCATCCTGGGGTCGTCCGAGCCGGCGATCGCCCAGAAATTGGATGCTTTTGCCCACTCCCTCGAGGCGATGGTCGCCGACAAGAACGCGGCTCTGAAGGCGACGGCCGCCCGGCGCGAGCGGTGAGCCTCACCTCGCCGATTCGGCACCCCGACACCCGCCAGCCGGAGCTGATGTCTCGCCGCGGCTGGTGGCTCGTCGGGCTGAATGTCTTGCTGCCCGGCTCGGCGCAGATTCTGGCCGGCAACCGGCGGCTCGGGCGCTTCGCGCTGGGGGCCACCCTCATTCTGTGGGCGACGATGGCGCTGGCCGCCGTGCTCTTCTTCCTCAACCGGGGCTTCGCGCTGTCGCTCATCACGAATGTGTGGGTGCTGTGGCTGCTGCAGGCCGCGCTGCTGTTCTACGCGGTGCTGTGGCTCTCGACGACCCTGAACGCCCTCGTCTTGGTTCGACTCGTGAAGACGCCCGGGCGCACGCGCGCGGGCCTTTTGGCGTTTACCGCGGTCACCCTGGCCGTCAGCGTGGGCGGCACCTCGTACGCGGCCTACCTCACGGGCGTCGGTCGCGACACGCTCGGCTCGGTCTTCGCCGGTGGTGGCTACGTCGCTCCGATCGACGGACGGTACACGGTGCTGTTGCTCGGCGGCGACGCGGGGCCCGATCGCCTGGGCCTGCGCCCCGACTCCATCACGCTGGCGAGCATCGACGCCGACAGCGGCGCCGTCACGATGATCGGGATTCCCCGCAATTTGTACAACGCACCGTTCCCCGCCGACTCGCCGCTCGCATCCGAATGGCCGAACGGCTACGACTGCGGCGACGACTGTCTCATCAGCTACATCTACCCGTGGGCCGAAGAGCGCCCCGAGCTTTACCCCGAGGCCGAGCTCGCCGGCTCGACTCCCGGCATCGAAGCCACCCGCGACGCTGTCGAAGGGGTCACGGGTCTCGAGGTGCAGTTCGTCGTATTGATCGACCTCGGCGGGTTCCAGTCGCTCATCGATGCGATGGGGGGTGTCGTCGTCGACGCCGAACCCATGCAGCTTGGCATCAACGGCGGCCCCGTGGTCGGCGAGATCGTCGCCGGTGAGCAGCGCATGGATGGCGGCACCGCCCTCTGGTACGCCCGCAACCGCTACAACCTCACCGACTTTGATCGCATGGCGCACCAGCGGCAGATTCAAGAGGCGATGCTGCGGCAGTTCGACCCACTGACCGTCTTCACCCGCTTCGAGGCGATCGCCGAAGCCAGTACGCAGACCGTGCGCACCGACCTGCCGCAGTCGATGATCGGGGTTCTCGCCGACCTTGCGGTGAAGTCGCGTGAGCTGCCGATTACCGACGTCGAGCTCGTGCCGCCGACCGTCGACAACGTGAACCCCGACTACGGGATGGTGCGCGAGATGGTCGCGGCCGCGGTGGCGCCGCCGAGCGACGAATAGCGCTGCCGAGCGACGGGCCCCGTGACCCTAGAGGTCGGCGTGTAGCTGCCAGGTCTTTTCCGCGGCGTCGCGCCAGGTGAAGGCGCGCGCTCGGTCCTGGCCGACAACTCCCAGTTCGCGGCGCGCGTCGGCGTCGTCGACGAGCCGGGTGAGCGCGTGAGCGAGCGCGTCGGGAAGGTGGGCGATCGAATCGACGGCGACGAGCATGCCGCTGTCGCCGATCGTTTCGCGCAGCGCCGCCTGGTCGGTGTGCACGAGCGGGGTGCCGAGGCTCATCGCCTCGAGGGCCGCCGTGACGAAGCTGTCGGCGAGCAGGGGCGCGATGGCCACGGTGGCTCGCCCCAAGACGACGGCACGCTCTTCCGCCGTCAAGCCGGCGCGCACGCGCACGCGCTCGCGACGGCGCTCGTCGTCACCGATGGCGTCGGCGAGCGCGGCGGCGGAGCCTGAGTCGGTCATTACGACGAGCGGCAGCTCGGGGCCACCCGGCAGCTCGAGCGCGTCGAGGATCGTGGGCAGGCCACTGCGCGTATCAAGCACGCCGGCGAGGGCGATGTAGTCGTTCGGCAGCGTGAGGCGTGACGCGATGTCGTCAGCGTCAGCCGGAACGTGGAACGCTTCGCCCACGGCACCGGGGATGACGCGGATGCGATCGCCGAACGACAGGATGTCGTCGAGTTCGTTGGCCACGGCGTGGGTCGGCACAACGACCGCGTCAGCGTACTTGTGCGCGCGCCGCACCATCGCGCGGTGCCAGGCGACGCCGCGACTCGTGAGCACCTCGGGGTGCGACCACGCCGCCGTGTCGTGAATCGTCACGATCGTCTGCTCGTCGGGGTTCTCAAGCCGGTCGTGACGGTAGAGCGGCGCGAGCAGGCTGGGCGCGTGCACCGGCCCTGTTCCCGGCAGCCGGCTGAAGCCGTGCTGCCACGCGGCCGCGAGCTGGCGCCGGTCGAGCGCGCTCTTGTCGAGCCGGTCGAGGCCCGGCAGGCGCTCGGCGATGACGTCGTAGTCGGAGTCGGGGAGCGACGGCGTGAAGCCGCGCACGACGCATCCGCGTGGCGCGGTCGCAATCAGCGAGCGGGTGAGGTCGAGGGCGTGCAGCGCGACCCCGGTCACCACCGGTGCGCTCACGCCGTCGAGGACGACGCGCAGCGCGATCATGCGGCGAAGAGGATGCTCGGGGTCACCGCACAAGGATAGCGATGGCCCGATGGGCGCGCCCTAGGCTTGTCACCATGCAGATTCGCGAGCTCTCCATTGCCGGTGCCTTCGAGGTCACCCCTCGCCAGTTCCCCGACGACCGGGGCGTTTTCTGGGAGTGGTACCGCTTCGACGCGCTGGCGGAGGCGGTCGGCCACCCGATCGAGCTGAAGCAGGGCAACGGCTCGGTGTCGAAGCGGGGCGTGGTGCGGGGAATCCACTTTGCGGACGTGCCGCCGAGTCAGGCGAAGTACGTGCAGGTGCTGTCTGGCGCGATTCTTGACTACGTCATCGACATTCGGGTGGGTTCGCCGACGTTCGGCGAGTGGGAGGCCGTGCGGCTCGACACCGTCGACCGGCGCGCCCTCTATATTGCCGAGGGCCTCGGCCACGCCTTCGTCGCCCTGGAGGACAACACGACCGTCACCTACCTCGTGACCGAGACGTTCTCGCCCACGCGTGAACACGGCATCACGCCGGTCGACGAGACCGTCGGGCTTGAGTTCCCGACCGACATCGGCGAGATCCTCCTGTCGCCGAAAGACACCGACGCTCCGACGCTCGCCGAGGCCGAGCGCAACGGGCTCTTGCCGAGCTACGAGGCGGCGACCGCGTTCACCGCGTCGCTCGACGAGCGGTGGCGCGCCGCGCGATAGCCGAGCGGATATCGAGGCCGATCCCGAGCATCCCGCGAATCGGGGCGAGAACGCGCCCCGGGTACTTCTGCGCCAGAAATCTCTTCGCGCTGTCGTGATGCGCCTGAATCATGCGGGCCGACTCGTCACCCGAGGTGGAGTGCGCGCCCGTGTGGGTGACCACCGCGTCGGGCACGAAGCGGTTGACGTAGCCCGCGCGGCCCAGCCGGAAGCCCAGGTCGACGTCTTCGAAGTACATGAAGTAGCCCTCGTCGAAGCCGCCGACCTCGTCGAAGGCGGCGCGGCGAACGAGCACGCACGAGCCCGACAGCCAGCCCACGTCGGCCGTGCCGTCGCTCGCGCGGCGAGTGCCGAGGTAGCGCGCCGACCAGGGGTTGGACGGCCAGACACGGCCGAACACGGCGTGGCCGACACCCGTGCGCAGAGAGGGCACCGAGCGTGCTGAGGGGTACAGCGCGCCGTCCCCGCCGAGCACGGTCGGCCCGGCGCTGCCCACGCGCTCGTTCGCGCGAGCGGCGGCGAGAAGCGCATCGACCGCTCCGGCGCCGAGCACAACGTCGGGGTTGCTGACGAGTACCCATTCGACCGATGCGGGCAGAGTTCGCACGGCCGTGTTGATGGCGCCGCCGTAGCCAGGGTTCGCCTCGAGGGCGACATAGTCGGCCCCCGCCCCAGCGGCGAGGCGACGAGCGTCGCCGACGGCGGGAGCGTTGTCGACGATCACGACGCTGACGGGCTCGCTGACGGAGCCGGCAATCGAGTCGAGGAACGCGGGCAGAACCGCGTCGGAGCGGTACGCGACCGTCACGATGGCGACCGTCGCCGCGTTCCCCTGCCCGTTTTGCGCCGCTCCCATCGTGCCGCCATGCTACTCGGCATGTGCCCATCGCTCCGTCGCCGTGAGAGCTTCTAGGCTGGGCCCATGAGCCCTGCCGCCGCCAACCGACGCCGGGTGTCGGTGGCGCTGTGCACTCATAATGGCGAGCGATTTGTTGCCGAACAGGTGGCGAGCATCCTGAATCAGAGCGTCGCCGTCGACGAGATCGTGGTCGGAGACGACGCCTCGAGCGACGGAACCGTCGCCGTCATCGAATCGGTGGTGGCGGATGCGCGGGGTCGCGGCATCGAGACAGAACTCACGATCGTGCGCCGTGACGCTCCGCTCGGGGTAGCCGCGAACTTCTCGGACACGATCGCCCGCACGACGGGGGAGTTCGTCGCGCTCAGCGACCAGGACGACGTGTGGCCGGCGGAGCGGCTGGCGCGCCTGCTTCCCGCCTTCGACGACCCGGGGGTGCTGCTCGTGCACTCGGACGCCCGGCTCGTCGATGCCGCGGGCACGCCCACGGGCCAGCTGTTGCTCGACACGCTCGATGCGAGGGCGGCCGAGCGGCGCGCCCTCGCGAACGGGCACGCGTTCGATGCCCTGCTGCGGCGCAACCTCATCACGGGCGCGACCGCGGTGCTCAGGGGGCCGTTCGCCCGCGCGGCGCTGCCCGTAGGGAACGGGTGGATTCACGACGAGTGGTTCGCCATGGTGGCGGCGCTCTCGGGTGGCGTGCGCCTCGTGTCCGAGCCGCTGCTCGACTATCGCCAACACGGGGGCAACCAGATCGGGGCGAGCGCCGTCGACTGGGAGCGTCGCAAACGGAAGCTGACGGAGGCGCGTGATGAGCGTGCCGCGCGCCTGATCGCGCGGGCCGCGAGCATCGCGGAGTACGCCGACGCGCATCCCGAGGTGGCCGACGCGCGCCTGCGTGAGGCGCTGCAGGGGAAGCTGGCGCACGAGCGGTGGCGCGCCACCCTGCCGGTCAGCCGCGTCGCGCGGGTGCCGAGGGTCGTTGCCGCCGCCGTGGGCGGGCGATACCGCCGCTACAACCGGGGGCTGATTGATGTCGTGCGCGACCTCGTGCAGCCGGCGACGGCGGGTCAGGCGACTAGGGCGTAGCCACCGCGCCGGCCGTGAAGGCCGCGTCGAGCGCCGTGCGCCAGTCGCGCGGGGTCGCCAGGCCCGCGGCGGCCCACGCGTCGTGCCCCAGCACCGAGTAGGCGGGCCGGGGTGCCGGCCGCACGAAGCTCGACGAGTCGGTCGGCTGCACTCGCTCGGGGTCGAGCCCGGCGTTCTCGAAGATCGCCCGGGCGAAGCCGAACCAGGTCGTCTCGCCCGACGCCGTGCCGTGGAACACGCCGTGCGTGACCGGCGAGTCGATGAGGGCGACGAGGTGGGCGGCGAGGTCGGCTGTCCAAGTGGGTTGCCCGCGTTGGTCGTCGACCACCGTGAGGGTCTCGCGGTCGGCGGCGAGCTTCAGCATCGTCGCGGCGAAGTTCGGGCCGTGCTGCCCGTACAGCCACGCTGTGCGCACGATGATCGTGCCGTCGGGGTGGGCGGCGCGGGCCAGGCGCTCGCCGTCGGCCTTCGTGCGGCCGTACGCCGACACGGGCGCGAGCCGCGCGTCTTCGGCGTAGGGGCTCGTCGCGTCGCCGGCGAACACGTAGTCGGTCGACACCTGAATCAGGCGTGCGCCGTGGCGGGCGGATGCTCGCGCGAGGTTTTCGGCGCCCGTCGCGTTGATGAGGTGCGCCGCCTCTTCGTCACTCTCGGCGGCGTCCACCGCGGTGTACGCCGCGCAGTTCACGACCACGTCGTGCCCCGCGACGGCGTCGGAGGCGGACGCGGCGTCGGTGATGTCGAGCTCAGCGCGGGTTGCGGCGGTGACCGCGCGCCCTGCGAGCGCGGTCTGCAGGTCGCGGCCGAGCATCCCACTCGCGCCCGCGATCAGGATGCGCGTCACTGGCCCTGCGCCGCGTAGCGCGCCTCGGTCGCGTCCTTCTGCGGGGCCCACCACGCCTCGTTGTCGCGGTACCAGTCGATGGTGGCGGCGAGGCCTGCCGTGAAGTCGGTGTAGCGGGGCTGCCAGCCGAGCTCAGTGCGCAGCTTCGTCGAGTCGATCGCGTAGCGCAGGTCGTGGCCGGGGCGGTCGTTGACGTGGTCGTAGGCGTCGGCCGGCTGACCGAGCTGCTCGAGGATCAGTTCGACGACGTCTTTGTTGTTCTTCTCGCCGTCGGCGCCGATCAGGTAGGTCTCGCCGATCGCGCCCTTATCGAGGATGGTGAGCACGGCCGAGGAGTGGTCGTCGGCGTGAATCCAGTCGCGCACGTTGAGGCCCGCGCCGTACAGTTTCGGCCGCTCGCCGCGCAGCACGTTCGTGATCTGGCGGGGAATGAACTTCTCGACGTGCTGGTACGGGCCGTAGTTGTTCGAGCAGTTCGAGATCGTCGCCTGCACGCCGAACGACCGCACCCAAGCGCGCACGAGCAGGTCGCTGCCCGCCTTCGTCGACGAGTACGGGCTCGATGGGTTGTAGGGGGTGGCCTCGGTGAAGCGATTCGGGTCGTCGAGTTCGAGGTCGCCGTAGACCTCGTCGGTCGAGATGTGGTGGAAGCGGACGCTGTGGCGGCGGACGGCCTCAAGCAGCGTGTAGGTGCCGATGATGTTCGTGTCGAGGAACGGCTTCGGGTCGTCGAGCGAGTTGTCGTTGTGGCTCTCGGCGGCGTAGTGCACGACCGCGTCGGCACCCGCGACCAGCTCGTCGACGAGCGCGGCGTCGGCGATGTCGCCCTTGACGAAGGTGAAGCGGTCGTCGGGCAGCCCGTCGAGCGACGCCAGGTTGCCGGCGTAGGTGAGCTTGTCGAGCACCGTCACGTGGTGGTCGGTGTGCTCGATCACGTGGTGCACGAAGTTCGAGCCGATGAAGCCGGCTCCGCCGGTGACGATGAGTTTCACGGTGTCCTGTCTCACTTTCTTGCCTGCGGGCGGATGGCCCCGCACGAGTCTAGTGATTGCCCTGCTTGCTAGAGTCGGGGGGTTGCGCACGCGGCCACTGAGGTCACAAGCGAAAGGGAGACGCGTGAAGGGCATCATTCTGGCGGGGGGCTCGGGCACGCGCCTGTGGCCGATCACCAAGGGCATCTCAAAACAGTTAATGCCGATCTACGACAAGCCGATGATCTATTACCCGCTGTCGACGCTGATGATGGCCGACATTCGCGAGATCTTGATCATCACGACGCCCGAATACAACGAGCAGTTCCGCGCTCTGCTCGGCGATGGGTCCGATCTTGGCATCCGACTCGAATATGCGGTGCAACCGTCACCTGATGGTCTCGCACAGGCCTTCATCATCGGCGAGGAGTTCATCGGCGATGACAGTGTCGCGCTGGTCTTGGGCGACAACATTTTCCACGGAACCGGGCTGGGCTCTTCGCTGCGGCAGAACACCCACATTGATGGCGGCCTGATCTTCGCTTACCAGGTCGCTGAGCCGAGTGCGTACGGCGTCGTGGAGTTCGACGAGGAGGGTCGCGCCGTCTCGATCGAGGAGAAGCCGTCGGAACCCAAGAGCAACTACGCGGTTCCCGGTCTTTACTTCTATGACAACACCGTGGTGGAGATCGCAAAGACCATCGAACCGAGTGCTCGCGGAGAGCTCGAAATCTCAAGCATCAACGATCGTTACCTCCAGGAAGGCCGACTTCGAGTTCAGGTCCTTGATCGAGGCACGGCGTGGCTTGACACTGGCACCTTCGAGTCGATGATGCAGGCTTCGGAGTACGTGCGGGTCATTGAGGACCGTCAAGGCTTCAAGATTGGCTGTATTGAAGAGATCGCCTGGCGAGCGAGATGGATCAACGACGAGCAGTTGCACGCCATCGCTAAACCGCTGATCAAGAGCGGCTACGGCCAGTATTTGGCACGTCTGCCGCGGTCATAGCGTCAGCCTGTTATCGACTCGCTCGTGACGCCGCGAGGCGCGCACTTGCGAGCTCGGCATCGTTGGCCAGGCGAGCCGAAAGCCGGTCAAAAAGTTCTCGATCTTGGCCTGACGCGCGCTGTGCTCTCCGTGACAGCCGACGGGCAATCGCGCGCAGGCTCGCAACATGACGTTCAGTTACCGCCGACGTTGTGATCGAACCCGCTCTAATGCGGCGCTCGTACGCAGGCACGGCAACATGTGCGACGCGGCGCGCAACGGCGTTCGCCTCTGCGGTGAACAGATTGTCCTCGTGAAGCAGGCCGCGCGCGAAGGATAGGCGGTGAGCGCGAAGGAATGAGCGGCTGAATAACTGGAGACAGGCCGAGGAGCGCCAGTGGTCGTTCTCGAGCAGTTCCAGCGCAAGAGCTGTGCCCGTGGTGACTTCGGAGTAGGTCGGCGGCCGTCGATAATATGCGGCGTACTGCTCTGCTGTGGCCGGCGCGTCGCTCATGTCGATGAAGACCCCCGCGTCGAAATGCGCAATGTCGAGATTCTTGGTACTCGCCATCTCAACCACGTCGCTGAGCAAGGCAGGCGCGAGCCGGTCATCGGCATCAAGAAAGTGCACGAAGCGGCCCCGGCACTGCCCGAGCCCCCGGTTTCGGGCCACGCTCAACCCTCGGTTCTTCCGAAGGTGCACCAGGCGCACTCGAGCATCCCGCAATGCCCATGCTGCGGCAATGTCGGCCGTCGCGTCCGTCGACCCATCGTCCACAACGACGATTTCCCATGGCCCCGCCTTTGAAGCGGCTGGGGTGACGCTTGCAAGACATTCGTCGAGGTACTGTGCTGCGTTGAAGGCGGGCACGACGATCGAAACTAGGGCCTCGTCGGCTGCTCGAGTTGCGATCACCGACGGGACCAACTACGCCGTCTCGACGGTCATCCGGGCGTCCGCGAAGAGGGTTCCGCGAGAACGGCGTGGTGTCACGACATTGAAGCTCGCCGCCTGCGTAACGTCGGCCAGGTGAGTGCCGTCAGCGGCGATGACCGATGCATCCACAAAGTACTTGCCCTCCCCAAACATTGGGTTTGAGAGAGTGGTGGTAACGGTGACTTCTCCGAGCAATTCCGGCAGATCAGTGTTGAGAAGATCTGATCCGACGCCGAAAACCGCTTGACCGTGGACGTTGTTGATTTGGATACCGAGCATCCATGACGAGAGAGCTTCTGTCGCGGCAATCGTGACAGATACGTCGATATTGGCTCCGGATTCGACCGTCGCCTCTTCGCCGGGGGCGGCGGGCGAACCAGGCGTCCCTACGCAAACCGCGGTGATGTGCGGCGCGGCCGTCGATTCCACACCTGTCACGACGGCGACGGCCGACTCCTCTGCTTTGCGGTTTTCCTCAAGCAGGTCGCGGAAACGAGGCACCGCTTGTTCGGGTGGCCCGTCGAAAGCGACGTTTCCGCGCTCCAGCAGGATCGCGCGGTCGCAGAACTCCTGAACCTGGCCGAGACTATGGGTGACGAGCACGATGGTGCGACCTTCCTGCTGGAAACGTCGAATCGTGTCGAGGCACTTCCTTTGGAATGCCTCGTCTCCCACAGCCAGTACTTCGTCGACGAGCAGAATGTCGGGATCCGTGTGGACGGCTACGGCGAACGCCAATCTCACGTACATCCCAGAGGAGTAAAACTTGACCTGGGTGTCAATGAAGTCGCCAATGCCGGCGAAGAGCAGGATCTGATCGAATTTCTCGTCCGTCTCTCGCCGAGACATTCCCAGAATGGACGCGTTGAGGTAGACATTCTCTCTACCTGTTAAGTCGGGATGAAATCCAGCGCCGAGCTCGAGTAGTGCTGCGATGCGACCCCGGGTTGCGACGGTGCCAGATGACGGACCAATAATTCCGCCAATGACCTTCAACAGGGTGCTCTTGCCCGAACCGTTATGCCCAATGAGGCCAATCGTGGTCCCCGCGTTGATAGACAGATTGATGTCATTCAACGCCCAAAACTCTTCGCGGTGTTTCCGGCCGAGGCGGCCAAGCGTGACGAGGCGCTCTTTCAACGAGTTGTCCTTGCGAAGAACGAAACGCTTGGAGACGTTCTTGACCACGACGACTTCAGGAGGAACGCCGGGCGCAGTGGCTGATGCGTGGGCTGTATCAGTCATCAGAGTTCCTGTGCGAAGTTGCTCTCGAGGCGTGCAAAGACGCGCTGCGCCAGTATTACCGCAACGAGGCCGACGAGAGCGGCGATGCCGAGTCGTTCGAGTAGGTCAGCCGGATAGTCCACAACTCCGTCCCCACTATTCCACATTGCTTGCTGGAAGCCGAGCGCCGCGAGGGTGACGGGGTTATTCGTGTAGATCTCAAGCAGGAGACCCTCTCCGAGAAAGTCCCGTGCCATCTCCCAGGCGTACAAGATCGGCGATGCCCAGAGCGCGATGAGCAAGACCACTTCGATGAGGTATTGCATATCTCTGAGATAGACGTTTACCGCCGACATGAGTATGCCCAGGGCTGTTCCGAACAGAAGAAGAACGGCGAGGCTGGGTAGGAGGTAAAGAATGTCTGGAAACGTCGGAAAGACGCCAAGAACGATGGTCGCCAGTACCAGGATGGCGAATTGGATGCTGAAGTTGAAGAGAGCGGAACCTACGCTCGCGATGGGAAAGACTTCGCGCGGCAGGTAGACCTTCTTGATGAGACCCGCATTCCCGACAACAGACGCGGTGCCTGACGAAACGATCTCAGAAAAAAGCCCGTAGGCGGTCAGGCCCGCAAACACGTAGATCGCGAAGTCGGGGATACCTCGCTCGGCGCCCAAAAACTGTCCGATGACGAGCCAAAAGATCGCCAGCTGCGTAAGAGGCCGGATTAGTGTCCAGACAAAACCGAGAGCACTGTCCTTATAACGCGCCTTGATGTCACGCCGAACGAGGAGGCCAAGCATCTCGCGATGCCGGAAGATCTCAACTAACGACTTCCAGCCCCCGAACACGCCCCGGCGGCGACCTGCCACGGATTCCAGGGGCAGGTCTCGCAGTCGGGCGTAGCGCTGGGACACGGTCACGCGGGTGTCACTCTCCTGGATCTTGTGGGCGATGCTTGACAGGCCTCGGTGAGGAGGCGAACACCCGGCTGCTGCGATGACGCAGATGATCGACTATTCGTACCAACCGCCGTGCACGCAGGGATGCCACTTCTGCCTCTGAAGAGTCGAGGGCTTTCTCAACTTCCGAGAGCTTACGGTGAAACTCTCTAAGTTCGGCGTTCAGGGCTTCGAGTTGTCGCGTGTTCTCCCATTCTCGAGCTATGACAGCGCGCCCTTGCCGGAGCAGGTTCTCGTGGTCCTCGAGCGGCTGATCGGGAACTGCAGGCAATCCTGACGTGGACAGTCGGGTTTCTTCCGTAAACCAGCCTAGCTCTCGACCTGCAGCAAGTTCTGCCGCGGAAGGATGGCGCGCGACGTAGGTGCTGAGTAGTGTTCCTTCTGACCATCGCCGATAGTCACGCATCCCGTGATGATTGGGGCTTGGAGTCATCTCAGGGTTCGCTTCATACGCCTTGCCGCTGTTCTCAACCTTCTTGGCGAACTGGTTCCACGACCGCCACGGAAGGTGAAGCACTTCAATCCCCGGCCCTTCCGGCGGAAGCTTGCCCGCTGGTCGACTCACCTCATGGTTTCCTTGCGACACCACGATTTCGGGATCCCCTATGTGGACCGCGTTAGGGGTGGAGTGAGCGTGGAGGCCTGCGAGTTGCAACTGCTCAAGTGGGCGTAGGTCTCGCCAAATGAGGCGGTCGAACCCTGTTCCATTGAGAGCGGGCGTACCTGTCAGATCGACTACGGGTACTTGAAATGTTCCAATCTCGCGTGGGACCGTCGCGAAGCGCTCTCGCAACTTCGCCTCGCGAGTGGGAACCCAGAACTCGTCGGCGTCGGCGTTGATCACCCAGTCAGCGCCGTGTTGCGAATGGGCATCTCGCGCCATACGCGTGACTGTGGCGGACTGTTGTTTGCGGTGCACCGGATCATGTCGAAGGTCGACCTCCGCAGTTTGGGCGAAACGTTCGATCGCCTCGACCGTGCCGTCAACTGATCCGTTGTCGGTCACGATGAAGACATCAATGCCCTGGGCGCGGTGGTGTTCCAACATCGCGGCCACGACGTCCACTTCGTCGCGCACCATTAGCGTCATCGCGAGGCGCATGCGCGCGGCTCCCTTTGGGTGAGGTTCGAGAGCGTCATCTTGACACAGCCATCGTGCGGAAGCGACGTGATGACTGCTCCGATACGGTTGTCGAGCGGCTCATGCCGCGTGCCGACAGCGACTCAGGGGATGATGCAGCGGGTGAAAACCACGATTCTGACCGGACTTCGACGGGCGATGCCGGCGGGCTCTCGAATGAGGCGGCTTGCGCAGTTGGTCCTGCGGTTTCTCCGCCTGGCCCGATATGCGGTCCACCGAATAGTTGTCGCGATCGAACGAGCCTTCCGGCCTTCGGGGCGCCCGATGTCGTATCGCGAGTGGCTCAAGCGGCGCGGCCCCTTGGCGCCCCCGAGCGCAAGCGCGCTTCGCACGCGGTTCACTGTCATCGTCGAGGGGCCCGCCGGCGCATCTGCGCAGCGCACGATTAATAGCGTGCGCGCCACGACTGCGAGTGTCGACGTGATTCGGGTCGAGTCGGGCACGACGGTTAGTCGTGATGAGCTCGCCGGCGAGTTTGTTCTCTTCCTTCGCGCGGGGGACCGGCTCTACGACGTTGCCCTCAATGTGATTGAACACGCTCACCACGTCGATCCGGCGGTACACCTCATCGTGGGAAACACTGACTCCTCGACCTTCGGTCGACGTCGTGCCCCCGTCTTTCGGCCTGGCTGGTCCCCGGACACCTTTCTTGCCGTCGATTACATCAACCGTGCATTTGCGGTGCGAAAGACCCGACTTTCCGACCAATTCACTGTCGATGATGACGGCGTGTGGGGGGCGCTGATTCGAGCAAACTTCCGCGACCGCGAAACCACGCTCGTTCCGCACATCCTGTTCGCGACACGTCATGCACAGCCGCCGACGCCGACGGCGGCGAGCGCAGAAATGGTACGAGCCGTTCTTCGCGAGCGGGGACTCGATGCACAGGTCAGTCCGCACCCGAGCGGAGTGCTGCGCATTCAGTACCTCTTGCAAGACGTCCCCAGCGTCTCGATAGTCATACCGACCCGTCATTCACGCACGAATCTGGAGCGCCTTCTCCCGAGCCTGAGAAGTACGCAGTACCCGCGCTTCGATGTCCTTATTGTCGACAACGGAGGTCAAAGCGACGAACGCGACGAGTGGTACCGCGCGGCACTGGACGGGCTCGACGCCTCTGTTCTGTGGTGGACGGAAACTCCGTTCAACTACTCCCGCGTCAACAACCATGCCGTTTCGCAGACTCGCGGCGAGGTCGTCCTCCTCCTAAACGACGACACGGAGATCGTGGACCGTCAATGGCTGGCCGAACTCGTTGGAGTGCTGATGCAGGAGGGCGTTGGGTCAGTCGGCACACAGCATCGGCGCGAGGATGGTCGCATCCAGCACGCGGGCGTCGTTATCGGGCCAGGCGGCTTCGCCGACAACCTGTTCACTGGGTTGCAACCCGGTGAATGGACGATGCTGGGAGCGACCACGTGGTACCGCAATTCTCTCGCCGTCACAGGTGCTTGTGTGGCGGTCAAGCGCGTCGATTGGGAGGCGGTCGGAGGCCTTGACGAACGCTTCCAGCTGACCGGCAGCGACGTCGTGCTCGGACTTGATCTCGTCATGCGACAGTTACGCAACGTCATCGTGCCTTTTGACGCCGTCCGGCACTACGAGTCGATCACGCGCGGCACGAGCGTTCCTCGGAACGACTTCTTCGCCAGCTATTGGCGCTACCACAGTTGGCTGGCGGGCGGCGATCCGTACTGGTCCCCTAATCTCTCTCGCCGCACTGCAACCCCACAGCTGCCTGCGTGGGATGAGCAGTCTCCTGTGGCGTCAACGCTCGCGGCCTTGGGGCGACCCTTCGGGAAGATGGCACAGTCCATGTCGATCTCCGCCGAGGCAACCGCACTGGCTTCTACGGCGTCGGTCCCACGTGCGCGGGTCAAAGCGTTGCAGGCGCACCACGCGAAGATCCGCGGTGAGCGCGACGTTTCGCTCGTCAACTGGTACATCCCTGATGTCGATATGCCATTCTTTGGTGGTCTCAACACCGCTTTCCGCCTGGCGGCCAAGCTGACCCGCGATCACGGCGTGCGTCATCGGTTCGTGATTCTTTCGGCACCCAATGAGGAGTTCTTCCGGACAGCGCTCGTTGCGGCCTTCCCGGAACTGTCTGAGATTGACATCCACCATTACGACGGCACGCCTGAGTCGATTGCGGCGATCCCTGCGGCTGATGCGTCGATCGCGACGCTGTGGCTAACGGCGTCCCACTTGGTCAAAGCCCCAGACGCTGGTCGAAAGTTCTACTTGATGCAGGACTATGAACCCGCTTTTTACCCGGCGAGCAGTATGTTTGCGATGGCGGAGGAGACCTACCGTCTCGGTCTGTATGGAATCTGCAACACCGACAGCATGCACAAGATCTACACGCAGTCATACGGCGGTAAAGCCATGGGCTTCACCCCTGCGGTCGATCGGTCGATTTTCCACCCAGACGGTCGCCGCGTGAAGGAGGCCTCGGAGCCGGTCACGATCTTCGCGTACGCTCGGGACCACTTTCGCAACTGCTGGGAGCTGGTATACGCAGCGCTGAGTGAGATCAAGCGGCGCCATGGCGACCAGGTGCGTATTGTCGCCGCAGGCGCGCGTTACCTACCGGCCAATGCAGAGTTCATCGACCTGGGGCTCCTCGACTATCGCGCCACCGGAGCGCTCTATCGCGAGACGGACATCGGCATCACGATGCAGATCTCTCGGCACCCGTCCTACCTTCCGCTGGAGTTGATGGCAAGCGGTGTTGCGATGGTTGCGCCGGACAGCTCATGGTTCGAGTGGCTCTTCGAAGACGGCGAGAACTCGTTGCTTGCGATGCGCGGTGTCGATGACCTCGTCGAACGACTTGACGCGCTGGTCACGAATTCGGAGTTGAGGCACGCCATCTCGCGGGGAGCGCTCGCGACAATCGATGACCGTCATTCGGATTGGGATGTCGCATTCCGCGACATCTATGCCTACCTCAGAGATCCGGAATCCTTCGCGCCATAGGCTGCGGAAATTCATACTCGGGCTACACTCCCCAGTACCGGCGGTGCTTGCTGGTGGCCAGGGGGAGGCTTCGGGGATGAGGAAATTCGTCGCGATGGTTGCAGCGATTGTCGTTGTCGCCGTCGGTTTGATTGCTACAGAAAAGCCTGACGTGGGCTTCGCGGCCGATGCGCGGCTGTTCGACCCGAATTACATCATTAGCGACCCCGCGTTCTTCGATGGCCAGGCTATGAGCGAGGGCGAGATTCAGGCCTTCCTCCAGACACGCATAGGGTCGTGTTCGAACACCAATTGCCTCAACATCCTCCGAGTCGATACGCAGTCGCGTGCGGCGAACGCGATGTGTAACGCTTATCAGGGCGCGGCGCAGGAGCCCGTCTCGCGGATCATCTTCAAGGTGCAGCAGTCGTGCGGGATCTCGGCGAAGGTGCTTCTCGTGACGCTCGAAAAAGAGCAGAGTCTTGTCAGTCACCGCAGCCCGACGACGGCGAGACTCGATCGCGCCATGGGCTACGCCTGCCCGGATAACACGGCGATCCCAGGCTACTGCGACCCTGCGTACGGTGGCGTCTATAACCAGCTCTACTGGGCTGCGTGGCAATTCAAGCGCTACGGGAACCCGCCGGGCACGAGCAACTACTTCACGTGGTTTCCGGTCGGAACGCCGAGTCGCGTGCAATATCACCCCAATACGGCGTGCGGCAGCGGGGTGCTTACCATTCAAAATAAGGCGACAGCGGCCCTGTATTACTACACGCCGTATCAGCCGAATGCCGCAGCGATGGCGAACCTGTATGGCATTGGTGATTCCTGCTCAGCATACGGAAATCGAAACTTTTGGCGCCTGTATTCCGACTGGTTCGGCAGCCCGACGGGTCCCTCCCTGTCGCCAGTCGGAAACTGGGAGTTGGCGACTGCTGACGTTCGAGCGCTCACGGTCCGCGGGTGGCTGCTGGATCCTGAAACTGCGGATCCCATTACGATTCATGCGTATGTGAACGGACAATGGGCTGGCGAACATCGAGCGGACGTGCCGCGATCGGATGTGGCATCCGCCTACCCGGCGTACGGCCCGAACCACGGTTTCCTCGTCTCGATTCCTCTCGAGGCCCAGGCGGTGTCCGTGGAGGTCTGTCTCTACGGCATCAATGTCGGGCTCGGCAACAACGTGTATCTCGGATGCCGGACAGTAACGAAGCCGGGGGGCCCGCCGTTCGGCAACATCGAGTCGGCGATCCTTACCGACACGGATGCCTTCATCAGTGGCTGGTCGATCGACCCCGACACGATTGACCCCGTCCAAATCAATGTCACGGTAAATGGCCAGGCGCAGCCGGCAGTACGCGCCGAGTTGAATCGTCCCGATGTTGGCCGCGCCTACCCGCCGTACGGCAATCAGCACGGATTCTCCATCGCGGTCCCGCTCGCTGTGGGCTCTGCGGAAGTCTGCCTCACTGCGGTGAATGCTGGTCGAGGGTCAGACACAGCGATGGGTTGCCGGGTCGTCGCTCGCGCAAGCGGCTCGCCGACCGGTAACTTCGAGTCGACGGCGACCTCACCGGGATCGGTAAGGGTCCAGGGATGGGTGCTCGACCCCGACACTGCCGACGGCGTCGACGTCCATGCGTATGTCGACGGACGCTGGGCCGGTTCGCACCGGGCTGATCGCGCGCGCAACGACGTCGCGAGAGCATTTCCTGCCTATGGCGCTTCTCGTGGATTTGACATCGTGCTTCCCATCTCGGGGGGGCAGAGCTCGGTTTGCCTGTACGGCATAAACGTCCGCATCGGGGCGAACTCACTTCTTGGCTGCAGGATCGTGACGACCCCGTCTGGGTCCCCGTTTGGCAACCTCGAGTCCGCAACGAGAGACGGCGGGAGGGCAACGATCGGCGGGTGGGCCATTGACCCTGACACGGTCTCGCCCATCGACATTCACGTGTATGTCGACGGCGCGTGGGGCGGTTCGTATCGCGCATCGGGAACTCGAGCGGATGTTGCGCGCGTGTACCCTGCTTACGGTGCGGAGCACGGTTTCTCCGTGTCACTACCTGTGCCGCCGTCAGCGCGCGAGATTTGCGCTTACGGGATCAATACGGGTGCGGGTTTCAACAACCTGATCGGCTGCCGCCGCTTACCCTGAGGGGCTGTTAGGCGTCCACGCCGATCCTGAATTGAGTCGGAGAAAGAGTGACGGGCGCCCCCACGACAACGGTTGCCGTAGTTCTCGTGAACTTCCGCGGCGTCGATGACACTATTGCCGCGATTGAATCGCTCAGGCAGAGTGACTGGCCGAGCGAGCTGCTCCACATTGTCGTTGTTGAGAACGGATCGGGCGATGACAGTGTCGAGCGACTGCGCGATGTAGACGGCATCACGCTCGTCGTCTCCGACAAGAATCTGGGCTTCGCCGGGGGCTGCAATCTCGGCGTCCGTGAAACTACTGCCGACATCGTCGCTTTTCTCAACAACGACGCTCGACCCGATTCCGGTTGGATTCGACACGCCATCGACGCCTTCTCTTCCGCCCCCGACGTAGCCGCGGTTGCCAGCAAGGTACTGGATTGGGACGGTACAAGGATCGATTACGCCGGGAGCGCACTCACGTGGTACGGAATGGGCTACAAGCCGTTCACCGCCGAACCGATTTCGCTGAGCGACGACACACCGCGCGACGTGCTATTCGGCACAGGCTCAGCGATGTTCGTGCGTCGTGACATTTTCGCGGAGTTAGGAGGCTTCGACGAGCGATTCTTCATGTTTTTCGAGGACGTCGATCTCGGGTGGCGCCTCAATCTCCGGGGCTACCGGATGCGGTACGAACCGCGATCGATCGCGTTTCACAAGCACCACGCGTCGATGGCGGATCAAGGCCGTCACAAGGAGCAGGTGTTGCTCGAACGCAACGCGCTCTATGCGATGTTCAAGAACCTCGACCCCGACACGCTGGCGGACGCACTCGCCCCTGCGCTCGCCCTTTCCGTGCGCCGGGCCCTCGTGGAAAGCAAGCTCGACCCTCACCAGTTCGATTTACAGCGGAACGACGGACCGGATGCCACGATCGAGGTTCCGAAGTCGGCTCTGGTGCCACTGTTCGCAATCGACCAGTTCATCGACGCCCTTCCCGACCTGCAGAAGCGGCGAGAAGCCGTTCAGGCGTCGCGGCGCCGCTCGGATGGTGCCATCTGGGCGCTCTTCGGAAAAGCGGATGCGCCGGTCGTGCAGGACAAGCGCTATCTGGAGGGGTACGAAGCTATCGTCGGCGCTTTCTCCGTGACCGAACGTCCGCGCACCCGTCGAGTCGTTGTCGTGACCGGTGACCCTCTCGGTGACAAAATCGCCGGACCGGCGATCAGGGCCTGGAACATCGCTTCAGCGCTCCACGCGAACAGCGAAGTGGAGTTGGTTAGTCTCACTGCCGTCTCCGATCGTCTTAGCGCTCCTTTCGCCGTCACGCACATCCGCCCCGGTGATGAGCGCTCGATGGAACGGACGATACGCGCGGCTTCGGCGATCATCTTCCAGGGTCACGCGCTTGCGGCGTTCGAGTGCATTCGCCGGTCCCCGGCTCGAATCGTTGCCGACATCTACGACCCGATGCAATTGGAGCAACTCGAGCAGGCACGTGATGCGGGCACCGCCCTGTGGGAGCACTCGGTCGTCGAGGCAACGACCGTCATGAATGACCAGCTTGAGCGCGCCGACTTCTTTATCTGCGCATCCGAACGTCAACGCCACTTCTATCTCGGTCAGCTCTCTGCTCTCGGCAGGCTGACCACGGCGCAATACGGCGCAGACGCCGATCTTCGCGGTCTAATCGATGTCGTCCCGTTTGGACTTCCGGAGACGCCGCCGTCTCACGAGCGCTCGGTTGTGAAAGGCGTGATTCCGGGGATCCCCGCAGACGCGAAGCTCCTACTGTGGAGCGGAGGACTGTACAACTGGTTCGACCCGTTGACTCTCATTCGTGCCGTTGCCGCGCTGAGGGCAAAACATCCCGACGTCCACCTCTTCTTCCAGGGAACGAAACACCCTCACCCGGGCGTGCCGGAGATGCGCGTGGTCACAGAGGCGCGTGCGCTCGCTGCCGAATTGGGTGTTCTTGGACAGGGGGTGCACTTCAACGACTCGTGGGTCGACTATTCCGAGCGGGGCAGTTATCTGAGGGAAGCCGACGCTGGTGTCAGCACGCACCACGTCCATGTTGAAACAACGTTTTCCTTTCGAACGCGAATACTCGATTACCTGTGGGGCGAACTTCCGATGGTGGTCACGAAGGGCGACTACTTCGCCGACCTCGTCGAACAGGAGGGTCTCGGGGTCGTCGTCGACGACTCCGATGTCGATGGTCTGCGCAACGCGCTGGAGACAGTGCTGTTCGACGAGGGCTTCCGGGATTCGGCGCGCGTCGCGATCCGGCGGGTGAAGCAGCGCTTCACATGGTCGGAGGTGCTGCGTCCCCTGGTTTCCTACATCGAATCGGAAGACCAGCGCACGGAGGATCGCGGTTCGGCGCGTCGCCCGGAACGGCGCCGCGCTTCGGGGTTACGGCACGACGCTGCGCTGGCCTTCCGTGTCCTCCGAGCCGCGGGGCCAGCCGCCGTTGTCCGGAAGGTTGCGGGTCGGATCCAGCGCAGATTCCACTGACGCGAAGGTCAACTCAGTCCGCTCGCTCACGACGTACCCAGCACGTGGCAGCGGTGAACGACGTGGCGATCAGAAGTGCGGTCAGTAATGCGGTGATGCCGAACGGCGGCGTCCATGCCGGCGCGGTAAGGAACTCGCCGACGGGCCGGTCGAGGCCGGTCACGTATCGCCTCAACACGTGAATGGCGATGGCGATGTGCGCGCACGCCGACATGATCACAGCTCCGTTCAGTACGAATGTCAGCCGCGAGGAGTGGTCGGCTTGCCTCGCGCGATGCGCCACGGAAATTGCGAGTGCGACCGTCGTGCAGAGCAGCGGTGCTAGCGCGTACCTGCCCTGCCAGATGTACCCGAGTTCGTCGGCGATCACCGCTTGAACAGCGACGGGCGTGGCGATCGCGACGGTGAAGAAGGCGAGGGCAGCTGTCAGCGCCGATCGCTGCGCTGTAAGCACGCTGACGACGACACTGACACCAGCAGCTGATGACCACAGCGCGATGCTGGCGGCGGGCGCGGGCGTGTCCAGCCAGCCGAACATGCCTATCGCGTCGCTTAGCAGTGCGCCCGAGCTCATGACCGCCTCCAGTGCTGCGCGGGCACCCGTCATCTCAATGGTCGGGGTTCCGGATTGGTCGTAATCCGGGAGGAGCAGCAGCCAGCTCAATGACGCAGCCGTAACGCCGATGACGATGAGGTCGAGGGGTATCCATCGGCGACTCAAGAAGTCACGAAATGCGGGCCGGTCAGAGGACGGGAGGTACGCGAGGAGCAGCGCCAGTGCAGCCCACAGGAAACCGATGCTTCGCGTATTGAGCAACACGAGGAGAGAGCATGCGAGCGCGATGTGCAGCACGACGGTAGTGCTGCCGTCGCGGCGAGACTGCCAGCGATGAAAGAGTGCACGGCTCGACAGATAGACGGCAGCCGCGCTCGTCGCCTCCAGGGCGTTCGGGTTCACGGAGCCCGCAAGGAAGGTCAACGCTGGGCTGAGCCCCACAAACACCATAGCTAGGGTTCTATGTGCCTGGGTGCCCACGGACCAGGCGCTGACCAGTGACACCCCCAGGAATGCTGCGGTCAATGCGGCGCTCACAATCCGCATAGTGAAGATCGCGACGTCGCCACTGAGAATCACAGAGGGCCACCCGACGAGCCAGTAGTAGATCGGGCTATTGAGAGCTGCGGAGGTTCCCGTCGTTTGCAGCGTCTGCTGATTGGCTGACGATCCCGCGTAGCAGTCCGGGGTCACTTCGTCGTCAAAGGCGAAACATGCCCGTGCTGGCAGTTCGGCGATGTACGAAGGTACCTCGACGGCGCCATATGCGGGATTGCCGACCCATGCCGGGGTGATTACCTGCCCGGACGTCACCGCGGCGGCGCGAATGATGTGAGCGGGCTCATCAGGGGCGCCGCCGATGGGGGTCAGAAGCGACCAGCTGGCAGCCATGAGGAAGAAGCCGATTGTGAACGACACCGGCCGAGCAAGGGAATTCCATCGCGCCTTGATGGCGGCTGGTACCAACTGGGTCACGGGAAAACGTTAGTCTTTCCTCGACATGGACACCGAAGCACGAGCGACGAAGACGGAAGCGGTGCCATCGCAACGCTCGCATCGGCTGGTGGATGCCTCGATCTGCATCCTGCTTCTTCTCGCCGCGATCGGATACGTCGCCGGTGCCGTTTCAGCGCATCAAGCGCTGTCGCCGTACGACGAGTACGTCTATGCGGATTACCTCTTCGGCTTCCCCGACGACCCTGTGGTGGTCATCGGAGAGGAGACGAAGACAGAAGCGCGCGACCTCATCGCCTGCGTGGGTGTTATCGGCTATGGGACCTTCGGGTCGGAGTGCGGCGACCCGGAGCACAGTGACGACTCGCTTTACCCATACGGCGGCGGCACGGGTGCGGACATCTACACACCGGTGTACTTCGCCATCACGTGGGCACTCGCCCAGCCGGTAGCCGCGCTCACCGTATTCGACGAGTTCGACGCGGCGCGCGTCATCGGTGGGTTGTGGGCCGGAACCGGCGCGGCGGTTCTGTTCCTCGCGGCACGGGCCTGGGGTCTCAATCGTCCCGTCTCGGTCGGTCTCGCACTGGCTGCGCTCGCGTCTCCACCGGTGTTTTGGGCCAACACCTACCTGAGTACTGACGCGCCGACGCTGCTGGCAGGCTCGGTTACTGCCCTGATGATCGCCAAGATCACTCACAACGGAGCGAGTCCATGGTGGTTGTGCGCGCTCCTACCCGTCCTCGTGCTCGTCAAGGTCCAGCACATTCTTCTGCTGCTGCTCGTTGTCGCGTGGGCACTCTTTGTCGCTCTCCACCACGCGTCTGGTTCGGTCTGGTCGAGGCTTGCACGATCGTCGATCCTTCGTGCGGCGCTCGTCACCAGCGTGCTCACGGTCGCCGCGCAACTCGGGTGGCTGGTGTTCCGCGCGACGGCGGCTGCGGGACCGACGATCGACCAGGGCTTGAACCAGCCCCTCACAGTTCCCGCGCTCGCCAGCGAGGCCACGCGCTTCTTGGGGACGACGGCGCAAGCGGGCCTCAGCCTTGGACTCACGCGTGACGCCGTAGGCACGGTGCTCGCATGGATGTGTATTGCCGGCGTCATTGGTCTTGTTGTGCACGGCGGCAAACCGATCGGCGACCGAGCGCTGGCGGGTGCCTCGTTCATCGCCGCCGTTCTTGGAGCACCGCTCCTCGCCGTCGCGACCTATGTGACCGCGGACGTGTACGTGCCACTTCAGCCTCGATACGGGCTCGCCCTATTACCTTTCTTCCTCTTGGCGTTCGGGATGTTGGGGCCGCGGTCGCGCTGGTTCTCGTGGTCGGTCTTGGCATTCGGAGTAGCGGCATTCGTCATCGCCATCCTCTTGCCATACGAGTTGTAATGGCATCCGACCGAGCGAACAGCGCCGTTCCCGGATTTGCGCTCGTAGCGGGCGCAAGCGCCGTCGCGGGCGTGGCCGGCTACGCAATCACCATCGTTGCCGCACGGCTGCTCGGAGTTGACTACGCCACCTTTGGTGTCTTCTGGTCAGCGCTCTACTTCGGTGTCGGAGCCCTGGCTGGGGCACAGCAGGCGTTCGCGGGGATGGCCAGGAGAGCGAGCAATGACGAGGGAGAGCCGGTCACCGTGCGCTCCGCCATCGGGTGGTCGCTGGCGAGCTCGGTGGCGCTGTCGGCGCTCGCCGTCAGCGCTGTGGCGCCGTCGTCTTTTTCTGACCCTGTCGAGTTCGGCGCGGCACTTCTCGTCGGGCTGATGACCTATGGGCTCTACGCTGTCGCTCTAGGGTCTTTGTATGGAGCCCATCGATGGCGCATCGTCGCCACGGTGACGGTCCTCGACCCGGTTCTGCGGCTCGTCGCCATTGCCGCCATCATTATGCTCGGCGGGGGGCTCGTGGGTGCAGTCTGGGCTGCCGTGCTCCCCATTCCCCTGCTCGCACTCTGCCTGCTGTTCGTGGTCGGACGAGATCGCTCGCTCGTGCTCGATCGTTCGGTCGGCGCTGCGCTGCGCGCCGCTGGGCTGGTCATCGCTGGCGGGGTCGCCGCATCATTCGTCATCAACGGCATCCCATTGATCTTCGGTGTGATCGCCCCAGCAGACGAAGGGGCCGCCGTTGGACAGTACATCTTCGCGTTCATCCTCGTTCGCGCGCCGCTCGTCGTTGGGCTCCTCGCCCTGCAGTCCTACCTGGTCGTATATCTGCGCGACGCTCGGCGTATTGGCCGCACGCTCGCACTTGTCTGCGCGGCAATCGCGTCCGCGGGCGTCGTGCTCGCCGGCGTCATGCTCAAATTCGGCGAGCGGATCGTCGATCTGGTCGCAGGCGAACTCGGTTCAGTTGACGGTGCCGTGCTCGCCGGAATCGCGATCGCATCGGCAACGACGGGCGTGCTCGTTGCCACGGGCGCATGGACAATCGCCCGTGGGCAGGCGTACGTCTACACGGTTGGATGGTGGGTTACCGCCATCGCGCTCGTCGCCTTGGCCGCGCTTCTGCCCGGAGACGCCGTTTCGAAGGTTACGATCGCCTCAATCGTCGCGCCGCTGTTCGGCGCGGCGGCGCATCTTCTCGGTGTTCGAGCACTGCGAGACGCGTCGGCGAGCTAGGCCCGATCCTCCAAATCCCGGACACGCTTGCTGAGAAGGGCGCTCTCCTCCACTAAAACGCGGATCTGTCGCTCTGTTTTTGTCAGCTCAGCACTGTGCTGGATGCACACGAGGACGAGGATCGCGATGCTTACGAAGAACACCAGATTGATGGGAACGTCGATCCCGATGACGGCAGCGATTGCGTCGAGAAGAGCGGGAAAAATTCCAACGATCAACGCAAGGATCGCACCGGTAATCCACCAGATCGCGTGACGTTCGCGGAGGCGCTGGCGCCTCAACATATCGATCACGATAATGAACGTGAACGACGCGGCGACGATGCCGAGGATGTAGCTGAAGGTACTCACGCGCGTGCTCCTCCCACCGGGCGAATGAAAGCGACAGCGAGCGCGAAGACGCCGCGAACCAGATAGATGGCCGACTTCATGGGGTTGTGTGACGGTTGGCCACCCGCTCGTGGACGCATCGCAACGGGGTATTGATCGACAATGAGGCCGTTCTTGAGCGCAATCACGAGAGCTTCGATCGTGTCGCCGAGATACTCGGCAGGCATTTCCCGAGCAAGCAGTTCGATTGCACGCGGGCCACACGCCTTAAAGCCGGATGTTGTGTCCGTGAGTCGGCGACGAGCTGCGCGGCTCAGCACGGCGCTGAGGAACGACATCGCCCACCATCGCGGGCCGCTGACGCTGTAATCACCGACGCCAGCGAAGCGGGCACCAATGACGATGTCGGCCGTGACGAGTTGGGCGACCATCGCGGGTACAGAGGATGGGTCGTGCTGGCCGTCAGCGTCGATCTGGACGGCGACGTCGTATCCGTTGACGAGGGCGAACCGATAGCCGGCCCGCATCGCCCCGCCGACGCCCAGGTTGACGGGAAGCTCGATGACTGCAGCGCCCGCACGCCGAGCAATGGCAGCCGTGTCGTCGAGAGAGCCATCATCGACGACCAAGCAGGTAGCCGCGGGAAGTGCGGTATGGACCTCCTTGATGACGTTCTCAATGGCTTCTCGCTCGTTGAACGCCGGCATGATAACGACGATGCGAGCCTCGCTGCCAGTGTGGGCCACCGTCATGTTGCCGATCCTTTCCCGAATACGTGCCCAACGAGGACACGACGAGTGGCGGTGTCGGATGACGCGTTCAGTGCGAGCGTCGCGGCATTCAATCGAGAGGTGAGATGCCAGCGTGCCGCGGAGGCCGCTCTGCGCCATCCCATCGACCCGAATGTCGTCGTCCACTCGCGAAAAAGTTGGGCCTCTTCCGCGAATCGGGCCCCGTCGCGCGCCGTCACCGAGGAGACGCTGCCGCCGTGACGTCGGTATCGAAAGGTTGCGCGATCGTCGACGGCGATGAGCCCACCATCGGCGAGCAACGCGAGTTGAAGGTCGAGATCAAGCACGACTTCGAAGCGCGCATCAAACGATCGCTGCTTGAGAAGCGACGTGCGCCACGTTACCGATGGAAAGTACGTCCAGTTGCCCGTAAGTAGTCGCGCCGCTACCCGCTCGCCGCCGATATTGCGACCGCCGCGCGGGCGAAGGGCCGCCTTTATGCGATCGGCAAGCGGCCGGTACTCACGTCCGTCATCGTCAATGACGGCCACCCCCGGCTGCACATAGGCGACGGCCGGGTTCGCCTCGAGGCGCTCCAGCGCGACTCTGACGAAGGACGGCTCGAGGAGGTCGTCGCACCCCATGATGCAAAGTGCATCATGTTCGGCGATCTCAACAGCCTTTCGAAAACTATTGGCAACACCCTCGTTGCGCGAATTGCGCAGGAATCGGATGGAGGAATGGGTGAGCGATGCCGCCCAGTCGCCGGGCGCCCTGTCGGGGTACGCATCGTCGATAACGGTCAGACGCCATCGATGGTCATCTTGCGCCATCACGCTCTCGACTGCCTCGCGAAACATGCGTTCGTCCCCGTAGAAGGGCATCACGATGTCGAGCAGCACCCCCACAGCCTACGGTCTCAGCGCATCCGTCACTGTTCGCGAAGGTCGGTGAGCAGCCTGCGCCACGAACGGTTGCGGGATGCTGCCATGACACTCGTAACCAACAGCATCAATCCATACTCAGAGAGAAGGTAACTCTCGGTAACGCTTGTTGTGACGAGCAGGACGAGCACGAGCGCGGGCCACACATACACGGTGCTCTTGCGCTGAGATGCGACGAGCCACGATCGGGCGATTGCGAGCGCGAGAACACCAAACAGAACGAGGCCGCCGACCAGTCCGATCTGCAGCACCGTGTCGACGTAGGCGTTCAGCGCCGACTCCGGGCGGTCGCCAAAGGCGTCGCGGATGGCCGCGTACGGGAAGATTTCGCGGCGCCACGGCCCCAGCCACCCAAACCCTTCGACGATTCGTGGTTCGACGAGCTGCTGAATCGTTGACCAGACACTCGTGCGCGCTTCGACATCGATCGCCGCATCCGCAAGGCCCACGAGGCGGCCGCGAAACACCCAGCCGATGGCGACGCCGAACAGCGCAGTGACAAGCAAGGCGGCCAGCGTGCGCTTGCGGGCGGCGGGGCGCTGGCGCCGCACAATCACGAGGATCAGGCCCGCTGCGAGCACCGCCGCGAGCACAAACCAGCTCACGGGCGAGCGGGCGAACAGCAGGCTGAGACCGGCCAGTGCGAGACCGTATGCCGCCAGCTCCCGTGACACCGATCGCGTGCGGTACTCGATCCAGAACGTGATGATGGCAAGCGCGGCGACAAACGCCAGCGCGTTGCGGGTGCCGGCAAGGCCCTGAATGGGGCCACCGGCCGCCAGATTGCCGGCGATATTCAGGAACGGGATGGGCGCATCCAGCAGCAATCCAGACAGGATCTCGAGGCCCAGCCCCACCGCTAGGAAGCCCCGCAGCACGTTTCCGACGCTCCGCACCAGCTGAATGGCGTCGCGCACGAGCGCGATGTATACGCCCATTACTGCGAACGCGAGCGCGTAGCCGACCCCCTGCAGGGTGGCGACGGGGTAGTCGCTCCACGCGAGGCTGAGGGCCATCACACTGAACAGGCCGATCAGCGAGAGGGGCAGCGTGCCGCGCCACTCGATGCGTTCGGGCTGCGCGCGCAGCGAGGCGAGGGCGAGCACGACGACGCCCACGACGATCGCGAGATACCCCGGCCACCCGATGAGCGCCCGCAGCGTTCCGGCGGTGAAGGCCGTGATGATCATCGTCTCGGTGAGCGCCTGGCTGAAGCGCGGCGACCCGAGGAAAGACAGCACGACGGATGCGCGGGGCTCGGTCATCGCGACGCCCCGTCGGGCGCGCGCACCGGCAGCGGCGCGGAGGGAGCGATCGGCGGAAGCCCCGCCCGCATCGACGCGACCGCAAGATAGGTGAAGAGCACCAGCCCGCCCTCGATCAGCAGTCGCGACTCGGCGAAGCTCTGCACGATCAGCAGGGTCACCAGCAGGGCAGGGAACGCACGCAGCGCGGGGGAGTGCTGCACCTCACCCGAGGCGGGGTCGATCGACCACGACGCGCAGCGCAGCACGGTGGTCACGACGAGCACGGTGAACAGGGCGAGCCCCAGCACGCCCAGTTGCAGCAGCACGTCGAGCCACGCACTGTGCGCCTGGAGATAGGTGACCCCGTTGATGACGGCGAGGTCGTTGTACGGCTCGACCCAGGGTGCCCAGTAGCTGATCCATCCCCAGCCGCCGACGGGGCGCTCCTGCCACAACTCGATGACCGCCGCCCAGATGTCGACGCGGTTCGTCAGGTCGCCGCTGCGACCGAGCAGGGCGAGGAGCGGCTCACGCAGGGCCATGGCGGCGACGGTGCCGAGAACTCCTGTTCCGACGGCGGCGGCGTAGAGCATCCGTCGTTCGCGGCGGGCAAAGCGTCGCGCAGCGACGACGATGCCCAGTGTGAAAGCGCACCCTGCGAGGGCAACGGTCACCGTCGCTGACTGAGTGAGCAGCAGAGTGACAACCGAGGCGCCAACCCAGAACCACGCGGTCACGCGGGGGATCCGACGGTCGATGAGCTGTATGGCGAAGACGATGAGCCCAAGGGCGGCCGCGGCGGCCAGCAGATTCGCGTTGCCCACAATCCCCTGGATGCGACCGTCGCCGAAAACCTCGAACAGCTCGCCCCGAGACCAGTAGAACGCGCGCGGAATCGGCGGTTCGTAGTCGACCCAGAACGGCAGCACGGGGCCGCGGATCAACGTGGCGACGATGAACTCGAACGCCAGGGAGAGACCGATGATCCATCGCACGGCCACCCCAAGCGCTCGAATCACTTGATCGAGGGTCAGGGTCGCCGCCATCATGACGCCGCCGAAGGCGGTGGCGAGCGTCGTGACGACCGCGAGAAGGGTCGTCAGGGGATACGCCGACCACGCGGTCGAGGCGACGGCGAGGACGAGAAAGGCGGCGAGTGCGATGGGCACGCGCCGCGGATCAACGCGAGACCGGATGGCGAGAGTGACCCAGGCTCCGAGCAACAGGGCGACGATTGCCGCCCACCCAAACCAGCTCAGCAGGTACCGGAAGAAGTCGCCCGCCAGCAGCGTGAAGAGGGTGAGCGCAGCGAGCGCGACACGTCTCTCACGCAGCCACCCCATGGCCTCAGCCTAGCGGCGGGGTGCCCTCCGGATCGCCGAGACGCTTGACCACAGCCGGCACGCCCGCAACAAGGGCGCGCGGCGGGACGGAGCGCGTTACGCACGCACCCGCCGCAACAATGGAGAACGCCCCAATCACGAGGGGCGAACCTAATTCCCCGTTGATGACGGAGGCGTTCATGCCGACCGTGGCCCCCGTCTCGACAATCACGTTACCCGCGATTCGTGCCCCGGGGCCGAGAGTGACGAAATCCTGCAACTCCGATTCGTGAGACACGCTCGAGCCGACGTTCATGTGAACGTGGACGCCGAGTCGTGCGGTTGCTGAAACGTATGCCTGAGCTAGCAGGACGCTGCCTACGCCAATGTCCGGGAATCCATCGATAACCGCCGTCGGATGAATAACAGGATCAGCGATGCGGGCGGGTCCTAGCGAGCGCGCGATCGAAGCCCGAGTAAGCCCAGAGCCGATGGCGATCACGACAGTGGCGCGCGCCAAGTCCTCATCGGTCAATAAGCGAGCCGAGGGGCGCCCCGGCGCGGGCTGAGCCACAGCATCGCTCGTGATCACGTACTCCGGAACCCCGGCGCGGCTAGCGGACACCGCGTACCCAACTTCGAGGGCGTGCCCGCCGGCGCCGATGACCAGAACCGAAACCGGTGACTGGGAGGTCACGGCGTCAAGTTCTGTTCCCGGGCATGCCAAACGCGCGCTGGAAGACATCGCCGATGAGTTGGATTTCAGCCGCGCCGACGGAGGTGCCCGTCGGGAGGACGACGACTCGGTCAGCGACCTCGCGGGTGTTGGGGAGGTGTTGGTCGGCCGTCGGATACAGCGACCGGTATGGCTCCATTTGGTGTGCACCCGGCCAGAAATACCGACGCGCGAGCACGTTAGCGGCGCGGAGGGCGGTCACGATGTCATCACGCGTCCTGGGGGCCTCGGGCTGAATCTCAACCACCACATATTGCGCGTTGGACTCATCCAGTTCCGCGATGGAGAGAAGTTTCGCGAAGGGTATGGTCGAGAAAACCGACTCATACAGTCGGTAATTCTCACGATTGCGCATGACGAAGGCGTCAATGGACTGCAGATTGATGAGCCCCATCGCTGCACAGATCTCCGTCATCTTGGCATTCGTTCCCAGGTGAATCACTGAATCTTCGCCATCGAAACCGAAATTGCGCATGAGGCGCAGCCGGTCGGCAAGCTGCGGATCGTTTGTGGTGACGGCCCCGCCCTCAAAAGTGTTAAAGAACTTGGTAGCGTGAAAGCTGAAAACCTCGGCATTTCCGAACGCGCCAATTTTCTTTCCGCTAATCATTGAATCAAATGAGTGAGCAGCATCGTAAATTACTGGAATGTTGAGTTCGCTAGCGAGGGCGCCGATGCCTCCGACATCCGCGCCTTGACCCCATAGGTGGACGCCGATGATTCCGCCGGTGGCACGCGTCACTCGGCGTCTGGCTGCGTCTGCTGAAAGGGTGTGTGTTTCTGGGTCGATGTCGGCAAAAACCGGCGTCAAACCGAGCCATCGAACGGCGTGCGCTGTGGCCACGAATGTGTACGACGGCACGATGACTTCTCCGCGCATTCCGGTGGCGACGATCGCAATCTCCAGAGCAACAGTGCCGTTTGCCATCAGGACGCAGTGATCGACTCCCAGGCGCCGTTCGATTTGCCTTTCGAGCTCGCGCACCAGCGGGCCATTGTTCGACAGGATTCGACGATCGAAGATTCCTTGAGCCAGTTCGAGAAATGCCTCCGTGTCGCCGACGTTGGGACGACCGACATGGAGGGGTGTATCTGAAAACGGTTCAGTTGACCAGATATCCTGGGGCAGGCGGGGAGCCTCAATCGTCATAGGAACTCCTGGTGCGCGTGCCCGGTGAGGCAGTCGCGGTCGTGACTGGCGTTTGACCTACCTTACGTTAGAGATGGTCGGGATACAGGGAGTACGGGATGCGCTGCATCCCAGCGATGAATGGAAGCGGGCGTAGTGAACCGACGGGTGCGTGTCAGGGCTGATCTCCAGCATCGGGTCCGTGCCATCGTCGATCGCATACCGATCGACTTTGGAGGGGGATCGAGCGCTGCGAAAGCCTTGATTCTCGCCGAGCTCGTGAAGCGGGGGCGCGGTGCGTGCAGTGTCGACATTGGCGTCTATCGAGGGCGATCGCTTCTCCCGCTTGCGACAGCGCATGCGAGCCTTGGGCGTGGCCGCGCAATCGGTGTCGATCCGTATTCATCCGCTGCCGCGGTCGAGCGTGACGCGCCGGAGCTGTGGGAGCAACTCCAGCAATTTGCCTCGACTACCGACTTCGATGCCATCTACGTGAGCGTCGTCTCACTTCTCAAATCCGAGGGGCTCACGGCTTGGAGCGAAATCAAGCGAGCGACGAGCCACGTCGGATTGATGGAAATCGCAGACGAAGGCGTCGAGGTTGGTCTCGTGCACGTGGACGGCAACCACGACACCGAGATCGTCCTGCATGACGTTGAGTGGGCTCTGCGGCACACCGTGCCTGGAGGGTTCATCGTCATTGACGATATTTCGTGGCGGTCTGTTCGCCCGGCAGTGGAAAGAGTGCGTCAGAACAGCTCACTACTGTTCGCACGGGTCGACCAGATGAACGATTTTGCCGTCTATCGCACGCCCGGCGGCGGGCGAGGCAACGATCACATCCGGATCGCGCTCAGCGCATTGAACGAGATGGGAGATAGTCGTGTCAGTGGAAAACTCGATACCTGACATTACCGTCATTGTGGTCACCCACAATCACGAAGAATACGTCGACGAAGCACTGGCATCAATCTCGCGCCAACAAACTCATCGGTCCGTCGAAGTGATCATTGCTGACGACGACTCCACGGATCAGACGCGCGCCATGGCGGAAAAGTGGCTCGCGGAAAGCCCTCTGCCGGGCTCACTGCTCGCGCCGTCCTCGAGGCTTGGAATCACCCTGAACTACGCACGGGCATTTGCCGCGGCGCGCGGACGTTACGTCGCGGTCCTCGAGGGAGATGACGTTTGGACGTACGCGGGGAAGCTTGACGAACAGGCTGATGCACTCGATCGTCACCCCGAGGCCAGCATGGTCGCCAGCAGGCTTGAACTGTGGTTCAGTGATGAGGGACATTTTTCCGTCGAGCCGCTCATTGGGTTGAACGGCTTTGAAACCCTGCTTTCATCCGAAAGAATTGCCGATTCGAACTGGTTCGCGACTTTCTCTACCGCCATGTATCGGCGTCGCGCCCTCGAGTCGATTCCTCCCGCCATCTTCGAAACACTCGCTTATGACTGGGCGATCGCGATGGCAGTCACTGAATGGGGGCCCGCGGTATTCCTGCCGCGCATCGCAACGGCCTATCGGATCCATAACCGCGGGACCTGGTCCCGCGAAACGGTGCGCGCGCGCGATACAAAAATTCAGCAGCTCATTCCCTCGTACATCGAAGCGTTTGACGGGCGACTGTCCCGGGAACTCCATCGGGCCCTCGTCTCGGTCGAGCGGCGACTGTTGGGATCCGAAGCAAGCAGGAGTCACGACGGAAGCGACACGTCCGAGCAAGCCGTTATCGAACAATCGCGTGCCAGCACACCTCGCTTTCCCTTCCCCGACGACGAGTCACGACCTCCACTTGTTTCTGTGATCGTCCCCAGCTTCAATCATGGAGAGTTTATCGAGCGTGCTATTCGTAGCGTGCTCGAGCAGAGTGAGCAGGACTTTGAAGTCATCGTCGTCGACGATGCGTCGTCTGACGATTCCGTCGAACGAGTCAGTGGTGTGAGCGACCCGCGACTGCGGTTGTACCGTTTACCTCGGAACGTCGGCGGTGCCGCTGCCCTGAATTTCGGGGTCCAGCAGGCGCGTGGTGAATACATCGCGATCCTGAACTCCGACGACATGTGGATGCCGTCGAAGCTCGCGCGGCAGCTCGAAGTGATACGTGCGCGAGACGTAGCGGCTGTCTTCACGGGCGCACGATACATCGGCCCGGATGACCGCCCCCTGCCGGCCGAAACTCTGCCGGCGTGGGGCGAAATCTTCCGCCAGCCCGATCGATCGCGCGCGCAGTGGCTTCGGTACTTCTTCGAAAACGGGAATGCACTATGTCACCCGAGCATCCTCATTAGGCGTGATGCCTACGAGACGATCGGCCTATACGACAATACTCTGCGTCAGTTACCGGACTTTGACCGCTGGATCGCCCTGGTATCGCATTTTGACATCGCTGTTCTCGGTGATGAACCGCTCGTACTGTTTCGGCTTCAATACGACAACGGCAACACCAGCTCAGTAACCCCCGCGAGTGTTCGACGGACACACCGGGAGCACTTATGGGTCGCTGAACAGATGCTCGACAGGCTGCCCGACCAACTCCTTGTCGAGGCTTTCCATGACCTCCTTGATGAGCCGACTATCGGACCGGGGCCCGAGGCGATCGTTGATCGAGCTGTCCTGTACTTGCGCGCAACCGGACCGTTGGCATCGATCAATCGCGAGGCGGGCTTACGGAAAGTCCGGAACCTTATGGCTGAGCCGGAGACCTACCTCGTTCTGCTGACCAAGTATGGAATTGATGACGCGTTTGTTCATGAACGCGCGGGGCTCCAGGAACTCGCCCTCACCTCCGACATGGAGACTGGTCTGAACGCGGTAGACCGACCGCGCGTCGTCGACCGAGCCCTCACGGACTGGTCCACTGGCGAGATCGTCAGGGTTCTTCGCCGACGCCTGCGCAATGTTCCACTTCGCGCCTGGCCGGGGAGAGTGAGACACCACCTCATGCCGTGGAGCTACCGCCGATGACGTCAAGAGTCGTCATTCTGGATGATTACTTCCCGTCGTTACTGACCGGTTTCCGTGTCTCCGAGTTCACTTACCTTCTTCGCGAAGGAGCCGTCGACGCGGTGATGACAACGGCCGAACCGTACGCGCACCTTTCACAAACGTTCGGTGAGACCTTCCCTGATCTCGCAAACCGTGTCATGCCTTTCGATCCCAGTTCGTTGGCGGATGCGGGCGGGGCGTACATCACCTTCGTGAACAACGCCCGCTACTTCATGCCGTATCTCGTTGAACACAAATTGCCGGTCGTTCTGCAGCTATACCCGGGTGGCGGTCTCAACCTTGGCGACCCCAACGTCGATCGCCTGATCATTGATCTTCGAGCGAGTGGTTTGCTTCGCGGTCTCGTCGTCACGACCGAGCGAGCGCGCACGTGGCTCGAGTCGCTCGACGTCGGGGACGTGCCGGTGGCACTCATTCCCGGCGTCGCTATCGAACGAACGTATCTCGGGCCCGGGGCTGGGTCTCGAACCAACTACTATCCGACAGCTTCAGATGTCTTGAGGTTCGGATTCGTAGCTCACAAGTACAGCGCTGATGGACGGGATAAGGGCTTTCCCGACTTCCTTGCCACTCTCGCGGCCGTGATGACTGATGGGATCTCTGTCCAAGGAAGCGTCATCGGCGGGTTCACACCAGACGATGTTCCTGCCGGACACCAACCCCTGCTTCCGTACCTCACCTTCCACGGTCCACTTCTGAGTGAGGCAATGAAGGCTGTTCTCTTCAGTGTGGACCTCGTGGTTTCGCAGAATCGCGCCGACGTCCTCGCCGTCGGTCAGTTTGACGGGTTTCCCACCGCCTCCAGCGTGATCGGCTCACTATGTGGGGCGGGCCTCGTGCTTACCGATCCGCTCAACCAGAATCGCCTCTTCGTGCATGGGCGCGACGCGCTCATCGTGCCCGACGATCCAGCGGTTGCTGCTGCCTCCATCGTGCAGCTGCTGAACGGGATCGGTATTCAAGCTCTCGCCCGCCATGGGCTTCGAGTCACCCGTCGTCACTACGGAGTTCAGGCGCAGCTCGCTCCGCGCCTGGAATTCTTGCAATCAGTTTTTGCGTAGGTCTCTCATCCGCGGGTTCCTCCAAGGAAAAGTGAAAAACCACGCCACGGGAGGGTGCCTACGCAGGGTCGCTATGATGCACCCCGCGGCAAGGGAGATACCGAAGAGCAGCGCGGCATGATAGTGCGGCTCGACGTTCAGTGTTGTCGCGAGCGTCATCACGGCCACCATGATCGGCCAGTGAGAGAGATAAAAGACCAGAGAATTTCGGCCCAAGTACTCGACCGCCGCCGACGCCGCCGAGGAGTAACGGTAGTAGATGCTTAGGCTGATCAAGATAGCGGCGTTGGTCGAGAAGGTAAGAGCAATGCCCCACGGTCGAAATGCGAATCCGCCCAATGTCAGGGAGGACGCGATAAGCGTCGACAACAGAAGTACTGCCCCTGAGGCGAGCACAATTGCTCTCGCCCCTGAGCGTTGCATGATCGTTTCCGCTGATAGCACACACTGGGAGATCGCGGCGCCTGCAAAAAAGCAAATCCCGTACACGAACACGGCTCGATATTCGAATGACTCGAAGGCGATGAGACCAACGAGCAACACCACAGCAATTGACCAACTCGGAATCCCTGACAAGAGCCGCGAGACGAGTATGAAGATTCCGAGATAGAAAATAAACCAAAGATAACCAGGGGCGATCCAAGCCGTGAAATCGGTTGCGTAGTGGGTCAGGAAGTAGCTGAAACCGGCAGTGTTGAGAAGGATCGCGGTCCAGACCAGATAAGGCCAGTAGATTTTTCGGGCGACTGAACCGAGGAGTTCAACGGGTTTCTTCCTGTTGTGTGACACCGCCAAGACGCCCGCAATGACGAAGAGTAGGGGCATCCGGAAAGGCGTGAGCGTCAGCATGAGATCGGACGCCCACTCGGGAGGTGGGTTTCCCCAGCGGAATCCTGGAACGTCGAAACTATGAAATGCGATTAGGAGCAGGATTGCCAGACCGCGGGCCAGGTCCAGGGCGGGTGCACGCCTTTGTCTGTGGTGGTCGGCAGTCGATCGTTGTCGTTGCCGCTCGTCCACCCTCCGAGGATACTCGGCGTCCTGGTTGACTACACGAAGGCGCTGACCCCCGTGATCGCTCGGCCAACGATGAGGCTGTTCATCTCGCGCGTGCCCTCGTAACTGTAGAGAGCTTCGGCGTCGGCGAAAAATCGGGCGACGTCGTAGTCGAGCACGATGCCGTTGCCCCCGAGCACCTCGCGGCAGAGGGCGACGACCTCGCGCATGGAGGTGGTGGCAAAGGCCTTCGCCATCGACGCGTGCTCGTCACGCTGCTCGCCGTTGTCGAGCATCTGCGATACGCGCACGCAGAGGGCGATCGACGCCGTGATTTTGCCCAGGCAGCGGGCGAGGAGGTCTTGTACGAGCTGGTGGTGGGCAATGGGCTTGCCGAACTGGTGGCGTTCCTTCGTGTAGGCGACGGCGGCCTCGTAGGCGCCGATCGCCGTGCCGACTGCGGCCCACGCCACCTCGGCGCGGGTCAGGCGAAGCACGCCCGCCGTGTTCTTGAACGACTCTGCGTTTGTGAGCTTCAGGCTGTTCGGCACCCGCACGTCGGTGAGCGTGATGTCGGCGTTCTGCACAATGCGCAGCGCCTGCTTGCGCTCGATCTTCGTCGCGACGTACCCGGGGGTGTCGGTGGGCACGATGAAGCCCTTGACCTGCCCGTCTTCGGTGCTTTTCGCCCAAATGATCGTGATGTCGCTGAAGGTGGCGTTACCGATCCATCGCTTCTGGCCGTTCAGCACCCAGTCGTCACCATCGGGCGTGGCGGTCGTTCGCAAGCCCTGGGCGCTGTCGCTGCCCGACAGCGGCTCGGTAAGCCCGAAGGCGCCGATGACCTCACCGCTGCGCAGCTTCGGAAGCCACTCGGCGCGCTGCTCGGGTGAACCGCAGACTCCGACGGAGCCCATGGCGAGGCCATTCTGCACACCGACGTAGGTGGCGACGCTCGCGTCGATGCGAGCGAGCTCGAGGGCCGTCCAGCCGCCGTACAGTGCCGAATAGTCGCCCGTCTTCGTCTCGTCCCACAGCTCGCCGAAGGTCGGGTGCTGGTGCAGAACGTCGATGATCTGACGCGGGAACTCAGCCTTATCCCACGCGTCATTCACTATCGGCTTGATGTGCTGTTCGAGGTCGGCGCGCAGGGCGGCAAGCGCTGCCTTCTCGTGGTCGCGCAACTGCGCTTCGAAACCGTAGAAGTCGCTGATGAGGGGTTCGAGGGTCATGGTGTCATCGTGCCTGGGGTGGGGACGCTGAGGGAACCGCCTTGTTGACGGTGAACGGTCACGGCGTCACATCAGAAAGAAGCTTTGTCGACCCCGCTACTCTCACGGCTTGTCACCGAGGCGCCGTGATCCCCACCGTCGTAGGAACATAAAAGCGGGTGCCCTCGTAGGTCCATACCCATGACGGGTAGATGCGACGAACCGTATCGGACTCCGCCTTGCTTGCTGTGAAGAAGTGCGCCCCCATCGATGGGCTCCAAAAGCGATCGACGCCAAAAGTGTCAAAAGCGGTTGGCTTCTCTGGGAATGCGTAATAGGCGATCCCCTCGTACGCCCAGACCTTGCGCGGATACAGCCTCAGGACTTGATCACGCTCGGCTTGGCTCGCGGTGTAGAAGTGGGCGCCGTGCGTTTCGCTCCAGAAACGAAACACAGGAACAGTGCCGGGGACTTGCGTCGAGTACGCACCGAAGGCGACACCCTCATAGTTCCACACGGCCTTGGGATACGTGCGAATCACGTGGTCGCGCTCCGTCGCGCTTGCCGTGAAGAAGTGCGCGCCGAGCGTCGAGCTCCAGAAGCGGTACACCGGCACTGCGCCCGCTGGGGCTTGGCCCGTCCGCGTCTGAACAGTTGCGAGGCTTGAGAACGGGCCACTGCCGGTGAAGCTCTCCCCCCTCACTCGGACGTCGTAGACCGTGTTGGCTTGCAGCCCCGAGATCGTCGCGAACGTCGCCGTCGACACCCCGTCGCTCGCCGTCAGCCACGTCGACGTGCCAATGCGGCGAAACTGGATCGTGTAGTCGGTGACCTTATCGGCGTTCACCGTCGGAGCTTTCCAGCTGACCTTCGCCGACGTCTCGCCCTGCGCCGTCGCCGAGACTCCCGACACGGCACCGGGAATCAGGGTGGTGTCGACCGCCAGCGAGCTCAGTAGCCGGTTCGGCGAGCCGGTGCCCGTCGAAGTGACGCGACCGGTGAAGGCCTGGCCGACGAGGGCTGATTCCACCGAGCGTGCCGACGCTCCGGGCATGGTCGACCACAGCAACGCCGCCGCGCCGGCCACGTGAGGTGCCGCCATCGACGTACCCGACATCAAGACGGGGTTGGTGAGGCTGTCGTTGTCGACAGAAATGATGTTTTCCCCCGGGGCGAAGATGTCGAGGCAGGGGCCGAAGTTCGAAAACGAGGCGCGAGCATCCTGAATCGTGGTGGCTCCCACCGTGAGCGCTTCCGGGGCGGAGGCCGGTGATTCCACGCACGCGTCCCTGTTGGCATTTCCCGCGGCCGCGACGACGATCAGGCCGGCCGCCGTGGCCTCCCTGACCGCGAGGTTCATCTCGACGTTCTGGCCACCGCTCAAGCTCATGTTGATGACCCCGGGCGTGCCAGCCGGGTGGTTCGTGATGACCCAGTCGATGGCGGTGAGAACAGTGCTCAGGTTCGCGCTGTTCGAGCAGTCGAACACGCGCACGGGCACGATCAGCGCCTGCTTTGCCACGCCCCAGCTCGAGCTAGCCACCGAGCCCGCGACGTGCGTACCGTGACCGTTGCAATCAGATGAGCCACGGTTATCGTTCACTGCCGTCGCGCCTGCGAGGAGGCGGTTGCCGAACTGCGACGCGTTCGGCGTCACCCCGCTGTCGATGACGTACACCCGCACGCCGGTGCCGGCGGCGGTGGGGTACGCGTAGGCCGAGTCGACGGGCAAGAACTGCTGGTCGAGGCGCGACAGATTCCACGGCGCGTTGCTTTGCGTCGACGTCGCCCCGATCGTGACGAGCTCGTCGTCGACCACGTCGACGCCCGGGATCGCCTCCAAGACATCGGCTGCCGCGTCGTCGAGGGGCGCGACGATGGCGCCGATCTCGTCAAGCACGGTCGAGGTGTCACCCGAGCCGTCGACGGCATCAGTCACCGCCTCAGCCACCGCGTCGGCGTCGGCCACGCTCTCGTCAATGACGACGATGCGGCTCTCGCCCGCTGGCAGCTCGAGAACCTCGGCACCGGTCGATGTCGCCGATGCGGCGGGCGCCACGATGAACGACGCGACCACCGCCATGAGTGCCGTCGCCGACACCACAGTCTGTCGAATCATCAGACGCCCCCTTAGTACTGTGATTCATCGCTCATCGTATGAGTCGAACAGAATTCGTCACACCCCCCGTTTGCGGTTTGCGAACATGCGTCGCTCCGCTCGAAAGGTCGCCGTGATCCTGCGCATCGCCAATACCCCCCGCGACTACGCCTGGGGCTCGACGACGGCGATCGCCGAACTGCTGGGCCGAGAGCCCTCCGGCGCGCCCGAGGCCGAGTACTGGCTCGGTGACCACCCCGCCTCGCCGGCCGTCGTCGTCGACCGCCCTGCGGTGGGGCGCACCCTCGCCGACGTGACGGCGCAGACTTCGGCAGGCCGCCTGCCCTTCCTGATGAAGGTGCTCGCGGCGGCCGAGCCGCTCAGTCTGCAGGTGCACCCGACCCTCGCGCAGGCCGCCGACGGCTTCGCCCGGGAGAACGCTGCGGGGCTCGCTCTCGACGACCCGCGACGGTCGTACAAAGACGATCTGCACAAGCCCGAACTGGTCTACGCGCTCAGCGACCCGTTCATTGCGTTGAGCGGTTTCCGCCCCGTCGCCGAGTCCCGTCGCGAACTCGCTGCCGTCGGTGATGCTGCGGTGCTCGCCCTCGTCGAGCGTCTCGACAGCGACGACGCGCTCTCCGCGACCCTTTCATGGATGCTCGACCCGGCATCCGACATCGGCCCGCTTGTTGACGCCCTCGTGGCGTACGCGGCGACGATCGAAGTAGAACCCGAGCGCGACCCGGCGGGAACGTGGGCGACCGTGCGCCGGCTCGCTGCCCGCTACCCGGGCGATCCGGGCGTGGCGATCTCGACCCTCATGCACACCGTGGTCCTCCGACCGGGCGAGGCGCTCTACCTGCCGGCCGGCAATCTGCACTCGTACCAGGAGGGCCTCGGCATCGAGGTGATGGCGGCCAGCGACAACGTCGTTCGCGGGGGGCTCACCCCCAAGCACGTCGACGTCGACGAGCTGCTCGCGATTCTCGACGCGCGCTCCCTCCCCGCGCCGCGCCGCGAGCCCGAGGTGCCGCAGCCGGGGGTTCGCGTCTTTCGCCCCGACGTTCCCGACTTCTCTCTCACGGTGGTCGAGGGCGAGGCGCTCGCCGACGGGTGCCTCGTCGGCGACGATGGGCCGAGCATCCTGCTCTGCCTCGAGGGGCAGGTGAGCGTCGACGGTCAGGCGACCGCCACACAGGGTGACGCCTATTACGTCTCGACCGGCCCTGTCGAATTGAGTGGCACCGGACGCGTCGTGATCGCGAGCGGCAACGCCGGCTGACGCCCGCAACCCCGGTAGCGTTTCCCCCATGACTTGGCTTGTCACGGGAGGCGCCGGCTACATCGGCGCGCACGTCGTCCGCGCGCTCATCGACGACGGGCTCGAGCCGGTCGTGCTCGACGACCTGTCGAGCGGGCACGCCGCCTTCGTGCCGGAGGGCGTCCCGTTCATTCAGGCGAGCATCCTGGATCGCGCCGCCGTCGATCGCGCGATCGGTGAGCGCGGCGTCACGGGCGTGATTCACGTCGCCGGCTTCAAGTACGCGGGCGTCAGCGTCGAGCGGCCGCTGCACACCTACGAGCAGAACGTCACCGGCATGGTGACCCTGCTGGCCTCGATGCAGCAGCACGGGGTGACCCAGTGCGTGTTCTCATCGTCGGCGGCGGTGTTCGGCGACGTCGATGTGGAGCTGGTCGGCGAAGACACCCCCAAAGCCCCCGCCTCCCCGTACGGCGAGTCGAAGCTCATCGGCGAGTGGTTGCTCGCCGACCAGGGGGTCGCTGCGGGGCTGCGCCACACGAGCTTGCGCTATTTCAACGTGGTTGGCTCGGGCGATGCGAGCCTGCGCGACACGAGCCCGCACAACCTGTTCCCCCTCGTGTTTGACGCGCTCGTCGCCGGGCGCACGCCCCGCATCAACGGGGCTGACTACCCGACGCCCGACGGCACCTGCGTGCGCGACTACATTCACGTCGCCGACCTCGCCCTCGCGCACGTCGCCGCCGCGCGCCGCCTCGAGCGTGGAGACAGCATCGAGCCCGCGTACAACCTCGGCTCGGGCGACGGCGTCTCGGTTCGCCAGATCATGGATGCGATGGCGCGCGTCACCGGAATCGCCTTCGACCCTGAGGTGGCTCCGCGCCGCCCCGGCGACCCCGCGCGCATCGTCGCCAGCGGCGAGCTCGCGGCCCGCGACCTCGACTGGCGAATGCGCCACACGCTCGACGAGATGGTCGCCTCGGCGTGGGCCGCACGCCAGGCTGCGCTCTGACGCAGAACACAGCACGAATCGCGGCGCGTCGCAACCCTCGATACCCGCTTGACCCTTTTACGATTCGCGACTTGACGCGAGGGAATGACACGAGTGTAATTAGGGGCATCCCGCCGCACCGGGGGCCGTGACGGGGGAGGGGAGCACCACTAATGAGCGAATACCGCAACGCGGTTCCGAGCGACTGGTTCGTCGATCCTGTCCGTATCGGAGTACCCGGCGTCCGCAAGACGAGCAGCGTCGACGACGACGCCGAGCTCGCCTGGCAGACCGACGCCCTGTGCGCACAGACTGATCCCGAGGCGTTCTTCCCCGAGAAGGGCGGCTCGACGCGCGACGCGAAGAAGATCTGCACCTCGTGCGAGGTGCGCACCGAGTGCCTCGAGTACGCGCTGAAGAACGACGAGCGCTTCGGCATCTGGGGCGGGCTCAGCGAGCGCGAACGCCGTAAGTTGCGTCGCCGCGCCTGAGGAATCCTGAGGGGTCACCGCCGCGGCGTGTGGCGGCCTCCTCGATTCCGCATCGCGCCTAGGCTCCTTCCGTGCAGCCCCTCGTCACCGCCGTTCTCGTCGTCCGCCGTGGTGGCGACGCGCTCGAGCAGACGCTGACGGCTCTCACCCACCAAACCCGCCGCCCCGACCGCATTGTCGTGGTCGACGCGGCCGACGACGCGGCGGTCACCGCGCGTCTGTCTGAGACCGCCCCGACGCACCACGTTCAGACTCCCGCCACGACGGCCGGTTTCGGTCGCCTTGTGATGGCGGGCACCGACCAGCTCCCGGTCGAGGAGGCGCCGTCGTCGCCGTATGGCGGAATCGACGAGTGGTTCTGGATGCTGCGCCACGACACCGCGCCCGATCTGCGGGCCCTGGAACGGCTGCTCGCCGCCGTCGAGGTGGCTCCGTCTGTGGCGGTGGCCGGTCCGAAGGTGATGGACGGCGCGCATCCGACGACGATCGCGGAGTTTGGCGAGACGCTGACCCGCACCGGCGCGTCCATTGCCCTCGCCGAACGCGAACTCGATCAGGCGCAGCACGACCGCACGAGCGACGTGCTCGCCGTCGGCGAGGCGGGGCTTCTGGTGCGTCGCAGCGTGTGGCGCGACGTCGGCGGCTTCGACCCGGCGCTGCCGCACGTCGACACGGCCCTCGACCTGTGTGTGCGCATTCGCCTGGCCGGGCACCGCGTTGTTGGTGTTCCGCTCGCGCGCGTCTTCGCGCACGAGACGACGGCCGAGTTCAGCAGGCCCGGCAGGCGCGTGCGAGTGCGCCCCCGCACGCTGGCGCGCTGGCGCCGCACGGCGCAGCTCCACCGCCGGCTGGTCTACGCGCCGCTCGCCGCGGTGCCGCTGCACTGGCTGAGTCTCGTGCCCTTCGCCATTGCGCGCGGCATCGGACACCTGCTCGCGAAGCGCCCCACGCTCGTGGTGGGCGAGCTCATGGCCGCGCTCACCGTCGCATTCTCGGGCGCCGCCGTGCCGCGCGCGCGTCGCCGGCTGGCGAATGCCCGCCAGATCGGCTGGGCCGCGATCGAACCGCTGCGCATCGACCAGCGCGACGTGCGTCGGCGTGCCGCCATCGCGCGCGATGCGCGCCGCGGTGCCGCCGAGCAAAACCGGATCGATCGCCCCGACTTCGCCCCCGGCGGCGTGGCGGCGGTCGTCGGCGCCGGCCTCGTTGGCATCGCCGCGACCGCGCCTTTGCTGGCCGCCCAGGCACTCGGCGGGGGAACCCTCGCCCCGATCGCCAGCGATATCGGTGCCCTCGCCGACGCCGTTCGCGTCACCACCGAGGGTGCGGCCGACCCCGCCTCGTTCGTCTTCGCCGCCCTCGGCTCGCTCACCGCCTGGCAGCCGTCGCTCGCCCTCGTCGTGCTCTGGGCCGCCGCGCTTCCCCTCGCCGCGCTCGGCGCCTGGTGGGCGATCGCCCCCCTCGTGACGCGACCGGGCCCCGCCGCCGCGGCGGCCGTGCTCTGGGCCCTCGCCCCCGCCCTCGTCGTCGGGCTGACGGAGGCGCGGCTGTCGGCCGTCATCGCCCACCTCACGCTGCCGTGGCTCGTCGCCGCCGCCATCCGATTGCCGACGTCGTGGAGCGCGACCGCAACGACCGGCCTGCTGACCGCCGTGCTCATCGCGGTGTCCCCGAGCCTGGCGCCCGCCCTCGTGATCGTGTGGATCGCGGCGATGGTCGTGCGTCCGCGCGCGATCGGCCGCCTGCTGACGCTCGTGGTGCCGGTCGCCGCGCTCGCGGCCCCCCTCGTCGTCACCCGCGTGCTGCAGGGAAACCTCCTCGCCGTCCTCACCGACCCGGGCATCGCGGCGCCACCGGGCCCCTCGTCACCCGCGAGCATTCTGCTCGGCTGGCCGACGCTCGATCCGATCATCGGCCCGCTGGCCGAGGTGCTGCCCATCGCCGACTCGCCCGCCCTGATCCTGCTGATCGTCGGTCTTCCGGTGCTGGCGCTGCCGGCGCTCGCGATCATCGCGCCAGCGCTTCCCCGGGGGATGCGCGCCCTCGCGCCCCTCGGCCTCGCCGCGCTCGGCCTCGTCACCGCGGTCGTCGCGTCGGGCATCTCCCTCACGACGGCCGGCGGCGTGGCCGTCGGCCTCGACGTCGGGCCTGCGGTCAGCCTGTACTGGCTGGGTCTGGTTTTGGCCGCGGGCATCGCGCTTGACCGGATGCGCCGTTCGGGCGCCCCCCTCGGCGCATTCGCGGTCACGACGGCCAGCGCGCTCGTCACGCCCGCCCTCGCGGCGATACTGCTCGGCACGGCCGCGGTCGAGCCGCTCAGCGAACCTCGCACCCTGCCCGCCCTCGTCGCGGCCGACGCCGTCGGCGACCCCGAGCTGGGCACCCTCGTGCTCACGCCGCGCGACACCGGGCTCGCCGCGCGGATCGAGCGCGGGGCGGGTCGCACGCTGGCTGAGACGCGCACGGTTCGGTCGACGAGCGACGACGAGCGCGAAAGCCTCGCCGAGCTGGTCGGAAACCTGGCCGCACCGAGCGGCCGCGACGTGATGGCCGAACTCGACCAACGCGACGTGCGATACGTGCTGCTGCGCGCATCCACTGCGGAGATCGACGGAGGCGAGGCGACGGCCGGCGATACCGCCCTCAGCGACATCGTGACGGCGCTCGATGCGACACCGGCGCTCGTCCCCGTGGGTGAGACCGACGCCGGGCGCCTGTGGCGCGTCGCCGCCGACGACGAGACGCGCGCCGAGCCGCCCGGTGACCACCCGCTCACCACGACGGTGCTGCTCGGCCAGCTGACGGTGCTCGCGATGACCGCGCTGCTCGCGGTGCCGACGAGCCTGCGCCCGCGCCGCGAGCGCAGCACCGACGGCACCATCGACGACCCCGCGGCCACCTTCGACGAGGAGACCGATGACTGAGCGCACGCGTCGCCTCGCCCTGCTGAGCGGTCGGGCCGGGCTCAGCCTGCTCGCCGGGGCCGCCCTGCTTGCCCTCGGTGCCGCGGCGATCGCCGTGCCCGGCCCCCGTATCGGCGAGGGCGCTGAGCCCATCGACATTGTTCCGGACCGCGCCGAGCAGGCGCTCGCCTGTGCGGGCGGCGTGCTCGGCCTCACGCTCGGCGAGAACCCGCAGGTCACCGTGACGGCCATGCCGCAGCTCGTGAGCGCGGGCGACGGGGCGGTGGTCTCGAGCCTCACCGGCAGCGACGCGCTTCCCGCCGAACTGCCGCTCGAGGCCACCCTCGCGAATGCCGTACCGCCCGCCGTCGTCACCCTGCCCGCCGACGCGCCCGACGAGCGCGTCGCCGCGACCGAGACCGTGCGCGTTGCGGGTTCCGAAGCGGCCGGATTCGTCGCGGCCGAGTGCGCACCCGCGCAGCGCACCGCATGGCTCGTCGGAGGCGACACCACGGTCGGGCGCACCACCTGGATCACGCTCGCGAACCCCGGGCCCGTCGACGCGACCGTCGACCTTGCCCTGTGGGGAGCGTCCGGGCCGATTGAGGCGCCGGGTGCGACCGGCATCATCGTCTCTCCCGGGTTCCAGCGCGTGATCGCCCTCGACGGATTGGCCGTCGACGAGCTGTCGCCAGTCGTCGGTGTCACGGCGCGCGCCGGCGCCGTCGACGCCCGCCTGCAGACCAGCACGGTGCGCGGGCTCGAACCGGGCGGCCTCTCGGTCGTGTCGCCCATCGCGTCGCCAGCCGAGACGCTCGTGATTCCCGGCGTTCCGATCGTGAACCCCGAGGCGGTGCAGCAACGCTCCGCCGCCGAGGGCGGCGACCTCTTCCCGACGCTGCGCCTGCTCGCGCCCGACAGCGACGCCGACGTGACGGTGCGCGTGATTGCCGCGAGCGACGAGAGCGGCGCGAGCAGCGCATCCGTGCCGCCGGCCGTGACGACCAGCCTGAGCGCCGGCACCGTCGTCGACCTGCCCTTCGCCGAGCTCCCGGCCGGCGACTGGGCGTTCATCGTCGAGGCGAGCGCGCCCGTCGTCGCCGCCGTGCGCGTCAGCACCGTCGACCCCAGTCCCGAAGCGCTTCCCGGCCCCGTCGCCGGCCTCGCCGCGAGCATCGACCAGCAGTGGGTCGTGCCGTCGCCCGTGCTCTCCGACGGAACCCGCACGCTTGGCGCCGTCGGCGCGCTCGCCGGCACGACCGCGCGGCTGCACCTTGCTGCGACCTCGGGCGCCGCGCAGGTCGACCTCGACGGGCGCCTCATCGACGTGCCGGCGGGTGGCGCCGTCTCGGTGCCCGTCGCCGGCAGCACGCCGCTCGGCATCACCGTGACGGGCGCGCCCGTCGCCGCGAGCGTCAGCTATCGGGGGGATGCGGCGGTCGCGACCACGCGCATCCTCGCCCCGCGCGCGGCGCAGCAAGCGCTCAGCGTGCTCGTCGACTAGTCGCGGAACGCCCGCCGCGCTCGCGGCGCAACTACCAGTGCCGGAAGCGGTCGGGCGCGAGATCCCACGGGTCTTTGCCGATGAGCTCGCCGACCGCGCGGAACACGCAGTTCTCGACCATCATGCGGCGGTGCCAGTCGTCGTCGCGGTGCAGCCGACTCATGCGCTCGATGGGGATACGGAACAGGATCACCCGGTGCTGCGCGGGAATCACCCGCCACCGCGCGACACCGTTGACCCCCGGCGGCTGCTCGGGCATCGCCATCACGTCGATGCGCAGCTGCGACAGCTCGTTCGGCCACTCGTCGACCAGGTACTCGGCCGTCGCGCGCACCGTCTGCTCGAACAGGTCGCGCCTGGTCGAGACGGGGCGAAGGGATGCTCCGGGCATGAGCGAGCGCCCCGCACGTCCGTGCCGCGCGCGGCTGCGCCCGGCCGCGGAACGCTCGCCCGAGGTGGCACCCGCTCGCGGGTCACTCGCCCCGCCGCCGCGGGCCCGACGCTCACCCGGCCAGATCATGCCGCCAGCGTACTCGGCGCACTCTCGGCCCCGCCGTATGCTGAACCCGATGAGCTCGAGGCAGTGCAGCAAGGTGGCGTGCAACAACGCCGCCGTGTCAACGCTGACCTACGACTACGCCGACTCGATGGCCGTGCTCGGGCCGCTCGCGCAGCGCCGCGAACCCCACACGTACGACCTGTGTAAGAAGCACTCCGAGAGGCTCTCGGCGCCGCAAGGGTGGCACATCGTGCGCTACTCGGCGCTCGGCGAGGTGGGCTGAGCGGCGCCCCTCGTGAGCGCCGCCCCGGGCGGGTGCCTCGTGCGCGCCGCCCCGGGCACGCGCCCCGTGCGCGCACTCGCCGGCTCGCCGCCCCGGTACGGTGGAGACCGTGTCGAACACCCCTGACCTTTCCGCATTCATCAAGGCCTACGACGTGCGCGGGCTCGTCGGCTCGCAACTGACCGACGAGGTCGTCGAGGCGCTCGGCGCCGGCTTCGTCGACGAGCTCGGCGCGGCGGGCCAGCGCATCGCCGTGGGCCACGACATGCGCGACTCGTCGCCCGGCTTCGTCGCGGCCTTCGCCCGCGGCGCGACCGCCCGCGGCGCCCACGTCGAGAACCTCGGGCTGTGCTCGACCGACGAAACCTACTTCGTCTCCGGTCGCGACGGCGTTGCCGCCGCCATGTTCACGGCGAGCCACAACCCGGCCACCTACAACGGCATCAAGTTCTGCCGCGCCGGGGCTCAGGGCGTGAGCCTCGACACCGGGCTCGCGGGCATCCGCGACCGGGCCCAGGCGTACCTCGACGCCGGCGCCATCGAGCCGCTGCCCGCCGACAGCGTCGGCACCGTCACCACCCGTGACGTGTTGGCCGACTACGCCGCGTACCTGCGCGAGCTCGTTGATCTCTCTACCGTCCGGCCGCTGACGATCGTCGTGGATGCCGGCAACGGCATGGGGGGAATGACCGTTCCCGCGGTGCTCGGCACGGCGGCGGGACTTCCTGCATTGCCGCTCACGATCATCCCGTTGTATTTCGAACTCGACGGCACCTTCCCGAATCACGAGGCCAACCCGCTCGAGCCGGCGAACCTCGTCGACCTGCAGAAAGCCGTCGTCGAGCACGGCGCCGACCTCGGCCTCGCATTCGACGGCGACGCCGACCGCTGCTTCGTCGTCGACGAGCTCGGCCAGCCGGTCACCCCGAGCGCCGTCGCGGCGATCGTCGCCCGGCGCGAGGTCGAGCGCGTACGAGCCGCCGGCGAGACGGGCGCGATTTCGGTCGTGCACAACCTCATCACCTCGCGCATCGTGCCCGAGACGATCGAGGCAGTTGGCGCCGAGCCCGTGCGCACCCGCGTCGGGCACTCGCTCATCAAAGACGTCATGCACGCCACCGGCGCGATCTTTGGCGGCGAGCACTCGGCGCACTACTACTTCCGCGACTTCTGGGGCGCCGACAACGGCATGCTCGCCGCCCTGCACCTCATCGCGCAGTTCGGCGGCTACGACGGCCCGCTCTCGCAGCTCGCCGCCGAGTACACGCCGTACACCGCGAGCGGCGAGATCAACTCGGTCGTCGACGACGTGCCGGCCGCCTACACCCGCGTGGTCGAGGCCTTCACGGGTCGCGCCGAGATCGACGACCTCGACGGGCTGACCTTCACCGGCTCGCTCGACGGCGGATCGGCCGGCTCTGGCTGGTACTGGTTTAACGTGCGCCCGTCGAACACCGAGCCGCTGCTGCGCCTCAACGCCGAGGCCGAGACGCCCGCCGTCATGGAGGCGATCCGCGACGAGGTGCTCGCCCTCATCCGCGCGTAGGGGGCGGGCGCCCCGCCCCGGCCCAGCCGGGCGACGCTGTGGTGGTCTGGAGCCCGTTCGAACCCGCGCCCCGTCACCAAACTGCCTCCAGCACGTCGCCTCCGCTGAATGTGCGCGGGTTTGCGCACGCAGGAGTTGTGCAAACCCGCACGATTACGCGGGGCGGCCTCGCGGGGCTCCCGCGCGGGCACATCCCTGTCACGCGGCGTCACGCGGATGCGCGCCCAGCGCACCCGGGGAATCCTCCTGCGAGAATGGCGGCATGGCTTCCGACACCGCCGCGCCCGCCCGCCCCGCCGACCTCGGCCCGCTGGCCACCGTCACGACCCGCAACGGCCTCGACTTCGCCGTTCGCGACCTCGCCCTCGCCGAGGCGGGCCGCCACCAGATCCGCCTCGCCGAGCACGAGATGCCCGGCCTCATGGCCCTGCGCGACGAGTTCGGCCCCACGCAGCCGCTCGCCGGAGCCCGCATCGCCGGCAGCCTGCACATGACCGTGCAGACGGCGGTGCTCATCGAGACCCTCGTCGCCCTCGGCGCCGAGGTGCGCTGGGCAAGCTGCAACATCTTCTCGACCCAAGATGAGGCGGCCGCCGCGGTCGTCGTCGGCCCGCACGGCACGGTCGACGCCCCCGAGGGTACGCCCGTCTTCGCCTGGAAGGGCGAGACCCTCACCGAGTACTGGTGGGCGACCCAGCAGATCTTCGACTTCGGTGTCGACGCCGATGGCGCCCCCGTCGGCCCGACCCTCATCCTCGACGACGGCGGCGATGCGACTCTGCTCGTCCACAAGGGCCGCGAGTTCGAGCTCGCCGGTGCCGTGCCCGCTGACCAGCCGGGCGACAGCGGCGAGTGGCGCGTGATTCTGGAAGCGCTGCGCGCATCCCTCGCCGTCGACCCCACCCGCTGGACCCGCACCGCCGCGGGGCTCATCGGCGTCACCGAAGAGACCACGACCGGCGTGCACCGCCTGTACGAGCTGCACCGCGACGGCCAGCTGCTCTTCCCCGCGATCAACGTCAACGACTCGGTGACGAAGTCGAAGTTCGACAACAAGTACGGCATCCGCCACTCGCTGCCCGACGGCCTGAACCGCGCCACCGACGTGCTCATCGGCGGCAAGACCGTCTTCGTTTGCGGCTACGGCGACGTGGGCAAAGGCAGCGCGGATGCTCTCCGCGGCCAGGGCGCGCGCGTGATCGTTTCCGAGGTTGACCCGATCACGGCCCTCCAGGCCGCCATGGACGGCTACCAGGTGGCGCGCCTCGACGATGTCATCGGAGAGATCGACATCCTCGTCACGGCGACCGGTAACGAGGGCGTCGTCACGGTCGAACACCTGCAGAACCTCAAGCACCTCGCGATCGTCGCGAACGTCGGCCACTTCGACAATGAGATCGACATGGCGGGCCTCGAGTCGCTGCCCGGCGCCGAGAAGGTCGAGATCAAGCCCCAGGTGCACGAGTGGCGCCTGCCGACCGGCCGCTCGATTCTGGTGCTGAGCGAGGGGCGCCTGATGAACCTCGGAAACGCCACCGGGCATCCCTCATTCGTGATGAGCGCATCGTTCACCAACCAGGTGCTCGCGCAGCTCGAACTGCACACGAAGACCGCGGAATACCCGGTGGGTGTCTACGTGCTGCCGAAGCTGCTCGATGAGAAGGTCGCGCGCCTGCATCTCGACGCGTTGGGCGTGAAGCTCACGCGGCTGAGCGAACGCCAGGCGTCCTACATCGGCGTCAGTGTTGAGGGGCCGTACAAAGTCGACCACTACCGCTACTAGCCGAACCGGCCTTTTCGCGATCGCTGGTTCGCGATCGCGCGTACACGGTCGACCACTACCGCTACTAGCCGATCCGCCGCCAGAGGCTGGCTACCCGCGCGGGTGCTGGTTCGCGCGCCTGGAGCCGGTTCGAACCCGCTCCAGGTGAACGAGGTGCCTCCCGGCAGCGAGGCGCCGGCTCCCTAGCCGCGGTCGGGGAAGCCGTGCGGCAGCGCACCCAGCGTGGGCGCGAGGTCGTCGAGTCGGGCGCGCTCGAGGTCGAGCGCCCGCGCCTCGCGTTCGCGACGCAGCACGGCGACGCCGGCGAGCAGCAGCTCGGGCTCGACGCTCGGCAGCGGCGACACGAACGGCGCCGCCTCGGCCGCCAGCGACTCGGCGAGCCGCACGCGCGTCGTTGGCGTGAGCCCGCCCGCCTGACGCAAGAACTGGGCGATGCGCCGAGACAGGGTGTCGGGCAGGCGCGCCACATCGGCGGTGACGGCCCACTCGGTGAGCTCGGCGGGCACGCCAAAATCGGCCGGCTCGTGCCGGGGAACCCGCTCGTACTGGCTGTACGTGCCGGCGACCAGGTCGCCCAGGCGTTTTGCCCGAGCGTTCAGCAGGGCGACCACGATTGCGAGCCCGCCGACCGTGAAGACGATCTCAATCAGGCCGACGAACGATCGGATGAACGCGTGCCGAAACCCGATCGCCCCGCCGTCGTCGCGCACAATGCGTGAGCCGAGCGCGAGGCGCCCGAGCGACTTGCCGTGCGTCGCCGTCTCGACCACTGCTGGCACGAGTACCAGGCCGGTGAAGGCAACCGAGATACCGACGGCCGGATACAGCTCGTCAGGAAGCCCCGCACCCTCAGCGAGCAGCACCGCGGCGTAGAGCAGGCCTGCGGTCGCCAGCACGTACAGCACGTAGTCGATGGCGGCGCCCGCCGAGCGCAGAATCACGTTGGTCGCTCGCAGTTCGAGGGCGACCGCCTCACCGGTCAGCAGCTCGTTGTCGTCGTCGTGCCGCGTGAGGTTCTGAGTACTCGTCGGGCTCGACATGCCATCATCTTTCCAGATGGATCTCGACGCCTACTCCTCAGCCCACGACGCCGAATGGCGTCGCCTCGACGAGCTGTCGCGCCGACGCCGTTTTGACGGTCGCGCCGCCGACGAACTCATCGACGGCTACCAGGCGGGGGCCACGCAGCTGTCGCAGATCACAACGGCGGCGGGCCAGGCTCCGCAGGCCGCCCGCCTCAGCGTGCTGCTGTCGCGGGCCCGACTGCGCTTTACGGGGGCCGCCGCCGACCCCGTCCAGGCGATCAGCCACTACGCGACGCGCGCCGTTCCGGCGGCGCTGTACGGCATCCGGTATTTGTCCCTTGTCGTCGCGATGCTCTTCATCGCGGTGGGAGCGGCCTACGCGACCTGGGTGGCGACAAACCCCGACGTGGTGGCCGCGATTGGCGACTACGAGTCGCTCAGGGTCTACGCCGAGCAAGAGTTCGTCGGCTACTACAGCGCAAGCTCGGAGGGCGTGTTCGCGACGCAGGTGTTCACGAACAACGCCTGGATCGCCGCCCAGTGTGTCGCGTTCGGCATCACCGGGCTGTGGCCGCCGTTTGTGCTGTTTCAGAACGCGCAGGGCGTGGGCATCTCGGCGGGCATCATGGCCGAGTTCGACCGGCTCGACGTGTTCTTCCTGTCGATCCTGCCGCACGGTCAGCTCGAGCTGTACGCGATCTTCGTCGCCGGTGCGGCCGGTCTGCGTATCTTCTGGGCCTGGGTTGCCCCGGGGGCGCGCACGCGGCTGCAGGCGCTCGCCGAAGACGGCCGGGCCCTGTTCGCCACCGTGGGTGGGCTCGTCGCGGCGCTCGCCGTCAGCGGCGTCATCGAGGGCTTCGTCACGCGCCAAGAGTGGCCCGACGTGATCCGCATCGGCATCGGCACGATCGCGCTGGCGGCGTTCCTGTGGGTGCAGTGGGGTCTCGGGCGGCGCGCGGCGCTCGCGGGCGAGACGGGTGACCTCGACCCGATCAGCCGCGGGGCGCGCGTGGTCGTCGCTGACTGAAGCGGCGCACAAATCGGGATGCGCGCATCCCGTGACCGACGCGCGGAGCGCTCGGCGCGCATCCGGCCACCCGCCCGTCTACAGCCGGCCGGCCGCCTTGTACGCGAGATAGCAGTCGGAGACGGCGGGCGGCAAATCGAGCGGCGCGGCGGAGACGACGTCGCCGCCGAGGCGCGTCACGGCGGCGGCGACGCGTTCGGCGTCGAGCAGCGCGCGCTCGGCGGCGGCGGCGCGGTACACCGCGGGGCGGTCGCCGCGGTCGCGCGTGGCCGCGATGAGCTCGGGGTCGGTGACCGCGGCGATCAGCACGAGGTGTGTGCGGGTGAGCTGCGGCAGCATGGCGAGCAGCGAGCGGGTCGACCCGGGGGATTCGAGCGGGGTGGCGATCACCACGAGCGAGCGCTGGGCGGTCATCGAGCGCACGAGGGCGGGCACGCCGCTCCAGTCGGTCTCGAGCAGCTCGGGGTCGATGGGCGCCATCGTCTCGGTGAGTTTCGCCAGCAGGTCGGCGCCGCGGGAATCCTGCACGCGGCCGCGCACGCGCCGGTCAAAGATGGCGACGTCGACGCGGTCGCCCGCCCGGTCGGCGAGGGCCGACAGCAGCAGCGTCGACTCGAACGCCGTGTCGAGGCGGGTCTCGTTGGCGATGCGTGCGGCCGCCGTGCGCCCCGAGTCGACGATCACGATGACGCGCCGGTCGCGCTCGGGTCGCCAGGTGCGCACCATGAGGGTCTGTGCGGGGCCTGCGGCGCCTGCGCCGCCCGGCTCGCCGCCGCGCCGGGCGGTCGCCCGCCAGTCGATCGAGCGCACGTCGTCGCCGCGCACGTACTCGCGCAGGCTGTCGAACTCGGTGCCCTGCCCGCGCACCATGACGCTCGTGCGACCGTCGAGTTCGCGCAGGCGCGCGAGGCGTGATGGCAGGTGTTTGCGTGACGCGAATTCGGGAAGCACCGTGATCGTGCCCGGCACGAGGATGCTCGCCTGACGCCCCGCCAATCGCAGCGGTCCCAGCGCGCGAATGGTCACGGCGGCGCTGCGGCGCTCGCCGCGCCGCCACGGGGTGAGCGTGGTCGTCACCGCCCGCCGTTCGCCGGCTGGCACGTCGAGGGTCTGCCGGGCGGGCCGGGCGCCCGCTGACGGCTCCCACGCGTCGCGGATGATGCCGCGCAGCTTCCGCCGCCCGGGGTTCGTGACGTACAGCGTGGCAGCGGCGCTCTCGGTCAGGCGCACCCGATCGGCTGTTGACCGTGCCAGCCCGACGGCTCGTGGCGACGCGGCGAGGGCGAGGTCGAGCAGCGCCAGCAGCGCGCACACCACCATCCACGCGACGAACACCGAACCCGCCTCGACGGCACCGTCGAGCGCGATCACGGGCACGGCGCCGAGGGCGACGAGCAGCACGAACCAGCCGGTGACTGCCACGGCTAAATCTCGATGCCCACTAGAGCGGCACCTGCACCTGCTGCACGATTGAGCGCAGGATCGTGTCGGCCGTGACGCCTTCGAGTTCGGCCTCGGGGCGCAGCGCCAGGCGGTGGCGCCACACGGGCAGCAGCATGGCCTGCACGTGGTCGGGCGTGACGCCCCCCGCACCCGACAGCCAGGCCCACGCCTTGGCCGCGGCGAGCAGGGCGGTCGTGCCGCGGGGGCTCACGCCCAGCTTGACCGACGGGCTCTGACGCGTGGCGCGAGCGAGGTCGACGATGTAGCCGATGAGCTCGGCCGACGCGTCGATGCGGCCGACGGAGGCGCGAGCGGCGGCAATGTCGTCGCCGGTGACGACGGCGCGCACACCGGCGGCGGCGAGATCGCGCGGATCGAAACCGTCGGCGTGGCGGGTGAGCACGTCGATCTCGGCGTCGCGGGGCGGCAGATCGAGCACGAGCTTCAGCAGGAATCGGTCGAGCTGTGCCTCGGGCAGCGTGTAGGTGCCCTCGTACTCGACGGGGTTCTGCGTGGCGGCGACCATGAACGGCTTCGGCAGCAGGTGGCTCTCGCCGTCGACCGTGACCTGGCGCTCCTCCATCGCTTCGAGCAGCGATGACTGTGTCTTGGGGGGCGTCCGGTTGATCTCGTCGGCCAGCATGATGTTGGTGAACACTGGGCCGGGCCGAAACTCGAAGTCGCCGTTCTTCGCGTCGTAGACGACCGAGCCGGTGACGTCACCGGGCATGAGGTCGGGGGTGAACTGCACACGCGCGGTGCGCAGGTCGAGCGCCGCGCTGAGCGTGCGCACGAGCAGCGTCTTCGCGACGCCCGGCACGCCCTCGAGCAGCACGTGGCCGCCCGACAGCAGCGCGACGATCAATCCGCTCACGGCCCCGTCTTGGCCGACGACCGCCTTGCCGACCTCGCCGCGCACGGCGAGAAACTTCTCGCGAATCGCGGCGGTGTCCGAGGCGACGCCGGTGCTCGCGCTGGGGTCGGGGGCTCCGCCGTGGGGCTCGGTAGTTGCGCTGTCGCTCATCCGGTCATCCTCTCGGGTGTGTCTGAATCGTCGTCGAGCGCGACCCGTCGGGCGACGGCCTGCTCGAGGGTGATGAGACTCTCGCTGAGCCTCATGAGTTCGGTGTCGTTTGCCGGCTCGGCATCGACGAGCAGCTCGCGTGTCGCGCGAAGGTCGCGGCCCGCGGTGCTCGCGGCGGCGGCCACGATGTCATCGACGCCGGCGGCTTTCCCCAGCGCGAGCGTGGCCGAGAGTCTGCGCAGTGTGCCGACGCGCAGCGCGTCGAGCGCGCGGAGCCGAGCCCCGCCGCGGGCGTACAGGCGCGCGCGACCCTCCATCGTCTCGGTCGTCTTCACCACTACGGGGAGGTTTTCGATGACGACCGGCCCGAGTCGGCGCCCGCGCCAGAACGCGGCGGCGAGCAGTGCGGCGGCAGCGGTCCAGGCGAGGGGGTTGACCCAGCCCGGCGTGACGTCGGCGAGCGTGACGAGGCCCACGTCGGCGGGGGAGGGCGAGTACCAGACGAGGCGGGGATGCTCGCCCGCGAGTCCCAGCGCGAGCGCGGCGTTCCCGGCGCGGTCGATTGCCCCGTTCTCGAGCGCCTCGCCGACCCCGAGCACGGTGACCTCGGCCCCGTCGATGGTTTGGCTGAGCAGGGCTGCCCCGGAGTCGTCGCTCGCGCATCGTTCGTCGGCCTCGGTCTCGTAGATCACGATCGCGTCGCCGTCGATCGTCTCGGCGCGCTCTGCGGCCGCGAGGGTGCAGCTGCCCACGTCGATGGGGCCGGCGGTGAGGCGACTCGTGCTGAACGGAAAATCGAGGGCGTCCAGCGTCTCGGGGGCGGGCTCGGCCAGTACGAGACGATCGGCGAGGCCGGTGAGCGCGGCGATGCGCTCGCCGTCGAGCAGGCCGCGCCCGTCGGCAACGAGCAGGGTGACCGCGTCGCCCGCGCGTCGGGCGGCGTCGATGGCCGCATCCACCTCGGCGCGGGTGGCGGCCAGCTCCACCGCGATGCCCTCGTTCTCGAGCACGGTCGCCAGCGCGAGCGAACCGGTCGGCGTCGCCGAGCGCGCGTCCCACCGGTCGGTGCTGGTCGCCACCCCGTTGAGCGCGGTCAGCCCGAGGGCCACGGCGATGGCGACGCCCGCGGCGCCCACCCAGAACAGACTGCGGCGCACGGCGCGCCCCACGGTCGGCGTGAGCACTGTCGTGGTCATCGCGGCACCTCCGGCGCCTGGACCGCAGCCGCCTGCCCGCGTGCCGCCGTGGCGACGGGGGACGCCGCAGCGCTCAACCGCGTGTCGAGATCGCGCACGTGCTCGTACTCGGCGGAGGTTCCCACCCGCCCGAGATACCGCACTCCGTCGAAGGCGTCCGCCGCCCGCTCGAGCTCGCCGCCCGCGTCAGGGAACGCCCGCGCGGCGAGCCGCGCGAAGCCGTGCGCCGTCGTCCCGGGATGCACGGTGACGATCGTGCGCTCGTCGAGTGCCCGCGCGATGGCTCGGTACCGATCCGCGATCGCGCTCGCCCAGTCGCCCCGCGCGGCGGCCGTCTCGGCGTCGCGGCGCATGTCACGGGCGCTGCGCGTGTCGGTGTCGCCGAACAGGTCCTCTCGCGCGGCGCGGCGGGCGCGGCGGGCGGGGATGCCGTACAGCGCGATCGCGACGGCGATGAGCGCACCGATGACGAGCACCACGATCACGAGTCCGAGGCCAGGCGGGCCCGATACGCCGCTCTCGAAAAGGCCAAGGAACCAGTCGAGAACGCTCTGCGAGAGCAGGTCGAACCAGGTCGGTTGCGCCTCGGCATAGCGTGGGTTCGCGAGTTCGCCGCGCAGCAGCTCTTGTGCGTCGGGTGCGTCGGGAGTCAGCGGCGCACCGACACGCGCGCCGACAGACGCCATCGTGCCAGTAACGCTCGTCACGCGGCTACAGCGGTCGCGTCGCGCCGTCGAGGCCGCGCACGTAGGGGTCGGCAGGCGTGCCGCCGGCGGCCGACTGCTCCGTTGCCTGCTGCAGGTCGAGGTCGAGCCCCTCGCGGCGCATCCGAATATCGGTGTAGATGAGGGCGACGGCCGAGGTGGTCAGAACGGCGCCGATGGCCCCGACGACGACGGTCACGGCGACGCTGACCACGTTGGCCACGATCAGGAAGGTGCTGTTCGTGAACTCGTCGCCCGCGGGGTTGGCGAGCAGCCCCCCGAAGGTGGCGACGAGGCTGAACGGTGTCGTCACGATGCTCGCCGAGATCTGCACGATGACGGTGATGAGCAGCAGGATCCCGAAGGTGCGCCAGAACGAGCCGCGCACGAGCGTCCACGCCCGGCGAATGGCCTGGCCGAGGGTCAGCCGCTCGATCATGAGGGCCGCGGGCACGAGCGCCAGCTTGATCCAGAGCCAGGCGGCGAGCACGGCCATCCCGATGCCGCCGACGATGCCGAAGACGACGCCGAGGGCGATCGAGGTGGGGCCGCCGACCGCGGTTTCGCCGATGACGATCATGAGGACGACGATGCCGACGAGCAGCGCGACGGCGACCATGAGTGCGAGGCTGAGCAGCAGGGTCCAGCCAATGAGCGCGCCCCAGCGGCCTTTTCCGCGCGCCAGCAGCTGACGCAGAGTGTTCTTCTCGCCGAGGATCTGCCGCGACACCTCGATGGTGATGACGCCCTGCAAGAGTGCCTGAGCGACGAGGGCCACCGCGGTGGCCAGCAGGCTGCCGATGAGCACCAGCCCGATCGTGCCCGCGGCGATCGCCTCGGCTTCGTCGCCGCTTGCCTGGGTGAGGCGGTCGATGCTCGAGAAGCTCAACCCGAAGACAGCGCCAAAGGCGACGATCGTCACGAGAGCATTCATCAGCAGCGCCGCGCCGAACGTCGAACGCGGGTTGCGCTTCAGCACCCCGAAGGTGGCGCCGAAGAGGGTGCCGAAGTCGATCGGGCGCAGCGGAATCAGCCCGGGTTTCGGGGGCGGGGCCCAGCCGCCGGTGGCGGCCGGCCCGTAGCTCGGTGGGGTGGCACCGGATGCGCTTCCCGCGCCATTCGCGGACGGGGCGCCGCCGGGCGCACCCGCCCCCTGATCGGCGTCGGGGGTGCCTCCGGGGGAGGCCCAGCCGGGCGAGGTCCAGGGGGAGTCGTTGCTCACACGCCGTATGGTTTCACACTCGTCTAGGCTGGAGCGAACAATGATCGGATCCTTGGGCGACGACGCCGGGAACGACGGAAGCGGAGGCAGGCGATGACCGCACGCATCCTTGTCGTCGACGACGACACGGCGCTCGCCGAGATGATCAGCATCGTTCTCTCGGGGGAGGGCTTCGAGCCGCACCTCGTGCACGACGGTGCTGAGGCGGTCGACGCGTTCGCGTCGGTCACCCCCGACCTGGTCCTTCTCGACGTCATGCTTCCGGGCATGGGAGGCATCGAGGTCTGTCGCCGCCTGCGCGAGCTCACCGGCACCCCCATCATCATGCTGACGGCGAAGGGCGACACGAACGACGTCGTCGAGGGTCTCGAGGCGGGTGCTGACGACTACGTCGTGAAGCCGTTTAATCCCAAAGAGCTGGTGGCGCGCATCCGAACGCGGTTGCGCCCGACGCCCGAGGCGGCCGTCTCCCGCCTGACCATCGGCGACCTCACCATTGACGTGATGGGTCACGAAGTACGCCGCGGTGACGCGCTCATCAACCTCACCCCGCTCGAGTTCGACCTGCTGCTGGCGCTCGCGATGAAGCCAAACCAGGTCTTCACCCGCGAGATGCTGCTCGAGCAGGTGTGGGGCTACCAGTACAAGGCCGACACGCGGCTCGTGAACGTGCACGTTCAGCGTCTGCGCGCGAAGGTCGAGACCGACCCCGACAACCCGAGCATCGTCATGACCGTGCGCGGCGTCGGCTACCGCGCGGGCGCATCCCGCTGACCCCATGACGCCGTTCAGTCTGCGGCGCCTTCTGCTTCGCGCCCTGCGCCTGTGGCGCAGTTCCCTGCAGTTGCGCACGGTCGCCATCACCGTGCTTGCGACGCTGTTCGCCGTCACGGTGATCAGTGGGTACATGGCCGTGACCATCGCCACGAACCTCTACGACTCGCGCAGCGTTCAGGTGCTGGCCGAGGCACGACAGGCGGCGTCGAGCGCGCAAGAGTTGTTCGACTCGTCGGTGACGCAGACCGGCTCGATTGACGTCGAAACGGCGGCGATCGCGGCGAGCCGCACGATCGGCCTGTCGACGACCTCCTCGGCGCAGTACGCGCTGCTGCGCACGCCCGGCCAGACCACGCCGCAGGTGATGCAAGATTCGCAGAGCCCCGGGTTCGACCGCACGACGATCACCGCTGAGCTGCAGGCTGCCGTCTCGTCTGCCGGCGACAGTGTGTTCTCGCAGCCGGTCGCCATCGCGGCCGGCGAGTCGCGCGAGCCGGGCATCATCGTGGGCTCGGCGATCGAGGTGCCGACGGCGGGGCAGTACGAGCTCTACCTCGTCTTCAGCGTCGCCGATGTGCAGCAGACCCTCGATTTCGTGCAGCAGACGCTGCTGATCGGCTCGCTGCTGTTGGTGCTCACGATCGGGCTCGTCACCTTCGTGGTGGTGCGCTTCGCGATCCGGCCCGTGCGCCTCGCGGCTCAGACGGCCGAGAAGCTCGCCGACGGCCAACTCGAAGAGCGCATCCCTGAGCGGGGGCAAGACGTCGTCGCGACGCTCGCTCGATCGTTCAACCGCATGGCCGACAGCCTGCAGCGGCAGATCACTCAGCTCGCCGACCTGTCTCGCCTGCAGCAGCGCTTCGTAAGTGATGTGAGCCACGAGTTGCGCACGCCGCTCACGACGATTCGTCTGGCCGGCGACGTCATCTACGACCGCCGCGACACCTTCGACCCCACGACCGCCCGCACCGCCGAGCTGCTGCACACGCAGGTCGACCGCTTCGAGACGATGCTCGCCGACCTGCTCGAGATGAGCCGCTTCGACGCCGGGGCGGTCGTCCTTGAGACCGAGCCGACGAACCTGGTGCGCCTCGTCGAAGAGTCGATGGAGGCGATTCGGCCGCTCGCCGAGCAGAAAGCGAGCGAGCTGCGCCTCGTGGCGCCGGGCGGGTATTTCGAGGCCGACGTCGACGCGCGACGCATCCGCCGCATCCTGCAAAACCTGCTGGGCAACGCGGTCGACCACGGCGAGGGGCGCCCCGTCGTGGTCTACGTCGATTCCGACGCCGACGCGGTGGCGATCGCCGTGCGCGACTACGGCATCGGCATGGATGCTGACGCGCTCGAGCAGGTTTTCGAACGTTTCTGGCGTGCAGACCCGTCGCGGCAACGCACGACGGGCGGCACCGGCCTGGGCCTCGCCATCTCGACGGAGGACGCCCACCTGCACGGCGGCGTGCTCGACGTGTGGAGCGAGCCGGGGGAGGGCAGCTGCTTTCGGCTGACCCTGCCCCGCCGCGCCGGAACCGCGCTGGTCAGTTCACCGCTCGAGCTTCCGCCGATTGATCCGGTGGATGCCGTTCTCACCGAGGAGGTTGCCGATGCGTGATCGACGCCGTCGCCTTCTCGCCCTGCTTCTCGCCCTGCCAATGCTGCTGGCGGCGGGCTGCGTCGCCGTGCCCATGTCGGGCCCGGTCGAGCAGGGCGAACTCGTCACGGATGAGGGCGACACCGACTTCGAGTTCCTGCCGGCCGGGCCCACCCCGGGCGCGACGCAGGAGGAGATTCTGCAGGGCTTCTTTGCCGCGACGACCGCATCGCAGGAGAACTACCGCATCGCTCGCTCGTACCTTGCCGACACGGTGTCGTCGGTCTGGAATCCCTATCAGTCGACGCTCGTGCGCGCACAGCAGGGCGAGGTGACTCGTCTCGACGATGACACGCTCGAGTACTCGGTCGAGGTGCTTGCCGAGGTTGACGCCGTGGGGCGCTACCGCGTCGCCAGCGAGGTGACCGACCAGGTGCTGCCGCCGTTCCGCTTCGTGCGCGAGGGCGGCGAGTGGCGTATTGCCGAACTCGGCGACGGCATTCTGATCTCCCGCCAGGCCTTCCCGAGCGCGTTCAGCCAGCACGTTCTCTACTTCTACGACCCCACGTTCACGAACCTGGTTCCCGATCTGCGGTGGTTCCCGACGCGCGCCGGCGTCCCCACCCGCATCGTGCGCGCGCTGCTGGACGGCCCGAGTTCGTGGCTCGGTCAGGGGGCCACGGTGTCGGCGATTCCGGAGGGCACGCAGCTCGTCGCCGCGCCCGTCTCGATCGTCGAGGGCCAGGCAGTCGTCGACCTGAGCGCCGAGATTCTCGAGCTGGGCGAGACCGAGTTGCAGCGGCTGGCCGCCCAGCTGCGGGCGAGCCTCGGCTCGGTCAGCAACGTGGCGGGCGTGCAGCTCACGGTCGATCAGGCGCCCGTGTCGGTGCCGCCGACGACGACCGTGCCCGAGCTCGCCCCGCAGGTCGACGGGCGCCTGCTCGCCATGACCGAGGAGCGCGATGGCTTCGGCTTCTCCGCGGGTTCGTCGGGGGTGGAGGCGATTGGCCGGCTGAGTGAGCGCGTGATCGAGCTGGGTGCGACGGCGGTCACGCTGGGGCCGACGCGCACGATCGCGGCCGTGCAGAACGCTGATGGCGTCTGGGTGGTGCGGTCGAACGACCTCGCCACGCAACTCGTTGACACGCGTCCCGGGCTGATCGCGCCGAGTATCGACGGCTTCCAGCTGACCTGGACGGCGACGGCCGATGCGGCCGGCGACGTCAACGCGATCACCTCGGCGGGCGAAATCCTCACCGTCGAGGCGACCATTCCGGCGGATGCGCGCCTCGTATCGATCGATGTCTCGCGCGACGACACGCGCATCCTCATGTTCTTGGACGGGGTGGGCGGTCCGCGCCTCGTGGTGGGCGCGATCGTGCGGGAGGAGGCGACGGGGCGCCCGATTCGCATCGGCGACCTCATCGACATCCCGATTGATGGGGCGACGGCCGCCGGGGCGGAAGCGGTCGACGCCGCCTGGGTCGACGAGGTGAGCGTGGCCTCCATTCTTGCCACCGAGCAGGGCACCGCGGTCGAACTGCACGAGGTTGGCGGGCGCTCCCGCTCGCTCGGTCGGCCGCCCGGCGCGGTGCAGATCGTGGGCGGCAACGGAGGGGCTGCGGGGCTTCGCGTGCTGACCGACAGTGGCGTCGTCTTCGAGCCGCGCGGCAGCGGCTGGCAGTCGACGGGTTTGCGTGCCTCCTTCCTTGGGGTGCAGCAGTAGCAACTCTCCACGGATGCGCGGTGCGCGATCGCGGGGGAAGCGTTCGTTCGCGACGCTCCCGCCATGACCGATGCCGCGTCCCGCTCGTCTCTCCGTCCTCCCCGACCGCTCATCGCCCAGGCGCTCGAATCGGCGTGGGCGCTAGTCGCGCCGGTCGCCTGCGTGGGGTGCGGTCAGGATGACGTCGCCGTCTGCGACGACTGCCGAGGTGACCTTGTCCCGTGCGTGCGCGTGGCCCCCCTGACCGTCGGCCGAGCCGAGGTGCCGCTGATCGCCGCGCTCGACTACGACGGAGCGGCACGCTCGGCACTGCTCGCCCTCAAAGAGGAGGGGCGCACCGAGCTCGCCGCCGCGCTCGCCCCCGCCGTGTCTGCGGCGGTCATCGAGGCGTACCGGCAGGCCGCCACTTTCGCAACGGTGCGACCCGAATCGCCGTTGCTGGTGCCGGTGCCGGGAAGCCGTGCGGGCTTCGCGCGGCGCGGGGTGCATCCCACTGAGGTGTTGGCGCGCCGCGCGGGGTTTGCGACCACCCGCGTGCTCGCTCCCGCCGGCGGCGGTGGCCCCGCCCAGAAGTCCCGTGCGCTCGCTGAGCGCCTCGCCCGTGAGAGCGGAGTGGTCGTCCGCGGGGCCGCGCGACTGCTGGGTCGGCGCGTCGTACTGATCGACGACGTCGTGACCTCGGGCGCCACGCTGCGCAGCTCGGCCGCAGTCTTGCGCGCCGCGGGCGCGGAGGTCGTGGCGTGCGCCGCCGTCATGGCGACCCCGCGTCGCCAGGGCGCGTCGAGCATCCCGTGGGCGCCGATTCGGCGTGACCCGGGCGTCAGCTAAGCAGCGGCCGAAAGTCCTCTTGTCTTTCCGGCACAGAGGACTAGCGTTGGGTCATGGATGGCGCGACGATCGCCTGACCCTCAGGCGACGCGCCGACGGTCTAGGAGGTCGACGTGGACATCACCATCACCGGACGCAACATGGGCATTACCGACCGGTTCCGCGACTACGCCACGGAGAAGGGCGAGAAGGTCGAACACCTCGCCGATCGCCCCCAGGTTCTCGAAATCAAGGTGTCACGACACCACGAGAAGAACGGCAAGCCGGGCGATGACCGCGTCGAAATGACCCTCATCGGACCGGGGCCGGTGGTGCGGGCCGAATCGGCCGCGAGCGACAAGTACGCGGCCTTCGATCTCGCGATCGACAAGCTCATGGAGCGATTGCGACGCGCGAAAGACAAGAAGAAGGTGCACCGAGGCAAGCATCGACCCGTGTCCCTGCGCGAAGCCTCGGCTGACGGCTTCAGCGTCGTCGACATCACGCCGGCACGGCCCGAGGTGATCGAGTCGGTGGCCACGGGTTCCGTCCCCGTGCAGCAGGCGGAGGAGGCGGAGGAGCCCGACTACACGCCGGTCGTCGTGCGTAGCAAGGTGTTCCCTGCGGCGACGCTGACCGTCGACGAGGCGGTCGACCAACTTGAGTTGGTCGGTCACGACTTCTTCCTCTTTATCGATGCCGAGACCGACCGCGCGAGCGTCGTGTACCGCCGCACCGGCTGGAACTACGGCGTCATCAGTCTCGAGCACGACGCCGAGGAGGTTCCGGTCACGCGCCGCCGCGGCTAGGCGCGCATCGGCAGCCTCGGCTGCCGCATGAGGACGCTTGCTAGCATGGGGCCCGCCGCACCGCGCGGCGGGCCCTCGTGCTTTTCCGCGATCTTCGCGCGGTGCATCTGCGGCCCCGATGACTGGAGTAAATCGACGTGGCGAATGTTCTTGAACGAGTTCTGCGTGTCGGCGAAGGGCGCACCCTTAAGCGTCTGAAGGCCTACGCGGAAGCGATCAACCGGCTCGAGGAAGACTTCAGCGACCTCACCGACGACGAACTGAAGAACGAGACGGCCGAACTGCGCGAGCGCTACGGCAATGGCGAGTCGCTCGATGACCTCCTGCCCGAGGCGTTCGCCGCCGTGCGTGAGGCGGCAAAGCGCACGCTCGGCATGCGTCACTTCGACGTGCAGCTCATGGGTGGCGCGGCACTGCACCTCGGCAATATTGCCGAGATGAAGACGGGTGAGGGCAAGACGCTCGTCGCGACCCTGCCTGCCTACCTCAACGCCATTGCCTCGCGCGGCGTGCACGTCATCACGGTCAACGACTACCTCGCGAGCTACCAGAGCGAGCTGATGGGCCGCGTCTTCCGCGCGCTCGGCATGACGACCGGCTGCATCCTCTCGGGCCAGACGCCCGAGGTACGCCGCGAGCAGTACGCCGCCGACATCACCTACGGCACGAACAATGAGTTCGGCTTCGACTACCTGCGCGACAACATGGCGTGGCAGTCGAGCGACATGGTCCAGCGTGGCCACTTCTTCGCCATCGTCGACGAGGTCGACTCGATCCTCATCGACGAGGCCCGTACGCCGCTCATCATCTCGGGCCCCTCGTCGGGCGAGGCGAACCGCTGGTTCACCGAATTCGCGCGCATTTCGACGCGTCTGCAGGCGGGCGTCGACTTTGAGGTCGACGAGAAGAAGCGCACGGTCGGTGTGCTCGAGCCCGGCATCGAGAAGGTCGAGGACTACCTCGGCATCGACAACCTCTACGAGTCGGCCAACACCCCGCTCATCTCGTTCCTCAACAACGCGATCAAGGCGCAGGCGCTCTTCAAGCGCGACAAGGACTACGTGGTCATGAACGGCGAGGTGCTCATCGTTGACGAGCACACCGGCCGCATCCTCGTCGGTCGTCGCTACAACGAGGGCATCCACCAGGCAATCGAGGCCAAAGAGGGCGTGCAGGTCAAGGCCGAAAACCAGACCCTCGCCACGGTCACCCTGCAGAACTACTTCCGGCTCTACGCCAAGTTGTCGGGCATGACCGGTACCGCCGAAACCGAGGCGGCCGAGTTCATGAGCACCTACAAGCTCGGCGTCGTCGCGATTCCGACGAACAAGCCCATGAAGCGCATCGACCAGCCCGACCTCGTGTACAAGAACGAGCAGGGCAAGTTCGAGCAGGTCGTTGAAGACATCGTCGCCCGCCACGCGACGGGGCAGCCCGTGCTCGTCGGAACGACGAGCGTCGAGAAGAGCGAAACCATCAGCCGGATGCTCGCGAAGAAGGGCGTCAAGCACGAGGTCTTGAACGCCAAGAACCACGCGCGCGAGGCGTCGATCATCGCGCAGGCGGGCCGCCTGGGCGCGGTCACCGTCGCCACCAACATGGCGGGTCGCGGTACCGACATCATGCTCGGTGGCAACGCCGAGTTCCTCGCGGTCACCGAAATGAACAACCGCGGACTGTCGCCGGTTGATACGCCCGACGAGTACGAGGCCGAGTGGGACGCGGTGTTCCAGCGCGTGCAGGCCGAAGTCAAGGCTGAGGCCGACAAGGTGGTTGCCGCGGGTGGTCTCTACGTGCTCGGCACCGAGCGCCACGAGTCGCGTCGCATCGACAACCAGCTGCGCGGACGCTCCGGACGCCAGGGTGACCCCGGTGAGAGCCGCTTCTACCTGTCGCTGCAGGACGACCTGATGCGCCTGTTCAACGCGGGCGCCGCCGAGTCGCTGATGACCCGCTCGAACGTGCCCGACGACATGGCCATCGAGTCGAAGGTCGTCAGTCGAGCGATTCGTTCGGCGCAGTCGCAGGTTGAAAGCCGCAACGCCGAGATCCGCAAGAACGTTCTCAAGTACGACGACGTGTTGAACCGGCAGCGCGAAGCCATCTACACCGACCGTCGGCACATCCTTGAGGGTGACGACCTGGCCGGTCGGGTGCAGGGCTTCATCGGGGACGTCATTACCGACATCGTCGACGAGACGACGTCGGTCGGCCCCTCGGACGACTGGGATCTCGACCAGCTGTGGACCGAGCTGAAGACGCTCTACCCGATTTCACTCACGATCGACGAGGTCCTCGCCGAGGCGGGAGCAAAGCTGACTCCCGACTTCCTGAAGCGCGAGATCATTTCCGACGCGAAGCTCGCGTACGAGCGCCGCGAGCAAAGCCTCGGCCGCACGGCGACGCGCGAGTTGGAGCGACGCGTTGTTCTCAGCGTGATCGACCGGCGCTGGCGCGACCACCTCTACGAGATGGACTACCTGAAAGACGGAATCGGCCTCCGCGCCATGGCGCAGCGCGATCCGCTCATCGAGTACCAGCGCGAGGGTTACGTGCTGTTCCAGACGATGATGGGGCAGATCCGCGAAGACACGGTCGGCTTCCTGTTCAACCTCGAGGTCGAGGTGTCGGGCGGTAAGGGCACCGCGCAGGTCACCGCGAAGGGGCTCAACGCACCCCAGACCCCGCAGAACCTCAGCTACACGGCGCCGAGCGCCGACGGCGACGTCGAAGTTCGCAACCAGCGAGGCCAACTGCAGCAGTCGGCGACTGATCGCGCTCGCGCGGCGGCGCCGGCGGGCGCGGCGGCCGCAGCAGGCCGTCCCGCGGCGACGCAGCAGGGGCGCCCTGCTCCCCGTGTCGCTCCGGGTGGTCAGCGCCCTGCCGCGGGTGGCCAGACGGGCGCGTTCGGTCAGCGCACCGACGGCGCGGCGGCGACGCCCCCGGTCAACCGCGCACAGCGCCGCGCTCAGGACAAGAAGAAGCCGTAGCGCTCGATGGCCGCGCGGTCACGATCATGACGAACGCCCCCGGGGAAGAGCTTCCCGGGGGCGTTCGGCGTTGAGGAGTGCGATGCAGCGCAGCCCCCAGGGTGGTGGTCCGGTGCACCCCAGCACCGGTGCCACCCGCTCGACCCCGGAGGGGACCGTTGGTCGAACGGACGGTCGTTGTGCGGCCCGCGTGAGGCCGCGTTAGAGCACGTGAATGGCGCTGGCCCGCCAGCGGCGGTCGAGACCCTCGAGTCGAATCGCCACCGCGCGGCAGCGGGCTCGGGAGTTCACGATGACGACCGCCTCGATGACGCCGTCACGCGGTTCGCACAGTCGAACCCCGCCGAGAGCGAAGGCCGGTCGGGCGGCGGGAGCCCCCCGGGCGGCGCGGGCGCGGGCGCTGATGGTTTGGCGTCGCAGCAGCGTGCGGTACACGTCGTCAGTGACCCAGCGCGCGATTTGCTCGAGCTCGCGGGCGCCGGCGAGCACCTCGATCACGCACCGAGTGAGGTTCTCGACAAGCGGGCGAGGGTCGGGGAGGTCGGCCGTCGAGGTCGGCTGGTAGTCAAAGAACTCCTCCTGCGCGATGCGGGCGCTCAGCGAGCGGCCGCGGGGCATGCGCGTGGGGTTCTCGTCACTATCGAGCAAGGCGCTTGCCGTCGCTGAGCTCACTCGTTTCTCCTCTTCCCTCGAGGGTGGGATGCCGTCGTGCGGCGTTCCGCAATCACCGTCGATTGCAGACCCTAATGTTTACCCCCGTATGGGGGTAGAACACACCTAAGCAGATGTTTTCCTCATTTGTCTACGTCGGTGTCGAGTTGTGGAGAACCGTGTCGTCAATGTCGGTGGCCGTTACTACGGTGCCCGCATGCGTTGGGACCACCTCTTCGATGACCTCGCCGGTCAGCTCGAGCACGAACTCACCGCGGAGGAGGCCGACCTCCAGCGCGAAGAAGAGCGCCTTCGTCTCGGCCGTCTCGGCCTCCGCGAGCGCATCGTCGCTCTCCGGCGCACCCGTGATCGGGCCCTCAGCGAGCTCTCGGTCGTCGTTCTCGGGGGCACGCGCCTGCGTGTCCGCCCGGTCACCGTGGGTCGAGATTGGGTCGCCGGCGACCTCGACGGGCGCGACGACGCCCAGGGTGTCATCCCCTTTCGCGCGATCGACGCGATTGAGCTACGCGACGAGCAGGTCGAGGTCTCGCTTGAGGCGGGCGACCCCGCGCCCGACCTGTCGAGCAAGCTCGGCATGCCCTTTCTGCTGCGCGACCTGTGCCGGCGTCGAGTCGGCGTGCGCATCGACACCCCGGTGGGGTCGGTCACCGGAACAATCGATCGGGTGGGGCGTGATCACCTCGATCTCGCCGAGCACGAGCTGGAGGTGCCCCGCCGGCGCGCCGCGGTCAGCGGCGTGCGCGTGATCTCACTCGATCAGGTGGTGGTCGTGCGCCTCTGACGGCGCTCGTCGCCGAACAGCTCAGCCACGTCGGCGAACTCAGCCTCGTTCCAGAGGGCGAGTCGACGCGATTCTTCGTACTTGTCGGCGATGAACGACTCGAGCACCGTGCGCTCGACGCGCCACTGCCCGATCGACCCCAGTCGAATCGCCGGCAGCTCGCCCGAGCGCACCAGCGCCATGACCTCGGCGGCCGTGAGGCTCAGCACCTCGGCGACGTCGGTGAGGCTGAGGAAGCGACCCACGTCTCCCAGCGATTGATCGGGCATCTCCCGATTATGGCCCCGTCGTCTGGGGGTGCGCCGGAATGTGGATAACTCACCAGGCGCGGCCGAGCATCCGCCCACTATCGACGCGGCACGACGCCGACCGACCCGCTTCGAGAGGAAACTCCATGCCGAACCGCCCGGGACGCCCCGACAATCGCCCCCGTCGCGGGCCCGACCTACGTCTCGTGATCGGGCTCGTGCTCGTCACCGCATCTGTTGCGGGCGTCGTCGGCATCGTCGCGGCCTTCGATGACGGCGTCGAGGTGTACGCGGCCCCGCGCCCCCTCATCGAGGGTGAGCGCATCACGGCCTCCGACCTCGAGGTGCGCACGGTCAACCTCGGCGCAGACGCCGCTCACTACCTCAGCCCCGACACGCTGTCTGACGACGCGGTGCTCGTCGCCCGCACGGTAGGCGAGGGCGAACTGGTGCCGATTGCCGCGGTGGGTGACGAGCGGGGTGCTCAGTCGACAACAGTCGTCGTCGCCCTGACAACGCCCCTCGGTGCCACGGTGCGACCGGGTGACACCGTTGACCTGTGGTCGGCGCCCGCCGTCGAGGGGGGTCGCTTCGGCGCCCCTGCGGTCATCGCCTCGTCCGCCCAACTCGTCCGGTCGATCGCCCCGGAGGGCGTCGTCGCGTCGAGCGAAGCGGAGCGTGTGGAACTGCTTGTTCCCCGGCGCGATGTGGCGCGCATCCTGCACGCGCAAGCGAACCGCGATGCGCTGTCGGCCGTGCCGACCGCGCTCGCCGTGGCGCCGTGAGCCTCCGCGTCGGGCTGTTGCTCGGCCCCCACCCGAACGAGCCACTAGAGCTCGCCCTGCTGCGCGCGGGTCACCGCATCGAGTGGCGCGCTCAGACGGCCGACGAGGCGATCGGGCTGATCGCCGATCGGGCTCCCGACGTGCTGCTCATTGCCGATCAGCCGACACTCACGCGGGCCGACGTCGTGGGCGCGGCCGACCTCATCGCGGTGCGCAGCGTGCTCGTGCACAGCGGGGCGCCGAGCGCCCACGGCATGCGCCTGGGGCTTGCCGACCAGATCGCGGTGGTCGGAGAGAACCCTCCCGACGTGTCGTCGCTGATGGACGAGCCGGCCGCGCCGCGCGTCGAGTCGCTCCCGGCGCCGGCACCGACCACGGCGCCCACACCGCCCGCAGCGCCCACACCTCCGACGGAGTCCGACGCGACGCCTGTCGCGGGCGGGGCGGACGGCCGGCGCGCCGCGCGCGCTGAGGAGGATGGCCTCGTCGCGCCGACGCGCATCCCCTTTCACCCGATCGAGGGTGCGGGCGAGGCACCGGTGCCCTCCCGCATCATCGCGGTGTGGGGCCCCACCGGGGCGCCCGGCCGAACGCTGACGGCAACGTCGCTCGCGGCGGAGCTGGCCGTGCGGGGTCGGCGGGTCGTTCTCGTCGACGCCGACACCTACGGCGGCACGATCGCACCGGCGCTGGGGCTCCTCGACGAGTCACCAGGTTTCGCTGCCGCGTGCCGGCTCGCCGGCAGCGGCGCGCTCAGCGATATCGAACTGGACCGGGTGTCGCAGCCCCTTCCGCGGGACGCGGGAATCGCCGCCGACCGCTTGCGCGTGCTGACGGGTATCGGTCGGCCCTCGCGCTGGCCCGAACTGTCGAACGATCGCGTCACAGCCGCACTCGAGGCGTGCCGATCATGGAGCGACGTCGTGGTCGTCGACGTTGGCTTCAACCTGGAGACGGACGAAGAACTGTCGAGCGACCTGTTTGCCCCGCGCCGCAACGCGGCGACGATCGCCGCGCTGCGCGCCGCCGATCGCATCGTGGCCGTTGGTGCGGGCGACCCACTCGGGCTCGCGCGACTGCTGCGGACGTATCCCGATCTGCTCGAGACCGTGGCAGACACCCCTGTGCAGGTCGTCGTGACGCGCGTTCGGTCGAGCGTGCTTGGCATCGATCCGGGTACGCAGGTGCGGCACACACTCGACCGCTTCGCCGGTATTCGCGATGCCGTGTTGATCGATGATGATCCCGCGGCGGCTGATGCCGCCTTGCTCAGCGCCCGCCCCGTTCCCGTCATTGCACCGAAGTCGGCCCTGCGCCAGAGCGTCGCCGAACTCGCCGATCGGCTGGGGTACGCGATGCCGAGGCTGGGGCGCCAGCGCTCGCCATTCTTGTGGCGGCGCACCGGGTAGCCTGACGGGGTGTCGACGCTCTCCGACCTCGCCCACGAGCACAGCTCACTCACTGACGCCGACATCGATTGGTTGCACCTCGTCACGGCCGAGGGGCAACTCATCGCCGATCTCGCGTTCGCCGACATCGTGCTGTGGGTGCCCGGCGAGGGTGGCGACTTTGTCGCCGTCGCGAACGCCCGCCCGTCAAGCTCGGCGACCCTGTTCTACCGCGACTTCGTGGGGCAGAGCGTGCGCCCCGAGTGGGCCGAGCTCGTCAGCGAGGCGTTCGACACGGGCCGCATCGTTGACTCGTCAGCACCCGATTGGTACGAAGAGACCCCCACGCGGGTGCGGGCGATCCCCGTGCAGAAACGTCCGGGCCCCGGCGAGCCAGCTGCTCCCGCCCGCCCTATCGCGGTCATCACCCGCCACACGAACCTGTCCGAAGCCCGCATGCCCTCTCGTCAAGAACTCACGTTCAACGAGTGCGCGAACGACCTCTTCCACATGATCGCTACCGGCGATTTTCCCGACCCGAGCGCGCCGAGCGGTCCGCGACGGGGCGCGCCCCGGGCATCCGACGGTCTGATTCGACTCGACGTCGATGGCGTCGTCACCTTCGCGAGCCCGAACGGGCTGTCGGCGTTCAACCGCATGGGCTTCGCAGGTGAGCTCGAGGGCGAGTCGCTGGCCGCCGTCACGACCCGGCTGCTCGCGGGCAAACTGCAGGTCGACGAGTCGCTGCCGCTCGTCGTGACGGGGCGTGCTCCGTGGCGCACCGATATTGACGCGCGCGGGGTGACCGTGAGCCTGCGCGCCATTCCTCTGCGTCAGGCGGGCCAACGCATCGGCGCCATCGTGCTGTGCCGCGACGTCACCGAGGTGCGCCTGCAGGAGCGCGAGCTCATCACCAAAGACGCGACGATTCGCGAGATTCACCACCGCGTGAAGAACAACCTGCAGACGGTCGCGTCGCTGCTGCGCATTCAGGCCAGGCGCGCCCACTCTGACACCACGCGCGAGGCGCTGACGCAGGCCATGCGTCGGGTGTCGGCGATCGCCGTGGTGCACGACACCCTGTCGGAGGGGCTCACGCAGAACGTCGACTTCGACGACGTCTTCGCGCGCGTGCTGAAGCTGATCGCCGAGGTGGCGTCGAGCCACAACACCGTCGTCCGCCCGCGCTCGACCGGCAGCTTCGGAGTGTTGCCGAGCGCCTACGCCACACCGCTCGCGCTCGCGCTCACCGAGTTGGTGACGAACGCGGTCGAGCACGGTCTCGCCGGGCGCACCGACGGTGAGGTCGAGATCGAGGCGACGCGCAGCGATGAGGCTCTGAGCGTGAAGGTGCGCGACAACGGCGAGGGTCTTCCCGAGGGGAAGGTCGGGTCAGGGCTCGGCACCCAGATCGTGCGCACGCTCATTCAGGGCGAACTCGGCGGCACGATCGACTGGCACACGCTCGCGGGAGAGGGCACCGAGGTCACCATTCAGGTGCCGCTGCTCTACCTGCGCCCCCGCGGCGACTAGGCGGCGCTGTCGGCACCCGCGAAAAAACGGCCCGCGCGTGATGCACGGGTCGTTTTTCTGCACCGGCGCGGATGCGCGGTGCGGGTGATCTAGGACGCGCGGCGGGCGCGCGCGGCGCGGCGCTTCAGCGCACGACGCTCGTCTTCGCTGAGGCCACCCCAGACGCCCGAGTCTTGGTTCGTCTCGAGGGCGTACTGCAGGCAGATCTCGGTCACGGGGCATCGACCGCAGACGGTCTTCGCCTTCTCGATCTGGTCGACCGCGGGGCCGGTGTTGCCCACGGGGAAGAACAGCTCGGGGTCAGCAGTCAAGCACGCGGCCTTGTCACGCCAGTCCATGGCACAGCTCCTTAGAATTGGGCATTAGCGCGCCACGAGGACTGAGGGACGCGCTACACCCCGACGACAGGTCGGGGATGAGGTCAGAAAACGAGCAAGAAGCTCGTCGCCCACGGCGCTGTAGGCGTCACAACAACGGCCTATAGAGTCTCATGACCAGAACGTCAAATCAATAGTTTCGGATGGATTTCTTACCGTGGCAGACACCCGCCGTACACCTCTAGTCACCACTTTGATCGTGTTGATGGTGTGCGAAACGGTGTTCGTGGTCGGGTTCACGGTGATTCTCACCCTGCAATTCGCCGCCCAGTCGGCTGAGTTTCCGGTGACCGCGGTGGCGTTCCTCATCTGTGCCGTATTGGTCGGCATCTGGATGGCCGCCACTGTTGTCGGTCTGCTGCGCGCCCGCGCGTGGACGCGCGGCAGCGTGCTGACCTACCACTTCTTGCAGCTGGCCGTCGGTGTCGGCAGCGTTCAGGGCTTCGTGCCCCGACCCGACATCGCGTCGTGGATCATCATCCCCTCGGTGGCGGGAATCGTGCTGATCTTGACGCCGACGCTCGTCGACTACCTGTCAGAACGCGACTAGCGGGGAACCGCGACCTGGCGATTAGGCGTCGATGCCGAGCTTCTTGCGCAGGCTCGCGACGTGGCCCGTGGCCTTCACGTTGTAGAGGGCGTGCGTCAAAACGCCCTGCTCGTCGACGACGAACGTCGAGCGCAGAACGCCCGTGACCGTCTTGCCGTACATCGACTTCTCGCCGTACGCGCCGTACGCGTGGTGCACCGCAAGGTCGGGGTCGCTCAGCAGCGGGAAGGTCAGCTGCTCCTCGTCGGCGAAGGTCTGCAGCTTGTCGGCCGTGTCCTTCGAGACCCCGAGCACCTGGTAGCCGGCCGCTGCCAGCGAGTTCAGGTTGTCGCGGAAGTCGCAGGCCTGGGTGGTGCACCCGGGCGTCGACGCGGCGGGGTAGAAGTAGATGACGACCTTCTGGCCGGCGTAGTCGCCGAGCGACACCGCATTGCCATCCTTGTCGCTGAGGGTGAACGAGGGGGCCGGGGTGCCGGCCTCAAGGCGGTTGCTCATGGTGGCTCCTAGATCAGGGGGGCGTTCGCCCGTTTCTGGTCAGTGTATGGATGCTCGCCCCTCGTCGGCTGGATGCGGGCCGAGTGGCTGAGCGGCCCCGGCAGGTGCTATCGTTTCCTCTCGGCTCGCCCAGCGGGCCGCGCACCTCTAGCTCAATTGGCAGAGCAGCTGACTCTTAATCAGCGGGTTCCGGGTTCGAGTCCCGGGGGGTGTACGAACGGCCCCGTTGCTCTCGCCAGCGCGGGGCCTTTCGCATGTTCGGCGCAGTCGTCTCTCACGCGTTCCGCTCCGTGCCAACGAGGCTCCATACTGACGCTGTGGAGCTCAACACCTGGCTGCTGTACCTCGCGGCCTGCATCGGCCTGTCGCTGACGCCCGGGCCCAACGGCTTGCTCGCGCTGACCCACGGCGCCCTGCACGGCGTGCGCCGCACCGTGTTCACGATTCTGGGCGGCGCGCTCGGCTTTGCCGCCGTGATCGCACTGTCGCTGTTCGGCATCGGGGCACTGCTGGCGGCAAGCGCCGACCTGCTCTTCTGGTTGAAGCTCGCCGGGGGCGCGTACCTCGTCTACCTCGGCATCGTGGTGTGGCGGTCGGCGCCCATTCAGGCGGCGGCCACGAACCCGGGGGCGCGCCCCGCGCATCCTGGTGCCCTGTTCGCCCAGGGGTTGCTCGCGGCGACGACGAACCCGAAGGGGATCCTGTTTTTCGTCGCATTCTTGCCGCAGTTTCTCGACCCCGACGCGAGCCTGCTGGTGCAGTTTGTCGTGATGGCCGCGACCTTCGTCGTCGTCGAGATCGTCTTTGAGTTGGGCGTGGCGCGCGCCTCGCAGGCCATCCAGCCGTGGCTCGCGCGCGTGGGGCGTGCGTTTAATCGCGTCACGGGCGGGCTCTTCGTCGGCGTCGGGGTCCTGCTGCCGCTGCAGCGCTGACCGCCCCGGCGCCCCGCGTCATTCGGGCCCCTCGCGGAGCCGTAGCATCGGCCTGTGCTCGATCCCGCTGGCGCACTCGCCTTCCTCGCGATGTCTGTCGTCATCATCATCGTTCCCGGCCCCGGGGTGCTCTTTGTTGTGGGGCGCGCCCTCGTGCTCGGCACGCGCGGAGCCCTGCTGAGCGTGCTCGGTAATGCCGCGGGTGTCGCCGTGCAGATCGTTGTGGTCGCCGCAGGTCTCGGCGTCGTGATCGCGAGTTCTGAGCTGCTGTTCACCGCGATGAAGGTGCTCGGCGCGGCGGTACTCGTCTGGCTCGGAGTGCAGTCGATTCGGCACCGGCACGCGGTGAGCGCCGACGAGGCCTCGGCGATGGCCGTGCGCACGCGCACCCTCGTGCGTGACAGCGTGGTCGTCGGGCTGACCAACGCGAAAACGATCGTGTTCTTCGTCGCCGCGCTGCCTCAGGCGGCGAGCCCCGATCTCGCCGCACCCGTGCTGCAGATGCTGATTCTTGGCGCCGTCTTCCTCGCCATGGGTATCGCGAGCGACTCGCTCTGGGCGATTGCGGCGGGCACGGCGCGCGACTGGTTCGCCGTCAATGCGCGGCGTCTCGCCACCGTGCGCGCGGCCGGAGGCGTGGCACTGATGGCGCTCGGGGTCGTGATGGGGGCGTCGGCGCTGTAGGCCGTGCCATAGGGCGTTCTCGCGGCGGGGGCGCGGCCTAGCGCTCGAGTTCGCCGGTCTTGTTGTCTTCGATCACGGTGCCGACGGCGATTGCGACGCTGATGCCCCAACTGATCCACATGAGGGCAAGGCGCCAGTCGCGGGGGCCTTCTTTGCTCGTCTTGATGACGCCGACGGCGCCGAAGACCGAGCTCAGGATCGCCCCGTTCAGCAGGTACTTGCGCATGTGTGGTCCCCTCGTGATCGGTGCGCCCACGCTATCGCGGCGCGCGCGACGGATGCACGGCGCGCTCAGGGCGCACACAGCAAGCGGGCGCGTGGCTGGGAATCGGCCCCGCGCATCCCCGGATTCTGACCGATCGGTCATGCGCTGACCGATCGGTCAAATACGCTGGACCATCGTGAGTCTCCACGACCAGTTGCGCGACATCGCGCTCGCCGAATTCGCCTCAGCCGGGTACGCCGCCACGAGCCTGCAGCGCATCGCCGACCTTGCCGGAACCTCGAAGGCCAGCGTGCTCTACCACTACGCCTCGAAAGAGCAGCTGCTCGCCGACGCGATGGCGCCTGCCCTCGACGAGCTGACCGCCATCGTGCGAGGCATCGGCGATGTGGCTGCTGACCGCGGCCAGCGCCTCGCCTTCCTCGAGCGCTTCGTCGACGCGCTGCTCGCGCATCGACAGGTCGTGCACCTGATCGTCAACCAGTCGGCGACGCAGCAAGACGTGCCGGCGTTCGCGCGGGCGCAAGAGCTCATGCGCGAGCTCGCGGCGGCTTTCGAGCTCGCCGCAGGCAGCACCGTCGAGAAGCTGCGCTACGGCATCGCGCTGGCGGGTGCCGCGTACACGCTGGCCGCGAGCGACCTTCTGGGGCTCGAGGGCCCTCCCGATGAGGAAGTGCGCCCCGCCCTCATCACCGTCATGCGCGAACTGCTCGCGCCCGCCCCCGAGCTCAAGGACTAACCCGTGGCCACTCTGCTCTACCGTCTCGGCCGCGCCGCCTACCGTCGCGCCCGCACCGTTCTCGTCGCGTGGCTGCTCGTCGCCTTCGCCCTGCTCGGCGTAGGCCTGGGGCTCGGCGGCTCGACCGACGACACCTTCACCATTCCGGGCACCGAATCGCAGCAGGCGCTCGACGAGCTCGAGCAGCTCTTCCCCGAGGTTGCGGGGGCGAGCGTGCAGGCGGTCGTCGTCGCACCCGACGGCGCTCGGGTCGACGACCCCGAGCTGCGGGCCGAGATTGACGCGATCGCGGCCGATCTGGCCGACGTCGACGGCGTCGATCAGGTGCTCGGCCCGTTCGACGAGTTCGCCGACAACCAGGTGAGTGATGACGGCACGGTCGCGATCATTCAAGCCACCCTCGAGGGGCAGCAGGCCGAGATTTCCGACGAGACGCTCGACGCGGTCATCGCCACCGGAGACGGGCGGGATGCGCGGGTCGAGTTCGCCGGGCAAATTTTCGCCGACCAGGTGCCCGGCATCACGATCATTGAGGCGATCGGCGTCGGCATCGCAGGCATCGTGCTGCTGATCACGTTCGGTTCGCTGCGCGCCGCGGGAATGCCCATCATCAGCGCCCTGCTCGGCGTCGCGGTCACGATGGGCGGCATCTTCCTCGTGGCGGCCGCCGCGCCGGTGTCGAGTGCCGCGCCGCTGCTGGCCCTCATGATCGGGCTCGCGGTCGGCATTGACTACGCCCTGTTCATCCTGTCCCGTCACCGCACGCAGCTGGCGAGCGGCATGGACCCGGCCGAGTCGGCGGGTGTCGCCGCGGGCACCGCGGGCAGTGCCGTGGTCTTTGCCGGTGGCACCGTCATCATCGCCCTCGCGGGCCTGCTCGTCGTGGGCATCCCGTTCCTGTCGATCATGGGCATCGGCGGCGCCGTCGCGGTGGCCGTCGCGGTCGCCGCCGCGCTCACCCTGCTGCCCGCTCTGATGGGGCTCGCCGGCGCTCGCCTGGTCCCGCGCGAGGGGTCCCGCGCGTGGAAGCGCGCTCATCCTGGCGCCTCAGCCACGCCCACGATGGGTCGCCGCTGGGTGCGCGGAGTCATGCGTCGGCCGTGGCTGACGACCGTCGGCGTCGTGGCCGTGCTCGGCTCGATGTCGATTCCCGCCTTCGCGCTTGACCTGAACCTGCCCGACGGGGGCAAAGAGCCCGCGGGCACGACCCAGCGCGAGGCGTACGACCTGATCGCCGACGCCTTCGGCCCCGGAACGGCCGGTCCGCTGCTCGTGACGGTCGACATCACGCAGACGAACGACGTGCTCGACGATCTGGAGGCGATCGGTGACGAGCTCGCCAGCGTGCCGGGCGTGGCCAACGTGAGCCAGGGCATCCCCTCACCGGGGTTGGAGCGCGCCATCTTCCGCGTCGCTCCCGAAACGGCCCCCGATGCCGCCGAGACCAAGCAGGTCGTGGCCGAGCTGCGCGCGCTCGGCGACGAGCTGGTCGAGCGCTACGACACGCCCATCGCCGTCACCGGCGTCACCGCGATTGGCATCGATATTTCGACGCGGCTGACCGGGGCGCTCGTGCCGTTCGGGCTCATTGTGGTCGGGCTGTCGATCGTCTTGCTGATGGCCGTGTTCCGCTCAGTGCTCGTGCCGGTGAAAGCGGCGCTCGGGTTCCTGCTGTCGGTGGGCACAGCGCTCGGCGTGACCGTCGTCGTCTTCCAGTGGGGCTACGGTGCCGAGCTCTTGCATGTTGAGCCCGGGCCGATCTTGAGCTTCATGCCGATCATCCTGATGGCGGTGCTGTTCGGCCTCGCCATGGACTACGAGGTGTTCCTCGTCTCGGGCATGCGTGAGCAGCACGTGCACGGAGCCTCCCCCCGCGAGGCGATCGAGGAGGGCTTCACCAACGGGGCGCGGGTCGTCACGGCTGCGGCACTCATCATGTTCCTCGTCTTCGCCGCCTTCGTGCCCGAAGGCTTGAACCTCATCAAGCCCGTCGCCCTCGGCCTCGCCGTCGGCATCGCCGTCGACGCGTTCGTCGTGCGCATGACCCTGGGCCCCGCGCTCATGACGCTGTTCGGGCGACGCGGCTGGTGGTTCCCGCGGGTGCTCGACCGCGCCCTGCCCAACCTCGACATCGAGGGCGAAGCGCTGGGCGTGCACCGTCGCGCCGAAGCCTGGGCGGCCGAGCACGCGCGCTCTGTTCTCGTGGCCGACGAGGTGCGCGTCGATGGCGTCGACCTTGTGCTGAACGCCGACGTGCCGGCGGGCTCACGCCTCGCGCTCTCGGCGCCGGCGGCCGTGCGTCGTCCGCTCATGGCGGGGCTCGCCGGCTACCTGCCGCTCGCCGGGGGGCGCGCCCGCGTCGCCGATGCCCTGCTGCCCGCGCAACAGGCACGCGCCGCTCGCCGCGTCACCCTCGTCGACCTCGACCCGCTGCGCCTGCCCGCGGGGGCTACGCTCGACGGCCTCGCCGGTGACCGGCTCGCGGCGGCGCGCTCACGCCGCTCGGTCGACGCCTGGTGGGGGGCGCTCGCCAGCCGCCTGGCGAGCGCCGACCAGGCCGACACGGCGCGCGCGCTCACGCGCATCGACACCGGCACGCCGCTCGCCGCGCTCACGCCGTACGAGCGAGCGCTCGTCGCCGCGGCCCTCGGCACGATCGACGCGGCGCCCGTACTGCTCGTCGACACCGGCGAACTGCCCCTCGACACGGTGGCGGCCGCCGACCGCTTGCTGGAGGCGGCGGCGCCCACAGCCGCGCGCATCCTGATCGGCGACGCCGCAACCGGTCTGCCGCGCGATGAGCGCGCCGCCGGCCGGCTCACCACTCCCACGACAGGCGCCGATGCGCCCGCTCACTCCTTCGACGCGGACCCCCCCGTCGACACCCTCAACCCGGAGGCGACCCGCTGATGTCCCGTCGACCCGCACGCCTTACCGCCCTCGTGGCGGCGGCCCTCGTGCCCGCCGCCATCGTCGGAGCCGCTCTGACCGCATTCGGTGACGGCACCGACGACCCTGTCGCGCGCATCCCCGCCGCCGTCGTGAACGACGACGAACTCGTCACCACAACCGGGCCCGACGGCGAGGAGCAGATCATTCTCGCCGGGCGCCTGCTCGTCACCGAGCTGACCGGGCCCGACGCGCCGGGCTTCGACTGGCAGCCGACGAGCGCCGCCGAGGCGGAACGCGCCCTCGCCGCCGGCGACGTCTACGCCGTCGTCACGATTCCGTCGGACTTCTCCGCCTCGATTTCGACCCTGGGTGAGGCGGATGCTCGCCCCGCGACGATCCGCATCGAAACGGACGACGCGCACAGCTACCTCGCCGGCAGCATCACGCAGGCCCTCGGCGAGGGTCTCGTTGCGCAGTTCGGCAGCACGATCACCGAACAGGTGCTCGCCGGCGTGGTTGGCGGCTTCGGCGAGCTCGGCACGGCGCTCGCCGAGGCGGGCGATGGCGCGAGCCAGCTCGCCGACGGCACGCGCGAGCTTGCCGACGGCGTCTCGGCGCTCGGCGACGGGGCGTCGGGCATCGGCACGGGAGCCCGCGAGCTCGGTGCCGGACTCGGCGCCCTCGCGTCGGGTGCCGGGGGAGCGGCAGACGGTGCGGACGAGTCGGCGGCCGGTGCGCGTCAGCTCGCCGACGGCGTCGGCGCGTACGTCGACGGCGTCGATCAGCTCGCCGACGGGCTCGAGACCTTTGCGACCGAGGTGCAGCCGCTGCCCGCGCTGGGCGACGCGATCGCGGGCATCGACCAGCAGGCCACGTCCCTCGCCGGGCAGCTTGCGGCGCTCGCCCCGCAGATCGGCGCCTCAGGGCTGTCGCCGGAGGATCAGCAGGCGTTCATCGACGCGCTGACCGACGCGCAGATCCTCGCCGGCACGACGGATGCCGTCGCCGCCCAGGCCGGGCCCGCCCTCGCACAGGTGCCGGGCGGCGTGGCCCAGTCGGCGGCGGGCGCGCGGGCGCTCGCGACGAACGGCGTTCCCCTCGCTAGCGGCCTCGATGGCCTCGCGACGGGGCTCGGCGAGCTCGCCGGCGGTCTCGACGAGATCGCGGCGGGCGTCGGTGAGACGGCGGGCGGCGCCACGGCGCTCGCCGACGGTGCGGATCAGCTGGCGACCGGGGCGCAGGACGCCGCAGACGGCGCCGTGGCGCTCGCCGACGGCACCGACGAGCTCGGGGCCGGGCTGACCGAGGGTGCCGACGAGGTGCCGTCGGCCGACGAACTGGACCCGGCCGCCCTGCTGTCGCCCGTTGCCCTCGAGACCGAGCGGGCGAACGCGGTCGACGGCATCGGCGGCGTGCTCATCGCCGCCCTCGCCCCGCTTGGCCTCTGGCTCGGGGCGCTCGCCGCCGCCGTCGCGGCACCGCGCGGTGGTGCCGCGCTGATCGGCTCGGCCCTCGGCGCGCGCGCCCAGCTACGCCGCCGCGTGCTGGCGCTGAGCGTCGTCGCGATCGCCCAGGGCGTGCTCGTCGCCCTGCTCGTGCCGACCCTTGCGGGCGCGGCCTGGTCGAGCGTGCCCGCGGTGCTGCTGCTGGCGGTCATCGCCTCGGCGGCCTTCGCCGCCCTGCACCTGGCGGCCGCCCTCGCGCTCGGCCGACGCGCGACCGTCATCGCCTCGCTCGTGCTGCTGGGGCTGCAGGCGGTGGTCGTCGGGGTGGTGATTCCGGTGGATGCGCTGGTCGAGCCGTTCCCGACGCTCGCGGGCATCCTGCCCGCCCCGATCGTCGCCGACGGGATGCTCGCGGCGCTTGCCGGCGGAGACGCCGCCCGCGTCGTGACGGCCGTGACGGTCAGCGTGCTCGTCGGCACTGCGGCGGCGTTCCTCGCGGTGGGGGCGGCGCGCCGACGCCGCACGGTCGCGGTGCGCGAGGCGTACGCGACCGCCTAGGAGGGGTGCGCGAGGTGGGTGCGCGCGAACCGCAGCGTGTCGGCGAGGCGGTCTACGCGCATCCGCTCGTCGCGGCCGCACGCGCGCGTGTTGATTTCGGCGACCACCAGGCCGTCGACGTCGCGCGCGGCCAGGTCGCGCAGAATCTCGGCGACGGGCTGCACGCCCGTGCCCGGCACGAGGTGCTCGTCGACGAGGGACGCTCCGCCCGAGGCGCGGCTCGCGTCGCAGAGGTGCACGTGGCGGAGGCGCTCACCCCACGCGTCGCGCAGGGTGGTCGCCGACATGCCCGCCATCCCGGCGTGCGAGAAGTCGAGCGTGAGGTGATCGACGGCGAGTTCGCCCGGGTTCCAGTGCGGGGCAAAAGCCTCACGTCGCGCGCCGACGCGTGCGGGGAACAAGTTCTCGACGGCGATCGCGACGCTGAACTGGGATTCGAGCTCACGCACGCGCTCGACCAAGCGGCTGGCGCTTCGCCGCTGCCACGCGAACAGCGGATGCGCGACCACCGTCGTCGCCCCCAGTTCGCTCGCGAGCGCGCAACTGCGCTCGAGCTTCACGAGCGGGTTACGACCCCACACGAAGCTGCTGAACAGCAGTACGGGCGAGTGAATGCTGAGCACCGGCAGGCGGTAGCGAGCGCTCAGCTCAGCAAGCGTTCGCGCCGACTGCGTCGATCGGTCGCTCGTGACCATCACCTCGATGCCGTCGAAGCCGACCTCGGCCGCGAGGCGAAACGCGTCGTCGAGCCGCTGCGGCAGAACGCTCGTGGTGCCGAGGCCTATGCGGATCATCGTCGCGAGCGTACGCCGCGCGGGGGTGCGCGGGAGTGAACGGCAATCGACGAACTTCAGATGCGCACTCTCTGAGAGAACTCTGAATCTCGGCTGATACGTTCGGTCCCGGACCAGCGACGAGCCCCCGACACCGCCGCCACCGCGGCAGGAACGAGCCACCGCCATGACCGATCGCGACAGCTACGACTTCATCGTCGTCTCCAACCGACTGCCCGTCGACCGGGTCGTCGACCCAGACGGCACGGCGCGGTGGCAGCGGTCTCCCGGCGGTCTCGTGACGGCGCTCGAGCCGGTGATGCGAGCATCCGACGGCGCGTGGGTGGGCTGGGCCGGCAAACCCGACCTCGAGCTGGAGCCCTTCACGGCCGACGACACGTACCTCGTGCCCGTAACCCTGAGCGCCGACGAGGTGGCCGACTACTACGAGGGCTTCAGCAACGACACCCTCTGGCCGCTCTACCACGACGTGATCGCACCCCCCAGCTACCACCGTGAGTGGTGGGACGCCTACGTGCGGGTCAACCGCCGCTTTGCCGAACAGAGCGCCGCCATCGCGGCCCCGGGCGCGACCGTGTGGGTGCAGGACTACCAGTTGCAGCTCGTGCCGAAAATGCTGCGCGAACGGCGCCCCGACCTGGTGATCGGCTTCTTCAACCACATTCCCTTCCCGCCGTACGGCATCTACGCGCAGTTGCCTTGGCGTCGTCAGATCGTCGAGGGGCTGCTCGGCGCCGACGTCATCGGCTTCCAGCGCGTCGCCGACGCCGGCAACTTCACCCGCGCCGTGCGCCGCCTGTATGGCGCCAACAGCACGAAGGGCTCGGAGGTGAAGGTGCCGGTCGCGCAGGGCGAGGCCCCGCGCACCGCGATCGCGAAAGCGTTCCCCATCTCGATCGACGCCGCCATGTTCGAAGAGCTCGCGCGGCAGCCCGCCGTGCAAGAGCGGGCAGCCGAGATTCGCCGCGAACTCGGCAACCCCGAGACGATCTACCTCGGCGTCGACCGGCTCGACTACACGAAGGGCATTAGGCACCGGCTCAAGGCTTTCGGCGAACTGCTGCGCGACGGTCGCACGACCGCCGGAGACAGTGTGCTTGTGCAGGTGGCGAGCCCCAGCCGCGAGCGCGTCGAGGCGTACATGCAGTTGCGCGACGAAATCGAGCTCACGGTCGGCCGCATCAACGGCGACTACGCGACGATCGGTCATTCAGCGATCGCCTACCTCCACCACGGCTACCCCCGTGAGGAGATGGTGGCGCTGTACCTCGCGGCCGACGTCATGCTGGTCACCGCCCTGCGCGACGGCATGAACCTGGTCGCGAAAGAGTACGTCGCCTGCCGCCACGACAACGACGGCGTGCTCATCCTCAGCGAGTTCGCGGGTGCTGCCGACGAGTTGAAGAACGCACTGCTCGTGAACCCGCACGACATCGAGGGCTTGAAAGACGCGATGACCGCCGCGGCCGGCATGCCGCAGCGTGAGCGCGCCTCCCGCATGCGCGCACTGCGCAAGCGCGTGCGGGAGAACGATGTGGCCCGCTGGTCGCGCGGCTTCCTCGACGAACTCGCGCGAGCGAAGGATGCGCGATGACGTCGCCGATCGATGGCGCGCTCGACGAGGCGCTTGCATCCCTTGCCCGCGCCCCGCGCATCCTGATCGCCCTCGATTTCGACGGCACCCTCGCCCCCGAGGTCGACGTGCCCGACGAGGCGCGCGCCCTGCCGGCGGCGCGCGAGGCAGTGGACGCACTGCGGGCGCTTCCTGACACCGTCGTCGCGTATGTGTCGGGTCGCTCGCTCGAGAGCCTCGCGCACGTTGCCGAGTACGGCGACGACCTGCCCCTCGTGGGTTCGCACGGACTCGAGGTGCGGCTCGGGCCCGACGATGTGCGGCCGGCAGCCACCGACGACGACCGCGCCCGGGTTGCCGCGCTTCGTGGCCACCTCGAGCCGCTCGTCGAGGCTGTCGACGGCGCCTGGATCGAGCAGAAGCCCGCAGGATTTGCCGTGCACACGCGGGTTGTCGAGGAGGTCGCCGCGCGCGTCTTGCTCGAGACCTGCCGCGCCGTGGCAGCCGGGGTTGACGCCGCGATGACGGTGCGCGACGGCAAAAACCTCATCGAGTTTTCCGCCCGCGACGCGACGAAGGGCGATGGCCTCCGGGTGCTTCGAGAGGCGTTCGCCGTCGACGCCGTGCTCTTCGCGGGCGACGACGTCACCGATGAAGATGCGCTGGCGATGCTCGACGACGGGGATGTCGGCATCAAAGTGGGTGCGGCGCCGACACGCGCGGGCTACCGCGTTGCCGACCCCGAGGGAATGGTGACGGTGCTCGCTCGGTTGGGAGAACTGAGGGCGGGCTGAGTGAATGCCCAGCAATGCCCCCAATAGAATGAACACACGAGGTCGGCGCCCTCTGCGCACCCCGGCCCTCACACGAGGTACTCGCGAGGAGGACGCATGATTGTCGCCCTCGCAGTTCTCGCGCTCGCAGGAATCGCCCTTCCATTCCTCGCCCGGCATGTCGGTTCGCGCGTCTTCGTCGCCGCCGCTGCTGTCGCCCTCGGTGTGTTCGTGCACACCCTGCTTCTCGGCCCCTCCGTGCTGGCCGGAGGATCGACGATTCCGCTCGAGCGAATCGAGTGGATCCCGCAACTGCAGTTGACCCTTGACCTGCGCATGGATGCGCTGTCGTGGCTGCTCGCCCTCATCGTTACCGGCATCGGCTCTCTCGTCCTGCTGTACTGCGGCACCTACTTCTCGCGCACCGACCCCGCGGTCGGCCGCTTCGCCGGTGTGCTCATCGCGTTCGTCGGTGCCATGTACGGCCTCGTCATCGCCGACGACGTCTACCTGTTGTTCGTCATGTGGGAGGCGACGAGCGTCTTCTCCTACCTGCTCATCGGCCACTACACGAACCGCCGCGCCAGCCGCGGTGCGGCCCTCGAAGCCCTGATCACGACGACCGTCGGTGGCCTCGTCATGCTCGTCGGCCTCGTGATCCTGTCGGTGCAGGTGGGCTCGTCGAGCATCCCGGTCATCCTCGACGAGACGCCGTCGGGCCCTCTCACGACGACCGCCGTGTTCCTCGTCCTCGTCGGTGCCCTGTCGAAGTCGGCCATCGTGCCGCTGCACTTCTGGCTGCCCGGTGCGATGGCCGCCCCCACGCCCGTGAGCGCCTATCTGCACGCCGCCGCCATGGTGAAGGCCGGCGTCTTCCTGATCGCGCGGTTCGCCCCCGCCTTCTCCGACGTGCCCGGGTGGCGCATCACCCTCGTGGCGCTGGGCGTCGCGACGATGCTCCTCGGCGGCTGGGTTGCCCTGCGCCAAACCGACCTCAAGCTGCTGCTCGCCTACGGAACCGTGAGCCAGCTGGGCTTCCTCGTCGTCATCGCGGGCTATGGCACGCGTGACGCCCTTCTCGGCGCTGGCGCACTGCTGTTGGCGCACGCCTTGTTCAAGTCGTGCCTGTTCCTGATCGTCGGCATCATCGACCAGCAGACGGGAACGCGTGATCTGCGGATGCTCTCGGGGCTCGGTCGTCGGATGCCCGTGGTCGCGGTGGTCGCGGCTCTCGCGCTCGCGTCGATGGCCGGTATCCCGCCCCTCTTCGGTTTCGTTGCGAAGGAGGCGGTGCTGCACGGGCTGCTCGTCAGCGGAGCGCCCGACGCGGGAGCCGGAGACCCGGTCGCGATTGCGGCGGTCATCGGCATCGTCCTGGGCTCGACACTCACGGTGGCCTACGGCCTACGGTTCTTCTGGGGTGCGTTTGCGACCAAGCCTGGCGCTGAGCGCACGCCGATCGCGGAGCGCCCATCCGCACTCTCGGCGGTCGCGCCCGCCGTCCTCGCCGGCGCATCCCTCGTTCTCGGCCTGGTGCCGCAGCTCGCTCACGTCGGAATCGTCGAGGTCGCGGCAGCGGCCCCCGCCGCCGACGGCGCCTACGACTACGAATTGGCCCTCTGGCACGGCTTTGGGCTCGAGCTGGGCCTGTCGGTGGTGACCGTGGTGGCGGGCCTCGGCCTCTTCCTCATTCGCGCGCGGGTTGAAGTTGTGCAGGCCTTCCTTCACTCGGGCATGGATGCGTCGGATGCTTACTGGCGCACGATGAGCGGCGTCGACCGCGTGGCGAACCGCGTGACGACGCTGACGCAGCGCGGATCGCTGCCCTTCTACCTGTCGGTGATTCTCGGCGTGTTCGTCGTCGGCACGACGGCGGCGCTCCTCGCCGTGCGCACGTGGCCGTCAGAGATTCGTCTCTGGGACACCCCCGCGCAGGTCGCCGTCGGTGTCGTGATGATCGGGGCGGCCATCGCGGCCACGCGTGCCGAGAAGCGCTTCGCCGCGCTGATCGTCGTCGGCGTCACGGGCTTCGGCATGACCGCGCTCTTTGCCATGGGCGGTGCGCCTGACCTCGCCATCACGCAGGCGCTCGTCGAGGTCGTGACCCTGATCGCTTTCGTGCTCGTGCTCCGCCGCTTGCCCGCCCGCCTCGGCGACCGACACGGCAGCACCCGGAAGGTCGCGCGCGCGATTCTCGGCATCGCGGTGGGCCTCGTCATGGCCGTCATCGCGCTGGTCGTCTCGGCAAGCCGCACCGCCGAGCCCATCTCCCTGGCGTGGCCGACCCTCGCGCGGGTCATTGGCCACGGCGCCAACGTGGTGAACGTCGCCCTCGTCGACCTCCGTGCGTGGGACACCCTCGGCGAGCTCGCCGTGGTGATCGCCGCCGCGACCGGCGTCGCCAGCCTGCTCTTCCTGCGGGGCCGCATCGATGCGCTCCCGCGGGTGCCGCGCGCCGACCTGGAACGCACCGTGCGCGAGCGCCTCGAGCGGTCGAGCGAGAACGACACCACGCAGCGCAGCGCATGGATCCTGGCGGGACTGACGCTCGATCCGCGCAACCGCTCCATCCTGCTCGAAGTCGTCGTCCGGCTGATCTTCCACGCCGTCATCGTGCTGTCGATCTACCTGCTCTTTGCCGGTCACAATCTGCCCGGCGGCGGTTTCGCGGGCGGGCTCGTGGCGGGGCTCGCGCTCGTCGCCCGATACCTGGCGGGCGGTCGCTACGAGCTCGGTGCCGCGGCGCCGTTCAGCGCCGGTGCGCTGCTCGGAAGCGGCATGCTGATCGCCGCCAGCTACACGTTTGCTCCCCTGCTGTTCGGCGCAAGTGCGATGACAAGCACCTACGTCGAGGGCGAACTGTGGCTCTTGGGCGAGGTCGAGTTCGTGACCTCCACAATCTTCGACATCGGCGTGTACCTGATCGTCGTCGGTCTCGTGCTCGACGTGCTGCGCAGCCTCGGCGCTGAAGTCGATCGTCAGGGGCGCGGCGGCGGGCTCACCGTCGGCGGCGACCTCGATGCGACCCCCGTGGGAGGCGCGCGATGACGATCAACCTCACCCTCGTGATCGTGATGGCGGTCCTCTACGCGTGCGGCATTTACCTGATGCTCGAGCGCAGCCTGACCCGCGTTGTTCTCGGGTTCCTGCTCGTCGGCAACGCGACCAACCTGCTCATCATCCTCATGGCGGGGCCGACCGGCATTGCTCCCATCGTGGAGGACCCGGCCGCCGACCCCAGCCAGTACACCGATCCGCTGCCGCAGGCCCTCCTGCTCACCGCGATCGTGATCACCTTCGCGGTCTCGGCGTTCATGCTGGCGCTGATCTACCGCAGCTGGCGGCTGGCGAATGCCGACGACGTGTCGGACGACGCGGACGACGTTGCCCTGCGCGAGCGGGCCGAGTCGGTGCTGCTCGAAGAGACCTCGCCCGACGAGGCGACCACCGAGTTCTTGCCCGATGGACTCGACGTTGATCCCGCATCCCTTGACGAAGCCCAGGGACGCCAGGGAGGTGAGCGCGCATGATCGACCTTCTCGGCGCCCTCGTGCCGCTCACCGTCATCATTCCGCTGTTCGCCGCGGGCCTCACCCTCGTGGTGGGCCGACGGCCGCGCGCCCAGCGCATCATCGCAGTGATCGCTCTCGCCGTGGTGCTCGCAATCGGCGTTGCGCTGCTGCTCGGAGTCGACGACGCCGGAACGGTCGTCGTCGAGGTCGGCAGCTGGCCAGCGCCGTTCGGCATCGTGCTCGTCGTCGACCGCCTGAGCGCCCTCATGGTGGTTGTGTCGGCGATCGTCTTGCTTGCGGTGCTCGTGTTCTCGATCGGTCAGGGTCTCGCCGACGGCGACGACGAGACGCCGGTGTCGATCTACTACCCGACCTACCTGATCCTGACCGCGGGCGTCATGATCGCGTTCATCGCGGGTGACCTCTTCAACCTGTACGTCGGGTTCGAGGTGTTGCTCGTCGCGAGCTACGTGCTCATCACGCTCGGCGGTACCGAATCGCGCATCCGGGCGGGTGTCACCTACGTGGTCGTGAGCCTCGTGTCGTCCCTGCTGTTCCTTGCGTCGATCGCGATGGTCTACGGCGCTCTCGGCACCGTGAACCTCGCGCAGATCGCCATCCGCATTCAAGACATTCCGGTCGACACGCAGATCGTCTTGCACGTCATGCTGCTCGTCGCGTTCGGCATCAAAGCGGCCGTCTTCCCCCTGTCGTTCTGGTTGCCCGACAGCTACCCGAGCGCACCAGCGCCCGTTACGGCGGCCTTCGCAGGCCTCCTCACGAAGATCGGCGTGTACGCGATCATCCGCGTCGAGACGGTCATCTTCCCGGGCACGGAGCTCAATCCGGCGTTGATGATTCTGGCGCTGCTCACGATGGTCGTCGGCGCCCTGGGTGCTGTTGCCCAGGCTGACATCAAGCGAATCCTGTCCTTCACGCTCGTCAGTCACATCGGCTACATGATCCTCGGCGTCGCGCTCGGCACCGCCGAGGGCACCGCGGCCGCGGTGTACTACATCGCGCACCACATCGTCGTGCAGACCACGCTGTTCCTCGCCGCGGGGCTCATCGAACGCGAGGCGGGGTCGACCTCGATCAGCCGGATCGGCGGCTTGCTCGCGAGCGCGCCGCTGGTCGCCCTGCTGTTCTTCATCCCGGCCCTGAACCTCGGCGGTATCCCCCCGTTCTCGGGCTTCATCGGCAAACTCGCGCTGTTCCAGGCAACGGCCGAGCAGGGCGACGCACTGGCGTACATCCTGCTCGGGGGTGGCGCACTCGTGTCGCTGCTCACCCTGTACGCGCTCGTCCGCGTCTGGAACCTTGCGTTCTGGCGAGGGGCGGATGAGGTCGAGCGCGGCTCCTCGCGCCTCCTCAAGCACGTCAACGAGGCGCCGCTCAGCACCTCGACCGTCAGCGAAGCACGCACGACGCCGCGGCTGATGACCGCATCGACGGCGGGCATGGTCATTGTGAGCGTCGCCCTGACCGTCTTTGCCGGCCCGCTGTACGGCATCGCCGAGCGTGCGGGCGAAAACCTCGACGGCCCCGACCGGTACGTGCTGAGCGTCTTCCCGCAGGGGGAGCCGTCGATCGACCGCGTGATCGAGGGGGTGCTTGAGCAGTGAGCGACACAACGCCTCCCGTCGACGACCGCGACCGCGTGCTCACGCCGGCCTCGGCGCCCGAGCCGCCTGCGGAGCCGCGCCGACGCATCACCTTCTTGCAGCTGTCGCCGCTGCTCATCGCCCTCGTCATTTTCTGGATGCTGCTCTGGGGCTCGACGACGCCGCTCACGATTCTCACGGGCATCGTTCTCGCCGTTCTCGTCACGCGGGTGCTCTACCTGCCGCGTGTGGTCCTCGCGCCGCGCGTGAACCCGTGGTGGTTCATCATGTTCCTCGCCGTGTTCTTCGGCCAGCTGGTGACCGCCTCGTTCCAGGTGGCCTTCCAGGCGGTCTTTGCCCGGCGCATCCAAAAGAATGCGGTAATCACGGCGCAGCTACACACCCGCAGCGATTTCATCTTGACCAGCACGGCCATTGCGATCTCGCTGGTCCCCGGGTCGGTCGTGCTCGAGATCGACCGTGAGCACGCCATCTTGTACGTGCACGTCTTGGGTGCCGACAGCCCCGAGAAGATCGATCGGGCGCGCGCGACGATCATCGAGACCGAGCGGCGCCTCCTGCGGGCCCTCGGCTCGCGCGACGAGTGGGAGGCGGTGCGCTGATGGAGACCGCGACAACCGTGCTGCTCTGGGTTGCGGGCCTGCTGCTCGCCACGACCGCGGTGCTGTGTCTCTGGCGAGTGATCGTCGGCCCGAGCATCCTCGACCGGATGATCGCCTCCGACGTGATTCTGACGACGCTCATGCTTGTGGTTGGTGCTGAGATGGCGATCAACAGCCACACCCGTACGGTGCCGCTCATGGTGATTCTCGCCGGCACCGCGATCTTCGGCACCGTCGCCGTCAGTCGCTTCGTCACCAAGCCGATCGAAGCCTCTGAGGCGCCGAGTGTCGCCGGAGCGGAGGATCGGCCGTGATCGACGTGTATCTCAGCGGTGTCATCGGCACCACCGGGGCAGAGCCCCTGGATGCGGTGCTCGACCTCGTCTCGGCACTTCTGCTCGTGCTCGGCGGCTTCTTGTCGCTGGCGGCAGCGATCGGGCTCATGCGCTTCCCTGACGCGCTTGCCCGGTTGCACGCCGCCACGAAGCCGCAGATTCTGGGCCTCATCGCGATCGTCGTTGCCATCGCCCTGAGTGTGCGCAGTTGGCAGGCCCTGCTTCTGCTCATTCCGGTCGTGGTGCTGCAGGTGCTGACGGCCCCCATCTCGGCCCACATGGTCGGCCGGGCCGGGTACCGCACGGGTACGTACAACCCCGACGGGCTGACGGCCGACGAACTTGCTCCCGACCTCGATGACGCCCAGCGCGTCTTCGTCGAACCGGCCCCGGAACTGGGCGGCCGTCGCCTGCCCTCCGACGACGATCAGGCCCGTTCTCGCCGAGACGACGAGGGTCGCGGCGCGCTCTAGACTCAGAGTTATGGCAGAAGTCGACCGCAAGCCTCGCTCCCGCGTCGTCACCGACGGCATTGAAGCAACCACGTCCCGCGGCATGTTGCGTGCCGTCGGAATGGGTGACGACGACTGGGACAAGCCCCAGGTCGGCATCGCGAGCTCGTGGAACGAGATCACGCCGTGCAACCTCTCGCTCAGCCGTCTCGCGCAGGCCGCGAAGGAAGGCGTTCACGCGGGCGGCGGGTACCCCCTGCAGTTCGGCACGGTCAGCGTCTCTGACGGCATCTCGATGGGCCACGAGGGCATGCACTTCTCGCTCGTCAGCCGCGAGGTCATCGCCGACAGTGTCGAGACCGTCATGCAGGCCGAGCGACTCGACGGCAGTGTGCTGCTGGCCGGCTGTGACAAGTCGATCCCGGGCATGCTCATGGCGGCCGTGCGCCTCGACCTTGCGAGCGTCTTCCTCTACGCGGGCTCCATCGCCCCCGGCTGGGTGAAGCTGTCGGACGGCACCGAGAAAGAGATCACGATCATCGACTCGTTCGAGGCGGTTGGTGCGGTCAAGGCCGGCAAGATGAGCGCCGAAGACGCGCACCGCATCGAGTGCGCGTTCGCGCCGGGCGAGGGTGCCTGCGGTGGCATGTACACCGCCAACACCATGGCCTCGGTTGCCGAGGCCCTGGGCCTCAGCCTGCCGGGTTCGGCGAGCCCCGCGAGCTACGACCGCCGCCGCGACATGTACGCCCACCGCTCGGGCGAGGCCGTCGTCAACCTACTGAACAAGGGCATCACCGCCCGCCAGATCGTCACGAAAGAGGCGCTCGAGAACGCGGTCACGGTGGCCATGGCGCTCGGCGGCTCGACGAACGTCGTGCTGCACATCCTGGCGATCGCTAACGAGGCCGAGGTGCCGTTCACGCTCGACGACTTCAACCGCATCGGCAGCCGCGTGCCGCACATTGGCGACCTGAAGCCGTTCGGCCGCTACGTCATGAACGACGTCGACCGCCAGGGGGGCCTCCCCGTGCTGCTGAAGGCGCTGCTCGACGAGGGGCTGCTGCACGGCGACGCGCTCACCGTAACGGGCAAGACGATGGCCGAGAACCTGGCCGAGCTGAACCCCGACCCGCTCGACGGCGATGTGCTGCGCACGCTCGACAACCCGATTCATGCCACGGGCGGCATCACGATTCTGAAGGGCTCCATGGCCCCCGAGGGTGCCGTCGTGAAGACGGCCGGCTTCGACGCCGCCGTCTTCGAGGGCCCGGCCCGCGTGTTCGAACGCGAACGCGAGGCAATGGATGCGCTCACCAACGGTGAGATCGTCGCCGGTGACGTCGTCGTCATCCGCTACGAGGGCCCGAAGGGCGGCCCCGGCATGCGCGAGATGCTCGCGATCACCGCCGCCATCAAGGGCGCAGGCCTCGGAAAAGATGTACTACTCTTGACCGACGGACGATTCTCAGGCGGCACAACCGGCCTGTGCATCGGCCACATAGCTCCCGAAGCGGTCGACGCTGGTCCGATCGCCTTCGTGCGCGATGGTGATCTCATACGGGTCGATATCGCTGCTCGCTCCCTCGATCTACTGGTCGACGAAGCCGAGCTGGAGGCGCGCCGCACCGACTGGGCGCCCCTGCCACCGCGCTATACCCGTGGCGTCCTCGCCAAGTACTCGAAGCTGGTCCGCTCTGCTGCGCAGGGGGCTGTCACCGGGTAGCGAGGGCATCTTTTCGCCCGATCACCGACTCGTCAGGGAAGCTGATACTCATGCCGACGGATTCGACCCCCGTGCCGACTCCCACTCCGCCCGCGCGCCCGGCCTCGACCGAGCCGCCCGTCCTGACCGGCTCCGGCGCGATTCTCGCGAGCCTCGAGAAGCTGGGCGTCACCGACGTCTTCGGTCTTCCCGGCGGCGCCATCATGCCGTTCTACGACGAACTCATGGCGTCCACGTCCATCCGGCACATTTTGGTGCGCCACGAGCAGGGCGCCGGTCACGCCGCCGAAGGCTACGCGGCCTCGAGCGGCCGGCTCGGCGTCTGCATCGCGACCTCCGGCCCGGGGGCGACGAACCTCGTGACGGCGATCGCGGATGCGCACATGGACTCGGTGCCGCTGCTCGCGATCACCGGTCAGGTCTTCTCGACCTCCATGGGAACCGACGCGTTCCAGGAGGTCGACATCACCGGCATCACGATGCCGATCACGAAGCACTCGTTCCTCGTGACCGACCCCGCCGACATTCCCGGCGTGCTCGCCGCCGCGGTGCACATCGCGACGACCGGTCGCCCGGGCCCGGTGCTCGTCGACGTCACGAAAGACGCGCAGCAGAAGTCGGCGCCGTTCATCTGGCCGCCGAAGGTCGAGCTGCCCGGCTATCGCCCTGTCACGAAGGCGCACGGCAAGCAGATTCAGGCCGCCGCGCAGCTGCTGGTCGAGAGCCGCAAGCCGGTGCTGTACGTCGGCGGCGGCGTGATCCGCGCCGGAGCGCACAAAGAGTTGCTGGCCTTCGCCGAGGCGACGGGTGCCCCCGTCGTCACGACGCTCATGGCGCGCGGCGCGTTCCCCGACTCGCACCCGCAGCACCTCGGCATGCCGGGCATGCACGGCACCGTTCCCGCCGTGCTGGGCTTCCAAGAGTCTGACCTGCTGATCGCGGTCGGCTCGCGTTTCGACGACCGCGTCACGGGCAAGGTCAGCGAGTTTGCCCCGCACGCGAAGATCGTGCACATCGACATCGACCCCGCTGAAATCGGCAAGATTCGGCCCGCCGACGTGCCGATCGTGGGCGACGCTCGCGAGGTGCTCGCCGACCTGCTGCCCGCCTTCCGCGAGGCGGCCGCGGCGCAGGCCCCCGACTTCAGCGACTGGTGGAAGCGCCTCAACACGCTCAAGCAGCAGTACCCGCTGGGCTACACCGAGGCCGATGACGGGCTGCTGACCCCGCAATGGGTGATCGAGAAGATCGGCGAGCTGTCGGGCCCCGAGGCGGTCTATGCAGCCGGCGTCGGCCAGCACCAGATGTGGGCGGCCCAATTCATCAAGTACGAGCGCCCCGGCTCGTGGTTGAACTCCGGCGGCGCCGGCACGATGGGCTACGCGGTGCCCGCCGCCATGGGGGCGAAGGTCGCCGAGCCCGAGCGCCTCGTGTGGGCGATCGACGGCGACGGCTGCTTCCAGATGACGAACCAAGAGCTCGCCACCTGCACGATCAATAACATCCCAATCAAGGTGGCGGTCATCAACAACTCGTCCCTCGGCATGGTGCGCCAGTGGCAGACGCTGTTCTACGACGGTCGCCACTCGTTCACCGACCTGAACACGGGCCACGACACCGTCATGGTGCCCGACTTCGTGAAGATGGCCGACGCGTACGGCGCTCTCGGTATTCGCGTGAGGACGCCTGAAGAGGTGGAGCCTGCGATCAAGCTGGCGATGGAGACGAACGACCGGCCGGTCGTCATCGACTTCATCGTGAGCCGCGACGCGATGGTGTGGCCGATGGTGCCGCAGGGTGTCGGCAACTCGTCGGTGCAGTACGCCCGTGACCACGCCCCCGAGTGGGAGAGGGAGTAACCGCCATGACGTACCACGTGCTCTCGCTCCTCGTCGAAGACAAGCCCGGTCTGCTCACGCGCGTCGCGGGGCTGTTCGCCCGCCGCGGCTTCAACATTCGCTCGCTCGCGGTCGGCACGACCGAGATCGAGGGGCTCTCGCGCATCACCGTTGTGGTCGAGGTCGAGGGCCTGCCGCTCGAGCAGATCACGAAGCAGCTGAACAAGCTGATCAACGTGCTGAAGATCGTCGAGCTTGACCCCGGTCAATCGGTGCAGCGCGAGCACATGCTCGTGAAGGTGCGCGTCGACAACACGACCCGCTCGCAGATTCTCGAGGCCGCGACCCTGTTCCGGGCCCGCGTCGTCGACGTCGCCACCGACGCACTCGTCATCGAGGTCACGGGCGACACCCAGAAGGTCGAAGCGCTATTGCGGGTGCTCGAGCCGTACGGCATCAAAGAGATCGCCCAGTCGGGTCTTCTCGCGATCGGTCGCGGCGGCAAGAGCATCAGCGAGCGCGTTCTCAAGAACTAAACCGGATGCGCGGGGCCACGCCCCGAGCATCCGCCCGAAAGAAAAATCACCACTACAAGGAGTGAATCCCGCATGACCTCTGTCATCACCGACAAGGACGCCGATCTGTCGATCATCCAGAGCAAGAAGGTCGCGATCGTCGGCTACGGCTCGCAGGGCCACGCCCACGCGCAGAACCTGCGCGACTCGGGCGTCGAGGTCGTCATCGCGCTGAAGGACGGCTCGAAGTCGACGGCGAAGGCCGAGAACGACGGGTTCCGCGTGCTGAGCGTCGCCGACGCCGCCGCGTGGGCCGACCTGATCATGATCCTCGCGCCCGACCAGCACCAGCGTGCGATCTTCGCCGAGTCGATCAAGGACAACCTGACCGAGGGCAAGACGCTCGCCTTCGCGCACGGCTTCAATATCCGCTTCGGCTACATCGAGGCGCCCGAGGGCGTCGACGTGATCCTCGTCGCCCCGAAGGCCCCCGGCCACACCGTGCGCCGCGAGTTCGTCGCCGGCCGCGGTATCCCCGACATTGTGGCCGTTGAGCGCGACGCCTCGGGCACCGCGTGGGACACCGCGCTGTCGTACGCGAAGGCCATCGGTGGCACCCGCGCCGGCGTCATCAAGACGACCTTCACGGAAGAGACCGAGACCGACCTGTTCGGCGAGCAGGCCGTGCTCTGCGGCGGAACCTCGCAGCTCGTGCAGTACGGCTTCGAGGTGCTCACCGAGGCCGGCTACCAGCCCGAGATCGCCTACTTCGAGGTGCTGCACGAGCTGAAGCTCATCGTCGACCTCATGTGGGAGGGCGGCATTGCCAAGCAGCGCTGGAGCGTGTCGGACACCGCCGAGTACGGCGACTACGTGTCGGGCCCGCGCGTCATTGACCCGAGCGTGAAAGAGAACATGAAGGCCGTTCTCGCTGACATTCAGTCGGGCGCGTTCGCGAAGCGCTTCATCGACGACCAGGATGCCGGCGCCGTCGAGTTCCACCAGCTGCGCGACAAGGCCGCCGCTCACCCCATCGAGGAGACCGGCCGCGGCCTGCGCGCCCTGTTCTCGTGGAAGCAGCAGGACGCCGACTACACCGAGGGCTCGGCGGCCCGCTAGCCTTTCGCGTCCACCCCACCGACGGCCCGTCTCGCGCTCAGCGCGGGGCGGGCCGTTCGCGCAGGTACTCGTCGCGCCACGCGGGCGTCGGCTCGGCGGTGGGTCGGGGCCCGCGTCGGCCAGACACCAGCCAGACCACGTTCGCGATGACCGTCTCAACGCCCGCGGCCGCATAGGCGCCGGCGACGAGGGGCAGGTACAGGGCGCCCAGGTAGCTCGCCGCGACCACGAGGCCCACGTCGCGGAGCCAGAAAACGGGGGCGAGGGCGGCGGGAAGAAGCAGCGCGAGCATCCACCAGGGGCTCGCGATCACCGCGAGCGGCACCATCGCGACGAGCAGCAGCGCGCCGAGCGCGACCTGCGCGATCAGGGCGCGGCCCCGCCAGCCGCCGTGCCGTAGCCAGCTCTCGAGCCCGACCGCCGCCCACATGACCCGGGCGCGCAGCAGGTGCACGCCCTCATCGACGAGGGCGATGCGGAAGCGTTCGTCGGCCTGGCGGCGCCGCGCGAGGCGTTCGGTGGCGGGCGTCTCGAGCACGGCGGTCACCTCCGAGTCGTGCATGACCGCGGGCAGCGTCTGCGGCCCGTAGTTGGCGATCAGCCCCCACAGAAACGGCGGCACGGACGCGAAGTCGGTGCTGTTGCCGCTCGTCGGCGGCGCTGACAGATCGTGGGCGGGGATGCGCGTCACCGCCCCCGAGACCGGCTCACGGTACTGAAAGGCTTCCGCCACCTGGAAGAAGCGGCCCCGGCGGTAGACGAGGGGGAGTGCGGTGAGGGGAGCGCCCTCGGTCGTCTCGAACGGCACGGCATCCCCCTTCGCGCCCGGCGCCGGTCACCGTGCGCCCTCGACTGTAGGGGCTTCCCCCGACCAGGCGGCTAGGGTTTTGACATGGCCCGCGTACCCGAGGATGACGACGACGCTGCCCTGCGCTGGGACGACGTCGACGACGCGAGCTACGACCTCAGAGGCGAGCCGGCGCGCGACGAGCAGGTCGCGCCCGCCACAGACACCCGCCTCGATGAGGCTCGGCAGAGCCGCCCTGTCGCAGCCGTCGCCGCCACCGGAGTCTTCGGCGGCGTCTACCTCATGTACGTCATCGGCTGGCTGATCGGCGTCGCACAGTTGCCACTGAGCGGCCGCGATCTGCTGCAAGAGATCACGTACCAGTTCGCCGAGTTCTTGGCGATCGTCTCGCCGATCTTCTGGTTCGTCACGACACTCGTGCTGACGCGCGATGGTTCGGCCGTGCACCGCTTTGGCTGGCTCGCGCTCGGAACCCTTGTGCTCGTGCCCTGGCCCTTCCTGTTGGGGGTGATCGCGTGAGCGAGGATGCTGACACCACGCCGGCGACGGACGCTGAGCCCCGCTTCGGCGCGGCCCGCATCGCCGTTCTCGTCGTGCTCGGCCTGATCGCTGCCTGGTTCGTCTACGACGGCATCGGCAGCCTGGTGAACCTGCCGCAATTGTTCACCGAGCTGGGGCTCGAGGCTGAGATTCCGTGGGTGGCACTTTGGCTCGGCGCTGTGCAGGCCCCGGTGATCTTCGCCGCCGCAGCCCTCATCGGCGCGCGTCAGCCCGTTGCCCGCTACGCGCTGGTCCTGATCGCGGCGCTCGCGGTCATCGCCGCGGCGCGGTTGTCGCTGATCGCCGCAGCGACCGGCGTCATCACGGTGCTGCCGGCGTAAGCCCGACCCACAGCACGAGCGCGATGAGCGCCGCCTGCATCACGAGGCGCGGCCAGAACGGCACCGCGAAGACGCCGAACTTTTCGCGCTGCCCCGCCGCATAGGCGTTGGCGGGGAACACGCACACCAGGAACACGGCGAGCGCGATGCCGGCTGCGGCCCGCGTCGGTTCGACGAGCAGGCCGATGCCCCCGGCGATCTCGGCGACGCCGGTGACGTAGACCCAGCCGCGCTTCGAGAAGGGGCGCCCGTGAAAGACCGCCGGCACCATCGCGGCCATGCCGCGAACGACCGTCGGAATGAAGTGGGTGACGCCGATGCCGATGAAGACGATGGCGGTGATCACACGGGCGAGCTCGACGGGCGTCATGCCCGCCATTCTGCCTGCGATACCCTGAATACACCGGTCGCCCCCGATGGTGTGCGGCGACGACGTCACCCCTGTCGCGCCTCTCCCGCGTCGCCCCGCGTCATAAGGATTCTCTGTGCCCAAGCCGGTCGTACTGCTCGCTGAAACGCTGTCCCCTGCCACGGTCGACGCCCTCGGGCCCGACTTCGACATCCGCCACGTCGACGGCACCGACCGCCCGGCGCTGCTCGCGGCGCTTGCCGAGGCGCACGCCGTGCTGATTCGCTCGGCCACCCAGATGGACGCCGAGGCGATCGCCGCTGGCCCCCAGCTGAAGGTCATTGCCCGTGCGGGCGTCGGCCTCGACAACGTTGACGTGAAGGCGGCCACGACCGCCGGCGTGATGGTCGTGAACGCCCCGACCTCGAACGTCATCTCGGCCGCCGAGCTTGCCATCACCCACCTGCTTGCGCTCGCGCGCCACCTCCCGGCCGCCGACGCCTCGATGAAGGACGGCCAGTGGAAGCGCAGCGCCTTCACCGGCGCCGAGCTCTACGAGAAGACCGTCGGCATCGTGGGTCTTGGCCGCATCGGCACTCTCGTCGCCGAGCGCCTCGCGGGCTTCGGCGTCGAGCTCATCGGCTACGACCCCTTCGTGCCGCCGGCCCGCGCCCAGCAGCTGGGCGTGCAGCTCGTCACGCTCGACGAGCTGATGCAGCGCAGTGACTTCATCACGATCCATATTCCGAAGACGCCCGAGACGACGAACCTGATCGGCGCCGAGCAGTTCGCGCTCGCGAAGCCGACCTTGCGCATCGTCAACGCGAGCCGCGGCGGCATCATCGACGAGGATGCGCTTGTCACCGCCCTCACGGAGGGCCAGATCGCAGGCGCCGGCCTCGACGTCTTCGTGAGCGAGCCGCCGACGGGGTCGCCGCTTCTCGGCGCCCCGCGCATCCAGCTCACCCCGCACCTGGGCGCCTCAACGGACGAGGCGCAAGAGAAGGCGGGCGTCTCGGTCGCCAAGTCGGTGCGCCTCGCGCTCGACGGCGAACTCGTGCCCGACGCGGTCAACGTCGCCGGCGGCGTCATCGACCCGAGTGTGCGCCCCGGCATCCCGCTCATGGAGAAGCTCGGCCAGGTCTTCGCCGCGCTCGCCGACCACTCGTTCGCCGCGATCGACGTCGAGGTGCGCGGCGAGATCGTCGCCCACGACGTGGGGGTGCTGAAGCTCGCCGCCCTCAAGGGTGTCTTCGGCCGCATCTCGAGCGAGCAGGTCAGTTACGTGAATGCCCCGCTGCTCGCCGAGCAGCGCGGTGTCACGGTGCGACTCGTGACCGACGCGGTCAGCGACGAGTACCGCAACCTGCTCACCATTCGTGGCACGCTTGCCGACGGCTCGCAGCTGTCGGTGTCCGGCACGCTCGTCGGCGCCAAGCAGGTGCAGAAGATCGTCGAGATCAACGGCTACGACGTCGAGGTGCCGATGGCCGAGCACCTCATCGTCATGCTGTACACCGACCGGCCCGGCATCGTCGCGGTCTACGGCAAAGAGTTCGGCGACGCCGCGATCAACATTGCCGGCATGCAGATTGCCCGCCACACCGCGGGTGGCCCGGCGCTCAGCGTGCTGACGGTCGACTCGCGGGTTCCCGACGACCTGCTCGAGCGCGTGCGGGTTGCCATCGACGCTGACGTCGTGCAGGCGATCACGATCGTCGAGCAGTAGCCGCGCGAGCGCTACTGCGAGCCGCTCCAGGGAGCGGGCACGAGCATCCAGAGAACGACCGTGTCGTCGTCGGAGTCGTTGCGCCACGTGTGCGGCTCACGGCCGGGAAAGGTCATGGTGTCGCCCGCGGCCAGCTCGTGCCAGTCGTTGCCGAGCCGGAACCGCAGGGCGCCCGACAGCACGTGCAGTACCTCGACGTCGCAGTTGACGGTGTAGGGGTCGCCGCCGCCGCTCGCGCCCGGCTGCATGACCGAGCGGATGATCTGCACGCGCCCCTGCCCCCGCGGGGTCAGGAGGCGCTCGATGACGTCAGACCCGCCCATGTTGATGAGCGGAGCGTCGTCGAGAGGGATCAGGTCGCTCTCGATCGTCTCAAAGAGGTCGCCGACCGGCAGCGAGAGCACCTGACAGATGGTGATGAGCGTTGAGACGCTGGGGGAGGTCTCGTCGCGCTCGACGCGGCTGAGGAAGCCCCGGGTGAGGCCGGATGCTTCGGCGACCTGGGCGACGGTGAGGCCCTGTGCGAGGCGTGAGGCGCGCAGCTTGGCGCCGATGCGCACCGGTTCGCGACTCGCTCGGGGATGCACGGGCTTCATGCTGCGACCTCCTCAGCTTTTACTGTAGTGCCGCGCAGTGACGTTTACCTACAGGCATCAATTGATTACTCTTGTGGCATGAGCCCCGAGCCCATCGGCCCCGTCGACGCCAGCACGCGACCCCGCTTCGCCGACATCGCGACCTTCGCGCGTTTGCCGCGGCTCGACCAGGTCGAGCACGCCGACATCGCGGTCGTCGGGGTGCCGTTCGACTCGGGCGTGAGCTACCGCCCCGGCGCACGCTTCGGGCCCGCCCACGTGCGCGAGGCGAGCCGCCTGCTGCGCCCGTACAACCCCGCCCAAGATGTGCACCCCTTCGCCGTGCAGCAGGTCGTCGACGCGGGCGACATCGCCGCCAACCCCTTTGACATCACCGAGGCGGTCGCCGCGGTCGAGACCGCCGCGCGCGAACTCACCGAGAACGGCACGCGACTCGTCACGATCGGGGGCGACCACACGATCGCGCTGCCGCTCTTGCGGGTGGCCGCCGAGCGCGCCGGCGGCCCTGTCGCCGTCGTGCACTTCGACGCCCACCTCGACACGTGGGACACCTACTTCGGCGCGCCCGTCACGCACGGCACTCCCTTCCGGCGCGCCAGCGAGGAGGGCCTGATCGACCAGGAGGCGAGCCTCCACGTCGGCATTCGTGGCCCCCTCTACGGCAAGGACGACCTGCGCGACGACGAGCGCCTGGGCTTCGCCATCATCAGCTCGGTCGATCTCGAAACGGAGGGCCTGCCGCGCGCGATCGAGCGCATGCACGCCCGCCTCGGCGACCGGCCGGTGTATGTCTCGATCGACATCGACGTGCTCGACCCGGCCCACGCGCCCGGCACCGGCACGCCCGAGGCCGGCGGCCTCACGAGCCGCGAGCTGCTCGCCATGGTGCGCGCACTCGGCGAACACCGCCTGGTGGGCGCCGACGTCGTCGAGGTGGCGCCGGCCTACGATCACGCCCAGCTGACGGCGGTCGCCGCATCGCACGTGGCCTACGAGCTGATCAGCGCCATGGGAAACAGGCACTGACGAGCGCTCAGAAACGTTTTACCCTGGATGCATGACTGACGTCACTCCGAACGCATCCGTTCTCGATCGGGTCAGCTCGGCCGCGCCCGCGATCGCCCTCATCGGTCTGGGCCTCGTCGCGGCGCTGCCGGTGCTCAGTCAGGCGCTGTTCATCGTGCCGGTCGCCGGCCCCACACCCTTCCTCGCGGGCGTCGGCACGGTCTTCGCTCTGCTCGGCATCGTCGCCGCCTTGGCTGCGCTCGTCGGCGGAGTCATTACGGTCGAACGGCATCCGCGATTCCAACTCGTCGGTGCGGGCGCCGCACTCGTCGGGGGAGTGTGGCTGACCCACCTCATCGTCGAGCAGGCCGGCATCGGCGCGTTCGGCGCACTGCAACGGGTGAGCGGCTTTTAGGCGCTGCGCTTGCAGCGTGAGCCGCGCACACGACAACGGCGCCGGCCCCTCGCGGGGAACCGGCGCCGTCGTTGTGTGTGATCGGGATGCTCAGATGGCGTCCGTGACGGACGCGAACGTCGCGACTTACGCGACGGGCGGGTCGTCAATCGACGACTCGCGGCGGGTGACACGCTCACCGCTCGCCGGGTCAACGCCCGAACGCTCGGTGGTGACGGCCGAACGGCGACGCATCATCAGGGCAACGCCGATGATGACGGTGATCACGCCGGCGCCCATCAGGATGTATCCGATCGTCAAGAGCTCAACGCCCTCGACAGCAACGTTGATCGCGAACGCGAGAATCGCGCCGACAACGAACAGGAAGATACCGAAACCAATGCTCATGACACTGACGTCCTTTCTCGGATGACTCGGTGGCGAGTCTGACCCTGGTGCGGGCCGTGCAGAAAGTTAGCGTTTCCTGGATGCTCCGCGAAAGCCCCCACGGGCATCCTGCCCCCCAAAGGCGGTAGCCTGAGACCGCCGGATGCCCGCAATTGAGCGGAAAACACGGCCATCCTGGGAATCACCTGGTATGTCCCTCATTCGGGGGACACGGCCCGGTTCTCGACGCTTTCCGACCCCGCGAGGAGACCCCGTGACGCGCACGCTCGACCTGGCCGTGATTCCCGGCGATGGGATTGGCCCCGAAGTGATCGGGGAGGCATTGACCGTCATGCGGGCGGCCGTCGGCGAGAGCCTCGAGGTGCGCGAAACGCACTACCCGCTGGGGGCGAGCCACTACCTCGCGACGGGAGAGATCCTGTCGGACGACACCCTCGCGGCGCTCGGCCAGCACGACGCGATTCTGCTCGGAGCGGTCGGCGGCGACCCCCGCGACCCGACGCTCGCCGGCGGCATCATCGAGCGGGGCCTGCTGCTGAAACTGCGCTTCGCGCTCGATCACCACGTCAACCTGCGCCCCACCCGCCTCTACCCGGGCGTCAGCTCGCCGCTCGCGAGCCCCGGCGACATCGACTTCGTCGTCGTGCGCGAGGGAACAGAGGGCCCGTACGTCGGTAACGGCGGCGCGATCCGCGTCGGAACGCCCCACGAGGTGGCCAACGAGACCAGCGTGAACACGGCATACGGCGTCGAGCGCGTCGTGCGCTTCGCCTTCGCCGAAGCCGAGCGCCGCCGCAAGAAGCTCACCCTCGTGCACAAGACCAACGTGCTCGTCCACGCCGGTTCGCTCTGGCAGCGCACCGTCGACCGCGTCGCGGCCGAGCACCCCGAGGTGAGGGTCGACTACTTGCACGTCGACGCGACGATGATCTTCCTCGTCACTGACCCGGCCCGCTTCGACGTCATCGTCACCGACAACCTCTTCGGCGACATCGTCACCGACCTGGCGGGCGCCGTCGGAGGCGGCATCGGCATCGCCGCTTCGGGCAACCTCGACCCGTCCGGCGCGCACCCGTCGATGTTCGAACCTGTGCACGGCTCGGCGCCGGACATTGCGGGCCGCGGCATCGCCGACCCCACCGCCGCCATTCTGTCTGCCGCGCTCCTGCTGCGGCACACCGGTCACCCCGAGGCGGCCGAGCGCATCGAACGCGCCGTCGAGGCCGACCTCGCGAGCCGAAGCGGCGCCGAGGCCCGCTCGACGGAGGCGATCGGAGCATCCATTGCCGCCGCCGTGCGGCAGTACTCTTGAGCAACACCGCTCGATCGACGAGGACCGCCATGACCAACCTCCTGCCCCTGGCTCCGAAGAACCTTGAGTTCGCCGTCACGCGAAACGAGAGCGCGGCAGACGCGTCGAAGCGGGAGGAGATTCTTGCGAACCCCGGCTTTGGTCAGCACTTCACCGACCACATGGTCGACATCTGCTGGAGCGAGTGGGGCGGCTGGCACCGCCCGCGCGTGCAGCCCTACGGCCCGATCTCGCTCGACCCGTCGGCCGCGGTGCTGCACTACGGGCAAGAGATTTTCGAGGGCCTGAAGGCATACCGTCACGCCGACGGCTCGATCTGGTCGTTCCGCCCCGACGCGAACGCCCGCCGTCTTCAGCGCTCGGCGAAGCGCATGGCGCTGCCCGAGCTGCCGGTCGACTACTTCCTCGAGTCGCTGCGCCAGCTCATCGCGGTTGACGGCGACTGGGTGCCGAGCGCGCCCGAGACCAGCCTGTACCTGCGCCCCTTTATGTTCGCGAAAGAGGCGTTCCTCGGCGTGCGGCCGGCGAAGAAGTTCAACTACTACGTGATCGCTTCGCCCGCGGGTGCCTACTTCACCTCCGGCCCGGCACCCGTTTCGATTTGGCTGTCGACGCACTACTCGCGCGCCGGCCGGGGCGGCACGGGCGCGGCAAAAACCGGGGGCAACTACGCCGCCTCCCTCGTCGCGCAGGCCGAGGCCGCCGAGCACGGCTGCCAGCAGGTGCTCTTCCTCGACTCGGTCGAGCAGAATTACCTCGAAGAGCTCGGCGGCATGAACGTCGTGCTCGTCTACAAAGACGGCACGCTGGTGACCCCGCAGAGCGACTCGATTCTCGAGGGCATCACGCGCGACTCGATCCTCCAGCTGGCCGAAGACCGCGGCCACCGTGTCGAGCGTCGCGCCGTCGAGCTCGACGAGTGGAAGGCCGGCTACGCCTCGGGCGACATCGTCGAAGCGTTCGCATGCGGCACCGCTGCCGTCGTCACGCCGATCGGCATGCTGAAGGGCGACGGCTTCGAGATCGGCAGCGCCGACGCGACGCCCGGCGCGCTCACCATGGAGCTGCGTCAGGCGCTCACCGACATCCAGTACGGCCGGGCCGACGACCCGCACGGCTGGATGCACCGCCTGGACAGCTGATGACGGATGCGCGTCGCGCCGCCCGCGCGCGCCTCGCGCTGCGGCTCGCCTTCGCCGCCGCCGGGGCGCTCATTGGCGCGCTCGTTGGCACCGTGGCGACCTTCGCCCACCAGTCGATGCCGCCGCTCGGCGTCACCCTCGCGCTGCTCACGAGCACCGTCTTTCTTGTCGGGATGCGCCTAGCCGCGCCCAGTCGCGCGGCCGTGATCGGCGCATCCATCGGGCTGCTCGGGGTGACCCTGGTGCTTGCCGCACCGGGCACGGGCGGCAACTTGGTCGTTCCCGGCAACACCGTGGGGTACGTGTGGCTGATCGGCGTGGTGGCGGCGAGCGCGGTCATCGTGACGTGGCCGCGCATTCAGCGTGCTCCCCACCCGCGTGCGGCTAGCATGAACGAGCCCATCGAAGAGAAGGAACCCGTCTCACCGTGACCTACGTGATCGCCCTACCCTGCGTCGATGTCAAAGACCGCGCGTGCATCGACGAATGCCCCGTCGACTGCATCTACGAGGGCGACCGCATGCTCTATATCCACCCCGACGAGTGCGTCGACTGCGGTGCGTGCGAGCCGGTGTGCCCGGTCGAGGCCATCTACTACGAAGACGACGTGCCCGAGCAGTGGGCCGACTACTACACGGCGAACGTCGAATTCTTCAGCGAGATCGGTTCGCCCGGGGGTGCGGCGAAGGTCGGCGTGATCCACTCCGACCACCCGATCGTCTCGGCGCTCCCGCCGCAGAACTAGGCCGGCCGCCGTGCCGGCGCTTCCCGACTTTCCCTGGGACTCGCTCGCGCCGTTTGCGCAGCGCGCCAGCGCGCATCCCGACGGCATCGTCGACCTCTCGGTCGGCTCGCCCGTCGACGCGACGCCCGCAGTGGTGCGCGACGCCCTCGTCGCGGCCACCGACGCGCACGCCTACCCGCAGACGATGGGCACCCCCGCTCTGCGCGAGGCGATCGTGCGGTGGTACGCACGTCGCCGCGGCGTCACGCTGCCGGGCGTCGACGCGGTGCTGCCGACGATCGGCTCGAAAGAGCTAGTCGCCCTGCTGCCTCTGCTGCTCGACGTCGGGCAGGGCGACGTCATCGTGCACCCCGAGACGGCCTACCCGACGTACGCGGTCGGCGCGGCCATCGTCGGTGCGACCGCGGTCACCGCTGACGACCCCGCCGCGTGGCCGGAGGGCACGAAGCTCGTCTGGCTGAACTCGCCCGGTAACCCGACGGGTTCGGTGCTCGACGCCGAGGCGCTGCGGGTGCGCGTCGCGCGCGCCCGCCAACTCGGCGCCGTCATCGTGAACGACGAGTGCTACGCCGAATTGGGCTGGGAGGCGCCGTTCGCCGACGAGCCGGTGCCGAGCATCCTGGATGCGACGGTCATCGGCGAGGCGAGCGCCGCGGGCGCCCTCGACGGGGTGCTCAGCGTGTACTCGCTGTCGAAGCAGTCGAACTTGGCGGGGTACCGCGCGGCATTTCTCGCGGGCGACCCGCAGCTCGTGGGCCGCATCCTCGCGGTGCGCAAGCACGCCGGGCTGATCCCGCCGGCCCCGGTGCAGGCGGCCATGGTCGCCGCGCTCGACGACGACGCGCACGTCGCCGAGCAGAAAGAGCGCTACGCGCACCGCCGACGGATGCTCGCCGACGCGCTCACGGATGCCGGCTTCGCGATCGATCACTCCGAGGCGGGCCTGTATCTCTGGGTCACGCGGGGCGAGCCGGCGCTCAGCACGATCGCGTGGCTGGCGGAGCGGGGAATCCTGGCGGCACCGGGAACGTTCTACGAGGGCGACGCCTCGCAGCACGTGCGCGTCGCGCTCACGGCCACCGACGAGCGAATCGCGGATGCCTGTAGGCGACTGCATTAGGCGCTGATCGACAACGGATCAGGCGCTGCATTGGCTGATGCAGTACTGGTCAGCGTTTACGCCTAGGCTGTAGCAGGGTCACCCGCGCCGCCACCACCCTTTGGCGCGAGCCGGGATCCCGCCCCCCACCGAGTCCAACCAACGCGAGGAGGCGATGTGAGCGACGCTGAGAAGAAGGCCACGCTGCACTATCCCGGCGGCACTGCCGAATTCCCGATCCTCGACAGCGTCGATGGCGCATCCAGCCTCGATCTGTCGACCCTGACGAAGCAGACCGGCTACACGGGTCTCGACTACGGCTTCGTGAACACGGCCTCGACGAAGAGCGCCATCACCTACATCGACGGCGCGAACGGCGTGCTGCGCTACCGCGGTTACGCGATCGAGGACGTCGCGGCGAACGCGAGCTTCCTCGAGGTGGCGTGGCTGCTCATCTACGGTGAGCTGCCGACCGCCGACGAGCTGGCGGCCTTCGACGAGAAGGTGCGCCGCCACACCCTGCTGCACGAAGACCTGAAGCGCTTCTTCGACGCGCTGCCGCACCAGGCGCACCCCATGTCGGTGCTGTCGAGCGCCGTGTCGGCGCTGTCGACCTACTACGGCGACTCGCTGAACCCGCACGACCCCGAGCAGGTCGAGATCTCGACCATTCGCCTGCTCGCGAAGCTGCCCGTCATCGCGGCCTACGCGCACAAGAAGTCGGTCGGTCAGGCGTTCCTGTACCCCGACAACTCGCTGAACTTCGTCGACAACTTCTTGCGGCTGAACTTCGGCACCATGGCCGAGCCGTACGAGGTGAACCCCGTGCTGTCGCAGGCGCTCGAGCGGCTGCTGATCTTGCACGAAGACCACGAGCAGAACGCGTCGACCTCGACCGTGCGGCTTGTCGGCTCGACCGAGGCCAACATGTTTGCGTCGATCTCGGCGGGCATCAACGCCCTGTCTGGCCCGCTGCACGGCGGGGCGAACGAGTCGGTGCTCGAGATGCTCGGCCGCATTCGTGATTCGGGCGAGAGCGTTGAGCGCTTCGTCGAGCGGGTCAAGAACAAGGAAGACGGCATCAAGCTGATGGGCTTCGGCCACCGGGTCTACAAGTCGTACGACCCGCGGGCGAAGCTCGTGAAAGAGAGCGCCGACGCGGTGCTCGCCGACCTCGGAATCGAAGACCCGCTGCTCGACATCGCCCGCGAGCTCGAGCAGATCGCCCTGGACGACGACTACTTCAAAGAGCGCAGGCTCTACCCGAACGTCGACTTCTACACCGGCGTCATCTACAAGGCGATGGGCTTCCCGACGCGCATGTTCACCGTGCTGTTCGCGATCGGCCGCCTTCCCGGCTGGATCGCCCACTGGCGCGAGATGAACGCCGACCCGCAGACGAAGATCGGCCGCCCGCAGCAGCTGTACATGGGCTCGGCCGCGCGCGACTGGCCGCAGGGGCGGTAGAGCCCCTGCACGGCGCGAGGCGTGCGCACTGCGTGCGCAGCCTGCACGGCGCAAGCCGCGCATCCTGAACGCAACGACGAACCCCCGCAGGGCCCTGGGCCCGCGGGGGTTCGTTCGTGTTGCCCCGTGCGATGTCCGCGAGACCGACAGGGTGCGCCGCCGCGCGGGCATCGTCAGCGCGCGTGCGGCGTGTCGTCGCGTGCTGTCGGCGCTGCGGACACTGCGCCGCGCCGAACGCCGGCTGCACGCGAGCGTACGGTGTCGGCGTAGGCCGTGTGTCCGCAGAGTCAGGTCGGCGGTGGCCAGCGGGGAATGTCGTCACGCTCTACCGACGTGTCCGTTGCCGTACCTCACCTCATAGACACGACCCTCGTCGTATTGCTTCCACAACCGCGGCAAACTGACCGCGATGCGGCTTCCCGCTGTTGTGGAAGCAACGGCGCGGACAACACCGTGGCCCGCTGTGGCGCGACGTCACGCGCACGCCACGTCCGGGACCCCCTACGCGTGGAGGGCCGTGTTGAGCTGCACGCCGGCGCCCGTGCGCGGCAGCACCTCGACCCCGCCGGTGAGCGAGTTGCGGCGGAACAGCAGGCCAGGCACTCCCGACAGCTCGGCCGCCTTGACGGTGCGCGGCTGGCCGTAGGCGTCCATTCCGCCGTCGATGACGGCGACCTTCGTGCCCGCGGTGACGTAGAGGCCCGCCTCGACGACCGAGTCGTCGCCGATCGAGATTCCGATGCCGGAGTTCGCGCCAAGCAGGGCGCGCTCGCCGATCGAGACGCGGTGAGTGCCGCCGCCCGACAGCGTGCCCATGATCGACGCCCCACCGCCGATGTCGCTGCCGTCGCCGACGACGACACCCTGGCTGATGCGGCCCTCGACCATCGAGGCGCCGAGCGTTCCGGCGTTGAAGTTCACGAAGCCCTCGTGCATGACGGTCGTGCCGGGCGAGAGGTAGGCGCCGAGGCGCACGCGCGAGGCGTCGGCGATGCGCACCCGCGGCGGGGTGACGTAGTCGAGCATCCGCGGGAACTTGTCGACGCCCAGCACCGAGATGCCGGCGCGCTGCAGCGCCGGTCGGCGCGCATCGAAGTCGTCAGGATGCACGGGGCCGGCGGTCGTCCACGTCACGATCGGCAGGTGGCCAAAAATGCCGTCCAGGTTCAGCGTGTTCGGCGCGACGAGCCGGTGCGAGAGCAGGTGCAGGCGAAGGTAGGCGTCCGCCGTCGACGCGGGGGCAGCATCCAGCGTGATGGCGACGGTGCGCGCCTCCAGGCGCACGCCGCGTCGCTCGTCGTCACCCTCGAGGTGCTCGATCTCGGCGGGCACGATGTGCGGGTCGCGGCCCTCGGGCAGGGTGCCGAGCGCGGGGTGCGGGAACCACGTGTCGAGCACCTCCCCGGTGCTCTCGCGAACCGTGGCGAGGCCGTAGCCCCAGGCGTGGGTGGCGTGCTCGTCGTGCGTCTCGGTGGCGCTCTCACTCATGCCTCCAGGCTAGTCGCGCCGGGCCGCGAACTAGGCTGGAGCGGTGACCGCGCAGCCCGCCTTTAGCCCTGCCCTGCTCGCCGACGTCGTCGCCCTCACCGCGGCCATGTGCGACATCGAGAGCGTCTCGGGCAATGAGAAGGCGCTCGCCGACGCGATCGAGGCGACGCTCGCCGCCCATGCCCCGCACCTCGACGTCGTGCGCGACGGTGACGCGATCGTCGCCCGCACCCACCTCGGCCGCGCCCAGCGGGTGGTCATCGCTGGCCACATCGACACCGTGCCCGTGAACGGCAACCTGCCGACGACGCGCGCGGTCGGCCCCGACGGTGAGCAGCTGCTCGTCGGTCGCGGCACCGTCGACATGACGGGCGGATGCGCGGTCGCCCTCGCGCTCGCCTGTCGCCTCCCCGAGCCCGCCGTCGACGTGACCTTCGTCTGGTACGACCACGAGGAGGTGGAGGCACACCTCAACGGCCTCGGCCGCCTCGCCCGCACCCGGCCCGAGCTGCTCACCGCCGACTTCGCCGTGCTGGGGGAACCGTCGAACGGTGCCGTCGAGGGCGGTTGCAACGGCACCCTGCGCGCCGACATCACGACCCGCGGCCGCCGCGCCCACTCGGCCCGCTCGTGGATGGGCGTCAACGCGATCCATGCCGCCGCGCCGATCCTCGAGCGCCTCGCGGCCTACGAGCCCGCGACCGTCACCGTTGACGGCCTCGACTACCGCGAGGGCCTCAACGCCGTCGGCATCAGCGGGGGAGTCGCGGGCAACGTCATCCCCGACGCCTGCACCGTCACCGTCAACTACCGCTTCGCGCCGTCACGCACGGTGGCCGACGCCGAGGCCCACGTACGCGCGCTCGTCGACGGTCTCGACGTCGAGGTGACGGTCACCGATTTCGCCCCCGGCGCCCGCCCCGGCCTGGATGCTCCGCTCGCGCAGCGCTTCATGACGGCGGTCGGCGGCGCCCCCGCCCCGAAATACGGATGGACGGATGTGGCGCGCTTTAGCGAGCTGGGCATCCCGGCCGTCAATTACGGGCCGGGCGACCCCTCGCTCGCGCACGCCGACGACGAGAGGGTGCCGATCGAGCAGATTCGCACCGTCGAGCGTGGCCTGACCGCGTGGCTCTCAGCGTCGATTTAGTCACGGCGCGATAAGGGGGAATAATGGGAATTGGAATTTTCGTCTCGAAAGGGGAACCACACTATGGCAGCCATGAAGCCCAGGACCGGCGACGGACCCATGGAGGCTGTCAAGGAGGGTCGCCTCATCATCGTTCGTGTGCCGCTGGAAGGCGGCGGTCGACTTGTTGTCTCCGTCAATGACGCGGAGGCTACCGAACTGCGCGACGCGCTGAGCGCGGCGATCTCCTAGACCGAGCGAACCCCTGGCCCCCGGGCCGGGGGTTTTCTCGTTCCCGGGGTCGGTGCGTGCCGGCGCCGTCGGCGCTTAGGCCGAACGCTTGACGATCTGCAGCAGACCGTCGCCCACGGGCGAGAGGGCCACGTGCACGGCCGGCGACTGCGACAGTTCGGCGATGATGCCGCGGCGGTCGGTTGTGACGCTCTCGCGCTTTGCCGGGTCGGCCACGGTGTCGCGCCAGAGCGCGTGCGGCACGAGCACGACGCCGCCCACGCGCACGAGGCGAATCGCGTGCTCGAGCAGGTCGATGAGGCCCTTCGGCTCGGCGTCGACGAGCACGACGTCATAGCTCGACTCGTTCATGCGGGGCAGCACCTCGGTGGCGGCGCCCGTGATGAGGCGCACGCGCGACGCGGGATGCCCGGCGTCGCTGAAGAAGCGGCGGGCGGCCTGCTGGTGGTCGGCCTCGATGTCGATCGACGTGAGGTGCGCGTCGGGGGCGCCCTTGAGCATCCAGAGGCCGCTCACGCCGACGCCGGTGCCAATCTCGATGATGGTCTTCGCGCCCACGGCGGCGGTCATGAGGGCGAGCTGCGCGCCGGTCGCGGGGCTGACGGGGTCGGTGCCCAGCTCGTCGGCGGTCACGCGGGCCGCCGCGATGGCGTCGGGTTCGACGACGGACTGCTCGATGTACTTCCAGGACAGGTCTTTGCTCGGCACGTCGGCCTCCTCGGTCGCCCAGCCTAGGGGGAAGCCCCCGGGTTTCCTGGCTATTCTGGGCTCGTGTCCTTCGGCCTGACGTTCGAGAAGCTGCTGCTCATCGGGCTGATCGCTGTCATCATCATCGGGCCAGAACGCCTGCCGGCGCTCGCTGCGCAGTTCGCGCGACTCATCCGCGGCCTTCGCGACCTCGCCAACGGTGCAAAAGAGCGCATGCGTGAAGAGATGGGCCCCGACTACGACGACGTCGACTGGAAGAAGCTCGACCCGCGCCAGTACGACCCGCGTCGCATCATCCGTGAGGCCCTTCTGGAAGACGAGGCGCCGGCGACCCGACCGGGTGCCGCAGGCGCTGCCGGGGCCGCCGCAGTGGTCGCGCCCAAGCGCGAGTCGGCCTACGCCCAGCGCCAGCGGCTGCTGAAAGAGGGGCGCCCGGCGCCGTTTGACGCCGAGGCCACCTAGGCCGCCGTCGCGCTCGCGATGCGCGGGCGCCGTCAGCGCCGGTGCGCGGGGTGCTGGTAGCGCGACTGCACGCGCCGCCCCTCGAGTTCGAGCAGTTCGAGGATGCGCCGAACGCTCGGCCGCTCGGCCCGGTCGGCGCGCAGCAGGGCGTTGATTTGTCGTTCGGCGGGGATGCCCGCGATGGGGCGCGTGACGATGCCCGTGTCGTGGATGCGGGTCGTGAAGCGCGGCAGGATCGCGAGGCCGATTCCGGCCGCCACGAGTCGCTCGACGATGAGGTTGTCCATGATGCGCTGCACGATGCGCGGCGCTCGGCCCGTGTAGGCGGCGAGCCCGTCGAGCACGCGGTCGTACGGATAGCCGACGGGGGCGCCGACCCACGGCTCGTCCACGAGGTCGGCCGGTTTCAGCACGGCCTTGTCGGCGAGGCGGTGCCCAAGCGGCATGGCGACGTCGAACGGCTCGGTCATGAGCGTGATGACGCGCAGACCCCCCTGTGACCAGTGGGCGGGCACCCCCTGGGAGTCGGCGAGCACGATGTCAAAGTCGGGGGTGAGGGTCGCCCAGTCGGGGCGGTCGAGGTCGTGGTCGGTCACGGCGACTTCCAACCCCGGCTCGTCGGTGAGCATGGTGAGCAGGCCCGGCAGCAGCATCTGTCCGGCGGTGGGGAAGGTGCTGAGCGTGACGGTGCCCTGCGGGGCGCGGGTGAACTCGCTCCACAGCGCCTCGGCCGATTCGATGGCGGTGGCGATCTGGCGGGCCGTTGCCGCGAGCGCCGCGCCCGCGCCGGTGAGTTGGATGCCGCGGCCCACGCGCTCGGTCAGCGGCACCCCGGCCTCCCGTTCGAGCACCTTGAGTTGCTGGGAGACGGCGGAGGGTGTGCGGTGGGTGGCGGCGGCAACGGCGGCGATCGACCCGCGATCGGCGAGCTCCCGGAGCAGTTCGAGGCGTCGCACATCCATGAAGCAAAACTACATGATCAGTTCAGAAACAATAGATTGTGCTACTGCTTCTCTCGCGGTTCACTAGAGGTGTTCAGGAACACAGAAGCCTAAGGAGCAGATCGACATGACCGCCGGAATCATTGCCATTGCCGCCCTCGGCGTGTGGGCCGTCGCCGCGAGCGTGGTCGTCGCCGTGCGCGATGGTTACCGCCGCGTCCCGACGATCGCCGCTTAGCGCATCCGTTCGCGCGCCACGCGCCGCGAACTCCGCGAGAGCCGTCTGGGCTCGAGCTCACCATTCCAGGGGTGGGGTCGGGCCCCGGCGGCTCTCGCTCGTTAAGCCGTCGCCGTGCGGGTCAGCGCGGGTCGGTCACGGCAGCACGGATCAGCGCGGTGTGACGCCGAGCGGCTTGCCGGCGAGCCCGCGCCCGCGCCGGGCGATCGCAGAGGCCAACTCGCGGATGGCGGCCCCGGCAGCATCGTTCTCATCGGTGACGATCGGGATGCCCGCATCGCCCCCTTCGCGCAGGCCCACTGACAGGGGCACGCGCGCGAGCAGCGGAACGCCGAGGCGGGCCGCCGTCTCGTCCCCGCCGCCCGAGCCGAAGAGTTCGAGCACGGAGCCGTCGGGCTGCGCGAGTCCCGCCATGTTCTCGACCACCCCGATCACGGTCTGCCCCGTTTGCCGGGCGACCACCGCCGAACGCTCGGCGACATCGGCCGCTGCCTTCTGCGGGGTTGTCACGACGAGCACCTCGGCGTGGGGCAGTAGCTGGCCGACCGAGATCGCGACGTCGCCCGTGCCGGGCGGCATGTCGAGGATCAGCATGTCGAGGTCGCCGAAGTAGACGTCGGTCAAGAACTGCTCGACCGTGCGGTGCAGCATGGGGCCGCGCCACGAGACGGCGGCACCCGGCTCGACGAACATGCCGATCGAGATGACGGCGACGTCGTGCGCGCGCGGCGGCATGATCGCCTCGCCCACGCGCGTTGGCTTGGCGCCCTCGATGCCGAGCAGCCCGGGGATCGAAAAGCCGAACACGTCGGCGTCGACGAGGCCGACGCGCAGGCCCTGCGCGGCGAGCGCGACGGCGAGGTTCGCGGTGATCGTCGACTTGCCGACCCCGCCCTTGCCGCTCGTGACGGCGAGCACCCGGGTTGTTGACTCGCGCGTGAACGGCATGCGGGCTCGGCCCCCGCGCAGCCGCTCGATGAGCGCATCGCGCGTGGCGCGATCCATCACGCCGACGTCGACGCTGACCTCCTCGATGCCCGCCACGGAGGCAGCCGCCTCGCGCACATCGCGCTCGATGCGATCGGCGGCGGGGCAGCCCACGATCGTGAGGCGCAGCTCGATCTCGGCGCGCGCGGCGGGGGAGGCATCTCCGGCTGCGGAGTCGACCACGCGCACACTCGGAATCATGTCGAGCTCGGTGACGGGCTTGCGCAATTCGGGATCGATGACGCGCGTGAGCGCCGTGCGTACAGCATCCTCAAGGGCGCCGTTCACGGAACGGTCACCGGGTTCTCGGGGGGCGGAGGCGGCGGGCACCCCCACAGGCTAGCCGCGCCTGACAGAATGGAGACCATGAGCCAGACGCCCAGCCTTTTCCGTCGCGGAGGCGGTGCCACCCAGAAGGTGCCGCGCGGCGACGTGCTGGGCTCGCACGAGACCTACGCCGACGCCATGGCCGTCGTCGACCGCCTCTCGAAGGCCGAGTTCGACGTCAAGCGCCTCGCCATCGTCGGCCACGACCTCACCCTCGTCGAGAACGTCACGGGCAAGCTCAGCTACGGGCGCGTTGCCTTCGGCGGGGCGGCGACGGGTGCCTGGTTCGGCCTGTTCGTCGGGCTGCTGCTCGTGTTGTTCTCGCCCGAGCCGCAGTTCGAGTTTCTGGCCGCGGCCGCCCTCATCGGCGCGGGCTTCGGTCTCGTGCTGTCGGTCGTGCAGTACGCGCTGCAGCGCCGCCGCCGCGACTTCACCTCGACGAGCCGCGTGCTCGCCTCGCGCTACGACATCATCGTCGAGCCCGGCTTCATCACGCGTGCGCAGCAACTGCTCGGCGGCGAGAGCGCCCGCACGGGCAGCGACGCCTCGCCGGCCTCGGATGAGGCTCCCCCTAAACGCTGACCCGCCCCCACCCCCGCCTGCGCCGTCACACGAGGCCGCGCGGGCGTCAACCCTTGTGCGCACAAGCTGCGCTGCCCCGGGAGGTGTGCCATGACCGAAGACCTGCAGGACGCGATTGAAGAACGCGACATCCGTGCCGCCGCGCAGTGGCTCGCCGAGCACGCGCCCCACGAGATCGCCGACGAACTCACCCGCCTGCGCGCGGTTGACTCGGCGCTCGCCTGGCGGCTCTTGCCGAAGGGCCGCGCGCTCGAAGTGTTCGAAGAACTCGACGCGACCCAGCAGCAGGAACTGCTCGGGGGGATGCGCGACCACCAGTTCGCGGAACTCGTCGAAAACATGGACCCGGATGACCGCGCCCGCCTGCTCGGCGAAGCTCCGGCCGGCTTTGTGCAGAAAGTGCTCGCCGGGCTGAGCCCACGCGAGCGCCGCATGACCGCCGAGCTGCTCGGCTACCCGGCCGACTCGATCGGCCGCGTCATGAGCCCCGAGATCATTTCGGTGCACGACACGACGACGGTCGGCCAGGCGCTCACCCGGCTGCGCGCTCGCGCCGAGCACGCCGAGACGATCGACCTGCTGGCCGTCGTCGACGCCTCACGCGCCTACCGCGGCACTGTCTCGCTCAAGCAGCTGGTGCTTGCCGACCCCGAGCAGGCCGTCATCGATATCGCCGACGACGATCACCCGATCGGGCACGTCGACGACCGTGCAGAAGACTCGGCTCGTCTGCTGCAGGAGTACAACCTCACGGGGCTCGTGATTCTCGACCTCGAAGACCGGGTTGTGGGCATCCTGACCGTCGACGACGCGCTTGAGATCATCGAGCAGGCCGACTCGGAAGACTTTGCCCGGCAGTCGGGCTCGCTGCCGAGCGCGGGCCACTACTTCTCCTCGAGCGTCTGGCGCCTCGCGGGGCTGCGTGTCGTGTGGCTGTTCGTTCTGATCCTGGCCGCCGGTCTCACCGTGTCGGTCATGCAGTTGTTCGAGGACACGCTCGAAGCGGTGACGGCGCTTGCCCTGTTCATTCCGCTGCTGGTGGGCACCGGTGGCAATGTCGGCGCTCAGGCGGCGACGGCGGCCGTGCGCGCCCTCGCCCTCGGCGAGGTGCGCCCGAGCGACGTCGTGCGCGTCGCGTGGCGCGAGGCGCGCGTGGGCCTGTTGCTCGGCCTCGGCCTCGGGGTCGTTGCCCTCGGCATTGGCTCGATCGTCGTCGACTTCCCCGTGGCGACCGTCGTCGGCATTTCGGTGATCGGCATCTGTACGTGGGCCGCCACGGTCGGCGCCGTCATGCCGCTGCTCGCCCGCGCGATCCGCATCGACCCCGCCGTGATCTCGGCGCCGCTCGTGACGACCCTCGTCGACGCGACCGGCCTCCTGATCTACTTCCTCGTCGCCGCGGCGGTGCTCGGGCTGTAGAAGCAGCCGGGCGACATTGGTCGCGGAGGCCCTGCCGGGGCTTTCGGGCGGGCCGCCACCGGCGTACAGTGTGCGCCACACCGCGGCGGCGCGCTGACGGGGAACCGCTTCGCCTCGACGCCGTCGTGGGGAAACGAGTACGCCATGGACAACAGGTCAGGAGCCTGCCCCGTCTGCGGGCACGCGATGTCTGAGCACACCATTGACCACTCGACGCCAAATGCCGTCTTGCACTGCCCCGTTGCGTTCGAACGGCCCGCGCCCAGCACCGAGCATCTGAATGAGTTGGGGATGACGAAGCTGCGCCGCCCGTAGCGACGCGCCGACGCGCTACTCCTCCTCGTCCGACTCCTCGTCGGACCAGACGGGCGCGCGGCCCGCGATCCACTCTTCGACCTCGGTCGCGGTGCGGGGGATAAACGCCGACAGGTTTTCGGCGCCGTCCTCCGTGACGAGAATGTCGTCCTCGATGCGCACACCGATGCCGCGGAACTCTTCCGGCACCGTGAGGTCGTCGGGCTGGAAGTACAGGCCCGGCTCGATCGTGAACACCATGCCGGCCTGCAGCTCGCCGTCGAGGTAGAGGTCGCGGCGGGCCTGGGCACAGTCGTGCACGTCGATACCCAAGTGGTGCGAGGTGCCGTGCACCATGTACCGGCGGTGGTAGCCGGCGTCGGGCTTGAGCGACTCCTCGGCGCTGACGGGCAGGAAGCCCCACTCGGCGGTCTTCTCGGCGATGACGGCCATGGCGGCCGCGTGTACCTCGCGGAACCGGATGCCCGGCTTCACGATCGCGAACGCCGCATCCGCCGCCTCGCGCACGGCCTCGTAGACCATGCGCTGAACGCGCGTGAAGGTGCCAGAAACCGGCAGCGTGCGCGTGATGTCGGCCGTGTAGTAGCTGTCGAGCTCGACGCCCGCGTCGATGAGAATCAGGTCGCCCGGCAGTACGGGCCCGTCGTTGCGGGTCCAGTGCAGGATGCACGCGTGCGGCCCCGAGGCCGCGATCGTGTCGTAGCCGACCGCGTTGCCCTCGGCGCGCGCCCGCCGGTTGAACGTGCCCTCGACGAGGCGCTCGCCGCGGGGGTGCTCGATGATCTCGGGCAGGTCGCGCACGACGTCGTCGAAGCCCTGCGCGGTGGCCGCGACGGCGCGGCGCATCTCATCGACCTCGTACTCGTCCTTCACGAGGCGCAGCTCGCTGACGTCGCGAGCGAGCTCGTCGTCGCCGGTCGTGTCGACCGCATCCTCGGTCGTGCGGAAGCCGCCGACCAGCCGCGCGGAGTCCACGCGGTCGGTGAGACGCGCATCCGCCTCGCGCACCACGAGCGTCGACTCGTCGATTGCGTCGAGCACCGCGTCCAGTTCGCCGGGGCCGCGCGCCGTGAGCGCGAGGTCGACGGCGACGTCGTCGCGGCTCGGCCGCGGGCCGGTCCAGAACTCGCCGATCTCGGGGTTCGCGTAGAACTCGTCCGAGTCGCGGCCGGCCGCCTCGCGGAAGAACAGCACGGCGTCGTGGCCGTCGTCGGTCGGCTCGAGCACGAGCACGCTGCCGGGCACCGTGTCGCTGCCCCAGCCCGTGAGGTGCGCGAACGCCGAGTGCGCCCGGTACGGGTAGTCGGTGTCATTCGAGCGCTGCTTCGCGGGGCCCGCCGGCACGATGAGTCGCTGGCCGGGGAAGAGCGATGACAGGCGCGCGCGGCGCGACGCGGCGTACATCGCCTGCTCGCGGGCCTCTCCCACACCGGCCGGGCGATCGGCCCAGCCGTTCGAGATGAAGTCGCGGAACCGGTCCGATGCGGGGGTGGTTGATCGGTTTTCGGTCGCGCGGGGAGCGTCGGTGGTCGCCTTATCGCTGTCAGCCATGCCGACCATTCTGGCACCGTGCGGATGCGCGCGAATCGAGCGCGCATCCGTTCAGTTCACGAGAATGCGCGCAACGATCGGCCGGTGATCGCTGTTACCCACGTCGAGCCCGCGCAGCACCTCGAACGAGGTGGCCGGCATGTCGGGGGTCGACATGATGTGGTCGATGGGGGCGCCGAGCAGCGGGTGCAGGCCGGTCGGCCACGTGCCGACGGCGCCGCTGCCGGTGGTGAGGGCGGCCGACACGCAGTCGCCGACGCCGTCGGCGTTGTCGCGGGCCGCGAAGTGGTCGGGGGTCGCGTTGAGGTCTCCGGCGAGAATGATGCGCTCGCCCTGACACACCTCGTCGAGCCACGCGAGGTCGGCCCGCCAGTTGTCGAGCTGCACGGGGATCGGCGCGACCGGGTGCACGCCGATGATGGTCGGCCCGTCGTGGTCGAGCGGGCGCAGCACGACACTCGGCAGCACCTGCGTGTTGCCAACCGTGTCGTCGATCTCGTACTGGCCGATCTCGGCAGACACCAGCACGCTCGTCGAGCGCGCCGCCGCGACCTCGTCGAAGGCGACCGTGTACACCCACATGGGGCGCCCGGCCTCGCGCATGAGAATCGCGGCCTGCTCGGCCGTGGCCGCGCGGGTCTCGGGCAAGACGACGACGTCGGCCTGTTCGTCGAGGGCGAGGGCCGCGATGAGGTCGGCGTCGACGGCCTCGCCGAGGGTGTTCCACGCGACGACCGTCCACTCGCCCTCGGCGGCGACCTCGGGCACGGGCGCGCCGCCCAGGCCGCGCACCGACTGTACGGCCACGTTGAGGCCCGCGAACGCGACGAGCATGACGGCGAGGGCCCCGGCGAAGCGCCGCGCGCGCCGGGAGGCGACCGCCACGATCAGCGTCACCGCCGCGGCGACGAGCGCGATCACGGCGACGAGCGAGCGCAGAGCGACAAGCTGCGCGACGTAGGGGGCGAGCGTCAGGCCGAACAGGCTCGGCCACGCGACGATCAGCAGCAGGGCGCCGATGGCAACCAGCGCGAGAGCGGAGATCACCTTCAGCACCATGGTCCGTCGAGCCTAGCCCGGTGGCCTTGGATGCTCGTGAGGAGGGCGGCCTGTCAGTCGGGTCGACCTACGATGGCCCTATGCCCGCGCCGCTGATCGACCTGCACACGCACTCGAGTGTGAGCGACGGCACCGAAACGCCCACGCAGCTGGTGCGTGCGGCCGTCGAGGCGGGCCTCGACACGATCGCGATCACCGACCACGATTCGACCGCCGGCTGGGACGAGGCGCTGGCCGCCGCCGCCGACACCGGCCTGCAGGTTATCCGCGGCATGGAGCTGTCCACGCGAGATGAGTGGCGCAGTGTGCACGTGCTCGGCTACCTGTTTGACCCGAACGATGGCGACCTCGTGGCCGAGACCGCGCGCATCCGTGACGATCGCCTGACGCGCGCCGAGCGCATGGTGGGGCGCCTGAGCGAAGACTTCGACGTCACGTGGGAGGACGTGCTTGCCCAGTCGGGCGGCGTCTCGATTGGTCGCCCCCACATCGCCGACGCGCTCGTCGCCCGCGGCATCGTGCGCACCCGCAGCGAGGCGTTCGCGTCGATCCTGCACTTCCAGGGCGGCTACTACCTGCCGCACGCAGCCCCGACCGTGCTCGACGGCGTGCGCCTCATCGCGAACGCCGGGGGAGCGCCCGTCATCGCGCACCCCGCGACGCGGGGCGCCGACGCCGTCATCAATGAGCGGATGCTCGTGCAGCTCATCGAGGTCGGTCTCGTCGGCCTCGAGGTCGGCCACCGCGAGAACTCGGTGCCCGGCCGCGCGACGCTCGAGGCCTGGGCCCAGAAGTACGAGCTCGTCGTCACCGGGTCAAGCGACTACCACGGTGAGGGCAAGCCGAACCGGCTCGCCGAGAACACGACGAGCCCCGAGGCGCTCGAACGCATCGTCGCCCGTACGCGGGGCGTTCAGCCCGTGCGGGCGTAGCGACGTCGGCCGTCAGGCCGACTCGACCACGCGGGTCGAGCCGGTGTCGGCCGTCGGTGCGACCGGCTGATCCGGTCTCTGCCACCGTACGAAGAGCACGAGCGGCACGATGGCCGTCGCCAGCCCCGCCGCGACGGTGAAGGCAGCGCGCACGCCGTCGGCGGTGATCGACGCGTCACCGCTCGGCGGAGAGATGAACGCCGCGACCGAGATGAACAGCGCGATGCCGGCGGCGCCCGCGACCTGCTGCACCGTGCCGACGATCGCCGAGCCGTAGGGGTTCAACTGCGGGCGCAGTGACGCGAGGCCGTTCGTCAGCAGCGGAGTGAACAGCAGTGCCAGACCGAGGCTCACACCGATGTTGGCGACGGCGACGAACCAGATCGGGGTCGTGGCCGAGAACATCGACATGACCCACAGCGTTGAGGCCATGAGGGCGATGCCGGGAATCACGAGCGAGCGGGGCCCGACCTTGTCGTAGCGCCGCCCGATGATCGGGGCGAGCAGACCCTGCAGCAGGGCGCCGGGCAGGATGATGAGGCCCGACACCAGCGGCGACGCACCGAGCACCTCCTGCACGTACAGCGGAATCACGATGATTGCGCCGAACAGCGCCATCGAGGCGACCGTGATGATGCCGATCGACAGGGCGAACTGGCGCTCCGCGAAGGTGCGCAGGTCGAGCAACGCGCTGTCGGTGCGCTGCAGTCGCAGCTGACGCAGCACGAAGATTACGAGCGCGACGATGCCCACCGCGAGCGCGACAGTGCCCGTCACGACGGGGTCGGGCCCCGAGCCCGCCTCGGCACGGCCCCCTTCGCCCAGCTGCGCGAGCCCGAATACGAGACCACCGAAGCCGGGAACCGACAGCACGATACTGAGAACGTCGAGTCGGGTGCCGCGGCGCTCGCCGACGTCGACCATGCGCACCGCGCCGATGATGAGGGCGGTAGTGGTCAGGGGCAGCATCGTGATGAACAGCCAGTGCCAGTCGGCGATGCTCAGAATGAAGCCCGAGAGGCTCGGCCCGAGCGCCGGCGCGACGGCAATCACGGTGGAGACGGTTCCGATGACCTGGCCGCGGCGCTGCGGGGCCACCAGCGCGAACACCGTGGTGAAGAGCATGGGCATGACGATGGCGGTGCCGCTCGCCTGAATGACCCGGGCGACGATCAGCAGTTCGAACCACGGCGCGACGGCGCCGAGCAGGGTGCCTGCGGTGAACAGCGACATCGCCGTGACGAACAGCGCGCGCGTGCTGAAGCGTTGCAGCAGCCACCCGGTGATCGGAATCACGACCGCGAGCGTCAGCATGAACGCCGTCGTCAGCCACTGGGCGGCTGTGGCCGTGATGCCGAAAACCGCGATGAATCGCGGGATCGCGACGCCCATCAGGGTCTCGTTCAAGATGACGACGAACGCCGAGCCGATGAGCACGCCGAGAACGATGCGGCGCTGAGCGTCGGTCACGTTCGGGGCGCTGGGCGCGGAAGAACCAGTCTGTGGTGCGGTGGCCATGGCGGGCCTAACCTCTCTGCCCCGCCCACCATTCCCGGCGGCGGGGAGTTGTCGTGCTCTGCGTACTTATTCGCCGCTGGATGCGGCGGGCGCCGCGCCGGTCGCGGAGCCGCTGCCGCCGCGGCGACGGCGGCGACGCTTCCGCGGGGCGGCCGACGGCTCGCCCGATCCGGCGGTGGCGGTGGATGCGCGGTTCGCGTCGCTCGCGGAGCTCGCGCCCTCCGCGCGGTCGCCGCCCCGTGCATCCCGAGTGTTGTCGCTGGCGGAGCCGCCGCCCGAGCCGCCGCTGCGGCGACGGGTGCGCTCACGCGGCGGGCGCGACGCCTCCTTCTCGACCTTCGGAATCGGGGTCGCCTTCAGGCGGCCCTTCGAGCCCTCGGGGATGTTGAGGTCGGCGTACAGGTGCGGCGACGACGAGTACGTCTCGACCGGCTCGGGCTGACCCATGTCGAGCGCCCGGTTGATGAGCGCCCACTTATGCATGTCTGCCCAGTCGACGAACGTCACGGCGATGCCCGTCTTGCCCGCGCGTCCGGTGCGGCCGACGCGGTGCAGGTACGCGTCGTGGTCGTCCGGAACCGTGTGGTTGATCACGTGCGTCACGTCGTTCACGTCGATGCCGCGCGCGGCCACGTCGGTCGCGATCAGGATGTCTTTCTTGCCGGCCTTGAAGGCGGCCATCGAGCGCTCGCGGGCCTCCTGCGTCATATCGCCGTGCACGGCGCCGGCGCTGTAGCCGCGATCGTTCAGCTCTTCGACAAGCTTCGCGGCGGCGCGCTTCGTGCGCGTGAACACGACCGTCTTGCCGCGGCCCTCGGCCTGCAGAATGCGGCCGATGACCTCGTCTTTGTCGAGCGCGTGCGCCCGGTAGACGATGTGCTTGATGTTCGCCTGCGTCAGCCCCTCGTCGGGGTCGGTCGCGCGAATGTGAATCGGCCGATTCATGAATCGACGGGCGAGCGCGACGATCGGGCCCGGCATGGTCGCCGAGAACAGCATCGTGTGGCGGGTCGGCTTTGTCTGGGCGAACAGCTTCTCGATGTCGGAGAGGAACCCGAGGTCGAGCATCTTGTCGGCCTCGTCGAGCACCATGACCTCGACATCGGCGAGGTTCAGCAGGCGCTGACCGGCGAGGTCGAGGAGGCGCCCGGGGGTGCCCACGACGATCTGCGCGCCGGCCTTCAGCTGGTCGATCTGACCCTCGTAGGCCTTCCCGCCGTAGATCGACACGACCGTGGTCGGGCGGTTCGACGCGGCGAGCTCGATGTCTTCGGTCACCTGCACGCACAGCTCGCGCGTGGGCACGACGATGAGGGCCTTCACGCCCGGGCCGGGGGTAGCGCCGAGCTTCTGGATGAGCGGCAGGCCGAAGCCGAAGGTCTTGCCCGTTCCGGTTTTTGCCTGGCCGATGATGTCCTGGCCCGTGAGGGCGAGGGGGATGGTCTGCTGCTGGATGGGGAAGGGCTCGGTGATGCCCTTCGCTGCGAGGGCGTCGGCGATATCGGCTTCGACGCCCAGGTCGGTGAAAGTCACGTGTTTGTGTACCTTGTCTTGTCTTCGGAAGTTCTCACTTTAGCCGCCGGGGTCGGGCCGCCCTCGCCGATCGCCTACTCTGGTGCCGTGGCTTCGTGGTTCAAACGTCCTGGTACGCGCGCCACACCCGCGCCCACGGTGCGATCGCGCGACACCGCGGTCGCCGCGCTGAAGATCGATCTGCACGAGCTCACGCCGCCCGCCGATCACTTCTTCGGCCAGTGCGCGGCCCTGCACCTGACGTTCTTCGAGCAGCTCAGCCACGCGGCCTCGAACGCTCCCCAGGTCGCCGATAAAGACGCACTCGCACGCGTGTCGGGCGTCATGCTCGAGCGCTACGAGGCGCTCGTCGCCCGCATCGACCACCACAAGCTCGACCGCACGGCGACGATCCAGCCGCACCTTGCCGGCGCGGCCGAGTTCGAGCGTCGCACGATGGGGGCCGACTGGCACGAGCAGGTCGCCGCCGCCCACGTCACGATCGGCTTCCTCACCGACTTCTGGGTGAACCTCGCCGCGGGGCTCGACCGCGACGACCGAGCCGCCGTCGAGCAGGCGTTACGGGCCGAGAACATCGAGCCGACCCTGCACGCGATCGTCGAGCGCGTGATCGCCGCGAACCCGCGGCTGTCGTCACGGCTCGCAGTCTGGTGCCGCCGACTCGTGGGCGACACGCTGCTGCAGGCACGAAGCGCCCTCGTCATGCACGACGATAATGCTCACGACGAGGCGCAGATTGACCCGGTTATGACCGAGCTGATCGGCGAGCACACGCGCCGCATGGACCGCCTGGGCCTGACGGCCTGACGGCCCGACTGTCTCGCGCTAGCGAGCGGTGGCTGCGGTTGCGACCGGAGCGCCGGGCCGCATGAGCTCGGCGAGCAGTTCTGCGTCGGCCTGCTCACGCTTCGGCGGCAGGATGCGCGCAATCGCGATCGACACGATGGTCGCGATGCTGAACGCGATCAGCCAGATCCAGACGGCCTCGTGGGTGAGGCCCGCCCAGGCGCCGATCGCCCAGGTGACGCAGACCGCGGCACCGCCGGCGGCGGGCAGCACGAGCAAGCCGTACTGCGAGCGCCCAGGCAGCAGGTAGCGCAGGCCGAGCCCGATCAGCGCGCCGATCACGGCCGCGGGAATGAGCGCGAGGCCCATCGTTAGCCCACGAAGCCGACGCGACGCGTCTGGTCCGAGCCGATCTCGACGTAGCCGATGGCCGCGGTCGGCACGATGTAGCGCTTGCCCTTGTCGTCGGTGAAGGTGACGAGCGGCGCGCCCTTCTCGATGGCGGCGCTGACGAGCGTTTCGACCTCGTCGGCGCTCTGCGTCGACTCGAAGGCGACCTCACGCGGGCTGTTCAGAATTCCGATGCGAATGTCCACGATTCGAAGCGTAGTCGGCCCGGATGCGCGCCGCCTCGCTGTTCACCGTGAGCGGAGCATCCACCTCGCCGACGGCGCGTCAGCGCGCGTCGGTGGTCGCCGTTAGCGTGATCGGTATGCCCCGCCTCATCGCCCGCGATCCGGATGCGCGACTCGCGCCGGTCGCGCTCGATGACTCCCAGCGCGCCCCCCTCGCCGCCCTGTTCGACGGGGCGGGTGCCGGGGCCGCCGTGCTGGGCGCGCCGGGCACCGGCAAGACGACACTCATTGTCGATGCCGTGGTCGAGGCGGTGCAGGCGCGCGGAGTGGGTGTCGAGCGGGTGATGGTGCTGACCCCGTCGCGACGCTCGGCGACGGCGCTGCGCGATCAGCTCGCCGAACGCCTGGCCTCGGCGGTGCCGGGCATTGCCCTGCCGGGCCCCCTCGCGCGCAGTGTGGCGGCGTTCGCGCACGCCTTGCTCTCGGCTGCGGCGCGCGCGGCGGGTGACGACGAGCCACGGCTCATCAGCGGCTCCGACCAAGACTCCGACATCGCCGAACTGCTGGCCGGGCACGAGGCCGACGGTACGGGGCCGGCGTGGCCCGCCCATCTCGGCCCCGACGTTCGGCGCCTTGAGGCGTTTCGCACCGAGCTGCGCGACGCGATTGCCCGGTTGTCAGAACACGACTGGACACCCGAGCGCCTGCGTCGCGAGGGCGACGCTCATCAGCGACCCGAATGGCCCGCGGTCGCCGACTTCGTCGACGAGTACCGCGTCGTGCTCGGGGGCTCTCGTGCCGGGCAGCTTGACCCCGCCGAACTCGTTAGGGCGGCGGCTGCGCTGGTCGCGTCCGCGCCACCCGCGACCCTGCCGGCCGTGGTGCTCGTCGACGACGCCCACGATCTCACCCCGTCAGGGATCGCCCTCGTCACCGCGCTCGCGGCGGCGGGCACGCGCGTGCTCGTCGTCGGCGACCCCGACGTTGCCACCACGGGCTTCCGGGGTGCCGAGCCCGAGGCCCTCTCGCGCCTCGCCCGTGAGCTGGGCGGGCACGGCGCTATGCCGTTTGTGCTCGAGATCGCGTATCGGCAGTCGGCTCCGCTGCGGGAGGCAACGGCGCTGTTCGCGCAGCGCATCGGTGCGGCGGGCGCGGGCCGACAGCGGCGAGCAGTGGCGGGGCGCGACGATGACGCGGGCGCGCTGGGCGGCGCGCTCATGGCGCTCACGGCATCCAGCGCGTCGCGGGAACGGGCGCTCATCGCCGACGTGCTGCGCGAACGCCACCTGATCGACGGCGTGCCGTGGTCGCAGATGGCCGTGCTCGTGCGTAGCGGGGCGCTCGTGCCGCCGATCGTGCGCGCACTCGCGGCCGCCGAGATTCCGGTGCGGGCGACGACAGCGGGGCGGCCGCTGCGCGAGCATCCGGCCGCGCGCGCCCTCGTGCGCATGGTTGATGTGGGCGTGGGGCGCTCGCCGCTCGACGCGGCGGCGGCCACCGAACTCTTGCTCGGTCCGCTCGGTGGGCTCGACCGGGTCGCCCTGCGGCGCCTGCGACGCGCCCTGCGCGCCGAAGAGGTGGCGGGTGACGGCACTCGCACGGCCGACGAGCTGCTCGTCGAAGCGCTCGCGGCCCCCGACCGGCTTGTCACGATCGACCACCGCACCGCCCGCCGAGCAGCGCGCGTGGCGCGAACGCTCGCCACCATTCGCGAGCGAGCCGAGGCGGGTGCCACGGTCGATGAGCTGCTGTGGGTCGCCTGGAGCGATGCCCGGGTCGCTGACGAGTGGGCGGCCGAGGCGCGGGGCTCGGGCACGACGGCGGCAGAAGCCGACCGCGCGCTTGACGCCATCACGGCCGTCTTTGCGACCGCCGCGACGATCGTCGACACGGTGCCCGACGCCACCGTCGACGCGTTCCTGACCCGCATGCTCGACAGCGACGTCGCCGACGACTTGCTCGCCCCGACCCGCGAGACCGAGGCCGTGCTCGTCGCGAGCCCCGCGGCAGCCGCGGGTGTCGAGGTTGAGGTGGCCATCATTGCCGGCCTCACCGACGGTCTGTGGCCGAACCAGCGACTGCGCGGCTCGCTGCTGCACGCGCCGCACATCAGCCGGGTCGACCGGGGCATCGGTTCCGAAACGCTCGATGAGCGCCGGTTGGTGCTCGACGACGAACTGCGGCTCGCGACCCTGGCCGTGTCGCGCGCGCGGCGCCAGGTGATCGCCACCTCCGTCGCCGGCGACGACGACCGGCCCAGCGCCCTCTGGGATGCGCTTGCCGACCTCGCGTCCGCGACCCCCGGCGCTGCCGCGCCGTCGCGCCGCCCGCACGCCCGATCGCTGCGTCGGCTCGTCGGCGAACTGCGGCGCCGCCTGACCGACCCCGCCAGCGGCGAGACGATGCGCCGCGAGGCTGCAGCGGCTCTGCGTCGACTCGCCGACGAGGGCGTGCCCGGCGCCGCCCCCGATACGTGGTGGGGGCTCGGCGCCCCGAGCACGCTGGCGCCCCTCTTCGCCGAGCAGACTGTTCGCCTCTCGCCCTCGAAGATCGAAGCGATCGAAGCGTCGCCGCTCGACTGGTTCCTCGACCGCGTCGCGCCCGAAGAGGGCAACTCGGCGATGGGCATCGGCACGATCGTGCACGCCGCCGTCGAGACGCTCACCGACCCGACCGTCGACGATGTCTGGGCCGTGATTGAGGCGCGCTGGAAGGAGCTCGTGTTCGAGTCGCCCTGGCTCGACGTGCAGCAGAAGCGGCTGGCGCACCGCTACGCCGAAGGCGTCGCCGACTACTTGCGTGACGCCGCCCGCGACGGGCGCATCGTTGCCGCCGCCGAGCACGAATTCACCGTCGAACTTGACGTCGCCCTGCCGCACGTTGCCGGCGCCGTTGTTGCCGGCACCGTCGACCGCATCGAACGCGACACCGAGGGGCGCGTGCGCATCATCGACGTCAAGACCGGCCGGCCGGTGACCGACGCGGCCGCGCGCGACAACGCTCAGCTCGGTGCTTACCAACTGGCCTACGCCGACGGCGCATTCGCCTCCGTGCTTGATGTACTCGGGGCACACACCGCCGACGGTGCCCGCCTGCTCTTCGTCCGGGAGGGCACGGGCGGCGAGCGCTACCGCGAGGCGAGCCAGCCGGTGCTCGATGCCGAGGGGCTCGCAGCGTTCCGCGAGCGTCTTGCGCAGGCCGTCTCCGCCATCGCCGTCGCTAGACTCACCGGCGCGCGCGTGATCGACCCGTACGGGCCGCCCGGGCAGCGGCGGCACAGCCTGCACCGCGTCCCTCCCGTCACCGGAGATCGCTGATGACGACCGCCCCCGCCGCCGTGAGCGCGAACCAGATCGCCGACGCGCTTGGCCTGCATCGGCCGACCGACGAGCAGCGCGCCGTCATCGAAGCGCCCCTCGGGCCCGCCCTCGTCGTGGCCGGCGCCGGCTCGGGCAAGACCGAGACCATGTCGGCCCGCGTACTGTGGCTCGTCGCTAATGGTCATGTTGCGCCCGACGAGATGCTCGGCCTGACCTTCACCCGCAAGGCGGCGTCAGAACTCGCCCACCGCATCCGCGAACGCCTGGGCGCGCTCGGCCGGTCGTCGCTCGCGAGCGACGCCGCGCATCCCCTACCCGCCGTCGATGCGTTCACGCAGCCGACGGTGGCGACCTACAACGCCTTCGCCTCGAGCCTGTACCGCGACAACGCGGTGCTCATCGGGCGCGACCCCGACGGTACGGTGCTCGGCGCTGCGGCGGCGTGGCAGCTCGCGCGCGGCATCGTCGCTCGCGCCACCGACGAGCGGCTCGCCGACCACGACCTCAGCGTTGACCGGGTGACGACGGCCGTTCTCGACCTGGCGCACTCCCTCACCGAACACCTCGCTGACCCGGCAGATGTGCGGGCGCTCCTCGACGAGTTCGCGGGCGTCGTCGAGCTGCCCGCGGGCGGCCGCGGCACGTACCCCGACGTCGACAAGCTTGCCGAGGCGCTCGCTCCGACAACGCCGCTGCTCGACCTCGCGGCCGAGTTCGCCGCCCGCAAACACCGCGATGGGCTCATCGAGTTCTCTGACCAGGTCGCGCTCGCGCTGGATCTCGTCGAACGGCACCCCGAGGTCGGTGAGGCCCTGCGGTCGCGCTACCGCGTCGTGCTGCTCGACGAGTATCAAGACACGAACGTCGCCCAGACGCGGCTGCTTGCCGCGCTCTTCGCAGGCACCCCGGTCATGGCGGTCGGCGACCCGCACCAGTCGATCTACGGCTGGCGCGGGGCGAGCGCGACCAACCTTGACGACTTCGCCACGCGCTTCACCGTCGACGGGCGCTCGAGCGTCGACCGCTACGCCCTCAGTACTTCGTGGCGCAACGGCACGGCGATCCTCGACGTGGCGAACGCGTTGGTCGAGCCGCTGACGGCACGCGGCGGCGTCGCCGTCGGCCGGCTTGCTCCCTCGCCGAGCGCGAGCGAGCATCCGGTCGAATCGCGCCAGTGCGAGACGGTCGACGAGGAGGCCGAGCTCGTCGCCGAATGGTTCGCCGCGCAGCTCGGAATCGACGCGCGTGGCGCGCGCCGCATCGACGGCGACGACGCGGGCCCGGGGGCGTCAGCGCCATCGACGGCGGCGCTGCTGATGCGCAGCCGCGCGACGCAGCCGATCTTCCTCGACGCTCTTCGTCGTCGAGGCGTGCCGTTTCACGTGCTGGGCATCGGCGGGCTGCTCAGTCAGCCCGAGATCGCCGACCTCGTGTCGGCCCTGCATGTCATCGACGACCCGTCGGCCGGCACCGAACTGGTGCGGCTGCTCGCCGGCCCCCGCTGGTCGATCGGTCTCGCCGACCTGGATGCGCTCCGCCGCGTCGCACACTGGTTACGTGAGCGCGATCTCGCCCACCAGCGATTCAGCGAGGAGGTGCGCGAGCGGCTGCGCGCATCCGTCGCGGGTGGTGACAGCGCCTCGCTCGTCGACGCGCTCGACTTCGTCGCGCACGCCACCGCCGGCCACGGTCAGCTCGCCGAATTTAGCGAAGCGGGGCTCGAGCGGCTGCGTGAGGCGGGCGCGCTTTTTGCCAGCCTGCGGCGGCGCACCTCGCTCGACCTGGCCGACCTGGTCGCCGTGGTCGAACACGAGCTGCTGCTCGACATCGAGGTCGCGGCGAACCCCTACCGGGTGCTCGGTGAGGCCCCGCGCGACGCCTTCCTCGACGCCCTCGACGACTACCTCGGACTCGCCGACGAGGTGAGCCTCGGCGGGTTCCTGCGATGGCTGCGCGAAGCCGAGTGGCGCGACAACCTCTCGCCCCGCACCGAAGACGCCGAACCCGGCACCGTGCAGGTGCTCACGATTCACGGCTCGAAAGGTCTCGAGTGGGACGCGGTCGCCGTGCCGCGCTTCGTCGACGACGAGCTGCCGTCGAAGCCGCGCTCGACCCGCGGCTGGCTGAGCCTCGGCGTGCTGCCGTACGAGCTCCGCGGAGACTCTGCCGAGCTGCCGGTCTTCGCCTGGCGTGGAGCAGAGAGTCGCAAAGAGCTGCTCGACCGGCAGAAGCAGTTCCAGGCTGACGTCGCCGAGCACCTCGAACGCGAAGAGCGCCGCCTCGCCTACGTCGCCGTGACGCGTGCCCGCCACCGGCTGCTCGTGACCGGCTCCTTCTGGGCCTCGGCCACGAAGCCCCGAGCCTTCAGCCGGTTCTTGACCCCGCTCATCGAGCGCGGCCTGATCCCGCCTGTCGCCGACGCCTCCCGCCACGAACACAACCCCCGCGCGAGCGACGACGACGACGCGCCCTGGTGGCCCGCCGACCCGCTCGGCACCCGACGCGAGGCCTTGGAGGCGGCCGCGGCGCGCATCCGGGCAGCGGCCTCGGGCGGGCAGGCTGGCGACGACGACGTACCGGGCGATTCCGTGAGCGACGCTCTCGGCTGGCAGCGCGACATCGACCTGCTGCTCGCCGAACGCGCCGATCGTGAGCGCCGCGGGCACGAGATTGCCGTGCCGTACCGCGTGCCAGCCTCGGCGTTCCGGCAGTACGTCACCGAGCCCGAGGCGGTCGCCGAGCGCCTGCGCCGCCCGGTGCCGCAGCGCCCCTACCGGCAGACCCGCCTTGGCACGGTCTTCCATCGCTGGGTCGAGCAGCGCTACGGCCTCACGGCGGTGCCCGATCGCATCGACGATGCACTCAACGGCGCGCTCGACGCCGCCTTCACCCACGACGCCGGGGGAGAGGGCTTCGACCCCGCCGCCCTCGACGCGCTGCGCCAACGCTTCGCGGCCTCTGAGTGGGGCGACCGCGAACCGCGTGAGGTCGAGTGCGAGATTCACCTCCCGTTCGCCGGGCACCTCATCATCTGCAAGCTCGACGCCGTGTATCCGGCGCGGCTGCGCGGTGACGACGGCCGCGTCATCGACGGCGTCGAGGTCGTCGACTGGAAGACAGGGAAGGCGCCGAGCACCGACGAGGAGCGCGCCGAAAAGCTGCTGCAGCTCGCGCTCTACCGTCTGGCGTACGCGCGCCGCACTGGCCGGCCGCTCGACGAGATCAGCGTCGCCCTCTACTTCGTCGCCGACGACCTCGTGTTGCGACCCGAGCAGCTGCCGGGCGAGGCCGAGCTCGTCGAGCTCTGGCGCACCGCGGTCACGACTCGGGGGTGAGGCTCCACTCGCGGATGAACTCTTCGACCGTGAGTCGATCGAGATCGGCGCGCACCGCGGTGAGCAGCGCTTCCGCTTCCTCCCCGCGACCGGCCGCAGTCCGGTAGACGACCGCGCCCGACCCACGACGCGTGATCAGCAGGTCGCGCGGAACGACGTCGACATCCACGTACCCGACGGCCGCAATGACGATCGACCCGAGGTATGCCGCGGAGCGCTGAAGGACGCTACGGGTGCCGGGGATCAGCGCGGCGTCGAGGTGCTCGCTGGCGCGAGATCGCCCGGGGGAGTTTTCGCGATCCGCAGTCACCGTCGAGTCCTTTCGCGTCGTCCCGAGATCGTTATCGCGACTTTCGGGAGGAATCCTTGACGACTGAGGATATCGCGGATACGTTCCCGGGTAGAACGATGCGTACGGCATCGAGCTCAGTTTTTCTCCGTGCAACTCTCGTGCAACACACCCGGAATGAACCGGGGCCGCGGCGACGTGATGACCCGAAGAAGATCCGGACTCACGGACGCCGGCCATCGCTCTTCGCTCGCACACGCGAGCGATTCGCCGCACGATCTCGGTGTAACACGCCGAAGCACGGAGTAGAGATGACCACCCCCCGTACCCTCGCCGCGCTGAGCGCGTCGGCGCTCGTCCTCACCCTCGCCGCGTGTTCGCCCGGGGGCGATGGCCCGACCGAGGACGAGTTCTATTCGCCCCTCAACGAGTACCTGTCGGCAGCCTGGGGCGGTGACCTCTCTGAAGAAGACTGGATGGCACAGGCCGAAGAAGACCAGCGCATCCGCGAAGAGATCGTCGCCGAGTGCATGGCAGAGCAGGGCTTCGAGTACATCCCCGTTGTGGACATCGGGTGGGGGTCGAGTTCGGGCGACGAATGGAATCCTGACGACCGCGAATGGGTCGCGCAGTGGGGCTATGGGGCGGTGCGCTACCCGGGCATGAACGACGTGCCTGACCCTGATGAGCAGATGGTTGATCCGAACCAAGAGTACGTCGAGAGTCTCTCTGAGTCCGAGATGACGGCGTTCTACGAGGCGTTGTACGGCCCGCAGCCGACGGAGGAGGAACTCAACGAAGACGGCTCGTACGACTACAACTGGGAGACGGCGGGCTGCCAGGGCTTCGCCGAAAACGAGATTAGCGGTGAGAATCCGATCGATTCTGACGAGCACAAGCCCCTGATGGACGCCATCAACGAGCTCTACATGCAGATGGAGACCAACCCGGCCTTCGCGGAGGTCGACGCAGAGTGGGTAACCTGCATGGCCGACGCCGGCTTCTCTGGCTTCAGCACGCAGCCCGACGCGCAGAACTCGGTCTACGACGAACTCAACAGCTACTACGAGGGCATGACCGAGTTCATCGAGGACGACCCCGCACTCGATGAGATCGCCGACCGCGAGGTTGAACTGGCCCTCGCCGACCTCGACTGCCGCGAGTCGACTGACTACCGCGAGCGACGCCAGGCCGTCTCCGTCGAGCTCGAAGAGCAGTTCATCGCCGACAACAAGGCTGCCCTCGACGCACTCGTCGCCGACGCTGAGCAGGGTCAGGGGCAGTGACGACCCCCGCTGTCAGCGGTTGGAAGCGAGTACTCGGGGCAAATCGCGCGGTGTGGGTGACGGCGGCAATCGCCGTCGTCGCCCTCGTCGCGGGTGTGCTGGTCGGGCGCTTTGTCGTTTCACCCGCCGATGCCTCAGCATCGTCTGATGCGCCCGACCCCGGGCTCGTCACCGTTCCGGTCGAGTACGGCGTGCTCTCAAACGACCTCACCCTGCGGGGAGATGTCGGCTTCGCCGACTCCGTCGAGGTCACCATCGATGCGGCGTCGTTCGGCGGTGCCCCCGTCGTGACGGGAGCCGTGCCCGAGGTCGATTCGTCGCTCGAGCCGCTCTCGGTGGCGCTGGCCGTCACCGGCCGCCCGGTCATCGTGCTGCCAGGCGAGCTTCCGGCCTACCGCACCCTCGAATTCGGGATGCGCGGCCCCGACGTCGTTCAATTCAAAGAGGCGATGGCCGCCGTCGGCATCGCTGCGGGCGACCCGGCCTCCGACCTCTTCGACGCGACCGCGGCCAACGCCTTGACGGCGCTCTACGAGCGGGTCGGTTACGCCGCACCCGACGGTGCGGAGGGCGCCGAGGAGGCGCTGCGAGCCGCACAGGACGGGGTGCGGGGCGCGCAGCAGCAGCTCGACCAGGCGCGCGCGGAACTCGCGCGAGCATCCGGAGGGCCGTCGGCCGTCGATATTCGACAGGCCGACAACGCGGTGTCGAGCGCCCAACGGGCCGTGGAGGCGGCGATCGCGGCGAAGCCGCTGCCGCCGGAAGACACGGCCGCCGCCCTCGCTCAATGGAACGCGGGAGTCGGAGACGCCCGCGACAACCTCGCTCTGGCGCAGTTGCAACGTGAGCAGCTGGGCGCGGGCGTCAACACGAGCGCCGAACGCGCCGCCGTCGACTCAGCTCAGCAGTTCGTCACCGATGCGCAGCTCGAGCTGAGCCGCGCGCAGGAGGCGACCCTGCCGCAGTTGCCGTCGGGTGAGGTGCTGTACCTCACCGACCTGCCGCGCCGCGTCGACGCCGTCAACGTGGCGCGGGGGCAGGTGTTGCAGGGCGCGGCACTCATCGTGTCGGGTGCCGCGCTCACCATCGTGGGCGGCGTTGCGCCCGCTGATGCCGAGTTGCTGTCGGTCGGTGACCGCGCCCAGTTCGATCTGTTCGACGGCACCGCTCACGAAGCGACGATCACTGAGCTGACTCCTGGCGACAGCGCGACGGAGCGCTGGTCGGTCGTGCTTGAGCCCGATCCGCTGACCAGCGAGCAATCGATGCAGTTGCAGGGCTCGAACGTCAGAGTCCTCATCGCGGTCGGTGCGACGGCGGGCGAGGTCATGCACGTACCCGTCGCGGCGCTGACCGCCGGGTCGGGCGGCGAGGCCCGCATCGAGATTGTCGACGGTGACCCCCGCGACGGCGAGCGCGCCGAAACGCGGCTCGTCGAGGTCGAGACGGGGCTTGCCGCGGGCGGCCAGGTCGAGGTGACCCCCGTTGACGGCGAGTTCAGCGAGGGCGACCTCGTGGTGGTGGGGCGGTGACGCTGATCGAGCTGCGTGATCTGACGCGCTCGTTTCCGGGCCCGCCGGAAGTGCAAGCACTGAAGGCGGTCAACCTCACCATCGGCCGCGGTGACTACCTGTCGATCGTCGGGCCGAGCGGCTCGGGCAAGTCGACAATGCTCAACATCCTCGGCCTGCTCGACCGGCCCACGGTCGGCGAGTACCGAATCGATGGGGTGCTCACGGGGGGTCTCGATGAGGATGCGCGGGCGGGCGTCCGCGCGCAGCGCATCGGATTCGTATTCCAGTCGTTTCACCTCATGCCGCGCCGCACGGTGTTCGAGAACGTGCTCATGCCGATGGCCTACAGCGGGGTGCCGCGCGCCGAACGCATCGACCGCGCCCGCCAGACGCTCGAACGCGTCGGGCTGGGGCATCGACTCGACTTCTTGCCGACGACACTCTCGGGCGGCGAGCGGCAGCGCGTCGCGGTCGCCCGCGCCGTCGTCAGCCGGCCGTCGATCGTGCTTGCTGACGAGCCGACCGGCAATCTCGACCAGGCGACGAGCGGCGAGGTGATGTCGCTGTTCGACGATCTGCGCAATGACGGATTGACTCTCGTCGTCATCACGCACGATCCCGAGGTCGCGACGCGCGCCGACCGGGTGGTGCGCATCACCGACGGCCGCCTGGAAGAGCGACGATGACGCGGCGGATGCGCATCCGCCTGCCCTGGCGACGTCGCAACGCGGCTGCGGGCGCCGGGAGGACCGGCGGCCCGAGCCTCGACGGGGGCGCTGGCACAGAGACGGGGGCGCACGACAAGACAGCGGTATCGCTCGTCACCCCGGTGCCCCGCGTCGACCGCTTCACGACGCAAGACCTCGTGGTCGAGGCGATCGCCGACGTGGGGTCTCGGCCCGGCCGGCTCGTCATGACGCTCGCTGGCACTGTTCTGGGTGTGGGTGCCCTCGTCGCGACGCTCGGCTTCGCGCAGACCGCCGAGTATCAGATCGCCCGGCAGTTCGACGCGGTGCGCTCGACGCAGGTCGTCGTCAGCCCCGGCAGCGCGCAGACGCAGTCGGGCGGCTCGGTCGCCACAGCCCGACTGCCGTGGGATTCAGTCGAGCGCGTCGAACGCCTCGCCGGGGTCGAAGCGGCCGCGACGATCAGCGAGCTCTCGCTCGATGGCGAAGAGGTCACGACCGTGCCGGTCAACGACCCGTCGGCCGCGACCATCGCCGCGCCGCGGCTCATGGCCGCCGACCCCGATCTGCTCGACGTGATCGGCTCATCCATCGTCACGGGGCGGATGTTCGACTCCGGTCACGCCGACCGCGCCGACCGCGTCGTCGTCATCGGCGAGCGCGCGGCCGAACGACTGGGGCTCAACCGCATCGACCGGCAGCCCGCGGTGTTCATCGGCGACCGACCGTACGCCGTGATCGGCATCTACGGGGAGGCGCAGGCGCGCGGCGAACTGGCCGACGCGATCATCATGCCCACGGCGACGGCGCGCGATGAGCGGGCGCTCGCGGCGCCATCCGAGCTGCAGATTCGCATCGCCCCCGGCGCGGGCGAGCTGGTGGGCGAGCAGGCATCGCTGGCGCTCTTGCCGAACACGCCCGAGAACCTCGACGTGTCGGCGCCGAGCGCGAGCTCGAATCTGCGGCAAAACGTGCAGTCTGACGTGAACGTCGTCTTCCTGATCCTCGGCGGCATCGTGCTACTCGCCGGCGCTCTGGGAATCGCGAATGTCACGATGCTGAACGTCTCCGAGCGCATCCCCGAAATCGGCCTGCGGCGGGCACTCGGTGCCACCCGCCGCCAGATCGGCGCGCAGTTCGTGATCGAGTCGGCCGTGATCGGCCTGCTGGGCGGGCTCATGGGAGCGGCGCTCGCCGTCGTGTCTCTCGTCGGTCTGTCGCTCGCGCGCGGCTGGACTCCCATCATCGACCCGTGGGTGACGGTCGGCGGCGTGCTGCTCGGCTCGCTCGTGGGGCTCGCCGCGGGCTGGCTGCCGGCGCGACGCGCGTCGCGCATCGAGCCGGTGTCGGCGCTGCGCGGCGGCACCTAGAGGTCGCGGTCAGCGGGCGGCGACTGGCGGCGCGAAGCGCGAGCGGTGCCTGCGCGAAAAGGCGGGATCACTTTAAAGACTGACTATTCGCGCTGAGGCTTCCACAAATACGCAGGTGGGGGTCCTGAATCGCTCGCCGTGAGGCAAGCTTCTGCATTATGGCGCGCATGCGATTCGACGAGCTCACATTTCACTACGGCGAATCGCTCGCTCTCGATCGTTTGTCTGCGAGTTTTTCGTCGGATCGGATCGCGGTGCTCGGGCCCAATGGCGCGGGGAAGTCGACTCTCTTGTCGATCCTCGACACCAGTGCCGTCGCAAGCGCGGGGAGTTTCGACTTTGGTGGAATGACGATCACTCGCCGCACACGGCAGGTGCTTCGAGAAACATTAGGCGTCGTTCCACAATCGCTCGCGATGATGCCCTCGTACACCTGTCACGAGGTTCTGGCCTACGTCTGTTGGTTGCGAAGTATTCCGGCGAAGTGGGCACCTCGTCGTATCGCCGAGTCGCTCGCCGCGGTTGGTCTTTCCGACTTCGAGTGGACGCGCGTACGGGCGCTTTCCGGGGGAATGCGTCAGCGACTGGCTCTCGCTCAGGCTCTTGTTAACCGCCCCAAACTGCTGCTTTTGGACGAACCGACGGTCGGCCTCGACCCTTTCCAGCGTGCAGAGTTTCGCGGATACCTTGAGGCCCTTCCCGAAACGACCGTGCTCTTTGCGACGCATCTCGTGGATGACGTGGCACACATCGCGCGTGAGGTGCTGATCATCGACAAAGGGTCTGCCGTCTGGGCTGGCGCGATTGGATCCCTGGTTGGGCCTGGTCAAGTCAGTGGGCCTGCGATCGAACAGCGCTATATCGAGCTGACAACGTCCCGATGATGTGGGCGTGGTGGGCTGAATTTCACAGGGGTGTTCCCCCCGCAGCTGGCGCGGTGACGGGCGTGGTTGGCGTACTCATCGCTATGCAGGTAGATCCCGGCGAGTTGCTGGCGGGTTGCGCGGACGTTCTGAATATCGGTCTGGTCATCGCGGTGACGACCTCGCCTATCGCGCTCGGCGCTGCCGCGATCCACGTTGCGATGCTCTCTGCTAGCGGTCTCCTTCGAATCGCAAACACGTCCATCCGTGGGAAGGACGGTGCATTACGACGGGCATGGGGAGTCATCGCAACATGGGCGTGGCTGGGGTCAGCTCTGTCGCAGGTCGTGCTCGCGGCTCGCGCCGATCTTTCCGGCTATTGCTCCGCACCCATGCTGATTCTGCCGGCGACTGCGGTCGTGTTCCCCCTTGTGATGAGTGGGCTGGGAATTCTGCTTGGTGCCGCCTATCGGCACTGGGCGGCCGGTGTCATCGGTGCCGGTGCCGCCTTCATCGTTGTCCTTGGTGTGCAGCAGCTTGAGGGTAACGCCGGAAGGTTCGTGCCCACCTCGATTTACACGACGTATCAGCCGTTCTTCGAGCCGAACGTCCCGCTTGGCGTTGGTCGAATCTTGGTCTACGGGGCGTTGATTGCTCTCGTGTGGCTCGTGCTATCAGCGACACTCCGAGCGCGAGTTGTGAGCGCGGTCACGGTTGCCATGCTCGGTGCTACGGGCATCGGTATCGGATCCACCGCCAGTCCCGAACCCGTCGCGTACCGGACTCCACCGGAAGCCGTCTGCCAAATGTCGTCGAGGGCTGAATTTTGCGTGTGGCCGGAGAGCGTGCAAGCACTCGATCGCGGACTTGACGCGATCAATCTCATCGTTGGCATCGTCGATGACCGCTTCCCGACGCCAACTCGTTTCAGTCAAGAGGGCCTTACCCCCCTGACCGAGCCGGGCGTGATGCGGTTTGATTCGCGGAGTTTCGCGCGTGACGACCTTGAGCTCGCGGCGATCCGCTCTCTCGTACCTGAACCCAACTGCTCGGCAGGCTTAGATGCGTGGTTCGACATCATCGATTGGGTCTCCGCGGTTCGCTCGCCCGAATTCGCGACTCCAGAGGTTGCTCGCGTGCGAGCACAGGAGGACGCGGTCCAGCGCGAATGGCTTGACGAGCGTTATACGATCGCCACTGAGATATGCGACTAAGAAGATGACTCATCGTCGTGTGGCTGCTCTCATCCACGGGTGGAAACTTCTCCCGGGCCTTCTCGCCTTGGGGGTGTTCGCTCCGCTCGTCGCGTCGCGGTTCCAGATCCCACTTCCGCAGTTTTTCGCGGTGGACCGCGTGAATGTGTCGGCTAGTACGCTCGCGCTGGCGGGCTTGGTTGTCGCCTTTGTCGTCACCCTCGACGAGCCAGTGGGTCATGTGTGGCGCACCAGTAGTAGGCCCGTGCGGCGGATCGCAGTGATTCGATTTGTTTGCCTTGTTGGCATTGCGGCCTTGGTTGGAGTCTTCGCCCTTCCACCTTTGCAAGCGGGACTCAATTCGGCAATCCTCGTGGTGCTCTCGGTCGAGGTCGCCGCGGCCCGCCGGTTATTCGGCACTCAACTGGCGTGGATTATTCCGCTGACGCATGTTGCATTCTCCAGCGTGTTTGGTGTCGTGGGCGAAGTCCTTCAGCCGTGGGCTTGGCCGATTGCTGAGGACCTCACTGGTGAGCGGGCTGTGGCCATGATGCTCACCATGCTGGTGGGCAGTGTGATCCTCGTCGCACCAAAACGCCTGCTTTATGCTCGCGCTCAGCGGGCGGCGACCGGGGGAGTGAAACGCGAGCGGTAGCCCTGAACGGCGCCCCGCATCCCGATGCCGCAGACGCCGACGAGCTCGTCGCCGCGGAAGAACTCGACCACGCACTCGTCCTCGAGCGTGCCCGCCACGACCTCGCTGCGGTCGGCCAGGTACGTCATGCCGAAGGCGAGGAGGTGCATGTCGTACTGGTCGGACCAGAACGAGGGCAGCGGGGCGAACGGCGCCTCGATGATTGGCGCGCAGTCGTCGCCACGCAGGTGCGCCGCGAGCACCTGGCCCGCGCGCTTGCCAGTCTCGGTCGGCAGGTTCCAGTGCTCGACCCGGCGCGCAACCTCGTCGAACAGCGGGTTCGGGTAGCGGGCCACGTCGCCCACCGCATAGACGTTCTCGAGCACGGTGCCGTCGGCGCGCACGGCCTGTAGGCCACCGTTCACGAGCACGCCGTCGCTCGCGTCAAGCCCCGAGCCCTCGAGCCACTCGGTGTTCGCGTCCGAGCCGATCGCGACGACCAGCACGTCGCACTCGAGCATGACGCCGCTCGTGAGAATCACGCGCTCAACGCTCGGGTCGCCCACCAGGCCGAAGAGCCCGTTCTCGCAGAAGAAGCGCACTCCGTGTGCCTCGTGGCGGCGGCGCACCTCCGCGCCGAGCTGCGGCCCGATCGCGCGCTCGAGCGGGATGCGCGACTGCGACACGACCGACACGGTCGCCGCGCCCGCCTTCGCCGCCGTCGCCGCAATCTCGCAGCCGATGAACCCCGAGCCCAAAATCACGACGTTCGCGCCGGGGCGCAGCGCCTGACGCAGCGCCACCGCGTCGTCGAGCGTGCGCAGCACGTGGATGCCGGTGAGGCCGTGATCGTCGATGGGCAACGGCTTCGGGCGCAGCCCCGTCGCGATCACGAGCGCCCGATACGGATGCTCGGCGCCGGTTTCGTCGACCACCACCTGCCGCTCGGTGTCGAGCGACGCAGCAGCCCTGCCGAGCACCCACTCGACGTTCTCTTCGAGCGCCGAGCGGATCGGGAAGGCCACATCCTCGTGGCCCTGCCCCTCGGTCTGCAGCAGCTCTTTCGACAGCGGCGGGCGGTTGTAGGGCGCGTGGGGTTCGGCGCCGAGAAACGTGATCGGGCCGGCGTAGCCGGCGCGGCGCAGGTTCTCGGCCGTGCGCAAGCCGGCCATCGACGCGCCGACGATCAGTACGGGGCGGTCGTCAGCATCCGTCATGGGGTCAGTCATGATCGATCGTGACGAGCGCGATTACTCGCGCATGAGCGTGATCGCCTGCATGGGGCAGACGTCGGCGGCGGCTTCGAGGTCGCCGAGCATCTCGTCGGGCGCCTCGGCCTGGTACTCGAGCTTGTCGTCGGCGTTCAGCTGAAACACCTCGGGCGCCTCGAACACGCACTGGCCGTAGTGCTGGCACTTGTTCATGTCGACGTCGATCTTGATCATCGGTTCTGCTCCTCGGGGGTCGATTCCTCGATGCGGGACGGGTACAGGTCTTTCGACGGGGTGCGAATGCCGCGGAACTCCCAGTCGCCGCCGAGCGCGGTCGACACGACCTCTTCGCTCGAGGTCGGCTGGGCTCCCACGTCGCTGCGAATGGGCGTCGGGCCCTCGACGATGGTGTTGGTGAGGCGGCCGAGGCCCTCGACCTCGACCTCGACGACGTCGCCCGGGGAGACGGGGCGCGAGTTCGCGGGCGTGCCCGAGAAGATCATGTCGCCGGGCACGAGCGTGATCGTGCGGGCGAGGTCGGCGACCAGGTAGTGCATGTCCCACTCCATGTTCGCGGTCGAGTCTTCCTGCTTGACCTCGCCGTTGACGATCGTGCGAATCGTCTTGTTGCGGAAGTCCCAGTCGGTCACGAGGCCCGGCCCGACGGGGGCGAGCGTATCGCTGCCCTTCACGCGCAGCATCGAGCCGGCGTCGGTGTCGCGGAAGTCGTGCAGCCCGTAGTCGTTGCCCACCGTGTAGCCGGCGATGTAGTCACCGGCCTCGGCAGGCGACACGTTGCGGCAGGTCGTGCCGATCACGATGACGATTTCGCCCTCGTAGTTCAGCCACTGGCAGCCGACGGGGCGCACGATGTCGCCACCGTGGCTGTTGAGCGCCGTCACCGGCTTGTGGAAGTACGTCGGCGCCGTCGGCAGCTTCGTCATGAACTCGTCGGTGCGGCTCTGATAATTCAGGTGCACCGCGATGATTTTCTGGGGCTCCGTCGGGGGCAGGTGAACCGCATCCTTGATGGCGATTTCGCGGCCATCGGATGCGCGCAGCACGTCACCGTCGCGCGTCACATGAACGGGCGCGCCGCCCAGCAGGATGCGGCGGTACTCGGTCACGCGGCACCCGCCTCGGCGAGCGGCGCGTCGTTGGCGTCGTCGCGCGAGAGCGTGACGTCTTTCGGCGGCGGGAAGCCGCCCTCGGGCTCGGGGAAGTACACGTGTACCTGGCCCGTACCGATCGAGTTTTCGTACTCGGAGTACAGGACGCCCTTCGCCGTGTTCGCCTCTTCGCCCGTGGCGCCCGCCATCTGCAGCCAGTGGCTGAAGTTCGCCTCGGGCTTGAACTTCTTGAACTCGGGCATGGTCTCAAGGATGCGCTTGTGGTCGCCCTGCTTCATCCACTCGATGCGCTCGAGGTCGGCCTCGCGGGCGCCGTCGCTGAAGATGTGGCTCGGGTCGCTCGACTCGTGGCGGCGCAGGTCACGCAGCTTGTAGAAGGTGTGCGACAGGGCGCCCGAGGCGAGCAGCAGCACCTTGCGGTCGCTGTCGCGGATCGCCTCGCCGAGTGCGCGGCCGGCGCGCAGGAAGTCTTCCGTCGTCGCCGTCTGGCAGACCGAGAGGCTCACCCAACGCTTGTCGAGGCCGCGGCCCAGGTAGTGCCAGAGGTTCACGGTCGCGTAGAAGATCGGCAGGTGCGGGTCGGAGATCGGGGTGACCCAGGTGCCGTTCTTCTCGTCGTAGTTCGCGACGGCGTTCGCGAGCTCCGGGTCGCCTCGGAAGGCGTAGGGGATCTGCGACATGCCGCGCGGCAGCTCTTCGCTCGTAAAAAGGCCTGAGCGTTCGGCCTGGGCGCTGATGACGAACTCGACGGTCGTTGCCCAGTGCGAGTCGAGCACGACGACGGTGTCGTAGTCGAGGGTCTCCATGACCTCTTCGCGTAGGCGCTTCAGGCCCGGAACGAGGCTGATCTCTTTGCCGTCATTGAGGTCGTAGCGCACGTCCTGCGGCAACATGATTGTGGGCACGTGAGCGAGCAGTGCCGCTCCGACGACTTTTCCCATGATTAGTCCTTCCATCCGGTCGGTGCGTAAACGGTGTTCTTGACGTCGGCGTAGAAGTCGAACGACCACACGCCGCCCTCGCGGCCGATGCCCGACTTCTTCGACCCGCCAAACGGCGCTGCGAGGTCGCGCACGAAGAAGCAGTTGACCCAGATCGTGCCGGCGACCAGGTTCTTGGTCAGGCGTTCGGCGCGCTCGCGCTCGCCGCAGACGACGACGGCGGCGAGCCCGTACTCGGTGTTGTTCGCAAGCTCGACGGCCTCGTCGTCGCTCGCGAAGGTCTGCATCGCGAGCACCGGCCCGAAGACTTCGGCGGTGAGGATCTCGCTGCCGGGCTTCGCGCCCGTGATGAGGGTCGGGCGGTAGTACAGCCCGCCGAGTTCGTCGTTCGGGCCGCCGCCGAATGCCACCGCGGCGCCGTCGGCCTGGGCGCGTTCGACGAAGCCGGCGACGCGCTCGAGGTGCACGCGGTGAATCTGCGGGCCGATCTGCGTCGCCTCCTCACGCGGGTCGCCCTGCACGATCTGGGCCGCGCGCTCGGCGAAGCGTTCGGCGAAGGCGTCGGCGGTGTTCTCGTGCACGAGTAGGCGCGTGCCCGAGAGGCACACCTGACCCGCGTTGTCGTACTGCTCGAGCGCCAGCTCGACCGCGAGGTCGAGGTCGGCATCGTCGGTGACGATGAACGGGCTCTTGCCGCCGAGCTCGAAACTTACGGGCGTCAGGTTGTCAGCCGCCGAGCGCATGATCGCCTTCGCGGTCGGCACCGAGCCGGTGAACGCAATGCGGGCGACGGCCGGGTGGGCAACGAGCGCCGCCCCGGCCTCGGTGCCGTAGCCCTGCACGACGTTGAAGACGCCGGGCGGCATGCCGGCCTGCTCGCACAGGTCGGCGAAGACGCTCGCGGTGAGCGGAGTCCACTCGGCGGGCTTCAGCACCACGGTGTCGCCGGCGGCCAGCGCCGGGCCGATGCGCCAGGTGGCGAGCATGAGCGGCGCGTTCCAGGGCGTGATGATGACCGCGACGCCCGACGGATCCCAGGTCACCACGTTGTCGTGACCGCGGGTCTGCCACACCGGGTGCTCGAGCTTGTTCATCGCCCAGTCGGCGAAGAAACGAATGTTCATGGCTACGCGCGGCATGACGCCGCGGCGGTGGCTGCGCAAGAGCGATCCGTTGTCGAGCGTCTCGAGCTGCGCGAGTGGCTCGATGTTCTGTTCGATGAGGTCGGCGAGGCGGTGCAGGATGGCGCCGCGGCCCTCGGGGCCCAGATCCCGCCAGGCGGGGAAGGCGTTGCGTGCGGCCCAGACCGCGGCATCGGCCTCGCCCGCGCCGCCGCGCGAGACATGCGCGAGCACGGCGCCGTCGATCGGAGAGATCGACTCGAAGGTGTCGTCGCTCGCGAATCGCTGCCCACCGATGTAGTGGCGGGTATCGACGGTGAGGCCGGCGAGTGTCACCTGGTGCACGTGGCTGCTCCCTTGCAGTCGGGTTTCATTCGTATACGAACGATTGCCACGATAGTAGACCACCCGGTCGGGGGAGCGGTAGGGGTGGTGAGTGATCAGCGCTCGGTGAGGCGCGTGATCTGCCGCAGCATCTCGGCGAGCTCGCGCCGGCGCTCGGGGTCGAGGCTCGAGGTGGCCTGCTGTTCGTGCGCATTGAAGGTGGGGAACAGGGTGAGCATGAGCTCGCGACCGGCGTCGGTCATCGACACGATGACGAGGCGGCCATCGCTCGTGCTGCGCGCGCGGGTCACGTAGCCCTTCGCCTCGAGCGTGCCGAGTACACCCGTGAGGGTTGCCTTCGAGAAGCCGCCCTCTTCGGCGATCTGCCGGGTCTCGATGGGCTCCCAGATCCAGGTGACCCAGAGCACGACGAAGGCGGTCCAGCTGAGGTCGGTCGGTGCGAGCACGGTGCGCTCGAAGAAGTTGCGCGTCGCGTTCGCCGCGCGAAACAGGTTCGAGATGACCGCCATCGCCTCAAAGTCGATCGGCAGACCACCGAGGCGCTCGGCGACCTGCTGCTCGGTCTCGGCGAGCGTGTGGGCACTGGGCATGCTGACCCCTTCGTTGGTCGTCACCCGCCATTCAACGCCATTCGGCCGCGAATGAGCGGGAAATGCGGCGCGAACGCGGCGCGCGCATTTCGCCACTCGACGGATGCGCAGAGATTCGTTAGCATCCAAACAATCGTTCCCGGAGCAAAGGCGCTGCCATGACGCACACCCTCACCCAGCCGAACCTCGCCGACCTCGACCTGTTCGAGGACGGCGCCCCCTGGTCGACGTTCGACCAGCTGCGGGCGACGCCCGGGCTGCACTGGTCAGACGAAGACGCGCCGAACCACGGCTTCTGGTCGGTCACCCGCTACCACGACGTTGTTCGCGTGCTGCGCGACACCGACACCTTCACCTCGACGAAGTTCACGAACCTCGAAGAGGTCGCCCCCGAGCTGCAAGACAAGCGCCGCTCGCTGCTCGAAACTGACGGGCTACGCCACCGGGCGCTGCGCCGCATGCTGCAGGGGCAGTTCACCCCGCAGGCGGTCGCGAAGTACGAGACCTTCCTGCGTGGCATCACCGCGAAGACGCTCGATGCGGCCATCGCGAAGGGCTCGTTTGACTTCGTCGACGAAGTGAGCGCCGACTTCCCGATCCGCGTGCTGGCGCGCCTGCTGGATGTGCCCGACAGCGACACCGGCCAGCTGATCGAGTGGGGTAACCGCATGATCGGCAACACCGACCCCGAGCACGCCGACCTGCTGATCAGCTCGGCCGAGAGTGACGAGTACAAGCACGTGCCGTTCCGCTCGCCGGCCGCGATCGAGGTGTACGAGTACGGCAAGCACATGGCGGCCGAGCGTCGCGGGAAGGGCGGCACCGATCTCGTCACCCTGCTCGCCGACGGCGTGCCGTCGGATGGCCAGCCGCTCACCGAAGACGAGTTCAACACGAACTTCCTGCTGCTGGTCGTCGCCGGAAACGAGACGACCCGGCACACCATCACACACACGATGAACAACCTGCTCGCCAACCCCGAGCAGATGGACATCCTGCGCAACGACCCCACCCTCATCCCGTGGGCGGTCGAAGAGTTTCTGCGCTACGCCTCGCCGGTGTACCACTTCCGCCGCACGGCGACGCGCGACACCGAGTTCGCCGGCACCGAGGTTGCCGAGGGCGACAAGGTCGTCGTCTGGTTCGCCTCGGGCAACCGCGACGACGCCGTGTTCGACGAGCCGTACCGCTTCGACGTCACCCGCAACCCCAACGAGCACATGTCGTTCGGCCGCGGTGGCCCGCACATGTGCCTCGGCAACGCGCTCGCCCGCATCGAGCTGCGCATCATGTTCGAAGACCTGCTCAGCCGCGACGTGAGCTTCGAGCGCACCGGCAGCGTCGACTACCTGCGCTCGAACTTCGTGCACGGCATCAAGCGCATGCCCGTGCGGGTCGTGTAGTCCGGGGCGTTTGCGCGTTCTGGCCCCGGCCGGGGTGGCTCGTGAGCCCGCGCGCCCGTCCCGAGCGCCGCGCGCGGACGCGGGTGTGAGGCGTGCCCGCAGCGACGCATTGCAGGAAAACAGACCTGGTGACTGCCGATTTGCCGCGGTTTTGCGCCATGCGCTCGGCTGATTTCCTGCAATACGTCGCGGCACGGGGCGTCACGTCTGGCCGAGAACGTGTACGCCCGGCTCGACGCACCCGTCATGCTGAGGCCATGAAAGCCGTCGTCGCGCGCCGCTACGGCGGCCCCGAAGCCCTCGAGATCGTGGATGCCCCGGTGCCAGAACCCGCGGAGGGACAGGTTCGTGTGCGCGTCGCCGCGTCGTCGGTGAACCCGCTCGACTGGCACGAAATGCGCGGCACCCCGTACCTGCTGCGGCTCGCCCGCGGGCTGGTGCGGCCGACCAAGCCGGCGCTCGGCAGCGACCTCGCCGGCACGGTCGACGCGGTCGGCCCCGGCGTCTCGAGCTTCGCGGTCGGCGACGAGGTACTCGGCTACGGCAACGGCGCCTGGGCCGAGTACACGGTCGTCGGCGAGAAGGGCCTCGCCCATCGCCCTGCCGGTCTGGCCGTCGACGAGGCCGCCGGCCTGGGCATCGCCGCCGTCACCGCGCTGCAGGCGCTGCGCCGCGGCGGCCTCGACGCCCCGCGCACGTGGAACGGCACGGGCGTCGAACCCATGCCGCCGCGCGTGATGATCATCGGAGCCACCGGGGGAGTCGGCAGCATCGCCACCCAGCTCGCCGCGCACTTCGGGGCGCACGTCACCGCCGTCACCGGCGCGGGAAACCGCGAGCTCGCCCTGCGCCTCGGCGCCGAGGAGGTGCTCGACTATCGCACCGACCGGCTCGACGACGGGCTCGCCCGGTACGACCTCGTGGTCGAGACGAACGGCGCGCGTCGCACCCGCGAGCTCGCGCGGCTGCTCACCCCCAACGGGGTGCTCGCCGTCGTCGGGGCGCCGCCCGGCGACTGGGTCGCCCCCGTCACTGCGGTCGCGGGGCGGGCCGTCGCGAACCGGTTAACGACGAAGACGATCGCGAGCATCCTGGCCCGCCGCGACGCCGACGACCTGGCGGCGCTCGCCGACCTCGCCGGCGCGGGTGCCATTCGCACTGTCGTCGGCGAGGTCTACCCGCTCGAGCGCATCGCCGACGCGGTGCGGCACAGCGAGTCGGGGCACGTGCGCGGCAAGCTGATCGTCCGCGTCGCGCCGTAGCGCGACCATGCTCGCGGAACCTTATTTCCGACGGCTCGAGTGTAGAAACCGCACCATTGCAGTTTCGAGATCCTTTGCGTGTCCCCGAAGCATCGAGTCAAGCACCGCGCGTGCTTCTGGGTTCGACACTCGGAGAACCGATTCGTGGCTTAACCAGAGGTCAGGCAGTGGGGTGTCGCTCGCCCTGACTGCCACGATTAGATCCTGTGTGACCCGAAGTGGGCCCCAGTACTCCTTACTCGCGCCGCGTTCGGTCAACACCTTCAGGTGGGATCTGTGGCGTGAAGTCAAAGCTTGCAGAGTGGTCATCTGCCCACGCAGATCTTCCTCATTGCGCACTAGTGTGGGGGCTTCTTCGAACCCGAAAATAGCGGAGGCTGAGACTCCGAACTCCCGGCACAGTATTGGGAATTCCGCGAATAGCGAGTCAACGAGTCGTGCGCGAGCTATCGCATCCGCCTCCTCCTTTGCGATGGCGGCAAGTACACGATTGCGAAGACTCATTATGCCAACGTACCAAGATTAATGCCCTGGAAAGTGTTTCGCGGGATCAATACCATGCTTGGTTACAGGTCGATCGCCCACTAGGTTGAGCTCATAAGGAAGGCGATTAGCTTGGACGGGCCCGAAGCCGGAATGAAGCATCTCCGCGGTGATGAGTTGAAGCGCGCGCAGATACTAATGCGAAAGTCGCGCGTGGGGCTCGCTAAGTTGTCCAGGAAGGGGCGCCGTCGTCAAACCCTTGCCGGCTTCGCTCTTGGAGCGCCTGGTTCACTTCTGCTTCTGATCGGCACAACTGCTGTGATTCCATCGCGAGACGGAGGTCTAGTCACTGCTTCAGTGGGAGGCGTGATCCTTTTTCTAGGGGTGGTGGTATACGCGTCCTGGATTGCTCAGCATGTCGGAATTCAGCGCAAAGAAGATTTGCTACATCGCCAAGCGGCTGGACTCGAACTCCAAGAACTCTTGACAGGCGCTGCTGCGACATCGACCGAGCGGCGAAGCCGAGAAGTTGGGCGCCGGCAAAGTTGGTATGTCGTTGGATATGACCACAGTCGTCACTCGGGAAAGTTCACCTCAGCGGACCGACAGAAGATGAACGACTACGGGATGGACGCGGACACGTATCTGACTAACTTCTTGGAGCGAGAGTAACCTAGCGCCACTTTGTGACACCAAAGCAAAGAACGCAGTCCATGCCCAGGTACGTAAAGATCTGATCATCCGCGTTGCGCGGTTGGCCGCAGATAGCGCTCTGCGCGCGGCGCCCACGCCCGGGTTGGCAGCTCGGCCACCTGGGTGAGGAACGCGTCGACAAGCGCGAAGGTGCGCTCGCGCGCGGCATCCTGCTCGGCGACGGTCTGCGCCAGCATCACCGCAGGGTCTTGCCCGTCGGCGTCGACCTTCGCGGCCCCGCCCCAGTCGAGCCAGCCCTTAAGCCCCGCGGCGTCGAGCTCGGGGTGAAACTGCACGGCCAGCGAACGGCGAATCGTGAAGGCCTGCGAGGCGACCGGGTTGCGCGCGATCTCGACGGCGCCGGGCGGCACGACCCAGCGGTCGTAGTGAAACTGAAACCACGGGCCCTGGCCGACGAGCGACGGACGGTCGCTCCAGATCGCCGTCCAGCCGATCTCGCCCTTGGGCGCCGGCGCCACCGAGCCGCCCATCGCGCGGGCGATCAGCTGACCGCCGAAGCAGATGCCGAAAACGGGGATATCCCGCGTGACGGCGTCGCGCATCCACTCGATTTCGGGCACGAGCCAAGCGCCGATGCAGGCGTCGTCCCACGCGCCCCAGGGGGCGCCGAGCGGCACGATCACGTCGTAGTCACCCGCGTCGGGGAAGGCGAAGGGCACGTTGGGCGAGCCAAACTGCGCCTCGTCGACGACTTGAACCGTGTCGATGTCGAAGCCGTGGTGAGCGAATCGTTCGCCGACGGGGCCGAGCGGCGAAACATGGTCGTGCTGGATGAACAGGGCACGCATCGCGGGAACTCCTCGCTGAGATCGCGGTCGCCGAATGCGAGCAGCGGATGCGCGAATCGGCGTGGCGGCCCATCGACGCGCCGCCATCGCTACAGTATCGTTTGTTTACGAACGAATCAGTGACGATTCGCCAGGGCGCGCCCGCGACGACCCCACCCGTTGCCGCGGCACACCGCCCAGAAACGCCACGAGTGCCACAAGGGAGTCGCACCATGACGCACAGCCTCGCCAACCTGCAGAGCGAGCTCATCGCCGCCGAGATCGACGTTCTCCGCGTGATTTACGCCGACATCATTGGCACGATCCGCTCGAAGGATCTGCTCGTGAGCGAGCTCGACAAGATCCACCACGGCGGGCCGACCTTCTGCCAGGGCGTGTGGGTGACGACTACGCAAGGCGGCGTGCTTGACGGCGCCGACGTGCTGTCGAACGGCCTCGAAGACTTCGTCACGCAGATCGTGCCCGAAACGTGGCGCGCCCTGCCGTGGGAGCCCGGTGTCGCCTACGTCGTCGCCGGCGCCAACAACCCCGACATGACCCCGAACGAGCTCGCCCCGCGCACGCTGCTCGAGCGCATGGTGAACGAGTACAAGGCGATCGGCCTGGTGCCGGTGGCCGGCCCCGAGCTCGAGTTCTACATCGCCGACGTCAACGACGACGGCACCTACCGACGCGCCATCAACCCCACGGGCCGCGTCTACACCTCGGGCGCCACGGTCGACCCGAAGGGCACCTTCCTGCACCTGCTGCGCATGCTCGACCGCCTGCGCATCGGCGTGTTCGCGGGCAACCACGAGTTCAGCCCCAGCCAGTACGAGATCAACATTTGGCACAGCGAGGCGCTCGACGCCTGTGACCGCATTTGGATGCTGAAGGCCGGCGTCAAGGACGTCATCGCCCGTCTCGGCCAGGCCGCCACCTTCGCCGGCAAACCGTGGAGCGACGAGGGCGGCAGCGGATTCCACCTGCACCTGTCGGTGGAGAGCCCCACGGGTGAGAACCTGATGCACGACGCCTCGGCCCCCGACGGCCTGAGTGCGACCGCCCGCCACATGATCGCCGGCATCATGGAGCACGCTCCCGCGCTGGTCGCGATCTGCAACCCCACGGTGAACGCCTTCCGCCGCCTCGGACCCGACACGCTCGCGCCGTACCGCGCCAACTGGGGCCTCGACAACCGCAGTGCGATGGTGCGCATCCCGCCGGAGCGCGGCGGCGGCACCCGCCTCGAGATCCGCCTCGGCGACGGGGCGGCGAACGCCTACCTGATGACCGCCGCGCTGTTGGCGGCAGGCCTCGACGGCATCCGCCGCGAGCTCGAGCCGCCGGCCGCCGCCGTTGGCTACGCCTACGAAGACGAGTCGCGCCCCGTGCTGCCGATGACCCTCGGCGACGCCCTCGACGCCCTGCGTGCCGACGAGCGTCTCATCGAGCTCATGGGTGGCCCGCTCGTCGACGTCTTCGAGGTGATGAAGCGCGACGAGATCGAGCGCTTCACCGAGGTGGTCGGCGCAGAGCTCCCCGACGAGGTCACCGAGTGGGAGGTCAAGGAGTACTTCCTGGATCTCTGATCACCGGCACTGCCGAGAACGAAAGAACGGGGATGCACGCAGTGCGTGCATCCCCGTTTCGTCTGTTCTTGGGGCGGTCGCCTACACCGCCGGGTTCGACTGGTCGTGCACGAGCGTGCCGCCGTTGAACGTCACGCCCACCTCGCGGTAGTACGCGCCGATCTTCTCGTGCACGGGCAGGATCGAGGCGAGTTCGTCCCAGGGCGAGTCGAACAGCTCGAGGTCGAAGTCGCCGCGCCAGGTCGCGCCGATCTCGGCGTCGGTGGTGCTCATGGTGATGAGCTGGTCCATCGAGTTGCCGGCACCGGGGGTGATCGACGGCATCCAGCGCGAGTGCAGCATGGGGTGGCCATTGACGAAGCCGTTCGTCTCGCTCTCGGCTTCGAGCGTGACGACGAGCGAGGCGAGCCGGTGATCGTAGGCGGCGAGCGATGCCCCGATGCGAGCGCCCGGGGCGAGGCGTGGCGCCGCGCGGCCGACGTTCATGACGCGCGTCACGGCCATCGAGCCGAGCTTCTTCGGGTAGCCCTGGAACCAACCGCGCGCGATCGCAAAGTCTTTCGTGACCCAGATCGCGACGCAGCGCGTGTACGTCGTCTCCCCGCGCTTGACGCGCACGACAGCGAAGGTCTCGAGGTACTGCGAGCGCTGCGGGTCGAGCAACTCGGCGCCCGACGCCGAGCATGACTGCCAGTCGGCCCAGATGAGCGCGACAGCGCCCGGGTCGTCGTCGGCGAGCTCGAGGCCCTCGGGGAGGAGGGCTGCGACGTTGGCGGGGTCGGTGCGGTACTCGGCGGTGAGTAGCGTCCCGGAGTAGTACCACGGCATGTCGGGCACGATCGCGCTCTTGCCGGTGGGGGTTTTCGGGGCCATGAAGCCGGTGAGGTCAGCCATTCCCTCAGCCTAGCGATTCATTCGGAAACAAACGATAGGCAATTTTCGCGGATGCGCACCCGCGATTGGGCGCCACCCGACCGCCGGCGACTTGCCGTCGCGATGCGCCCATATCGATGCGTTCGGATGCTTGACGCGGCCCCGCGCATCCGTCACGCTAATCGCACATCGTTTCGACCCAAACGATTTTCCGCTCAATGAGGAGTCAGGGAAGTTCTATGTCCGATCAATCCACCCCCACACCCACCCCGACCGCCGCTTCCGGCGGATCTCACGCTCACGCTTCCGCCGGCAGCCAGCTGAGGCGCGGCCGCATCGGCATTGCCGGCATCGTGTTCTTTGTCGTGGCCTCGGCCGCGCCGCTCATCGGCATGACCGGTGCAGTGCCGGTCGCCATGGTGCTCGGCAACGGCGCCGCCGTGCCCGGTGCCTACCTCGCCGTCGGCCTCACGCTGCTGCTCTTCACGGTCGGCTACGCCGCCATGAGCCGCACCATGACAAACACCGGCGCGTTCTTTGCCTACGTCGGCAAGGGCCTCGGGGTGAATGCCGGCGTCGCCAGCGCGTTCGCCGCCGTCGTCGCCTACGTCACCATCCAGCTCGCGATCTACGGATTCTTCGGCGCCGTCATGGGCGGCACGATGGCGAGCATCGGCCTCGATCTGCCCTGGTACGTCTGGTCGTTCATCGGCTGGGCACTCGTCACGGGGCTCTCGCTCTTGAGCGTTGACGTCGGTGCGAAGTTGCTCGGCGTGCTGCTGACCCTCGAGGTGCTCGTGCTGCTCGTCGTCGGCATCGCGTCCCTCGCGAGCGGCGGGCCCGAGGGCAGCGATTTTGCCGCCTCCTTCAGCCCGGTCGCTGTCTTCGCGGGCGGATTCGCCGGAACCGCGGGCATCGCGCTCGCCTTTGCCTTCGCCAGCTTTATCGGATTCGAGGCGACGGCGATCTACGGCGAAGAGTCGACCGATCCGAAGCGCACCGTTCCCGTCGCGACCTACGTCGCGATCGCGGTGATCAGCATCCTGTTCGCCGTCGTGTCCTTCGGCATGGTGACGGGCATGGGCGCCGGCGGTGTCATCGACGAGGTGCTCGAGCGTTCCGACGGGCTCGCGACGCCGGAGGGCGTGCTGTTTAGCCTCGCCGAGCAGTACGTCGGCGGCTGGCTCATCGCGCCCATGGCGGTGCTCGTGTTGACGAGCCTCTTCGCGGGCCTGCTCGCCTTCCAGAACGCGGCGTCGCGCTACTTCTTCGCCCTCGGCCGCGGCGGCGTGCTGCCGAAGCGCCTCGCGGCGACGAACGCGCAGGGCGCCCCCGTCGGCGGCGTCATCGTGACCTCGGCGCTCGCCGCGCTCGTCATGGTGATCTTCGCGATCGCGCAGCTCGACCCGGTGGGCAACCTGTTCTTCTGGATGAGCTCCGTCACGGTCATCGCGATCGTCACGGTCGAAATTCTCGTCTCGATCGCGGTCATCCGGCACTTCGCTTCACGCGGCGAGGGCGGCGTCTGGCAAACCAAGATTGCCCCCGCGCTCAGTGCCGTGCTGCTTGCCCTTGGCCTGTACCTGCTCATGTCGCGGTTCAACCTGCTCGCCGGAACGGCCCCGGCCGACGTCGACCCGTCGCTGCCCGAGAGCGCCTGGGCGCTGAACGGTCTCGGCTGGTTCCTGGTGCTGTTGCCGTTCATCGCGCTCGCCGTCGGGTTCATCGTCTCGGCGGTGCGCCCGAAGAACGAGCAGCTCGTGAAGGACTTCGCGAGCTAATCTGCCCGCCTATTCGCCCGTCGATGAGGAGCCCATCATGACCACCGACGCATTCGACCTCGATGTCTCACCCGAGCATCCGGTCGATGAGGCGGCGTTTGCCGCGATCGAGCGCGAGCGACTGCTCGCCGCGATCGCCGCGCTGCCCGCCGACCTCCGTGCCGGCATGACGGGCATCCTCGTCGACGGGCGCTCCTACTCCGACGTCTCGCAAGACCTGGGGGTTCGGCAGTCAGAGTTGGTCCGCGCGGTCCAGCGCGGCAAGGCGATCATTCTGCGGTCGATCGCGCCGCAGGCCAGCTGAGCGGGCGCATCGATGACGGTACTGATTGGCCTGAGCTCCTACATGGAGCAGGCCGCGATGGGTCTCTGGGACCGCCCCGCCGCCGTCCTGCCGCGCGTCTACTCCGACTGCGTTCTCGGGGCGGGCGCCGCCTTCGTCGCCTTGCCCCCACAACCGGCGAGTGAGGATGCGGTTGCGCGCGTTCTCGACGCCGTCGACGCCCTCATCATCACGGGCGGCAAAGACGTGGATGCGCGCCTCTATGGCCAAGACCCGCATCCCGACAACGACGCCCCGCGCCCCGACCGCGACGCCTGGGAGATCGCGCTCGTGCGGGCCGCGATTGCCCGCGATCTGCCCTTCCTCGGCATCTGCCGCGGCCTGCAGATCCTCAATGTGGCGCTCGGCGGGACGCTCATTCAGCACCTGCCCGACGTGATCGGCTCGAACCGCTACAGCTACGGGGGCGCGGTGTTTGCCGACAACCCGGTGCTCGTCGAGCCGGGCAGCAGACTCGCCGGCATCGTGGGCGAGCAGCTGACCGTGAAGAGCTACCACCACCAGGCGCTCGACCGCGTGGCCGACGGCCTCACGGTGAGCGCGCGCGGCGATGACGGCGTCGTTCAGGCGGTCGACATCGACGGCATGAGTTTTGGGGTGGCCGTGCAGTGGCATCCCGAAGAGTCGCCCGACGACCTGCGGCTATTCGCGGCCCTCGTCGACGCCGTCGAGCAGCGACGAGCGCGCTGACGGGGCCCCGCCCGCATCACCGCGGGGCTTTGCCGCGTCGACCGAGCGCTCGGCGAGGTCGCCGTCGGCGAGGTCGATCGCCTCGGTGAGGCTGCCCGAGCGGCGCTCCGCTCCGTCGACCGAGCGGGCGAGCGGGTGCATGACGTCGCCGCCGACGCGGTCGAGCAGCGCGTGCAGCATTTCGACGGCATCGTCGACGATCTCGGTCGACCGCTGATCGGTGCCGTGCAGCAGCCAGCGCGCCACTTCGAGCTCGGCCGCGAATGTCGCACGCGCGACCACCTGGCGGTCGTTGACGCCGCGCGCCTGCGTGTACGCGTCGAAGGCTGCTTCGGGCACGGCCGGGTCGGCCGAGCCGAGGATCCAGAACAGGTCGCGCGCGGGGTCACCCACCTGCAGGCGCGACCAGCCGAGCACGCCCGTGATGGTCTCGCCAATGGCTAGCAGCGACGCGGCGCTGAGCGAGCCGTTGATGACAGTGGGGGTGAACTGCCAGAGACTCTGGTCTTCCGCGGCAGACTCCCAGCGGGTCAGCAGCGACGCCGGAACCAGCCCGGTCGCCGCCGCGCGGTCGAGGGTCGCGACGGCCTCGCGCACGACGTCGACGGGGCGCCACTGCGGAAGCCCGACGTCGCTGACCACGCTCGTCGGCAGCGCGTGCACGGCGGCGATCGCGCGCCCGATTGAGGCTGCCTGCCCGGGGGTGATTCGTTGCAAGTGCAGCGATGTTCCGTCGAGATAGTCGGTCACCACGCCCCGCACGCCGCCGAGCAGCGTCTGCCCGATGATGCGTGGCACGGCGAAGGGCAGGCGCGCGCGTACGCCGTCGCTGAGCGCCCGCAGGGCGACGAGGTCGGCCGACTGCTGCTGCTCGGCGGCCGGCGTGCGCGGCATGCGCATCACGAGCGTGCGCCCGTCGCGGGCGGCGAGCATCGCCACATCGGCGTCGCCCCCGGTGCTGCCGAGCCGTTCGGCCTTAACGACGTCGAGGCCGGGAACGGCTGCCGTCGCGAGCGCGGCTAGAGTGAGGGGGGTCCTGGCCATGCCCACCAGGGTAGGTGCGCGGGGCCCACGAGGCGGCGCGCGCCACACGGTCCGGTTCGCACGTCCGGCTCTCGCACGTCCGATTTCCGGGAGTTTCATGCACCGCTCGCTCACCGCGTCGTTGCCGCTGTCGCGGTACCGCATCGACCGCGACCACCTCACCCGCGAGCGTCCGCACCTGTTCGACGAGCTGTGGGCCGATTCCCGCACCCGCGTGCTCGCGCTGTGGCGCGGCGAAGTCTTGCTCACTCCGGCGACTGAGCCCGCGCTCGCCTTTCTCACCCCCGATCAGCTTCCCGCGGATGCCCTGCGCATCTACCTGGGGAAAACGATCGATGACGACGACGCGGCCACGGGCATCCCCGCCGGTTCGCCGATCGTCGCGGTCGTCGTCGACGACAACGCGGGCCCCACCCTTGCCGCCGACATGGTGCGCTGGGGCAACCCCCGCACCTTCGGCCATCAGCTCTGTGACCGCGATGCAGGCCTCGCGATCGAGGCGCTCGGCATCGCCAATTGGCACGCGACCCACGAATTCTCGCCGCGCACGGGCAACCCCACCGAGCCAGGTCGGGGCGGCTGGGTGCGTGTTGACGTCGAGACGGGCCGCGAGATCTTCCCGCGCACCGACGCGGCGATCATCGTGGGCGTGACCGACGAACACGACCGCCTCGTGCTCGGCAGCAACGCCCAGTGGGAGACGAACCGCTTCTCGCTGCTCGCCGGCTTCGTCGAGCCGGGAGAGTCGCTCGAGGCCGCCGTCGTGCGCGAAGTGTTCGAAGAGTCGGGCCTCACCGTGGTCGACCCGCAGTACGTCGGCTCGCAGCCGTGGCCGTTCCCGGCCTCGCTCATGCTCGGCTTCCGGGCCACGCTCGACACCGCTCGGGCAAGCTCGCTGCGCCCCGACGGCACCGAGATTCTTGACCTGCGCTGGTTCAGCCGCGACGAGCTGGCCGCGAGCCTGAACGACATCGTGCTGCCGAGCCGTACCTCGATCGCGCGCGCCATCATCGAAGACTGGTTCGGCGAGCCCCTTCCCGCATGACCACCGTCACCGCCGACCGCCTGCTCGCCCAGCTCGACGACCGCCAGCGCGAGGTCGCCGAGGCGCTGGTCGGCCCGGTCTGCGTGCTCGCCGGCGCCGGCACGGGTAAGACCCGCGCCATCACGCACCGCATCGCCTACGGGGTGGCCACCGGCGCCTATGACCCGCGCCGCGTCATGGCGCTCACCTTCACGACCCGGGCGGCGGGCGAGTTGCTCGGCCGGCTGCGGGCCCTGGGCGCGGAGGGGGTCTCGGCCCGCACCTTCCACTCGGCGGCCCTGCGCCAATTGGCCTACTTCTGGCCCACCGTCGTGGGTGGCGCGCCGCCGCGCGTGCTCGACGGCAAGGCGCAGCTGCTCGGGCAGGCGGCGCAGACACTGAAGATCCGCGTCGACACGGCCGCGCTGCGCGACCTCGCCGCCGAGATCGAGTGGCGCAAGGTCAGCCGCCTGTCGATCGACGAGTACGCCGTGCGGGCCCCGAGCCGCGGGCTGCCCGGCGGATTGACCGTCGAGCAGGTCGTCGACCTCCAGAAGCGCTACGAAGCGGTCAAAGACGAGCGCCGGCAGATCGATTTTGAGGATGTTCTGCTCGCCACCGCGGGGATGCTCGAGAACGAAGCGCGCGTCGCCGAGCAGGTGCGCGAGCAGTACCGCTTCTTCGTCGTCGACGAGTACCAAGACGTGTCGCCCCTGCAGCACGACCTGCTGACGCTGTGGCTCGGCGGCCGCCGCGAACTGTGCGTGGTCGGCGACGCCTCGCAGACCATTTATTCGTTCGCCGGGGCGACGAGCGACTACCTCGTGCGGTTCGGCGACGAGTACCCCGAGGCTGCCCTGGTTCGGCTGGAAGACAACTACCGCTCGACGACCCAGATCGTTGACAGCGCGAACCGGCTCATGCGCGGCAGGCCCGGGGCGCTGACGCTGCGCGCGGCGCGCGACGGGGCGTCGGGGCCTGCCCCGAGCATCCGGCAATTCGGCGACGACGTGACCGAGGCCCAGTACGTCGCCGAGCAGGTCGCCCAGCGCATCGCCGACGGCGCCGCGCCCGAATCGATCGCCGTGCTGTACCGCATCAACACGCAGTCGATCGCGCTCGAGGCCGCCCTGCGCCGCCAGAACGTTCCCGTGCAGTCGCGAGCGAACAGCCGATTCTTCGACCAGCCCGAAGTGCGCCAGGCGATGCTGTTGCTGCGCGGCGCATCGGTTGCCGTCGGCGACGAACCGCTGTTCAAGAGCGTGAGCGACGTGCTGCGCGGGCTCGGCTGGCGCCAAGACCCGCCCATCGGCGGGGGCGCCGAGCGGGCGCGCTGGGACGCCATGAACGCCCTGCTGGCGCTCGCCGAAGAAGCCCCCGCGGGCACGACGCTCGGCCAGTTCGTCGACGAGCTGCGCACGCGCGCCGAGCAGCAGCACGCGCCGACGATCTCGGCGGTGACGCTCTCGACCCTGCACGCGGCGAAGGGTCTCGAGTGGGATCACGTGCACCTCGTCGGCCTGTCGGAAGGGCTCGTGCCGATTAGCTACGCCGGCACCGACCTTGCCGCGATCGACGAAGAACGCCGCCTGCTGTACGTGGGCCTGACCCGTGCCCGACGCACCCTCGCGCTGTCGTGGGCCGCCACCGGGCCCAGCAGCCGGGGCGAGCGCAGCCCCAGCCGCTTCCTCGCCGAGCTCAGCCCGCCGCGATCGGCGTCACGGCGCTGAGTTCGAGCCCCCGGCAGCCGCAGCGCGGGCTCGGGCCCCACGCGCGCTCGGATCGCTCGCCGGTCTCGGTGTCGAGTCGCACCTGTCGGGGCGAGCGCTCGGCGAGAATGCGCACGATCTCGAGCGCCGCCTCGGTCGCCGCGAGCTCGGTGTCGGCGGCCGCTTGCGTGCGCCACAACTGAGTGCCGATCGCGGGCCAGGCGGGGTCGGCGTCGGTGCGCTGCTGTTCCACGCAGGCCAGGCACGGCGTCAGCCCCGGGTCGACGAGGGGCCCCACGGTCACCGCGAGCTCACCGAAGACGACCGGCAGATGCAGCACGTCGCGGTTCAGCCAGCGCGTGTGCTCCAGCGGATCGATCACGTGGTGGCTGACGAGCACCACGGCCGCGACGTCGCGCGCGTCGAGGTCGTCGCCCCGCGCGGCCGTGACCACGCGGAAGCCCGCGCTCGCGAGCAGCCCGGCGATGCGGCCCGTCGCCCCCGTCGCCTCCCCGATGACGGCGAGCCGTGGGCGCGTCGCCTCGGTGGCGGGCGGAGCGAACGCTGGCGAGAGCCGCTCGACGAGACGCGTCACGCGCTCGGGTGAGACGCGTGCGAGTTCGGCGAGCACGTCGAGCCCATCGCGGGTGACCCCGGTCGACAGCGCCGCGATCAGTCGGGCCTCGCCATCGCCCACGTCGTCCACCACGACGACCACGGGGTCGACGCCGATCTGTACGGTGCGGGGGTCGCGCCAAACGAGCGCGCGGCGGGGGTCGAGGCGCAGGATCATGGCGCACATGATGCGCCGCGGGCGTCGCCGTGCGGGGGCGTTGTGCACACCCGCCGTCACCCGCGCCAACTACCCCCGCACGCGGCTCCGGCCGGACCTCCTGCCGGGCGCCGGATCAGGCGGTCGGTTCGGCGCTCGACGGCGGCTCGTCCGGCGCCTCGCCGGGGCCGCGCTCGACGGGGCGGTCGCCCTCGTCGGCGAGCAGATCGCTGAGCGCCTTGTCGAGCGCATCGGGCTCGGTCGTGGCCTCCGTCATTGACCGGATGCGCGCATCCGGGTCGTCGATGTCGGCCGCGGTCGGCATGATGTCGGGGTGCGCCCACAGGCCGTCGCGGGCATCCGCCCCGACGGCGTCGGTGACCGCGCGCCAGAAGGCGGCCGCCTCGCGGAGGCGCCGGGGGCGCAGCTCGAGGCCGACGAGCGTCGCGAAGGCGCGTTCGCCCGGCCCGCCCGACGCGCGGCGGCGGCGCACCATCTCGGCGACCGCGTCGGCCTTCGGGATGCGCCGGGTCGCGTCAGCCGTCACCACGTCGACCCAGCCCTCGATCAGCGCGAGCGTCGTCTCGAGCCGGCCAAGCGCCTGCTGCTGCGATTCGGACTTCGGCTCGATCAGCTCGCCGCTCGTGAGCAGCTCCCGCAGGCCGTCGAGGTTCTGGGGGTCGAAGTCGGCGGCGAGCGCCTCCAGTCGATCCGTTCTGATCCGGGTTCCGCGCGTGGCATCCGTGATGGCGCTCGTCAGGTGGGCGCGCAGCCAGCGGGCGTGCCGGAAGAGGCGCGCGTGCGCGAGCTCACGAACCGCCAGGTACAGCTGAATCTGATCGGTCGGGATGTCGAGGTCGGTGCCGAACGCCGTGACGTTCTGCGGCAGCATCGCCGCCTGCACCTCGGTCTCGTCCCGCCCGGGTAGCAGCGGAATGCCGATGTCGCCGCCCGAGACGACCTCTGCCGACAAGCGCCCGATCACCTGACCGAGCTGCAGTGCGAAGAGGGCGCCGCCGACCTGGCGCATCATCTGGGTGGCGCCCGCGAGCATCCCCTTCAGTTCTTCGGGAACCTGCTCGGCGAGCACGGTCGTCATCGAATCGGCGATCGAGTTCGCCACCGGGTCGGCGAGCTCTGTCCAGACGGGCATCGTCTGGTGCGCCCACTCGGCGCGGGTCAGCAGCGCCGGCTCGCTCGTCAGTTGCGTGATCGTGGTTGCCTCGTCGAGCCAGAGCGCGGCGACGCTGAGCGCCTGCCGCAGACGGTCGAGCTCGAGGTCGCTCGTGCGCGTCGAGCCCTCCGCGGCGATGCGGCCGGCCTCCTCGCGGGCGGTCTGCCAGTCGATGCCGTCGCCCGAGGCGTTCATCGCCTTGCGCAGCTGCCCCATGAGGCGCGCCATCATGACCGGGTCGGAGGGCAGGCCCGCGGCGCCCGCCAGCTTCGACGGGTCCATGTCGCCCTCCCCGGACAGGAATTTGCGCATCATGTCGCGGAACTCGTCGTCGTTCGCCCCGAGGGGGTTCTCAGCCATGGTTCCTACGCTAATGCGGTTGTGCCCCGCGAGCCCCGGGCGTTCGCCGTAGGCTGACCGGGCTCACAGTCGCGGTTCAGCCCCCGCACCACCCATCCCGATCACCCATTGCCCCGAAGGAGACGCGTGAGCCTGTTCAGCGACGACGACGATGCGCGCGTCTCGTCGACGGTCCGCCGCGGTGGCCGTCGCGTGGGCCTGTTGATGATGGCCGTCACCGTCTTCGGGATGCTGGGGCTCGCGATTCTGCCGTCCCCGTACGTCATCGAGCGCCCCGGCCCCGTCTTCGACACCCTGGGTTCGGTCACCGTCGACGGCGACGAGGTGCCGCTGATCGAGATCCCGAACGAGACGACGTACCCGACCGAGGGGTCGCTGAGCCTGCTCACCGTCAACGTCCTCGGCAACCGCGAGAGCTCGCCGAACTGGTTCGAGGTCATGCGTGCGTTCGTCACGCCGTCGCAGTCGGTCGTCCCCGTCGACCAGGTGTTCCCCGAGGGGGTCACGACCGAGCAGCGCCGCGAGCAGTCCCGGGTTGACATGGAGAACTCGCAGCAGGAGGCCGTCGCCGCCGCCCTGCGGGCCCTCGGCGAGCCCTACGAATCGCGCCTGATCGTCGTCGATGTCGTCGAGGGCAGCCCGGCCGAGGGAACGGTGCAGGCCGACGACGAGATCGTGGCGGTCAACGGGGTGCCGGTGCGTGACGTCACGGCTCTGCGCGACGAGATCGCCACCAACGGCGTCGGTGGCGCTGCCGAGATCACGGTGCGCCGGGGCGGCGAGCAGCAGGTTTTGTCGGTCACCCCCGAGCTCTCGGAGGGTGCTGACCGGGTGCCGGTCATCGGCGTGCTGATCGCGGGCGAGTACGAGTTCCCAATCGACGTGCGCATTCGCCTCGACAGCGTGGGCGGGCCGAGCGCCGGCATGATGTTCGCACTCGGCATCATCGACAAGCTCACGCCCGGATCGCTCGCGGGCGGGGCCGACGTCGCCGGTACCGGCACGATCGCAGCTGATGGCAGTGTCGGCCGCATTGGCGGTGTGGTGCAGAAGATGTTCGCGGCCGAGGGCGTCGGCGCCGACGTCTTTCTTGCGCCCGCCGGCAACTGTGACGAGATCACCGGCAACATTCCGGGTGATTTGGATGTCTACCCGGTCGCGACGCTGGACGAGGCGATCGCCGTGCTCCAGGCCGTAGGCGAGGGTGCGTCGACCGCGGATTTCGCTCGCTGCGGACTCTAGGTGACGCCCCGGTAGGCGTTCAGCTTGCTCCCACTAGTCTGGAAGCGAGTGCCCACCAACCCCGGGAGATCCCGACGTGACGTCCACTGCAACGCCGCCCGCCAACCGCCAGAGATCCACTCTCGCGATCTCCGCCGGAATCCTGGCGGCGCTCGTCGTTCTGTTCTTCGTCTTCGCCAACTTCTACACCGACGTTCTCTGGTACGACCAGCTCGGCTTCCTGAACGTCCTCACCACGCGCTGGATCGCGACGACGGCGATGTTCCTCGTCGGCTTCATCGCGATGTTCCTGCCCGTGTGGATCAGCCTGCAGCTCGCCTACCGCACCCGGCCGATGTACGCGAAGCTCTCGTCGCAGCTCGACCGGTACCAGGAGGTCGTTGAGCCGCTGCGCAAGGTCGCGATGCTCGGTATCCCGGGCGTGCTCGGCCTCTTCGCCGGTGTTGCCGCAGCCTCCAGCTGGCCCACCGTGCTGCAGTGGTGGAACCGCACGCCCTTCGGCATCGCCGACCCCGAGTTCGGCTTCGACGTCGGCTTCTTCGTCTTCGAGCTGCCCTTCTGGCGGGGCGTCATCGCCTTCGCCTCGGCCGCCGTGCTGCTGTCGCTGATCGCGGCTGCCGCCACGGGATACCTGTACGGGGCGATCCGCGTGAGCGGCCGCGAGGTGCGCATCAGCCGCACCGCGCGCATCCAGCTGGCGGTGACCGCCGGCGTCTACGTCGCTCTGCAGGGGGTATCGAACTGGTTCGACCAGTACGCCGCTGCCGTCGAGCCGAGTGTGGGCTTCCTGGCCGCCGGTGCCGGCTACACCGAGGTCAACGCAACGATTCCGGGTCGCGCGATTCTCGCCGGCATCGCCATCCTGGTCGCGATTCTGTTCTTCGTTACGGCCATCATTGGCCGCTGGCGGTTCCCCGTCATCGGCACCGCGCTGCTGATCGTCAGCAGCCTCATCATCGGCACCGGCTACCCGGGACTCGTGCAGCAGTTCCAGGTCGTGCCGAGCGAGCGCGAGCTCGAGGCTCAGTTCATCCAGCGGAACATCGACTTCACCCGCGATGCCTACGGTGTCGCCGACATCGTCGAGGTCCCGTACAACGCGGTGACCGAGGCGGAGGCGGGCGCCCTGCGCGAAGACGCCGAGACCACGGCGAACATCCGCATCATCGACCCCGCACTGGTTTCGCCGGCGTTCGCGCAGCTCGAGCAGTTCCGCCAGTTCTACCAGTTCCCGCCCTTCCTCGACGTGGGTCGCTACGAGATCGACGGTCAGACGCAAGACACGGTTCTCGCCGTGCGCGAGCTGAACCCCGACGGCCAGTCGGCGCAGAACTGGGTCAACCAGCGCATCGTCTTCACCCACGGCTACGGCCTCGTGGCCGCCTTCGGCAACCAGCGCTCCGACGACGGTCAGCCGGTCTTCCTCGAGCAGGGCATTCCGGTGGGTGGTGTGCTCACCGAGCAGCTCGGTGAGTACGAGCCGCGCATCTACTTCGGCGAGTTCTCTCCGACGTACTCGATCGTCGGCGCGCCGGAGGGAGCCGAGCCTCAAGAGCTCGACTTCCCCGCCGAGGGCGAGGTGGGCAGCGACGAGAACATCGACGCGTCGGGCAACGCTCGCTACACCTTCACCGGTGACGGCGGCCCTGCGCTCGACAACGTCTTCAAGCGCCTCATCTACGCCATCACGTTCCAGTCGACCGAGATCCTTCTGTCGAACCAGGTGAACGACCAGTCGCAGATCCTCTACGACCGCGACCCGTTGACCCGCGTGCAGCGTGCCGCGCCGTACCTGACGCTCGACAACGACCCCTACCCGGCGATCATCGACGGACGCATCAAGTGGATCGTCGACGGCTACACGACGACGGCGAACTACCCGTACTCGACCTCTGTTGCGCTGTCGGCGGCGATCGCCGACACGTACACACCGGCGCCGCAGTTCCCGATCGACAACATCAACTACATCCGTAACTCGGTGAAGGCGACGGTCGACGCATACGACGGCTCCGTGACGCTGTACGCGTGGGACACGGAAGACCCTGTTCTGCAGACGTGGCAGAGCATCTTCCCGAACACGCTCGAGTCGGCCGACGAGATGTCGGACGCGCTGCTCAGCCAGGTGCGGTACCCGAGCGACCTGTTCAAGGTGCAGCGCAACATCCTCGGCCGCTACCACGTGACCGAGCCGGGCTCGTTCTTCGCCACCGACGACGAGTGGCGCACCCCGAACGACCCGACGTCGAACCCGAACAACCCGACGCTGCAGCCGCCGTACTACCTGACGATGCAGGTTCCGGGCAGCGACGACCCGTCGTTCACGCTGTACTCGACGTTCATCCCGGCGGCAACCGGCGAGAACCAGCGCAACGTGCTCTTCGGCTACCTCGCCGCGAACGCCGACGCGGGCGACGACTACGGCAAGCTGACGCTGCTGCGTCTGCCGCGCCAGGCGACGATCCCCGGCCCCGGCCAGGTGCAGGCCCAGTTCGACTCCGACGCCAACGTCGGTCAGCAGCTGAACTTGCTGCGTCAGGGTCAGACCGAGGTCATCAGCGGAAACCTGCTGACGCTCCCCGTGGGTGGCGGACTGCTCTACGTGCAGCCCGTCTACGTGCAGTCGACGGGTGACACGAGCTTCCCGCTCCTGCGTCGTGTGCTCGTGGCCTTCGGTGACGACATCGCGTTCGAAGACACGCTCGACGAGGCGCTCGACGTGCTGTTTGGGGGCGACTCCGGCGCGGATGCCGGTGATACCGGTGTCGACCCGGTCGAGCCGCCGCTCGACCCCGAGGCCCCGGTCGATCCCGAGGCGCCGGAGGACCCGGAGACCCCGGCTCCGCCGACGACGGACGACCCGCTGCAGTTGGCTCTGATCGACGCGCGCAACGCGCTGCTCGATCGCGAGGAGGCCTACCGCAACAACGACCTCGTCGCCGCTGCTGAGGCGGATGCACGCCTGCAGGAGGCTCTGGAGCGCGCGATCGCGCTCAGCGAGTAGCGCCCATCCACCCCGCGTGACGGAACCCCCGGCGGGAGGCAGACCCCTTCGTCTGTCCTCCGGTCGGGGGTTCCCCATGTTGGGACTGAATGTCTTTCGCGTGAGCGATTATCGTCGTCGCAGGGGCTGGGAAAGGTAATGTCAAATGGTCACCATCGACCGTTGGACAGGAATGACTGTTGTGGACGCACAAGGCGAGTACCTCGAGCGTTTCTCGACGGTTCACGGCGCGCTCGAACAACTGACGTGTGTCGCGGCGGCATCGCTCATGGTGTCGGAAGCGCGCATCGAGGTTGAGACCGAGATTGGTCGCCTTCCCATCGCTTCGTTCGGCGACATCGTCGCGACGCCGGCCTTCGTGCTCGAGGTTCCGATCCGCGCCCTCAGCGGCGAGACGATCGCCTACTTCTCGGTGCGAGACACCCACCCGAAACCGTCGAGTCCCTTCGACGTCGAGGTGCTCTCGAAGCTTGCCGACAGTGCTCAGCGCAAGCTCATGCTCGCCTGGAGCGAGTCAGGGCCGCAGTCGATGCTGTAGCACCGGCATCGACACCGCGGTCGGCAACGAACGCACCACGCCCGATTCGACCCCGCTGTCCACCCCGTGGTAACCTGAAAGCACGCCGCGGGGTGGAGCAGTTCGGTAGCTCGCCGGGCTCATAACCCGGAGGTCGTAGGTTCAAATCCTGCCCCCGCAACTCGCTGCGAAAGCCCCTCACCCTCACGGGTGGGGGGCTTTTTTCGTGGCGCAGAGCCGCGACCCCCCCCACGCCCGGCACGGGCGCGGTTACTGCAGGCTCGCGAGCACGCCGCGCGCGATCGAGCACGTGTCGTGCCACGTGGGCAGCGCCGCTCCCGCCGTGGCCGCCGCCGTAGCGAGCGCGTGACGGCGCTCGGGTTCGGTGAGCAGGAGGCGGAGGGCGTCGGCGAGCGCACCATCGTCGCCGACGGCCACGAGCATCCCGGCGTCGGGGGGAACCGTCTCGGGCACCGCCCCGGTGGCACACGAGACGATGGGCAGCCCCCAGGCGAGGGCCTCGTCGAAGACGAGCCCGTAGCCCTCGTAGCGGGTCGCCAGCGCGAAGATGCTCGCGCGGGCATACAGCTCGTCGCGTGTGTCGTCGGAGACCGCTCCCGCAAGCTCGACGCGCCCGGCCAACCCGAGCGTGCGGTGCAGGCGCGCCAGCTCGGCGACGTGCGGCGGGTCGTACGGGGTGCCGACGATGACGGCGTGCCAGTCGAGATCGGTCAGCCGAGCCAGCGCGCGCAGCAGCACGTCGTGGCCTTTGCGGGGGTGCTGGATGCCCACCGACAGGATCACCGGCGGCTCACTGGGTGCGGGGGGTCGGTGTGGCTGCTCTGTGCCCGGCCGAGCGATCGTGACGCGCGACGGGTCGACCCCGTACTCGGCGGTGAGGATGCGCGCCGTGTGCGGGCTCGGCACGAGCACAGCGCGCGCGAGCGCCAGGTTGTCGCGCTCGGTGCGAAAGAGGTGCTCGCGGGTCGCGGCGTCGAGCCCCTCCTCGTGCGCGAGCGGGTGGTGAATCATCGCGACGATCGGGGCGGTGATCGTGGACATCAGCGTGGTCGGCAGAGAGCCGAAGACGAGGCCGTCGATGATGAGGGGCAGCTCGGAGGGGACGGACCGCATCGCTCTGCTTGCCTCCTCGGCATGCGATGCGGTGGGCCGGGGGAAGCTGTCGCCCACCCGCACGTGCGTCATGTCGACCCCGAGCGCGGTCAGCCCCTCGAGCAAGTGCTTCTCGTAGAGGTAGCCCCCCGTGACCGTCTGAAGGTCGCCGGGTATGGCAAATGCTGCGCGCATCAGCCGGACTGCTCGGGCGCGTAGCGGGCAAGCACGCGGGTCTCGATCGCACCGACCAGCGCATAACCGACGGCCGAGATGACGGTCACAATGACGACGGCGCCTGCGAGCACGTCGTAGTCCGACAGGGAGGCGCTGAGAGCCATGAGCGCACCGATGCCGGTTCCCGTGGCCAGCCACTCTGCGGCGGTGACGGCGAGCACCGCGGCAGGGACGCCCATCCGTGCCGCCGCGAAGAACGCGGGCAACATGGCCGGGATGCGCGCCTGAAGGAGGACACGCCACGCGGGCGTCGCGTAGACCTTCATGACGTCGAGCACCTGCCCGGGTGCACGCCGTAGCCCGTGTAGGCACGCGACGAGCGTGGGGAAGAACACCATCACGGCGGTGATGGCGATCGCGCCGACCGGGCCTCGCCCGAGCAGCAGCACGATGAGCGGCACCGTCGTGACGATCGGGACTGAGCGCAGAGCGATGGCGATCGGCATGACGGCGCCCGTCGTCCCGGGGACGAGGACGACGAGGATCGCGAGGGCGAGACCTGCCAGCAGGCCAGCCAGGTAGCCGGGGACGACGAAGACGGCGGTCTCGGCGAGCGCACCGAGCAGGGCGTCGCGCGTTTCGCCGCCGTCGCGGGTGCCCGTGACGATTCCGATCACGTCGATTGGGGTGCGGGCGACGAACGGTGTGATGTCGAATGCGACGATGCCGCCCCACCACAGCACGATGGCGGCGATGACGGCTGACCCCGCCCCGACGAGAGTGGCGCGAAGCCGGCCGCGGCCGGAGCCGAGGCGTGGCGCTGCGAGGATCGTGGGCGGTTCGCCCCCGGCGAGCCGACGCGCGATGATTCCGATCAGCCCGTAGGCGGCCATGGAGATGACCGCCGCGATGGTCGCCAGCGCCCACGTGAGGTCGACGTCGAGGTCGCGCGCGGCGCGAATCGTCAGCACGCCGAGCCCCCGCTCGGCGCCCGTGAACTCGCCGACCATGGCGCCGAGGAAGGCGGCGGGGGCGGCGATCTGCAGGCCGGCGGCGAGGTAGGGCAGAGATGCGCGGGCGCGGACGGTAACGAGTGCCGTCAGCGGGCCCCGCCCGGCGACCTGCACGAGGTCGAGCCACGTTGAGGGCACCGCCCGCAGACCAACGAGTAGCGGGATGAGCGTCGTGTAGTACACCGATAGCGCCGCCAGGGCGATCGAGGGCCCGTCTCCTTGGCCGAGCAGCACGCGCAGCAGGGGTGCGGTGGCAACAAGCGGCAGGCAGACCACGATGAGGGCGAGACCGGTGATCGTGCGCTCACTGCGCGGCCAGGCGGCGGCGAGGGCACCGAGCGCGACCGCGGCGCCGTTGCCGATGACAAACCCCAGAAGGGCCGTGGTGCCGGTCGCGGCGAGCGCGCGGCCGAGCAGCCCGGCGTTGTCGACGATCGAGGCAACGACGGCGGTGGGAGCGGCCAACGCAAAGCCGCCCTCCAGCGCCCGTGCGGCGAGCTCCCACACGACGAGGGCGATGACGACGCCGACGGTTCCGATCGCAGCATCGCGTCGCGCAGCCGTGATCGGACGTCGGATGCGCGCGGTCGCCCCTGCGCTCATCCGGCGTTCTGCCCTGCCGCGGTGCCGGCGCGGCCCGCTTCGAGGGCGTCACGCACGGTGCGCTCAAGCGCGGCCGCCTCGGCGCTCTCCGCGCCGCGGGGCCGGGTGAGCGTGATGGGGATGTCGGCGATCACGCGGCCGGGACGCGGTGAGAGCACGATGACGCGATCGGCGAGCCGCACTGCTTCGGCCACCGAGTGGGTGACGAGCAGCGTGGTGGTGCCGCCCCCTTCCCACAGCGCGGGAAGCTCGCGGGCGAGCTCGTGGCGCGTGAGCTCGTCGACGGCGCCGAAGGGCTCGTCGAGCAGCAGCAACCGGGGGGCCGTGACGAGCGCGCGGGCTATTGCCGCACGCTGGCGCATGCCGCCCGAGAGTTCGGCGGGCGTGGCCGTCGCAAAGCCATCGAGCCCCACCAACGCGATGAGCTCGGCGACGCGGTCGTCGTTGCGGGGCAGTCGGGCCAGGTCGAGCGCCAGCTCAATGTTTTGGGCGACGCTGCGCCACGGCAGCAGCGACGGGTCTTGAAACGCCACCGCCAGCTCGCCGCGACGCTGCAACACCTCCGGCGCCTCGCCGTCGAGGGTCACGCGTCCGGCCGTGGGGGCCTCAAGCCCCGCGATCATGCGGAGGAGCGTTGACTTGCCGCACCCCGACGGGCCGACGAGCGCTGTCGTTCGTCCCGCCTCGAGGGTGAGGCTGGTTGCCTGGAGGGCGTCGGTGCCGCCCGCGTAGACCTTGGTGGCGACCGCCACCTCGACGGCGACGCCGACGCCGACGCCGCGGTCAGCTTCCATGCACTTCTTCCAGAATTGAGGTGTCCCACAGGTCAGGGGTCACGGTCTGGCCGAGCAGCGCGAGCGTCTCGATGTTCGAGGCGATGACGTCGTCGTTCCAGAAGCCGAAGCCGATCTCGTCGGTCAGCTCCGAGAACATCAGCGGCACCTGGCGTGCGGCCTGCAGTCGCTGCGTCTCGAGGTCGAGGCCCGCGTCGGGGAACATCTCGACCGACAGCGCGGCGGCCGCATCGGTGTCGCGCCGGTACTCCTCCCACCCACGCACCTCGCCGGCCATCATGGCGACGACCTCGTCGCGGCGATCGCGGAGGCTCTCTTCTGTCGCGATGTAGGTCTGCGACTGCAGCGTGAAGCCGAAGTCGGCCATGAGCATCGTGACCGACTCGACGCCCTGCACCTCCATGGCGACGGGAAGGTCGGTTTCCCAGCAGAGCAGGCAGTCGACTTCGCCTGAGGTGAGGGGCTGCGCCGTGTACTGCGTTGGCACGATCTCAATCTCGTTCACGTCGATGTTGTTGAGCGTGCACAGCGTCTCGAGCGCGGGAACGTTCGCCAGCGCCATGCCGATGCGCTTGCCGAGCAGGTCACCCGGCTCGTTGACAGGGTTGTCGGGGAGCGACGCGATGACGGTGGGGTTGTTCTGCATCGCGGCCCCGATGATCTTGAACGTCGCGCCTTCCGCGACGGCGGCCGCGGCGAAGTCGACAGCCGAGACGCCGACGAGCGCCTGACCCGACACGACGGGCGGCTCAACCGGGGCGTTGGGACCTCCCTGCAGCAGTGAGACGTCGAGGCCGGCCTCCGACCAATAGCCGCGATCGAGGGCGATGTAGCTGCCACCGAACTGCACGGAGTGCAGCCACGACAGTTGCAGCGCCGCGGAACCGGCGCCGCCTCCGCGGTTCGCGACTCCAACGCCGACGGCTGTGGCTGCGCCGATGCCCACGGCGCCGAAGATTCCCGCACCGATCAGGGTGCGGCGGGAGAGGGTGCGGCGCTCGGCCATGTCGTCCTCCTTCGGACGGAGTCGGGTGCCGGCGCATCCGGCGCGCCGAGCCTCATTTCCACACTGTCACGTTCTGTCCGCCCCCGGGGCCCTGACGCCCCCAGAGGGGCACGATTCCCGGCAGAGTTGCGGCGAGTGCGAGGAGACCAAACAGGATGCTGGCGGCCAACGCGGCGCTCGTAGTCACCCCGGCGAGCGGCAACAGAGCGACGGCGGCGCCTTCGCGCACCCCCCAGCCACCCACGGTGATCGGCAACAGCATCGTGGTGAGCACCACGGGAACGACGGCGAGAGTGGCCGCAACGCTGAGCGGCGCGCCCACTGCGGCGGCCGCCGCGGCGAAGGCGACCAGGATGCACGCGGTCGTTCCGAGGCTGAGTGCGGCCACGCTCGTCGCTGCTCCCCGCGTGACGACGGCGGCGCGCACGGCGTCCCGGAGTGCGAGCGCCCGCGCGCCGATGCGGCCGGGCAGCGCTGCAGCGGCGCCCAGCAGTGCGGGCAGGGCGACGGCGATCGCGCTCACGGTGATGACGAGCGGCACGACCACCGGGGGCCAGTCGATGCCGCCCGGCTGAATGATGGTGACCGTGACGGCGACTCCCATGACCAGCAGCAGCGCGTACTGACCGGCGAGGCGTTCGAGTACGACGGCGAGGCCCGCCGCTCCGAGCCCGGCGGGCTGGCGCGATCGCACGGCGCGACTCGCGTCGCCGACCACGCCGCCCGGCACGACCGCGTTGACGAGCTGCGCCAGGTAGTACTCGCTGACCGCCCCGCGGCGATTGAGCTCGATGCCGAGACCGCGGGCGACGCGGCGCCAGCGCAGCGCAGCGAGCACCGTGTGCAGGGTGAGCGCGGCGACGCTGAGGGCCACCCACTCGAGGCGAGCGCCGGCGAGCAGCCGGGCCGTTTCCGGCCCGTCCACGAGACGCCACAGGGCGACGAGGAGCGCGACGGCGACCAGTGCCTGCAGGGCGACGACGAGCATCCGCCGTCGTCGAGACCGAACCGGATCGCGCGGCGCGTTCACGCGCGCTGGCGGGCCAGGTGAACGATGTCGACGATGAACGACCAGGCGACGACGGCGACGGCGGCCACCGCGATGCTCACGGCGAGCGGTGCCGGCAGCCACGGCAGCTGCAGCACGATGAGCGCGATGAGTTGAATCACGCAGACCACCTTGCGGCTGTACCGCTCGGGAAGCTCACCGCTGAGCCACGGCAGCGGCACCGCGGCGGCGCCAAACAGGTAGCGGGGCAGGCCCAGTGCGAGGGCGATCGGGCCGGCCGGGCCGAGGGCGGCGAGGGCCGCGAGCACGAGGGCGAAGAGCGAGTCGACCTCCATGTCGAAGCCCGCCCCGAAGCGCGACGAGAGCTGCTGCCGGCGGGCGAGCAGACCGTCGACCCCGTCGAGGCCGAGGGCGACGACCGCCACCGCGATCACGACCACCGGCGTCGGGTTTCCCGCGACGAGCAAGCCCACCAGTACGGCCACGATGCCGAGTCGCACGCTCGTGACGACGTTGGCGAGGCCCATGCGCTCGTGCCGGTGGTGCACCCGCAACAGCGCACCGGCGAGCCCGAAGCCGAGCCCCGCGATCATCGCGGTCGCCGCCACCGCCATGGGCCCAAGCCCCAGCAGAAGTGAGACGGCGACGAGCGCGAGCAGGGACACACCGGCGGCGGTGCCCACGAAGCGGGCGAGCGAGCCAACCGTGGCCCGCGGCGCCTCATCGGCGGGTCGAGCTCCGGTCAGTTCTGCGGTGGTCACGGCCGCAAACTAGCACTCGATCCCGGACATGTTCGTTGAACGAACACCCCGACGCGCCGGTGCTTTGCGCGCCAGGGCGGGCACGACACAGTGGAGTCGAGGCGATTCGTCGCGCAGCCCCCCTAACGCAGGTGCGGCGACGCCGGTCGGGGCGCTGATGGATTCGGGTTCTGTCAGCGCTCCGACCATCACCTCTGCTCGAGGCGGTCACAGCCCTGCGGTCAGCGCGGCGGCTGGGCTCCTCGCCACTGCACGGCGGCGGCGCCCGAGCGCACGCCGGCGCTCACCGCCTGCTGAAGCGCGGCCCCGTCGGCCAGTTCGGCCGCGAGCGCCCCGACGAAGGCGTCGCCGGCGCCGGTCGTGTCGACCACGTCGACGCGCGGCGCCGCCACGTGCCCGGCGCCGTCAGCGCCCGCCCACACGGCACCGTCGCCGCCGAGGGTGATGACGACGCTGTGGCAGCGGTCGAGCAGGCCCTGCGCTGCGCGCTGCGCGCTCGCCACGTCGGTGATGGATGCCCCGCTCACGGCCTCCGCCTCGCTCGCGTTGACGACGAGCGGGTCGGTCACCCCGAGCAGTCCCTCCGGGATCTCGCGCGCGGGGGAGAGGTTCAGCACGACCCGACCGCCGCGCTGCTCGATGGCCTCGGCCGCCGTGTGGACGACGTCGAGCGGTACTTCGAGCTGACTGAGCAGCACCGTGCCGGGGCCGGCCAGGTCCGCGATCGTGGCGACCACCGCATCCGCGTCGATGCGACCGTTCGCGCCGGGCGCGACGACGATCGTGTTTTCGCCGTCCCGCGCGACGGTGATGAGGGCAACCCCCGTCGGCGCGTCGGCGACGCGGGCGACGGTTGAGACGTCGACGCCGCCGGCGCCGAGCGCGTCGAGCAGGGCGCGTCCGCCCGCGTCGGCACCGACGGCTCCGACGAAGACGGGCAGGGCGCCGGAGCGGGCCGCGGCGAGCGCCTGGTTGGCGCCCTTGCCGCCGGTTGCGACGCTGACGTCGCCGCCGAGCAGGGTTTCGCCGGGGGTGGGGTGCCGGTCGACGACGACGGTGTAGTCGGTGTTCGCCGAGCCGAGCACGATGAGGCGTGCGGTCATCGCTCCATGCTGGCAGAGCGGGCGCGGGGCGCGCGACGGCGCTCCTGCCGGCGCTCGCGCCACCACGACCAGGCGCCCGTCGACCACAGCGCCCACGCGACGAGCAGGGGCTGAAATAGCAGGCGCACGCCGCGCGCGAGGTCGGTGTCGAGTCCGAAGCCGTCGCGGGCCTCGGTGAATTGGGCGATGTTGCCGGGGAAGATCGCGAGGAAGAACAGGGCGGTCGCCCAGCCAGCGGCGATGCGCCACGGGGTGACGAGGAGGGCGACGCCCAGCGTGATCTCGGCGACGCCCGAGCCGACCACGACGAGGTCAACGTCGAGCGGAAGCCACGGCGGCACCTGCGCCTGAAACTCGTCACGCAGCACCGTGAGGTGCCCCGTGCCGGCCCCGATCAGGGCGAGGCCGAGCAACCAGCGAATGATGTGCTGAGGCCACGAGCGTCCGTGCATCCTGCCATCGTGCCGCCCCCGCCTTTAGGCTGGCCGCATGACCAAGTCGCTGCGCGTCGCCGTCGCCCAGTTCGCGCCGGGCGCCGATCGCGCGGCGAATCTGGCGGGCATCCGTTCCCTCGCGCGCGAGGCCGCGCGCGAGGGCAGCGAACTTGTGCTGTTTCCCGAATACTCGGCGTTTTTCGGCGGTCGCATGGGCGAGCACTGGGTAGCCGCGGCCGAAGCGCTCGATGGCCCCTTCGTCGCGGGCCTCGGCGAGATCGCCCGCGAGCACGCCATCACGGTGGTCGCCGGGATGCTCGAAACGGCGACCCGAAGCGACCGCTTTCGCAACACCATCGTCGCGCTCGACCCCGAGGGCGCGCTCGTGCACGTCACCCGCAAACTGCACCTCTACGACGCGTTCGGGCAGACCGAGTCTGACTGGGCGGAGGCGGGCGAGATCGTCGACGCCGCGACCTTTGCCGTCGCTGGCGTACCCGTCAGCGTGCAGACCTGCTACGACCTGCGCTTTCCCGAGGTGACGCGCCGGCTCGCCGATGCCGGCGCCGAACTCGTGCTGGTGCCCGCGGAGTGGGTTGCCGGGCCCGACAAGCGGCACGCCTGGCGCACCCTGGCCGCCGCCCGAGCGATCGAGAACACCCTGTACCTGGCCGCCGCCGACCACCCGCCGCCCGTCGGGGTGGGGGCGAGCCTCATTGTCGACCCCCTGGGGCGCGAGATCGCCTTTATCGACGAGGGCACGACGGTGGCGGCCGCCTCGGTTGAGCGGGCCGAGATTGCGCGGGTGCGGGCGGTCAACCCGGCACTCGCGCTTCGCCGCTTCCGGGTCGAACCGGCCTAGCGGGTGGTCAGCCGGCGCACGCCCTCGTCGATCTGGGCGTCCGTTCTGCAGAACGCGAACCGCAGCGACGACCGGATGCGCGCATCCGTCGATCGCGGATCAAACGCTGCCAGCGGAATCGCCGCCACCCCGCGCTCGACCACCACCTGGCGGGCGAAGGCCGCACCATCGCTCACGCCGAGGGGGGCGGCGTCGGCGACAACGAAGTACGAGCCTCGGCTGGGTGACACGGCAAAGCCCGCCGAGGTGAGGCCCGCGCTCAGCCGATCGCGACGCGCGGCGAGAGATGCCCGCTGTTCGGCGAAGTAGCGCTCCGGCAGGCCGAGGCCCACGGCGACGGCGGGCTGAAAGGGGGCGCCGTTGACGTAGGTCAGGTACTGCTTGACCGCCATCGCCGCGTCGATGAGGGCCGCGGGGCCGGTCATCCAGCCGATCTTCCATCCCGTCACGCGGAAGGTCTTCGCCGCGCTCGAGATCGTCAGGCTGCGGTCGGCGGCCCCCGGCACGGTCGCGATCGGCGAGAACGGAGCGTCATCGAACACCAGGTGCTCGTAGACCTCGTCACTGACGATGACGGCGTCGTGGCGCGTCGCCGCGGCCACGATGTGCGCCAGCAGCTCGGGGGCGATGACCGAGCCGGTGGGGTTGTGTGGGTTGTTCAGCAGCACGACGCGCGTCTGGGGGCCGATCGCGCGCTCGATCCCGTCGACGGTCGGCTGAAAGTCGGGGCCCTCCAGGGGGATCGTGACGTGTCGTGCCCCCGCCAGCCCGATGGTGGCGGCGTACGCGTCGTAGAACGGCGACAGGGTCACGACCTCGTCCCCCGGCCCGGCGAAGGCGAGCACGGCCGCCGCAATCGCCTCGGTCGCGCCTGCGGTGACAAGCACCTCGGTCTCGGGGTCACGGTGCTCGCCGAAGAAGCGCGAGCGGTGATCGGCGATCGCCCGGCGCAGCTCAGGCGTCCCGCGCCCCGGCGGGTACTGATTGAGACCGGCCCGAATCGCGGCGATCGCCGCCTCGGTGACCTCAGCCGGCGCATCCTCATCGGGAAAGCCCTGCCCGAGGTTCACGGCGCCGTGAGCGGCGGCGAGCACGCTCATCTCGGCAAAAATCGTCGGTCGCACCGTGCCGTCGGCGTCGATGAGCCCGGCGGCGTCGATGGCGCGCAGCCACGGCGGTGGGGTCGTCACCCGCACACCCTAACCGGCGGATGCGCCCGCTCGGGCGCATCCGGCGGATGCGCCGCGCGGCTACTCGTCGTCGAAGTCGTCGTCGCGGGGGGTAGCGCGATCGTCGCGGGGCCCGGTGAGCGACGTCGCCCAGCGGTAGAAGACCTGCTTGCCCGGCTCGGTGTCGTCGACGTCCTCGTCGACGCCCCGCGCGAGGAGGTCGCTCAGCCCGCGGACGACCGTGTCGAGGTCATCGTGGGGGGCCGTCAGGGCGAGGCCTGCCGTGAACGACGAGATGACGGCCGACAGTCGGAACGGGTCGACGTCGCGGCTGACCATGCCGACCTCTTGCAGCGCCTCGATGAGCTCGCCGCGCACGCCGATCTGCGGCACGTAGCGAAAAGAGGTGTTGTTGCGCATGATCGCGTTGAGCGCGCTGCGGTCGATGAGGAAGAGGCTGCGGGCGAGGGGGCGCTCATACAGCGACGAGAGGATGTACAGGTAGACGCGCGACAGCAGCCCGCCGCGCGGGTCGCGCTCGACGTTGTCGACGATGCTCGCGTAGATGCGCGAGAACTCGCGGTTCAGCATGCTGATCAGCACGTCGCCGCTCGAATCGAACAGCACTTCCAGTTCGTCGATGGCGTAGCCCGAGCGCTCACTGATGGTGCGCATCGATACGGCGTCGTAGCCGTCGTTCACGATGAGGTCGGCTGCGACATCAAGGACGCGGTCGACGTCGGTGAGGGAGTTCGTCATACTCGGGCGTGCTCCAGGGGTGCGGGGGACTGACCTCGAGTGTATGCGGAGGATAGACCCGTGGGTCCACCCATTTGGGGGGACAGTCTGCTCGGTATGCCCCGGCGCGTTCGGCCCCCGTGGGAGCGGGACATAGCCAACAATCGGACGCCGTACAGACCGGGCAAATACGATGCCAAGGTTGACCGCGCACGCTGGACGCGGCGAAAGGACACCCCTTCATGACGACGACGCCCGAAAACCCCGAGCAGCGCGACGAGGCCACCCCCGAGGTGCCGCAGGCACTTCCGCCCGAACAGCCTGAGGCTGCGCGCCCGTCAGAGCCGGTGGCAGCGCCCGCAGCTGAGTCGGGCAGCTCGCAGCCCGTCGCGCCCGCCGAGCCCGTCGCCGCGCCGTCAGCACACCCCGCTCAGCCGGGTGAACCGGTCGCAGCGCCCGCAGCCCAGCCCGCACAGCCGGCCCAGCCCGCACAGCCGGCCCAGCCGGCCGAACCCTACGCGGCCGCCCCCGCGGGCGACATCGCCGCGCACGAGCCGCGGCACGCGGCGGCCGAGCCGTCCCGCCCGGCGAAGCGCGCATCCCTTGTCCCGGTCGTTGCGGCGCTCGCCGTGGGCGCCCTCGTCGGCGGCGCCGGCGGCGGTGCGGTCGTTGCCGCGCTGTACGGCGGCCCCGGCGGGACGCCCGGCGCGAGTGCCGGCCCGACCACCGTGACGGTCAACAACCCCGACGACGCGACCGCCGTGACGGGTGTCGTCGCCCGCGCCATGCCCTCGATCGTCACGCTGAACGTGAGCGCCCCCGGAGGGGCTGCCGGCAGCGGCTCGGGCGTGATCCTGAGCGACGACGGCTACGTACTCACCAACTCGCACGTCGCCACCCTCGACGGTGCCACGGCCGAGCCGACGATTCGTGTCACCACGAACGACGGCCGCATCTGGAACGCCACCCTCGTCGGCGCCGACCCGATCGCCGACCTCGCCGTGATCCAGCTCGAGGGTGCCAGCGGCCTACAGCCCATTGAGTTCGCCGACTCTGACGCGCTCAACGTGGGCGACCGCGCGATCGCGATCGGCGCGCCGCTGGGGCTCAGCGGCACCGTCACGAACGGCATCGTCTCAGCGCTCAACCGCTCGATCACCGTGCGCTCGTCGGCCGTGCCCGACGATTCTCCGGCCGAAATGGAGGATGAGGGCACAGAAGAAGCGCCCCCGTTCGACTTCTGGAACTTCGATATTCCGGGCAACGACCAGGGCCAGCAGCGTCCGTCGACGCCGATCTCACTCAGCGTGATCCAGACCGACGCCGCCATCAACCCGGGCAACTCGGGTGGGGCTTTGCTGGATGCTGACGGTCGCCTCATCGGCATCAACGTCGCCATCGCGACGGCCGGCGGCAGCGCGGCAGCGGGCAGCATCGGCGTGGGCTTCTCGATCCCCGCGAATTTTGCCCAGCGCATCGCTGACGAGCTCATCGCGACCGGATCGGCCAGCCACGGACTGCTCGGCGCGACCGTGACCGACGCCACCAGCGCATCCAACAGCCCCGTCGTCGGCGCGCTCATCGACCAGGTCAGTCCCGGCGGGCCCGCCGATCAGTCGGGGCTGCGCGCCGGCGACATCGTGACCGAGTTCAACGGCATCCCGATCACGAACCGCGTTGACCTGACCGCCCAGGTGCGCGTTCTCGCGGGCGGCGAGGAGGCGACCGTCGTCTACGTGCGCGGTGGCCAGGCCGGTGAGACCACCGTCACGCTCGACGAGCTGCCGTAGCCCGACACGCTAGATTCGGGCTATGGCCGAGCCCGACACCACGCCGCCCGGCGTGAGCTACGTGATGCCGGTCTACAACGAGATCCACTACATCGACGACGCGATCGACAGCGTGCTCGCGCAGGGCTATGACGGGCCGACCGAACTCGTCCTGGCGCTCGGGCCCTCGACCGACGGCACCAACGAACGGGTGCGGGCCCGGGCGGCCGACGACCCCCGCATTCGCATCGTTGAGAACCCCGACATGGCGATTCCGATCGGGCTGAATCGGGCAATCCGCGCTTCCCGGTACCCCATCGTCGTGCGCGTCGACGCGCACACCGAGCTCAGCGACAACTACACGGCGCTGGGGGTCGAAACGCTCGAGCGCACCGGAGCGGCAAGCGTCGGCGGCGTGATGGTGGCGACCGGCCGCACCGCCTTCCAGCGGGCCGTCGCGCGCGGCTACAACTCACCACTCGGCCTCGGTGGCGCCTCGTACCACGTGGGCGGCGACGAGGGCCCGGCCGAAAGCGCCTACCTCGGCATCATGCGCCGCGACGAACTGCTCGACATCGGCCTCTACGACGAGAACATCAACCGCGGCGAAGACTGGGAACTCAACAAACGTCTGCGCGACGCCGGTCACCTCGTGTGGCTGAACCCCGCGCTGCGCGTCACCTACTGGCCGCGCGACACCTGGCAGAAGCTGGCCAGACAGTTCCGCGCAACGGGCATCTGGCGGGGCGAGATCGTGCGCCGCTCGGGCGGTCGCAGCCCGCTGCGGTACTACGCCCCGCCCGCGCTGGTCGCCGCGAGCGCCCTGAGCCTTCTCGGCGTGCTTGCGCTCGCCACAGGTCTGCTCGCCCCCGACACCGGCCCGATCGCGCTCGCCGTGCTCACTGCGCCCACAGCTCTCTACCTCGCGCTGCTCGCCGCGCTGCTTCTGGTGCGCTCATCGGGCGAGACGCTGCGCGAGCGGGCCGCATTTGTCGTGGTCGTCGCGACGATGCACTTCGCGTGGGGCGCGGGCTTCATCGGCGGGGCGCTGTTCGGGGCGCGCGGCTCGGTCGACCGGTCTCGCACCGAATCCTGACCGGGGCCGCGTCAGCGACTCAGCCGAGCATCCCCGCCGCCATGAGGCGGTCGACGACGCGGGCCGACGCGCGGCCGTCGTCGAGCGGGGCGAATCGCGCCCGCCATTCGGCTCGTCGCCGCTCAAAGACCATGGCATCCGGATGCGCGCCGTCGCGACCGCGCGCCAGCTCGGTCATGAGGCCCGCGCGTTCGGCGACGACGGGGCCGGGAAAGTCGGCCGTCACATCGAAGTAGAAGCCGCGCAGCTCTTCGCGATACCGGGTGAGGTCGGGCGTGAACAAGACGAGCGGTGCGCTCGTCGTGACGGCGTCGAACATGATCGACGAGTAGTCGGTCACGATGACGTCGGCGGCGAGCAGCAAATCAGAGAAGTCGGGGTAGGTCGTCACGTCGATCAGGCCGGGCGCCCGCCGGTCGGCGCCGCCGCGCAGCGTGCGACTGTGTCCGCGCACGAGCACGACGTGGTCGACGCCGGTCGCGGCGGTCAGCTCGGGCGCCACGCTCGGCAGGTCGAGGTAGTCGACGAGGTCGTGGGCATCGTCGCGCCAGGTCGGGGCGTACAGCACGGCGCGCTGGCCGGGTGCGAGCCCGAGCCGGGCGCGCACGCTGGCGCGATCACCCGTGATGAGCGTGTCGTCGCGCGGGTAGCCCTCGACCCAGATGGGCCCCGAGAAGGCGTAGGCGCGGCGGAAGATATCGGCCGCGTAGTCGTTTTGGGCGAGCAGCGCCGACCAGCGGCGCGACTCACGACGCACAGCGATGCGCGTGCGCAGCCCGACACCGTCGCGGTCGAGCGCGAGACGCTTCAGCATCGTGCCGTGCCAGGTCTGCAGCACACTCTGGTGCGCTCGGGGCTTCCAGCGTTTGCGCATCCAGTCGTTGACGACGATGAGCCGTGCGGCGCCGCGCACGCGCCACCACTCACGCGAGCCCTCCACGACGGCGATCGCGCCCTCGGGCACCGCAACCGAGTGGTCGACGACGCTCCAGTAGCGGGTCACCTCCGGCAGTCGCTCCGCGATCGCGCGGTCGAGTGCGAGTGGGTTGCAGGCGGCGGTCTGCGCGTAGAAGCTCTCGAACATGACGGCGTTCTCGGGCTGGGGGCTCGTGCGGCGGTAGGCGGCCTCGAGTCGTCGCTGGGCGCCCCGCCCCCGCTCGTCGTCGTCGAGCGGCGGCGCGATCGTCACGACGATGCCGCCCGCGTCGGCGGCGACATCGGCACGCATCAGTGCGGTGCGGATGCCCGCCACGGCCGCCGCCGTCACGCTCGCCCGCGAGGTCGCTCGCGTTCCGTCGGCTGGGGTCACGCGCAGGCGGTAGCTCCCGCTGACGGGCGCGAGCCCCCCGTGGCCCCAGCGTTCAACCACGAGGGGGATCACGGCGCGGAACCGGCCGTCTGGCCCGTCACTCGCCACCGTGGACGGCAGCACCTGGCGTGCCCCCACGAGCTCGAGCGCCGCGATGCTCATCGCGCTCGATCCGGAGAGCGTGAGCGCGTCGGCGTCAAGGCTGATCGCGTCGATGGTGACGGCGGGGGCGATGGCGGGGCGCGGAACGGTGACGGGCCGGCCGGCCAGCAGCGCATCGATGGCGTCGAGTACACGCTCGGTGGCGCGGCCCTCGTGCCGCTCGACGTGCTCGTCGCGCAGCCACGCGGCGTGGGCGCGCGCGTCGCGGGCGACATCGCCGCCCGCTAACACCTGGCCGGCGCGCTCGAGCGCGGCGGCCCACGTCGTGACGTGGGTGCCTCCCGTGAACTCGGCATACGGCACGTACAGCCCCCGGCGGGCGAGATAGTTCGGCACATCGGGCGCGAAGAACACACTCGGAACCTCGGCGATCGCGGCGTCAAACGCGATGGACGAGTAGTCGGTGATCACGAGGTCGACGGCGGGCAAGAGCGGCGTCGCGTCGGCCACGAGCTCGCTGCCGATCAGGCGAATGCGCCCGTGGCCGAGGCTCGGGCCGGCGGCGTACGAGCCCGCGCCGAGGGGGTGCGAGCGGATCAGCAGGGTCGCCCCCGTTTCGGCGCACCACGCGGCGATCCGCGTCCACTCGTCGTCGCTCGGCACGGCAGGGTCGGTGTCGCCGTCGCGCCACGTGGGCGCGTACAGCACGACGGGGCCGTCCGCCAGCGGGCCGGTGGCCGCCTCGATGCGGGCGCGGGCATCCCGTCGCCGCGTCGCGGGGTCACCGGCGAGCAGCACGTCGTCGCGGGGCTCGCCGAGGGCGAGCACGCGGTCGGCGGGCAGCCCGAAGGCACTGCGAATGCGCGCACCGACGACGGCCGACGCGACCGGGAACAGGGCGATGTGCGCCCCCGCGCGCCGGTACAGCGCCGCCATGAGGCGCTGCGCGCCCGGCAGCGAGCCGACAAGCGGCAGGCGCAGGGCCGCCGCCGTGTCGAGGTGCAGCTTCTTCAGGGGGATGCCGTGCCACAGCTGCACGAGGCGGGTTCCGCTCACGCCGAAGCGGTTGACGTCGCCCGCACCGTGCGTCACGACCGCGACGCCCGCGCGCAGCGTGAGCCAGAGCCCGCGCGGAGAGCGCTTCAGCTCGCTTACCATCCCGCGGTCTCGTGCAGCGTCGCGCTCGGCGGCCGTCGAGGCCAGCCACGTGTGCACGCGCGCGTCGCCGTCGCGCGCGACGGCCGCGTCGTACAGGGCGAGCGCTCCCTCGCCGAGCCCGATGCCCGAGCCGTACACCCACCGATCGGGCGAGCGCGGCACGACGCGGGCCAGCAGCGCCCCGGCCGCGTAGAGGGGAGCGCGGGCGAGCACGCGGGCGTTTCCGGCGCTGAACGTGAAGCGTGCCATCGGCCCCGATTCTTGCACGCGCGGGCCGCTACGACTCGGTAACAGTGTCGCCGTGTGGTCGGGCGCGCCGGTGGGCCCGGAGGACAATAGAGGGGTGAAACTGGGGGAGCAGCTGAGCACGGCGCGACGTGTCTTGACGCGCTTGGTCCGGCAGCGGCGCAACCGCCTGCTCATGGACAAGCGCATGGCCGAGGCCGATCTGTCGTTGCCGAGCGACGTCGAGGTCGCCGTCTACTACGCCGACGCGAGCGTGAACCTGTACCAGGTGCGCCAGTGGTTTGCGCCGCTCGCCACGCTCGCCGAGCACCGGCGGGTCGCGATCATTACCCGCAGCCCGGGGGCGACGCTCGCTCTGCTCGATGAGAGCCCCGTGCCGATCGCGTACTGCCGCACGGTGCTCGACCTCGAACGGTTCGTGGCGACGAACCCCCTGAAGGTCGTGCTCTACGTCAACCAAAACGCCAAGAACTTCCAGATGTTCCGCTACGGCCGCATGTGGCACACCTTCGTGAACCACGGCGAGTCCGACAAGATGTACATGACGACGAACCAGTACAAGGCGTACGACGTCGCGCTTATCGCCGGGCAGGCAGCCCGCGACCGTCTGAGTCGCGTGCTGTGGGGCTACGACCTCGACGAGCGCACGATCGCCATCGGGCGCCCGCAGGCCGACCATTTCGCGGGCGAGCTGCCGTACACGCCGGATGACCGCACGGTCGTGCTGTACGCCCCCACGTGGGAGGGCGATCGCCCGGCCGCCGCGTACGGCTCGATCGCCTCTCACGGCGAGCAGCTGGTCGCCGCGCTGCTGGCGACCGGTCGCCATCGCGTGCTGTACCGGCCGCACCCGCGCAGCGGTGTGGTCGACGCCGCGTACGGGCAGGCCCATCGTCGCATCGTCGCCGCCATCGAGCGGGCGAACGCGGCCGACCCGTCGGCGCAACACGTGTACGACAACGGGCCGACTCTTGGCTGGCAGATCGCCGCCGCCGATGTCGCCATCTGCGACATCTCGGCGATGATCTACGACCGGCTGGCGACCGGCAGACCGCTGCTCGTCACGCGCCCCCAATCGCCGGATGCGCTGGTCGACACGGGCGGTTATCTCTCGGCCTGCGAATGGCTGGCCGCCGACGACGCTGCCGAGGTAGTTCCCGAGGTGGATCGCGTGCTCACCGATGCGGCAGCCCACGCGGCGCTGCAGCACTGGGCAACGCACTATTTCGGCGACACGACGCCCGGTGCCGCGACGGCGCGCTTCCACGCCGCGATCGACACGCTGGTCGAGCGGTGGCACGAGGCCGCACGCGAGCACGCGGCCGACCCCGTGGTGCGCGGCACCGAGCACGATGCCGACGACCCGCTCGACGACGAGGCGCTCAGCGACCGCGTGACGGTGTAGCTCAGCGGCCGAAGCGTCGCTTCACGGCGTCAATAGCGCGCGGCCCCGCGCCCCGTTCCGGGCTCGATGGCCGGGGTGTGCGCGGCGCTTTGGGTGCGCGCGGAGCCTTGGGCTCGCGGGGCTCGCGCGGCGCCTTGGGCGGTCGCAGCACGGGTTCGAGGCCGGCCGGAAAGTCTGCGGGTGCGGGGCCGAATGCCTGGCGCGCGGCGTCGACGACGCGGCCCCCGAGGGTGCGGTTGGCACTACCGCCGATGATGGCGCCGATGCCAAACGGGATCAGCCGCCCGAGCATGCTGCCGCCCTGGGCCAGGGCGAAGCGCTTCACGAACATGTCGCGCAGCTGCGAGTTCAGGGCGCCCGTCAGAGCCTTAGGCAACGACGCCGACACTGTCTCGCCCCAGTACTGCTGGCGGTCGGGCCCCGTGCCTGACGCCTGCCGCAAGAATTGTTGAACGAGATCTTTGCCCGGTCCGCCGAGCAGCAGCGCCATCACGAGGGTGTGCGCGTGTTCCTCATCCGTGACGGCGATGCCGTGCACTTCGGCGACCGACTGGGCGTACAAGGCGGTCATCTCAAAGAACGTCACCGTCTCCACGCCGATGACGGTGAGCCCGACGGCGGTGCCGACGCCCGGAATCATGGTGGCGGCGCCGCTGCCCGCCCCCGTCGCTGTCACGCCGGCGAGGTAGCGCTTTTCCAGGATGCGCACCACCTCATCGGTGCTCGCCCCGGGGTGGCGCTGGCGGATCGACCGAATGTGGGCGATCACGGCGGGCCGCTGGGCCGACATCGCGGCGCGCAGTCCGCGGATGAGCGCGGGGTCGGCCGGGCGGGTGACCGCCTTCTGCTCCGTCGGCGCGTCGCCAGCCGTTTCGTGTGTGTCACTCATCGGGGCGTCCCATAGTCGGCGTTGTATCGCTCGAGGACCTCAGTAATCGAGGCGTCGAGGGCGAGGGCGCCCTTGTCGAGGTAGAGCCCGCGGGTGCAGAAGCGCTTGAGGTCACGCTCGTTGTGCGAGACGAAGAACAGGGTGCGGCCCCCGGCGAGCAGTTCGTCGATGCGCGCGTAGCACTTGTCGCGAAACGCCTTGTCTCCGACCGCCAGTACCTCGTCGACGAGCAGAATCGGCTCGTCGAGTCGCGAGATGACGGAGAACGCCAGACGTACCTTCATCCCGCTCGAGAGGTGTTTGTACGGGGTGTCGATGACCTCGCCCAGCTCGGCGAAGTCGATGATCTCGTCGAAGCGCTCGTCGATCGTTCGGCGAGTCATGCCGTGCAAGCCGGCCGTCAGGTACACGTTCTCTCGCACGGTGAGGTCGTTCACGAAGCCGCCCGTGATTTCGATCAGGGGCGCCACGCCCTTGTGCACGGCGACGCGCCCCTCGTCGGGAAGCATAACGCCCGCGACCAGCTTTAGCAGCGTCGACTTGCCCTGCCCGTTCCGTCCGACAACGCCGATGGCCTCACCGGCGTTCACCGTCACGCTCACGTTGCGCAGGGCCCAGAACTCGCCGGGTCGCGCGCGGCGATTGCGGCCCGCGAAGAGGTCTTTGAACGAGCGGCGGCCTCCGCGGTTGCGGCGGAAGCGGATGCCGGCATCTCGCACATCGATGACGGGTTCGGCCACGGTCACACCTCCTTCAACACGGCGCGTACGGTGCGACGGAAGACGACGAGGCCGAGCCCCAGGAAGCCGAGCGACATCACGACGGCGATTCCGACGGCCCACCCGTCGAGCAGCTCGGGGAAGAACGCGGCGCGATACAGCGAGAAGATGCCGGCGAGCGGGTTGAACGCTGCCCACACGCCGAGCTCGCCGGGAAGGTCGTCGAGCGAGTAGATGATGGGCGACGCGTAGAACAAGAATCGCAGGATCAACTTCACCGCCCGCTCGAGGTCGCGGAAGAAGACGACCAGCGGCGCGATGATGAGGCCGAGTCCGACCGTGAGGATCGCCTGGAGCGCGACGGCGAGGGGGAACCACAGCACCCCCCACGTCAGGGGAGCCCCAAAAGCGATCGCGAAAACGGCGAGCACCGGAAGGCTCAGCACGAACTCGATGCCCTTGGACAACACGATGCGGTTCACCCAAATGCTGCGCGGGATGCGCGTGGAGCGCACCAGCTTCGCGTCGCGGATGAAGGCGCGCGTCGCGTCGCTCACCGCGCCCTGGAACCACATCCACGGCAGCAGACCGGCGATGAGAAAGACGATGTATGGGGTTGCCCCGACGGTGCGCTCGACGATCTGCGTGAAGACGAACCAGTAGATGGCCGCCATGACGAGCGGATCGAGCACGCTCCACAGGTAGCCGAGGAACGATGTCGAGTAGCGCACCTTCAGGTCGCGCGAGGTGAGCAACCACAGCGATTGCCGGTATGCAGCCGACGCGGATCGCGCGGGCGGCACGGGGGCAGGGGCGGTCACGCGATAACGCTAGCGCCTCGCGATGACGCGCGACGGAAAGCTGAGCGGCTCGATCGCCCGTGTGCTGATTAGACGAAGAGGTTGGCGCGCTCGAGGTCTTCGGCGAAGTCGACCTCAACGGCGTACAGGTCGCTGATGTCGACGGGTTCGATGCGCAGTCCGTCGTGTTGGATCGCGAGCTCGATGCCGCGCTCGAAGTAGTCCTGGTCGTCGACCCGCTTCAACTGCTGGATGAGTGCCTGCTTGTGAGCGCTCGAGATGTAGTTGATGCCGACAGCCTCGCCGAGGCCCCCGACGACCTGCTTCGAAATCTCGTTGATGAAGCCCTCGGCGTCAACCGTGTACTTCACCTCTTCGTCGCTCACCTTCGCGGTGTTCACGGTGACGAAGCTGCGGTCGGCGTGAACGAGCGATGCGGAGCGCACGAGGGCCTGCGGGTCGAAGACAACGTCTCCGTTCAGCCACAGCACACCCGACTTGCCCGTCGCCTTGAGGGCGCGCAGCAGGCTCTTCGAGGTGTTCGTCTGGTCGTACGCCTCGTTGTAGACGTACTCGACGTCGGGGAAGGCCTCGATGATGTGCTCGAGCTTGTAGCCCACGACGGTGGTGATGGTGACGTCGGTGCCGAAGGCGGCACGGATGTTGTCGTGCTGCTGCTGCATGATCGTGCGGCCATCGCTGAGCTCGGTCAGCGGCTTCGGAAGACTGCGGCCGAGGCGGCTACCCATGCCAGCGGCGAGAATGACGACGTTGACGGTCATGACGGTTCTCCTCAAGATGTGTCGGGCCCGGCGAAGACAATCGCGAGTCGCTCTCGATCAGTGATGCGGTCGAGGCGCCTGGGCGCAGGAAAGTGGGGTGACACTCCGTCGTGTGCCCCCGAGTTTAGCCGTTTCGCCCCGAAAAGTTCAGATTTTGTTCATCTCGCCTTCGTAACGAGACGGATCGACCGGCTGCACTCTCGCACAGAGACGCTAGAGACGCTTGGGTGACGAGTATTTCTCCGCAGCGGCCACGCGCGCCCCAAGCGAGTCCTGACCGTTCGGTACGGTGGGTGCGTGACAGCCGCCAAACCCCGCCGAAAGAAATCGGCGACCCCGAAGCGGCCCACTCCGCCGCCGCCAGCACAACCCGTCGTCCTCGAGGTCTCCGGGCTCACGAAGCGTTTCGGCGGTGTCGTCGCGGTGGACGGCGTCTCGTTCACGGTTCGCCGCGGAACAATCTTTGGCTTCGTCGGCCCGAACGGCGCCGGCAAGACCACGACCCTGAGCATAGCGACCGGCCTCATGCGCCCGGACGCCGGCACCGTGACGGTCAGGGGTGCAGACGTCTGGGCTGATCCCATCGCCGCCAAGCGCATGATTGGCGTGTTGCCCGATCGCATGAGGCTCTTCGATCTGCTCACCGGCGCTCAGCTGCTGTACTACTGCGGGGTGCTGCACGGCCTTGACCGCGAAACCGCCCGCAGCCGCACGACCGACCTGGCCCGTTCGCTCGGTTTGGACGACGCGCTCGATCGGCCGGTGCGCGATTACTCGATCGGCATGATCAAGAAGATCTCACTGGCGGCGGCCCTCATTCACTCGCCGGCGCTGCTCGTGCTCGACGAGCCGTTCGAGGCGGTCGACCCCGTGTCCACGCAGCTCGCCTCCGATGTGCTGCGGCGCTACGCCGATGCGGGGGGCACCGTCGTGCTGTCGAGTCACAACATGGACTTCGTTGAGCGCATGTGCGACCACGTCGGTGTCATCGTGGGCGGGCGCATGCTGACGGCGGGCTCCATGGACGAAGTGCGCGATGGCCTGCGCCTCGAGGAGCGTTTCGTCGAACTCGCGGGCGGTCGCCAGGCGGTGGAGGGCCTGGAATGGTTGACAACCTTCTCCGACTGAAGCTCGCTCTGCTCGCGTCGTCCTTCCGACCCGGTTCTCGTCGTCTCGGTCGGAGCATCGCCGTGTCGCTTCTCGTCGTGGCGATTATTGTCGGGATGCTCGGTGCCGGCGCGCTCGCCGACGTCACGAATCCGGCACACCGCGCCGCCGTGGTCATCGGTGCCGGAGCGCTCTCGCTCGGCATCCTCGTGGCGCCCCTCGCGGCCGGGCTCGGATCCGCGCTCGAGCCACGACGCTTCGCCAGCTACCCCATCCCGTCTGGCCAGTTGGCCCTGGGTCTCGGGCTCGCTGGCGCCGTGGGGGCGCCGGGCGCGCTCGCGGTCGCGCTCGCCGTCGCGGTCGAGAGCGCCTGGCTTGACCTACCCGAGCGGGGAGTCGCGATCGCGGCGGGCGTCCTGACCGCGATCACGATCATCCTGTCGTCGCAGCTGCTGGTGACGGTAGCCGCCCGACTAGCCGTTTCTGAGCCAGCGGCGCGCGCCGTCGCGGCGACCGCCCGCGTGACGGTCGTCGTCGCCATTGCCGCAGCGGGCATAGCGGCGATCGTCGCCGCCCGCGGCACGGACGGCGCCGCGCTCGAGCGATTCGCCGAGGTCGTCGGCCGCAGCCCCGGTGGCCTCACGTGGGCCGCGATCGGTGCGCCAGCGGGGGAGGCCGTCGCCCGACTGGCGATCGCCGCGCTCGCGGTCGGCGCTCTTGCCGCGCTCTGGTGGTGGGTGGTGGCGCGCGTCGTCGTGTCGCCCGAGCGACGCTCGGCTCCGGCTGACCGCGCCGCCGACCGAGGCCTCGGCTGGTTCGACATGACGCCCGCCACGCCCGGTGGGGTCATCGCGGCGCGCTCGCTGCTGTACTGGACCCGCGACCCGCGCTACCGCGTCGTGCTCCTCGGCCTTCCGCTGGCGCCGCCGTTGATCATGCTTGCCCTGCTCATCGCGGGAGTGCCCCTGCCTCTGCTGTGGCTCATTCCCCTGCCGTTCCTGGCGCTCTTTCTCGGCTGGTTCAGCCACAACGACACCGCGTACGACCACACGGCCATCTGGCTCCACGTCGCCGCGCCCCTGCGGGGAACGGCCGACCGCTTCGGGCGTCTCGTGCCGCCGCTCCTGCTGGGCGTTCCGCTCATCCTGATCACGGCGCCGCTGTTCGCCCTCTGGTCGGGCATTGCGAACGGCTTCGAACTCGTGGCGGGCGTCAGCCTCGGTCTGCTCCTGACGGGTCTCGGTGTCGCCAGCGTGGTGTCGGCGCTCGCACCGTACCCCGCGGCACGTCCCGGTGCCGGGCCATTCGACCAGCCGCCGTTGACGGGGTCGCGCGCGTCGTGGGCGCAGGCGGGCGCGCTCGTGGCGACCGTCGGGTTCATGTCACCGACGCTGATTCTCGCCTGGTGGGGCGTCACGAGCGACGCCATGTGGTCGCCGCTCGCGGGGCTTGCCGGCGTCGCGACCGGTGTTGGCATGCTCATGCTCGGGGTCGCGGTCGGCGGCCAGATCTACCGCCGACGCGCACCCGACATCCTCACGCTCGCCCAGCGCACCTAGCGCCCGCGCCTTTACAATCGGCGCATGGCGACAACGGACGATGCAGGTCAGGGTGGCGGGGTCGACGTTCTCGACCGCGAACTCGAAAAGCTGCTCGAGGGCGAACAGCTCGAAGACGGCGACCACGAACGCTTTTCGCACTACGTGCCCAAAGACAAGATCCTCGAGTCGGCCCTGACGGGCAAGCCGGTGCGGGCGCTCTGCGGCAAAAAGTGGACTCCGGGCCGCGACCCAGAGAAGTTTCCCGTGTGCCCCGACTGCAAGAGGATCTACGAGCGCATGAAGGCGTAGTCCGCAGGCCGCCTCGGCCGGTGCGGCGGCGCACTCCCCACTAGCCTGGACCGCATGGCAGAGCGCAGCTGGAGTCTCGGGGGCGCCCTTCGCGGGCTGTTCACCACACCCGTCGTCGACGACGAGATGTGGGACGACCTCGAAGCCGCGCTCATCGGTGCTGACTTCGGGCCCGACCTGAGCGACGAGATTCTCGATCACCTGCGCAGCGAGGTCGAGCGTCTGCGCATCACCGATCCGCGCGACGTGAAGCGCCTCTTGCGCGAGACGATCGAAGAACGCCTCGCGGCCTACGACCCGACCCTTCGCCTGAGCGAGCGCCCCGCGGTGGTACTGGTGGTCGGCGTGAACGGCGTCGGCAAGACGACGACGATCGGCAAGTTCGCCAAGTTCTTGACCGGCTACCAGCGCACGGTGGTCGTCGGCGCGGCTGACACCTTCCGCGCGGCAGCCGTCGACCAGCTCGCGACGTGGGCCGAGCGTGCCGGCGCGAGCGTGGTGCGCCCGCAGCAGCAGGGCCAAGACCCCGCGAGTGTCGCGTACCAAACGGTCGAGCGTGCCATCGCCGACGGCACCGACATCGCGATCATCGACACGGCGGGTCGGCTGCAGACGAAGGCCGGGCTCATGGACGAGCTGGCGAAGGTGCGCCGCGTCGTCGAAAAGCTCGCGCCGATCGCCGAGGTGCTCTTGGTGCTCGACGGCACGACGGGGCAAAACGGCGTGGCGCAGGCCGAGGCATTCATCGAGCACGCCGGGGTCACCGGCCTTGTCGTCACGAAGCTCGACGGCAGCGCCAAGGGCGGCTTCGTGCTGCGGGTGCAGCAGCAGACGGGCATCCCCATCAAGCTGATCGGGCAGGGCGAGGGCATCGGCGACCTCACCGGCTTCACGCCCCACGTCTTCGCGCAAAGTCTCGTTCCGTAACGCGCGTTTCCTGCATTCGCGCGCACGGCGCTTAGGATGCGCTCCACGAGCACCGAGAACGGCGCACCTAGAATGGGCGGCACTATGGCGACTTTCGGCACGCTCTCCGACCGGCTTACTCAGACTTTCAGCGCGCTGCGCACGAAGGGCAAGCTCAGCCCCGCCGACGTCGACGGCACGGTGCGCGAGATTCGGCGCGCGCTCCTCGACGCCGACGTGGCGCTTCCGGTCGTCAAAGACTTCACGGGTCGGGTGCGTGAGCGCGCGCTGAGTGACGAGGTCAACAAGGCTCTCAACCCCGCCCAGCAGGTCGTGAAGATCGTCAACGACGAGCTCGTCACGATCCTCGGCGGCGAGCAGCGTCGCCTGCAGTTCGCGAAGTCGGGCCCGACCGTCATCATGCTCGCCGGCCTGCAGGGTGCCGGTAAGACGACGCTCGCGGGCAAGCTCGCCAAGTGGCTGAAGAACGATGGGCACACCCCGATGCTCGTCGCCGCCGACCTGCAGCGCCCGAACGCCGTCCAGCAGCTGCAGGTGGTCGGCGAGCAGGCGGGCGCCGCCGTCTACGCGCCCGAGCCGGGCAACGGCGTGGGCGACCCGGTCCGCGTCGCGAAAGACGCGATGAAGGTCGCCCGTGACCGTCAGCACGACGTGGTGATCGTCGACACGGCCGGCCGCCTCGGTGTCGATGCCGAACTCATGAAGCAGGCCGCGAGCATCCGGAAGGCCGTCGATCCCGATGAGGTCCTCTTCGTCATCGACGCGATGATCGGTCAAGACGCCGTCGCGACCGCGCAGGCGTTCCAAGAGGGCGTCGACTTCACGGGCGTGGTGCTGTCGAAGCTGGATGGCGACGCGCGCGGCGGTGCCGCGCTCAGCGTCGCGAGCGTCACGGGCCGCCCCATCATGTTCGCGTCGACCGGCGAGGGGCTCGACGACTTCGAGCCCTTCTACCCCGACCGCATGGCGAGCCGCATCCTCGACCTGGGTGACATCCTCACGCTCATCGAGCAGGCGCAAAAGGCCTTCGACGACGACCAGGCCCGCGCGACGGCCGAGAAGTTCGCGACCGACAGCTTCACGCTCGAGGACTTCCTCGAGCAGATGCAGCAGCTGAAGAACATGGGCTCGATCAAGGGAATGCTCGGCATGCTGCCCGGCGCCCGCGGCATGAAAGAGCAGCTCGACAACTTCGACGAGTCCGAGTTGACGCGCACCGAGGCGATCATCCGCTCGATGACGCCCGCCGAGCGGCGCCTGCCGAAGCTCCTCAACGGCTCGCGGCGCCTGCGCATTGCGAAGGGTTCGGGCACGACAGTCACCGAGGTCAACCAGCTCGTGATCCGCTTCGAGCAGGCCGCCAAGATGATGAAGACCGTTGCCAAGGGCGGCATGCCGCAGATCCCGGGCATGGGCCCCCTCGGCATGGGCGGCGGGCCCGGTGCCCGCAGCGCCCGCAAGGCGGCGAAGAAGAAGGGCAAGGCGGGCTCGCGCTCGGGCAACCCGGCCAAGCGCGCCGCCGAGGAGGCCGCGAAGGCGCAGGGCGGCGCCTCCGGCGCGACGTCGACGGGCTCCGGCTTCGGTCTCGGAGGGGGCGGGGCAGCGGCGGGCGGCACGCAGGCCCCGAGCCCCGAAGAGCTTGAGGCCCTGCAGAAATTCCTCGGCCGTTAGCGGCCATCCGAATACCGCGCGACCGAGGTGACGCACATGGGCAATGACGCCCCGAGCATCCCGAGCCCGCCCCGCGACGCAGGGCGTCCGGCGACGGCGACGGAGATCGCCGCGGCCGTTCGTGCCGGGCGTTCCTCGGCGGTCGAACAGACCCGGGCGGCGCTCGCCCGCATCGACGCCGCCGACGGCGCGATCGGTGCGTTCCAGCTCGTCCGCGCCGAGAAGGCGCTCGCCGAGGCGGCGGGCGTGGATGCGCGCATTGCGGCGGGCGAGCAGCTCCCGCTCGCGGGCGTCCCCCTCGCGATCAAAGACAACATCCCCGTCGCCGGTGAGCCCATGCGGGTCGGCAGCCAGGCAACGGACGCGGCCCCTCAGCCGCACGACCATCCCGTCGTCGCCCGGCTTCGGGCCGCCGGCGCCGTCGTTGTGGGGCTCACGCGCGTGCCCGAGCTGTGCGTGTTCGGCACGACCGACTCGCGCTTCGGAACAACGCGCAACCCCTGGAACCCGGAGCGCACGGCGGGCGGCTCATCCGGCGGCTCTGCGGCGGCCGTCGCCGCGGGCCTCGTGCCCATCGCCCACGCCGCCGACGGTATGGGGTCGATCCGCATTCCGGCGGCCAACTGCGGCGTCGTGGGGCTGAAGCCCGGCGCGGGGCTCGTACCCGCCGAGATGGGCGCCCACAGCTGGTTCGGCATGAGCGAGAACGGGCCGCTCGCGACCACGGTCGCCGACGCCGCCGTAATGCTCTCGGTGATGGCCGATCGCCCGGCCCTCGCCGAGCTCGCGCCACCGACGCGCCGCCTGCGCATCGCGCTCGCGCCGGCCGTTCCCACGCCGCTTGCCCACCTTGACGACGGGTGGCGAGAGGCGGCAACACGCACGGCCGCGGTGCTGGCGGCCGCCGGTCACGAGGTCGTCGAGGTGCGCCTGCCGTACCCGGCGAACCCGCTCCCCGTGCTCGCCCGCTGGTTCGCCGGAACCGCCGACGATGCCCGGGCCGCGGGCATCCCGTTGCGGGCGCTCGAACGGCGTGTTCGGGCCCACGCCCGCGCGGGCCTCGTGCTTCGCCGATTCGGGATGCTCGGCGAGCGCCCCGTAGATCGCCTGCGTTCGCGCATTCTCCGCGCCACCGACGGTGTTGACGTCATCATCACGCCGGCTCTCGCCCAGCCCGGCCCCATCGCCGAGGGGTGGCACCGCCGGGGCTGGATCGCGAACCTGCGCGCCAACATCGGCTACGCGCCGTACGCGGCGCTGTGGAACCTGCTCGGCTGGCCGGCGGCCGTGATCCCGGCCCATCGCCCCGAAGGCGCCTCGGTGCCGTATGCCGCGCAGCTCATTGCGCGGCCCGCCGAGCGCGGCGCGGGCGAGGCGCTGCTGCTGTCGGTGGCCGCCCTCATCGAGCGTGACGCCCCGTGGGTGCGCGTGGCCCCAGAAAATCTGCCAGAATAGGCGGTCGAGTGTTCGCGCGCCCGACCCTCTATCAGGCGCGCCGAGCATCCCTTTAGAGCTTTCGCGCCGAGTGTGCCCCACACAATTGGCGGCGAGCCACCCATCATCAACATTTTCCGGAGAAACGTGGCTGTCAAGATTCGCCTCAAGCGCATGGGCAAGATCCGTGCACCCTACTACCGCATCGTCGTCGCCGACTCGCGCACCAAGCGCGACGGCCGCGTGATCGAAGAGATCGGCAAGTACCACCCCACCGAAGAGCCCTCGTTCATCGAGGTGCAGTCCGAGCGTGCGCAGTACTGGCTGAGCGTCGGCGCGCAGCCGAGCCCGCAGGTTCTCGCGATCCTCAAGCTCACGGGCGACTGGGGCACCTTCAAGGGCGAGAAGGGTGCCAAGAGCACCGTCAAGACCGCCGAGCCGAAGCCCGAGTTCGTCGTCGACGAGAAGAAGAAGCCGGTGCTGAAGCCCAAGGCCGAGAAGAAGGCTGAGGAGGCCCCGGCCGTCGAGGCTCCCGCCGCTGAGGACGCCCCGGAGGCCGCTGAGGCTACCGAGGCGCCCGCCGCGGACGCCGCCGCCGACGAGGCTGACAAGGCCTAATCGACGTGCTTGCAGACACGCTGGAGCATCTCGTCAAGGGGATCGTTGATCACCCCGACGACGTCGTCGTCGCGTCGCAGAACTCCGGCCGCGGCGAGGTCCTCGAGGTGCGCGTGCACCCCGAGGACCTCGGCCGCGTCATCGGCCGAGGCGGGCGCACCGCCAAGGCCCTGCGCCAGGTCATCTCGTCGCTCGCCGATGGTCGACGCGTGCGCGTCGACGTCGTCGACACCGACGCCTGATCGTGGCGACCGCGAAAGCTGATCCCCCCGGTTCGCCGTCCACCCGACTCCGGGTGGGGCGACTGACCAAGGCGCACGGTCTCAAGGGCGCCCTCAAGCTCGAGTTGTTCACCGACGACCCCGAGCGACGTTTCGTGCCCGGTGCGACCTTCTCGCTGCAGGTCCCCGCGACCTCCCCGTGGCACGGCCAGAGCCTGACCCTCACCGAGTTGCGCTGGTACAACGGCCAGCCCGTTGGCTTCTTCGAGAACGTCGCCGATCGCTCGGCGGCCGAGTCGCTGGCAAAGGCGATCCTCTGGATCGAACAACCGACCGACGAAGAGCCCGAAGACGATGCCTGGTACGACTTCCAGCTCGTTGGCCTGCGGGTCATCCGCGACGGAGCCGAGGTCGGCGAGGTCGTGCGCGTCGACCACTTCCCGGCGCAAGACCTCCTTGTCGTCCGCTCGGCAGAGCGCGACGTTCTCGTTCCGTTCGTCTCCGCGATCGTGCCGACCGTCGACATTGCAGCCGGAACCGTCACGGTGACGCCCCCCGCTGGCCTGTTCGACGACGAGGACGCCATCGACGCCTCCGCCCCCGTCGACTCACCCACTCCCGACGCGGAGTAGTCGATGCGGGTCGACGTCGTCACGATCTTCCCGGAGTTCTTCGGCGTTCTCGATGTCTCGCTGCTCGGTAAGGCGCGCGCGGCCGGCGTCATCGAGTTCGGTGTGCACGACCTGCGTTCCTTTACGCACGATCGGCACCGCACAGTCGACGACACCCCGTACGGCGGGGGAGCGGGCATGGTCATGCGCCCCGAGCCGTGGGGGGAGGCGCTCGACTCGCTCGTCACCGACGAAACGGTGCTCGTTGTGCCGAGCCCGGCCGGCCATCGCTTCACGCAGGCGGCGGCTCGCGAGCTCGCCACCGTGCCGCACCTCGTCTTTGCCTGCGGTCGCTACGAAGGCATCGACCAGCGGGTCATCGACCACTACTCTGAGCGCATCGAGGTGCGCGAACTCAGCCTCGGCGACTACGTGCTGAACGGTGGGGAGGTGGCGGCCATGGCGATGATCGAAGCGGTGGGTCGTCTCGTGCCCGGCGTCGTCGGCAATCCCGTGTCCCTCGATGAGGAGAGCCACGAAGACGGGCTGCTCGAGTATCCGAGTTACACGAAGCCCGCGTCGTGGCGGGGCCACGATGTTCCGCCCGTCCTGCTGAGCGGCAATCACGGGGCGATCGCCGCGTGGCGACGCGAGCAGCAGCTCGAGCGCACCGCGCGCATCCGACCCGATCTGATCGGCGAGCAGTGAACTCCGGCGAGCGCATGTGGCTGTGGGCTCAGCCGCTGCTCGCTGTCGTGGCCGGAGTCGCCGGTATCGCGGCGATCGTCGTGCGCGCGCTCGGCGAGTTCTCGTATCTTCCCTCCGTGCAGGCCGTGGTGACGGGCGTGCTGGTGCTGCCCGGATTGGCGCTGTCGCTCGGCATCAATCACCTCATCGTGCGCGCGCGACGCCCTGCCCGCCTGACGAGCGGCGAGAAGATCCTGCTCATCGTGCAGGTGCTCATCGTGATCGTCACCGTGCTGACGTCGCTTGATCAGGCCGCCCTGATCGGGGGTTACCTGCTCTGGCCACTGCTGATCGCGGCTTCGGTCACCGCCTGCGTCACCATGGCGCGAACGACGCTTGCCCTGCGTCGAGCGGCGACCGCCGAGCCCGTCGGTATGGCGCCCGAGGTCAGTACGCCGTAGACCGGCGCTGGGCGACCCGCCTTAGGCCTCGTCGCGTGCCGTCAACACGATCGGCCCGTCGGCCGTGATCGCGACCGTGTGCTCAGCGTGTGCGGCGCGGGTTCCGGTGCGGCTGCGCAGTGTCCAGCCGTCCGCGTCCGTCACGATCTCATCGGTATCCGGAATGAACCAGGGCTCAATGGCGATCACGAGGCCCGCCTTGAGCTTGAGCCCGCGCCCGCGGCGCCCGTCGTTCGGCACGTGCGGCTCACCGTGCATGGTGCGCCCCACCCCGTGGCCACCGAAGTCGAGGTTGACGGGGTAGCCCGCGTCGTCGGCGACGTCACCGATGGCGCCTGAGATGTCGCCCATGCGCCGCCCCGGATGCGCCTGCTCGATGCCCGCCGCGAGCGCCCGTTCGACGGTCGCGATGAGGGCGAGGTCTTCCTCACGGGGGTCTCCGACGACGATGCTGATCGCCGAGTCGCACACCCAGCCGTCGACCGACGCGGCGAAGTCGAGCGACAGCAGGTCGCCGTCACGCAGCACGTAGTCGTGCGGCAGGCCGTGGAGCGCGGCGTCGTTCACGGACGTGCAGATGACCTTGCCGAACGGCGAACCGCCGAAGGAGGGGTGGTAGTCGATGTAGCAGCTTTCGGCACCCTCGGCGCGAATCATGTCGTGGGCGAGAGCGTCGAGGTCGAGCAGATTCACGCCGACGTCGGCGGCGCGCGAGGTGGCAGTGAGAACGCTCGCCACGAAACGACCAGCGGGCCGCATCGCCTCGATCTCGGCGGGGGTGCGCAGTTCGATCATGCGGGGGCGGTGAGGGGGATATGGGCGCGGAGGTAGTCGCCGCACAGTTGACGGGTGGTCTCGATGAACCGGGCGTCGCCCTGCGGGTCGAGTTGGAACGCGCGGGTCAGCAGGCCCGAGGCGATCTCGACGGCGACCTCCATGTGGAAGACGAGTTCCGCATCCGGTTCGAAGCTGTAGGTCGCGCCGGTCTGCTCCGCGAACTTGCGGGCGAGAATCGCGTTGTTGCTGAGTTCGGGGTTCATGAATCGCTGGTCGATGACGTCGCCAAAGCGCAGTGCGCGGAAGCCCGGCTCATGTCGGGTCATGTCCACGAAGGCGTCGAGGGTCGAGTCGAACGACGACCAGGGCTCAGGGCCTGACGCCGCGACACCATCGGCGACCCGATCGAGGTAGCGCTCCATATTGCGAACGGCGAGGGCGCGCAGAAGCGACTGAATGTTCGGGAAGTAGCGGTACACGACGCCGACGGACGACTCCGATCGCTTCGCGACCGCGCTGGTCGTCACGCCGTCGATGCCGCCTTCGTCAATGAGCGTGGCGGCCGCGTCGAGCAGGAGTTCGATGCGCTCGGCGCTGCGCTGCTGGACAGGTTCGGTGCGCATGACGACCCGGTCGGTCGCGAGCGCGGGCTCGTCGATGGTGTCGTGGACCAATTGCGGCCCTCCCCCCGGAGGTGTGATTCGTGAAACGGATGCGCGATACAGCCTGGCAGGTCACCCTCGCCGATTGGCTGGAATCGGCTCAGTATGGCATCATTTCCCCTTGTGCTCCGGCTGAGTCCTGCCTCAGGGGGACCAGCATCTACCGGAAACGGCACACCCCTCGAATCCGAAACCCGCGACCGACCTGTGGCGGCGCAGAGAGCGAACTGACATGCACATCCTCGACCACGTCGACGCAGCCTCGCTGCGGTCCGACATCCCCGACTTCCGTCCCGGCGACACCGTCAAGGTGCACGTGAACATCGTCGAGGGCAACCGCTCCCGAATCCAGGTTTTCCAGGGCGTCGTCATCGGCCGCTCGAACGAGGGAATCCGCGAGACCTTCACGGTTCGCAAGGTCAGCTTCCAGGTGGGCGTCGAGCGCACCTTCCCGGTGCACTCCCCGGTGATCGACCACATCGAGGTCGTCACCCGCGGTGACGTGCGCCGCGCGAAGCTGTACTACCTCCGCGGTCTGCGCGGCAAGAAGGCCAAGATCAAGGAGAAGCGCGACAGCTAATCGCGCTGACGATCTCCGTCACGAAGGCCCCGTTCGATCCGTCGAACGGGGCCTTCGTCGTCGCCGGATGACTCGGTGCTCCCGGCGAGTGGCCACCCGGCCGGGGCCTAGACTTGACCGGCACGACACCTGGGGAGACATGACCGACGAGACCGCGCCGCCCACCTCGGCCGCCGACGAGACGCCGAGCGCGCACGGCACCGACGCAGAGCGTCCGTCCCCCCGAAACCACGTTCTCGGCTTCCTCCGCGATGTCGTCGTGATTGTGGCCGCCGCTCTTGTCATCTCGTTCCTGATCAAGACGTTTCTCATCCGCTCCTTCTTCATCCCGTCCGTCTCCATGGAGCCGACGCTGGAGGTCGATGACCGCATCATCGTCAATCAGCTCGCCCCCGATCTCGTCGCGGTCGAGCGCGGCGATGTCGTGGTCTTTCGTGATCCGGGCCGGTGGCTGACGACGCCTCCCGAGCAGCCGCGCACCCCCATCGAGGCGGCAGGCGACTGGCTACTGTCGCTCGTCGGCTTGAGCGCGTCCGACAGTGACGAGCACCTGGTGAAGCGCGTCATCGGTATCGGCGGCGATCGCGTGGTGTGCTGCAACGATCTCGGCCAACTGGTGATCAACGGGGTGCCGATCGACGAGCCATACGTGAAGGTGCGCGACGGGGCGCCCGACGTCAGCGGCATCGACTTCCAGGTCACGGTCCCTGAGGGCTCCCTCTGGGTCATGGGTGACAACCGTTACGAGTCGAGCGATTCGCGGTACAACCGCACCGGATCGACCGAGGGCTTCGTGCCGCTCGACGACGTCGTCGGTCGCGCCATCGTCGTCAGCTGGCCCCTCGAGCGCTGGGCCTGGCTCGACAACTACCCGCTCACCTTCGACGGCGTCGACCCGGCCGAGTAGCGCCATGCCCGTCGACGCGACGCTGGAGGTCGAACGCGCCCTCTTCGCGGCAGGAGCTCCGGTCGTCATCGGCGTCGACGAGGTGGGGCGCGGGGCGCTGGCAGGAGTCGTGGCCGTCGGAGCGTGCGCGATCCTGCCGACGTGCGCCGAGCATCCGGTGGGGCTGCGCGATTCGAAGCTGCTCGCGCCCGCACGCCGCGCGGCACTTGTTCCCCTCGCGCACGGCTGGGCGCAGGCTATCGCGGTGGGGGAGGCGGAACCGAGTGAGGTCGATGAGCTCGGCATCATCGCCGCACTCGGTCTGGCCGGGCGCCGCGCCCTGATCGCGCTCCACGGCGCCGGGGTCGACGTCGGCCGGGCCGAGGTCCTTGTGGACGGCGTGCACGACTGGTTGACGCCCGCGCTCGTCACGGCCCCGCGCATTCGCACGCGGGCGAAGGCCGACCGCGACTGCGCGTCGGTCGCCGCCGCCTCGGTCATCGCGAAAGAGCACCGGGATGCCCTCATGCGGGATGAACACGCGCGGTTCCCTGTCTACGGCTGGGACGGCAACAAGGGCTACGGCTCGCCCGCGCACCTCGCCGCCATCGCCGAGCACGGGGCAACCGAACGTCACCGGCGCACGTGGCTGCGTGCACCGGAGGCGGCGGGGGATGCGCGGGGCGCGTCGGGCGCGGAGGTCTAGACTGACCGCAATGGACGACGAGGATTTCGAGGACTACGACCGCGAGGTCGAGCTCGCCCTGTACCGCGAGTATCGCGACGTGGCGTCGCAGTTCCAGTATGTGGTCGAGACCGAGCGCCGCTTTTACCTCGCAAACGAGGTCGAGCAGATCGTGCGCGAGGTGGGCGGCGACTTCTACTTCGAACTGACGCTGACCGACGTGTGGGTGTGGGACGTGTATCGATCCGACCGTTTCGTGAAGAGCGTCAAGGTGCTGACATTTAAAGACGTCAACGTCGAAGAGCTCGGCAAGAAAGACCTCAAGTTGCCGAAAGAACTCGCTCTCGACGAGTAGGGCGGCTCCTCCCCAGTCGGTCTGAGCGTTCGCCTGACCGCGGTCACGCAGGATGCGGGTGCCGAGGCCTCGACGCCGCACCATGCTGGCGCGCCAGGAGGCTTCCATGGCACGCAAAGACATCGTCGGCAGAACCGGCGAACAGATCGCCGTCGACCATCTCGCGTCGGCCGGCTATCGCATCATCGACCGCAACTGGCGGTGTTCGATCGGCGAGCTCGACGTCATCGTCGAGCGTGACGGCACGACCGTGTTCGTTGAGGTGAAGACCCGATCGGGGCGCGGATACGGCCATCCCCTCGAGGCGATCACGGCGGCAAAGTTGGCCAGGCTGCGCCGTCTCGCCGCCGCCTGGTGTCGCGAGAACGGCCCCGTCGGCCGCATTCGTCTCGATGCCATCGCGGTCATTACGGCGCCGGGTCAGACACTGGTCGAGCACGTCGAGCAGGTGGCCTAATGCCGGTCGTCAGCACGCGCGCCATCGCGCTGAACGGTGTCGACGGTGCGCTCGTGCACATTGAGGCCGATCTCTCGTCGGGGCTACCCGGCTTTTCGATCATCGGGCTTCCGGATGCGGCGCTTGGCGAGGCGAAAGACCGTGTGCGATCCGCCGCGCTCAATTCGGGCGTCGAGCTACCCGCTCGTCGCGTCACGGTGAACCTGTCGCCCGCCGCCGTGCCGAAACACGGCTCGGGCTTCGATCTCGGCATCGCCGTTGCCGCGCTCGCGAGCGGAGGAACCGTCCCCGCGCACTCGGTAGGCGACACCGTGCACCTGGGTGAACTCGGTCTCGATGGGCGGCTGCGGCCCGTGCACGGCGTCTTGCCCGCGGTGCTCGCGGCCAAGCGCAGCGGGGCGCGCCGCGTCATCGTGCCAACCGGCAACGTCGATGAAGCCTCGCTGGTGAGTGGTATCGACGTCGTGGGGCTTCCGTCGCTGCGCGAGGTGTTGATTCGGCACGGTGCCGAGCTCGACGCCGAGCCGTGTGAGCCGGTGATGCGCCCCGGCTCGGGCGGCGGAGCAGCCGCGGGTGATGCGACGTCGTCGGCAGACCTCGCCGACGTCGTCGGCCACCCCGACGCCATTGACGCCCTCGTCACGGCCGCAGCGGGCGGGCACCACGTGATGATGCTGGGCCCCCCTGGTGCGGGGAAAACGATGCTCGCCTCCCGCCTTCCCGCGATCCTTCCCGACCTCGACGCCGAAGCCGCAATCGAGGTGTCGTCTGTTCGGTCACTGTGCGGGGAGCCCGTCGATGCGCTCATCACGAGGCCACCGTTCGAGGCGCCGCACCACAGCGCCACGATGGCCTCATTGGTGGGCGGGGGCAGCGGCTTGGTACGCCCGGGCGCGATCTCCCGGGCCGCCCACGGGGTGCTCTTCCTCGACGAAGCGCCCGAGTTCTCGGCGACCGTTCTCGACGCCCTCCGTCAGCCGCTCGAGACCGGCTGGATCACGATTCACCGCGCGCGAACCGTGGCGCGGTTTCCCGCCCAGTGCCAGCTCGTGTTGGCAGCGAACCCGTGTCCGTGCGGCAACGCCGGCACGATCGATGGCGACTGCACCTGCACGCCGATCATGCGTCGGCGCTACCTGGGCCGGCTCTCCGGACCACTGCTCGACCGCATCGACGTTCACCTCGGTGTGCGCCGGGTGTCGACGGCCCACCTCATCGGGTCGAGCCGCGGTGAACGCACGACGGCCGACGCTCGCGCCGCCGTGGTGGCGGCTCGCGACGTGGCCGCCGAGCGCTGGGCGGCGCACGGCCACCGCCTCAATGCGCAGGTCCCGGGCGCCGTGCTGCGCGCAGCGCCGTGGCGATTGCCCGCCACAGCGAGGGCGCCCCTGGATCGCGCCCTCGAGCGCGGTGCCCTGACCATGCGCGGGTACGACCGGGTGCTCCGGCTCGCGTGGACAGTCGCCGATCTGGCAGGAGCGGCAACCCCGAGCCTCGAGCACGTCGGTGCGGCGCTCTATCTGCGGAAGGGAGTGCAGTGATGTCGTCCACCCTCTGGCGCATCCCCGCCTCCCGCCTCGACGCGACGCTCGACAGGGTGGGGCGCCCTGTGCAGAGCACTGATGAACGCGACGATCTCATCGCTCGGGCCTTCTGGCACGTGATTGCAGAACCCGGTGATGCCGCCGTCGGCTACCTCGCCGATACCGGCTCGCTCGTTGCCGCCGCGCAGGCGCTCATTGACGGATGCACCCCGGCGACGCTCGTCGCGTTATCGGCCGGTGAGCTCAGCGCTGAGGCGGCGACGAACGCTGTTCGCCGGTGGACCCCGCGCCTGAAATCAGAGGACGTAGTGCGAGCACTCGAGATCGCGGGCACCGTCGGCGCTCAGCTCTTGGCGCCCGACGACGACGGTTGGCCCGATGGGCTCGACCGCCTGGGGCCGCACCGGCCCCACCTGCTGTGGGTTCGCGGACGCACCGAGCTCGCGCCGCGACCCAGCGTGGCGCTGGTCGGAGCTCGGGCGGCCACCGGGTACGGCGAGCATGTCGCTATGGAATTCGCTGCGGGCCTCGCATCCCGCGACATGGTCGTGGTCTCGGGCGGGGCATACGGCATCGATGGCGCCGCTCATCGCGCGAGCCTCGCCGCGCAGGGAGACACCATCGCCGTGCTCGCGGGAGGCGCCGACCGCCTGTATCCGAGCGGCCACGACGCACTGCTGACGCGCGTGATCGATCAGGGCGCGGTACTGAGCGAAACGCCGTGCGGTACCGCTCCGACGCGATGGCGTTTTCTGCAGCGCAACAGGCTCATCGCCGCCATGAGTGACGCGGTGGTCGTCGTCGAAGCGGGGCACCGTTCGGGGGCTCTCAATACGGTTCACCACGCGCTCTCGGTCGGTGTTCCGGTGGGAGTTGTTCCCGGGCCGATCACCTCGGCGGCCAGCGCGGGCTGCCATCGCACTCTGCGCACCTCCGACGCCCGCTGCATTACGTCCACCACCGAGATCATGGAGCTCGCGTTCGACTCACCGAGCGGTGACGGCGCCGTGACACTCTCGGCCAGGCCCTCGGCGGGCAGTACGCGCGTGAGAGACGCACTTCGCCCGCGGCGCGCGCAAGGTGTCGACGAACTCGCCCGCGCAACGGGCATGTCGGTCGATGAGGTACGTGCTGAGCTTGGCCTCCTGCAGTTCGAAGAACTCGCCGTCGAAGAGGCGAACGGAATGTGGCGAAAATCGAACAGTCCGCGCCCCGCACCCGCGCAGTTCTGAAAACGCGTCACCCGAGCCGAGTAGCATGCGCGCATGACGCAGCTTGGCCAGTACCCCCCGCCCGTGCGCACCATCGTGCACCTTTCTGATACGCACCTGCTGGGCGACGGCCGGGCGCTCTACGGCAAGGTGCCGGTCGAAGAGCGGCTGCAACGAGCGCTGGAGCGCATCGAGGCGAGCGCGCTGTCGCCCGACGCCTTCGTCTTCACCGGCGACCTCACCGATCTCGGCGAGCCCGACGCGTACCGCCGCCTGCGCGCGACCGTCGAGCCCGTTGTTGCCCGCATGAACGCGCGCCTCATCTGGGTCATGGGCAATCACGACGAGCGAGCCGCTTACGCCTCGCTGCTCTGTGACGCCGAGCCCACCGACGCGCCACAAGACCGGGTCTACGACCTCGGAGGGCTCCGCGTCATCTCGCTCGACAGCACCGTGCCGGGGTACCACCACGGCGAGCTTGAGCCCGCCCAGCTCGAGTGGCTCGCTTCCGTGCTCGCCGAGCCAGCGCCGCTCGGCAGCATTCTCGCGCTTCATCATCCGCCGGTCCCCACACCGCTCGAGGTGATGTCCGTTCTCGAACTGCACGACCAGCCGGCGCTCGAGCGCGTCATCGCGGGCAGCGATATTCGGGCCATTCTGGGTGGGCACCTGCACTACTCGACGCACGGAACCTTCGCGGGCATCCCCGTCCACGTGGCGTCGGCAACCTGTTACACACTCGACCTCGGCGCGCCGGCGGAGCGCTTGCTCTCGGGAGTTGACGGCGCGCAGTCGTTCGACGTCATCAGCGTCTACGCCGACCGGGTCGTGTCATCGACGGTGCCGCTCGCTGCGGCCCCCGAAGTGACGGGTTTCGCGGCCACATACCGCCCGATGATCGAAGGCATGCCCGCTGACGTGCGGCTCGAGCAGTTGTCGAGCAAGTCGTCGAAGCTCAACCTGAACGAAGCGGCCGCGAGCGACGTCTAACTAATGCGCTCGGCGTGTGAGCGGTAGACCTCCACCACTCGCTGCAGATAGCTGCTGATCGCCTGCTGTTCCGCGGGTGAGAACTCGTCTAACACGGTGTCGATCGCACCGATCATCGGCATCAGCATGCCCATCGCCCGCGCGCGCGAGGCGGGGGAGGCCTCGACGATCACCCCCCGTCGGTCGGTCGGGTTCGCCGTGCGATGAACGTGGCCGAGCGCCTCGAGGCGGTCGATCGCGGTCGTGGTGGCCGCCGTCGAGAGGCCAAGGCGCTTCGCCAGTGCGCTGGGCGACAGGGGGCCCGCCATGATCAGGTGCTGCATGGCGTCGAGGTCGGTGGCATTGACCGAGAGCGATCCCGCCATGGCGCGCGAGAAGTCGTCCGTGACGTCGATGACCTCGCGCAACGAGCGCGTCGCCGGACGCGCGGTGGGCGCCTCGGGAGGCCCTCCCTGTGCATCCGATGAGCGCATTTGCATGGTTCCCAGCCTACCCGCTATCTTCTCGATTGTCTGATAGTTCGATAATCTAACTAAATCCTCCGTTCTCCCGCCCGGAAAGGCGCCCCGTGTCTGGCTTCCTGCGCTTCCTCACTGCCAAATCCACCTCATGGATCGTTCTCGTGCTCACGGCGCTGGGGGCGACCGCCCTCTTCGCCACGGCGGGATACAGCGGCAACGACGAGGCCCCGCCCGTCGGGCTCCCCGACAGCGCCGAGTCGGTGCAGGTGGAGCAGCTGCAGGACGACTTCGCGTCGTCCGACGGCACGAGCGCACTCATCGTGTTCGACGCGGGCGACGCGGCGCTCAGCGACGCTCAGCTCGCGGCGATCGCTGACAACTCGGTCGAGTTGGCCGATATCGCCGAGGCCGACTTCCTCCCGCCGCCCGTCGTGAGTGACGACGGATCGGTCGCATTCGTCGTCGTGCCGCTCGACCCGATCACCAGTGTGGGAGACCAGGCCGAGCGTGCAGACGCGCTCCGTGACGCTGCCTCGAGTGACCTCGACGAGCTCGACGTCTACTTGACCGGCGCGGAAGGTTTCGAGGTCGATATCGCATCGGTGTTCAGTGGCGCCAACTTCACGCTGCTCGGCACGACCGTGATCGTCGTCGCTGTGCTGCTGCTCATCACCTACCGCAGCCCGTGGCTGTGGCTCGTGCCGCTCGCCGTGGTCGGCCTCGGAGACGTGCTGGCCGGCATCATCGCGCGACAGGTCGCCGGTGCCGTAGGAGTGCAGCTCGACGCGAGCGTGACGGGAATCTTGTCGGTGCTGGTGTTCGGTGCGGGGACGAACTACGCCCTCCTGCTGATCGCCCGGTACCGAGACGAGTTGCGGGTTTTCGAGGATCGCCGAGCGGCCATGCGTCGCGCGGTGCGCGGCACGGCTCCCGCCATCCTCGCCTCCGGTGGAACGGTTGCGCTCGCGCTGGCGACGTTGCTCTTCGGCGAGCTCGCCGGAAACCGGGCACTGGGTCTCGCCGGCGCGATCGGCATCGTCGTCGCGATGTTCTTTGGCCTCGTCGTGCTGCCCCCGGCACTCGTGCTGTTCGGTCGCGGCCTCTTCTGGCCGTTCGTTCCCCGCTTTGGCTCGCCCGACATGGTGGCCAAAAGCCCGTGGGGCAAGCTGGGTCGGGCCGTGAGCCGTCGCCCTCTCGCTGTCGCCATCGTCGGATTCCTCGCGCTCGGAGCGTTTGCCGCAGGACTCAACGGTCTGACGGTCGGTCTGTCGCAGAACGAGCGCTTCATCGACAAACCGCAGGCGGTCATCGGCCAAGAGGTGCTCGCCGACGCGTTCTCGGCGGGAAGCACGTCGCCCGCGGCCGTCCTCGTGCCCACGGCCGATGCAGATGAGACGCTCGCTGCCATCCGCGGATTCGACGGGGTCGACGCCGCCGAGCTCGGCGACGCGAGCGACGACTGGACACAAATCGACGTCACGATCGACGCGGACCCCGAAAGCGAGGCGGCGTTCGACACCATCGCGCAACTGCGTGCCGATCTCGACGATGTCGGCGCCGGTGACGCGCTGGTTGGCGGCCTGGATGCTCGCGCCCTCGATGTCGCGGACGCTCAGGCACGCGATCAAGCGCTCGTCATCCCGCTGATTCTGGTTCTCGTGCTCATCGTGCTGATCGCGCTGCTGCGCTCGATCGTCGCACCCCTGTTGCTCCTCGGGGCCGTCGTCGCGAGCTTCTTCTCCGCCGTGGGCATCGCGTGGGTGCTGTTCCAAACGGTCTTCGGCTTCCCGGCGATCGACACGACGGTGCTGCTGTTCAGCTTCCTGTTCTTGGTCGCGCTCGGCGTTGACTACTCGATCTTCCTCGTCACGAGGGCGCAAGAGGAGGCCGAGACGCTGGGAATGCGCGAGGGCATGATTCGGGCGCTCGCCGCGACAGGCGCGGTCATCACGAGTGCGGGCATCCTGCTTGCCGCGGTCTTTGCCGTGCTGGGCGTGCTGCCCCTGATCACCCTGACCCAGATCGGCATCATCGTGTGTATCGGTGTGCTGATCGACACGTTGCTCGTGCGCACGGTCATCGTGCCCGCCTTCGCGTTCCTCGCCGGCGACCGCTTCTTCTGGCCGCGCCGGCCGCGCATGACGGTGGCCGAGGCCGATCGGCTGGGTCTGAACGCACAAGACATGGGGGCGCTCGCCGAGCCCGTCGACGCGGGTGCCGCCGAGCCGAAGCTCGCCGGGGCGGGCGCGCCGAGCGAGCGTTAGGCCGCACGGCGGGCATCCTGACGGGGTGCCCGCCGTGTCGACACCGCTCGAGTCCGCAGTAGCGGACTACCTGCGCGCGGTCACGCTCGAACGGGGGGCGTCACCACACACCGTGCGCGCGTACCGCGCCGATCTCGCATCCCTCGTCGATCACCTCGTCGCGCGGGGCGCGGAACCCGACCCGGCACTGCTTGATCTCGAAGTGCTGCGCGACTGGGCGTGGGCGCAACGCGACGCGGGGCTTGCGAGTTCAACTCTTGCACGGCGCGCATCCACCGTTCGGGGTTTCACGGCCTGGCTGGCTCGCACGGGGCGCGCGGCAGCCGATGCGGGGGCCCGCCTGCGGGCGCCACGCCCCGATCGCTCACTGCCCCGCGTGTTGACGCGGGCGCAGGTTGACGAGTTGCTTGCTCAGCTCGCCGATCACGCGAGCGGCGGAGATCCCGCCGCATTGCGTGACGTCGCCGTCATCGAGCTGCTGTACGCGAGTGCGTTGCGCGTGAGCGAGCTGGTCGGCCTCGACCGTGGCGACATCGATCACGAGCGTCGCACGCTGCGCGTCACCGGAAAGGGCGCCAAGGAGCGCGTCGTGCCGTTTGGCGTGCCGGCCGGGCGCGCCCTGCGCGCGTATCTCGACGAGGGTCGCCCCGCTCTGGTGTCGACCGTGGATGCTCGCGACGGTCAGCGACCAACCGGCGCCCCCCACGACGCGGTGTTCGTGGGCGCGCGGGGGCAGCGACTGGGGAGCCGCTCGGTGTACGCACTGGTTGCCTCTCTGTTGGCCGAGCTGCCCGGGGCAGGACCGTCTGGCCCCCACGCCTTTCGCCACACCGCGGCGACCCACCTGCTCGACGGCGGTGCCGACCTCCGTGCCGTGCAAGAGTTCCTCGGCCACGCGAGCCTCGGCACCACTCAGATCTACACCCACGTGAGCGCGGAGCGACTGGCAAGCGCCTACCGGACGGCGCATCCGCGAGCGTGAGCGCGTCGCTGTCGGCGTACTGACCGCACCTAGGGGGCCTCGAGGGGCAAGAGCACAGCGCGACGCAGCCCGCCCAGGTAGAGCAGCGGTGACACATACTCGCCCCGGAGGCGCACGCCGACATGCAGGCACTCCCGGGTGCCGCAGTGCCCGGGCTCGAGCAGGCCGATCGTGTCGCCCGCGCGCACGCTCTCGCCCTCGACAACGCCCGGGCCGACCGGTTCGAGCGTGACGAGCAGCTCTCCCGCTCGGATCGTGACGAGCGGACGGTCCACCACCATGCCGGCGAAGTGCACAACCCCGCTGACGGGCGCGACGACCGGCGCGCCGCGCGCGGGGGCCGCGAGATCCACGCCCCGGTGACCCGCGGCGTAGGGAGTGGGCGGCGCGGCGAATGGCCGCACCATCGTGCGCGGGCCGTCGACCGGCCATGCCCAGCCCGGATGCGCCTGAGAGACGCCCCCGTCGACGACGGGAGCGGCGCCGGAAACGAGCGCGAGCATCCCGACCGCCGCGACCGTGACGAGCGCGCGCCGAGCGCGCGAAGCGAAGACCCCCATAGACCGCATCGTGGCCGCATCACACGCGGCGGGGGATGCGCGCGGCACGATTCGGGGACGGGCGCGCCCCGCTGCCTCCCGTGGGGGAGGGGCGCTCACGGTGATAGAGTGTGCACAGCAGTCGCCCTGTGCGGCTGACTTCGCGTGTCCGAATTCGGCGCACACCCCATTCAGTCCCACACCGCTCGGGAAACCGGGCAACAACCGTGCGGGTCGGGGCAGCGCCCGGGCACCAGGGCCCCGGCCGACCGGCCACGGGCGACAACTGAGAACACAGAAGGAGTACGGCCATGGCCGTCGTTACCATTCGCCAGCTGCTCGACAGCGGCGTGCACTTCGGGCACCAGACCCGCCGCTGGAACCCGAAAGTCAAGCGCTTCATCCTGACCGAGCGCTCGGGCATCCACATCATCGACCTGCAGCAGTCGCTGGCCTACATCGACAAGGCCTACGACTTCGCGAAGCAGACCGTCGCCCACGGCGGCACCATCCTGTTCGTCGGCACGAAGAAGCAGGCGCAGGAATCGATCGCCGAGCAGGCGACCCGCGTCGGCCAGCCCTACGTCAACCAGCGTTGGCTCGGTGGCCTCCTGACGAACTTCCAGACCGTCTCCAAGCGCCTGCAGCGCATGAAAGAGCTGGAAGAGATCGACTTCGATGACACGACCAAGGGCTTCACCAAGAAGGAGCTCTTGATCAAGAAGCGCGAGCTCGACAAGCTGCACAAGTCGCTCGGCGGTATCCGTAACCTCACGAAGACCCCGAGCGCCATCTGGGTCGTCGACCCGAAGCGCGAGCACCTCGCGATCGACGAGGCCAAGAAGCTCGGCATCCCCGTGATCGGCATCCTCGACACGAACGCCGACCCCGACGAGCTCGCGTACCCGATTCCGGGCAACGACGACGCGATCCGATCCGTCGCGCTGCTGACGCGCATCATCGCCGACGCCGCCGCCGAGGGCCTGATCGAGCGCCACCAGGCGCCCGCCGCCGAGGGCAACGTCTCGGCCGTCGAGCCCATGGCCGAGTGGGAGCGCGAGCTGCTCGAGGCCGGCCAGGCCGAGGCTGCTGCCGAGACGCCCGCCGCCGAGGACGCCCCCGCTGCGGAAGCTTCTGCTGCCGAGGAAGCGCCCGCTGCCGAGGAAGCCCCCGCTGCTGACGAGGCCCCTGCCGCTGAGGAGGCGCCCGCCGCCGAGAAGCCGGCGAAGAAGGCTCCTGCCAAGAAGGCCCCCGCGAAGAAGGCTGCCGCGACGAAGACCGAGGCTGACGCCGAGGCCGCGGCCCCCGCATCCGAGTAACGAACCTATTGAGGGAGACACATTTCCATGGCTAACGTGAGCCTGGCCGACATCAAGGCCCTGCGCGAGCAGCTGGGCACCGGCATGGTCGACACCAAGAACGCCCTTGTGGAAGCCGACGGCGACATCGCCAAGGCCACCGAGATTCTGCGCCTGAAGGGTGCGAAGGGCAACGCGAAGCGCGCCGACCGCTCGACGAGCGAGGGCCTCATCGCCGCCCACGAGGGCGACGGCGCCGTCACGATGATTGAGCTCGCCTGCGAGACCGACTTCGTGGCCAAGGGTGAGAAGTTCGGCGCTCTCGGCGAGAAGGTGCTCACGGCGGTTGCCGCCGCCGGCGCCTCGACCGCCGAGGAGGGCGCTTCCGCTCCCGCCGACGGCGGCACGGTCGCCGAACTGATCGACGGCGAAGCCGCGATCATCGGCGAGAAGATGGAGCTGCGCCGCGTCGCGCGTCTGACCGGCGAGAAGTTCGCCGTCTACCTGCACCGCACCAACAAAGACCTGCCTCCGCAGGTCGGCGTGGTGGTTGCGTACTCGGGTGACGACGCCGAGACGGCGCGCAGCATTGCGCAGCACATCTCGTTCGCCGACCCGCAGTTCCTCACGCGGGAGGACGTTCCGGCCGAGACGGTCGACAACGAGCGACGCATCGTCGAAGAGATCTCGCGCAACGAGGGCAAGCCCGAAGCTGCTCTGCCGAAGATCGTCGAGGGTCGCGTGGGTGCCTTTTTCAAGCAGGTTGCCCTGCTCGAGCAGGACTACGCCCGCGACAACAAGCTCTCGGTGGCGCAGGTGCTGAAGGATGCCGGTCTGACCGTGACGGGCTTCGCCCGTTTCAAGGTCGGCGCCTAACTCGTGCTGACAGGGGTCCGATCCGCATCGCGGGTCGGACCCCTTCTTTCTGCCCCGCGTACCCCGCTAGCCTGAACCCGCCCGTCCGCTTGCTGTTTGCCGTCAAGGAGCCCCGTGTCTGAAACCCGCCGCCGTGTCCTGTTGAAGCTGTCCGGAGAGGCGTTCGGGGGAGGCCAGCTGGGCGTGAACCCCGACGTGGTGGGGGCCATCGCCCGCGAGATCGCGGAGGCGGCGGCGAGCGGAGTCGAGGTCGCGATCGTCGTCGGCGGCGGCAACTTCTTCCGCGGTGCCGAGCTCAGCCAGCGTGGCATGGAGCGGGGCCGGGCCGACTATATGGGCATGCTCGGCACGGTCATGAACGCCCTCGCGCTGCAAGACTTCCTCGAGCAGGCCGGCGCGAACGTGCGTGTTCAGTCGGCGATTCAGATGACGCAGGTCGCCGAGCCCTACATCCCCCTGCGCGCGGTGCGTCACCTCGAAAAAGGCCGCGTCGTCGTGTTCGGCGCCGGCGCGGGGCTGCCGTACTTCTCGACCGACACGGTTGCGGCCCAGCGTGCCCTCGAGATCAAGGCCGACGAGGTATTGGTCGCGAAGAACGGTGTCGACGGCGTGTACAGCGCCGACCCGCGCACGAACCCCGACGCGCACAAGCTCGACGCGATCACCTACCAAGACGCCCTCGTGCGCGGCCTCAAGGTCGTCGACTCGACCGCCTTCAGCCTGTGCATGGACAACGGGATGCCCATGGTCGTCTTCGGCATGGAGCCGCAGGGCAACATCGCCAAAGCGATCCGCGGCGAGTCCCTTGGCACCCGCGTCACCCGCTAGTGCGGCAGTGCCTCGCTCTGAGGCCCGCCCACTAGACTCGACACCGACCTGAACCGAGGAGTGGTGCGCGTGATCGCGGATGTACTGGCGGAAGCCGCCGAGAAGATGACCAAGGCTGTCGACGTGGCAAAGGAAGACTTCGCCACCGTGCGCACGGGCCGCGCGAACCCCCAGCTGTTCCAGAAGATCATGGTCGAGTACTACGGCACCCCGACGCCGCTCGCGCAGCTGGCCAGCCTGCAGAACCCCGAGGCGCGCGTGCTCATCATCACGCCGTACGACAAGAGCGCCCTCAAAGAGATCGAGCGCGCGATTGTTAACTTCCCGAACCTGGGCGCAACGCCGAACAACGACGGCGAGATCATCCGCGTCACGATGCCCGAGCTGACGGAAGACCGTCGCAAAGAGTACGTGAAGATCGTCAAGGGCAAGGCCGAAGACTGCAAGGTCTCGATCCGCAACGTTCGCCGCAAGGCCAAGGAAGACCTCGACAAGCTCAAGAGCGAGGTCGGCGACGACGAGGTGGCGCGCGCCGAGAAAGAGCTCGAGGCGCTCACGAAGCGTCACACCGACGCCGCCGACGAGGCGTTGAAGAAGAAGGAAGCCGAGCTGCTCGAGGTCTAATGGCCGACGGCACCGACGATCAGGCGTCGAACGCGACGCAGCGCATCCGTCGCCGGGCGCAGACCGCCCGCGAGGAGGTCGAGGGGCGCATTCACGACGTCGAGGAGCGCATCCACGATATCGAGGCGCGCGCTCGTGAAATGGATGCGCGCATTGAGAAGCGGGTCGGGCGCAACCTTCCGAAGGCGCTCTTTTTTGGGCTCGTGCTGGGCCTCTCGCTGCTGTTCAGTCTGATCTTCGTCACCGAGCTGTTCATGCTCTTTGGCGCCGCGCTCGTCGTCTTCACCTCGTACGAGTTGGCGAGCGCGCTGCGCTTTGCGGGCCGCGACGTTCCGCGGATCCCGGTGGTGGTTGCCTCGCTCGGGGTGATTGCTCCCGCGTATTACTTCGGTGCCGTCGGACTCTGGGCGGCGTTCCTTGCCGGTGTGGCACTCGTGACGGTCTGGCGCCTTGTCGAACAGCTCAGGCCGTCGCTGCGCAATGACCCTGCCGTGTCTCTGCCGACCGACCTTGCTGCGGGCATCTTTGTGCTGGCGTATGTGTCACTCCTCGGAGGCTTCGCGGTCGTGATGACGGCGACCGATGGCGGCGAGTGGTGGACGCTGGCGTACCTGATCATCGTCATCTGCATTGACATTGGCGCCTACGCCAGTGGGCTGGCCTTCGGCAAGACGCCAATGGCGCCGCGCATCAGCCCCAAGAAGACGTGGGAGGGGTTCGCGGGGGCCGTGGCCGTCGCGCTCATCGCCGGGGTGTTGCTTGCGCTGTTCATGCTCGGCCAGCCGTGGTGGGTGGGGCTGATTCTCGCCGCGGCGATGGTCGTCACCGCGACGGTCGGCGATTTGACTGAGTCGCTCGTCAAACGCGACCTCGGCATCAAGGACATCTCCACATGGTTGCCGGGCCACGGCGGCTTCCTCGATCGACTCGATTCGATCCTGCCGTCGACGGTGGCGGCCTACCTGGTCTTTCTCGCCTTCGGAGTTGCGTGAGCGCCGATTCGGCGCAGCGGAGGCGGGCGCGGCAGAATAGCGACGTGTCGTCGACGTTTCCCTACGCCGCTCGTCGCGAGCCGGCGTATGACGTGCAGCAGGTCGATCAGTTTCTCGCCGATGCACGCGAGGCCTATGCCGACGACTCGGCCACCTCGCTCACCAGCGACGAGATCCGGCGAGCGGCGTTCCGCGTCGTGCGCCGCCGGGGCTACGCGGCCGAACAGGTGGACGCAGCGCTCGAGCGTCTCGAGGAGGCCTTTGCCGCCCGCGAGCGAGAGCAGGCGATCGCCGCGCAGGGCGAGGCGGCGTTCTATGCCGAGGTGCGCGCCGCGGCGCAAGAGATCGTCGACCGCCTGGCCCGCCCCGAGGGCTCGCGGTTTCGCCGCGTCGGGCCCCTCACCCGCGGCTACCGAGTCGACGACGTCGATGCGCTGTGCGACCGACTGTCTGGCTACTTCCAGCGGGGTGAGGCCGTCGCGGTTCACACGGTTCGCTCAATCGCCTTCCGGCCCCGATTGGGCGGCTACGACGAGGCTCAGGTCGACTTCCTTCTCGACACGGTCATTCGCGTGATGCTGGCTGTTCGCTGACCCCGGATGTGACCGATTCGTAACCGTCGGCTAGACTCTCGTTCTCGTGGGTAGGCATTCTGTGACTGAGGAGCGCCCGGGGTCGACCTTCTCGTCGGCACCGAGCGGCGTTCGCCGTACCCCGCCCGCCGCGAGCCTCCGGTCGTCCGCCTCCGCCGAGCGCCACGTGCGCCGCGCGTGGACGCTTCCCGTTTTCTCGTTTATTGCCACCCTGTCGTTCGTCATGGTGTCGGTCATCGATCCCACCTCGGGCGCCGCCGCGGAGGTTGAGACGTATGCTCCGGCCGACCGCGCACCCGTGCAGCAGTTCGCCGCCGACAGCGACGCGACTGCCGTGGTCGAGACGGCGTCGTACGAGATCATCGCGCCCCCGGAGCCCGAACCTGAGCCCGAGCCCGCTCGCGGCTTTGCGCCGTCCGCCGGCACCCCTGACCCGGGCACCGCGCAGGCCATTGCCGCTGAGATGGTGGCGGCTCGCGGTTGGGGGCCGGGCGAATTCGACTGCCTCGTCGCTCTCTGGAACAAAGAGTCTGGCTGGAATGTCTACGCGATGAACCGCTCTTCCGGTGCCTACGGCATCCCGCAGTCGCTTCCCGGCGACAAGATGGCGAGCGCTGGCGCCGACTGGCAGACGAACCCCGCGACGCAGATCACCTGGGGCCTCGGCTACATTCAGGGCCGCTACGGCTCGCCGTGCGGCGCCTGGGCGCACAGCCAGCGAGTCGGCTGGTACTAGGTCGCGGCTATGCCGCGCAGCAACAAACCGAAGCGCCGTCGCGGCGGCGACGGAGACGTTCCCCCTCTCGACCTCAGTCGCATCCAGGGTGGCCTCAAGCGCACCGAGCACAAGCGCTCGGGTTCGTGGTGGGTGCAGCCGTCGGGGGCCGCATCCGCCCAGAAGTCGTACAGCTGTCCCGGGTGCACCGCGCCGATTAGCCCCGGTATGGCGCACGTCGTGGTGTGGCGTGCTGACCACATGATGGGCGATGATGCGGCGCTCGTCGACCGGCGGCACTGGCACACGCGCTGCTGGCGCATCGAACCCTAAACCTTCGCGAAGGAGCAGTCGTGACCGAGGAAATTCGCGGCAGCACGGTGCTGCCCGCCCACCGCGAGAACATCGAGTTCGTCACGGCCGATGGACTCACCCTGGTCGGCGAACTCGCCCTGCCGGAGCACGGCAATCCCGTGGCGATGCTCGTGTGTCTGCATCCGCTGCCCACGGCCGGGGGATTTATGGACTCCCACATCATTCGCAAGGCCGCCGCGCGGCTGCCCGCGCTCGCCGACGTCGCGGTGCTGCGGTTCAACTTCCGCGGTGTGTCGTCGCCGCGTGGCACCTCGCAGGGGGAGTTTGGCCACGGTGACCTCGAGCGCCTCGACCTGGCAGCCGCTGTCGCGTGGGCGGCCGAGCGTGGGCTGCCGCAGCCGTGGTTGCTCGGCTGGTCGTTCGGAACCGAGGTGGCGCTCAAACACGGGCTGAGCGAAGACGTCGTGGGCGCGATTCTGCTCTCGCCGCCCCTGCACCGCACGAGTGCCGATGAGGTCGCGGCGTGGGCAGGCAGCGGTAAGCGGCTCGTCGCGGTCATCCCCGAGCTCGACGACTACCTGCGGCCGGATGAAGCGCGTCAGCGCTTTGCCTCGGTGCCCGAGCTCGACTTCGTCGCCGTCGAGGGCGGCAAGCACCTGTGGGTGGGCGAGCAGCAGACGTATCGTGTGCTCAGCGAGATCGTCGAGCGCCTGAACCCGGCCGTGCTTCCGCTGCCGACGCAGTGGCCCGCCTAACGCGGCCGGTCAGCGCTGGGTGCGAGCGGGCGTGATTGCGCGCTAGGCAGCATCCTGACGCGGTACGACGACCTGGTCGATGATGATCAGGATTGACGCCGCGACGGGGATGGCGATGAGGGCGCCGAGCACGCCGAGCAGGGTGCCGCCGGCGAGGGCAGCGATCACGACAACCACACCGGGGACGCGCACCGCCCGGCGCATGATGTTCGGGCTCAGCAGGTACGCCTCGACCTGCATGTAGACCAGGTAGTAGATCGCCGCCGCGATCACGGTGGCGATCGATTCAGGGTTCACGAGCAGCTGCATCAGCACGATCACGGTCGAGCCCGAGAGCGTTCCGACGAGGGGCACCAGCGAGAACAAGAACGCGATGAAGGCGAACAGTGCGGGGTACTGGGCTCCGATGATCGACAGGAACGCGAAGCTCAGCACGCCGTTGCAGAGCGCGAGCGTGACCTGGCCCACCACGTAGCGGCCGACCGCCATCGACACCTGCTCGGCGATGCGGATGAAGCCCTCGCGACGCGACGCCGGCACGAGCCGGTACAGGGCCGACTTCATCGAGGTCAGCGACGAGGCAAAGAAGAGCGTGAGAATCAGGATGATCAGCCCACCGAAGACACCGGTCGCGATTCCGATTCCCACCGACAGCACCCCGCCGCCAATTTCCGCCAGGTTGGCCGGGTCGCTCAAGAAGGCGAGGGCCGACTCGGCCGCCTCGCGCACGTTGAGCACTTCGACGGGGATAAAGACCTGCACCGATTCGAAGAAGTCGTCGAGGCTCTCGATGGTCTGCAGATACCGCGCGCTTTGCCCAATCAGCCGTTGGGACTGCTCGACGATGACGGGGACCAGTGCGAAGACAAGGCCCGTGAACAGGCCCACAACGCCGGTCAAGACCGTCAGGATTGCCGACCAGCGGGGCCAGCCACGCTTCTCCAGCCACGTGATGAGTGGGTCGAGGCCGAGAGCGAGGAACAGGGCGGCGCCGATGTAGGTGAGGATCGTCGCGAGTGAGGCGAGTGCGCCGCCAATGAACAGGGCGGCAATGGCCCCGAGCCCCCCGAATAGGCCCAGGCGGAAGGCGTTTTGAATCTTCACGGCCACCTCGCGTGTGGTTGACGACCGGGGCGGCTACTCCGCTCCGGTGAGCTTCTCTGCCTGCGACAGTACTCCGCGCATGCTTTCGAAGTAGCCAGCCACGGCGTCGCGCTCCACGCGGATGCGCGCCAAGCGTTCTTCGGCGTCGGCAACGAGCGCCGCGGTGCGTTCTTCGGCATCCGCGATCATTGCGGCCGCGCGCCGTTCCGCGTTCTCCAGCACCTCCCGTGCCGTGCGGTCTGCCTCGGCGCGCAGGGCCTCGGCGTCGCTCTGCGCGCTGGCGTCCAACTCGCTCGCGATGCGTCGCGCCTCGGCGGCGCGGTTCTGCGCCTCGGCGAGCTGCGCGGTCGCCTCGTCGAGGTAGGCCTTCGTCTGGGCGACCGCCTCCTGCTGTCGCGCCAAGTACTCCTGCTCGGCTTCGTCGCGGCGGGCGGTGAGCTCAACCTCGAGGTCAACGCGCGCCTGCTCGGCGTCGCGCGCCATGCGCGTGCGCTGTTCGTCGGCCTCGTGCGTCAGTTCGGCGCGCAGCCTGGCCAGTTCGTCGGTCAAGCGAATGCGCTCGGTCTCAAGCTCGTGCAGGCGAGTTGCGCGCTCCGATTCGAGTTCCCGCTCCGCCTCGAGGCGCGCGGCGGACAGCTCACGGTCGAGCGCCTCGCGTGCTGCGGACTGCTCGATGGCGAGTTGTTCTCGGGCCGCGTCGACATCGGCGTCGAGTTGAGCGCGAGTGGCGGTGACGTAGCGGTCGGCGTCGGCTCGTGCCGTCGTCGTGTCGCGCTCGAGCTCGGCACGCGCCGCCGCGATGTCTCGCTCGAGCGCTGAGCGCGCTGCGCTCGTGTCGCGCTCGAGATCGGCGCGGGTTTCGGCAACCTCTTGCTCGAGGGCCGTGCGTCGCTCGGCCTGCTCGCGGTCGAATGCGGCTGCGGCTTCGGCCCGCAGTCGCTCGGCCTCGGCGCGGGCCTCGGCGATCTCCCGGTCTGCGCTGCTGCGCGCCTCGTCGAGTTCGCGCTCGAGGTCGGCGCGGGCCTCGGCGAGTTCGCGGGCGAGTCCGGCACGCGCTTCCGCCAGTTCGCGCTCGAGGTCGGCGCGCGCCTCGGCCAGCTCACGGTCGAGGTCGGTGCGCGTGCGCTGCACGTCGGCGGCCAACTCCGCGCGCGCTCGCGTCAGCTCCTGGTCGAGTGCGCTGCGCGCCTCGCTCTGTTCGCGCTCAAGCGCCGCGCGTGCCTCGCTCAGTTCTGCTGTCAGCGCGGCGCGTGCCTCTGCCTGCTCGTGCTCCAGGTCGGCCCGCGTCTCGGAGACCTGGCGATCCAGCTCAGCGCGGGTGGTGGTCTGCTCTCGGTCGACGTCCGCACGCGTGCGCGCGACCTCCTCGGCGAGCGCGGAGCGTGCCTCGGCGAGTTCCGCCTCGAGGCGTGCCCGCGCATCCGTGATTTCGGTCTCGAGGGCGCCGCGCGAGCGCGCCTCGAACTGCTCGACGGCGGCGCGACGGCGGTGCTCTTCGGCGTCCCACGCCTGACGGCGCCCGTCGAGCTCGGCGGTGAGCCGTTCCCGCTCGCCGACGACGTCGATCTCGAGTTCCGCGCGCTGGGCGGCAAGGTCGGCCTCCCACTGAGCGCGCTCGGCCGCCATACGACTGTCGAACTCGGCGCGTTCGCGCTCGGTCTCGCGGGCGAGGGTGGCGGCGGCGTCGCGGGCCGCGGCCGCCTCGCGGTCGGCGACCACGCGCAGTTCGGCGAGCTCGCGCTCTACCTCGGCGCGGAGCGCGGCCGATTCCCGCTTCGCCGTCGTGCGGGTTTCTGCCGCCTCCGTGGCGACGGCGCCGCGCACGGCCGCCGCCTCCCGTTCGGCCTCCTGGGCGAGCTGTGCGGCGTCGAAGCGCGCGCGTTCCAGCAGATCGGCGGCGTCTCGCTGGGCGTTCGTCATAAGACTTTCGGCCCGTGCGCTCGCGTCGGCGACGAGTCGTTCGGTGCGCTCCGCCGTTTCGGCCTGCAGACGCTCTGCCTCGGCGCGCGCGTCGGTGCGCACACGCTCGGCGTCAATGTCGGCCTGGCTGATCAGTCGCGTCGACTGCTCTTCGGCAACGCGGAGGGTCTGCTCAAGCTTCGACCCGAGACCCGAATAGGTGGGGCGGCCGACTTCGTCGAGTTCTTCCTGCAGGTCGGCGAGGGCCGCCTGCAGACGCTTGACCTCTTTGGCCGTCTCGGCGCGCTCAGTGTTCGCCTGAATGAGTTCTCGGCGAAGGTCGGTGAGGGCCCGGTCAACGTCCTCGCGCTTGTAGCCGCGCATCTCCGTGCCGAAGGTCGCATCGTTCGCTGCCACGTGTCGTCCTACTCCCGGGTGTTGACCGCCTCTGCCCTGTCGAGTGTAACGAGGGGACTATGGGGCGGCCGACGGGCGCTGGATGCGCGGAATCGGGCCCGCTCAGGGGGCGGATGCGCGCATCCGCTATTCTGGAACGTCTTTGTTCTGCTGGCCCGCCCCGACCATTCGGGGCGACCGCCCGATGACGCGCACCGCCGGAACCCCAGCTGTCTCGGTCCCGCCGCAGTGCTGACGGCCTCGGGCCGCGCAGCTCATGCGCGGCGGGCCGGCCGGAAAGGAGAAGCTCGTGCGATTCGTTCTCGCCATCGTGCTATTTGTCGCCGCCGTCGTGACCGGAGGCCTCGGCATCGCGCAGCGCACCGTGCTCGCGCCGCCCGACTCGGTCACCTCGGAACTCGAACTGACGGCGACCGCCCCCGTCACCGTCATTGACGGTGCGGCGCTCAACGCCTACGAGGGCACTCAGACGATCGCTATTCGCGGGGGCGTCGAGGCCGCCCCGGTCGAGTCGCCGAGCCCGTCGGCAAGCCCCGAACCGGCCGACGCGGAGGCGCCAGCAGAGGGCGAAGTCCCGGCCGACGGTGAGGCGCCCGCCGACGGCGAGGCGGCGGCAGATGACGCGGCGACCGAGACCGACGCCATCGCCGTGACCTACGGCCGCACCGTCGACGTGATCGGGTGGGTCGGCGAGGCAGAGCACACGCTCATCACGGTCGACGCTGAGACCGGAGAGCTCGTGGCGCAGACCGTACGCGGCAGCGAGGCGCAGGTTCCGAGCCCGCTCGGCAGCGACCTGTGGTTCGGTGAGTTTGAGGGTGCGGGCGAACTCGGCCTCACTCTGAACGTTCCGTCAGATGTGTCGCTGCTCGTCGTCTCGGACGGCACGCTGCCTGCCCCGCAGGACTACCGCGTCACCTGGCCGCTCGACAGCTCGACGCCGTACGCCGGCTGGCTGATCATCGCCGGCATCTCGCTCATGGTGCTCGGTTTCATCGCTCTGTTGTGGGCGCTCTGGCACTGGCGCCGCCAGCGCGGACCTCGCCGTAAGAACCCCCGAATGCCGACGGCCCCGCGACCCTCGCGCTACCGCCCGACGCGCCCGCGCGCCGTCGTCGCCCGACCCAAGGGTCGACGTTCCATCGGTCGCTCGATGGTCGTCCCGACCGTCGCCCTCGGTACGGTGCTTGTGCTCGGTGCCTGCTCCGCAGACGCGCCGTTCACCATCGGGCCGAGCCCTGAGCCATCGGCGAGTGATGCACCGGTCGAGCCATCGACGCCTCCGATCGCGGTGAACGAGCGCCAGCTCGAGCGCATCGTCGCCCGGGTTGCCGAGCGCATTGGTGAAGCCGACGAAACACTGGACGCCGAACTCGCGGCGACCCGCATGGCGGGCCCGGCCCTCGAGCTGCGCGCGGCGAGCTACCAAATCCGCTCCGCGAACGCCGAGCTGGGGGCCCTGCCGGCAATCCCTGTCGGCAACGTGCAGGTCGCGTTGCCCCAGCAGACCGACATTTGGCCCCGCACCGTTTTCGCCGTCGTCGAAGATGCTGACGACGAGACGGTGCCGCCGCTCGCCATGGTGCTGATCCAGGAGGATCCGCGCAGCCAGTACCAGGTGCACTACGCGGTGACCGTGGTGCCCGGCAACCCCTTCCCCGACAGCCCGCCGGCGAGTCTCGGTACGGCCCGACTGCCCGCCGATACGCCGCTGCTTTCGGTGCCGCCGAGCAACGTGGCTCCCGCCTACGCCGAGCTGTTGCTCGCCGGCCCCGAGTCGGAGGGCGCCCAACTCTTCGACCTCGAGAGCGACTCGCTCATCTCGCAGATCGGTGCCGCGGCGAAGGCTGAGCGTGCCGCGGCGCTTCCGGAGACCGCGCAGATCACCTTCGAGAACGCCGTCGGTGAGGGCGAGACCATCGTGCTCGCGACCGCCGATACGGGTGGGCTGGTGACCGGCTACATCGTCGAAACCGAGACGGTTACCCCGGTTCAGGAGGGCGCGGCGGTCAACGCCAGTGGCGCGGTGCAGGCGCTGTCAGGTGTCGAGCAGTCCACCGCCGGCGTTGTGGCTCGTTACGGCGTGCAGGTGCTCTTCTACGTTCCGCCGCTCGGCGCGGAAGCGCCCGTGCTGCTGCTCGGCTTCACCCAGGGACTCATCTCAGCATCGGAGGTATCGTGACCGACGCATCACTGAACCCCGCCGCCCTGCGCGGCGCCGTCGACCTGTCGTCGCTCGTGCGTAGCGCGCAGCAGCCGAGCCCCGGTGCCGCGCCCGCGTCGGGCAACGTCGCGGCGGCCTCCGGTTCCGCGCCGGCGGGCATTGTTTCGGAAGCCGACGATCGCAGCTTTGGCCAGGCGGTCGAGCTGTCGCGCCAGGTGCCCGTCATCGTCGAGTTTTACGGCGGCGGCGTGGCGCCGTTCTTGCCGTCGATCGTCGAGAGCTACTCGGGTCGCCTGGCGCTCGTCACGGTCGATGGCAACCGGTCGCCGCAGGTCGCGCAGGCGTTCCAGATCACGCAGGTACCGGCCGTCGTTGCGCTCATCGGCGGTCGACCCGTGCCGCTGTTCGTCGGCATGGCGGCCGACGAGGAGGTGCGCCAGGTGTTCGAGCAGGTGCTCGAACTCGCCGCGCAGAACGGCGTGACCGGCACCGTCACGGGGGTCGCCGACGACGACGCTGACACGGAGCCCGCGGAAGAACCCCTTCCGCCCCTCCACCAGGAGGCGTACGACGCGGTCGAACGCGGCGACCTGGATGCGGCGATCACCGCCTTCGAGACGGCCATCGCCCAGAATCCCCGCGACGACGACGCGGTGGCGGGCCTCGCGCAGGTGTCGCTGCTGAAGCGGCTGGCGGGAGCGGATGCGGCGACGATCCGTCAGAACGCGGCCGAGCATCCGGATGACGCTGCCGCGCAGCTCGCGATTGCTGACCTGGATGTCAGCGGTGGCCACATCGAGGATGCGTTCGCCCGCTTGCTCACGGTCTTTCCGCGCCTCGACGCTGAGGGCAAGGCGGAGGTGCGTGCGCGGATGCTCGACTTCTTCGCGCTTGTCGGAGCCGAGGACCCGCGCGTCGCCGCCGCCCGTCGGCAGCTGACGAACCTGCTCTACTGAGCCGACGACAACGACGGGGTCCGCGCGTGATGTGCGCGGGCCCCGTCGGCATTTCGGGATCTACTGGGGCTGCAGCCAGAGGCCAGCGAGCGGCGGCAAGGTGAGTTCGACCGAGGCCGGCTGACCGCCCCACGGGGTGGTGTCTCCCTCGACGGCGCCGAAGTTACCGACGCCCGAACCGCCGTACTCGGTCGCGTCGGTGTTGACGACCTCGCGCCAGCGGCCGGCGTGGGGGAGCGGCAGGCGGTAGGGCCCGACGGGGTTCCCGCTGAAGTTGAAGGCGCACACGGTCGGTGTGCCATCGTCGCCGCGGCGCACGAACGCGATGACGTTGTTGCCCGCATCGCCCCCCTCCAACCACTCGAAACCGTCGGGGGTGTTGTCGCGTTGCCAGAGCGAGGGCGAGTCGCGGTAGACGCGGTTCAGCTGACGTACGAGGCCGAGCAGGCCCTGGTGTACCGGCTGGTCGAGAATCCACCAGTCGAGGCCGCGCTCTTCGCTCCACTCGCTGGGTTGCCCGAACTCTTGGCCCATGAACAGCAGCTGCTTGCCGGGGTGCGCCCACATGAACGAGAAGTAGGCGCGCACATTGGCGAGCTTCTGCCACTGGTCGCCGGGCATCTTGTGCAGGAGGGAACCCTTGCCGTGCACGACCTCGTCGTGGCTGATCGGCAGCATGAAGTTCTCGCTAAACGCGTACAGGAAGCTGAAGGTGATCTCGCCGTGGTGGTGCGATCGCCACATGGGGTTGCGCTGGAAGTACGACAGCGTGTCGTGCATCCAGCCCATGTTCCACTTCATGCCGAAGCCGAGCCCGCCCGCGTCGGTGGGGCGGCTGACACCCGGATAGGAGGTCGACTCCTCCGCGATCATGATGATGCCGGGCACGCGCTTGTACGCGGTGGCCGTCGCCTCCTGCAGGAAGGCGATTGCCTCGAGATTCTCGCGGCCCCCGTGCTGATTCGGCAGCCACTCACCCTCGGCGCGCGAGTAGTCGAGGTACAGCATGCTCGCGACCGCGTCGACGCGCAGGCCGTCGATGTGGAACTCTTCCAGCCAGTAGAGTGCGTTCGCGACGAGGAAGTTGCGCACCTGGCTGCGGGCGAAGTCGAAGATGTACGTGCCCCAGTCGGGGTGCTCTCCACGCCGCGGGTCGGGGTGCTCGTACAGCGCCACGCCGTCGAAGCGGCCGAGAGCCCACTCGTCTTTCGGGAAATGGGCCGGAACCCAGTCCATGATCACGCCGATGCCCGCCTGGTGCAGGCGGTCAATCAGGTAACGCAGGTCGTCGGGGTGGCCGAAGCGCGAGGTCGGGGCGAAGTAGCCCGTGACCTGGTAGCCCCAGCTGGGGCCGTAAGGGTGCTCGGCCAGCGGCAGGAATTCGACGTGCGTGAAGCCCGTGTGCTCGAGGTACTCGATGAGCGGGTCGGCGATGTCGCGGTAGCCGAGGCCCGGCTTCCATGAACCCAGGTGCAGTTCGTAGACGCTCATCGGCCCGTTGTGCGGGTCGCGGGCGGCCCGGGCCGCCATCCAGTCGCCGTCGCCCCACTCGTAGCTGCTCTCGCCGACAATGCTCGCCGTCGCGGGCGGCGTCTCGGTGTAGCGCGCCATGGGGTCGGCGCGGGTGACCCACTGGCCGGCCGGCGTCAAGATCTCGAACTTGTACGTCGAGCCGGCGCCGAGGCCGGGGATAAACAGCTCCCACACACCCGTGTCGTCGAGGCGGCGCATGGCGTACAGGGCGCCGTTCCAGTTATTGAAGTCGCCGACCACCCGCACGGCCTGCGCGTTCGGCGCCCACACGGCAAAGCCGGTGCCGTCGACGTCTTCGTGGCGCTTGCGGTGGGCGCCCAACACCTGCCAGATCTGCTCGTGGCGGCCCTCGCCCCACAGGTAGAGGTCGGTTTCACCGACGCTCGGCACGAAACGGTACGGGTCGTCGGCGTGCCAGTCAGGGCCGCCGTCGTACGTGGTGTGCACCGAGTACGCCTGGCCATCAGCCGGGCCGCCGGGCAGCAGCCCGTGCCAGAGGCCGTCGGCGTCGTGGGCCAGCGCGTGGCGGGTGCCGTCCGCCCGTTCGACCGTGACGGTCGATGCGAGGGGGCGCAGCACGCGCACCACCCAGCCGCCCTCGACAGCGTGTTGCCCGAGGGCGTCGTGGGGCCGCGGGTGGTGGGCGTCGACAAGTGCCTGTCGATGCTCGGGGTGCAGGATCGGAATGGTGGTGGCCGGAAGCTTGGGCATCACACGCCCTTCGGGTAGTCGATGCGGAGAATGTGCACGGGGTTCTGGAAGGCGTCGAGTCTGACGTAGTTGTCGGCTCCCCAGCGATACCGCTCCCCGGTAATCAGGTCGGTCACATCAAACGTTGATCCGTGTTCCAGCCCGAGCCCCGCCAGGTCGAGGTGCACGGTTGTTTCGCGCACCGAGTGCGGGTCGACGTTGGCGACCACAATGACGCCGTCGGGGCGTCCGGTGCCCGTGAAGCGCGCATCCATGACCTTCGAATAGACGAGGATCGCGTCGTCGTCGCTCCAGTGCACGCGGAGGTTGCGCAGCTGGCGTAGCGCCGGATGAGCGGCGCGGATGCTGTTCAGCTGGGTGATGAACGGCGCGATCGAGCGCCCCTCGGCCTCGGCTGAGGCCCAGTCGCGCTGCTTGTATTCGTACTTCTCGTTGTCGATGTTCTCTTCGCTGCCGGGTCGCGCGACGTTTTCGATGAGTTCGTAGCCGGCGTACATGCCCCAGATCGGGCTCGAGGTCGCGGCAATCGCGGCGCGAATCTTGTAGGCGGGCACGCCACCGAACTGCAGGTACTCGGTCAAGATGTCGGGCGTGTTGACGAAGAAGTTCGGGCGGAAGTGGGTCGAGGTGACCTGTGACACCTCGGTCAGATACTCCTCTAGCTCACCCTTCGTGTTGCGCCACGTGAAGTACGTGTACGACTGATGGAACCCGGCCGCTGCGAGCGACTGCATCATCGCGGGGCGAGTGAACGCCTCGGCGAGGAAGACCACGTCGGGGTAGCGGTCGCGCACCTCGGCGAGCAGCCACTCCCAGAAGCCCAGCGGCTTCGTGTGGGGGTTGTCGACGCGGAAGATGCGCACGCCGAGCTCGATCCAGTGCACGACGATGCGCAGAATCTCGGCGCTCAGGCACTCGGGGTCGTTGTCGAAGTTCAGCGGGTAGATGTCTTGGTACTTCTTCGGCGGGTTCTCGGCGTACGCGATCGAGCCGTCGGGCAGCGTCGTGAACCACTCGGGGTGCTCGGTAACCCACGGGTGGTCGGGTGCGCACTGCAGGGCCAGGTCGATCGCGAGTTCGAGGCCGTTCTTGGTCACGGCCGCGACGAAGGCGCGGAAGTCGGCCTCGGTGCCGAGGTCGGGGTGGATCGCGTCGTGACCGCCCGCAGCTGAGCCGATCGCCCAGGGGCTACCCGGGTCATTCGGCCCCGGCGTGAGCGTGTTGTTGGGGCCCTTGCGGTTGATGGTGCCGATCGGGTGAATCGGCGGCAGGTACAGCACGTCGAAGCCCATCTTCTTCACCGCGGGCAGACGCTTCTGCGCGGTGCGGAAGGTGCCCGACGTCCACGAGCCGTCCTTCTTTTGCTTCGCGCCCTCGCTGCGCGGGAAGAATTCGTACCAGGCGCCCACGCCGGCGCGGGTGCGCTCGACGCGCAGCGGGATGGTCTCGGACAGCGTCTCGAGGCTCGTCGGTCGGTGCTCGGCGATGGCCCGCGCGACGCGGGGGTCGCTCGCGACGGCGAGGCGCTCGGCCGGCGACTTCGTGGTCTTCAGCATCGCCGTTCGGGCGCTCGAGAGCACGCGCTGCGAGGGGGTGCCCTTCGCGAGCTTTCCCGCCCGCGCGAGCAGTTCGGCGCCGGCGAGCAGCATGACCTCGACGTCGACACCGGCGGCGATTTTGACGCTCGCCGCGTGCATCCAGGTCGCCCAGTCGTCGCCGTAGGCGCGCACCTGCCAGTGCCAGTCGCCCTCCGTATCGACGAGCGCCTCGGTGTGCCAGCGGTCGGTACCCGGCGCGCCGATCGTGAGCGGGTGAGTGGTGATCTCGCCCGTGGGCGAGGTCAGCAGCAGCTCAGCGCCGAGGGCGTCGTGCCCCTCGCGGAAGATCGTGGCCGCGAAGGGCACAACCTCGCCGACGACGGCTTTTGCCGGCCAGCGGAATTCTGGTTGTTGCGGGCTCAGGTGACGAATCGGGATGCGCCCGATGCGTCCGGTAAAGGTCGTCGTCTCATTCGCCACCCCTCGACCGTACCCGTCGACCGTCGGCGTGGGGAGGGGGGTGTGCGTGACCCCCGAACGAGTGTCCGCACTTGGGCGGACAAAATGTACCCCGGCCGGGGTACGCGAATCCTTGTCATTACCCTTGCCAACGCGGCGGCGCGGAGTAACGTGATGTTCGGAAATCGAATACGGCGGAATACCCGAATCCGCAGTGTTTACCCGAACGTCACGCGGCGACCCGAGCGATCGCGTGAACCAGGACCGTGACTCGCATCCCCCCAATCGCGAGACCGGTCCTGTTCGGCGTTAACGGGGGATGCGCATCCATCGATCGCGAATCTGGAACCGGTTCCCGAAACGGCCGGGCCTCGCTTAGGCTGGGCCCTTGGGCTCACGCCCATTCGACACCGGCCGAGGAGTTACCGCGTGAAGGCGATCCGCCGTTTTACCGTCCGCACTGTCCTGCCGACCGAGCTTGCCGCCGTTGGCCAGCTCGCCGCGAACCTGCGCTGGTCGTGGCACGAGCCGACGAGGCGCCTGTTCGCCTCGATCGACCCCGTGCTCTGGAACGAGCTCGACCACGACCCCGTCGCGCTCTTAGGTGCCGTTGAGCCCAGCCGCCTCGACGCGCTGGCCCACGACGGCGCCTTCATCGCCGAGGCCGAGCGCCTCGTGGCCGACCTCGAGTCGTACCTCCGCGAGCCGCGCTGGTACCAGGGCCTCGCCGATGCCCCGGCCCGCATCGCCTACTTCTCGCCTGAGTTCGGCATCGCCAGCGCGATTCCTCAGTATTCGGGCGGACTCGGCATTCTGGCCGGTGACCACCTGAAGAGCGCGAGCGACCTGGGCGTCCCGCTGATCGGCGTTGGCCTGTTCTACCGCGCCGGTTACTTCCGCCAGGCAATCGACCGCGACGGGTGGCAGAAAGAGAGCTACCCCGTGCTCGACCCCGACGGTCTGCCCATGCAGATGCTGAAAGAGCACGACGGCACCGCGGTGCGCATCACCCTCGCGCTGCCCGAGGGGCGCGCCCTGCACGCCCGCGTCTGGAAGATGCAGGTCGGCCGCGTCGAGCTGCTGCTGCTCGACACCGATATCCCCGACAACGGCGACGATCTGCGCGGCGTCACCGACCGTCTCTACGGCGGCGGCGGCGAGCACCGCCTGCTGCAAGAGCTGCTGCTCGGCATCGGGGGCGTGCGTGCCGTCGGCCGCTACGTCGAGCTCACCGGCACCGAGGCGCCCGAAGTGTTCCACACCAACGAGGGGCACGCCGGCTTCCTGGGGCTCGAGCGCATCAGCGACCTCATCGCCGAGGGCCTGAGCTTCGCCGAGGCGCTGCAGGTCGTCCGCGCCGGCACCCTGTTCACGACCCACACGCCCGTGCCGGCGGGTATTGACCGCTTCGACATCGGCCTCATCGAGCGCTACTTCTCGACCGAGCTGCTGCCGGGCGTCGACGTGCACGACGTGCTCGCCCTCGGCGCGGAAGACTACGACTCTGGCGACAGCGGCGTCTTCAATATGGCCGTGATGGGCCTGCGCCTCGCCCAGCGCGCGAACGGCGTCTCGCAGCTGCACGGCGACGTGTCGCGCGGCATGTTCGGCCAGCTGTGGCCCGACTTCGACCAGGACGACGTGCCGATTACCTCGGTCACGAACGGCGTGCACGCCCCCACCTGGACCGACCCCATGATGATGGCGCTCGCGAAAGAGAAGCTCGGCACCTACGACACGGCCGCCGCCGACTGGGCGTCGGACGCGGTCAGCGACGCCGAACTCTGGGCGGTCCGTCGACGGATGCGCGAGCAGCTTGTTCAGGACGCTCGCCAGCGCGTCGTCGCCGCCTTCGAGGAGGAACACCCCGGCGCGACCGCCCCGGCGTGGATGCACAACGTGCTCGACCCCGACGTGCTCACCATCGGCTTCGCGCGCCGCGTGCCCACCTACAAGCGCCTGACGCTGATGCTGCACGACCAGGATCGACTGCGGGCCCTCCTCACCGACCCCGAGCGGCCCGTGCAGCTCGTCATCGCCGGCAAGTCGCACCCCGCCGACGACGCGGGGAAGGCGCTCATTCAGCGCCTCGTGAAGTTCGCGCAGCATCCAGATGTGCGCGAGCGCATCGTCTTCCTGCCGAACTACGACATCGCGATGGCGCGCCTGCTGTACCCGGGTACCGACATCTGGCTCAACAACCCGCTGCGGCCGCTCGAGGCGTGCGGCACCTCGGGGATGAAGGCGGCGCTCAACGGTTCGCTGAACCTGTCGATCCTCGACGGCTGGTGGAACGAGTACTACGACGGCGAGAACGGCTGGGCGATCCCGTCAGCCGATGCCGCCGGTGACGGCGCCGAGCGCGACGCCCTCGAAGCGCAGTCGATGTACGACCTCGTAGAGCACCAGATCGCTCCGCGCTTTTACGCGCGCGACGCCGACGGTCTGCCGCGCCGCTGGCTGCAGTCGATTCGTCACACCCTCTCGACGCTCAGCCCCGAGCTGTCCGCCGACCGCATGGTGCGCGAGTACGTCGAGCGTCTGTACGTGCCCGCTGCCCACAGCCGCCGCACGATCACGGCGCACGGCCTGCAGCTGGCCCGCGAGCTCGCCGCTTTCAAGGTGCGGGCCGCCCAGCAGTGGGGACACGTTGCCGTCACGCACGTCGAGTCGGGCGGGGTGCAGAGCCCTCAGGTGGGCGACGAGCTGAAGGTGCGGGCGCACGTACAGCTCGCCGAGCTCGACCCGAGCGAAGTGCTCGTCGAGGTCGTGTTCGGCCGCGCCGGCTCGGGTGACGACCTCGCCGAGACGCACCGCCGTGAGCTGGTGCTCGACTCGAACGAGCTCGGCCAGCCCGCGACGTTCGTCGGCACGGTGCCGCTCGAGCGCTCGGGCTCGTGGGGCTACAACGTGCAGGTCACGCCGCGCCACGCGCTGCTCGCGAACCGAGCCGAGACCGGCCTCGTGGCCGTCGCGCACTAGGCCTCGCGAACGACGATCGCTGACGGCGTGCGGTGCACACATCGGTGACGCACACGAATGCCCGTGAAACGTCAGTAATGGGGCTTTCGTACTCTCGAGAGCCCCACTACTGACGTTTCGTGACCCTCGAGAGCGGAAACATTGTGCGAGTGCACCACCCGACGCGCTCGTGGCCGTGACGCCTTTCTGGTAGTGAGCATCGGTCAGTGCTAGTCTCGCGGCATGACCCTGTCCGCCCGCACGTTGCTGGAGGGGCCGCGGGGTCGACGGCTCGTGCTCGAGTGGCTGGCCGCGCGCGGAGAAGCCGGGCCGGCATACCAACGACTGCGAGAGGTGCTGTTTCACGCTGCCCATGTGCAGGAGCGTGACCGCGGTCACTCCGTCACGGCGTTTGGCCCCGGAGCTGAACGGCTGCGGTCGTCAACGACGAACCCCGATCAGGTCGCGGCCGCGATCGACGCGATTCAGGATGCTGTGCCCCCGTCCGCGGGAGAGCTGCGGTCCGCGCTTCGCGCTTCCGTCGATGCGGCCCGCTACTGGCAGGACCGAGATGGCGACGACCACGTCGCCGCCGCCCCGAGCGTCGCTGCGGCGCTCGAACGTTTCGCCGCTCTTGTCGCCAGTAGCCCCCACACGGTGGATTGGTCAGCTCCGGTCTCCTCGTCGACCCAGCAGTCGGTGCGCTGGGAGGCTGAGCCCCATGGCCCTCGGGTTACTGCTGTGGATGACCGTCGTTCCGCCGAAAAACTGGCGGCGTGGCGCACCGGCACGATTGACAGTGATCTGCGGGCGCACCGCGAGCGACCCGCCGACCCCGCGGCGCCCTTCTCCGGAGCGTGGTGGTCGATTCCTCCACACAGCCTGCTGCGGTCAACAGGATGCCTCGTTGACGGCCGGCCCGCGGCGCTGGAGTTCGTTGAAGATCGTTTCGGGTGGAGCGCAGCCGACGTGCGCCCGGTTCGCGTGCCTCAGGGGCTTCGGGTGATCGAATTGCGAACCCCCGATGACTGGTCGGCTCTCTGTCAGGCGTATCCCCTCGACGTCAGTGGAGAGAAGCGACACGACTGGTTTGAGACCACGGGCCGCGATGAACGGTGGGTGATTCCTGATTGGGCGGCGATCGCCCGTGAGGCCGACGGCGTGCATCTGACGATAGAGGGTTACCTCCGGTGTGCCGGTGTCGCGATCGATATCGAGCTCAGTGGTTCACTCACGGGTCGCGCGGCGAGCGTTATCGCCGGGTGGAACCCGGACGAGACGTGGTGGCTCACCGACGCGGTTGAGGTCGTGGACGAACCCGAGCGCTGGGTGTGGTTCGACTCGATTGGATGGGCACGTGCCTCGGCCCCGCCCTCGCCGTAAGCCCTAGCGGGCGATGTCGGCGACCGTCGCGCTCGTCACCGCGATGAGGTCGGTGGGGGCGAGTTCGATGTCGAAACCGCGTCGGCCGCCCGATACGAGCACGGTGTCGAACAGCTCGGCGCTCTCGTCGATGACGGTCGGGTGCGCGGTTTTCTGGCCGATGGGGGAGATGCCCCCGACAACGTAACCGGTCCGGCGTTCGGCGAGGCGGGCATCCGCCATCGCCGCCTTCTTGCCGCCGACGGCGCGCGCGAGAGCCTTCAGATCGAGCGTGGTTGAGACCGGAACGATGCCCACGACGAGCTGGCCGTCGACGTCGGCAAGCAGGGTCTTGAAGACGCGCTCGGGCTCGACGCCGAGGGCCTCGGCCGCCTCGAGCCCGAAGGTGGTCGTGGCCGGGTCATGCGTATATTGCCGTGCCGTGAACGCGATGCCCGCCGCCGTCAGCGCAACGGTTGCGGGGGTGCCGGGCGCCTTAGTCATCGACCTCGTCAGCGGCGTCCGCGTCGGCAGCCGCGGCATCGGCCTCGTCAGCGCGCGCATCCGCGACAACGACCTGCTCGCCGTGCGCGACGAACAGCAGCATCGAGGTGGGGCCCACCTCGAGCCGCTCGCCGGGAACGTGATGTCGCTCGATGCCGGTGATGTCGTCGTGCGCCGAGTCCCAGACGAGGGTGTAGCCGTCGACACCGGCGTGGGTCGGCAGCGTGACGGTGACGGCTTGCTCGAGCCCGTGCACGATCAAGAGGATGCGGTTGAACGCTTCGTGCTCGGGCGTCGAGGCGGCGAGGTACTGCAGGGTGCGTTCTGACGGCGAGTCCCAGTCGTCCATCGTCATCGACTCGCCGGCCTTGTTGTACCAGTCCATCTGCGTCGCGCTCGGCACGGTCTCACCGAAGCGGCCGTACCGCGAGGGGCGCAGAGCCGGGTTGTCGCGGCGCAGCTGGATGAGCTTCCGCGTGACGCGGTACAGGTCCTCCTGCCAGCCGGCGGTGTCCCAGTCGACCCAGGTGAGCTCGCTGTCGTGGCAGTAGGCGTTGTTGTTGCCGCGTTGGGTGCGGCCGCGCTCGTCGCCCGCGGTGATCATGGGGATGCCCGCGCTGAGCAGCAGGGTTCCCATCAGGTTGCGCATGGCGCGGCGCCGATCGCGTAGCACGTCACGGTCGGCGGTCGGGCCCTCGAGACCGTGGTTGAACGAGCGGTTGTTGTCGGTTCCGTCTCGGTTGTCTTCGCCGTTGCCGAGGTTGTGCTTGTGGTCGTAGCTCGTCAGGTCGGCGAGCGTGAAGCCGTCGTGGGCGGTGACGAAGTTGAGGCTTGCGAGGGGCCCGCGCTCGGCGGCGAACACGTGGGCGCTGCCGGTGATGCGGCGGGCGAGGGGGCCGATGCCGTGCGGCGCCGAGCCGTGGGCGCGCGCGTCGCGCACGTCGGTCAGCCAGAACGCGCGGGCGCGGTCGCGGAACCCGTCGTTCCACTCGCTGTAGCCGTGCGGGAAGTTGCCGACCTGCCATCCGCCCATGCCGACATCCCACGGTTCGGCGATCATCTTCGCGTCGGCGAGCACCGGGTCATTGAGGATCGCCAGCAAGAGAGGATGCTCGGGGTCGAATTCGACGCGCTTGTCGCGCCCCAGGGTTGCCATCAGATCGAAGCGGAATCCGTCGATCTGCACCTCGTCTGCCCAGTAGCGCAGGCTGTCGAGCACGAGGCGCTGCGCGGCCGGGAGCGAAAAATCGACCGTGTTGCCGCATCCGGTCACGTCGATGTAGCGACCGTGCGCATCCTGTCGGTAGTAGTGCTGGTCGTCGAGGCCGCGCAGGCTGGTCGTGGGGCCGTCGACGCCCTCTTCCGCGGTGTGGTTGTAGACGACGTCGAGGATCACCTCGATGCCAGCCTCGTGCAAGAGCTTCACCATGCCCTTGACCTCGCGCAGCACGGCGCCCGGCCCACCATTTTGGGCCGCCGCCGTGGCGTACTGCGTGTGCGGGGTGAAGAAGTTGAGGGTGTTGTAGCCCCAGTAGTTCGTCAGGCCCTGGGCGAGCAGCCGCTGTTCGCTGAGCGACTGGTGAATCGGCAGCAGTTCGACGGCGGTCACGCCGAGGTCGTGCAGGTACGCGATCGTGGCGGGGTGCGCGAGGCCGGCGTAGGTGCCGCGCAGTTCGGGTGGCAGGTCGAGGTTCGCGGCGGTCAGGCCCTTGACGTGGGCTTCGTAGATGACGGTGCGGTCGAGGGGGGTGCGCGGCTTCTGCGCCCCGGCCCAGTCGAAGCCGCCGTCGTGCACGTAGGCGCGCCATTCGCCGTCGTGGGTGCGCACGAGCCCCTTGGCGTACGGGTCGATGAGGTGCTGCTCAGGGTCGAAGCGGTGCCGCCGGCCGTCGTGGCCGTGGGCGCGCAGCGAGTAGCGGGTGCCCGGGGTGAGCCGCTCATCGGCGACGTGCCAGACCTTGCCGGGCCCGCGGTGCATCGGCACGCGGTCGGTGATCCACGTCGGGTCGGCGGCGTCGAGCAGGCAGAGTTCCATGCGCGAGGCCGACGCGCTGTACACGCGCAGTTCGCCGCCGCGCTCGGTGGGCGTGACGCCGAGCGCTCGCAGCGGATCCCTGGCACTCATTTGCCTAGGCTATGCGGTGGGCGCGCGCCATTCTGACCACGCCGCATCACGATTCGACCCCGTGCCGGAGGGAGGCCGCCGTGACCGTCTACCTCGACCACGCCGCCACCTCACCCATGCCGCCGAGCGTGCGTGCCGCCTTCGCCGATGCGCTCGCCGTGGTCGGCAACCCGTCGTCGATCCACTCGGCCGGGCAAGGCGCCCGCGCCGTTCTAGATGACGCCCGCGCCCGCATCGCGGCGACGCTCGGCGTCGACGCGGTCGAACTGACCCTCACCGGCGGGGGCACCGAGGCGGTTAACACGGGCGTCAAGGGCCTCTACTGGCGACGCCAGCGCGACGGGGCGCGCCCCGTGATTCTCATGACGGCCGCCGAGCATCACGCCACGCTCGACGCCGTCGACTGGCTGGTGGCGCACGCGACCGCCGAGCTCGTCACGATCCCGGTCGATCCGGCGGGGCGGATGCGCATCACCGCCCTCGAGGAATCGCTCGTCGCCCACGGCGACCGCGTCGCCCTCGTCACGATGCTTGCCGCGAACAATGAGGTCGGCACGCTGCAGCCGGTGGCGGACGCTGCTCGGCTGGCGGCCGCGCGCGGCGTTCCTCTGCACGTCGACGCGATCGCCGCGTACGGCCAGGTGCCGCTCGCGCCGCTGCCGGCGGGCGTCAGCGCCCTGTCGATCTCGGCCCACAAGGTGGGCGGCCCGGTCGGCGTGGGCGCGCTCGTGATTCGCCGCGGCGTTGACGTCGAGCCGCTGTTGCACGGAGGCGGCCAGCAGCGCGGTCGCGCCGGAACGATGGATGCCGCGGGTGCTGTCGCCTTTGCGATCGCCGCCGAGGAGGCGCATGCCAGCCTCGCCGAGCGGGCGGCGCACAAGGCGAGCCTGCGCGACCGGCTGGCGGCGGGCATCCGTTCTCGTGTTCCGGAGGCCGTGCTGTCGGGGGCACTCGCCGAGGGCGCGCTGGAGGAGGCGCTGCCCGGAACGGTGCACCTGCGGGTGCCGGGCGCCGAGGGCGACTCGCTGCTGTTCCTGCTCGACCAGGCGGGGTTCGCGGTGTCGACCGGCTCGGCCTGCCAGGCAGGGGTTCCGGAGCCGTCACACGTCTTGCTCGCCATGGGGGTCAGCGCGTCGGATGCCCGGGGTGCCCTGCGCATGACCCTCGGCCCCGAGACGACGGCCGACGACATCGATGCTCTCGTGGCCGCGCTGCCGGCGGCCGTTGAGCGGGCGCTCGCCGCGGGGCTCGCGGCGCGCACTCCGCGGCTCGGCCGCTGAGCCGAGGCGACGCCGCGACCCCGGCTCGATTTGCGACCCCCGCGTACCCTGGTGGTATGCGTGTATTGGCGGCGATGAGTGGCGGGGTCGACTCGGCGGTGGCTGCCGCGCGCGCCGTCGATGCCGGGCACGAGGTCGTGGGCGTGCACCTGGCGCTGAGCCGCATGCCCGGCACGCTGCGCACCGGTAGTCGCGGCTGCTGCACGATCGAAGACTCGTTGGATGCGCGCAGAGCCGCCGAGAAGCTCGGCATTCCGTTCTACGTCTGGGACTTCTCGGAGCGCTTCGCTGACGACGTCGTTGGCGACTTCATCGACGAGTACGCGGCCGGTCGCACCCCGAACCCGTGCATGCGCTGCAACGAGCGCATCAAGTTCGCCGCCGTGCTCGAGAAGGCCCTCGCGCTCGGTTTTGACGCCGTCGTCACCGGCCACTACGCGCACATCGTCACCGACGAGCACGGAAATCGCGAACTGCACCGCGCGGGCGACGAGGCGAAAGACCAGTCGTACGTGCTGGGCGTCTTGACGAGCGAGCAGCTCGCGCACGCGATGTTCCCGCTCGGCACCACGCCGTCGAAGGCCGAGGTGCGCGCCGAGGCCGCCGCGCGGGGCCTCAGCGTGGCGCAGAAGCCGGACAGCCACGACATTTGCTTCATCCCTGACGGCGACACGCGCGCCTGGCTGGGTGAGCGCATCCCGCCCCGCGAGGGGCTCATCGTCGACCGCGACGGTGCACCCGTCGGCGAACACGACGGCGCCACGAGCTTCACGGTCGGTCAGCGCCGCGGCCTGAACCTCGGCCGCCCGGCACCTGACGGCCGGCCCCGCTTCGTACTCGAGGTGCGCCCGAAAGACAACACGGTCGTGGTCGGCCCGAAGGAGGCGCTCGCGATTCGCGAGCTCGCCGGTGCGCGCTTCACGTGGGCCGGGCTCGATCCGGTCGCGAGCGGCATTGCCGCCGCGGGGGATGCCGTCGGTCACGTCACCGAGTTCGCCTGCGAAGTGCAGGTGCGCGCGCACGCTGACCCGGTGCCGGCGACAGCCTCGGTGACGGGGGAGGGCGACGCGCTCGAGCTGGTCGTGCGGGTTGACGAGCCGCTCATGGGTGTCGCGCCCGGACAAACCGCGGTGATCTACGTCGGCACCCGCGTGCTCGGGCAGTGCACGATCGACCGCACGGTGAGCGCCGTGCCCGTCTCGGCGTAGCAGCTTCGCGGCACACGCCACCGGCGCGCCCATCGTCGGAGAGGGCTCTGTTGGCGCGTATCGGCTGAGCGCCGCCTGAACACCTCCCGGCTGAACGTCGGACCTCGCCCCTACACTTTCGGCGTGACCGCCGAGAACGCCTTCCGTGCGCCGACCGACCCCGTCCCCACCGAGCTCGCCGAGGCGCGCGCCGAAGCATCCGCGCTGACCGACCGCATTCTCGAACTGCGCGAGGCGTACTACCAGCGCGACCAGGTCATCGACGATGACGCCACCTACGACGCGCTCATCCACCGGCTCGAGGCGCTCGAGCACGCCCACCCCGAGCTGCAGACCCAGGACAGCCCGACCCAGACGGTCGGCGGCCGCGCCGAGACCACGCTGTTCGCGCCGGTCGAGCACGCCGAGCGCATGCTCAGCCTCGACAACGCGTTCAGCGACGACGAGCTGGGCGCGTGGGCGGCGAAGGTCGAGCGCGACGCGGGCCGCGCCGTGCGGTGGCTGTGCGAACTGAAGATCGACGGCCTCGCCCTCAACCTGCGCTACGAAAACGGGCGTCTCGTGAGCGCCGCGACCCGCGGTGACGGCGTCGTCGGCGAAGACGTGACCGAGAACGCGGTGCGTATCGCGGGCATCCCGCATCGCCTCGCCACCGACGACCCGCCCGCGCTCGTCGAGGTGCGCGGCGAGGTGTACCTGCCGAAGAAAGCGTTCGACGAGTTGAACGGGCTGCAGCGCGAGGCGGGCGAACGCGAGTTCGCGAACCCGCGCAACGCTGCGAGTGGCTCGCTGCGCCAGAAGGCTGAGGGCAAGAACGAGGCACAACTCGAGCGCATGAGCGACCGGCTGTCGCGGCTGCGCATGCTCGTGCACGGCATCGGCGCCTGGCCGAACCCCCCGGTGGCGGCGCAGAGCGAGGTGTACGAGTTGCTCGCCGGGTGGGGGCTGCCGACGAGCGGGAATGCGCGGGTCGTCGACTCGGTCGAGGGCGTGCTCGACTTCGTGCGGTATTACGGAGAGCACCGACACTCGGTCGAGCACGAGATCGACGGCATCGTCGTGAAGGTCGACGAGCTCGCCCTGCACGGCGAGCTGGGGGCGACGAGCCGCGCGCCCCGCTGGGCCATCGCCTTCAAGTACCCGCCCGAGCAGGTCAACACGACACTGCTCGACATCGTGGTGAGCGTCGGCCGCACGGGCCGCGCGACCCCCTTCGCGGTCATGGAGCCCGTGCGCGTTGCCGGCTCGACCGTGCGCCAGGCGACCCTGCACAACCAAGACGTCGTGAAGGTCAAGGGCGTGCTGATCGGCGACACGGTCGTGTTGCGCAAGGCGGGCGACGTGATTCCCGAAGTGCTCGGCCCCGTCGTCGAGCTGCGCGACGGAACTGAACGCGAGTTCGTCATGCCCACGAACTGCCCCGAGTGCGGCACCGAACTGCGCCCGGCGAAAGAGGGCGACGTCGACTTGCGCTGCCCGAACGCGCGCAGTTGCCCCGCCCAGGTGCGCGGCCGCGTCGAGCACATCGGTAGCCGCGGCGCCCTCGACATCGAGGGTCTCGGCGAAATCGGTGCCGCGGCGCTCACACAGCCGGTGGTGCCCGAGACACCGCCGCTCGTGACCGAGGCGGGGCTCTTCGAACTCACCCGTGACGACCTGCTGCCGATCGAGGTGATCGTCACCGACGCCGAGACCGGCCTCCCGAAGCTCGACGACGACGGCGAGGCGAAGCGCCGCAGCCCCTTCCGCCGCAACGCTACGGCCGCCGAAAAGAGGGCCGGGCTCACCGGCCCGCAGCCCAGCGCCGTCGCGCTGCAGCTCATCGACGAACTCGAGAAGGCGAAGACCAAACCCCTCTGGCGGATGCTCGTGGCGCTGTCGATTCGGCACGTCGGCCCGGTCGCCGCCCGCGCCCTCGCCGACCACTTCGGCTCGCTCGACGCGATGCGCGCGGCGAGCGCGGAGGAGCTTGCCGCGGTGGACGGGGTGGGCCCGATCATCGCCGACGCGCTGATCGAGTGGTTCAGCGTCGACTGGCACGTCGAGATCGTCGAGCGCTGGGGTGCCGCCGGCCTGCAGTGGGCGACGCCCGGGCACCCCGGGCCCGGTGCCGCCGCGCGCGGTGGGGTGCTCGAGGGCCTCACCGTCGTCGCCACTGGCTCGCTAGAGGGGTTCACGCGGGAGGAGGCGCAGGAGGCGATCATCGCGGCCGGCGGCAAAGCGGCCTCGAGTGTCAGCAAGAAGACCGACTTTGTCGCCGCCGGGCCGGGGGCGGGCTCGAAACTCGCCAAGGCCGAGCAGTTGGGGGTCCGCATCATCGACGCGGCCCAGTTCGCCGTGCTCGTAACCGAGGGGCCTGCCGCGCTCGGTGAGCCGGCCGACGCGGACGCCTCAGACGACGACCCAGCCGTCTGACAAGCCCCTCCGAATTCTGCGCAAAATTCACGCGCATCCCGCACCCCCCTGCTTGACTGGGAGCGTGCTGGGCGCGCGCTCAGCGCGCGAATTCCCGATTCGCCGCAAGGAGACGACGCAGCATGATCGAGTTCCGCTCCATCGAGAAGGTCTTCCCCGACGGCACGCGCGCTGTAGATGACTTCAGCCTCGTGATTCCGTCGCGCAAGACGACCGTCTTCGTCGGCTCGTCCGGCTGCGGCAAGACGACGCTCTTGCGCATGATCAACCGCATGGTCGACGCCACCGGCGGCGAGCTCGAGATCGACGGCGAAAACGTCTCGAGCATCGAGGCGGTGAAGCTGCGCCGCCGCATCGGCTACGTCATGCAGAACTCGGGGCTGCTGCCGCATCGCACGGTCGTTGACAACATTGCCACCGTGCCGCGCCTCACCGGGGTGTCCAAGAAAGACGCGCACGCTCGCGCCCTCGAACTCATGGACACGGTCGGCCTCGACCGCGCCATGGCCGACCGGTACCCGGCACAGCTTTCGGGCGGCCAGCAGCAGCGCGTCGGGGTCGCTCGCGGGCTCGCCGTCGACCCGAACATCCTGCTCATGGACGAGCCCTTCGGGGCCGTCGACCCGATCGTGCGCGCCGAGCTGCAGCAGGAGTTGTTGCGCCTGCAGCGCGAGCTCGGCAAGACGGTCGTGTTCGTGACGCACGACATTGATGAGGCGTTCCTGCTGGGCGACCAGGTCGTCATTCTCGAAAAGGGGGCCCGCATCGCCCAGAAGGGCGCTCCCGAGGAGATCCTCGCCAATCCCGCCAACGACTTCGTGGCCTCGTTTATTGGCGCCGATCGCGGCAAGCGCGCCCTGAGCATCCGCGAGGTTGACGGGCAACGCGTCGTCGTTGACGCCGAGGGCACCGTCGCGGGCCGCTTGTCGGAGCCGGGCGCCGCGTGAACTGGCTGCTCGACAACCTCGAGCTGATCGGTGAGCTCACCGTTCAGCACCTGCGCTTGAGCGCAATCCCGATCGTGCTCGGGTTCGTCCTGGCGATCCCCCTTGGCTGGGTCGCCTATCGCTACAAGCTCACCCGAGGGCTGATCTTGACCTTCGTGGGACTGCTGTACACGATCCCCTCACTGGCGATGTTTGTGATCCTGCCGCCCATCATCGGCACCCCCTACATCAGCGAGGCGAACGTCGTCATCGCGCTCACGATTTACGCGGTCGCGATCATGGCGCGCTCCGTGGCGGATGCCCTCGCCAGCGTTGATGGGGACGTCAAGCAGGCCGCGACGGCCATGGGGTACGGCGGCTTCCGGCGATTCTGGACGGTCGACTTTCCGCTGGCGGGGCCCGTGGTGCTCGCCGGCCTGCGCGTCGTCGCCGTGAGCACCATCAGCCTGCTCACGATTGGATCCGCGATCGGGGTGAGCACGCTCGGGTACCTCTTCACGAACGGGAACCAGCGGGGCATTGTCGTGTCGGTGCTGACGGGCGTCATCGTGACGGTCATCATTGCCCTCGTCGTCGATCGCTTACTCGTTCTGCTCGGCCGGCTGCTCATGCCGTGGACACGCGCGATGGCGCAACCCGGCGCGCAACGTCGTGCTCTCGCCAGTGCATCGGGTCGGTCCCGTGCAGCGGAGGTGGCGACATGAACCTGTTCACTGACGCGATTGCGTGGCTCGCGGACCCCACGAACTGGGCAGACGGTGGCCCGATTCCCCAGTGGATCGCTGACCATCTCTGGTTTACGGCGATCGCGATGCTTCTCGCGAGCGCCATCGCGATCCCGCTCGGCTGGTACATCGGCCACACCGGCCGTGGTCGCGACGCCGCGGTTGCCGTGACGGGCGCCGCGCGCGCCCTGCCGTCCTTCGGTCTGCTCTTTCTCTTCGTCATGCTGGGAGGGGTTGCGAACCGCGACCTCTCGGCGATCGTGGTGCTCGCCCTGCTCGCCATCCCGCCGATCCTCGCGGGCGCCTACGCCGGCTTCGAGGCCATCGACCGTCGCGTGATCGACGCCGCACGTTCGATGGGCATGACGGAAAAGCAAATCGTCGCGCGCGTGGAGATTCCGCTCGGGCTGCCGCTGCTGTGGGGTGGCCTGCGCAATGCGGTGCTGCAGGTCGTCGCGACCGTGGTGTTGGTCGGCTTCGTGCGCAACGCGGGCCTCGGCTTCCCCATCGTGCAGGGCATCCAGATTCGCAGCTACGACCAAATGCTGGGCGCCGCAATTCTCATCATCGTCCTCGCGCTGCTGCTCGACGCGATCTTCGCGCTGCTCGAGCGCTACGCCACACCGGCCGGCGTCCGCGCCGGCCGCACCCGAGACCACCGCACGTCGTCGACCCGACGCCGTTCGGCTGGCGGGGCAACTCCCGCCTCCACCAAGAAAGAAATGAGTGTGTGATGTTCACAGCAAGGAACAAGGGCCGGTTCGCGCTCGTCGCGGCCGCGGCTGGGGTGTCATTGGCCCTCGCAGGGTGTGCTTCGGGCGATCCGCTCGACGAGACACCTGACGCGACCACCGAGCCCGCCGAGCCGGGCACGAGCGAGTCGATCACCGTCGGTTCGCAGGGCTACTACTCGAACGAGATCATCGCCGAGATCTACGCCCAGGCCCTCGAGAACGGCGGCTTCGAGGTCAACCGCCAATTCAACATCGGTCAGCGTGACGCCTACATCCCCGCCATCGAGTCGGGCGAGGTCGACCTGTTCCCGGAGTACACCGGCAACCTGCTGCAGTACTACGTGCCCGAGACGACCGCGACGCAGGCCGACGAGGTCTACGCCGAACTGCAGGAGTCGCTGCCCGAGGGGCTGCAGGTTCTCGACCAGTCGAGCGCGACCGACCAAGACAGCTACAACGTCACCGCCGAGTTCGCGGAAGAGAACAACCTCACCTCCATCGCCGACCTGGCCGGCGTTGAGGGCCTGATTCTCGGTGGCGCCCCCGAGCTCGCCGAGCGCCCCTACGGCCCGAGCGGCCTTGCCGAGGTCTACGGTGTCGAGGTCGAGCTCGACGCCACCGGTGACGCCACCGTTGACGCCCTGCTGCAGGGTGTCGTCAACGTTGCCAACGTCTTCAGCGCCGACCCCCGCATCGGCGAGAACAACCTCGTCACGCTCGAGGACCCGGAGGGCCTGTTCCTCGCCTCGAACGTCGTGCCGATCGCGAGCATTGACCTGCCCGCAGAGGCCGTCGAGATCATCAACGCCGTCAGCGCGGCCCTCACGCCCGAGGGTCTCGTGGCCATGAACGTCGAGTCGACGGTCAACGAGCGTTCGGCCGCTGACATCGCGACCGAGTGGCTGACCGAGAACGGCCTCATCTAGCGAGAGAACAGCATCCTGGATGCGCGGGGCGGGGCCTGAAGGCCTCGCCCCGTTTCCTATTTCTCGCCGTCCGTCTCCGCCGCGCCATCCTCGGAGGCGGCGGCGCGTAGTTCGGCCCGCGCGGCCGTGACGCGGGACACGTACCGGTCGAGCAGCCGCTTCACCGCGTAGATGAGCAGCCAAAAACCGACGATCGCGCCGACGAAGTAAAAGGCCGCCCCATCGAGGGTTCCCGCGGCGGCGCGATAGCCCTCCGCCGCGGCCGAGCCCACCGAGACGTAGGCGAAGGCCCAGATGATGCTGGCGGGCGCGAGCCACAGAATGAAAGTGCGGTAGCGCAGGTGGCTCATGCCGACAACGAGCGGCGTGAGCGAGTGCAACACCGGCAGGAACCGTGAAATGAACACCGCGATGCCGCCGCGGTGGTCGAGAAAGTCTTGCGAGCGCTCCCAGTTCTTCTCGCCGATGCGGGCGCCGAGGCGCGACCGGCGCAGCCACGGCCCAAAGTGGCGGCCGATGAGGAAGCCGAGTGAGCCGCCAGCGAGGCTGCCGGCGATGATGACCGTGACGAGCGCGAAGTATTCGACGGGGTTCTCGACGCCCGTGCTGGCAACCAAGACGACGGTGTCGCCGGGCACGACGAGCCCGAGCAGCACCGTCGTTTCAAGCATGACGAGAACACCCGCGAGCGTCGTTTTCAGCACCGGGTCGACGGCCGCGATCCACTCGAGAAAGCCGTCGAGAAGCTCGTTCACGATGGCGAGCCTAGCGAGCGCATCTTCGCTTCCGCTGGGTTCGCTCAAGGGCCCACGACGAGGCGTGGCCGAGCGCTAGAGTGTGCGTGCCACCGCCACCGAAGTCGGATCTGACCACAAGGAAGAGGCACGCACAGCATGGTGCGCACAACCGGACCAGCCCCCAGTTTCACGACCAGCGACGACGGGGTGCCGATCTATCGCCCCGGTATCGATAAAGACCCCGGTGCGCCGCGGGTGATGCGCACCGAGAGCGACTCCCTCGGTGAGATGCCGGTTCCCGCCGATGCCTACTGGGGCATCCACACCGCGAGGGCGCTCGAAAACTTCCCCATCACTCGCCGTGCTCTGTCGAACCACCCGAACCTTGTCATTGCGCTCGCGATGGTGAAGCAGGCCGCCGCTCGCGCCAACCGCGACATCGGCGTCTTGAGTGACGAGAAGTACGCCGTCATCGACCAGGCCTGCCAAGAGATCATCGACGGTGAGCTGCACGAACAGTTCGTGCTCGGCGTGCTGCAGGGCGGGGCCGGCACGAGCACCAACATGTGCGCGAACGAAATCATCGCGAACCGCGCGCTCGAGCTACTGGGCCACGAGAAGGGCCAGTACGAGCACCTGAGCCCGCTCGACGACGTCAACCGCAGCCAGTCGACGAACGACGTGTACCCGACGGCGATCAAGTTGGCCATGGTGTTCAGCCTCGCGCGCCTGCTCGACGAGCACCGGCTGCTCATCGAGTCGTTCCGCGCGAAAGGCCGCGAGTTCGCCGAGATCCTGAAGGTGGGGCGCACGCAGCTGCAAGACGCGGTGCCCATGACCCTCGGCCAAGAGTTCCGCGGCTTCGCCACGACCCTGCAAGAGGATGTCGACCGGCTGAGCGAGGTGATTCCGTGGCTGAACGAGATCAACCTCGGGGCCACCGCCATCGGCACGGGCATCACCGCCGACCCGCGCTACGCCGAACTCGTGCGCCGCTACCTTACCGAGATCTCGGGCTACGAGATGGTGACCGCGCCCGACCTCATCGAGGCGACGAGCGACACGGGCATCTTCATGACCCTGTCGGGCACGCTGAAGCGGGCCGCCGTCAAGCTGTCGAAGATCTGCAACGACCTGCGGTTGCTGTCGTCTGGCCCGCAGGCGGGCCTTGGCGAGATCAACCTGCCCGCCCGTCAGGCCGGCAGCTCGATCATGCCGGGCAAGGTGAACCCAGTCATTCCCGAGGTGGTCAATCAGGTCGCCTTCTCGATCATTGGCGCCGATGCGACGGTCACGGCCGCCGCGGAGGCCGGACAGCTCCAGCTGAACGCGTTCGAACCCGTGATCACCTCGAGCATCATGCAGTCGCTCGCCTGGATGACGAACGGCTGCCGCACCCTGCGCCTGAACTGTGTTGACGGCATCACGGCCAACACAGCCCGCCTCGAGCAGATGGTCGAGTCGAGTGTCGGTGTCGTTACGGCGCTCACCCCGTACATCGGTTACAAGCAGGCCGCAGCTCTCGCCTACGAGGCGCTCGCCGGCGGCGGCTCGGTGCGCGAGCTGGTCATCGGTCGTGGCCTCATGGAGGCCGAACTCGTGCAGAAGGTGCTGTCGCCCGAGCGACTGTCGGGGGTCGTGCCGGCGACGGGCGCCATCGTGCTGCCGATGGTGCCGCCCGAGAACTAGCGCGTTTCTCGGTCGATCGAGCGGCCGGGGGCGAGGGGTTTCTCAGCCCGCCGGCCGCTCGTCGTCGAGCGCAATGTCGGGGTCGGGCTCGGGCTCGACCCGCTCGTCGGGGTCGAGGGTTGGGGGCGGCAGCTCTGCGTCGGCGTCGTCGTCGACCTCGACAACGCGCTCGTCCTCAAGGTTCGGCTCGTACTCGCGGTCCATGATCGCTTCCCTTCGTTGCGTGCGTCATCGCTCGCGTTTCCATTGTGGTCGGATGCGCGGTGCGCGACCAGGCTCCGTCCACCGCTTCGCGTCGGTGCCGGCCAGTAATGTGAGCGCGTGAGCGACTTCTCCCGCACGCCTGACTACACCGCAACCGGCGTGCACCGCGTCGTGGCGCCCCTCGGCGATGCGCCCAGTCAGGTGCGCGCCGAGACGGGGGCGCACGCGATCACGCCGTCCGCGACGAGCGGTGCCGCACCGCGGCGCCGCGGTGCCGGGTGGAGCATCCTGATCGGAACGCTCGGTTTCACCGCGGTCGGGCTCGTCAGTCTCTTTGTGGTCGTCTATCTGGTGTCGGGGCTCGGGGCGACCAGTGTCGTGATCGGTGCGGTGCTCGCACTGGTGCCGCTCGGCATCGTGTTTTGGGGCGTGCGCTGGATCGACCGGTGGGAGCCCGAGCCGCGCACCGCGCTGTTCTTCGCCTTTCTGTGGGGTGCCGGGGCGAGCGTGTTCATTGCCCTCGCCGTCGACGCCGAGGTGCAGTCGATCGTGGCCGCCGCCGGCGGCTCGAGTGCCGCCAGCGAGTTCGTGGGGGCGGCGATTCAAGCGCCGATTGTCGAAGAGCTCGCGAAGGGCCTTGGCGTGCTGTTGCTCTTCCTCGGCGTGCGTCGCCGATTCGACGGGCCGGTCGACGGCATCGTGTACGCCGCGGTCGTGGCGGGTGGCTTCGCCTTCACCGAGAACATTCTCTACTTCGGGGTGGCGTTCGTTGAGGGTGGGTCGCTCGGCGAGACGTTCTTCGTGCGCGGGCTGATGTCGCCGTTCGCGCACGTCATGTTCACCGCCGCGATCGGTGCGGCCCTGGGCTTCGCCGCCCGGCGAGGCGCTCGATTCCCTCTGGGGGCGTTCCTTCTCGGGCTCGTGCCCGCCATCGCCCTGCACGCCTTCTGGAACGGCGCGCTGTTCTTCGTCGGCGACTTCTACGGTTACTACCTGCTGGTGCAGGTGCCCATGTTCGTCATCGCGGTCGCCATCGTCACGATGTTGCGTGCGCAGGAGGGGCGCCTGATCGGTGAGCGCCTCGCCGAGTACGCGGCCGTCGGCTGGTTCCACCCACAAGAGGTGGCGATGCTGTCGAGCCGCAGCGGCCGCCGCACAGCCGAAGCGTGGGCGAAGGGCGTGGGGCTGGGGACGGTCATGCACGCGTTCATTCGCGATGCGACGCAGCTGGCCTACGCACGCCAGCGCGTCATCGCCGGTCGTGACCGCATCGGAGCCCAGCTCGACGAGCAGGCGTTGCTCGCTCGGGTGGCTGACGCTCGGCACCGGCTCGCGGCTCCGGGTGCGCGCTCGGGCTAGCCGCCACCGTTAACAGACTCGCCGCCCAGTGGCGGGGCGATGCCTCCGGCGCTCCTGGGCGGCGAGTTGATCTTTCTCCATGGTGCGCCGCGCATCCACAGAGGTCAAGCCTTTTTTCGCCGGAGCGGGCCGCCCCCGCGAACGGGGGCGCGCGGCGGGCTGGTGCACGTCAATACGCTGAGACGTGTCGCCGTTGCTGCGACGCCGATGTGGGGGAGGGGCTCGCGCATGCTGCAGTGCACATCGTGTCGCGCGACTCTTCGCTCGGGCGTCCGCTTTTGCACGCAGTGCGGGGCGCCGTATTCGGCACCGCCCAGCGCGCCACCGCCGTCCGCGTCCGTGCATCCCCGTGACGAGCTTCCGTTCAGCCCGCCGGTGAGTGCCCAGGCGGTGCGCGACGCGTCGAGTGTGCCTACCAGTGCGCCGGTGGTGGCTGTGCCCGACTCGGCCGAGCTGTCCACGATCGTCATGGACGCGCCGGTACCGGCCGACCACGCGGTCTCTCAGGAGGAGGCGCGCTCCCTCGAGGCGCCTCGCGACCGTGATTCTGTGTCGGATGCGCACAGCGCGCCGCTTACGGATGCTCCGCGACGCACGCGCTCGCGCGTCGTTCGGCCGCCGGCCGAGCGCAGCACGGCGGCGACGTGGGCGTTGGTGACGGGGCTCGCGCCGTTCGTGGTGTCGGTCACGGGCAACCTCGTGGGCGCCGACGTCGGGGCGAGCCTCGGCGCGGGCACCGGATCGTTGGCCTCAGCGCTCGTCGTGTTCACGGTGGTCTTCGTGCTGAACGCTGCACTGCTCACGGTCTGCGGCATCATGGGCGGCCGCGGCATCCGCGAAACGTCAAACGGCTACACCAAGGGTCGGGGCCTCGCGATCGCGGGCATCACCCTCGGAGGCGTGAATCTTGTGCTGTGGGTTGCGGGCATCGTCGTCAGCGTCACCGCCCTCGCGCCGTTCCTCCTCTAATCAGGCTGCTTCCAGCTTTCTATCGGCTACCTGCCAGCCCTAGCCGCATCCAACGGCCCGCTTCAGTCAGAAGTATCCAGTGAAGGCAATTCCGCCTGACCCCCGATCACGGGGAACTCTCCCCGATCGGGGAACCACAGTAGGAGGAACTATGCGTAACCGTATTCTCGCGGGCGTCGGCGTCGCCGCTCTCGCCACGCTCGGCCTCGCCGCCCCGGCGAACGCCACCGCTGCCGACACTTCGTCGGTGACCGTCGTCCACGGCATCCTGGGTGTCCCCGTCGACGTTTACCTCGCCGACGGCGCTGAGCCGCTGATCCCCGGGTTCGACCCGACCGACATTGCCGGCCCGCTCGACCTCGCTCCCGGTGACTACGACCTCGTGGTCGTCGCACAGGGTGGCGAGCTGGGCACCGACGACATCTTCGAGCAGACCGTCACGGTTCCCGAGGCCGGCCTGAACATCACGATCGTCGCCCACGCGACGGTTGAGGGTGGCCCCATCCTGACCCCGTTCGTCAACAACATGGACGAGACCGCTGCTGGCGAAGGCCGCCTGAGCGTCCGTCACACCGCCAACTTCGGTGCCGTTGACATTCTCGCGAACGGCGCGCCCCTTGCTCCGTTCACGGGCGTGACCAACCCGCAGGGTGCTGACGCCGACGTTCCCGCCGCGACCTACGCGGCAGCCGTTGCCGCGGCCGGTTCGACCGAGCCGGCCATCGGCCCGGCCGACGTGAACATCACCGAGGGCGTCAACACCCTCGTTTACGCAGTCAGCGACCTCGGCGGCGAGGAGTTCGGCCTGGTCGTTCAGACCATCGAGGTCGGCGCAGCCGGCGTTGATGGCATTCCCGGCGGCGCTGCTGGCCTCGTTGCCGACAACAACACCGGTGCCCTCGTGGGTGGCGCCGCTCTTCTGATCGCGCTCCTGGCTGCCGCGGGTATCATCGCCCGTCGTGCGACCGTTTCGAGCAAGTAAGTCTGAAGAGAGCAACACCAGCATCATGACGAGGGGGCTAACGGCGACCGCACTGGTGGCCGTTAGCCTCCTCGTTCTTTCCGGATGCGCAACTGCCCCGGCGACGGAACCGGCGGAAACACCCGAGCCGACGCCCTCTGCCGAGGCGCCCGCTCAAGCGAGCCGGCCCGCCATCGAAGTGCCGATCACCTCCGGAAGCCTGGACAACCAGCCTCAGTTTCCGACGGCCCCGGTGAGCGTGTCGGTGCCGTCTCTGGGCATTGATATGGCGGTGACTGACGTTGGTGTCGACGACGCCAACCTCATGGAGATTCCAGAGGACGTCGATATCGCAGGGTGGTATCGGTATGGCCCCGGGCCTGACAGTGAGCAGGGAACGACTGTCGTCGCGGCACACGTTGACTTTCCGGGTCAAGGGGTTGGCCCGTTCTCTCGTCTGCGCGATGCACAGGTCGGTGCGGACGTGACGATCACCGACGCAGCCGGCGTTGTACACACCTACCGTGTGCTCGGCGTTGAACGCATTCCGAAAGCCGAGGTACCACTGGACCAGGTGTTCGCGAAGAGTGGCCCACAGCTCGTGAAACTGGTCACCTGCGGCGGCAGCTTCGACCGCAACGCCGGTTCTTACTCTGACAACTACATCGTGACTGCGGAAAAGGTGTCGTGACGGGTTCACCCGCTAGCATGACGGCGTCCGACGGGGCTCGCCCCGTTCATCCGGCGCCGAAGGAGACCCGACCGATCGTGGCGACCGCAACAGACGACGCGACCGACATCGGGCGCCGGCTTCTTGCTGGCGACGAGCGAGCACTCGCCGACGCCTACCGCGAATGGTCGTCGCTGGTGTACTCACTCGCGATGCGTTCGCTCGGCGACACCTCCGACGCCGAAGACGTGACCCAGAAGGTCTTCGTCAAGGCGTGGCAGGGTCGGGCCGGTTTCGACCCGGCGAGGGCCGCGGTCCCCGCCTGGCTCGTGGGCATCACGCGCAACACCATCGCCGACACGCACGCGGCGCGTGCCCGACAGCGCGCACTGGCCGATCAGCTCGGCGCGGTCACCATCGACGACAGCCACCCGTCACCCGAGGCGGGCATCGCCGAGCGGCTACTGATCGCCGACGAGATCGCCAAACTTGACCCTGAACCGCAGACCGTCGTCCGGCTCGCCTTTTTCGACGACCTGACGCACACACAAATTGCCGACCGGCTCGACATGCCGATCGGAACAGTGAAATCCCACATCAAGAGAAGCCTGGCTCGACTGAGAAGCCGATTGGAGGTGAGTCATGGAGCAGCACTGTGACACCGGATCGCTCGCGCTCGGAGCACTCGGAGAGGCGCTCGACCGCGCCGCCGACGAGCACCTGCGCGAGTGCGGCCGCTGCCAGCACGAGCTGGCGCGCATGACCGCCACCGTGTCGGTCGCGCGATCGACGCTCGGCGAGACCTCGCTGCAGAGCCCGCCGTCACGGGTCTGGCAGGGAGTGCACCGCGAGACGGGACTGGGGGCGGCGCTCCGGCGCGACCCACTCATGCCCGCCGATTCGGACGCCGCTCTCGCCACGCGCCCCGCCGCTGCTGAGGCACCGCCCGCAGCGCCCGTCGTGTCACTGGCGGATGCGCGAGCGCGTCGCTCAGGAATCCGTCGCTTCGTGACGCCCCTGGTTGCTGCTGCTGCTGCTGCGGCACTCGTCGCCGGCATCGCTGTCGGCTGGCAGGCACTCGCCCCCCGCGCGAGCGACACCGTGCTCGCATCAGCGAGCCTCGAGGCGCTGCCCGCCTGGGCGGGATCAACCGGCGCGGCCGAAATTGTTGAGCGAGCCGACGGTGAACGCGTCGTGCGCATCGACATCGACGCACCCGCGGTCTCTGGCGCGGTGCACGAAGTGTGGCTGCTGACGCCCGAGGTTGATGGCCTGATTAGTCTCGGCCTCCTGGCCGACGCGGACGGTGAGTTCGTGATTCCTGCCGGCGTCGACCTCGAGCGGTACTCGGTCGTCGACGTGAGCGCTGAGCCGCTCGACGGTGACCCGGCGCACTCGGGCGACTCGGTCGTGCGCGGCGCGCTCGAATCCTGAATCCCGCGCACCGCACTCCGCGCCCCTAGGCTTTCGCCATGCCTGAAACCGTCGCCATCGTCGGCGTTGCGAGCCCCTACGCGTGGGATGTCGTCGAGAGCGCGCGTCGCCTCGGCCTCGGAGTGACGGCGATCGACAACATTGGCAGTGCCGACGCCACGCTGCCGGGGTTGCACTACGACCCGACGCCGACCGACCTCGATCTCGGCAGCATCGTGGGCGTCGCCTCGGCCCAGCACCGGTTTCGCGCCCTCCACGCCGCATACACGCTCGGCTTTTCGAACCCGGTCTGGATCGCCGACCCCTCGGCGACGCTCGCATCTACCGTGGTCGTCGGCCACATGGCCTACGTGAACGCTGGCGCGGTCATTGGCTCGAACACCCGCATCGACTGCGCCGCGAACGTGAACCGGCTCGCCGCAGTCGGAGAATCCGTCGTGATCGGAATGGGCGCATCCATTGGGCCGGGGGCCGTCATCGGCGCCCGCTCCCTCATCGCCTCGCGCGCCGCGATCGGCGCGGGCGCCATCGTCATGGATGGCCTGCGCGTGGGGGAGGGGGCCTACATTGCACCCGGTTCGGTCGTCACCGAAGCGGTGCCCGACTTCGCCGTCGTCGCCGGAAACCCGGGCCAGAGGATGGCGCCGCAAGAGCCCTGGGCGGTCGGTGCCGCCTGCCCGTACTGCATCAACGCCTGATCAGGATGCTCGCGCGTGCCCGGGCAGGCCGCGCACATTCCGCCGCACACGGCTAGAACCTCTCCGGTTCGGGCTGACGATCAAACTGACGCCCGGTGATCTCGTCGGCGTGGATCCGCACCCAGCGGTACTTCAGCGTCGGAATCCACGGGGCGAGCCCGAGCTGCTCGGCCCGGTCGATCTCGCCCTGCTTCTCGACGCGTTCGGCGCGGCCCTTCACGACGATGCTCCAGGCCGCGTCCGCGTCGTGGTCGTCGACCTCGAAGGCCACACGATCGTTGATGGCGAGTTCGAGCAGCTTCGTGCCGGGAGCCGTGCGAAACAGCAGCGTGTGGTGCTCGTCCACCACGTAGTTGACGGGGAATATGTCGATCTGGCCCGCCGCGCTCACCGCGATGCGGCCGAGCGAGGTGGCCGTGAGGCGCGCCCAGCAGTCGTCGGCGGTCATCACCGTGACCGCACCGCTTCCGATGTCCATCGAGCCCTCCTCGCCAGCGTCGTGCCCTCCATGCTGGAGCGGCTCGTGGCGAACGGCCAGGGCCGAAGGTCCCTCTCTAGAGGCGGCAGCTTCCGCTCTCGACACTGCCGCTGAGTGTCGGTGCCGCCGCGATGACGGGGTCGAGCTCGGCCATCGTGTGCGCGTAGCCGATGTCGTCGCGCAATTGGGCCTTCGCGTAGACCATGCCCGCGACGGCGCCATCGAGCGTCAGAACCGGCCCGCCCGAGTTGCCCGGGTTCACGGTCGCGGCCAGCGTGTACGAATCGCGGCTCGCGCGGCTCGACCCGTCGATGGACTCGGCCGCGATCTCGCCGACCGCAACCACCTCAGCACCGCCCGACTGGAAGCGTCCGCCGAAGGGATAGCCCTGCACCGCGCCGACGTCGCCGCGCTCGAGCGTTGTCGCCGTGGGCAGCACGCGGGCATCCAGCCCGTCGATCGCGATGACCGCGATGTCTTGCTGCGGGTCGAAGTAGACGATGCGACCCTCGCGCGCACCCGCGCCCGGAAGCTCGACAAGCGGGGTGTCAACGCCTGCAACGACGTGAGCATTGGTGAGCAGCCGATCGGGCCCAATGACGAAGGCGGTTCCCGACTGAATCTGGCCGCACGCGTAGGCGGCGCCCGTGACCCGGCCGACCGATGCCGCCGCCTCCGTGAGTGCGGCGCTTCCCGCGTCGATCGCGGGCGGTGACACGGGCCCCGCGCTGCCGAATGCCTCGGCGATGCGCGGGATTCCCTGGTCGACAACCGCGCCGCGCAGGGCGGCGATAGCCCGCGCGACCGGGTCGGGGGTCAGCCGGTCAATCGTGCGCAGCACGGCCGAGTTGGCCGTGCTGGACGAGACGACGGGGATGCCGAGGGCCGTCACCGTTGACCCTGCGAGCGCCATCACCAAGATGGCGACGATGCCTCCGGCGACAAAGCCGGCGACGCGGTCGAGGGGCCGGAGAGCTTTCACGACGCCGCGACGAAGGGCGTGGCCGATCACCTCGCCGAGGCTCAGCCCGGCGGTGATCAGCACGAGCAGCATGCCGAGCGCGGCGACGGGCCGCCACACGGGGTCGGGTACCCAGCCGCTGACGAGGGGAACGAGGAAGACGGCGGCGACGGCGCCCACCACGGCGCCGATCGTTGCTCCGAGGGTGAAGACAAAGCCCGCCCGCGCCCCGCGCACCAGACCACCGATGATGGCAATGATGAGCACGACGTCGAGAATGATCGTGAGTGTCACGTCGGCGCCTCCCTCCTCTCGAATTGTCCCAGGTCGTTGATGCGCTGCGCCTGCTGGTAGTCTTGGGCGGTTGCCGTCACGACGGCCGCGGAGAAAGAGAGCCACAGCATCCGGCTGTGTGCGCCGCGCAACGAGCAGAGAAGGGGGTCACCTCTATGGCACTGGACACCACCGCCAAGAAGGCGATCATCGACGAGTACGCTACCCACCCCGGTGACACCGGATCCCCTGAGGTCCAGGTCGCGATCTTGACGCACCGCATCAAGGAGCTGACCGAGCACCTCAAGCAGCACAAGCACGACCACCACTCGCGTCGTGGCCTGCTGCTGCTCGTGGGCCAGCGTCGCCGTCTGCTGGGTTACCTGGCCGATGTCGACATCGAGCGTTACCGCTCGCTGATCGAGCGACTGGGCCTGCGCCGCTAGTCGATCGACACCGCGAACTTCTTCTGCGAAGGCCGCCCCCGAGTATTCGGGTGGCGGCCTTCGTGGTTTCCCGCTCGATCTCTGGCACGATGGCTCGGGTGTTGAGCAGCCCGACCGTCCGCCTCGCACGCGCGGCCCTCGGCGCGGGCGGCCTCGCGATCCTCGCCGCTGACCTTGCCGGCACGCTGCGCGCGAGCGGCGGCATTGACCTCGGCAACTACCTCGGTCAGTTCACGATCCTGAGCGTGGCGTTCACGAGCATCCTGATGCTGCTCGGTGCCGCGCGCGGCCGCGACGGGCGCGCGGGAGTGCACCTGCGCGCCATGGCGGTGACGGGGCTCGGCGTCGCCGCGGTGTTGCACGCGACCTTGCTCGGCGGCACGGCCGGCCCCAGCGGTGAGCTCGTGAACCAGCTGCTGCACACCGTGTTTCCGCTGCTCGCGCTCATGGAGTGGGCACTCGTGCGCTCGTCGCGCTCCGTTCGGTGGGTGACGCCGCTCATGGGGCTCGCGTTCCCCGTCGTGTTTCTCGCCGGCACGCTCGTGCGCGGGGCTCTTGTCGACTGGTATCCCTACGAATTCGTAGACCCCGGGGCGCAGGGCGGGTACGCCGGTCTGGTCGGCAGCCTCGCGATCGTGCTGGTCGCTTTTCTTACCGTCGGCGCAGTCGTCGCTGTGATCGGGATGCTGCGCGACCGCGTGCGCGCCCGTCGCGTCGTCCGCTAGGCCGCCGTCGCAACTGCGGCGCTGCGCACTTCGCTCTCAGCGAGCGTGCGGCGCCCTGTGCGAGCGTGAGCGCATGCGCCGCTCGAGTGCCGCGGCGGCCGCGACGGCCGCGATGGTGACACTGCTCGCCGCGTGCGCGCCGACACCATCGTCCCCCGCCGATCTTGACGAGCTGCTTGTCGAACGAGACCGTGCCGTGCTCGAGGTGCACAACGCCACGCTCGACCGCTTGGCCGGCTTTCTGCGCAACAACTGGGGCCCCGTCACGCTCCCCGACGAGAGCGTCGAGCGTTTCGTCGTGGGGCGTGAGTGGGCGGGGGCCGTCGCGGCCTGTATCGGCACGCTCGGGTTTCCGGGTGTGGGCACGAGTGATGGGGGCGAACGACTCGACTTCAGTGCGGTCGACATCACGAGCCCGCGCGAGAACTACGAGATCGACGTCGCCACCTATCGGTGCTATGGGCGCTTTCCTGTGCGTACCCGCGACGACACCCGCATTCACGCCGTCGAGGCGCCGTGGGCGCACGCATTCACGCGCACGACGCAACTTCCCTGCATCGCGGCCGACGGGCATCCGGTGCCGCCCCTTCCCGAGCGTGACGTTTTCGCTGCGGTCTGGCGCACCGACGCCGCATACGACCCGTTCGCGTTGATCGCCGATCCTGCGAGCCGGGCGCGCGCCGAGGCGCGCTGCGCCGGCCCCGAACGGATGCTCGACGCCGCCATCGACAGCCCTGACCGTGCCGAGGCGGTCGCCCCGTGAACGACGCCGCACCACGCCCCGTACTCGTGGTGCGCGCGAGTGTGGGCCGGTGGGGCTCACGCCTTGCGTGGGCGACGGCGGTCGTGGTGCTCGGCTCGGCGGCGGTGCTCACCGGCGTCGTCGACGGGGTGCTGCGGGTCATCGCTCAGGTGAGCGTGGGTGTCGCCTACGCCCTCATGGTCGCGGCGCTCGCGATCGTCACGGTGCGTCTGCGCTCCAGCCTCCGCTCAGACGGGGAGACCCTCGTGGTGCGGGGGCCGTTTGGCGCCTCGGTGGTGCCGTTCCACGACGGGATCAGTATTAGCCGGTGGATCGTCGACGGTCAGCGGCGCCCCGTGGTCTGGGTGCTCGACCACGGGGCGCCGGTGATTCGCGTCGACGGACGCATCGACCCCGTGCGCGTCGAGTTCTTCGCCGCGCGGGTGGGGGTGCCGATCAGCGACGAACCCGGTCAGCCTCCAGAACCGGCTGACGACTGAGGGTCTGTCGTCAGCCGGGCCAGTTCGCACTGAGAAAGCATCGCCTCGTGTCGCTTACTAGGGCAGCGCACCCGCCCCTGGTAGCCTGAGACATGGCGCACTCGCGTCGATAAGTGAAAACCGTGTGTAGCAGGCCGGCTCGAAGCTGGTCACCGGTGGAGTTCTCCCGTTCCTCTCGAACGGTGGATGTCTACTGTTGGCCAGAACAGACACCGGCGGCGTATCCCGCCATCGTCCCTTCCTGCCTGCTTGCCTCGTGCGGTGCTCCGCGCATCCTGATCGCGTCTGAGACGCGTCATTCGGATGCCCGGTGCAAGAACTGCAAAGGAGAGAGACCTCGTGGAAGGTCCCGAAATCAAGTCCGCCGAAACCGTTATCGATAACGGTTCGTTCGGCACCCGCACTATCCGTTTTGAAACCGGTCGTCTCGCGCAGCAGGCGCAGGGCGCCGTTGCCGCGTACCTCGACGAGGAGACGATGCTGCTGAGCGCGACGAGCGCCGGCAAGCACCCCCGCGAGGGCTTCGACTTCTTCCCGCTCACCGTCGACGTCGAAGAGCGTTCGTACGCCGCGGGCAAGATCCCCGGCTCGTTCTTCCGTCGTGAGGGCCGTCCCTCGACCGAGGCGATCCTCGTCTGCCGTCTGATCGACCGTCCCCTGCGCCCCTCGTTTGTCGAAGGTCTGCGCAACGAGGTGCAGATCGTCATCACCGTGATGTCGATCGCCCCCGACGAGTTCTACGACGCACTCGCGATCAACGCCGCCAGCGCCTCGACGCAGATCTCGGGTCTGCCGTTCAGCGGCCCGATCGCCGGTGTGCGCATGGCACTCATGCCGCGCCAAGACGGCACCGGCCAGTGGGTCGCGTTCCCGAAGCACTCGCAGCTCGCTGACGCCGTGTTCGACCTGACCGTCGCCGGTCGCGTCGTCACGAAGGCCGATGGCACCGAAGACGTCGCGATCATGATGGTCGAGGCCGAGGCCACCGAGTCGAGCTGGGGCCACATCCAGGCCGGCGCCATCAAGCCGAGCGAGGCCGTCGTTGCCGAGGGTCTCGAGGCGGCGAAGCCGTTCCTCGCCCAGCTGGTGAAGGCCCAGGTCGAGCTGGCCGCGCAGAGCGCCAAGGAGGTGCGCGAGTACCCCGTCTTCCTCAACTACAGCGACGAGCTGTACGCGGCGGTCGACGGCATCGCGCACGACGAGCTGGCGCGCGTCTACCAGATCGCTGACAAGGTCGAGCGTCAGAACGCCGATGACGAGCTCAAGGCTCGCGTCAAGGGCGAGATCGAGCAGAAGGTCGCCGCGGGCGAGCTGCCCGACTCGGCTCTCGCGCAGTTCGGTGCCGCCTACAAGGGCGTCTCGAAGAAGATCATGCGCAACCGCGTGCTCACCGAGGGCGTCCGCATCGACGGCCGCGGCCTTGCCGACATTCGCGCGCTCGACGCCGAAGTGCAGGTCATCCCGCGCGTGCACGGCTCGGCGATCTTCCAGCGCGGCGAGACGCAGATTCTCGGCGTCACGACGCTCAACATGCTGAAGATGGAACAGCAGATCGACTCGCTGAACCCCGTCACCAGCAAGCGGTACCTGCACCACTACAACTTCCCGCCCTACTCGACCGGTGAGACCGGCCGCGTGGGCAGCCCCAAGCGTCGCGAGATCGGGCACGGCTTCCTGGCCGAGCGTGCGCTCGTGCCGGTGCTGCCGACGCGCGACGAGTTCCCGTACGCGATCCGTCAGGTCTCCGAGGCGCTCAGCTCGAACGGCTCGACCTCGATGGGTTCGGTCTGCGCCTCGACCCTGTCGCTGCTGAACGCCGGTGTGCCGCTCAAGGCCCCCGTCGCCGGAATCGCCATGGGTCTCATCAGCGACGAGATCGATGGTGAGACGAAGTACGCGGCCCTCACCGACATCCTCGGCGCCGAAGATGCTCTCGGCGACATGGACTTCAAGGTCGCCGGCACCCGCGAGTTCGTCACCGCGATCCAGCTCGACACGAAGCTCGACGGCATCCCGTCGTCCGTCCTGCAGGGCGCGCTGACGCAGGCCCGCGAGGCCCGACTGGCGATCCTCGACGTCATGAACCAGGCGATCGACGGCCCCGACGAGATGGCGCCGACCGCCCCGCGCGTGATCAGCGTGCAGATCCCGGTCGACAAGATCGGTGAGCTGATCGGCCCGAAGGGCAAGACGATCAACGCGATCCAGGACGAGACCGGCGCGCAGATCTCGATCGAAGAGAACGGCACCGTGTACATCGGCGCCGTCGACGGCCCGTCGGCCGAGGCCGCGCGCCTGCAGGTCAACGCGATCGCAAACCCGGTCAACCCCGAGGTCGGCGAGCAGTACCTGGGCACGGTCGTGAAGATCGCCGCCTTCGGCGCGTTCGTCTCGCTGCTTCCCGGCAAGGACGGCCTGCTGCACATCAGCGAGGTGCGCAAGCTCGCCGGTGGCAAGCGCGTCGAGAACGTCGAAGACGTGCTCTCGGTCGGCCAGAAGATCCTCGTCGAGATCACGAAGACCGACGACCGCGGCAAGCTCTCGCTTGCTCCGGTGCTCGCCGAGGGCGACGCCCCGGCCGAGGCCGAAGGCGAAGACGGCTAACGCTGCTTCTCAGAACACGACGGATGCCCGTCCTGCTTCGCGCAGGGCGGGCATCCGTCGTTCACGGCACGCGGCTACACGCCGACATCGCGCCGTCGGAACGCGAGCACCGCGATCACGACCGCGGCAATGGCGACCAGGTACAGCAGCCCGATGGCGGCATCGAGCCCGTCGGCAAGCGGATTCGCACCGAACGCCCAGTGGTACGGCGACACGGCGTGCAGCCACCTGAGCTCCTCGCTCTGATTGCCGAGCGCGTTCGCGGCATAGCCGGCCACGGCGACGCCGGCGGCGGCCCCGACGGCGATCGCACGTCGACCCATCACACCGCCCGCGAGTATCCCGATCATGGCGGTTGACAGCGCTGTGCCGAACAGCGCGAGCCCGCCCGCCACGATGCCATCGGCCTCGAGGCCAAGTTCGCTCGGGCCGTTGAGTATCGTCGCCAGCAGACTCACCCAGATCACGAGGATGGCGAGCTTCAGGGTGATCGCGGCCGCGCGCTCGAGCACGAGTTGCGTGCGGCTCACTCCGTGGGCGAGGGTCAACTCCAGCGTCCCGCGCTCCTCATCGCCTGCGATCGCTGCCGCCCCCCATGACGTGGCCGCGATGGTGAGCAGCACGAACCCGAGCAGGCCGTAGACGGTGCCCTGGGTATAGCCGGCGCCGGAGGTGATCTGGTCGTAGTTGAGCGCCGACACGAGTTCGGGCGGCAGGCTCTCGATGATGGCGAGAAACTCGCTGTTGCCGCCGAACGACGGAAACAGTGGCAGGTACAAGCCGGTCACGGCAGCAAGCCCGAGGGCCCAGCCGATCAGCCCGCGCCACGAGTCGGCGAGGGTGCGGCGCATCAGGGGGAGAGCGCTCATTGCGCACCGCCTGTCTGCTCCGTCGCGGCGTCACTGTAGAAGCTGAGCACGGCGCGTTCGAGATCGGGTTCGGCAACCACAAGATCGAGCACGGGTTGCGCGGCCAGGGCGCTGACGAGTTCGTCCAGACCGGTCGACAGGCGGCCCCGAAGCACCACCGTCTCCCCGGCGTGCTGCGTCGAGAGGGCCGACATCCCGGGGAGCCGCTCAAGGTGCCCGGTCAACGCGGCCGCGTCGACGGCCCGCACGGTGACCCGCACATCGCGGTCGGCGGCGGCGCGGACCTCCGCGACGGTGCTGACCTGGGCGATGCGTCCATTTCGCAAAATCAGGACATCATCGGCCGCCTGGTCGATTTCGCTGATGACGTGCGAACTCAGCAGTACCGTTTGCCCTTCGTCGGTGGCTTCGCGCACGAGCGAGAGGAACGCCTGCTGCACGAGAGGGTCGAGTCCGCTCGTCGGCTCGTCCAAAATGAGCACATCCGGTCGGTGAGCAAAAGCCTGCACCAGCCCGACCTTCTGCTTATTGCCCTTGCTGAGCGCCGTCACCGGGCGCCGCAGGTCAAGACCGAGCCGGTCAGCCAGCTCGCCGATGCGCGGCGCCGCATTCGCCTCTCCGTTGAGGGCGGCGTAGTGCGTGAGCAGTCGGCCCGCCGTGATGCGGGAGTCCATGATTAGCTCGCCCGGGAGGTATCCGATCCGCCGGCGCAGTCTCGGCCCTGCTTCGCGAGGATCGTCGCCGAGGACTCGGACGGTTCCGGATGTGGGGCGGATGATGTCCAGCAGGATGCGCATCGTTGTGGTCTTGCCGGCGCCGTTCGGGCCGATCAGGCCGACGACGCGGCCGGGTTCGACGCGGAGGTCGACCCCGTGTAGGGCGGTGCGGCGACCGTAACGCTTGGTGAGCGCGGTCGCCTCGATCGCGGCGGTCATGTCGAGTCGTCCTTTCGCGGAGTTTCTGTGCCATCGAGGGCTGCGCGAGCGGCGTCGATGACGTCCGTCGTCGCGTACAGGCCGTGTGTATAGAGATCGAGTGTGGGTAGGGTCATGCGGCGCACCGCGTCGGCCGTCAGGCCTATCTCGCCGAGCGCACGGCCGATATGTCGTTCAAGCAGCAGGGGCACGAGGCCGTAGGCGGCGATGATGATGGCGCGCATGCGGGGGTCGGCGCTGTCGCGCATGGCCCCGGCCGCGACTCCCGCGGTGATCATGGCTTCGGTGCGGTCAACGAGTCCGTCCCACAGGCGCAAGCCGTCGTCGGTTCCGTCGAGGATGATGCGCGCGAGATAGTCGAACGCGGGCCGGAAGGTATCCATGTCTCCGATCCACTGCTGGATCGTCGCTCCGAGATCGGGGTTGTCAATGGCGTCGGCGTTGCGCCCCATCAGCTCGCCGAGAACGTAGTCGTCGCAGGCGCGTTGCAGGGCCTCTTTGCTGCCGTAGTGGTGGATCACGAGGGCAGGGCTCACCCTCGCGGCGGCTGCGATGGCGCGAACGCTCGTCGCGGCAACGCCCTGCGCTCCGAAGAGCGCGAGGGCGGCTGCACGAATGCGCAGACGGGCGTCATCGGACGGGGGCACTGAACGCATGTTCAGCACACTAAACGATCGTTCAGCGCCCCGTCAAGGGTGGCGTGAGCTAGGCGGTGTGCGACACCCCCATCAACACCGCGCGGCCGAGGATGTGCTCGCGCAAGGTGAACCCGAGGAAGGCCGGTGTCGCATCGTCCGGAACGTCAAGGGACTCGACGGCGAGCGCTGACAGCACGAAGAAGTACCGGTGCTCACCGTGGCCCGATGGCGGCGCGGCCCCCAAGAATCGTGCGAGACGCAACTCGTTCGGCAGCGTGCGTGCCCCGTTGGGAAGGAGGGCGGCGTCGGGATCGCCCGCATTCTGGGCCAGCTCCGTCGCTGTACCCGGGATGTTGTACACGGCCCAGTGCCAGAACCCACTTCCCGTGGGGGCGTCGGGGTCGAACACGGTGAGAGCGAAGCTGCGGGTGCCATCCGGGGCGCCCGACCACTGGAGTGCGGGGGACCGGTCTTCGCCGCCGGCACCCGCGATGCCAGAGCGCGCCCACTGCGGCAGCGCCTCGCCGTCAGAAAAATCGGGACTCTCGAGCGTGAAGAGCGGCACCTCAGGAAGCTTCCAGAACGGGTCATTCATGCGTGTCTCCTTGTCGTCGCACCCCAGTGTTGACGACCCGGCTGACCTCCCAGTTCGAGAACGGTCGACACACATCTTGTGCAAGGCGACCTCCCAGCCTATGAGCGCACCGTGAGAGCACTTCGCCCGGCCGGCTCCCGATCGCATGTCCGAGACGAGGATCGAATCCCCGATCGTGCGCGGCATCCCGCGAACGATTCCAGATCCAAATGAGCATCATGGAATTCCAGATCGTCCAAGCATTCTTCATGCTGGGCTTCGTCGCGATGGCGGCGGGCGCCCTGTGGTTCTTCATGGAACGCAACGACTTGAAGCCGGAGCTGCGTCCGGTCGCGACGTACGCGACCGTTATCGCCTTCGTCGCCGCGATTCTGTACTACGTCATGAAGGATGTCGTGCAGTTCCCCCTCGGCGAGATCGGGGTCGAGGCGATCCGTAACACGGTCGAGCTGCGCTACATCGACTGGCTGATCACGACCCCGCTGCTGCTCATCGAGTTCGGCATCATCGTGGCGCTTGCCGGTGCGGCGAAGAAGGGCCTCATAACGCGCATCGTGATCGCTGACCTCATCATGATCGTCACCGGTTACCTCGGCGAGACGAGCGAGCCCGGCGCCCCCGGCACCGTCGTTCTCTTCGTGATTTCGTCGCTGGCGTGGTTCTACATCATCTACGAGATCTTCCGCATCGACATCTCGAACGGCCCGGCCCACGCCCAGCGTGCGGTCAAGATCATGCGCCTGTTTGTCGTCATCGGTTGGGCCATCTACCCGATCGCCACGGCGATCGAGCAGTTCCTGCAGATCGGCGGAGCCGACATTGCGCTCGCCGTCAGCATCGCCGCGTGCATCTACGTTGTCGCCGACGTCGTGAACAAGGTGGGCTTCGGTATTGTCGCGATCCAGGCCGCCAAGGTCTCGTCGGGCATCCACGAGGTCGCCCCCTCGAGCGTCGACGCTAAGTAACACCAGCACTCACCAGCGCGGGGCGGGCCAACAGGCTCGCCCCGCTGCTGCTTTTTCCCCGTGATCGCGCATCGATAACGATCGCGCGCCGCTGAGCCCGCCGGGGTGCGCGCGGCGATACTCTCTCCTTCATCCTTCGCGGCACCCTCCGCGACCGAATCGAGGTCGGCATGACGGCACCCTCCGGCAGCCCCCGGGCATCCGCCGGGGCGTTCGCCGCGCCGACATCTGCGTCGAGCGCCCCCAGCGTGTCGGCGGCGAGCGGCCCGGTGCCCACCCTGCGACGCATCGGCACGAGCGCGCTGGCGGTGTACCCCATCGCCCTGAGCGGTACGGTGTTCGGCTGGACCACTGACGGGCCCACCACCACGGCCATCCTCGACCGATTTGCCGAGCTTGGAGGCTCGTTTATCGACACCGCCGATTCGTACGCGGGGGGCCGCAGTGAAATCATGATCGGCAATTGGATGCGCGCCCGCGGCAACCGCGACCAGGTCACGATCGCGACGAAGATCGGCAAGAGCGCCGACAATCCCGGCCTCTCGGCACGCGCGGTCGAGCGCGCCGTGGACGCCTCCCTCCAGCGGCTGCGCGTGAGCCACATCGACCTGCTGTATTTGCACATCGACGACGAGACGGTGCCCTACGACGAGACGCTGCTCGCCGTCGACGAGTTGATTCGCGATGGTCGCGTTCGGTACTTCGGCGGCAGCCACCACACGGGCAACCGCCTGCTAGAGGCGCGTATCGCGTCGGGGCAGCTCGGGGTGGCCCCCATGGTCGCCGTGCAAAATCACTACAACCTCGTGCACCGCAGCGAATACGAGGGTGACCTCGCGCGCATCGCGGCGCAGCTCGAGCTCGGGGTCATGCCGCGCTTCGCGCTCGCCGGCGGATTCCTCACCGGCAAGTACCGCTCGCGCGCCGACCTCGAACGCTTCCGCCGAGGCGGAGACGCAGCCCCGCACTTGAGTCGGCACGGCTTGCGCCTGCTGCACACGATGGACCGAATCGCCAACGACACCGGCACGAGTGTCACGACGGTCGGCCTGTCGTGGCTCTTGTCGCGGCCGCGCATTGTCGCGCCGGTCGTGTCGGTGAGCTCGGCAGATCAGCTCGACGACGTCATGGCTGCGCCGGTGACGTCACTCGGTCGGCACGAGCTGACCGAACTCGATCGCGTCAGCGCGTAGCGCTGCCACACTCGGCGACGAGCCGCTCGGCAACGCGCCGTAGGCCGGCTCGGGCGGCGACATCGTCGGCCATATACGACCAGGCGTATGCGCCGTTGATGGCGAGCGTGAGCCCGTCAGCTGCGGCGCCCGGCAGGGGGTGTCCGAGGCTCGTAAACACCGTGGCGAGACGGGCGGAGACGTGGTCGGTGTAGGCCGCGGTGACCTGCCGAACAGGGTGCTGCCGGTCGGGGTACTCGGCGGCGGCGTTCATGAAGGGGCAGCCGCGGTAGTCGCTCGACTCGATCGTCGACTCGACCATGTCGACGACGCGACCGATTGTCGCGGCGGCGCTGCGCGCATCCCCGATGGCGTCCTCCAGCGCGCTCTCGCCACGCTGACGCTGAATCTCGACGTAGTCGAGCACGAGGCGGTCTTTTGAGCCGAAGTGCTTGTAGAAGGTGGCCTTGGTCACCGACGACTCGGCGATCAGCAGGTCGACGCCGGTTGCCCGGATGCCCTCGTCATAGAACAACCGCAGGGCGGTTTCCAGGATGCGCACCTTCGCCGGGGCCATGGGGCGCTCGCGACGCGCGGTCGACGACACAGCGGTGCTGGGGGGGAAAGCTGTCAGGGTCACCGGGGTCTCCTTGGTCGAGGGTGTGTCACGACTGTAGCAGGCGGACAGACAACCTCGTCTGTCCGCAAGTGCACCGGTCTGCCCCCAATTCGGGGGTACCGATGTTGCACTCTGCTGGGTGGGCGCGGCGTGGCGCTGATGCGCATGGCCTAGGCTCGACCGGGCGACAAAGGAGTGTGCAACGCAGTGTCTCGGTATGTGTACCTAGTGCGTCACGGTGAGCAGCAGGATGCGGAACACGGTCTTCCCGACGGCCCGCTCAGCGGCCGTGGTCAACGGCAGGCGACGGCGATCGCCGAACGACTGTCGGGCGTTCCCTTCACGAGCGTGCACACCTCGCCGCTCCAGCGGGCGGTCGAGACCGCGAACTACATGACGGCTCGCATGCCCGCCATCGAGCCACAGTTGTCGGCGCTTCTCATGGACTGCATCCCGTCGGGGCCCGAGCCCGAGATGCCCACCGCCTTCGAGCCGTTCTTCGGAGGAGTGACTCCTGACGAGATCGCCGCGGGTCAGGCTCAAATGGCCGATGCGACGGCTGAGTGGCTGTCACCGTCGCGCGACGACCGCCACGACCTGCTCATCACCCACAACTTCGTCATTGCGTGGTTCGTGCGCGAGGTGTTCGGGGCTCCGGCCTGGCGGTGGATGGGCGTGAATCAGGCCAACTGCGGGCTCACGATCATTCGCGTTCGCTCGGCCAAGCCGCCGGTGCTCGTCACCCACAACGATCTCGGCCACCTGCCGACCGAGCTACGCACCGGCCTGCCCGTCGACCAGCCCTTCTAGCGGGGGCGCCCGCCGACGTCAGCGACCGCGGTCGGCGCGTTCGGACGCAAGGCGATCGAGGCGCTGGAGCGTGTAGGCCATGCTCGATGACTGGGTGCCGAGCAGCCGCCGGGTGATGCCGAGCCCGATTCGGGTGGCGGTGATCGCGGGCCACCAGGGTCGACGCAGCCCCAGCAGTTTTCGGTATTCGGCCGGAAGCGAGGCAACCGCGCCAGCGAAGAAGATGCGGCACACCGGCCCGGCGCCCGCGCCGAGCGGCGGGTTCTTGAGCCAGCGCACGGCCGCGTCAACGCGGTCGTCGCGACGCAATACGGGTTTGTAGGAGGCGATGGCGGCGTGAAGCTCCGCGCGGCTGCGGGGAGGGTTGTGCATGCCCATGAGCTCGCCGGCAATCGCCCACTCGGCGACATAGGCGTCGGCGCCGCCGGGAATCGGGCCGCCCCAGGTCTCGTGGCTGCCGAGGAACGCGTCGGCGAAGACGCAGTGCACCCACCCGATGAGCTCGGCATCCTCGGCGCTGTACTCGACGGTCTCTCCCTCGGCGGTGCGGTAGTCACCGCGCACCTTGCCGTGCAGTCGGGTGATCTGCTGGCAGACCTCTGTTGCGCGCGCCCGGTCGGCGAATGTTGTCGTCAAGACCCAGCGGACAGTTCCCGCGAGGCGGCCGAGCGGGTCCTCACGGTAGCGCGAGTGGTCGTGCACTCCGGCCATCGCCCCCGGGTGCAGGGTTTGCATGAGCAGCGCGCGAATGCCCGCGACCACGGTGGGAATGCCGTTGTGTACTTCCCAGACCGCCGATCCCGGTCCGAAAAAGCCGGCGTCCTCGCCCTCGGCGAGTTGCCGCACCCAGGCGGGCTGGCCATTCGCATCGCCCGAGAAGATGGTGAGGATTCGAGCGCGCATGCGGGTGGCGACAGCGAGGCGGGGCATGATGACTCAGCGTCGCATATGCCCCTGAATGACGGGGGAGAGCGAGCTGACGGCCGCCCCGCCCGACGCGGCACAACTACCCTTGCACAAAATACCCCTGGGGGTATACGATGTGATCATGTCTGAACCCCGCACTTTCGTCATCATCGGCGGCGTCGCGGGCGGCATGTCCGCCGCCACGCGCCTGCGTCGCCTCGACGAGCACGCCCGCATCATCGTTCTTGAGCGTGGCGAGCACGTGTCATTCGCGAACTGTGGCCTGCCGTACCACGTGGGCGGCGTCATCGAGAGCCGCGATGCCCTCGTCTTGCAGACGCCGCAGGCGCTCGCGGCGCGCTTCACGCTCGACGTACGGGTGCGCACCGAGGCCGTCGCGATCGACCCGACGGAACGCAGTGTGCGCGTGCGCGACCTCGCATCGGGAACCGAGGAGAGCATCCGGTACGACGCTCTCGTTCTCAGCCCCGGCGCAGCGCCGGTGCGCATCCCGATTCCGGGCGTCGAACGCGGCCTGGTGCTGCGCGACCTCGCCGATATGGATGCGATCATCGCCGCCGCCTCCACCGCGCGTCGCGCTGTGGTCGCCGGCGCCGGTTTCATCGGCCTCGAGCTCGCCGAAAACTTGCGACACCGCGGTCTTGAGGTGACCGTGGTGGAGATGCTGCCGCAGGTGTTGCGCCCCTTCGACGTCGAGATGGCGGGCCTCGTTGCCGAGCGCATTCGCGACGCCGGCGTCGAGTTGCGCCTCAGCACCGGCCTCACCGCCATCGAGGACGGCCACGTCGTGGTGGGTGACGGCGAGACGATTCCCGCCGACCTCGTGGTGCTCAGCGTGGGAGTGCGGCCCGAGTCGGGGCTGGCCCGCGACGCCGGGCTTGAGCTCGACGAGCGCGGCTACATCGTCGTCGATGAGCACCAGCGCACCTCCGACCCGCACATCTATGCCGTGGGCGACGCGGTCGTCAAGCAGCGCTTCGACGGCCCGGCCTCACCGGTCTGGCTCGCCGGGCTCGCGAATCGCCACGGGCGCCTCGCGGCCGATGCGATCGCTGGCACCCCCCACGCAGCCGTTCCCGCGCTCGGTACCGCGATCATCGGCCTCTTTGGCGTAACCGCCGCCACGGTGGGCCGCACCGAGCGCGAATTGCGCGACGAGGGGCGCGACATTCGCGTAATCCACACACACCCGATGGATCACGCGGGCTACTACCCGGGTGCCACACAGTTGGCCATCAAGCTCATCATCGACGCCGCGAGTGACCGCATCCTCGGCGCGCAGGCGGTGGGCGAGTCGGGCGCCGACAAACGCATCGACGTCATCGCGACCGCCATGGCCGGGGGGTTGACCGCCTCCCAGCTCGCCGACCTCGAACTCGCCTACGCGCCGCAGTTCGCCAGTGCGAAAGACCCGGTCAACATGCTGGGCTACGTCGCCGACAACCTCGCCGCCGGTGAGCGGAGCGTGCAGTGGCACGAGCTCGAGGCGCTCCAGGCCGACGGGTGGCTACTCGTCGACGTGCGCACCGAGGGCGAGAACGCCGCGGGTGCGATTCCCGGCTCGCGGCTGATCCCCCTCGACGAGCTGCGTGAGCACGCCGAGAGCCTGCGGGGTGAGCGCGTCATCGTGCACTGCAAGGTCGGTCAGCGCGGCCACACGGCGGCACGCCTGCTCGAGCAGTACGGTGTGACCGTTGCGAACCTTGACGGCGGCTACCTCACCTGGAGCGCCGGAGTCGCGGCGACGAGCCCGAAGGGGGCCGCATGACGACCGAAATCGATGTCGACCGCTTGGTCGTCGTCATGGCCGAGGGCGCCCGCGTCATCGACGTGCGCGAGCCCGACGAGTACGCCGAGGCTCATGTGCCGGGCGTCGAACTGGTGCCGCTCGGCACGGTGCCCGACAACGTCGATCGGCTCGCCGGTCACGATGGCCCGCTCTACGTCATCTGCCGGTCCGGAGCCCGCAGCCTCCGCGCTGCCGAGTATCTCGAAGCGAACGGCATCGAGGCCATCTCGGTCGCGGGCGGCACGATGGCGTGGGTGGAGCGCGGCCTTGACTACGAGACAGGAGCAGACTCATGACCCAGATTCCCGAGCACGAGGTGCCGCGCATCGCCAACCGCCTCCGTCGCGCACAGGGGCAGCTGGGTGCGGTGCTCGCCATGATCGAAGATGGCCGCGACTGCCGTGACGTCGTCACGCAACTGTCGGCCGTCTCGAGTGCCGTCGACCGTGCAGGCTTCGCGATCATCGCCTCGGCGATGAAAGAGTGCTTGCGCGAGGGCTCAAGCGACGATCAGGCGATCGAGGTTGCCCAACTCGAGAAGATGTTCCTCAGCCTCTCGTAGCGAGCTCAAGCCCCAGCCACGTGTTGGCGTTGGGGTTGTCGTTGTACGGCGCAACCGGGGTGAAGCCCAGCGCGGTGTACAGGGCACCGGCGGCCTCGAGGCTGCTGTGCGTATCCAACACGAGCTCCGCAGCGCCCAGTTCACGGGCCCGCACGGCGAGCTCGGCGATCAGGGCAGCGCCGTGGCCGCGACGTCGCGCGTGCGGCTGCACCCACAGGTGCTTGAGTTCCGCACGCGGCCCGACAGGCCCGGCATCGATCATCCGGATGCCGCCGCACCCGACATCGGCCGGTTCCCCCGCGAGGTTTTCGTCTTCCACGATGAGAAACACCCCCCGGGGCGGCGCGAACTGCGCCGCGTCCGGCCAGGTGCGGTGGTACTCGCGCGACGCGCGATCAAACTGCTCGGCACGCATCGCGAAATACTGCTCGAGCAGGATGCGCGCGGCCGGGTCATCGGGGGAGCTCTCGCGCCAGATTGTCACCCCCGAAGCGTATCGAGGCGCGAGGCGGAGCCCCAGCGGCGGCGCACTAGGCTCGCTGTCATGGTCACCCGTGTCGCCGTCGTCGGCGCGAGCGGACGCCTCGGCTCCGTCGCCTGCCGTGTCATCGAAGAGCAGTCCGACCTCCGTCTCGCCGCGCGGCTGAACTCCCGCAGCGACCTCGACGAGATGCTCGGCGCCGACGTCGTGCTCGATGTCACGACGCCCGGTGTGTCGTCGACGGTTGTCGACCACGCGGTGCGCGCCGGCCTCGACGTGGTGGTCGGGACGAGCGGCTGGAGCGAGGAGCGCCTGCGCTTACTGCGCACCCTGCTCGCCGGCCACCCCGATCGGGGCGTCATCGTGGTGCCGAACTTCTCGGTGGGTTCCGTGCTCGCGACCCACTTCGCGCAGACGGCTGCGCGCTTCTACGAGTCGATCGAGATCATCGAGGCGCACCACGCCGCGAAGGTCGACTCACCGTCGGGTACCGCCGTGCGCACCGCCGAACTCATCGGCCGCGCCCGCGCCGACATCGGCCCTGTCGTCGCCCCCCACGTCGATCAGCGCGCGCGTGGCCAGCAGGTTGCCGGCGTGCCCGTGCACTCGCTGCGCCTGCAGGGTGTCGTCGCGCAGCAGGAGGTCATGCTCGGCGGCGACGGTGAGGTGCTCACCATCCGTCACCAGACGCTCTCGCCCTCCAGTTACGAGCAGGGCATTCTGCTCGCGCTGCGCGCGGCTGCCGAGCACACAGGCCTCACGGTCGGCCTCGATTCCCTCATCGGCCTTGGGCCGGGCGCCGAATGAGCCGCACCCGCATCGGTGTCGTCGTCATGGCGGCGCTGCTGGCCCTCTACCTCGTGGTCGTGGGGCTCTACGCCGTGCGCCTCGTGACCGACCCGCTTCCCGTCGTTCAGGCGATGGGCTGGGCGCTCATCCTCCTGCCCCTGCTGGGTGCGTGGGCGCTCGCCGCCGAACTGCGTTTCGGCGTGCAGGCTGAGCGGCTCGCCACGCAGCTCGAGGCCGAGGGGGGCCTGCCCGACGACGAACTGCCGGCCTCGGCAAGTGGTCGGCTCGACCGCGAGCGCGCCGACGCGCTGTTCGCGCGCTACAAGGCCGAGGTCGAGGCCGACCCCGAGCCGTGGCAGAACTGGTTCCGGCTCGCGCTCGCCTACGACGGTGCGCGCGATCGTCGTCGAGCCCGCTGGGCGACGCGCGAGGCGATTCGCCGCGAACGCGACGCGCGCGCCTAGCGCGCGCCGCGTATCCGGCGCTGTTACGCGTCGCGGTTCGGGGTGACCAGGGCGTCGATCGCTTGCTCGACGGTGGTGTGCCGGAAGACGAATCCGTCGTCGAGCAGAGCCTGCGGCACCATCTTCTGGCTCGAGAGCAGCAACTCTCGCCCCGCGTCCCCCATCCCGATCTCGATGAGCTTCTCGGGGAGGGTGAACAGGTGCCAGCGATGCATCGCGCTCGCGAGCGCGCGGGTCACGCGGTCGCTCGTCGCGGGCGTCGGGCCGGCAAGATTCACGGGGCCCGCGAGCGTCGACGTCAGCAGGTGGCGAATCGCGGCCGCCTCGTCGTACAGGCTGATCCAGGGCCAGTGCTGCCCTCCGGTGCCGATGCGCGCCGCTGCCCCGAGCCCCGTCAGCAGGCGCAGCGGCGTCATCGCGCCACCCGGCCCGATCACGAGGCCCGTGCGCGCGAGCACGACCCGCGTCGCCTCGGGGGCGAGCAGGGCAGCCTGCTCCCACGCTTCGACCACGTCGGCAAGAAACCCCTCGCCCCGGCTCGCCGACTCGTCAAGACGCACGGCGGGGCGGTCGCCGTAGATGCCGACTGCCGAGCCGCTGACGAAGACGCGCGGGGGAGTGCTGGCCATTCCCATGGCTTCGGCGAGCGCACGCGTCGCGTGCACCCGCGACTCGAGAATCTGCTTTTTCCAGCCGTTCGTCCACGGGATGCGCGAAATCGATGCGCCCGAGAGATTCACGACAGCGTCGACCGAGTCGAGCACGCGGAAGTCGAGCACCCGCGACTCGGGCGACCAGGCAAACTCGTGCTCGTTCTTCGGCTGGCGCCGCACGAGGGTCGTGACGACGTGCCCGTCGGCCCGCAGCTGCCGCTGCAGCTCAGTGCCGATCATGCCGGACGCGCCGGCGATCAGCACGCGCAGGGGCGTGGATGCCGCCACTACGCGAGGGTCGCTTCGAGCGTGATCGAGACGCCAGCGAGCGCCGCCGACACGGGGCAGTTCTTCTTCGCGTCTTCGGCAAACTCGGCAAAGGTCTCGGCCGAAATGCCGGGAACCTTCGCGTTCACGAGCAGGTGGCTTCCCGTGATGCCCTCACCGGGCTGGAAGGTCACCGCCGCCGTCACCTGCAGGCTGTCGGGCGCGTGGCCCGCACCCGTCAGCGCGTGCGAGAGCGCCATCGAGTAGCACGCCGAGTGGGCGGCGCCCAGCAGCTCTTCGGGGGTCGTGGTGCCGGCAACGCCCTCGCTGCGGGCGGCCCACGTCACCGGAAACTCTGCGGCGTCTGAGGTGTCGAGCGAGGTCGTACCCCGCCCATCCGTCAGGGATCCGAACCAGAGGGTCGTCGCTTCACTCGTCACTGCCATGGTCGGTCTCCTTTGTCGCTGAGCTACGGGGGCTCAAGCCTAGAACCCGCAGGCGAGCGACGGGTAGAGACGACTCTCAGGCAGTCTTGCGTCCGAGCAGCCCGGCACGCACGAGCAGCACGTACAGCTGGCAGCCGAGGCAGTACGCGAACGCAGCGTTCAAGAAGGCCGCCACGAACGCCGCTGCCGCCGAGGCGACGAGCGCGTACGGAACGCCAGCGAGGTGCAGGGCGAGGCCCACGCCGGTAACGAGCAGACCGACACCCTGGGCGAAGGTCGGCGCTGCCGGGTCTTCGCGCTCGGTCGGCGCACCCAGCCGGGGCGCGATGAGGGTGCGAAACACCGCGCCGTAGGGGTGGCGCGCGATGCCGGCGAACGCGCCCCACGCGAAGAGCGCGACGAGCAGCGTCTGCAGCACGGCGGCGGGTTCGGTGAGGCGCTCGACGAGCGTCCCCCCGAGCGGGGTCGCGAGGCCGAGTGCAATCACCACGAGCAGGAGCACGCTCGTGATCGAGGCGCCAAAGCGTGGGCCGCGCGGGTCAATGCCCGGGCGAGCGGCGGGCGATGTGGCGCTCACGCGGCGACCCCTGCGGGGGTGCGGCGAGCATCCTCAAGCGTCTCGCGAACGGTCGCGGCGGCAGCCGCGCCGATGATGCGCGAGCGCACCCGCCCGACGCGATCGACGACGAGCGTCGTCGGCGTCGACAGCACGCCCAGTTCGCGGACGAGGTCAGGATGCTCGGTGACGTCGATCTCGCGGTGGCCGACCGTCTCGTCAGCGGTCGCGATCTGCCCGCCGACGCGGCGCATCGCGACGCAGGCCGAGCACACCGGGCTCGACAACTGCAGCAGGGTCAGTTCGGCCTCGGCATCGAGCAGGGCGGTGTCGACGTGTTGGCCGTCGGCCCGCACACGGCCCGTGCGGGCGCGCACGACGACGCCAATGAGCGTTGAGACGGCGACGAGCGCGATGAGTACGCCGGCGATAAGGAGCGGGTCCATGGTGAGAGAAAACTACGACGGGGGGCTGGAATATTCCCCTCGTGTGACGCTGCGTGACCGCGGGGCGCACCCGGAGCCGGCACCGTGAGCGGCTAGGGTTGCGGGCGTGAGCGAGGCTGCAGACGAGGTCGTATTCCGGTCCGATGTCACGGTCGAGTTGGTGAGGGCGAACGCCTCCGACTCTGACGTGCTGTTCGCGGCGCGTGTGTCGACGCAGGGCGAGAAGACGCTCGACGCCGCCGCCGCGGGTGACGCGGCCACCGATCGCGATCGCGGCCTCATCAACTACCTCATGCGAGACCGTCACGGCTCGCCGTTCGAGCACAACTCGCTGACCTTCTACGTGCAGGCGCCGATCTTCGTCTTCCGCGAGTTCATGCGCCACCGCATCGCGTCATACAACGAAGAGTCGGGCCGCTACCGCGAGCTGCGCCCCGTGTTCTACGTACCGGGCCCCGAGCGCAACCTCGTGCAGGTCGGAAAGCCCGGCGCGTACGAGTTCTTGCCGGGCAGCGACGAGCAGCACGCCGTCGCCGACGCCGAGATCCGCGGCGTCTGCGAGGCGGCATACACCTCGTATCAGCGGATGCTCGACGCCGGCATCGCACGCGAGGTCGCCCGGGCGGTCCTCCCCGTCACGATCTACTCGACCATGTACGTGACGATGAACGCCCGCTCGCTCATGAACTTCCTCTCGCTTCGCACAAAGCGTGAGAGCACGCACTTCCCGTCCTTCCCGCAGCGCGAGATCGAGATGGTCGCCGAGCAGATGGAGCAGCACTTCGCGACGCTCATGCCGCTCACCTACGAGACGTTCAACGCAAACGGCCGCGTCGCCCCGTAGCGGTTCCGGCCCCAGAGCCGCCCAGCCCCGGTCTGGCGGAGCATTTCGCTCGCGGGGCTCCATCGCGGTGTCCACAGCACCGACAATCCGGCTCCCCGACGGGCGCGGCACGCCCTCGCTGTGGCGCGTCGCGACCTGCTGTCGGTGGTGCAGACACGTCTCCTCCTCAGCGAGGGCACCAGTCCGCCCCTCCCCGAGCGCATCGCCCCCGGTGCGCGACTCGGGGGCGACCCGCGACAGTCCAGGCATGAGCCTCGTCGTCGGTCGACTCGTCAATCGACTGCAGGCACTCGGTGGTGTCGCCTCTGTTCGCGAATTGTGCGGCACGCCGGCTGAGCAGCGAGCCCTCGCGCGCGCGTCGGAGCGAGGGATTCTGATCCGAGCCCGTCGCGGCGTGTATGCCCTCCCCGAGCTGCCGCGTGATGTGCTGCTCGCGGCCAGCGTGGGCGGTCGGCTCACGGGGGTCTCCGCCCTGGTCCATCATGGCCTCTGGGTGCCACCACCGACACACGGGCAGATGCTGCACGTCGAAGTCCGTGTGTCCATGAGCGTCACTGACCGTCCGTCCTCAACGCGCGTGTGGTGGACACGCGAGAAGACGATTCCGCAGTTCGGTGTCGCGCCGCTCGAGCCGGTGCTTGCGGTTGCCGCGGCATCGTTGCCGCGTGAGTGGGCCGTCGCCGTGCTCGACTCTGCACTGCGTCGCACGCCGCTCACGCCCCGTGGTCTCGCCGCGGTGGCCGCGACATGGAGCCCGCCGGCGAGACGTGCCGCATCGCTCACCGACATCCGCTCCGAGTCAGGCACCGAGAGTGCGCTCCGAGTCTTGCTGGGGGCTGCGGGTATTCGCACAGTGCCGCAACCGCGACTCCCCATCGCCGATTTCGCGCGAGCCGACCTGCTGGTGGGCGATCGGCTGCTCATCGAGTGCGACAGCGAGGAGCATCATGCCGCTCCGGAGCGGCGTCGAGCTGACCTCGCTCGCGACTCCCACCTCGTGAGTCTTGGCTTCATCGTGCTGCGGTTCGACTACCGACGTGTATTCGCTGATCCCGCTGAGGTCGTCGCGGAGATTAGCGCCGTGGTCGAGCGCGGTGACCACCTATCCGCACGACCGACAGCACGATGACGGCACGCCGAGCACGCAGCTTCATTGTGGCGAAGCGGCCCACAGTGCCGGTCCAGCGGACATTCTTCGCGCGGTGCGCAGGTCAGGCGCGCGGTGGGTGTGCCGCTGCCGCCCGCGCGGCGGATCGTCGCAACCCGCAGGGCGCGCCGCCCGCGGGCCGGGGTAGCCTGGGGGTGTGAGCGCGTCAAACCCCTTCGGCCAGGTCCTTGTGGCCCTCGTCACCCCCATGACCGCCGATGGTGAGGTCGACTGGCCCGGCGTCGAGCAGCACATCGACTACCTCTGCACACACGGTGCCGACGGCATCGTCGTGACCGGTACGACCGGTGAGACATCGACCCTCACCGACGCCGAGAAGCTGCGCCTCGTTCGCGTGGGCAAAGAGGTTGCGGCGGGGCGCGCATCCATCATTACGGGCGGCGGCTCGAACGAGACGGCGCACGCGATCGAGCTGTACAAGGCGAGCGAGAAGGCCGGCGCTGACGGCGTGATGGTCGTCACTCCGTACTACAACAAGCCGACGCAGGCGGGCGTTCTGACCCACTTCCGCATGGTCGCCGACGCGACCGATCTGCCGGTGATCCTCTACGACATTCCCGGCCGCGCGGGCATTGAGATCAAGTACGAGACGATCCTCCGCGCCGCGAAGCACCCGAACATCCTGGCCGTGAAAGACGCAAAGGGTGACCTCAGTGAGGTCAGCCGCGTCATGAACCAGACCGACCTTCTCTACTTCGCCGGCGATGACGCGAACGCCCTGCCGACGCTCGCAATCGGCGGAACCGGCCTCATCGGGGTGACGGCCAACATCGCCCCCGCCCCGTACCGCGCCATCGTCGACGCGGTGAACGCCAACGATCTGGCGACCGCGACCGAACAGCACAAGAAGCTTGAGCCGCTGGTGCGGGCGATCATGACGCACGTTCCCGGCACGGTCGCCGCGAAGTATGTGCTCCACGGCCTCGGTCGCATTTCCTCGCCGCGCGTGCGCCTGCCGCTCGTCGGCCCCGAAGACCACGAGGCCGCCATCATTGAAGACGAGATGGCGCTCGTGAAGGATGTTGAGGGCGTCGATCTTGCCCGCTTCCGCCCCGACCGCAACGCCGCCGCCGGGGGAGCACTGCCGAAGGTGGCCGGCACCACCCGCTAAGACTGCACCCGGGGGCGCGAGGCCCCGCCACGCGGCCCGGGTTTCGGGCCAGATTGATTCACGAAAGACGGTCCCGTTTTATGCCCCACGCCATCGAAGACGCCCCCGCGCTCGAATCCGGCACCCTTCGCGTTACCCCTCTCGGCGGTCTCGGCGAGATTGGTCGCAACATGGCCGTCTTCGAGTACGACGGCAAGCTGCTGATCGTCGACTGCGGCGTGCTCTTTCCCGAAGAGCACCAGCCGGGCGTTGACCTGATCCTGCCCGACTTCTCGCCGATCCGTGACCGCCTCGACGACGTCATCGGCGTCGTTCTCACGCACGGTCACGAAGACCACATCGGCGCGGTTCCGTATCTGCTGCGCCTGCGCGCCGACATTCCCTTGATCGGCTCGCAGCTGACGCTCGCCCTCATCGAGGCGAAGCTCAAGGAGCACCGCATCAGCCCGTACACGCTGGCGGTGAAGGAGGGCCAGCGCGAGCGCATGGCCCCCTTCGACCTCGAATTCGTCGCGGTGAACCACTCGATTCCGGATGCTCTGGCCGTTTTTATTCGGACGCCCGCGGGAAATGTGCTCCACACCGGCGACTTCAAGATGGACCAGCTGCCGCTCGATGGCCGCATCACCGACCTGCGCGCCTTCGCCCGCCTCGGTGAAGAGGGCGTTGACCTCTTCATGACCGACTCGACGAACTCCGACGTGCCGGGCTTCACTCCTGTCGAGCGCGAGATTGGCGGTGTGCTCGAGAGCGTCATCGCGAAGGCACCGCGCCGCGTCATCGTTGCCAGCTTCTCCAGCCACGTGCACCGTGTGCAGCAGGTACTCGACGCGGCCCACGCGAACGGTCGGCGGGTCGCGCTGCTCGGCCGTTCGATGGTGCGCAACATGGGCATCGCCGCCGAGCTCGGCTACCTGAAGGTGCCCGACGGCATCCTCATCGATCACCGCAAGGCGAGCGAGCTGCCCGACGACCGGATCGTCTACATGTCGACCGGCAGCCAGGGCGAGCCGATGGCCGTGCTCGCCCGCATGGCGAACCTCGAGCACCAGGTCGAGGTAGGGGAGGGCGACACGGTCATCCTCGCGTCGAGCCTGATTCCCGGCAACGAGAACGCGGTCTACCGGGTCATCAACGGGCTGACTGCGCTCGGGGCGAACGTCGTCCACAAGGGCAACGCGCGCGTGCACGTGAGTGGCCACGCCGCCGCCGGTGAACTGCTCTACTGCTACAACATCGTGCGGCCGAAGAACGTCATGCCCGTGCACGGCGAGGCCCGCCACCTCGTGGCGAACCAGCGCCTCGCGGTCGACACGGGCGTGCCGATCGAGAACACGGTGCTCGCCGAGAACGGCACCATCATCGACCTGAAAGACGGCGCGATCCGGGTCGTCGGTCAGCTCGACCTGGGTGAGGTGTACGTCGACGGCTCGACGGTCGGCGCGATCACCGACGCCGACTTGAAAGACCGCCGCATCCTCGCGGAGGAGGGCTTCATCTCGATCTTCGTCGCCGTCGACGCTCAGACCGGTCGCGCCGTGGTGGGCCCCGAGATTCACGCCCGTGGCTTCGCGCCAGACGACAGTGTGTTCGACGACGTGATCCCGCAGGTGCTCAAGGCGCTCACCGAGGCCGCCGAGAACGGCACGCGCGACAGCCACGCCTTCAGCCAGGTGGTGCGCCGCACGGTGGGCCGCTGGGTCAACACCCGGCACCGCCGCCGGCCGATGATCGTGCCGGTGGTCGTTATCGCGTAAGCGTGTCAGTCCCGGCCCGCGGCCCACCGCGCGGGTACCGTGTGCGGCATGGCCTCCGGCTCTCGATCGACCCCTGCGCGCTCGCGTGCGAGTTCGTCGACGACGCGCGCGCCGCGTGCATCGTCGAAGCGTTCTGAGACCGCGCCGACCAAGAAGCTGCCCGCATCGAAGCAGCCGAAGCCCACTCCCGCGTTCGAGTCGGGTGAGCCCGGCCTGCTGTCGCGCGCCTGGATGGGCCTCGCCCACGCGACCGGCGCCGGCTTCCGACTTTTCGGCCGCGAGACCCTCGCCAAAGAGGACCGCCGCGACGGCGTACCTTTCCTGCTCGTCCTGCTGGCCATCGCGGGCGCCCTGATCGAGTGGTTCCTGCTGGGCGACCCGGTCGCCCAGGCCCTCGACGCGTTCACCTTCGGGGGGCTCGTCGGCCGCGTCGCCTTCGCCCTGCCGGTCATCATGCTGATGTTCGCCGCCTGGCTGTTCCGCCACCCCGCGAGCGTGCACGACAACACCCGCATCGGAATTGGGCTGGGCCTGCTCATCGCGAGCGTCAGCGGCCTCTGCCACATCGCCCTGGGTGCGCCAAACCCGGCCCTGCCGCCGCTCGAGATCGCCCAGGCGGGCGGAGTTGTCGGCTGGGTGCTCGGTGGCCTGTTGCTGCTGGCAACCGTGTGGGTTGCCGTGCCCCTGCTCGTCGTGATCGCCGCTCTGTCGGTGCTGATCATGACCAAGACGCCGCCGAACCGCATCGGTCAGCGGCTGCGTGAGCTGTACGCGTACCTCTTCGGCGCCGAGCTGCCGGAGCGTCCGGCGAAGGCCGAGAAGTCTGACACCGACGACGAGTCGGCCGACTTCGGCTCGCTCACCGACCTCGGCCTCGACATGGAGGACGAGAGCTCCATGCCCTGGTGGCGCAAGGGCAAGGCCCCGCGCCACGAAGAGTTGCCGTTCGACTCCGCCGTCGAGCGCGATCAGCCCACCGACGTGATCGACCCCGACGCCCTCGCCCGCGTCTCCGACGACTTGACGGCGGTCGCGGCTGCCGCTGAAGCGGCCGTGCAGCGCTTTACGGGGGAGCAGGCCCCCGCCGGCGCCTCCGGCGCCGCGGGCCCCGCGGGCGATGGCGACCGTCTCGATGACGGCGACGAGGCGGATGCTGTCGTCGCGCATCCGACGCCCGTCTCGCCGGGTGCGCCCACGCGCCCGTACCGCCTCCCGTCGCCGAGTGTGCTCGAGCCGGGCACGCCGCCGAAGGCCCGCAGCGCGGCGAACGATGCGGTCGTGGCGTCGATCACCGACGTGCTCGAGCAGTTCCAGGTCGATGCGAAGGTCACGGGCTTCAGCCGCGGCCCGAGTGTCACCCGCTACGAGATCGAGCTGGGCCCCGGTGTGAAGGTCGAGCGTTTCACCGCGCTGACGAAGAACATCTCGTACGCGGTCGCGAGCAATGAGGTCAGCATCCTCTCGCCGATTCCCGGCAAGAGCGCGATTGGCGTCGAGATTCCGAACGTCGACCGCGAGATCGTGAGCCTCGGCGATGTGCTGCGGTCGAGCGCCTCGGCGAAGAGCCTGCACCCCATGTCGATCGGGGTCGGCAAAGATGTCGAGGGCGGCTATGTCATCGCCAACCTCGCGAAGATGCCGCACCTGTTGGTTGCGGGGTCGACCGGCTCGGGTAAGTCGAGCTTCATCAACTCGATGATCACGAGCCTCTTGATGCGCGCGAAGCCCGCCGAGGTGCGCATGGTGCTGATCGACCCGAAGCGCGTCGAGCTCGCCGCCTACCAGGGCGTGCCGCACCTCATCACCCCCATCATCACGAACCCGAAGAAGGCGGCCGAGGCGCTGCAGTGGGTCGTGAAAGAGATGGACATGCGCTACGACGACCTCGCGTCGTTCGGCTTCCGTCACATCGACGACTTCAACCGCGCCGTGCTCGCGAACGAAATCGAGCTGCCCGAGGGCAGCCAGCGCAAGCTGCAGCCGTACCCCTACCTGCTCGTCGTCGTCGACGAGCTCGCCGACCTCATGATGGTCGCCCCGCGCGACGTCGAAGACTCGATCGTGCGCATCACCCAGCTCGCGCGCGCCTCGGGTATTCACCTCGTGCTCGCCACGCAGCGGCCGAGTGTTGACGTCGTGACGGGCTTGATCAAGGCGAACGTGCCGAGCCGTCTCGCCTTTGCGGTGTCGAGCATGACCGACAGCCGCGTGATCCTCGATCAGCCGGGTGCCGAGAAGCTCATCGGCCAGGGCGACGGACTGTTCCTGCCCATGGGGGCGAACAAGTCCATGCGCGTTCAGGGCGCCTGGGTCACCGAGGGCGAGATCGCCGCGGTCGTCAAGCACGTGAAAGACCAGGCGCGGCCCGAGTATCGCAATGACGTGGCGGCAGAAGCGCAGAAGCGCGAGATCGACGCCGACATCGGTGACGACCTCGAGGTACTGCTCGCGGCGGCCGAGCTTGTCGTCACTACCCAGTTCGGGTCGACTTCGATGCTGCAGCGCAAGCTGCGCGTCGGATTCGCCAAAGCGGGCCGCCTCATGGACCTTTTGGAATCGCGCGAGATCGTCGGCCCGTCTGAGGGCTCAAAGGCCCGCGACGTGCTCGTCAGCCCTGATCAATTGGCCGATGTGCTGGCCCGTCTGCGCGGCGATGTACCGGCGAGCGACGGCGGCTCGAGCTCGGCGTCGGCGACGGCCGCGCCCGCGTCATCGCCCGCATCCTCCTCGCTGGGCGGCGCCGACCCGGTCGACGCGATGACCCGCGGCTATCCTGAGGAGGAGGCATCCTCTGACGAGGATGCGTGGTCCTTGACCGGTCGCGACTAGGCGTTCCGGTTCCATACCGGGGGAGGCGCCGTGGCGACGAGCGAGAAGAACGGCCCATCCTTCCCGATGCGCGGCCGCGTGATCGCCGACGGTGAGACCCCCGCCTCAAGCGGCAACGTCGCGAACATCATCACGATTGTGCGCATCCTGCTCGTCCCCGTTTTCGTCGTGCTGCTCGTGCTCGATGCGGGAGACGACGGCTGGCTGCGCGTCGCTGCTGCGCTGCTTTTCATCGTGGCGATTGCCACCGACGGCGTCGACGGCTATCTCGCGCGCCGACGCAACCTCGTCACCGACCTCGGCATCCTCCTCGACCCGATTGCCGACAAGTTGTTGACCGGCGCGGCGCTCGTGATGCTGGCGCTTCTCGCCGAGCTTCCCGCGTGGGTCGTCGTGGTGATCCTGGTGCGCGAGTGGGGCATCACCGTGTTCCGTTTCTTCATGCTGCGCAACCGGGTGATCCCGGCCTCTCGTGGCGGCAAGCTGAAAACGGTCATGCAGTCGGTCGCCATCTCGTTTGCACTCTTGCCGCTGTGGGCCCTCGTTGGCGACTGGATCAATTGGGTCAACACCGTCCTCATGACGATCGCCGTGGTCCTCACCGTGGTCACCGGTCTTGACTACCTCTACAAGGCGTGGCGGTCACGCGACGACGACGAGACCACTCGGCCCGCCGCAGCCGCGACAGACTCCTCATCTGACGCGTCGTGAGCGCGCTGGCTCACGCACTCGTCGCGACGCTGACCGACCGCGGCGAACGCATCGCGATCGCCGAATCACTGACGGGCGGGATGCTCGTGGCGCGACTCGTTGACGTTCCGGGCGCCTCCGCGGTCGTTTCCGGCGGCATCGTCGCGTACGCGACGCCGCTCAAGGCGAGCCTGCTTGACGTGCCCGATGAGCTCCTTGGCCAACACGGGCCCGTGCATCCGGATGTCGCGCTCGCGATGGCGGTCGGGGTGCGGGCGCGCCTCGCGATCGCCGACCGACCGGCCGACATCGGGGTCGCGACGACGGGTGTCGCCGGGCCCGAGCCGCAAGGGGGTTCACCCGTCGGCCTCGTGTACGTCGCGGTGGCGGATGCGCGCGGCACGTCCGTGCGTGAGCTGCGTCTCGCAGGTGGTCGCGCCGCCATCCGCTCCGCGGCTGTCGACGCGGCCCTCGCACTCGCCCTCGACCGGCTCTACGCGCGGGAATAGCCAAGGTGACGGTCGTGTTACACCGAGCATCCTGACACTCGATCCCCAGCCATCCGGGGATACAGTGAAGTCACATCGATCAGGTAGTGTTACCGCCCCGGTGACGCGCACACCGCTCAAGAGATACGCAGAGGAGGCCGCCATGGTTCTGGTCCGTCAAGAGATCGGCGAAGTCCTCCGTGACGTGCGCTTGCAGAAGGGCCGCACCCTTCGCCAGGTGGCGAGTCGGGCGAGCGTTGCTCTGGGTTACCTCAGCGAGGTTGAGCGGGGTCAAAAAGAGGCGTCAAGCGAGATCCTCGCGTCGGTCGCCGAAGCTCTCGACACTCCCATCTCGACCATCATGCGCGAGGTCGGTGACCGCCTGGCCGTCATCGAGGGCCTGACGACGGTTCCCGACACCCTGCCCGACGACCTGGTCGCTGAGTTCGACGCCGACCTCGCCGTTCGCTAGCGCGCTAGGTCGACCTCTGAAGCTGTCAGAGTTCCGTCGCGCCGTCGCCGACGAGTTCGGTGAGGCCTACGGACGCTCGCTTGTGCGCGATCTCGTGCTCGGTGACGTCGGCAACCGCACGGCCGAACAGGCACTGGATGCGGGGCTTGCTCCCCGGGACGTGTGGTTCGCGCTGTGTGCCGCCACCGATGTTCCCCGTGATCGCTGGTACGGCGCGGGCCGCCCCGTTCTGCCGCGCGATCTCTGATCGAACCCCCCTTCAGCGCGCGGTGCTGCCAGCGACGGGTGCGGGCGCAGCGACGGCCGAAGCGCGACACGCCGTAACGTGCCACTCGAACATGTGTTCGTATCGGGCGTAGACTCCCTCCCAACGGCAGTCGAACACCCCTCGGTGCACAGGCGGTCGCGTGTTCCGTCTGGTGTCGGTGCTCGCGCTTACTGTTCCCCGCGAGGCGGCAGACGTCGTCACCGCCTTGTCGTATCCCCGTCGCCCCGAAACTCCGGGCGGCTGGCACGGCGACAGCCGATAGGCGAACCGCGCACGACACAGAAAGCAGGAACCGACATGCCCTCTCCCGCAGACCGCGAAAAGGCCCTCGAAACGGCACTCGCACAGATCGACCGACAGTTCGGCAAGGGCAGCGTCATGCGCCTCGGCAGCGACGAGCGCGCGCCGGTCGCCGTCATCCCGACCGGTTCCATTGCCCTTGATGTCGCGCTCGGTATTGGCGGCCTCCCGAAGGGCCGCATCATCGAAATCTACGGTCCCGAGTCGTCGGGTAAGACCACGCTGACGCTGCACGCCATCGCCAATGTTCAGCGCGCGGGCGGCATCGCGGCCTTCATCGATGCTGAGCACGCACTTGACCCCGACTACGCCCAGAAGCTCGGCGTCGACATCGATCAGCTTCTCGTTTCGCAGCCAGACACCGGTGAGCAGGCCCTCGAAATCGCCGACATGCTGGTGCGATCGGGCTCGATTGACCTCGTCGTCATCGACTCGGTCGCGGCGCTCGTGCCCCGCGCCGAGATCGAGGGCGAGATGGGCGACAGCCACGTCGGTCTGCAGGCTCGCCTGATGTCGCAGGCGCTGCGCAAGCTCACGGGCGGTCTCAACACCACCGGCACCTCGATGATTTTCATCAACCAGCTGCGCGAAAAGATCGGTGTCTTCTTCGGCAGCCCCGAGACCACGGCGGGTGGTAAGGCGCTCAAGTTCTATGCCTCCGTGCGCCTCGACATTCGTCGCATCGAGACACTGAAAGACGGCACCGAGGCGGTCGGTAACCGCACGCGTGTCAAGGTCGTCAAGAACAAGATGGCCCCGCCCTTCAAGCAGGCCGAGTTCGACATCCTCTACGGCGTCGGCATCTCCCGCGAGGGCAGCCTGCTCGACTTCGGTGTTGAGCACGGCATCGTCAAGAAGTCGGGCGCCTGGTACACCTACGAGGGCGATCAGCTGGGCCAGGGCAAAGAGAACTCGCGCAACTTCCTGCTGCAGAACCCGACCATCGCGGCCGAGATCGAAAGCAAGATTCTCGCCAAGCTCGGCATTGGCGCGAACGGGCCCGTAGCCGTGGGCGACGCCGCCGAGCCGGCACCCGCATCCATTCAGCAGAAGCTCGCCCAGAAGAAGGCTGCTGGCGCGTGAGCGACGCGGCCGACGCCGGCCAGTGGGTCGCCCCGGTGATCTCGCTGGCCGGCGCTCGCGCCGAGCGCTCGTCGGTCGACGACGCGCGCGCCCACCTCGACGACGACGAACTCGCCAGGGCCGAAACAATCAGCATGCGGGCGCTCAGCCGCAAGGGCTTGTCTCGACGAGAACTCGTCGACCGACTGCGCGAGAATGACATCAGCCCCGAGGCGGCCGAGTTCGAAGCCGACCGCCTGCAGCGCGTGGGCCTGATCGACGACGCCGAGCTGGCGCGGGTCTTGGTCGACCGCCTGGTTGCCCGCAAAGGTCTCGGCCGCAGCGCTCTCATGGGTGAGCTACGCCAGCGCAAGCTTGACCCCGACGCCGTCGAGCAGGCGATCGCTGAGCACGGTGCCGAGTCCGATGCGGGCGCGTTGATCGACCAGTTGGTGGCCGATCGGCTGCGGCGCCTCGGCAGTCTCGACCGCGCGACGGCCGAACGTCGGCTTGTGTCGTACTTGCAACGCAAAGGGCACGGCGGGCCCATGGCGCATCAGGCCGTGCGGCGTGCGCTCGACGGCGCTCCGGCTGGCCGCCGTACCCCCGAATTCGAGTGAGCGCCCGCGCGTAGACTTGCTCGCACCATGAGCAGCACCTTCGCCCCGCCATCCTCCGTCACCGACGCGCAGGCCACCCCGCGCACCTACGAGGTGCGCACGTATGGCTGTCAGATGAATGTGCACGACTCTGAACGCTTGGCGGGGTCGCTTGAGGCGGCGGGCTACATCGCGGCGCCGACGGGCGAGGTGGCCGACGTGGTCGTGATCAACACCTGCGCCGTTCGCGAGAACGCCGACAACAAGCTCTACGGAAACCTGGGCCACCTCGCCAGCATCAAGCGCGAGCGCCCCGGCATGCAGATTGCCGTCGGCGGGTGCCTCGCCCAGAAAGACACCTCGACCATTCTGAGCAAGGCGCCCTACGTCGACGCCGTCTTCGGCACGCACAACATGGGCTCACTTCCCGCCCTGCTCGAACGGGCACGCCACAACGGCGAGGCGCAGCTCGAGATTCTCGAGTCACTCGAAGTGTTCCCCTCGACGCTGCCGACCAAGCGTGACTCCACCTACTCGGGCTGGGTCAGCATCTCGGTGGGCTGCAACAACACCTGCACGTTCTGCATCGTCCCGAGCCTGCGCGGCAAAGAAAAAGACCGGCGCCCCGGCGACATCCTCGCCGAAGTTCAGGCGCTCGTTGACGACGGCGCGATTGAGGTCACGCTCCTCGGGCAGAACGTGAACACCTACGGCGTCGAGTTCGGCGACCGGCAGGCGTTCGGCAAGCTGCTGCGCGCAGCCGGGCGCATCGACGGTCTCGAGCGCATCCGCTTCACGAGTCCCCACCCGGCCGCATTCACCGACGACGTGATCGACGCGATGGCCGAAACGCCCGCCGTGATGCCGCAGCTGCACATGCCCCTGCAGTCCGGCTCCGACCGCATCCTGAAGGCGATGCGCCGCTCCTATCGCAGCGAGAAGTTCCTTGGCATCCTCGACCGGGTGAGGGCACGCATCCCGAATGCGGCCATTTCGACCGACATCATCGTGGGCTTCCCGGGTGAGACCGACGACGACTTTGCCGAGACGCTCCGCGTCGTCGAACAGGCGCGCTTCGCCAGCGCATTCACCTTCCAGTACTCGATCCGGCCGGGCACGCCGGCCGCCACAATGCCCGACCAGGTGCCGAAAGAGGTCGTGCAAGAACGCTACGAGCGGCTCATCGCCCTGCAAGAGCACATCAGCTGGGAAGAGAACCAGCGCCAAGTGGGTCGCGAGGTCGAGGTGCTCATCTCGACCGGCGAGGGCAAGAAAGACGCCGAGACCGAGCGCATATCGGGGCGAGCCGAAGACAGCCGCCTCGTGCACGTCCGCGTACCGGAGGGCGCCGAGCGTCCGCGCCCGGGCGACGTCGTGACCACGACGATCACGCACGCCGCGCCGTTCCACCTGCTTGCCGACCACGAGGGGCCGCTGCGCATTCGCCGTACCCGTGCCGGCGACGCGTGGGATCGCGCGCAGGCCGAGAGCTGCAGTGTGCCGGCGCCGGCAGGCAGCAGCGACACCGCGCCGCGCGTGTCGTTGGGGCTTCCCGCCATCCGGGTCGGTGCTCCCGCGGGGCCGACGACTCCGATCTACGACCCCGCAGACGGCGAGCGCGGCAGTCTCGCGTGATCGTCGCGATCGTCGGCGCGACGGGCACCGGCAAGACGGCAGCGTCGCTCGACCTCGCCGATCGCTTGGGGCGGTTCGGCGCTGCCGCTGAGATCGTCAACGCCGACGCCATGCAGCTGTACCGCGGAATGGATATCGGCACGGCAAAGGCCACCGTCGCCGAGCGACGAGGAGTTCCGCACCACCTCATCGACGTCCTCGACGTCACCGACGAGGCATCCGTCGCCGCCTATCAGCGAGATGCGCGCGCGTCGGTTGAGCAGATTGCGGCGCGGGGAGCCATCCCGATCGTGGTCGGAGGCTCCGGGCTCTACGTCGCGGCCCTGCTCACCGACTTCCGCTTTCCCGGCACCGACCCCGAAGTGCGAGCGCGCTACGAAGAGAGGCTCGTCTCCGAGGGGCTCGGTGCGCTCGCGGCCGAGCTTCAGCGTCGTGATCCGGAGGCCGCAGCCCAGCTCGACCTGCAGAACCCCCGCCGCGTCGTGCGCGCCCTCGAGGTTGCCGAGATCACGGGTGAACCGATCGCGCCGGGTCTTGCGGCGCGAGCCACACCGTGGCGTCCGTACACCCAGCTCGGCCTGTCGGTGGAGCGCACAACCCTCGTTGAGCGACTCGACCGGCGGGTGGAGGGCATGTGGGCGGCCGGGCTTCTTGACGAGGTACGAGAGCTTCTCCCGAGAGGTCTCGAGCGCGGCCCCACCGCGTCCCGAGCAATCGGCTACGCCCAGGCGATCGACCAGTTGGCGGGTCGGGCGACCGAGGGCGAGGCCATCGCGGCGACCGCCTCACTCACGCGCCGCTACGCCCGGCGGCAGGTGAGCTGGTTCCGGCGTGACGCCGCGAACGAGTGGGTCGACGCCCTCGATGGGACGGCGCGGAATGCGGCGATCCAGGCGGTCGCGGAGCGGTGCGTCGCTAGCATGGCCGAGTGACCGACACGCTGCTGTTCACCAAGGGCCACGGAACCGGCAACGACTTCGTCCTGTACGCCGATCCGGATGGCGAGCAGACGCTCGAGGCCTCGCGGCTTGCCGCCGTGGCTGATCGGCGGTTCGGGGTCGGCGGCGACGGGGTGATCCGCGCGGTGCGATCCGCGAGCATCCCCGAGGGCGCAGCGATTCTGGCCGAGGAGCCCGAGGCCGAGTGGTTCATGGACTATGCGAACGCCGACGGCAGCGTTGCGGAGATGTGTGGCAACGGCATCCGCGTATTCGTGCACTACCTCATCGAACGCGGCTTGCTTGAGCTAGCCCCGGGCCACTCGGTGCCGATCGGCACCCGCGCGGGCGTGCGTGATGTTCACCGTCTCGCCGATGGCTACGCCGTCGACCTGGGTCGCTGGCGGCTGACGGGCGACGAGCCCCTCGTGCGCGCCCGTGAGCTTCCGGTCGCGCGCCCCGGTCTCGGGATCGACCTCGGCAACCCCCACGTCGTTGTGGCGGTCGCGGGCGACACCGAGCTCGATGGCATCGACCTGTCCCGCGCACCCCAGCTGGAGCCGGCCCTGGCCGGCGGAGCCAACGTCGAATTCGTCGTTCCGGCCGACCCCCTCGTACGGGACGGCATCGGTCGTATCCGCATGCGCGTGCACGAGCGCGGCAGCGGCGAGACGCTCTCGTGTGGAACCGGGGCCGCGGCCGCCGCACTCGCCGTGCGGCACTGGGCGGGCTCGTCGGCTCCGAACGAGTGGCGCGTCGAGGTGCCGGGCGGTGTGCTCGGCGTGCGCATGTTCGCGGCGGAAGACGGCGAGCATGTCGCGCTCAGTGGGCCCGCTGCCCTTGTTTTTGACGGGGAATTGACCGTCTGATCGACGCGGTCAGGATGCGAGGTGTCAGCCGCGCGAGACGCGAATCGGCCCCGTGAGTCCTGAGCGATTGCGCACGCGGAGCACTCGGTACCCCTTGTTCGTGGCCGCGCGCGTGATCTGCAGCTCGCCCGCGTACCGTGCTTCCATCCACCGCTGCAGCGAGTCGGAGCCGAGGTTGCGGGCGACCACCAACCAGGCGTCGCTTCCCTGATCGAGTCGCGGCAACCACGCGTCGAGCAGGCCATGCAGTTCGCCCTTGCCGATGCGTATTGGTGGGTTCGACCAAATGCCCGTAAAGCGCAGCTCGGCCGGTACCTCGTCGGGCGCGACGGCCGTGACGTTGTCGAGGCCGAGTCGCTCGGCGTTCATCCTCGTGAGTTCGCGGGCGCGCTCGTTGACATCGACAGCCCAGACACGAGCGTGGGGTGACTTGAGCGCCATCGTGAGCGCGATTGGCCCCCACCCGCAGCCGAGATCGAGAAGGTCGCCTCCCGGCGGCGGCGCGGGAACGGCGCCGAACAGCACGCTCGTTCCGGTGTCGAGTGCTGACGGGCTGAAGACGCCGCCAGCGGTGACGACCTCGACGGCACGCCCGTCGAGGGGAACGGTGAGGGTGCGAGGGGTGAAGTCTCCGGCTGGCTGAGCGCTGAAGTAGTGCTCCTGAGCCATCAGGCGAATCTACCGAATGCGAGGACTATGCTGAAGCGAATGATTTCTGACGGTGCAGGCCCGGGCAACACAGCAGAGCCCGACGGTAACGACGCGCCCGTCGACGCGGGCAGCGCCGCCGTCGCGCGCGTCCTGCAAAACGCTGAGTCTTCGGCCCGCCGGGTCGACATCCTCGAGGGTCGAGCGACGGCTCTGCAGCGCCAGCACGACTATGTCGATGACCGCGATGGTGACCAGTTCGATCGTGAAGACCGCGCGGCGCTGCGGCGTGTTCGCGGCCTCTCGACTGAGCTCGACGATGTCACCGAGGTCGAGTATCGCCAGCTTCGGCTCGAGAATGTCGTTCTGATTGGCATCTACTCGCAGGGCTCGCTCGCCGACGCCGAGAACTCGCTCCGTGAGCTCGCCGCGTTGGCCGAGACGGCGGGCGCCGTGGTGCTCGACGGGCTTCTGCAGCGCCGCCCGCACCCCGATCCGAGCACGTACCTCGGCAAGGGCAAGGCCGCCGAGCTTGCGCTCATCGTCGCGGAGCTCGGGGCCGACACCGTTGTCGCCGACACCGAACTTGCCCCTAGCCAGCGCCGCGCACTCGAAGACGTGGTCAAGGTGAAGGTCATCGACCGCACCGCCGTGATTCTTGACATCTTCAGCCAGCACGCGAAGAGCCGCGAGGGCAAGGCCCAGGTCGAGCTCGCCCAGCTCGAGTACCTCCTTCCGCGACTGCGTGGTTGGGGTGACTCGATGTCGCGCCAGGCCGGTGGCCAGGTGGGCGCGGGCGGCGCCGGTATGGGCTCCCGTGGCCCCGGTGAGACGAAGATCGAGCTCGACCGCCGCCGCATCAACACCCGCATGGCGAAGCTGCGTCGTCAGATCAAGGGTTTCGCGCCGGCCCGCGCGGCAAAGCGGGCGAACCGCGACCGCTATGCCGTGCCGAGCGTCGCCATTGCGGGGTACACCAACGCCGGCAAGTCGAGCCTGCTGAACCGCATCACCCGCGCCGGAGTGCTGGTCGAGAACGCGCTGTTCGCCACGCTCGATGCGACGGTGCGCAAGTCGTCAACCCCCGACGGTCGGCCATTCACCCTGGTCGACACTGTGGGCTTCGTGCGCAACCTCCCGCACCAGCTGGTTGAGGCCTTCCGCTCGACGCTCGAAGAGGTCGCCGAGTCGGACGTGATCGTCCACGTTGTCGACGGTGCGCATCCTGACCCTGCGGCACAGCTTGCAACGGTTCGCAACGTCATCGGAGACGTTGACGCCCGCCACATTCCCGAAATCGTCGCCTTCAACAAGGCAGATCTCATCGATGAGGATGCGCGCCTGCTTCTTCGAGGACTCGAACCGGGCGCTGTCTTCGTGTCCGCGAAAACCGGCGAGGGTATCGACGAGTTGCGCGCGCGCATCGCTGAGGTGCTGCCCGACCCGGATGTCGAGGTCGACGTCGTGCTGCCCTATGACCGGGGAGACCTCGTCGCGCTCATCCACGAGCGCGGCCGCATCGTGTCGACCGACTACGAAGAGGTAGGCACACGCCTGCACGCGTTCGTCTCGCCGCAGCACGCGTCGCTGCTCGATGAGTTCTCGACCGCGACGACGGCCGAGGCGAAAACCGAGAGCTAGACCGAGCGTAGAACGGCGACGACCTTGCCGAGAATTTCGGCGTGGTCGCCGACGATCGGCTCAAACGCGCTGTTGCGCGGCAATAGCCAGGTGTGCCCGTCTCGCTGGCGGAAGACCTTCACCGTGGCCTCGCCGTCGAGCATCGCGGCCACGATCTCGCCGTTTTCCGCCGTCTGTTGACGGCGCACCACGACGAAGTCGCCGTCGCAGATGGCGGCGTCAATCATCGAGTCGCCGACAACCGTCAGCATGAAGAGTTCCCCGTTGCCGACGAGCGTGCGGGGGAGGGGCACGACTTCTTCGACCATCTGGTCGGCGGTGATCGGAATACCGGCGGCGATGCGGCCGACGAGTGGGACCATCGCCGCGTCAGCCACCTGCGGAGCGTCAGGGTCGGGGGTGTGCCCCTCGACAGGGTCGAGATCGATCAGCACCTCCATGGCCCGCGGTCGGTTCGGGTCTCGCCGGAGGTACCCGCTGAGTTCGAGCTGGCCGAGCTGGTGCGCGACGCTCGACAGCGATGAGAGGCCGACGGCCTGGCCGATCTCGCGCATGCTCGGCGGATAGCCGCTCTTGGCGATCGATGCCTGAATAGCGCGGAGGATCGCCTGCTGCTTGTCGCTCAGCGTCGTACGGCGACGCGATGCCGGAGTGGTGTCGGCCATGGTGCGCTTCCTTCGCTCGGAGTGAATGTCGGAGGTGCCTGGTGCACTGTCCTCATCGATCGAAACTGTATCCACGATTCCGCGGCCAATCAAACACCTGTTCGAGCGTGTCGGGGGTAACGGTCACAATTTCGACCGAAACACTTGAACTCATGTTCGATCGAATGTATGTTCGGAACACGGGTTCGCATTGCTCCTCCCGGCCGAGGGGTGATGCACCTCCGGCGGATCCCCCGCCGCCGGAGGCCCGAACTTCTCAGAAGGAGCCCACCATGACCGCCATCACCGCACACGCGTTTTCCGCCCCGGTGCGCACGCCGTCTGTGCCGGCGACGCGGGTTGTGGGTACGCGGCTGCGCATCACGCGCCGCGGCCGCGCGGTCGTGACGGCTTTCGTGAGCGCACCGATCGTGGCGGTGCTGCTTGCGCTCGCGCTGTCGGGCGGCGAGGCAACGGCAACCTCGGGCGCCGTCGATGCGCCCGTCATCACCGTGCAGGCGGGGCAGACCCTGTGGCAGCTCGCCGCCTCAGTGGCCCCCGAGGCAAACCCCGCTGATGTCGTCGCCGACATCATCACGCTGAACGAGCTGAGCTCCGCAGCCGTTTTGCCCGGCCAGACGCTAATGCTTCCCGAGCGCTACCTCGACTAGCGGGTCATACGATGGGCGGGTGACCGGCCTCGACGACCTCCCACTTCGCGACGACCTACGCGGTAGTACCCCCTACGGCGCTCCGCAAAAGCCCGTTCGCATCCAGCTCAACGTTAACGAGAACACGCACCCCGTCCCCGACGAGGTCGTGAACCACGTGACCGCGGCGGTCGAGCGCGCGGTTCGCAGTGTGAACCGGTACCCCGACCGAGAGTTCACCGAGTTGCGTGAGCACCTCGCTGCCTACCTGTCTGACTCGGAGCCGTCCCACCCCGTGACGCCCGAGCAGGTCTGGGCCGCCAACGGGTCCAACGAGGTCATTCAGCACGTACTGCAAGCGTTCGGCGGGCCGGGGCGGCGCATGCTGGGCTTTCCCCCCACCTACTCAATGCACTCGATCATCGCCGCGGGCACGGGCACCGAGTGGGTGACGGCTCACCGCGATGCTGAGTTCCGCATCACCCCCGAGACGGCGGTCGCGGCGATTGAACGCGAGCAGCCCGACATCGTCGTGCTGTGCGCGCCCAACAATCCCACGGGAACCCCGCTCGGGCTCGAGACCATCGCGGCCGCGTACGACGCGACCGACGGCATTGTGTTGGTCGACGAGGCATACGCCGAGTTCATGCCGGCCGGGCACGCGTCCGCTCTGTCGCTGTTGCCCGGCCGCCCGCGGCTGGCCGTGTCGCGCACCATGAGCAAGGCCTTCGCCTTCGCCGGCGCGCGGCTCGGGTACCTCGCCGCCGATCCGGCGCTGATTGACGCGCTCCGGCTCGTGCGATTGCCCTACCACCTGTCGGCCATCACGCAGGCGGCCGCGGTGGCCGCCCTGCAGCAGGCCCCGGCGATGTTGGCCACCGTCGAGGCGATCCGCGCGCAGCGCGATCGTCTCCTCGTCGAGCTGCCGACGCTCGGCTACTCCCCGCACGAGAGCTGGGCCAACTTCGTGCTCTTCGGCGGCGTCCACGACCCTCGCGCCACGTTCGAGTATCTGCTCGCGAACGACATCATCATTCGCGATGTGGGGCTCGCGCAGCACCTGCGCGTGACGGCGGGCACCGAGGCCGAGACCAGCGAGTTCCTCGACGTGCTCGCTAAGATGCCACGGTGACCAGCCCCCGCACTGCCGACGTTCACCGCGAGACCAGTGAGTCGAGCATCCGCCTGTCGTTGAACCTCGACGGAACGGGGCGGTCGTCGATCGATACCTCCGTGCCGTTCTTCACCCACATGCTGACGGCGTTCGCGAAGCACTCGCTCGTTGACCTCGAGGTGTCGGCTCACGGCGACACCGACATCGACGTGCACCACACGGTCGAAGACACCGGCATCGTGTTGGGGCAGGCCATCGCGCAGGCCCTCGGCGACAAGACGGGCATCGCCCGTTTCGGCGACGCGCACGTTCCGCTCGACGAGGCGCTCGCCCGCGCAGTCGTCGACGTGTCCGGCCGCCCCTACCTGGTGCACTCCGGCGAGCCCGAGGGTTTTGAGCACCACCTCATCGGCGGTCACTTCACGGGCTCCATGGTGCGTCACGTCTTCGAGGCGATCACCTTCCACGGCGGGCTGTCTGTGCACCTCACCGTGCTCGCGGGCCGCGACCCCCACCACATCGCCGAGGCGCAGTTCAAGGCGTTCGCACGCGCATTCCGCCGTGCGGTCGAGCCTGACACGCGCGTCGTCGGCGTCCCGTCGACGAAGGGCGCGCTCTGAGCTCCGCGGCCGGCCGGCCGACGGTCGCGCTGCTCGACTACGGCTCGGGCAACGTGCACTCGGCGGCGAAGGCGGTCGAAGAGGCCGGCGCATCTGTGCGGTTGACGCGGGACCGTGCGTCGGTGATGGAAGCCGATGGCCTGCTCGTCCCCGGAGTGGGGGCATTTCACGCCGTGATGACGTCACTGCGTGCTGTGCGTGGTGACGAATTGATTGACCGGCGCCTCGCGGGCGGCCGGCCGGTTCTCGGCATTTGCGTCGGCATGCAGATCATGTTCGACCGGGGTGTCGAACGGGGCACGACCTCGGAGGGTCTCGGCGAATGGCCGGGGACGGTGCGCGAACTTGATGCGCCGGTGCTGCCGCACATGGGGTGGAGCCCGATCGATGCCCCCGCCGACTCGACCCTGTTCGCCGGTCTGCATGACGAGCGCTTCTACTTTGTGCACTCGTACGCCGCGTCCGAGTGGAGCCTCGAGGTGACGAACCCGAAGATCCGGGCGCCGCGTGTGACGTGGGCCGAGCACGGCCAGCGCTTTGTCGCGGCCGTCGAAAACGGCCCATTGACTGCAACGCAGTTTCACCCCGAGAAGTCGGGGGCAGCAGGTCTCGCGCTCCTGCGCAACTGGGTCGCGTCCCTGTAGCGATTCTTGCTCTCGGGCGGCCGGGGGTAGGCTCGTGAGTCGGCCGCGCGGCCTCGAAAACCCGGATACCCACCAGAGAAAGCCTGTGATGAGCGAGTTCTCCCGCGTTCCCCACCTCACCCTCCTTCCTGCGGTGGACGTCGCCGACGGCAAGGCGGTGCGTCTCACCCAGGGCGAGGCCGGCACTGAAGAGAGTTTCGGCGACCCGATCGATGCCGCGCACGAGTGGGCCGATCAGGGGGCCGAGTGGATCCACCTCGTTGATCTCGACGCGGCGTTCGGTCGGGGAAGCAACCGCGCGATCATCAAGAAGGTCGTGAAGTCGATCCCGCGGTGGGTCAACATCGAGCTCTCGGGGGGCATTCGAGACGACGCGAGCCTCGAGGCGGCGCTCGCGACCGGCGCGAAGCGCATCAACCTCGGCACCGCCGCGCTCGAGAACCCGGAGTGGGCCGCTCACGTCATCGCCGAGTACGGCGAGGCGATCGCCGTCGGACTCGACGTGCGCGGCACAACCCTGGCCGCCCGCGGCTGGACGCAAGACGGCGGCGACCTGTGGCACGTGCTCGAGCGCCTCGAAGACGCCGGATGCGCGCGCTACGTCGTCACGGACGTCACGAAAGACGGCACCCTCCGCGGCCCCAACATCGAGTTGCTGCGCGCGGTCATGGAGCGCACGCACCGCCCGGTGATCGCCTCGGGCGGCGTCGCTACGCTCGACGACATCGCCGCCCTGCGCGAGCTGGTGCCCCTCGGCCTGGAGGGCGCCATCGTCGGCAAGGCCCTCTACGCGGGCGCGTTCACGCTGCCCGAAGCGCTCGACGTCGCTGGTCGCTGAGGCTGATCGTGTCGGGCCCGACGGATTCCGCCGGCCAGCCCTGGAAGGGGCGCTCGTTCGAACCGAATCCGAACGCCACCGACGACGGCACGGCGCCCGCCGCGTTCGTCGAGGCGCACTCCGCGTTTCGCGCCGGGCGCGCGAGTCTCGCTGAGCTCGTCGACGTGATCCGCGACTGCCGCTTTCTGATTCCGCTGGTCGCGGTGGCGGGGGAGACCGGCGTGGGCGCGAGCGGCCAGCTCGTCGACAAGTCGCAGGAGTTGTCGATCATCACGGTCGAGGGTCCAGATGGTCGTGCCGTGCTCCCGGTTTTTTCGTCGACGGCCGCGATGTCCGCCTGGCGTGCGGATGCGCGCCCCGTGCCGGCAGACGCCGTGCGCGTGGCGCTCGCGGCGGCCTCCGAGAACACCGACCGGGTCGTCATCGACCCGCGCTCGGAGACGTTGACGGTCCTGCCGCGGCCCGCCGTGTGGGCGATCGCGCAGTCGGTGCCGTGGATCCCCGCGGTCGATGACGACGCGGTGGTCGAGGCGATCTCGGCGCCCGCCGCCGCGCATCCCGAAATCTGGGCCGTGTCGGTGGTTCCGGGCGACCCGCAGGCGACCGGCGCCGGGCCCGAGGTGGTCGTGCGTCTCGCCTACGACCCGGCCGCTGAGCAGCAGCAGATTCGCCAGGCAATAGCCGCCATGAGCGCAGCCTGGGCGTCAGACGAGCTCGTGACGCAGCGCGTCGACTCGATGAGCGTGCAACCGATCGTTGCGCCGCGTTAGATAACCGGCCCGGTCCACTTCTCGCCGGGCCCCTTGCCGGGCGCGTCGGGGAAGGCGCTTGCCTCGCGGAAGGCGAGTTGCACCGAGCGCAGGCCGTCGCGCAGCGGCCGGGCGTGGTGGTCGCCCAGTTCGGGAGCGGCGGCGGTCACGAGCCCCGCGAGGGCGTTGATGAGCGAGCGGGCCTCGGCCAGGTCCATCTCGGCCTCGCCGTTCTCCGACAGCCCGCACTTCACGGCGGCCGCGCTCAAGAGGTGCACGCAGGCGGCGTTGATGATCTCAACCGCGGGGACCTCGGCGATATCGCGGGCGGCGGTGTCCATGGTGACCTCGTTCTGCTATTCTTGGGCGGGCTCCGGGGCACGTTCCCCGGTACGAAAGTGGAGTTCGCTCCCACCCGCGCTTGACCGAATCACTAGGTTACCGGGTCGCCATGCCTCCCTCAGCCGCTGTACGGGCTGAGAGATTAGGGGCTGACGCGGCCATGCGCGCCGTGGAATTGCACTCCTCGATCGGGCCAGCCGAGACCGCCTCGGTACGGCCGCCAGCATCCGAGAAACTCGTCAGAGGAGTCGCCATCAGCGAACCGAGAATCAACGACCGCATCCGCGTTCCCGAGGTCCGACTTGTCGGGCCGGGAGGCGAGCAGGTCGGCGTCGTAAAGGTTGAAGTCGCTTTGCGCCTTGCGCAGGAAGCCGATCTCGACCTCGTCGAGGTTGCCCCGAACTCGAAGCCCCCCGTGGTCAAGATCATGGACTACGGCAAGTTCAAGTACGAGGCTGCTCAGAAGGCGAAAGAGGCCCGACGCAATCAGGCCAACACCGTGCTCAAAGAGGTGCGGTTCCGTCTGAAGATCGACTCTCACGACTACGAAACGAAGCGCAAGCGCGCCGAGAACTTCTTGAAGGCCGGCGACAAGGTCAAGGCCATGATCCTGTTCCGCGGGCGCGAGCAGTCCCGCCCCGAGATGGGCGTCCGTCTGCTGCAGCGTTTCGCCGAAGATGTCGCCGAGCTCGGCATCGTCGAGAACAAGCCGACGATCGACGGCCGCAACATGACGATGATCATCGCGCCGGTCAAGAACAAGTCGGAGGCGAAGGCCGAGCAGAACGCCGCTCGCGCCGAGGCCAAGGCGGTCCGTCAGGGCCGCGCCGACGACGGCGACACCGCCGACGCGGCCGGCGAGTAGCGCCCCCACCACTTCACCGCCCCTGAGGGCGAGTGCAGCACCCCGCAACGAAACGAGGAAGACATGCCCAAGCAGAAGACCCACTCCGGGGCGAAGAAGCGCTTCAAGACCACCGGCACCGGCAAGGTCATGAAGCAGTCGTCCGGCATGCGTCACAACCTGGAGAAGAAGTCGAGCGAGCTGACCCGCCGACTGAACCGCGAGCAGGTGCTCGCCCCTCAGGACGCGAAGGTCATCAAGAAGCTCATCGGCGAGAAGTAACGCCGAGACACGACGAAGGTAAGGACGAAAGAAGATGGCGAGAGTCAAGCGGGCGGTTAACGCCCAGAAGAAGCGTCGGGTCATTCTCGAGCGCGCCGAGGGCTACCGCGGCCAGCGGTCGCGCCTGTACCGCAAGGCGAAGGAGCAGGTCACCCACTCGCTCGTCTACGCGTACCGCGACCGCCGCGCACGCAAGGGCGAGTTCCGTCGCCTCTGGATCCAGCGCATCAACGCCGCTGCCCGCCAGAACGGCATGACCTACAACCGCTTCATCCAGGGCCTCGCGCTCGCCGGTGTCGAGGTTGACCGTCGCATGCTGGCCGAGCTCGCCGTGAACGAGCCCGCCACGTTCGCGACGCTGGTCGAGACCGCGAAGAAGGCGCTGCCGGCCGACACCTCGGCGCCGAAGACGGCTGCGTAACCCGCACCGCGCATCCTGATCGATGGCGCGTCCACCCCGATTCGGGGAGGGCGCGCCATCGTCGCGTTAACCGGCTATTCGGTGGCGATCGCTAGCATGAGCGCGTGATCGACAACCCGCGTTCGCCCCGCGTGCGCGCGGCGGCGAAGCTTGCGAAGAAGAATCAGCGCGCCGAGACGGGCCTGTTTCTTGTCGAGGGGCCCCAGGCGGTCGCCGAGGCGATCCGCTTCCGCCCCGAGCTCGTCCGCGAGATTTTCGTGACGCCGCAGGCGCGCGATCGTGCGGGCGCCGTCATGCGGGATGCCCGCGCGGCCGAGGTGCGCGTGGAGATCGTGACCGACGCGGTGCTCGATGCGATCGCCGACACGGTGACCCCGCAGGGCATGGTGGCGGTCTGTGAGACCTTCCCGTCGTCGCTTGAGGCGATCGTCGCATCCGCCCCGCGCCTGGTCGCGGTGCTTGAGGAGGTGCGCGACCCCGGCAATGCGGGCACGGTGATTCGCGTGGCCGACGCGGCCGGCGCCGACGCCGTCATCTTGACCGGCACGAGCGTTGACCCGTTCAACCCCAAGGCCGTCCGGGCGACGACCGGCTCGCTGTTTCACGTGCCGGTGGTGGTCGGGGTCGATCTCGACGAGGCGCTCGACGCACTCCGGGGGGCGGGCATTCGCGTGCTTGCCGCCGACATCTCGGGTGACGACCTGCTGGCGGCGCGCTCGGAGGGCGACCTGGATGGCGCGACCGCGTGGTTGTTCGGCAACGAGGCCCGGGGCCTCACGACCGAGCAGTTGACGCGCGCCGATCGCGCCGTGATCGTGCCCATCTACGGCAGCGCTGAGTCGCTGAATCTCGCCACAGCCGCAGCCGTCTGCCTGTACGAGAGCGCGTTCGCGCAGCGCGCGGCGGCGGGCGACCAGTGACCCCGAGGGGCGCGCGATGAGCGTGCTGATCGTCGAGGACGACGATCGATTGATGGATGCGCTCCGCGCGTACCTGCGCAAGTCCGGTTACGCGACGACGGGCGCATCGGACGCCGCGCAGGCGATGGAGTCGCTCGGCGCGGACACCGAGGTGGTGCTGCTCGATCTCGGGCTGCCCGACATGGACGGCATCGAGCTGTGCCGGCTCATTCGGCAGCGTTCGGGCGTGCCGATCATCATCGCGACGGCGCGCAGTCACGTGCAGGAGCGCATTCGCGGGCTGCGCGCGGGCGCCGATGACTTCGTCGTGAAGCCCTACAACGTGCTCGAGCTCGTCGCCCGCATCGAGGCGGTCACGCGCCGGTGGCGCACCGCCGTCGCTGAGCCCGACCACGATCAGGTGATCACCCTCTCAGGTCTGCGGATCGATCTCGCCAGTCGTCAGCTCGCGATTGACGGCGAGAGTGTCGACCTCACGAGAACCGAGTTCGACATCGTCGCGGCCCTCGCCCGATACCCCGGCGTCGTGGTGCCGCGCGAGCGCATCATTCGCGAGGTCTGGCAGACCGACTGGCACGCGTACAGCCGCTCACTCGAAGTGCACGTCGGCTCAATCCGTCGCAAGACGGGCCGCGTTGACGTCATCGAGACGGTCCGGGGCGTCGGCTACCGGGTCGTCGGGAGCTGACGGTGCGTCGCCGGCTCGTCGTGGTCTTTCTGGTGCCGCTCATTGCGGTGCTATTGGTGCTGGGCGGCGCGTATGCGTGGAGCGCCGCGCGCAGCATCCAACAGGAACACATCACCGAGTTGGTCGGCGACGTGGCCTACTTTGTGACTAACGCGCGCCAGGCGCTGCGTTCGGGCAGCCCCGAGCTCGTCACCCGCGAGGCCGAGCGCTACGCCGAGGTGTACGGCACCGGCGTCGTCGTGGTAGACCGCTCGGGTGCACCCTGGGCGACGGGCGGCGACGACGCGACGGTGCTCGATGAGGCGACGACGGCGCAGATTCAGCTCGCTCTGGCCGGCCGTCGCGGCGACTTGCCCCAACCGGGGGCGCCGTGGGAGTTCACCGAGCTCGTCATCGTTGAACCCGTCTTCGATAACGGGGATGCGATCGGCGCGGTCGTCGTGGAGGCCAACGTCGACGTCGCGCGGGAGGCGATTCTTGAACAGTGGGTGCTCGTGCTGTTCGGCGCGGTGCTCGCGACGTCGGTGGGTCTCGTCATTGTGTTCCGGCTGTCCGACTGGGTTTTGCGCCCCGTCCGTCGCGTCGACCGCGCGATGGAGGCGATCGAACGCGGCGAGATCGAGTCACGCATTGCGGATGACACGGGCCCTCCCGAGCTGCGCCGCATGATTCTGCTGTTCAACCGCATGGCCGACGAGATTGAGCGCACCATGTCGCGGCAGCAGGAATTCGCGTTGAATGCCTCCCACGAGCTGCGCAACCCGCTGAGCGCCCTGCTCGTACGCGTCGAGCACTTGGCGACGGGCCTCGGCGATGAGTGGACCCGCGACATTGAGGAGACGCGCGAGGAGGGCAGGCGCATGACGCGCATCCTCGACACCCTGTTGAATCTGGCGCGCAGCGGCCAGCGCGACGCGGTGGCCGATCGCGTCGACATCACCGAACTGGTGCGCAGTCGGCTCGATGCCTGGCGGCAGCGGGCCACGCAGGCGCGGGTGTCGCTCGTCCTTCGCGGCGATGCCCCGGTCTCGATCGCGACCGACCGCGTGATCGTCGAAAGCGCTCTGGACGCCGTCATCGACAACGCGGTGAAGTTCTCGCCCTCGGGTACGCGCGTCGTCGTCACCGTCGCCGAATCGGATGGCGGCGTCGACATCGTGGTGCGCGACAACGGGCCGGGCGTCGACACGGAGGAACTGGCGCACCTGACCGACCGCTTCTGGCGCAGCCCCCGCAACCGATCGACCCCCGGCTCGGGGCTCGGCCTCGCCATCGCGACCGACCTGGTGCATTCGATTGGCGGCAAGCTGCGCATCGAGGCGCCCGACGGGGGAGGCCTCGCCGTGCACCTGCGACTGAGTCCGGAGCTCGCCGCATGAGGCAGACCCGACGTTCAATCGCGGCGCGGGCGCTCGCCATCGTCGCGGTGATCGCGACCCTGGCAGGATGCGCGCCCTCGCCCGTTCCCGATCGCTTCGCCATCGCGGGCGGCGGCGTCACCGGCGTCTACTACAGCTTCGGAGCCGAGCTCGCGGAGGAGTATTCGGCGCGATTCGGTGCTGCCGTGACGGTTGACGAGACGAACGGCTCGGTCGACAACCTGCAGCGCGTGGGCGACGGCCGCGCGCTGCTCGGTTTCGCGCAGAGCGATGCCGCTGCTGACGCGGTGGCCGGTGCGGGAGCCTTCCCTGAGCCGTTGCCGGTCGCGGCAATCGCGCGGCTATATGACGAGTACGTGCACGTCGTCGTGCGCTCCGACTCCGACCTTGCGCGACTGGCCGATCTGGAGGGGCGCGCCGTGTCCCTCGGCGCATCCGGCTCGGGGGTCAACTTGGTGGCACGACGCGTCTTGGATGCCGCGGGCGTCTCCCCGGCGGACGTCACCGATGAAGAGCTCGGGCTCGCCGAATCGATCGCCGCGCTGCGCGCCGGCGACATCGAAGCGTTTTTCTGGGTGGGCGGGCTGCCGACGCCCGGCCTCACCGAGCTCTTTGCCGACACGCCGTCGCGGCTGCTGTCGATCGAGTCGGCGACCGTCGAGCGCGTGAACGCCGAACACGGCGGCGTGTACCGTCTCGCGGAGTTTCCGATCGGCGCGTACGGTCGCGCGGAGGCGACGGCGACGATGACGGTGCCGAACTACCTGATGGTCGCCGACAGCACGAGCGACGACGAGGTCGTCGCACTGCTGGCATCACTGTTCGATTCGCGTTCTCGGATCGCCGCCGACGTTCCGGCGGCCGCGCTCCTCGACCGACGGCAGGCAATTTTCACTGATCCCGTGAGCCTGCACCCGGGTGCGGTGGCGTACTACCGCGACGCCCGCGACTAGCTCGTCCCGCTGACGTCGCGAGCTCATTTCGACCGCGTTGCGGGCGCGTTACCCACGCTCAAGAAACGCTCAAGGCCCGTGACCGGTGCCGAGCGTCGACCTACCGTGATCCCGTGCCACCACTGTCGGTGCGCAGCATCGCTGGTGGATGCCGGTCGAATTCGAAGGGATGGCGCGGGTGTCTGAACCGCTGGTCGCGATCGAGAACGTGAACAAGCACTTCGGTGAGTTGCACGTACTGAAAGACATCACCACCACTGTCGCCAAGGGTGAGGTCGTCGTCGTCATTGGGCCGAGTGGCTCGGGCAAGTCGACGCTCTGCCGGGCGATCAATCGCCTCGAGACGATCGACAGCGGCGAGATCCGCATCGATGGCACGCCGCTTCCCGCAGAGGGCAAGGCGCTCGCCCAGTTGCGCGCCGACGTCGGCATGGTCTTCCAGTCGTTCAACCTCTTCGCGCACAAGACGGTTCTCGAGAACGTCACGCTCGCGCCCACCCGCGTGCGTCGCGCATCCACATCGGATGCTGACAAGCGAGCCATGGAACTGCTCGATCGCGTCGGCGTCGCCAATCAGGCGCAGAAGATGCCCGCGCAGCTGTCGGGCGGCCAGCAGCAGCGCGTCGCGATTGCTCGCGCGCTCGCCATGGAGCCAAAGCTCATGCTGCTCGACGAACCGACGAGTGCCCTTGATCCCGAAATGATCAACGAGGTGCTCGACGTCATGGTGCAGCTCGCCAAAGACGGCATGACGATGATCGCGGTCACCCACGAGATGGGCTTCGCGCGCCGCGCCGCTGACCGCGTGCTGTTCATGGCCGACGGTCAGATCGTCGAAGAGGCGACGCCCACCGAGTTCTTTGACGCGCCGAAGAGCGCTCGCGCGCAGGACTTCCTGTCGAAGATCCTCAGCCACTGACGTGGCGGCCACGACAGCACGTGGCCGTCCTGCAACACACACAGCACCACCACACGAAACCCTGGAGGACTGCACATGCGACTGACACGGAAAACCACTCTGGCGAGCGCGGCAGCGATGCTGCTGCTCGGCCTGACGGCATGCGCCCCCGCCGGTAGCGCCGGCCCCGGCGGCATCGACGACGAGGGTGACGCGCCGTCGACCGCCACCGGCAATGGCCCCTACAACCTCGAGATCGCCGAAAACCCCGAGTTCGAAGCCGGCACCACCATGGCGGAGATCGCTGAGGCCGGCACTCTGCGTGTCGGCACGAAGTTCGACCAGCCGCTGTTCGGACTGCAGGGCCCTGACGGCACCCCGGTCGGCTTCGACGTGGCGATTGCGGCGCTCATCGCCGCCGAGCTCGGCATCGCGTTCGAGGACATCGAGTGGACCGAGGCCCAGTCGGCCGTTCGCGAGTCGTTCCTCGAGTCGGACCAGGTCGACATTGTCGTGGCGACGTACACGATCAACGACGCCCGCAAGGAGCGCATCGACTTCGCCGGGCCGTACTTCATCGCCGGTCAGGACATCATCGTGCAGGCGGGCAACCCCGAGGGCATCACCGGCCCCGAGGACCTCGCGGGCCTGCCGGTCTGCTCGGCCGAGGGTTCGACCCCGGCCGCGACGATTGCCGACGAGTACGGCGCCGAGCTGCTCGCCGCCGGTGGATACAGCGACTGCCTCGACCCGCTGCGTAACGGCCAGGTCGTCGCAGTGACCACCGACAACGTGATTCTCTCGGGCTTCGTTGACCAGAACCCCGGCGAGTTCGAGCTGCTGGGCGAGACCTTCACGGAGGAGCCCTACGGCATCGGCCTGCCCCTCGGTGACGACGCCTTCCGCACGTTCATCAACGACGTGCTCGAGGAAGCCTTCGCCAATGGCACGTGGGCGCGTCTCTACGAAGAGACCGCGGGCACGGTGCTCGAGGTACCCGAGCCCCCGATGGTCGACCGCTACTAGGCGAGAGACACCGACGGTTCCCGGTGGGTGGCTGCACGCCTCGCGCGTCGCGGCCGCCCATCGGGCGCCCCGCCCCGATACCCCGATTCACACAACTGAGGACGGTTGAGCGTGCAATTCCTCATTGAGAGTGGCGATGTCCTCCTCGAGGGTTTTCTCTCGACGCTGAGGATGCTCGCGCTGACTGTGCTTCTCGCAGTTCCCCTCGGCATCCTGCTCGCGGCGATGCGCATCTCGCCGGTTCCCACCCTTCGTTGGGTCTCGGCTGGGTTTACTGAGCTGTTACGCAATACGCCCCTGACCCTCGTCTTCTTCCTCTTGGTGTTCGTGCTGCCGCGGCTGGGGGTCATCGTTGACTTCCAGATCAGTGCGATCGCCGCACTCACGCTCTACACCGCTCCGTTCTATGCAGAGGCGATCCGCTCGGGCATCAACTCGGTTCCGTCCGGTCAGGCAGAGGCCGCTCGTTCCCTCGGGCTCACGTTCGGTCAGACGGCAAGCCTCGTGATCATTCCCCAGGCGATCCGTACGGTCGTCCCGCCGCTCATCAACGTGACGATCGCCCTGACGAAGAACACCTCGGTGGCGGGCGGCTTCCTCGTCTTCGAACTCTTCGCCTCGAGTCGTCGCCTCGCCAACAACTACGCCGACGAGACCATCGCGATCTTCCTCGTGGTCGCCGCGTGCTATCTCGCGATCACCATCCCGCTGGGCCGTCTCGCCGACCAGCTCGAGAAGAAGGTGGCGGTGTTGCGATGACCTCCGTTCTCTATGACGTCCCGGGGCCGCGTGCGCGCCGACGCGCACTCATCGCGTCGATCATCACGGGAATCGCCCTCGCCGGCGCCCTCGCCTGGGTCATTGTCACGCTGACGGGCGAGGGTCTGTTCGACGCCGATCGCTGGGATGTCTTCCGCGACCCGGTGGTCTGGGGCGCGCTGGGCGGCGCCCTGCTCGTCACGCTTCAGGTCGCGGCGATCGCGAGCGTTCTTGCCGTGCTTCTTGGCAGTGTCTTCGCTCTCTTGCGACTGTCCAGACTGAAGGTAGTTCGCGTTCCCACCACGGTCGTCCTTGAGTTCCTGCGCGGCATGCCGGTGCTGCTCATGATGTTCTTCATCCTCATCATGTTTGCCACGTCCCAGTACTGGGCCGTCGTGATGGGGCTCGCTCTGTACAACGGGGCCATCATCGGCGAGGCACTCCGGGCCGGCATCGTCGCACTTCCCAAGGGTCAACGTGAAGCTGGTCTCGCCCTGGGCATGACGCCCCTGCTCACTCGCCTGCTGGTCGAGTTCCCTCAGGCGTTCCGGGCCATGACGCCGATCATCGTTGCGCAGCTCGTCGTGTTGCTGAAGGACAGCTCGCTTGGCTACATCGTGGGCCTGGAAGAGCTTGTGCGTCGCCAGCGCACTCTCGCCGAGTTCTACGGCTTCTCGCAGTACGGGTTCTCGTTCTTCGTGATCACCCTCTTTGCATTCCTCATCGTGAACCTCGTGCTGTCGATGCTCGCCCGGCGCCTTGCGTCTCGTGATCCCGCGGGTCGCGCGAGCCGCCGCGCCGCGCGGAAGACCACGGGCGAGAACGCCGACACCACGGCGATTGCCTCCATTCGAACCCGGCGTTCCGAGGCGCAACCACCGGTCGCGCCGCCGAGCGACCACGGAGGCGGCGACGGAGGCAACTAGCGTGCAGCGCGGCCCGATTAGACTCGGTGCTCGTGCCTGACAGCCTCCCTATTACTGACGACGCCGTTGCGTCGGCCGTCGATGCGGCGCTCGCCGCCATCGACGCCGCGGGCGACACCGCCGCGCTGAAAGCCGCCCGATCCGCTCACGCGGGTGAGCAGTCCGCCCTCGCCCGCTTGAATGCGAGCCTGCGCGACGTGCCCGCCGAGCAGAAGGCCGCGCTCGGCAAGCTCGTGGGCCAGGCCCGCGGCCGCGTTCAGCAGGCCTTCGCCGCGCGCGAGGAGGCGCTCGCCGCCGACGAGGAGGCTCGTGCTCTCGCCGCTGAAGCGATCGACGTCACGGCCGTGGCCCCGCTCGGGCTCGCCGGCGGCCGCCACCCGCTCACCACCCTCATGGAGCAGATGAGCGACATCTTCGTCGCCATGGGGTGGGAGGTCGCGGAAGGCCCTGAGCTCGAGAACGAGTGGTTCAACTTCGACGCGCTGAACTTCGACCCCGACCACCCGGCCCGCGCGATGCAGGACACCTTCTTCGTCGAGCCAGAGGATGCGCACCTGCTGATGCGCACGCACACGAGCCCCGTGCAGGTGCGCGCGTTGCTCGAGCGCGGCCTCCCGTTGTACGTCGTGGCGCCGGGCCGCGTGTTCCGCACCGACGAGCTGGATGCGACGCACACCCCGGTCTTCCACCAGATCGAGGGCATCGCGATCGACAAGGGCCTCACGATGGCGCACCTGCGCGGCACGCTCGAACACATGGCCCGCACGATGTTCGGCGAGGGCGCCCGCATTCGTCTGCGCCCCAGCTACTTCCCGTTTACCGAGCCCAGCGCCGAGCTTGACGTCTGGCACCCCACCTTCCGCGGTGGTGCGCGCTGGATCGAGTGGGGCGGCTGCGGCATGGTCAACCCGAACGTGTTGCGCGCGGCCGGCGTCGACCCCGAGGTGTACCAGGGCTTCGCGTTCGGCATGGGAATCGAGCGCACCCTGATGTTCCGCAATGAGGTGCACGACATGCGCGACATGGTCGAAGGCGACGTGCGGTTCACCCAGCAGTTCGGAGTGAGTGCCTGATGCGCGTTCCCCTGTCTTGGCTTCGCGAGTGGGTCGAGCTGCCCGAGCGCGCTGACGCCGACCACGTCCACGCCGCCCTCGTCAAGGTGGGGCTTGAGGAGGAGGCCATCCACGGCTCATCCCTCACCGGCCCCATCGTCGTGGGGGAGGTGCTCGAGTACGTCGACGAGCCGCAGTCCAACGGCAAGACGATCCGCTGGTGCCAGGTGCGCACCGGCCCGAGCGACTCCGGCGAGCCCGAGGTGCGCGGCATTGTCTGCGGTGCGCACAACTTCCACGTCGGTGACAAGGTCGTCGTCGCTCTGCCCGGTTCGGTGCTGCCCGGCCCGTTCCCCATCAGCGCTCGCAAGACCTACGGTCACGTCTCCGACGGCATGATCGCGAGCGCCCGCGAGCTGGGCCTCGGCGACGAGCACGACGGCATCCTGCGCCTCGTGACGCTCGGGCTCGACCCCGAGGTCGGCACCGACGCCATCGCGCTGCTCGGCCTCGACGATGTGGCCGTTGAGGTGAACGTCACCCCCGACCGCGGCTACACGCTGTCGATTCGCGGCATCGCCCGTGAGTACTCGCACGCGACGGGCGCTGCGTTCCGCGATCCGGCCAAGGCCCGAGAGGTCGGTGAGGCCGACGGCTTCAGCGTTGAGGTGCGCGATGACGCTCCCATTCGCGGTCGTCGCGGCTGCGATGTCTTCGTCACGCGGGTCGTGCGCGGCCTCGATCCGACGCGTCCGACTCCTCCCTGGATGATCGCGCGGCTGGGCCTCGCCGGCATCCGCTCGATCTCGCTGCCGGTCGACATCACCAACTACGTGATGCTCGAGCTCGGCCAGCCCATTCACGCGTACGACCTGTCGCGGCTCAGCGGCGGCATCGTCGTGCGACGCGCGGTCGCGGGGGAGACGCTGACCACCCTCGACGATCAGTCGCGCACGCTTGACCCCGAAGATCTGCTCATCACCGACGAGTCGGGGCCCATCGGCCTCGCTGGCGTGATGGGGGGCGCCAGCACCGAGGTGAGCGACGCGACGACCGACGTGCTCATTGAGTCGGCCAACTTCGACCCGGTCTCGATCAGCCGCACCGCTCGCCGTCACAAGCTGCCGAGCGAAGCGTCGAAGCGCTTCGCGCGCGGCGTTGATCCGCTCGTTGCCGCGCCCGCCGCACAGCGCGTCGCCGAGCTGCTGGTTGAGCTCGCCGGTGGCACGATCGACACGCTCGGCTCTGAGTGGATCGAAGCGAAGCGCCCCGAGAGCATCGCGTTGCCAGAGGGCTACGTCGACGGCCTCGTCGGGGTCGACTATTCGCTCGACGAGGTCACCGACTCGCTGACGGCGATCGGCTGCCAGATTCGCCTGGAGGGTGAGGGCTGGATGGTCGAGCCGCCGAGCTGGCGACCCGACCTCATCGACGCGCCCTCGCTCGCCGAAGAGGTGGCGCGCATCGTCGGCTACGACCGCATCCCGGCCGTGCTGCCCGTCGCGCCGCCCGGCCGTGGGCTCACGCGCACCCAGCGGGTGCGTCGTGCGCTGGGCGCGTCGCTCGCCGCCGCCGGTTTCAGCGAGGTGCTGAACTACCCGTTCTCGACCTCCGCCCAGGTCGCCCTGATGGATGGCGACGGTGCGCCGACCATGCGGCTGGCGAACGCGCTCGACGCCGAGGCCGCGCACCTGCGCCGCAGTCTGATCCCGGCGCTCGTCGCCACCGCCCACCGCAACCGCTCGCGGGGGCTGCTTGATCTGGCCCTCTTTGAGGTGGGTCGGGTCTTCCGACCCGAGGCGGGCGTGGCCTACGGCGTCGACGCCGTGCCGTTTGGTTCGGCGCGCCCCAGCGATGACGTCCTCGCCGACCTGAACGCGAGCATCCCGCCGCAGCCCTGGCGCGTCGCCGTGCTCGTGACGGGCGACCGTCGGCCGCGCGGCATCGGCCAGTCGGCCGAGCCGGCCGGCATCGCGGATGCGCTCGGTGCCGCGCACCTCGTCGCGTCCGCGGCGGGTGTCGCCCTCGAGGTGCGCCAGGGGTCCCACCCCACCCTGCACCCGGGCCGCACTGCCGAGCTGTTTGTCGGCGAGCAGTCCGTCGGGTTCGCGGGCGAGCTGCTGCCGCGCATCGCCGTCGCGCACGACCTGCCGCGTCGGGTCGCCGTGCTCGAGCTCGACCTCGACGCACTGATCGCGCTGGGAGAGGGCGAACTCGTCGCCGAGAGCCTGTCGGCGTACCCGGCGGCGACCCAAGACCTGTCGCTCGTGGTGCCGGTTGAGGTGCCCGCGGGCGAGCTGCGCCAGGCCGTGGTCGAGGGCGCGGGCGAGCTGCTCGAGTCGGCGACCCTCGTCGACGACTACCGCGGCGAGGGCGTTGAGGCCGGCACGAAGTCGGTGACGCTCGCGCTGCGCTTCCGCGCCGCCGACCGAACACTGACCCAGGCCGAGGCCACCGAGGCGAAGATGGCGGGCCTCGCGCTCGCCGCCGAGCGTTTTGGGGCGAGCCTGCGGGCCTAAGCTAGAGCAATGCCGTATTCCGTCGCGATCGCCGGGGCGAGCGGGTACGCCGGCGGCGAAGTGCTGCGCCTGATGGCGCGCCACCCCGAGCTCGAGGTGCGCACGGTCACCGCGCACTCGAACGCCGGAGCCGCGCTCATCGACGTGCACCCGCACCTGCGCTCGCTCGCGCACCTGACCTTCGTCGAGACGACGCCCGAGAACCTGCGCGGCCACGACATCGTGGTGCTCGCCCTGCCGCACGGCACGTCCGGCGCGATCGCTGCCGAGCTCGACGACGACGTGCTCGTGCTCGACTGCGGGGCCGACCACCGCCTCACGAGCGAGGCCGATTGGGCCCGCTACTACGGCGGCGACTACCACGGCTCCTGGAGCTATGGCCTCCCCGAACTGCCGCACGCCGACGGCTCGCGCCACGGTGATGTGCTGACCGGTGCCCGCCGTGTTGCGGTGCCGGGATGCAACGTCACGGCCGTCTCGCTGGGACTGGCCCCGGGCATCCATGCCGGCCTTCTCCGCGACAGCGACCTGACGGCGGCGCTCGCCGTCGGTCCGTCCGGCGCCGGCCGCGCGCTCAAGACCAACCTGCTCGCGAGTGAACTGCTCGGCTCTGCCCAGCCGTACGCCGTGGGCGGCGTGCACCGGCACATCCCCGAGATCCTGCAAAACCTCCGCCTCGCGGGTGCCGAGAGCCCGACCATTTCGTTCACGCCGGTGCTCGTGCCGATGGCGCGGGGCATCCTCGCGACGATCACGGCGCGCGTCGCCGACGGCGTCACAGCCGAGCAGCTGCACGCCGAGTATGTCGCGCGCTACGCCGACGAGGCCTTCGTTCACGTGTTGCCCGCCGGCCGCTACCCGTCAACGGCTGAGACGGTCGGCGCCAACACCGCGCTGATCGGCGTCGGCCTCGATGCCGACGCGGGCCGCGCGGTCATCATCGTCGCCCTCGACAACCTCGTGAAGGGAACAGCAGGAGCCGCCGTGCAGTCGCTCAACATCGCCCTCGGCCTGCCCGAAACGCTGGGGCTTCCGATCGACGGGGTCGCCCCGTGACCGTCACGGTGCCCGCCGGCTTCACCGCCGCGGGTATCGCCGCGGGGCTCAAGAGCTCTGGCGCGCCCGACCTCGCGCTCATCGTAAACACCGGTCCCCGCGACGCGGCCGCCGCCGTGTTCACCTCCAACCGCGCCCAGGCGAACCCCATCATCTGGTCGCGCCAGGCGATCGCCGACGGCCGCGCGCGGGCCATCGTGCTGAACTCGGGCGGAGCCAACTGCTTCACCGGCCACGAGGGCTTCCAGACGACGCACGCCACGGCCGAGGCCGTCGCCGCAGCCCTCGACCTGGGCGCGGGCGAGGTGCTCGTCTGCTCGACGGGCCTCATCGGCGAGCAGCTCGATCGCCCGAAACTGCTGGCGGGCGTCGAGGCGGCATCCGCCGCTCTCTCCGCCGACGGCGGGGCGGATGCTGCCCGCGCCATCATGACGACCGATTCCGTTCCGAAGGTGGCCGAGCACCGCGACGCGGCCGGCTGGGCGATCGGCGGCATCGCGAAGGGCGCGGGCATGCTCGCACCGGGCCTCGCGACGATGCTCGTCGTCGTCACGACCGACGCCGATCTCGACGCCGCGACCCTCGACCGCGCGCTCCGCGCCGCCACCCGCGTCACCTTCGACCGGCTCGACTCCGACGGGTGCATGTCGACGAACGACCAGGTCACGCTCATGGCGAGCGGAGCATCCGGAATCGTTCCCGATGAGGCGGCGTTCACCGCCGCCCTCACGGCCGTCTGCCAGAGCCTCGCCGAACAGCTGCAGCACGACGCCGAGGGCGCGAGCCACGACATCCGCATTCGCGTCGCGAACGCGGCGACCGAAGACGACGCCGTCGAGGTGGGCCGCTCGGTCGCGCGCAACAATCTCTTCAAGGCCGCCGTCTTCGGCAACGACCCCAACTGGGGGCGCGTGCTCGCCGCGATCGGCACGACCCGCGCCGACTTTGACCCGTACGCGGTCGACGTCGCGATGAACGGCGTGCGCGTCTGCGCCGCCGGCGGCCCCGACCGACCCCGCGACGAGGTCGACATGACCCCGCGCACGCTCGTCGTCGACATCGACCTCAAGGCGGGCGCGCACCGTGCCGAGATTCTGACCAACGACCTCACGCACGACTACGTGCACGAGAACAGCGCCTACTCCAGCTGATGACGACTCTCCACGACTCTGCCGACTTCGCGCTCGCCTCCGAAAAGGCGGCGACGCTCATCGAGTCCTTGCCGTGGCTGCGGCGATTCCGCGACCGCATCGTGGTGGTGAAGTTCGGCGGCAACGCGATGGTCAGCCCCGAACTGCAGCAGGCCTTCGCCGACGACATGGTGTACCTGCAGACGGTGGGCCTGAAGCCCGTGGTCGTGCACGGCGGCGGCCCGCAGATTTCGAAGATGCTCGACAAGTTCGGCATCGAGAGCGAGTTCCGCGGCGGCTACCGCGTGACGAGCACCGAGGCGATCGACGTCGTGCGCATGGTGCTGGGTGGCCAGATCAGCCGCGAGCTGGTGGGACTCATCAACGCGGCGGCTCCCGGATCGGCGGCCGCCGTCAGCGGCGAGGATGCCGGCCTCTTCCAGGGGCGCAAGCGCGGCGTGATGGTCGACGGCGAAGAGGTCGATCTGGGCCACGTGGGCGATGTCGTTCACGTCGACCCCTCGGTGGTGTTCGCGCACCTCGATGCCGGTCGTATCCCGGTCGTCTCGTCGATCGCGCCCGACGTCGATCACCCGGGCCAGAGTCTCAATGTGAACGCCGACGCCGCCGCCGCGGCCCTCGCGATCGCTCTGCAGGCCGAAAAACTGATCGTGCTCACCGACGTCGCTGGCCTCTACAGCGACTGGCCGAACCGCGACTCGCTCGTGTCGAGCATCACCGCGTCAGAACTTCGCGCCCTCGTGCCGAGCCTCGAGTCGGGCATGATCCCGAAGATGACCGCGTGCCTCGACGCCGTCGACGGGGGCGTGAAGCGCGCCGCGATCATCGACGGCCGCCAGCCGCACTCCATCCTGCTCGAGATCTTCACGAAGCAGGGTTTCGGCACCGAGGTGGTTCCCGCATGAGCCCGCTCCTTCCCGAACAGACCCCCGAATCGGATGCTCTGCGCGCCCGATTCGCGCGCGTCGCGATGCGCTCCGCTCCCGTTCCGCAGGCCGTGTTCGTGCGCGGTGAGGGCGCATACGTATGGGACGCCGACGGCCGGCGCTTCCTCGACTTTCTCGCCGGCATCGCCGTCAATTCGCTCGGGCACGCGCATCCCGCTCTGGTGGATGCCGTCGCCGAGCAGGCGGCGCGCCTGATTCACGTCTCGAACTACGTGACGACACCGCAGGGCATCGCCTTCGCCGAGCGCCTCGTGCGGCTGACGGGCGCGGGTGAGACGGGCCGCGTGTACCCGGCCAACTCGGGCGCCGAGGCGATCGAGGCGGCCGTGAAGCTCGCCCGTCGCACCGGGCGCCCGCGCATCATCGCCTTCGAGAACGGCTTTCACGGCCGCACGATGGGGGCGCTCGCCGTGACGGGCAAGCCGGCCCTGCGCGCACCGTTCGAGCCGATGCTTCCGGGCGCCGAGCACATCCCCACGAACCTCGCGGCGCTCGAGGCGGCCATGGGCGACGACGTCGCCGCGGTGCTGCTCGAGCCGATCAAGGGTGAGGCGGGCGTCATGCCGCTACCCGAGGGATTCCTGACGGCGGCTCGCGAGCTGACCACCCGGCACGGCGCGCTGCTCATTGCCGACGAGATTCAGACGGGCGCCGGTCGCACCGGCGACTGGTTCGCCACGCAGCACGAGGGCGTCATCCCCGACGCGTGGGTGCTCGCAAAGGGCATCGGCGGGGGAGTGCCCGTCGGGGCCCTCGTCACGACGGGAGCCGCAAGCGACCTGTTCACGCTCGGCCAGCACGGCTCCACGTTTGGCGGCAACCCGCTCGCAACGGGCGCTGCCGACGCCGTCCTCGCCGAGATTGAGCGTGCCGACCTTGTCGGTAACGCCCGCCGCCGCGGCGACGAGCTGCGCGCCGGAATCCTCGGACTCGGCAGCCCGCTCGTCACCGAGGTGCGCGGCCGCGGCCTGCTCCTCGGCGTGGGCCTCGCCGGCGAGGTCGCCCAGCGCGTTGTCGACGAGGCGATGCGTCGCGGGCTGATCGTCAACGCGCCGAATGCCACGACCATCCGTCTCGCCCCGCCGCTCATCATTGGCGACGCTGAGATCGCCGAATTCCTGACCCTGTTCGCCGAGAGCCTGGAGGCCGCATCATGACCGCGACCGCAACCCGTCACTTCCTGCGCGACGACGACATCACCCCCGCCGAGCAACGCGAGATCCTCGACCTCGCCGCCCGCCTGAAGGCTGACCGCTACGCCGAGCGCCCGCTCGCCGGCCCGCAGACGGTAGCGGTGATCTTCGACAAGTCGTCGACCCGTACGCGGGTCAGCTTCGCCGTCGGCATCGCAGACCTCGGCGGCCAGCCGCTCATCATCTCGACCGCCTCCAGCCAGTTGGGTGGAAAAGAGACGCCGTCCGACACGGCGCGCGTGCTCGAGCGCATGGTGTCGGCGATCGTGTGGCGCACCTACGCGCAGGCAGGCCTCGAAGAGATGGCGGCCGGCACGACGGTGCCCGTCATCAACGCGCTGAGCGACGATTTCCACCCGTGCCAGCTGCTCGCCGACCTACTGACGATCCGCGAGCACAAGGGCGAGCTCGCCGGTCTCACCGTCGCCTTTATCGGTGACGGCGCCGACAACATGGTGCACTCGTACCTGCTCGCGGGCGCCACCGCGGGCATGCACGTGCGCGTCGGCAGCCCCGCCGAGTACCACCCGAAACCCGCCGTGCTCGACGACGCCCGCCGCATCGCGGCCGAGACGGGCGGCTCGATCACCGTGACGACCGACCCGCGCGAGGCGGTTGCGGGTGCTGATGTCGTGGTGACCGACACCTGGGTGTCGATGGGCAAAGAAGACCAGAAGGCCGCCCGCGTCGCGATCATGTCGCCCTACCGCGTCGATGAGGCGCTCATGGCGCACGCCGCCGATGACGCACTCTTCCTGCACTGCCTCCCCGCCGACCGCGGCTACGAGGTGACCGAGGGTGTGATCGATGGCCCGCAGAGCGTGATCTGGGACGAGGCCGAAAACCGCCTGCACGCCCAAAAGGCCCTGATGGTGTGGCTGCTCGCGCGCTCGGCCGGCGGCTCGGGGGCGCGCGCGTGAGCGGCGCCACCAACGAGGGCTCGCTCTGGGGCGGCCGCTTCTCGTCGGGCCCCTCGCCCGAACTGCAGCGGCTGAGCCGCTCGACCCACTTCGACTGGCAGCTCGCTCCGTACGACCTCGCGGGCTCGCGGGCGCACGCGGAGGCGCTCGCCGCGGCCGGCTATCTCACCGACGATGAGCTCACGCGGATGCTCGCCGCACTCGAGAGCATCGAGGCGCGTTTCCGAGACGGCACGCTCGCCCCTCGCCCCGAAGACGAAGACGTGCACGGCGCCCTCGAGGCGGCGCTCGTGGCGGAGGCAGGCCCGGAGCTCGGCGGCAAGTTGCGCGCGGGCCGCAGCCGCAATGACCAGATCGCGACGCTCGTCCGCATGTACCTGCGCGACCACGGCCGCGTGATCGCCGACGAGCTGCGTGCGCTAATCGGGGCGCTCGCTGCCCAGGCCGACGCGCACCCGGGCGCGGTCATGCCGGGCCGCACCCACCTGCAGCACGCGCAGCCGGTGCTGCTCGCGCACCACCTCTTGGCGCACGCCTGGCCGCTCGTGCGCGACATCGAGCGCCTGCGCGACTTCGCGGCGCGCGCCGACCGCTCGCCGTACGGCGCCGGAGCCCTCGCGGGCAGCTCGCTCGGCCTTGACCCGGCCCTCGTCGCCGCGCGCCTCGGCTTCTCGGGCCCGACCGAGAACTCCATCGACGCCACGAGCGCCCGCGACCTGGTCGCCGAGTTCGCGTATGTCGCCGCGCAGATTGGCGTCGACCTGTCTCGCCTCGCGGAAGAGATCATCATCTGGAACACCCGCGAGTTTGGCTTCGTCACCCTCGACGACGGCTATTCGACGGGGTCGTCGATCATGCCGCAGAAGAAGAACCCCGATATCGCCGAGCTCGCGCGCGGCAAGGTCGGCCGTATGATCGGCTCGCTCACGGGGCTGCTCACGACGCTCAAGGGCCTCCCGCTCGCCTACAACCGCGACCTGCAGGAGGACAAGGAGCCCGTCTTCGACGCGGTCGAAACGCTCGAGGTGCTGCTTCCCGCGTTCACGGGCATGGTCGCCACGCTGCGGTTTGACACCGAGCGGATGGCGACACTCGCGCCGCAGGGCTTCTCGCTGGCCACCGACGTCGCCGACTGGTTGGTGCGGCAGGGCGTGCCCTTCCGCGAGGCGCACGAGATCTCGGGCGCGCTCGTCGCGCACTGTGAGCGCGCGGGCCTCGAGCTGCACGAGCCGAGTGACGCCGACTACGCGTCCATCGATCCGCGACTGACGGGCGAGGTGCGCAGCGTGCTCACGGTCGAGGGTTCGATCGCCTCACGCTCGGGCGTCGGCGGCACCGCTGCGTCCGCCGTCGCCGCGCAGCGCGCGCACCTCGACGAGCGGCTCGCCGCCCTCGCGTGACGGCTCCGAGCAACGACTCCGTGACCGCTGCTGACGGGACCGCGGCGCTGCCCGACCCCGTCGCGGAGGCACTGCTCGCCGCCGACCCGCTCGACGCCGCCCCGCGACTGCTCGGCTCCGTGCTGCACGGCCGCGGAGTCGCCGTGCGTATCACCGAGGTCGAGGCCTACCGCGGTTCCGACGACCCCGGATCGCACGCCTTCCGCGGCGAAACCCCGCGCACGCGGCCCATGTTTCTGGGTGCCGGTCACGTGTACGCGTACGTCACCTACGGCATGCACACCTGCGTCAACCTGGTCTGCGGTGAGGCGGGCACGGCCTCGGGTCTGCTCATCCGCGCGGGCGAGGTGGTGGTCGGCGAGGTGCTCGCGACCGAGCGCCGCCGCGGGGGAGTCGCCACCCGCCGCATCCCGCCCCGCGACCTCGCGCGCGGCCCCGCCCGCCTCGCCCAAGCGCTCGGGGTGACGCTCGGCGATTCGGGCACCCCGCTCGCGCCCCTCGACCGTCCCGAGCTCGACCGGCTGCGTCTCGAGGTTCACCCGGCGATCCCCGCCTCCGCGATCGCCACCGGCCCCCGCGTCGGCGTCGCCGGTCCGGGCGGCGATGGGGATGCGCATCCCTGGCGATTCTGGATCGCCGGCGAGCCGACGGTGTCGCCCTATCGCGCGGCCGCTCCCCGCGGCCGACCACCCGCCCGCTGATAGCCTCGTCGGGTGACCGACGCCCCTGAAACGCTGACCGCGCCGCGCCTCGATGACAGCTTCGACACCCTCTGGGACGAGCTGCAGTGGAGGGGTCTCGTGCACGTCTCGACCGACGCCGAGGCCTTGCGCGATGTCTTGGCCGGCGACCCGATCACCTACTACTGCGGCTTCGACCCGACCGCGCCGAGCCTGCACCTCGGCAATCTCGTGCAGCTGCTGCTGATGCGACGCCTGCAGCTTGCCGGCCACCGCCCGCTCGCCCTCGTCGGCGGCTCGACGGGCCTCATCGGCGACCCGCGCCCGACGGCCGAACGCCAGTTGAACGATCGCGAGACCGTCGCCGAGTGGGTGGGGTACCTGCAGCAGCAGGTCAGTCGCTTCCTGTCGGCCGATGGCCCGAACGCCGTGACGCTCGTGAACAATCTCGACTGGACGGCGGGTCTCAGCGCCATCGACTTCCTGCGCGATGTGGGCAAGTACTTCCGCGTCGGCACGATGCTGAAGAAAGACGCGGTCGCCGCCCGCCTGAACTCTGATGCCGGTATCTCGTACACCGAGTTCAGCTACCAGATTCTGCAGGGCTATGACTTCCTCGAGCTGTACCGCCAGCACGGCTGCATCTTGCAGACCGGCGGCAGCGACCAGTGGGGCAACCTGACGAGCGGCACTGACCTCGTGCACAAGGCCGAGGGGGTGAGCGTGCACGCCATCGGCACGCCGCTCATCACGAACAGCGACGGCACGAAGTTTGGCAAGAGCGAGGGCAACGCCATCTGGCTCGATGCGGCGATGTGCTCGCCGTACACGATGTACCAGTTCTGGCTCAACACCGACGACGCCGACGTGGTTGACCGCCTGAAGGTGTTCACCTTCCTGAGCCGTGACGAGATCGACGACTACGCGCGTCTTGTCGCCGACGAACCATTCCGCCGGGCCGCCCAGCGCCGGCTCGCTCTCGAGGTGACCGGTCTCGTGCACGGTGAGGATGCGGTTCGCGCGGCGATCGCCGCCTCTCACGCCCTCTTCGGGCAGGGGGATCTCGCCGAATTGGATGCGGCCACGCTGCGCGCGGCCGTCGCGGAGTTGCCCGGGGCGGATGTCACGGCCGACGACACCGTCGTGGCAGCCCTCGTCGCGACGGGGCTCAGCTCGAGTGCGAGCGACGCGCGGCGCGCGATCGCCCAGGGTGGGGTGTCGGTCAACAACGCGAAGGTCGACAGCGAGGACCAGCTGCTGGGCTCAGCCGCCCTGGCCGGGGGAGTCGCGGTTCTTCGTCGGGGCAAGAAGACCCTCGCGGGGCTGCGCTTCCCGCGGTAGCGGGGGCGGCGTCTGGCCCGGAACCCCCGGAAACTCGGGGGAGTTCGGCGCGACACGCCCGGGATACGGTCGAGATTTGCCGAGTGTCCCAAACGCCCGTAATGTCTTCTCTTGTCAGCCCGACGGAGCGGAAAGAGCGAGAAGCTCGAAGCCAGCTACCGGGCCTGAATCCTCCAAGACAGAGCAGCCCTTGCGGGTGCGCTCATCGCCAAGTAGGATTCCAACTCCCCCCGCAGGTTAGACACTGCAACACGATGTCCGGATCACCGGAACATCCGATTTGCAGAGTGTCTCCCGGGTGGTTACAGTAGGAAAGTTGCCCTGGCAGGGCGGTCGAGAGGCCGACCACCAGGAGCGTCCGATCCTTGAGAACTCAACAGCGTGCACTAAGTCAATGCCAAATAACCTCGACGGTTGGTCTCGACCAACCGGATGAGATTCCTTTGGATTGAAACGAATGTCAGTAGATATTCAACTTCAGTCAGATTGAACTCGTGCGGTACTTCGGTACTTCACACCAAATGTGCCGGCAGCTTGCTGCCGAGCAGATAAACATTTACGGAGAGTTTGATCCTGGCTCAGGACGAACGCTGGCGGCGTGCTTAACACATGCAAGTCGAACGATGAAGCCGGAGCTTGCTCTGGTGGATTAGTGGCGAACGGGTGAGTAACACGTGAGTAACCTGCCCTTGACTCTGGGATAAGCGTTGGAAACGACGTCTAATACCGGATACGAGCTGAGACCGCATGGTCATTAGCTGGAAAGAACTTCGGTCAAGGATGGACTCGCGGCCTATCAGCTAGTTGGTGAGGTAACGGCTCACCAAGGCGACGACGGGTAGCCGGCCTGAGAGGGTGACCGGCCACACTGGGACTGAGACACGGCCCAGACTCCTACGGGAGGCAGCAGTGGGGAATATTGCACAATGGGCGAAAGCCTGATGCAGCAACGCCGCGTGAGGGACGACGGCCTTCGGGTTGTAAACCTCTTTTAGCAGGGAAGAAGCGAAAGTGACGGTACCTGCAGAAAAAGCACCGGCTAACTACGTGCCAGCAGCCGCGGTAATACGTAGGGTGCAAGCGTTGTCCGGAATTATTGGGCGTAAAGAGCTCGTAGGCGGTTTGTCGCGTCTGCTGTGAAAACGCGAGGCTCAACCTCGCGCCTGCAGTGGGTACGGGCAAACTAGAGTGCGGTAGGGGAGATTGGAATTCCTGGTGTAGCGGTGGAATGCGCAGATATCAGGAGGAACACCGATGGCGAAGGCAGATCTCTGGGCCGTAACTGACGCTGAGGAGCGAAAGCATGGGGAGCGAACAGGATTAGATACCCTGGTAGTCCATGCCGTAAACGTTGGGAACTAGATGTAGGGACCATTCCACGGTTTCTGTGTCGCAGCTAACGCATTAAGTTCCCCGCCTGGGGAGTACGGTCGCAAGACTAAAACTCAAAGGAATTGACGGGGGCCCGCACAAGCGGCGGAGCATGCGGATTAATTCGATGCAACGCGAAGAACCTTACCAAGGCTTGACATATAGAGGAAACGTGCAGAAATGTACGCCCCGCAAGGTCTCTATACAGGTGGTGCATGGTTGTCGTCAGCTCGTGTCGTGAGATGTTGGGTTAAGTCCCGCAACGAGCGCAACCCTCGTCCTATGTTGCCAGCACGTAATGGTGGGAACTCATGGGAGACTGCCGGGGTCAACTCGGAGGAAGGTGGGGATGACGTCAAATCATCATGCCCCTTATGTCTTGGGCTTCACGCATGCTACAATGGCCGGTACAAAGGGCTGCAATACCGCAAGGTGGAGCGAATCCCAAAAAGCCGGTCTCAGTTCGGATTGGGGTCTGCAACTCGACCCCATGAAGTTGGAGTCGCTAGTAATCGTGAATCAGCAACGTCACGGTGAATACGTTCCCGGGCCTTGTACACACCGCCCGTCAAGTCATGAAAGTCGGTAACACCCGAAGCCAGTGGCCCAACCGCAAGGAGGGAGCTGTCGAAGGTGGGATCGGTGATTAGGACTAAGTCGTAACAAGGTAGCCGTACCGGAAGGTGCGGCTGGATCACCTCCTTTCTAAGGAGCTTCTGATGCGCTGCTTCGGCAGCTGCATCCAGAGCCGGAACTGAGACGAACGTTCTCAGCCGGTTTGCTCAAGGGTGGAACATTGATTTAGGTCGTCGGCGGAAGCCGGCTTGTCAGTACGTCCCTCGGGACAGGAAATCAAGCCGTCGGATGCTGGCGACGTGCACGCTGTTGGGTCCTGAGGGACCGGGCGCGGGGAAACCCGAGCTAGGAACCTCGGACTTCTGGGCAGTCGCCATGTTGGCTGACTGCAGGGAGTGCCGACCGTATGTTGAGAACTACACAGTGGACGCGAGCATCTTAGAACTGATGCCTTCGGGTATCAGATCTACGATCTAGATTTATTTAGATCATTGGTCAATCTGCAGCGTCGAACCTTCGGGGGAGATGCTGTCGATCGATTCATACTCATGTAGTCAAGTTTCTAAGAGCAAATGGTGGATGCCTTGGCATCTGGAGCCGAAGAAGGACGTAGCAATCTGCGATAAGCCTCGGGGAGCTGATAAGCGAGCCCTGATCCGAGGATGTCCGAATGGGGAAACCCCGCTGGGCGTACTTGTGCGACCTAGTGACTCCCGCCTGAATATATAGGGCGGGTAGAGGGAACGTGGGGAAGTGAAACATCTCAGTACCCACAGGAAGAGAAAACAAAAGTGATTCCGTTAGTAGTGGCGAGCGAAACCGGAAGAGGCTAAACCGATCATGTGTGATAGCCGGCAGGCGTTGCATGGTCGGGGTTGCGGGACTTTCCTGTTGTTCTGCCGAACAGCAAGGGTTACAGCGCGATATAGACGAATGGCATTGAAAGGCCAGCCACAGAGGGTGCCAGCCCCGTAGTCGAAATGTCGTAATGGCCCGGAGAGTATCCCAAGTAGCACGGGGCCCGAGAAATCCCGTGTGAATCTGTCAGGACCACCTGATAAGCCTAAATACTCCCAGATGACCGATAGCGGACAAGTACCGTGAGGGAAAGGTGAAAAGTACCCCGGGAGGGGAGTGAAATAGTACCTGAAACCATTTGCTTACAAACCGTTGGAGGGGCCCTAGTAGCCCTGACAGCGTGCCTTTTGAAGAATGAGCCTGCGAGTTAGCGATATGTGGCGAGGTTAACCCGTGAGGGGTAGCCGTAGCGAAAGCGAGTCTGAATAGGGCGATTCAGTCGCATGTCCTAGACCCGAAGCGAAGTGATCTATCCATGGCCAGGTTGAAGCGACGGTAAGACGTCGTGGAGGACCGAACCCACTTAGGTTGAAAACTGAGGGGATGAGCTGTGGATAGGGGTGAAAGGCCAATCAAACTTCGTGATAGCTGGTTCTCTCCGAAATGCATTTAGGTGCAGCGTTGCGTGTTTCTTGCCGGAGGTAGAGCTACTGGATGGCCGATGGGCCCCAAAAGGTTACTGACGTCAGCCAAACTCCGAATGCCGGTAAGTGAGAGCGCAGCAGTGAGACGGTGGGGGATAAGCTTCATCGTCGAGAGGGAAACAACCCAGACTACCGACTAAGGTCCCTAAGCCTGTGCTAAGTGGGAAAGGATGTGGAGTTGCATAGACAACCAGGAGGTTGGCTTAGAAGCAGCCACCCTTGAAAGAGTGCGTAATAGCTCACTGGTCAAGTGATTCCGCGCCGACAATGTAACGGGGCTCAAGCACAGCACCGAAGTCGTAGGATTCGTATATTTGGTAGGCCTTCGTGGTCCAGCCGTACGGATCGGTAGGAGAGCGTCGTGTGGCCAGTGAAGCGGCGGTGTAAACCAGCCGTGGAGGCCACACGAGTGAGAATGCAGGCATGAGTAGCGAAAGACGGGTGAGAAACCCGTCCTCCGAAAGACCAAGGGTTCCAGGGCCAGGCTAATCCGCCCTGGGTAAGTCGGGACCTAAGGCGAGGCCGACAGGCGTAGTCGATGGACAACGGGTTGATATTCCCGTACCGGCGAAGAACCGCCCAAGCTAATCCAGTAGTGCTAAGAGTCCGAATCCTCTTTTCAATACACCTTCGGGTGTGGCGAGCTGAGGGCTAGCACTCGACCCCATGCTGGTGCGGCTAGCGTATTAACAGGTGTGACGCAGGAAGGTAGCTGAGCCGGGCGATGGTTGTCCCGGTGTAAGGACGTAGGGCGAGAGATAGGCAAATCCGTCTCTCACATAGCCTGAGATCCGATGCGTATCCCTCACGGGAGAAATCAGTGATCCTATGCTGCCGAGAAAAGCATCGACGCGAGGTTCTAGCCGCCCGTACCCCAAACCGACTCAGGTGGTCAGGTAGAGAATACCAAGGAGATCGAGAGAATCGTGGTTAAGGAACTCGGCAAAATGCCCCCGTAACTTCGGGAGAAGGGGGGCCGGATTCGTGAAGGGATTTACTCCTGGAGCGTTGAAGGCCGCAGAGACCAGTGGGAAGCGACTGTTTACTAAAAACACAGGTCCGTGCCAAGTCGCAAGACGATGTATACGGACTGACGCCTGCCCGGTGCTGGAAGGTTAAGAGGAGGGGTTAGCGCAAGCGAAGCTCTGAATTTAAGCCCCAGTAAACGGCGGTGGTAACTATAACCATCCTAAGGTAGCGAAATTCCTTGTCGGGTAAGTTCCGACCTGCACGAATGGCGTAACGACTTCCCAGCTGTCTCAACCGCGAACTCGGCGAAATTGCACTACGAGTAAAGATGCTCGTTACGCGCAGAAGGACGGAAAGACCCCGTGACCTTTACTACAGTTTGGTATTGGTGTTCGGTGTGGCTTGTGTAGGATAGGTGGGAGACTGTGAAGCGGGCACGCTAGTGTCTGTGGAGTCGTTGTTGAAATACCACTCTGGTCACTCTGGATGTCTAACTTAGAACCGTAATCCGGTTCAGGGACAGTGCCTGATGGGTAGTTTAACTGGGGCGGTTGCCTCCCAAAAAGTAACGGAGGCGCCCAAAGGTTCCCTCAACCTGGTTGGCAATCAGGTGTCGAGTGTAAGTGCACAAGGGAGCTTGACTGCGAGACTGACAGGTCGAGCAGGGACGAAAGTCGGGACTAGTGATCCGGCAGTGGCTTGTGGAAGCGCTGTCGCTCAACGGATAAAAGGTACCTCGGGGATAACAGGCTGATCTTGCCCAAGAGTCCATATCGACGGCATGGTTTGGCACCTCGATGTCGGCTCGTCGCATCCTGGGGCTGGAGTAGGTCCCAAGGGTTGGGCTGTTCGCCCATTAAAGCGGTACGCGAGCTGGGTTTAGAACGTCGTGAGACAGTTCGGTCCCTATCCTCTGCGCGCGCAGGAAGATTGAGAGGATCTGACCCTAGTACGAGAGGACCGGGTTGGACGAACCTCTGGTGTGTCAGTTGTTCCGCCAGGAGCACCGCTGATTAGCTACGTTCGGGATGGATAACCGCTGAAAGCATCTAAGCGGGAAGCCGGCCTCAAGATGAGTCTTCCAAGTCCTTCGGGACGAGAGGCTCCCAGCCAGACGACTGGGTTGATAGGCAGGATGTGGAAGAGGGGACTAAAGACCCTTGCAGCTGACCTGTACTAATAAGCCGATAACTTGACAACACCTTCCCTCGGGAGGGTTGAGTATGCGCTCGCGTCCACTTTGTGGTTCTCGATTTACGGTCGAGAACTACGCACAGACAGCACACTGTGAGAGCAGTGCTTGGCATGTCTGTCCGTAAACGATTGATAAATCAATAGTGTTTCGGCGGCCATAGCGAAGGGGAAACGCCCGGTTACATTCCGAACCCGGAAGCTAAGACCTTCTGCGCCGATGGTACTGCGAGGGGGACCTCGTGGGAGAGTAGGACACCGCCGGACTTCTTTGTGAAATGGCCACCCAGTGATGGGTGGCCATTTCGCGTTAACGCACTTATGTGCAGCGCGAGGAGAACCATGTCAGAGAAGCACGACCGCCCGCGCCGGGATGACGATCGTCACCCGCGCCGGAACGCTGACGATCGAGGACGCCCCGCGCGTGAATCGCTGCCCTCGCGCGACGCTGACGCTCGCCCGCGTGGCGGTGGACCGGGTCGGCCGTCCCGCGACGGCGACGCTCGACCGCGACGTGATGGCGAATCCCGCCCGCGTCGTGATGGCGATGCTCGTCCGCGTCGTGACGGGGACTCGCATCCGCGTCGTGAGGGCGATTCCCGCCCGCGCCGCGACGGTGACAGTCGCCCGCGTCGCGACGGCGACAGTCGCCCGCGTCGCGATGGCGATGCTCGGCCCCAGCGGGACGGGGAGAGCCGGCCCCGTCGTGACGGGGCGGGCGGGCCGCGTCGAGAGGGTGACGGGCGCCGCGAGCACGCTCCGCGTGCGGGCGCGGGACGCGCATCCGATCGGCCGACCGGGGGGATTCGTCCGCGCCGGACAGACGGTGACGATGTTCCCCGCCACGACGACCCGCGCATTCCGGAGGATGTGACCGGCAAGGAGCTCGACCGCGTCGCTCGCGCCGAACTGAAGGCCCTCAGTAAAGAGAACGCCGAGCGGGTGTCGCAGCACCTCGTGATGGCTGCGCGCCTGATCGATGACGACCCCGAGCTGGCGCACAAGCACGCGCAGGCCGCGGCCCGTCGCGCCGGCCGCATTGCGGTGGCGCGCGAGACGCTCGGCATCACTGCGTACCTGACCGGCGACTTTGCCCTGGCGCTGCGTGAACTGCGCACCCACCGACGAATCAGTGGCTCGAACGAGCAGCTGCCGCTCATGGTTGACTGCGAGCGCGGGCTCGGGCGCCCCGAGAAGGCGCTCGAGCTGGGCCGCAGCGTCGACCGCGCGACCCTGAGCGTGGGCACCCGCGTGGAGCTGGCGATCGCACTGTCGGGCGCGCGACTCGACCTCGGTCAGACTGAGGCTGCGCTGCGCGAGCTCGAGATTCCGCAGCTGGACCCGTCGACCGCGTACCGCTTCAGCCCGGCGCTGTTCGATTCGTACGCCGTCGTGCTCGCTGAGCTGGGCCGCGACGATGAGGCGGCCGAGTGGGGCCGCCGCGCCGATGTCGCCGCCGAGGCGATTGCCGAGGCCGAAAACGGTGGCTCGAGCGACGAGATCGAGGTCATTGAGGAGGAGCTCGAGTTCGTCGACGATGAGGGCGCCGCGAGCGCTGCGCATACGGCCGACGACAGCACCGCTGATGGTGACGTTTCCGAGGGCGAGGCATCGACCCCCGCGGAGGGTGACGATGTTCGCTAAGAAGACTCCGACGCCGCTTGACGGGCGTGACGCTCTGCTGCTCGATCTCGACGGGGTGGTGTATCGCGGACCGGACCCGGTTGATCACGCCGTGACGAGCATCCAGAAGGCGGCGCGTTCGACGCGCGTCGCCTACCTGACGAACAACGCCTCGCGCACCGACGCCTCCGTCGCCGAGCACCTCTCGTCGTTCGGGCTGTCGGTCGCGGCGGACGACGTGGTGACGAGCCCCCAAGCCGCGCTGCGCGTTCTCGCCACCCTCGTCGAGCCGGGCGCGCTCGTCATGGTGGTCGGGGGCGAGGGCATCACGGCCGAACTCGAGAAGGCCGGCTACCGCATCACCCGCTCGGCCGAGGACCAGCCCGACGCGGTGGTGCAGGGCTTCGCGCCGCACGTGGGGTGGGAGCACCTCGCCGAGGCGAGCTTCGCGCTGCAGCACGAGCACGTGCACTGGGTGGCGACCAACACCGACTGGACGATCCCGCAGAAGCGCGGCATTGCTCCGGGTAATGGCACGCTCGTGTCTGCGGTGCACCTCGCCGTGGGGCGCCTGCCCGTGTTCGCGGGCAAGCCCGAAAAGCCCATCTACGACGAGGCGCTTGAGCGCTTCGGCTCGACGAACCCGCTCGCGATCGGCGATCGCCTCGACACCGACATTGCCGGCGCCAACCGGGCCGGGCTCACGAGCGCACTCGTGTTGACTGGCATCGATCAGGCGAAGCAGGTTCTCGCGGCGACTCCTGAGCAGCGGCCGGCGTACATTTTGCGCGACCTGCGCGAGCTGTTCACGCCGTACCCCGACGTGGCCGAGGAGGTCGACGCCGATGGCGTGCGCACCGTGACGTGCGGCAAGGCCGTTGTGCGCATGAAGCAGCACTTGGTGCGCGTGGCCCGGGCGGGCGACGACCCCGTCGACCTGCTGCGCGCCGGAGCCGCCATCGTGTGGGCATCGGGGCTGCAAATCTGGGGTCTCGACGTCGACCCGCAGCTATATTCGTGACCATGAGTGAGGCGGGCGGGCGCGACGGCGTCGACGAGGTGCCGAACGAGTTCGGCGACACGGCAGCCGAGAGTGACGCCGACACGCCCGACGAGGGCCTGCTGTCACAGCTCGCCGTGATCGAGGATCAGCCGCTCGGCGACCGCGCGGCGGCCTTCGCCCACCTGCACGACGCCCTGCGGCAGCAGCTCGAGGCGTGACGACGACGGACGGTGGCGCGGGGCAGGGTGGCGCGGCTCGCGGCGGCGGCTCCGGGGTGACTGGGCGCCTCGACGTGGCACTCGTCGACGCGGGACTGTCGCGCTCGCGGAGCGCCGCGCGCGAGGCGATTCAGGCCGGGCGCGTCAGCGTGGGCGGGCGCGTCGTGACGAAGCCCGCGTACGCGGTGCGCGCATCCGATGTTGTGGGCGTGGAGGGCGAGAGCCCGTATGTCAGCCGCGCCGCCCACAAGCTGATCGCGGCGCTCGACGCCGAAGCCGCCGCGGGGCGCCCGCTGCCGATTGATGGCGCGATCGCCCTCGACGTGGGGGCATCGACCGGCGGATTCACCGAGGTGCTGCTCGAACGCGGCGCGTCGACCGTCATCGCACTCGACGTCGGACACGGGCAATTGGATGCGCGCATCGCGCTCGACGCGCGCGTCGCGGTCGTCGAGGGGGTCAACGCGCGCGAGCTGAGCCCCGAGCTGCTGACACGGGTGAGCGGGGTCGCGGAGGCTCCGCGCATCGTGGTCGGCGACCTCAGCTTTATCTCGCTGGGCCTCGTACTGCCGGCGCTCGTCGCGACCGCCGGAGTTGACGCCGACTACGTGCTGCTGATCAAGCCGCAGTTCGAGGTGGGCCGCCAGGGTATTCGCGAGGGCATCGTGCGCGACCCCGCGGCCCGCGAAGACGCGATCATGGGCGTGCTCTGGGCGGCCGCTGACGAGGGGCTTGCCGCCTCGGCCCTGATCTCCTCCCCGCTGGTGGGAACATACGGCAATCACGAGTACCTGGCCGTCTTCCGACGTGCGCACGGGGTCGATCCGTCACAATGGAGGTCGCGCGCAGCGGAGCTCGCTCGCGCACACGTGACCGGGGCCCCCGGGGCCGCCGATCAGCCACCCGCCTAAGGAGCCCCGTGACAGAACGCCACATCCTCGTCGTCGCCCACACGGGCCGCGACGAGTCGCTCGAGGCGGGCGTCACCGTGTGCCGCCTACTCGCCGACGCTGGGCTCACCCCGGTCGTTGCGACCGACAGCGTCGACGACCTGCGCGCGGCCACCGGGGGCGCCGCCCTGCGGGTGCTCGACGACTCCGATACCGGCAACAAGCATGACGTTGCCGTCGGTGATGTCGAGCTCGTCATCGTGCTCGGCGGCGACGGCACAATTCTGCGCGCGGCCGAACTGGTGCGCGGCGGTTCGGCTCCGCTACTCGGCGTGAACCTCGGGCACGTGGGGTTCCTCGCCGAGAGCGAGCGCGACGACCTCGCCGACGCGGTGGCCCGTGCGCTCGACCGCGACTACCTCGTCGAAGAGCGCATGACGCTCTCGGTGCGGGTGAAGGTCGACGGCGAGGTCATCTGGCAGACCTGGGCGCTCAACGAGGCCACGGTCGAAAAGGCCAGCCGCGAGCGCATGCTCGACCTCGCGGTTGCGGTCGACGGCCGACCCCTCACGAGCTTTGGCGCCGACGGCGTCGTCATGGCCACCCCGACCGGGTCGACCGCCTACGCGTTTAGCGCCGGCGGGCCGGTCGTTTGGCCGAGCCTCGACGCGCTGCTCATGGTGCCGCTGAGCGCGCACGCCCTGTTTGCCCGGCCGCTCGTCGTGGGGCCCAACTCGTCGCTGTCGGTCGACGTGCTCGACCGCACCGGCGCGACCGGCGTGCTCTGGTGCGACGGGCGCCGCGCATTCGACCTGCCGGCGGGCGCCCGCGTGGTCGCGCGGCGCTCGTCGACGCCGGTGCGCCTCGCGCGCCTGCACCCGGGGCCCTTCACCGATCGCCTCGTGCAGAAGTTCGCCCTGCCCGTCAACGGCTGGCGGGGCGGGGCCGAGGTCGACGCGACCCCGACCGGCGCGGTCACGCTGCCGCGAGCATCCGATCGGGGTGCGGGCGGCGCGGCGGATGCGGATGTCGCGTTCGGCGCGGAGGCGGCGGAGGGCGACGCGCGGTGATCGACGAGATTTCGATTCGCGATCTCGGCGTCATCGGCGAGGCGCGGCTGCCGCTCGGCCCGGGCTTCACCGCGCTGACGGGCGAGACAGGCGCGGGGAAGACCATGGTTGTCACGGCGCTGGGGCTGCTGCTCGGCGCGCGCGGCGACGCGGGTGTCGTGCGCTCCGGCGCCGACCGCGCGCTCGTCGAAGGGCGCTGGATTGTCGACCCCACGGGCTCCGCCGCCGAACGCGCGCGCGACGCCGGCGGCGAGCTGGACGAGGACGAGCTGATTCTTGCGCGCACCGTGTCGGCCGAGGGGCGCTCGCGCGCCGTCGTCGGCGGGCGCTCGGCTCCGGTCGGGGTGCTCGGCGAGCTCGGTGAGCAGCTCGTCGTCGTGCACGGGCAGAGCGACCAGGTGCGACTCAAGTCATCCACCGCCCAGCGCGAGGCGCTCGACCGCTACGCAGGGCCTGAACTTGCGTCGGCGCTCGCCGAGTACCGATCCGCCTTCACCGCCTGGAACAATGCGCGCGCCGAGCTCGATCGGCTGACCAGCGCCCGCGACGACCGCGCCCGCGAGGCCGACGAGCTGCGCGCGGCGATCGCCGAGATCGAGCAGCTCGCCCCGCAGCGCGGCGAAGACGCCGAACTCGCCGACCGCGCCGAGCGGCTCGGCAACCTCGAAGACCTGCGGCTTGCCGCCGCCCAGGCCCACGAACTGCTGTCGAGCGAGTCGCTCGACGAGGCCCGCGACGCGATCGGCCTGATCGACGCGGCCCGTCGCTCGGTCGAGCGCGTGAGCGCGCACGACGTGCAGCTCGGCCCCATCGTTGAGCAACTGGCCACCGCCGGGTACGCCGTGACCGAGGCCGCCACCGAACTCTCGGGCTACCTCGCCTCGCTCGAAACCGACGGCGGGCGCGAGCTCGAGGCCGTCAACGAGCGTCGCGCCGCCCTCACCGACCTCGCTCGCCGCTTCGGCCCGAGCCTCGACGACGTCGTCGAGCTGCTCGACACGGGGTCTGCGCGCCTGCTGGAGCTCGACCAAGACGACGACCGCATCGTCAGCCTCACCGAGGAGGTCGAGCGGGGCGCCCGAACGGTCGAGGCCCTCGCCGACCGCGTCACCGCCCTGCGCCAGGCCGCCGCCGCGCGGCTCGCCAACGCGGTCACCGCCGAGTTTGCGGCCCTCGCCATGCCGGATGCGCGTCTCACGGTCGCGATTGACGCGCGCGACGAGCTGACAGCATCCGGCCGCGACCAGGTCTCGCTGCTGCTGCAGCCGCACGCGGGCGCCGAGCCGCGGCCTCTCGGCAAGGGCGCCTCAGGCGGTGAGCTCTCGCGCGTCATGCTCGCGCTCGAGGTTGTGATCGCCGAGACCGACCCCGTGCCAACCTTTGTGTTCGACGAGGTCGACGCTGGCGTCGGCGGCGCGAGCGCGATCGAGATCGGGCGGCGCCTCGCGAAGCTCGCCCAGAGCGCCCAGGTGATCGTCGTCACGCATCTCGCGCAGGTCGCCGCGTTCGCGACCAACCATTTGACGGTTGTGAAGGGGCGTGACGGCACCGTCACGGCGTCGAGCGTCACACAGCTCGAGGGTGAGGCGCGGGTCGCCGAGATGGCGCGCCTGCTCTCGGGCCTCGCCGACAGCGACACCGGGCTCGAGCACGCCCGCGAGCTGCTCACCGAGGCGCGGGCGCTCGCGAAGGCGTAGCGGCGTCGGCGTCGCCCGACTCGCGCCGCTGCGCCCGCTACCCCACCAGGTCGACGATCGGCACGGACACGGTCACGGCGTCGGAGCCCGTGCGCACGGTCGTGAACTCCACGGTGGTGGCGCGCGCTGCTGCCTCGAGCGGCACGGCGAGCACGCTCGTGAACGGAGCAAAGTCTTCGGTGCAGAACGTGTCGGGCGCGCGACGCTCTTGGAGGGTCACGCCGATGACGCCCTCGCCGGCTCCCGGGTCAACGACCGTCGGGATCACGGGGCAACTCGAGCTACCGTAGGTCACGATCGTCAGTTCGCGCTCGCTCGCCAGTTCGAGCACGGGGCTCAGCCAGTAGGCGAGCGGCGTCTCGGCCGGCGGCGCGTCGGGCGCGGGCTCGGGCAGCAGCGGCGGCAGGCCCGGATACTCGTCGACCGCGGCCGAGGGCGGCGGGAAGGTGGGCTCGACGTTCGGGTCAATGACCATGATGGTGAACTGCTGCACGCGGTCGTCACCGTCGGCCCGCGGCTCGCGCCACTCGACGTCGGCCACCACCTCGGCGGCCGTGAGCCCCTCGGGGGCGGCAAGCACGTGATGGGAGGCCCGCAGATCGTCGGTGCACGCATCGCCGGCTTGCTGGGTGAAGACCACGCGCACGCGATCGGCGGCCTCGACCTCGAGCCCGATGAAGCCGAACGGGCACGCCGACGAGCCGTAGCTGATGAACGTCAGGGTTTCGCGGGTCTCACCGAGGTTCCACCAGGCGATGGGTTCGACGGGGCCCTCGAGTTCGCGCTCGGGCACCGGCGCACTGACGGGCCAGTCGAGACCCTGCTCGAGGGCCTGGCTGATCGGCACACCCGGGTTGACGGGCCCCGCAGTCGAGGCGCAGGCGGAGGCGAGGAGCGCGAACGCGACCGTTCCCGCGAGCGTCGCCGCGACGCGGCGCGCGCGGCGCGGGGCGAGCATCCGGGATGCCGTTTCTCGCGTTTTCTCTTTCGCGCTGCGTCGACGAATCATCGAAAACCCCCTGGCCGACCACGGTACGCCGATCGGTTCCGCGCGTCGAGGCGCACGGGGTCACGGGTCGGATACGATAGAACCCCGTGGCAGACACTTCAGACTCCGGGAACGGTGACCGCGTCACCAAGCACATCTTCGTCACCGGAGGAGTCGTCTCCTCTCTCGGCAAGGGCCTGACGGCGGCAAGCCTCGGCAACCTGCTCACCGCGCGGGGCCTTCGCGTCGTCATGCAGAAGCTCGACCCCTACCTGAACGTCGACCCGGGCACGATGAACCCGTTCCAGCACGGCGAGGTGTTCGTCACCGACGACGGGGCCGAGACCGACCTCGACATCGGCCACTACGAGCGCTTCCTCGACATCAACCTGAACCAGGCTGCCAACGTCACGACCGGCCAGATCTACAGCCAGGTCATCGCGAAGGAGCGCCGCGGCGAGTACCTCGGCGACACCGTGCAGGTGATTCCGCACATCACGGACGAGATCAAGCGCCGCATGCGCCTGCAGGCCGAAGACGACCCGCAGCCCGACGTGATCATCACCGAGATCGGTGGCACGGTTGGTGACATCGAGTCGCAGCCGTTCATCGAGTCGGCCCGCCAGGTGCGCCACGAGCTCGGCCGCAAGAACGTGTTCTTCGTGCACGTCTCGCTCGTGCCGTTCATGGGTGCCTCGGGCGAGCAGAAGACGAAGCCGACGCAGCACTCGGTTGCGGCCCTGCGCTCGATCGGTATCCAGCCGGATGCGCTGGTGCTGCGCAGCGACCGCCCGGTCACGAGCGCCAACCGCCGCAAGATCGCGCTGATGTGCGACGTCGACGAGCAGGCCGTCGTGAACGCGGTCGACGTGCCGTCGATCTACGACATCCCGTCGATGCTGCACAGCCAGGGCCTCGACGCGTACATCATCGACCAGCTCGGCCTCGAGGCGAACGACGTCGCGTGGGACGGCTGGGCCGACCTGCTGACCGCCGTGCACGAGCCGAAGCGCGAGGTGACGATCGGCCTCGTCGGCAAGTACATCGACCTGCCCGACGCGTACCTGAGCGTCACCGAGGCGCTGCGGGCCGGCGCCTTCGCGCACCAGTCGAAGGCCGTGATTCGCTGGATCGCCTCTGACGAGTGCGAGACCCCCGAGGGCGCGGCCAGGCACCTGAGCGACGTCGACGCGATCTGCGTGCCCGGGGGCTTCGGTGTGCGCGGCATCGAGGGCAAGCTCGGCGCGCTGCGTTTCGCCCGCGAGAACATGATCCCCACCCTGGGCCTGTGCCTCGGCATGCAGTGCATGGTCATCGAGTACGCGCGTAACCTTGCCGAGTTGCCCGGAGCATCCTCGACCGAATTCGACCCCGAGACCGAGTTTCCGGTCATCGCCACGATGGCCGAGCAGGTCGCCCACATCGACGGCGGCGACCTCGGCGGCACCATGCGTCTCGGCCTCTACGAGGCGGCGCTCGCCGAGGGGTCGCTTGCCCGCGAGCTGTACGGCGAGTCGTCGATCAGCGAGCGGCACCGCCACCGCTACGAAGTGAATAACGCCTACCGCGAGCGCATCGCTGAGGCCGGCCTGTCGTTCTCGGGCACGAGCCCCGACGGCACGCTCGTGGAGTTCGTCGAGCTGCCGCGCGAGCAGCACCCGTTCTACATCGCCACGCAGGCGCACCCCGAGCTGCGCTCGCGCCCGAACCGCGCCCACCCGCTGTTTGCGGGCCTCGTCGCCGCGGCCATCGACCGTCAGAAGGCCAGCCGCCTGTTCGACGACGAGCAGTCCGAGGGCGAGTAGCCGCGTGGGCGAGCTGTCGACGGTCGGTGCGCCGCTCGCCGACGAGCCGTTCGAGCCGGCGATCGCCTCGAGCGACACCGTTTTCGACGGGGCCGTCTGGGATATCCGCCGCGAGCGCTTCGCCTTCGGCGACGGCGAGCTGGTGCGCGAATTCGTCGCGCACACGGGCGCGGTCGCGGTGCTCGCGATCGACGACAACGACCGGATGCTCGCCATCCGTCAGTACCGTCACCCCATTCGCGAGCGCAATTGGGAGCTGCCCGCGGGGTTGCTCGACGTGCCGGGGGAGGATCCGCTCGAGGCGGCGAAGCGCGAGCTCGCCGAGGAGGCCGACCTCACGGCCGCGCACTGGGAGCCGCTGATTCAGCTGCACACGACCCCCGGCGGCTCGGACGAGATCATTTACGTCTACCGGGCGACCGGTCTTGCAGCCGCACCTGAGGTGTTCGCCCGCGACGGCGAGGAGGCCGACATCGTCACGCGCTGGGTCGCCGTCAACGACGCGGTGGATGCGGTGCTCGCCGGGCGCGCCCGCAACGGCATCTTCATGGCCGCCGTGCTCGCCGAGTACGCGCGTCGCACCCGCACGGGTACGCCGTCGGGCGTCACGCCGCAGGCGCGGGACTAGCGATGGCGGAGGCGCTCGAGGTGCCTCCCGCGCTCGCGCGCGCGGTCGACCGATACATCCGCCACGTCGCCCTCGAGCGCGGGCGGTCGCCGCACACCGTGTCGGCCTACCGCCGCGACCTCGACCGCTACCTTGCGCACCTCGCGTCGCGCGGGGTGACCGAGCCGTCGGCGATCGCCGAGGCCGACGTCGCCGCCTTCGTGTCGGCCGTGCGCGACCCCGAGGTGGCCGCCGCCGCGGGTGTCGCGCCAGTTGCCGCGTCGAGCGCCGCCCGCATGCTGTCGAGCGTGCGCGGCTGGCACAGCTTTCTCGTCGAAGAGGGGCTCGCGGCCCGCAACGTGGCCGCCGAGCAGAAGCCGCCCAAGCAGCCGCGGCGCCTGCCGAAAGCGATCACGGTAAACGAGGTCGAGCGGCTGCTCGACGCGTGCGCCGGAGACGACCCGATCATGCTGCGCGATCGCGCCCTGCTGGAGCTGCTCTACGCGACGGGCGCGCGCGTCTCAGAGGCCGTGGGGCTGTCGGTCGACGATGTCACGGGCGATGACGGGGGAGCTGCCGAGATGGTGCGGCTGTTTGGCAAGGGGCGCAAGCAGCGCCTCGTGCCGATCGGCCGCTTCGCCCGCGAGGCACTCGACGCGTACCTGGTGCGCTCGCGGCCCCTGCTCGCCCCGCGCGGCGCATCGACCCCGGCCCTGTTCTTGGGCGCTCGCGGTCAGGCGCTCAGCAGGCAGAGCGCGTGGCTCGTGATTCGGGGCGCCGCCGAGCGGGCCCAGCTCGACGTCGAGCTGTCGCCGCACACGCTGCGCCACTCGTTCGCCACGCACCTGCTCGAGGGCGGCGCCGACGTGCGCGTCGTGCAGGAGCTGCTCGGCCATGCCTCGGTCGCGACCACGCAGATCTACACGCTCGTCACCGCCGACGCCATGCGCGAGGCGTGGGCGCTCGCGCACCCGCGGGCGCGGTAGGGCTCACGGCCGCAGCACGGTGAGGCTCGTGTCGCCGGTGGGCTCCCAGCGGTAGGAGAAGACGCCGACGCCCGCGTTGGGGCTCTGCTCGGTGCCAAGGCCCGACTCGGCGAAGTCGCTGACGGGCACGCAGCGCTCGTCGATCTCACCCCACGCGACGCCGAGCCGCACGGCGGCCGCGCACACGGTGAGCTCCGCGCCGGGCAGCGAGCCGGGGGCGAGGTAGCCGATGAGGATCGCCTCGTCGCCCTCCCGCGCGAGTTCGGTGGGGCCGAGCAAGACCGCTCCGCGGTTCTCGGGTCGAACGGCGGTCATGATCGACGCGACGAGCGGCGGCGGCTCCGCTTCGTTTTGCGGGCGCAGTGTGCCGAGGGCGTCGCCGGCAAGGTCGAGAGACTCGGCGACCGATGTCGGGCCCGTGGGCGCGTACTCGATACTCGGCGTCACAGCCGGGTCGGCGGGCCAGGCGTACCGCACCTCGACGCCCGTCAGGCTCAGGGTCGCCTCGATGCCCGCCGCCAGGAAGTCGGGTTCGGAGGTGCAGGTTCGCTCCCAGCGCCGCGGCGCCGCGCCCTCGTCGCCGAGGGTGCCGAAGACGGCGACGCAGGCGCTGCGGCGCTCGGCGGGGTCGCCCTCGCGGCCCGAGCGATAGGCGACGAGGTCGACGCGGCCACCGTCGGGCAGTTCTTCCTGGGCGATGATGCGCGCCTCCGACAACAGTTGCTCGCCCGCCGACGCAAGCTGATCCGCGTAGGCGGCGGCATGAAAGTCGGTGTGGGTGGCGTCCGTCGAGGCGAAGACCCCGAAGGCGGCGGGAGTCGCGGGGGCGAGCTGCCCGACGAGGGCACCCCCGACGAGGGCCGCTGCGGCCACGGCGGCGGTCACGAGCACCCAGCGCGGGGCGCGGTCGCGCGCGACCGGCAGCTCGTGGTCGGCGGCTTCGGACGTCGCGGCGTCGGGCATCGCAGGGTCTGGCTCGGGGCTCGGCGCCGGTGCGCTGACGAAGGTGGGGGCGGCGGCCTGTTTGCGGGCGGTGAGGATGCGCGCGGCGCGCTCGGCGCGCATCCGATCGTTTTCTGAATCGGCGCGCCCGTAGGCGAGCCGCGCGAGGGCAGCGTCGTCGAGTGCCTCGAGCTCGCCGGTGTCACTCACGGCGCCAGTAGACCACCGGTGGCCGCAAACACGCCGAATGCGGGTTTCGGAGAATTCGCGTCGCGGGGCGGATCAGCCGAATTGGAAGAGCGTCTGCCCCGACGGCGACAGGGTGACGATCGTTGACGCCGCTCGCACCTCGAGCCCCTCGCGTTCGTAACCGCTCACGGGGGCGCACGACGAACCGAGGGGGGTGTCGTCGTTCATGACGGTCAGACACACCTGCGCCTCCGAGTCGCCGGCCCGGTCGGGGTGGATGCTCGCGAACGCCTGGAAACGCAGGTTTCCCGAGCTGGCAGACGACACGCGGCTGGGCCCGTGCGAGGCGGGCGGCACGATGCCCTCGAGCTGGGTGGCGACGGTGGAGTCGACCGCGAGGGTGCGGATCTGCTCGGTGATCGCGAGGCCCTCACCGGCGGCGAGGTCGTCGGGGGAGAGCGCGTCGGCCTCGCGCAGCTCGCGCGTGACATCGCGGGCGTTGATGCCGCCGCGAGGGCCCCACGTGAAGTCGATGAAGCGGTCGGCGTCGGAGGTGCTGTCGGCGAACGACCCGGTGCGGAACGAAATCAGGGTGCCCGAGAGGCCTCGCTCGCGAAACAGCGTCTCGGCGACGCAGTTCGACGGCAGAAACGCGCCCCGATCGGAGGTGGCGAAGACGCAGATCTGTGGCCCGTTGCCCGAGCCGAAGATGAACTCGGAGGTCGAGCGCACGGCGAAGAGGCGTATGTCACCGATCGTCTGCAGCAGGCGCGTTTCGCCGATGCGCTGGCCGTAGAACTGCTCGAGCTGCCCGTCGTCCATGGGAGTCGCCGGCCGGTCGAACACGGCCAGAGAGTCGGGTGCCGTGTTCTCGATCAGGGCGGGCACGCCGTACCCGAGTGCGCCTCCGATGAGGGCCCCCAGCGTGAGCGCGGCGACGCCGACCCGCCAGGGCGAGCGCCACCAGCGGGGCGGGTCGTCGGAGTCCTCGTCAGTGTTCGCACCCGCCTGGTCGGGGCGGGGCTGCTGCGATGGCGCGTCGATCGTCGCCCGGGGACGGCCTGCCGCGGCGGACGCCGCCGACGCGCGATCGGCGAGGATGCGCGCGGCGCGCTGGGCGCGCATCCGTTCGATTTCCGAATCGGCGCGCCCGTACGCGATGCCGCGCAGGGCGACATCGTCGAGCCGATCGAGATCGGCATCGATCATCGAGACTCCTCCATGATTGTGACGGTGCCATCGGAGTCTGCGTCGAGGCTGAAGAAGGACGTACCGCTAGCCGTCGGAATGCCGAGGGTGATGCCGTCGCGGCGGAAGACCTCAACGGGCACGCAGTTGTCGGAAAACTCGTCGAGCGCCAGAACGCCGACGCAGACCAGCGGGTTCTCGGCGCTGCCCCCGTGAATGCTAGCGAAGACGCGCGCGGTGCCGAGCTCGCTCGTGGTCAACTCGCCGATCTGCGCCGGCCCGAGCGACGGCGGGGGCACCACGTCAACGAGCAGGGCCACTGCCTCGGGTGCCACCTCGAGCTCGGCGAGCGTCTCGGCGAGCCGCAGGTCGTCGCCCGCCGCGCGCTGCGCCTCGCTGAAGGCGTCTCCGGCGGCCGCCGCGATCTCGGCCGACATGTCGGTCACGGTCGCCGGGCCCCGCGGACCCCACTCGACGGCGATCACCCGCGTGAAGTCGGGAATGCCGCTCGCCGAGACGGAGGTCACGTCGTACCCGATCACCGAGCCCGAGAGTCCGTTCTCGCGGAACACCGTCTCGGGCGTGCACGTCGTCGGAATGAACTGCACGTTCTCTGCCCACCCGCTGAGACAGATCTGGGGGCCCAAGGCCGATGAGCCGAAAAGAACGCCCGACTCGGTGCGCACGCCGTAAATGTCGACGTCGCCGACCGTGCCGATGAGGCGCGACTCGCCCGGCAGTCCCGACCCGAACTGATCGATCGGCGGTGCGTCGGCCTCGGATTCTTCGCGCTCGAACACGGCTAGTGAGTCGTCGGCGAGTGTGGGAATGAGTCGCTCGTAGGCGATCGCGGCGCCCGCCCCGACGACGAGGCCGCCGACGAGCAGTGCTGCGCCGATGCGCCGAGAGCGTGTCCACCAGCCTGTGGGGTCGTCGTCGTCGAGCTCGACCGTGTCGGCGCTCGCCGCGGGCTCGTCGGCGGGTGCGGCTGCGGGCAGCAGGGCCTCGGCCCCGCGGGCGTGGTCGCCGCGGTCGGCGAGGATGCGCGCGGCGCGCTGGGCGCGCATCCGTTCGCTTTCGGAATCGGCGCGCCCGTACGCGATGCCGCGGAGGGTCGCGTCGTCGAGGGTGTCGAGAGTGGGGTCGTCGGTCATTCGGGGCGGCTCCTGGTGGTGTCGACGCCGACGCCTCCCATGGGCATCGCGGTCAGGACGATGACTCCGCCCTCGCGGCTCGGCACCTCGACGTCGAGGCCGTCATCGCGGAACGCCGCCATGGTCGTGCAGGCGGGCGGGAAGAGATCGCTGTTGACACGGCCGGTGAGACACACGTCGCGGGGCTGGCCGGGCTGCGTACCCGGGTGCACGCTGAGGTAGCTGGCCGTGACGTTGCCGGCGCCGCTGCTCTCGCTCATGCGCACCGGCCCAAGTTCAGGTTCGGACAGGTACTCGGCGAGAAACGCCTCCACCTCGGGGTCGATGAGAGAGCCGCGGAGTCCGCTGATGAGAGGGATGTCGAGCCCGGCGTCTCGCTCCGCGTCGGTGTAGAGATCGTCGGGGGCAATCACGATCTCGTCGGTGACGTCGCTCACCTCGATGTCTCCCGACGGATGCCACACGACGGTGAGCAGACGGTTGGTCGGGGCGACAGCGACGAGAAACGCGTCGGGGTTGTCGGCGCTGCCTGCCAACACGCCCCGAAGCCCCTGCTGCCGAAAAACCGACTCAGGCGTGCAGATGTCGGGTGTGTAGCGCAGGCCCGGAGCCTCGGCCACGATGCACACCATGGGCCCGGCCGACTGAACCCCAATGGACAGGTCGATGGTGCTGCGCACGGCGTAGACGTCGGTATCGCCCACGGTGGCGACGAGGCGTGTGTCAAGGATGTCGTCGGCGGGGTAGAGAGATTGGACCCACTGGTCGGCCGCGCGGGGCTCGCCAGTGAAGACCGACAGGGCGGGGGTGGGCGCGAACCCGGCAAGCCTCTCGCTCGACAGCCCCAGGCCGACGCCGATGACGAGGCCCGCAGCAATCGCCGCGATCACAGCGCCCTTCGCCATCAGTTCGTCGCCCCAGTCGACACGAGGGTCGCCGTCGCCTCACCGCGGGGCCCCCACTCGACCGCGATGGTGCGAACGTCGCCAGACCCGCTGTTCAGCCCACCGAACGGTGACTCGTACAACACGCCCGCGATTCCCTGTGACTCGAAGACGGCGATCGGGACGCACTGCGGAGTGAAGAACTGCTCGTCGGCAGATCTCGCCGTGAGGCACACGCGCTCGCCGACGTCGCTGCGCACGATCTCGCTGTCAACGGGAAGAATCTCGGCGTACACGACCACGTCGTCAACGGTCGCGATCTCGCGAACCTCCGAGCGCGCATCCCCCTCGATGCCGGGAAATATGGTGGATGCCGCCGCCTCGTCGTCCGTCGGCGCCCGGTCAAAGATGGTGAGGGAGTCGGCGGCGAGCGTGTCGCTCACGCGGTCAATGGCGACGCCGAGGAGGGTTCCCACCCCGATGCTCGCAAGCCCGGCGGCCGCCGCGATGCGACGAGTACGGGTCCACCACGGGCCGGGATCATCATCAGCGTCGTCGAACTCGCTCGGCTCGGCGCGGTCGGCACCTGACCCGGGGGCTACGGGCGGGGGTGCCGGGGGATACCGCAGCGCGAGTTCACGCGCGGCGGCCTCACGGCTGACACCGCCCGCAGTCTCGGCGCGCCCGTAGGCGATGCCGCGGAGGGTCGCGTCGTCGAGCGCCGCCAGCGCGTCGTCGCGATCCGGTTCCATGAGGGTCAGTCAATCACGGGGGTGGACCGACCGGGAGACTCAACTCACGCGGCCCGTCGTGCCCGGAGGAAACCCGCGTGAACACTAGACTTCACTGCCATGAGCGGCGACCAGCACGAGGCATCAGAACTCCCCGGAATGCCCGACATGCTGCCCGGCCCGACGGGCCGACCCCTGCGCACCTTCCCCGAGCCGGCACCGCTGAGCAGCCACGGCCCCGCGCGCATCATCGCGCTGTGCAACCAGAAGGGCGGCGTCGGCAAGACGACCACCACCATCAGCCTGGGAGCGGCGCTCGCCGAGTACGGCCGCCGGGTTCTCGCGATCGACTTCGACCCGCAGGGCGCCCTGTCGGCGGGCCTCGGCGTCGCGAGCCACGACGTGCCGACGATCTACGACCTCTTGATCGGCCGCGAGAAAGACATTCGCCAGACGATCCAGTCGACGTCGACGCCCGGTCTCGACGTCGTGCCCGCCAACATTGACCTGTCGGCCGCCGAGGTGCACCTCGTGAACGAGGTCGCCCGCGAGCAAATTCTCGCCCGCGTGCTGCGGCCCGTACTCGACGAGTACGACGTGATCTTGGTCGACTGCCAGCCGAGCCTCGGCCTGCTCACCGTGAACGCGCTCACGGCGGCGCACGGCGTGCTGATCCCGCTCGAGTGCGAGTACTTTGCCCTGCGCGGCGTCGCCCTGCTGGTTGAGACGATCGAGAAGGTCAAAGACCGCCTGAACCCGGCGCTCGAGCTCGACGCGATTCTCGCCACCATGTACGACTCGCGCACGCTGCACTCGCGCGAGGTGCTGCAGCGCGTCGTCGACGCGTTCGGCGACTCGGTGCTCGAGACCGTGATTGGCCGCACCGTGAAGTTTCCCGACGCGACCGTCGCCGGCACGCCCATCACGACGTTCGCGCCCGACCACCCGGCCGCCGGCGCCTACCGCCAGCTGGCACGGGAGCTGATCGCCCGTGGCCACGCCGCCTGACGCGACGATCGAGGTCACTGACGGCGCGGATGCTGCGCTCGCGCCCCCGACGGACGTTGCGGATGCGCCGAGCGGCTTCCGCGTCTCCGTCGCCGACTTCGACGGCCCCTTCGACCTGCTGCTGAGCCTCATCACGAAGCGCGAGCTCGACATCACCGAGGTGTCGCTCTCGGCCGTCACCGACGAGTTCATTTCTTACCTGCGTCAGCTTGAGGGCGCCGACCGCCTCGACGAGGCCAGCGAATTTCTCGTCGTCGCCGCCACCCTGCTCGACCTGAAGATCGCAAGCCTCTTGCCCCAGGGCGAGCTCGTCGACGCCGAAGACGTCGCCCTGCTCGAGGCCCGCGACCTGCTGTTCGCGCGCCTCTTGCAGTACCGCGCGTTCAAACAGGTGAGCGCCTGGTTCGCCGAACGCATCGCCGCCGAGACCGCTCGGCACGTGCGCAGCGTGCGGCTCGAAGACCGTTTTCGCCAGAAAGAGCCCGAACTGCGCTGGACGACGAGCCTCGACGACTTCGCGGCGCTTGCGTTGCTCGCCTTCACCCCGAGAGAGCTGCCCAGTGTCGGGCTCGACCACCTGCACGCCCCGCTCGTCTCGATTCGCGAGCAGGCCGCGCACGTCGTGGGCCTCCTGCGCTCGGGCGAGCCCCTCACCTTCCGCCAGCTGATCGCCGGCGCCGAGCAGAAGGGCGTCGTCGTCGCCCGATTCCTCGCCCTACTCGAGCTGTACCGCCACGCGGCGGTCAGCTTCGAACAGCTCGAGCCGCTCGGCGAGCTGACCGTGCGCTGGAGCGCCGAGCACTGGAGCGACGAAAACCTCGTGAACCTGGGAGCCGACTATGGCCAGTGAGACCCTGACCGACACCGCAGCTGCCCCCGACGGCACCGACACGACGCCCGAGCGGGGCCTGCCCGACGGCGTCGAGCTCGCCCGCGCCCTCGAGGCGATCCTGATGGTGGTCGACGAGCCGCAAAGCGTGGTCGGTCTCGCGAGCGCGGTGGGCCGTCCGGTGAAAGAGGTGCGCGCATCCATCGCCGAGTTGGTCGCCGACTACGACGGCGAGCCCGCCGCCGACGGAACGCCCCGACCGCGCCGCGGCTTCGAGCTGCGCGAGGTCGGCGGCGGCTGGCGCATCTACGTGCGCAGCGAGCTCGACGCGGTCGTGCGCGACTTCGTGCACACCCAGACTCCCGCGAAGCTGTCGCAGGCGGCGCTCGAGACGCTCGCGGTGATCGCCTACAAGCAGCCCATTTCGCGCGGAGCCGTGGCGAGCATCCGCGCCGTCAACGTCGACTCGGTCGTGCGCACCCTGCTCGGCCGCGGGCTCATCACCGAGGCCTACACCGACTCGGAGACCGGCGCGATTCACTACGAGACGACCGAGCTCTTGCTCACACAGCTCGGCATCAACTCGCTCGACGAGCTGCCGCCGATCTCGCCGCTGCTCGACGACGGACGGGACGGCTTCGACGATGTCCGATAAGGATGCGCGCGGCGGCGCGTTCGAGATTCCGCCGTGGGACGACGCGGCAGCCCCCACGGGGGAGCGGCTACAGAAGGTCATGGCCGCGGCCGGGGTCGCCTCGCGCCGGGTCAGCGAACAGTACATCGAGGCGGGGCGGGTCACCGTCAACGGCGAGGTCGTCACCGAGCTCGGCCGCCGCATTGACCCCGAGAACGATGAGATCGCCGTCGACGGCGTCGCCGTGCAGCTCGACCAGACGAAGCGCTACGTGATGCTGAACAAGCCGCGCGGCGTCGTCAGCACCATGAAAGACGACCAGGGCCGGCCCGACCTGCGGCAGTACGCCGTGAAGTTCGAAGAGCGCCTCTACAACGTGGGCCGCCTCGACACCGACACCAGCGGGCTGCTGATGCTCACGAATGACGGGGAGCTTGCGAATGTGCTCGCGCATCCGAAATTCGGCGTTGAGAAGACGTACATCGCGAAGGTGCGCGGCGTCGTCGCGCCGAAGACGCTGTCGCTGCTGAAGAAGGGCATCGAGCTCGAGGACGGGCCGATCGCGGCCGACGCCGCCAAGCTGCTCGGCAGCCCGCAGAACGGCTTCAGCATGGTCGAGCTCACCCTGCACTCGGGGCGCAACCGCATCGTGCGGCGCATGATGGCCGAGGTCGGCCACCCCGTCGTCGAGCTCGTGCGCCGCCAGTTTGGGCCCCTGCATCTCGGCCCGCTGCCGCTGGGGCAGATGCGCGAACTCACTACAGTGGAGCGCGGCGCGCTGCTGACGCTCGCCCGCGCGGCGCGCGACACGACCGCCGAGGCTAAGAGCAAGGGCAAGGGCTCCCGATGACTGACCGACGACTGCAGAGCAGCGTGCGCATCGTCGGCGCCGGGCTGCTCGGCACGAGCATCGGCCTGGCGCTCACCGAGAAGGGTGTTGACGTCACCCTCGACGACCTGTCGCCGACGGCCGTGAAGCTCGCCGTCGACTACGGCGCGGGGCGCGCGGCGTCGGCGAATCGGGGCGAGCACGACCAGCCGGGCCTCATCGTCGTCTGCGTGCCGCCGGACGTGACCGCCGTGACGGTCGCCGGTGAGCTCACCGCGCATCCGGATGCGCTGGTCACCGACGTCGCAAGCGTCAAGCAGAGCGTCTTGCGCGAGCTGATCGCGATGGGTGCCGATGTGAGCCGCTACCTCGGCACGCACCCCATGGCTGGCCGCGAGCGTGGCGGCCCCATCTCGGCGCGCAGCGACATGTTCGTCGGCCGTCCGTGGGTGCTCGCCGGCCACGACGGCATCACCTACAGCCGCGCCGGCGCCATCGAAGACCTGATTCTCGACGTGGGCGCCGTGCCGATCGAGATGTCGGTCGCCGACCACGACGCCTCGGTTGCCATGGTCAGCCATGTGCCGCAGCTGGTCGCGACCATGATGGCCGCGCGCCTCACGGGCGCCACGAACGGCGCCGTCGGCCTCGCCGGGCAGGGCCTGCGCGACGTGACCCGAATTGCCTCGAGCGACCCCGGGCTGTGGGTGCAGATTCTGGCCGCCAACGCCGCGCCCGTCGCCGAGATTCTGCGGGGGCTGCGCGATGACGTGGATTCCGCGATCGAGGCGCTCGAGCATCCGGATGCCCCGGGCGCACGCCGCACCATTGCCGACCTCATGGGTGCCGGCAATGCGGGGGTCGCGCGCATTCCGGGCAAACACGGGCAAGACCGCCGCTACGCCACCCTCGTCGTCATGATCGACGATACCCCCGGCCAGCTCGCGCGCCTGCTGACCGAGATCGGCGAGCTCGGCGTCAACATGGAAGACCTGCGGCTCGAGCACTCGCCCGGCGCCCCCGTGGGCTTCGCCGAAGTGTCGGTCGTGCCCGAGGCCGAGCAGCGGCTCGTCACCGAACTCGAGGCCCGCGGCTGGAAGATCGCCGCCGCCGGAACCGACTGACCCTGACCCCCGCAGCCCCACCCCCGTTACCCCCATACCCGCGTACCCCGTGAAGGAGTAGCCCGTGAGCGAGATCATCGTCGCCGTCGACGGACCGGCCGGAAGCGGCAAGTCGAGCGTGTCGAAGGAGGCCGCCCGCCGCCTCGGCTACGCCTACCTCGACACCGGCGCCGCCTACCGTGCGCTCGCCTGGCACTGCCTCGACGAGGGAATCGACGTCGAGAACGCGGATGCGGTGGCTGAGCGGGCGCGCAGCTTCGACTACGCGACCGGCATGGACCCGGACCACTACTTCGTGCGGGTCGGGGGGGAGGACATCACCCCCGACATTCGTGAGCCGCGCGTGACCGCCGTCGTGTCGGCGGTGGCGCGGGTGTCGGAGGTGCGCGAGGCGCTCAACGCGATGTTCCGGCGGATGATGAGCGAGCATCCTCGCCCCGGTGTCATCGCGGAGGGACGCGACATCACGACCGTCGTCGCCCCGGATGCGCCGGTGCGGGTTCTCTTGACGGCCACCGAAGAGGCTAGAATTGCGCGACGGTCGGCCGAGGTGAGCGCCCAGACGACCGAAGCGACCGCGCAGCAGCTGGCCTCGCGGGACCGCCAAGATTCCCGTGTCGTCGACTTTATGACGGCCGCCGACGGTGTGATCACGATTGATTCCACCGACATCGACTTCGAGCAGACGGTGCAAGCGCTCATCGACACCGTGCGCTCTGGACTGAGTACTGAGCAATGACTGACACGCCTTCGACACCCTCTGCCGACTCTGCGGATTCTGCTGGATCTGCGGGTTCTGCGGGTTCTGCCCCCGAGTTCGACGACCTCGACATCGTCGACGCTGAGCCGGTCGACTACGACGACCCCGAGCGCTCTGAGTTCGATCAGCAGCGGGCCGACGCCCTGCGCGCGGGCCTCGCCGACTACGAGCTCGACGAAGACGACCTGTCGCTGCTGGAGGGCGCTGAGCTCGGCGAAGACGGCATCGTCACGCTGCCGGCCCTGCCGGTGCTCGCGATCGTGGGCCGGCCGAACGTCGGCAAGAGCGCGCTCGTGAACCGCATCCTCGGCCGCCGCGAGGCGGTCGTCGAAGACAAGCCGGGCGTGACCCGCGACCGCATCGCCTACAAGGCCGAGTGGAACACCCGCCGCTTCACCCTCGTCGACACCGGCGGGTGGGAGCCCGACGCCGCCGGCATCAACGCCTCGGTCGCCGCGCAGGCCGAGGTCGCCGTCGAGCTGGCCGACGCCGTGCTGTTCGTCGTCGACGCCATCACCGGCGCGACCGCGACCGACGAGTTCGTCGTGAAGATGCTGCGCCGCTCGAAGAAGCCCGTCATTCTCGTCGCCAACAAGATTGACGACGCCCGCCAAGAGCCCGAGGCCGCCGCGCTGTGGAGCCTCGGCCTCGGTGAGCCCTGGCCGACGTCGGCCGTGCACGGCCGCGGCGTGGCTGACCTGCTCGACCACATTCTGACGGTGCTGCCCGAGGTGTCGACGGTGGCGAAGACCGAGTTCGGTGGCCCCCGCCGCGTGGCGCTGATCGGCCGCCCGAACGTCGGCAAGTCGAGCCTCTTGAACAAGGCCGCGCGTGAAGAGCGTGTCGTCGTTAACGAGCTGGCCGGCACGACCCGCGACCCGATCGACGAGCAGATCGAGCTCGGCGGCAAGGTGTGGCGGTTCGTTGACACGGCCGGTATTCGCCGCCGCCAGCACATGGCGCAGGGCGCCGACTTTTACGCGTCGCTGCGCACGGCGGCCGCGCTCGAGAAGGCGGAGGTCGCGGTCGTGTTGATCGACGTGACCCAGCCGATCAGCGAGCAGGATGTGCGCATCATCGACCTCGTGCTCGAGTCGGGCCGCGCGCTGGTGCTCGCGTTCAACAAGTGGGACCTGCTCGACGACGACCGTCGCCGGTACCTCGAGCGTGAGATTGACCAGGATCTGGAGCACGTGTCGTGGGCGCCCCGCGTCAACATTTCGGCCCGCACGGGTCGCCACCTCGAGAAGCTGGTTCCGGCTCTGGAGGTCGCGCTCGACTCGTGGGATACGCGTATTCCGACGGGCAAGTTCAACGCGTTCTTGACGGAGCTGGTTTCGGAGCACCCGCACCCCGTGCGCGGTGGCAAGCAGCCCCGCATTCTGTTTGGCACGCAGGCCTCGACCCGCCCGCCGACGTTCGTGCTGTTCACGACCGGGTTCCTCGACCCGCAGTACCGCCGCTTCATCACGCGACGCCTGCGCGAGACGTGGGGCTTCGAGGGCACCCCGATCGTCGTGAACATGCGAGTTCGGGAGCGCCGCCAGCGCTAGTTCTTGTCGGTCTGGTTGCGCTTGGCGCGCTGCCGGGTGTTCACGCCGAGGGCGACGAAGATGGCGCCAATGGAGAAGAAGATGGATCCTTCGCGCCCTAGTCCCTGGATGATGGCGACGAGGCCCAGCGCGACGAACGCGGCTCCGAGCGGAATGTAGAACCGGTCGAATCGTCCCGCGGGTTTGTCAGCCATGCCGCTGAGTGAATAAGACTCGCCTGCGGGATGCCTGCGTTGGTCCTGTTAGCAGCCCGGGCCGCGGGATGCCCGAGTGCAGTCGCGGTCGACGAGCACGGTGACGGCGTCGCTAGTGGCTTCGGCGATGAGTTCGTTGGCGGGTAGTTCGAGGTAGCCGGCGATGCGGGTCCACGGGCCGCCGGCATAGCGGTATTCGGCGGCATAGGCGACGGTGAGGGTGATCTTGTACGTGCCCTCGGCCTCGTAGATGTGGCTGGTGGGGGTCGGGTCGAACTCGTTGAGGCCGAGTGTCTGCCAGGTTGCGCCGGGGGTGGGGTGGGTGACGGCGGTGCCGTCGCCGTAGTTCCAGGCGTAGGCGAACGGGGTGAAGCGCACGTCGGCGGGCTGGCCGAGCAGCTGCCCGCTGACGACGTGCGGCGCGATGTCGGTGTAGAAGTTGGTCGGCAAGCCGACGACCATCCAACGGTCGGGTTGCATGTACTGCACGGGCGACTGCGGCGTGAAGGTCGCGATGTCGGCGAGGGTGATGATCTGCGGGCCCGACGCGTCGGAGTCGTCGGCCGTGTCACCCGGAACGGGGTTCACGTCGAGGTCGGGAATGGCGAACCCCTGGCAGACGACCCCGCCGTCGTAGTCGCAAACGATCTCGGGGTCGACGACGCCGGTGGAGCCGGGTGGGACGGCGTAAGCGGGGGTCGCGGACGAACCGCCGCCACCATTGCCAGAGCCTCCAGCCGGAGCCCCGCCCTGGTTGCCGGAGTTCGAGCTGGACGAGCCCGAGTTGCCTCCTCCGCCACCCTGCGACACCTCCGCACCGAGCGAGACATTCGAACCGGTCATCGATGTAGAGACGTTTGGGTTGTTGCCTTGCCATTGGTCGAAGTTTCCGTCTTCGACCGAGCTGGCAGGCGCCGCGGCGTGTGCGTTCAGAGCCGGATTCACCAAAATGAAAATGGTGACTAGTGCGCCCACGAAAAGTGCCGGTGGCGATTTTGGCCTACTCGGCATCACAGATGCCACCGCCCTGCCAAAGCTCTCGCGCTACGACCTCCCCCTCGCTGCTTCCATCGAAAGACACTGTCGGCATCCACTCCGAAAGAACTAAGCGGTCATCTTCGAGCGTCGACATCCCCCCGTCATTCAGAATGTCTGTGTCAGCGACGCTTTCACAGACGTAGAAACTAACTTCAGTGCTGGAGTGCTCCGTGACACTGCTTTGGAATATCGAGTTGACGATGGTTCGGTAACCAACAATTTGAAGGCCTTGCTCTTCGAGGTTGGCCCTGATCGCGACGATGTTCTCTGTCAGTGCGTCGCTCGCGATTGCATTGAGGTTGTCAAGTGCGAGTGCCGGGTCATTCAGTGCGTCGTCTGCTGCCGTGAGGTAGCGCTCGTACACCTCGACCGCGGCGGCGAGGGCCTCCTCGTCGGAGGCGAACAGGGGATCGGCACTGGCCTCAGGTGTGGGGTCGGGCAGGCGCGTGGTGTCGGAACATCCGACGAGGGTGGTGGTGAGGCCGAGGAGGAGCAGGCCCGTAACCGCGGTGAGGGATCGTCGTGGCATGCGCAGAACCCTAGAGGTGCTCCGCCGCCGGCCGGTCGACTGTCCACACGATTAACCAGCCGGAGATCGACCTCTTACTGGGGAGGAGTCGCGGGGCGGGCGGCAGCGAACTCGGTGAGGAGTCCGGGGTGGTCGAGGGGCGTCGCCAGCACCGAGTCGGGGGCGCGCGACGCGAGCTCGGGGAATCCTGCTGCGGCCAGCAGCCCGTCGTCGAGGGCGAGCAGCTCCGCCTCGACCAGCGGCCACGCCTTGTGCCGGTTGCGCGCGTAGATCGTGCGGCCGAGCCGCGTCTCGTGAAAACCCCACCGGCCGGTCAAGAATCGGCTGAGCTCCGTGTCGACGGGGCGGGGGAGCGGGCGGGCGAGGATGCGCGTGGACGCGCCCCGAGCATCCGGAACCGAATCGGGCGCGAGCGACATCGGCGACGCAACGGGAGCATCGGAAACGAGCGCGCGCATCCGCGAATCGAGGCGCGGGCCGCGGCGGCGGCGGGAGCGGTATTCGATCGTTCCGTCGATGATGCGCTGGCCGGCGCGCGCCCAGCGGTAGGGGAGGCCGAATAGGGCCTGCGCGGCCATCACCGACGGCAAGGGCTCCGCGTCGAGGGAGCAGAAGACGACGCTGCGGTTTCCGGCGCCGTCGACCGCGTAGGTGCGCACGTTGATTTCGACGAAGGTTCCGAAGCCGGGCACGGGCGGCAGTGGCAGGAAGGCGTGCTCGCTCAGCACAAACGGGATCAGGCCCACCCACGCGCTGCCGTCGAAGGTGTCGGGGCGGGTTCCGGCGGGAAGCAGCGGCGCGATGCGCGACGGGTCGACGCGCCAGTGGAGGAAGACGAAGTGGTTCCAGCGCTGGCGGATCACCGAGCGGCCCGGCAGCGGCGGCGCGGTGTGCGGCGCGGGCGCGGGGCCGTCGGCCGGGTCGTGCGCCGGCGCGGGATCGAGTGTGGTCACGCGACCAGTGTGCCGCGCGAGGCACATAGCTTTCCTGATGGATGCGCGGCGCGCGTTCTCGCAGGCAACACGCGTAGCCTTCGACCATGTCGACCACGGGCGAAAACGTCGAAGCAAGCGCTGAATCCAGCGCGCGCGATCGCCGCCCGCCGCCACTGCCCCCGGGTCACCTGCGCGACCCGGGCGACGCCTGGGTCGAAAGCCCCGACGGCGTGCGCTACTGGGGCCGCTTCGGGGCCGCCGGCCTCCTCGCCTGGCACCCCACAGCCGGAGTGCTCTTGCAGCACCGCGCCGAATGGTCGCACCACGGCGGCACCTGGGGAATCCCCGGCGGCGCCCGCAAACTCGACGAGAGCGCAACCGACGCAGCCGTGCGTGAGGCGAATGAAGAGGCCGGGGTTCCCCCCGAGACGCTCACCGTGCTGTTCGACAGCGTGCACGACCTCGGCTTCTGGAGCTACACCACCGTCGTCGCCCGCGTCGACGAACTCTTCGACCCCGTGCTCGGCGACGCCGAAAGCATCGAACTGCGCTGGGTCGCCGTCGGCGACGTCGAAACCCTGCCGCTACACCCCGGCTTCGCGTCCAGCTGGCCGCGCCTGCGCGCGCAACTACCGACCGGCTGAACTACCGACCGGCTGAGCCGCCGCCCTCGCGGACCTCACGCGCGAGCTGCGACAGGCGCGTCGCGGCGACCGCGATCAAGATCCCGCCGACTACGAGCAGCACGACCGCACTGCCCGAGCGGCCGATCGCGAACGACAGCATCGCGAGCGCGAGGGCGGCGATGCCGGCCCACAGCGCTCCGCGGGCGGATGCGCGCCGCGCGACCCCGCGCATCCGCGAACCCAGCCCGCTCAATCGCCGCCCCCGCCGCCACCGTCTCCGCCGGACCCACCGGTGCCGTCAGATGAGTCGCCCCGGTCGGTGTCATTCACGGGCGTGACCGAGCCGTCGCCCTTCCTCGGGTCGGGCTTCTTTGGCGAGTCGCCGTCGCCGTCGCCGTCGTCATCGGCCTGCTCGCGGCCCGACAACCAGATCACGATGAAGGTGATGCCAATAGGGATGAAGGCCCACGACAGCGAGATCGACGGGCCGAACAGAAACGCGAGCCCCACGGCGAGAAACGTGATGCCGATGGGTAGGAAAGCGGCGTTGCGGTTCGGGGTGCGCTCGTCGTCGGACATACCCCAAGCCCACCACACCGCGCCCGCGCGTGCCATCCGCCGCGCGACGGATCCGCGAAGCGCTGGTACCGTCGACCCCATGACTGCGCAGCCGCGATTTCTCAGCCCTCGGCCGAACACCGGCCGACTCGGGCTGATGCTGCACGCGTAAGCGCTCGAGTCGTTCCGACTCGGTCGAGGGCCACCCCGCCCCTCTTCGACCGAGATCAAAGGACGACCCTGATGTATCTGACCCCTGCCGCGCTTGCCGCTGCCCTCGCAGTGCGCGACCTATCTGACCCCGCAACCACCCCGGCCGGCGAGCAGCCGCACGCGATGAGCCGGTTGCTCGACGCGCTCGTTGACGCGGCGACCGCCGGTGGCGCGCACCCCCACCGCGTGGTGCGCTCGAGCCCGCTCGTCGCCACCGCCGACAACTACGACGCGCTCGGCTTCAACGCCGTCGCGATCACCCGCGACCGCCGTTACTCGCACTACGTGAGCCCCACCGTGATGCTGCGCAGCCACACCTCGGCGGGAATCCCCGCCCTGCTGCGGGCAATCGACGGCGACGCCGACCGCGACGAGGTGCTCGTGCTGCCCGGCATCGTGCACCGCCGCGACGCGATCGACCGCACCCACGTCGGCACGCCTCACCAGGTCGACGTGTGGCGGGTGAGCGCGCCCGGGCGCCTCGCGGTTGACGAGCTGCTCGAGCTGGTCGGTGCGCTCGTCGACGCCGTTCTGCCGGGTGCGCGGTGGCGCGCGGTGCCCGCCGAGCATCCGTACACGGTCGAGGGGCGCCAGATCGACGTGTGGCACGCGGGGGAGTGGCTCGAGCTCGCCGAGTGCGGGCTGATCGACCCGGGCCTGCTCGCGCGCTCGGGCCTCGACCCGGCGCGCTGGTCGGGCCTCGCCCTAGGCATGGGCCTCGATCGGGCCCTGATGCTGCGCAAGGGCATCGACGACATTCGTGTGCTGCGCTCGACGGATGCGCGCATCCGTTCGCAGATGACCGACCTGTCGCCGTGGCGGCCCGTGTCAATGATGCCGCCCGTGACGCGCGACCTGTCGGTCGTCGTCGCGGCGGAGGACGACGACGAGACGCTCGGCGACCGCGTGCGATCGGCCCTGGATGCGCGGGTCGACGACCTCGAATCGGTCGCCGTCATCGCGCGCACCGCCGCCGACGAGCTACCGCCCGCCGCGCGCGACCGCCTCGGCATCGTCGATGGTCAGGTCAACGCGCTCGTGCGGATCGTGCTGCGCCCGCTCGACCGCACCCTCACCGACGCCGAGGCGAACGCGCTGCGCGACCGGGTCTACCTGGCGCTGCACCGCGGGCCGCGGCTCGAGCTGATCGGGGCGAGGTAACGTGCGCGTGCTCAGTCGTTGGCTTCCGACCGTTCGGGGCGCTTCGACCACCAGAACAAGATCAGGGCGGCGCCGATCGGGATGGATGTCCACGACCACTGCGCCGCGCTCGTGCCACGCGCCGGCTAACCCACGGGCCACCAGGGCGGCAACACCGCGCGCCAGCGGCGGGTGAGCAATGCGCGGTCGCGGGGCTCGGAGTCTGCGAGCCACACGGTCACCACCGCGACCGTGCTGGCGGCGAGCGCGGCGGCGACGGTTGCCGCAAACCGCGCGTCGTCGTCGCCCGTGACGCGGGGTGGGGTGAGCGCGTCGTGTGCGATGAGTAGGTCGATGGACGCGGCGAAGTGCCCCGCGAGCATGGCGCCGAGCCCGGCAGTTCCGGCGGCGAGCTCGCGCGCGTAGATCGGCCCGTGCCTTTCGATGTGGGCGAAGACCTGCTCGGCCGAGGTAGCGATGGCGGCAACGATCGTGTCGGGGGTCGCCGGGTCGATCACGGCCGCGCGGATCTCGTCGAGTTCGGCCCTGAGCGCCTGGCGCACGATCGCGGCCGGGTCGGCGCCGTGCTGGTAGACGGTCGAGCGGTGCAGGCCGGCCGCGCGGGCGAGGGCGGCCCCCGTGATGTCGGCGGCGGCGGTGTCGCGGGCGAGCGTCAGGGCTGCGGCGTGCAACTGCTCTCGCGAGCGCACGAAGCGCGGGTCGTCGGTGCTGGCGGGAATACCGGGGGCGTCCACGCGCTTATACTATGCGACAGTTGTCGTTTAGCGCGCCGGAGCAGCGACCCACCCAGATCGCCCCGCCGGCCGAAGGAGGGAACGATCATGAACCGACTTACGAACCGCACGGCCATCGTCACCGGCGCCGCCAGCGGAATCGGCCGCGCCACCGCGCTGCGCCTCGCGAGCGAGGGTGCGACCGTCGTTGTCGCCGACCTGCAAGACGACAAGGCGGCAGAGGTTGTCGCCGAGATCGAGGCGGCCGGCGGTGCCGCCAGCGCCGTGCACCTCAACGTGACCGATGAAGCCAGCTGGGCCGAGGCCGTCGCGCAGACGGTGTCGACCCACGGCGGGCTCGACATTCTGGTGAACAACGCCGGCATCGGCGACACGGTGCCGATCGAGCAGAGCACGACCGACGAGTATCAGAAGGTCATCGCCGTCACGCAGGACAGCGTCTACTACGGGCTGAAGGCCGCCGCCGAGGCGCTGAAGGCGAGCGGCAATGCTGCCGTCGTCAACGTGTCGTCGATGTTCGGCATCGTCGGCGGCTTCGGCACCTCGCCCGCGTACGCCGCGGCGAAGGGCGCCGTGCGCACGCTGACCAAGTCGGTCGCGCTCGGCTGGGCGACGCAGGGCGTGCGCGTGAACTCGGTGCACCCGGGCTTCGTCGACACCCCAATTCTGGGCGAAACCGACCGGCAGATGCTCGCCGACACGACCCCGATGGCCCGCATCGCGCAGCCCGAAGAACTCGCGGCGGCGATCGCCTTCCTCGTGAGCGACGACGCGTCGTTCATGACGGGCGCCGAGCTCGTCGTCGACGGCGGCTACACCGCCCGCTGACGGCTCGAGGCGCGGCGCGACGGCTCGGATTCCGTCGTGCCGCTGGCGGGCGGCAGTGTTTGTGGGGGTTCCAGGCCCCGCGGATGCTGTCGCCCGTTTTTTGCGCTCCTGTCGCGTTACGCGCGCACCACGACCCGCGGGCCCATGCGGCCCACCTCGGTGAAGCCGTGCGCCGTGAACAGGCGCAGTGTGCCCGTGTTGAGGCTGCCGGCCGGCTTCGCTGACACGTCGGTGTCGTGCGGGTAGGCCTCGATCGTGTGGGCTCCGTTCGCGCGGGCGTGCTCGATGGCTGCGTCGAGCAGGTGGTGGGCGACGCCCTGTCCGCGGTGCTGGCGCGGGATCGTGAAGCACACGATCGACCAGACGCCCTCGTCGGCCCAGTCGGTGTCGCCGGCGGCGGTCGTGATGGCCTTCGTGCGGGGGAGCCGCGCGTAGCGGGGGCGAGGGGCGACGCCGACCCAGCCGACAGCATCCTCGCCGCGGTGAGCGATCAGGCCGGTCGACAGACCGGCCGCGCGGTCGCCGTCGAGGGCGGCGCGGCGGGACTGCGGGTCGGTGGCGGCGTAGTCGGCGTTCGCGAGCATCCACCAGCGACACCAGCAGCGCGACGCCTCGGTGACGGCGCCGAGCACGGCGTCGATGGCGGTGTCGGGAACGAGCTCGGCCGGGGTGACGGTGAGGCCGGCGGCGGATTCGCTCATGGTGGGTTCAGTGTGCACCGCGGTCGAGTCAGTGTCGACAAGCCGGCGCTGTAACTTTCATAAAGCGTTTGCTAGCATTCATTTTATGAAAGTTAAGTCGTCGGCGCTGTTTCCGCTTTTGCGCTCCGACACGCAGGGGCAGATTCTGGCTGCGCTCGTGCTGAGCGAGCGGGGCGAGACGGCGAGCGAGCTCGCGCGACAGGTCGGCACGAGTCTGCCGACGGTGACGAGAGAGCTGGGGCGACTTGTCGACGCCGGGCTGTTGGTGAGCGAGCTCGTCGGCCGCCGTGCCGTCTACCGGCCGAACGGTGCGCACCCCCTCGCTGAGGCGACGGCTGAGATCGCCCTCTTCACGTACGGGCCCGAGCCGGTCATCGCACGAGAGCTCGCCACAGTGCCTGGCATCGCTCAGGCGATGATCTTCGGGTCGTGGGCTGCGCGTCGGCGCGGTAAGCCGGGGCCTCCGCCGCGCGACATCGACGTGCTTGTCGTCGGAGGAGCTGATCTCGATGACCTCTACGACGCCGCCGAGCGCGCCGAGGGAGTGCTGAAGCGGGAGGTGAACATCACCTCTCTGACTCCCGAGCAGTGGGCGAATGTGGACGACGGCTTCGTCGCGACGGTGCGTGAGCGACCATGGGTCGATCTTCAGGTCGACACAAGGAGCGAGCATGACGTGGGCGCAGGGCCAGGCGGTCATTGAGCAGCTGCTGAGCAGCGGCAATCTCGAGCGGGTGACCCCGAACCTGACGGCTGCGGAAGCATCCCTTTCGATCTGCGAGGCGCACATCACGGCAGCGCGCACGATTCGCCGCGATGACCCGGTTGGTGCGGTGTCGCTCGCATACGACGCGGCGCGAAAGGCGCTCGTCGCGCTGATGTTGGCCCAGGGTCTTCGGCCGACGCGCCGTGGTGGCCACGTTGCGGTGACCGAGGCTGCGTCGGCTCAGCTGGACCCGCCCCTTCGCGTCGGTCGTCGCGTCGACCGCATTCGGCGACTGCGCAACGCGAACGAGTACCCCGACGCGGCAACCCGCCTTGCCTCTGTCGGTGACGCCGATGACGCAATCGAGGTGGCGGTTGAGGCTCTCGACGCTGCTCGCCGCATGCTGCCTCACCTCACGCCGTTTTAACGCGACCGGGCGAGCCGTTCGTCAGTGCCTGTTGCCGCCAACGTCGTCGCGAGAGGCCTTCGTACGGTTGGCGAACCAGATCACGATCAGGAAGGCCCCCATGGGCAGGAAGGACCACGCCAGCACGGGCACATCGATGACGATCGACAGGAACCCCATGGCGACGAACATGGCGCCCGCGAAGAGGAAGCCGAGGGAGGGGGTCGTTTGCCGCGAGTCGCTCATGGACTCCAGCCCATCACGCGACGCGTTCGCGTGCATGCCGCACCCGTCACGCCTGTGGATGGAGTCGCCGTCAGTGGATGCTGCCCCCGACGTCGTCGACGTCGTCGGGGTGGGTGAGCGCGGTGGCGATCGCGAGGCGGATCGCCGGGGTGAGGGTGTCGGCCGACCAGTTCGGCACGTGGATGAAGCCGGCGGCGATCTGGTGCCGCTCGGCGACGGCCCCCAGGTGGTAGGCGAGGGCGTTGCAGACGTAGCTGCCGGCGGTCAGCGACACGGCGGCCGGGTGCCCGGCGTCGCCGAGCGCGCGCACGATGCGCTTGACGGGGAGGCCGGTGAAGCGGGCGGCGGGCCCGTCGATGTCGAGGCTCGCGTCTCGGGGCTGCTCGCCGTCGTTGTCGGGGATGCGCGCATCGGCATAGTTGATGGCGACGCGTTCGGGGGTGATCGTTTCGCGCCCGTCGGCGAGGCCGAGGCTGACGATCAGCGCGGGGGAGTGCAGGGCGACCAGCTGCTCGAGCTGCGCGGCGGAGGCGGCGAAGCTGACGGGCAGCACCCGCCCCACGACCGTGGCCCCTTCGATGGTCTCGCCGTCGAGGGCGCGGGCGACGTCGCCGCTCGGGTTGACGCTGTCGCCCCCGAACGGCTCGAACCCGGTGACGAGCACGGTGCGGGCGGCGGGCGCGGTCATGGGACAACCCTGGCACGCGACACGCGCACTCGCACGCGCACTCGCACCCTCTCTATCGGCGCGACAGACTCACGCAATACCGCGCAGCTCATCGCGGAGCGCGCGACTTCGGGTCGGCATGTCACGCACGTCTCTATTGCCTGGTGGGGTCAGGTGGTAGGTGGGGCCAGCGCGTGTGATTTCCCACCCGTTGTTGTGGGCGAGCATGTGGTGATGTCGGCACAGCAGGATGCCGTCGGCAATATCGGTGCGACCGCCGTCGCGGTGCCAATGTTTGATGTGGTGCGCGTCGCACCAGCTGGGCGGTCGCTCACAACCGGGCCAGCGGCAGCCACCGTCGCGCGCTGCGAGGGCGATGCGTTGCGCGCGGCTGTAGAGTCGCCGCTCGCGGCCCAGGTTCAGCGGTTGGCCGTTGGCGTCGACGCTGACGGTGATTGACCCGGAGGCGCATGCGACGCGTTCGACGGTATCGACGCTCACAGGGTCGGCCTGGCCCTCGAGATAGCCACCGCCACGGCGTTCGGTCAGGGTTCGTGCCGCCACGATGATGCGGACGCCGACCGGGGCATCGCCGAGCAGGTGGTAAGTGTCAGCGCTGACACCCTGTCGGAGGAGCTCGGCGAACACATCACTGGCGTACTGTTCGATGCTTCGATCGTCGGCCTCGATGCCGTTCGTCTGGGTGTCGACGGCAGTACCTGTCTCACTTTCGCCGCATGCCGCCGTGAACTCAGGCTGTCGCCGCCGCGGTGTCGTCACGCGATCGTAAATCTCACTCACGACGGCGAAGGTCTCGGGGTCCAGATCCCACTGTGCATAACCACCGCCCCCTGCTCGTCGTCCGATGCGGAATGCGCGCCGCTCGCGCAGCGCCTGTTCGCGAGTGGCAATGCCGGCAACGTCGAGCTCGTCACGTGCGAAACGCGCTTCGCGGGCTGCTCTCTCGGGGTCGAGCCCCGCGACACGATCGAGCAGCGCGGCCGCGGCGGCGTCAAGCTGCTCTCGTGTGACGGCGGCACCCGGCGCGCCAAGCCCCGTCGTGACGGCATCGGCGACGGCGACACTCAGGCGACCGTCAAGCACTGCGTCAGTGAGGGGAGAGGGGGAAGAGGCGCCCGCTGCGGCCCCGATGCGGACGGCCGCGCGCGCATCGAGCAAGCGGGTTCCGGTTGTCACCCGCACCATCTCTTCGGGGGTGCGGTGGCCGGATTTTTGTGCGAGCCCGTCGCTGCCGAGTTCGGGGGCAGACCTGCGCGCAATTTCACCGGCCAGGATCGAAATGTGCAGTTGCGCAAGCCGCGACTCTTCGGCAGCGAGGCGGGTGAGGGTCACCAGTGTTTCGTCGTCGAGGGAGACAAGCTGCTGCGGGTCGCGCGGAACCCGCCGCAGCGCCTGAATGGCAGAGTCGAGGCTCGCAGCGATGTTGGTCACGGTTCCCCCTCTCGAATGCCTGTTTGGTGTCATTCGAATATATGTTCGACCACCGACGTTCGATAGACGGAGGGGACACAAGGGGGAAACTCCCGGACGCCGGTCACGGGGAGGAGTGTCAACGCCTCGCATCGCCTCGCATCGCCTCGCATCGACTTGCATCGCCTTGCGCCACGGCCACGGCCACGCCCACGGCCAAGGCTTCGCCTCGCCGCCCACCACGGCCGACGCCACGACCACGGCCGTGCCCACGCCCAAGGCCCCGCATCGCTGCGCACCACGGCCGGCACCACGGGCCACTACTGGTCTGGCCACAGACGGGCACTCACCCACCGCCAATCGAGCCGTTCTTGTTCGAGACGCACCGCCGGGCCATATCGCGCGGTCACGAGGTCGGAGTACAGCGCGCTCTCGTCGGTTGTGAGCCTGTCGAGGGATGCGCGGGTTGCATCGTTTTCGGTGCCCCACCGCTGCTCGTGCTCCAGCAGTGTCGGCGCATCCATCAGCACCGATCGCGCCTGCGGCAGGTGGGCGCGAACGCGATTGAGGATGCTGAACCCGTGCGTGTCGATGTCACCCCAGTAGTCGACGGGTCGGCCGGCCAGCCACGTCAGTGACGCCGGTTCGTTGGCGTCGTATCCGCGCCCCCACAGCACCACGCAGCCTTCGGGCACGGGCACGCTCAGGTAGCTGATCTCGTTCTCGACGATGAGTGCGCGTTTCGGGCGAACGTCGAGAGCATCAAGCTCGTCGCTGCGCAGCACAGCCTCGTGAACGCCCCGTGGCATTCCCAGCACGGCCGGGTCGAATCGCAGTCGAACTGTTGCGGGCTTCGTGGCGAAGCCGAGCGTGCGTTCAAATGGCCCGCGCGCAGAAGGAACGGCGAGCATCCCGGCGAGGGTTGCGCGGTGCCGCTCGATGAACTTGGTGTCGACTCCGGGGGCGCTGACGTGCCGTAGGTAGAGGCCAGAGTTTCGGTGTTCGACGAGCCAGCTCAGCGCCGCCAGTACGGTCGACCATTCAGCGCCGATCGCGAGGGCCTTGAGCGGATTCGCCAGAGCCCACTCCTGCGCGGCAGGGCTCGTCACGCTGCCGCTGATGATCTCGCGATAAACCGCAACCTCGGTGACCGTGCCGAGGATGCTCCACGCCTGGTCGAAGCTCGAGATGACGGCCCGCTCCGGTCGCGTTGTGACGCCTGTCGATCGACCGCCTATGCGCCCGTCCACCACGGTGAACGACCGCCCACCGCGCGATGCGCGGCGAATCGATTCCGCCCACGCGCGCGCCTCGTCGAAGTGGTCGCCGAGGTCGGCCGAGCTCGGCCCGCGCAACGGCAGGTCGATTGTCGTGAACGGCTCTGCATTCACGAATCCGCGCAAGAGTGAGCCGTCCGTCCAGCGTCGCCGCACCGCCTCGACGATCATCGCCGGCGTCGTCCAGCGAGCGGGATCACTCACGATGACGCTCGGCGGCGTTCGCGAAACTCTTCAATCGTCATGGTGTGCACCCGGGATGCGGCTCCCGTCGGGTTGTCGACGAAGCCGATCGTGCTGACGTACGGCTCAATGATGTGCACTTTTTGCAGCGGGGTGACGATCAACAGCTGCAGGCCGAGTTTCGCGAACAGCTCGAGCGCGTAGCGGGTCGAGACGTCGGACCCGCGACCGAATGCCTCATCGATGACAGCGAAGCGGAAATCGCGCGACTTTTCGACGCCCCACTCGAGACCGAACTGGTAGGCGAGTGATGCCGCGAGGATCGTGTACGCGAGTTTCTCTTTTTGCCCTCCCGACTTTCCGTCAGAGTCGGTGTAGTGCTCGTATTCGTCTCCGGTCTCGCGGTCTTGCTCGCTGGCGGCGAAGGTGAACCAGTTGCGCACATCGGTCACGCGTTTGAGCCACACCTTGTCGGCATCGGCGTGACCCTCTCGGCCGCTGAATCGCTCGATCAGGCGACGGATCTGCTCGAATCGGTGCTCCACGTGGTCGGCCCTGTCATCGGTGCCTAGCGCGTCGCTCGTCGCCTCGCGCATGTCAGCGCGGAACTGCCGCACTTCGCTATTCACGGTCGGCTCGAGGACCAGCTGAATGATTCGGCCGTCGGTGTAATCGATGGCGCGCAGCGCGTCGTTGATGCGGTCAATTCGGTCTCGAATCTCGCCCGCCTGACGGGTGAGCCAGCTTGAGAACGATGCGAGTTCACGAACCGCGTTCGTGGTCAGTTGGTGCCGAAATTCAGCTTCGAATCGCGGGAGGTCGTCGCGCAGCACGGTTGCGTGCAGCTCACGGTAGGCGGGAAGGGAGAGCACATCGGCATCGAGCTCTGCACGATGGGCGGGCCAGGTGCGCAGGAACTCGTTCATCTGGTTCTGGATGCTCGTGATGTAGCCCTGCATTTCGCGTTGCGTTCGGTCGATGCTCGCGCTGAGCGCCTCGCTGATGGTCGTGCGCGCGGTGTCGCAGTGGGTGACTGTCGTGAGGGGCGTGCCTCCGTGACGTGTCGCGAGTTCGGCGTAGTGGGTTCGGGCTTGGCTCACAATGTCGTCGCCCATTGCGTGAAGGGCGGCCGCCTCACGTCGGTCACGCTCCGCGATCGTTTCCGCGTGCTTCTTGATCTCGCCGATCCTGGTTGCGAGCGCGGTGAGTCGCTCACGAAGGGCAGCATCTTCGGCGTCAATGTCGTCGAGCAGGGCGTCGATGGCGCGAAGCTTGTCTGACCCACTGATGAGCAGCTGCTGCTCGTCGCTGAGTCGCCGCAGGTTTTCGTTCGCCGCTTCGGTGTCGAGGTCTGGCCACGATCGGTATTCGCGAAGGCCGGTGAGTGCGGTGCTGATGCGTCGCCGTGCGTCGTCGCCCGCGGCGATCGCGGCGATCTCGGCGTCGAGGCGACTCAGCTCGCCGCCGAGGCTGTCGTGTTCCCCTTCGAGTACCGCGAGCTTGTGACCGTTGTCTCGCCCGAGCACCCAGTTTCGCGGGCTGAGGGTGTCAGCCCGATCATCTTTTTCGTGCCGGTCGCCGCTCTTGATCAACCCCTCGCGAGTGACGGCGCGATGCTCACGCTGCAGTTCGTCGACCGTTTCGGCGAGTACGTGGTCGGCGCGCTGCGCGAGTTCGACGGCAAGGTAGTCGGCGAACGGTCCGGACTCGATGGCGATGATGTCGACGAGTCGCCGCCCGATCCTGGGGGTGGGTACGGCGTGAACCCCTCGCTCGGCGACTCGGCGGTAGACGAGTTTGGTGTGCAGCCGGTTAGCGTTCACCCAGCGAGAGACGGCTGCGTAGTGGGCGGTGGGTACGAGCATCGTGAGCGCGAATCCGCGGAGAACCCGCTCGGCTGCTGCGCGCCACTCAGATTCGGCGGGGGCTACGTCGATGAGTTCGGCGATGTAGGGCACCTCGTGGGGGTTGAGGTTCACGCTCGAGCACAGTTCATCGCGAACGCGCTCAAGGTCGAGGGGCAGGCTGTTGCGACGCTGGCGAAGGCTTGCGATCTCGAGGCCCGCTGCGTCTCGTGCTCGCCGCGCGTCGATGCGCCGCTCGATCAGCGGCTCGCGGCGCAGGGCATCGGCGGCGCTCTGCTGCTCGAGTTCGGTGAGGCGCTGTTCGATGTCGTCGCGACGCATGCTGAATTGCTGCGCATCATCGACTGGCGGAAGATCAGCGTCGGCCAGGAGCCCTGCAAAGCGGTTGCGCCGCTCGACGCGCTTGTTGAGCTCGACCTGCAGACGCTGAATGTCGGCCTCAATGTCACGCAGGCGGTCGCCACCCGCACCGGCGCGCTGGAGCGTGAGTGCATCTCGGCGGGGTACGAGCTCGGCTCGTGCGCGGTCGACAGTCTCGGTTTCGTCGCGAAGCGCGTTGTGCTGCGCATCGCACTCCGCCAGCTCGGCGGCGATGATGGCGCGCACCTGCTCGGCGATGTATGGGGTGAGGGCGTCGCGCTGGTCGCGGTGGTCCGCGTTCTTGCGGTGCGCCTCGTCGTACCGGTCGGCGGCTTCGACAAGCGGGTTGAGCACCGCCAGCTGTTCGGTGGCTGTGCGCACCGCGTCGTGCGCTTTCACGAGGTCGGTGTAGTGGGTGATGATGGCCCGAATGCGGGTGTCGGTGTCGGCTGGCTCGAGCATGTGCTGACGCACGAAGTCGTTCAAGTTGCCCACGGATTTCATCGACACGGTCTGGTGGAACAGTTCCATCGCCTGCTCGCTGGCGATGCCGAGCAGGCGTCGCACGCGGCGCTGGTATTCGGGGTAGCTGGTGTCGATGGTTGCGCCCGCGCTGCGCAGGCGGGCGCGCAGAGCGTTGAGGTCGGTGCCGAAGTCGGTGAAGTCGCCGTCGATGCTGAGCGGGTGCGTGGCTGTCACGAAGAAGCGGTCGGGTTGCCCGGCGCGATTTTTCTGATGGAAGACCTGCGCGAGGGTGACGGTTTCTGCGTGACCGTCGTTGACGAACATCCCGAGGATGACGGTGTAGTTGCGGTCGTCGCGCAGCCCCACGGGGCGGGATGTGCCGGTGGTTTCGTTGCGCTCAGACTTGTAGTGCCCTTCGACGTAGCTGCGGAGCGTGCGTTCGCGGGCGTCGGCTCCGGCGGCTTTGTTGTAGGCGATGCGGTTCGCGGGTAACAGCAGGGTGGTGATGGCGTCGACGAGGGTCGATTTTCCGCTGCCAATGTCGCCGGTGAGCAGTGACGTGGAGCCGTTGGGGCTCACGGTGTAGACGCGCTTGTCGAATGTGCCCCAGTTGAATACTTCGATGCGATGGAGTCGGTAGCCCGTGGTGTGGTGGGCGGCCGCGGGTGCGTCGAGCGCGCTGAAGAGCGTGTCGGTCATGAGGGTGCCCCTGTCGAGTTGGCGGCGTACTGCGCGAGACGCTCGGCGAAGTCGCCCAGGGCGTGCGCATCGACGTAGGCCTTGAGTATTCGCCGCACCTCGTAGTGCCCGGGTTGGGCGCGCAGCTCGCGAAGGAACCCGAGTTCGACGACTTTCTTGATCGTGGTCTCTGCGGCGTCGACGCTGCGCGCCTCGTTGCTCGTCGTGGCGTGAAAGACACGGATCATCTCGATGAGCCTGTCGCGCGTGATCACGAGGGATCCGCTGTCGCCGTCTGACTCGAACTCTGCGAGCCGCTTGCGGAGGATGACGAGCAGCACGCTCACGGGGTAACTGAGGGCGTGTCGGCGCACGAGCCGTGGCAGGGGTTCGTCTCCGTCGGCGGTTTCGCGCGTGGCGAGGTAGGCGTATCCCTCGGTGTCGTCAACGACCACATCGATGCCGATTGTGCGGAAGTGGTCGGCGACGTGACTGCCGTGCCGGTGGAGTGTCTGCCACACGGTTTCGTGGGCGGTGATGTCTCGGTAGACCACGTCTCTCATGAGGTGGATGATCGCGGTCGCGATGGCGTGCTCGTCAGGGTTTGTCATGGTCGGCTCACGGTGACGTGACGCATGCGCACGATCTTGGGGTTGCCGGCGCTGTCGTCGTAGGGAATGGTCGTGGTCTCGTCGTCGATGCGGATGGCGATGTCGTCGGCGTCGAGGCTGAGGTAGCCGAGAATTTCGGCGATGCCGTGCTGTACGGGGCGCTGTTGAATGATGTCGCTGAGGGAGGCGCTCGTGCGCGGGGGCACGAGTTCGCGCACGGTGTCGGCGAGGCGTGCGGTGTCGATGTAGCGCTGCGCGAGCAGGGTTTCGAGGTCGGCGGGGTCGCTGGTGTCGGGCTCGACGAGGCTGTCGACTCGCGTTTCGGGCTGCGGGTCGTAGAGGGGGCGTTCGAGCGGAAGGCTGATGGGCACCCCGGGCGCGTTGACGGTGAGGCCGATATCCGCCGGCGGCGTTTCGCGCACTGCGAGGGCCGCCGTTTCGATGCCGCGGACGAGTTGCATGATGCGCTTGTTTTCGAGCCAGACGTGGTCGTCGAGGAAGCGGCGTAGTTGCTCGGAGAGGGTGCGCACGGTGTGCTGGGTGCGTTCGGCGGCGTCGAGCCAGTCATGGTGCACGGTGCGCAGTCGCCGGTCGGTGGCGATGATCGGCATGCGGTGTACCGCGTCGAGCATCTGGTCGAGTTCGGTCTGGCTGTCTTCTGAGAGCAGGAAGTCGTAGAACGCTTGGAAGCTGCGCCCCTGGTCGGAGGCGGTGATGTCGGCGCGACTGGAGATCAGTTCGGCGAGCAGTTCGCCTTTGCCGCCCTCCCACCGGGCGATCTTTTCTCGAGCGCTTCGGTCGAGCGCACGGAAGTTGTCTTCGACTTCGCGGAAGTCGGCGAGCAGCTCGCGGGCGGTCGCTGCGACCTGTTGGTAGCGATCGCGCAGCGCGGTCTCGTCGAGCGTTCGAATGATGCCGTTGCGTGCATCCGCCAGTTCGGCGTCGATGGCGGCGCGGCGCCGCTCGAGTTCGGCGATGCGCGTCTCGGGGTCGGTTTCTGCGCCGTGCACGATCTGGCGGAGCAGATCGATCACCGTGTGCAGACGTGATTCGGTGCCGATGAAGGTGCGGGCGCGCATGCCCTCGACCCACGCGTAGGCCTTGTGTAGCGCCGGGGTCGCGTCGTAGTGCACCTGGTCAGATCCCACAGGGTAGTGCCGCCGAAGCCACCCCGCGTCGGCTGCCGACCAGTCGTCGAGGTAGGTCGATGCGTCGTTCGTGTACCGGCCGGGGTCGGTGCGGTGGAGGTCGTACAGGTAATCGTCGAGACGTGATTCGATCGTGCTGGCCGGAACGGCGGCGCGGTTCTCGTCGACGAAGTAGGGCCCGAGAAATGACAGCACGAGCGGCGCGTTGTGCGCACGCATGAGGCGCCAGGCGGGGTGCCGTTCGCGCAACCGGTCGATGTCGTCGAGGTCCATGGTGCTTGCCACCCTATGGGCGACCACCGACATCGCCGGAGTGATTCTCGTCTACTCGCCCCGAATCAGCGGAAGCATATGCTCCGTGATCAGCGGTGCCACCGGAACCGTCTCAAGCTCGGCGCGGCTCAGCCACCGCACGTCGTCGATTTCGGCGGCCGCGGCGATGGGCCCGTCGATGCGCGCCCGAAACACGTCGGCGACGAGCGTCGCCCCGGCCTCGTTGGCGGCGGGCGCCGTGAACTGCCCGAGCGGCTCTAACTCGTCGGGGCGGATGCTCGCCCCAATTTCTTCGCGCAGCTCACGACTGAGCGTCTCGGCCGCCGTCTCACCCGCCTCGGGCTTGCCCCCCGGCTGCATATAGACGGAGGTCCCCCGCTTCCGCACCACGAGCAGCCTGCCGATGTTGTCAACAACGAGCGCCGCCGACACCCGTATCGTCTGCCCGCTCACGCCCCCACTCTGCCACCCCACCCCGGTTCGGCCACCCCCGCCAATACCGCTAGACTCTCCTACGGCCTCACGGGGCCAGCCACGGGCTGTGGCGCAGCTTGGTAGCGCACTTGACTGGGGGTCAAGGGGTCGCAGGTTCAAATCCTGTCAGCCCGACAAATGACGAAACCCTCCCGCTCTGCGGGAGGGTTTCGTCATTTCCCGGCGATAAACATTGCACCTGCGAGCAGGTGGGCCCACGCCGCGCGAGGGGCCCCGGGCGCGGCCCCGCCGCGTCTGGGGGAGCCGGTGGGGACAAATCCTGTCAGCCCGACTACGCCCTGTCTCAGGACATAGGAAGCCCTCGAACCCGCTGGATCGGGGGTTTTTTGTTTGCACGAGGGACTCGGGCTCGGCCAGTGGATCGATAGCCGCGGCTGGTGTCGATGGTGAGTTCTCCGAACACTTCGCCGGTGGCGGCGTTCATGATGGCGACATCGAGGTCGTTGACGCGAACTTTGACGGTTCACGTTCAGTAACGCAAAAGTGGTGCGCGTTGCCTTTCGCCCCTCATCTGCGGGTGGCTGTGAAGCATGAGCGCGATACTTACAAGACCGGCGGTGCCGTAGAAAATACAAGGCCGCGTTGACCAACGGAGCGAACGTGGTGGATCAGAAGCAGGTTATCGTGCCGGACTCCCCGGAGGTTCGTCGTCTCGCCGCACTTGGCAGTCTCAACGCCGATCTCACTGAAGCAGCCCTCGCACTCGGGCTTGTCAGTGAGTACACCGAAGCCGACAACGATCACGACCGAGCGCTCTACCGTCAGCTCCTTGCGCTCGCAGTGGTCGTCTATGGTCGGGCGCAGACGAAGTCGGGAGCGCGCAAAGCTCTCTGGTCGTACGTTACGGTGCCGCCGAACCTGGAGTCCACGCACGACCAGGTCATGAAGTTCCGTAACCGGACCATCGCCCACTCGGAGAGCGAGAACGAGAGCACATACGTCATGGCCGATCTCGCTTCGGATGGTGGGCCGATTACCGTCGAACGCGCTCTCGTAATCACCGCTGCTTCGCCGTCGCCGCGCACGTTCGTGCACCGCTTCCAGGCGCTCGTTGCAGAGCTTCAGGTGCTGCTCAGGACGAAGATTGAGGTGGCGCGAGCCGCAGTCATCGCCTTGATCGATACCCAGCAGAGCGGCGACCTTTGGCGTGAGGGGCGACAGCCGCAATTGGTGCCGCGCCTCATCTCGGATTGGGACCCGGACACTCGGCGGCCTCCCTACCCGACCAGCCATGAGATCCCGGTATACCTGCTCGAAGATCCGCAGCCCTAGCCCGGAGCGCTGATGTCTGTGGCCGCCGGCAGAACGCCAGCGTGTCCCGGCTCAGTAGAAAAACGGTCGCACGCTGCAGCGTGGCGGCAGCAAGCTCCGCTCGAGCTTCAGTGTCTACCTAGCCACCATTCCGGGTCGATACGTCCTTGACGCGTCCGGCCAGTTCGCCAGCACCATCGATGGCGACCGTGTCGGCTACCGCATCGTCGACTCGGCCCGGATCGCCAGCCCGATGATCGCTGCGCCGAGGGTTAGTCTCGCCGTTGTGCTTGTGGTCCCGGCAGTGGCCCTCGGCGACGAGCCATCGTTCCCGAACTGAAGCGAGACGAAACGCCTGACTTAAAGTAGCGATTCTTTCACTCGTCGCGCTACCCTGGAGATATCACCGGCCGCGAGAGAGGAACCGCATATGGCGATCCACACCCCGAAGACCCGCGAGGAACTCGCTGGCCACCTATCTCCGAAGCGACTCACCGCCGAGGTATTCGAGCGTGCCGTGTCCGCCGGTGCCGCCGAGAGCCGCACCTACTCCAAGGGTGCACCGAAGTCCGCGCCGAACATGACTCGCTGGTTCCGCACGGTGGAGTTCATGCACGACGAGCTGATGCTGCTGAAGCTTGATTGGAAGCGCTCCGACCCGCAGAATCTTCCGTACTTCTCGCAGGCCGACCTGAACCTTGGGCTCATCGCGAGCAGCGGTGACGAGTTCACAGGCGTGGCTTGGGGTACCCCCAGCACGAAAAACCCGAAGGGCTCCGCGTTTGCGAAGCGCGTCGACGAGAACGGCCAGGGTGCCCTTTTCGCTCAGCAGACAGCCGACGGCGGCGGGATCGACGTGAAGTACCTCTGGATCCTGCTCTACAACGAGCGTGACGGCATGGTCTACCTGGAGCTGTCCCGGCCGAAGTCGATGGCCGGGAAGCAGATCGACAGCTGGCTCGACCGCATCATCTTCCCGCCGTTCGATCTTGCGCTCGGCGCCTTCACGTTTGAAGAGACCGAGGCGGACGACGAGAGCTTCGGCTTCACGATCGCCCGTCGCTGACGGGGCTGGGTTCCCCACAATGAGCAGTACCTTCATCCCGGCGCGCCTGGAGATGGCGCGCGCCATCCGTCAGATGACGGGCGTTGAGTTGGCTGCGGCCGCGGGCATCAGCGCGCCCTGGATCTCGCAGATCGAGAACGTCAAGAAGACCCCGGGCCCGGACCTCATCCGGGAGTTCGCCCGCGTCCTCAACTTCCCCGTCGAGTTCTTTTACCGGCCGGTAAAGAGCCAGCCGCCGCTGGACGCGTTCCACTTTCGCGCGACCTCGAAGCTCGCGAAGAAGGATGAAGCTACGGCGCGTAGTCTCTCGACACTCGCTATCGAGCTCTCGGATTGGATCGAGACGACGTACCACTCGCCCTCGCCGAACGTTCCGGAGCAGCAAGATCTGATCGGGTCAGACGACGAGCTCGCTCCTGAGCAGGCGGCCGAGGCACTGCGCGGCGCATGGGGGCTCGGTGTCGCGCCCATCCCGAACCTGCTGCAGCTCCTGGAGTCGAAGGGGGCGAAGGTCTACTCGGCCGGTGGTCCACTACAGGCCATTGATGCCTTCTCGTTCCGTCACGGAGCTAGGCCCGTCATATTCCTCAATGTTCACAAATCCGCTGAGCGACTTCGGTTCGACCTGGCGCACGAACTGGGCCATCTGGTGATGCATGGTGGGTCACTGAACGTCGAGCCCGGCAAGGAGAAAGAGCAGGCCGCCAACGACTTCGCCAGCTCATTCCTTATGCCGCGTTCCGACGTGATTGGCGCGATTCGAAGCAACAACCTAATGATCGAGGACGTCCTGATGCTGAAGCGCCGCTGGCGCGTCAGCGCGATGGCACTCAACCTTCGCGCGCACCGGCTCGGCGTCATCTCTGACTGGACCTACAGCACGCTCGCCAAGCAGCTCTCGATGGCCGGCTTCCGCCGCGGCGAGCCGGGCTCGGATCTACGCGCCGAGTCGTCGAGCCTGCTCACGCAGGTCATGCGCGATATGCGTAACCATGGCCAGGGGTTCTCAGAACTCGCCCGCCTTCTCGGCGTCCGCGCACAGGATGTTCAAAACCTCATGCTTGGCATCGTGACCTTCGCGATTCAGGGCGACGGGGTTGTGCGATCGAGAAGCACTGCCGATCTGCGGGATGCTTCGCTCGCACCGGTGGCCGATCTCGACGCGCGACGCGGGCGTTCCTAGTTCCGGTTCAGCCCGTGACGTCGGCTGTCCGGCACGTCCTGGAAGTGGCTTTCGGCCGCGTCGATGTCCCATGTCGGAGTGGTTGGAACCTTCTCTCGCTGTCCGCTCACCCCTCCACGGCCAACACGAACATCTTCGATAACGGCAAGCAGCTTGGTGGCAATCAGCCGCTCCTGCTTCGTATCCTCGCGCCGCTTGTTCCGTCGCACCCCCCGGAGGGCGGTGCCGATTCGATGCTGTACGCGACCACGCGAGCGGATGTCGTCCATGGCGGCTACTACGGCCTCGAGAAGGGAATGACCGGCCCTCCGGCGCAGGCGAAGCTCCCCAAGCGTGCCCAGGACGAAGCGGTCGCGGCCCGCCTATGGGAGACCGCAGAACTTCGGACTGGCGCATCCGTTGACGAGTTCGTGAAGTAGTCCGTCGCGATCCCTCGGCGATTCGGGGTCGACCTCCCATGGGGTCGGCTCCGATTCTTCGTTGTGGCAGAAGTTCGCTCTGACGATTAGGCCGGGAGTGGCCAGCCTTCCTTCTTGATGCGGTCGCGCCAGTATGTAGCTGCGTCGGTACCACCTTGCATAGCGACGAACTCACCCGTCCGTTCGGCAAGTGCTGTCTGCGGATCGGTCACGTCGACGAACGATTCCAGTGCGATGTAGAGCGCCGTGCCGCCAAGGAACTCGGCGTAGTCGCGCGCCGATTGCACCACTGCGAACGTGGTCGGATTGCCATGGACGAGGGCATTGCGAATTCGCCAGCGACGGGCTTCGAGCACCTCCCCTTCTGCCTCGTACTCGGCAATCAGGGCGCTATAGGTCGCGTGATCGATGATGCTTGCAAACATGCGCTCGATCCAGGCTCGTTCGTGCTCGAGTCGGCAGAGCGAGATGAAGTCACTCGCCCGATCCCCCAGCATAAGGATCTCGGGCTGCTTCGGATTGCGCGAGAACCACTCCACGATTAGTTCGTGCTGCAGCTCACGGTGTTCGCCGCCGCCGAGCAGGCACATTCCCGCTGCGCGCCGGAGATCGCCGAGCCACCGGGCATGCGCCCACCGCTCACCAATTAGCGAGAAGAGCGCTTTGGGATCCATCGCGGCATGGGCAGATACGTGCTGAACGACGCGGTCGGAGAGCGGGATGACACTGCTGATATCTGCCTCGGAGGGCTTTCGAAGCGCCATGTCACGGCTGAACGGATGATCCAGGGTGGTCTGGACCTCAATCGCGGCAGCGAGGAATCGTGGGAGCTCTTCACGCGCCAAGGCGTCGGCGATCCGCGGGCCATGTTCCTCGATCGCTTCGGACATCATGCCCGCACCGTACGTGTCGTCGGGGAAGCCGGTGTGGTCCCAGACGGCGCGGTGTCCCGAGGAGGTGGGAACTCCGGAAAGAACGACGACGTGCTCCGCAAGCTGCGGGCGGATCCCGCCTGCTCGGTGCAGCGCCACATTGAAGATCACGTCGACGATGGCTATGGCTCGTTCGACGGCGCTGGCGGCCGTTGTGTTGCCGAGGTCGACCCGAATGAGCGTATCGACGTCACGCCTCTCGTCCATCATTTCCGGAACGCGGAAGTTGAAGCCGCCCTTCACGATTTCCCAGAGCTCTTCCTTGTGCGCGAAGTCCTGCCGACCCGGTTCGGCGTTCGGCACCGCCCAGAGCGGCTCGTAGAAGGACACACGTCCTGCGGTGAGCTGCACGTGCGCGCGCCCTTTGTAGCCGAGCCAGACGGCGACCGGTTCGACCGTCGCTGGCGTCGCGATGAACGTGCGCGCCGCGTCGACCCGATCGGAGAGCACGATTGTGCCCTCGCCAAGTGGGATGTCGTCCGAGTCGCGGCCGAACGCCATGACCCCCACGAGCCCACGGAACGCCGATTCAGGCTCGAGGCCCCTGCGTCGCACTTGATCGAATAGCAGGTCGGCGATGGGCGCGTACTCGCGGTGGTGGAGCGTCCGGTCCTGGGCTACGTCGACCAGGTCGTCCCAGCTCGCGCGCACGGCATCATCCGATTCGAGCGCGGTGAGAAGGTCTCGCGCCGAACCGAGGAGTGCGTGCCACTCAGGGGCGATTCGGGTGGCGCCTGGTGGCTCGGTCAAGACCGCATTGCCACTCGCGGACAGCGCAGCGAACGTGGCGCGGAACGATGCCAGGTCGGCGGCGACCTGGGCGCTGAGATGTGCCCCGATGCTCGCGATCGACTGCGCGATGTCTCGGTCGAGCGAGTCGCGGTTGGCGCTCTTCTTCCACGCATCGACGCCGCTCGCCAACTCGATCCACTGCACGATCTCGTCTGCCACCACGGTGAGCGGCAGCACGGTGGAGGAGGTGTGACGGCGGTCGAGCGAGGACACCAGCGACTTGAGCCAGTACGGAGTGTTCTCCGGCCAGTCGTCTCGGACGTTGTAGTCGATCATCATCGGCGGCCTCGGGAGTAGCTCAGGGTCGGGAGGGGTTTCGTCATGTCTGTCTATGACTATGACCGAACTCATCCGCGACGAGAACATCTCGAGCGTCGTGCTTTTCACTGAGAGAGGGGACTGTTCAAATCCGCTACGGATTCGTCCCAGAGGAGAACAACGGCTGCGACCTCGGCGAAGACTTCAGTTGCTCCCCGGCGTTTTTTGGTTGCGGCTATCAGACTTCCTTCAGGCGCCGTTTCAGTGACGGGTCACAAACGTATACAAACGTCCCGCGGATGCCTCTTGTCATCAAAACGGCGTACACATTGCAGATGTAACGCAACAGATCGTCGTCGGTATACGTTCGTCCGAGTGTTGGGTTGTTCTCTTTACCCTTCTTGTCGAAGTAGCTCGCGCGGTCGACAAAGAGCCGACCGTGCTCTTCATCCCAGCGCAGGTCGTTGCCGACGATGACCCCGGCATAGTTGAGGTCATAGCCCTGCACGGTGTGGATCGAACCAACTTCTTCCAGCGAGTTCGGCGACGCGATCCATTCGGTCGCCGTGGTGTTCCACTTAAGTCGGCGACCGTCGAGTTCGATGTCGTGAGCATCGCTGTCGTTCTTGCTCTTCCACTCCCACGCGTAGCCGGCCACGAGCCTCGCGAGGCCGTGTTGCGCATCCCTTTCTCGAATGGCGTCGTGCATCTCTCCTAAGTCATCGAAGAGTTTCAGTTCGTAGTCCCCGAAATCTGGACGAGTGCGCATCGCCCCCTCGCTCAACTGCGGGCTGAATAGTTGGCGCACCCAGGCGATGTAGTCGTCTCCGGCCCGCACTCGTAGTTGAGAGACCAGCGGGTAGTGCCGGCTCTCGTCCTTCGCCTCGTCGACAAGGTTGCGAAGAAGTTCGGGAGGAAGGTCGGCCGGCCGAACGCTCTGCTCGGGGTCGACGAGCAGCACTTGGTGGCGGCTGAGCGCCCGAATCCAGTCGAGTTGCGTCTTGGAGTAGTCGTCCTGGCCGAACAGCTTCACGGTGATGTCGCTGAACTGCTTGTTCTGCACACCTGACGGCTGGTTGGCTCGCTGGTTCAATCGGTGCGCCTCGTCGACGATCAGCAGATCCCAGCGCTCGTCGCTGGCGCCCACCTGGAATGGCGTGAGAACTTGCGACGGAGCAAGGCCCGGTGTGCGCTTGAAGACGCGCTTGATGCTTTTGCGGAGAGATTGTTGCGGTACGACGAGCCCGACCCGGAATTCGCGGAGCAGTTCGCGGTGCCCGTCAGTGAAGAAGTCGGAGAAGATCGAGTCGGCATCGGGCTCGTCGTCGGGCCGGGAGGCGGCGATGTCGGCGAGAAGCTTCATCAGGTAGATGGCGATGACCGTCTTGCCGGTTCCCGGTTCACCCTGAACGACGAGTAGTTCGCCGCGGTCGTGCTCAAGGTCATCGAACAGGCCTTCAACAATGTTCTCGACAGCGACCGCTTGGTCGGTGGTTAGCGCTTTGTACGGCGACAGCTTGAACAGGTCGCTGTTTTCGATTTCGGGGATGCTGCGCGAGAACACGCCTTCCTTAAGCAACTGGTCGAAGACCTGTCGGAAGGACTCGCGATATACGTCGCGCTCGTAGTAGTTGGCGTCGGTGATGCCGTCGTTGCGATTGAGGACGCGGAACGTGCCGTCGCCCGCGAGCAGGCGAATCAGGTGTGATTCGAGATCGAGGCACACAGACTTGTTGAAGCGGTCGTCGAGGACCACCCGGAACTGTGAGAGAAGTCGCTTCTTGTCGGGGTTGTCGAGGTGCTGAAGGATGCGCGCTTCGGCATTCAGGGTTTCGCCGACGTAGACGTCGCGCAGCGCGGTGGAAGTCGCCGCCGGTTTCGCTGAATCGAGGAGGTACACGACCGGCCAGTTCTTGTGTCGCGGGTCCGTTTTGGCCCAGTCACGGACCGCCGACTTGTCGAACGAGATCCGCGGGATTTCAGAGCTGGTCATATTTGTCGCTACGTCCGCGCGATTTTTCGACAGGGTACTTTGCGCGCGATTTCTCAAGTTTGTCGAGCACCAGCTGCTCGGCATCAAGCCCCAGGCGATCTGCGAGCAAAATGCAGTAGCTGAGTACATCGGCGAGTTCGTCGCGGATGGCTTGCTCGTTGCCTTGGGCGTTCCACTGGTAACACTCGAGAAGCTCCCCCGCTTCGATCGCGATGCTCTTCGCAAGGTTCTCGGGTGTATGAAACTGCGCCCAGTCACGCTCTGACACGAAGGCCCGTAGGGCATCGCGAGCGGCGTTGTCGACCATTTCGTCAACGTAGCACGGAGGCCAGCCGGGGCCCGGCCTCGACCTGCGCCCCGAGTGGGGGTCTTACGAGCGCCGCTCGAATTCACCTACGGTCGAAATTATGAGTGCAGCCTCGGGATGGTACGACGACGGTTCAGGACGACGGCGGTGGTGGGACGGTTCGCAATGGACCAGTCACTTCGCCGATCAGCACCCCACGTCTGCGGCTCCTCCGGTAGAGGAGCCCAGAGAAACTGAGACGGTCCGTGCATCGAAGCCCAAGATCACCTTTTTCGGCGGCAAGAAGGCAGCGATCGCGCTTGCATCCGAGAACGAGCGGCTCGAAAAGCTAGTGGCGAAACACGGGCTCATTGAAATCGCCGAGCTTGATCGAGTACACGCGGAGTACCAAGCCCAAGTCGACGCAGAAAAGTCGAACCTGTCTGAATTGCAGTCCCGCGTCGCGTCTACGAAGGCAGAACTTTCCTCGCTCAACGAAGAGATCTTGAGTGCACGGCAAGGGATTGAGCTGCAATCGTTTGGGCTGTACGACTACGAGCATCCCGCCGAGAATTCGACTGCCTTGATGGCGCAACTTGAGTCGGTTCGTTCCCAGATCAAGGCAATGGTGCGCGACAAGCGCGCGACTATTGCGACCACCAGCTTCACGTTCAACAACTCGGCAGCGAAGGGCCGCAAGTTCGTCGCGGACATGTCGAAGCTCTTGCTGAGGGCGTACAACGCCGAAGCCGAGAACTGCGTGAAGAGTGTCAAAGCGGGTGGGATCGCCACGGCGACTAAACGACTCAGCACTGTCGCGGATCAGATCGCTCGGCAAGGGTCAATGATCTCGCTGCAGATCACGTCGGACTACCACGCTTTGCGACTGCAAGAGCTTTCGTTGGCCGCGCAACACCTTCAGGCCGTGCAACGCGAGAAGGAGTTGGAGCGCGCTCATCGCGAAGAGTTGCGTGAGCAGAAGAAGGCCGAGCAGGAGCTGCAGCGTGAGAAGGACAAGCTCGAGAAAGAGCGGGCGCACTATGCGGCCACGCTTGCGGCACTTGAGGCAAACGGTGACGAAGAGGGTGCGGCCCGAGTGCGCGAACGAATCGCCGACGTGGAGAAAGCGATCGTCGATGTCGATTACCGTGCGGCCAATATTCGCGCCGGGTATGTCTACGTCATCTCGAACGTCGGATCGTTCGGTGAAGACGTAGTCAAGATCGGGTTGACGCGGAGACTCGAGCCGATGGATCGCGTCAACGAGCTCGGTGATGCTTCAGTCCCCTTCCGTTTCGACGTTCACGCACTCTTCTTCGCAGACGACGCCGTGGGCATCGAGTCGATGCTTCACAAGCGCTTCGAGCGCCAGAGACTCAACAAGATCAACCTGCGCCGGGAGTATTTCAAGGTCACCCCGGAGCAAGTGCTTGACGCTTTGAAGGAAGAGTCAGTCGAGGTGCTTCAGTACACGGTCGAGCCAGAGGCGCCTGAGTTCAGGGCGAGTTCTGCGCTACTGGAGAAGGAAGCTGTCGGTCAATGAGCGATTCGACTGAGCGGCCTCTACCCAGGGCTGGAGTCTCCGCCCGCGCCGAGCACGAACGCCGCCGCGCCAAGGACGAAGCCGCGACTCGTGCCGCTTGGGGCAAGCTCGGGGGCATCGCCGTCGCTCTGACTCCCGAGCGCAGCAGTACCCGCGTGTGGGCAACGGGTGCGATCGGCGAAGAGGTCGTCGGGGCGAAGCTGGATGCGATTGCCAGCGACCAAATCTGCGTGTTGCATGACCGACGCATCCCGAAATCGAGGGCGAACATCGACCACATCGTGGTGACGCCCGGCGGGGTGTGGGTGATCGACACGAAGCGCTACGTCGACAAGCGCATCGAAAAGCGCGTCGAGGGCGGGTTGTTTAGCCCGCGCGTCGAGAAGCTGTGGGTGGGTGGAGACAACACGAAGCTTGTCGTGGGAATGACGAAGCAGGTCGCGCTCGTCGAGGCCGCGGTGCCAGGCGTTCCGGTGAAGGGCGTGCTGTGCTTCGTCGAGGGCGACTGGGCCTGGTTCGCCGACCCGTTCACGGTTAGCGATGTGCTGGTGCTGTGGCCGAAAATGCTCGTGCAGTTGCTGACAAAAGAGCCGTCGGTCGGGGTCGATGTCGCCGCCGTTCATGATGCGCTCGCAACCACCTTCCGCTCGAGTTAGAACCGCCGCGCACAGGCTCGAGGCGTAGCGTCGACCCATGACCGCGTCGACCGCCGCTACCATCGCGCTCGAGGGCCGCTTCGCCCGCGAGCTGCCCGAGCTTGCCGTGCCGTGGCAGGCCGAGCCGGCGCCGTCGCCCGAACTGCTGGCCCTCAACGAGCCGGTCGCCGCCGGGCTCGGCCTCGACGCGGCCTTCTTGCGATCCGCCGAGGGCGTCGCCTTCCTCACCGGCGCCGCCCTCCCCGACACCGCCACCCCGGTCGCGCAGGCCTACTCAGGCCACCAGTTCGGCGGGTTCAGCCCCCGGCTCGGGGACGGGCGGGCCCTGCTGCTCGGCGAACTGCGCGACCCCGCCGGCTCGACCCACGACCTGCACCTGAAGGGCTCCGGCCCCACCCCGTTCGCCCGCGCCGGCGACGGCCGCGCCGTGCTCGCGCCTATGCTGCGCGAGTTCGTCGTGAGTGAGGGCATGCACGCCCTCGGAATTCCGACGACCCGCTCGCTCGCCGTCGTCGCCACCGGGCGCGTCGTGCAGCGCGAGGTCGAGTTCCCGGGCGCGATTCTTGCCCGCACGGCGAGCAGTCACCTGCGGGTCGGCAGCTTCCAGTTCGCCGCCGCGACCGGAGAGGTCGAGCTGCTGCGCCGCCTCGCCGACCACGCAATCGACCGGCACTATGCGCACGCGGCGTCAGCCGAGCATCCGTATCTGGCGCTGTTTGAATCGGTGGTGAAGGCGCAGGCGAGCCTCGTCGCGCAGTGGATGCTCGTCGGCTTCGTGCACGGCGTCATGAACACCGACAACGTGACCATCTCGGGCGAGACGATCGACTACGGTCCGTGCGCCTTCGTCGACGCGTTCGACCACGCCGCCGTGTTCAGCTCGATCGACGGGGGCGGCCGCTACGCCTACGGCAACCAGCCTGTCATCACCGAGTGGAACCTGGCGCGCTTCGCCGAAACCCTGCTGCCCCTCATCGACGACGACGCCGACCGCGCCGTCGAGCGGGCGACGGAGGCGCTCGGCGAGTACCGCGCGCACTACAGCGAGGCGTGGGTTGCGGGGATGCGCGCCAAGCTCGGTCTCGGAGGCTCGGTTTCCGACGAGGCCGTCGCCCCGCTCGCCACCGAGCTGCTGAACCTGCTGCACGAGCACCGGGTCGACTTCACGGCGTTCTTCCGGGGGTTGGCGGGGGTTGCTCGTGGTGGGGTTCGGGCACGCGGTGTCGCGCGGCCGGCGGCGTTCGATGTGGCGGCGATCGGGGACTGGGCGGCGCGTTGGCTGGAGCTTGTGCCCGACGCCGATGCGATGGACCGCGTGAACCCGGTCTACATTCCGCGCAACCACCTGGTCGAGGAGGCGCTCACCGCGGCGACGGCGGGGGACATGGCGCCGTTCGACGCGCTGGTTGGGGTGGTGAGGCGACCCTTCGAGGAGCGGCCGGGGCTTGAGCGGTACGCGGTGGGTGCGCCCGAGCAGTCGGAGCCGTACACGACGTACTGCGGCACCTAGGCCCGACGTTTTTTGGGGCTAGCTATCGCTGGCCTCTTGAGCGGATTCGGAGATTGCGGGCTTCAGCAACTGCGCGGGGAAAATGTCGATGTCGTCGCGGCCGAAGAGCGTGCGAGTCTCTTCCATGAGCCCGGATGCGCGCATCAGCAGGTTGCCGTCCGCAGGATCCATGGTGACGACGATGTCGATATCACTGTCGGGCCCGGCGTCGCCACGAGCAACCGACCCGAAGAGCCTCGGTTGGCTCGCGTTGTACTTCGCCAAGAGTGCGTCGAACTCACGCCGACGCGCGCTGAGCAACTCGCGCAGGGCGAGTGTCTCAGACGAAGCGGCGGCAATGGCCATGCGTTGAGGATACCGGCGGAGCCCGCGTCAGGCATGTGCCAGAGGCGCCGTCCTTAGCTGGCCCCTACCCTGGGGCGGTGGACGAACGTGGCAAGAGCAGTGACAGCGCCGACCAGCCGCGGCGAAAGAATCGGTCGATCCTGAAGATCGCCGACGGGGTGCTGCGCGGCACCGCAGCCCCCACCCAAGTGCTGTCGGTCGCCGGCACGGAGGGGCAGCAGTCGCAGCGCCACGTGCGCCTCGTCACCGACCTGTGCCTGCGCGTGGGGGAGTCGATGCTCGCCACGGGGGCGTCGGCCGCCGACGTGGTCGCGATGGTGCTGCGGCTGAGCAGCGCGTACGGGGTCGACGGCATGCACGTCGACATCACGTTCACCTCGATCACCGTCTCGGTGCATCGCGGCATGAACGAAGACCCCATGTCGGTCATGCGCATCGTGCAGGTGCGCACCACCGACTACACGCGCCTGCAGAACGTTTACCTGCTCATTGAGGAGATCATCGAGGGCGGCGGCCAGCTCACGGTCGAGCAGGCGCGCCAGCGCCTCACCACGATTTTGACGAGCCCCCACCCCTATCGCCGCTGGGTGGTCACCCTCGGTAAGGCGATTCTGACGGGCGGAGTGGTGGTGCTGTTCGACGTCGGCCTCGTGCTGGCGCTCGTCGCCGCGGTGGCTGCCGTGGTCTCTGACCTGATCACCCGCCAGTTGGGCAAGTGGTCGGTGCCGGGCTTCTTCGCCCAGATGACCGCCGCGATGGCGACGACCTGCATCGCCGTCGTTCTCTTCTGGCTGCGATCGGTGGGCATCGAGGTGCCGGGGTCGGAGGCCCCCACGGTCATCGTCATCGCCGGAATCGTCATGCTGCTGTCGGGCCTCGGGCTCACGTCGGCCGCGCGCGACGCGATCGACGGGTACTACGTCACCGCGACGGCGCGCGGTACGGAGGTCTTCATGCTCACGCTGGGCCTCGCCGTCGGCATCTCGGCGGTGCTGGGCATCGCGCTGCGGCTGGGCATTCCGGTCGACATCGCGACCTCGCTCGGCGACGGAATCGGCCTCGTGTCGGGGGTCGCCGGGGCGGCATTGATCGGATGCGGTTTCGCGCTCACGTCGTACGTGCGGTTGCGCTTGGTGCCGCTCATGGCGGCCGCGACCGCCGCCGTCATGGCGCTGTTCCTGCTGGTCTCGCCGTACGTCGCGCAGCCGGGGCTCGCGCCGGGCATCGCCGCGGTCGCTGCGGGAGTCATCGGCTACCTCACCTACCGCTGGCTGAAGGTGCCGGAGGGCGCGACGACGACGGCGGCCATCATCGGGCTGATCCCGGGCCTCGCCGTGTACCGCGCGCTGTACGTGCTGGTCGATTCGAGTGCCGGCGTATTGGAGGCGCTGCCCGCGGCGGTCGACGCGCTCGCCACGGGAATTGGCCTCGCCGCCGGCACGGCGATCGGCGTATTCCTGGCCCGCCGCATCTTTGGCCTCGATCGGCAGGCGATGATCGCCGCTCGACGGGCGCGCGGGGCGCGATAGCGCGGCATCATCTGTGTGAACGTACGGCAATATGCCGTACATTTCACTGCATGAGTTCTCGCACTAGTGACCGGGTCGAGTTTCGGCTGCCTGCTCAGCAAAAGGGAGAGCTGGAGGCCGCATCGGACGCGCTGGGGCTGACGACGTCGGCCTTCGTCAAGCAGGCCGCGCTCGAGGCGGCGCGGCGCGTGCTGACCGAAGAGCGTCAGGTCAGGCTCTCAGAGGATGCGTGGGCGAAGTTCGTCGATGCCGTCGACAAGCCCGGCACCGTCAACGCCGGCCTCGCCGAGCTGCTGTCGCGCCCTTCGCGCTTCTCGACCGAGTGACCTCGTACACACCGCCTCGCGCGCTTACCCGCAGAGACAAGGTCGGGAAGTTTGACTGCGGCGTCGACTCGCTCAACTCGTGGTTCCGCACCCTCGCGCTTCGCAACCAAGAATCAGGGGCCTCGCGAACATTCATCACCCTCGACGGTGAGGGGCGAATCGCCGGGTTTTACTCGCTCTCGTCATTCTCTATCGTCAAAGCCGAGGTGGGGAACGCTGGGTTGGGCATGCCCGACCCCACCCCGGCGACGTTGATTGGGCGGCTCGCCGTTCACGTCGACCACCGCGGCCAGGGCCTCGGGGTGTCGCTGCTGCGGGACACGGTCGAGCGGGCCATTCGCGTGTCACTTGAGATCGGAAGCGCGGCGATCATCGCGCACGACCGGGACGAGTCGGTCGTCAGCTTCTATGAGCAGTTCGGATTCGCGCGTCTCGGTGGCGACCGGAAAACCCTGATGATTCCGATGGGGGATGCGGTCGCGACCATTCGGTCGCTTGAGACCGAGTCCTGACAGCCTCGGGCGACGTGCGCCGACACAACCGCCGGCAGCTACGCGGTCGCACCCGCCGCCTTCCGCGGCCCACGCCAGCCGACGGCGAGCGCGAGCCAGCCGCCGGCGATGCCCGCCAGCGCTCCGATGCCCGAGATGGCGAGGCGCGGGTCGTCGGCGGGCAGCTCGAGGGTGATCCAGACGAACAGCACGACGGCGCTCACGCCGAGGGCGGGTGCAAGCCACCGCAGCACGTCGCGGGCGAGGCCTTCTGCGACGTCGCCACTGGGGCGGCGCGGCGCGCCCACCGCGCACAGGCCGCCGAGCGCCAGCCCGAGGACGCCGATGCCGATTGCCACCGCGGGCGGGGTGACCTCGGCGAGCGTCTGCGCCCGCAGGGCGCCCTCGTCGGGGCCGGTGAAGGTGCCCGCCGGGAAGTCGAGCAGCACGCCGCTGTACGGCCGGTCGACGGCCCACGGGGTGCCGCCGTCGGCGTCGGTGCCGAGGCTCAGCGTGTACGTCTCGAGCCCGCCGCCGGCCGGCTCGACTCGCTCGGTGTAGGCGCCGTCGGCGAGATCGACGGGCACCTCACCGAAGGGGTAGGCGTCGATCATCCAGTCGTCGGCGCGGTCGGCCGTGTCGGGGTCGCGGTAGTCCCACCCGGCGACGATCGCGTCGTCGAGCAGCGCCGGGTCGGCGGTCATCGAGAAGGTGAACGGCTCGACGACGCGGTCATCGCCGCCGAAGCGTGAGCGCCAGCCGTCGAGCAGCGCCACCCAGTGCACGCGGTCGACCGTCTCGCCGTTCTGCCCGCGCACGGCCGCGACCGCTGCCGAGGCGAGCGTGTACTCGACGGTGAGGGTGTGCTCGCCGTCGAGTGGCTCAGCCATGGTCGTGCGCACGAGTTGCGTGTCGCCCTCGCGCTCGACGACGTGCGACACGTCGCGGCCGTCGAGCCGCACGTCGCCGATCGTGAGCCCCAGGCTCTGCCCGGTCACGCGGTCCGCCCACTGGCGAATCACCTGGCCGGGCTGTGAGGTGTTGCCGTCCATCAGCAGGCCGACCGTTTCGGTGACCGCGATCACGGCGCGACCATCGTCGGATCGGGTGAGTACGGCATCCGCCTCGAATGATTCGATTTCGGTGCCGTAGGTACCGAAGTCGTACGTATAGGCGGCGTAGTCGTTGCCGGCGATCGACGGGCTCGGAATCAGGGTGACGGTCAGCGCCGTGCCGACGAGGGCGAGCAGGGCGAGCGCGCGCACGGCGAGGCGCGGCGCGGTCAGGAAGTCGGGGGTGCGCCACGCGCTCGGGTCGCGGTCGTGGCCGAGCTCGGCCTCGACCTGCTCGGCGATGGCGCTACCGGCGTCGCGCGCATCGGTGAGCAGCACGGCGTGAGCGAGCGCGGGGTCGCGCAGGGGGGTGCGGGCAAACAGCTGCGTGCGCTCGGCGTAGAGGTGCACGCCCTGCAGGTGCTGCCGCAGCACGGCGCCCTCGGTGGTCAGCGGATGCGCGGTGTACGCCAGCGCGACGATGATCGCCGCGAGCACGGTCGAGCCCGCAACGAAGGCGGCCGGCCACCACACGACGGCGAGCGGCACCTGGTACGACAGCTGCCGCACCACGCCCCACTGCACGATCGTGAGAGCGATGGGCGCCCAGATGAAGGCGTCGCGCACGAAACCGTGGGGGATGCGCCGCAAGCCCCGCGCATACTGCTCGCGGCTCTCGGCGAGGGTGAGGCTCGCGTAGCGGCGCAGCGCCCGGGGCAGATCGCCGAGACGGCCGGCGCGGCGGGCGGCGTGGCCGACGTGCTCGAGGGAGGCGCGGCGCGTGGCCGCGGGGGTGCGCCGGCGCAAGGTGGCGTGATGTTCGAGCTTTTCAGCGAGTTCGAGACCGCGCCGCGATCTCAGGATGCGCGCGGCCAGGCGCACGGAGACGTCGTCGGGCGGCTCTGACTGGGCGACGTACCAGGGGCGGCCGCGCGCGTCGCTCCAGGCGACGGCGCGGGCGGCGATAGCGAACAGCAGGGTGAGGGCGAGCAGTACGAGCGGGGCGAGCGGGCCCCACGTCTGCACCCAGAACCAGGTCGACGGCGGCGGCAGCTCGACGGTGCCCGGCTCGAGCACGACCGTGAACCAGGCGTTCGCGTTCGGGGGAATGTTCTGGTCGTTCGTCAGCTCGTACACTGAGCGCCCGGCGGGGGAGTCGGGTTCGGGCTCAAGCCACGACGAGGCGGCGAGTAAGGTCCACGCGAGGCCGCCACGCGGGTCGCGCACGAGGTTGTCGGTGAGCGCGTCAGAGAGGTCGAGGCGCATCGAGAAGTTGGTGAACGCGCTACCGAAGTTGGGGCCGAGAACATCCCACTCGAGCAGCTGTACGGGCTCGCCGCTCGCCTCGTCGATCGCGTCGGCGGCGAGGTGCTGCAGCGTGTAGCGCAGCACGAACTCGTGGTCGCCCGTGAGGCGCTCGCCGGCGTCGAGGGTGAGCGTGAGCTCGGTGGGGGTCTCGACCGCGCGCGGCTCAAGAGGTTCGCCGTTCAGCGTCGCCTCGATGTCGCTCGGGTTGAGCTCATTGCCCTGGTACTGGGTGACCAGCAGGCGCTCAATGCCCGAGGCGTCGACGTCGTCGGGGAAGAACGCCGTGATGCGCTCCTCGACCCGGGTGACGAGGGTGCCGTCGTCGGCAATGTCGACCGTGTACTCGACGGCGAGGTCGCGGGCGATCCAGCGGTCGGTCGCCGTGTCGGCAGACGAGAGGATGTCGTCGAGCGTCATCGGCTTGTTGATGACCGGCCCAACCAGCAGGAAGATGCCGATGGCGGCGACGAGCATCCAGAACCCACGAATCGTGTAGCGCAGCGGTTCGCCGCCGTGCGAGCGCAACCAGCCCTCGAGGCTCAGCAAGAAGGCCGACAGCGCGGCCCAGAGGGGGGTGTGCCGGGGCGGGTCGACCGTCACGCTGCCGGCGGGTGGGGTGGCCGGGTCGGTCAAATCGGTGCCGGTCAGATCAGCGCCGGTTACATCACTGGTGGTCTCGTCTCGCCCGGCGTCAGTCACAGCGGCTGAGTCTAGAAGTTTCGTCGACTGTGCGGGGTGCGGCGCGCACGGGCCCGGCGGTCGATGGGGTCAGCGGGGCTCGGCAGGCGCTTCGGGCCTGAGCGTCAGCACCTCGGGCCCGGCCTCGGTGATCGCGATCGTGTGCTCCGCGTGGGAGCTGAGGCTGCCGGTTGCGCTGCGCAGGGTCCAGCCGTCGGGATCGGTGACGAGCTCGGCGGTGCCGGTCATCACCCACGGCTCAAGCGCGAGCAGCAGGCCGGGGCGCAGCACGTAGCCGCGGCCCGGGCGGCCGGCGTTCGCGATATGCGGGTCTTGGTGCATCGTCGAGCCGATGCCGTGCCCGCCGTACTCGAGGTTCACGGGGTAGCCGGCCGCCTGCAGCACCGTGCCGATGGCGTGCGAGATGTCGCCCGTGCGGTTGCCGACGACGGCGGCCGCGATGCCGGCCTCGAGCGCCCGCTCGGTGGTGGCGATGAGTGCCTCGGCCTCGGGGTGACGCGCCCCACCGACCACGAAGGTGAGCGCCGAGTCGGCGGCGACACCGCCCCGCTCGACGGCGAGGTCGAGCGTCAGCATGTCGCCCTCGCGCAGGCGGTAGTCGCGGGGCTTCGCATGCAGCACCGCGTCGTTTACGGCCGTGCAAATGTAGTGCCCGAACGCCCCGCGCCCGAAGGAGGGCGCGTAGTCGACGTAACACGAGCGGGCGCCGGCGCGCTCGATCGCCTCGCGGGCCCACGCATCGATCTCGAGCAGGTTGGTGCCCCCGCGGATGCGCGCCCTCAGCGCCAGCAAAATCTCGCCCACCAGCCGCCCCGTCGAGCGGGCATCAACGAGGTCGGATGCGGTCAGGATTTCGATCACGGTGCGCTCGGCCCCTGGGTGTCGTCGTCGTTGTCGCTGTTGTTGTCGAGGTCAATGGGGGCGGTGCCCGCGTCGCGACCCGCCACGCCCAGCTCGTAGGCGAGGATCACCGCCTGCACCCGGTCGCGCAGCTCAAGCTTCTGCAGAATGCGGCCGACGTGGGTCTTCACCGTCGACTCGCTCACCCACAGCTCGGCGCCGATCTCGGCGTTCGTCGCCCCGCCCGCGATCAGTGCGAACACGTCGCGCTCGCGCTCGGTGAGGGCGGCGAGCCGGGCCGAGGCGCGCTCCTCTGCGCCCGCGACGGCGCGCGCATCGCCAGCGGCGCACTGCTCGCCGTCGTGCTCGGCGCCCTCGCGCGGCAGGTGCGGGGCGGCCACCTCGATGAGCCGCGCGGTGATGCGCGGGGCGACCACCGCATCCCCCCGATGCACCGCCTGAATCGCGTCGACCAAGTCGGCAGGCTTCGTGTCTTTCAACAAGAACCCGGAAGCGCCCGCGCGCAGCGCGCCGAACGCGTACTCGTCGAGGTCAAACGTCGTGAGCGCCAGCACGCGGGTGCTCGGCAGTTCTGCCGTGATGATCGTCGTCGCGGCGATGCCGTCGACGCCCGGCATGCGGATATCCATGAGCACGACGTCGGGCGTGAGCTCTCGGGCAGTCGTGATCGCGGTGCCGCCGTCGGGCGCCTCGCCGACGACCTCGAGCGCGGGATGGGCGTCGAGAATCAGGCGGAAGCCGTAGCGAATGAGTTCTTGGTCGTCGGCAATGAGGATGCGGATGGGCGTGGTCATGGGGAGCTCCTGTCGAGCGGGATGCGGGCGGAGACCCTCCAGCCGCGGGCGGGGCCGGGGCCGGCGGTGAGCTCGCCGCCGAAGAGGGCGACGCGCTCGCGCATGCCGATGAGGCCGCGGCCGACAGCCGGAGACGAGGCGGAGGGGACCGCGCCATCGTCGGAGACGGTGACGGTCACGGCCTCGTCACCCCAGTCGAGCGCGACGCGGGCCCGGCTCACGCGCGATCCGTGGCGCAGGGTGTTCGTCAGCGACTCTTGCACGACGCGGTAGACGGTGAGCTCGAGAGCGGGGTCGGCGTGCGGGGTGCCGCGCGTCGTCACGGTGACGGGCAGGCCTGCCCCCTGAACGGCGGCGATCAGCGCACCGAGGTCGCTGATCGCGGGCTGCGGGGCGCGCTCGGGCGGCGCGTCGTCCCCGCGAACGGTGCCGAGCATCCGACGAACCTCGCCGAGGGTGCGCCGGCCGGTGTCGGCGGCGCGTTCCATGGCGCGTTGCGCATTCTCGGGATGCTCGGGTGCGGCCGCGCGCGCCCCCTCCGACAGGGCGATCATCACCGACAGGCTGTGGGCGATGACGTCGTGCATCTCGCGGGCGATGCGCTCGCGCTCAAGACCTCGGGCGATCTCGGCCTGCGCGTCGCGCTCGCGGGCGAGCTGTGCGGCACGCTCGACGAGGGCGGCGACGTAGCGATTGCGCGAGCCGACGTTTGTGCCGATGAGCGTGGCGATCAGCAGCACGGCGATACCGGTGATGGTTCCGCTGATGACGAGGGAAAGGGTGGGCTCGCCCGCGGCGGCGGGTTCGATGAGTGCGTTAGGCGCCCACACGGCTCCGACGACGCTCGCGAGCGCAGCTGCAGCGGCGCCCGCGACGAAGGACACCCACGCGGTGCGGGTCGAGCGGTAGACGCCGATCGCGTAGATGGTGATGAGGGGGAGGAAGATCTCGACGGCGGTGCCGACGGCTGCTCCGGCGATCAGAAGCACATTCGCGATAGCGAACGTGGCGAGAGGGAACCTGCGGCGCAGCGTCACCACCGCAGCACCCGCGACAGTCATGGCGACGACCAGGCCGAGGGCGGGGGCGCCCGGGGCGACCGCCGCGATGACGACGAAGATCGCCGCGACCAGAACGTAGGCCGCGGCGACCAGCGAGTCGGTCACCCACGGGTGGGCGTGCAGGTACCGCCGCACCACGCCGGGCGGGCGGGGCAGCGCGAGACCGTCCGGCACCCCCGTGGAGGTGCCGGACGGTGGGTTCGAACTGGTCGTCACGCGTCCTGGCGCTTCAGTCGGATCGCTCCGAGGATGAACGCGGCGAGCGTCCAGGCGAGGGCCACGAGGCCGCCCTGCCACGGCTCGAGCAGGCCCAGGCCGAACTGGTCGGGGTTGTCCGAGAACGGGAGTTGCGCCATGGCCGAACCCGCTGACGAGAACAGGTAGGGAGTGACGTCTGACACCCAGTCGGCGACGATCGCCAGGAGCGATACGGCCGTGTCGAGCACCAGCATGACTCCGAGCGCTGCGGCAATGCCTCCCGCGGTTGACCGCAGCAGCGTGCCGAGGCCGATGGCGAACACCGAGACGAGGCCCAGGTAAACGGCCGAGCCCGCGAGGGCGATGGCGAGGCCATCCTCGGCGAGGCCAGCAGCGGTTCCCTGCCCGTCGAAGATCGGGTACGTGGCGGCCCACGAGCCGAACACGGTCACAAAGCCCACGGCCGTCACGAGCGTGAACAGCACAAGCGACTTCGCGACCAGCACCGACAGGCGGCCCGGCACGGCGGCGAGCGTCGACTTGATCATGCCCGTCGAGTACTCGCCGGTGATGACGAGAACGCCGAGGACGGCGGCGATCAGCTGGCCGAAGCCGACGCCGATCGTCGTCGCGGTCAACACCGTGTTGGGGTCGGCGACGGCTTGTTCGCCACCGAGGGCGGAACCGAGGCTCGCGATCATGAGCGACAGGCCCACGCCGAGCACGACGATCAGCGCCAGCGACCAGACGGTCGAGCGCAGGCTCGTCAGCTTGATCCATTCGGAGCGCAGGATGCGCCCGAAGGTGAGTCGCGCATCCGATCGGATGGTGGCGGCCGGTTGACGAGTCAGGGTTGCGGCGGTCATCGCGCCACCTCCTCGGGGGTCGGGGCGACAGAGGTCGAACGGTACTCGACCTCGTCGGCGGTCAAGGAAAGATAGGCGTCTTCGAGCGAGCTGCTCAGCGCCGTCAGCTCGTGAATCGCGATGCCGGCGCTCGCCGCAGCGTCGCCGATCTGCTCGGAGGAGAGCCCGGTGACGACCGCCGCGCCGTCGTCGAGCGTGCTCACGCTGACGTCGGGCCCCGCGATCGCGCGGTTCAGGCCCGCGAGGTTCGGGGTGCGCACGCGTACCGAGGTTCCCGACGCGCGGGCGATGACCTCGTCGACGCTCGCATCGGCGACAACGCGGCCGCGGCCGAGCACGATCAGGTGGTCGGCGGTCTGCGCCATCTCGCTCATGAGGTGGGACGAGAGCAGCACCGTGCGACCCTCGGCGGCGAGGCCGCGCACGAGGGTGCGCACCCAGCGCACTCCCTCGGGGTCGAGGCCGTTCACCGGCTCGTCGAGGATCACGGTCGCGGGGTCGCCGAGCAGCGCCGCGGCAATGCCGAGTCGCTGACCCATACCGAGCGAGAAGCCGCCGACACGCTTGTTCGCGACCGACTCAAGCCCGGCGAGCTCAATGACCTCGCGCACGCGCTTGCGGCCAATGCCGTGCGTGGCGGCCATGGCCAGCAGGTGCTTGTAGGCGCTGCGGCCCGTGTGTACGGCCTTCGCGTCGAGCAGAATGCCCACCTCGCGCAGTGGTGCCGTGTGCTGCCGGTAAGGGCGGCCGTTGACGGTGACGCTGCCCGCGCTCGGCCGGTCGAGGCCCGCGATCATGCGCATGGTGGTCGACTTGCCGGCGCCGTTCGGGCCGAGGAAGCCGGTGACGCGGCCGGGCTCGACGCGGAAGTCGATGCCGGCGACGGCGGTTTTGCTGCCGAACCGTTTCGTGAGGTCGTGTGCCTCAATCATCGTGAGATTCCCTTCGTGTTCGTGACGTCGTCAACGCTACGGAGCACCTCACGCGGGCACATCAGCCTGTGGACCGATCTCGTGTCACCCCGGTGTCAGCCTGGGGTACGACCTGCGGATTCAGGCCTTGACCCTGTGGTGACCACACGGTTTTCACTGCCGCTATCGGATCCCCTTGTCCACTGTCAGAAGAGAGGTCATCGCCATGTCATCAAGCCCCTACGCCGCCATACAAGACTTCGTTGCCGACCTGCCCGAGCTCGTTCAGCCGCTCATGATCGGACTCGTCGGCATGATTCCGTATGTCGAGGGCGAAGGCTCGGTCGCCATCGGGATCCTCGTCGGCATCAACCCCATCGTCGCGACGATCGCCGCCATCGTGGGCAACGTGCTCGCCGTCGCCGGCGTCGTCCTGCTGACGTCGCGGGTGCGCAGCGCCGTCGTCGCGCAGCGCGGCGCTGACCGGTCCGGTAACAGCGGTGACGGCAGCCCTGATGCGTCGTCACCCGAGACCCGGCCCGAGAGCCGCAAAGAAAAGGGGCGCAAGAAGATCGCGAAGTGGGTCGTGCGATTCGGCGTGCCGGGGGCGAGCATCCTTGCCCCGATCGCGCTGCCGACCCACCTGACCGCCGCGTTCCTCGTGGGCTCGGGCGTCAGCCGCGGCTGGGTCATGCTGTGGCAGGTTGTCGCGATCGTGCTCTGGACCTCACTCGTCGCCGCCGCCTCCTTCGGCGCCGCCACTGCCCTCGGCCTCATTTGACCGCGCGTCGACCAGACGGTGGGCGAGCTGTATTGCGCGGGTAAACACCTCGAGCTGGGCAGCGTTGTAGAGCGTTGCCGCGCTCATCGCGAGCGCCATCTGATCCTCCGCCGAGCCAGAACGCAGCCCCGCGCGGGGGTCGCGCAGCCAGGGGTAGGCGAGGTACTGCTGCGCGATTACGGGGGCGTAGCGCGTGGCGAGTGCGTCGATCGTCGCCTCGTCGGCGTCTTCCGGCAAGGCGTCGACCTCGGCATCGAGCTCGTCGTCGGACATCTCGATCGTCTCGGCCAGGTCGGCCAAGGCGTCGTCGCCGTAGAAGCGCGAATACACGCGCACCATCTCGGTGTCGGTCACCGACAGGCGCGACGCCACCTTCTCGAAGCCGGCGGGCGTGTCGGGAGCTGCCTGTTCACGCCGAATGGTGGCGAGCTGCTCGCGCGCGCGAGTGAGGCGCTCGATGTTCCGCTCAAGTTCAGCGTCAATCTCGTCGAGCGTCGCCTCGGTCACGTCGTCGCCCTCGAGCATGCTCGCCACCCGCGGCAGCGGAACCCCCAGGTCGACCAGTCGTCGAATGCGCAGCAGGGTCAGCAGGTGGGCGACGCCGTACTGCTTGTACCCGTTGCTCAAGCGTTCGGGCTCGGCCAGCAGCCCAAGCTGGTGGTAGTGCCGCACCGTGTTGATGGTGGTGCCCGCCAGTTCGGCGAGTTCGCGCGTGCTCCAGCTCATTGCCGCGCCCCCTCGAGCGCATCCAGTGCGACGGCGGCGGCGTCGGCAACCAGCTGGTCGTCGCGCTCGGCGCCTGCCTCCGCGCGCGAGCTCAGCACCGCGATGACGATCGGATCACCCTCGGCGGGCCACACGACGGCGATGTCGGTGCGCGTGCCGTAGCCGCCGGCGCCCGACTTGTCGGCGACCACCGCATCCGCCGGTGCGCCCGCCCGAATCAGGGTGTCGCCGGTCGCGTTGCCGGTCATCCAGTCGATCAGCAGGGCGCGACGGTCGTCGGGCAGTGCGTCGCCGAGGGCGTAGGCGCGCAGGGTCTCGACGAGGGCGCGGGGCGTGCTCGTGTCGCGCGTGTCGCCGGGCGTCGCTTCGTTCAGCGCGGGCTCCGTGCGGGCGGGCTCCGTCGTCGTGTCACCGAGGCTGGCGAGCAGCTCGCCGAAGGCAGCCGGCCCGCCGAGCTCGGCGAGCAGCAAGTTCGTCGCGGCGTTGTCGCTGACCCGCACCGCCGCCTCCGCCAGATCCCGGATGCTCATGCCCGTCGCGAGATTCGCCTCCGTTTCCGGCGAATTCGCCACCAGAGCATCCGCGCCGTAGGAGACGACGCGGTCGAGGTCGTCGACCTCCTGCAGGATCGCGGCGGCGAGGACCGCCTTGATCGACGAGGCGTAGGCGAAGCGCTCGTCGGCGCGGTAGGCGACGCGGTCGCCCGAGCCGGTGTCGAGCGCGTAGACGCCCACGCGGGCGTCGTACGCCGCCTCGAGTGACGAGAGATCATCGTCGACGACGACCGCCTGACCGCCCGAGGTCTGCGCGCCCTGCGGCGCGCTCGTCTCGGGGGTGGGCGAGGAGGCGGCCGGGGGCGGGGGAGCGGGCGTGTCGGTGGGCGCGCATCCGCCGGCGGCGAGCGCGACGATCACCGTCGCGGCGAGCGTTGCCGAGCGGGCGTAGCGCCGCATCGTCACGCCCGGCGTGCGAGCACCGCGGTCGCGGCGATGCGCAGGGTGCTGTCGGTGAAGGCCATGCGCGACAGACTTCCCGGAATCAGGTGGTCGGTGACCAGACCGCTCACAACGGTGGAGAGAAAACGCGCCCCTTCCTCAGGAGTGCACGCGAAGTCGGGGGTCTCGTCGCCAGCGGTTTCGTGCCGGAGGGCGGTGATCCAGCCGGCGATCTGGTGCAGCGCGAGTCGCTCGAGAGCGAGGGTGGGGGCGCTGTCATCGTCGGCGCTTGAGGGCTCAGGGGAGGCCAGCGCCGCGCGCAACTGCTCGCGGGCGCCGTCGCCGCTCAGGCTCGTGGCGAGCACGCCGCGGAGCTGCTCGATCAGTCGATCGACCGCCGGGCGACTGGTGTCGCTGAGGGCCTCGTCGGGCTGCTGTGCGCCCTCAAGGGCCGCGATGGCGGCGACGACCGCGTCGATCAGTTCGCGCTGGGTCGGAAACACGTGGCGCAACGAGCCGGTGCTGATGTCTGCGCGCTGCGCGACGGCGCGAACGCTGAGGCGCGCCGTCGGATTTTCGGCGAGCATCGCCGCGGCGGCGGCAAGGATGCGCTCGCGCAGTTCGGGGGCGGGTGTGCGGGGGGTCATGAGGGCTCCTGTACACGTTCTAGTACGGTGTGCTACTTTAGGGCACACCAACTATCACACTGTACTACTTTTGCGAAAGGAATCCCTTGTGGCCCGCTGGATGCAGCGCATCAATTCCCGATGGGCGAAGGCCGGCGACGGCAGCCCCCTGCCCCCTTTTCGCTGGTGGCAGCTGCTCGGACGCTCGGTGTTCGAACTGCCCGCGGCCCCGGGCCGAGCAGCCCGATACACCGTCGATGTGCGGCACATGGGTGACCGCACCGACGGCGCCGTGCGGGCCCGCCTGTATCGAGACGGGGCGCTCGCGGCCGTCTCGAAACTGCCCACGGCGTTTCCCGTAGAGGGCGGCGCGATCGAGGTCGCCGTCAACTCAATCGGGCTGCGCCGCTGCCACTTCGTGCCCGACGGCAATCGCGCCGGCGCGCACGTGCTGACCCCGCTGCCCGCCTCGGCCGAGGGTCGACGCGCCCGCTTCGACCGCGACCACCCGGCCGCGAGCCGCCTCATCGGAGCCCTCGCCCTCGCCGCCGTACTGATCGGCGTCGCCGTCGGCGGCTACGAGCTCGTCATGCAGCTGTCGCGAATCCCGGCGGTTGTCGACGCGATCGGCGTGATCGACCGGCCGGTGCGCATCCCGCTGGAGATCGGCATCGCCGTTGGGGCTGGCGCCGTGCTCGGCGGTATCGAACGCGCCCTCCGCCTGCGTTCGACCTGGCTCGATGAGTTCGCGACGTAACCACGACTTCCACCACCACGACCACCTTCGACAGACAGGAGACACCATGACCACCGCCCCCACAACCACTGCCCGTACCCCGTGGCTCGGGCGCGACGACACCCCGCGCGCCGCTGACCGCGCCGTGCCGCGACGCGTCGAATACCACCGCGTCTTCGCGGGCGAGAAGCGGCGCATCCTCCGGGGCATTCTCGCCATCGTGCTGCTGGCCGCCGGGCTCATCGGTTTCGCGGTCGGCCTGCGCGACGTGGCCGACTTCATCGATGCCGAATACCTGGGTCGCGACGGCTACACGCCCGTGAACTTCGCGGCGGCGATGCTCGGCCTCGGCCTGTTGATTCCGTGGAGCATGGTCATTCAGCGCGTGCTCTACGGCGTGCGCGCCCCCTCGCTGCACTCGGTCGCGCAACGATTCCGCTTCGGGATGCTCGGGCGCGGACTGCTCGTACTGGCACCGCTCTGGGCGCTCACCGTCACGCTCGCGCTGACCGGGCCGGTTGAGCGCATCGCGTGGACGACGATCGACCTCGTCGCCTACCTGCTCATCATCGTGCTGCTGGTGCCCCTGGCCGCCGCCGCCGAAGAGTACGCCTACCGCGGCCTGATGTTCCGCGTCATCGCCGGCTGGACGCGCAACCCGACGGTGGGGCTCGTGCTCGGCGTTGTGGTCACGAGCGTCGTGTTCGCTGTGTCGCACGGCACCCTCGACCCGTACTTCCTCACCTGGTATGTCGTGCTCGGCGCATGCCTCGCAATTCTCGTGTGGCGCACCGGCGGCATCGAGCTGGCGGTTCTGCTGCACGCGGTGCTGAACACGCTCGCGCTGCTCGGCGCTCTCGTGCTGCACGCCGACATTCCGACACTGATCAATGCCCGCCCCGAGACCCAAGGAAGCCCCGTGGTGCTGATTCCCGCCGCAGTGATCATCGTGATCACCGCCGGGGTGTGGGCGTCAACGCGTCGCTCGGGCGCGGTGACGAGCGCCTAGGTCCGACGCAGGGGAGCCGCCGCTCGGTTAGCGCGAGCTGTTCGCCGTGCGCCCGCGCACGATGCCAATGAAGACGTCGACAAGAGGATGCGCGTTCGTCGTCGGCCAGACCAGCGCCACACCCGTATCGGGGGCGTCCGTGACCGGCCGGGCGACCACGTCTTTGCGACCGTGCTGCCGGGCGACCGACTGCGGCACGACGGCGACGCCCACGTTGGCGGCGACCAACTCGATCGTCTCGGCGCCCGTGCCCACAATGAGGTCGACGTCGAGCACGGGGAGCCCGCCGAGCTCGCGCAGCTCAGCGAGCGTGAGCGAGCTGGCGTCGGCCGCGAGCGACTCCTTCGGCACGACCGCCACGGGCTGCTCGCGATACAAGGCGATTGCGTGCCGCTCGTCGTCGGCCGCGACGTCGCGAAGAAGAGCCATGTGGGCGGTGCCGTCCGCGAGCGCGGCGAGCGCAGCATCCTGCGTCATCGACTCGAGGTGGATGCGCCCGGGCGGCCGGCGCTCGCGCCAAATGCGCTCCCACTTGGTGGGGGTGACGCCGGTCACGAACGCGACGACGAGCGGTTCGGCCATGCGGCAAGGGTAGCGACGATGGATGCGCGCCCTGACTCCCGTACGCTCGTCACCATGACCGATGCCCCGCGTGAGGACCGCCGCCAGCAGCCGAAGCCCAAAAAGGAGCAGCTGCTGAGCCCCGCCACCGCGGCGAAGAAGCTCAGCATCTTCCTGCCGGCGACGCCCGCAGAGTTTCAGTCGACCCCGATCACGCGCACGCAGCTGAACGAGCTCACCGAGAACCCACCCGAGTGGCTGGTCACCCTGCGCAAGGAGGGCCCGCACCCGCGCGACGAGGTGTCGCGCCGGCTCGGCGTCTCGAACTCGGCGCTCGCCCGTGCCGGCGTCAGCGACTCGATGACGACCGCCGAGATTCGCGCCATCATCGACGAGATGCCCGAATGGCTGGTCGACGAGCGCGAGAAGCATGCGCCGGGCACGGGTCGTAAGCCGGGCACGGCAATCGGCGAGCGTCCCACCGCCGATTAAGTCATAACGATGTCGACTCTTAATAACGCTTAAGTCACTAAGTGTAATTAAGATGGCACCATGGTCTCGGATGCTCAGCGGGTGACGCTCCCGGCGCCGCCGGCGGGGTGGGAGACGCGCACCTGGACGCCGCGCGATGCGTCGTCGTACTCGCGGCGCGAGCGCGAGCGGCAGACCGGGGAGTACCGGTCGATCATTCCGCCGGTGCTGGCGAACTGGGCGCCCGACATTCCCGTTGAGCTGGCGGCCGAGCTCGATGACGCGACGGCGGCACTCGCGGACTTTGACTCGTCCGTGAGTGCGCGCTTGGGCCGGGAGAGCGACGCGGTCGGCCCCATGGCCGCGATTCTGTTGCGCTCCGAAAGCGCATCGAGTTCGCAGATCGAGAACCTCACGAGTTCAGCGCGGCAGATTGCCCTCGCCGAACTGGGCGACGTCAGCGCACCCAATAGCCGCACCATCGTCGGAAACGTGCGCGCGATGGAAGCCGCCCTGAGCCTCGCGAACAAGCTCACCGCATCCACGATGCTGCAGATGCATCACGCGCTGTTGAGCCAGCACGTCGGCATGGAGGATCACGCTGGTCGGTGGCGCGACGAGCTCGTCTGGATTGGGCCGGGTGATGCGGGCCCCCTCACAGCCGACTTCGTTGCGCCCCACCACGAGCGTCTGCCCGCCGCACTTGACGACCTCGAACGGTTCATGGCGCGCAACGACCTGCCCGTGCTGCTGCACGTGGCCGTCGCCCACGCGCAGTTCGAAACCCTGCACCCGTTCGTCGATGGCAACGGCCGCACAGGGCGGGCGTTGGCTCAGGCGATGCTGGCCGGTAAAGGGCTCGTCACCCGCAGCACCGTGCCGTTGTCTGCAGGGTTGCTCATCGACGTGCAGGGATACTTCGACGCGCTCTCGGCCTACCGTGCGGGGGACGCGGCGCCGATCGTCCTGCAGTTCGCGGGCGCCGCACTCGTAGCTGTTTCACGCGGGCACGCCCTGGTAGACGACCTCGCCGACGCGCTCGATGCGGCGCGGGAAGCCCTCTCAGGGATTCGGGCCGATGCCGCAGCGTGGCGGGTGCTGCCATTGCTGGTCGGCCAACCCGTCGTAAACGCCCGGTACCTCACCGACCACCTCGGGCTCAACGCGGTCGCCGCACAGCGGGCGCTCGACACCCTGACGAGTCGCGGCGTGCTCGACGAGATATCCGGCCGCCGGCGAGGGCGCGCGTGGGCGCAACCGCAGATGCTTGCCGCGCTCGACGCGTATTCACGCCGGTTCGGGCGCCGGGGTCGCTAGGGTCGCACCGTGCACCCGCGCGTCAGCGTCATCACCCTCGCCGTCGGCGAACTCGCGGCCGCGCGGCGCTTCTACGTTGACGAGCTCGGTTGGCCGGTCGTCGAGGAGGTCGCCGGAGAGGTGATCTTTGTGCGCGTCGGTGAGACGAGCATCCTGTCGCTCTGGAACCGCGCCGGATTCGAAGCCGAGGTCGGCGCGGCCGGCCCGGCCAGCGCATCCCCGATTGTGCTCGCGCACAACGTGCCGACCGCCGCCGACGTGGATGCTGTGGTCGCCCGCGTCATCGCCGCCGGCGGCGCGCTCGTCGCGGCACCGCAGCGGCGCGAGTGGGGCGGCTACACGGCGTACATCGCCGACCCCGAGGGCTACCGGTGGGAGATCGCGCACAACCCGACCCCGATGGGCGAGAGCCTGCTGCCGTAGGGTGCGGCTACGGGCAACGCCACGGCGCCGTCGTCGCTGATCTGTTGCGAATGCTGCTCTGGCATGCGTGGAAGGTACTCACCGCCACCGACATCGCAATCACCACAGCCGACCAATTTGCGCACATCGAGGTCACTTCGCCCGCGTGGCGCGACGGCCGCCGCGTGGTTACCGGACGATCGGCTCCGTGGGCGGAATCGGCTCGTCGAGGGCTTCGCTCAGGGTCGGATGCTCGTGGTCATCGCCAGCGTCCGTTGCGCTGTCGGGTGCCTCCGTTATTTCGGCCTCGGGAGTGGCCGCGGCCTTCGCCGGGTCGGGCCGCGTCACGAGCGCTGATCCGAGGAGGATCGCGGCGAACCCGACAACCGTCCATGCGCTGATCGGTTCGTTCAAGAACAGCGCTCCCGCGATGACCGCCACCGCCGGGTTCACGTAGGTGATGGCCGACATACGGATCGGGCCAACCTCGGCCACGAGCGCGAACATCAGCAGGAACGCGACGGCGCTGCAGAGCACCGCGAGCACGATGACTGAGACGATCGTCATGGTCGAGGGCACGGCGGTTGGCCAGCCGCCCGTGAGTGCCACGATCGGCACATACGCCAGCGCACTGATGCCGAGCGCGCACGCGATGACGCCGACGCCCGGCAAGTCGTGCAGGTAGCGCGCGAGGATCGCGGGCCCGACGGCGTAACCGACGATCGCGACCGCGAGCTGCGCGACGGCACCGAGGTCGCTGCCGCCGACGTCGAAGCCGACGATCGCGGCAACGCCCACCATGCCGAACGCGACCCCCACGAGATTCACGCCCGTGAGTCGGTCGCGCCGCCCGCCGAGGAAGGCGACCGCCATGGCGACAAGAGGGATGGTCGCGAGCAAGAGCCCGACCGTCGAACTCGACAGCGTCTGCTCGGCCGCGTTGATGAAGTACCAGGCGAGCACGATCTCGAATAGGGCGAACGCCAGCAGCGGTTTCCATCGTCGCAGCACCGGCGCAATCGCGCGGTGACGGGCGGCAATCGGCAGCAGTAGGGCAGCCGCGATCGCGGTGCGGGCGAGCACGAGGAACTCCGGTGTCAGCTCAGCGACGGCGATCTTGATGAAGAGATACGGAACGCCCCAGATGATGCCGAGGGAGGCGAATAGGAGAAAACCGCGGCGGGTCATACGTTTATTCTGCGCCCGCTGGCGCACGCCCCCGACCACACCGGAGCCGTCCCGATCATGCCTGCACTCGACCCTGCCCTCGAGCCCGTTTTCGACGCCGTTATCGCGCGAAATCCGGGCGAGCCGGAGTTTCACCAGGCTGTGAAAGAGGTGTTCGAAAGCCTGGCGCCCGTCGTCCGGAAGCATCCGGAATATATGAACGCGGCGATCATGGAGCGCCTCGTCGAGCCCGAGCGACAGCTGATCTTCCGTGTGCCGTGGGTCGACGACGCGGGCGACGTGCGGCTCAACCGCGGCTTCCGCGTGCAGTTCAACTCGACGCTTGGGCCCTACAAGGGCGGGTTGCGGTTTCACCCGTCGGTGAACCTCGGCATCATCAAGTTCCTCGGCTTCGAGCAGACCTTCAAGAACGCGCTGACCGGCATGCCGATCGGCGGGGGCAAGGGCGGCGCCGACTTCGACCCGAAGGGCAAGAGCGACGCCGAAATCATGCGCTTCTGCCAGTCGTACATGACCGAGCTGTCGCGCCACATTGGGGAGTACACCGACGTTCCGGCGGGCGACATCGGTGTCGGCGGCCGCGAGCTCGGCTATCTGTTCGGCCAGTACAAGCGGCTCACGAATCGCTACGAGTCGGGCGTGCTGACCGGCAAGGGCATCGGCTGGGGCGGCTCGCTCGTGCGCACCGAGGCCACCGGCTACGGCACCGTCTTCTTCGTCGACGAGATGCTGCAGCGCCATGGCGAGACGCTCGAAGGCAAGCGCGTAGTCGCGTCGGGGTCGGGCAACGTGGCCCGCTACGCGATCGAGAAGGCGCACCAGCTGGGTGCGACGGTCGTCGCCTGCTCCGACTCGGGCGGCTACGTCGTCGACGAGCGCGGCATCGACCTCGAGCTGCTCATCGACATCAAGGAGCGCCGCCGCGGCCGTGTCTTCGACTACGCCGATGAAAAGGGCGGCTCGGTACGGCACATCACAGGCGGTCAGATCTGGGACGTGCCGTGCGACATTGCACTTCCCTGCGCCACCCAAAACGAACTGGATGAACGGGGTGCGGCCGCGCTCGTCACGAACGGCACGCGCATCGTCGCGGAGGGCGCCAACATGCCGACGACGCCGGACGGCGTCGCCGTGCTGCGCGCCGGTGGTGTGCTCTTCGCACCCGCTAAGGCGGTCAACGCGGGTGGCGTCGCGACCAGCGCACTCGAAATGCAGCAAAACGCGTCGCGTGACTCGTGGAGTTTCGAGCACACCGAGGAGCGGCTCGCCGACATCATGCGCGGCATCCACGACCGGGTGCTCGACACCGCCGATGCCTACGGCGTGCCCGACGACTACGTCGCCGGCGCCAACATCGCCGGCGTCACGCAGGTGGCCGACGCGATGCTCGCGCTCGGCGTGATTTAGGGGGTTGCTCGCCGCGCGGCCCGGCGCTCAAGGTGTCGCGTCACCCCGGTCGATGCGGCCGACACGCCGATTGTGAGCGCGAGCGCCTGCGCGCCGGCCGCGATCACCGCCTCGACACGACCGACGCCGAGGGCGAGCGCGCCCGCGGCGGCCCCGGTCGTGAGCAGCACCGAGGGCGTGAGGAAGGCGACGAACAGCGTGTAGTTGCCCTGCCACAGGTAGGCCACACACAGCACCGTCGCGACGACGGCGGCGATGATCGGCACGGGCGCCGGGGCCAGCGCGAGCAGGGTTGCCGCCACGGCGCCGATGAGCGTGCCGACGATGCGCTCGAGGGTGCGCCGGGCCCGCTGGTCGGTACCGACCGACAGCACCATGCAGAGCGACAGCAGCGCCCATGCCACGTACGGGAAGTCGAGCAGCTCGGCACCCACGACGATCACGATCACGCCGACGATGAGCGTGATGCCGTACTCAGCGCGCGCGCGACGCGTGCTGGGTGCGGGCTCGTGCGTGCTCGGCGGCAGCACCCGCGCCAACAGCCGAATGAACGCCGCACCGATCGCCGAGCCCAGCAGCACCTGCCAGAGGGCAGCGCCCGTCTCCGACAGCGCCGCGAAGGCCATGAAGTTGACCGGCGCCCGCGACATGCCCGACACATCGCCCAGCCGGAAGCGGGCCTGGACGACGCCGACGATGACGAGCCCGAGAACGACTGCGGGCATCCCGAGCGGGCCGATCAGGTAGCCAGCCGTCGCGACGCCGACGGCGGCGACGGCCGCCCAGAGACGGATGCGCGCATCGCGTGATCGCGACGGCGACAGCAAGAAGAGAATCGCCACGTACGCGGCCTGCGCCGTGTTCGGCCCGATCGCCACGACGCTGAGCCCGACGACGATGCCGACGGCGGCGACCAGCATCAGCGCTCCGCGCAGCGCAGACCCCGAAAGTCTCAGGCTGATTTGGGGGGCGATTGGGCGCCATGTGCTCTCTCACCATGACCAGTAGTGCACTTGACCAGCTCGCCGATCTGTGCCGTGAGCTGCACGCGAATCCCGAGCTGAGTTTCGCCGAAACGCGCACGGCCGGCATCGTCGCCGACCGTCTGCGCCAGCTCGGCTTCACCGTCACTGAGGGCGTCGGGCGCACGGGTGTTGTGGGCGTGCTCGAGCGCGGTGACGGGCCGACCGTGCTGATGTGCGCCGACATGGATGCCCTCCCCGTGCGCGAGGAGACAGGGCTGCCCTACGCCAGCACAGCGACCGACGTCGACGCCGAGGGGCACGAGGTGCCGGTCATGCACGCGTGCGGTCACGACATGCACGTCACCGCACTGATCGGCGCGCTCGGGGCACTCGTCGCCGATGCGAGCTGGAACGGGCGCATTCTCGCGGTGTTCCAGCCGGCGGAGGAGAAGGGCGCCGGCGCCCGCGCCATGGTCGACGACGGGCTCTTCGACCGCTTCGGCCGACCCGACGTCGTGATCGGCCAGCACGTTGCTCCGCTTCCGGCTGGCGCCATCGGGATGCGCGTGGGGCCCGCGTTCGCCGCCTCCGACGCGCTTCGGGTCACCCTCTACGGGCGCGGCGGCCACGGCTCGCGGCCCGACGCGACGGTCGACCCGGTCGTGCTCGCCGCCTCGGTGATTCTGCGCCTGCAGACGATCGTGTCGCGCGAGATTCCGGCCACCGAAACCGCGGTCGTGACGGTCGGCTCGGTGCAGGCGGGCTCGGCGCCGAACATCATCCCTGACTCGGCCGAGCTGAAGCTCTCGATTCGCACGTTCGACTTGACGGTGCGCGAGACCGTGCTCGCCGCGGTCGAGCGCATTGTGCGCGGGGAGGCGCAGGCGGCCGGGGCCGACCGCGAGCCCGTCATCGAGACCCTGCACTCGTTTCCGGCGGTCATCAACGATGAGGCCGCGGTGGGCCGCGCCCGTGAGGCGTTTTCCGCCGCCCTTCAGGGGGTCATGGTGGTCGACCCGGGCGTCGTGACCGGCAGCGAAGACGTCGGAATCCTGGCCCGCGAGTCGGGGGCGCCGTGCGTGTTTTGGCTTCTGGGAGGTGCCGACCCGGCGCACTTCGCGGGCCTCGGCTCGGTCGCCGAGATCACGCAGAAGGTCGCCGAGCTGCCGTCGAATCACTCGCCGCAGTCTGCGCCCGTGATCATGCCAACCCTCGGCATCGGCGTGCGCGCACTTGCGGCCGCCGCGCGCGATTGGCTCGCCTCGGCCTAGCGCTCGAGGTGCCCGTGCCCGGGCCGCCTATGCGAACAGTGCCCGATACTCCCCGTAACCTTCGGCCTCAAGCTCGGCAACCGGGATAAACCGCAGCGACGCCGAGTTCATGCAGTAGCGCAGGCCCCCGCGGTCGCGCGGACCGTCGTCGAACACGTGCCCGAGGTGGCTGTCGGCGCCCGACGAGCGCACCTCGACGCGCTTCATCCAGAGGGTTCGGTCGGTGCGGGTCGTGACCGCGTCCTCCTGGATCGGCTTCACAAAGCTCGGCCACCCTGTGCCCGAGTCGAACTTGTCGCGCGACGAGAACAACGGCTGCCCCGACACCACGTCGACGTAGAGACCCTCGGCCTTGTTGTCGTTGTACTCGTTGCGGAACGGCGGCTCGGTGCCGTCGTTCTGGGTCACCTTCCGCTGCAGTGGCGTGAGTTTCGCCAACTGCTCGCGCGTTGCCCGGTACTGGGCCGGGTCGTGGCGGGGAACGCTGGGCTCGGTCATGCGTGAACCGTATGTGCCGGAGGTGAGATGCGGCCGCAAGGAGGACGAGCATCCGCTCGACATGGGTGCGCCCGCCGCCACGCACGAAACGGATGCTCGCGCACCGTCACGGATGCATGTATCGTTTGTCGATAGATTCCGTTCGTTATTCGATTAGGGGAGGCCGTCGTGGGTCGCATCGCCGTCGTCGTGTTGAAAGTGGTGATCGCGATCGCGATTGCCGGGTCGCTCGTGGTGCAGATCGGCGCGCTTGCCATGGCGAGCTTTTCGATCGATGACTCCTCGGGTTCGCGGGTCGCGTGGGTGTACAGCATGCTCGGCATCTACGTTGCCCTCGGCGTGCTCTGTCTGCAGGTGATTGCCGTCTGTATCTGGAGACTGCTTACGCGGGTGAGGGCGGGCACCGTCTTCTCGCGGCGATCGTTTCGCGAGGTCGACGTCGTCATCGGAGCGATCTCTCTTGCCGCCGTGTTGACCGTCGGAGTCGCCGTCGGCTTCGCGATCGCGAACCGCACGACGAGGGGTGACGTGGTCGCGCCGGGTCAGGTGGGTCTCTTGCTCGGCTTCGCGCTCGTCGCCGGGGGAGTCGCCCTCGTGGTCTACATCATGCGGCTGCTGCTCGTGCAGGCCATCGAACTCGACACGAGCGCCCGCGCGCTGCGCGCCGAGCTCGACGAGGTGATCTGATGCCGATCATCGTCGACATTGACGTCATGCTCGCGAAGCGCAAGATGCCGGTCGGCGTGCTGGCCGAACGCATCGGCATCACCCCCGCGAACCTCGCCGTGCTGAAGAACGGGAGGGCAAAGGCCGTGCGCTTCACCACCCTCGAGGCGATCTGCGAGGTGCTCGACTGCCAGCCGGGCGACCTCCTGCGTTTCGAGCCAGGTGACGAGGCGGCGGGGCCCGCACGATAGCTGAGTGTCAGCGCGTCGCGATCTGCTCAATCACGTCGACGAAGCCGGCCCAGCCGGCCGCGGCCTGCTCATACTGCTCGGGGCTCAGGCCGCCGCCCGACTGCGCGAGCGTGAGGGCGCATCCGCCGCCGTCGCTCGCCGTGAGGGTGAAGACGACATCGTCGCGCTGCGGGTTCGTCGCGTCGTCGGTGATGGTGAAGGCGAGCTCGCGCGGCTGATCGACCCGCACGAACTCGCCCTCCCACTCGATGGTGGCGCCGTCGGGCAGCACCATCTGAGCGCTCCATTCGGAACCCTCGCGAGCATCCCATCGCAGCGTCGACAGCGGAACGGCCACTTGCTCGGTACCGAACCAGCTCGCGAACGATTCGGTGTCGATGAGCGCGTGCCAGACGCGCTCGGGCGATGCCGCGATCGTGCGGGTGGTCGTGAAACCGTCGGCGGGATGCTCGCTCATGCGGGCGAGGCTACTCGCCTCATCGCCGCCCCGCGAGGGGTGTGCTCAGCCGAGCCCGCGCGGCGGCTCGGCGTCGTCGTGCGCACCATCGATGGGACGCCGCGACAGCCCGACCGCACCCGACCCCGACGCCTTGCTGGTTGCCGCAGCAACCGCGACGGATTCTTCTGCGGGCGAGAAGCGCGAGCGCAGGCGTACCGGCTCGCTGGCGGCCGCCTCACGGTCGGCGCGGGCCTTCTCGCGGGCCTTGCGGCGGCCAGCGGCAATGAGGTTGAGCGACTCGACGAGCACGGCGAACGCCATCGGCCCGTAGATGAGTGCATTGTCGATCTTGATGCCGAAGCCCTCGGCGATGAGGAAGACGCCGATGAGTAGTAGGAACGACAGGGCCAGCATCTTCACGGTGGGGTGGCGGTTCACGAAGGTGAAGATGAAGCGGGCCGCGAACAGCATAATCGCGAAGGCGCCGACGACCGCGGTGATGATGACGATCATGTTCGTCGTCATGCCGACGGCGGTGACGACCGAGTCGATCGAGAACACGAGGTCGAGCAGCAGAATTTGCCCGATGACGGCTCCGAAGGTGACGGTGGCGAGCTTCACCTCGTGCGACTCTTCGGCGCCCTCGAGCTTCAGGTGAATCTCGTGCACCGCCTTGTAGACGAGGAAGAGGCCTCCGGCGATCAGGATGAAGTCTTTGACGCTGAAGCCGTTGCCGAACAGGGTGACGACGTCGGCGGTCAGCGTGACGATCCAGCCGGCGAGGAAGACGAGTCCGACGCGCATCACCATTGCGAGTGTCAGCCCGAGGTTGCGGGCCTTCGCCTGCTGCTCGACCGGCAATTTGCTCGCGAGGATCGAGATGAAGATCACGTTGTCGACACCGAGAACGATCTCGAGCACGAACAGCGTGAGGAAGACGGCGATGAGGTCGCGCGTGATGACGAGGCTGAAGTCTACGGCGCAACTGTAGGGCCTTGGGCCGTCGCGTGCGACGGGTCGGGGAGGCGGTGAGATGACTCTGGGCGTCATGCCTGGCGGGGGTGCTGGGTGCCATCCGAGGCGTCATTGCCGTGACACTTGCCGCTACTGCCGCGCGGCTCCCCAGGCTGGTGCGGCCCAACAGAAGGTCTCTGTCGCTCGTGCCCGATATTCTCTCGTCACTTAGAAGACGCAGCGCGGAGTACGGGGGATTGGGATGGCTGAACCGATCGAGAATGATGAGGTTCGGGCGGGGCTCGGCAAAGCCGCAGATGAAGTGGGAAGGCTTGCGCGCAGCACTTCCGCACAAGTCGCCGAGCAGGCCGGCGAACTGAGGGACGCAGCTGGGAACATCCTCCAGAAGCTCACCACCAAGAAGCTGGACCCTTACGAAGAAGCAATCGCCGAATACAACGGCGCGTTCACAGCAATGAACGACAGCGGACTTTCGCTGCTTCGGCAACGTGAGCGCTCGACGGACCTGATCGACCTGGTCGAGTTTTTGGTGAACAGCATCGCGAACACACCGAAGTCGTTCGAGAAGGACTTCGAGGACATCAACTTCCACAAAGCGCAGTTTGTTGAGGTCATCGAGTTCGCTCGGAAGGATCTTGAGGCCGCTCGAGCGTCCGCGATCGGGGCGGGAACGGGCTTCGCGGCGGGCGCTGCTGTGGCGAGCATGGCGCCGACGGCGGCCATGTGGGCCGCTACGACCTTTGGTGTCGCTTCGACCGGAACTGCGATCTCCACGCTTTCAGGGGCTGCCGCGACCAATGCGGCGCTAGCGTGGCTCGGTGGCGGAGCACTCACAGTCGGTGGCGGCGGCACTGCAGCTGGAAGCGCGCTGCTCGCACTCGCGGGCCCCATCGGATGGACTGTGGCAGGGGCCACCCTGCTCGTGTCGGTCGTGCTATTCACGAAGAAGAAGGTTGAGAACCGCGACGCGAAACAGGAATCGCTCGTTGGCGTGAAGCAGAACACCGCGCTCGTCCGAGGAATCGACGCCCAGATCGACGACCTGCTGCGTCGCACCTCTTCGCTCCGCGAGCTACTCCTGAACCGCTATCGCGACGCGATAACGCTTGCCGGCGCTGACTTCCTTGCGCTGTCCGCAGCGGAGCAGTCGAGGCTAGCCACGCTGGTCAACAATGCGAAGGCCGCCGCGGTGCTCCTTCGTCGAACTGTAAATCAGCAGGCCGACGATGAGTGATTCGCCGAGCCTCGCGAAGACCAACCAAGAGCAAGCGCTCGCCGCATGGGTCAATTACCTGAACCAACTCCGCCTCGACAATCTGCTGAGCACCTTTCGTCAGCAGGACGTGAATCTTGGAGATGCGCTTGCCAGTGTCGATGAGGCGATTAGAAAGATCGACCTCGAAGTCGTTACTTCCAACCGCGGCGGCGTGAAGGGTATGCACGGCTTCATCGCCGAGGTTGCAGAAGTAGGCGTCGGCAACGCGCGCAGCCAAATTCTCGGAGAAGGCGCCGTGTACCAGTGGGTAAACGACAACGGGCCCGTGGACCTCATGCGAGGCGGCGTCGCGATCCAGCAGAAGTTCGTCGCGGCGGGCGGACGCTTCGGTTTGGGCGCTATTTCGGAGCACCTCGAGAAATACCCGGGCTTCGTGATGAGTGGTGGGAAGTACCAGATCCCCAGCGACCACTTTGATGCGATCCGAAAGCTCCACGACATGCCGCGGGAGGAAGCCGGCAGCCTGCTCACACGTAGCGGGGACGGTCCCTCCTTTCGTGATTGGGAGCGGGTGCAAGCATTCTTCGACAAAGGCTCGGTCGGCATCGAGTCACTCGAGCCCTCCACACTCGATTACCACGAGGCGCAGCGAGGCGTACACGAGTCCACTTTGGGGGCTGAGAAGGATGCTCTCCGCGCCACCGACAAGACCCTGCGCGACGATGCCTACCATGCGAGCCGACCGAATCTCAAAGAAGGAGCGAAAGCAACATTCGTAGCCGCTGCCGTCGAGGGCACGACTGCCTTCGTCATCGCGGTGGTCGAGAAGCGTCGAGAGGGCAAAAAGCTCAAGGACTTTACGATCGATGATTGGACGGAGATCGCCGGCAGCACGGGGCTTGGCGCCGTCAGCGGTACGGTTCGCGGTCTGAGCATCTACTCGCTCACGAACTTCACGGCGACGTCTGCGGCCGTCGCCAGTTCGATTGTCACCGCCGCCTTTGGTATCGCTGAGCAGGCAAACAAGCTACGACGCAGGGAGATCGACGAGCTCGAGTTCATCGAGGCGGCCGAACTCGTCTCCCTGGAAGCTGCGGTCAGCGGCTTATCATCCTTCGTCGGCCAAGCAGTCATCCCGGTCCCTGTTCTCGGTGCTGTGATTGGCAACACCGTCGGCATGGTCATGTACAGCGGAGTCTCGTCATCGCTATCCCGTCGAGAAGCGGAACTCATTTCCCGCTACCTCGAAGAGCAACAGATGCTCGATGAGCATCTTGCGGCTGATTATCAGGAGCTGGTCAACCGGCTCGATGCGAGCATGGCGGACTACCTCGCGGTTCTCGAGCGAGCGTTCTTTCCCGATGTGGAGGTCGCGCTTCTCGGATCGGTCGACCTAGCGCTCACACTCGGCGTAGTGCCAGATGACGTTCTCGATTCAGAACTGAAGACCTTCAGGTACTTCGTCGACTAGATCGCTCCGGGTGAGCCAGCGCTTTTCCATCTCAACCGTCATCAGCACGCCCATCGCCGTCAGTTCTCAGCAGCCGGCACTGCACGTTTAGGTGACCGTTTTAGTCGCGCGGCGGCGGCCGTGCTGGTGCTCGACATCGTCTCGAACTGGACGGGGCTTGACGCACGCTCGCAGCGGGTCTAACGTGCAACCAAATGGTTGTACAAATGGATGCTCTCACCGACGATGAGGTCGACGCGCTGTTTCGGGCACTCGCCGACCGCACGCGCCGCGACATCGTCGCGCGCGTCATCGACGCGGAACAGAGCGTGAGCGCCCTCGCGGAGCGATACGCGATGAGCTTCGCGGCGGTGCAGAAACACGTCTCGGTGCTGGAGCGCGCATCCCTCGTCGCGAAGCGCCGTCGGGGGCGCGAACAGATCGTCACGGCCGACCTTGCGGCCGTACGCCGGGCACGGGCCGTGCTCGACGTCTACGAACAGCTGTGGCGGCACCGCGCCGCCCAGATCGACGCCCTCCTCGCCGAGGGCTGAGGAAAGGACCCGCCATGACCGTTACCGATCACGCCATCGATCGCGAGGCGCTGACCCTCACCTTCGTCGCCGAGTTCGCGGCACCCGTTGAGCGCGTGTGGCAGGTGTGGGCCGACCCGCGCCAGCTCGAGCGGTGGTGGGGCCCGCCGGAGTGGCCGGCAACCTTCACGCGGCACGAGCTCACCCCCGGCGGCGAGATGCGCTACGTCATGACCGGGCCCGACGGTGACACCTCGGCCGGCTGGTGGCGCATGACCCTCGTCGAGCCCCCGCATCGCCTCGCCTTCGATGACGGCTTCGCCGACGACTCGGGCGAGCCTGCCCACGGAATGCCCGTCACCCACGCGGAGGCGCGCCTCGACGACATCGGCGACGGCTCGACCCGCATGACGCTGATCTCGACCTTCCCGAGCCTCGAGGCGCTCGACGAGCTTGCCGCCATGGGAATGGTCGAGGGTATGTCGTCGGCCCTCGAGCAGATCGACGCGCTGCTCGCCGACCGCTGAACCACCTCGCGCGCGGCAGAATGGTCGTATGCCCTCACGCGCATCCGGCAATGACGCCGCCCGCACCGCTGCCGGCCCCGACGTTCCCGCCCGCAACGGCGACATCTCCTTCTGGATGGCGCCGTTTGCCGACACGCCCGCGGGCCCCGCCCTCGACGGCGACCTCGAGGCCGACGTCGCGATTGTCGGCGCGGGGTATACCGGCCTCTGGACGGCCTACTATCTGGCCGAGCGCGACCCGTCTCTGCGCATCGTCGTGCTCGAGCAACACCGTGTCGGCTATGGGGCATCGGGCCGCAACGGCGGCTGGCTGACCAACTCGATCACGGGCGGCCACGACGGCTACGCGGCGAAACACGGCGTCGAGGCTGTGCGCGGTTTCCAGAACGAGCTGAACGCCACCGTCGACGAGGTGCTCGCCGTTTGCGCGCGTGAGGGTATCGACGCCGAGGCGGTGAAAGGGGGCAGCCTACTCGTCGCCCGGAACGAGGCCCAGCGCCGCCGCATCGCGACGTACGTCGCGCACGCCGAGAAGTGGCCAGAGGAGGGCGTCGTCGAACTGAGCGCTGCCGAGAGCCGTGCCCGCGTGAACGTTGCCGATACGCGCGGTGGGCTGTGGCAACCGCACTGCGCGCGCATCCACCCGGCGAAGCTCGCCGTCGGCCTCGCCGACGCGGTGCGCCGCCGCGGGGTCACCGTCTACGAAGGCGCGCGCGTGACCGAGATCGCGGTGGGCCAGGCCCGAACCGAGCGGGGCACCGTGCGCGCGCGGCACGTGCTGCGCGCCACCGAGGGCTTCACAACCCGACTGCCGGGCGCGAAGCGCGACTGGTTGCCGCTCAACTCGTCGATGATCATCACCGAGCCGCTGAGCGATGCCATGTGGGCCGACATCGGCTGGCAGGGCTTCGAGACGCTCGAAGACCTCTCGCATGTCTACGCGTACGCGCAGCGCACCCCCGACGGACGCATCGCCATCGGTGGCCGCGGAACGCCCTACCGCTGGGCGAGCGGATTCGACACCGACGGGCTCACCGATCGCGCCACGTGGTCGAGCCTCACGGCGCTCGTGCGCGAGTGGTTCCCGGCGATCGCCGAGGTGCCGATTGCCCACACCTGGAGCGGCGTGCTCGGCGTGCCCCGCAACTGGCGGGCAACCGTGCAGTACGACGCGGTCACGGGGCTCGGAGCGGCGGGCGGCTACGTCGGCACGGGCGTCACGGCGACGAACCTCGCCGGGCGCACGCTCGCCGACCTGGTCACCGGCGCCGACACGCCCATCACCCGCTTGCCCTGGGTAGGGCAGCGCACCCGAAAGTGGGAGCCCGAGCCGCTGCGCTGGCTCGCCACCCGCGTCATTTACGGGGCCTACCGATACGCCGACCGCGCCGAGTTTCGGGGCCTCACGCGCACCTCTCGCGTCGCGCGTATCGCCGATGTGATCAGCGGCCGCTGACGGCGCTCGGGATGCGCGGTGCCGCTGGCGCGGATTCGCTCAGCCCCGCGTATCCAGCGATTCCTCAGCGTGTGCCGTACCCTGAGACAGTTACCCGTTTCCTGAATTCCGTGGAGGAATCGAACACTCGTGGACCGCACCACGCGCACCGGGTCGTCGTCAGACGACCCGGGCCATAGTTGCCCGTTACTCACCACCCGCATCTCGCGCCCCCGCTCTGAGGGGGTGAAATCATGACCGAGTCGGTCATTCTTCTGCTCATCGGCATCGTCGTGATCCTTGTGATCATCGCGGCGAACGGCTACTTCGTGGCCCAAGAGTTCGCCTACATGTCGGTCGACCGCAACCGCCTGAACGTCATGGCGGCGAATGGAGACAAGGCGGCTGTTCGTGCGCTGAAGGTCACCAAGCGCACGTCGTTCATGCTCTCGGGCGCCCAGCTCGGCATCACCGTCACGGGCATTCTTGTCGGCTACGTTGCCGAGCCGCTCGTCGGCGAATCGCTGGGTGTCTTGCTGGGTGGAATCGGTGTTCCGGCGGCCGTCAGCGTCGGCGTCGCGACTGCGGGTGTTCTCGTGCTCGCGACGGTCGTGCAAATGATCTTTGGCGAGTTATTCCCGAAGAACCTCGCCATCGCGATCCCTGAGCCAATGTCGCGCTTCCTCGCGCGGTCGACGAACTTCTACCTCGCCGCCTTCGGCTGGCTGATCTGGTTCTTCGACGCCGCGGCAAACGCGTTCCTGCGCCTGCTGCGCATCGAGCCGGTGCACGACCTCGACTCGAGCGCCAGTGCTGATGACCTCGAGCACATCATCGAGGACTCGCGCGAAAGCGGTGACCTGCCCGAGAACCTGTCGATCATCCTCGACCGCATCCTCGACTTCCCGAACCAGGATGTCGAACACGCGATGGTTCCGCGTGCTCACGTCGACGTTGTGCGTCCGTCGGTGACGGTGGGCGAGGTGCGCGAGCGCATGGCGGCCGCGCACACCCGCTATCCGATCGTTGACGACGATGAGCAGCCCATCGGCGTTGTGCAGCTCGCCGATCTGCTGCGCAGTGACCTACCCGACGAGGCCCTCGTCACCGAACTCATGCGCGAGCCGGTCGTCGTGCCGACGCTGATGAGCCTGCCCGACGCGCTCGTGCGACTCACCGAGACGCGCAACGAGTTGGCGTGCGTCATTGACGAGTACGGCGGCTTCGCCGGCGTGCTGACCCTCGAAGACCTTGCCGAGGAGGTCGTCGGCGAGATCACCGACGAACACGATTCAGAGCTTGACGAGGTCGTCGAGAAGGTTGCCGACGACGAATGGGTGATGGACGGCAACGTGCACATCGACGAGGTGGAACGTGCCGTCGGCCACGACCTGCCGCGCGGCGACTACGAGACGATCGCCGGCCTGCTGATCGCCGAGCGAGGCGAGCTGCCCGAGCAGGGCGACACCATCGAGGTGCGCCTGCCCGTCGACGGGGCCGACCTCATCGAAGACGAGCCCATGACCCGCCTGCTGGTCGTCGAGGTGCTCGAACTCGACCGCCACGTGCCGAGCGAACTGCGGGTGCGGCTCGTGGAGCGTCCGGCGACCGGCCCGGTCGAGGTGCTCGAGGGCGCCGACGAACCCGATGCTGAGACGGCTGCCGCGAACGCGGCGACGGATGCGGTGGTCGCGATGGGCGCTGATGATGCGCCCCGGGAATCCGGCGACGACACGAAGGGCGGTGTCCGATGAGCCCGCTTGTGGTGCTGATCGTCACGATCGGCCTTATCGCGCTCAGCGCGTTCTTCGTCATCATCGAGTTCGCGCTGCTCGGCGCCCGCCGTCACCGGCTGGAAGAAGAGGCGGTGACGAGCCGCTCGGCCCGCGCCGCCCTGAAGGGCATGAACGAGCTGACGATGATGCTCGCCGTCGCCCAGCTCGGCATCACCGCGTGCACCTTCGCGCTCGGTGCCGTGACGAAGCCGGGTGTCGAGGCGCTGCTCGCCCCGCTCTTCGACGGCTGGATGCCCGACTGGCTGTCAGGCGGCATCGCCTTCACGCTCTCGCTACTGATCGTGACCTTCCTGCACCTCGTGATCGGCGAGATGGCTCCCAAGTCGTGGGCAATCGCGCACCCCGAGCTGTCGGCGAAGGTCATCGGAATCCCCTCGCGCATCTTTGTGACGGTGCTGCGACCGGGGTTGAGCGTCATCAACAACATCGCGAACCGCCTCGTGGCGGCGGCGGGAGTGACACCGGTCGACCGTGCTGCGGTCGGCGGGCAAGACATCGCGACCATTCGCCAGCTCGTCGACCATTCCGCCCAGATCGGAGTGCTCGAGCAAGACATGCGCGCCCAGATCTCGGGCGTCATCGACCTGCAGACGATGTCGGTCGAGTCGCTGATCGACGAGGGGCGCACCGTGACAACGGTGCCGCGCACCGCCTCGGTCGCCGACGTTCAGGCGACCGCGCGACGCACGGGCCACCTGCGCATCCTCATCGACGACGGCGATGGCGACGGGCTTCCCGGCGTCGTGCACGTGCGCGACACGCTGCTCGTCGACCGTGAGAGCAACGCGCTCGATTTCGCGCGCGAGGCGTACCGCATCGATGCCGGAACGCCGGTGCACGAAGCGCTGACCCGCATGCAGGCGAACAGTGTGCAACTGGCGGTGATCATGCGCGGCACCGAGCTCGTAGGCGTGGTCACGTTGGCCGACGTGCTGCGCCGCGTGTTGCCGCCGGTGCTTCCCGCCCCGGCGCTGTAGGCGAAGCGGGCGTCGCGGCAGAGATGTCGCGACGCCCCAACGCGGCGTCGGCTTATTCGGCCCAGTCAGTTCAGTGCGAGCGCAGTGCCTTGATGAGCTCGTCCTTTCGCATGTCGCTGTACCCGCTCAGGCCGAGCTCTTTGGCGCGCGAGCGCAGCTCGTCGACCGTCCAGTCGTCGTACGAGCCGCTGGCGCCGCCGCGCGAGCCCACGGTGTCGCGACCGTCGCGTGCCGCGGCGTTCGCGATGCGTGCGGCCTTCTCCTTCGAGGCACCATCCTCGCGCAGCGACTCGTAGAGCTCCTCGTCCTTGATGCTGGGATTGTCGTTTTTCGCGGCCATGGGGCGCTCCCTTCGATCGGTGTCTCGAGTCTGCCCGCCCGGGGCCGCTGGTGGGATGCGTCCTGACCGCGCTCACAGGGAGGTCGCCGCCGGCGCTCAGCCGCAGCGCGCCGTGGCGTCGGTGTAGACGACCGCCGCGCCCTCGAAATCGCCCTCGAAGTAGGTGAACACGCTGCCGCAGACATCGAGGGTGTGGAACCCGTCTTCCGCGAAGTCGTAGATCAGAAAGTAGGTGATCTCGCCGGCCGCGTCGATGCAGTACCGGCCGTCGACCGCCTCGAAGTACCCGACGAGTTCGGCCGTGCGCTGCTCGACTGCCGGGAGGTTCGCGGCGGGGTAGTCGCCCGGCGTGTTCTCATCGGGCGCGCTGCCGCACTCGCCCAGCGTGGCGGCGGGAGTGGGAGTGGGTGTGGGAGTGGGAGCGGGGGCGTCGGCGGCGGGAGCGTCCCCGTCGGCCGGCACCGCGCATCCGGCGGTGGCGAGAACAATCGCGCAGACCACCGCGATCACGTGGCGGCGGAGACGGGTGGCGGTCACGGGTGGCTCCTTCACGGGCGCGTGTGCGGCAGGGCCGGGGGCCCGCCTGAGCGGTCGCGGTCACGGTAACGCCGCGCGATGGCCCGGCACCATGGGACGAACGGCGTAACGGTGGGGATGGAGGGCACGCTGGGGGAGCCCTGCAAAGCCCTCGACACCGGGCCGCGCTGCTGAGAGCATGCGGCAATGAGCGAACCTGGCCCCACCACCCCCGCCGTCCTCCGATCGCTGCAGCAGGTCCTGCCGCCCACCGTGCTCGACCAGGTCGAGGTGGGCGAGGTGTTTGCCGAGCAGGAGGGGCTGAGCCGCCTCGGCAAGCGCATCGTCTCCACAGCATTCGGGGTTTCAGGCATCGAGACGCGCCGCACGGTGATCGCCGAGCTCGACGGTGAGCTGCGCGACGACCCCCGCTACTACGACGCCTCGACCAGGCAGTTGCTCGCGCCCGGCACGAAGGCGCGCAACGACCACTACATCGCCGAGGCGGGCCCGATCTTCGTCGAGGCCGCGCGACGAGCGGTGGAGGGCGCGGCGGGCATCGAGGCCGCCGACGTCACGCACGTCATCACGGTGTCGTGCACCGGCTTCTTCGCGCCCGGCCCCGAGTACCTCATCGCGCGCGAGCTGCAGCTGCGGCCGGGGGTGCAGCGTTACCACCTGGGCTTCATGGGCTGCTACGCCGCGATGCCCGCCCTGCGCATGGCGGCCCAGCTGTGCGACGCCGACCCCAGCGCGGTCGTGCTCGTGGTGAGCGTCGAGCTGTGCACCCTGCACCTGCGGGCGAGCGACGACCCTGACCTGATCGTGGCGAACTCGCTGTTCGGCGACGCCGGGGCAGCGGGAATCGTCACGAAGCGCGCCCTCGGCGTCGGCGAGCGCGGGCTGCAGCTCGACCGCTCCGAGACGCTCGTCACCCCCGTCGGCGAGGGCGACATGGCCTGGACGATTGGCGATCAGGGTTTCGACATGGTGCTGTCGACCGCCGTGCCGCAGATCATTGGCGAGCACATCACCGGTGCGATTCGGCCGCTGTTCGATCACGACGCCGAGCTCGCGGCGGCGCTGGAGGGCGGCGCGATCGGGGGATCCGTGGCTCGCTGGGCCGTGCATCCGGGCGGGCGCAGCATCGTCGACAAGGTCGAGGAGAGCCTCGGGCTCGACGCCCATCAGGTGGCGCCGTCGCGCGACGTGCTGCGCGACATCGGCAACGTGTCGAGCGCGACGGTGATGCTTGTGATGCAGCGCAACCTTGAGCACTACGCCGAGGTGGGCGATCGGCTCATCGCCATCGCGTTTGGCCCGGGCCTCACGGTCGAGTCGGCGCTCATGACCGTCGTCGAGGGCTAGGCGCCGTGCCACACCTGCCACACCTGTTGCACCTGCGTCACCGCGCCGACGACGCGCACGAACTGATGGACGCCCCCGACTGCGACCCCGTGCGCCTCGAGCACACGTTCCGCCGCTTCGCGCTGGTCAACGCGATCGTGAGCGATATTGACGGGATGCTCGCGCGCGACATCGCGCCCGTCGCGTCGGCGCGCCCCGGCTCGCGCCCCGTGCGCCTGCTCGATGTGGGTACGGGCGGGGCCGACGTTCCGCGCGCGCTGATCGCGCGCGCTCGGCGCCGCGGCATCGACCTTGAGGTCGTGGCCATCGACCCCGATGAGCGCGCCATCGCGTTCGCCCGCAGCCAGCCGAGGGTCGATGGCCTCACGCTGCGCGTCGCCCACACCGGCGACCTCATCGCCGAGGGTGAGCGATTCGACGTGGTCATGTCGAACCACGTCGTCCACCACCTCGACGCGCAGGGGCTCGGCGTGCTGCTCGCCGACTCCGAGCGGCTCGTCGCCCCGGGCGGCGTCGTCGTGCACCGAGACCTGGCGCGCAGCCGCCTCGGCTACGTCGCCTTCGCCGTCGGAACGGCGCTCGTGCATCCGTTTCTGTTGCGGGGGTCGTTCATTCGCCCCGACGGGCTGACGAGCATTCGCCGCTCGCACACGGTCGCCGAGCTGGCCGCCGCGGCTCCCGACGGCTGGCAGGCGCGCGGCGGGGGAGCCCGTTGGCGGCTCGAGCTGCGGTACGAGGCTCCCGATGCGTGAGGCGCCGAGTCGGACTACCCGCGAGCCGGTCGATCTCCCGGTTGACCCCGCGGTCGACGTCGCGATCGTCGGCGGCGGCGCAAACGGCCTGTATCTCGCCTGCCTGCTGGCCCAGCGTGGCGTCGCGGTGACCGTGCTGGAGCGGCGCGAGACGATCGCCGACCGCCCGCGCGCGTTCGGCATCCACCCGGCGGCCCTGGCAGCGCTCGACGCCGTCGGCCTGGGCGACGCGGTGCGTGAGCAGGCGCTCGTGCTCGAGGGAGGCGCCTTCACGACGTCGGCCGGCCGGGAGGTCGCGGTGTCGTTTGCGCCGCCGGCCAGGCCGGGCCCCGTCGTGCTCGACCAGCGCATCATCGAGCGGATGCTCGAGCGGCGTCTCGACCAGCTCGCGCCCGGAGCGCTGCGCCGCAACACACCAGTCACCGCGGTGTCGCCCCACCCCGATCGAGTCCAGCTGGCGCTCGGTGACGCTGGCAGGGCGGTCGTCGCCCGCTGCGCCGCGCTCGCCGACGGGGTGAACGGCGAGCTCGCCGACGCGCTGTTCGGCCCGCTGCGGCCCCGTGGGCCCGCCCGCTGGTACGCGATGGCCGAGGCTGACGCGACGCCCGGCCCGCGCGGAACCCACGACCAGCACGCGCGCCTCGTGGCGGCCCACGACGGCATCGTCGAATCGTTCCCGGTGCCGGGCGGGCGCCGACGCTGGGTCGTGTGGCGCGCATCCGATGCCCCCGTCTCGGTCGACGAATTTCGGATGCTCGTGCGCGATCGCGCGCGGGCGAGCGTCGGCCGCATCCACGGCTCCGTCGCCGTGTTTCGTGCCCAGAGTCGCGGCCGGCGGCACATCGCGCGCGGCCGCCTGGCCCTCGTGGGGGATGGCGCTGCCGCGGTCAGCCCGATCGGCGGTCAGGGCCTCGCGCTGGGGTGGTCGGCGGCGCGCGTGCTGGCCGACAGCATTGAGCAGGGCCTGAGCGTCGGCAGCTTTCGGTGGGCGGCCTACCGGCGGGCCGTGCGCCGACTCTTTGCTCGCGCGCGGCATCGCTCGGCGTTCTTCATGCGGATGGGCGATCCGGTGGCGGGCCGCGACCTGCTGCGGCGCGGTGCCGCCCTCGTGCTGGGCGCCCCGATCTGCCGCCCGCTCGCCCGCCGACTGGTTGTCGCCGAGGCGCCGCCGCCCGCGCGCACGACCGTGGGCCGACGAGACGCCCCGCGCGAAGGGAGTACAGTCCAGGCCCGTGGGTAAATTCATTTACGGAGTACCGCCGGCAACGGTGGACCTCGACGACCGACTGCTCGCCCACCTGCGGGTCGTCATCATGACCAAACTGCGTCGTGGCGAACCCTTCATGTTCGAGCTCGACCTCTCGCCGGCCGAGGGCAGTGGGCGGCGCAGTTTCTGGGTGCACCCGGCCGTGCCGATGCAGTTCCACTTCTTCGGCAGCCGAGAGCCGACGCTCAATAGGGCGTGGGTCGAGGCGTTGCACGCCGAGGCGAGCAGCGCCGTGGGCCTCCGCGTGGTTCCTGAGCCGGCCCTGACGCTTGCGCCCGATGCGACGGTGCTTACGTCGTCGGCTCGTCCGTATCGTCGACGTCGATAGAGATTCCGCCCGCGAGATTGGCCGACGCCGAGAGGCTCTCGAGCCATGAGCGGTCAAGCTCGGGTGGTTCGCGCTCGTCGAACACGAAGCGCAGCGGAATCGTGGGGTGCATCCACAGGGTGCTGCGCCCCATCGTGTCGTCGAGCGGGTGCGTCCAGCTCACGGTGAAGCTTTCGCCGCGGCGCAGTTTCGCCGTGGTCACCACTTTCACGTGCGCGAGCACCCGGTCAGGGAACGCGATCGCCATCTCGCTGCCGGCGTAGTACAGGATTCCCACGATCAGCCCCCGCCGTCATCGGTGCTTCGCTCGGTGGTCAGGAGGTCACGTGGCCGTCGGAATGCGCGCATTGAACGATGGTGGGGGGTGACGGGTGCCGGGCGCGAGGGGTTGACAGCCGACGATCTGTGCTCAGGAGACCTGTGGTGGTTCGCGCAGCAAGCCGAGGCCGCGATCGGTTGAGGCCGCGGCCACCATCGCCGCGATCCACGCGGGGTTCAGCGGTCGGGTCACGGTGGGGTCATCGATGCGGAACTCCATCCAGATTGCCGGGTGCATCCAGAATTCTCGTGATCCGTCGCCCGACGGCAGATCCCGCCCGCGAATCGTGAAGTGAAATGACTCTCCCCGGCGAAATTTTGTCGCGATGGCCACCTCGAGGTGGGCGAGCATCCTGTCGTCGATCGTGTAGGCGCTTGCCGCCGCGCCGCCGTAAATGAACTGCCCCACTGTTGCTGCGTGTCTCCTTCGTGCGTGCGCCGCCCGCGAGCGCGGGGGACGCGTCGACCACCCTCGCCCACTGAGCATCGCCCGGGTAGGGCTTGACGGGGCGTCGGCCGTCGCGGTAGGGGCGTCGGTGGGTCTGCGCGCCGCCGATAGACTTGGGCACCGTGTCTAAGGTTCTGACCTCCCTGCCCGTCGGCGAACGCGTCGGCATCGCCTTCTCTGGAGGTCTCGACACCTCCGTCGCCGTCGCGTGGATGCGCGACAAGGGTGCCGTGCCCTGCACCTACACCGGCGATCTCGGCCAGTACGACGAGCCCGACATCGCCGCGGTGCCGGGGCGCGCATCCGAATACGGGGCCGAGATCAGTCGCCTCGTTGACGCGAAGTCCGCGCTCGTCGAAGAGGGCCTCGTGGCCCTGCAGTGCGGCGCGTTCCACATTCGCTCGGGCGGCAAGGCGTACTTCAACACGACCCCCCTCGGCCGGGCGGTCACCGGCACCATGCTCGTGCAGGCCATGAAGGAAGACGGCGTCGAGATCTGGGGCGACGGCTCAACCTACAAGGGCAACGACATCGAGCGGTTCTACCGCTACGGGCTGCTCGCGAACCCCCGCCTGCGCATTTACAAGCCCTGGCTCGACGAGGCGTTCGTCACCGAACTCGGCGGCCGTCAAGAGATGAGCGAGTGGCTCGTCGCGCACGGCTTCCCGTACCGCGACTCGGCCGAGAAGGCCTACTCGACCGACGCCAACATTTGGGGCGCCACCCACGAGGCGAAAACCCTTGAGCACCTCGACGTGTCGCTCGAGACCGTCGAGCCGATCATGGGCGTACGCTTCTGGGACGAGAGCGTCGAGATCGCCACCGAGGATGTGCGCATCGCCTTCGAGGCCGGCCGCCCGGTCGCGATCAACGGCGTCGAGTACACCGACGCGGTCGCGCTCGTGCGCGCGGCCAACGAGATCGGCGGTCGCCACGGCCTCGGCATGAGCGACCAGATCGAGAACCGCATCATCGAGGCGAAGAGCCGCGGCATCTACGAGGCTCCGGGCATGGCGCTGCTGCACATCGCGTACGAGCGCCTGCTCAACGGCATCCACAACGAAGACACGATTGCGAACTACCACGCCGAGGGCCGACGTCTGGGGCGCCTCATGTACGAGGGTCGCTGGCTTGACCCGCAGTCGCTCATGCTGCGCGAATCGATTCAGCGCTGGGTGGGCTCGGCCGTGACCGGTGAGGTCACGCTGCGCCTGCGCCGAGGCGACGACTACACGATCCTCGACACGACGGGCCCGACCCTGTCGTACGCGGCCGAGAAGCTGTCGATGGAGCGGGTGGGCGACGCCGCCTTCGGCCCGACCGACCGCATCGGCCAGCTGACCATGCGCAACCTCGACATCGCCGACTCGCGCGCCCGACTCGAGCAGTACGCCGGGCAGGGCCTCATCGGTGGCCCGACGGCTGAGCTGGTCGGTCGCATGACGGCCGGCGAGGCCGAGGCGATCACGGCCGGCGACTCGCACGAATTCGACGCGTTCGACGCTGCGGGCGAGGGTGCCGCGTTCGACTCGGGTACCGACTAGAGCACCCGAGCGGGTCGCCGCACCCTCCCCGGCGCGACGCTCCGGCTGGCCTCAGGCCCGCGCGAACGCGCGAATCGGTGAGTCCGTCATCACGAAGCGCACGGGCATGACAGCCGATGCCACCGCGACGAGCAGGGTGCCCGCGGCGAGCACGGCCACAAGGCTGACCGGGATCGCCGGTACGACCATCTTCCACGGCAGGGCGCTGCCGAGCACGCTCTGCGCGCCCACCCAACCGAGCACCGCGCCGAGCAGCAGCCCGGCCAGCGTCGCGGTCGCACAGATGACGACGGTCTCGAGCACGACCGATATGACGGCGTGGCGCCTCGACTGACCGAGCACGCGTCGCGCGGCGATCTCCCGCCCCCGCAGCCGCGTGCCCAGCGCAACCGACGTGGCGAGTCCGACGGCAGCGATCAGCACGATCATTGCCACCAGCACTCCCACGATGCCGAGCACGTCATCGATGACGCTGGTTGCGCTGTCCTCGAGGGGGGTGCCGGCGTACATCAGGCGCAGTGACAGATTGGTGCTCGCCGAGGCGACAGCGAACATCGTGACAATGCTCACGCCGATCGTGATGGCGAGCGCCGCTCGTGCTGTTCGGGCCGGATGCTCGGCGAGCGTCGCGCGCGCAATGGCGGCCGGCCCGCGCCGCGGCAGGATGCGCGCGATGAGTCGCAAGAAGCGCGGCAGGATCCCCGTGGCGCTGGCGAGGATTCCCGCGGCGAGCACCGTTCCCCCGGCGACGCCGACAAACGCCGCGAGCGGGGTGAGGGCGCCCCCGAGCACACTCAGGCCGAGCAGGATCAGCCCTGTCGCCAGCAGCAGTCGTGCGGCCCACCCGATGCGGCGGTCGCCGTCACCGCCCGACTCGGTGACGATCGCGGCGCCGAGCGCCGTCGCCGGATCAGCGCTGACGACCGCGGCCGAGCCGCGCCAGGCAGCGAGCACGACACAGCCCTGCAGCGCGATGAGGGGCAGCACGATCGAGGGGTCCACGACATCGGTGATCGCGAGGGCCTGCCCGGGTTCGCGGTGCGCGGCGGCAGCGATGGTCAGGCCGACAACCCCCGCGGCCCCGACAAGCAGTCCGACGCCGCTCGCGGCGAGCGACAGTCGCGCGCCTTCCCGCAGGATGCGGCGTCGTTCGGTGCGCGCGGAGGCCCCGAGCAGACGACGCAGGGCAATGTCGCGCAAGCGCGTGGCCGTGACGAGGGTGAACGCGTTGGTCACCACCACCGTCGCCACGACGAGCGCCACCACAAGGAACGCGATGCTCAGCACGCCCAGCACGACGTGCGCGGTCGCGCCCTCGCCGAACGGTGTCGACAGCACTCCCGCCTTCACGAGGGCGAAGCCCGAGGTGAGCACGACGATGTACGCCGCACTCGCGGCAACCGTGATGGCCGCCGCGAGGCGACCCCCTGACGCGATCACGGGGTACGCAGCGACGCGTCGCTGTGGTCGTGGGCGTCAGCGAGCATGAGCGCCGAGATGTCGGTGGCGTTCGCCCGGCCGAGCTCGGCGACGACGCGGCCGTCGCGCAGGGCGAGCACTCGGTCGGCGCGGCTGGCCGCTCGGGGGTCGTGCGTGACCAGAATCACGCCGCAGCCGCTGTCGACGACGAGTTCAGACAGCAGGCGCAGAACGATGTCACCCGTCGCAAGGTCAAGATTGCCCGTCGGCTCGTCGGCGAAGACCACAGCGGGACGGTGGGCGAGTGCGCGCGCGATCGCGATGCGCTGCTGTTGGCCACCCGACAGCTCGTGCGGCCGACGGTGCAGCACGCGGCCGATGTCGAGGCGCGCGATCAGTTCACGCTCCCAGACGTCGTCCCGCGATCTTTGCCGGGCCCCGAGGCTTTCGGGGAGCCGGATGTTCTCGAGCGCCGTGAGGCCGGGAAGCAGGTTGAACGACTGAAAAACGAACCCCATGCGCTCGTGGCGGAGCGCCGCGAGGTGATCGTCGCTGAGGCGGGCAATGAGCTGCCCGTCGAGTTCGATCGTGCCGCTGCTCGGGGTGTCGAGCCCGGCCAGCAGGTGCATCATCGTCGACTTGCCCGAACCGCTCGGCCCGACGATCGCGGTCATCTCGCCGCGCCGGAAGCTTGCCGTGATGCCGGCGACCGCGCGGACGGCCGTGTCGCCCGAACCGAACACGCGAACCACGTCGGTGGCGCGGGCAACAACGGAGGGGGAGGGCCTGAGGGTCGAGGACCCGTCAGCGGGAAGAGGGGGTGTATTCGTCATGCCTCGACGCTATGAACCGCCATGGGCACGACACATCGGCCGTGAGCGCCGAGCGACGCGGCGCGGGTACCGAGCGGGTGGTACCAGCGGATGAGTCGTCCTGACCGAGCGACCGAGGCTCAGCGGACGACAACGCGGCAGGATGGACGGATGCTGGCCGATGAGTACCGCGCGCGTCCCTCAGGAATTGTGGCGGACATCCTGCTGGGCCTGCTCGTCATCGTGCTTGCCGTCGTTGTGCCGAACTCGATTGCGGTGACCGACCTTCAGAACGCGGCGAGCGTTGTGCTGTCGATCGTGATTCTCGCGACTTCGGTCGGGGTGCGACGCATCGCGCCCGGCTTTGCCTTAGCGGGGGCGTGGGTGTCGGCGCTTCTGTGGATGGTCTCTCTGAACGACGTGATTCCGGCGCAGCTGGGCATTCTCGCGGTGCTCGCGAGCGCGGCCCACCACGGTTCACGACGCACCCTCGTCATGAGCGGTGTGTCGGTCGTCGGAGGAACGCTCGTCGGGCTTTGGTATCTGCTCGTGATCCAGTCGTGGGTCGGCGGGCTCTTGGCCACCGACATTGGTCGCTTGCCGCCCCGAGCCGTCACCTTCGGGGTGCTCGTCGGTGGGGTGTTCGCGGTGCCGTGGTTGATCGGGCTCGTGGCCCGCTTCGTGCGGCTGTCGCGTGAGCGCCGACGGCAGGCGGACGCGGCCGACGCCATCGCCGCAGAGGCCACGAAGGTCGCCGACGTCGAGGCCGCCCGCGTGGCCCTCGCCCGCGACGTGCACGACATCGTCGGCCACTCACTCGCGGTCATCGTCGCGCAGGCCGACTCGGTGCGCTTTCGCGGCGAGGGCGATGTCGACGCCGTTCGGGCGTCCGTCGACACGATCGCGGAGACGGCCCGCCGCGCGCTCCATGAGGTGCGTCAGGTGCTCGAGCAAACGGGTCCGGCCCCTGACGCGGTCGTCGACACCCTCGATCTCCATCGACTCATCGACGACGTTGCCGCCGCACGACCGGGTGTCATTGTGGCGCGGGCACGAGACGACCTCGCCGTGCCGCCGGGGGAGCCGGGTGTCGCGCTCTACCGCGCCACGCAGGAGTTGCTGACGAACGCGCTGCGCCACGGCGATACTGACGCGCCGATCACCGTGACCCTGACGAGCGACGCTGAGGGGATGCAGGTCACGGTGGACAACGCGATCGGGTCCGTTCCCCCATCGACCGCGCGCTCGGGCACGGGGCTCGCCGGAATCGCTGAGCGACTGGAGGCGGTCGGCGGGGCGCTCGTCATCGACCGCGGAGGATCCCGGATGGTCGTCACCGCGCGCATCCCCCTGGTGACCGGCAGGATGGACGCGTGACTGGCCGCATACGTGTCGTCCTCGTCGACGATCAGCCGCTGTTTCGGGCGGGCGTTGCCGCGGTTATCGCGGCGCACCCCGACTGTGAGGTGGTGGGCGAGGCGAGTTCGGGGCGAGAGGCGATCACGCTGCTCGACGAGGTCGAGGCCGACGTCGTTCTCATGGACATCCGTATGCCTGAGCTCGACGGCGCGGAGGCCACTCGACTGTTGATGAGCCCCGAGCGGGCGGCCCGCCGCGCGGTCCCGCTGCGCGTCATCGTGCTCACGACCTTCGCGCTCGATGAGCGAGCGCGTGCGGCGATCGACGTGGGAGCCACCGGGTTTCTCCTGAAAGACGCCAGCCCCGAGCTGCTGATTGCCGCCATCCGCGCGGTCTACGAGGGTGGTGCGGTCGCGGCGGGCGGCGATCTCGGGTCATTCGGCGCCCCGCCGGCCTCCGAGCCGCCCCCTCCACCAGGGTTCGCGACGTTGACCGACCGCGAACGCCGCGTCTACGAGCTGGTGGTCACCGGGGCGAGTAACGCCGAGATCGCGGGGCAGCTGTTCCTCAGTGAGTCGACGGTCAAAACCCACGTCTCGAGCGTGTTGGCGAAGCTGGGTGCCCGCGACCGCGTCGCGCTCGTGGTGCTCGCCCACCGGGCGGGATCGGTCGCGGAATCGCCGTCGTCGCCTTCTCCTGGTCCCTAGGCTCAGACCATGACGGAGCTACACGGGCCGATGCCCGTCTACCGGGCGCCGATGCGGTCGCGTTCGGCGCGCATCCCGGATGACGGCGCCGCCGTCGATCGAGCTCTCGCCAGGGGCGTGGTCGGCCTCGGTGATCGTCTCGACGACAACGCCGCGGTGCAACGGGAACGCCTCGCGCGCCGAGTCGACCGCTTCGCCTCCGCGCCCGATAGCGCATTCGTCGTCACGATGGATGCTCGCGGCCGCGTTGTTCTCGGACGCCTTGTCGGCCCCTACTCCCGCGACGACTCCGCCGAGGCGCACACGGTCGATCTCGTGCACGTGCGACCGTGCCACTGGCGGCCGGAGCCGCTCGGCGACGAGGAGGTACCGGCTGCCGTCGTGCAGACCTTCACGCGCGGAGGCCGCGATTGGCAGCGCGTGAACGATGCCCACGCCGAGCGCCTGCTGGCCGAAGTGTGGGCCGCGACCATCGCGGAGGCGTAGCCCGGCACGTCATCGGCGCTCTGGCCTTATGGCGTCAGCTCGCGCTCGATCTCGCGGGTGTGCAGGGCCGCCTGTGCTTCGCCGATGGTGGGGAAGCGCCCGATGAGAGTCCCGTCAGCCGTGATCAGTCGGTAGCGCAGTATTCCGTCGGTCTCGATCGTCGCGACGACGTCTGAGCCGTTTCGCCCGACGAGTGCGAGGTGCGGGACCCCTAACGCGACGCTCCAGGTGATGTCCGTCATGGTGGCCTCCTCGGTAAGGTGCGCAGGATCGCCGCGCAGTGAACCGAACCGTACGCCCCTTCTGCCTGGGAGGGCAGGGGATTGACGGGCGGCCGAAACGGGGCTACGTGGCTCGGCGATCGTCGGCCGGAACGCTGACGGTCGCGAAGAGGCGCCGCCGCGCCCCCTCCGGATGCTCGGTGCGCGTCACCAGCGGAACGAGCGCGTCGTAGATGGCTTGAATCGCCGTGCGCCACTCGTCATCGGTCGCCGTGAACGCGAGCTGGCGGAAGCCGGCGAGGTCACGGCCGAGATTCGGCTGGGGGCTGTCGAGGTAGTGGTCAAACGCGGTGGCGAGGCTGCCCAGACAGGCGAGGAATCCGGCGCGCACGGCGTCGGGATTGTCGAGGGCGGGGTCGTCGGGGTTGACCGACACCCGGGCCGTGTCGAGGGCGAGGGTGCGCTCGACGGCGCCCCGAATGGGTTGCTCGGCAACGACCCGCACGACGCCCCCGTCGACCAGGGTGCCGACGTGGCGATACAGCGTCGCCGCCGGCACATCGGGCAGGAGGGCGGCGAGCTCGCGGGTGGTGATGGTGTCGCGCCCGAGCATCGTCTGCACGATGCGGAGGCGTACGGGATGCAGCAGTAGCTCGACGGTGCTCACGGTTCATCCTCTCACTTGTGGGAATGTTATCAATAGTGATATCAATGGATGACCCGAGCGAAAGGATCCCCATGCCCACCCGGCTCCTCATCGACGACGACCACCTCGTCGTGCGTCTGTCCTGGCGCGACCGCATCTTCGCGATGAGTCGCGATGCGCGCATCCCGCTGTCAGAACACCTCGAGCAGGTCGGCCGATGAGCGCCGCGCACACCACGAGCGCGTTCGTCGTCGAGGGCCCGGCGGGTCGCCTCGCCGGAACGCGTGAACACGCGCCGCGGCCGACCGCGCTCGCCGTGCTGCTCGCGGGCAGCGGGCCCGTCGACCGCGATGGCAATACCCGCGGTCTAAATCTCACGATTCAGCGAGAGCTCGCCACCGCGCTTGCCGCGGCCGGAGTCGACTCCGTGCGCTTCGACAAGCGTGGCGTGGGGGAGTCAGCAGGTGAGTTTCTGAGCACCGGGTTCGATGACCTCGTCGACGACGCCCTCGCGGTGGTTGACGCGGTGAGCGACGAGGGCCTGCCTGTCGTGGTGATCGGCCACAGCGAAGGTTCGGCCCTTGCCGTGCGGGTGGCTGCGCAGCGGCCCGCCCTCGCCGGAATCGTCATGCTCTCGGGCTACGCCCGATCGGGGCTCGAGGTGCTGCGCTGGCAAAGCGAAACCGTCGCCGGCGACCTGCCCTGGCTCGTGCGCGCCGTGCTGCGGTTCATGCGTACCGACGTGCAGAAACGTAGTGAGCGTGCGCGGCAGCAGTTGCTGAGCACGACGGACGACGTGACCCGCATCGGCGGGGCGCGCGTGAATGCCCGCTGGTTCCGCGAGTTCATGCGGTACGACCCGCGCGACGAGCTCGCGCGGGTGCGTCAGCCGGTGCTGGCGGTGACCGGCAGCTACGACCTGCAGTCGCCGCCGGCCGATCTCGAGGTGATCGCCCAGACGGCGGGCAGCCCCGTGCACACGGTCGAGCTGCCCGAGGTGAGCCACATCTTGCGCACGCAAGAGCGAGCGACCCTGCGCAGCTACCGCGCCGACGTGCGCCGAGCGATCGACGAGCGTGTCGTGCGGCTCATCAGCGCCTGGGTGGCCGAAGCGCTGAGTGACCGCCGCTCAGGCGCGGTCGACCGAGCCGACTAGCTGTTCTTCCTCGACACGTTGTGATCGGCTGAGGTGAGCGAAGACCTCCGGGAACGATGTGGGTAACCACACTCAGATCGTTTCCACGGAGGTCTT
>NZ_SGWW01000003.1 GCF_004216575.1 Microcella putealis
AAGAGGCTTCTCGAAGGATCACACGGTGACCGCGTTTACGTCAGCAACGACGCCGGCGACCACCGAGCGTTACACCACTATGCGGGACTCCACTCGTGACGGAGGATGCGGCGTCGGGCCGATCTGCCGTTGACGCAGGGCTGAGAACCCGTTCGATGAGAAGGAGTGCAACATGAATGAGAAGTTGGTTGTCGGTGTGACGGATGCGTCTGCGTCTCGTCGGGCCGTGGACTGGGCCGTGGAGAGAGCTGCAGCGCGTGGTGACCGGCTCGAGCTGGTATCGATCATCGGCCGCGCGAAAGGTGTCCGCGGGGAGGGACCAGTCATCGAGGAGGCCCTCCAGCTCACACGAAGCCTTCTCGATCGGGAGGCTGAGCGCGTCCGAGCGCACGGCGTGCCCGTCGAGACGCGGATCGGGCGGGGCAAACCGGTGGAACAGCTCATCGACGCCTCCAAGGGAGCTGCTCTGCTGGTCATCGGAAGCGACTACCGCGGCCCAGAGACCGGGCCAGCGCGCGGCCCGCACGGGATCCGCATCACCGCCGGTGCACACTGTCCGGTCGCCGTCGTACCCGACCTGGACCTGACTGGCAGAACCGGGGTCGTCGTCGGCATCGACGGAGCAGATGTGTCCGAGGCCGCCATCGCGTTCGCCGCCGCCGAGGCGGACCGGTCCGCAGAGGTGCTCACCGCCGTCAGCGCTTGGTCGCCAGTCACGGTACCTCTCGGTCTCAGGTCCTACCCCGACGACTACCTGGGCATCATGCACCGCATGGCCGCGGAAACGCTAGCCGGCTCTGTTGGTGGGCTTCCCTCGAAGTACCCGGACTTGGGACTGGAACTGGTCGTTGAACGGGGCGAACCGGCCCTCCTCATCAACCGTGTCGCGGCGCACGCGCGCCTCACCATAGTCGGATCGCACCGCCGCGGGGCGATGGCACGGTTCCTCCTCGGCTCCACCAGTGAACAGGTTCTCGCCCGGCTCGCGACAACCACCATCGTCGTGCGATGAGCGGGATCGCAAACGAGATGGCGAGGTGCTCGAGGCGCGCGAGCCGTCACGGCGGCTTGCGCAGCCTTGCCAAGAAGAGGTGGTCACGCTGTCTGTGACAACCTGAGTGGAGACCAGGGTGACGGTCTCATTCGGACCCACCTGATCGGCTGTCGGTGTGTTGTGACAACTACCTAATCTGGAGAACGATCTAGACAGAACGGTCCGCGCGGTCGGACGGGTCAGAGCCCACAAGCCACACCGCTGTGACTCGGTCCGACCCGCGGATGTCGGCTGAAAGGGACCAGGCCTCACGAAAGTTCGCGCGCGCCCAGTCGATAGTCTCAACCAGGCTGGCGCCCTCCATCTCATACACTGCGACCGCGCCATCGCCATTCAGATGGCCCCACACGCGGAACACCGCGTCATGGATCTCCTCCGTGACATCCCGCTCATCAATCAAAGTTGCGCGCATGGGTTCAGGCTATGACGTCCAGAGCTGCTGAGCAGCCTAAGTGAGCTCTAGACAAGTCCTATTGCACCTGATCAGATGAGCGTTCTCGGTTTGACGAGCCGTCAGAATCTCACGTCGACCGGTGGATACAGGCTTAGCGTCAAGCCCGATGCGTCGCGTTTCCTGCGGGCAGTGCTCCCTGCTCTCGCGGCGTGCGGTTTGCAATCCGTCGGATGACGGCCTTGGCACCTTCCATCACCACGAAAACGCCGACGGCCAGGCCAGCTGTCAGTGCCCAACTGTGGAAACCGATGGGGGTTGAGTCGAACCAGTCGTTCATGAACGGCGCGTAGGTGAACATGATCTGCAGAGCCATCAGCAGGCCGGCCGAGATCCACAGGTTGCGGTTCCCGGTAAGTACCCGAACAGTGAACGCGGAACCGTTGAGCAGACGGCAGTTCAAAAGGAAAGCGAGCTGGCCGAGGGCGAGCATCAGGACTGCGGACGTCTGCGCCACGGCGTAATCGCCGGTGCGGTCGCGCTCGAGAAGGTAAACGACGAAGGTCGCGACGCCGATGACGACCGAGGCGGTGAGGACGACGGCGATCGCCCGCGACGACAGGACCTGCTCCGTCGCTGAGCGCGGCATGCGCCGCATGATGCCTGGCTCTGCGGGCTCTCTCGCCAAGGTCAACGACAACGTGAGCGCGGTGACCAAGTTGATCCAAAGGATTTGCACCGGGGAAAGCGGCAGAGCAATCCCCGCCAGGACCGCAGCGATGATCACAAGGGCCTGCGCACCGTTGGTTGGCAACAGGAAGACTACGGACTTGCGGATGTTGTCATAGATCCGCCGGCCTTCCTCGACAGCGCCTTCGATAGTCGCGAAGTTGTCGTCGGCGAGAACGATGTCCGCCGCTTCCTTGGTCGCTTCGGTTCCCTTGATGCCCATGGCCACGCCAACGTCCGCGAGCGTGATCGAAGGGGCGTCGTTGACGCCGTCGCCGGTCATGGCGACGACCTCGCCGTGAGACTGCAGGGCGCGCACGATCCGCAGCTTGTGCTCCGGGGAGGTACGAGCGTAAACGTCCACGTCACGTACGACCCGGCGGAGTTCGTCGTCGTCCATCGCTTGGAGGTCGGCGCCGGTCAGGGCGAGAACTTCGCCCTCCGCTGGGGCGATGCCCAGCTCACGGGCGATCGCCGTCGCAGTCCCGCGGTGGTCGCCGGTGATCATCTTCACGCGGATACCTGCAGCGTGGGCCTCGGCGATCGCCGCAGTTGCCTCGGGGCGTGGTGGGTCGACGATGCCGATGATGCCGAGGAAAGTCAGGCCGCCATCGAGGTCGCCCAGCACGATATTGTCGACACCGTCGGCCGGGCGTGTGGCTGCGGCCAGCACGCGCAGTCCTTTGGCCGAGAGTGCGTCGATCCGCTCCTCCCACGCCGCCCGGTTGAGCGGTGCGGTGCCGCCGTCGGCAGAGCGCTCGGTGTCGGCTCGGTCGAGAAGGCGGTCCGGGGCGCCGACCACGTGGACGAATCGGGTCACGCCGTCGGGGGTTGAGCCGGTCGGGAGCTCGTCGAGGGTGGCTGCGAACTTGTGGGTTGACTCGAACGGCACCGCGCCGACGCGGGTCACGGCGCCGGTGGCTGCGCCGGCTTTCGCCGCCAGGACGTCGAGGGCTCCCTCGGTCGGCACGCCGACAACCCGCCAGCGGTCTTCCGTCTGTTCGACATGGGCGTCGTTGGTGAGACCGGCGGCCAGCACGAGATCGGAGAGGTCGGGGTGGACGGCGAGGTCGGCGGTCTGGCCGTCGGAGTTGACGACCCGACCCACGGGGTCATAGCCGGTGCCCTCGACTGTGTATGTGCTTACTGCCGTGACGACCGTCCGGGCGGTCATCTCGTTCTGAGTGAGCGTCCCAGTCTTGTCAGAGCAGATGGTCGTCGTGGAGCCGAGGGTCTCAACCGCCTCCATCTTGCGTGTGATTGCGTGGCGTTTAGCCATCTGCTGCACGCCGAGCGCTAGCGTGATCGTCACCAGGGCGGGCAGTCCCTCTGGCACCGCAGCCACGGCGAACCCGATGGCCGCCGAGATGAGCTCATCAACATCCAGGCCGTGCACGAACCAGCCGATGAGCAACATGACAACGGCGAGCACGCCGATGAGGATCGACAGCTGCTTACCCAGGTGGGCGAGCTGTCGGGCGAGCGGGGTGTCCATCTGGTCCTGCTCGGACACGAGCACCGAGATACGGCCGATCTCAGTGTCCCGCCCCGTAGCCACCACCACGCCCTCGCCGTTGCCCGCCGTGACGATCGTCCCTGAGAAGAGCATCGACGTTCGGTCCCCGATGCCCGCATCCGCAGCCACGATCTCATCGCTCTTGTCGGCGGCCACCGACTCGCCTGTCAACGCAGACTCGTCGATCTGCAGCCGCCCGGAGGTTAACAGCCGGACGTCCGCCGGCACCCGGTCGCCGCTACGAACGCGGACGACGTCACCGACGACGATGGTCGCGGAGTCGACCACTCCCCAGGTCCCGTCGCGCCGTACCTGCGCGCTCAACGACTGCATCTTGCGCAATCCCGCGAGCGCCGACGCCGCACGACCTTCCTGGATGAAGCCGATCAGCCCAGTAGCCACGATCACAACAGCGATCACGGTGAAGTCGACCCAGTCACCCCTAATCGCCTTCAGCACGGCCGCCACGATGAGGATGTAGATCAAAACGTCAGCGTAGTGGGCCAGCAGACGCTTGAAGACGGACGGCTCGGGCGGAGTCGGCAATTCGTTGCGACCGTCGCGCGCGAGACGGGATTCGGACTCGCCTTCCGTCAGGCCTTCTGGCCCGCTAGCGACAGCGCGCAACACCTCCCCCCCAGTGATGGCCCAGGACGCTGCGGGCGCCTCGGCGCGGGAGCGGTCGGTCTCAGAAATATTCATCTGGCGTGCTCCTTGGCAGGGTGCGGTTACGCATGATCGCCCGTCCAGCGCACGCTGCGCTACCGCAGTGAGCGAGCGACTGCACTGCTGTCGGCCTCCAGCTCATTTTTGCTTTGTGACCTGTGCGCCGCCGACGCGATTGCAATCCTCTGATTGTAGACACCCGTTTCGATAATCACAATGCGTCCGTCAGAGGCAATTCGGTGCGTCACGCAAAGAAGCGTGCTGGAGTGCAACGAGGTCGTCGCCAGCGCTCTGAATCCGGCGTTGCGGGCTTCCCGAGTGCATACGCACTTCGATCCGGTCTCGCGCGCCGCCAGCTCGGAACGCCGTCATCCTTGCGCGAGGTTGAGAAGTGAAGTCGCTGAACCCGTCGTTGGGCGGCGTCACTTTTTTGGCGGGTGAAACCGTGACGGGGTGCACTCCTCGGCGGGCGCGTGGTGTCGGTCAGAAGGGGAGGACGAGGGGCACCATGAACACGCTGACGAGGAGGACGACGATGGTGAAGGGTGCTCCGACTTTGAAGAAGTCGAGAAAGCTGTAGCGGCCGGGTTCGACCACGAGGGTGTTCACCGGCGAAGACACGGGTGTCATGAACGCGGCGGAAGCCGCCAGAGCGACAACCATCGCGAACGGATAGGGCGAGACCCCCAGCTGTGTTGCGATGCCGATCGCAATCGGACCCATCAGCACGGCCGTCGCAGTGTTCGACACGAAGAGCCCGATGACGGCGGTCAGCACGAAGACGCCGCCAAGCAGGATCGTCGGGTTCGCGTCGCCGAGCCCGCCGAGCAGGCCATCGACGACGAGGTCCACGCCGCCGGTGCGCTGAAGGGCGAGCGCGAACGGCAGCATTCCGACGATGAGCAGGATCGTCGGCCAGTGGATCGATCGGTAGGCGCTGGGCATGTTGACACAGCGGAAGAGCCCCATCAGCAGGCACGCGATGAGCGCGGCGATCACGTTGGGGACGATGCCTGTCATCATCAGCGCAACCATCACGAGCACCGCGCCGATCGCAAAGGGGGCCTGGTTGGCGGCGGGGGCCACTTCCTTCACTTCGGCCGGGAGGTCGAGCATGATGAAATCCTGGCGCTGCGCCTGGAGCCGGTGGATGGAATCCCAGCCGCCGGCGACGAGCAGTGTGTCGCCGGCGGCGAGGCGGATCACGGGGAATGCCGGCCCGGCGGCCTCGCGCCGATGACGGACGCCAAGCACGACGAGATCGTGCTTCTCCCGGAACCGGATGCTCCGCACGCTGAGGCCGCGCGCGGACGAGTCTGGCGCGATCATGACCTCGGCCATACCCACCTGACGTGAGTACGATTCGAAGAAGTCGGGTGTCAATGCCAGCTCTTCGAGCCGGAGACGACGTCTCTCCGCGCTGGGCACCTCCAGGTCCACCACCACGATGTCGCCCTCCGTGAGGATCGTGTCGTCGTCGGAGGTGCGTACGGTCTTACGCCAAAGGCGGGTGCGCTCGAGCACCAGGACTCCGACCATCGCGCCGCCGCCGAACTCGGCATCCGCCAGTCGTTGGCCGATCAGCGGCGATCCTGCATTGATTCGATATCGGCGGGTGCGGGCGTCCACACCGTAGTCGAGGATCAGGCTCCCGAAGGAGGTGCGCGAACCGGCATCCGCGATCGCCTCCGCGCCGAGGAACCGACGAGCGACCAGCATGTAGCCGATGCCCAGGGCGAGGATGACAAGCCCGAACGGGGTGGGGGCGAAGAAGCCGAAACCGCTCAGACCGTGCCGCCGCAGCTCAGCGTCGATCACTAGGTTCGGCGTCGTGGCGATCAGCGTAAGCATGCCACTGATGAGACCGGCGAAGCTGATCGGCATCAACAGCTGCCTGACCGAGATGCCCGTTCGGGATGCCACGCTCAACGCGACCGGAATGAAGATCGCGACGACGCCCGTCGAGCTCATCACCGCGCCGAGCAGCGCGACGCAGAGCATGAGCAGCACGATCACCCGCGTCGCACTCGCACCCGCCGTACGCGCCAGCCAATCCCCGAGCCGGTACGTGACCCCCGTGCGGGAGAGCCCCTCACCCACGACAAAGAGCGCGGCGATCAGCACGACGTTCGGATCGGCGAAACCCGCGAGAGTCTCCGGGACGGAGAGAATGCCGGTCAACGGCAGCGCGACGATCATCAATAGCGCAACCACATCCATGCGCGGCCGGCCGATCGCGAACATCACGATCGCCGCGATCAGAAGTGCGAGGACCACCGCCAGCTCCAGGTTCACGCCGTCCTCCCTCCCTCAGGAGACTCCTGAAGCGTACCCACCTTCGGCTGGCGATGATGATTCGGCTACCGTACCAACGCCGCCGCACGGGTGATGGACATCCTGGCGCTGTAAGACGTCGCCGAACTCCTGCTGAAGCCGCTGTTCGGATCCCTGTCGGATCGGATCGGGGCCAAACCCGTGATCGTCGGCGGTCTCCTCGCGTTTGCGGGACTGTCGCCGTTCGGGCTTGGCGCTGACAACACCATCATGCTGGCGGTTGCACGACTGGGGGCAGGGCGCCGCCACCGCAGCGTTCTCGCCAGCGTCGTCTGCCACGGTTGCCCGCCTGGCCGGCGCTGGTCGCACGGGGCGCTACTTCGGTCGCTATGGGTCGTGGAAGAGCCTCGGCTACACGCTCGGACCATTGCTCGCTGGGCGACTAATCGGCGTTGGCGGGCTGCCTTCTAGGTTGGCGTCCTGGCGGTTCTGGCAGAAGCAAATGCGATCTGGGTCGCTGTCCCTCCACAAGCTCCACATAGGAGCCGAGCTGGCCGGCATACTCCGGCTCGAACTTACCTGCCTTGAGCTCCACTACGACGTAGCGCAGCTGTTCGAGATGGAAGAACAGCAGGTCGACGAAGAACTCATCGCCGTCCACGTCGAACGGGACCTGCCAGCCGACGAAGCTGAATCCGCTGCCCAACTCTCCGAGGGTCTTTATGGCGCGTTCCACCAGCGCCTGCTCGAGTTCCCGCTCCGCGTGGCCCGGCTCGATGCGAAGGAAGTCGAAGACGTACGGATCCTTCGTGATCTGCTGCGCGAGCTCGGACGCACCCGGGTCCAGGATGCGATCGAAGTTCGTCGGCGCCCCGCCGAACCGCAGGTGAGCGGTGGTCTTGATGGGGTGCTCGAGCGTGGCACCGGTCCATCCGTGCGTCAGGGTTTGGCCGGCGTACCAGTCCCGCAGTTCGGGACCGAGGAGCTTGTCCAGGAGCACGGTGATGTTGCCCTACGGCAATTGCGCAACAGGCTGTTGCGCAATCTCGGTAGGTCCTGGCCCGGTCCGGGCAAAAGAGGGCTACACCACGCTAAGGGGCACTACTCCGACTGGGAGAACTTCGTCAACGCGGACGGCTCATCGATGCCCGCACTGGTGCAAGCCGCTCTCATGCACTACCAATTCGAGACGATCCACCCTTTCCTGGATGGCAACGGGCGCATCGGACGACTTCTCATCAACCTTCTCCTGATGGAGCGGGGGCGCCTATCGCTCCCTCTCCTGTACCTATCGAATTACTTCGAATCGCACCGCGACGAGTATTACGACCGCCTGCAAGCGGTTCGCGAGCGCGCAGAGATTGCCGAGTGGCTGACGTTCTTCCTCGGCGCCGTGCGCGCCCAAGCAGACGATGCAGTAAAGCGATCACGAGCGCTCGTGCGGATTCGCGAGGAGTACCACGCTCAGGCGATTCAGGAGCGATCGAACCTGCCCCGCCTCGTGGATCTCATCGCTCGTAACCCGTTCGTCACCGTCAAGTCCATCGAGCAGCAACTTGAACTCACGAATCAGGGCGCTCGGAATCTCATCAAGAACGCCGAGGGGCGGGGATGGCTGACAAGCCTCGGAACCCGAGGCCGGGGCGGCCGTGAGTTGTGGTTTTCAGCGGCCATTTTTGAAATCGTCGAGGCACCAATGTCCTACTGAGGCGCCGGCCGCACGAGCGCCGGGGCCAGCGTCAGGGCGCGGCGCTCGAGCACCGCCGTAATGGCGGCGCGCAGGTGGCCGTGTCACGTGGCGTAGACGCTCTGCAACAGCGGCGACAGGTGCGGGTACTGCATCACCATGTTCGACGACTCGAGCCACAGTCTCGCCTGATCGTCGAAGCTCGGCACGGCGGCGTGCAGCATCGCCGGCGCGAGCAGGTTCTCGTGCGAATCGAAATAGTGCTGAATCAGGCCGACCGAGACACCCGCCCGATCGCCCACGTCGCGCAGGCGCGTGCCGGCGTAGCCCTTTTCTCCGAGCACCCGGAAGGCGGCGACGAGAATCAGCTCACGCTTTTCCTCGACACCGCCCACCGACGGCGATGCTCTGGTCGTCATTCGAAGATGACGTAGACCTTCTTGAGCGGCTCGGTGACCTCCCAGAAGCCGGCCCAGCCGACGGGAAAGACCACGAGGTCGCCCGGCTCGATGTGCTGCGGCTCCTTGCCATCCTCGGTGACCGTCATGCGACCCGAGATCACGTAGATGACTTCGCCGCTGTCGGTGAAATCCCACCGGGAGCGGCCGGGGTCGGTCTCCCAGATGCCGACGTCGAGAGAGGCGGCCTTGCCCGAGAACACCTCCAGGTAGGTGGTCGCAATGTCGGCGCCAAGCGGGTCGGCCAGCGGCAGCTCAAGCGGAGTGTGGGTCTGATCGGCGCGGGTCACCGCGCCAGTGCGGCAGACGATAGCCATGGGAAGCCCTTCTGTGAAGCAGATTCGGTCACCCCTATCGTCGTGCATTCCGCCTGAGACAGCACGGTTCGCTGCTGCCCGCTCACCAACCGAAGCGGGCGGCGATCACGTCGGCCGCGCGGCTCGGAAACTCGGGCCACCCCGGCTCAAGCTCGCGGCGCATCAGCGCGAACAGGGCCCGCGCCGCCGGCTCGACCGGCTGCGCGACCGCCTCGGCGAGCGCCGCGGCCGGCCCGGGCAGCACACGCTCGAGGCGCCGGGTCGGCTCGAGGATGTCGCGCAACGGCTCATCGGGGTCGAGCAGTCGGCCGCGCAACGCCCGCACCAGGTGCTGCACCGCCCAGGTGCGCACGAACAGACCGCCGCTGACCACCTCGCCGCGGCGGTCGCGACCCACGCCAATGCGCAGCTTGATAAGCGCAAGGCCCACCTCGAGCGCCGGGTCGATCGCGATGCTCGCGGCGGCCCGCGCCTGCGACTCGTCAATCAGTGTCGCGACGGTGCCCGCCTCATCATCAACGGTCACGGTCGTGAGACCCGCGAGCGCGCCCTCGAGCTCTGCGGGGTGCGCGGCGGCGAACTCGAGCAGGTGGCCGTCGTCGTACAGCACGACCACACCCGCGCCCCCCTCGGGCAGCGCGAGCACGATGTCTTCTTGCCGCGGCAGCCACGACAGATCCGCCCGCACCCGCGGCCCCGCACCATCGGCCGCGATCGCGAAAAAGTCGTGGTCGCTCCACTCGTCGCGCCGGTGCCGACCGGCCTCACTCGCCGACCCCATGAGGGCAAGACCCACCAGCTCGGGGTTGTCGCGCACTCCGCGCGCCAGCTCGTCAGACAGCTCGTCAAAACGCCGGGAATCGGTCACGGCGCACCTCCTTCGCGGGGCGCCACGCGCATCCCGCATCATCGGGCGGCCACCGGCCGCCGCATCGAAAAGATGACAACGCGGATGCGCGACCAGCGTCGTGACAGGGCCGTTCGATTGTGGGCGCCCGGCTCGGGCGCGCCCAGTCTGCCACCGTGAAGCGCGGCGCGCCAGAGGTGCGAGACTGGCCCCCGTGATCGGTCTCGGCACTCTCATCAACGTCGTCGCCATCGTGGTGGGTGCCGCCGCCGGCAGGCTCATCGGGCACCGGCTGCCCGAGCGCACGAACCGCCTCGTCACCGACGTGCTCGGCCTCGTCGTGCTGGTCATCGGCGGGCTCAACCTGGCCGCTCTCTCTGACCCCGACTACGTGGCGACGGTCACGCCGGGCGGCACGCTGCTCGTCGTGCTGGGCGCACTGCTCATCGGCGGCATCACCGGCTCGGCCCTGCGCATCGAAGACCGACTCGAGCAGTTCGGCGGCTGGCTGCAGGGCCGCGTCTCGCGGGCGCTGCCGGCGCCCGCCCCCGCCGTCGGCCTTGATGGCGCAGACCCCGACACCGCCGCCATTGACGCGGCCGCCGCCCAACACGCGGCGAAGCGCGCCCAGTTCATCACCGGCTTCGTCAACGCCTCGCTCGTGTTCTGCATCGGCCCGCTCGCGATCCTCGGAGCGTTCAGCGACGGCACCGGCCAGGGCATCGACCAGCTCGCCCTCAAGTCGGTGCTCGACGGCTTCGCGTCGATCGCGTTCGCGGCGACCCTCGGCTGGGGCGTCGCCCTGTCGGCCCTGCCGGTCGGCCTGTGGCAGGGGCTGTTGACCGTGCTCGCCGCCACCCTCGGCACGGTGATGTCGGCCGCCGCCATCGCCTCGCTCACCGCCACCGGCGGCGTACTGCTGCTCGCCGTCGGCATCCGCATCATGAACGTCCGCGCGATCGCCGTCGGTGACCTGCTGCCCGCGCTGATTGCCGCACCTCTGCTCACCGTGCTGGTGGGCACGCTGCTCGGTACGGCGTAGCCCGCGCGACTACCGTGGGCTGATGCCCACCACCGTTCGACGCATCCGACCCGATGAGTGGCCCCGCGTGCGCGACTTTCGACTCGAGGCCGTCTCCGACCCCGCCGCCCCGATTGCGTTTCTCTCAAGCGCCGACGACGAGCGCGCCCATTCCGACGAGTTCTGGCGCGAGCGCGCGGCCACCAACGCAGCCGGCGACGACTCAGCCCAATTCGTCGCCGTCACTGACGAGGATGCGTGGCTCGGCACCGCGACGGCGCTGCGTCGCATCGTTGGCCAGGTCGACCATCTCGGCCGCCCCGTCACGCGCGACCGCATCGACATCGTCGGCGTCTATGTCACCCCGGATGCTCGCGGCCGCCGCATCGTCGACCTCCTCTTCGAGGCGGTCGCCTCGTGGGCCGCCGAGCATGGAGCCGAGGCGCTCACCCTCGACGTGCACCGCGACAACGCCCGCGCCCGCGCGGCGTACACCCACGCCGGCTTCACCCCGACAGGCGTCGAGTTCACGGGCCCGATCGGCCCCGAGCTCGAGCTATCGAAGCCCCTGCCGTGACATAACGCTGACGACGGCCGCCCGTCAGAACCCCGCGTGCCTCAGCAGTCGAAGCTGATCGCGCCGCCCGACACCGGTGCCGTGAGGGGGTCGGCCGCGCGGTGAATTGGGCCGTTGGCGCCCTCGACGGGCAGCCCCTCGCGCGCCCAGTACTCGAAGCCGCCGAGCATCTCTTTCACCGGGCGGCCGAGGCTTGCCAACAGCTGTGCGGCCTTCGATCCGCCGTTGCAGGCGGGCCCCCAGCAGTACACGACGATCGGCAGCGCGGGGTCGAGCGTGTCGAGCTGCGCCGCCAACTCCGCCCGCGGAATGTGCCGGGCCGCCGCCGCGTGCCCCTGATCCCACGCCTCGCGCGAGCGCACGTCAATGAAGTGGAAGCGTTCGCCCGCCTCGAGCGCCGCCGCCACGTCGGAAGGGTCCGTCTCGAACGACAGCTTGCGGGCGAAGTGCTGCGCGATGGCCGCCGCGTCGGCAAACTCGCCGAGCGCGCTGCGCGCGCGGCTGTCGGTCGCGGTCGTGGATGCGGTGGTGTCGGTCACAGCGTCATCGTACGGATGCGCGCGGCGCGTTCGCGACGCCGGGAACAGCCACGCGCATCCGTGCGTTGCACCAGGCATGACGAACACTGTCGAGAACCCTGCCCGCGTGACCATGTACGGCGCCGACTGGTGCCGCGACTGCCGCCGCAGCGAGGCCCTGCTGAACCAGCTCGGCGTCGACTGGGTGAAGGTCGACGTTGAGCAGAGCGCTGAGGCCGCCGAGACGGCGAAATCGATCAGCGGGCGCATGAACATTCCCGTCGTGCACTTCCCCGACGGCAGCTTCCAGGTCGAGCCGAGCGACGCCGACCTCAAGGCGAAGCTCGAAGCGCTCGGCGCGCTCTAAGCGCGAAGCGCGGGCCAGCGTCGAGCGCGTTAGGCGCTGGGCGCTGGGCGCTGGGCCGCGAATAGTCAGTTGTGGGGGCCTCATCGGCCGAAACGCCCCACAACTGACCATTCAGCGCAGAAGCGAGCCGCCGGCGTAGTGAGTTGCCCGTCGTGGTCACACTCGGTCGCACGAGGGCACCACAAGGGGCAGCTCACGCCGGTCACGCTGCCCCGCCCTACTCACGCCGGGCACGCTCCCCGCCCTGCCCCTCCCCACACACACCGCGCACCCACCGCCCGCCCTCCGCGGCCGGTGGGCTCTAGGCGCAGCCACCGGCACCACACGACCCGTCAGAGGGCCGAAAGGCCCTGGCGGGTCGTTCGCGTGCGCGAGTACGGTCGAGCACACCTCACCCACCGATCCAAGGAGGAATCATGGGAAAGCTCGACGGAAAAGTCGCCCTCATCACGGGCGGATCACGCGGAATGGGCGCCGCACACGCGCGCCTGATGGCATCAGAGGGCGCGAAGGTCGTCATCACCGACGTGCTCGACGATGAGGGCCACGCCCTCGCCGACGAGATCGGCGGCACCTACCACCACCTCGACGTCACCGACGAAAACGCCTGGGCGAGCGTCGTCGCCGACGTGCACGCGAACGTCGGCCCGATCGGCGTGCTCATCAACAACGCCGGCATCGTCGGCTTCAGCCCGATCGCGACCGCCTCGACCGACGAGTGGAACCGCGTCATCGGCATCAACCTCACCGGCACCTTCTTCGGGATGCGCGCCGTCGTCGAATCCATGACGTCCGCCGGCGGCGGCGTCATCATCAACATCTCCTCCACCGCGGGCCTTCAGGGCTACTCGAACCTCTCGGCGTACGTCGCCAGCAAGTGGGGCGTGCGCGGGCTCACCAAGTCGGCGGCGCTCGACCTCGGGCAGCACGGCATCCGCGTCGTGTCGATTCACCCCGGCCCGATCAAGACGCCGATGACCGACGGCTTCGGCGACGAGATGACGGCGCAGCAGGCGATCCCGCGCTTCGGCCTGCCCGAAGAGGTCGCCGCGATGGCCCTGTTCATCGCCGCCGACGCGACGTACACGACCGGCACCGAGTTCGTCATCGACGGCGGCGCGACCGTCGGGGCGGCGCTCCAGCCACCGCAGTAACGCCGTCTCGCGGGCGCGGATGACTCCGGGGGCGTACGCTCAGCCCTACAGGGTCACCTCGGCTCTCGGTAAGGAGAGCCCACATGGGTGAAAAGTCTGTACGCAAAAGCTCAGGCAAGACGGCCGCATCGAAGACGCTGAAAGAGAAGCGCGTCGCGAAGGCCGACAAGAAGGCCGCGAACGAGCGCAGCCAAAACTCTGACGCCGTCAGTCGCGCCGCCAAGCACTAGCGACTCCCGCCGTCACAACGACAACGGCCCGCACCCCAGGGGGGCGGGCCGTTGTCGTGTCGTCGTGACATCCGACTCAGCGGCGCGACTTCTTGCCGGCCAGCAGGTCTTTTTCGTCGATCGGCGTCAGACCGCGCGAGCGCAGCTCGGCGTAGTGCGCCGCCGCTTCCTCCTGACGCTGGGCCTCGACACCGGTGGCGATCTCGGCACGGATGTGCGCATCCTCAAGAAGGAACGCGTCGGTCAGCGACCGCGCGTGCGGGCGCAGGCGCGGCAGCAGGCGGCCGTCGATGTAGTCGGTGATCGCCTGCGCGCGGTGCGCCGAGAGGCGGCCATGCATCAGGTACCAGGCGAGGTTCTTCTCAATCAGCGTGAAGCCGAACAGGTCGCGCAGCCACGTGAGCACGGTCTTCGTGCCGGCGTGCTCGACGTGGTCGAGCGCTTCGGTGAAGGCCTCCCACTGCAGCAGCTCACCGTGGGCACGGGCAGCCTCGATCAGCTCGTTCTGGTGGCGGTTGAACAGTTCGGCGGCCTCGCGCTTGCCCATCTTCGACGCGCCGCGCAGGCGACCGGCGAGCTCGGCGACCATCGTCTCGACGCGGTCGGTCAGAAGCTGGCGCTGCGACTCGGTGTCGCGCACGTAGCCGACCGAGCGGGCGGTCGAGCCGAAGTCGGCGACATTCTGAGCGAGACGTCGCAGGCCGGACTTGTTGAAGGCGCGGTCGCCGACCTGGTCGGCGACGTAGCCGGCGAGCGCCCCGGCGTCAGCCTTGGCGAACTTCTTCGAGTAGTCGGTGAGCAGGCGCTTGGCGACGAGTTGCAGCAGCACGTTGTTGTCGCCCTCGAAGGTCGCGTAGACGTCGAGGTCGGCGCGCATCTGCACGAGGCGGTTCTCGGCGAGGAAGCCCTGGCCGCCGCACGCCTCGCGCGCCTCTTGAATGATGTCGAGCGCCGCCCACGTGCTGAGCGGCTTGAGGGCCGCGGCAAGGGTCTCGAGGTCTTGGCGCGACTCGTCTGTGTCGTCACGACCTGAGAACACGGCGTCGAACTTCTCGAGGAACACCTCGTGGGCGAACGACATCGCGTAGGTCTGGGCGAGGCGCGGCAGGAGGCGGCGCTGGTGGCGCTGGTAGTCCATCAGCACGACCTCCTCGCCCTCGCCGCCGGCGAACTGGCGGCGCTCGGTGCCGTAGCGAATGGCGATCGTCAGCGCGAGCTTGCTGGCGACGGTGCAGGCGCCGTCGAGTGAGATGCGGCCCTGCACGAGCGTGCCGAGCATGGTGAAGAAGCGACGGCCGGGGCTCTCGATCGGCGAGCTGTAGACGCCGTTCTCGTCGACCGAGCCGTAGCGGTTCAGCAGGTTGGTGCGCGGAACACGCACGTTCGTGAAGTGCAGGCGACCATTGTCGATGCCGTTGAGGCCACCCTTCAGCCCGTCGTCCTCGCCGCCGATGCCGGGCAGGAAGTCGCCGTTCTCGTCGCGAATCGGAACGTAGATCGCGTGTACGCCGTGGTTGACGCCGCGGGTGATGAGCTGCGCGAAGACGACGGCGGCCTTCGCGTGCAGGGCGGCGTTGCCGAGGTAGTCCTTCCACGCCGCGCGGAACGGGGTGTGGATGACCCACTCGTCGGTGGCCTCGTCATACGTGGCGGTGGTTCCCGCGGCGGCAACGTCAGAGCCGTGGCCGGTTTCGGTCATCGCGAACGCGCCGGGGGTCGTCATGTCGAGGGCGTCGGGCAGCCACTTCGCGTGGTGCTCGTCGGTGCCGAGGTGCTGAATCGCGGCCGCGAACAGGCCCCACTGCACGCCGGCCTTGATCTGCATGCTGGGGTCGCCGAGAACGAGCTCTTCGAAGCTCGCGATGTTGCCGCCGTTGTCTTCGTCGCCGCCGACCGACTTCGGGAATGCGCGGTGCACCGAGCCTGCCTCGACGAGCTTGTGCAGCTGGCCGAGAACGCGCTCGCGGTGCGCGTCTTTACCCAGATCGGGGTCGCGCTGAAACTCGGGGCGCGTCATCAACTCGCGGGCGTGCTTGCGGGCGTACGCCCACTGGCCGAGCAGCTGCTCGCCGAGCGCGGCGACGTCGATGGCCAGCGGCAGATTCACCTCGCCCGTGGCGGGCGCAATGTCGGCGGCGCTGGCGGCGGCCGCGTCGTCGGCCGGGGTCGCGGGGCGGGTGGTGCTGTCGGTGAGCTGCGTCATCGTCGGTTCCGTTCGCACGTCGGGTGCCGCCAGGTGTGGGGCACGTCGGTTCTTCGACGGTAGGTCGCGTTTCTCTCGCGCGCTCGTGCGTGGTGGTCGGGGCACGAATAGGGCCGGATGCACACCGTCACGCTTGTAGGGATCGGCACATAGCTGGGCGATCGCTTAGTGGGCCATCTCTGATTATGGATACCCCTTGGGGTATCTCTGTGGCTGTGTCAGGATGGTTGTTATGGCAACCATCGACCTGACCACCGCCGACTTTGAGCAGACCGTCACGAAAGACGGCATCACCCTCGTCGACTTCTGGGCCGACTGGTGCGGCCCCTGCAAGGCGTTCGCGCCCGTGTACGAGGCGGCAAGCGAAGCCCACCCCGACGTGACCTTCGGCAAGGTCGACACGGAAGACCAGCAGGCGATCGCGGCGGCCGCGAACATCCGCTCGATCCCGACGCTCATGGCGTTCCGCGACGGCATTCTCGTCTTCGCGCAGCCCGGCGCGCTGCCGGCCCCCGCGCTCGAGCAGGTCATCACCGCGGTGAAGGACCTCGACATGGATGACGTACGCAAGCAGGTTGCGGAGCAGCAGGCGCAGGCCGAGCAGGGCGCCGCGCAGTAATCAGACGCGCCCTTCGCGTGGGCGCCAGCGGTACAGCACGTGCGGGCGCAGTGGGTGCCCGTCGGCGACGTTCGGATGCTCGAAGTCGCCCGCGGGATCACGCACCATTCCGATGCGCTCCATCACCGCAATCGACGGCAGGTTGAGCGCTGCCGTGAACGACAGCACCTCGTCGATGCCGAACCCGGGCGCGGCGTCCAACACGCGGCGGGCGGCCGCCGATGCGGCACCGCGCCCCCACGCCCACGCGTCGAGACGCCAGCCGATCTCGACCGCCGGAGTGAACGGCGCCGCAAACGTCGCCCGTGCGAGACCGACGTAGCCGGCGAAGCGGCCCTCGACCTCGACCGCCCACAGGCCCCAGCCGTCGGCCCGATGCTGCGCCACGATGTGGTCAACGAACGCGTCACTTTCAGCCCGAGACCGCAGCGACGGGAAGAACCGCATCACCTCGGGGTTGGCGTTCATCGCCGCGAAGGGCGCCCGGTCGCTATCGCGCCACGCCCGAAGCCGCGAGCGGTCGCCTGCGGAGCCAGCGAGCTCAGGGCTCGGCTCGGCGTGCAGCGCCTCGCTCACCACTCCTCCGGAGGCGGAGGCTCGTCGTCCGGCGGCGGCTCGTCAAAGTAGGGCGGCGGTTCAGCCGCTGCGACCGGCGGACCGGAGCGTGCGGCCCCGCGCGCGGTACGTAACCGCGCCGACAGCGCCGCCGGGTCGCTCGGGGTCGACACCTCGACGGCCGGGGGCTCGTCGCCGCGAACCACCGCGAGCACCGCTTCGCCGAACTGCTCGAGCTTCTTCTGGCCGACTCCGCTGATCTGCGCCAGCTCGTCGAGCGACGACGGCACCGTCAGCGCAATACCCCGCAGGGTCGCGTCGCCGAACACGATGTAGGCGGGCACTCCGGCCTCGCGCGCGGTCGACGCGCGCCAGGCGCGCAGCCGCTCGAAGAGACCGCCCGCCTCCGCCGGCAAATCAGCGGGGGCCGAGCGCTTCGACCGCGAACCCGAACTCGAGGAGGCGCGCGGAGCATCCTTACGAAGGCGCACCTCGCGCTCGCCGCGCAGCACCGCCGCGCTCGCCTCGGTGATGCCGAGTACGCCGTACTCGCCGCGCACGGCGATGAGGCCCTGGGCGAGCAGCTGGCGCACGACGCCGCGCCACTCTTGCTCGCCAAACTCGGTGCCGAGGCCAAAGGTCGACAGCTCATGGTGGCGCTGCTGCTGCACCCGCGGCGTCTGCTTGCCGGTGAGGATGTCGATGAGGTGGCCGGCGCCGTAGCTCTGGCCGCGCTCGCGCTCAAGCCGCACGATCGTCGACAAGAACTTCTGCGCCGGCACCGTGCCGTCGATCGCCTCAGGCGGGGCCAGGCACGTGTCGCAATTGCCGCAGCGACCCCCGGGCAGCTGCTGACCGAAGTAGTCGAGCAGCTGCGCGCGGCGGCACTCGACCGTCTCGCAGAGGGCGAGCATCGCGTCGAGCAGCTGCGACTGGCGGCGCTTGTGCGCCGGGTCTCCGTCGCCGCGCTCGATCAGCTGGCGCTGCTGCACGACGTCTTGCAGGCCATAGGCAAGCCAGGCCGTCGACGGCAGCCCGTCACGACCGGCGCGGCCCGTCTCTTGGTAGTAGCCCTCGACGCTCTTCGGCAGGTCAAGGTGGGCGACGAAGCGCACGTCGGGCTTGTCGATGCCCATGCCGAAGGCGATCGTCGCGACCATGACAATGCCGTCTTCACGCAAGAACCGCGACTGGTGGTTCGCGCGCACCGAGGCGTCGAGGCCCGCGTGGTACGGCAAAGCCGCGATGCCGTGGTCGGCCAGCTGCTGAGCGGTCTTCTCGACGCTCGCCCGCGACAGGCAGTACACGATGCCCGCGTCGCCCGGGTGCTCGGTGCGGATCAGCCGCAGCAACTGCTGCAGGGGCTGGTTCTTCGGCTCGATGCGGTACTGAATGTTGGGTCGGTCGAAGCTCGCGACGAAGTGGCGGGCCTGGCCCAGCTCGAGGCGCATCGCGATCTCGCGCGCCGTCTCGGCCGTCGCGGTGGCGGTCAACGCGATGCGCGGCACCTGCGGCCAGCGCTCGTGCAGCATCGACAGCGCCAGGTAGTCGGGCCGGAAGTCGTGCCCCCACTGCGACACACAGTGCGCCTCGTCGATCGCGAACAGCGCGATGTCGAGCCGCGAGAGCAGCTCGACCGTCGCCGGCACCGTGACGCGCTCGGGCGCGAGGTACAGCAGGTCGACCTCGCCCGCAGCGAGCGCCTGCTCGACGGCGCGACGCTCGTCAGGCGATTGCGTGGAATTCAGGAACGCGGCGCGCACGCCGACCGCGCCCAAGGCATCCACCTGGTCTTTCATGAGCGCGATCAGCGGCGAAATGACGACGCCGACGCCGCGGCGCACGAGCGCCGGAATCTGGTAGCAGAGGCTCTTGCCCCCACCGGTCGGCATCAGCACGAGCGCGTCGCCGCCGGCGACCACATGGTCGATGATCTGCTGCTGCTCGCCGCGGAACGCGGGATACCCGAAGACCTGCTCGAGCACCTGCTGGGCGGCGGGAGCGGTGGTCGGATTCACCGACCCAGGCTAACGGGCACCGCCGACGCGTATGCCGCGAGCGCCCACCCCGGTGAACGGATGCGCCCGCGCGGCCGGGTGGGGACGACGGCCTAAATGTGGATGGCCGGGTCGATCCAGAATCCGTCGGCGCCGGCCGCGGCGTTCGCGCCGCGCGGCTTCGCCACCGCGGGAATGCCGGTCGCCACGTGATTCGGCGGAACGTCGCGCGCGACGAGCGCGAGCGCCCCCACCTGCGAGTCGTCGCCGATCGTGATCGGGCCGAGCACCGTCGCGTTGGCCCCGATCAGCACGTTGTTGCCGATCGTCGGGTGACGCTTGCCCTTCTCGAGGGTTCGACCGCCCAGCGTGACGCCGTGGTAGAGCATGACGTCGTCGCCGATCTCGGCCGTTTCACCGATCACGACGCCCATGCCGTGGTCGATGAAGAATCGGCGCCCGATCGTGGCGCCGGGGTGAATCTCAATGCCCGTCAGCCAGCGGGCGAACTGCGACACGAGGCGACCCAGCAAGAACAGTCGGGCTCGCCACAGGCGGTTCGCCAGGCGATACCACCAGATGGCGTGCAAGCCGCTCGAGGTGAGAAACACCTCGAACGCGGAACGCGCGGCGGGATCTCGCCGCCGCGCGTTCGCGATGTCTTCCCGCAGAGGCATCTACGCCCGCAGGTCTTCGTACAAGACGCTCGAGAGGTAGCGCTCGCCGTAGCTGGCGACGATCACGACGATCGTCTTGCCGGCGTTCTCGGGGCGCTTCGCGAGCTCAACGGCGGCGTGCACGGTCGCACCCGACGAGATGCCGGCGAGGATGCCCTCTTCGGCAGCCATGCGACGGGCCATCGAGACGGCCTGCGTGATGTTGACGTCGACGATCTCGTCGTAGACCTCGCGGTCGAGCACGGCGGGCACGAAGTTGGCGCCGATGCCGGCGATCTTGTGCGGGCCGGGGTTGCCGCCGTTGAGAATGGGGCTCTCCTCCGGCTCAACGCCGACAACCTTCACGTCGGCCTTCTGGCCCTTCAAGTACTGGCCGGTGCCGGTCAGGGTTCCGCCGGTGCCGATGCCCGAGACGAAGATGTCGACGGCGCCGTCAGTGTCGTTCCACACCTCGGGGCCGGTGGTGGCACGGTGAATCTCGGCGTTCGCCTCGTTCTCGAACTGGCGGGCGAGCACAGCGCCCGGCGTGCTTTCGACGATCTCTTGAGCCTTTCCGACGGCGCCCTTCATGCCCTCGGCACCCGGCGTGAGCACCAGCTCGGCGCCGTAGGCCTTCAGCAGCATCTTGCGCTCTTCGCTCATCGTCTCGGGCATGGTGAGGATCACCTTGTAGCCGCGGGCCGCGCCAATCATGGCGAGCGCGATGCCGGTGTTGCCGCTCGTGCCCTCGACGATGGTGCCGCCCGGCTTCAGCTCGCCGCTCTTCACGGCGGCGTCGATGATCGCGACACCGAGGCGGTCTTTCACGCTGGCAGACGGGTTGTAGAACTCGAGCTTCGCCAACACGGTCGCCGCCGCGCCGTCGGTGACGGCGTTCAGCTTCACGAGCGGGGTGTTGCCGAAGACCTGGGTGATGTCGTCGTAGACGCGGGCCATGGTGCTCCTCGGTACGTAGTTCGCGGATCGGTCGGGGACAAGCGTAGGGGCGCGGGCGCAGAAAACGCCGGGCGCGCATCCGGCGGAGACAACGAAACGGGGGCGACGGGTATTCCCCGCCGCCCCCGCATTCATGAGCGGATGCTCGTGCCGGTTACCAGAAGATCAGCGCAGTGATGAGGCTGATCAGCCCGTTGACCCACTTCGGGGCGCCCGGGATGGCCGGCGGCACGCGACGCTCGTCGGTCGTGACCGTGAGCGTCTCGTAGCCGTCAGCGGTCACCGTCAACTCGACCGAGAGTTCCGCGAGGCGGTCGGCCGAGGTCACCCGGTAGCTGTCACCGGTCGCACCCTCGATGGGCTGACCGTTACGCAGCCACTGGTACTCGACCTCGACACCGCGCACGCTGTAGCGGCCGTCGTCAACGCGGAGCGTCTTGCCGACCACTGCCGAACCCACGAGCTTCGGCTGCTTCTTCACCTCAATCGTCGGCAGCGGCTCGGCCGCCTCGATCGTGACGGGGATGCTGACCTCGGTGCCGTTGTCGGCAACCGCAATCACGACATCCGTCGCGCCCTCGACACCCTCGGGCACCGTGAACGAGACCGTCGCGCGGCCCTGCTCGTCGGTGCCATCAACGATGGTCGCGTCGATGGCGGCCTCGGCGAGAACCTCGCCTCCGATGCTGACGGTGACCGTCGCATCCCGGTCGCCACCGTTCGAGTAGAGCAGCGAGCTGAGCTGCAGCTCGACCGTGTCACCCGGGGTCAGGGTGCTGCCCGCGATCGACGGCGAGACGCCAATCGAGCGGTCGGCGGCGCTGGCCGTGACGGGCGAGAACTCGGCGAAGTAGTCGACGAAGGCCTGCAGGTCGATGCGGCCCGAGTCGGCACGGTTCGTGCCCTGCGCGAAGGTGAAGAAGTTGTCTCCACCGGTCGAGAGGAACGAGTTCGTGACGATGCGGATCTGCTGGTCGTCGGTCACGGTCTCGCCGTTCAGCGTGATCGTGCCGATGCGCTCACCGGCGGCGAGGCTCGGGTCGTACGTGTAGTCGAGCCCCTCCGAGATGCCGAGCTTCAGGAACGGACGCGACGAGCCGGCCGGCTGCCACTGCTCTTCCAGCACCTGACGCAGCTGGGCGCCGGTCAGGGTCATGGTAAAGAGGCTGTTCGCGAAGGGCTGCACGCTGGCGGCCTCACGGAACGTGACGTTGCCATCGGGATCGGTCGCGCCGGTGCCCGCGAACACGAGGTCGGCACGCAGACCACCCGGGTTCATGAGCGCCACCTCGGTGCCGAGGTCGCGCGTCGCCCAGAGCTGAGCGTCGGCGACCAGGTTGCCGAGCAGCGACGCGCCACCGCGGTTCTCGGTGCCGTTCGCCTGAACCGCGCGACGCACGTCGCCGGTGATCTCGCCGAGGCTGACCGAGCCCGCCTCGTTGGCGAAGGCCACAGCATCCGCCACGATCTGCGCGATCGCCGGGTCGGGCTGGGCTGCACCCGGCAGCGGCAGCACGTCGGCGGCGATGTCGAGCAGCTCACCCGTGGTGGGGTCGACGCTCAGGCTGAAGCGGCCCACGTGCGAGCTGTACTCGCCGTTCTGGGTCACGATCAGCGGCAGGTCGCTGCCGTCAACCGGGATCTCGTGGTCGTAGACGCGGTGCGTGTGCGACGAGACGATGGCGTCGACCGAGCCCGCGGTACCGGTGACGAGGTCTCCGAAGTCGGAGTCGTCGGTCGCCGTGGCGATGTCGGTCGTGGCGGCACCCTCGTGCACGAGCACGATGATGACGTCGGCCTCACCGTTAGCAGCGTCGCCGTCCTGCAACTGACCGGCCACGCGGTTGACCGCCTCGGTCATGTCGCCGAACTCGAGCGAGGCGATGCCCGCCGGAGTCACGAGCGACGGCATCGACTCGGTGATCGCGCCGATGAAGCCCACGTCGACGCCGTCAACCTCGGTCACCCAGTACTCGTCGTACGCGGGCTCGCCAGTCTCACGGTCGTAGATGTTCGCCCCGAGGTACGGGAAGTTCGACGCAGGGATCACGCGGTCGTCAAGGTCGCTGCGACCCAGGTCGAACTCGTGGTTACCGATGGCCGTCACGTCGAGGTCCATCGCGTTCAGCACGTCGATCGTCGGCTTGTCCTGCTGGATGAACGACGTGAAGGTCGAGGCGCCGATGTTGTCGCCCGCCGAGACGAACAGCGTGTTCGGGTTCTCGGCACGCACCTGGTTCACGAAGCCACCGAGCACCGCAGCGCCACCGACGCCCGAGCCCGCCTCGAGGCGGCCGTGGAAGTCGTTGATCGTGACGATGTCGATGTCGACCGGCTGCGCCTGGGCCGACAGGCCCACGACGACCGGGTCGTGGTCGCTCGAGCGGTAGACGGACGAGCCGTCGGTCGCGCCGAAGTTGTACTGGCGGTCGCCCCACTCGGCGGCGTTGATGTTCCAGACGCCGACACCGGTGACGTTCGCCGCAATCGCGTCGCTCGCCAGCACGTGGTCGAGCGAGCCGAGCTCGCCGTTGAACGTGTAGGTGTACTGACCGTCGGTGCGGTCGTCAACGAGGCTCGTGAAGCCGGCCTCGCCGAGGGTGGCGATCGGGTCTTCCTGGCTGTAGGCGTTGAAGTCGCCGAGCAGCAGGATGTTCTCGCCCCGCTCGGGGTCAGCCTCGATCTCGTCGGTCAGCGCCGCCAGACCCTTGGCCTGCGCCACGCGGTCGGTGTTGAAGAAGCCCTGGCCGTCGGCGGGCTCGGTGCCCGAACCGCTCTTCGACTTGAAGTGGTTCGCGACGACCGTGAAGCGGTAGCCGTCTTTGTCGAAGGTGGCGCCGAGCGGCTCTCGGGCGTTGAACCACACGGTCTCGTCGATCTGCGTGATCATGTCGCCCACCAGCTCGACCGAGGCCGGCTTGTAGATGATCGCGTTGGTGATGACGTCGACGATCGAGGCGTCGTTCAGCTCGGGGGCCGACGGAACGTAGGCCCAGGTGCCCGCGCCGTCGACCTCGTTGAGAGCGGCAACCAGCGTGGCAACCGCCTCGTCGGGCTGCTCGCCGAGGGCAACCGAGTTCTCGATCTCTTGCAGGCCGACGACGTCGGCGCCGAGAGCGGTGATCGCCGCAACGATCTTCGCCTCTTGGCGCTCGAACGCGGCGGCATCGCGCGCCCCTCGCGCGTCACTGTTCTGCGTCGTCAGGGTCGTGAAGTAGTTGAGCACGTTGAACGCGGCAACACGGAGGTCGCCACCCGTCTCGGGCGCGGTCTCGGGGCGCGGATTGCGCGACTCGAAGCCGACGCCGTAGCCCGCAGGCCCCTCGGTCGAGATCGGCACCTGGGGCTGCAGACGCCAGTCGTCGAAGCCCCACTGCAGCACCATGCCGGCCTCGGGGAACACGACCTTGTCACCGTTGCGCACGATCTCGTCGGCGCGCAGGTACGGCTGGTCGCCCGGGTGCCGGCTGTTCGAGATCTGGATGTTGTACCCGTCGTCGAGCAGGATGCGCGACGCGCGGTTCTCGGCCGCAATCGCGTCGGCCTCGGGGCCGGGGCGCACCTGCTCGGTGCTCTTGACGAGCTCGTCACCGGGGGAGAGCCACAGCGTGCCGAAGTTGAAGAGCTGGTGAGTGGAGCCGATGAGGTAGTCGCCGGTGGGGGCGACGAGCATGTTTTCGAACTGCTCACGGTCGGTGCCGATGACGTCGGCGGGCAGCGGCGTCGGAGCCGGGAGCCCCACCTGCGCCTCGACGAGGGTCACCGTGCCCGCGGCGGTCGCCGTGAGCTGGGTCTGCCCGAAGTTCTCGCCAGCCCGGCCCGTCACCTCGACGAGGTCGCCGATGGCGACGCCGGGGTTGTGGGTGCTGCCGAGGAAGATGAAGATGCCGTCGGATGCGCCGGGCGTGGCGTCGGTGTCGCCGCCCGAACCCTGCTCTTGAACGACGATGCCGTTGTAGCCGCTGACGCCGCGGTAGTCAGCCGTGACGACGCCGCGCACGGTGACCGTCTGGCCGTCAAGCGGCGTCGTCGCGCCCGTGCCCTGCACGGCGGAGATGGGCGTAATGGTGGTGTTCGCGACGGCCGGGGTGACAGCGACAGTGCTGAACCCGAGGCCCACCGCGAGGGCGGTGCAAACAGCGACCGCCCTGGTCGGCGCTGTACGCCGGCGGAAGGGTGTGAGGTGATTCATCGGTTGGGTGCTCTCCTTGGTAGCGTCATAAACGCTTCACGGAACGACCCCCAAACGGGGGCCGACAAGAGAGTAAGCACAGAATCGTCTGTGAACCAAGCGCGCAGATGAGTAGTCACGCAGAGTTCACACGGGCGTCAACGCCGTGTATCGACGAGCCCTCGGCTCGGGTTACGCGCGCTGCGCGAGCTGGCGAATCAGGCGATCGCCGGGCTTCACGGCGTCGAACTGGGCCGTGATGTCGGCGCGTTCCAGCAGCTCTTCGAGCGAGGGCCGGCGGCGAGCCGAGATCAGAGTGACGACGAGCCCGCGGGCGCCGGCGCGGCCGGTGCGACCCGCGCGGTGCAGGTAGGCCTTGTACTCGTCGGGGGCGTCGGCCTGCACGACGATCGCGATGTCGTCGACGTGAATGCCGCGGGCCGCGACGTCGGTCGCCACGAGCGCCTGCACCCGCCCGCTGGTGAGTTTGTCGAGATTGCGCTGTCGACGCTCTTGGCTCAGATCGCCGTGCAGCGCCAGCGCCGCAATGCCGGCGTCGTCGAGATGGTCAGCCAACTCGTCGGCGAACACCTTCGTACGCGTGAAGAGGAGCGCCTTGCCGTCACCCGCGAGCAGCTCTTCGACGACGACCCGCTTGTGTCGAGGGTCGACAACGAGCACCCGGTGCTCAGTGCTCGAGGTGGCCTGTGTCTCGCCGGCGATCTCGTACACGGCGGGTTTCTTGAGGAACTCAGCGACGAGCGCCCCCACGCGAGTGTCGAGGGTCGCCGAGAAGAGCAGCATCTGACTGTCGGTCGGCGTGCGACGCAGGATGCGCTGCACCGGCTCGAGGAACCCCAGCTCGCAGAGATGGTCGGCCTCGTCGACGACGGTGACGACAACGCCCGACAGGTCGAGGCGGCCCTGCTCGATGAGGTCTTCGATGCGGCCGGGAGTGCCGATGACGATGTCGACGCCGCGCTTCAGGGCGCCCACCTGACGACCCTGCGGCACGCCGCCATAGATCTGCGTCGTGTACAGCCCGACGCTGCGGGCGATCGGCTGCACCGTGTCATCGATCTGCAGGGCGAGCTCACGCGTTGGCGCGAGGATTAGCGCGCGGGGGCGTCGACCCGGCTTGAGGCCGCGACCGCCCCCATTCTGCAGCAGACGCTCGACGAGGGGGGCGCCGAACGCGATCGTTTTGCCCGAGCCAGTACGGCCGCGGCCGAGCACGTGCCGGCCAGCCACCACGTCAGGAATCGTCGCCGCCTGAATGGCGAACGGCGACACCGCACCCTGCTCGGCGAGCGCCGCGACGATGTTCTGACCGAGGCTGAGGTCGCCGAAGGTGAGGCCGGCCACCGAGGCCGGGTCGACGACGGTTGCCTGCAGCTTCTTCAGCACCGTGTCGGGGGTGCGGGGTGGGCGCGCGGCGCCGTCGGTGCGGGGTGCGCGCGCGGCGGGCCGCTCGGTGCGGCGGCCGCGATCGCGCTGCTCGCGCTCATCACGCTGCGCGCGGGCGGCCAGCGCGTCGGTGCCGCGCCGTGATTCGGAACGGGGGGATGCGCGGCGCGCGTCCTCGGCGGAGCGAGCGCTGCGCGCGTCGTCCCCGGAGCGTGCACCGCGCGCATCCTGCCCCCGCGCAGCGGAACCCGGGCGGCCCGGCTTGCCCTTGCCGCGCTTCGCCTCGGGATCGAACGGACGCCAATCGGGGCGGTGCGTCTGCTTGCCGCTGCCGGTGCGGCCAGAAGTCGACGAGGTGCCGCGGCGTTTGCGCGGGTCACGGGAGGAAGAGGGGCGAGGCATAAGGGGCCGAGTCTAGCCCGCGTGCGCACCGCCCGACGAGGGGGCGTCGCCCACCGTCGCGCGGCCAGCGGCGTCGAGCGCCGCCTCGCGCGCCGCGCGCTTCTCGTCGCGCCGATCTTTCGCTCCCTCGACGAGCCAGTACAACGCGGGCAACACGACGAGGGTGAGCAACGTCGACGACACGAGGCCGCCAATCACGACAACCGCGAGGGGCTGCGAGATGAAGCCCGCCGTTCCGGTGATGCCGAGACCCAGGGGCACGAGCGCGAAGATCGTCGCAGCCGCCGTCATGAGCACGGGGCGCAGACGACGCACTGAGCCCTCGATCACCGCCTCACGAGCCGTCATGCCGCGCTCGCGGTACTGGTTCACGAGGTCGATGAGCACGATGGCGTTCGTGACGACGATGCCGATGAGCATCAGCACACCGATGAGCGACGGCACTCCAAGCGGGATGTCGGCGATCAGCTGCAAGATGATCGCGCCCGTTGCCGCGAAGGGCACGGAGACGAGCAGCAGCAGCGGCTGGCGCAGGCTCTTGAAGGTCGCGACCAGAATCACGTAGGTGATCAGCAGGGCCACGAGCAGGGCAAGACCCAACTGCTGGAAGGCGTCTGCCTGCTGCGCGGCGACGCCACCCAGTTCGGCGCGGGCGCCGTCGGGGAGGTCGATGCCCTCGAGCGCGTCGGCCACGGCGACCGAGGCCGAGCCGACGTCCTCGGTCGACGGCGTGATCGCGACCGTCGCGCTGCGAATACCGCGAATCGTCGTGATCGACTCGGGGCCGAGTGCCTCCTCAACCGTCGCGACCTCGCTGAGTGCGAGCGGGCCGGTAGCGGTCGGGAGGCTGAAGTCGCGCAGCTCGGCGATGGTGACCGGGGCGGCGTCATTGGGGAGGTAAATCTCGAGCGTCGTGTCGTCGATGACGACCTGGCCGACGGACGCGGGGAACATGGCCTGCGCGACCAGTCCGCCGATCGCCGCCTCGGTGAGGCCTACCTCGGCCGCAGCCTGACGGTCAACCTCGACGGCGATGTACGGCTGTGTCTCAGAGAGGTTGCTCGTCGCCTCGGCCGTGACGTCGAGCTCGTTCACCGCCGCGAGCACGTCGTCGGCGGCCTCCCGCAGAGCGTCTTGGTTGGGGGCGAAGATCTCGACGTCGATCGTGGACGAGGCGAAGCCCTGGTCGGCCGAGCGCACCGTGATGTCGCCGACGTTGTCGAGGGCGAACAGTGCGTCGCGCACGTCTTGCTGCAACTCGGTCTGGTCGACGTCTTCTGCGGTCGTGATCGAGTAGGTGATGTCGCCCCCGCCGCCGAGGAACCCGAAGATGCCACCGCCCTGGCCAATCGACGACTGCACCGTTTCGATGCCGTCGATCTCGAAGAGCTCGGCTTCGACGACCGCTGCCGCCTCGTCGAGGCGCTCAAGGCTCGCCGAGGAGTCGACCGTCTGACTGACGGTGAGCGTGTTCTGCCCGCTGTCACCGATGAAGTTGGTCTGCAGCTGCGTGGCGAGCCCCGCGGTTCCGCCGAGCACAAGCAACGCAAGCATCAGGGTCGCCACGGGGCGCCGCACACTGAAGCGCAGGGCCGGCAGGTAGCCCTTCTGTAGCGGCGTGGGGTTCGCCGACTCTTGCTCGAAGGTCACGGCGGTGTGGCTGCCGTTCTTCGGGGCGCGCAAGAACCAGTACGACAGCACCGGCACGATCGTGAGCGACACGAAGAGCGAGGCGGCGAGCGCGATGGCGGTCGTCAGCGCGAAGGGCCGGAAGAGCTCACCCGTGATGTCGCCGACGAGCGCGAGCGGCAGGAAGACGGCAATCGTGATGAGCGTCGACGACGTGATGGCGGTCGCGACCTCACGCACGCCGTTCGTGATCGCCTCGAGGCGCTCTTCGCCGAGGGCGAGGTGCCGCTTGATGTTCTCGACCACGACGATCGAGTCGTCGACGACGCGCCCGATCGAAATCGTGATGGCACCAAGGGTCAGGATGTTGATCGAGTACCCCGCCCCCTGCATGCCGAGGAAGGTGAGCAGGATCGAGGTCGGAATCGCGACGGCGGTAACAAGCGTCGAGCGCACCGACAGCAGGAACACCAGGATGATGATCACCGCGAAGACGAGGCCGAGCGCGCCCTCGATGGCAAGCGCCTCGATCGAGCTTTCGATGAACGGGGCCTGGTCGAAGACGACGGTGAACTCGGTGCCCGAGCCAATCGCCTCGGCAATCGCCGGCAGGGCCGCCTGCACAGCGCGCGAGACATCGACCGTGTTGCCGTCGGGCGTCTTCGTGATGCCGAGGGTCAACGCGGGCTCGCCGTTGATGCGCGAGAGGTTCTGCACCGGGTTGCTCACGATCGTCGCGTCGGCGACATCGTCAATGGTCGTCACGACAACCGCGCCGTCGTCACCAATGACGGGCTCGCCGGCGATAATCGGCAGCGCCGCCAGCTGGTCGACGCTCTCGACCCGGACTCCGGTCAAGACGGCGAGGGTGCGGTCGTTTTCGGTGATCGTTCCGGCGGGAAGCAGCACCCCGTAGGCATCGAGAGTGTCGACGATGTCGGCCCGACTGAGGCCGCGCGCGGCCAGCTCGTCATCGTCGACCGTGATTTCGACCCGGTCGCCCACGGCACCAAACACGCTGACCTCGCGCACACCATCAAGCTCGGTGAGGTCGGGCACGGCCTGCACGTCGAGGGCGGCGGCGAGCTCGCCCTCGCTCAGGTCGCTCGTGACGCCGACCTGCACGACCGGCAGATCGTCGATCGAGCCTGTGATGACCTGCGGCTCGACGGTTGACGGCAGCTCAAGCCGGTTGACGAACAGCTGTACACGCTGCTCGGCGCGGGCAATCTCTGTGCCGAATTCGAACTGCGCCGTGACGATCGAGATGCCCGTCGACGACGTCGCATCCGATGCCTCCAGGCCATCGACCGCCTGAATCGCGTTCTCTATGGGGGTCGATACGTCTTGCTCGACGGCGTCAGGGGCCGCGCCCGGGTACTGGCTGATGATGATCACCTGCGGGAAGGCGATCGACGGGATCAGTTCCTGCTTGAGGCTGGTGAGCGCGAGCCCCCCAAAGACGCCCACGACGATGGTGACGAGAGCGATCAGCGCCCGGTTGCGCAGACTGAACACCGAAAGGCGGAACACGGGCGACTCCGAAGAACGAGGGCGGGGTGGTGGCGGGATGCGCGGGGCGCGTGAGAGCGCCCGGTGCGCTGGACAGCATCCCAACGATTACTGGACGTTGCCAAAGCGCGGGATGTACGCGCGCCCCCAATATGACCGATCGGTCAGACGACCGTCGTGACCAGCGCATCGTCGTCGGGCACATCGGCCCGCGCGGGCCCGAGGCGCTCCCACGCCCGCTCCATCGCGTCGACCGCGCGGCGCGTCAAGGTCTCGGGGTAGCAAAACGGCAGCCGCAGATAGCGCTCGAAGGCCCCGTCGATGCTGAAGCGGGGGCCCGCCCCGAGCTGCACGCCTTCCGCCCGGGCGAGCAGGGCGAACTCGCTCGCGACCGGTCGACCGAGATTCGTCCAGAGCACGAGGCCACCGTCGACCTCCGGCAGGCGCCACTCGGGAAACCGCTCGCTCAGCAGCGCGCGCAGCAGCTGCTCACCCGCGCGCAGTTGCGCCGTGCGCTCGGCGACGAGGCCGTCGAAACGCTGCAGCAGCTCACTGAGCAGCAGTTGCTCGAGGGTCGGCGACCCGAGGTCGCCCGCTGGCCGGGCTCTGGCCAGCTCGCCGATCGTCTCGCGGTCGGCGCGGATCCAGCCCAGTCGAATACCGCCCCAGATGCTCTTGCCCACCGAGCCCACCGTGATGATGCGGGGACTACAGCTCGCCATCGGCACCTGCACGGTCGCGGGGTCAAACGCGAGATCGACCATCGTTTCATCGACGACGATGCGGGTGCCGTGACGGTCTGCAAGGGCGGCCACGCGCTCGCGCTGGGCCGCCGGCATCGTCGCGCTCGTCGGGTTGTGCAGGTCAGGCATGAGGTAGGCGAGGCACGGCGCCGAGCGCGGGAGCAGTTGCTCGAACGCCTCGTCGTCCCAGCCGTGCTCGGTGCTGACCGGGACGCCCACCAGCCGGGCGCCCGCCGACGAGAACGCCTCGAGCGCATGCGGGTAGCTGGGGTTCTCGACGAGCACACGGTCGCCGCGCCCCACGAGAGCCTGGGCAATCAACGCGATCGCGCGCTGCGCCCCGAGGGTGACCATGATCTCGTCGGCCGACGTCGGAAGACCCCGAGCGGTGAAGCGGTCGGCGATCGCCTGGCGCACCTCGTCGAGGCCATACAGATCGAAACCGGCAAGGCCGAGGTGCTGGGGAAGTCGGGCAACTGCGGCCGCGGCGGCGTCGACCACGGCGGGCAGCGCGGGCAGCGTCGCCTTCGAGAAGTCGAGCATGTCGGGGCGATCGACCACGTCGAAAGCGGGAGCGTCGCCGGCCGGCAGTGCCGTCACACTTCCCGAGCCGCGTCGGCTGACGAGGTAGCCGAGCTCGCGGAGGCGTGCGTAGGCCGCCGCCACCGTCGTGCGGCTCACGCCCTCATGGTCGGCGAGTTGGCGTTCGGCGGGCAGGCGAGCACCCAGGGCGATGCGGCCGTCAAGCACCAGAAGGCGCACCCGATCGGCGAGCGCCTGCGCGAGCGTTCCGCTGTGGTGGCGCCAGTCCCCCAAGAGCACAGACAGCGCCCGGGCGCTGAGTACCGTCGTCGACATGCGGCCACTGTAGCGGGATTGGCATCTTGATAACAGGCCAATAGTGCGATGGACTCACACCATGACCCGCCCCCGCACCTCCGCAGCCCCGCGCGGCGCCGTGCACCCCGTGCGCCGCTGGACTCAGCTGATGGGTGGCCTCGTGCTCTACGGCGTTGCCATCGGGCTCATGATCAGCGCCGAGGTGGGCCTGGACCCCTGGACCGTCTTCGCGCAGGGGTGGTCACTCACCACCGGCGTGCCAATTGGCCTCATGACAGTGATTATTGGCATTGTCGTGCTGCTGCTCTGGATTCCGCTGCGTCAACGGCCCGGTATCGGCACGGTCCTGAACGTCATCGTGATCGGCCCCGTCATCGACCTCACGCTGCTCGTCGTCGACACCCCCGACACGCTGGCACTGCGCTGGCTCGTGTTCGCCGGGGGCCTCGCCCTGCTCGCCGTGGCGACCGGCCTTTATATTGGCGCCGGCTTCGGCCCCGGGCCCCGCGACGGCCTCATGACCGGAGCGCACGCCCGCTTCGGCTGGCCGGTGTGGGCCGTGCGCACCGGGGTCGAGGTCACGGTGCTCGCCACGGGCTGGCTGCTCGGCGGAACCGTGGGCTTCGGCACCGTGGCGTTTGCCCTCCTGATTGGCCCGATGGTCGGAGTCACGCTTCCCCGACTGCGCCTCCCCGAGGCGCCGCGTCGCGAACGCGGCACGCAGCCGAGCAGCGTGGCGAGCGATTCGATACCGGGCGGGCAAGGAGGCGGGGCATGAGCATCCTCATCGCCGTCGTGGCGCTGAGCGCGTGGGCGATCATCGCGACCGTCGAGCTGGTGTCGCGCGACGGCTATGGGCCCGTGCCGACGCGGCCCGTCTAGCCGAGGCTCGCCGCGGCCGCGTCGCGTAAGAATGCGGCGTGCGTGGGCCCGCCGTAGTGGGCGGCGAATCGTTCGTCGGCGACGTACATTTCGGCGAGTCCGAGGTAGGCCTCGTCTGTTGCCGTGCCGCCCCATGCGCCGGCCACCCAGGCGCGATGCCGCTCGACGAGGCGCTGCGCGTCGGCGCCGGCGTGGTCGGCGCCGGCCGCGACGAGGCGGCCGAGCTCTGCGACGATCTCGGCGTCGGCGGCGCGATACGCCTCCTGGCCGGCCGCGCCGAGTCCGCGCCACCACCCGTCGCCACGGGTGTAGGCATCGGCGCCCCAGCGCTCCACGACCTCGTCGCGGTACTGGGTGTGATCGAAGCCGTCGAAAGTGGTGTCGGTCATGAGGGGGTCTCCTTCGGTGAGTGCGGTGATGGTGCGTTGGATGCTCTGGATGCGTCGCTCGAGTCGCTCGCGCTCGTCGCGCAGCAGGGCGATGTGCTCGGTGAGCGCGGCGACGTCGTCGCGATCGGTCTCGAGGGTGGTCGCGATCGCGGCGAGGCCGAGGCCGGCGTCGCGCAGCAGCAGGATGCGCTGCAGGCGCGCGAGGGACGCGTCGTCGTAGAGGCGCATCCCTCCGGGCCCGGTGCCTGTCGCGGGCAGCAGTCCGATGGCGTCGTAGTGGCGCAGGGTGCGGCTCGTGAGACCGGTCGCGCGCGCCAGCTCCTGAATTGTCGCGGTCATGACAGCGACGGTACGGGTTGACGCAACGTCAACCGCAAGGGGTCGGCGAAAAATGTCCTTGCGATGATCGAAGACGCGATATATCGTGACTTCCACCAACGCGATATATCGCGGTATGAGCATCCCGAATCGGGTGAATGGGAAGGACCAGCACGTGGCGCAAGAAACCTGGGTCGTGTCAGACCCCACCACCATCGACCTCGAACTCGTGCGCAGCGTCAAGATCGGCCTCATCGGCGGCCAGGTCGACGTCGTCGCCCACGACGAGCCCGGCGCTCGCGTCGAAGTGCACGGCGTTCGCGGCCGCGACATCACGATCTCGCTCGAGGGCGACCGACTCGTGATCGACCACATCGACAAGCGCTGGACCAACTTCATCGACATGTTCCGCAGTTACCGCGGCTCGTCGAAGGTCGAGATCAGCGTGCTCGTTCCGCGCACCGCGGCCCTCACCTTCGGCGTCGTCAACGCCTCGGCCCTGATCAGCGGCCTGCACGCCGACATCAGCGTGTCGACCGTCAGCGGCGACGTGGTGATCGACGGTGTCGTCGGCGACCTCTCGGTCAACTCGGTCAGTGGCGAGGTCGCCGTGCGCGGCCACCATGGCGACGTGACGGCCAAGACCGTGTCGGGCGATCTGACCGTCAGCGGCGAGGTGTTCCGGTTCCGCGGCAACTCGGTGTCGGGCGACACCTTCGTCGACCTGCACGGCACGGCCGACATCGTGTCAACAAAGAGCGTCAGCGGTGACGTCACCGTGCGCCTCGACGCGGGAGTGCCCACGCAGTACCGCATCTCGACGCTCTCGGGCGCGCTGCAGCTCGACGACACCCGCATCACCGGGGTGAAGGGTCAGTACGAGGGGCGCTACGGCGAACTGCACGGCCGCTTCACCGAGGTGGTCGCGAACTCGGTGTCGGGTGACGTGTCGGTCGTGCACGCGGAGCGGGTGTCGTCGTGACGCCCCCCGTCTTCGGCCACGGGCACCTGCGGCTGTACTTGCTGTCGGTGCTGGAAGAGCGCCCGATGCATGGCTACGAGATTATTCAGGCGATCAGCGACCGCTTCGGTGGCACCTACGTGCCGTCGGCCGGCACGATCTACCCGCGGCTCGCGAAGCTTGAGGCCGAGGGGCTCGTCTCGAAGTCTGACGACGGCGGGCGGCGCACGGTCTACACGCTGACCGACGCCGGGCGGGCTGAGCTGGATGCGCGCCGCGACGAACTCGACGCGATCGAAGACGGGGTCGGCGACAGCGTGCGGCGTCTCGCCGACGAGGTGCGGGCATCCGTATCGGATGCGATGGCGAGTCTGCGCGCCGAGCTGGCCGCCGCCGCGCGTGAGGCGCGCGACGAGGCGCGGAACGCGGCGAAGGCCGCGGGCGGTGCGGGGCTAAGCGCGTCGGCCGGGTACCAGCGCGGGTGGACTCCCGACGACGAGGGTGCCCGTGACGGCGCGGATGCGGCTGCCGGTGACGGTCGATCGGATGCGCGGGACGCGCCGTTCGCGGATGACGCGCCCCGCGCATCCACCGCGTCGTCGCCGGGCGGCGCGACGGAGACGCGCGCCGAGGGCCGGGCGCAGCTGGCCCGCGCCGAGGGCCTGCTCGCCGAGTTCCGTCAGGACATTCGGGCGGACCTGCGCCGGGCCGTGGCGACGGGACGCCCGCTGGACGCGGCCGCCGTCGACCAGCTGCAGTCGAGCCTCGCCGAGGTGCGGGCCGCGCTCGCTCGCGCGGTGGGCACGCCCGAGTAGGGCGCCGCGCCGCCGGGGGCCGAGCTGCCCGCTACTCGGCTCCTGCCGGCGCCGTGTCCCAGGCGACCGGGAGGTACAGGTCTTGCACCCGGTCGCCGGTGGCGGTGTGGTCGTTGCGCGTGTAGATGCCGCACTTGACCGCGGCGCAGTCGACGGCATCGTCGGCGGACGGCCCGACGAGCAGGTACGCGGTGAATTCGCCGGCGGCGCGGTTGTCGAAGCCGCGGGCGCCGAAGATGCGCCAGGCGAATTCGTCGTTGATCCAGTTCGAGGGCGCCCACTGCACGCTGCCTTCGACGAGGTCTTCGCGTGTCTGGTCGGGCACGCCGCCGAGGCACGGGCCGGGGCGGCCGTCGAGTTGGGCGGGCACCGCGCAGATGGCGACGTACAGCCCGCGGTTGGGGGTGTACCCGCTTCCGGTGACGATGATGCGGTCGCCGTCGCTCACGCGCGCGAGGTCGACAGGGCCACCGTTCTCGCGGGTGGCGCTGAGCGTGCGCGTGCGCTCGTCGTCGCCGGTCGCGGTGACCGTGGTCGGGTAGCCCTCGACGCGGGCCTGGCCGCTCGATCCTTGCGGCTCGTGCAGGAGGATCGGCAGCGCGACGGATGCGGCGAGCGCCCCGACGACGAGCGCGACGACTCCGGTGACGAGCCGGCCCCAGCGCACGCGTCGGCGCGGGCGGGGGCGAGGTGAACGCATGTCACCAGACTAAGGACACCGGCTGAACGCGTCGAGCGGATGCGCGGCTAGGCTCGCGAACGCCATGACCGCCCCGCCGCCCCCCGCTTCGCTGGCCCGCCCCCTTGCCGCGCCGGTGCTGCTCGCGGTGCTCGGCGGGGGCGCCGTCGGAACCCTGCTGCGGGTGGGTGCCGACGCGGCGCTTCCGGCCGCGCCGGGGGGTTTCGGGGGGTCGTCGCTGCTCGTCAACGTGGCGGGGTCATTCGCGCTGGGTCTTCTGGTCGCCGCCCTGTGGTCACGCCTGCCGCCGTGGGCGCGCGCCGGCTTGGGTGCGGGCGTGCTCGGATCGTTCACGACCTTCTCGGCGCTCGCCGACAGTCTTTGGCAGCTCGCGTCATCGGGCGCGGTCAGCCTCGCCCTCGCGACCTTGGCCGCGCACCTGGTGCTCGGCCTGGGCGCGGCGCTTGGCGGACTCGCGCTCGGTGGGCGCATCGCTCGGCACGCGCCCCCTCCCCTCACGGACGGCAGCGACGAGTGACCACCGACGCCGCTCTGACCCCTGGCCTGATTGCCGCCGTTGCTCTCGGCGGTGCGCTCGGTGCCCTCGTTCGCTACCTCGTCACGGTCGCCCTCGCGGGGCGCGAGACCCCGCCCGGCCCCGTCGTCATCGTGAACGTCGTCGGCTCGCTCCTCTCGGGCCTCGCGCTCGGCGCCCTCACCGATCCGACCCTGCTGGTAGTCGCGGTGTCGGGCTTCTGCGGGGGCCTCACGACCTTCAGCACGCTGAGCGTCGAGTCGGTGCAGCTGGTCATGGATGGCCGGTGGCGACGGGCAGCGGGCGGGATGCTCGTGAACGTTGTCGCGGGCGTGGCGGCGGTCGCTATCGGCATCGCTCTGGGCGGGACGCTCGTCGAAACATTCGGTCGCTAGGCGCATATTGTCCCCCATATGGGGCACAAAGTCCCCCAAAAGGCGGACTGTGAGAGCGCTCTCATTCTGCTTACGGTGGTCGCCGACGTCCAACGAGGGGCGTCGACGACCCCCGGAGTGAGTGCATGTCCCCACAAACACCAACGCTCAGGCGCCGGGCAATCGCGACGACCGCAGCGGTAGCGCTGCTCGTTCCGATCGCCCTGGCCACGACCCCCGCGGCCGCCGCGACGACGGCCGTGCTCGGCAACTTCGATAGCGGGGCGATCCCCGGCCAGTTCTTCTACGGCGCCGCCGGCGGTGGCGTCGAGGTGATCGCCGACACCGATGGGCGGGCGAAGCCCGGTCAGGTCGGCCCCACCGGCATCCTCAACTTTGGCTGGAACGTCACCGAGCCTGGCAGCTTCGGAGGCTACGGCGTCGAGTTCGACGACCCCGTCGACTTCTCGGTCTTCGATGGCGTGCGGTTCTCGTACCGCGGCGCCGACAACCCCGACGCGCAATTCCGCTTCGAGATCTTCGATGGCACCGCAGAAGCAGCCACCTACGAGCGCTTCGATGTGCAGCTCAGCGACGAATCTGACCCGAACGTCGACAACCTGTGGGTCACCAAAGAACTCACGTGGGATCAGTTCGAGCGCGCGGGGTTCCAGAACGACGGCGCCCCGAACGACGAACTGCAGCTCGACCTCGTGCAGGGCTTCGCGATCCCCGCGCTCGCGGGCAACTCATCGATCGCGCTCGACGACATCGAACTCTTCTCGGCCGATGACCTGACGCCGGCCGCACGCCTTGCCTCGAGCACCACGACCGTGGTCGAGGGTGGCACCGCGACGGTCGACGTTGCGCTGAACTTCGCCGCCGCAACCGACGTCACGGTGGTGGCTACCACCGCCGACGGAACAGCGACCGCAGGCGACGACTACGCGGCCGTCTCAGAGACGGTCACGATCGCGGCGGGCGCGACCCGCGCATCCGTCTCGATTCCGACGGTCGACGACGCCCTCGACGAGGGCTCGGAGGCGTTTACGGTGACGCTCAGCGACCCGAGCGGCGCAACGCTCGGCAGCCCGAGCACCGCGACCGTCACGATCATCGACAACGACGGGGAGATCGTCGGCCCTCCGACCGGCCGTACCCAGATTGTCGACGACATGGAGGCCCCGCTCGACCAGGGTCGAGACGGCACGATCGACATCGGCTGGCTGCAGGCAACGGGCGCCGATTCGACGATGAGCTACGGGCAGTCGACGACACCGCCCGCCCCGGTTCCCGGAGCGGCCGACGGCAACACCACGCTGCGCGGCACCTTCGACATCGGCACCTTCGGCGTCGTCGTGCGCGCCTTCCCGAACGAGACGCTCGACGAGTGGGTGCCGCAAGACTGGAGCACCTTCCAGGGCGTCGGCTTCTGGATGTACGGCAACGGCACCGGAACCGACCTCTTCATCGACGTGGTCGACAACCGGAACCCCGGCTCGACCCGCGACGACGGCGAGCGCTTCAGCGTCGCCTTCGAAGACGACTGGACGGGATGGAAGTTCCTGACCTTCGACTTCGACGACTTCCTGCGCAAGGAGATCGGCAACGGAGCGCCCAACGACGGCTTTACGCTCACCGAGGTGCACGGCTACGCGATCGGCACGCTGCGCACGCCCGGCGAGGTCACGTACTACGTCGACGACGTGCTGCTGTGGGGCGAGCGCGCACCCGCGCCGCTGGCGGTTGCCTTCGATCGCGCCGGCTACGAGGTCACCGAGGGCGATGACGCCGTCACCACGGTTCGCCTGAACCGCATGTCCGACACCGACGTCACCGTCGACTGGTCGGCCTTCACGACCCAGGCCCGCACGCTGACGGAAGACCTGCCCGCGACCGAGGGCGAAGACTTTGTCGCCGCCTCGGGCACCGTCACCATTCCGGCGGGCGAGCGCGAGGCATCCGTCTCAGTCGAGACGGTGCAGAACGACAAGTGGGAGGTCGATGAGACATTCGTCGTCGCCCTGTCGAACCCCGTCGGCGCCGAATTCGGCGTGATCCGTACGGCTGCCGTGAGCATCCAGGATGACGACGAGCGGGTCGCGGGACTGGTCGACGACTTCGAGTCGACGCCCTGGCTGCTCGACGTCGAGCGCGGAGCGCGCATCGACATCGCGGATGCTGGCGGCGCGTACCCGGGTGCCGACACGGTCGAGCGCGTGCTCGACATCGCCAACCGTGGCACCGGTGTCGTGAACCGCCCGATCGAGGGCGGCCAAGACTGGTCGCAGGCCGACGGTCTGTCGTTCTGGGTCAACACCACGAAGCCCAACCAGCGCCTCACGGTCGGCATCGCCGACAACGCGGCGCCCGACGGCGGACCCGACACGTGGGAACTGGCGTGGAGTGACGAGTTCGACGGCGCGGCCGGCGAGCGGGCCAACCCCGAGAACTGGACCTACGAGACCGGCGGCTGGGGTTGGGGCAACGACGAGTTGCAGTACTACACCGACTCGACCGACAACGCGGCGCTCGACGGCGAGGGCAACCTGCGCATCACCGTGAACGAGATCGACCCGGCGACGACCGAACTGCAGTGCTGGTACGGCCCCTGCGAGTACACCTCGGCACGCCTCATCACCGAGAACAAGCAGGAGTTCGAGTACGGGCGCATGGAGACGCGGGTGCTGGTGCCCCAGGGCAGCGGCATCTGGCCGGCGGTGTGGACCCTCGGCAACGACTTCCGCGACGTCGGATGGCCCCAGACGGGCGAGATCGACATCATGGAGTTCGTCGGCCGTCTGCCGAACGAGATCTTCGGCACCATTCACGGCCCCGGCTACTCGGGCGGCCAGTCGTTCGGCGGCATCTACGACTTCGGCACGCCGGTGTACGACGACTGGCACACCTTCACGGTCGAGTGGACGCCCGAGCGGATCGATTGGTTCGTCGACGGAATCCAGTACCACACGGCCTCGCCGGCCGATCTGGAGCCGAATGAGTGGGTGTTCGACCACCCGTTCACGCTGCTCACGAACGTCGCCGTGGGCGGCAACTTCGGCGGGCAGCTGGGCGACGACCTCGAGTTCCCGCAGTCGCTGCTGGTCGACTACATCCGCGTGTACCAGGCGCCCGACACCGCCGAGCGGTTCACCGCCGACGTGACCGTGCGCGGCACCGGCTGGCAGAAGATCACGGTGCCGTTCGACGACTTCGACCGGGCGCGCCAGCAGCCGGCCGGGGCGCCGAACGACGGCCTGACGCTGAGCGACGTGCAGGGCTACAGCCTCGAGCTGCGCGGCACGACGTCGCTGCAGCTTGACCGGGTCATGGTCGAGTAGCGCGAGGGCGCGTCATCGCGAACGGGTCGGAGGATTTCCTCCGGCCCGTTCGTCGTTTCGGGGAATATGCCGCGCCCGCGCGGGAAGGGCGCGCCCGTTACAGGGCGAGGGCGGCGAGGAACGCGGCGTACGCGGCGAGCGCCGCCCACGCGCATCCATCAATCAGGATGCGCGGGGCGCGCAGCGCGAATCCGGCCAGCGCAATCGCGAGCAGCCCCCAGCAGATCGAGTGCGCGTACTGCAACAGGAAGCGCTGCAGGCCCTCGGCCTCGGCCGCCTCACCCGGCACCACGACGAGCCAGGTGGCCGCGAGCGCGGTCGCCGCCACCGCACCGACGGTGCCGACGACGCGGCGGTGACGGTGCCACCAACGCTCGGGGCGCCTGTCCCGGCCAGCGCGTGCGTGGGTGTCTGCGGAAGCGTCGGCGTCGGCTCGTGCGTCTGCGGTCATGCAACCAGCACAGCGCACGAGAGGTGTCGTGCGCATCCCCCATTCGGTCGACGCGTCCGTCCACCGCCCGCACGCCCACCGACGGGCTCGAGGCCGCCTAACGGCCGATGCGGCTCAGCTGCGCGATGACCTGCCGCGCGATGTTGCGCCCGGCACGGTTCGCCCCGATGGTCGACGCGGCGGGCCCGTAGCCCGCGAAGAACAGCCGGGGGTCGCGGGCGACGCGGTAGCTGTCGACCGTCACCCCACCCTCTTTTTCGCGCAGCTTCATGGGCGCGAGGTGGCGCAGCTCCGGCCGAAAGCCGGTCGCCCAGATGATCGCGTCGGCGCGCTGAAACTCGTCGTCGGGGAAACGCACGCCGTCGGCCTCGATGCGCGCGAACATGCCCTTCGTCTCCAGGATGCCCCGCTCAATCGCCGCCTGGATCTTGCGGGTGCGCGGCACCCCCGTTCCGCTGACGATGCTCGGCAGCGCGCGACCCGCGCGCGCCGCCTCGTCTTGCGCTCCGACCGCCTTTTCAGCGGCCTCGAGGTCGAGTTCAGAGCCGTCGAGAAACTCGGGCGGCCGCCGCGTGGCCCACGTGATCGAGTTCGCGACGCCCTCCAACTCGAGAATGAAGCCGATCGCGGAGGTGCCCCCGCCGACGACGACCACATCTTGACCGGCGAAATCGTGCGCATCCACGTAAGTGCTCGTGTGTACGTGGCGGCCGGTGAAGTCGCGCATGCCGGGGTAGTGCGGCACGAAGGGCGCCCCCCAGGTGCCGGTCGCGTTCACGATGGTCGCGCCGCGCAGTTCGAGCTCGCCACCCTCGGTGTCGAAACGCACCAGCAGGTCACGGCCCAGGTCGGTGACGCTCGTGACGTCAGCCGGGCGCACGACCTGGAGGCCGTAGTGCTCTTCGTAGGCCGCGTAGTACTCCTCGACGACGTCGCGCGCCGGAACGCCGTGGTCGGCGGTCGTGAAACTGAGACCCAGCTCGTCCATGCCGGGCAGGTCGTTGACCTTGTGCGCCGAGCCGAGCTTCAGCGCCTCCCAGCGGTGCTGCCACGCGCCGCCGGTCGACGGGCCGCGATCGAGCAGCACGAATTCTTCGCCGGGTTCAAGGCCGAGGCGCCGCAGATAGTAGGCAACCGACAGGCCCGCCTGGCCCGCACCGATGACGATGCAGGAGGTGCTCAGTTCGGCGTCGGTCACAAGCGTCTACGGTACCGGCCCACCCCTGGCGCCCCCTCCGTGACCGCCGGGGTCGAGCGGCGCTCCGTGGTAGAGTGCCCGTTAGTTTTCGTCCAGTCCCACGTCGGCGCGATCTCGCGGAATATCCGCCCGCCGACCAACCTGTTGAGGGGGTCACGCATGGGGCGCGGTCGCCAAAAGGCAAAGCACACCAAGGTCGCTCGTGAGCTGAAGTACTACAGCCCGAACACCGATCTGACGCAGCTCGAGCGCGAGCTCGCGGCGAAGGAGAACGACGAGTACGTCGACAAGTGGGCCGACCTGGTCGACGACGAAGACGACGACGCCGACATCGACCAGCCGCGCACCGCGTAGCCGTCACACAGATTCGCGTGAGGCCCGCTTCGGCGGGCCTTTTCGCTGTGCGCGGGATGCGCGACGCGCTATGCGCGGACCGGTACCGCCCCTAGTCGGCGTAGCTGCCGACGAGGCGCACGGCGCCGCCGTCGACGCCCTTTGCACCCTGCTCGAACCCGGCGAGATCCCGGGTGGCGGTCGACACCGCGCCGACCTGCCAGCTCGGCAGGCCCGCCGCGGTGAGCGTGGCGGTGACCGCGGACGCGTGATCTGCGTCAACGACCGCGAGCATCCCTAGCCCCAGGTTCCACGTTCCCTCGGTCGATTCGAGGCTGTCGCCCGCGAGGTCAGTCAGCACGCGGAAGACGGCGGGCGGGCTCCAGGTCGCGCGGTTGACCTCGACCCACGCGCCCTGCGGCAGCACGCGGGCGAGGTTCGCCGCGATGCCGCCGCCCGTCACGTGGCTGAGCGCGTGCACGGCGCCCGGATGCGCCTCCAGCGTCTGAAGGATCGGTGCCGTGTACAGCCGGGTCGGCTCGAGCAGGGTCTTACCGACGACTCCGCCGAATTCGGGCAACTCGTCGTGGAACGAGATGGAGCGCTGCGCGAGGATGTGCCGGACGAGCGAGAAGCCGTTCGAGTGCAGGCCCGAGCTTGCCATCGCGATGACCACGTCGCCGTCGGTGACGCGCTCGGGGCCGAGTACCGCATCCGCCTCGACAACGCCGACGGCGGCGCCGGCGACGTCATAGTCGTCGGGGCCGAGCAGGCCCGGGTGCTCGGCCGTCTCGCCGCCGACGAGCGCCGTGCCGGTCGCGGCGCAGGCCTCGGCAATCCCGCGCACGATGTCGGCGATGCGCTCAGGGTGCACCTTGCCGCAGGCGATGTAGTCGGTCATGAAGAGCGGCGTGGCCCCCACGACGACGATGTCGTCGACGACCATCGCCACGAGGTCGTGGCCAATCGTGTCGTGAATGTCCAGGGCCTGCGCGATGGCGACCTTCGTGCCGACGCCGTCGGTGCTCGTGGCGAGCAGGGGCTTGCGGTAGCGGGTCAGCGCTGAGGCGTCCCAGAGGCCGGCGAACCCGCCCACCCCGCCGAGCACATTGGGCCCGTGGGTGGCGGCGACGGCCGACTTCATGAGCTCGACCGCGAGGTCACCCGCAGCGGTGTCGACTCCGGCGGCGGCGTAGCTGCTTGATGCGCTCTCGGTCACGGCTCAAGCGTATCGGCGGCGGCGTGCGCAGATGAGCACGTATGCCAGACTTGAGGCGGCTCGATCGGGCCGAATCCCCTGTCATTCGGGAGCACGCGAACTTCATGTGCGGCATCGTCGGCCTCGTCTCGTCGGGCCCCGTCAATCAGCAGGTCTACGACGCGCTGGCGCTTCTGCAGCACCGCGGCCAAGACTCCACGGGCATCGCCACCGCCGAGGGGCGCGTGCTGCACATGGCGAAGGCGAAGGGCCAGGTGCGCGAGGCGTACCGCACCCGCGACATGCGCTCGCTGCTCGGCAACTCGGGGCTCGGCCACGTGCGCTACGCGACCCGCGGCACCGCCTCGAGCGAGGAGGAGGCGCAGCCGTTCTACGTGAACGCGCCGTACGGCATCATCCTCGTGCACAACGGCAACCTCACGAACACGCGCGAGTTGACGCGCGAGCTGAACGAGGTCGACCGCCGGCACCTCAACACGAACTCCGACACCGAGTTGCTCGTCAACGTGCTCGCGCACGAGCTGCAGCAGCAAGTGACGATCAGCACCGACCTCGACCCCGACCAGGTGTTCGCCGCGATCAGCCGCGTGCACGAGCGGGTCGAGGGCTCGTACGCCGCGATCGCCCTCATCGCCGGGCACGGCCTGCTGGCATTCCGCGACCCGTTCGGCATTCGCCCCCTCGTGCTGGGCCGTCGCCTCAGCGAGTCGGGTCAGCACGAGTGGGTCGTCGCGAGTGAGTCGCTCGTGCTCGAGGCGGGCGACTACGAGATCGTGCGCGACATCGCCCCGGGCGAGGCGGTGTTCATCAGCCAGAGCGGCGAGCTGATCAGCCGTCAGTGCGCCGCGAACCCGCGACTGATTCCGTGCTCGTTCGAGTACGTGTACCTGGCCCGGCCCGACTCGATCATGAACGGCATCTCGGTGTACGAGGCGCGGCTGCGCCTGGGCGACCGGCTGGCGAACACGATCGCCGAGTACGCGCCGACCGGCGACATCGACGTCGTCATGCCGATTCCCGACTCGTCGCGACCCGCCGCCATGCAGGTGGCGCAGAAGCTCGGCATCGAGTACCGCGAGGGCTTCTACAAGAACCGCTACGTCGGCCGCACCTTCATCATGCCCGGGCAGGCCGAGCGGAAGAAGAGCGTCAAGCAGAAGTTGAACGCCATGTCGAGCGAGTTCCGCGGCAAGAACATTCTGATCGTCGACGACTCGATCGTGCGCGGCACCACGTCGAAAGAGATCGTCGAGATGGCCCGCTCGGCCGGCGCCCACTCGGTCACCTTCACCTCGGCGGCCCCGCCCGTGCGCTACCCGCACGTCTACGGCATCAACATGCCGACGTCGAACGAGCTCGTCGCCCATGGCCGCAAGATTCCCGACATCGCCCGCGAGCTCGGCGCCGACCACCTGATCTACCAGGAAGTCGCCGACATGCAGTCGGCCATCATCGAGGGCAGCGACATCACCGAGCTCGAGATGAGCTGCTTCACGGGCGACTACGTCACCGGCTCGGTCAGCCCCGAGTACCTCACCTGGGTCGAGGCGAACCAGAACAGCTAGCCGCAGCCGTCACTCGCCGGTCGCGATGCTCACGCCGGCGATGCTGGTGGTCGCCAGGGACACCGGGGTGATCAGACCGTCGATCAAGCGATCCACCCCGCCCAGCAGGCCGTCAAGCACACCACCGACGCCCGGCAACAGCCGCTGGAGGTAGGAACGATCGACGACTTGAACGACATCAAGGTTCTGCACGCCGTCCGGCAAAGCGGTCACGGCGAGGCGGAAGGTGCCGTCCGCGGCCACGGTCGCGGTGGCATAGACCTGCCCGGCCGCCTGCGCCGACACGGTCGCGCCCGGCGTCGCCGTTCCAAGAATGTCGAACTCCAGGTCGGCACCCAGGACGCCGCCGGGAGCGGTATGCCCAGCGGGGGGTGCACCCCCCGTGACGGTGTCGATGACCCCGCCAACCACATCCTGAACTGCGTCGACCTCGCGCGCGACCGCGGTCTCCAGCGACGACGGTGGCGCGGCGAGCGCCGTCTGCTCAGCCTCGAGCGTCACCTCAACGGTGTCCGATGCGTCCACACCACGAACCCAGCCGTCGAGCGTGTCGCGCGGCACGGTTCCCGGGTCAATGACCGCCGTGGGTCTCTCGTCACGCGGGGCGCCGTCGGTACGGTCGGCGGTCCCGCCACTCGCATCGCTCTGCGCGCTCACCGTCGTGCCTCCGTTGGCAGCAGCGTCGGTAAAGAGGGGCGCCGCGGCTACCCCGCCCAATAGTCCCCCCGCGATTAGCACGGGCGCGATGACGGAGGCGGACACGACCCCGAGTGCCGATGTGGTTCCCGCTGTGACGGCGGGCGCTGACGCGACGGGGGCGACGGCACTCGCGAACGAGAACCCCGTCTCGAGCGGGACGTTGGAGATGCCCGGCTCGGGCACCGCCGGAGCAATCGGCGACAGATCACCCGGAAGCGCCATGTCGGCACTCGAGGGCGTGGACGCGAACGCGGTGGCTGCCCCCGCCCCGAGGAACAACGGCAACAGCACGAGGGCCAGCCGCGCACCCACATCGTCGACCTCCTCGACGATGACCGCGCAGCGCGCGCACTGGGCGAGGTGATGATCGCGCCGCGCACGGTCGGCGGGCGCGAGCGTGTGGCGCGCGGACTGCGCCACGTGGGCGGCCACCCACCGGCACTCACCGTCGAGCCCCGCCGATTCGACGTGAGCTGTCAGCCATGCTGAGCGCAGGCCGTCCCGTGCGCGGTAGGCGAGGGCTGCGACAGCGTTCGGTTTCAGCCCGAGAAGCGGAGCGACTTCGTGGGGGTCGAGCCCCTCGACCTCCGTGTACCAGAGCACTGTCTGCCAGCGCTCGGGCAGACTGCGAAACGCACGGACGGTGAGGCTGCGTTCGAGCGCCGCCTCGACGTGGTGGGAGGCGTCGGGCGACGCGCCCCCGTCGTCGATGCACTCGGTTAGGTGCTCCTCGTCCATCGCGATTTCGGATGGCCGACGCAGCCAGTCGAGCGCGACGTTTCGGATGGTCCGGTACAGGTACGGGCGAAACGCTCCGTTCGGGCCGCGGCCCTTCGCCAGACAGGCATAGATGCGGATGAACGCCTCGTTCACGAGGTCGTCCGAGTCGATGCCGCGGAAGCCGCGCGCCGCGCGGAGCGCCGCCTCGCGATGACGCTCGTACAGCATCCCGAAGGCGGATTGGTCGCGATCGCGGGCGCGCGCGATCAAGAGATCATCGGATGCTTCGGCGTCGCGTCGTCGGGAACCCATGGGCCCGCCTTCCTCGAACTCGAATTTTACTTCGATAACCATGGACAGGCAAGAGGGTGCACGGGAGGGGTGGCGAGCACCCCTCCCGTGCGACTCAGGCCACGAGCTCGGCGCTGCGACGTCGAGCGCGTAGCGCTAAGCCCGATGCGGCAAGTAGTGCCGCAGCGAGGCCGATGATGGCGAGGAGCGCCGAGACGCCGGTCATCGCCAAGCGGTCGGGGCCACCCGGAACACCGAAACCGGCGGGAGTGGCGGGATCATCCGCGCCCGGCCCACCGGGCCCTCCCGGCCCCTCCGGGTCGGTCGGCTCGCCGGGACCGTTGTCGCCTCCCACACCCCCAATGACCTCGGCGGTCGCGACGTCGAGACGCACCAGGCTGGCTGACTCGCCGCCCACCGTGACCCGCACCGCGGTTTGGGTGAGGCCGGCGCCGCCCGCCCGCACGTCCTGCTCGTTCACGGTGACCGATAGGAGCGCGCCGAGTGCTGAGGCGCCGTCTGCACCGAGCAGGGCGTGAAGCGCCGGGTCGACGAGAGTGAGCTGAAGACGCCGCTGCACCTCGCGCACCGCGCCGTCATCACCGAACAGCTCGGCCGTAATGACGGCCGCAAGAGCCGAACGAATCGCCGGCACCGGCACGTCGACCCGCGAGCCGAGCACGACGAGAGACGCGACGGAGGTGTCGACAATCCCGTCGCTCGCCTGACCGAGGTTCGCCGTGAGCGTCAAGTCAAGACCCGTAGCCAGATCGGGAAGCGGCACCGCGACGGTGCTGCACACCGTCTCGGTTACCGTGTCGACGACCTCGCCGACAACGTCACCCACGCCACCGACCACATCGCCGACGAGGCCGCCGATTCCGCCCAGAAGCCCGCCGACGAGTCCGTGCCCCGACGAGCCACCGCTCGAACCGGAGCCGCCTGACCCACTGCCTGACGGAGCCCGCACGATCTCGCGCGTGATGTCGCGGCACTCGGACTCGTAGCGCGGCTGCTGCGCCGTCAACGTCGACGCGGAGGCCGACACCGAGATCGTTCCCGACCGCAGTGCCTCGTCGACAGCGGCCGTGATCTGATCGACGAGGTCGGCAATGGACCCGGTGGCCCCGTCGAGAACCGGGGAGAGCACCCCGGCTGAGAGCAGGTCAGTACCGGGAGGCAGCTCGTTGAGGCGACCACCGGCGAGGGTGGCGAGATCGACGGTGACCGTGCCGGTTTCTAGGTCGATGCTGATACCCCGCGCGGCGTACTCGGTGCGGAGGAGCGGCGTCACTGCGCCGCGAACGTCGGCGTCGATCGCGATATCCACATTTGCAGCAATTCCCGCAGTGCCGAGTAACGGATTCAGTGCCGCGCCAATCGACAGCGCGAGCGGTCCGTCGTCTCGCGAGAGCGCATCCAGTCTGCTCGTGACGCCATCGAGCGCCGACGACACCTTCTGACCAAGAGCCGCGACAGCGGGGCTGGAGATGAGCAGCTCGGCACCCGCCAACGAGTAGTCGCCGGTGACACCATCGGCGTCGGCACGCGCACTCGCCTGGACCGCGCTGAGGCGCAGCTCGACGTCGGCAAGCGCGTCGCTGAGTGCACCGTCGAGCGCGGCCGAGAGGTCGAGGGCCAGGTCACCCCCAGCACCCGAGGTCGTCACGCCGAGCGATGCCCCTCCCGCGCGGCCGATCGCCCCCGAGCCCGCTGCCGCCGAGCCGTCAGCCGAGGCACGAGCGAGCTGAGCCGCGACGCCCCCGTCGACAATCGACCCGAGGTCAAGCTGGATCCCTGATGGCAGTGTGATGAGCGACGCCCCGAGTGCTGACACGATCAGCGGGTTGTCGACGATGCGATCGGGCTCGGAACCGCTGTTGGCTGCGCGCGCCGGCTCGAGCGCCACGATTCGGTCGAGCGACACCCCGGCGATCGAGCCGGACAGGAATTGTCCGCGCGCCGACGCCTCACGAGTCCCCGAATCACGGTCCACCGACGCCGCGGCGGGCCCGGCAGTGCCGAGGACGAGAGCGATAGCGCCGGCCGCACTGACGGCGCCGAGTACTCGTTGTCTGGCGACCCGACGGCCCCCTCGTTGTGTTCGCATGTGGTCTTCCCCTCCACCGCACAACCGACCGGTATGTCGACTGCTCTTAGTGAGAAGGACGCAGAAATAGCTCCGCTATGACGCGAGGGAGGAAAGAATTTTTCCGAGCATCAGGATGCGCTCAGCGCGCAATCGACAAACGCTTAGGAAACGCGCGGGTCTCGCGGCTCGTCGCGAGGCCCATCACCCCGCTCGTCATCTTCGAGCTCGCCCTCGATGGGGGCCGGGTCGACGACCTCGCGCAGGGCCTCCATCGTGCGGGCACGGCGCCGCGAGCGGCGATCAAGCGCAACCCCGACGATCGCCCCGACGAGCACGCCGGCCGTGATCCCGTACAGCGAGAAGTACGCGACGAGGGCGCCGAGGCCCACCTGTGATTCGGGGTTGCGCGGCACGAGAGTTGTGACGATGAGCGTGATGACAAATCCGAGGGTGCCGCCGACGACGAGGAAGGCGCCAATTTTTGGCGCCCGGCGCACGCTCAACTGCTGGCGGTCGCCCGTCTCGGGCGCGGGGGTCGCGTCGCTCACGCGCCTATTCTGACCGACTCGGCTGAGCAATCGGGCCTAGTCGTGAGTGACGGGCGCGATCGGGAACAGCGACGAGAGGTCGCTGCGTGATCCCGAGGCGTGGATGCGCGCATCCTGAACCGCGTCAGCGAACGTGGCCCGACCGGCGGCGAGCGCGATGAGCGTCGCCGCGTCGGTCTCGACGACATTCGGCGGGGTGCCGCGGGTGTGCCGCGGGCCCTCGACCAGTTGCACGGCCCCGAACGGCGGCACCCGCAGTTCGACGCTCTTGCCGGGGTGCTCGTCGCCCAGCAGCTGCAGCACGTAGCGGCTCGCCGTGGCAAGCGTCGTGCGCTCGGCTGCGTCGAGATCGGCGAGGGCGGCGGCGAGCGCCGCCTCGCCCTCCGATTGCGGGATGCGCGGGCGGGGCATGCGACGAGGCTAACGGCCCGCGGGCACCCGCCAGCGCCCGTCGGCACCCACGGCTGCGTCGGTAGGCTGAGCGCGTGAAGATCCTCGTCCTCGGCTCCGGTGCCCGCGAGCACGCCATCATCACCGCCCTCCTGAGCGAGCGGGCCGAGCACCACATCGTCGCCGCCCCCGGCAACGCCGGCATCGCCGAGGCCGTCGAGACGGTCGCGCTCGACCCCACCTCGGGCGCGGTTGTGGCCGACTACGCGATCGAGAACGGCATCGAGCTCGTCGTCGTCGGGCCCGAGGCGCCGCTCGTCGCCGGCGTCGCCGACGCCCTGCACACCCGCGGCATCGCCGTGTTCGGGCCGAGCGCCAAGGCCGCTCAACTCGAGGGCTCGAAGGCCTTCGCGAAGCGCATCATGGAGGCGGCAGGGGTTCCGACGGGCGCCGCGGTGCGCGCCGCGACGCTCGCCGAGGTTGAGCAGGCACTCGACCGCTTCGGCGCCCCCTACGTCGTGAAGGCCGACGGGCTCGCGGCCGGCAAGGGCGTGATCGTCACCGACGACCGTGCCGCCGCGCTCGCCCACGCCGAGCACTACCTGCAGCAGGGCGGCGTGCTGATTGAAGAGCACCTCGCCGGCCAAGAGATCAGCCTGTTTTTGCTGAGCGACGGCGCGACCGTCGTGCCGCTCAGCCCGGCGCAGGACTACAAGCGCATCGGCGACGGCGACACCGGCCCGAACACCGGGGGCATGGGTGCGTACTCGCCCCTGCCGTGGGCGCCCGAGGGCCTCGTCGACGAGGTCATCGACACCGTCGCGCTGCCGACCGTGCGTCAGCTCGCCAGCGAGGACACGCCCTTCATCGGTCTGCTGTACTGCGGGCTGATCCTCACCGAGAAGGGCCTCAGAGTCATCGAGTTCAACGCCCGCTTCGGTGACCCCGAGACGCAGGTCGTGCTGCCGCGCCTCACGACCCCGCTGTCGGCGCTGCTGTACGCGGCCGCGACCGGCACGCTCGTCAGCGCCCCGCCCCCGACCTTCAGTGACGACGTCGCTGTGACGGTGGTGCTCGCGAGCGCCGGCTACCCCGACACCCCACACACGGGCCGCCCGCTCACGGGGCTCGCTGAGGCGGCAGCCGTCGAGGGCGTGCACCTCTGCCACGCGGCGACCGCCCACACCGACGAGGGCTTCGTTGCCACCGGCGGGCGCGTGCTGAGCGTCGTCGCCACCGGCCCCGACTTCACGGTCGCGCGCGAGCGGGCGTATCGTGCCATCGATCTCATCCACCTCGAGGGTGGGCAGGTGCGGCGCGACATCGCCGCCCGCGTCGACCCGGCCGCGCACTAACCAGCCCCACCCCTCACCCCGCACCTTGTCTCGCCGGGCGGTGCCCGGCCCGGCCCCGCAGGAGACCCGCATGAGCACCGGTCACGCCGTCGACGCCCTCCACCTTTCCGGCTGGGCGCACGCCTACAGCGGCAAGGTGCGCGACCTGTACGTGCCCGCCGACGTCGCGGAGGCGACGGACGCGGAGGGCGCGCCCCGTGCATCCGCCCTGGCCCGCGCCGACCGCGTGCTCATGGTCGCGAGCAACCGGGTGAGCGCGTTCGACCACGTGCTCGAGCCCGAGATTCCGGCAAAGGGCGCACTGCTCACGCAGCTCAGCCGCTGGTGGTTCGCGCAGCTGCCCATCGCCAACCACATCGACCCGACCGCCGAAGTGCCCGCCGAGGTCGCCGACCGCGCGGTGGTCGCCCGCCGGCTCGACATGTACCCGGTCGAGTGCGTCGTGCGCGGCTACCTGGTCGGCAGCGGCTGGGCCGAGTACCGCGAGCACGGCACCGTCTGCGGCATCGCGCTGCCCGCGGGCCTCGCGAACGGCGACCGCCTGCCCGAACCGATCTACACCCCCGCGTGGAAGGCGCCGTACGGCGAGCACGACGAGAACATCACCTTCGAACGCTCGGTCGAGCTGGTCGGGGCCGATGTCGCCACCGCGCTGCGGGATGCGTCGCTCGCGATCTTCACGCAGGCCTCGGTCGTCGCCGAATCGCGCGGCGTGATTCTCGCCGACACCAAGTTCGAGTTCGGCGCCGACCCCGAGACGGGCGAACTGACCCTCGCCGACGAGGTGCTGACGAGCGACTCGTCACGCTATTGGGACGCCGCCGCCTACGCCGCGGGCGGCCCCGACCGGCTCGCCAGCTTCGACAAGCAGATCGTGCGCGACTGGCTGTCGGCCAACTGGGACGGCCAGGGCGTGCCCCCGCGTCTGCCCGCCGAGATCGTCGAGCAGACGGCGGCGCGCTACCGCGAGTTGATCGAGCGCCTGACGGCGTAGGGCGCGCGGCGGCTCGCCCGTCGGCCCGCTCGGACCGCCGGCCGGAATACCCCGGGGGGATATCGGGTTGAGCCGATATGCCCGATCAGCACGAAGCACCCGCCGAGCAGCCGCTACCCACCGAGCAGGCGCGTCCCGCCGAGCACGCGCTGCCCGCCGACTTGGCGATGGGCGCGGTGACCCTCGACGTCGCCAACCTCGACCTCATGACCGCCTACTACCGCGACGCCGTGGGGCTGGCCGTTCTCGCCGAGGGCGCCGGCACGGTCACGCTCGGCCGCCCGGCTCACGTCGCCAACACCAGCTCGGGCACGACCGTCACGCCCGCCCAACCCGCCGTCGTGCTGCGGCACGCCCCCGCGATGCGGCACGCCGGCCCCCGCGAGGCGGGCCTCTTCCACACGGCGATCCTCTTCGAGACGCGCGCCGCTCTCTCCGCCGCGGTGTACCGCACGGCGACGGCGCATCCCGATCGCTTTACGGGCTCGGCCGACCACCTCGTGAGCGAGGCGTTCTACTTCGACGACCCCGAGGGCAACGGCGTCGAGCTCTACTGGGACCGTCCGCGCGACACGTGGCAGTGGTCGGGTGACCGGGTCGCGATGGCCACACTCGCGCTCGACCCGAACGCCTACCTGCGCGAGCACCTCACCGAGCACGCCCTTGCGGCCCCCATCGCCGGTTCCGTCGGCCACGTGCACCTCTCAGTCGGCGACGTCGACACGGCCCGCGACTTCTACGCGGGCGCGCTCGGCTTCGACATCACCGCCGAACTCGGCAATCAGGCCGTGTTCATGAGTGCGGGCGGTTACCACCACCACATGGCGATGAACGTGTGGCGCAGCCGCGGCGCAGGCGTGCGGCAAGCGACGCTCGGGCTCGGCCTCGTCGACATCGTGCTGCCGACCGCTGACGCGGTCGACGCCCTCACCGAACGGATGCGCGACCACCGCATCGAGGTCGCGAACGACGGCCAAACGGTCACCCTCGGCGACCCCTGGGGCAACACCCTGCGCGTCACCGCGACGCTCTAGACTCGTCGGCCGTGAGCGATCCCCACAACCAGACCGACCCCGCACACAACAGGGCGGCGGCGCGCCACGAGCGCGACCAGGCCGACAAGCCCAGCTTCACGCGCGACGGGCTCGCCGTGAGCCGCGCGGTCGCGCTGGCGCTCGCGCCCGTGATCGTGCCGCAGTCGCGCGTGCTGCGCGAGAGCATCCCCGTGCTGCCCGAGGCCCCCGCCCCGTGGCGCGGCTCGGCCGGCCCCCGCGGTGGCGGCGAGCCCACGCGGCTGCTCGTGCTCGGCGACTCGACCGCCGCCGGCGTCGGCGTCGACCACGCACGGCTCGGTCTCGGCGGGCAGCTGGCCAAGGCCCTCAGCGAGGCGACCGAGCGGCGGGTGTTGTGGCGCGCATCCGGCCGATCGGGCGCAACGGCCCGCGACCTCATCGCCCGCCACCTGCGCCCGGCGCTGCGCGAGCGCACGACCGTGGTCTTTCTCACCGTGGGCGCCAACGACGCGCTCGCGGTGCGCAGCGCCCGCGGCTTTCGGCGCGACGTCACGCACATCGTCGACAAGGTGTTCGCCGCCCACCCCGACGCCGTGCTGCTGATGTCGTCGCTGCCGGCGTTCTTCCGGTTCCGCGGGCTGCCCGAGCCGCTGCGCTCAACGCTGTACCGGCACTCGCAGGCGCTCGAGCACGAGGCACGCGAACTCATTGACGCGCACCCGCGGGCCCACATGTCGCCTCCCCCGCCGCCCTACACTGAGGGCTTCTTCGCGGTCGACGACTTCCACCCGAGCGCCCTCGGCTACCGCGACTGGGCGCAGTTCGCCGTCGCCGACGCGCTCGAGTCGCCGGTCGGCGCGCTGCTGCGCGAGGCGTAGGCGCCGCGGCGGACGCTTACGAGGCTGACTCGTCGCCGTCGGCGGGCGCCTCGCCGGCAACCGGGCCGCGCGCGCGGGACCGGCCCCGCGCATCCCGATCAGCACCCAAATCGGCACCAGCGGCCACCTCGCCCACCTCGACGCGCTGCGTCGGCAGCGCCTCGGGAGCCTCGCGGCGCACCCAGTCGACGAGCTTTTCGCGCACGAGGATCTGCAGGTCCCACAGGTCGCTCGAGTTGCGGGCACTGACGAGCGGGCGCACGCGCACGTAGCCGCCGACGGCGCTCGTGACGGCGATGCTCGCGACGCGCTCATCCCAGAGCGGCGAGGCCTCGACGATGTGGGTGAGTTCGGCGCGCATTGCGTCGACGTCGACCCGCCAGTCGACGTCGAGCTCGACGGTGCCCATCAACTCGGAGGCGCTGCGGGTCCAGTTCGCGAACGGCGTCGTCGTGAAGTAGGTCGACGGCAGGACGAGCCGACGCTGATCCCAGATGCGCACGACGACGTAGGTGAGCGTGATCTCCTCCACGCGACCGAACTCGCCCTCGACGACGACCACATCGTCGAGACGGATCGCGTCGCTGAACGCCAATTGCATGCCCGCGAACACGTTGGCGAGGGTCGACTGTGCGGCAAGACCCGCGATCACCGAGGCGAGACCGGCCGAGGCGAGCAGGCTCGCGCCTGCCGCCTGCGCGCCCGGGAAGGTCAGCAGCGCGGCGGCGACCGCGAGCAGCCCGATCACGACGACGACCACCCGCCGGATCAACCTCAGCTGCGTCTGCATGCGCCGGGCCACCCGGTTGTCGTCGACCGTCACGTCGTAGCGGCGCAACACCCGCTCGAACATGAGCTGCACGATCGCCGTGGTGAACCACGCCGCCGCGAGAATCACGAGAATGCGGAACGTCTGGTTGATCGCCGGCCGCCAACCCGCCTCCACCACGTCCGGCGGCAGCGTCAGCGAGAACGCAATCCACGTTCCGATGAGGGCGAGCAGGATGCGCAACCGCCGCCTCGGCGGACCGAACGTCGCATAGGCGCCCGCCCACTTCCGCGAGGCGATGCGGGCGGCGAGCGCAAGCATCCCGGTCACGATGATGACGATGCCGAGCGCGATCGCGACGGCGATCGCGAGGCCCGGCCAGCTCTGCCAGGTGAAGGTGTCGATGTCGGGCACGAGGCCTCCCGTTCCGGTTTCCTGATCGGTGGTCGTCGGTCGGTCACCCCACGCTAACCACGCCGGTAGAGTGAATGCTGACCCCACCCGCTCAATCGCAGGGAGCCGCCGTGCCCACCATCGTCGTCGAGGTCATGCCGAAGGCCGAACTTCTCGACCCGGCCGGCAAGGCCGTCGCGGGGGCCATTCACCGCCTGGGTGAGAACCGCATCACCGACGTGCGCCTCGGCAAGCGTTTCGAACTGCACGTGGATGGCGAGGTTGACGACGCCCTCCTCGACACGGCGCGGCAGTTGGCCGCCGACCTGCTGTCGAACGGCGTCATCGAAGACGTGGTCAGCGTGCACGTGGCCGACGACGCGCACGCCTCGACGGGCGCGTGACCGTGCGCGTCGGAGTCGTCACCTTCCCCGGGTCGCTCGATGACCGCGACGCGATGCGCGCCGTGCGCCTCGCCGGCGCCGAGCCCGTCGCGCTCTGGCACGGCGAGCACGACCTGAAGGGCGTCGACGCGATCGTCTTGCCCGGCGGCTTCAGCTACGGCGACTACCTGCGCGCCGGCGCCATCGCCGCTCGCTCGCCGATCATGGCCGAGGTCATCGATGCGGCGAACGGCGGCATGCCCGTGCTCGGCATCTGCAACGGCTTCCAGATTCTCGTCGAGGCGCACCTGCTGCCCGGCGGGCTCATTCGCAACGACCACGGCGACTTCATTCGCCGCGACCAGAAGCTGCGGGTCGAGTCGACGGACAGCGCCTGGACGAACGGCTTCACCGCGGGTCAAGAAATCGTGATCCCGCTGAAGAACGGCGAGGGCGGCTACATCGCCGACGACGCGACGCTCGATCGGCTCGAGGGCGAGGGGCTCGTCGCCTTCCGGTACGTCGACGTGAACCCCAACGGCTCGCTGCGCGACATCGCTGGCCTGCGCAACGAGCGCGGCAACGTGGTGGGACTCATGCCGCACCCCGAGCACGCGGTCGAGGCGGGCTTCGGCCCCGACACCGACCTCGCGATGCGCTCCGGCACCGACGGGCTGACGTTCTTCACATCGGTGCTCAAGCAGAGCGTGCTGAACTAGGCACGTGACTACCGACGCCTCCGGGGCGCCTGCCGCGCCCGCCGCGCCGTCCGCCGCCAGCGCGAGCACCGCATCCCGCCTGACGCCGAAGAAGCTGTACCGCGTCGTCGCGATTGCCGAGGCGATCACCTGGACGCTCCTCATCGGCGGCCTCATCATTCGCGCCGTGATCGGCGACGAGGACGGCGGCATCTTCGTCACGATCGGCGGCAGCATCCACGGATTCGTCTTCCTCGCCTACGGTGCGACGGCCGTCTTGACCGCCGTCAACCAGCGCTGGGGCGTGGGCATCGGGATGCTCGCGGTCGTCACCGCAATCGTTCCGTACGCGACGATTCCGTTCGACATCTGGGCGCACCGCACGGGTCGCCTCGAGGGTGACTGGCGACGCGAGGCGACGGACGACCCGCGCGACCGCGTGTGGTTCGACCGCCTCGTGCGGTGGATGCTGCGGCACCCCTACCTGCTCGGCACGCTGATCGTCGTGGGTGTCGTCATCGCGTACGTAGTGCTGCTCACGATCGGGCCGCCGATTCCGAAGGCCGACTAGCTCACCGCTAGCCGTGCACGGCGACTAGTTCAGCGCTGCGCCCACGAAGAACGCCCCCGTGAACACGAGGAGGGCGATCACCACGAAGATCCAGAGCGTCGACGCCTTCATGCGCTCAGCGTATGCGGGTCGCGTTACGGGCGGATGACGCGTCGGGGCGGATGCTCCCCCGCCGATAGGATCGGAGCATCCGCCCCCGCCTCCCGCTAAGGAGCGTTCTTCCGTGAGCGATGCCGTCGCGCCCGCCATCCCCCAGCCCGACACGGTCGACAACGCGATCGCGACGCCGGACAAGCACCAGCCGTACGACGCGCTGGGCCTGAAGGCCGACGAGTACCAGCAGATCCGCGAGATCTTGGGCCGCCGCCCGACGAGCGGCGAACTCGCCATGTACTCGGTGATGTGGAGCGAGCACTGTTCGTACAAGTCCAGCAAGGTGCACCTGCGCCAATTCGGCCAGAAGGTCAGCGACGAGATGCGCGAGCACCTCATGGTCGGCATGGGCGAGAACGCCGGCGTCGTCGACATCGGCGAGGGCTGGGCGGTCACGTTCAAGATCGAGAGCCACAACCACCCGAGCTACATCGAGCCCTTCCAAGGTGCGGCGACCGGCGTCGGCGGCATCGTGCGCGACATCATCTCGATGGGCGCCCGCCCCGTCGCCGTCATGGACGCCCTGCGGTTCGGCGCGATCGACCACCCCGACACCGCCCGCGTGCTGCCGGGTGTCGTCTCCGGCATCAGCTTCTACGGCAACTGCCTCGGCCTTCCCAACATCGGCGGCGAGACCTGGTTCGATCCCGTCTACCAGGCGAACCCGCTCGTCAACGCGCTCGCGGTCGGCGCCCTGCGCCACGAAGACCTGCACCTCGCGAACGCCCGCGGCGTCGGCAACAAGGTCGTGCTGTTCGGGGCCCGCACGGGCGGCGACGGCATCGGCGGTGCGTCGATTCTCGCCTCCGACACCTTCAGCGAGGGCGGGCCGACGAAGCGCCCCGCCGTGCAGGTGGGCGACCCGTTCGCCGAGAAGGTGCTTATCGAGTGCTGCCTCGAGCTGTACCGCGAGGGCCTCGTCGAGGGCATCCAAGACCTCGGCGCCGCCGGCATCTCGTGCGCGACCAGCGAGCTCGCCTCGAACGGCGATGGCGGCATGGTCATCGACCTCGACGCCGTGCTGTTGCGCGACCCGAGCTTGACCGCCGAAGAGATCCTGATGTCGGAAAGCCAGGAGCGCATGATGGCCGTCGTCGAGCCGTCGAAGCTCGACGCGTTCCTCGCCGTCACCGCCAAGTGGGACGTCGAGACCAGCGTGCTCGGCGAGGTCACCGACACGGGCCGCCTCGTCATCCACTGGCGCGGCGAGAAGATCGTCGACGTCGACCCGCGCACCGTCGCGGTCGACGGCCCCGTGTACAACCGGCCTATGCAGCGCCCCGAATGGCTGGATGCGCTCAACGCGGATTCCGCGCGCGCCCTGCCCCGCGCATCCGACGATTCTGAACTGCGCGCCCAGGCGCTGCGGGTACTCGGCGGGCCGAACCAGGCCGACGCGAGCCTCATCACCAATCAGTACGACTACTACGTCATCGGCAACACGGCGCTCGCGATGCCCGACGACGCGGGCATGATCCGCATCGACGAAGAGAGCGGGCTCGGCGTCGCCCTCGCCACCGACGCGAACGGCCGCTACTGCCAGCTCGACCCCTACGCGGGCGCGCAGCTCGCGCTCGCCGAGGCGTACCGCAACGTCGCGGCCACCGGCGCGAACCCGCGCGCGGTCAGCGACTGCCTCAACTTCGGCAGCCCCGAGAACCCCGAGGTGATGTGGCAGTTCGCTCGCGCCGTCGAGGGCCTCGCCGACGGCTGCCTCGAGCTCGGCATTCCGGTGACCGGCGGCAACGTGTCGTTCTACAACCAGACCGGCGACGTGCCGATTCACCCGACCCCCGTCGTCGCCGTCATGGGCGTCATCGACCACGTCGACCGCCGCCTGCCGTCGGGCTGGCAGGACGAGGGCGAGAACCTCTACCTGCTGGGCGTCACGCGCGACGAGCTCGACGGCTCGGCCTGGGCCGGCGTCGTGCACGAGCACCTCGGCGGGGTGCCCCCGCGCGTCGACCTCGCAGCCGAGAAGAACCTCGCCGGACTCATGGCCGCTGCCGCCGAGGAGGGCCTCGTCACGAGCGCCCACGACCTCAGCGACGGCGGGCTCATCGCGACGCTCGCCGAAGGAGTGCTGCGCTTTGGCGTCGGCGCCCGCGTGTGGCTGACCGAGCTGATGGAGCGCGACGGGATCGACGCGACCGCTGCGCTCTTCGCCGAATCAGGCGCCCGGATGCTCGTTTCCGTCGCGAGGGAAGACGACGTTAAGTTCCGCGGGCTCTGCGAGGGTCGCCTCGTCACCGTCACCCGTATCGGCGTTACCGACGGCGAGATCGACGGACTCGACGTGCAAGACCGCTTCACGCTGTCGCACGCTGAGCTGGCCGCCGCGCACCGCCACACGCTGCCCGAGCGCTTCGGCGCCGTCGTCGGGGGTTAACCCCCGGAATACCCAGCGGATGCCGTGACGTCACCGGGTCGAGAAAGCCTCGCCGGTAGGCTCGCGGCGTGACGAGCGAGAACGCCACGCCCTCTTCGGCTGCTCCCGAGCCCGCTTTTGCTGACCCCCGCGCGGCCGATGCCGCCGCGCCCGTGGTCCCGGCCGCGCGTGGCCTGAGCGAGGCCGAGGCCCGCGACCGCTTCGCGCAGGGGCTCGGCAACGCGATGCCGTCGAGCACCGGCCGCTCGTTTTGGCGCATCATGCAGGCGAACCTCTTCACCCTGTTCAACGGGGTGGTCGGGGGCTGCTTCATCCTCTTGCTCGTTCTCGGCTATTGGCAGGATGCGCTGTTCGGCGTCTTCGTCATCGCGAACGTGCTCATCGGGGTCGGGCAGGAGTTTCGCGCGAAGCTCACGCTGAGCAGGCTGGCGGTGCTGAATGCGCCGAACGCGACGGTGCTGCGCGATGGCGCGCCCACGAGCATCCCGATCGCGCGCATCGTCATGGATGACGTGCTCGTGCTCGGCGCCGGCGACCAGGTCGCCGCCGACGCTGTCGTCATCGAGGCGCACGGGCTCGAGGTTGACGAGTCGCTGCTCACCGGAGAGGCCGACGCCATCAACGCGCCCGTCGACCGCGAACTGCTGAGCGGCTCGACCGTCGTCGGCGGCCGCGGGCTCGCCCGGGTGATTCGCGTCGGCGCCAACTCGTACGCCGCCAAGATCACGGCCGAGGCGAAGCAGTTCAGCCTCGTCAACTCTGAGCTGCGGCAGGCGCTCGCCCGCGTCATCACGTGGATCAGCTGGCTGCTCGTGCCCGTCGGCCTCATCGCCATCAACGGGCAGATGCAGGCGCTCGGCGGGTGGGCCGTGGCGATCGAGACCGGCGCGTGGCGTGAGGCCAGCGTCGGGGCGATCGCCGGCCTCATCGCGATGATCCCGCAGGGTCTCGTCTTCATGACGAGCGTGTCGCTCGCCGTCGGCGCCGTGAAGTTGTCGCAGAAGCAGGTGCTCGTGCAAGAGCTCGCCGCCGTCGAGGGGCTCGCCCGCGTCGACATCCTCTGCCTCGACAAGACCGGCACCCTCACCGAGGGGCAGCTCGTGCTCGACGAGGTCGAGCCGGTGGGCCGAGCGCTCGCCGCGTCTGACCCCGACCTGCCCGCGTCGGGGCTCGACTGGCGACTCGCCCTTGCCGCCGTCGGCGCCGACCCCCAGGCGAACGCCACCGCCGCTGCGCTGCGCGAGCCGTACCCCGGCGCCGGCACCCCCGAGCCGGTCGCCCGCATCGACTTCTCCTCCCACCGCAAGTGGAGCGCCCTGCAGCTCGACGACGCGCGCGCCGCCGGCACGTGGGTCATCGGCGCCCCCGACATCGTGCTCGCCGACTCGGCGAGCGCCGAGCTGACGGCCGACACGCTCGGGCGCACGACGGCGCTCGCCGAAGCGGGCCGCCGCGTTCTCGTGCTGGCCCGCACCGAGCATCCGCTCGCCCCCGTCGACGACGGCGTGCAGCCGGCCCTGCCGGCGCAGCTCGCGCCGATCGCGATCGTGTCGTTCCGCGAGAAGGTGCGCGACGACGCCCCCGAGACGCTGCGCTTCTTCGCCGAGCAGGGCGTCGAGCTCTGCGTCATCTCGGGCGACGACCCGCGCACCGTCGCCGCGGTCGCCCGCGAGGCGGGCGTCGCGTTCGACGGCGAGGCGATGGATGCGCGCAAGCTTCCCGACGACCCCGCCGCCCTCGATGAGGTCATGGCCCACACCCGCGTCTTCGGCCGCGTCGTGCCCGAGCAGAAAAAGCAGATGGTGCTGTCGCTGCAGCGCCTCGGCCGGACCGTCGCGATGACCGGCGACGGAGTGAACGACGCCCTCGCGCTGAAGTACGCCGACATGGGGATCGCGATGGGCTCGGGCTCGGCGGCGACCCGCGCGGTGGCGCGCCTCGTGCTGCTCGACGGGCAGTTCTCGCGCCTGCCCCGCATTCTCGCCGAGGGGCGCCAGGTGATCGCGAACGTCGAGCGGCTGGCGAAGCTGTTCCTGTCGAAGACCACCTACGCGGTGATGTTCGCGGTCGTGTTCGGCGTGCTGCTGTGGGAGTTCCCGCTGCTGCCCCGCCAGTTCTCGGTGACCGATGGGCTCACGATCGGTCTGCCCGCGATCGTCTTCGCGCTGCTGACCAACACGCGTGTGTACCGGCCGGGATTCTTGACGCGGGCCGCGCGGTTCTGCGTGCCGAAGGGCCTCACGGTCGGGGTCGTGCTGATCTCGGTCGTCGGCTGGGCGCGCTTCACCGGCGACTACTCGCTCGCGCAGATTCAGACGGCGGCGACGATCACCCTGACGCTGACGGCGCTCTGGGTGCTGGTGACGCTCGCGCGACCATTCACCTGGCTGACCGCGCTCATTGTCGCGGGCTCGTACGTGGGGCTCGCCGTCGTGCTGTTCGCGCCGCCCGCCGTCGAGTTCCTGCAGTTCGAGATGCCGGATGCGCGCCTCGCCGCCGTCGCAATCGGCGCGTCCCTGGTCGGCAACCTCGTGATCGAGATCTTCCACCGCCGCGTGCCGTCGTAAAGGCCGCGGTCGCGGCGGTCTACCGGCCTGCGCGAGGTGCTGAAGGCGTGAAGTCGCGACCATTCCTGCCCGCCGCGTGCCGCGCATCCGTGCGCCGCCGGGCCAGATGTCCGCCAGACCGACAGTTCGTGGCGACTAGCGGCGCGTTCGCCGCGCCACGCCAAGCCACAACCCACCCTGTCGGTCTGGCGGACAGCCGTTCGACTGACAGCGGTCGGGCCGACAGCGATCCCACTGAGCCGCCCCCGCGCATCCGCTGCCATTGACGCTCACGAGCAGCTCGTGACGTATTGCAGGAAACCGGCCCTGCGCTGCCAGAAAACACCTGGGACTTACCGCCCCTGCCCGTCCCCTTTCCTGCACAGCGTCACGGGCGCAGCCGGAAGGGCCCTGCCTGCAGCAGCGCCGTTGCGGTCGGCCGGTAGCCTCGCACCCGCCCGGGGCACACAGCGCGCGCCCCGAACACAGAGAACGGGCCCCGCTACCACCGCGCGGGGCCCGAACTGTTTTCCGGGGAGGGCAGGCCCAGGCATGCCCGCCCACCCCGGAAGTGGGTGCGACGAGGGCGCTAGTGCGCCGTCGCCTTCTCGGCGCCGACTCCGGTGAGGGAGCGCACCTCCATCTCGGTCTGCTTGTCGCTCGACTCGCGGCGACGCTCGAGCACGCTGCCGAGCCAGCCGAGCAGGAACGCCAGCGGGATCGACACGATGCCGGGGTTCGACAGCGGGAAGATTGCGAAATCGGCTCCGGGAATCATCGAGCGCTCGCCACCCGAGACGACGGGCGACAGGGCGATCAGCACGATCGCCGTCGTCAGGCCGCCGTACATGCTCCAGAGGGCACCGCGGGTGGTGAAGCCCTTCCAGAACAGCGAGTAGACGATCGTCGGCAGGTTCGCCGAGGCCGCCACCGCGAAGGCGAGCGCCACGAGGAACGCGACGTTCTGACCGTTCGCGCCGATGCCGCCGACGATCGCGACGAGGCCGATGACGACCACCGTGATGCGGGCGACCTTGACCTCCTGCTGCGGCGAGGCCTTGCCCTTCTTGATGACCGAGGCGTAGACGTCGTGCGAGAACGAGGCCGCCGCGGTGATCGTGAGGCCGGCGACGACCGCGAGGATCGTCGCGAAAGCGACCGCCGAGATGATGCCGAGCAGCACCGGCCCGCCCAGCTCGAACGCCAGCAGCGGTGCCGCCGAGTTCGCGCCACCCGGCGCGGCAGCGATGGCTTCCGGCCCAATGAGGGCGGCGGCGCCGTAGCCGAGCACGAGGGTGAAGACGTAGAAGATGCCGATCAGCCAGATCGCCCAGACGACGCTCTTGCGGGCCTCCTTCGCGGTCGGAACCGTGTAGAAGCGCATGAGCACGTGCGGCAGGGCGGCCGTGCCGAGCACCAGTGCGAGTCCCAGCGACAGGAAGTCGAGGCGCGTCACATCGCTCAGCCCGTACTGCAGGCCGGGTTCGAGAATCGCGGGGTTTCCGGTGGTGGCGACCGCCGCATCCAAGAGAGCCGGGAAGCTGAAGCCGTTGATGGCGAGCACCCACACGGTCATGACTCCGGCGCCGGCGATCAGCAGCACCGCCTTGATGATCTGCACCCAGGTGGTGCCCTTCATGCCTCCGACGAGCACGTACAGAATCATCAGGGCGCCGACGACGGCGATGACGACCGACTGGCCGATGCGCTCGTCGATGCCGAGCAGCAGCGACACGAGTCCGCCCGCACCGGCCATCTGGGCGAGCAGGTAGAAGAAGCTGACGACGAGCGTCGAGATGGCTGCGGCGATGCGCACGGGGCGCTGCCGCAGGCGGAAGGCGAGCACGTCGCCCATCGTGAACTTGCCCGTGTTGCGCAAGAGCTCAGCGACGACGAGCAGTGCGACGACCCACGCGACGAGGAACCCGATCGAGTACAGGAAGCCGTCGTAGCCGTTGATCGCGATCGCGCCGACGATGCCGAGGAAGGAGGCTGCCGACAGGTAGTCGCCCGCGATCGCCGAGCCGTTCTGCCCGCCCGTGAACGAGCGGCCGGCGGCGTAGTAGTCGCTCGCCGTCTTGTTGTTACGGCTCGCGCGGAAGACGATGACCATCGTCACGGCAACGAACGCGCCGAAAATCGCGATGTTCAGAATCGGGTCGCCAGGCGAGGTGGATGCGGTGCTCGCCTGAACGAGGATCGCGGCGCTCATGCGCGTGCTCCGTTCGCGCCAGCGCCCGCGCCGGCCAGCACGGGCTCAAGCTCGGCGCGGATCTCGGCCGCCGCCGGGTCGAGGTGCTTGTTGGCGTACCAGACGTAGAGCATCGTGACGGCGAAGGTGGTCGCGACCTGCGCGAGACCCCACACCATGCCGAGGTTCATCGAACCGGCGACGGGCGTCGCGAAGACCTGGGGTGCGTAACCCGCGGTCAGCACGTAGGCCAGGTACCAGGCGAGGCAGAGCCCCGTGGCGGGCAGCACAAACAGCCGGTGCCGGCGCTTCAGCGCACGGAAGCGGGGCGAGTTCTGCACGGTGCGCAGCGCCTCAATGTCGGGTTCGGCGTCGGAGGCGACGTCGGGTCGGTCGTCCGGGGCGGCACTGCCCATGGAGTCTCCCATCTGCCACGACGGCGACCTCGTCGTCACCGTCTCGTGATCGCCTACTTTCGGCCAGTGGACCGGTCTGTCGGAAGCGAGCGCGCGCATCCTGTCGACGAGCGGTAGCGAGCGTGCGATAAGCGGCACCCGCGACCGTTCGTCGTCGCCTATCGTCGACTCTCATGAGCCCGTCAGCGTTGATCGCCTTCCTCGGCGGCGCGCTGCTCGGGGCGCTCGGCGTGCTGCTGCTCGCCGCGGGCTGGCGCGCGATTCGCGGGGGGCGGGCGCTCGCGACCCCGGCCGAGCGGGCGACCTACGAGACCCTGCACCTCGCCTCGCGCGCGGCCGGACACCTGCGCGGAGGCCTTGCCGCCGGCGACCCGGCCCGCGCGGCGAAGGCGCTGAGGCAGCTGCTCGACGCCGACGCGCTCGCGCTCGCCGACCCACACGGAGTGGTCGCGCTCGACGGCCCCACCTCGCTGCAGGCCGCGGCCGAGCGGCTGGCCCGCGCCGCCGCCGACGCGGGCTCGACGCAGTTGCTCACGGCCGACGCCTCGATCGACGGGCGGGATGCGGTGGCCGCCCCCATCCGCCTCCCCGGTCGCGAGGGCGCGGGTTCGGTCGCCGGGTCGCTTGTGGCCTTCGCCTCGCCCGTTCGCCCGCCGCTCGTGCGGGCGGCCGAGGAGGCCGCCAGTTGGGTGGCCGCGCAGCTCGAGCTCGCCGAATTGGACGCCAGCCGCGCCGCCCTCGCCGAGGCCGAGGTGAAGGCCCTGCGGGCGCAAATCAGCCCGCACTTCATCTACAACGCATTGACGGCGATCGCCTCGACGATCACGACCGAGCCGGCACGCGCCCGCGAACTGGTGCTCGAGTTCGCCGACTTCACGCGGTACTCGTTCCGGCGGGCGGGCGACTTCACGGCGCTCGCCGACGAGCTGCAGTCGATCGACTCGTACCTGCAGCTCGAGCGGGCCCGCTTCGGCGAGCGCCTCGCCGTGCAGCTGCGCATCGCGCCCGAGGTGCTGCCGACGGTGATCCCGTTTCTGAGCCTGCAGCCCCTCGTCGAGAACGCGGTGCGGCACGGCCTCGAGCCGAAGGAGGGCGGCGGCACCATCACCATCACGGCCGACGCCGAGGGCGCCTTCACGGTGGTGCGCATCGACGACGACGGGGTCGGCACCGACCCCGAGGCGCTCAGGGCCGCGCTCGCCGGCCGCCCCACCGTCGACCACGTGGGGCTGCGCAACGTGGATGCGCGACTGCGCCAGGTCTACGGCGACGACTGCGGCCTCGTCGTCGAGACGCAGGTGGGCGCGGGCACGCTGATCGTGATGCGGGTGCCGCGCTCGCAACCCGAGAACGACGTGCAGGGGGTGCGGCGATGAGCGGCGATGCTCCGGGCCCTGGCGCGGCCGGCGCGGCCGGCCCAACCGAGGCGATCAGCGCCGCTCGCCCCCCGCGCACGCTCCGCCTGCTCGTCGCCGATGACGAGCGCCCCGCCCTCGACGAGCTGCTCGCCTTGCTCGGGGCCGACCCCCGCGTCGGCGAGCTTGTGCCCGCGTCGACGGGCTCGCAGGCGCTGCGCATTCTGAGCGATGACGACGGCATCGACGCCGCCGTGCTCGACATTCACATGCCCGGGCTGTCGGGGCTCGACCTCGCCCGCGCCCTGACCCGCTTCGAGCGGCGGCCGCCCGTCGTCTTCGTCACCGCCGACGACGAGAGCGCCGTCGACGCCTTCGACCTCGAGGCCGTCGACTACGTTCTGAAGCCGGTGCGCACCGAGCGCCTCGCCCGCGCGATCGGGCGCCTCGTCGACGCCGTCGCCGATTCGCGCGCCGGGTCGCGCACCGATCCGCGCGCAGGCGAAGCGCCCACGACGGATGCGCGCGGCGTGTCCCCGACGGCGACGAGCGCCGATGTCGGGGCCGGCACCGCGCATCCGGCCGACGATGTCATCGCCGTGACGCTCGGAACGACGACGCGCATGGTGCGCCGCGACGCGATTCAGTACGCGGAGGCGCAGGGCGACTACGTGCGACTGCACACCGCCGAGGGCGGCTTTCTCGTGCGGGTGCCGCTCGGCGAGCTCGAGGAGCGCTGGGCGAGCGCCGGCTTCGTGCGTGTGCACCGCTCGTACCTCGTCGCGCTCGCGCACGTCACGCGGCTGCAGTTGGCGGGGGCCGGGTCGACCGTGACGGTGGGCGCCACCGCGCTGCCGGTGAGTCGGCGGGCACTGCCGGGGCTGCGCGAGCGGCTCGACGACATGAGGGTGCGGCGGGCGTGAGCGACGACCGTGCTTCCGAGAGTGCGCCTGCGCCCGGCGCTCCCGATGCGACGCCCGCGTCGGCGAACCCGGCCACACCGCCGAGGGCGGCGCGCGTACGCGTCGCGGCCCCGCGCGCCGGTGAGCCGCTCGCGCCCCGCGCGGCCGAGCCCCTCACCGGCGGCGCCCCGGCGAGCGCCGAGCGGGTGCTCGTCGCGAGCCTGATTCGCAGCCAGTTGCGTGTCGCGATCGTCTGCGCCCTCGGCTTCGCCTCCGCGCTCGCCGCCGTCGCGTTCGTTGCCGCCCTGCCCGCGCTCAACGACGAGACGATCGCCGGGGTTCCGGTGGGCTGGCTCGTGCTCGCGTTCGGCGCGTACCCGCCGCTCGTCGCGATCGCCGCGCTCGCCGTGACGGCCGCGAATCGCGCCGAAGACCAGTACCGCGCCCTCGCCGAGCGCGACGAGGACGACGCGTGAGCGACGCGAGCGTGCTGCACGCGCTGGCTGTCGCAGCCACGCGCATCCCCGACGCGGCCGGCGCCGCCGCGGCGGCGACGTCCGTGAGCGACGCGACCCCCGCATCCTTCGGATACGCGGCGATCATCATCGTGACCCTCACGACCGTGCTCGTCGGGGCGCTCGCGGTGCGCCTGTCGCGCACGACGCGCGACTTCTACGTCGCCTCGCGGACGGTGCCGCCGTGGCTGAACGCCTCGGCGATCGGCGGCGAGTATCTGTCGGCGGCGAGCGTGCTCGGGGTCGCCGGGCTGATTCTGCTGCAGGGCGCGGGCGGGCTGTGGTTTCCGATTGGGTACGCGGCCGGCTACCTGATGCTGCTGCTGTTTGTCGCCGCCCCGCTGCGCCGCTCGGGCGCGTACACGGTGCCCGACTTCACGGGCGCGCGGCTGCGCTCGCGCTCGGTGCGCCGGGCAACGAGCGTGCTCGTCATCGTGATCGGCTGGTTTTACATCGTGCCGCAGCTGCAGGGTGCCGCGCTCACGGTCTCGATCGCGACGGGGCTGCCGCCGTGGGCCGGGTCGGTCGCGGTGGCCCTCATCGTCGGCGTGATCGTCGCCGCCGGAGGCATGCGCTCGATCACTTTCGTGCAGGCGTTCCAGTTCTGGCTGAAGCTGACGGCGGTCGCACTGCCCGCGATCGTGATGCTCGTCGTAGTGGGCGGCCGCGACCTCGGGGTCGCCGCCGCGACTGCCTTCCCCGCCGCGCTCGGCCCCGCCGCCGTGAACCCGTACGCGACCGCGTCGCTCGCGATCGCCCTGCTGCTCGGAACCCTCGGCCTGCCCCACGTGCTCGTGCGCTTCACGACGAACCCCGACGGAGCCGCCGCCCGCCGCACCACCCTCATCACGGTCGCACTGCTGGTCACGTTCTACGTGTTTCCGACGACGATCGGGATGCTCGGGCGCGTCTTCGCCCCGGATCTCGCGACAGCCGAGCAGGCCGACTCCGTCGCCCTGCTCTTGCCGGGTCGCCTCGTCGACGGGCTCGCCGGTGACCTGCTGGGCGCGCTCATCGTCGCCGGGGCGTTCGGGGCGTTTCTGTCGACCTCGTCGGGGCTCGTGGTCTCGCTCGCCGGCGTCATCAGTCAGGAGGTCGCGGGCGGCACCGTGCGCGGGTTCCGAGTGGCGGCGCTCGCCTCGACGCTGGTGCCGCTTCTGGTCGTGCTGATGATCGAGCCGGCCGGGCTCGCTGGCAGCGTGGGGCTCGTGTTCGCGTTCACCGCCTCGACGCTCAGCCCGCTGCTCGTGCTCGGCGTCTGGTGGCGCGGGCTCACGGCCCGCGGAGCGCTCGCGGGGATGCTGACGGGCGCTGTCGCGTGCGCCGTTGCGGTCGGGCTCGGGGTGCTGCGGGTGCCCGGGGCGGGCGCGAGTGGTGACGGTGGCGACGGGTCAGGGGGGCTCGGCGAAGCCCTGATGGGCGCGGCTCCGCTCGCGGCTGACTGGGCCCCCTGGCTGCAGGCCGCCCTCGCCGCCCCGGCGGCCTGGACGATCCCGCTCGCCGTACTCGTCACTGTGCTGGTGTCGCGCTACGGCGGGGGCAGCCCGCCCGTCGACGTCGACCGCATCCTCGCCCGCCTGCACCTGCCCGAGCGCCGCCGCCCGAAGCCGCAGTAAGCCCGCGCCCACGCACGTCACACGCGTGCGCCGTGACGTATTGCAGGAAACCAGCCGTGCGCATCCACCTACAACCGCGCAATTCCGCGGTGGGCGTCTCTCGTTTCCTGCAATACGTCACGCCATCGGTGGGAACGCGCCCCGCGCATCCGACATTCAGCGGCGCCGACGCGGCAGGCGCAGCCGCCGCTGGGCGAGCAGGATGCCGACGAAGATCAGGGCCGCGCCGACCGGCTCGTTCCAGACGAGCACCTCGCCGAGGATGAGGATGCCGAGCGCGACCCCCACGACGGGCGAGATGTAGGTGACTGTTGCGGCGCGGGTGGCACCCCAGGCGCGGACGACGTTCTGGTTCCACGCGTAGGCGAGGCCCGTGCCGAAGACGCCGAGCAGCACGATGCTGCCGACGATCCAGATGTCGAGGGTGATGGGGTCGCGGCCGATGATCGGCGTCAGTGCGAGCATGATGACGGCGGCGATGCCGACGTTGAGCAGCGCGAGCATGACGCCCGAGAGCCCCGTGCCCTGCAGGAACCGGCGCAGGTACGCGAGGCTGAACCCGTAGCAGGCGGTCGCGCCCAGCAGCGCGAGCTGCGGCACGAGCCCGCCGCGCAGGTCGACGCCCGCCCACGGCGCGATGATGACGAGCACTCCGGCGAGGCCGACGACGAGGCCGAGCACCTGCTCGCGGGTGAGCCGCTCGACCCGAATCACGAGCCCCGCCATCAGCGCCGTCATGAGCGGCGTCGTCGCGTTGTAGACGCTTGCGAGCCCGCTCGACACCGACTGCTGCGCCCAGCCGAACAGCAGGTACGGGAAGACGCACAGGGTCAGCGCGACCACCGTCATGTGCGCCCAGATGCGCCAATTGCGCGGCAGTCGCTCGCGGGTGACGAGCGCGATGATGCCGAGAGTGAGGGCGCCGAAGACGGTTCGTCCGGTCGCGATCTGGGCGGGGCTCAACCCCTCGAGCCCGACCGCGATAAACAGGAAGCTCGCGCCCCACACGACGCCCGCGGCCGTGAACTGCAGCGCAATGCGCAGGTCGCCGGATGCACGCCCCGCCCCCGCCGGCTGCGCCGACTCGGCGGGCTCGGCCGGCCCCAGCGCGCCCGCCGCCGTCGCCGGTGCCGGCAGGGTCTCGGGCTGCGGGTCTTTCGGCTTCCCAGCTGGACGCGTGTCGCTCACACGCTGACGCTACTGCCGCGCGGGGCCCGCGACACACCGTCGGGCCGGGAGCGCGGCGTGTTGACCGAAACTCGCACCTGCGCCCGGCCTGCGCCTCTACTCGCCGTGCGGCGTCTGCCCGGCGATCTGCTCGTGGTGGTGGATCACCTCGGCGACGATGAACGTCAGAAACTTCTCGGCGAAGGCCGGATCGAGCTCGGCCTCTTCGGCGAGCGCGCGTAGCCGCGCGATCTGCACGCGCTCCCGCTCGGGGTCGCTCGGCGCCATACCGGTGGCCGCCTTCAGGCGCCCGACCGACTGCGTGCACTTGAAGCGCTCGGCGAGCAGGTGCACGAGGGCTGCGTCAATGTTGTCGATGCTTTTGCGAAGCGAGGCGAGTTCGGCACGGGCGGCGTCGTCCATACGCCGAGCCTAATCGCCCCTACCGCGCGGGCGGCACCGTGCGGAACCCGATCACCTTGTGTGTTCCGTCGCAGTACGGGCGGATGCTCGACGTCCCGCATCGACACAACGCCACGACGCGTCGTTCATCGCGTCGCGCTCCGCCGCCCGGGTTCTCGGCGTCGTCGACCTCGATCGCGATGTCGCCCCGCACGAGGAACGGCCCGTTAGGGCAGGCGAATACCTCGACGTGCTTGCGCGCCGGCTCACCCACCGTCACGCACCCGGCGGCGCTTCGACGGGATGCGCTTCTTCGGCCCCGAAACGAGCCCCCGGTGGGTGCGCGGCGGGGTCCGCAGGCCGCTGCGGCCCTCCGTCCAGGCGGCGAGCATGTGATCGGCGGCCCTGCCCTCGACGGCGAGACACGCGGCAGCGCCGAACAGTACGTCGGCGAGCAGCTCGGGCTCTTGCTCGACCAGCCCGCCCGCGAGGTCGCGTCCGGCGATCTGCTCGTGAACAGCATCCGCTTCGACGTGCTCGTCGTAGTAGTCGACGACGTCGTCGCCGTAACCGAGGCGGCGAAGGCCGGCGGCGATGCGCTGGCACGGCAGCGACGACGTCATCTCATAGGCGGCGAGGTGGCCGAGGAGTGCGCCGCGCAGGCGCCGGTGCAGGCCGAACATGCTCATGGTGTTGAGCGCGCACAGCGTGTGGGCGTCGATGACGTCGAGGTAGCTGCCGTAGTTCGAGTCGAGACCGGCGGCCTCCATCGCGCGGGCGTACAGCTGTTGGTGCATGCGCTCGGCGCGGCCGGCACCGTACTCATCCGACTGCACTTCGACGAGGGCCGACTTGGCACGGCCGCGTAACCGCGGAATCGCCCAGCTGTGCGGGTCGGCTTCCTTCAGCGTGTAGAGCGAGCGCGCGATCAGGAATTCGCGCGCCTGCTCGGGCGTCGCCTCCGAGCGGATGTAGTGGCTGAGCCTCTGCTCGTCGCCCTCCGCCGTGAGTGCGAACAGCGCTTGTGCGACATTCTCGGCATCCGTCTGTGCGGGGGGCGCGGGCACGTGGACGCTGTCCCGCAGCGCGGCCTCCATCGCGTGCTCGATGCTGGCGCGACAGGCCAGCAGCCCGGGCTGCCACTCCCACCGCTCATCGACGTCGGCGATGCCGCCGTAGTGCAGCTCGTACAGCCAGAACAGCGCGAGCTGCAGGTCGCCGTCGCTGAGCACGTCGACGCTCGCGCCGATGGCGCGGTCAATCTGGGCGGGAAGGTCGGAGACGATGGGCGGCTGGTCAACGGGCGAGCGCAGCACGACGGCGAGCGCGGCGGTCACGGGGCCGCGCGGCGAGCTGAGGCTCATGGGGCGTGTGAGACCCGACCCGCGGTTGTCGGCTCCGGGCCGCGACGCGTCGTCGGCCGTGCGGGAGTCCATGGGGGGTGCGATAGTCATCCGGCGACCTTAGGACGGCTGGGCCGTGCCTGTGGAGGGGTTGACAGACGCACCGACCGTCCGGTCTGCTATCGCGACATGCAGCCAGACACGTCCCTTCCGACGGCCCTCGACACCGGGCCGACCGAGGTTCCGCGCGGCGGGTCGACCCGCCCGATCGCCGACATCTCCATCGTGATCCCCGCCCGTAACGACGCCCGGATGCTCGCCCACTGTCTCGCGGCCATCGCCCGTCAGACGGTCGGGCCGCGTGAGGTGATCGTGGTCGACAACGACAGCAGCGACGGCACCGCGATCGTCGCGCGGCAGGCGAGCGCGCGCGTGATCACGCAGCGCGAGCACGGCATCCCGATTTCGAGCGCGACCGGCTTCGATGCCGCGACGGGCCGATTTATCGCCCGCCTCGACGCCGACAGCGAACCGCACGAGCGCTGGATCGAGACGGCCGTCGAATTGTTCGCCGCGCATCCTGAGGCCGTCGCCGTCACTGGATCAGGGGTGCTGCGCGAGGACGACGGCGAGCGCCACCCGCACCGCAGTCGCGGCTACCTCGACCCGTACTTCGCGCTGGTGCGCGCCGCCATCGCGCACGAGCCCGTGTTCGGTTCGGCGTTCGCGATGCGGCGCTTCGCGTGGGAGCGCGTCAGCGGCGCCGTCTGCCGGCACGACGCGCGGGTTCACGACGACATGGATCTCAGCATCCACCTGCCCCCGCAGGTCACCGTGATTCGGGATGCTCGACTCACCATTCCGATTTCGGCGCGCCCCATGCATTCCCCGCGCGGCATGGGTCGGCGTGCGTGGCGCGGGCTGTACACGCTCGCAAAGCACTACCCCCGCGAGTTTCCGCTCAACCGGTGGATGCGCCGCATCGCCGCCCACGCGACGGCGCGGCGCGCGGGCGAGCAGCAGGGAGGCTAGTCGAGCAGGTCGTGCCGCACGACGATCGCGTCGCGGCCGGGGCCCACGCCGATGGCCGAGATGCGCGCGCCGCTCATCGCCTCGATGGCGAGCACGTAGTCTTGCGCGTTCTTCGGCAGATCCTCGAAGCTGCGAGCGCCCGAGATGTCTTCCGACCAGCCGGGGAACTCTTCGTAGATCGGCGTCGCGTGGTGGAAGTCGCTCTGCGAGACCGGCAGCTCGTCGAAGCGCTGGCCGTCAACGTCGTAGGCGACGCAGACGGGGATGCGCTCGAGGCCGGTCAGCACGTCGAGCTTCGTCATGACGAAGTCGGTGACGCCGTTGATGCGCGCCGTGTAGCGGGCGATGGGGGCGTCGTACCAGCCGCAGCGACGGGGGCGCCCCGTGGTGGTGCCGAACTCGAAGCCGGTCTTGCGCAGGAACTCGCCCGACTCGTCGAACAGCTCGGTCGGGAAGGGGCCGGCGCCGACGCGGGTCGTGTACGCCTTGACGATGCCGATGACGCGGTCGATGCGGTTCGGGCCGATGCCGGAGCCGGTGGCGGCGCCGCCGGCGGTCGCGTTCGAGGAGGTGACGAACGGATACGTGCCGTGGTCAACATCCAGCATCGTGGCCTGACCGCCCTCGAACAGCACCGTCTCGCCGCGCTCGAGCGCCTCGTGCAACACGAGTGCTGTGTCGGCGACCATGGGCCGCAGGCGCTCGGCGTACGACAGCAGGTCGTCGACGATCTCGTCGACCGAGATCGCCCGGCGGTTGAACACCTTCACGAGCAGGTGGTTCTTCTGGTCGAGGGCCGCCTCAACCTTCTGGCGCAGGATGTTCTCGTCGAACAGATCCTGAATGCGGATGCCCACCCGGTTGATCTTGTCGGCGTACGTCGGCCCGATGCCGCGCCCCGTCGTGCCGATCTGGCGCTTGCCGAGGAAGCGCTCGGTCACCTTGTCGAGGGTGCGGTGGTAGTGCGTGATGACGTGCGCGTTGGCGCTGATCAGCAGCTTCGACACGTCGACGCCGCGGGCGCTGAGCGCCTCGAGCTCGCCGAAGAGCACCTCGATGTCGATGACAACGCCGTTGGCGATGACCGGGGTGACTCCGTCGGTCAGGATTCCGCTCGGCAGCAGGTGCAGCGCGTACTTCTCGTCGCCGATGACGACGGTGTGGCCGGCGTTGTTGCCGCCGTTGAACTTGACGACATAGTCGATGCGCCCGGCGAGCAGGTCGGTGGCCTTGCCCTTTCCTTCATCGCCCCACTGGGCGCCGATGATGACAGCGGCAGGCATGGCTGGTCCCTTTCAATAGACGGGGATGACTCCTGAGTCTATCGGGGATGCTCGGGGTCGCCGGGGCGGCAACTACGGCTGCGGGCACAGAGGCAAGAGCGTTTCGATTAGCTCATCATCGAGTTCGAGGTAGGGGGTCCATCCGCCACCGCTCTCAATGAAGAACTGTTCGGAGGGTGGATCACTGAGAGTCACACCTTGTGCCTCTATGCAGGCATGCGTGGCCACGGCCGCCGCGTATCCCGCGCGCAGCAAGTCAAGGCTCAACGAATACCCGTCAATTACGGCATCCTGGCCACTGGCGGCACTGCATCGTGCATCAGACTCTCCAAAGGCCGTCTCCTGCCCCTCGGGGAACCCGAAAATGGTGCCGCTGTCGGTCTCGCGAGACTCCCAACCTTCATCGATCATGCAACGCACATAAGACTCGCTGGCTCGCAGCCACTCAGGCGAACCGCCCCCTAACTCCGATACTCGCGCGTTGTCGATTGAAGGGTTCGTATGACCAGCTGATGGCGCTGTGGGATTGACGTCGCCCTCATTCGGGGCGGTGGAACATGACGCTAAGGCGAGCGCCGTGGCCGTGAGCAGCAGGACGAGCCGAGTACGCGCGGGTGCGGAGAGAGAGACGTTCACGGCATCGACGCTGCAATCGCAACAGTTGCGCTAAGGAGCGCGATCAGGACCGCAACCACAACTCCCCGCACCGATTGGTTTCGCCCCCGCGATCGCAGCGCGGTGACAACACTCACCCCGCCGACAAGCAGAGTGCCGACTACACACACCGCCGTGAGAATCACGTAATCGGGCTGCGGGGGCGTCGGATCCACCAGCGCGATCGGCAATCGCGTCGAACCGAGTGCGGCAAGTCCCGCGATGAGCGCGACCCCGACTCCGAGCGGAATCAACTTCTGCCGTTTGGGCACTGCCTCAACCACACTGTCCGAAACCACGACTCCACCGTCCGCTCGCTTGCACGGCCACATGTAAAGCCCACGGCCTGTCTTGAGCAATCAACATAAGCTCTTCCAGGCTCATGCGCGATAACGAATTTGAGTCAATGTCCAGGCACGGGGGCACATTTTTCATCGACGCAAACTGCATTGATGAACCTTTGGGTGGACGTAAAGAGCCACATGTACCCAAGCGAGGCCGCGTCATACTCGACGTAAATGCGTTTTTTCGAAGGGTGGGTTCTGGTGAGAACAGTTGCCATCGTCGTTCTTGCTGCCCTCGGCGCCGCAGTACTGGCGGGGTGCGTACCACCGCGAGATCAGGAACGGCTCCCCCCACCCTCGGCTATCGACTTGCCAGCCGTAAGTCCCGAGGTCGCGCTCGCAGAACTGAAAGCGTCTCTAGAACGAGCGATCACAGCCCGGCACCGCGGAATCGAGTTCCCAGAGGTGGAAACGGTGCGCTTGATCCTGCCGGAGGAGTGGGCCCCCACAATGAGAGGCTGTTTGGACTCTGAAGGGTTCACAGTCACAGAAACCCCAGATGGAGGGATCGTCTATCCAGAGATCCCCGAAGCACAAGCAGCCTCACTGGAACTGGCACGCTACGTGTGCGCACTGAAGCACCCGGTTGACCCGCGATACTCGGGTGAACTTACGGAATATCAGCAACAGTACTTGTACGAGTATTTCGTTTACGACTTGGTCCCATGTCTACGTTCTGAAGGTCAGGACATCTCTACACCGCCTGGCTTGCAACGGTTCCTCGAGACGTGGAACACGGAAGACGCATGGTCTCCGTATGGCGAAGTCAATGCGGGCTCGGATAGCGATTGGTACGCGCTCAATGAGACATGCCCCCAAAATCCAGAAGACCCATTCGGCTGAGAACCGCGAGCCTCATCGCGTTCCATGGACGCCGCGGCTTATCGAGTGAGCTCGATCACGCCTGCCGCCTGCTACCCGTAGTAGATGGGTTGCGGGCAGGTCTCGCGGAGGTTTTCGATCTGGCTGCTGCTAATGAGCCCGGCCTCAAAGAGAGCGATATGGGGACTCCAGTCGCCATTCGCATCAGTGAAGGCCTGCAGAGACGGACGGTCGTCTACAGCGAAGCCTTCATCAGCAAGACAGTCCGCGGCTTCGATAGCCAGCGCGTACCATTCGCCCCATTGTTCTGTCGTGAATGACTGGCGGTCCGGGGCCAAGCCCTCGCCGCATTCCTCGGAGTCTCGAACATAGACATCCATTTGATCTGCAGGGATTTCCGCCGCGACAGCGTTGTCCGGCGCAACGACGACATCCCATCCGCGCTCGGTCAGGCAGGCAGCCCGGAGTTCAGCAGCGTGCCGCTCGGAGGTAGCAACCGGCGCGGGCACAGTGTCGTCGCTCGCCGAGCAGCCCGTGACTCCCGCGAGCAGGAGCACACACGAGATAGCGAGTGTGCCGCGAATCCACTTCGTGGCGTGGGTGGCTAGCATCAGACGCCTCTTCATCAGTCGCACGGTACGCGAGATAGGAAACCCTGTCCATACGATTCCTCAGCTACTCGCTGAGCGTTATCCACGCCAGACCCCGCGAGTGCGAGTCGATCTGGACGCCTTGCGGCTAACCTGAGCGAATGCCAGAGCCGTCGCCCCGCATCGAATCTTCAGCTTCACCGCGACGCTCGCGGGGCGCCCGCGTCAGCGGCATCGCCCTCGGCGTAGTTCTCGTGTTGGCACTCGGTGCTGGCGTTGGCTGGGCAGTTGCCACGGCATTTTCCCCGCCCGAGGAGGTTCTCGACGCTCGTCCCTTCACGACCGTCGAGATCGTCGAGGGCGAAGTGGGGTCGTCGCTCGCCTTGAACTCGGTTGCCCAGTGGACGTCTCAGCCGCTCGGCGTGAATCAGGCGGCAGGGGTCATCACGTCGGTGTCGCTCACCCAGGGCGATGAGGTCGACGCCGGCGCGGTGTTGTTCGAGGTCGCGCTCCGGCCCGTCGTCATCATCGAAGGGCCCACTCCGTCATTCCGCCCGCTCGGTCCGTCTACCGCTGGGCCTGACGTCGAACAACTCCAGAAGTTTCTGCAGGGCGCAGGGTTTCTTGCATTCGAACCCGACGGCCGCTTCGGTGCCGCCACGGCCGAAGCAGTTCGGCAGTGGCAACGCAGCCTCGGCCTCACTGCGACAGGGACCGTCGAGACGGGCGATGTGATCGTCGTGCCAGCTCTGCCGACACGCATCACGTTCGATGCCGAGGTTGTGCAACCTGGTTCGACACTGACGGGAGGTGAGCGCCTGATTTCAGTGCTTCCTGTCGCGCCGCAATTCAGCATCCCCGTGACGGAAACGCAGGCCACGCAGATTCCTGCCGGAACCCGGGTGCTGATTTCGAGCCCCTCCGGAGCAGAATGGACGGCGTTTGCCACCAGTCAGGCAGCCGACGAGTTTGGCACCATCGTCGTGTCGCTCGAAGGTGACGACGGCGCGTCGATCTGCGCCGACGCGTGCGGCGAACTGCCGGTCACCGAGCAGAGCCTGCTGCGCTCGCAGATCATCACCGTCGAGTCGGCCTCCGGGCTCACCGTGCCGACCGCAGCGCTGAGGGCGACGGCGAACGCGGGCACCGTCGTCGTCGACGAGGCCGGCGGCACCTACCCGGTCGAGGTGCGGGCGAGCGCCCACGGGGTCGCCGTCATCGAGTCGAGCGACCCGGCCGTCGGTGTCGGGCTGCGCGTGCGCGTTCCGGCCGGTAGTGAGTAGGGGTTCGGCGTGAGTGAAGTCGGCACGCTGCCCCGACCGGCGAGACACGGCGCGCTGCTCGCCGCCGACGACGTCACCTTCGGCTACGACCGTGCGGCGCCCCTGCTCGACGGCTGGTCGCAGAGATTCGATGCCGGCGAGGTGGTCGCCATCACCGGGCCGTCCGGTCGCGGAAAGTCGACACTGCTCTACCTGCTCGGGCTCATGCTGAAGCCCTCCGCCGGCCACATCCTTGTCGACGGCGTGCCGGCGCAGGCCCTGCCCGACCGTGAGCGGGCACGCCTGCGCGCTGGCCGGTTCGGCTTCGTCTTCCAAGACGCAGCACTGGATGCAACGCGCACCGTGCTCGACAACGTATGCGAGACGGCGCTGTATCGGGGCGACGATCCGCGCGAAGCCCGGATGCGCGCATCCGCCCTCATGGAACGCTTCGGCGTGCAGTTGCGCGCCGCCGCAAAACCCGGCCAGGTGTCGGGCGGGCAGGCGCAACGCATCGCGCTGTGTCGGGCCTTGCTACATGCGCCGCGGATTCTGCTCGCCGACGAGCCCACCGGCAACCTCGACCCCGACTCGTCGCGAGTGGTCATGGGCGCCTTCCGCGAGCACGCCGCCAGCGGCGCCGCCGTGGTTGTCGTGACGCACGACCCGAGCATCGTCGCCCAGTGTGACCGGACGGTCGAACTGTGAGGGCGCGCTTGCGCGTCGTCGGCGCGATCCTGCGTGAAGCGGCGGCCAGCGCCTGGGCGCAACCGGTCGCCTCGCTTGTCTCGGTCGTCATCGTCGCCGCGATGTGTGCAAGCGTGCTGCTCACCACCGGTCGCACGGTCGGTGCCGAAGACGCGGTGCTGTCGACCATCGATTCGACGGGCACCCGATCCATCGTCGTGCGCGCGGAAGCCGCGTCGGGGCTTGACTCAACGGTGCTCGACCGGCTCGCCAACGTCGACGGCATTGAGGCCGCACTCGCTTTCGGGCCCGCCATCGACACTCGCGCGACCGCGTTCGCCGGTGGCGCGCCCGTACCCGTGCGCACGCTGTGGGGTGGCGGCCTTGTGGATGCTCGTGGCGCGCCCGCGATTATTTCGCCTGCGTGGGCATCCCCCGTCGCGATCGACGGCCTGGGCCTGCTCGACGGCACCGGAGGAGTCGCCTCTGACGACGGACGCGACTACAGCATCGTCGGCGAGCTCGCTGTGCCCGACTACCTGGCCTTCCTCGAGCCCCTCGTCATCGCTCCGCAGCCTGACGACAGCGTCGGGGCGGTGAGCGTGCTGGTCGTCATCGCCGACACCCCCGACCTTGTCGGCGCGGTTGCCGCCGCGACTGGATCGTTGCTCGCTGTTGATGACCCGACCACTGTGACGCTGACAACCAGCGAGGGGATTGCGCAGTTGAGGGCCATCATCGAGGGGCAACTGGGTACGTTCGGGCGCGAACTGGTGCTCGTGATCTTCGGCATCAGCGCCCTACTTGTCGCCGCGATTCTTTACGGCTTTACCTTGCTGCGCCGCAAAGATTACGGGCGCCGGCGCGCGCTCGGCGCATCCCGCAGTCTCATCGTCACCCTCGTGCTGCTGCAAATGACAATGGTCGCGATCGTCGGCGCTGCCTTCGGCACCGGCGCGGCACTAACTACGCTCGCCGCCACCGGCGATCCTCTGCCAGGCGCTGACTTCGCCGGCGCGGTCGCGGTTCTCGCCGTCGTCGTTGCCGTCATCGCTGCGCTGTTGCCCGCGACCGTCGCCGCACGACGGGAGCCGATCCGCGAGTTGCGGGTTCCGTGACGGCGTCCTCCCTCCTCGTATTCATTCTGCTTGTGGCGCCGTCGAGCCTTGAGGAGTTGGTAGGTGAGTGCTACTCTGCCAATCGACGGGTGGACAAAGCGGTCCACCATAAGCCGAGAACGACAAAAGTTCGCAGAATGCGGGTTCATGATCATGTCCAGGATGTCAATTCGAAACTTGATGATTGGCGGAGCCGCGGCGCTCGCCCTAGCGGTCAGCGCTGCGACCCCAGCTTCCGCGGCCGACTCACGCAGCGGCACCCAGAATTGCTTGAGCCACCAGCAGTACGGGATCACCAGCACCCTTTCAGCGACGAACGCCCCTACTGCTACAACACCTACAACACACGGATATTCGAATGGCCTGATCCGCATTGTCTACGGTGTCGGCGCTAAGGGAACGTCAAATCCTGGCGTTAGTAGCGGCGGCTGGAATGTGCAAGTTTCTAGCATCTACTTCATCTTGTCCGCCAACGGGACTTGCGGGCCGAAGGTCAACTAAGTGAAGCGCCGGGTACTTGCGAGCGGAGCCGCTCTCGTCGCAGTAGGACTGCTCGCGGCCTGCTCGGGAAGCGCCCCCCAAGGTGACTCATCACCCCCAAGCGAAACTTCAGCACCCCGGAACGCGGATGAAGCCTCCCAACGAATGGGGGACTGTCTTCGTTCCCGCGGGTGGGACGTGCAAGACGACGGCGGCGCTAACTCGATCATGGTGCCGCCAGAGCAAACCACCGTTTTCAACGAAGACTTTGCCGAGTGCGGGAATGAGACGGGAGTGAACTCCCCCGGGGAGACGTACGATGCGGCGTTCGCGCTGAAGCAATACGAGCGAACTTCGCTCTTTCGTGATTGTCTATTGGAAAACGGGATTAACCCTCCCGAACTCCCGACTTATCAACGATATGAGGAAGACCTACTAGGAGGCGGCGTCATATTCGATCTTGCGTCGCTTTCGGGGCTTGCGGCAAGCGACCCTTTGCGTGAGATTTGCGCAGATCCGTTGATAACTTGGGGAAGGGAATGAGTCAACAGTCCTCACACACTGCGCGCAGCGTCCAAAGCTAAAGACTCGCAGGGACGTCCGTCGTCTCGGACTCTTCATGCGTTTAGCGCATTCCGGGGCCGAAACGCCATCTGACGCCAAGGCTCAGGTCGGGCTGTGGCTTGACATCGAGCATTCTCGTAGTGCAACACACCTCGCCCCGCGATTTGCGGCGCCAACATCGCAAACGCCCAAAGGTCGACGTGAGAGGGCCGAAATCAATGCGGTACGTACCGCGTTTCGTAATCAAGAAATCGCGGCGGTTCCAGAAATTTAGCGGCCTCGCTCAAGCAATCGCGAAGAACCGGCCTGGCCATACCCTTTCCGGCAGCGGCAGCGGCCACGGGCCGCGTGCTGTTTCTCCGTCAAGGCGCCGCACTAAACGACATAGCTAGCGCACTGAAAACTGCACGAAGCCGGTTTGTGAGAGGTTGGCGTTCACGCTTCAGCCCACTGCCCGCGGGCGGGCACGGGGTTGGCGCGGGCGAGGCTGCCGGCCTCGAGGCCGAGGCGCTGCTCGGCGGCGGCGAACACGATGGCGTTCGCCTCGTCGACGTCAACGATGCCCATGGCGTGGTGCTGCACGGCGACGCCGTCCGCGACGGCGGTGAGCATCCGCGCATCCTCATCGGGGTGGGCGCTCGTCGCGGCGCCTGCGGCGACCGCGCGCGCGATCTGGTCAGCGAGGATGCGCTCACAGTCGCGATGGTGGCGATCGAGCGCGGCGGCGAGCGCGGGCGTGCGGGGGGCTTCGCTCCAGGCGTCGATCCACACGATGTAGTGGTTTTCGGGGGTGGCCGAGAGCCATCCGGCGAGGGCGGCGACCGGGTCGAGGCCGTCGAGCAGGGCGTGGTCGCTCGCGAGCTCGGCGGTGACCGCGTAGTCGAAGGCGGCGGCGACGAGCTCATCGCGCCCGGCGAAGTAGTGGCGGATGAGGCCGTGGGCGATGCCCGCCTCGGCGCCGACGTCGCGCAGGGTCACGCCGGCGAAGCCCTTCTGGGCGACAACGACGAGGGTCGCGCGCAGGATCTGCTCGCGCCGCTCATCCGATGTCTTGCGCTCGGCCATGGGTCGAGCATAGGCGGTGGCACATGATCTTGTCCGGGTGGATAACGGGATGCTAGTGTGTAGTCCACTTGGACAATAACGCACGAAAGGTTTCTGATCGTGAACGCGCAGCAGCGAGAGGCACGGCGTGCCCGCCTGCTCGTCCCGAGCGTGGTCGGCGCCATGGTGACGCTGTCGGCGGCGTCGTTCGTGATCTTCCCGCTGATCCCGTCGCTGCAAGACGACCTCGGGGTCTCCACCGCGCAGATCGGCTATCTCGCCGCCGCCGGCTTCGGCGCGGCCCTCGTCGCCGAACTCATCGTCGCACCCGCCGCCGACCGCGGGCACGCGCGACTCATGGCGATCATCGGCGTCGTGATGGTCGCCGGGTCGCTCGCGCTCAGCGCCCTCGCGACGAGCGGACTTCAGCTGATCGCCGGGCGCGCCGTCGGCGGCTTCGGCTTCGGCATCTTCGTCATCGCGGCGAGCGCCCTGCTCGTGCGGCACGATCACAAGCGCAGCGGTGAGCTGCTCGGGCGTCTCGGAGCCGGCGAGCTCGCCGGCATCGCGCTCGGGCCGCTGGCGTCGGGGTTGGCGCTGGCCATCGCCGGGCCAAGTGTGATCCTCGCCGTGTCGGCGGGGGTCGTCATGCTCGCGCTCATGCCGGTGCTGCTCGGGTTCCGAGAGGCGGCGCACGCCGGGGAGGCTCGCGGCGGCGCGACGGACGCCGAACCGTCGCGAAGCCGCACCGGTTTCGATGGCGACCACGCGCAACCCGAGACCGGGGGCATCGCCGCCGGCGTGCTCGGATTCGACGTGACCGACGCCGACCGCACCCAGCGGTTCGGCTCGGCGGCACCGCGCACGGGGCTCGACCTGCTGCGCTCGCCGCGCATCGTCGGCATCGTGCTGCTGTACGCCGCGGTGATGATTCCGACGGGGGCATATGACGGCATTTGGCCGCGCTACATGGCCGACATCGGTGCCGACCCCGTGCTGATCGCGGCGAGCTACGCGATCTTCGCCGTGCCGTACGTGCTGCTCGCGGGCTGGGCCGGGCGCCTCGCCGACCGGCGTGGCGGAGTGTCAGCGTTCTGGCGCGGGCTCGTGATTCTGCTGCCGATCGTCGGGCTCTACGCGGTGGTCGGCAACCCGTTCCTCGCGACCGGCATGGGCTTCGTCGAGTCGACCGGGCAGGCGCTCGCCTTCGTCGGCGCGGCGGCGGCGATGGCCCACGCGGTCGACCCGGCGCGAGCCGGCACAGCGCAGGGGCTGCTGCGCGGCATCGGGCTCGCGGCGGCGACGGTCGCAGCAGCCGCGTCGGGTGTCGCCTACGAGTTCGGCGGGCAGGCGCTGCTGTTCGGCGGCACCGCGGTAGTCGTGGGCGTCGTCGCCGGGGTCGGGCTGCTGCTCGCGCGTTCGCGTCGCGGGCGCGACTGACGATCGGCCTCGAGCCGCACAGTATCGCCGCGAATGGTCAGTTGTGGGGCCCTCCTCGAGTCGAAACCCCCACAACTGCCCACTCGGGGCGCGATCGACCCCTGGAGATGCGGATCGCGGTCGGCACAGTCGCCCGCGCTGAGCGAACCCGCAGTTCGGCGCGGCACGCTTTCCCCATGGGACGACAGCGGCCGGGGCGCGACGCGCGCACCTCGGGCGACTCGGCGACCGCGCCCGGTCAGCTCGACGACCGCAGCGGCAAGACCTGCGCCTCCTGCGGACGCCGCATCGAGTGGCGCGCCAAGTGGGCCCGCGACTGGGCGAGCGTGAAGTACTGCAGCGACGCGTGCCGCGCCCGCGGAGTTCGCGAGGTTGATCGCGAACTCGAGGCGAGCATCCGCGAATTACTGGATGCTCGGGCCGCGTCCGCGACAATCTGCCCGTCCGAGGCGGCGCGCGCCGTCGCCGCCGCCCGCGGACTGCCGGGCAACGAGCCGTGGCGCGAGCTCATGGAGCCTGCCCGGCGTGCGGCCCGGCGCCTCGTCGCGGCCGGCGAAGTGGAGATCACGCAGGGCGGGAAGGTGGTCGACCCGTCGACGGCGAAGGGGCCGATTCGGGTGCGGAAGGCGCGCTGAGAGCGGCGGCGAGCATCCCGAATCAGGGCGACGCGCGGCGGACACGATCGCGCCGCCGCATCCGGAACCAGCGCTAGCGAATGCGCGTCTGCTGGTGCACGGCGACGCGCCAGCGGCCCTCGCTGTAGACGTAGGTGGTGGCGAGCCGGCGCTCGAAGATCTGCTCGCCGCGCTGGGCCCGCACCCGGTAGACCAGGGTGGCCGCGCGGTCTCCGAGGCGCACGACGCGGTGCTCGCTCATCTCGTACGACTCCCACGACTGGCCGTCGAGAGCGGCGATGGCGGCGTCGCGCTCGATGACGCTGTCTTCGACGATGATCACGCCGTCGGGCGTCATCGCCCGGAGGTAGAAGGTGCCGCCGTCGCCGCGGCAGACGGCGTCCCACCCCTCGTGCTCGGCGTGGATCAGCTGGGCGGGCAGGTCGTCGGTGATCGCCGTCATGCGGCTAGTTCATCGGGTCGACGCGGGTGCGTCAAGCCTTGTGCGCCCGCACCCACTCGTGCATAACGATCGCGGCGGCGGCGGATGCGTTGATCGAGCGGGTCGACCCGTACTGCGTGATTTCGACAGCCTCGTCGGCCGCGGCGAGCGCCTCGGGGCTGAGTCCGGGGCCCTCCTGACCGAACAGCAGGATGCACCGCTCGGGAAGGGGAGCGGCGTCAACCGGGCGGGATCCGGGCACGTTGTCGACGGCCACGATCGGCAGATCGGATGCGCGGGCGAACGCGACGAGGTCGTCGATCGTCTCGTGGTGACGCACGTGCTGGTAGCGGTCGGTGACCATGGCGCCGCGGCGGTTCCAGCGGCGGCGGCCGACGATGTGCACTTCGGCGGCGAGGAAGGCGTTCGCGCTGCGCACGATCGAGCCGATGTTGAGGTCGTGCTGCCAGTTCTCGATCGCCACGTGGAACGGGTGCCGGCGGGTGTCGAGGTCGGCGACGATCGCCTCCATCCGCCAGTAGCGGTAGCGATCGATGACGTTGCGGGTGTCGCCGTGGGTGAGCAGCTCGGGGTCGAAGTGCGGGTCGGTGGGGTGAGGCAGCGGGTGCGGGCCCACGCCGTGGGTGGTGTGCTCGGGGGTGGGGGTGGGGGTGGGGGTGGGGGTGGGTTCGGTGGGCGGGTCGGCGTCGTCGCGGGCCGGGAAGGCTTCGCGATTTGCTGCGTGCTCGGGCGTCGCGGGCAGGTCGGCGGGCATGTGATCAGAGTAGGCGCGCAACACCCGCTGGCCGACCGCGGTCGCGCCTCGTATATGCACCCGCAGGATGCTCGATCGCCTCGCGCGTTCGGTGCGGCTCCTCCACAAAACACCTGGTCAGGAATTGGTTCACAGGAACATAAAGCGCCCCGATGGACAACCCCGCAATGTCGGTGGTCCCTGGTCTACTTCTCTCATGACCAGCCCCGACCCGCAGCGCGAGAGCGACGACACGTCTCGCCCGAGCGCGGGTGCTGGTGCCGGCGAGGGCGCGGGTGCGGGTACTAGCGCGGGCGCGGGCACTCGTGCCGGCGCGGGAGACTCTGCAGGTGACGCGAACACCACGGCCGCGACGACGACCGTCGAGCTGATCAACGTGACCGACGGGGCGACGAACGAACTCCTTGACGCGATCCTCGCGACCGAGCGGGTGGTCGCGAGCGTTCACGCGATGCGCGCGACGGCGATCGACCAACTGTTCACGCACATCCTGACCCGCGAGAACCTGATTGACGCTGCGGCCGGTCGCCCCGTTCCGACCCCCGGCACCGCCGACGGCTGGAACGCCGAGACCCGCGCCCGCCGCGTCGCCGCGAGCGAACTCGCCTGTGCAATGCGCATCAGCGAGCGCCAGGCCTCCGAGCTCATCGAGCAGAGCCGCGCGCTCGCGACGCGCCTCCCGGCGACCCGGGCGGCACTCGCCGAGGGGCGCATCGCCCTCGGTCATGCCGTCGCGATGGTCGACGAGGCCGCGACGATCTCGACCGTCGTCGACGACCGTGATCGGATGCTCGCTGAATCCCGTCACGGCGACGCGGCTGACGCGCTTCCCACCGCTACCGAGGTCGTCGCCGAGTTTGAGCAGCAGGCTCTGCGTCACGCCGAAGTGACGAGCCCGGGTCGGTTCCGGCAACGAGCGCGGCGACTGCGCGAGCGGCTCGAACCCCTGACCCGCGAGCGCCGCTGCGCCGAACGCATTGCCGAGCGCGGCGTCTGGGTCGAGCCCGCGCGCGACGGCATGGCGTACCTCACCGCATACCTGCCCGCCGCCGACGCCTGGGCCGCCTACAACCGCATCAGCGACATCGCGAACCAGCTGGGGCGCACCGATCGGCGCAGCGACAGCATCGCGCGGGCCGACGACCACGCCACCGCCGCTGCTGACAGCGACAGCGACAGCGACAGCGACAGCCGAACCCTGCCTCAGCGGCGGGCCGACGTGCTGCGCGACCTGCTGTTCGACGGCGCGATGCCGGCCTCAGGAACCGGCACGGGCATTCGCCCCACCGTGCTCGTGACCGTGCCGGTTCTGACGCTGCTCGGCCGCGACACTGACGAGGTCGCGAGCATCGAGGGCCACGGACCGATCCCTGACGCCGAAGCGCGCCGCCTGGCCGCAGCGGCACCCAGCTTTATCCGCATACTCACCCACCCCGAAACCGGCGCCACGCTCTCAGTGGGTCGCGACCGCTACGTGGTGCCACGCGACATGCGCATGTGGTTGCGCGTTCGCGACGAGTACTGCCGGTTCCCCGGCTGCGGGCGGGCCGCATCCCACAGCGACGTCGACCACACGCGCGACTGGCAGCACGGCGGAACAACATCCGCCGACAACCTCGCGCACCTCTGCCCCAGCCACCACCGCCTGAAACATCACACCCGCTGGCGGGTGCAACACGACGGCGGCGGCACCCTGCTCTGGACGTCCCCATCCGGCCGCAGCTACCGCAGCGAACCGGCACAGGCGCTGCCGTCGGGGTAGGCAAGGCCGTCGGGGTAGGCAACGCCGTCGGACTATGCGCTGCGGTAGGCCAAGGCGATGCTCACGACCCACCAAACGCTGTCCGCTCGACACTCGCGGTCCACATCAGCGACGCACCGAACGACTGTCCACATCTGCAGCCCGGCGCAGTTCGGAAGAGTGCGAGCGCGTTAGCGTCAGCGCTCCTCGACCACCCGTGATGTGCATGAACCGATGTGCATCAGACAAAGGAGCGCGCGTGATGTAACCGATCAAAGGTCAGCGCCGGCGGGTAGCCGGCATCGCGCATGCCGGTGCCGTATTTGTCAGCATCTTGCTGATCGGAGGGTGCGCCGCCACACCCTTCGACGCACTCACGTCAGACCCCCTCGCCCAGTACGACGGCACCGGTCGAACGGCTAAGACAGCCATGAGCGAGTACACAGAGACGCTCGACCACGTGATGACGTTGGTCGAGCCCACCGAGATGATCGCGCCCTTGCCGCGCTGGTCGCGATCATCTCGGCAGTTGGCGTGCCTGAATGATCATTCGCGAACCATGGTGCTCAACGCCCACGGCGGCGTCCTCGCGCCTTCCGCGAATCCCGAAGCGATTCTCGAACGCATTGCCGACGACTACGAGAAACGCACACAGTGGGTCGTCACGCGCTCAACGGAAGCCACGCCGGGCCGACTGGAGTTCATCAAACTGGAGAACGACAGCGGGATGCGCGCGTACGTGTCTGTCCGAGTCGACACAGCCCAGGCACAGCTCGAGACCCTCGGACACACGGCGTGTTTCAGCCAGCCTCGCGTCACCATCGACCAGTCGAGGTGATGGCCGTGTCGGGCACAACTCGCCTGTTAACCTCGGCGCATGGCGGAGGACGCAGACGGGGCTCAGATCGAGCGGGACCCGTCGCTCGTGCCGAGCCCCGAGCATCCGCACCGCCTGTTTCAGGGTGACAACCTGCCCCTCCTCCAGGCCCTCCCCGACGAGAGTGTCGACCTCGCCTACCTCGACCCTCCGTTCAACACGGGCCGCACCCAGCTGCGCCGCGTCACCCGCCACGAGCGCGACCCCGACGGCGCGCGCACCGGATACGCCGGCACCAGCTACACGATGCACGTCGACAGCGAAGCCCAGTACGCCGACACCTTCGACGACTACGAAGCCTTCCTCGCCCCCCGGCTCGCCGAGGCGCACCGCCTGCTCGCCCCCACGGGCACCCTCTACCTGCACCTCGACTACCGCGAGGCGCACTACGCGAAGGTCGCCCTCGACGGGCTCTTCGGCCGCGACTGCTTCCTCAACGAGCTGATCTGGGCCTACGACTACGGCGCCAAGGCGCGCCGCCGCTGGCCGACCAAGCACGACACGATCCTCGTGTACGTGAAAGACCCGAAGCGGTACCACTTCGACTCCGAGGCGGTCGACCGCGAGCCGTACATGGCTCCGGGGCTTGTCACGCCCGAGAAGGCCGCCCGCGGCAAGCTCCCCACCGACGTGTGGTGGCACACGATCGTCACCACCTCCGGCCGCGAGAAGACGGGGTACCCGACGCAGAAGCCCGAAGGAATCCTGCGTCGCATCGTCACCGCCTCCAGCCGCGAGGGCGACGTTGTGCTCGACCCCTTCGCCGGCTCCGGCACGACGGCCGCCGTCGCCCGCGCACTGGGCCGACGCAGCCTCAGCATCGATCAAAGCGAGGATGCGCTTCGCACCATCGAGAAACGGCTTGGCATCACGCGCGAAACCTGGCCCGACTAGCCTTGACCCATGAGCAACCGCCGCGACGTTGAATGCTGGCTGACCGACATGGACGGAGTGCTCGTCCACGAGAACCACGCCCTGCCGGGAGCCGCCGAGCTGATCCAGCAGTGGCGTGACACCGGAACCCCGTTCCTCGTGCTCACCAACAACTCGATCTTCACCCCGCGCGACCTGGCCGCGCGCCTGCGCTCGTCGGGCATCGACGTTCCCGAAGAGTCGATCTGGACCAGTGCGCTCGCCACCGCCGACTTCTGCAAGAGCCAGATGCCCGGCGGCAGCGCCTTCGTCATCGGTGAGGCCGGCATCACGACCGCCCTCCACGAGGCGGGCTTCATCATGACCGAGACGAACCCCGACTACGTCGTCGTCGGCGAGACCCGCAACTACTCGTTCGACGCGATCACGAAGGCGATCCGCCTCATCAATAACGGCGCCCGCTTCATCGCCACGAACCCCGACGCGACCGGCCCGAGCGCTGACGGCGTACTGCCGGCGACCGGCGCCATCAGCGCGCTCATCACGAAGGCCACCGGCAAAGAGCCCTACGTGGTCGGCAAGCCGAACCCGATGATGTTTCGCTCGGCGATGAACCGCATCGGCGCGCACAGCGAAAACACCGGCATGATCGGCGACCGCATGGACACCGACATCGTCGCCGGCATCGAGGCCGGCCTGCACACGGTGCTCGTCATGACCGGCATCAGCGATCAGCGCGAGATCGACCGCTACCCCTTCCGCCCGAGCGAGGTGCTCGAGGGCGTGCACGAGCTCGTCGCGCCGGGGCCCGTCGAAGTCGAGATGTAGCGGGGTCTCACCCAGAGTTACGGCGTCGACCCCGCAGTCGGGGCATCCGCCGACGGCGGCGCCAGCGTGAGGTTGCCGGTCAGCGGTTCGCCGCTCGACCGCGAGATGAAGCAGAAGAACTCGCGGTACCCCTCAGCCCACTCCTCGGGCGTGACCGGATACGCGGTCTGAATCTGAATGTCGTCGAACGCCCCGGCCTGGCCGTAGTCGATGACCTGGGGCGACGAGCAGGCGAGCGTCAGCGGAGCCGAGATCGCCTCCGGCCCCGGATACTCCTCCGGAGCCTCTGCGATCGGCGCGCGCAGCACCAGCTGGGCCGCGTGCGGCTCGGCGCAGTCGACGACGGTGAACTGCTCCTCCCACGGCGACACCCACGGCTCGATGCACTCCCCGCCGCGCAGCAGCGACCACTGCCACTCGCCGGCGGGCAGCGGAACGCCGTCGGGCACGCCCTCAAGGGGGTCGGGCTCCGGCTCCGGTTCGGGCTCAGGCGTGGGCTCCGGCTCGGCGGTCGGCGTCGGCTCGGGCTCGGCCGCCGTCCACTCCGGAATCCGCGTGCCGAGCAAGAACAGGCCGATCAGCAGCAGAATCGCGCCCAGCACGCCGGCCGTCCACAGCAGCGGCGTCGGTACGCCGCCCCCGGATGCCCGGGGCGCGTCCCCGGGGACGCCTCCCGCCCCGCTCATCGCGGCCCCCGACACGGCGCCCGGCGCGATGCCGCCCGCCGGGTACGCCCCGGCGGGCGCGGGCGCGGGGCTCGGCGCGGGAAGCAGCAGCGGCTCGGGCTCGTACTCACGGAAGTTGCTTTCAGCGAAAACCTCGGCGAGGACGTCGCCATCAACGTCGCCTCCGATGGGCGCGTCGCCGACGCCGGGAGGGGCGGGAGCGCGCATCAGCTCGGTCGCGGCGTCACCCGGCACCTCGGCGGCGGGCATCGCCTCGGTCGGCAGAGGCTCGTTCATGACCGGCATCGCCTCGGTCGCGACATCTTCGATGCGCGGGGGGACGGCCGGGTAACTCGGAGCTGCGCTCGGGTCGGTCGGCGGCTCCGTCGGCAACGTCGGCGACTGCGACGTGAAGGGCAAGGTGCCCGCCGGGTAGCTCGGCGGCTCAGCCGGTGGGATGAGCGCAGGCGGCGGCTGCAAGGCGGGCGGCGGAAGGACCGGCTCGACGAGCGGCGACGGCGGCGGCGCACTCGGCGGGGCCGGCCGCGAGATCAGCTCGGTGAACGTGGGATCGGTGGGCGGCTCGTCCTGCGCGCGCTGCCCCGGGATCCACGGAGCGAGGGGCGGAGCGGGCGATGCAGGCGGGGCCGTGGGCGGGGCCGCAGGCGACGCCGGATCCGTCGGCGACGTGCGGCGCGCATCCTCATCATCACCCGTCGAGGCGGCGTCATCGTCGCCGCCGAACGGCCAGCGACCCTCGTTCTCGGTCATGCCAGCCCGAGATCCTCGAGTCCGATGGCGGCGCGGTAGGCGTACCCGGCCTCTTCGATGACCTCGCGGGCTCCGGTCGCGCGGTCGACGACGACCGCGACGGCGACGACCTCGGCGCCGACCTTCTCGAGCGCGCGCGCGGCGGTGAGCGGTGACCCCCCGGTGGTCGACGTGTCTTCGAGCACGACGACGCGCTTGCCGGCCAGGTCGGGGCCCTCGACCTGCTTGCCACGGCCGTGGTCTTTCGGCTCTTTGCGCACGACGAACGCGTCGTACGTGCGGCCCATCGCGGCGCCCTGGTGTAGCACGGCGGCGGCGATCGGGTCGGCGCCCATCGTGAGCCCGCCGACGGCGACGATGCCGTCGAACTCGTCGATGAGCGGCACCATCACCCGGCCGATGAGCGGCGCGACGCGGTAGTCGAGGCTGACCTTGCGCAGGTCGATGTAGTACGAGGCCTTCTTGCCGCTCGTGAGCGTGAAGTCGCCGTGGAAGACGGCCTCGTCACGGATAAAGTCGATCAGCTGCTGGCGTGCTTCAGTCACAAGCTCAACTCTAACTAGGCTCATTCCATGCGCATCGCGCGAGTGCCGGTGGCACTGACCCGACACACCATCGCGCATGCAGGCCTCAGCCCACTCCAACGGCCACGCGCTATCGTCTGGTCATGCGACCCCTCGCCGGATTAACCGGCACGTGTGTGAGCGCCGAAGCGAGAGTGGCCCGCGCGTGACTGTGGACATCTTGATCAACGCCGCGCTTGTACTGGTGTTTGTTCTCATCGGCGGCGTCTTCGCCGCGACCGAGATGGCTCTCGTGACGCTGCGTGAATCGCAGGTCAAAGTGCTGTCGACGCGCGGCCGCCGGGGCGAACGCGTCGCCGCCCTCGCGACCAATCCGAATCGATTCCTCTCAGCCGTGCAGATCGGTGTCACCGTCGCCGGGTTCGCGTCTGCGGCGTTCGGCGCTACATCTCTCTCGCCCGCCGTCACTCCCCTGCTCGTCGGACTCGGACTCGAGGAGCGCGCTGCCGAGATCGTCGCGACCCTGCTTCTCACCCTGGTGATCGCTTATTTGTCGCTGGTGCTTGGCGAATTGGCCCCCAAGCGGCTGGCGTTGCAGAAGAACGCGCAGTTCGCGTACGTGGTCGCGCCGGTGCTCGATGGTTTTGCGCACCTCATGAGGCCGGTCATCTGGCTCCTGTCCACCTCCACCAACGCTGTCGTGCGACTGTTGGGAGGCGACCCTCATCAAAAGGCAGACGCCATCTCAGAAGAAGAGTTCCGCGACATCGTGGCCAGCCACGAGGGTCTGCCCGACGACGAGCGTCGCATCCTCGACGACGTGCTGTCGCTGCGGGAGCGGCAGCTCAGTGAGGTCATGCAGCCGCGCCCTGAGGTCATCGCGCTTGACGGCGACGAGCCGATCGCGGCAGCCGTCTCACGCGCGCGACGGTTGCCGTTCTCGCGGTACCCCGTCCGCGAAAGCTCCATGGATGACCTCACCGGCTTCGTGCACGTTCGGGATCTCCTCGAGGCCGTCGCGGAGAACCCCGACTCGACCGTGCAGTCGATCGCCCGCCCGGTGAAATGCTTCCCTTCGACGGCTCGCGTGCTGCCGACACTGACGCAGATGCGGGCCGACGGTGACCACATTGCGATCGTCATCGATGAATATGGCGGCACGGATGGAATCATCACGCTGGAGGATTTGGTCGAAGAGGTAGTCGGCGAAATCTTTGATGAGTACGACACCGCGCGGGACGCAGTCGGCGGGGCAACCGACATCGTTGACGGTCGTCTGAATCTGCAGGATTTCGAGGAGGCAACCGGAGTCTCGTTAATCCGAGGCTCTTCAGACACCATTGCAGGATTCGTCGTCGAACAGCTTGGCCGGCTGGCCGCGGTGGGCGATGTTGTCGAGGTCGACGGTGCGACGCTCCAGGTTGTGACGATGGATAAGCGACGGATTGCTGCGCTTCGAGTCATAGCGGCGCCCCCCGCGGAACGGGACGACACATGATCGCGCGACCGCCCACGGCGGCCACCATCGTGCCGTCGCCGCGGCCCTAGGCTCATTCCATGCGCATCGCGACCTGGAACGTGAACTCGATCCGCACCCGGCACGGCCGCGTCGTCGACTACCTGGTGAACGCCGACATCGACGTGCTCGCGATGCAAGAGATCAAGTGCAAGCCCGAACAGTTCCCGCTCGACGGCTTCGAGCCCGCCGGCTACGAGGTCATCGCGCACGGGCTCAACCAGTGGAACGGCGTCGCCATCGCGAGCCGCCTGCCGATGACCGACGTCGAAACGCACTTCGCCGGGCAGCCCGGGTTTCTCAAGGGCCACGAGGGCGACGACGCGCCGCTCGAGGCGCGCGCGCTCGGCGTAACCGTCGCAGGCCTGCGCCTCTGGAGCCTCTACGTGCCGAACGGCCGCGCCCTCGACGACCCGCACATGCAGTACAAGCTGCGCTTTTTGCGCGCGCTCGCCGACGACGCGAGGCGCACCCTTGAGGCCGACCCCGCGCATCCGCTCGCCCTCATGGGCGACTTCAACGTCGCCCCGCTCGACGACGACATGGGCGACCCGAGCTTCGTGCCGGGCGTCTCGACTCACATCTCCCCGGCCGAGCGCGAGGCGTTTGCCGCGCTGGAAGAGGCGGGACTCAGCGACGTCGTGCGCCCGCACCAGCCCGCGGGCTACACGTTCTGGGACTACAAGCAGCTGCGATTCCCCCGCAATGAGGGGATGCGCATCGACTTCATTCTCGGATCGCGCGGCTTCGCCGATCGCGTCGAGAGCGCCCACATTGCGCGCGACGAGCGCAAGGGGGACTCGCCGAGCGACCACGTGCCCGTGGTCGTCGACCTCGTGGATGACGACGAGGACGACGACGACCGGCCGATGATCTTCTAGAGCCAACGCATAGTCCCAGGCTCTACGCTCGGCGCGTGCAACTCGACGACATCATCGTCTCCGTCATGGAGACCCTCGGCGTCTTCGGCGCCGGCCTGCTGGTGGCGCTCGAGAATCTCTTCCCGCCGATCCCGAGCGAGGTGATCCTGCCGCTCGCGGGCTTCACCGCGAGCCGCGGTGCGTTCACGGTCACGGCCGTCATCATCGCCACCACCATCGGCTCGGTCGTCGGCGCCTTCGCCCTCTACTGGCTCGGCCGCCGTCTCGGTGCCGAACGCCTGGCGCGCATCGCCGACAAGGTTCCGCTGATGCGCGGCGACGACATTCGCACCTCGGTGCACTGGTTCGAGAAGCGCCGCGGCGCCGTCGCCGTCTTCTTCGGCCGTTTCGTGCCGCTCGTGCGCAGCCTCATCTCGATTCCGGCGGGCGTCGCGCGCATGAACGTGTGGCTATTCCTCGGGCTCACGACCCTCGGCAGCGGCATCTGGAACACGATCTTCGTCGTCCTCGGCTACATCCTCGGCGCGAACTGGCGCGTCGTCGAAGAGGCGGCGTCGCAGTACGGCGAGGTGCTGCTCGTGATCCTCATCGGCCTCGTCGTCGTGCTGATTGCGCTCGGCATCCGCCGGCGCCGGCGCGAGCGTCAGGCGCGCGGCGAGCATTAGGGCGCGAGGAACGCCGCGATCACGACGAGCGCCGGCACCGACAGCGCCGTCGACAGCAGCACGGCATCGCGCGCGAGCACGGTGCCGCGATCGAACCGCGTCGCGTAGACGAACACGTTCTGCGCGGTCGGCAGCGCCGCGAGCGTCACGACCGTGAACAGTGCGACCCCGTCGAGCCCGAGCACCAGCGCGCCGACCGCCCAGGCGACCACGGGCATGACGGTCACCTTGAGCGCGGTCGCGAGAACAACATCCCGTCGCGCGGTGCCGGGTTCGAGCACGCGTCGCCCGTGCAGCGACATTCCGAAGAGCAACAGCACGGTCGGGACGGCGGCCGCGCCGATCAGGCGGAACGGCTCGAGCACCGGGTCGGGCAGCTCAAGCCCCGTGACCGACACGACGACGCCGAGGGCCGCGCCGATGATGATCGGGTTGCGCATCGGCTGACTCAGGATGCGCCCGAGCGACACCCGTCCACTCGTCGACAGGTCGAGAATCGTCAGCGCGACCGGCCCCGCGACGATCAGCTGAAACAGGATGACGGGGGCAACGAGAGCCGGATCGCCCAACACGTAGGCGGCCACCGGCAAGCCGATGTTGTTCGCGTTCGTGTAGCCCGAGGCGAGGGCGCCGACCGTGGTCTCAGGAATCGCGCGCCGCCAGACGAGCCGCGCTACCAGCGCATAGAGCACGAAGCAGGCGACCGCGGCGGCGATCGATACGGGGAGCAGGGCCGAGAACAGCTGCGCGGTGTCGGCGCTCGCGAGCACCGTGAAGAGCAGCGCCGGCGACAGCACGAAGAACGCCAAGCGGCCGAGCACCGGCTGGGCCGTGTCGGGCAGCACGCCGACGCGGGCGACCACGTACCCGACGAGCACGACGGCCCCGATGATGGCGAACCCCGTCAGCACTCCGAGCACGGGGTTCAGTCTCGCGCACGCGGGGTGGGCGGATGCGCGGGGCTGGGCGCCGGGCGCCGGGCGGATGCTCGCGCTGGTCGGCCGCGGAGCATCCGGATGCGCGGGGCTGAGTAGCGACTACTCATACCGGTTTCGCGCGCCCCGGCGAACACTGGCATCACGGCGCCGCACGAGCGCGCGTCCACCCCGCAGCAGCACCCTTCAGCACCACCCTTCACACCCCAGGAGTAGCCATGACCACCGCACCCCGCATCCTGCTCGCCGGCGTCACTCTCGCCGCCGCACTTAGCCTCAGCGCCTGCGCGAACCCGCTCGACGGCATCGTCGAGGGCGTCGTGAACCAGGGCGTCGAAAACGTCATCGAGGGCGCGATCGAGGGCGAGAGCGGTGGTGACGTCGACGTGTCGCTGCCCGGCAGCGGCGCGAGCCTGCCCGTCAGCTGGCCAGCCGATGTGCCCACCCCAGAGGGCGACGTGCTGTTCTCGTCGGCCGTCGACGGCACGTGGGGAGCCACCATCGTCGTCGCGGATGCGAGCGTCGTCGACGGCATCTACGCCGAGCTTGAGGGCTCCGGCTGGACGATGGTCAGCGAGTCGTCGATCGACGTTCTGAGTTCGCGCAGCTACGAGAACGACACCTACACCGTCAGCGTCAGCTCGGTTCCCGACAGCGAGACCGGTGCGGTGAATGTGACGTACGCCATCGCGTCGAAGTAGGGGCCGCGCGGGTCGAGCACCAGCCGGCAGACCGGCGTGGCGGCGCGGCGTGACAGCGCGGCGCGGCCGTGCGGCGCGTCACCGCGGCGCGTCAGCGCATCACAGGAAGTCGCGCAGCTCGTCCTCAAGCTCGGCCCGCCCGCCCACGCCCAGCTTGCGGTAGACACTCGCGAGGTGGTTGTCGACCGTGCGCACCGACACCCCGAGGCGCTCGGCGATCTCGCGGCTGCGCTCCCTGCGGGCCGCGGCGCGCGCGATGACCCACTCGCGCTCGGTGAGGCCGGTCTGCTCGCGGGCGTCGCGCCCGCGGCGCGGAGTGACCACGGTCAGCGCGAGCTCGGTGGCGAGCACGCGCGCGCGGCGCTCGAGCATGCGTTCGCCCCCGGCCCAGTCGAGCGCGGCGCGCACGGTGTCGAGCGCGAGCGCGTCCAGCCCCATCGATTGGATGCGCGGCGCCAACTCGATCGCGGCGCTCGCGTTGGCGTCGCGCCAGGCTGCGGCGGTCTCCGCGAGCGTCGTGACCAGCGTGCATCCGGAATAGGCGGCCATGCCCGCGAGCGGGTCGGCGAACGCGGCCGCGCCGCCCGCGCGGATGCCGACCGACGCGGTGAGCGCGGTGAGGAGGAGGTGGCCGAGCTCGGCGCCGCGCGCGACGGCGGCCCCGATCTCGCCGATCGCGCGGGCCGGGTCGTCGGCGGCGAGCCAGGCGCGGGCTTCGGCGGCCTGCAGCGTCACCTTGACGTCGTCGAGGTGGGCGGCGTCGAGTTGGGCGAGCAGCGCCTCGGCCTCGGTGGGCTCGCCGAGCTGCGCGGCGACGGTCGCCGCGAGGGCGATGGCGGGCCCGAGCAGTCCGGTGAAGTCGCGCCAGCGCAGCTGCTCGATCGCGAGGCGGGCGAGCGGCTCGGCGTCGTGCAGGCGACCCGCGTGCAGGTGGATGAGGGCGAGCGCGTACGACCAGAGCCCCGCCGAGTCGGCGAACGGGTCGAGCCTGCGCGCCTCGGCGAAGGCGCGGGCCTCGGCGATGCGTCCGTCGCCCACGTCGATGAGGAAAGCATTCAGGTCGAGCAGGCTGTCGGCAAACGGCAGCACGTCGGCGTGCTGCGCGGCGAGCGGGCGGCCCGCGGCGACGGCGGCAGCCGCCTCGGCGGTGCGGCCCGACATGGTGGCGATCATCGCCTGGCCGATCGCGGCGTTGAGCGCGGCGGGGCCAGCGGGCACTCCGGGTGCAGCGGCGTCGAGGCCCGGACCGGCGCTGGCGCTGGGGCTGGCGGCACGGTCCGCGCTTGCACCCACCGGCACAGCACCGGTGTCGCCCGCCATCAGGCGCCACTTCGCGAGGTCGGGCTCGACGAGCGCGCGGCCCTCGGCGTCGAGATCAGCGAGCACGGACGTGAGTCGTTCGGCAGCGTCGCGCGGGGCGGTGCGGCGCAGGGCGGTGTGCTGAGCCCAGCGCAGCTGCACGGCGGCGCGAAGTCCGGGGTCGGGGTGGTCAGGCGCGACATCGCCGGCCGCGAGCGCCGCATCGTCCGCAGCGGCAAACGCGGCATCCGCCTCGTCGAGTTCACCCAACGCAGACAGGGCCGCGCCGAGCGCGAGGTGGGCCCGCGCGCGCGTGGCGAGCGCAGCATCCTCGCCGACGCGGTCGATCGCCCGACGCGCGGCGCGGACGGCGCGCTCGTGATCGCCGACAGCGTGCGCGTACCCCGATGCCCACACAAGGTCGTCGAGCGCCAGCGCATCGCCGGCGTCGTCGCGCAGGCAGAGGGCGGTGAAGCGCAGTTCGGGGGCGCCGAGCGCGAGCAGCCGATCGGCCGCGTCGCGGCGGCGGGCGGCGCGGGCGGCGGAGTCGAGACCGGCGAGCAGCGCCTCGGCGAACACGGGGTGGGCGAGCTGCAGGTAGCCGGCGTCGTCGGTTCCGCTCGACGCGACGATGCCGGCCGACACCAGGGCGTCGAGGGCGTCGCGCTCGTCGTCGCGCGTTGCCGCGGGCGGCCACGGCTGGGCGACGGCGAGCAGTTCGGCGAGCGCCCGCTCCCGCTCACCCAGCTCGGCGATACGGCCGGCGACCGTGTCGATGATGTGACCGGGAAGGCGCGCGGCGTCGACCTCGACGCCGAAGGGACCAGCGCTCACCCGGCCAGCGCGCTCGGCGGCCATCACGAGCTCGCGCAGGAAGAGGGGGTTGCCGCGCGTGGTCTCGTAGAGGCGTTGCAGACTTTCGGGGCGCGGGTCGGCGCCGAGGCGGCGGCGCAGCAGCTCGCGGGTCTCGTCCAGGCTGAGGCCGGTCGTCTCGGTGACGGTGACGAGGTCCTCGTGCAGCAGACGGGCGATCGGGCCCGACAGCGCATGCTCGTCGCGCGCCGTCATCAGGCACGGCACGCCGAACACGCGCACCAGTTGGTAGAGCGCGGCGGCCGAGGCGTCGTCGAGCAGCGGGGCGTCGTCGACGACGAGCAGGTACGACTCGGCGTGCCGACCGACGAGGGCCATGAGCTCGTGCAGGCGCGCCCCGACGTCGTCGATGTCGGCGAAGCGGCTCGAGCCGAGCAGCGGGGCGAGGGCCCCGAGGGGCACGTGCTGCAGCTCAGCCAGGGCGATGACGGGCACGATCGTGCGGCCCCGCTCGCCGAGAGTGTGCGAAACGGCGGCGGCGATGGTCGTCTTGCCGATGCCGCTCGGGCCGCGCAGCATCTGTGCGCGTGCGGGCCGGGCGCTGAGCGCCGTCACGAGCGCGTCAACGTGCGCCGAGCGGGAGATGACCGGCCACGATCTCATCGACGCGTTTCCCCCCGGGTACAGGTGAACGGATGCCCGCCGTCGGCGTGCGGGACGGCCCGCGATCGCGGGTCTGGGGGGACGCTAACAGAGCGTTCTGACGAGAATTCAGCACGCGGCCCGCCGGACGAGGGGCTGAGTGCCGTTTTCGTGTTCACGAGCGATCTTTGGTGACGATTTATTGCACTGTGGATGGCTCTACGCACGATCAATGCGCAATCGGCAACCAAAGACGACGGTTGCGCGCCTACCCTCGAAGAAGGGCGCCCGTGCGCCCGAACGACGACCACAGCACGCTCACTCGACGGGAGGGACACCATGACCGACACCGCGCAGCACACCAGCGCCGGCACCATCATCGGAGAGCCCGAGGTCGTCGAAGACGCCCGCCACAGCGCCGCCGCTGCAGGCACCTCCGGCAGCACCACCGCCGAGCGCCCCTCGCTCACCGCCACCGAGATCGCCGCCCACCCCGCGTGGCTCGCCCTCAAGGCCGCCGCCGTCGCGATCCGCCCGCACCAGGTGCACGACGGCTCGATCCCCGATCAGGATGCGCACCCCGCGGCGCGAACGCACGTCGCGACGATCGCGACGGCGCTTCGGGAACTGGCCCCGAGCATCCCGCACGACGAGGCGTACCTGCTCGCCGCCGCGAGCGATTTCGAGCGGTGGGCCGACGGCGGATTCGACGTGCCCGACTTCTTCGACGCCCTCGACGCGTTCGCGCCGGCCGCGAACCGATACGACGGCGCCGCGCACCTCGCCGTGTTCCCGATGTACACGCAGAACGGCTCGAGCGACCGGCTCGTCGAGGCCGTCGTGTTCGAGGTGATCTGGCCCGACTTCATCGCCGAGCTCGAGGCGAGCGCGTACCGCAACCCGCTCTATCTCGGCATCCGTTTCGCCGACTTCACGCCGGGCTACGACACGAACTCGGCGACGCTCTTCCCCGAGTCGGTCGCCGTCACGCCGCGTGTTCCCGCTGGAGCGCCCGAGGGCACGGCCGCCCAGCTGCCGACGTTCACCTGGGGCGCGATCTTCGCCGACCGCGAGGCCGCCCGCTACCGCCGCGTCGTGCGCGCCGCCGCCGAGATCACGAAGCTCGACCTCCCCGCCGATGCCGCCGCGATGCTCGACGACCAGGGCCTCACCGAGCGCACCTTCGTAATGTGGGACATGATTCACGACCGCTCGCACATGCGCGGCGACCTGCCGTTCGATCCGTTCATGATCAAGCAGCGCATGCCGTACTTCTTGTACTCGCTCGAAGAGCTGCGCTGCGATCTGACGGCCTTCCGCGAGTCGGTCGCGCTCGAGCGCTCCGAGGACACCGACGAGGTCACCCGCCACCACGCGCGCTGCGTGCAGTACGCGGTGATCTTCGACCGCATCTTCCGCTTCGCGCTGACGGGCAGCCGCACGCGCAACTACGACGGCGTGGGCGGCCAGCTGCTGTTCGCGTGGATGCACCAGAAGGGCGTGCTGCACTGGACAGACACCCAGCTCGCCATCGACTGGGACGCCGTGCCCGATGTGGTCGTCTCGCTGTCTGACGCAATCAACGAGCTTTACTGGCGCTCGATCGACCGACCGAAGGGTGCGCACTGGCTCGCCGCCTACGAGCTCGTGTCGTCGGTGCTGACCCCGCACCCGGCGTCGCGCTGGGCCGCCGGGCTGCCGCGCGAGGTACTCGAAGGCCCGCTGAAGGGCTGGACCGACCTCGTCATGGACGACGAGTTCCCGCTGTCCATGTTCTACGAAGCTCTGCAGAAGAAGATGGCGGGCGTGATCGAATCGACCGCCGGCATCACCGGCACGAGCGCGTGAGCAGCGCGGCCGGGCGCACCGTCATCGTGGGCGGGGCGGGCGGCTCCGCGGGCCGCGAGGTCTGCGCCGCCCTCACGGCGGCCGGCGCCCACGTCGTGGCCGTCACCTCCCGGCCCGACGCGCTCGAGGAGATCGCGGCGGCCGAGACGCACGCGATCGACCTGGGCGACGCATCCGCGGTTGAGGGGCTGGCGCGCGACGTGCGCGAGCGCCGCGGCGGCATCGACGGCTTCATCCACCTGGTGGGCGGCTGGCGGCCGGGCGTCGCCGACGACGACTGGGCGTGGCTCGAACACCGGGTGCTGACGACGCTGCGGGTGACCTCGCGCGCGCTGCGCGACGACCTCGGCGCCTCCGATGCGGGGCGCCTCGCGATCGTCAGCTCGGCGTCGGTCGCGGCGCCACGCTGGGGCATGGCGAACTACGTGACGCTGAAGGCGGCGGCCGAAACCTGGGTGCAGGCGATCGCGAACGGCTGGCGGGTGACCGGCAAGCCGGCCGCGGCCGTGACCTTCGTCGTCGGGGCGCTCGACGAGGAGGGCGTGGTCGACGCGCTCGCGCAATCGGTCGTGCACCTGTGGGAACTGCCGGGCGACGCGCTGAACGGCGTCGTCGCGCGCCTCGACGACGGCGAGTAGCCGCGCGGGCTGTGGGCCGCGGGGCGAGCGCCCACGGGGCGCACGATCCGTCGCGCGACGGATGACGCACATCCACCCCGCGGGCTAGCGTCATGAGGTGACCACGACGACCGAGCAACGGCGAGACGACGCGCTGAGCGCTGCCGACACGACCGACGCCGACGGCCGGTGGCGCCGCCCGCGCCCGTCGCTGCGCGAGCTGCGGCCCGACGGCATTCTCGCCCTGGTCGTCGCCGTGGGCGGTGTGGTCATGGTGCTGCTGTACGCCAGCATCGGCTTCTTCGACGAGCCGCCCGTGCCGTGGCACGCCGCCGCGATGATCGTCGGCTTCTCGGGGCCGCTCGTGTTCCGCCGCATCGCGCCCATCACGGTGACCGTTGTCGTCTCGGTCGTCTACATCGTGGGCGTCTACAACCAGGTGCCCGAGGTGCTGTTCAGCAACATCGCGATCTTCTCGGCGATGTACTCGATTGGCGCCTGGAGCACCTCTCGGCGGGCCGCCCTGGTCTCGCGCACGCTCATCGTGATCGGCATGTTCGGCTGGCTGTTTCTCGAAATCGCCCGCGCCGCCTTCGACACGAGCCTCGCCCCCGACGACTCGGGCATCGGGCTCATCGCACCCGGCGTCGCGGGCGGCCTCATCGCGGTCGTCACGAACGTGCTCTATTTCGCCGGGGCGTGGGCGTTCGGCGACCGCGCCTGGAATGCCGCCCGCGAGCGCGCCGAACTGCACGCCCGCACGCTCGAGCTCGCCGCCGAGCGCGAACGCACCGCCGCGCAGGCCGTCGCCCTCGACCGCGTGCGCATCGGCCGTGAGCTGCACGACGTCGTCGCCCACCACGTGTCGGTCATGGGCATTCAGGCCGGGGCCGCCCGCCGCGCCCTCGAGACCCGCGGCGCCGACGGTGCCGCCACGGCGATCGGCTCGCTCGGCTCGATCGAGCAGTCGGCGCGCCAGGCGGTCGACGAGCTGCACCGGCTGGTGACGACCCTGCGCGATTCCGATCAGGCTCAGGATGCGCGGGGCGCGTCGGGCGCGCCCGGCGCCGTCTCCGCGGGCTCGGCCGGCGACGGCCCCAGCACGCGCGGAACCGCCCACCTGGGCGAGCTGGTGCGCGAGCTGGAGGCGGCCGGACGCCCGGCCGCGCTGCAACTCATCGGCGACCCCGCGCCCCTCAGCCCCGTCGTCGACACCACCCTGTACCGGGTGGCACAGGAGGCCGTGACGAACGCCCTGAAGCACGCCGGCGCGAGTGCCCGCGTCGACCTGCGGCTGCGTTTCACCCCCGACGCCGTCGAACTCGACGTCGCCGACACGGGCGTCGGTGCCCGCGCCGCGGCCGTGCAGCCCCGCGGCGGTTCGGGCGGCCTCGGCCAGCAGGGCATGCGCGAGCGCCTCGCCGCCGTCGGCGGCACCCTTGAGGCCGGCCCGCGCTCGCGCGGCGGCTACCTGGTGCGCGCCCGCGTACCGCTGATCGTCGACGAGGTGCCCGACGAGACACCCGGCGCCGCGACGGCCACCCCCGCAGAGGAGACACCGTGAGCATCCGCGTCTTGCTCGTCGACGACCACGCCCTCGTGCGCTCCGGCTTCCGCGCCATCCTCGAGAGCGAGCCCGACATCGTGATCGCCGGCGAGGCCTCCACCGGCGAGGAGGCCATCGCTGCCGCGAGCACCCTGGACCTCGACGTCATCTGCATGGACGTGCAGATGCCCGGAATTGACGGCCTCGAGGCCACCCGTCGCATCACCGCCGAGCCGGACGGCGGCCCGGGCGTGCTCGTGCTCACCACCTTCGACCGCGACGACTACCTCTTCGCCGCGCTCGACGCGGGCGCCGCCGGCTTCCTCCTGAAGAACGCGAGCCCCGAGAAGCTCGTCGAGGCCGTGCGCGTCGTCGCGGCGGGCGACGCGCTGCTCGCCCCCGACGTGACGCGTCGCGTAATCGCACGCGCCGTCACCGAGCGGGAGGCGGGCGCCTCGGCAACGCTCGCGGGCGGCGGTACCGCACCGCGCGCATCCGTCGAACCGGATGCTCGACTCACCGATCTCACGGAACGCGAGCACGAGGTACTCACCCTGCTCGCCCGGGGCCTCGCGAACGCCGAGATCGCGCGCGAACTGTGGCTCGGCGAGGCGACCGTGAAGACCCACGTGTCGAAGATTCTGCAGAAGCTCGGCCTGCGCGACCGGGTGCACGCCGTGGTGTTCGCCTACGAGAACGGTGTCGCCGTTCCGGGTGACGCGTAGGCGCGCGACACCCGTCTCAGCCGCGCGACGGATGAGACGGGTGTCGCGACCATCCTTCGGGCGGATGCGCGGGCATCCGACCCCTTCGTAGCGTTGAGCCCAACGAAAGGGGCGACACATGCTTCAGCTCGACGGCATCACCAAATCGTTCGGTGACCGGCTCGCGGTCGACGACGTCAGCTTCACGGTCGGCGGAGGCCGACTGACCGGCTTCGTCGGCGGCAACGGGGCCGGCAAGACGACGACCATGCGCATCATCCTCGGCGTGCTCGGCTCCGACGCCGGAACCGTGAACCTCAACGGCGCACCGCTGGATGCGGCCGGCCGCCGCCGCTTCGGCTACATGCCCGAAGAGCGCGGCCTCTACCCGAAGATGCGGGTGCACGAGCAGCTCGTCTACCTCGCGCGCCTGCGGGGGGTGCGCGCGGCCGACGCCGCCGCCCGGGCCGACGAACTTATCGACCGCCTCGAGCTCACCGAGCGCCGCAACGACCCGGTCGAGAAGCTGTCGCTCGGCAACCAGCAGCGCGCGCAGATCGCCGCAGCCCTCGTGCACGACCCCGACGTGCTCGTGCTCGACGAGCCGTTCTCGGGCCTCGACCCGATGGCGGTTGAGACGGTGTTGGGCGTGCTCAGCGAGTTCGCCGCGCGCGGCGTGCCCGTGCTGTTTTCCAGCCACCAGCTGGATGTTGTCGAACGGCTCTGCGACGACATCGTCGTGATCGGCGGCGGGCGTATTCTCGCCGCTGGCAGTCGCGATGACTTGCGCGAGCGCAATGCCGGCTCGCGCTGGGAGCTCACCGTCGATGGCGACGCGGGCTGGGTGCGCACCGCGACGGGCGTGCAGGTCATCGAGTTCGACGGCGACCACGTGGTGTTCGACGCCGACCCCGCCTCCGCGCAGGCCGTGCTGCAGCGCGCTACGAGCACCGACAGCGTGCAGCGCTTCGGGCGCCGCCGCCCCACCCTGACCGAAATCTTCCGAGAGGTCGTGCAGTGATGAATGCCGCCAGCTTCCGTGAATCCGTCTTCCTCGTCGCCGGGCGCGAGGTCACCCAGCGCCTGCGCTCGAAGTCGTTCATCATCTCGACACTGATCCTGTTTGCGATCGTGCTCGGATCGATCCTCGTGACGGGCTTCATCGCGCGCACGGCATCAGATACGCCGGTCGCCGCGGTGGGCGCCGCGAGCGACGTCGTGGCCGACTTGCCTGGCTACGAACTCGTCGAGGCCGACACGATCGCCGACGCCGAGCAGCTCGTGCGCGACGGTGAGGTCGACGCGGCCGTCGTGTCGCTCGAAGGAGACGCGGCCGTGCCTTTCGAAGTCGTGGCCCTCGACGAAGCCCCGGGCGGCATCGTTGCCGCGCTCTCGATCGCACCCGACATTCGCCTGCTGGAAGAGCCGAGCCTGCCGTACGGCCTGTTGTCGCTCGTGGCGTTCGGCTTCGGGCTCGTCTTCCTGATGTCAGCGATCACCTTCGGCGGCACCATCGCGCAGAGCGTGGTCGAAGAAAAGCAGACGCGCGTCGTCGAGATCCTGCTGTCGGCCATCTCGGCCCGCGCGCTGCTCGCGGGGAAGGTCGTCGGCAACTCGATCCTCGCCTTCGGCCAGATCATCGCCATCGCGGGGCTCGCCGCGCTTGGGCTCGTGTTGACGGGCCAAGACGTGCTGGCCGCCGACCTCGGCCCGGCCGTCGGCTGGTTCATCGCGCTGTTCGCCGTGGGGTTCGTGCTCTTGGCCGCCATGTTCGCGTCGAGCGCGTCGCTCGTCTCGCGCATGGAGGACACCGGCGCCGTGCTCACCCCCGTGACGTACCTCGTGATGATCCCGTACTTCCTGGTGGTGTTCTTCTTCGACAACTCCGTGGCGCTCACGACCATGTCGTACGTGCCGTTCTCGGCGCCCGTGGCGATGCCGATGCGCATCTTCCTCGAGCAAGCGCAGTGGTGGGAGCCGCTGCTGTCACTCGCGGTGCTCGCCGTGACGGCGGTGATCGTCGTTGCCCTCGGTGCGCGCATCTACGAAAACTCGCTGCTGCGCACTGGAGCCCGCGTGAAGCTCAGCGAGGCGCTGAAGGGCTAGGTGCGGCGGGTCGATCGACCGATAATCGCGCGAATCGGGATGCGCGGGGCGGGGCCGTCACGGACGGCGCGCCCCGCGCATCCGCGTTTCTGCGCACGAAAATTGCGCGATCGGGGCGGTCGGCGCTGTCTGGGTGCGCGCATCCGGGTGGGAGAATGGGCGCGTGAGCCGACTGCATGACACCTCCCGCCGTGGATTCGCCAGCGACAACTACGCGGGGGTGCACCCCGAGGTGCTCGCCGCGATCGCCGACGCGAACGACGGCCACCAGATCGCCTACGGCGAAGACGACTACACGGCGAAGCTCGCCGAGGTGGTGCGCGCCGAGTTCGGTGAGCAGGCCGAGGTGTTTCCCGTGTTCAACGGCACCGGTGCCAACGTGCTGTCGCTGACTGCGCTCATGCCGCGCTGGGGCGCCGTGATCGCGAGCGGCGTTGCGCACATTCACACCGACGAGGGTGGGGCGCCTGAGCGGGTCAGTGGCCTGAAACTGTTCACGGTGCCCACCGACAACGGCAAGCTCACGCCCGAGCTCATCGACACCGAGGCGTGGGGCTGGGGCGACGAGCACCGCGCACAGCCGCTCGCCGTCAGCATCACCAACACCACCGAGGTCGGCACTGTCTACACCCCCGACGAGGTGCGCGCCATCGCCGAGCACGCGCACGCCAACGGCATGGCGCTGCACCTCGACGGTGCCCGCGTCTGGAACGCCGCCGCGTCGCTTGGCACCTCGCTCTCGGCGTTCACCGCGGAGGCGGGCGTCGACGTGCTGTCGCTCGGCGGCACGAAGAACGGGCTGCTCGGCGCTGAGGCGATCGTCGTCATCAACCCCGAGCGCGCGCCCGGGCTCACCTACCTGCGCAAGATGAACATGCAGCTGGCCAGCAAGATGCGCTTCATCTCGGCGCAGCTGCTCACCCTGTTCGAAGACGACCTCGGGCTGCGATCGGCGCGGCACGCCAACGCGATGGCCGCGCGCCTGCGGGCCGGGCTTGAGCGGATGGTCGACGGCGGCGAGGTGCCGGCCGGCTCGCTGGGCTTTAGCCACGACACGCAGGCGAACGCCGTGTTCGCGCTGCTCGACAACGCGGTCGCCGACCGCATTCGCGAGAAGTTCCGCTTCTACGACTGGGATCGCGCCCGCGGCGAGGTGCGCTGGATGTGCGCCTTCGACACGAGCGCCGACGACATTGACGCGTTCCTACGCGTCGTGCACCACGAGCTGACCCGGTAGGGGGCGCCGCGGGGGCGGGCACCCTCACTCAGCGGGCCTCCCACAACCTGGCCCACTGGTGCGCGGTGATGCGAGATACGGGGCGTGATGGGTCGATCTCCAGGCGCACGCATCGCTCGCGCGCTCGTCGGCGGGTCAGCCGCTCAACGCGGGCGGTCGCCGTGACCGCATCTCCGGGAACGGCGAAGATCGCCGCGGCCCAGCGCTGAAACTGAACGCGTTCCTTGTGAGGAACAAGCGGAATACTGCGGCGATCGATCACGAGCAGCGCCGCATCGACAGCGGGGCGCGGGCGAAACGCCGTCGACGGAATCCGTCGATGCACAGCGAAGTCGAACCAGGGCCACCAGCTGACGGTGAGCAGGCTGGCACCGCCGATGCCGGCGCGCCGGCGGGCCACCTCCCACTGCACGATGAGCGCAGCGCGAGTCCACGCGGGTTCGGAGAGCAGTCGTCGAAGGGCGGCCGTCGTCAGATGAAACGGCAGGTTCGCGACCATGACGTGCGGGCTCCGCGGCAGCGGGGTCGTCAGCAGGTCATCGTGGCGAACGGTAACGCTGGCGCCGACGCGACGTCGAAGCGCGGAGATGCGTCGGGGATCGAGCTCGACGGCAGTCAGGGGTCGCCCGAGCCGCGCGAGGGGAACCGTAATGCGCCCAGTCCCGGCGGCGAGTTCGACGATGGCGCCGCGCCGATCGATGATTGCTGCGACGACATCGCGCACGACCGCGGTATCGACGAGATCGTTTTGACCCAGGTCATGGGTGCGCTGAGGGGGTCGCTCGCGGTCGGTTCGAGCGCGTGCATTGGGGTGGCGGGGGCGATGGCGAGAACGAGGCATGGTTGCTCCACAAGTCCGAAGGTGTGGCGCACGGCACAGAGAGGCCGGCGCAGAGACCAAAGAACGGTCGAGCAACGCGGAGTCGCTTCGGGTGCGAAGCGGTCGTCAGTGGGGAGGTCGCGTGCTCGCCGTTAGCGGCGGCGCAACCGAATCAACATGAACGATGCCATACAGCCCACGGTAGCAGGCGCCGATAGGTGTCCAAGGTGCGCGCAGCATCCTTTGGCCGCGACCTAAGGCATTGACATTCATCAATGTTTTGCCTCAGGATAATCCTATTCATAGACGACCATCGATATAAGGAGGTGCGTGATGTCGAACCTCGACGGCTGTTGCGGCAGCGGACCGTGCTGCTGAGCTGAGCAGCAGCACCGAAGTATCGCGTCAGCACGCTCCAAGCGTCGCGGCGCACACTGGCCGGGTGAGCACTGAATCACCCGGCCAGCAGCGCATTCTGCGCCCCGGCGAGCCCGGCTACGAGCAGGCCGACGACGCCCGCCGGTCGGCCCCCGTGCGCGGACGGGCCGCGGCCGTGCGCGAGGCGATTCGCCAGCGCCCCGGGCTCGACAAGGCCTACCGCACCGGCGTCAAGGTCGTCGGCGGCACGACCGTCGGGCTCGGCGTTGTGCTCATGCCGCTGCCCGGCCCCGGCACGCTCATCGCGCTCGGCGGCCTCGCCATTCTCGGCACCGAGAGCGAGAAGGCGCGCAAGCTCAATGATCACGCCGTGCGCGCCGCCAAGGCGGCCGCGGCCGCGGCGACCCGGCGACGGGATGCGCGGCGAGCGGCCCGCGAACAGCGCCCGTACCGCGCGCAGTAGTCGCGCCGGGGCCGCGCCACCGTCGGGCGCGAGGGGCGCTACGGGCGCAGCAGCACCTTGATCGCCTCGCGCTCGTCCATCAGGCGATAGCCCTCTACGACCTCGTCGAGCGGCAGCTCCCGGTCGAAGACGCGACCGGGCTGGATCGTGCCGTCGAGAACGAGCGGCAGCAGAGCATCCACGTAGTTGCGCACGGGGGCGATGCCCCCGGCGACGCCGACGTTGCGCGAAAACAGCGTGCGAATCGGCAGCTCGGCGCCGCCGTGCGGCACCCCCACGTAACCGACGCGGCCGCCGGGGCGGGCGGCGCGGATGGCCTGATCCATCGACTCGGCCGTGCCGACGCACTCGAGCACGCTGTCGGCGCCGAGACCGTCGGTGAGCCGCATGATCGCCTCGATGCCCGCGTCGCCGCGCTCGGCGACGATGTCAGTCGCGCCGAACTCGCGGGCCAGCGCCTGCCGGTCGGCGTGGCGCGACATGGCGATGATGCGTGCGGCGCCCAACTGCTGGGCGGCGATGACGCCGCAGAGGCCGACGGCTCCGTCGCCAACGACGACGACCGTTGAGCCGCGCGCGACCCCCGCCGAGACGGCGGCGTGCCAGCCCGTGCCCATCACGTCGCTGAGGGTGAGGAGGTGCGGCACCATCGCGTCGTCGATTGGGCCGGGCACGACCGTGAGGCTGCCGTCGGCGGTCGGCACGCGCACGAACTCGCCCTGGGCGCCGTCAGCGAAGTGGCCGTCGCGGTCGTCGCGGCCCCACCAGTTGCTGTTCTGGCACGAGGGGCTCACGCCGTTCTGGCAGTGCGCGCACGTCATGTCGCAGTCGTAGAACGGCGCGATGACGAAGTCGCCGGGTGCGACGCCGGTGACGCCGTCGCCGACCTCCTCGACGACGCCCACGAATTCGTGGCCGATGCGCTTCGGCTCGGCCGTTTCGGTCACGCCGCGGTACGGCCACAGGTCGCTGCCGCAGATGCAGGCGGCGACGACCCGCACGATCGCGTCACGGCCGGTGCCGGCGAGCGTCGGGCGGGGAGCTTCTTCGAGGCGGATATCGCGGGTTCCGTGGATGACCGTGGCACGCATGCGGGGAACGCTATCGGCGCGGCGTGGGCGGTTACTGGGTGCGGGCTTCGCGGTCGAGCAGGCTCTGCTTGATGGCGAGACCGTAGCGGAACCCGCCGAGCCCCCCGCCCGTGCGCAGCACGCGGTGGCACGGCACGAAGAGCGCGGCGGCGTTCATGGCGCAGGCGGAGGCCGCGGGGCGCGCTGCTGCAGGGCGTCCGGCGAGGGCGGCCAGCTCGGCGTACGTCACGGGGTCGCCCGGGCGGATGCCGCGCATGGCCCGCCACGTCGCCTCGAGGAACTCGCCCGAGCGCTGGCGCACCGCGACCGCGTCGGGGGCGGTGACGTCGCCGTCGTAGAAGGCCTCGACGGCGGCGAGGGCGGCGGCGAGGGTGGCGCGGCTGGCGTCCGATCCGAGCTCGCCGGCCGCGAGTGCATCGGCATCGGCGGGGCGCAGGCTGCGATGGATGAGGGGGACCAGCTCGGCGACGCCCGCCGTCCAGCCGGAGGCGATGACGGCATCCTCGCCCGCGATGGCGGTGAAGGGGCCGTCGGGCGTGTCGATCGTGCGGGCGCTCGCGGCGGTGCGGGTTGCGGCGGTCATGGGGTGTCCTTTCGGGGTGGTTCAGGATGCGCGGGCGCGCCCTCGAGGGCGGCCCGCCACAGGTGCGCGGCCGCGTACGAGCGCCAGGGCGCCCAGCCGTCGGCCTCGGCGGCGAGCAGGCGGAACGCGGCGGGGCGGGGGAGGTCTCCGGGCACGACGCCGGCCGCGCGGGCGCCGGCGAGCAGGGCGACGTCGCCGGGGATCCACGCGTCGGGTGTGCCGGTGACGCGCATGGCGACGTAGCGGGCCGTCCAGGGCCCAAGCCCGGGGAGGGCTTCGAGGCGTGCGGCGAGAGCACTCGGGTCGTCGCCGAGGTCGAGGGCGAGCTCACCCGAGGCGAGGGCCGTGGCGACGCGGGCAACCGTGTCGACCTGGCGGGCGGGAAGCCGGAGGGGGCGGGCCGGGTCGGAGGGATCGTGCTGTGCGAGCAGCGCGGCGATCGCCGCCGGGGTGGGGAAGAGGCGGTCGAGGCCGGGCACTCCCGTGTCGACGGGCTCTCCGACTGCCGCCGCCAGGCGCCCGAGGTGCGTGCGTGCCGCGGCCACCGAGATCTGCTGGCCGACGATGGTGCGCACGAGCAGCTCAGGCGGATCCGCCGTGCCCGGCACCCGGATGCCCGGCGTCACCGCCACGAGCGGCGCGAGCCGGGGGTCGCGGGCGAGCGCCTCATCGACGGCGAGGGGGTCGGAATCGAGGTCGAGCATCCGTCTCGCCCGCGCAACGCCGACGGCGACGTCGGCGAGCGAAGTGAGCGCGAGGCGCAGGCTGAGCGCCCAGGGGACGGGCTCCGCGGGGGATGCGCCGGGGGCTCGTGACGAGCCCGACGCGCGCGTTGCCGTGACGTCGATGACGGCGGGGCCGTGGGGCAGGGCGACCGTGCGGGCGAATCGCAGGAGCCCGGCGGCGAGGTCGAGGTCAGCCAGCTCGACCCCGGCGATGGCGCGCGCGGCGAGGTAGGTGAAGACGCCGGGGGCGTCGAACGGGGCGCGCACGGGGAGGGTGAGCGTGACGGAGACCAGCGGGCCCGCGGTGGTGGTGCCGTCGCCGCCGTCAGCGAGGTGGACGGCTGCCCCTCCCCCACTCCCCCGGGCTGCAGCCCGCGCCCGCAGCTCGCTCGGCGTCACCGCGAACACCTCGCGCACCGTGTCGGTGAACTGGCGCACCGAGCCGAATCCGGCGGCGAACGCGACGTCGGCGAGCGGCAGCGGGGTGCCGACGATGAGCGCTCGAGCCAGCTGGGCGCGGCGGGCGCGCGCGAGGGCCAGCGGGCCGGCCCCGAGCTCGGCGGTCAGCAGCCGGGTGAGGTGCCGCGGGCTGTAGCCGAGCCGCGCGGCCAGGCCCCCGACGCCCTCGCGGTCGACGACGCCATCGGTGATGAGGCGCATCGCGCGGCCCGCCACGTCGCCGCGCCAGTCCCACTCTGGGCTGCCCGGCGTTGCCTCCGGCAGGCACCGCTTGCACGCCCGGTAGCCCGCCTCGTGCGCGGCGGCTGACGTGGCGAAGAACGCCACGCCCGTCTCCCGCGGCGTGCGCGCCGGGCACGAGGGGCGGCAGTAGATGCCGGTCGAAGCGACGGCCGTGACGAACTGCCCGTCGAAGCGGGCGTCGCGCGAGGCGATCGCCCGGTAGCGCTCCGCGAAACCCGGATGCCCGTGGCGCCACCGCGCGCCCGTCGCGTTCGCGCGCGGGCGGCTGCGTGCGCGCGATGCGGGCGCGCTGGTCGGGGTCACGCGCACCATTCCATCGCGCATCCAGCCCCGCGTCTAGCGGGAATCGGACATGGCGATGTGCACGATGGAACAGCGCACGCTGGGAACTCGCGTCAGTCGCTGATCGCCGGTGATGAGCGCTGCGCTCAGGTCCTCGGCGAGGGCAATGTACGCCGCGTCGTACGCGGACACGTTGTGAGCCAACTCGAGCACGCGAGGCAAGAGCGGAATGGTTGGCCATGCGTCCAGAGCCCAGTCGACCAGGGTCTGCGTGTGGTCGTCGAGCTGCTGACGCGAGATCTTCCCCGCCAGCATGAGTCCGCGCAGGGCGTGCACCGTCTCGATGAGGGCGTGCTCGGGAACGACCCAGTGCAGGTCGTCCCGCATTCGTTGCAGCGCCACATCGGTGGAGTCCGCGTCGTCATCGACGAGCACGGCCACGAGCACGGACGCATCGAGAACGATCACGCGCCGCGCGCTTCTCGGACCTGCTGGATCATCTCGACGATGAGGTCGAGCCCCACGCTTGGCCGGTCACGGTTCGCGTCAGAACGGCGTTCGTCGAGCCACTCGCGTCGACGCGCGTTCGCCGCTTCGCGCTCGACCACCTCGCGCAGCAATTCCTGCAGCGAGGTGTTGCGTCGCTTGGCCTCTCGCGCGAGGACATCGCGCGACGCTTCCGAGACATTACGAATTTGAATGGCGACCATGCGCCCATGGTGACACACATGCATGCATTTATGCATGCATCCTCACGCACTAATCACGCCCTACAGCGTCGGCACGTCCTCCATGCGGTCCACCGTCAACGCACCCTTCTCAGGGTCGACGTGCACGCGCACGACGTCGCCGTCCGTGATCTGGTTCGACAGAATCGCCCGCGCCAGCCGGTCGTCGATCTCGTGCTGCATGAGCCGGCGCAGCGGGCGCGCCCCGTAGATCGGGTCGTAGCCGCGTTCCGCGAGCCAGCCGCGCGCATCCGGGGTGACGGCAAGCTGCAGGCGGCGCTGCGCGAGCCGCTGCTCGAGCCGGTCGACCTGCAGCGACACGATCTGGCCGAGGTCATCCGTCGACAGCGTCGAGAACACGACGATGTCGTCGAGGCGGTTCACGAACTCGGGCTTGAACGCCTGGCGCACCATGTCGTTCACGGCGGCCACCTTCGTGTCCCAGTCGAGCGTCGGGTCGATCAACGCCTGCGAGCCGAGGTTCGAGGTGAGGATCAGGATCGTGTTGCGGAAGTCGACCGTGCGCCCCTGCCCATCGGTGAGCCGCCCGTCGTCGAGCACCTGCAGCAGCAGGTCGAACACCTCGGGGTGCGCCTTCTCGACCTCGTCGAGCAAGATCACCGAATACGGGCGCCGCCGCACGGCCTCCGTCAGCTGGCCGCCCTGCTCGTAGCCGACATAGCCGGGAGGGGCGCCGATGAGCCGCGACACGGCGAACTTCTCGCCGTACTCGCTCATGTCGATGCGAATCATCGCCTTCTCGTCGTCGAACAGGTAGTCGGCGAGTGCCTTCGCGAGCTCCGTCTTGCCGACGCCGGTCGGGCCGAGGAACAGGAACGAACCCGTCGGCCGGTCGGGGTCGGAGATGCCCGCGCGCGTGCGGCGCACCGCCTCGCTGACAGCGACGACCGCATCCCGCTGACCGATGATGCGCTTGCCGAGCTCGCCCTCGAGGTTCAACAGCTTCTCGGTCTCGCCCTGCGTGAGCTTGTCGACGGGGATGCCCGTCCACGCGGCCACGACGCTCGCGATGTCCTCATCGGTCACCTGGTCGTTGACCATGCGCGGGCGCTGCTCGATGTGTTCGGCATCGAGCAGCTGCTTTTCGATCTTCTTGATCGTCTCGTGTTCGAGGCGCGAGGCCTCTTCGTAGCGGCCGTCGCGAATCGCGAGGTCGAGCTGGATGCGGGCGCTGTTGAGGCGCTCCTTCAGATCACCGACCGCGTTCAGGGCGAGCTTCTCGGCCGCCCACGCGCGCTCGAGCTCGTCACGGGCGGCGCTCTTCTGCGCGAGTTCTGCGCGCAGCGTCTCGAGGCGCGCCTTCGACGCGTCGTCTTTCTCCTTCTTCAGCGCCAGCTCTTCGATTTCAAGGCGTGTGACGGCGCGCTTCAGTTCGTCGAGCTCGACGGGGCTCGACTCGATCTCCATCTTCAGTCGGCTGGCCGCCTCGTCGACGAGGTCGATCGCCTTGTCGGGCAGCTGGCGGCTCGTGATGTAGCGGTTCGAGAGCGTCGCGGCCGCGACGAGCGCGCTGTCCGCGATCGCCACCTTGTGATGCGCCTCGTAGCGTTCCTTGAGCCCGCGCAGAATCGCGACCGTGTCTTCGACGGTGGGCTCGCCCACATACACCTGCTGGAAGCGACGCTCAAGCGCCGCATCCTTTTCGATGTGCTCGCGGTACTCGTTGAGCGTCGTCGCGCCGATGAGTCGCAGCTCACCGCGGGCCAGCATGGGCTTCAGCATGTTGGCGGCCGCGACCGAGCCCTCGCCGCCGCCCGCGCCCATGAGCGTGTGCAGCTCGTCGATGAAGGTGATGACGCGGCCGTCTGACTCGTCGATCTCTTTCAGCACGGCCTTCAGCCGCTCTTCGAACTCGCCGCGGTACTTCGCACCGGCGACGAGGGCCGCCAGGTCGAGCGAGACCAGTTGCTTGTCTTTCAGCGAGTCGGGCACGTCGCCGGCGACGATGCGCTGGGCGAGGCCTTCGACGACGGCCGTCTTGCCGACGCCCGGTTCGCCGATCAGCACGGGGTTGTTCTTGGTGCGCCGGCTCAGCACCTGGCTGACGCGGCGAATTTCGGCGTCGCGGCCGATGACGGGGTCGAGTTTTCCGGCGGCCGCGATCGCGGTGAGGTTGACGCCGTACTGCTCGAGGGCTGACTTCTCGCGGCCGCCGTTGCTCGACGGCGCGCCCTGCATGTTCGCCATGTGCGAGTGTGCCTTTCGTGAAGACGTGGGTGGCGCGACAATGTTGAGTCGCGTTGACTCAAGTTTACGCCTCGCTTCCTGAATGCGCCATGGCTGGCCACCCCGCTTTCTGGGGACCACCCGAACCGCGCGCATTCGGCTCGCGCCGATGGTGCACTCACGAGACGATCAGACGACACCGATTGGATGCTCGAATGACTTCCATTGGCATCATCGGTTCCGGAAACATCGGCTCGCAGCTGGCTCGCGCCTTCACGGCGCTCGGCCACGACGTCGTCATCGCCAACTCGCGCGGCCCCGCCTCGCTGACGGAACTCGTCAACGAGATCACCGCGAGCCCCGCGCTCGGTCGGATCACGGCGTCGACCGTGACCGAGGCCGCCAAGGCCGGCGAGATCGTCGTGCTCACGATCCCACTCGGCAAGGTGCCGACGCTGCCCCGCGACCTGTTCGACGGGCGCATCGTCATCGACACGGGCAACTACTACCCCCAGCGCGACGGCGAGATTGCGGCCCTCGAGGCCGAGACCGTGACCACCGTCGAGTGGACGGCCCAGCACTTCGACGGCGGCACCTTCGTCAAGGCGTTCAACCACATCCCCGCCGTTGAGATCACGACACACGCGCAGCCCGCGGGCACCGATCACCGTCGCGCGCTCACCGTGCATGCCGACGACGAGGCCGCCAAGCAGCGGGTCTCGGCCCTGATCGACGCGATCGGGTTCGACCCCGTCGACGGCGGAACCCTGGCCGACAGCTGGCGCATTCAGCGCGACACCCCGGGCTACGGGCCGCGCCTCACCGCCGACGAGCTGGCGGCGAAGCTCGCAGAGGCGAAGCGCTACCGCGACATGTAGCGGCACGCCGCCTCGCGGTCAGCACCCCTCTCAGCGCCTCGTCGAGGCCGTCACCGTGAACTTGCGCGTGCGCGCGAGCTGTCGGGTCGGCCCGACGAGGCGTTCGAGCGTTGGACGGTAGGCGAGCGACGAGTTCCAGACGCAGCGCAGCTCGCCGCCGGGGCGCAGCACCCGCGCCGCCTCGCCGATCAGCCGGTGGGCGATGCCCGTCGCGACGGCGCCGCCCACGTGAAACGGCGGATTCAGCAGCACGAGGTCGACGCTCGCGTCGGCAAGGCTCGCGGCCCCGTCGTCGTGCCGCACCTCGATGGCCTCGGCTCCGTTCGCGGCCGCGGTGTGCCGTGCGCTCTCGACCGCGACCGCCGACACGTCCGACGCGATGATGTGCGCGCCGGGCAGGCGCCGGGCGAGCGCGACGGCGAGCACCCCCGAGCCGCACGCGAGATCGAGGGCGAGCCGCGCATCCGGTAGACCGTCGAGCGCGCCGAGCAGCGCGCGCGTTCCGATATCGATGCTCGCGCCCGCGAAGGTGCCGGCGACGGCGACGATGTCGACGCCGAGCTCGCTGTCGTGCGTGCGAGTGGGCTCGGCCGGGGCGACACCGGACCGCGGGCCCGTGGCCGTCAGCAGTCGTGCTTTGCCGCGGGCGAGAGACACGTCGACCCGCGCGAAGGCGCCCTCGAGTACGGCGTTCTGGCGCGGCGTCATGTGCTTCAGCATGTTGCCCGCGACGACGACGGCGGCCGGGTCGACGACTCGCGCGACGGCCCGGGCGATCGCGTCGAGGCGCTCCAGCGAGCGGGGCAGACGCAGCAGCACGAGGCTCGCGCCCTCTGCCACCTCGTCCAACGACCGGGCCTCGACGGTGATCTCGGCACCCAGCCGGGCGAGATTCGCCGCCGTCGCGTTCCGCGCCGCGACCGAATCCTGATGAACGGATGCGCGGCGCACGCCGAGCGCATTCAGCCCGGCCACCAGCGCGCCGTGGGCGTCGTCGATCACGGCGATGCGCGCATCCGGATCACGCATCAGCGACGGGTGACGCGCGACGACCTCGTCGAGCAGGTAGCGATCGGCGGCGTCGAACGCGCGCAGGCCGGATGTCGCCGCGTCGGCATGCGGCTGCAGCCGGGCGAACACCGCATCAAGCGGGCTGTCGACCGGGTGGGCGGGTGAGTCGGTCACGCGGGTCCTCCGCGGGGAGTCTAGGCGCGACCGCATCGTCGACCTGCAAACGGGGGCCTCACGAACTGGGGTACGCGTCGCGTCGAGTGAACGCCGTTCACAGGAGTACTGTCGCGCCATGAGGCGTGAGCGGTCGGCGCGGCCCGATCGCGATGCGGGGGCGCAGTATTCGGCGCCGCATCCCGCCCAGCGCCTGCTCGTGGCTCCGCGGTGGATGCACCACGTCACCGCCGTCGGAATGGCCTCGCTCACGATTGGCCTCGGCGTCGCGTCGCTGATCATCATTCCCCCGGCCGGCACAGGTGCCGCGGTCTGGTGGCCGGCCGCCGGCACCGGGGTGCTATTCGCGCTGTTGTTCCGTGGGCCGGTGTGGATCCCGCTGAGCGTTATCGCCTTAACGGGCGTGCTCGCCAACCTTGCGGCCGGTCGACCCCTGTCGTTCGCCATCGCCGCGCTTGTGATTCTCACCGTCGAGGCCAGCGTCGTGCTCGCAATAGTTGGCCGGCACGGCGAACACGCGCGACTCAACGGTGTGCGCGGGCTGGGCCGGCTGTTTGTCGCCTGCGTCGCGGGGGCCCTCAGCCTCGCACTGCTGGGATCGACCTCGCTGTTCGTGCTGGCCGGGGCGCCGATCGTGTCGACCGCGATCGCCCTCACGCTCTCTCACCTCTCGGCGCTGCTGCTGATGGTGCCGATTGCGCTCGTTCCGCTGTCTCGGCGGGTGCTACGGGTCAAGCCCATTCGCATCATGGAAGGTGTGGCGCAGTTCACGGCCACACTCACGGTCGCAACGATCTTGTTCTCGCCGGTGTTACCCGTGCCCTTGCTGTTTTTGCTGTTCCCTTTGTTCGCCTGGGCGGCCACGCGCTTTCGCCCGCTCTACGTCGTTGTGCAGCTTGCCGCCATCGCGCTGCTGATTCCCTCGCTGTTCTTGCTCGTCGGCGGACCGTACCTATCCATCACGAATGTGCCCACCCCCGGGCTGCTCGTCCAGCTATTCATGATTTCGGCCGCGATCACGACCCTGTTTCTCGCCGTCGGTCGCAGCGAGCGCGAGGCGCTGCTCGATGAGCGTGAGCGGCGGGCGGTGCTACTACGGGGCGGCTTTATCGGTGCACAGGTTGGATTCCTCGTCGCACGACGCACCCCGAAAGGCGAGCTGAACATCGTCGACTCGAACGAGGTCGGTCGCCAGATGGCACAGGGCGGGTGGCTCGAGCCGATCATCGACGCCTGGCTGCACCACCCCCAAAACGACCTCACACAGGAGGTCACGCTCGACACGGGGCGTAGCTACCAGGTGTTCGCCAGCGTGACCGGCCACGCGCTGCACGAAGACGACGTCGCGTCGGCCGTGGGCATCCAGCTCGTCGAGATCACTGACACCATCGCCGCGCGCGATGCGCTCGCCCGCACCCTCGAACGCGAGCGCGCCGTCACGCTCGAGCTGCGCGAGCTAGCGCGCCAGAAAGACGTCTTCGTGTCGGCCGTCAGCCACGAACTGCGCACGCCGATCACGAGCATCCTGGGCTTTGCCGAGGAAATCGACGACACAGGCCCTGACGAGACCAAACAGGCCGCCGAAATCATCATCCGCAACTCACGCCGCCTCGCCGCCATGGTCGAGCAGTTGTTGGAGCTCGGCCGCCTCGCGAGCCCCGAAACGCACCTGCACCTGGGCTCAGCGCGCCTCGATGCTCTCGTCGGCGAAGCGGTAGAAGAACAGTCCGTCGCCGCCGAACGCGCCGGGCTCATGGTCGATACCGACCTCCACGCCGACGGGCGCGAGGTTCTCATCGAGCCCCTGAGCCTCGGGCGCGTGCTGACGAATCTGCTGTCGAACGCCATCAAGTTCACGCCCCGCGGTGGCATCGTGCGGGTGAGCACGAACGCCCACGGGCCCCGCGCGATCATCATGGTTGACGACTCCGGCGTGGGAATCAGCCCCGACGAACGCCACCGCGTCTTCGACCGCTTCTACCGATCGGCCAGCGAAGAAAAGCTGGCCACGCCCGGCACCGGTCTCGGCCTGCCGATCGTCAAGGCCCTCGTCGAGTCGGCCGGCGGCACGATCACGATCGACGACTCGCCGATCGGAGGCACCCGTTTCATCGTCGAGCTGCCCCTCGCGTCGAGCGGCCCGATGACCGGCTCGATTCAGCTGCGACGGAACGGTCGCCAGACCACCAGCTGATTCGATTTTTGGATGCGCGTCCCGGCCTTGATCGAGACGACCTCACCCTCAGCACCCGCCGCGAACACGCGGCGACCGGGGCTCTTCAGCAGCTCGTCGGCGAGCGCCGCCTCCAGCTCGCGCACGCGCGAGCGCAGGTGCTGCACCTCGTTCTCGAGCTCGAGGATGCGGCGAATGCCCTCGAGATTCAACCCCTCTGCCGAGAGTCTCGCGATCTCGCGCAGCTGCACGACGTCGCGCATCGAGTAGCGGCGACTCTGCCCGGCGGTGCGGGTGGGCGAGACGAGGCCGAGGCGGTCGTACTGCCGCAGGGTCTGCGGGTGCATCCCGGCGAGCTCGGCGGCGACCGCAATCGCGAACATCGGGGTGTTCTCGTCCACGGTCGTCATTCTCGCCTCCTTCGGCCGCCTCGGCACGCGCGGCTAACCGCGCGCCCGCAGGATCAGGTCGTCGCGGGGGTTCTCATCGGGCAGAGTCTTCGCGAAGGCCTCGAGCTTCTTCTGCGCCTCGGCGCTCAGGTGTGACGGCACCGCGACCTGCACGGTCGCCAGCAGGTCGCCCGTGCCCTTCGCGCTCGTGACCCCGCGGCCCTTCACGCGCAGCACGCGGCCGCTCGGCGTGCCGGGCGCGACCTTCAGTCGCACCGGTTCGCCGCCGAGCGTCGGCACCTCGATCGTGGCGCCGAGGGCTGCCTCGACGAAGGTCACCGGCACGTCGACGCGCAGGTTCAGCCCATCGCGCTCGAAGACGGGGTGCGGGCGCACACGCACGGTCAACACGAGGTCGCCCGGCTCACCGCCGGTCATGCTGGCCTCGCCCTTGCCCTTGAGGCGAATCTTCTGGCCGTCGGCGACGCCCGCGGGCACCTTGACGGTCAGCGGTCGGCCGCCCTGGCGCTCGAGCGTCACCGTGTCACCCGACACCGCCGTCATGAACTCGAGGCTGACCTCGGCCGTCTGGTCGCGACCCTTCTGCGGCCCCCCGCGGAATCCGGTCGACGCCCCGCCGGGGAAGCCGCCGCCCCCGCCGAACAGGCCGCCGAAGATGTCCTCGAAACCGCCCTGAGACGCGCGTCCGCGCGAGGGCCCGCCGAACATCCCCCCAAAGACGTCCTCGAAGCCGCCGGGCGAGCCGCCCGCCGAAAAGCGGGCACCCGAGCCCATGGCGCGCAACTGGTCGTATTCGGCCCGCTGCTGCGGGTCGCTCAACACCGCGTACGCCTCGCTGATGCTCTTGAACCGCGCCTCGGCGGCAGCATCACCCGGGTTGGAATCGGGGTGATACTGCCGCGCGAGCGTGCGGTAGACCTTCTTCAGCTCGGCGTCGCTGACGTCCTTCTGCACGCCGAGCGTGGCGTAGAAGTCTTTCTCGAACCAGTCGTTGCTGGCCACAGAGCCTCCTAGCCTTCGGGGGTGAAGACGGCCACCTTCGCGGGTCGAACCAGCCGATCGCCGAGGGCGTAGCCGACCTCGATGACGTCGCCGACCACGTTCGCGGTGACGTCGGGCTTCGGCAGCTGCACGATCGCCTCGTGGAAGTTCGGGTCGAACGGCTCGCCCAACTCTCCGATGCGCCGCAGGCCGTACTTCTCGAAGCCGCCGCGCAGCTTCTGCGCCACCAGCTCGAGCGGGCTGCCCTCGAGGTCACCGTGCTGTTGGGCACGGTCGAGGTCGTCGATGGCGGGCAGCAGGCTGCGGATCACCTCGGCGATGACGGCCTCGCGGTTCGCGGCGCGGTCGCGCTCGACGCGGGTGCGGAAGTTCGCGAGCTCCGCCTCCGCGCGCGCGGCGCGGTCGCGGTACTCGGCGATCTCGGCCTGACCGGCCTCCGAGAGGATGTGGTCGATGTCAGCGTCGAGGCTGTTGCCCGACTCTGAGACCTCCACGTCGGCATCCTCGGCCGCGATCAGATCGTCGACCGTTTCCGCGTCGGTCGGGGCGCCATCCTCGGCGAGCGGAGTGGTGTCCTCGGGGACACCGGCCGCCTCACCGTGGTCGACACCCGTGTCGTCGGGCTCGCCGCCGTTCTTCTTGCGCTTTTTCGCCGACATCGGTCTACTTCTTGTCCTTGTCGTCTTCGTCGTCGACGATCTCGGCGTCGACCACGTCCTCGTCGTCCTTCGACGGCTCGGCGTTTTCGGATGCGCCCTCTGCGCCGGCAGCGTCGGCCTGCGACGCGGCGTAGATCGCCTCGCCCAGCTTCGTCTGCGAGGCGTTGAGCTTGTCGAAGGCGGTCTTCACGGCCTCGTCATCGTCACCGGCGAGCGCCGTCTTGAGCGCGTCGACGTCAGCCTGAACCTCGGTCTTCACGTCGTCGGGCAGCTTGTCCTCGTTCTCCTTGATGAGCTTGTCGATCGAGTAGGCGAGCTGTTCGGCGTTGTTGCGCACCTCGGCGGCCTCACGGCGCTTCTTGTCTTCCTCGGCGTGCTCTTCGGCCTCGCGCACCATGCGCTCGATGTCGTCCTTCGGCAGCGACGAGCCACCGGTGATCGTCATCGACTGCTCCTTGCCGGTGCCCTTGTCCTTCGCGCTCACGTGCACGATGCCGTTCGCGTCGATGTCGAAGGTGACCTCGATCTGCGGGATTCCGCGCGGCGCCGGCGCGATGCCGGTCAGCTCGAACGTGCCGAGGTTCTTGTTGTCGCGGGTGAACTCGCGCTCGCCCTGGAACACCTGAATCGCGACCGACGGCTGGTTGTCGTCGGCGGTCGTGAACGTCTCCGAGCGCTTCGTCGGAATCGCGGTGTTGCGCTCGATGAGCTTCGTCATGATGCCGCCCTTGGTCTCGATGCCGAGGCTCAAGGGGGTGACGTCGATGAGCAGCACGTCCTTGCGCTCACCCTTCAGCACGCCGGCCTGCAGGGCGGCCCCCACGGCGACGACCTCATCCGGGTTCACGCCCTTGTTGGGCTCCTGGCCGCCGGTGAGCTTCTTCACCATTTCGGCCACGGCGGGCATGCGGGTCGAGCCACCGACAAGCACGACGTGGGCGATGTCGCCAACCTTGACGCCGGCCTCGCGGATCACGTCTTCGAACGGCTTCTTGGTGCGCTCGAGCAGGTCGCTCGTGAGCTCTTCGAACTTGGCGCGGCTGAGCGTCTCGTCGAGGTTCGCCGGGCCGTTCTCGGTGAGCGAGAGGTACGGCAGCTGGATGCTCGTCGAGGTCGAGCTCGACAGCTCCTTCTTCGCCTGCTCGGCTGCCTCCTTGAGGCGTTGCTTGGCGATCTTGTCGCCCGAGACGTCGACGCCGGTCGAGTCCTTGAAGCGCTTGGCGAGGTAGTCGACGACGCGCTCGTCCCAGTCGTCACCGCCGAGGCGGTTGTCACCGGCGGTCGAGCGCACCTGGATGGTCGAGAAGTCGTCGTCCTTGCCCACCTCGAGCAGGCTGACGTCGAACGTGCCGCCACCGAGGTCGAAGACGAGGATCAGCTCGTCCTCCTTGCCCTTGTCGAGGCCGTAGGCGAGGGCGGCCGCGGTGGGCTCGTTGATGATGCGCAGCACGTTGAGGCCGGCGATCTCGCCGGCGTCCTTCGTGGCCTGACGCTCGGCGTCGTTGAAGTAGGCGGGAACGGTGATGACCGCGTCGGTGACGGGCTCGCCCAGGTACTGCTCGGCGTCGCGCTTCAGCTTCGCGAGAATACGCGCCGACAGCTCCTGCGGCGTGTACTTCTTGTCGTCGATTTCCTTCTTCCAGTCGGTGCCCATGTGGCGCTTGACGGAAGCGATGGTGCGGTCGACGTTCGTGACGGCCTGGCGCTTCGCAGTCTCGCCGACGAGCACCTCCCCGTCCTTCGTGAAGGCGACGACCGAGGGGGTCGTGCGGAAACCTTCTGCGTTGGCGATGACGGTGGGTTCGCCACCTTCGAGGACGGAGACGACGGAGTTGGTGGTTCCGAGGTCGATGCCGACGGCACGAGCCATGGTGGTGCTCCTTCTGGTTGTTCTGTCTGATCAGGGAGATCGAGATCGTGAAGCGTGTGATCGGGAAGATCGTGGGGCGCGAGTGATCCCAGGGTCGAGATCAAAGGTTGAGTCGCGCAATATCAAGTTTGAGATTCGGGATGCACGCTGTCAAGTTCGCGGGCCAAAACTTGCGTCACGCTGACTCAACTCTCAGCTATTCCGCTGGCGGTGGGCGCAACCCTAGACTCGGCCGCGACGGCGTGAGACCGCCAGGAAGCAGGCCGATGATGCCCTCCACCCCCACCGCATCTCCCGCCACCCCCGTCGCGCGCTCGCGTCGTACCGCCTGGCGCGGGCCACTGGCCATCGCGGGTGTCGCGCTCCTCGCTGTTGGCGCAGCCGGATGCACACCCACCGGCGAACTCGACGATGCGGCTCTGCAAGCGGCAGTCGAGGCCTATCTCGCCGAGAACCCGATCGCGGGCGAGGCCGGTGAGCCTGGCGCTGACGGAGCGGACGGGATTGACGGGGCCGACGGCGCCGACGGGGCCGATGGCGCGCCCGGCCCGCGGGGCCCGGCCGGCAGCGTGGGTGCGACCGGTGCGACCGGCCCGCAGGGTGCCACGGGCTCACCCGGACCGCGAGGTCCGCAGGGCGAAATGGGACCCCAGGGAGAAACCGGCCCGCAGGGCGAAGCTGGCCCGCAGGGTGAGGCAGGCCCTCAGGGCCCTCAAGGCGTCCCCGGCCCGCAGGGCCCTCAGGGCGAAATCGGGCCGCAAGGGCCCGCGGGCAGCGCGTGGGAGACGTACGTGAACACCGAGAGGCTTACCGGTGATGCGTGGCAGGGAGGCCAAGAGTTCCGGTACGAACTGAGCTGCAACGCGGGTGACCTCGCCCTGACCGGCGGGTGGGAGACGACCAGCGAGTCTCCGGCGACGGCGTTTTCAGTGACGCGTTCGCAGGTAGTCGCTGAGACGTTCACCGTCGGGTTCACGTCCACTTCAACCGTTTTCGGTGTGGTCACCACTGTCCGCGTGCTGTGTGCCGACCTCACTCCGTGACGCACGCGCGGCCCGTCGGCAACCCCGCGTTTACCGCGCGGCAGTAGCGTGAGCACATGAGCGAGAAGCCGCTCGACGATGGCGTCGAGAACTCCCACCCCGCTGCTCCCCCCACCGTGGCCCGCACGGGCGCCGTCGGCGTTGCGCCGACGGTCGGCGGCCCGGCCGACGCCCGCGTGCCCCGCCGCCAGGTCTGGTCGTGGGCCCTGTGGGACTGGGCGACGCAGCCGTTCAACACGGTCATCCTCACCTTCGTCTTCGCGTCGCTGTACCTGACGTCCGAGGCGTTCATCGACCCGCAAATCGTCGCGCTCGGTGAGGATGCGCCCGAGTTCCGTCGCGCGATCGACCAGCTGGCGGCCGACTACGGCGTCGCCACGCTCATCGCGGGCCTGCTCATCGCCGGTATCGCCCCCGTGCTCGGCCAGCGCTCCGACGCCGCCGGCAACCGCAAGCTCTGGCTCGGCATCGGCACCGGCCTCCTGATCGCCTGCACCGCTGGCCTCTTCTTCGTCGAGGCCATGCCCGCCTTCTTCTGGTGGGGCGCGATGCTCATCGCGGTCGGCTCGGTCTTCGGCGAGATCGCGGGCGTTAACTACAACGCCATGCTGCGTCAGGTGTCGACCCCGGCAACCATCGGGCGCATCAGCGGCCTCGGCTGGGGCTTCGGCTACCTCGGCGGCATCGTCGCGATGATCCTCGTGGTCGTCGCCCAGACGTTCGACTTCTTCGGCCTGCCGCTCGACAACGGCATGCCGTTCCGCGTGATCGCCCTCGGCTGCGCCCTCTGGACCCTGATCTTCGCGATCCCGATCTTCGTCACGGTGCCCGAGGCGCCGCCGGCTCCGGGGCGCGAGCGCGTCAACTTCTTCCGCTCCTACGTCGAACTGTTCCGCAGCGTGGTCGACCTGTTCCGCACCGCGCGCCAGACCTTCTGGTTCCTGCTCGCGGCGGCCGTCTACCGCGACGGGCTCGCCGGCGTGTTCACCTTCGGCGCGATCCTCGCCTCCGTGGCCTACGGCTTCAGCAACCAGGAGGTCATCATCTTCGGCATCGCGGCGAACCTCATCGCGGGCGTCTCGACGATCATCGCCGGCCGATTCGACGACCGCTTCGGCGCGCGGAAGGTCATCCTCTTCGCGCTTGCCGGACTCAGCGTTGCGGGCGTGCTCGTGTTCCTGCTCGAACCGGCCGGCGTGATCGTGTTCTGGGTGTTCGGCCTCGCGCTCACCGCGTTCGTCGGCCCCGTGCAGGCCTCGAGTCGCTCCCTGCTCGCCCGCGTCACGCCGGTCGGCCGCGAGGGTGAGATCTTCGGCCTCTACGCGACGACGGGCCGCGCGGCGAGCTTCCTCGCTCCGGCGGCGTGGGCCGGATTCATCGGCCTCGCTGCCGCGCTCGGCTCGACCAACGCCACGCTCTGGGGCGTGCTCGGCATCGTGCTCATCCTCATCGTCGGCTTCGTGCTCATGCTGTTCGTGCGGCCCGAAGCCCCGGCGGCGCACACCCCGCACGCGTAAGGCCAGCGATTCGGATGCGCGGGGCGCGTGACGAACGCGCGTCGCGCATCCAGGATTCGGGGCGCACAATATCGGCGTGACGATGTACCCGCCTGCGCCGGTCGACAAGCTCGACGAGGACAACCCGAACCGCCCCGGCTGGCAGCCCGACCCCGAGCGCGACGGCTGGGAGCGCTGGTGGGACGGTCAGCAGTTCACCCGCTGGACGCACAAGAGCCCGCGGCCCGGCGCCGCCTTCGACCCGAACTGGAAGCGGGCCTTCTGGCCCGGCCCCAACCTGGATGCGCGCATCGCCCGCTACGGGCTCGTCGCGACGCTCGTCACCTTCTTCGTGCAGGCGTGGATCACCACCGCCGAAGTGGTCGGGCTGGGCTTCGCCGACGTGCCGACCATCGTCGGCTCGATCGTGATCGCCTCGATCGCGGCCGTGGTGACGATCATCTTCGGCTACCGCGGCATGAAGCGCGCCGACCGGCTCGGCGGCCGGGCGTCGGCCGTGGCGGCACTCACGGTGGCGGTCGTGCTGGGAGCGACGCCGCTGTCGTTCCTGCTGGCGTACGCGCTGATGGGGTTCCAGCTGTACTGAGTGCGGTCTGTTGCGCTCAGAGTCGTCGTGCCAGGCTGAGCGCATGACTGACGCCTCCGCCGCCGCCTCACCCACGACCGCCGAGAAGGCCGCCGCCCTCGCGGCTCTGCACGTGTCCGGCAATCCGCTCATCGTCGTGAACGTGTGGGACGCGATGACCGCCCGCATCGTCGCCAAGACGCCGGGAGTGAAGGCCCTCGCGAGCGCCAGCCACTCGGTCGCGAACTCCCTCGGTGTGGAAGACGGCGAGGGCATGACCGTTGACATGGCACTCGACGCCGCCCGCCGCATCACGAGCGCGACCACGCTGCCCGTCAGCATCGACTTCGAGCGCGGCTACGCGGCCGACGCCGCGGGCGTGCGCGACAACATCGCTCGACTCATCGAGGCGGGCGCTGCCGGTCTCAACATCGAAGACTCGCTCGCCGGCGCCACGAGCGAGCGCCGCCCCCTCGCCGAGGCCGCCGAGCGCGTCGCCGCCGTTCGGGCGGCGGCCGACGCGGCGGGCGTGCCGCTCGCGATCAACGCCCGCACCGACACCCTCGCCGGCAGTCCCGACAATTGGGACGAGGCGATTGACCGCGCCAACGCTTACGTCGACGCGGGCGCCACGAGCATTTTCATGCTGGGCCTCCGCGACGAGCAGATGGTGGCTGACGCCGTTGCCGCCGTGCGCGCGCCGATTGCCGTGTTTGCGCATCCCGGCTACCTGCCGCTTGCCCGCCTTGCCGAGCTGGGCGTGGGGCGCGTGTCGTTCGGGCCGCAGATTCTCGGGCTCACGCTGAGCCACCTGGCCGACGCGGCCGCGCAGCTGACGGCGCGCGGCGAGTACCCGGCCGAGCTGTCGTATCGCTACGGCCTGTAATTCGGGGTTCGGCCAGCCTCGCGTCGCCGTCGGCGGGCACCCGGGCCGCGCTCGGGCGGCACCGCCACAATGGTCGGGTGACGAACGACCGATACCCGGGCACCCCCGGCGACGACCTCGACGAGCTCGACGACCCCAACGCACCCGGTTGGCAGCCCGACCCCGAGCGGCCCGGCTACGAGCGCTGGTACGACGGCCAGGCGCTGATCGGCCCGGCGAAGAAAGAGCCCGACCCGTTCTCGGCGTTTAGCCCGTCGGTCGCGCGCTCGCTGCGCCCCGGCCCCAATCGGGATGCGCGCATCGCCCGCTGGGGCATCCTCGCGACGCTCGCGGGGTTCGGTCTGCAGCAGGTGGTCGGCGGCGGCTTTCTCACCGGGCCCGGCGTCGAGCGGCTTGACCTGATCCTGATCGCGCTCGCCGTAGCCGCGGCGGCCGCCATCGCGACCGTCGTGTTCGCGCTGCGCGCCCTGAAGCGCGCGCCGAAGCTCGGCGGGCGCGGTATCGCCACCGTCGCGCTCGTCATCGCGCTGCTGCTGGGATTGGCACCGACGCTGCTGCTCATCGCGATCCTGATCGGCGGCGGGGTCTAGCGCCGCCCACGCGTCCGACAGTGCGTCGAGGCACCCCCGCAGCGGCCAGTCAGTGCACTCACACAGCGCCGCGTCAGCGCACCCGCACGACGGCGGCGCTCCACGCCGGCAGCGTGAGCGCAACGGGGCCCGGCTGATTCGGCGGCGCCATCCGGGTCTCGCCCGTCGTCGCCAGCAGGACACGCGCAGTGCGCTCGTTCGGCGTCTGCAGGTCAAACCTGGTCTCGGTCGCGAAGCTCACGAGTACGCTGACCAGCCCGCCGACGCCGTCGAACGCTCCCGCACCCCGATCGAGTCGGAACGACCCGAGCGGTTGCCCACCCCGGAGGTCGGCGACGGCCACAGCCGACGTGTGCGCGAACCGCGGGTCGGTGAGTTCGGGCGTTGCCCGCCGCAGGGCGATGAGTTCGCGGTGCAGGGTGAGCAGCCGCCGATGGCGGGCGGTGCCCTCGCGATCGGGCGCGAGCTCCGACCAGTCGAGCCGCGAGCGCGTGAACGTCTCGGGGTCTTGCGGGTTCGGCACGACCGACTCGTCCCAGCCCATCTTCACGAACTCGGCGAGCCGCCCCTCGGCGGTGGCCGTCCCGAGCTCGGGCTCGGGGTGCGAGGTGAAGAACTGCCAGGGCGTGTGCGCGCCCCACTCCTCGCCCATGAACAGCATCGGCGTCGAGGCCGAGGTGAGGTTCAGCACCGCGAGCACGGCGAGCTGCTCGTCGGTCAGGGTCTGCGACAGCCGGTCGCCGACCGCGCGGTTGCCGATTTGGTCGTGGTTCTGCGCGCAGGTGACGAGCCGCCAAAACGGCACCTCGGGCGGGATCGGCACCCCGTGGTCACGCTCGCGGAAGCTCGAGTACGTGCCGTCGTGGAAGAAGCCGCTCCCCGACGTCTTCGCAAGCGCACCCGGGTCGGCGAAGTCGGCGTAGTAGCCCGCCGTCTCACCCGAGACGGCGACGTGCATTGCGTGGTGATGGTCGTCGCTCCACTGCGCGGTGAGCCCGTAGCCGCCGGCCTCGCGCGGCAGGATCAGCCGCGGGTCGTTCATGTCGCTCTCGGCGATCAGCGACAGGGGGCGGCGCAGGTGCGCGCTCCGTGCATCCGTCTCGATGGCCATGGCCTCGAGAATGTGGTCGTCGGGGTCGTCGATCAGCGCGTGCACGGCGTCGAGCCGCAGCCCGTCGACGTGGAAGTCGTCGAACCACATCGCGAGGTTGTCGAGGATGAACCGGCGCACCTCAGCGGTATCAACCGCGACCGAGTCGCCCCACGTGTTCGCCGACCCGTCACGCAGGTACGGGCCGAAGCGCGGCAGGTAATTGCCCGACGGCCCCAGGTGGTTGTAGACGACGTCTTGCACGACGCCGAGACCGCGCGCGTGGCACGCGTCGACGAAGCGCCGGTAGGCGGCCGGCCCGCCGGAGCCCTCGTGCACGGTGTACCAGGCGACCCCGTCGTAGCCCCAGTTGTGGGTGCCGTTGAAGCCGTTGACGGGCAGCAGCTCGACGAGGTCAACGCCGAGTTCGACGAGGTGGTCGAGCCGACCGATCGCCGCGTCGAGGGTGCCCTCGGGCGTGAACGTGCCGAGGTGTAGCTCGTAGATGACGCTGCCGGCGAGCTGGCGGCCCGTCCAGTGCGCGTCGCGCCAGTTGTAGGCGGCCGGGTCGTCGACCGCGCTCAGGCCATGCACGCCGTCGGGCTGTCGGCGCGAGGCCGGGTCGGGCAGCGGAGTCTCGTCGCCGTCAAGCACAAAGCCGTAGCGGTCACCGACGCGCAGCGCCTGTTCGAGGGCGAACCAGCCGCCCGGCCGCGCATCCATCTCGATGCGCTCGGTCGCGCCGTCGCGCTCCCGATGCAGGCGAACGACGGAGCTCCAAGGCGCCCACACACGCACCGCGCGATCGCGGGCCCCCGCTCCGCCCGCCACGCCGTGCCAGCCGTCGGCCGTGGCCGCACTCATCGCTCCTCCTCCAGCAGCAGGGCCACCGGGTAGGGACGCAGCAGGTCGTCGAGCCGCAGCTCGCCGCCGTCGTAGCGGCGCCCGGTGAAGGCGTCGACGATGGGGCGGTGCGGCAGGACGATCACCGTGTCGCCGAAGCCGCCGCGGGCATCCAGCCCGACGGGCAGGCGCGTCGCGATCGCGACGGCGCCGCCGCGGTCGACGGCGATCGCGTGCCGGGCCGCTTCGCCGATGACGGGCAGCGGCGCGTAGCGGGTGAAGAGTTCGGGTCGGTCCCGCCGGGCACGGGCCGCACGGCTCGTGACGAGCAGCTTCGCGGCGCCCGCCTCATCGACGTCGGGCAGCCAGCCCTCATCGAGCCGGGCGAGCAGGGCGCGACGCTCGTCGTAGTCGACGGGGCGCCGGTTGTCGGGGTCGACGAGGCTCGTCTCCCACAGCTCGCTGCCCTGGTAGATGTCGGGCACGCCGGGGCCGGTCAGCTGCAGCAGCTTCGCGGCGAGGCCGTTCGACCAGCCCGCCTGCGCGACCGCGGCGACGAAGTCATCGACAAGGTCGGTGAGCTCTCCGCCGCCGAGCACGGTGTCGATGGCGGCGTGCATCCGCTCTTCGAACGCGGTGTTCGGCTCGGTCCAGGTGGTCGAGGTGCCCGCCTCGCGCGAGGCCTTCTCGGCGTAGGCGTGGGCGCGGTCGGCCTCGACGGGCCAGGCGCCGACGAGGCTCTCCCACAGGAGGTTCTCGAACGGGCCGTCACCGATGGGGGCGCCCTCGCGCAGCGCGGCGAGCACCGACGCCCACGCCTCGGGCACCTCCGACAGCACGTGGATGCGCGCGCGGGTGTCTTCGCCGCGCTTCGTGTCGTGCGTGCTGAGCGTCGTCAGCGACGCCGGGTAGGCCGCCTGACGCAGTGCCTGGCGGCGGTGAAACTCGTCGACGTCGACCGCGAACTCGCCCGGGTCGGCGCCCACCTCGGTGAGCGAGGCGAGCCGGCTGACCCGATAGAAGGCGGTGTCTTCGACGCCCTTCGCCATGATCATGCCGCTGGTCTGCTGGAAGCGCCGGGCGACCGGCTGGGCCGGGTCTGCGAGTAGGGGCTCGAGCGCCGTGATTGCCGCGTCGAGATCGGGGCGCGAGGCCCGCGCCGCCGCCACCGCCTCGGCCAGGTGCTCGGCACCGACCGGCAGGTACGAGCGGTAGACGGGGAAGCAGGCGAGCAATTCCGCGAGCGCGTCTGCCGCATCCTGAATCGGATGCTCGCCCTCGTCGGGCGCCGGCAGCTCGCGTTCCAGCCGCAGCACCTCGCTCTTCAGAATCGTGTCGGCCACGTGTCGCTTCGTGCGGCGAATGAGCGCGTGCCAGTCGAGCGGGTTGTCATCGCCGCGCAAGTGCGCGTCAAGCGAACCCAGTGCGGCGCGGCCGGCGGGGTCGACGAGCACGCGGTCGATCGAAGCCAGGGCGTCGTAGCCGGTCGTGCCGGCAGCCTGCCACGAGACGGGCAGCTGCTCGTCGCCCTCGAGAATCTTCTCGACCCACACGGGCGCGTGCTCGGTCGCCGCGGCCAACTGGTCGAGGTAGCCGCTCGGGTCGAGCAGGCCGTCGGGGTGGTCGACGCGGATGCCGTCGGCCAGCCCGTCGCGCACCCAGCGGATGATCTCGCGATGGCTCTCATCGAACACCGTCGGGTCTTCGACGCGGATCGCGGCGAGCGTGTTGACGGCGAAGAAGCGCCGGTAGTTCAGCTCGGCGTCGGCGCGGCGCCAGTGCATGAGTTCGTAGTGCTGCGCGTCGAGCACGGCCTGAATCACGGTGGGCGCGCTGGGGTCGCTGTCGGGCGTCGGCAGGGTTCCCTCGGCGAGCGGATACAGCGTCTCGTAGACGCGAACGGCGGGCCCCGGCTCTGCCTGCGAAGGGTCGCCGTCGGGCAGCAGCGTGACGTTGCCGTCAGCGATCACCCGCTCGAGCTCGTCGCCGAGCACCGGCAGCCGAACCCGGCCACCCCCGAAGGCCCAGTCGACGTCGAACCACGCGGCCGCCTCGCCCTCGGCTCCGTCGCGTAGCAGCAGCCACCACTGGCGGTTCTGCGCCGGATCGGCCACGCCGACGTGGTTCGGCACGATGTCAACGAGCACGCCGAGGTGTTCCGCGCGGGCGGCGTGCACGGCGCGCTCGAACGCCTCCGCTCCCCCGCGCTCGGCGTCGACGGTGCCGTGGTCGACGACGTCGTAGCCGTGCGTCGAGCCACGGGTCGCCTGCAGCAGCGGCGAGAGGTAGAGCCAGTCGGCCCCGAGCGCGCGCACGTAGTCGGCGAGCGCCGCCACCCGGTCGAGGTCGAAGTCGGCCGACACCTGCAGTCGGTAGGTCGAGGCGGGCAGGCGCGCAGAGCGCGCCGCCGCCGTCACAGCGCCCCCGACGCCGACGACGGGCTCACCGTGTCGATCGCGGCGGTCGCGAGCGATGCGGCGACCGCGTCATCGACGACCAGTTCCGGTTCGATCCACTCGCGCAAGACCACCAGGCTGATGGCCTCGAGCGGCATCGTCGCCCCGGCGTCGAGCACCGCGGCCTCGCCCGCGATACCGCTCGTGTCGATGAGCCGCTCCCAGCGCGTTCCGTAGTCCGACGACGGCAGCGTCACCTCAACCTGCTCGGTGTGGGCCGAGAAGTAGATCAGGAACGAGCGGTCGACGATGCGCTCGCCCCGTGCATCCCGTCCGCGAATGCCGCGCCCGTTCAGGTACGCGCCGATCGAGCGGCCGAAGCCCGACTCCCAGTCCTCCGGGTCCATGGCCGAGCCGTCGGGGCGCAGCCACGCGGCATCGGGCATGGGCTCGCCGGCCCCGCGACGCACCGGGCGCCCGTCGAAGAAGCGCGTGCGGCGGAAGGTGGGGTGTTCGCGCCTGAGTCGCGTGAGCGAGCCGACGAACTCGATGAGCGACGCATCCGCGTTCGCCCAGTCGATCCACGACAGGGCCGAGTCGTGCGCGTACACGTTGTTGTTGCCGCGCTGGGTGCGGCCGAGCTCGTCGCCGTGCGCGATCATCGGCACGCCCTGACTGAGCAAAAGAGTGGCCAAGAAGTTGCGCTGCTGGCGGGCACGCAGCGCGTTGATGATGGGGTTCGCGCTCGGCCCCTCCTCGCCCAGGTTGTACGAGCGGTTGTGGCTTTCGCCGTCGTTGTTGTTCTCGCCGTTCGCCTCGTTGTGCTTCTCGTTGTACGACACGAGGTCGCGCAGCGTGAACCCGTCGTGCGCGGTCACGAAGTTGATGCTCGCGACGGGGCGACGGCCTGAGTGCTCGTAGAGGTCGGCAGAGCCGGTGATGCGGCTCGCGAACTCGCCGAGCGTGCCGGTCTCGCCGCGCCAGAAGTCGCGCACCGTGTCGCGGTACTTGCCGTTCCACTCCGTCCACTGGGGCGGGAAGTTGCCGACCTGGTAGCCGCCCGGCCCGATGTCCCACGGCTCGGCGATGAGCTTCACCTGCGACACGATCGGGTCTTGCTGCACGAGGTCGAAGAACGCGCTCAGCCGGTCGACGTCGTAGAACTCGCGGGCAAGGGTGGCGGCGAGGTCGAAGCGGAACCCGTCGACGCGCATCTCAGTCACCCAGTAGCGCAGCGAGTCCATGATCAGCTGCAGCGAGTGCGGGTGGCGCACGTTCAGGCTGTTGCCGGTGCCCGTGTAGTCCATGTAGTGCTGCTCGTCGCCCTCGACCAGTCGGTAGTAGGCGGCGTTATCGATGCCTTTGAAGCTCAGAATCGGGCCCATGTGGTTGCCCTCGGCGGTGTGGTTGTAGACCACGTCGAGAATCACCTCGATGCCGGCGGCGTGCAGCGCCTTCACCATCGACTTGAACTCTTGTACCTGCTGGCCGCGGTCACCGACTGACGAGTAGTCGTTGTGCGGCGCGAGAAAGCCGATGGTGTTGTAGCCCCAGTAGTTGCGCTTGCCCTGGTCGACGAGGTGCTTGTCGTGCACGAACTGGTGCACCGGCATGAGTTCGATGGCGGTCACGCCCATCTTTTTCAGGTGCTCGATGGTGACCGGATGCGCGATCGCGGCATACGTGCCCCGAATCGCTTCCGGAATGTCGGGGTGGGTCATCGTGAGGCCCTTGACGTGGGCCTCGTAGATCACGCTCTCGGCGTACGGGGTGCGCGGGTGGCGGTCGCCGGCCCAGTCGAAGAACGGGTTGACGACGACGCCGAGCATGGCGTGCGGGCCCGAGTCGTCATGATTTGCGGCGGCGGGGTCGCTGAAGCGATACGGGAAGAGCGACTCGTCCCAGTCGATTTCGCCGTGGACGGCCTTGGCGTACGGGTCGAGCAGTAGCTTGTTGGGGTTGCAGCGCAGGCCCTTCTCGGGCTCGTACTGGCCGTGCACGCGGTAGCCGTACAGCTGCCCGGGCTGCACGCTCGGCAGGTAGGCGTGCCAGACGAAGGCGTCGACCTCGATCAGGTCGACGCGGGTTTCGACACGGCTGCCGTCGGCGGCCTCGTCGATCAGGCAGAGCTCGACGCGGTCGGCGACCTCGCTGAAGAGCGCAAAGTTGGTGCCGGTGCCGTCGAACGTGGCACCGAGGGGGTAGGGGCTTCCGGGCCAGGTCTGCATGCGGGGGCTCCTCGCTGGTGGTGGTGAGCACCAGGCTATGGGGTCGCCCGAGGCGTCAGACCCCCAAGACCCAGGCGATCATCAGCATTGTGACGATCGCTCCGGCGATGAAGTTCAGCAGCAGGAAGCGTTTCCAGCCGCGGTTGGCGTCTTCCGCGTTCTCGTCGGTGACGTTCCACCACTGCGCGGTCGAGATCGCATAGGGCAGGGCGGCGAGCGCGGCGAGCGGCCCCGGCCAGTCGGTGCCGATCAGCAGCAAGCCCGCCAGAACGTAGGCAACCACGGCGAGGCGAGTCGTGGCTCGGGCGCCAATGACGGTCGCGATCGAGGCGAGCCCGCCTTCGCGGTCGGCGATGACATCCTGCACGGCGCCGAAGGCGTGGCTCGCGATGCCCCACAAGAAGAACGACACGAGAATGAGCCAGAGGGCCGGCGTGAACTCGGCGCCCGCCAGCACGAGCCCGTACACGGCAGGGCTCACGAAGTGCGTGCTCGAGGTGATCGAGTCGAGCACCGGCTTCTCTTTGAAGCGCAGCCCCTTCATCGAGTAGGCGATGACCGCGAAGACGCTGACGGCAAGCACGAGCCAACTGAGCGGGTCGCCGATCGCCACGAGGTAGACGAGGAACGGCACGTTCGTGACGAGCGCCGCGATGAGCGTGGTGCGGTGCAGCGAAGTGTCGAGCAGGGCACCCTCGACGCCGCCCTTGCGCGGGTTGCGCAGGTCGGACTCATAGTCGTACACGTCGTTGATGCCGTACATCGCGAGGTTGTACGGAATCAGAAAGTAGATCGTGCCGATCACGAGCGCCAGGTCGATCTCGCGCGTCGTGAGCAGGTAGGCCGCCGCGAAGGGGAAGGCCGTGTTGATCCAGCTGAGCGGGCGCGAACTGAGGGTCAGTTGCCCGAGCGTGTTCACGAGTCCTTATTCTGCCCGGAGCCGGAGCCGTCCACCGTCGCCGCGCGCGCATCCGTCGCCGGCGACGCCGTCGCGCCGCCCGCGCGAGCGTGGCGTTTCGGCAACAGCTCCCACACGGCGGGCAGCAGCACGAGCGCCGCCACCGTGTACGCGAAGTCTTCGATGGGGGCGACGCCAATGCGGATTCCCGAGATCAGCGAATCGTCGTAGGCGACGAGGCCGGTGCCAATGATGACGTTGTCGAAGATCGCGGTCAGGGCGAGCATCAGGATGCTCGCGAGGCCGACCGCGCGCCAATTCGGTGAGCGTCGCGCGAGTACCGCGGCCACGCCGACGAGCGCGACGACGGCCAAGAAGACGATGTTCAAGAGCGTGTACGTCACGAGGCCACCGCCTCGCCGCGCGCCGCGCGACGCCAGCGCCCGCCGAGCCAGTCGCTCGCCGCAACGTACGCGTTCATCGTGTTGTAGCAGAGCAGCGTCAGGAAGAAGACCTCTTCGATGGGCAGCTCGGGGCCCACGAGCACGCCCGTCATGAAGTTCGTCACACCGCGGAAGAAGATGCCGAGGTGGATTCCGAAGACGTCCCACACGAGGAAGAACGCGACCCCCAGGGGCAGCACGATCGCGGCGCGCCGCCAGTCGCGCCAGAAGAACAGCCCGAAGCGTCGATCGATCATGACCATGCCCGTGATCGAGATCACGAGCGCAATCAGGTAGCTGAAGCCGATCATGATGAGGCGGCTAGACGCGGGCGACCGTCGGCACGAGGGGCTCGGGCAGGGGCTCGGTCGAGGTGTCGCCGCGCAGGCGCTTCACCAGCACCTCGGCGCTGATGAGGCACATGGGCAGACCAATGCCGGGAATCGTCGAGTAGCCCGCGTAGTAGAGCCCGCGCACCTTCTTCGACACGTTGCCAGCCCGGAAGAACGCCGACTGCTTCAGCACGTGCGCGGGCCCGAGCGCCGTGCCGCGCCACGCGTTGACGTCTTCGGCGAAGTTGCCGGGGCCGTAGGTGCGACGCACGACAATGCGATCGGCCAGGTCGGGAATGCCCGCCCACTCGCTGATCTGCTCGATGATGCGGTCGGCGTAGGTCTCGAGCGGGGTGTCGCCGTCGCCGTCGACGTCGCCGCGGCCGAACGACAGATCGGCCGGCGCCGGAACAAGCACGAACACGTTCTCGTGCCCCTCGGGCGCAACCGACGGATCGACGCCCGACGGCTTGCAGATGTAGAGCGACGCGGGGTCGGGCCACGACGGGCTCTCGCCGAAGATCTTCTCGAAGTTCTCGCGCCAGTCAGCGGCGAACAGCAGGGTGTGGTGCTCAAGCTGCGGCAGCTCACCCTCGATGCCGAGGTACATGAGCAGCGCGCTCGGCCCGGCCGTCGCTTTCTGCCAGTACGACTCGGGGTAGGTCTGGCGCTCGACCGGCAGCATCGTCGTCTCGACGTGGTGCAGGTCGGCCGCGGCGACGACGATGTCGGCGTCGAGCCGTTCGCCGTCCTCGAGGACGACGCCCCGAGCATCCCCCGTTGCCTCATCGATCAGGATGCGCGAGACGGGCGCATTCAGCCGCAGCGTCGCGCCCTGCTCCTCCGCGACGGCGGCGACGCGCTCGATGAGCTTCGCAAAGCCGCCCATCGGGTAGAGCACGCCGTCAGAGAGGTCGAGGTGCGACATCAGGTGATACATCGCCGGAGTCAGGAACGGCGACGAGCCGAGGAAAACCGCCGGGTAGCCGAGAATCTGGCGCAGCCGCAGGTCGCGGAAGCGCGCGCCGACGAAACTGTCGAGGTTCTGGACGAGCAGCTTCACGAGCTTTCCCGCGCGCTTCAGCACGTCGCCGCGCATGATCGGGCCGAGCGACTCGAAGCTCGTGTAGAGGAACCGCTTCTTCGCCATGACGTAGGTGTCTTCGGCCGAGTCGAGGTAGCGCTCGAGCTTCGCGCCCGCGCCCGTCTCGATCGACTCGAACAGCGCCACGTTGTCGTCGCGGTTCGCGGCGATGTCGGTGGGCCGGTCGAAGCCCTCGGTGATGACCCGGTAGCCGGGGTCGAGCTGAATCAGCTCGAGCTGCTCGGCGGTCGAGGTGCCGCACAGCTTGAAGAAGTGGTCGAACACCTCGGGCATGAGATACCAGCTGGGCCCGGTGTCGAAGCGGAAGCCGTCGACCGACCACGAGCCGGCGCGACCGCCGAACTGGTCGCGCTTTTCGACGAGGGTGACGTCGTGGCCGTCGCGGGCGAGCAGCGCGGCCGACGACAGGCCGGCGATGCCGCCGCCGATCACAATGACGCGGCTCATGCGGACGCTCCGATCGCGTTCGCTGCGACCGGTCGCGGCGCGCGTGGGGTGCGCCCCGCAGCCGCTTCGGCGAGCAGGCGCGCCTTCACGGCGGTGGGCACGCTGATGCGTGCGCGGATGAGGGTGTCGGCGGGCGTCTTGCGGATGCGCGTGGCGAGTTCCTGAAAGAGGCTTTGGGCGAGCGCGACCGCGCGCCGGCTGCCGGCGGGGAGGTCGGGAATCACGGCGGCCGAAACCCGCAGGTCGGCATCGATGTCGTCGAGCAAGCGGTGCTTCTCCTGTTCCGTGAACTGGTCGACGCGGACTCCGGGGAAGTAACTGCGCCCGAGCGTCTCGACGTCGGCCGCGAGATCACGCAGGAAGTTGACCTTCTGGAAGGCGGCGCCGAGGGCGCGAGCTCCGCGCACCATGCGCTCATTCTGCTGGTCGCTGATCGGCTGATCCTGAAGGAATGCCCGCAGACACATGAGGCCCACGACCTCGGCCGAGCCGTAGACGTAGAGCTCGAAGCTTTCTTGGTCGTGCTCGGTGTCGGTCAGGTCCATGCGCATCGAGTGGAAGAACGGCGCGGTGAGCTCTTCTCCGAAGCCCACCTCGCGTGCCGTGCGGGCGAAGGCGTGCACGACGAGGTTCGTCGAGTAGCCGGTCGCCATGGCGCGGTGGGTCTCGGCCTCGAACTCGTCGAGGTAGGTGCCGGCGGCAGACGAGTCCAGGCCTGCCTCGGCGACACCGCCATCGACGATTTCGTCGGCGACCCGCACGAGCGCGTAAATGTTTTCGACGTGTTGGCGCACGCGCGGTTCGAGCAGCTTCGACGCGAGCGCGAACGACGTCGAGTAGCGGCGGATCACCCGCCCGGCGATTTCGTCGGCGACACGGTCGTACAGGCTGAGGCGCGTGAGCGTCATCGGGGGGTCACTTCACTCGGTCGAGCACCTCGGTGGCCACCGGGTGCAGTTCGTCGCGCAGGGCGGCGGGAATGTGCGGTTCGGCGAGGCGCGAGAGCGCGCGCTGGGCGTAGTCGCGGGCGAGATTCTCGGCGAAGGCGCGGGCACCGCACACCGCCAGCAGCTCGCGGGCTTCTTCGGCCTCGGTCTCGTCAAGGTCGTGCTTGCCGATCAACTCGCCGAGGCGTGCCCATGCCGGCGTCGAGCTGGCGAACGCGACCATGACCGTGCGCTTGCCCTCGCGGAGGTCACCGATCGTGGTCTTGCCGGTCGCCCCCCACTCGCCAAAGACTCCGAGCACGTCGTCGATGACCTGGTAGGCGATGCCGATCTCGCGACCGAAGTCGCCCAGCGTCTCGACGGCCTTGTCGGATGCGCCGGCGAGGATCGCCCCGGCCTGCAACGGCGTCTCAAACGAGTAGACCGCCGTCTTCAAGCGCTCCATCGTGAGGATGTCGTCGACGAGCGGCATCTCGGGCTCGATCGAAAAGTCGACGTCGATGAGCTCGCCCGCGGCCGAGGCGAACATCGCCTCGTCGAGCACGTCGGCGAGGCGGTCGCGCACCTCGGCGCTCGCGCCCGAGCGGTCGAGCAGACGGTACGAGTTGAACAGCGCCAGGTCGCCCGCGATGACGGCGGCCGAGACCCCGCGGTGCTCGGCGATTTCTTCAGGGGCTCCGAGCGTGACGGCGTGGTCGCGGTAGGAGCCTGAGATGTTCGGAATGCCCCGGCGCACAAAGTCGCGGTCGATGACGTCGTCGTGCACGATCAGCGCCGTGTGCAGCAGCTCAAACGCGGCGCCCACGTAGGCCGCGGCATCGAGATCGCGCCCGCCCAGCCCGCAGTAGGCCGCCATCACCATGCGGGGGCGGAATCGCTTGCCCCCCTGCGTGTTGCGCTCGAGTAGGCCCCACAGGTGCAGATAGTGCTGGCCCAGGGGTTCTGCACGCTTCTTGGATAGGGTGAAGAAGCGCTCCAGCACAGCGTCGACGAGGGCCGCCCGCTCCTGGGCGATGTCCACTGCGTCGTGTCGTTTCACCCCAGCAGACTAGCGCGGCACCATGACCGAAACCCCCGAACTCGTCGTCCTTCTCGCCGACGACGGAACCCCCGTCGGCACCGCCGAAAAGGCGACCGTGCACACCCACGAGACCCCGCTGCACCAGGCGTTTTCGTGCCACGTGTTCGACGAGCACGGCCGCGTACTGGTCACCCGCCGGGCGCTGGGCAAGAAGACCTGGCCGGGTGTGTGGACGAACAGCTTCTGCGGGCACCCCGCTCCGGGCGAAGACCTGGCCGAGGCGATCGCCCGCCGCGCCGAGCGCGAGCTCGGGCTGACCCTCACCGAGGTGCGGGTCGCCCTGCCCGACTTCCGGTATCGCGCGATCGACGCCTCAGGTGTCGTCGAGAACGAGATCTGCCCGGTATTCACCGCGCGTGCCACGAGCGATCCGCGCCCGGCGGCCGATGAGGTCGCCGAGTGGGCATGGGTCGACCCGGCAGCGCTCAAGGGCGCTGTCGAGGCGACGCCGTTCGCCTACTCACCCTGGATCGGCTGGCAGCTCGCCGCGTGGCAAGGCTCCTACGCGCCCGTCTCCTGACTCTGCACGGGAATAGCTCCCGTCAGCGGGTGCTCGTCGGGCGCGACGCGGGGCAAGCGCACCACCGCGGTCGTGCCCGACTGGCCGTCTGACTCGAGCCGCACCTCGCCGCCGAGCCGCCTCTCGATGAGCGCCTTGACGATCGGTAGCCCGAGGCCCGTGCCCGGCACATCTCGGTGTGCTGTGTCGGCGACGCGGTAGAAGCGCTCCCACACCCGCTCGATCTCGCTCGGGGGGATTCCCGGGCCCTGGTCGCCGATACGCAGCTCGAGCCCATTGGCGTACTCGGCGACACTCACGGTGATGGTGCCGCCGACCGGCGAAAACTTCACCGCGTTCGACAGCAGGTTCGAGATGACGCGCTCGAGATCGAGAGCGGTCGTCGTGATCACGCGCGGCGCATCCGTGAAGTCCTTGACGATCGTGAGCGCCTTCGCGGGCGCGAGCCCCGCGGCGTCATCGCACGCCATGCAGACCAGTTCCGAGACGTTGACGGGTTCGGCGGGTCGGCGCTGCGGCGCGACAGTGGTCAGGCGGCTGAGCTCGAGTACGTCGTCAATGACCGCCGCGAGGCGGCGGGCGTTGCGGTCGATGATCGCCGCTGCCTGACGTTCGGCATCGGGCAGGGCGCTGTCAGCGAGCTCCTCAACGAAGCCCAGAATTGCCGTGACGGGGGTGCGCAACTCGTGGCTGACCGAGGCGATGAATGCGTCCTTTTGGCGGTTGAGGTCGCGCAGCTGTTCGGCCGTCTCCAACGCCTCGCGCTCGCGGGCGTCGCGCGCAGTCACGTCAATCAACACGATCGTCAAGATTTCGGTGCCGGTGGGGCCCGTGTGCACCGTGACATCGGCCTCGAATTGGCCCCGGTCACCCAGATTGAGGTCAATGCGGCCCGATTCGGATTCTCGGATCGCCTCGTCGAGAGCAGGAGGGCCCAGCACGGGTCCGGTTCCGCGGAGCCGGCGTCGATCACCCCGCTGCGGCACACTGTCGCCGAGTGCGCGTTCGGCGGCCGGAGTGACCTCGAGTACGCGCAGGGTGTCGCCGCGAACGATTTCGGCGATCACGAGGCCGGTGTCGATGTTGAGCAGGCCGCTGCGCAGCACCGTCTCGCGCGCCGCCAACTCGGCCGCGGCAGCGCCCCAATCGGCCCGGGCCGCGGCAACCAGGATGCTCGCGCACGCGTGCACGATCAGGGACAGCTGCACGATCATGACGTCGAGACGCGGTTCGCCCGGCACGAGCTCGGCATACGATCCCCAGCCGTAGGCGGTGACCGTGGTCGCCACGATGCCCAGCATCCCGAGTTGAATCGCGACCTGGCCGATCGGCATGCGGAACGCCGCCCACAACAGCACGGCGATCGTCGTGAAGCCCAAAGGAACAGGGTTGCCCGGCCAGTACGCAGCGAACAGCACGCCGACGAACACCACCGACAGCAACACGGCCTCGAAGGGGCGGCCGACTGCGCGCCAGCGCCAATCGACGAGCGTGATCGGGGTCAGCACGAGAAGAGCGCTCGCGTGCGAGGGGTACAGGGCGAACACCGTCGCGACGGGGTCAGCGCCAGCGAACATCCAGGCGGTTGCCGCGCCCACGATCGTGACGACCAGGGCACCCACTGCGACCGCGAGGATGAAGCGACCCGCCGAGCGGACGGACCGAATCGTCGCGTAGCGACCGCCGGCCGTGGCGATCCACCCCACGGCCAAGGCCGTGCCCGCGTTCGCGAGGGCGTAGCCGAGATCAAGCGACACCGGCCTGCCGACGGCGAAGTTGGCGAGAAATACCGCGATGAAAATGCCGACGGTCACGAGCATCCGACGGCGGGCCATGATCACGGCCGCGGCACCCAGCGCGGCGGCGGGCCACCAGTACGCGACGACGGCGTTCGGCGGCCGGAACTCGATCGACCACCAACTGACGAGGCCGACAGCGACGATCAGGGCGACGACAACCGTCGCGTGCACCCGGCGGGGGGCGTCATGGACGCGGGCCGCGAGGTCAGAGCGGGCCATGGTGACTCAATTCGTGACAGGGGTTCACTCCTAGTGGAGTGTCCTGATCGTAATCCCCCCGGGGGCATTGTCGATACGGACGAAAGTCCCCCCGTCAGGGGGCTGAGACGGCCTGCTCACCGGCGCCCAGCGGCACGGTGAGGCGCGCGACCGTGCCGCGGCGGTGCGGCCCGGGCAGCAGCTCGATGTCGCCGCCCAGGCGCTCCTCGACGAGTGCGCGCACGATCGGCAGGCCGAGGCCCGTTCCCGGGGCGTCGCGGTGCGACTCGTCCTGCACGCGATAGAAGCGTTCCCACACGAGCGGCAGTTGATCGGCGGGGATGCCCGGGCCATCGTCGGTGATCGTCAACTCGGCACTCGTGTCGTTGCCGGTCAAGACCACCCGAACGTGCCCGCTCAGAGGGCTGAACTTCACGGCGTTCGAGAGCAGGTTGGCGATGACCCGCTGAACGTCTTGGCGAATGACGCGCGCGACGACCGGCTCGGTGGGCAGGGTCACCACGATGTCGATGGCCCGCTGGGGGAAGAGCCCGCGAGCGTCTTCCGCGGCCTGCTCGACCAAATCACGGAGGTCGACGGCAACCGGCGTGCGGCTGATGGAGGTGGAACCGGTCAGACGGCTGAGCTCGAGCACGTCCTCGATGACGTCCGCCAGCCGGCGAGCGTTGCGGTCAATGACGGTGGCGGCCTGCAGCGCCTCGTGCGACAGGGGCTCATCGACGAGCTGCTCGGAGAACCCCATAATCGCCGTCACGGGGGTGCGCAGTTCGTGGCTGACCGCGGCGATGAAGTCGTCTTTCTGCCGGTTGAGGTCGTGCAGGCGGGCGAGCGACTGCACCGCAGCGTCTTCACGCTCTTGGCGGCGCGTGACATCGCTGATGACGACGGTCACAATCGCGCTTCCCCGCCCGAGGGCGCGCACCGAAACGGAGGCGTCGAAGCGTCGATTGCCGCGCTGCAGCTCGACCTCTCCCGGTTGCTGCTTGCGCAGCAGGGCGTCAAGCTCGCGATTGCCGAGCACGGGTTGCGACGGCGCGAGCAGGATTCCCTCCGTGAACCACGCCACCGGCGCTTTGGTCAGGCCAAACGCGTCGAGAGCCACCTGGTTGATGCCGCGAATCACCAGGCGCGATTGATCGGTGAGCTCGGCGATCACGATGCCCGAGTCGGCGTTGACGATGCCGTCGCGCAACAGCTCCTCCTGCGCCTCGACGCGCACCAGCGCGCGACCCCAGTCGTTGCGAGCCCCCGACACGAAGAGGGCGGCGAGAGCGTGCACGATGAGGAAGCCCTGCAGCAACAGCACGGTCGTCCGCTCACCCGATGCGATAAACGGGGCAAAGGGTCCGCCGCCGAGGACGGTGAGGATCGTGGCGGCCGTGGCGAGAACGAGCAATTCCGTGGCCACGACAACGGTCGGTAAGCGGAATGCCGCCCACAGCACGGCGGCGAGCGGCAAGTAGCTCGTCGGCAACTCGTTGCCCGGCGTGAACACAAACCACGTCAGGGCGATCAGGGTGATCACCTGAACGACGACCTCGACGACGGAGACGCGGCCGTGATGCGTACGCGGTGACAGCAAGAAAAGGGGCAGGACGACGACGAGCGCCGAGAAGTGCGATGCCACCAGCGAGAAGAACGCGACCTCGAGCGGCTGGCCCGCCACCGTGAAGGCCGTGACCGCACCGATCACCCCGATCACGGTCGCACCCGCCGCGCAGGCGACCAGGAACCGTGCGATGTCGCGCACTCCGTCGAGGCGGGCGGCGGAGGTGCCGCGCGTCAGCACCCAGGCGACCACCCAGACCTCAACGGCGTTCGCGATGCCGTAGCCAATGGTGAGGCCCCACTCGCGACCTCCGAGAACGTTCGCGGCCATGGCGACGATCAGCACCCCGAGGGCCGCCGCGATGCGCGTGCCGCGGGAGGCGAGCACCGCCGCCACACCCAAACCCGCGGCGGGCCACCAGGCCGCGATCGCGGCGCCGGCGGGGCGCAATTCGACCGAGTAGAAGCTCACGAGGCCCGCCGCGAAGAGCAGGATCGCGATCACAGATCGGCGCACGGCGGGCGAGGCCGACCACACCATCGATGTGAAGCCCACGCGCACCCTCCCCATTACGGGGGGTCTCCCCGTTGTCGGCCCCGTTCTGAGACTAAGGTGTGAAAAGAAAAGAGGGAATGATGGCGCGCATTCTGATCGTTGAAGACGAGCCCGACGTTCTCCTCCTACTCGAAAACCGAGTACGGGGCGCCGGGCACGACGTCGTGAGCGCCACCAACGGCGAAGAAGGCCTCACGCTGGTCGCCACCGAAAAGCCCGACCTGGTCGTTCTCGACTGGATGATGCCACGCCGCGACGGAATCGATGTTTGCGAAGAGATTCGTGCATCCGACCCCGAGCACCAGATCAAGGTGCTGATGCTGACGGCGCGTTCGCAGCAGAGCGACGTCGACCGGGCAATGGCCGCCGGCGCCGACGACTACATCGTGAAGCCGTTCAGTTCGCGCGACCTGATTGAGCGCATCCAGGCCCTCATCGAGGGCCGCGCCGCGTAGCGGCGACTCACGTCGGATGCTCGCCCTCGGCGAGCGGCTCGCCTACTGTTCGCGCGCGATCTCGGTGCGATGGAAGTTCTGGAACGACCGCGACGCGGTCGGACCGCGCTGCCCCTGGTACCGGTTGAGGTACGCGCCCGTGCCGTAGGGGTTCTCGGCGGGTGACGACAGGCGGAAGAAGCAGAGCTGCCCGATCTTCATGCCCGGCCACAGCTTGATCGGCAGCGTGGCGACGTTGCTGAGCTCGAGCGTGACGTGGCCCGTGAAACCCGGGTCGATGAAGCCGGCCGTCGAGTGGGTGAGCAGACCCAGGCGGCCCAGCGAGCTCTTGCCCTCGAGTCGTGCCGCGATGTCGTCGGGCAGGGTGACCTGTTCGTAGGTGGCACCCAGCACGAACTCGCCCGGGTGCAGAATGAACGGCTCGCCCGGCTTGCTGTCGACGAGACGCGTCAGCTCGGGCTGGTCTTCAGCCGGGTCAATGAACGGGTACTTGTGGTTGTCGAACAGCCGAAACATGCTGTCGAGCCGCACATCGATGCTCGACGGCTGCACCATCGAGAGGTCGAGCGGGTCGAGGCCGACGCGGCCCGAGTCGAGTTCTGCCCGAATGTCGCGATCGCTCAGCAGCATGGGGCCAGCCTAGCGAGCAATGGGTAGACTGAGAGGGCACCGCGGGGATGTAGTTCAATGGCAGAACTTCAGCTTCCCAAGCTGATAGCGCGGGTTCGATTCCCGTCATCCCCTCCACCGACCGCACGCCTTCGAGCGCCCCCCACGGGGGGTGCCCTCTTATTGGGGGTTCGCGGGCTCTCGCCCCGCAGCCACATGCGTCACTACGATCGCGAATACGTTTCACGGGTAAAACCCGTCAACGCGACATCCCCGAGACTCGTCCCCCACTCCTCTCCAACTACCCAACGGATTGAGAGTGGCTTCCTGGACTCGGTCAACCCCTGTCCGCTTGGGAGTACCTCGTGCCGTCACTTCTCGCACCCAGTGTTCGTACCCGCCTCATCGCCGGCACTTCTGTCGTCGCGATCGCTGCGGCATCCATCGTCACTTTCGACCCGCAGCCAGCATTTGCCGCGCCATCAACCGTGACCCAGACGTTCAGCTACACCGGCACGGTGCAGAACTTCACGGTTCCGAGCGGCGTCACGGCCCTGACCGTCACGTTGCAAGGCGGGCAGGGAGGTAACGGTGGGGCAGACGCGACGCCTGCTCCCGCGCTCGGCACCTACTTCGGGGTGGTGACGGGGACCATCGCGGTGACGCCCGGGGATGTGCTTCAGGTCGCCGTTGGCTCCGGAGGTGCGACTGGTCGTTCGTCGTCAAACTCGACCGCCCCGACAGCATTCGGTGGAACGAACCCGCTCAGCGGCTACGACGGAGGCAACGGAGGCCAGGCCGGGACCCGCGGGTCGTCGGGGCAGGGTGGCGCGGGCGGCGCCGCGAGTGTGCTTGTCGTCGATGGCCAAGACATCGTCGCAGCGGGCGGCGGTGGCAATGGTGGTTCAGGTCAGTTCGCGCCGACTCGCGGACGCAACGCCGACGGCACTTTCGTCGCCCGAACCGATGTGACCTCCACGAACGGCCAGGTGGGCATCAACGCTGCCGTGGCCTGCGCTCAATCGACATGCTCCAACGACGATGGCGGCGGCTCCGGTGGTGGCGGCGCCGGCGCCCAGGGTGGCGCTCAGGGTCGCATCGAGTTTGGTGCCGGGTCGTCCAACGAGTGGTTTGGCTACGGCGGCTCCGTCGGCGAGAACTCCGTCGCGACCTTCACAAGCCTGCTGACCTCGTACGGGTACGCAGCGCAGAACAGTGGAAACGGGTCAATCACCATTTCGTACGAGACGGGCAGCCCGGGCGCGCCGACCGCCGTTCAAGGTTCCCCCGGAGTGAACCTGGTCAATCTCTCGTGGGCGGCACCCGCTGCCACCGGTGGGGCAGCGATTTCCGACTACGCGGTTCGATACAGCAGCGACAACGGCGCCAACTGGAGCGCTCCCGTTCTGACCGGAAGCACGGCTCGCTCAACGGTCGTGACCGGACTGACGAATGACACGGCCTATGTCTTCCAAGTTGCCGCCATCAGCAGTCTGGGCACCGGCGACTACTCGCCCGCCTCAGCGCCGATCACCCCACGCGGACTCCCGTCGGCGCCGACGATCACCGCCGTCGAACCGCGAGACGGCGCGCTGGCTCTCGCAGTGACGCCTCCCGCATCCGGCGCAACGGCCACTGGCTACGAGTACCGGATCGACGGAGGCTCCTGGCTGCCCGCGTCCGGCGCATCGTCACCGATCGCCATTCCCGGCCTCGTCAACGGCGTGACCTACTCCGTCGAACTCCGCGCCACCAGTATCGTCGGCAGCGGCGCGGCCAGTGCTCCCGCGACGGGGACGCCCTTTGCCGTCCCCGGAGCCCCAACGATCGACGGCGCCAGTGCCACTCGAGCGGAGATCACCCTCAGCGTGACGCCCGGTTTCAACGGGGGAACGCCGATCACGGACTACGAGGTTCAGCTCAACGGTGCGGAATGGACGCCCGTCGGCACGTCGATCACCCCCCTTCGGCTCACCGGCCTTGCAGACGGCACCTCCTATGAGGTGACGGTCCGCGCGGTCAACAGTGCGGGAGCGGGCGCCGCGTCGGCACCGATCACCATCGCCACGCCGGGGGTTCCCGGCCCCCTCGCAAACGTGACGGGGGCTGCTGGCGACTCGCGCGCCATCGTGAACTTCACGACAGGTGGTAACGGCGGGTCCGCCATTACGCGCGTGGAGTACTCCCTCGACGGTTCCTCCTGGACGCCAACGACGACGACAGGGCCAGTCACCATCAGCGGGCTCACCAACGGCACACCCGAGCTGGTCCGCCTGCGATCGGTGAACGCCATCGGAGCGGGACCGATCTCGTCCGTCGTAGTGACCCCGGCCACGGTGCCGTCAGCTCCGACCATTATCGAGGGCTCGGTCGCGGGACTCGATGGCGCTCTCGAGGTGTCCTTCACCGCTCCGCCGTCGGATGGCGGCGAACCGATCACCGGATACGAGTACTCAACAGATGCTGGCGTGACGTGGCAGCCCCGCGCCGACGGCGGTTCGGTGGCGAGTCCCCTCACGATCACCACGCAATCCTCAGACGGCAGCACGCCGCTTGAGAACGGCGAGACTTACTACGTTCAGCTCCGTGCGCTCAATGCCGCCGGAGCGGGCCCGGCCTCGTCCGTAGCCCCCGGCGTACCGGTACAAGCGGCATCTGCCCCGGCGATCACTGCGGTGACCTCACAACCCAGTTCGGTGGCCGTGTCGTTTACCCCCGGCTCAAACGGTGGGTCTGCGGTGATTCGGTACGAGTACAGCATCAACGGCGGCGGCACCTGGACGTCGACCGGCAGCCTGTCGACCGAATTCACGATCGGCGGTCTGACGGACGGTCAACCGGTTTCTGTCCGCGTTCGCGCCGTCACCGCGGTTGGCGACGGATCCCCGTCGGCCGCGGTGTCGGGAACGCCGGCGTCTGCGCCCACCGCACCGACCCTCACGTCGGTCGTACGTGGAGACCGATCACTGACCGTCACCGTCGCTCCGGCAGACAATGGCGGCTCACCCATCACGCGCTGGGAGTACAGCACCGACGGCGGGGCCACGTGGGCGACCGCACCCGGTGCCGGCCCCAGCCACGTCCTGATCGCGCCGTCGGCTGATCTCGGTGCGCGTTTGCAGAACGGCCAGGGTTACTCGGTGCAGGTGCGTGGAGTGAACGTTGTCGGCGCGAGCGCCGCATCCCTCCCCCTCTATTCCGCTCCGGCCACGTCGCCACCCGCGCCCAGCGTGTCGGCGACGGCGGGTGACTCGTCGGTGACCGTTGCCTTCGCTTTCGCGGATGACGGCGGGTCACCGCTTACCCGTATCGAGTACTCCGTCGATGGCGGCGCAACCTGGATCGACTCGAGCACGGTCGTTGGACCAATCGTTCTCACTGGCCTGACGAACGGGCAACCCGTCAGCGTCTCCGTTCGCGGAGTCAACGCGATCGGCAACGGCACCCCGTCAGGGCCTGCGACCGCGACGCCCCGAACGATTCCCGATGCCCCGACTGATGTCGTTGCCGTCTCGAACACGGCATCCGCCGATGTGTCATGGACTCCGCCGTCTTTCACCGGCGGTGCCGACATCACGAGTTACCTGGCGACCGCGTACGAATCGGTCTCCTCGACAACGCCCGTGGCGACGTGTACGTCAGACTCGACGAACTGTTCGATCCCGGGCCTCGCAAACGGTGTGACGTACTACGTGTCTGTCGTAGCGAGCAACGCTGCGGGCGACAGTGTCGCGTCCACCCCCCGCGTGGCGGTGACTCCGTTGCAGCGTCCTGCCGCACCGACCCTGTCTTCCCTGACCTCCGGTGATCGAGCGCTGAGCGCAGCGTTCTCGGCGGGCGCTGTGGGGGGTGGGACGTTCCTCCGCTACGAATACTCCGTCGACTCGGGGTCGAACTGGTTTGCCCTCACGAGCGCGTCCAACCCGGCCACCATCACAAACCTCACGAACGGCACGAGCTACACCGTCCGACTTCGCGCGGTCACCACGGCTGGTCCGAGCCCTGCCTCGAACAGCCTGACGGGAACCCCCTTCGGCTTCCCCAGCGCGCCGACCTCGATTGAGGCGGATGCGCGCAACGGATCGATTGTCGTCTCGTGGGCGCCCGCCAATGCAAACGGCGGCACAATCCTGAACTACACGGCGACCGCTTTCACCGCCGCCTCGGGCGGTTCGACGGTCACCACGTGCACCGCGACCACCTTGAGCTGCACTCTGACGGGTCTCTCGAATGGCACGACCTACTACGTCTCGGTACAGACGCAAAACACTGTCTCGATGTACTCCGTGCGATCCGACCGCGTGGCGGCCACGCCATCCCTGTTGCCCTCGGCGCCCCGCTCGGTCACGGCAACGGCCGGTGACGCACTTGTCTCACTGAGCTGGACACCGCCGATGGGGCAGGGGGCGAGCGCGCTCACCGGGTACTCGGTTCTGTGTTCCATGAACGGCGCCTCGTTCACCTCGTGTGGAAGCACAACGGGCACGACGTTCGACGTGACAGGGCTGCAAAACGGAGCGTCGTACCGATTCCAAATCGTCGCGAACAACTCCAGCGGGGCTGGCCCGGCCAGTGCGAGCACCTCCCCCGTGACCCCGCTCGCGCCGGGCATCGTTCCGACGTTCGACAGCACCGTCGCGACGGCAACCGGCTTCACCGTGCGAATCACGAATTTCGACGCGGCTGCCGACTACGTGATGACAGCGCCGAGCGGCGTCACGGCGACGCGCTCGGGAGAGCTCATCACCGTTTCCGGTCTCACGCCGGGCGCCAGTGCGTCGATCGGCGTGAGTGTCTCTACACCGACGTCGCTCCCGGCCAGCGCCTCAGTGTCGGGGGCTGCCCTGCTTGCGGGCGTGGTGCCGGCGCTCTCTCTCGCGACACCCATCAACGGGGGGTTCCAATTCACGATCACCAACCTCGACCCGGACGCCACATACGTCATCGAGGTGGCCGATGCGACCGTTTCTCGTTCGGGGGCCATCGTGACCGTCACGGGGCTGGTCACCGGTGGATCGGCCGAAGCGCTGGTCACCGTTCAGAAGTCGGGCTACACCACCGTTTCAGCGACCCGCACCGGCTCGGCCCTCGTCGAGGGCGTCGCCCCGACGTTCGGCCCCGTGACCTCGACGGCAGATGGCTTTACGGTCGAGATCACAAATTACGATTCCAGCGCGCTGTACAGCCTGTCGATCGGTGACGAGTTCCTTACCCTCGCGGCGCCCACGGTGACTCGTGCGGGATCACTGCTGACGATCACGGGACTGTCCCCGGCAGCATCTGCGACCGTTACCGTGACCGCGCAAGCGCCTAGCGCTCTGCCGGCGAGCAGCGATGTGACGGGAACCGCGCTTGCCGCCGGGGTAACTCCCGAGTGGGAAGCGCCCGAGCCCATGATCGGTGGTTTCCGCGTCGTGGTTGCTAACTTCGACCCCGAGGAGCGGTACGTGCTCTCAGTAACCGCAGGAACGGCCCTGATGGTCGGAGACACCATTTACGTCACGGGGCTCGCGGATGGCGAGCTCGCCGAACTCACCATGACCGCGCAACGCGACGGCTATGCAGACAGAAGCGCGACCGTGACAGGCGCCGCTCTGGGAACGCCTGTGGCTCCCGAATGGGATGCGCCCGAGCCGATGTCTGGCGGGTTCCGCGTTGTGATTCAGAACTTCGACCCCGATGCGCGGTACATCCTTTCCGTGACCCGAGGAACAGCTCTCATGGTGGGTGACACCATCTACGTCATGGGCCTCGCCGACGGTGAGGTCGCCGAACTCACCATGACCCTGCAGCGCGACGGCTACGCAGACGTTAGCGTCACCGTAACGGGCCAGGCCCTGAGCGGTAACGGCGGCGGCGGTGATGGCGGCGGCAACGGCGGCGGCGACAACGGAACCGTCGGCAACGCCGAGCCCGTTCCGGCTGACGTGGCCGACCGCTCGGCCGACTTGGCACACACAGGCGCATCGTCAACGACTCTGCGAGACGGCCTCGCGGGAGGCGCCCTGTTGTTCCTCCTCGGCGCACTCGCGATCGCGGTGTCACGGCGCTCGTGGAACCGTGCTCGAACGTCACGGCGTTTCGACGGGCGCTAGCCCTCGTCACGAGAGCAGCCGCTGACGGCCCCCGCCAACCCGGCGGGGGCCGTCAGCGTTTCGGACCTCTTCCCGGAGCCCGCCCTCAACAGAACCGCACGAAGGTACGGATCGGCCCCGACGACACCTCGGCGCCTTCCGTGAAGCCGAGTGCCTCGTAGAAGGCCGCTGCCTCGGCTCATCGTCGGTAATCAGCACGACCTGGCGTACATGCGCGTGTCGCGCAAGCGCCGCCTCGAGCAGCGCGCTTCCGATTCCACGGCCCTGCGCATCCGGCCGCACCAGGATGTCCTGGATGTAAGCGATGGTCGCGTCGTCAGATATGACGCGCACGAAGCCAACGAGCAGTCCAGCATCATCGCGAGCTGCGGCGTTGAACGATGACTGCGCGACGGCGCGACGGCGCATGCCGGGGTCGCGCGTGTAGGCCGTCCAGCCGACGGCGGTGTACAGCGCCAGTAGCTCGTCGCCGGTCGGCGTGTCGTTTTCGGCACTGCGCGGGGATGTCACCCCTCCATCGTCACCCACCACCGCTCTCAGCAAGCTGTCAGCAAACCGTTTGTGCAGCGACGCCGAACACTGTGCGAGAGGAGGCGCACATGTCGTCGATATCGCAGACACTGCCGGGCGGGGGCCCGAACACTGTCACCACGCGCGCACCGGGCGGGGGCCCGACGTTCGCCGTCGCATCGACGACGACCACGACCATCGTCGTGCTGTTGATCGCGCCCGCTCTCATCTGGGGGATCCTGCTGCTCGCGGGCCTCGTCTTCGACCTCGCGGAGCTGGGGAGCTTCGCCAACCCGGTCGTCGGCGCACTCGGCATCGTGAGCATCGTCGGACTCGTCAGCGCTTCGGGGGTTGCGCTCACGAGCCGCGTCGCCGCGCGGCGGCCCGCCCGTACATCGGGTCGGCCGGGCCGCCGCGCGCTCATCCTCTCGGCTCTCGCCGTCACCGTTGCGCTCGTCGGGGGCGGGATGCTCGCCGCCGGCTTCGCGACGTGGGCTCCGGCGGCTGCCGGGCAGCCCGCAGCGCCCGCGGCCGAACAACCCGCGGTTCCCGCGGCCCCGGCTGACGCGCCTGCCACGGAACAGCCGGCCAACGCGCCCCTGTTCAGCGTCGACCACACCGACCACTAACCGGCATTAACCTCGCGCCCGATCACGGGCTCGACGTCAGCCATGAAGCGGCGCACGTCGTCGTCGACGATGATGTCGCTCGGTCGCAGTGGCCGCACGAGGTGCAGCCCCTCGAGCGAGCGGATGCGCGACAGCGCCACGTAGGTCTGCCCCGGTGCGAACGCGCGCGGCCCCAGGTCAACAACAGCGCGGTCGTAGGTCTGCCCCTGCGACTTGTGAATGGTGACGGCCCACGCAAGCCGCAGCGGAAACTGTGTGAACTCGCCGATCACGTCTTTGGTCACGCGCTTCTGCGCGGCCGAGTAGGTGTAGCGGTATTTCTCCCACGTCGCGGGGTGCACCTCGTGGCTCTCACCATCAACCTCGACGAACACGGTGCGGCCGATGCGCTCAACCGTGCCGAGCGTGCCGTTCACCCAGCGGGGCGCGCCATCGCCCTGGGTGTCGTTGCGCAGAAACATGACCTGCGCTCCGACCTTCAGTTGCAGCGACTCGTCAGCCGGGTAGCCGCCCGCTCCCCCGAACTCGCCGACCACTTCGGCCTTCGCGGTCTTCAGCGCGCCATCGAGTCGCGCCAGCTCGCGGCCGTTGATGCGTGACACCGTCGCATTGGTGCTCGCGAGCGTCAGGATGCCGTCATCGGGCGCAGGGCGCGCGCCCGCCTCGTTGAGCGCGCGGCCGATCTCGGGCGTCACCTCGCCATGCCGCACGGCCGACAGCATCTGCCGGAACGCCTCATCGCGCTGACGGTGGATGGTCTGCAGCTCGACAATGCGCAGATCGGCCTCCTGCCAGACGCGCGCGTCGAAGAACCAGATCGAGCGGTAGTGGTCGGCGTAGTACGCCCGCTCGCCGGCATCACGGCCCGGCACCGGCGCCAGCTGGTATGGGTCGCCGAACAGCACCACCTGCGCGCCGCCGAACGGCTCGCGCGGGCGCGCCCGGGCGCTGCGCAGCCGCCGGTCAATCGCATCCATCAGGTCGGCGCTCACCATCGACACCTCGTCGATGACGATCGTGTCGACGCCGCCGAGTAGTCGGCGAAGGTGCGGGGCGTCGTCGAGATCGGCGTCAGCGATCAGCCCGATCGGCAGGCGAAAGAGCGAGTGAATCGTCTGGCCGCCGACGTTCAGCGCGGCCACCCCGGTCGGCGCGCAGACGACGACGGTGCGCTCGGTCTGTTCGAGAAAGGCCTCGAGCAGTGTCGACTTGCCCGTACCCGCACGGCCGGTGACGAACACGTGCTCACGGGTCGACTCGATCAGCTCGATAACGGCGCGCTGCTCGTCGGCGAGGGTCGGCGCACCCGGGCGAGCGTGGGCACGATCGGGCACGGCACCTCCGAAGCTTGGGGGCTTTTAGCGTAGCCGTGGCCCCGCCCGACACCGACCGGTCACCCTAGGCTGAGCGCATGGCGCGCGGACTGCTCATCGGGGGAGGAGTCGCCGCGCTCGTATCGGGCCTCGCAGCCGCCGCTCTCGTCGTCGCCGTCACGATGACCGAGACGCCCGAGGCGCACGTCGAGCGCTACCTCGAGGCATTGGCGGCCGACCAGCTGCCCGCCGCCGCCGCACTCTCCGGGCTGGAGCCGGGCGATGCCCTCCCCCTCGGCGACGAGGGAGAGCCCACCGTGCTGCGCGTCGTGGCCGCGCAGCCGCGCGACGGCGGACGCGTTGCCGTCACCGCCCTGTACGGCGGAGACAACGACGCGGCGACCGTGATCTTTCTGCTCGAGCCGGCCGAGCGGCTCGCGGGCATCATCCCGCAGTGGCGTTTCGTTGAGCCGCCAGTGACGCGCATCCCGGTCGGGGTTGACCAGCACACCGAGCTGCTGGTGTCCGGGCGCGCGCTGGTCACGCCGGGGCCGGGCGAGACCGCGATCGCAACCGCGTTCATCCCCGCCCGTGTCTCGGTCGCGAACGCTGAGCCGTTCCTCGATGCGGCGAGCACACGCATCCGCCCCCGATCGGTGGCGCCGCCGCCGGTGATCCTGACCGCCACCCCGTCCGAGCGCCTCGTGCGCGAGGTCGAACGGCAGCTCACCGAGGTGCTCGACACCTGCGCCACGCAGGAAGTGCTGCAACCGTCGGGCTGCCCGTTCGGGCGAGCGGTCACCGGCGATCGCGTCATCGATCGGCCAGCATGGATGCGCGTGGACGCGCCCCAGGTGTCGCTCACGCTCTCGGCGAATCCGGGCCGCTTCTCACTCGACGGCTCCGCCACCATGCGCGTCGAGGTCGAGGTGCAGTCGCTCTTCGACGGAACCGTGAGCCGTCTGACCGAGGACGTGGTCGCCGACGTCAGCGGCATCGTCGTGCTCGGGCCCGACGGGCCGGTCGTCACCGTCTACCCGTAGCGAGTAGCGATAGGCGCTAGCCGCCCGCTAGCTCGGGCGGTTGTCTGACTCGGCGCGCTTGGCGAGCATGTCGTTCCAGGCCGCGAGCTCGGCGTCGCCGTCGCGGTCGGCCTGCCGGTCGCGCCGCTTCGTCTCTTTCTTGTCGGCGCGCGACCACATCCACACGACGAGCATCGCGAGCGCCAGGGTCGGAATCTCGCCGACGCTCCAGGCGATGCCGCCACCGCGCTGCTGGTCGGCGAGCGGCGTGATGCCCCAGTCGCGACCCATCGCGCCGTACCACTCGGGCAGCAGCAGCCCCGTGCCCGACAGCAGGAAGAGGCCGAAGAAGGCGTGGAACGCCATCGTCGCCATGAGGATCAGCAGCCGGATCGGGTACGGCGGCCGGTACGGGGCCGGGTCTTCGCCGATCAGCGAGTTGACGAAGAGGTACCCCGACAAGAGGAAGTGGATGATCATCCACTGGTGCCCGATGTGGTCGGTGACGGCCCAGCCGAAGATCGGCGAGTAGTAGAAGACGAGTAGTGAGATCGCGAAGACGACCGCGGCGACAATGGGGTGGCCGACAATCCCTGCCCACTTCGAGTGCACGATCGCGAGAATCCACTCGCGGGGGCCGCGGGAACCGTCTTTGCGCGCGTGAATGGCGCGGGCCGCGAGCGTCACGGGCGCCGCGAGCACGAGCATCACCGGGATGCCCATCGACAGGATCATGTGCCCGAGCATGTGGATGCTGAACAGGTACTTCTCGTAGACCGCGAGCCCCGAGCTGGTCACGATGAACAGCGTGATCATGCCCGAGATCCAGAGGATCGTGCGGTGAATCGGCCAGCGGTCGCCGCGGCGGTTCAGGCGCACGACGCCTGCCACGTAGAAGAACAGGCCGAAGCCCGCGAGCAGCGCCCACAGCAGGTTGAGATCCCACTCGGTGAACAGTCGCCACCAGGTGTACTCGGGCGGCAGGGGAGCGCCGGTCAGCAACTCGGCCGGCGTCGGGTCAGACAGCTCGGTGACGGGCACCTCGGGCGCCGGCGTCGCCGTGCGGCCGAGGGCCGAGGCGAGGCCCATCGCGACACCCATGACGGCGAGTTCGACCGTCACGATCGTCCAGAAGCCGAACGCGGGGCGCGGCGAGGTCTCGACGCGGGCGATGACGCGGGTGCGGTAGGCGGCGCCGAATGCCCCGAGCGCGACGAGGGCCGTGACCTTGGCGATCACGAGCATCCCGTATTCGCTGCCGAGCCCCGCGAGCGAGCCGATGCGCAGCTGAGCGCTGACGAGCCCCGACGCGGCGACGACGACGAACGCGATCAGCGCGAGGGTCGAGTAGCGCTTCAGCACCGTCGGTAGCTGCTCGGCGAGCGGGCGGCGCAGCAGCACGAGCGCGAGCAGGCCACCCACCCAGACCGCGGCGAACACACTGTGCAGGAAGACCGCCGTGACGGCCGCGTCGTGGTCGGCCGTGCCGCCGGCGTGCCCGGTCTGGGCAACCGGCCACAGGGCGGCGACCGCAAGCAGGCCCACGCCCACGACGAGCGCGGGGTGGCGCAGCACAAAGCACAGCACGGTGACGACGGCGGCCATCAGGGTGGTGGCGAGCCACGCCTGACCGAGTTCAACCTCGCCGAAGAAGCGGCCAAGGATTCGCCCGAACTCGGGCTCGAGGCTGACGGGCTGGGTGAAGACGCTCAAGAAGGTCAGGAAGCCGGTGACGGCACTCGCGACCGTCCATACGGCGGCCGACGCCGCGGCGATGTCGAGGGCGCGGTTGTACGCCTCGCTCTGCAGGTTCAACGCGATGACGGCCAGCAGCAGCGCGCCGATGGCGCCGGCCGCACCGAGGTTCACGAGCGCCTTGCCAACGGGCAGGCCCCAGCGCACGACCGCACCCGGGTCGGCGAAGGCGGGGGCCGCGGCACCGCCGCCGATGACGAGGCCGGTGATGAGGGCGACGATCGTGCCGGCGAGCAGCGCGGCGATTCCGAGACCCGCCCACGGCGCGCGCCGCATCAGCGGCGACGGCGGGATGCTCGCGGGGGCGTCAGAGACAGACGCGGTCGGCTGTGAGGCGGGCACTGCATCCCCCTTTCTCGGTCGACCGGGATGCGCGGGTAGTCACCAAAAGATTAGGCGAGCGGCGCTTCATGCCCGCCGAGAGCCGGAGCACCGCACGCGCCGCGAAACGCGAACGAGGCGCCCCCGCCTGAGCGGGAGCGCCTCGCGCGATCGGCTGCGTGCCACGAGGGCACCGTGCCGAGAAGCCGGTAAAGCTACTTGACGGCAGCCTTCAGCTTGCTACCGGCGCTGACCTTCACGCCGTTCGACGCGGCGATCTGGATGGTCTCGCCGGTCTGCGGGTTGCGGCCCGTGCGAGCGGCACGCGAGGTGCGCTCGAACGAGAGCCAGCCCGGGATGGAGACCTTGGTGCCCTGGGCGACGGCGCCGGAGACGGTCGAGAACAGACCATCGAGGACGCGGTTGACGTCAGCCTGGCTCAGGCCCGACTCAGCAGCCACAGCGGCAACGAGCTCGGAACGGTTCATTGTGTCCTCCTCGGACCTCAGGATTGTTCAGATAGACCCCGCGAATTCACGAGAATTCGCGGGAATCGCCCCTGAAACTACCAGCTTGACTTCGTGATGCCGGGCAATTCGCCGCGGTGCGCCATGTCGCGGAAGCGCACACGGGAAATGCCGTACTTGGTGAGGACACCGCGGGGACGGCCGTCGATGGCGTCACGCGAGCGCACGCGCACCGGCGACGCGTCGCGCGGAAGCTTCTGCAGACCCTTGCGGGCGGCCTCACGCGACTCGTCGGTGCCGTTCGGGTCGATGAGGGCCTTCTTCAGCTCGAGACGCTTTGCGGCGTACCGCTCGACAACTACCTTGCGCTGCTCATTGCGCGCGATCTTGCTCTTCTTCGCCATGGTTAGCGCTCCTCGCGGAATTCGACGTGCTTGCGGACGACCGGGTCGTACTTCTTCAGCACGAGACGGTCGGGGTCGTTGCGGCGGTTCTTGCGGGTCACGTAGGTGTACCCGGTGCCGGCCGTCGACCGAAGCTTGATGATGGGACGGACGTCCTGCTGCTTGGCCATTAGATCTTCTCCCCGCGAGCAATGAGGTCCTTGACGACCGACTCGATACCGCGCGCGTCGATCACCTTGATGCCCTTGGCCGACAGCGTGAGGGTCACGTTGCGGCGCAGCGAGGGCACGTAGTAGGTCTTCTTCTGGATGTTCGGATCGAACCGACGCTTCGTGCGGCGGTGCGAGTGCGAGATGTTGTGCCCAAAGCCGGGTACGGCTCCGGTCACCTGGCAGACGGCTGCCATGGGTCCTCCAACTATTCGGCTACCGTACGGCGATTGCCGTACCCAAGGTCACTTGTCGGCACGCGAGACCCGCCGGGTCCGCTCCAGTAGCTGGTTGAGCGGGGCGAGATGCGCACAAGAAGCCAGGCTCGCGCCTGACACAAGGGCCTAGCTTACGCGCTGGGGGCCGATTCCGACAAACGCGAGCACGCGGGGCAGAGCCCAAAGATGTCGACCACGTGCTCGGCGCGGGTGTAGCCGTGCTCGGCGGCGATGCGGCGCGCCCACTCTTCCACCGGGTCGGCCTCGATCTCTTCCGTTGCGCCGCAGCGCCGGCAGATGAGGTGGTGGTGGTGGGTATCGGGGGTGCAGGCGCGGTACAGCGCCTCGCCGTCTTGCGTGAGCGAGTCGGCCTCACCCTCGTCGGTGAGGTCGGTGAGGGCGCGATAGACGGTGGCGAGCCCGATCGTCGAGCCGCCGTCGCGCAGCTGCCCGTGCAGGGCTTGGGCGCTGATGAAGCCGTCCGATTCGCTGAGCGCCGTGCGCACAGCTTCGCGCTGCCAGGTGTTTCGCTTCATGACCCCACCAGGGTACGCGGGGTCGGGGACGGCTGGGGCCGCGGCGCCAGCGACGGCCGCGAGGGCAGCATCCGCCCGATCGCCACCGCGAGGCCGACGACGATCGCGACGACGACCGTGATCGCGCCGCCCGGCGCGATCGACCATTCGCGGGATGCGATGACACCGATCACAGCGGATGCGGCGCCGATCACCGGTGCGAGCAGCAACACGGCGTTTGTTGACGAGACCAGCTGGCGCGCGGCCACCGCCGGCCCCACGATGAGGGCGATCGCGAGGATCGCGCCGATCGCCGGCATGATCACGACCACGGTGCCGGCGATGAGGGCGACGATCGTCGCCTCGGCGACCCAGGGCCGGTAGCCGGCGGCGCGGTAGCCGAGCTCGTCGACCGTCGAGAAGACGAGGTGTCGACCCCGCGTGGCGATGACAAGAGCGGCGATGGCGAACATGACGGCGGTGAGCGTGATCTCACCCCAGCCGACCGTGAGAATCGAGCCGACCAGGTAGCTCTCGACCGAGATCGGTAGCGACGGGTTCGCCGACTGCAGCAGGGCACCGAGGGCGAAGCCGAAGGTCAGCACCACGCCGGCGGCGACCTGCGCGCCCTGCTCGCGCACGCGCGAGATGAGCGTCATGAGGGCGACGAGCAGCACACTGAACACAGCGGCGCCGAGCACGACGCTAATGCCGAGCACGGCGGCGACCACTGCGCCGGGGAAGGTGGCGTGCGTCAGCGCCGTCGTGAAGAAGGCGCGGCGGCGCAGCACGACGAAGGTGCCAACGAGGCCGGCGACGCCGCCGGCGAGCACCGCCTCGATGAGGGCGCGCTCGAAGAAGCCGAATTCCATCAGCGCACCGCCTCGGGGGCGGTGACCGATGCGCGCGACGCGGGGCGTGCATCCGCCGCCGGCCGCGTGCGCGGACCGTGCCGGTGCAGCGCGCTCGCGGCGAGCACGAGCCCGTAGATCACGACCAGGGTCGTGATCACCGACGCGCCGCCGGCCAGCGGGATGCCGTAATCGACGGATGCGCGGAATCCGATCAGGAGGCCCGCGTAGCCGGCGAGGGCGGCCGTCGCGATCGAGATCGTGACCATCCAGCCGATGCGGTGCGTCAGCAGCCGCGCGGCGGCCCCCGGCACGACGAGCAGGCCGAGGGCGAGCAAGTTGCCCACGGCGGCCGTCGCGGCGACGATCAGCACCGCCACCGAGACGGCGAGCACGAGGTCGGTCGCGAGCACGTGGTGGCCGCTCGCGCGGGCGGCGAGCGGGTCGTGCGCGCGAAAGAGCTGCGTGCGCCAGACCAGCGCGATGGCGACGGTCGCCGCCGCGCCGATCACGAGGGTGAGCGTGACGTCGGCATCGGTGACCGTGAGCAGTCGACCGAACAGCAGCTCTTGTAGCTGGCCGACGTAGTCCGACTGGCGCGAGACCACGATGACCCCGATGCCGAACATCAGGGTCAGCACGACGGCGATCGCCGAGTCGCTCGCGAGCGCGCGGCGGCTCAGCAGGGTGAACGCCACGGCGGCGATGGCGGCGGCGACGAGACCGCCGGGCACGAGTCCGTCGCGCCCGGCGACAGCAAAGCCCACCACGATGCCCGGAAAGACAGCGTGCACGAGACCGTCACCCACGAACTGCAGCCCCCGCAAGGTCACCATGACGCTCGCGAGCCCCAGGGCGACGGCGAGGGCGAGCATGACGAGCAGCGGGCGCTGCATGAAGGGCAGCGCGAAGGGGCCCACCAGCCAGTCGACGATGGTCACGGCGATCAGGCGTGGCCGTCGTGGGGCGGCACGACCACGGTGTGTTCGTCGACCTCGACCTGGTGGCCCGCAAACACGGCCTCGAGGTTGTCGAGGGTCAGCACGTCGTCGCGGGGGCCAGCGGCGACCTGCGTGCCGTTGACGAGCAGCACGCTGTCGCAGACGGCGCGGGCGAGGTCGAGGTCGTGGGTCGAGATGACGAAGGCGACGCCGTCGTTCTTCAGCTCGCGCACGATGTCGAGCAGGGTGTCACGGTTGGTCTGGTCGAGCCCGTTGAACGGCTCGTCGAGCACCAGCAGGCGCGGCTGTGACACGAGCGCGCGGGCCAACAGGCCCCGCTGCTGCTGCCCGCCCGAGAGTCGCCCGAAGCGGGTGCGGTGCTCGTCGGCGAGGCCCACCCGCTCGAGCGCGGCGTGCACGGCGGCGCGATCGCGGCGACCGGGCCAGCGCCAGCCGAGCTGCCGGTAGCGGCCCATCATGACGACCTGGTCGAGCGTCACCGGAAACTCGGGGTCAAGCCCCGCCGTCTGCGGCACGTAGCCGACCCGGCGGCGCGCCTGTGCGGGAGTGCCGCCGAGCACGGCGAGCGTGCCCGCGGCGAGCGTGGTCAGGCCAAGCAGGCCAAGAATGAACGTCGACTTGCCGGCGCCGTTCGGCCCGATGACGGCGAGCGCCTCACCGGGCGCGACGTCGAGGGTGACCTCGCTCAGCGCCGGCGCGTTCTTGCCGTACGCGAAGGCGGCGGCTCGCGCGGTGACGGCGGGGGTACCGGTGTCGGATGCGCGACGCGCCTCGCCGGGAATGGCGACGGCCGGCACCCCTGCGGGGGCGCCGGCCGGTCGCGCGTTTTCGAGGCTCACGCCCCTCATTCTGCCAAGTCGGCGGGAACCGGAGCGATCTGGCCGCCCCACGCGGTGACGAGCACCGTCACGTTGTGGATCATCGAGCCGATGTAGGTCTCACCGGGCGATCCGGCGGGGCCGAGCGAGTCGCCATACAGGCCGTCTTCGCCACTGAACACCTGCACCCCGGCCTCACTCGCGATGGTTTCGGCGGCGGCGGGCGACAGCGTCGTCTCGCTGAAGACCGCGGTGGCGCCGGCGTCGCGCACGCGGTCAACGAGGCTGTCGATGTCGGCGGCGCTCACCTCGGCGTTGTCGTCGAAGCTCGGAATGATCGCGCCGACATAGGTGACGTCGTAGGCGTCGACGAAGTAGCCGAAGGCCTCGTGGTTGGTCACGAGCGTGCGCGCTGCGGGGTCGACCGCCGAGATGCTCTCGGTGATCCACGCGTCAAGCTGCTCGAGCTCGGCAATGTACGCGGCGGCGTTCGCCTCGTAGCTGTCGGCGTTGTCGGCGTCGGCCGCGGCCAGGCCGTCGGCGATCGCCTGCACCATGGCGGCGGCGTTGGATGCGCTCGTCCAGATGTGCGGGTCGCCCCCGTCGTGCGCGTGGTCGTGGTCGTCACCCTCGGAGTGGAGCTCTTCCTCCGTCGACGCGGCGGCGACGTCTTCCTCGTGAGCGTGGTCGTCACCCTCGTGGGCGTGCGCGTCCTCGCCCTCGTGAACGTGCGCATCCTCACTGTGCGCGTCCTCACCCTCGTGGCCATGCGCTTCCTCTGCGGCGAATTCGATGAGGCCGACCTGCTCGCTCGCGTCGACGGTCTCACCCGCGAAGCCCGATGACGCGACCGCGTCGTCGAGCCACTCTTCGAGGCCAGCACCGTTGATGACGAGTACGTCGGCGGCGGCGAGGGCCTGCAGGTCGGCGGCGGTCGGATCGAAGCTGTGCGTGCTCTGGTTTGGCTGGATGAGCGCGGTCACCTCGGCGAGCTCGCCCGCCACGCGCTCGGCGAACTCGGCCGTGTGGGTGGTGCTCGCAACGATCGTCAGGGCGGGCTCGACGGCGGCGGGGGTGTCAGCGTCGGCGGCCGGCTCGGCCGTCGCGCAGCCGGCGAGGCCGAGGGCGAGCACACTCGAGGCGAGCAGGGCGGGAAGCGCGCGACGGGTGCGGCGCGAGGTCGAAAACGACGTCATGACGGACTCTCTAAGGAGGGGTCGATGGGACTCCCCGAGCGTACGTCTTACTGATAACGATTGTCAAAACGGTTCTCATTAAGAACCGGATGCGCGCACTCAGTCGAGCAGGAGCGCCGGCTCTTCGATGATCGACGCGACGTCCGCCAGGAAGCGGCTTGCAACATCCCCGTCAACGACGCGGTGGTCGAAGCTCGCGCCGAGCGTCGTGACGAAGCGCGGCCGCACCTCGCCGTCGACGACCCACGGCTTCTGCTTGATCGTGCCGAGCGCGACGATCGCGACCTCGCCCGGGTTCAAGATCGGCGTGCCGGTGTCCATACCGAAGACGCCGATGTTCGTGATCGTGATCGTGCCGTCGGCCATGTCGGCCGGCTGCAGCTTGCCGTCGCGCGCCGTGATCGTGAGCTGCTCGATCGCCTGGGCGAGCTCGCGCAGGCTCAGGTCTTGCGCGTTCTTGACGTTCGGCACGACGAGCCCGCGCGGGGTCGCCGCCGCGAAACCGAAGTTCACGAAGTGGTGAACGATGATCTCGGTGTCGGTCCAGGTCGAGTTGACCGTCGGGTTGCGCCGCACCGCCCAGATCATCGCCTTCGCCATGACCAGCAGCGGCGACACCTTGATGCCCGCGAAGTCGGGGCTCGCCTTCAGGCGCTTGACGAACTCCATGGTGCGGGTCGCATCGACGTCGACAAACACGCTGACGTGGGGCGCGCTGAAGGCGCTGCGCACCATGCCCGCCGCGATCGCCTTGCGCACGCCCTTGACGGGGATGCGATCTTCGCGCGCCGTCGGCTGCTCAGGCGTCGTGATGTTGCGGAACACGCTCGCCTGCTGCGCGTGCCGAATGACGTCGTCGCGCGTCACCTCGCCACCGATACCGGTGCCGATCACCTCGGCGAGGTTCACGTCGAGGTCTTTGGCGAGCTTCCTAATCGGAGGCTTCGCGAGCACGGGGGAGGCGTCGGCCACCGGAAGCGAGCGCGGCTTGGGCGCCGCCGCTGCCGCCTCGGCCTGGGGGGCGTGGTCCGTCACGCCGACGCCCGCCGCACGGCGGCGGCGCGAGGCTACGTGCCCGCCCTTTGATCCGTAGCCGACGAGCACGGCACCCGAACCGGAATCGGCGCCCTCGGCGGCCGCGACCGTTCCCTGGGTGTCGGCGACAGCATCCGCCGTTTCCGTCTGCGCCGCGGTCGGGGCCGGCGTGGCCGCCTCGCCCGCGCCGCGCACGCGGATGATGGGTGTGCCGACCTCGACCGTGTCGCCCTCGCCGACAAGCAACTCGTCGACCGTGCCCTCGAAGGGGCTGGGCAACTCGACGAGCGACTTCGCCGTTTCGATCTCAACGATCACCTGGTTGACAGCGACCGCGTCGCCGGGGGCGACCTTCCACTCGACGATCTCGGCCTCGGTGAGACCCTCACCGACGTCGGGGAGCGGGAACTCTGATGCGGTCATCGTGTCCTCCAGGGCGCTCAGTAGGCGAGGCTGCGGTCGACGGCATCGAGAATGCGGTCGACGTCGGGCAGGTACGCGCCCTCGAGCTTCGCGGGCGGGAAGGGGGTGTCGAAGCCCGACACGCGAATGACGGGCGCTTCGAGCGAGTAGAAGGCGCGCTCGGCGACCGTGGCGGCCACCTCCGAGCCGATGCTGACGTTGCCGGGCGCCTCCTGAGAGACGACGAGGCGGCCCGTGCGGCGCACCGACTCGAGCAGGGGGCCGTAGTCGATGGGGGAGAGCGAGCGCAGGTCGACCACCTCGATGCTCGTGCCCTCCTCGTCGGCGAGCTGGGCGGCATCCATCAGCATGCTGACCATCGCACCGTGACCGACGACCGTGACGTCGGTGCCGGGCCGCACAATGCGGCTCGCGTGCAGGGTGCTGCCTGCCGCCGCGGTGTCGACCTCGCCCTTCGGCCAGTAGCGGCTCTTCGGCTCGAAGAACAGCACGGGGTCGGGGCTTTCGATCGCTTGTTGGATCATCCAGTAGGCGTCGTGCGGGGTCGCGGGGCTCACGAGGCGCAGGCCCGCCGTGTGGGCGAAGTACGCTTCGGGGCTCTCCTGGTGGTGCTCGACCGCGCCGATGTGGCCGCCGTACGGCACGCGGATGACGACTGGCAGGGTGAGGGTGCCCTCGTGGCGGGCGGTCAGCTTCGCCAGCTGGGTCGTGATCTGGTCGAACGCCGGGAAGATGAAGCCGTCGAACTGAATCTCGACGACCGGCCGGTAGCAGCGCATGGCGAGCCCGATCGCGCTGCCCACGATGCCCGACTCAGCGAGCGGGGTGTCGAGCACCCGGTTCGCCCCGAAGCGCTGCTGCAGACCCTCGGTCACGCGGAACACACCACCGAGCCGCCCAATGTCTTCGCCCATCAAGAGCACGCGGTCGTTGGCGTCCATCGCGGCGGCGAGCCCCGCGTTCAGGGCCTTCGCCATCGTCATCGTCTCGGTCATGCCTCGCCTCCGAACGACGCCTCGTAGCGCGCGAGCCACTCGGCCTGCTCGGTCATGAGCGGATGCTCGGCGCCGTACACGTGCCGGAACATGCTCTCCGCGGGCGGCGGCTCCATCGCGAGCGTCTGCCGGCGGGCGTCGGCCGCGAGGTCGTTGCCCTCGGTCGCCACCTCGGCGAAGAACTCTTCAGATGCGCCGCGGACGCGGAGGAAGGTCTCGTAGCGCGCGATCGGGTCGCGCGCTTTCCAGTAGGCGACCTCGTCGTCGGTGCGGTACTTCGTCGGGTCATCACTGGTCGTGTGCGCGCCCATGCGGTAGGTGAGCGCCTCGATGAAGCGGGGTCCCTGGCCGCTGCGGGCAGCATCCAACGATTCGGCGGTGGCGGCATAGCTGATCAGCACGTCGTTGCCGTCGATCTGCACGCTCGGAATGCCGAAGCCGCGCGGGCGGTGGAAAAGCGGGGTCTTCGACTGCACACTCACCGGCACCGAGATCGCCCAGTGATTGTTCTGCAGAAAGAACACCTGCGGCGTCTCGTAGCTCTGGGCGAAGACGTAGGCCTCGTTGACGTCGCCTTGACTGGTTGCGCCGTCGCCGAAGTAGACGAGCACGGCGGCGTCGCGCTCGGGGTCGCCCGTGCCGACGAGCCCGTCGAAGCGCAGGCCCATCGCATATCCGGTCGCGTGCAGAGCCTGCGAGCCGATCACGAGCGTGTAGAGGTGGAAGTTGCCGGTCTCGGCCGGGTTCCAGCCGCCGTGGGTGAGCCCGCGCAACATCGCGATGATGCGCGTGAGGTCGAGGCCCCGCAGACGCCCGACGGCGTGCTCGCGGTAGGCGGGGAAGATGTGGTCCTGCGCGCGGGCCGCGAAACCCGAACCCACCTGGGCGGCCTCCTGCCCGAGACTGGGGATCCACAGTGCGAGCTGGCCCTGGCGCTGCAGGTTGCCGGCCTCGATGTCGAATCGGCGGGTGACCGCCATCTGTCGGTAGAACTCGCTCAGGGTGCCGTCGTCAAGCGCGTCGATGCGGGCGCGATACGGCTCGGTCGCCTCGGTGTAGCCGAGGGTTCCGTCGGGCGCGAGCAACTGCAGGGTCTCGGCCGTGTAGGACATGGGTTCCACTCTAGGCGGGGCTGAGGGCCCCCGATCAGAGGTCGCGGACAACCTCGCCCGCGACGCGCAGGAGGATCGGCACAGACTCATGCTCGGCGACGGATATGCGAATACCGTCGCCGGGGAACGCTCGGCCGATGATGCCCGCCCGCTCAAAGCGCTCGGCGACCGCCGCCGTCTTCTCGCCGGTGGGCAGCCACACGAAGTTGCCCTCGCTCGGCGGCACGGTCCAGCCCTGCTCGCGCAGGGCCTGCTCAACACGGTCGCGGCGGGTGACGAGTTCGTCGAGCTGGGTGAGCAGCTCGGCCTCGTGGTCGAGCGCCGCGAGCACGGCCCGCTGCGCCACCTCGGTGACCGAGAGCGGGATCTGCGTGCTGCGCGCGGCGTCGATCACGGCGCGGTCACCGACCGCGTAGCCGGCGCGCAGGCCGGCGAGTCCGTAGGCCTTCGAGAAGGTGCGCAGGATCACCAGGTTCGGATATCGGCCGATCAGCTCGTCGCCGTTCACGGCCGCCGGGTCGCGCACGAACTCGGCGTACGCCTCGTCGAGCACGACGAGCAGCGTGGGCGGCACGATGCGCATGAAGGCGGCGAACTCGTCGGCGGTCACCACCGTGCCGGTCGGGTTGTTGGGCGAGCAAACGAGCAGGATGCGCGTGCGCTCGGTGATCGCGGCCGCCATCGCCGCCAGGTCGTGGCGGAAGTCGTCGGTGAGGGGCACCGGAACCGCCGTCGCCCCGGCGATGGTGGTGAGCAGCGGGTACGCCTCGAAGCTGCGCCACGCGTAGATCGCCTCATCGCCCGGCCCACAGGCCGCCTGAATCAGCTGCAGCAGGATCGACACCGAACCCGCTCCCACGATGACCTCGTCGGGGCTCACCCCGTGACGCTCGGCGAGGCGCTCGCGCACGGCGAGCGCCGTCGCGTCGGGGTAGCGGTTCGGGGTGGCGTCGGCGATCGCCGCGAGGATCGCCGGGTGCACCGGGAAGGGGTTCTCGTTGCTCGACAACTTGAAGGCGGTCGCGTCGGCCTGCCGCCCCTGTTTGTAGGCAGGCAGGGCGACGATCTCGGGCCGCAGTCGCACGGGCGGCGTCGACGATTGAGGATGCTCGGGCGCGCTCACGCGATCAGCGTACGCGGGCGCGCCCCGCCCATCCGCTGAGCGCGGGCACGGAATGGGTGGACGCGGCTCGCACCGCGCCACCACAATGGTGCGCATGGCCCGATTTATCATCCGCTTGCTCATCAATTCGGTCGCGCTCTGGCTGACGACCCTGATCGTGGCGGGCGTCAGCGTCGTCGCCTACGGCGACGGCGACACCCTCGAGGTGGTCGTGACCTACCTGATCGTCGGTCTGATCTTCGGCCTGGTGAACGGCATCATCGGCAACCTGATCCGCATCGTGGCGTTCCCGCTGTACATCCTCACCCTCGGGCTCATCGCGCTGATCGTGAACGGGCTGTTGCTGCTGCTCGTTGACGGCATTTCTGACCTGCTCGGCTTTGGCCTGGTCGTCGACGGCTTCTGGTGGGGCGTGCTCGGCGCCCTGGTGCTCGGCCTCTTGAGCTGGCTGATCGGCGTGCTCGTGCGCCCGATCGTCGGCAAGAACCGTTAGCCGGGCAGCGCTCTAGCGGTCAGCGCGCCCGCGACCGCCCGACTCATCATCCCCGTCGAGGATGCGCTCGCCGCGGTACATGGTTGCCGTTCCCTGCACCGGATCACTCGGTAGCCGATCGCGTGCGTGGGTAATCGCGTAGTCATCGGCAGCGTCCACGAGCCGTGCTGTCGGAACGTACGCGTCGGCGGCATGCGGCGCGAAGAGTTCGCCGGCACCGCCAGGGAAGGCGCGCGCCTCGATGACGGTGGCTCGCGTCCCCGCATCATGCTCCCCGGTTATGGACGGGATGATGTCGTCCGTGTGCTCGATCACTATCGCCGGGTAGTCCCCCGAGATCGGCACATCGGACACCGGACCACCTGCGGTGACGAGCCCCGCCGTGCGGTACTGACCGCTTTCAGCGAGGTACGCCGCAACGAGCGCGCCCTGCGAGTGGCCGGTGAACACCACCTCGCTCTGAGCGGTCGCGCCGGCCTCTTCCAAACCGACGACAACCGCCTTCAGGGACGAGGCATCTAAGTGGGCGGTCAGGGCGAGGTTGCTGGCCATATCGAACGGGTTGACGCCTCCAAATTCGGCTTTCGGGTCGGTACCGGCGATGTACACCTCGTAGCGCGGCCCGTTGTCTCCCGCATAGGTCTCGATCCGCACCTGACTGCCGGCGCCGTCAGGCACCCGGGCGTGCCGATCGGCGACCGATGTCGGCGCCGTGACGGGTTGGGTGAAGACCGGTGGCGCCATTTTCGAAACCTGGTGTGGTTGTGTTCCGGCTGGCGACGGCACGGTTTGCTGGGTCACCCGCACGCCGGCAACTCCCGATGCGCCCGTGGCGACCGCGACGCCGCTCGCCACAACAGACAAGAATTCGAGGTTGACGAGGTCAAGGCCGCCCTCGCCCACTGACGCCGCTAGATGCGGCGGAACGCCGATTGCACCCAGTGCGAGCGAACCAATGTTGTTCGCCAGCCAGCCGACCAGCGCAGCCCCCTCCGGGGTGGCCGCGCTGCGGCCCAATTCCTCGAGGCCCCGTTCGGCGAGAGCGAGAAGCTTTTCCTGCTCCTTGTCCGGCAAGAGCGCGAACCCCACCGCACTCACCAGTGATGGCCCAATGAGGGGCACTGCGGCCGCGGCTAGCAGAGGCACCCCCACCATCCCGACGAGGGCGGCGATCTGGCTGGAAACGCGCTGCATGGTCGCCTGCACTGCGCCGTCAGCCGCGTCGAACAACTGGTGCGCGGCTTCGAGCGCGACAGCGATCTGGATGAGGCCCTGTCGTGCGGACTCAGCGTCAGCAAGGGCTCGATCGATCGCGATGACGACAGATTCACTGTGCACGAGCCCGCCTGTGCGACGCCCTCGTGCGGCAGCCTCCGCGCTGCGCGCGGCCGCGTCGCGGTAACGAACTTCTATCGACGTCAACACATCGGAGTGCACCACGGTCAGGCCGTCGTGCGGGTTGCCGTCAACGCCTCTCATCGACCCGGCTCCATCGTCCCGGGCTCGGCGTCGGTAGCGAGCCCTCGACACGACCACGCCGCGCTTTCAAATCCGTGTTGTGCCTCCGTGATCATGGCGATTCGGGAATTCACGAACGCATCGAATGCGAATCGCACAATTCCCGAAAAGCCCGCGAGAGTCTCGGGCCCTGGGATGCTCTGCTCCACCTCCGCCATGATCTCAGCGGCAGAGAAAAGCTGGGCAGCCGCGTAGTGCAGATCGCTCGCGGATTCGCCGGAGGAGAAGGTGGTGAGCATGGGGCGCACTGTGCCCGCGTGACGCGTGCCGGGCATCCGGAATCGGGGCCGCCAACGAACACCGAACCGGCCAGCACGGCTGGGGAGGAGTGTCCCTTTGCGCAATTCGCGACAGAATGGGCGAGTGGACAGCGGGGAGGGCGACGAGCAGACGGCACGCCCGCCGTTTCGCATCTGCTTCGTGTGTACCGGCAACATCTGTCGCTCGCCCATGGCCGAAGCGGTGATGAAGCGCATCATCCGCGATCGCGGGTGGGAGGGTCAGGTCGTCGTCGAGTCGGCCGGCACCGGCGAATGGCACGTGGGCGAACCCGCCGACCCCCGCACCCTCGAGGCCCTCGCCCGTCGCGGCTACGACGCCGACGAACACCGCGCCCGCCAGTTCGACCCCGTCTGGTTTCAGACCCACGATCTGGTCGTGGGCTTCGACCGCGGACACGAACGCATTCTGCGCAGCTGGGCTCCGAGCGACGACGCGCGCGCGAGCGTGCAGATCATCACCGATGTCGACCCCGAGGGCGCCGGCATCGACGTGCCCGACCCCTACTACTCCGACGCTGAGCTCTTCGACCACGTGCTCGCCGTCATCGAGCGCGCGTGCCGCGCACTCGCCACTCAACTCGAACCCGCACTACGACAGGGAGCCCGATGACCGCCCTCAGCCCGCAACCCCTCAGCCCGCTCGACGGCCGTTACCGCCGCCAGACCGGCACCCTTGACCAGCATCTTTCAGAGGCGGGCCTCAACCGCGCGCGTATCCACGTCGAGGTCGAGTGGCTCATTCACCTCACCGACCGCGAACTGTTGGGGGCCCGCCGTCTCACCGACTCAGAAAAGTCGCTGCTGCGGGCACTGCCCGAGAACTTTGGCGACGCCGACGTGGCCGCCCTCGCAGAACGCGAAGCCGTCACCCGGCACGACGTCAAGGCGGTCGAGTATCACGTGCGCGACCACCTGGCCGTGATCGGCCTTGGCGAGATCGCCGAACTGACGCACGTTGCCTGCACGAGCGAAGACATCAACAACCTGGCGTACGCCATCACCATCCGTGACGCCGTTGCCGCCGAATGGATGCCCGCCGTACGCGCCGTCATCGAGGCGCTCCGCGAGCGGGCGCTCAGCTGGCGCGACGTGCCGATGCTGTCGCACACGCACGGGCAGCCCGCCACCCCGACGACCATGGGGAAGGAGCTGGCCGTCGTCGTGCACCGCCTCGAGCGTCTCGTCGCCAGCGTCGACGAGATCGAATACCTCGGCAAGTTCTCGGGGGCGACGGGGACCTTCGCGGCGCACGTCGCGGCCGATCCCGATCACGACTGGCCCGCATCCTCGAAAGAATTCGTCGAGTCGCTCGGGCTCACCTGGAACCCGCTGACCACCCAGATCGAGTCGCACGACTGGCAGGCGCAGCTGTACCAGCGGGTCGCGCACGTGGGCCGCGTACTGCACAACCTCTGCACCGACGTCTGGACCTACATCTCGATGGGCTACTTCCGGCAGATCCCGCAGCCGGGCGCGACCGGCTCGTCGACCATGCCGCACAAGATCAATCCCATCCGCTTCGAGAACGCCGAAGCGAACTTCGAACTGTCAGCGGCCCTCCTCGACTCGCTCGCCGCGACGCTGGTCACCTCGCGCCTCCAGCGCGACCTGACCGACTCCTCCGCGCAGCGCAACATCGGCGTCGCCCTCGGCCACGCGCTGCTCGCGCTCGACAACGTGCTCAAGGGGCTCGGCGAAATCGCCCTCGATGAGGAGGCCCTCGCCCGCGACCTCAACAGCAACTGGGAGGTGCTTGGCGAGGCGATTCAGACGGTCATTCGCGCGGAAGTGACGGCGGGGAATTCGCAGATCAGCGACCCGTATGCGCTTCTGAAAGAGCTCACGCGCGGTCACCGGGTCGGCGGCGACGAGCTGCGCGCGTTCGTCGATGGGCTCGACATCTCTGACGAGGCGAAGGCGCGACTGCGTAAATTGACCCCCGCCACGTACACGGGTCTCGCGAGCGATCTCACCGCGTTCATCGCGCGCTAGCGTGCCGCTGCCGGCGCGCGCGCCGGTGAGGCGGCGTCGGGTGGCGTGTTAGTCGTGCGGGTTCTGCTCGGCCTGCCACCGCTCGCCGTCGGCCGGCTTGTTGGGCGTCACGGCCAGCATGAGCATGGCAAGCACCATGAGGTCGATGACGAACGTCACACCCAGGAAGATGAGCGACAGAAACAGGTCGCGGGTCACCATGAAGGTGACGAGGCCGACGAACACGGCGACCACGGCGGCGAGGCCGACGAGCTCACCGGGGCGCAGCTTCTCGCGGCGCGAGGGGTTCTCGGTCATGATGCGGTCTCTCCTGAGGGGGTGTCGGCCGTTTTCCCGCTGAAACCGGCGATGACGAGGTAGACGCCGACGATGACGGCGTAGGCGCCGAAGAAGCCGACGGCGCTGACCGAGTCGCCCACGGCAACGAGGATCAGCGCGAGGATGATGGTGGCCCCGCCGACAGTGATGCCGTCGCGGCTGTAGGGGGAGCGCCCGCGGTGGCGCAGGCCCCACACAAACTCAAACGCACCGGCGAAGACGCCGTACGCGCCGAGAGCCAGCAGCAGGAAGGCCAAGAGATCGCCGTCGAGGAAGCCGACGAGGGCGAAGGCCGCCGCCGAGACGACGGCGGTGATGACCGCGAGCCCGCGGTGCAGAGCGCGCAACGGTTCGCCGCCGGCAAGCCGCGTGCTGGTGATGGTGAGCACGATGGCACTCGCGACGCCGAAGGCGCCGAGGGCGATGAGGCCGAGGCTCGCCGAGTGGTCGGGGGTGAACGTGATCAGCACGCCGACGACGATGGCCGGGATCGCCCGGGCAATCGGGGCGAGCCAGGCGTTCGTCGACGCCGTCGCACCGCGGTCAGCGGCGCGCGCGTCAGAGGAAGCGGTCACCATACTCCCAGCGTACGGCCCGTGAGCCGTGAGGCTCCTGCATCGCACGGGATGCGCGGCGAACTACACGCGGGGCATGTCGGCGAAGCGGGACAGGTGGCCCTGGAATGCGACGGTGATCGTGTCGGTCGGGCCGTTACGGTGCTTCGCGACGATGAGATCGGCCTCGCCGGGTCGTGCGCTTTCTTTGTCGTAGGCGCTGTCGCGGTGCAGGAGGATCACCATGTCGGCGTCTTGCTCAAGCGAACCCGACTCGCGCAGGTCGCTGATGGCCGGCTTCTTGTCGGAGCGCTGCTCGGGGCCACGGTTCAGCTGTGACAGCGCGACAACCGGCACCTGCAACTCTTTCGCCATGAGCTTCAGCGCACGCGAGAACTCGCTGACTTCTTGCTGCCGCGACTCAACGCGCTTGCCGCTGGTCATCAGCTGCAGGTAGTCAATGACGACCATCTTGAGCCCGACCGTCTGCTTGAGGCGCCGGCACTTCGCGCGAATCTCAACGAGGGTCATGTTGGGGCTGTCGTCGATGTAGAGCGGGGCATCGGCGATGCGGCCGCGGGTGGCGGCGATTGCCGTCCAGTCGCGGCCTTCGAGCGTGCCCTTGCGCATCGCGTGCAACGGGATGGACGCCTCGGCTGACAGCAGGCGCATGGCGATCTCGCTGCGCCCCATTTCGAGCGAGAAGACAATCGTGGGCTGCTGGTGCTTGATCGCAGCCGCACGGGCGAGGTCAAGGGCGAGCGTCGACTTACCGAGCGCCGGACGAGCGGCGATGAGGATGAGCTGGCCACCGTGCAGGCCGTTGGTGAGCTGGTCAAGATCGGCGAAGCCGGTCGGCACGCCCGTCATCTTGCCGTCGAGCCCCTTAGCGGCCTCGATCTCGTCAATCGCTTCCCCGACCGCCTGCGTCAGCGGAACGTAGTCTTCGGTCTGCGCACCACCGGCCACGTTGTAGATCTCGGCCTGAGCGTTGTTGACGAGGTCGGTGACCTCGCCCTCGGAGGCGTACCCCATCTGCACGATGCGGGTACCCGCCTCGACGAGTCGGCGTAGCACCGCCTTCTCGGCCACGAGCGAGGCATAGAACCCGGCGTTTGCCGCCGTCGGCACGAGCCCGGTCAGCGTGTGCAGGTAGTCGGCGCCACCGGCGCGGGTCAAGTTGCCCGACTTGGTGAGCTCGTCGGCGACCGCGATCACGTCGGTGGGCTCGCCGTGCGCGTAGAGGTTCATGACCGCGTCGAAGATGATCTCGTGCTTCGGCACGTAGAAGTCGACACCGCGAACGACCTCGACGACGTCGGCGACCGCGTCTTTGCTCAGCAGCATGCCGCCGAGGGCACTCTGCTCAGCGAGCAGATCGTGCGGGGGAGTGCGCTCATGCCGACGCTCGCCCTCGCGGCCGTCGCCCGATCGCGGGTCAACGGCGGCGGAGATGTGGGCGATAGACACGGAAGGGCCTCCTGAAGGCATGCGGTAACACCTGTATAGGCGGGAGCACCGACACGCAGTGGTCGCCGAAGCCGGCAGGGCGCGTGTCGAGGCGCAGTCACCCTAGGGAGAGGCGCGACCGGCCCTCAAACGCGGCCTGTGGATAACGCTGGGGAAAGCTGCGGAGAACGCCCGCGCGTCGTGTGGGCAACATGTGGAGGCGCCTGTGGATTGTCACGGGGAGAACTTGCTGTAAACGGCTTTGACCAGGCCTTTTGTCATCCACACCGTGTGTGGAAAAAGAGGCTTCAACCGGCACCTGAAGCTTGAGGGCTTCGCGCGAATGCTGTGGAGGAAAGTGCGGGAAATCACTTGACACGGGGCGCAAAAAAGCGGTACCCGCGGCGCGTGGCCGCGGGTACCGCTGGGGGCAAAAAGCCCTACTTCTTCTTCTTGTCGGCCACCACGTTGAGGGTGATGGTCGCCACGATCCCGTCGCGGAGCTTCAGGATCGCCTCGTGCGTGCCGACCGTCTTGATCGGCGAGACGAGCTCGACGAGGCGCTTGTCGATCGAGCCGATACCGGCCTTCTCGACGGCAGCAGCCACGTCGCCGGTCTTCACCGAACCGAACAGGCGGCCCTCGGCGCCCGCGGTCACCGTGAGGGTGACAGGGTTTGCCTCGAGGCGGAGCTTCAGGTCTTGGGCCTCCTCGATCGTGGCGTGCTCGCGCGCAGCGCGGGCGGCCTTGATCGAATCAACCTGCTTTTCGCCACCGCGGCTCCAGGCCACAGCGAAACCCTGGGGGATGAGGTAGTTGCGGGCGTACCCGTTCTTGACCTCGACGACGTCGCCGGCCGAGCCAAGGCCCGACACTTCCTGCGTGAGAATGAGCTTCGACATCGTGAACCCCTTAGCGTCCGGCGCCCGCGTACGGAAGCAGTGCCATCTCGCGGGCGTTCTTCACGGCCTTCGCGATCAGTCGCTGCTCCTGCACCGAGACACCGGTGATGCGGCGGGCGCGGATCTTCCCGCGCTCGGAGATGAACTTACGGAGGGTGGCGACGTCCTTGTAGTCGATGACGCCAACCTTGATTGCCTTTGCGGGGGCGGCGTTCTTCGCGCCCTTGCCGCCGCGAGGCTTGCGGCGGTCGCCGCTGCTCTTGCCAGCCATAGTGGTTGTCCTTTTATCTGTGATTCACAAAGAGGGGATCCGGGTGACCGGATCAGAACGGGGTGTCGTCGGCGTAGGAGCCGGGAGTGTTCCAGACGTCGCCGCCGGCGGACGACTGCCCGCCGTTCGACTGCGCAGCGCCACCCGCGGGGGCACCCCACGGCTCGTCGGCGACCTGAGCGTTGCCGCCCCGGTTGCCGCCACCCATCGCGCCGCCCGCGCCGCCGCCACCCGACGAGCGGGTGACCTGTGCGGTCGCGTAGCGGAGGCTGGGGCCGATCTCGTCGACCTCGAGCTCGATGGTGGTGCGCTTCTCGCCTTCCTTGGTCTCGTAGGAACGCTGCTTGAGGCGTCCCTGCGCGACCACGCGCATCCCTTTCGTCAGCGACGAGGCGACGTGCTCGGCGAAGTCGCGCCACACGCTCGCGCGGAGGAACAGCGCTTCGCCGTCCTTCCACTCGTTCGACTGACGGTCGTAGGTGCGCGGCGTCGAGGCGATCGTGAAGTTCGCGACGGCGAGGCCGTTCTGGGTGTACCGCAGCTCCGGGTCGGCAGTCAGGTTGCCCACCACGGTGATGACGGTTTCGCCAGCCACGGGCTTACTCCGCTGCCTTTGCGGCGGCGCGAGCCGCCTTGGCGTCGGCCTGAGCCTTGGCGGCCGCGAGGTTCGCGATTGCCTCTTCGGCGCGGAGAACCTTCGTGCGCATGACCGCTTCGCTGAGCTTCAGCTGGCGGTCGAGCTCGACGGTGGCCTCCGACGTGGCGGTGAAGTTGACGACGGCGTAGATGCCCTCGTTCTTCTTGTTGATCTCGTAGGCAAGACGGCGCTTGCCCCAGATGTCGACGTTCTCAACGGAACCACCGGCGTTGCGAACAACACCGAGGAACTTGTCGAGGCTCGGAGCGACAGTGCGCTCGTCGATCTCGGGGTCGAGAATGACCATCAATTCGTACTGATGCATGACTCACCCACCTCCTTCGGACTCGAACGGCTGCAGACGGTCTGCAGCAGGAGGGTTATGGCATCACGTGCCCGCGCGCGACAGCACGCAGACAACCTGCACAGCGTAGTCGATGCCGGATGCTCGGCGCCAGTTAACCGACTACCGCTCGCCCCGCTGCGCGGCGCCGGTCGCGCCCCCGCGCTCGGCCCACCATGCGCGCAGCCGCCGCTCGGCCTCCTCGGCTCCGAGCGGACCGTCGTCGAGGCGCACCTCCAGCAGGTAGCGGTACGCAGCCCCGACGTCGGGCCCGGGACGCAGCCCCAGAATCTGCATGATCTGCTCGCCGTCGAGGTCGGGGCGAATCGCCGCGAGCTCTTCCTCTTCGGCGAGCTGCGCGATGCGCTGCTCGAGTTCGTCGTACGCGCCCTGGAGGCGAGCGGCCTTGCGCTTGTTGCGCGTGGTGACGTCGGCGCGCGTGAGAATGTGCAGCCGCTCGAGCAACGGGCCGGCGTCGCGCACGTAGCGCCGCACCCCCGAGTCCGTCCAGGGCGCATCGCTGTAACCGAAGAAGCGCAGGTGCAGCTCGATCAGCCTCGCGACCGCCGTGATCGTGTCCTTGTCGAAGCGCAGGGCGGTCAGCCGCTTCTTCGCGAGCTTCGCCCCGACGACGTCGTGGTGGTGGAAAGTCACCGCCCCGTTTGCCTCAATGGATCGCGTGGCCGGCTTGCCGATGTCGTGGAGCAGGGCGGCGAGGCGCAGAACCGTATCGGGGCGCGCATCCGCGTCGCCCCGCGAGCGCTCGAGGTCGATCGCCTGCTCCAGCACCGTGAGCGAGTGCTCGTAGACGTCTTTGTGGTGCGCGTGCTCGTCGATCTCGAGTCGCAGCGCCGGCACCTCGGGCAGCACGTACTCGGCAAGCCCCGTCGCCACAAGCAGTTCGAGCCCTCGGCGGGGCGAATCGGTCGCGAGCAGCTTGATCAGCTCGTCACGGATGCGCTCGGCCGACACGATCTCAAGCCGGCCCCGCATCTCGGTCATCGCCTGCAGCGCCGCATCGTCGAGGCGCGCACCGAGCTGCGCCGCGAACCGCACGCCCCGCAGCATGCGCAGCGGGTCGTCACCGAACGAGCGCTCGGGCGTCGTCGGTGTGGTCAGCACGCCAGAGACCAGGTGCTCAAAGCCGCCGGTCGGGTCGACGAGTTCGAGCTGCGGCAGGCGCAACGCGAGGGCGTTGACGGTGAAGTCGCGCCGAATCAGGTCGCCCTCGAGGGTGTCGCCGAACGCGACCTCGGGCTTTCGGCTCGCGGGGTCATACTCGTCGGCGCGGTAGGTGGTGATCTCGACCGTGTCGTCGCCGATCTGCGCGCCGATCGTGCCGAAGTCGCGCCCGATATCCCAGTGCGCGTCGACGACGGGACGAATGATGCGGATGATCTCGTCGGGCCGCGCCGAGGTACAGAGATCGAGGTCGTGCACCCCGCGACCGAGAAAGGCGTCGCGTACGGGGCCGCCGACGAGCGCGAGCTCGTGTCCGGCCGCGGCAAAGCGCTCGGCAAGAGTGGCCAAGGGTTCGGCGGCGGCGAGCTCGCGCAGTCGGCTGACGGCCTGGGCCACGCTCTCCATAGTCCCCAGAGTCTAGACTTCCCGTCATGCTGGGGCTGCGGGCGTGTGAGGGTTCTGCGTGCCCGCGCTAGGCGGCACGCGCCACGCCGTCAGCATCGGACTGGTGGCGACGCTCGTGGGCGCTCTCGCGATCTCTGCGACCCTCCCGGCCAACGCATCCACCGTTTCTGATTCCTCGCCACCCGACAACGCAGCGGGCGTGGTGACGGTGGTGGCCGCCCCCGAGAACTCGGGCGTACTGGGTGACGGCGCCCCGCTGTCGGTGCGCGTGACGATCGCGAACGGCACCGACGAAGCGGTCGACAACGCCACGGCCCGTTTACACCTCGACCTCGCCCCCCTGGCCGGGGCCGACTCGGTGCGGCAATGGCTCTCGAGCGACCAACCGCCGAGCATCGGTGTGGTCGCCACCGGCCCAGTCGTCGACATCGCGCCCGGCGCGACGGCCGTCGCGACGCTCACGCTTCCGGCCGAGGCGATCGATCTCGCAGGCCAATTCGGGGCGCGCGCCATCGGCGTCAGCATCGTTGATAGCGCCGGCGAGAACATCGCTTTCGATCGCTCGGCGATCGTCGGCCAGCCGAGCGGCACGAGTGCGCCGAGCGCCGGATTCGTCGTCATCGCGCCCGTGATCGCCCCGGATGCACGCGGTCGCTATCTCAGCGCCGAGCAGTTGACCGCGCTCGCCGCCCCCAACGGCACCCTCCCTCGCGCGATCGAGGCGGCCGAGACCGGAGCCGTCGCCCTGGGAATCGACCCGCGCATCATCGCATCCGTCCGCGGCCTTGGCGCAGCCGCTCCCGAGGGCGCGGTGGCCGCGCTCGAACGGCTCGATGAGGCGGGGCCCGAGACCTTTGCCCTGCGCTGGTCAGACGCCGACCCACTCGCGGCCGTCGGTTCGCTCGAGACGGCATCACCGCCGGTGTTGGGGGCCGGATCGGATGTGCTGGGTGACAACGGCGCCGCCAGCGCGACACTTGACCAGCTCACCGATTGGCCGCACACTCTGAGCGACTGGGTGTGGCCCGCCGACGGCACCCTCGGGCCCGACGCGGTCGCCCCCCTCGCCGCCGAGGGCGTGGGAACCGTGCTCGCCCATGCCAGCGACGTGGTCGGCGGTGTGGGGCTCGTGCGCGCTCTCGACAGTGGGCTCCGCGCCGTCGTCAGTGACCCGGTCGCCACCGCCGCCGTGCGAAATGCGGCCGCATCCACGAGCCTGCACGATCGTCGCGCGGCGGTCGCGGAAATCAGCGCGCTGCTCGCCAGTTCGCCCTCCCTGACAACGCCGCTCGTGGCCCTCGCCGAGCGCACCGCCGCGCCCACGCCGCAGCTCACCGGGGTGGTCTCCGACGTTCTGGCCTTGCCCTGGGCGCGAAGCGGAAGCCTGGGGCCCGCAACATCGCCGGGCACCGCCGCATCCGACACAGCAATCACCGATGACAACCGGCTCGAACGGATTCCGCTCGACACCCTGCTCGAGGTCGAACGCGGCGACGCTGAGTTTTCGCGCATCGCCGTCGACCCGGCGCCTCTGCTCGCCGATCGGCGGCTCGACCTGCTCGACAGCATCGCGCTCGGGGGCGAAAACATCGTGGCGGCCGAGACCCGCTATCGCGCCCAATCGGATGCGCTCCGCAGCGCGGTTCAGGTGGCCGAGAGCGCCACCATTAATCTGCTCGCTGAGCGCACCTCCTTGCCGGTGACGGTGCAAAACGGTCTTCCCGTGCCCGTGACGGTGTACGTGGCTGTCGAACCCGTCACCGGGCAGCTGCGCGTTGAGAACCCGCGGGTCGAAACCACGGTGCCCGCCGCGTCTCAGGTGCGCGCTCTCGTGCCCGTGCAGTCGCTGGTCAACGGGGACGTCGACATTCGCGTATCGATCCGTGCCGCCGATGGCGCAACGATCGGCAGCACGATCGAGGTGCCGCTGAACCTGCAGGCCGGATGGGAGACCACCGGTACCATCGCGATCGGCGCCGTCATCGCCATCCTCTTCGCGCTAGGACTCGTCCGCGATATCCGTCGCCGACGCGAGCAGCGCACCCCGAAAGAAACGAGTTCGCCCTGAGTTCCGACCCCGCAGCAGCCCCGGCGCCCGACGGCGACGGTCGCCGCGATTCGATCGGCCGCGCGAGTCTGTTGCTCGCCTCGGGCACGATCGTGTCCCGCATTCTCGGGTTCGTCAGCGCGATCATCCTGGCTCGCACGATCGGCGTGGTCGGGCCCGGTGACGCCTTCGCGCTTGCCACGACGCTGCCCAACAACATCTACGCGATCATCGCGGGGGGCGTCTTGACGGCAGTGCTTGTGCCGCAGATCGTCAAGGCGAGCCTCGACCCCGACGGCGGGTCGCGCTACGTCAACAAGATCATCACCCTCGGCTTCATCGTTTTTCTCGGTGTGGCCGCCCTCGCAACCCTGGCCGCCCCCCTGCTCGTGGCGCTGTACGCCGAGCAGGCGACCGATGGGTCCCGCGGCTTCTCGCCCGAGATCCTCGCGCTCGCGACGGCGCTTGCCTACTGGTGCCTGCCGCAGGTGTTGTTCTTCGCGCTCTACAGCCTTCTGGGAGAGGTGCTGAACGCGCGCAAGGTGTTCGGCCCGTACACGTGGGCACCCGTCGCCAACAACGTCGTCATGATTGCGGGCCTGCTGCTGTTTGCGTGGTTGTTCTCGGGCAACGTCAGTGACGCAGCCCTCTGGACCCCGGGAATGATCGCGTTGCTCGGAGGCTCGGCAACCCTCGGCATCGCCGCCCAGGCCCTCCTGCTGTTCTTCTTCTGGCGTCGCGCGGGGCTGAGCTTCCGCCCCGACTTCCGTTGGCGCGGCGTAGGCCTCGCACAAACGGGGAAGGCCGCCGGCTGGGTATTCGGCATGATCCTGATGACGCAGCTGTCGGGCATCGTGCACAACCGCGTCGCCTCGCTCGCCGTCGACGACGGCGAACCGTCACTCGCCGTCTTGCGCTTCTCGTGGCTGATTTTCATGCTGCCGCACTCGGTCGTGGCCGTCTCGCTCGGCACGGCCTATTACACGCGGATGAGCGCCCACGCCCGCGACGGACGTCGCGACCTGCTTCGCGACGACATGGGCACAAGCATCCGACAAATATCGATGGTGATGGTGTTGGCCAGCGTTGGCCTGGCGATCGTCGCCGGCCCCTTCGCGCGCGTCTTTGACGACGACCCGGCGATCGTCGAAGGAATGGCGCGTGTTCTCGTCGCCTTCATGATCGGGCTCGTGCCGTTCTCGATGCTGTTCATCACCCAGCGGGTGTTTTATGCCCTCGACGACACGCGCACACCGTTTTTCATTCAGGCGGCACAGGCTGGCATCTTCGTCGCGCTCGCCGTGGTGGTTGCCACGCTGCCGAGCGCATGGATCGCGCCGGGAATCGCGCTCATCACGACCATCGCGGGCACGGCACAGACGCTCATCTCGCTGATCATCTTGCGCGGGCGCATCGGAGGCATCGGCATGCGGCTGACTCTGCGGCGACTGGCCGCGTTCTGGCTTGCCGCCATTCCGGCGAGCGGCGTGGGGCTCGCCCTCGGGTTCGGGCTCGGGGTTTTCGAGGGCGGAGCGGCACGCGACAACGTCGCCACAGCAATCATCAGCATGGTCCTGATTGGCGGGGCGATGACCGCCACCTACGCCGGTGCCCTCGCGGTGCTTCGCGTGCCCGAGTTCTCGGCCATCGTCGACCCCCTCGCCCGACGTCTTCGCCGCCGGTGAACACTCGGTGACGAGCGTGACCATCGCCTGAACACCGCGGCGGCGCGGAATAGCCGAGACCTAGACTGGGTTGGCCCTGCCACCGGTGCTTTTCGCGCCGGCACCCACGGACGACAAACGAGGAACCATGCGACAGGTCATCATCATCGGATCCGGCCCGGCCGGATACACCGCGGCCATCTACGCCGCCCGCGCGAACCTCGCCCCGCTCGTCATCGCCAGCTCGGTCGAGTTCGGCGGCGAGCTCATGAAGACCACCGAGGTCGAAAACTTCCCCGGCTTCCCCGAGGGCGTCATGGGCCCCGACCTCATGACGAAGATGCAGCAGCAGGCTGAGCGTTTTGGCGCCGAAATCGTGTACGACGACGTGACCGCCCTCGAACTCGACGGCCCCGTCAGGGCCGTGACCCTCGGCAACGGGGATCGCCACGAAGCGCACGCCGTGATCTACGCCACCGGCTCGGCCTACCGCAAGCTCGGCCTCCCCGACGAAGACCGCCTGTCGGGCTACGGCGTGTCGTGGTGTGCCACGTGCGACGGCGCATTCTTCCGGCAGAAGACCGTCGCCGTGGTCGGCGGCGGCGACTCCGCGATGGAGGAGGCGACGTTCCTCACCCGCTTCGCCGACAAGGTCTACCTGATCCACCGCAGCGAGACGTTCCGCGCCTCTGCCGCCATGCTCGACCGCGCGAAGGCCGACCCGAAGATCGAGTTCGTCACGAACGCTGCCGTGCAGCACATCTACGGCGGCGAGCTCGTCACCGGCGTGGGCATCGTCGACACCGAGACCGGCGACGAGCGCACGCTCGACGTCAGCGGCGTGTTCATTGCGATCGGCGCCGATCCCCGCACCCACCTCGTGCACGGCGCGCTCGAGCTGACGGAGCAGGGCACCATCGCCGTGGAAGGACGCAGCTCGCGCACCTCGGTGGCCGGAGTGTTCGCCGCCGGCGACGTGGTCGACCCCACCTACAAGCAGGCCATCACGGCGGCCGGAAGCGGCTGCGCCGCCGCCCTCGATGCGCAGCACTACCTCGAAGGTCTCGGCGACAACGTTCGCCAGACCGCCGAGCCGGTCAGCGCATAAACCGGTCAGCGCTGAGACGGTCAGAGCCCCCTCGCTACCCCGCGCATCCTGAACCCCATCGACCGCAAGAAAAGGAGCAGCAATGTCCACTCGTGACGTAACCGACGCCACCTTCGAGTCCGACGTCCTCAAGAGCGAGAAGACGATCATGGTCGACTTCTGGGCGCCCTGGTGCGGCCCGTGCCGCGCCGTCTCGCCGATCCTCGACCAGATCGCGACCGAGAACAGCGACAAGATCGACATCGTCAAGATCAACGTCGACGACAACCCCGAGACCGCCATGAAGTACCAGATCACATCGATTCCGGCGATGAAGGTGTTCAAGGGCGGCGAGGTCGTCAAGACTGTCATCGGCGCCAAGCCGAAGCCGGCCCTCGAGGCCGACCTCGCCGAATTCTTGGCGTAGATTCCGGCATTCTCCGCGCGTCATCGCGCGTCATCGTGTGTTCCGGCGCTGATAGCGTCGGAGCACACGTGTATCCGAACCGTTCCGGATCGCGACCGGCCACCACGGAGACCTCATGAGCATTCCGCGCGAGGGGACCACGCTCGACCCCTGGTATGACCAGTACGCCGCGCGCACCGCCGGCCTGTCGGGCTCGGAGGTGCGGTCGCTGTTCGCGGTCGCCTCGCGCCCCGAGGTCGTTTCGCTCGCCGGTGGCATGCCCTTCGTGTCGGCCCTGCCGCTCGAGGCAATCGGCGCCCGCATGGAGCGCGTGATGGCCGAGCGGGGCGCGACCGCTCTGCAATACGGCGCCGGCCAGGGAACCCCCGAACTGCGCGAGCGGATCCTCGAGGTCATGGCGCTCGAAGGCATTCACGCCGGTGTTGACGACGTCGTCGTCACCACGGGCTCGCAGCAGGCGCTCGACCTGGTGGCGAAGCTCTTCCTCGACCCGGGCGACGTGGTACTCGCCGAGTCGCCCTCGTACGTGGGTGCGCTCGGCATTTTCCGCTCGTACCAGGCGGAGGTCGCGCACATTCCGATGGATGCGGACGGCATGATTCCCGCGGCCCTCACCGAGCGCATCCAGTCGTTGCGCGCCGCCGGCCGCCCCATCAAGCTGCTGTATCTGATTCCGAACTTCCAAAATCCGGGCGGCGTCACGCTGAGCTCGGAACGTCGACTCGAGATCATCGACATCGCGCGCAGCAACGGCATTCTGATCCTTGAAGACAATCCCTACGGGCTGCTGTGGTTCGACCAGGCCCCGCCACAGGCGATGCGCAGCGTCGACAGCGACGGCATTGTGTACCTCGGCTCGTTCTCGAAGACGTTCGCCCCCGGGTTCCGGGTCGGCTGGGCGCTCGCACCCCACGGCATCCGCGAAAAGCTGGTCCTCGCCGCCGAAGCCTCGATTCTCTCGCCGAGCGCGATCAATCAGATGGTGATCAGCGACTACCTGTCGAGCGCCGACTGGCGCGGCCAGATCGACGTGTTCCGGGGCCTGTACCGCGAACGACGCGACGCCATGATTGACGCGCTCGAGCACTACCTGCCCGACCTGAGCTGGACGCTCCCGGGCGGGGGCTTCTACGTCTGGCTCACGCTCTCGGACGGCCTCGACGCGAAGGGGATGCTGCCCCGCGCGGTCAAAGAATTGGTCGCGTACACGCCCGGTACGGCGTTCTTCGCTGACGGGGACGGTCGCCGGCACCTGCGCCTGGCCTTCTGTTACCCGACCCCGACCGACATCCGCGAGGGAATCCGCCGGCTCGCCTCGGTTGTGCGTCAAGAGCAGGAACTGCTCGAGACCTTTGCCGCCACGGGGCCCATCGACGCCGTGCCCGATGCTCTGCAGCTCGGCAGCCGCGTCATCTCACCTCCTCCGAACCTCTCGTAACGGCTCATGACCAACTCTTCTCCCACCGCCCGCCGCGTCGCCGTCCTCGGCGGTGGCATCAGTCACGAGCGTGACATTTCGCTGAAGTCGGCCCGTCAGGTCGCCGATGCGCTGGCGGCGCACGGCGTCGACGTGCACCTGCTCGATCCGGATGCGGCCCTGCTTCCGACCCTCATCGCTGACCCCCCCGACGTCGTCTGGCCCGCACTGCACGGGGCCAGTGGCGAGGATGGCGCGCTGCGCGCGCTGCTCGAGTTTCTCGGAATCCCCTACGTCGGCTCGGCGTCGGATGCGACGCGCTTGGCGTGGGACAAGCCGACCGCGAAGACGATCGTCGCCCGCGCCGGCGTGCCGACGCCGCACTCCATCACGCTCACTCGCGACGCGTTCCGTGAACTCGGCGCCGAGAGCGTGCTGACGGTGATGAACCGCGAGCTTCCCCCGCCGCTTGCGGTAAAACCCGCGCAGGGCGGCTCAGCACAGGGCGTCAGCCTGGTGTCCAGTGACGAAGAGCTGCGCCGCGCCATGGTGCTCGCATACACCTACTGCGACGTCGCCCTCGTCGAGGAGCGCATCCTCGGCACCGAGATCTGCATCGGCATCATCGACACGGGGGACGGCCCGGTCGCGCTGCCGGCGGTCGAGATTGAGCCGCGCAGCGGCGTGTACGGGTTTGAAGCGCGGTACAACGCGGGGGAGACCCGCTTCTACGCCCCCGCACGCATCGCTGATGACGTGGCGGCCCGAGCGACCGAGTCTGCACTCGCCGCGCACCGCGCGCTGGGCCTCCGGCACATCAGCCGCATCGACATGATGATCGATGGCGCCGGAACGGCCTGGTTCTTGGAGGCAAGCGTCATGCCGGGGCTCACCGAGACCTCAACTCTGGCTCTGGCCCTGGATGCTGCGGGCCACGACGTGGGGTGGGTCTACGCCGAACTTGCCCACGCGGCATTGCGCGGCGCGAGCCACAGCTAGGCCTAGGCGAATCGTAGAAAAGCCCCGGTCAGAGGCTGTTTAGCGAAATCCCGGCTCGCCCATTTCGCCCAGGATGCGGTTCAGGTCGGCGATGCTGGCGAAGTCGATCGTGACGGTTCCCTTGCTGCGCCCGAGCGCGATGCGCACACGGGTGTCGAGTCGGTCCCCCAGGCGCTCAGCGATCTCATCGAGCTGTCCCTGACGACCACCCTTGGCGGGGGCGCGCTTCTTCGTCGCGACTCCCTGCCCGGTGAGCTGCTGAGCGGCCGCCTCGGCCTGCCGCACCGACAGCTCTTCATTCACGATCTTGTCGGCGAGACGCTGCATTGCCTCGGCCTCGCCCGTCGACAGAATCGCCCGTGCGTGTCCTGCGCTGAGCACGCCGGCCGCAACCCGAGTCTGTACGGTCTCGGGAAGCTTCAGTAGGCGCAGCGTATTGGTGATCTGCGGGCGAGAGCGCCCAATGCGCTCGGCAAGCTGCTCCTGCGTGATGCCGAAATCCTCGAGCAGCTGCTGGTACGCGCTCGCTTCTTCCAGCGGGTTCAGCTGCGCCCGGTGCAGGTTTTCCAGCAGGGCGTCGCGCAACATGTTCTCGTCGCTCGTGTTGCGCACGACGGCGGGGATGCTCGCGAGGCCCGCCAAGGTCGACGCGCGCAGGCGGCGCTCGCCCATGATCAGCTCAAACGGCGCCTCACCGGGAGCAGCCCCCGCGCGCTCGCGGACGACGATCGGCTGCAGCACCCCGAACTCGCGCACCGAGTGCACGAGCTCAGCGAGCTCTTCTTCGCGAAATTCGGTACGGGGCTGCTGCGGGTTCGGCACCACATCCGACGGGGCGACGGCGATCAGCCGCGCACCCGGCACCTCGGCCAACTGCGAGTCGCCGCCCGGCGGGGTCGCCTGCGGAAAGAAGACGTCAACGGGGCGATCGCCACTGCCGGTGGGGATGAGCGCACCGATTCCTCGTCCGAGCCCGGTTCTCTTTTGCGCGGCCATCAGGCACCCGCCCCTCGTGTTGCGATTTCGGCGGCAGCCTCGAGATACGACAGGCTGCCCGGAGAATTTTGGTCGTAGCTGATGACCGTCTGCCCGTAACTCGGCGCCTCACTGATGCGAACCGAGCGGGGAATGAGCGTGTCGAGCGCCTGATCGGGGAAGTGCTCACGCACATCCGCGACAACCTGATTGGCGAGATTGGTGCGGGCGTCGTACATCGTGAGCAAGATCGTGGTGACGCGCAACTGCGGGTTCAGGTGCCGCTCGATCAGTTGAATGCTGTTGAGCAGTTGGCTGAGCCCCTCAAGGGCGTAGTACTCACACTGAATCGGGATGAGCACCTCACGCGCGGCAACGAAGGCATTGATCGTGAGCAGGCCAAGCGACGGGGGGCAATCGATGAAGACGTAGTGCACCGGGTCATCAGCCTCGGCGAGGTACATGTCGAGTGCGGTGCGGAGGCGCTGCTCACGCGCCACCAGAGAGACGAGTTCAATCTCGGCACCAGCCAAGTGGATGGTGGCAGGTACACAGAACAGGCGCTCAAACTCCGGGCTCTTCTGCACAACCTCGTCGATCGTGGCCTCACCCACGATCACGTCATAGACGCTCGGGGTTTCCGCACGATGCTCGACACCGAGCGCCGTCGAAGCGTTGCCCTGGGGATCAAGGTCGATCACCAATACGTGCGCACCCTGCCGGGCCAGTGCGGCTGCGAGGTTAACCGTCGTGGTGGTCTTCCCCACACCACCTTTTTGGTTGGCCACCGTGAACACACGGGGGGCACTCGGCAGGGGCAGCACCTGTTCCTGCACGGCCTGACGGCGGCGGGTGATGTCGGCGACCTCGCGAGCCAGGGGAGTGGACCCGTCAAATGAAGCGTCGGTCGTCACAACTGCCTTCCGATCGATGTTTCACGTGAAACATGTGCCGCGCGATGCGGCCGGGGCGCTCTGATACTCAGGAGGCCCCGACCACTGTAGCCCGAAACAGGCGCGTGGGAACGGGCACACCGTCAGCCGTGAGCACCTCAACCGTGGGCTCGCTCAGCCGAGCTGCGCGACGCTGTTTCAGACTGTCCGCGATCTCCTGATCCACGCGCTCACCCTTGAGGAACAGCATCTCCCCACCCTCGTCGAGTAGGGGTCGCGTCATGGGAATCAGCTGCCGGAGCGCCTTCACCGCGCGCGCAGTCACCTGGTCGTACGGCCCTGACGCGATCGCATCCTCCGCGCGGGCGCGCAGCACCGTCACGTTGCGAAGAGCCAGGCGCGAACTTTCCGCCAGCAACCAGTCAGTCCGTCGCTCCATCGGCTCAATGAGGGTGACCTCGACGTCGGGTCGAGCAATGGCGAGCACGAGACCGGGAAGCCCTGCGCCGCTACCGATGTCGGCGAGTCGACCGCCGCTTCGCAGAAACGGAGCGACGAGCGCGCAGTTCACGATGTGTCGTGACCACAGCCTCGGCGCTTCCGATGGCCCAATCAGACCCAGGAGCTCGCCGCGTGTCGCCAACTCGTGGGTGAACGACCGAGCCCGCTCATGGTTCTCGCCGAAGAGTTCGGCCGCGATCGCTGGCTCGTCATCGAGCTCGAGCGGCGCCACTACGGGCGTGCCGGCAGCGGGATCATCAGAATGTTTCACGTGAAACAGTGGGTCGACGGCGGTCGATACGACGGGATCAGCCGCGGCGGATGACGGTGTGGCGGTCGGCGCCTTCGCCCTCCGACTCCGACACGAAACCGCGCTCAGCGACGATGTCGTGCACAAGCTTCCGTTCGTAGCTCGACATCGGGGGGAGTGCTGCAGAAACCGCGCCCGCCTCGATGCGCTCGACGGCGCGGTCAACGATGCGCGCGAGTTCGGTCGCGCGCGCGTCACGGGAACCCGCGATGTCGAGGATCAGGCGTGAGAACTCACCGGTCTTCGCGTGCACGGCGAGGCGCGTGAGCTCTTGCAACGCACTGACCGTGTCGGGCTTTGACAACAGGCGAAGCGCATCCCGCTCGTCGGCGTCAACGGAGAGGTACACGCGTCCGCCGCGTTCCTCGATCTCGATGTCGCCATCAAGGTCAGCGATGTCGAGCAGCTCTTCCAAATAGTCCGCGGCGATGTCACCCTCGTCGGCCGGAGTCGTCGTGGTCGTTACCTCGGTCATGGCTCAGCGGCCGCCCTTCTTCGTCTGCTTCTTGGCGCGGTTCTTTGAGACCGGCTGCTGGCGTTGCGTCGTTTGCTTGGGTTCTTCCACCGCGACCGCACCCGGCGCTGCCGCGTCAGGGTCGGGCAGGCCCTTCTTCTGGCGCTTCTTCGCCAGCCGCGCTTCGCGCGCGAGGGCCGCTTCGCTACCGGGAGTCGGCATGTTTCGGATGACGATGAACTGCTGAACCATCGTCCAGATGTTGGAGACGAACCAGTAGAACATCACGCCGAGCGGGAAGAACGCGCCGGAGAACACGAAGACGATCGGCAGGACGTACAGCAGGATCTTCTGCTGCCGGTACATCGGCGAGTTCTTCATCTCGGGGGACTGGTTCTTCGCCATGATCTGCAGTTGCGTCAAGAACTGCGAGCCGGTCATGAGGATCACCAGGATGATCGCGATGACGATGACCGCGACGTTGCCGTCGCTGGTCGCCATCGTCAGACCGAGCGGGGCGACACCGAAGAGGCTCGCGCTTCCAAACTCGGCCGATAGGGCGGGGGTCAGTAGGCCCACGCTGGGTCGACCGGCGTAGGCGTCGTTGAGGACGGAGAACAGACCGAAGAAGATCGGCATCTGCAGCAACAGCGGAAGGCACGACGAGAGCGGGTTCGTGCCGTGCTTCTTGTACAGGTTCATCGTCTCGCGCGACATGGCCTCGCGAGAGAACTGATCCTTCTTGCCCCGGTACTTGTCCTGGATCTTCTTGAGTTCGGGGGAGATCTCGAGCATCTTGCGCTGCGACTTGATCTGCCGAACGAAGACCGGGATCAGCAGGGCTCGAATCACGATCACGAGACCGACGATTGACAGCACCCAGGTGACGCCCGCCTCCGACTCGAGGCCCGCAGCGGTCAACAGCGAGTGGAAGCCGACGAGGATCGCCTCGATCACCCACTTGATGGGCCACAGCAATGTTCCGAAGAAACCCAGTTCCATGACGGGGTTACGCCTTTCTATCGAGGACGATGAAGCCGAAGCGAGTGCGGCGGTAGGGCGAGTGGTGCCGTTCCGGTGGGTCGTCAACGCCGCCGACCGCCCATGGGTGGCATCGCACGAGGCGTCGAGCAGTGAGCCACGAACCCTTAAGCACACCGTGTTCTTGCACGGAACGCAGCCCGTATGCCGAGCAGCTGGGGTAGTAGCGGCACACGTCGCCGTACAGCGGCGAGATGACGGCCCGGTATACGTGCAAGACCGCCACGATGATGTTGCGCGGGATCAGACCGATGGCACGAATGACGCGAACAACCGCGGGGTCGCTCATGCGCTCACCGCCCGCCTGGTTGTTGCCGTTACGTGCTCACGCAGGGTAGCCCAGTCGACCTCGGCTGCCGCTGGGAGCATGCGCATCACCACGGCCGTGCCGTCGGGAATCGTGGGGATCAAATCTTTCGCCACCGCTCGCGCTCGCCGCTTCACGCTATTCCGCGTCACGGCATTGCCGAGCGCCTTAGAGGTGATGATGCCGAAGCGCACCGGCCCCGCTTCAGCAGAGCGGCGCACGTAAACGACGACGGTCGGAGCGGCGGCTTTGCGACCACGACGCATCGTGTCGCGGAAGTCGCTGCTCGACCTCACCCGGTGTGCGCGGTCGAGCACGATGGGGGAGGGATGTTACGCCGAAAGTTCGGTGCGGCCCTTGCGGCGACGGGCGGCGAGAATCGCGCGGCCGGCGCGGGTACGCATGCGAAGGCGGAAGCCGTGCACCTTGGCACGACGACGGTTGTTGGGCTGGAACGTGCGCTTGCTCATGATGGTCTCCTCGGCCCCGCGAGGGAGCGACGATGTCGGTGTAGAACTCCGTGGGCGCGCGCCGCACGGCAGAAGTCAACCGGTTAACAATAGGTCTCGCGACACGCCCGGTCAAACGCAGGCGGCGCGGCTCGCAATACCACGGCAGGTGGGAACCGCAGTGGTAACGACACGGCGCATCGAACTACAGTAGGCGGGCGGCCTGCCAGAGGGATGCTCGCCATCGACCCCTCTCGCCGCCGATCACGTATTCCGGACGAGAGGGACACCGCGCCATGACCGACGACACCGAACCCGTCAGCGCGCTGTGGGATTCGGTGAAAGGTCACCTCGTCTCTGACGAGCGCATCACGCCCCAGCTCATCGGCTTCATCAACCTGGTGGAGCCGCGCGGCGTCATGGCCGGCACCCTGTATCTCGAGGTTCCCAACGAACTCACCCGCGGCATGCTTGAACAGCGCATCCGTCTGCCGCTTCTGTCGGCCATTACAACCGTCGCCGGTGACGAGGTGTCGAGCTTCGCCATCGTCGTGAACCCCGACATGCAGGCAGAGTCATTAGAAGCGGCACCCGACCCGCTTGAGCAACCGACGACATCCGGGTATATCGAGCAGCCCGCCCCGCCGACGCCCATCGACGCCGCGAATCGACGCGGCGACAGCCGGCTCAACGACAAGTACAGCTTCGACAACTTCGTCATCGGCGGCTCGAACCGCTTCGCTCACGCCGCCGCTGTGGCGGTCGCCGAAGCGCCAGCTAAGGCGTACAACCCGCTCTTCATCTACGGCGAGTCCGGACTCGGCAAGACCCACCTGCTGCACGCGATCGGTCACTACGCCGAGAATCTGTACCCAGGAATCCGTGTGCGCTACGTCAGTAGCGAAGAGTTCACGAACGACTTCATCAACTCGATCGCGAACAACCGCGCCAGCCTGTTTCAGTCGCGGTACCGCGAGATCGACATCCTGCTGATCGACGACATCCAGTTCTTGCAGGGCAAAGACTCGACGCAGGAAGCGTTCTTCCACACCTTCAATACGTTGCACGACCACAACAAGCAGGTGGTCATCACCTCTGACCTGCCCCCGAAGCACCTCACCGGCTTCGAAGACCGCATGCGCAGCCGCTTCGAGTGGGGTCTGATCACCGATGTGCAGGCACCCGACCTCGAGACCCGCATTGCGATCCTTCGCAAGAAGGCCCAGAACGACCGGCTTCAGGTGCGCGACGACGTGCTCGAGTACATGGCGTCGAAGGTGTCGAGCAACATCCGTGAGCTCGAAGGCACGCTCATTCGGGTCACCGCGTTTGCGAACCTCAACCGCACACCCGTCGACCTGCAGCTCGTGCAGACCGTGTTGAAAGACCTCATCACGCTCGACGAGGACAACGTCATCGCGCCGGTCGACATCATCAATCACACGGCCGCCTACTTCAAGCTCACCGTCGACGACCTGTACGGCTCGTCACGGTCACAGGCGGTCGCGACGGCGCGGCAGATCGCGATGTACCTCTGTCGCGAGCTCACGAACCTCTCGCTTCCGAAGATCGGCCAACTGTTCGGCAACCGCGACCACACGACCGTCATGTACGCGAATAAGAAGATCAGTGAGCTCATGAAGGAGCGCCGCTCGATCTACAACCAGGTCACGGAACTCACGAGCCGCATCAAGCAGAACCACCGCTACAGCTGAGCAGCGCGCGGGAAAAAACGCCGAGCTCTCAGACTTCGTTCAGCCGCAAAAGCCCCGGTATTCCGGGGCTTTTGTCGTCTCATCACAGTGATATCCCAGGTTCAGGCGCGTTTTCCCACACTGGGGACAGCCTGTGGAAAACGCCGAGAGCGCTTGGGGATGGATTGCGGAGAGATGGCCTCGGGGTGTGAGCGGATGCTCGGGGAGCCGTTCGGGCATCCCCTTAACATTCCGCCGTGTCGCGAGCGGATTCCACAACTTACACACATGTGGTTTCCCGTGATTCCGCGGATCCCACCGAGTTGTCCACACTGTGCACAGCGGTTAACGCTCTTATTTCTTGTTCTTCTCCATTGATGCATCAGGGATAACCCTGACCCGGGCCGAACGACACGAATCCCGGCGCAGCGCTGTGCCAGTATGGGGATCCCGGCACTCCCGGACCGCCCGACGGAAGAGGGATTCGACGTGAAGTTTCAGGTCAACCGCGACGTATTCAGCGACGCCGTGTCGTTCGCCGTGCGCCTGCTGCCCCAGCGCACCACACTGCCGATCCTCTCGGGCGTCATGGTGCACGCCGAAGACGGTGCCGTGACTCTGTCCTCGTTCGACTACGAGGTCTCCGCTCAGACTCGAATCACTGCCGATGTCGAGTCGAACGGCACCGTGCTGGTTTCGGGTCGCTTGCTGGCCGACATCGCCTCGCGCCTGCCCAACGCGCCCGTCGAGTTCTCGCTCGACGACAACAAGGTGACGGTTCGCTGTGGCTCGGCCCGATTCGCCCTGTCGCTGATGCCCGTCGAGGAGTACCCGAGCCTGCCCGTCATTGACGGCGACACCGGCCTATTGCCGGGCGATGCCTTCGCTGATGCCGTTGGCCAGGTTGCGGTAGCCGCTTCTCGCGATGACGTCACTCCCGTGATCACTGGTGTGCAGCTCGAGACCTCCGGAACCACGCTGTCGCTGGTCGCAACCGACCGCTACCGCGTGGCCGTGCGCGAGATCGACTGGGAGTCGACGAGCAACGCCGAGACTGCGACCGCGCTCGTGCCGGCACGCACGCTCTCGGAGACGGCGAAGATTTTCTCGCACTCGTCGCAGGTGCGCGTCACGATCGTGGGCGGGGGCGACCGTGAACTTATCGCGTTCTCGGCCGACGACAAGACCGTCACCTCACTGCTGATTAAGGGCAACTTCCCCCCCGTCAAGCGCCTCTTCCCCGAGACGGTCGACAACTACGCCGTGATGAACACAGCCGAACTCATCGAGGCGACCCGACGCGTTGCCCTCGTGCTCGAGCGCGACGCCGCTCTGCGCTACACCTTCACCGCCGACGGACTCACACTCGAGGCCATCGGCAGCGAGAACGCGCAGGCCCAAGAAACGATCGACGCCCACCTGACCGGCGACGACACCGTCGTCTCGCTGAAGCCCCAGTTCTTGATCGATGGGCTGTCGGCCGTGCACTCGGAATTCGTGCGAATCTCGTTCACGAAGACCGACAATCCGGGAAAGCCCGGCCCCGTACTCATCACCAGCCAGACCTCAAAAGATCAGGCCGGCGTCGACAACTACCGCTACCTGCTGCAGCCCAACCTGCTGCTGCGCTAGCGGGCGGCGCTCCGCTCGCGCCGTGCACGTCACGCATCTCAGCCTCTCCGATTTCCGCAACTATGCGCGCGCCGAACTGGCGTTGGGGCCCGGGCCGACCCTGCTCGTCGGGCGAAATGGGCAGGGCAAAACAAATCTCGTGGAGGCGATCGGGTATCCGTCGCTCGGGGGGTCGCACCGCGTCGCCGGCGACCAGGCGCTGGTGCGCGCGGGCGAAGAGGCAGCGATTGTCCGGATGCGCGTGGCTCACGACGAGCGTGCGATCGTCGTTGAGCTGCAGCTCAATAAGACCGGCGCCAACCGGGCCCAGGTCAACGGCTCGCCCGTGCGCATGCGTGAGCTTCCCCGCTACGTCCACACCGTGCTCTTCGCTCCAGAAGATCTCGCGCTCGTGCGCGGCGAACCGTCCGGGCGCCGCTCATTCCTCGACGCGCTCATCGTGCAGCGAATCCCGCGGCTCGCGGGAACCATCGGTGACTACGAGCGCGTGCTTCGGCAACGCAACTCGCTGCTCAAGTCGGCCCGCGCATCCCGCCTGTCACCCGATGCGCTGACGACGCTCGATGTGTGGGACGACCGCCTCGTCGCGCTCGGCGTGGAGATCATCGCCGCACGTGTGTCTCTGGTGGCCGAACTGCGCCCACATCTTGCCGCGGGATACGCGGCCGTCGCGGGCGACGAGCACCTCGCCGAACTCGGACTGCGGCACACGATTGTTGACCCCACGGGCGAGGGGCCGCTGCACACCGACGATGTGCTCGACGAACAACGCGCCGCAGAGCAGTTCCGTTTCTCCCTTTCCGAGCGTCGCCGTGCCGAGCTCGATCGCGCGGTCACGCTCGTCGGACCTCATCGCGATGACCTTGTGCTGACGCTCAACGGCCTGCCCGCCCGCAGCCACGCGAGCCACGGCGAGAGCTGGTCGTATGCGCTGGCCCTGAAACTCGCCGCAGCCCGCGTACTGCGTGCCGACGCGGTGGCCGGCGACCCGATTGTGATTCTGGATGACGTGTTCGCCGAACTCGACGAGGGTCGGCGGGAACGCCTTGCTGACGCGGTCTCCGACTTCGAGCAGGTGTTGATCACGGCGGCCGTCGAGAACGATGTTCCTGACCGCCTGGCCGCGACGCGCATCCATATCGCAGCCGGCGCGATTGTTGACCCGACACCACCGAGCGAGGATGCGCCGTGACCGAGCGCGCGGAGCCACCGGAGTCTGAGGCGAGCGCCGTCTATCGTCGGCTGCGCTCGGTCTTTGGCGACCCGTCGCTTCGCTCGCGGGATGCGCGCCGTCGCGCCGCCGGAAAAGCGTCCGGCTCCACGACGCCCTACGGAACGGGCCGCGACCCCTCAGGTCTCGCCGACATCCTCGACGGGGTCAGCCGCACCATGGGCTGGACCTCCCCCTTGGCGCGAGGCGAGCTGCTGACCTCGTGGCCCGACCTCGTGGGTCCGGAAATCGCGTCCCACACCGAACCGGTTGCGATCGATGACGGGGTGCTGTCGGTGCAGTGCGACTCGACCGCGTGGGCAACGCAGCTGCGCATGATGCGGGGAGAAATGGTCACCTCGATCACGCAGCGGTACCCCGATGCGCAGATCACGAGCATCCGCTTTCTGGGCCCGAGCGCGCCGAGCTGGAAGCGAGGGCCACGATCGATCCCGGGGCGCGGTCCACGCGATACCTACGGCTAAGACGACGAAACAGTCCACAGGGGGCGAGATATCACCCCAGAGGGGCCTTTACGCCCCGGTGAGAGGGCTTCCATTGATAGGATGGACCCCGTGACCACCACCCCTTCTCCAGACAATTACGGCGCGGCCAACATTCAGGTTCTGGAAGGGCTCGAGGCGGTGCGCAAGCGCCCCGGTATGTACATCGGCTCGACCGGGCCGCGCGGCCTGCACCACCTCGTGTACGAGATCGTCGACAACTCGGTCGATGAAGCCCTCGCCGGCTATTGCGACACGATCGACGTCACCATCCTTCCCGACGGCGCCGTGCGCGTGATCGACAACGGCCGCGGAATCCCTGTCGACGAGCACCCTGTCGAGAAGCGCTCGACCGTTGAGGTTGTCCTCACCGTGCTGCACGCCGGCGGAAAATTCGGCGGCGGTGGCTACGCGGTCTCCGGCGGTCTGCACGGCGTCGGCTCGTCGGTTGTCAACGCGCTGTCCCAGCGACTCGAGGTCGCCGTTCGTCGTCAGGGCAACGAGTACACGCAGAGCTACACCGTCGGTGTGCCCGATGCCCCCCTGAAGAAGGGGCGCGAGGTTGAGGGCACCGGCACGACGATCACCTTCTGGCCGAGCGAAGACATCTTCGAGACGACCGAGTTCGACTACGAAACGCTCCGCACGCGATTCCAGCAGATGGCGTTCCTCAACAAAGGGCTGCGCATCAAGCTGACCGATGAGCGCGAGCATCCTGAGACCGACGATCAGCCGGCGAGTGAGCCGCGGCACGACGAATTCCTGTACGAGAAGGGTCTCGTCGACTATGTCGAGCACCTGAACGCGGCGAAGAAAGCCGACCTCGTGCATCCCGAGATCATCGCGTTCGAGTCAGAAGACACCGAGCGCACGATCGCGCTGGAAGTCGCGATGCAGTGGACGACGTCCTACAGCGAGAGCGTGCACACCTACGCCAACACCATCAACACGCACGAGGGCGGAACCCACGAGGAGGGCTTCCGCGCGGCGCTCACCACCCTGGTCAACCGCTACGCGCGCGAGAAGAACCTCATCAAAGAAAAGGAAGAGAACCTCTCGGGCGACGACGTACGCGAGGGCCTTACCGCCGTCATCTCGGTGAAGCTCGGCGAGCCGCAGTTCGAGGGTCAGACGAAGACAAAGCTCGGCAACACCGAGGCGAAGTCGTTCGTGCAGAAGGTCACGGGCGAGTTCCTCGGCGACTGGTTCGAGCGAAACCCCAGCCAGGCACGGGACGTCATCCGCAAGGCGCAGCAGGCGGCCGCCGCGCGACTGGCCGCCCGCAAGGCGCGCGAGCAGACCCGCCGCAAGGGGCTGCTCGAGTCGGGCGGCATGCCGGGCAAGTTGAAAGACTGCCAGTCGAAAGACCCCTCGATCAGTGAGATCTTCATCGTCGAGGGTGACTCGGCCGGCGGCTCGGCAGTGCAGGGCCGCAACCCCGAAACCCAGGCGATCCTGCCACTGCGCGGAAAGATCTTGAACGTCGAGAAGGCCCGACTCGATCGCGCGCTCGGCAACGCCGAAGTGCAGGCAATGATCACCGCGTTTGGCGCGAACATCGGCGAAGACTTCGACCCCGACAAGGTGCGGTACCACAAGATCGTTCTGATGGCCGATGCCGACGTCGACGGTCAACACATCACGACCCTGCTGCTGACGCTGCTGTTCCGCTACATGCGACCGCTCATCGATCGCGGGTACGTGTACCTCGCGCAACCTCCGCTCTACCGGCTCAAGTGGACGAACGCCGAGCACGAGTACGTGTTCAGCGACCGCGAGCGCGACGCCCTGCTCGAGGCGGGCCTCGCGAGTGGCAAGCGCATCCCGAAAGACAACGGCGTTCAGCGCTACAAGGGTCTCGGCGAGATGAACCACCAAGAGCTGTGGGACACGACGATGAACCCCGAGTCGCGCACGCTCATGCAGGTGACGCTCGAAGACGCCGCCGTCGCAGACAGCGTGTTCGCCACCCTCATGGGCGAAGACGTGGATGCGCGACGCACCTTCATTCAGCAGAACGCGAAAGACGTGCGCTTCCTCGATATCTGATCGGGCGCGCATGACGCGCGCCGAGCATCCTGACCACCACCACATAAAGGAATCCGATGGCTGACGAGCCCACCGCCCCCGAAGAAGATTTCGGCGCTGGCGGCCGCATCACGCAGGTCGACCTGCAGCTCGAGATGCAGCGGTCGTACCTTGACTACGCGATGAGCGTCATCGTCGGGCGCGCCCTTCCCGACGTGCGTGACGGCCTCAAGCCGGTGCACCGGCGCGTGCTCTACGCGATGTATGACGGGGGCTACCGCCCCGACAAGGCGTTCTCGAAGTGCTCGCGCGTCGTCGGCGACGTCATGGGCCAGTTCCACCCGCACGGCGACTCGGCCATCTACGACGCGCTCGTTCGCCTCGTGCAGCCGTGGTCGATGCGCTACCCGCTCGCCGCCGGCCAGGGCAACTTCGGTTCGCCCGGCAACGACGGTGCCGCCGCCCCGCGATACACCGAGACCAAGATGGCCGCGCTCGCCATGGAAATGGTGCGCGACATCGACGAAGACACCGTCGATTTCCAGGACAACTACGACGGGCGCACGCAAGAGCCGTCGATTCTGCCGAGCCGATTCCCCAACCTGCTCGTCAATGGTTCGGTCGGTATTGCCGTGGGTATGGCCACGAATATCCCGCCGCACAACCTGCGCGAGGTATCGGACGCGGCGCTGTGGCACCTGGCGAACCCCGAGGCAACGCGCGAAGAACTGCTCGACGCGTGCCTCCAGCGCGTCAAGGGCCCTGACTTCCCGACCGGCGCGCAGATTCTCGGCGTCAAGGGCATCCAGGATGCCTACCGCACGGGTCGCGGGTCGATCACGATGCGAGCCGTCGTCACGGTCGAAGAGATTCAGGGCCGCACATGCCTCGTGATCACCGAGCTGCCGTACCAGGTGAACCCCGACAACCTGGCGATCAAGATCGCCGACCTCGTGAAGGAAGGCAAGCTCGCCGGCATCGCCGACATTCGCGACGAGTCATCGGGCCGCACCGGTCAGCGCCTCGTCATCGTGTTGAAGCGGGACGCCGTTGCGCGCGTCGTGCTGAACAACCTGTACAAGCAGACGCAGCTGCAAGACAACTTCGGCGCGAACATGCTCGCGATCGTCGACGGCGTTCCCCGCACCCTGACGCTTGACCAGTTCATCACCTACTGGGTCGAACACCAGGTCGAGGTCATCGTTCGCCGCACCGAGTACCGCCTGAAGAAGGCGGAGGCCGACGCCCATATCTTGCGTGGCTACCTCAAGGCACTGGATGCGCTCGATGCGGTCATCGCGCTGATCCGCCGCTCACAGACGACCGAGGAAGCGCGCGACGGGCTCATGGAGCTGCTCGACGTCGACGAGTTGCAGGCAACCGCGATCCTGAACCTGCAGTTGCGACGCCTCGCGGCCCTCGAGCGCCAAAAAATTCAGGACCAGGCTGACGAGCTCGAGCGGATGATCGCTGACTACAAGGAGATCCTCGCGAGCCCCGAGCGTCAGCGTCAGATCATCAGCGACGAGCTCGCCGAGATCGTGTCGCGCTACGGCGACGACCGTCGCACCGAGATCCTCTACGGATTCGACGGCGACATGAGTGTCGAAGACCTCATCCCCGTCGAAGAGATGGTCGTCACCGTCACGCGTGGTGGGTACATCAAGCGCACTCGCAGCGACAACTACCGCTCGCAACACCGCGGCGGCAAGGGTGTGCGCGGCGCCCAACTGCGCGCCGACGACGTCGTTGAGCACTTCTTCGTCACCACTACCCACCACTGGCTGCTGTTCTTCACGACGACCGGTCGCGTGTACCGCCTGAAGGCCTACGAGATTCAGGAGGCAGGCCGCGACGCGAAGGGCCAGCACGTCGCCAACCTGCTCGCCCTGCAGCCCGACGAAGAAATCGCCCAGATTCTCGACATCTCTGACTACGCCGCAGCGCCGTACCTGGTGCTCGCCACGCGTCGCGGCCAGATCAAGAAGACGGCGCTCGGTGAATACGACACGAACCGTACGGGCGGCATCATCGCAATCAACCTGCGCGACGGTGACGAGCTCGTCTCGGCGATGTTGACAGAAGATACGAGCGACATCCTGCTCGTGTCGCGCGCGGGCATGTCGGTGCGCTTCACCGCCAACGATCAGGCCCTGCGCCCCATGGGCCGCTCGACCGCCGGCGTCACCGGCATGAAGTTCCGCGGAGACGACGAACTGCTCGCGGCCGACGTCGTCACCGACGACGGCTATGTCTTCGTTGTTACCGAAGGCGGGTACGCCAAGCGCACGGCCGTCGACCAGTACCGGGTGCAGGGTCGCGGTGGCCTGGGCATCAAGGTCGCGAAGCTCAGCGACGACCGCGGCGGCCTCGCCGGAGGTCTCATCGTCGGCGAAGACGACGAGGTGCTTGTGGTCATGGCGTCGGGCAAGGTCGTGCGCTCGTCGGTAGCGGAGGTGCCGGCGAAGGGCCGCGATACCATGGGCGTCGTCTTCGCCCGATCCGACGATGACGACCGCATTATCGCCATCGCCCGCAACAGTGAGCGAAACCTGGCGACAACCGACGCCGATACGGTAGACACGACCGACGGCACCGAAACCGCGAGCGAACCGGCCGCGGATGCAGGGAAGGACACCGCCTCGTGAGTACTGTCGCCGAGAAGCTGCAACGTAAGTCGCAGCGCACCGTGGGCGCCAAGCAGGTTCGCTTGAAGCTCGTCTACATCGACTTCTGGTCGGCCGTGAAGCTGTCGTTCCTCATCTCGCTGTGCGGGGCCATCGCGCTCGTCGTGTCGTTCTTCTTCATCTGGGTTGTCGTCACCAACCTCGGCGTTCTCGAACGAGTCAACGACCTCTTTGGTGAGGTCTTGGGAGACGACGCGCCCAGCATCCTCGAGATCTTCTCCTTCGGCCAGGTCATGCTGTTTGCCACCATCCTCGGCATCATCAACCTGGTTGCCGGCACTGCCATCGGCGCACTCAGCGCCTTGATCTACAACCTCAGCGTCAAGGTCACCGGCGGCCAGCTCGTCGGTTTCACCAACAGCTGAGATTGCCCCCCACGGCGGCCGCCCTAGCGCCCTCGCCGAATTGGGGAAGAAAGCCCGGGTCGTGTACAGTCATACCCGGTCTGAGGGGCTATAGCTCAGGCGGTTAGAGCGCTTCGCTGATAACGAAGAGGTCCCAGGTTCAAGTCCTGGTAGCCCCACTGCAATTCTCTGTCTCGCTGCGGCTTCTGCGGCGCGACCTCGCTCATGTAAACGAGCGTGGTCGTCTCGCTTCGCAGCCGTCGCTAAACTGAAAAGTGTTGAGGGGCCTTAGCTCAATTGGTAGAGCGCCTGCTTTGCAAGCAGGAGGTCAGGGGTTCGATTCCCCTAGGCTCCACGTGCACGCGGGAGGCTGATCCGCCTCCCGGGGGTTCGATTCCCCTAGGCTCCACCCAGTTTGTGGCCGCCCCTGCGGCGCAGCGCGCTCCGCGCAGCGATCGTGGTCGCTGCGCTTCGCGCTTCTCGCGCGGCTTATTGCAATGACCTCATCGCTTCCGCCAACAAGAAAGCCCCCCGGCCGATGCCGAGGGGCTTTGCTCATTGAAGGTGCTTCTTAGGCGACGGGGGCCTCGACGGGCTCGTCGTCGACCCACAGGTCGTCGTCAGCGCGAAGCGTCTGGTACGCCGCGTAGGCGACGCCCGCGACCGCGATCACGCCGAAAGCGATCGCGATGTAGCGGCCGGGGCCGGGCGTGGGCTTGACCTCGATGATGCCGAGCTTCTGGCCGGCACGGGTGCCGAGCTCGCGGCTGGCGCGTGAGGCCTCGTGAATCGCGACGCGGCCGTTGTCACGAGCGACGTCGATGACCGCAAGGGTTGCGCCGATTGCTCCCGTCACCGCGGGGATCACGGCGCGGTTCCAGGTCGTCTTCGTGTGGTCGGCGGCAGATCGAACAGCGCCAACACCGGCGTTGACACCAGGCTGCACGCGCTTCTCGTAGGTCGACTTCACGCGGGGGGCTACGTCGCGCTTTGCGATCTCGCCGGTCTGCTTGCTCGCCTCACGCAGCACGGCTGCGGCGTGGTCGAGCACCTCGCGCTGCTCGCTCCAGAGATCACCGGCGTTGCCGCGCAACTTCTTTAGTGAGCGTCGGCTCTTGCGGGACAGTCCCATGATCGGTCCTCCTGATCGGTGGCGGGCGAAATGACCCTCCCTAGTCTTCCACTGACTCGGGATTCCTCGGGCGGACGCCGACGGAATGCTCAGGAAGCGTGCATCCGGCTCCGTGACAGAATTGCGGCATGTCGATTCACACCGCCGTCGCCACTATTCACACCAACAAGGGCGACATTCGCGTCAACCTCTACGGCAACCACGCTCCGAAGACCGTCGCGAATTTCGTCGGCCTCGCCACGGGGCAGATCGAGTGGACCCACCCCGCGACCGGCCAGAAGACGTCCGAGCCGCTCTACAACGGCGTGATTTTCCACCGCATCATCAAAGACTTCATGCTGCAGGGCGGCGACCCGCTCGGTCAGGGCATCGGCGGCCCCGGTTACGAGTTCGACGACGAAATTCACCCGGAGCTGCAGTTCACCGAGCCGTACCTTTTCGCGATGGCGAACGCCGGCAAGCGCGGCGGCCGCGGCACGAACGGCTCGCAGTTCTTCATCACGACCGTGCCGACGACCTGGCTGAACGGCAACCACACCATCTTCGGCGCCGTCGCGGACGACGAGTCGAAGAAGGTCGTCGACGCCATCGAGGCGGTGCCGACCGACGGTCGCGACAAGCCGCTCGACGATGTCGTCATCACGAGCATTGAGGTCGCCGAGGTCGCGTGACCGATTCTGCGTCAGCAGCGGGAAGCGCCGGCGACCCAAACGTCTGTTACCGGCATTCCGACCGGCGCAGCTTCGTGCTGTGCCAACGCTGCGGGCGGACGGTGTGCGGCGAATGCCAGACGCCGGCGCCGGTGGGTGTGCGATGCCCCGAGTGCATGGCGGAGGCCGCCGCAGCGATGCCCCGCCAGAAGTCGCCGCTGCTGCGTGCTGTGCGCCGCGGATCGTCCACTCCCGTCGTCACCTACACGATTCTCGGGCTGACGCTCGGCGTCTTCATTCTGCAGTTCGCGACGCAGGGCACCGTGACCCGCGCGCTCGGCTACGCCCCGCCGCTGTCGCTCATCGAACCGTGGCGCATGCTCACCGTCTCGCTGGTGCACAGCTCGGGCATTTTCCACATCCTCTTCAACATGTACGCGTTGTTCGTGCTGGGGCCGCTGCTTGAGCAGCTGGTGGGCCGCTGGCGGTTCGCAGTCACCTACATCCTCAGCACGCTCGCGGGCTCCATCGCCGTCTTGTGGCTCGCGCCGGCATCGTTTGTGGTGGGTGCCTCGGGCGCCATCTTCGGGCTGTTCGGCGCGTTCTTCGTCATCCAGCGGCGCCTGGGCGGCAACACCGCTCAATTGATGGTGATTCTGGGTATCAACCTGGCGCTGGGGTTCTTCTTGCCCAACATCTCGTGGCAGGCCCACGTGGGAGGGCTCATCGGCGGCGCGATCGTCGCCCTCATCTTTGTCCGCACGCGGCGACGCCAACAGACGCCGCTGCAGATCGCGCTCCTCGGGGCGTTTGCCGCACTTCTGGTGGCGGGAACCATTCTGCGCTTTGCGCTCGCGGGATAGTTATCCACACCCCCATCCACAGTGGGGATAAGAATCACAGCCGTGTCATTCCACCCCCTTTTCGGGGGGAGCGGGGGGACACCCGCTCGAGCGTGACGGGGCGAAGGTCGCTAGCGCCAGCGCGTGGTCATCAGGAAGCCGATGAACATGATGCCGAAGCCGACCATGATGTTCCACGGGCCGATGGACGCGATCGGAAGCGTCGACGCGCTGACGTAGTAGACGATGATCCAGATGAGCCCGACGAGCATGAAGCCGAACATCACCGGCTTAAACCACACCGGGTTCGGGGCGTCGGCGCCCCCGCGGGCGTAGTCGGGGTTCTCAGCGTCGCGCGCAGTGGTCCGTGCCATGGCGCTGAGTCTACCGGGCACGAGCCGAAACCGGCGTGGATGCGGAGCGGAGCCACGCTCGGAACCGCCACCTACAATGAGCGGGTGAGCGACAGCAGCATCCAGTCCCCCACCGCGTCGCGGGCAGATGCGCGACGCACGCCGCGTGCGCGGGCGCGCGTCAGCGTCGTGGGCGTTATCGGCGAGCTGCTCATTACGGCGGGCGTCGTCGTCATGCTGTTCCTCGGCTGGTACGTCTGGCTGAACGACATCATCACGGGGTCGGCGCAGCAGGACGCGGCGCAGGAAATACAGGAGCAGTTGCGCGCCGACTTTGAACGCGATCGCGGCTCGGCCGAGCCCGAGCCGGAACCCGTTGACCCCGAAACTCCGCGGGATCCGGGCGAACCGGTGGTGGGTATCGCGCCGCCGGAGGGTGAAGCGTTCGGCGCGCTCATCGTTCCGCGCTTCGGCGAGAACTACGTGCGCACGATCGCCTCGGGCGTCGACCTGCAGACCGTGCTCAACAACAGCCGGCTCGGCGTGGGGCACTACATGGAGACGCAGATGCCGGGCGAGGTGGGCAACTTCGCCCTCGCCGCGCATCGCACGACCTACGGCGCCCCGTTTGCCGACATTGCCGAACTTCGGGCGGGCGACAACATCTACGTGGAAACGCGGGAGGGCTGGTACGAGTACTCCTTCCGCAACCTCGAGTACGTCTGGCCGACCGCGGTGCAGGTGCTCGAACCTGTGCCGCAAGCACCCCAAGTCGAGGCGAGCGACCGTATTCTCACGCTCACGAGCTGCAACCCGCGGTTCTCGGCTGCCGAGCGCATCATCGCCTACGCAGTGTTCGAAACCTGGTACCCGCGGGAAGACGGCCCGCCGGCCGAGATCTCGGGGCTGACCGAGGCCGCCGCGGGAAGCTCCGCCGCGGTGATCGGTTAAGGAGAGGGTGACGATGTACGCAGCGCTCTGGCGCATCCTGCCCGGTCCGGCGTGGGTGCGCGTGATCCTCCTGCTGGTGCTCGCCGCCGCGGCGCTCTACGCGCTCATCACCTGGGCGTTCCCGTGGGCCGCCGACACCTTCCTCCCGCAAGAATCGACCGTGGAGCAGTAACCGTGCGCGTACTCGTGATCGACAACTACGACAGCTTCGTGTACACGCTGGACGGCTACCTGCAGCAATTGGGTGCCGAGACCACCGTCATGCGCAACGATGCGATCGCTGCCGACGACGTGGCGGCCCTCATCGCCGACTACGACGCCGTGCTGGTCTCGCCCGGCCCCGGAACACCCGCTGATGCCGGCATCTCGATCGCGGCCGTGCACGCCGCCATCGCCGCCGACAAGCCGTTGCTCGGCGTATGTCTCGGCCACCAGGCCATTGCCGAGGCGCTGGGTGGGGTCGTCACCCACGCCGAGGAGCTCATGCACGGCAAGACGTCGCAGGTCGTGCACGAGGGGGATGCGCTGTTCGACGGCGTGCCCAACAACTTCCGGGCAACCCGCTATCACTCGCTCGCGGTCGTTGACGGCACCGTGCCCGATGAGCTCGTCGTGACCGCTCGCACCGAGGGCGGCGTCATCATGGGGGTGCGTCACCGCGAGGCGCCGGTGCACGGCGTGCAATTCCACCCCGAGTCGGTGCTCACCGAGGGCGGCTATCGGATGCTCGGCAACTGGCTCGCCGCGGCGGGGCTTCCTGAGGCGGCCATGACCGCGCGCGGCTTGAGCCCGCTCATGTCGAGCGACGCTGCGGCACGGTCGGTGTAGCGCGCCACCGAGAATCGCGAACCACAGAGCGTCGCGAACCACACGGCGTGGTGAACCGTGAGGTCAGCGGCGACCGTTACTCGCCGGTGCCGTCTCCGGCGTCGCCGCTGGTGCCGCCCCCGCCGGAGCCACTGCAGTACACCAGGCGAATCGGCGAGCCCTGTTGCTGGTCGCCGGGGGCCAGCGACTGACCCGTCACGATGCCGCCCGAGCATCCGGGGTCGGCCTGCACGGTGACCTGCAGGCCGATGTTGCGCGCCTGCGCGGTCGCATCACCGATGGGGAGGTTGCGCAGATCGGGAACAGCAACGAGCCCGTTCGAGATTGTCAGGTCGACCGCCTCGCCCTGGCGCAGTTCGGTGTTCGAGTCGGGATCGGTGCGAATGACGACATTGGCGCGCACGGTACCCGAGTTCTCACTGGTCACCGTGCCGACCACGAGTCCGCGCTGCTCGATCTGCGCGGTCGCGGCCGCGAGATCGAGGTTTCGCACGTCGGGCATCTGCACGCGGGGCGGGCCCGACGACACGAACACGCGCACCTCTTGACCCGGCGAGACCGAGAAGCCGGCCGCGGGTTCGGTGCGCAGAATCAGACCCTCGTCTTCCGCCGTGCCCGGCTCTTGCACGGCGGTCGGGCGAAGGTTGTCTTCGGTGAGAATGGACTCGCCGTCCTCGAAGGCGAGACCCACGACATCCGGCACCTCGACGGCCACGTTCGCGACGAAGCCGCCCTCGCGGTCGAGGGAGAACGCCCAGAACAGCACGGCGGCGATCAGCACGCCGACGACGACGATGCCCGACCAGATCCAGGCGACGGGAGGGCGGGTCTGCGTGCGGGTGCGGCGGTCGTCGTCGTCGATCGTCAGCTGACGCATGGCGGCTTCGGTGCCCGCGGTCGCCTGCGGGTTTACGCCGAACAGCGACATCGTCGGGTCGTTATCGGCCTCGGTGCGGCGGGGCGGCACCTGGCCGGCCAAGGCGGCTGAGACGTCGGCACGGAACTCGGCGGCCGTCTGGAAGCGTTGGAATCGATCTTTTGCCATGGCGTGCAACACCACGGCGTCGAGCGCGGGCGACACCTCGGGGTTCAGGCTGCTCGGTGTGGGCGCCGGCTCGCTGACGTGCTGGTACGCGACGGCCACGGGCGAATCGCCGCGGAACGGCGGGCGGCCGGTCAGCATCTCGAACAGCACGACGCCGGTCGAGTACAGGTCGGTGCGCGCGTCAACCGTTTCCCCGCGGGCCTGCTCGGGCGAGAAGTACTGCGCCGTGCCGAGAATGGTCGACGTCTGGGCGACGGTGGCCGACGAGTCGGAGATCGCGCGGGCGATTCCGAAGTCCATGACCTTCACCTGGCCGGTGGGGGTCACCATGATGTTTCCCGGCTTCACGTCGCGGTGCACGACGCCCGCACGGTGCGAGTATTCGAGCGCGGTCAGCACCTGCTCGACGATCTCGCCCGCCTCGCGCGCGGGGAGCGGCCCGTCGAGCAGCATGTCGCGCAGCAGGCGCCCCTCGACGTACTCCATGACGATGAACGGCACGACCGTCTCGTGCCCGTCGGGCGCAACGGATGTCTCTTCCCCGGCGTCAAAGACGCGGACGATCGTCGGATGCGCCATGCGCGCGGCCGCCTGAGCTTCCTGGCGGAACCGGGTGCGGAAGACCGGGTCGGAGGCGAGGGAGGACTTCAGGAGCTTGAGGGCGACCCGGCGACCGAGACGTGCATCCGTTGCCAGGTGCACGTCGGACATGCCGCCGCGTCCGATGAGCGCACCGAGCTCGTAGCGTCCGGCGATCAGCCGGGTGCCGGGGGTGGTGCTGTCCATCGAAATCCGTTTCCTTCGGGAGAGAAATCGTCGCTAGTGAGTGTATGCGGATGCGCGGGGGCGCTTTTGCGAGCCCCGCGCATCCGCATATCGGCTCCGTAACGGCTGCGCGCTACCCCTCCTCAGCGGGAGGTTCAGTGGGTGTGGGGGTCGGCGTCGGGGTGGGCGTCGGCACGGGAGCCGCGGTGATCGGCACCGCGAGCTCGTTCGAACGCTCGGACTGCAGGTCACCACACAGCGCGATGTAGGTGACGCGCAACTGGCCACCGTCGGCAAGTTCAACGTCAAGGTTGTTCGTGCCGGCCGGGATCGGGTTCGCCTGAGCGGGGGAGCCGCCCACGATCGTCACGTTGTAGCCCGACAGGGTGAAGCCGGCGGGGCAGCTCGTGTACGACGGCCACGACAGCGTCACGGTCGATCCGCCGAGGTACGGGCCGCTGCCCGGGTTGATCGCCAGGTTGTTCGGTTGCGGGGGCGTATCGACGGCGGTGTAGAAGAACACCGTGATGACATCGCCCTCCTCGACAAGACCCGTCGGGTTGACGCGGTACGAGCGATCAACCTGGTCGGGACTCGGCGCGGGATTGCCCTGCTGTGCGTCGAGGACCAGACCGAGTTCGGTCAAGATGTCGTCGACTTCTTGCTGCGTGCGATTGAGCACCTGGTCTTCAGTCAGGCGAATCTCTTCGACCGTTTCTGAGGGCTCGGGGCTCGGCTCGTCGCTCGCCGTCACCGTGGGGGAGGCGGGGATCTCGCCAGGGTCGTCACTCGGCTGCGCCAGCACCGCGATGATCGCGCCAACGATCAACACGACGAGCAGGCCGATGAGGGCGATGAGCGGCCAGGTCCAGGGGCTGCGCTTCTTCTTCGCCGCCTGGGCGTTCGCGGCCGCGGCGCCCGCGGCGGCACCGGCGGCCATGCTCGGCATGACGCGGGTCACTTCATCGTTACCCGCAGCGCTCGGCATGACGCGGGTCGCGTCGAGCAGCTGCGTCGCCGGCGCTCCGGCGATCGCGGGCACGATGGCGGCAGCGCCGCCGACGTCTCCGCGGCGCAGGGCCTGGGCCGCGCGCGCGAAGTGCTGCGCTGACGCGGGCCGGTCGGCCGGCTTCTTTGCAATCGCCGCCATGACGAGGTTGCGCACGGGCTCGGGCACCGACGCCGGCAGCTCGGGCGGGGCGTCGTTGATCTGCGCCATAGCGATCGCGACCTGCGACTCGCCCGTGAAGGGGCGTCGCCCGGCGAGGGCCTCGTAGGCGACGATGCCGAGCGAGTAGACGTCGGTCGACGGGCTCGCCGACTGGCCGCTCGCCTGCTCGGGGGACAGGTACTGCACGGTTCCCATGACCTGCCCGGTCGCGGTCAGCGGTACCTGATCGGCGATGCGTGCGATGCCGAAGTCGGTGATTTTCACGCGACCATCGGGCGTGATGAGCAGGTTGCCCGGCTTGATGTCGCGGTGCACGAGACCGGCCTGGTGGGCGGCGTGCAGGGCTGACGCCGTTTGGGCAACGATGTCGAGCACCTGGTCGCTCGAGAGGGTGCGTTCGCGCTCCAGAATGGTCGACAGGGCCTCGCCCGGCACGAGCTCCATGACGAGGAAGGCGCTGCCCTCTTCTTCGCCATAGTCGTAGACGTTGGCGATGCCCTCGTGGTTGACGAGTGCAGCGTGCCGCGCCTCGGCGCGGAAACGCTCGAGGAACCCGGGGTCACCCAGGTACTCGTCCTTCAGGATCTTGATGGCAACGGTGCGGCCGATGACCTGGTCGGTCGCCTGCCACACCTCGCCCATGCCGCCGATCGCGACGCGGGACAGTAGCTGGTACCGCCCCCCGAATGTGAGCCCGCTGGTCGGTCTCATCTGTTCAGCACCGCCTCCATGACCTGTCGCGCGATGGGAGCCGCGACTTGATTACCGAATGCATTCTGGCCCTGCCCGCCGCCGTTCTCGACGACGACGGCAATCGCCACCTGCGGGTCATCCGCGGGGGCGAATCCGGTGAACCAGAGAGTGTAGGGACGGTCGGGCCCATTCTCGGCCGTTCCCGTCTTGCCCGCGACCTCGATGCCGTCGATGGCGGCGTTCGAGGCGACGCCATTAGAGACACCGTCGACGAGCATCCGCGTCAATGTCCGCGCCGTGGATGCGCTGATCGGCTCCGCACGCACCTCGGGCTCAGATTCGAGCACCGTGGAGAGGTCGGGAGCGATGATGCGGTCGAGCAGAGTCGGCTGCATGAGGTCACCACCGTTCGCGATCGCGGCACTGATCATCGCAATCTGCAGCGGCGTGACGCGCACGTCGTACTGTCCAAAGCCCGTCAACATGAGCTGGGCGTCGTCGAGGTTTGACGGGTAGCGGCTCGGCGTCGCGCTCATCGGGATCTCGATCTCTTGCCCGAAGCCGAAGGCCTCGGCGTAGTCGGCCAGCTCGTCTTGGCCGAGTTCGAGCGCGAGCTGCGCGAAGGGGATGTTGCAGCTGAGCCGGAGCGACGTGGCGAGCGTTGCCGTTTCCGTGCCGCCGCAGGTTCCGCCCTCCGCGTTGTTGATGACGTTCGATGACAGGGGCAGCTGCAGCTGCGGGGGGTTGGGGAATTCGGACTCGGGGGTGAACTCACCGGAATCGATGGCAGCGGCGGCCACCAGCACCTTGAAGACCGAGCCAGGGAAGTAGAGATCGCCGGCAATCGCCCGATTGTTCAGCGGGCGCGCGGGGTCGGTAATCAGCGAGTTGTACGCATCGATGACGCTGGCGGTCGAGTGCGCCGACAGGCGGTTCGGGTCGTAGCCGGGCGTGGAGACGAGCGCGAGGATCTCGCCGGTCGACGGATCGATCGCGACGACCGAGCCACTCTGGCCCGCCATCGCATCAAAGGCCGCCTGTTGCACGACCGGGTCGATGGTCAACTCGACCGCGGCACCCCGCGGACTCTGGCCGGTGACGAGGGCGCTCAACTGGTCGAGGAACTGCTCGTTCGCGGTACCGCTGAGGAAGTCGTTGTAGGCCTCTTCGATGCCGGCACTGCCCTGGTTGAGCGTGAAGTAGCCGGTGACGGCCGAGTACAGCTCGGGCTGCAGGTACTGCCGCAGGAAACGAAACTCGTTGTCGCTCGGTACCGACGCCGCGATCTCCTGGCCATCAACCAGGATCGGGCCACGCTCAGCCGAGTAGCTGGCGTAGAGGGTGCGCACGTTGCGCCCGTCGGCGCGCAGTTCATCGACCGCGAAGACCTGGATCACGCTGATCGACACAAACAGCGCGAGGAACATCGCGAGAGTGGCGACGCTGATGCGGCGGAGCTCTTTATTCACGGTCGTCCACCACCAATCGCGGCTGGTGGCGCACCGAGTCGCTCAAGCGCAGCAGGAGCGCCGCGATGATCCAGTTCGCCATGAGTGACGAGCCGCCAGCGGCAAGAAACGGCGTCGTGAGACCGGTGAGCGGAATCACCCGCGTGACCCCGCCAATGACGACGAAGACCTGCAGGGCGATCAAGAACCCGAGACCGACGGCGAGCATCCGGCCGAAGTCGTCGGTGCCGCTGAAACCGATGCGGTAGGCGCGGGCGACGAGCAGCACGTACAGCGCGAGGATCGCGAACAGCCCGACGAGGCCGAGCTCTTCGCCGAGGCTCGTGACGATGTAGTCGCTCTCGGCGAGCGGCACGAGCTCGGGGCGACCCCGGCCGAGCCCGGTGCCGATCAGGCCACCATCGGCGAGGCCAAAAAGCCCCTGAACAAGCTGGTAGCTGCCCCCGATCGCGTCGTACACCTCGGGGTTGAACGAGTCGAGCCAGGCGTTGAAGCGGCCCTGCACGTAGCCCAAGGCGTCGCGGGCGATGAGCGCGCCGCCGACGAAGAGGCCGAGGCCGAGCAGGATCCAGCTCAGGCGGCCCGTCGCCAGGTAAAGCATGACGAGGAAGAGCCCGAAGTAGAGCAGCGCGGTGCCGAGGTCGCGCTGGAAGACCAGCACGGCCATCGCGGCGGCCCACGCGACGAGTAGCGGGCCGAGGTCGCGGGCACGCGGAAGGCGCATCCCGAGCACCTTGCTGCCGACGATCGAGAGCGAGTCACGCGCCGTCATCAGGTAGCCGGCAAAGAAGATGGCGAGCGCGATCTTGCCGAGCTCTCCCGGCTGGAACGAGAAGGGGCCGACGGCGATCCAGACGCGCGCACCGTTAATCGTCTGGCCGAGACCGGGAACAAGGGGCATCAGCAGCAGGCCGATGCCGACGAGCAGCGCGACATAGCGGTAGCGGGCGAGAACGCGGTGGTTGCGCACGACGATGAGCACGGCGACGGCAACCGCCATGGCGAGGGCCGACCACGCCATCTGGCGCACGCCGACGCTCTCCCAGCCCTCGAAACCCTTGGCGATGTCGAGTCGGTAGATCATCGCGATGCCGAGCCCATTCAGGGTCGTGATGATCGGAAGGATGAAAGGGTCGGCGTCGGGGGCCACGACGCGCAGCACGATGTGCACGCCGAGCACGAGGGCGGCGAGACCCGCGGCGTACGTGATGACGGTCGAGTCGAGAGCCTCGAGGGCGCCCAGCTGCACCAGGGCGATGGCGCCACCGCTCACCGCGACCGCGAGGACGAGCAGTGCGAGCTCGAGGTTGCGGAGCTTCGACGGCGTCTTCAGGCGAATGCGAATCTGCTCGGTAATGGGCCCGGATGCGCGGGGAGCGGATTCAGCGCGCGGCGCGGTCATGTCGACGATCGGCCCGGTGAGGGGGCCCGTCTGGTCATCGTTCGGCTTCACGGCGCAGCCTCTCGATGATCGCGAGCGCGTCGATCAGATCGACGGCGCTGATGGTTTGCTCGACGGCCGAGCGGCTGAACGGTGTCAGCTGCATGAGGTCGATGTCGGTCTCTTGGTAGACGTTGGAGAGCGAGAAGGGGCCCACTCCCTGCTGCACGCCCTGGTAGATGGCGACCTGACCATCGACCTCTCCCACGTAGTACCGCGTCTGGGTCCACTGATACCCGGCAGTGAGCGCTGTGGCGAGAATGCCGACGATAAGCAGGATGCCGACGCTCCACGTGATGCGTCGGCGAATCTTGCGGCGACGGTCTTCGGCGATGAGCTCGCGCAGGAACTCTTCGCTCTCGGGCTCGAAGTGCTCGTCTTCGGGGTCGGGCGCGGGCTTCAGCGGGTGCAGCAACAGCTGCGGAAGGCGCTTGGCCGCACGCTTCTCTTCCACCGGTCGGAAACTCAGCGGTTGGGCGGCGGAGCCAACCATGACCGGGTCGGGCACACCGCTGTCGTCACTCTCGTCGACGCCAACCACGACGACGGTCACGTTGTCGGGGGCGCCGTTGTCGAGGCTCGCCTGGATGAGCGCCTGCGATGCCGCGTCAGAGTCGGGGGTCTCGCGCAGAATCTCCGCGATGCGCTCGTCAGTGACGTAGCCGCTCAAACCGTCTGAGCACAGCAGCCATCGGTCGCCGGGGTTCGTGTCGAGCACATCGGTGTCGATGTCGGGCGAGAGGTCGACATCGCCGAGAACGCGCATCAGCACCGAGCGGCGCGGGTGAACCGCCGCCTCTTCTGGCGTGATGCGGCCCGAGTCGACGAGGCGCTGCACGAAGGTGTGGTCTTTCGTGATCTGGCTCAGGGTGTCATCGCGCAGGAGGTACACGCGCGAGTCGCCGATGTGCGCGAGCGCCATGCGCCCGCCGACCCGCACGAGACCGCTGACCGTGGTGCCCATCCCGGTGAGCTCAGGATGCTCGGACACCGTTTCGGCGAGCTCACGGTTGGCCGCGAGCAGGGCCGATTCGAGCGCGTCGCGCGCCTGTTCGACCGTCTCGAATGCAGCATCCGTCTGCGCGATTGCCTGAATCGCGAGGGCGCTCGCGACATCGCCACCCGCGTGACCACCCATGCCGTCGGCGACGACGAAGAGGTGGCGGCCGGCGTAGCCCGAGTCTTGGTTGTTCGACCGGACCCGGCCCACGTGGCTGGCGGCGGCGGTGCGCGACGTCATCGGCGCCTACCGTCGCAGCTCGAACGTCGTCGTGCCGATGGAGACGGGGGTGTTCAGGGGAACGTGCGTCGGGATGCTCACGCGCTTGCCCGAGAGGAAGGTGCCGTTCGTCGAGTCGAGGTCTTGCACCATCCACTTGCCGTCCCACAGCATGAGGCGCGCGTGGTGCGTTGACGTGTAGTCGTCGCGAATGACGAGGCCCGAGTCGCTCGAGCGACCGATGGTCAGTTGATCGCCGTCGAGTTCGAGCTCGATGCCCTCTTTTGACCCGCTCGTGATGACGAGGCGGCGCGCGGGGCCGTCGTCGTCGCGGTCAAGCGAGCCAGTCGCTACGGAGCCGAGGCCGCTCGGCGGGGTTGACGTGCGGGGGGATTCGGCGGTCGGCGCAGCGGCAGAACTGACCGCGACCGGTGCCGGCGCGCTCGCCCCCGCGGCGCTCGCGGCGCCCGCCGATGGCATGCGGCGCACCTTCTGGCCGAAGAGATCCGAACGCAGAGCGTAGACGATCGCGAAGACCAGCGCCCACATCAGAATGAGGAAGCCGACGCGCAGGAGCAGGAGAGTCAGTTCGCTCACGATGCGCCTCCTCGGGTGGTCGTGCGGCCGGCGGAATCGTCGGACTGCGCGAGTACTCGGTACAGGATGCGCGTGTGGCCGATCTCGATCACGCTATCGGGTTGCAGCACCGCGCGGGTGACCGGCTCCCCGTTCACGCGCGAGCCGTTGGTGGAGCCGAGGTCGGTGACCTGGGCGTTCGCGCCGTCCCACGCGATTTCGACGTGCTTGCGGGAGGTGCCAGAGTCGTCCACGGTGATGTCGGCTTCTGAACCGCGGCCGATGACCGTTCGGCCGACGCGCAGCGGGTAACGCTGGCCACCGATATCGAGCACACCGACCCAGACGACGCGCCCCTTGACCGACTCAGATTCGACGCGGAGCACCCCCTCGGTGAGGCTGCCGTCGCGCTCGAGGATGATGCGAATGCCGCCGGGGAAGGTGTAGCGCTGAGCAGTGGCGTGGCGCTGGACGAGCTGGGTGAGTTCGTCGTTCAGCGCCTCGCCGAGCGAGGTCATGCGGTCGTGGTCGGCGGGAGATAGTCGCACGGTCAGCCGGTTCGGTACGAGGATGCGGTCGCGCGCGACGACGGCGGCCTTCGTGTCGAGCTCGCGGCGTAGCGCAGCGGCGATTTCGACCGGCTGCACGCCGGCCTTGAAGGTCTTGGCGAATGCGCCACCGACGACGCGCTCCAAGCCCCGCTCGAAGCTATCGAGAAGCCCCACGTGCGTCCTCCCTCAGCCTTCGGACCATCCGATGCTAGTCGGCGTGGGTGATCACAGCCCGAATGGCGGATGCTCTCTGCGGGTTTTGCGGGGAATCTTCCGCTCGCTCGCGGTGCAGGCGAGGGGTGCCCGCTGTGATAATCTCGCCAGGTTGATGGCGCAGTGATGCGCCGTCTCGCGCGAGTGGCGGAATTGGCAGACGCGCTGGCTTCAGGTGCCAGTGCCCGCAAGGGCGTGGGGGTTCAAGTCCCCCCTCGCGCACGAGTAACCGTCTCGATCAGCTCTGATCGGGGCGGTTTCGTCGTTTCTGGGCTTTTTTCGCGGGCCCGTGTTCGCAATACGAATAGACGTGAAGCGTTTTCGCCCTTTACCCCGATACGGGGGGGCATACGTGAACCGCGTTCGTCACTAGCGTCACGAGCACCCTCGCTGCCATGCACCGCAGGGCGGGCCGTACCCGGAAACGTACCCCGCACATCCCGACCCGAGGGCTCACCCGAGGAGCAACCGATGGATGCTGTCATGTCCCACCCGGCGGGAGGGCGGATGCGCGCATCGCTCTCCGCCGGACTCGCCACTGTTCTCGTTGGCTCGGGCCTCGTGCTCGCGCCGAGCGCCGCCACGGGGTTGCCCGCCGAGCGGCCGAACTCCCTGAACTTCACGGCGAACGAACTCGATTTCGTGATTCCCGCGGGCGTCATATCGGTCGAGGCGATCGTCAACGGCGGCGCAGGCGCCAATGGGGTTGCGACCGGCGAAGCACTGCAGACACCGGTCGCCGGACGGGGCGACTACGGCATCGAGCTTCGCGGGACGCTGGATCTTGTCGGAGGTGACACGGTCGACATCTTCGTGGGCCAAGACGCTGTCGCCGAGCAGGGAGGTAGTGGATACACCGCCGGTGGTGACGGTGGTGTGCCGATCAACTCAACGTTGGCACGCGGCGGTGGCGGCGGTGGCTCGAGCGCACTTGTCGTCGACTCGTCGCCTCTCGTTATTGCAGCCGGTGGTGGCGGTGGCGGCGGTGCGTACGGTGAGGACCAATTCGACGGTGAAAGCACAGTGGCGCGGTTCTCAGTCGGTGGCAACGCCGGACCCGGAGACACAGCCGCACAGGACGGCTTTGATCTCATCGGCGGTGAGTACTTCTTCGTGAGCCAGCGAACGGACGAAGCCGTCGACACCGTGGGCAACGGTCAGGACGGACGGGGCGGTGACTTCGCAGGCGGTGGCGGCGGTGGTGCGGGCGCTGCGGACGTCGTCTCGGAACGCCGTACCGGCGGCGACGCGCGGGATGGCGCTGGCGCTGGGGGCGACGGCGGCAACAGCCTGGTACCCTCCGGGTGGCAGGTGGGTTTTGCCTACGTCACTGATGGTGTGACGCTTTCCTTCACCTACGCTGACGACACCCAGCTCAGCGCGCAAGTGCGCAGTCACACGCTCGATGGCGAGCCTGTCATCTTCGACGGCGACGACATTGTCGTCGACGCGACGGTCACCAACCTCACGGAGGGCGGGCCGACTCCCACGGGCACCGTCGAGGCTCGCTACAGCGAGAACGATCAGGACCCTTTTGCCACGGCCGAACTTGTCGGCGGCCATGCGACGATTCGCATCGACTCGGCGAGGGCGGACGGGTCCGTGGAAGAGATCTCCTTGAGTTATGAGCCGGACAGCATCGCGTTCAACGACACCGCAAGTGTTCGACTCACTGCCGAGGATGAGATCGCTGTGTCGCCCCGCCCGGTGTTCCTTCTTGCTGCGCCGCTGCCGGCTCAGACCGTCAGAGTTGGTGAACCCGTCACGGTCGCGGTCGTCGCCGTAGGACTGTCGTGTTCAGCCTTGGTGACGCGAGTGACCGGCGCCGATGAAAACACGTATGGCAACACGGGGTCTCTGCGCAGCCAGTACAACACGTTGGCGTGCGACGACGGGGTCGACGGCATTGAGAACGACGCGGCCAGCTATGAGTCCATCACGGGCGACGTCGACTGGAGCTTCGACAGCGACCAGCTGTCAGGGAGCACTGAGGTCATCAATCAGTCGCCGAGATTCCGCTACTTCCTCGGCGGACATCCGATTGGACAGTATGGATTCGACGCTGAATTCTCGTCGGACTCGTCGGACGGACGGTTCGCAGCTGCGTCGCACAACGTCAATTTGAACGTAGTCGCGAACGACACAACGACGGTCATAGAGAGTGATGTTCCGAACCCCAGAACGTACGGGCAAGGGGTCGGAGTGACCGTGCGTGTGGAGAACGCGTCGGGGCTTACCCATGCCGCGGAGTTCGGTTTCGGCCCTGTGCCGGAATACACAAAGCCAATGTCCGCCCCCGTGCCAACGGGAACGGTGACGATCACCGTCACGGACGCGAGCGGTGAGCAGTTCGTCGAGGACGACATCCCCCTCGACAACCTTGGTTCGGTGGGCGAAGTGTTTTACGGCCTGAGTGCTGGTGAGTACTCGGTCTTCGCGCAGTACACCCCGGACACGAGCGACTTCGTGCTCTCAGAAGCACGGGTGTTCTCCGACGTGCTCGCGGTGCCGACCGTCGTCACCGTCGAGGCCGACTACCCATACACGAGCTACGGCAGTGAGTACGTGACGCTCAACGCGAGCGTCGCAGTGGATAACTTCAGCCCGTGCGGCGGTGAGGTCATCACGGCGTGCAGCGTCGACACGATCGGCGTCCTGGTTCCCGAGGGCGAGCTGGTGTTGAAGCGGGGAACCGACGACGGGTACGTCGAGGTTGCACGCCAGGGCGTCGACGAGTCGGGCAGCGTGAGCTTCCCGCTGGGGTACGCGGATGCGGGCTACTACTCGTGGATGGTGGTGTTCGAGCCGGCGACATTCCCCGTGTTTGGCCCGAGCGAGAACCTGCCCGGCGAGCCGCTGTCGAACTTCGAGTCGAGCGATGCCTACACCTCAACCGAGGTGTACCCCGCGGCGACGACCGTCACCATTGATTCTGGCGAGGGCGACATCGTCTACGGCGATCGACGCGAGGTGACCGCCACCGTCGAGTGGAATGGGCTGCTCGTGACCGGCGTGCTGTCAGAGGCGATGGTCCCGTCCACGGCCGTCGATGCGGTGTTCGCGGCGACCCCCGAGCTCACGCCGGATGGTGTCGTTGAGTTCATGATCGACGGGGTGTCGTTCGGTGTCGCCACGGTGGAGAACGGCGTTGCCTCGGCGACGCTACCTCTGCTCAACGTCAGCGAACGCGAGCTGCAGGTCGAGTACCGCGGCGTCGAGCAGTGGTTGGTCGGCTCGGTCGGAGGCGACGTGACGACCGCCGTCCCCGCCCCGATGCCGGAAGGGAACTTCCTCATCTCGACCGCCGCTGAGTCGATCACGGTGGTGCCGGCCCAGACGTCCATCGTCGCGGTTGTTGACGACGGCGGACTGTTCGGCGAGGACATCGCGGTCGACATCACGGTGCAGAACGCGTCGGGAACCGACCCGGTGCCAAACGGCACGGTGATGATCGCGGGCGAGACGCTCGAGCTCGACGAGACGGGTGCCGCGACGGTGACGCTCGACGGTGAATGGCTCGGCACGGAGGAGTTCGACGCGACCTACGTTCCCGGCGAGCGCGGAGAGGAAGAGGGCTTCGTGCTCCTCGACCTCGCCGAGCCGAACTTCGCCGGCTCGGAGGTCACGATCGAGGCCGAGGTGCTGAGCCCCGAGGGTGAGGTCGCGGCGGGAATCCGTCAGGTGGGCGACCAGGTCACGGCATTTGGGTCGGGGTTCACCCCGAACGGTGACGTGCAGATGACCCTGTTCTCTGACCCGGTCGACCTCGGCATCGCTCAGGCCGATGCGAACGGCGACATCGAGTTCACCTTCTCGATTCCGGCCGGAACGCCGGACGGCATGCACACCCTCGTCATGAGCGACCTGCAGTCGGGCGCGGAGGTGCGACTGCCGATCATGGTGGCTGCCGGACTCGTCGTGACGGGTGTGGACTCCGCCTCGGTGGCGGCACTCGGCGCCCTCGCCACCCTCCTGCTGATCGTCGGTGTCGCGTTCATCGCGCGTCGACGCCGGGAGGTCATCAGCCTCGGCTAACCACCGAGCATCGGTGCTCGGGCGGCGGTTCGCATCTGCGGATCGTCGCCCGAGTGCGTTAACGCTGTGCGAGCATTCCGGATGCGCGCCCGGTCACCCAGCGTCACCACGATCATGTGCGGCACCGTCAGCGCGGCGAGGCCAATGAACACGACCTGAATGAGCCGGTCGTCGAGAGAGCCGCCGCCGCCCGTGCTTGCCAGGAACACGACGGCCGCGATGATCGGCACGATGGTGGCGCCGGCGACGATCGTCACGACCGCGCGACGGGGCAAGACCCCGCGCTCTTCGACGAAGCCCTCCCGCAGGTGCCGCGCCGAGTGCAGCAGGCAGAAGTAGATGATGAAGAACACGAGCGGCGGTGTGGTGAGCGCGAGCGCGACCACGACGACGATTTCGAGGCCGTCGGCAGGGCGCCGCCGTGCCGCGATCGCCCCGGCCACGATCATCCCGACCAGCAGCAGCGGCCCGATCGCGTTCTGCACCATCGCGATGAGCGCGGCATCCGGGCCGGACAGCGTGACGTAGAGCTCGGCGACGGCCGCCTCGTCGGCGAGCGACGGCAGGCTCAGCAAGCCCACGCCGACGAGCAGGCGCAGGGAGATGGGGCCCGAGGTGTTCCAATCCCCGCCGAAGTGGGCGGCCGAGATCAGCAGGAAGGCGACGAGGCTGGCGACGGGCGCAATCAACCAGAGCCCGATGACGGCCGCCGAGATCGCGACGTAGCCCAGGGTGAAGAGGGCGAGGCTGCGCGTCCCCCGCCACAGGCCGAGCCGTCGTGCGACCACCGGGTCGAGGGCGCCGTGGGGCAGACCCAGCACCGCCACCAACACGGTGATGACCGTGATCTGCACCACGATCGGCACCCCCGGATCGGCCAGCAGATACGCGAAGACGGCGATCAGGGCCATCGCCCCGAAGAGCACCGTCTCGACGCGGGGTCTCACGCGACGCGCTCCCGCGGGGCGGATGGTGCCGGTGCAGAAATCGGTGCCGATTCCGGCCGCGCGATCGGCGTCGCAGCGGCACGGTGAGTCGCGACGTGCGGCGCTGCCGCCCGCAGTTCTCGCCGCGCAAGAGTGGCGGTGCGGTCGGGCAGTTGCGCGAGGAACGGTCCGAACGGCAGAGCAAGAATCATGGCCAACAGATCGGATGCGCGGGCGCGGTCGGTGAGGAACCGCGTCAATCGCTCCGGTGCGACGCGCTGACCCAGCCGCAGGAAGAACTCGGGCGTGCGCTCGGGGTGGGCGCGCAACGTTTGCAGGAAGATGCGATCCATCTGGCGGCGCACCCACGGCTCGGCGGGGTGGGCGACGGGGCTGTCGCCGGCGATCATGGCCGCTGCTGCCGCGTCGGCCCACTCGTGGATGCGCGCGAACGCGTATCCGGTGGCCGCGCGCAGCGCTCCGCCGCCATTGCCCGCACGGACGACGCCCGGCACCGGGTGCGCGGTGACGGGGTCGGCCCCCATCGGCAGCACGCCCGACTCGTCGCGCACGACGCGGGCGTCGGCGAGGCCGAGCTCGGCGAGCTCATCGTTCAACTCACGGGCGATTCCGTCGAGGGGCAGCGGCTCGACGCTGAATCGGGTGAGTTCGACCAGCGCCGTCGTGGGGGTGAGGGGCAGAACGTAGGTGAAGGCGAAACCGGCATCGTCGCTGCGCATGCGCGACATCAGGCCCGCCGTTGCCGAATCCAGGGCCCCGGGGCTCGCGTGCAGTGCTCCGCCGTGGTCGACCTCGGCACCCACGAAGCACTGGAAGAGGGTGGCGCGCGTCGACACCGGTCGGGTGTCGACGACGTGACGCGCCGCGACGGTTCCGGCGCTCGTGTGCACGAGCACGCGGGCGGCGTGGCCGTCGACCGGCACAAGGCCGGAATCGCGCGCTGGCTCGACGCCGGTGACCGTAACCCCCAGACGCAGCGACACCGCGGTCGACGCGGCGATGCGGGCCTGCGCGTCGCGGTAGTAGTCGATCGCGCGGATCGACTGGTAGCGGAGGCCGGGCACGCGGTGATCGGCTCGCTCGGCTGCGGAGGATCCGCGGTCGAAGCGCCAGGTGGGCCAGGCGGCGGCGACGATCGCGCTGAGGCGGTGGGTGGGGGGCGCCCAGAAGCTCCACGTTCGGTCGTCGCGGTAGCCGTGGCGAGCATCCACCACCAAGACCGACTGGGCGTAGCCCTGGTCGGCGAGGCGCGACGCGAGGGCGAGGCCCGCGCATCCCGCCCCGATGATGACGGTGTCGACGGCGCGCGGCAGAGCGCGCATGGCGCTGTCGTCGTCGACCACGGGGCCTCCATCGGCGAGAAGAATGCTCTGAGTAGACGCGCGCAAGCCGCGTCGCCGATGGGCGAAAGGTGCGCGCTGGCCGGGCGCTCGCCGGTAATTGTCTGAGTGCGCTGTGTGGTAGTACCCCAGCGGGGTATGCGACACTGGGGACATGAGCACTGACACGACTCCCCGCGAGCCCCTCAACCTTCTTGCCTCGTCGGGTGGCGGCTGCTGCGGCGGCGGCGCCTGCGGGTGCGGCCACGGCGCGGCGAGCGACACTCCTGCCGCGGCGACGGGCGACAGCATTGCCGGCGTCGAGGCATCCTTCCTCGTCAGCGGCATGACCTGCGGCCACTGCGTCGCGAGCGTCACCGAAGAGCTCGGCGCGCTCGACGGCGTCGTCACCGTCAATGTCGACCTGAACGCGCAGGGCGCTTCGCGCGTCACGGTGCAGGCAACGCACCCCATTGAGGCGGATGCTCTGCGCACCGCCATCGCAGACGCCGGCTACGAGATCGTCGGCCGCTAACAACGGCGTGCTCACCCGAGCACGATTTATGCATCTGCGCATACGCGGCGTACCCTCGATCGGTTATGACTTCTCGAAACTGGTCCACTTTTGCGCGCGCGTGTGCCGCCGGCAGTGTCGTCGCGCTCGCGCTGGCCGGCTGTGCGAGCGGAGCTGATGGGGCCGATTCCGCGGTGACTGCCCCCGGCGCAGAAGCGTCGATGGAAGCGGACATGTTGACGGCTCCCGCGGTGCCCACCATCACGGCCCTCGATATCGACGAGATCGCTGGGGTCGTGCGCATCGCGACCGCCTCCGGCGTACTGGAAGCGCCCCTTCCCGCCACGCCGGCCGAGCAGCCCGGCGAGGGCGAGCAGGCTGATGGCGCAGAGCCCGCCGAGGCCGACGTCGCGGAGACGCCCGTTGCCGTCAGCCCACAACTGCTCGGCGACCGAGTCGACCAGGTGAAGTCGTATGAGCGACTGGGAACGCGCATCCTGGTGAGCGGTCACCCCGTCGATGACACTGACGACGAGCACCTGGGTCTGTGGGAGGCCGACGCCGAGACCGGCGAGTGGCAGCCGCTTGCCCTCACCGGCGAGGTCGACTTCCACGCCATGGCGAGCGCGGGCGTGACGCCCGCCGATGGCGTCATCGCCGCGGCGGATTCGGTGACCGGCGCAATTTTCTTCAGCCCCGACGGGGGCGAGTCGTGGCAGAGCGGGGCCGAGCTTGACGCGTCGGCGCTGGCGTTCACGTCTGATGCAGGGGTGTTGCTCGCCGTGACGCCGACTGGGCTTCAGGCGAGCACCGATCGCGGCCAGTCGTTCGCCGCTGTCGACAACGCCCCCGAGCTCACGCTCGTCGCGACGCCGCCCGTCGGAAGCAAGAACTGGCGCATTCTCGGTGCAACCGCGACGGGTGAGCTGTGGCGCAGCGTTGACGGCCTCACGTGGGAGCAGGTGGGCGAGCTGGCATTCGCCCCCGTCGCGATCGCGATCGGCGCCTCCGATGGTGCCATCTACGTCGCTACCGAGACGGCCGTGTCGGTGACAACGGATGGCGGCATCACGCTCACGGCTGTCGTGGACATCATGCCGTAGCCACGTTCTCGGTCAGTACCCCGGAGGGGTATGTCACAATGGGGTCATGACGACCCTTTCCTCCGTGCAGCTTGAGATCGGCGGCATGACGTGCGCCGCCTGCGCCAACCGCGTCGAACGCAGCCTCAACAAGCTTCCCGGCGTCAGCGCGAGCGTCAACTACGCGACCGAGAAGGCGACCGTCACTCCCGCTCCGGATGCCGACGGCGCGTCCAGCGCGGACCTCGCCGCCCTTATTGCGGCCGTCGAAAAGGCGGGGTACACGGCGACGCCGGTGGCCCCGCCGACCGAGCCCCGCGCATCCATGTCGCCGGATGCGGGCGCGAGCGATCCGCTCGCCGCCGCCCGGCAGCGACTCGCGATCGTCGTCGCGCTCACCGTGCCCGTGCTGCTGCTGTCGATGGTGCCGGTGCTGCAGTTCCCGAACTGGCAGTGGCTGGTGCTCGCCCTGGCGGCGCCCGTCGCGGTCTGGGGGGCGTGGCCGTTCCACCGCGCAGCCGTCGTCAACGCGCGGCACGGCGCCGCCACCATGGACACGCTGATCTCCACCGGTGTCGCCGCGGCCTTCCTGTGGAGCCTGTACGCGCTCTTCTTCGGCGAGGCCGGCATGACCGGAATGGTCATGGACCTGCAGTTGTTCGGCAACCCCGACGCCGGCGCGCACGAGATCTACCTCGAGGTCGCGGCGGCCGTTACCGCCTTCATGTTGACCGGCCGCTACCTCGAGGCGAAGGCCAAGCGGGCGAGCGGTGAGGCGCTGCGCGCCCTGCTCGAGCTCGCCGCGACCGACGCGGCGGTGCTGCGCGACGGGGGCGAAGTGCGGATTCCCGCCGCCCAGTTGGTTGTGGGCGACCGCTTCGTGGTGCGCCCCGGCGATACCATCGCCACCGACGGTCTCGTGCGCGACGGCGCGACGGCGATCGACACCTCGGTCATGACGGGCGAGAGCGTGCCCGTCGAGATTGGCGTCGACACCCGCGTCGTCGGCGGCACGGTCAACGTCGGCCCCGGCGTCATCGTCGTCGAGGCAACCCGGGTGGGCGCCGACACCGAGCTCGCCCGCCTCGGGCGTCTCGTCGAAGAGGCCCAGACCGGCAAGGCTCGCGTGCAGCGGCTCGCCGACCGCGTCTCGGGCATTTTCGTGCCCGTCGTCATGGTGCTTTCGCTGGTCGCATTGCTGGGCTGGCTACTCGTGGGCGGCACGGTCGAGCAGGCCTTCACGGCCGCCGTGACGACCCTGATCATCGCGTGCCCCTGCGCGCTCGGCCTCGCCACGCCGACCGCGCTGCTCGTCGGAACGGGGCGCGGCTCGCAGCTCGGAATCCTCATTCGCGGGCCCGAGGTGCTCGAGCAGACGCGACGCGTCGACACCGTCGTGCTCGACAAGACCGGCACCCTCACGAGCGGCCGCATGAGTGTCACCGCGATCGACCCGGCCGCCGGCGTCGCCGAGGCGAGCCTGCTGGGGCGGGCGGCCGCGGCGGAAAGCGGCAGCGTGCATCCGGTCGCCGCGGCGATCATCGCCGCCGCCCGCGAGGCGGGCGTGGCGGCCCCCGAGTCGGAGGGCTTTCAGGCGCACGACGGTGCCGGCGTGAGCGCCGTCGTCGACGGCAGCGCGGTCGCGGTCGGTCGCGCCGGCTGGCTCGCCGAGACATGGTCGGTCGAGATTCCGGATGCGGCACTCGCGTCGATCACGGACCGCGAGTCGGCAGGCATGACCGTCGTCGCGGTCGTGATTGACGGGCAGTTTGCGGGGTCGCTGGCGATCGCCGACGCGGTACGACCGGAGGCCACAGCAACCATCGAACGGTTGCGGGCACTGGGCCTCGAACCCGTGCTGCTCACCGGAGACAACGCCGGAGCCGCCGAACGCGTGGCCGCCGAACTCGGCATCGACGACGTACGCGCGGGCGTCACCCCCGTCGGCAAGCTCGACACCATTCGGGCGCTGCAGGCCGACGGTCGGGTGGTGGCGATGGTCGGCGACGGCGTCAACGACGCGGCGGCGCTCGCCGCGGCTGACCTCGGCATCGCGATGGGCTCGGGCACCGACGCGGCGATGGCGGCCAGCGACCTGACGATCGTCTCGGGCGACCTCGCCCTCGTGCCCGACGCGATTCGCCTCGCCCGGCGCACCCTGCGCACCATCGTGGGCAACCTGTTCTGGGCGTTTGGCTACAACACGGCGGCGATTCCGGTTGCGATGCTGGGCTTGCTCAGCCCTGTGCTCGCGGCGCTCGCGATGGCGGTGTCGAGCCTGTTCGTGCTCGGCAACTCGCTGCGGCTGCGCGGCTTCGCACCCCACCGGTAGCGCCGCGTCGGCGCCCGGCGCTTAGCGGCCGGCGGCGTCAGCGCAGCGGTCGGCGTCGGGCGCGAATCGCACCCACTGCGGCAGCTCGGCGACGAACTGCTGGCGAATGTCGGCGTCGGCCCCCACCCTCCAGTCGACCTCGTCGTCAACCTCGACCTCGTACTTGTTCCACTCGAACCAGTTGATCATCGCCAACTGCGGGAAGCGTTCGGCGGTGTCGGGGCTGAACACCTGACTCCACCACGAGCGCTTGATCTCGAGCGCCCGTTCGGCCGGAGCATCCGAGGTGACAAACGCGGCCGTCTCAGGGATGGCCAGCGGCTTGCCCGCCGTCACGCCGTAGTCGGCGTAAAAGTCAGGAATCGCCGAGTCGTCGCCGCCCGCACCCACGTATGTGCCCGTGAGCTGATCGGCGAACTTGCCGGGCTCGGCCACCTCGTTCTCGCCCCACGGGTGCGTGTCACCCCAGTGGTAGAGCGACATGCCGACCCAGTCGACGACGTCGTCGCCCGGGTAGTACGGGGCGTAGGGGTCGTCGGCCATCGAGAGCACGCCGTCGTCGTCGGTGTCGAGTAGGCGGAAGTCGGGCGAGGTGCGCGTCGACTCGAACTCGCCCCCGGCGAAGGGGTAGCCGCCGCCGTAGTTGGGTGCCCACATCGTGGCAACGCCCGGCGCCCGCTCGTCGAGCGTTTCGGCGACGAGTCGGAACGACTCGCGATACGCGGTCGGCTGCTGCCCCCAGGCGTACCACGAGCCGTTCATCTCGTGGGCGTAGCGCAGGATCACCGGCACCCCGGTATCGCTGATCTCGCCGAGCAGTGCCGCGATGTCGTCGGCAACGTCGGGCGTCACGGCGCCGAGTCCCCCACGCGGTTCGAGCGTGACCAGCAGCGACGAGTTCTCGCCGCGTACCTGGGTGGCGGCGGCGCGGAGGTTGTCGCGATCCTCATCGTCGAAGGGCACGTCGCTGAACACGACCGCGGTCGCCGGTGCCGCGCCCAGCTGATCGGAGAACTCGGCCAGCGTCTCGGAACCCCAGTCGAGGTTCACCCCGACGATCGCCCCGCTCGACGGCACAACACTCGAGGCGTCGACCCGGCACGACGTAAACAGCGTCGTCCCCGGTTCGCGCGTTGACTGGCCCAGGTACGTCGCGCCCACCGTCACCACGGCGAGCAGCGCGATACCGACGATCGCCCCCCGGCGCATGCTCATGCGAAAAACCCCCCCGCACACGACCCTATGTCGCCGGGGCCGTCGGCGGCGGCCCCGCATTCGGGGGAGCGCTTACCGGATGTGCGGGGCGCTCTCTGCGCGGACGGCCGGCATTCCGAGCGCGACCGGCCCGCCGGGCAGGCGCAGCGCCGCCGGCGCGTGCGCGGGCACGACGGGGGAGCGGGGCGCGACGGGGGCGACGGGAACGTAAGCGTCCCCGAGAGCGGGACGCGCATCCGCCTCGCCCTTGTTGGGCCAGAGCGCGAAGGCGCGCTCGGCCTGGGCGGTGATCGTGAGCGAGGGGTTGACGCCGAGGTTCGCCGAGACGGTCGAGCCGTCGACGATGTGCAGGCCCTCGTGGCCGAAGGCGCGGTGGTAGGCGTCGACGACGCCGGTCTCGGGTGCGTCGCCAATGGGGGCGCCGCCGAGGAAGTGCGCCGTCATGGGGACGTTGGCGACCTCGCCCACGCCGGACTCGGGGAAGCCGCGCATGTGTCGCGCCATCAGACGGTAGGCGCGGTTGGCCTCGGGGATCCACGTCGGGTTCGGCTCGCCGTGGCCCTGACGACTGCGCAGGCGCACGCGCCCGCCGCGCTTGCGCGTCGCCGACACCGTCAGCGAGTTGTCACGGCTCTGCATGACGAGCGCCACAATCGAGCGGTTCGACCACGAGCCGATGCCAAAGAGGATCGAGGCGACGCGGCCCGGGTGCCGCACCACCTGGCCGAGCCAGCGCAGCCAGCGCGGGGTGCGCCCGCCGCCGTCGACCATGACCGTGGCGAGCAGAGCCATCAGATTGGAACCGTCACCGTAGCGGCAGGGCTCGATGTGCGTCTGCTCGTCGACGTGAATCGACGAGGTGATCGCGACTCCACGGGTGAAGTCGACATCTTTGCGGTTGCGCCAGCGGGTGGTCGCGCCGCCGAGCGCCTCGGAGTTCGTGCGGGTGAGCTCGCCCAGTCGGTCAGAGAGCTGCGGCAGGTCCCCGTGCACCTTCGCCGCGTGCAGCAGCTGCTGGGTGCCCCAGGCGCCGGCCGCGACGACGACCTGGCCCGCACTGAAGCGCCGCTCGCCGCCCGGCCCGGGCCCCGTCGTGCGGGTCATCAGCTCGTAGCCACCGCCGTCGCGGGGCCGGATGCGCGTCACCGACGTGCGCTCGATCACCTCAGCCCCCGCGCTCTCGGCCAGGTGCAGGTAGTTCTTGACGAGCGTGTTCTTCGCGTTGTGCCGGCACCCGGTCATGCACTCGCCGCACTCGCGGCAGCCCGCCCGCGCCGGGCCGGCGCCGCCGAAGTAGGGGTCGGGGCTTTCGACGCCCGCGCCCTCGCCGAAGAACACACCGACCGGCGTGCGACGGAAGGTGTCGCTGACGCCGAGGTCGGCGGCGACCTTCTGCATGACCTCGTCGGCGGGGGTGATCGTCGGGTTGTCAACCACGCCGAGCATGCGGCTCGCCTGGTCGTAGTAGGGGTCGAGCTCGGCCTTCCAGTCGGTGATGTGCGCCCACTGCCGATCTCGGAAGAACGCATCCGACCGCGGCCGGTACAGCGTGTTCGCGTACACGAGCGAGCCGCCACCGACACCTGCCCCGGCGAGGATGATCACGTCGCCGAGCAGGTGGATGCGCTGGATTCCGAGACAGCCGATCGCGGGCGCCCACAGGAACTTCCGCACGTCCCAACTGGTGTGCGCGAACTCGTCGTCGGCGAAGCGGCGACCGGCCTCGAGAACGGCGACCGAGTATCCCTTCTCGGTCAGGCGCAGCGCGGCGACCGAGCCGCCGAACCCTGACCCGACAACCACGACGTCGTAGTGCCGTTCGGGCGCACCCATCTCGCTCAGCCCTTCCGGTAGCTGTCGATCGCCGCAGCCCCGAGCGGGGCGGCGATCGCCCACGAGTCGATGCCCGCGAAACGCGTGAGCCTGCGGGCCGTGACGTGCGCCGTGCGGTTGTCGACGAACCACAGCGGCGTGGGCCAGAGTCGCCACGGTCCGTACCCCACGGTGCGTTCGACGTGTTCGGGGTCGAGCAGCAGCGCATTGTGTACGACCCCGATGCCGCTGCCGACGTTCTCGATCGTGTGGCCGGGGAAGGCGCCCCAGGTCGCGGCCGGCATGCCGAACAGCGGGCCCACCCAGCTGTTCACGCCGATCGTCCCGTAGTGCAGCTTCGCGATCGCCCACTCGACACGGTTCTCGAGCTCGTCGATCGTGCGCGGGTGAATCACGAGACCGGCGCCGAGCGTGCCCGCGAGCTTCTCGTTGCAGAAGGTGACCGCGGCATCCAGAAAAGAGGCGGGGTCGTCGGCGGGCGCAGCCAGCCGCACGACGCCGAGAACCGGGCCGAAGGCCTCCGTCGTGAACAGGTGCTCGTCGGCGTTCGACGCGTCGAGGTGGTCGACCAGCGTGCGCGGCGCCTCGGGGTCGCCGCCCAGCACGTTCGCGTCGGGGTGCGCGCTGATCGCCGCGAGTTGGCGGTCGGATGCTCCGGGATAGTACGCGCGGCGGGTCGGCGCGTCGCGCAGGTGGTCGCGCAGCGCGTCGACGAACGCGTCGGCCTGCGGCCAGTCGGCGGGGATCACGACGATCTGCGTGGCGACGCAGTTGAAGCCGGAATTGTGCAGGCGCTGGGTGGCCAGGTTGCGGGCGGCCGCGTCGACCTCGTCGTCGGTCCACTCGTCGTCGGGCACCACGATGGCGGGTCCGACGCCGCCGAGCTCGCTGCTGAAGGGCTTGTCGACGAGGCGCTCGCCGGTGGCGCGACGGCGCGCCCCCTCGTCGCCGGTGCCGAAGATGATGGCGTCGTGCGTCGTCTTACTGCCGGTGATGTGCACCGCATCGACATCGGGGTGATGCACGAGGGCCTGGCCGATGTCGGCACCACCGACGGTGATGCGCACGACGTCCATGTCGATGAGGGGCGCGAACGCCTGCTCGAGGGCCTCGGCGATGCGGCCATTCACCGGGTTGAGCTTCACGATGGTGGCGCTCGCCTCGCTGTACAGGGTGCTCAGCACGTCGAGGGCGGGGATGCCGCTGACGTTGCCGGCGCCGAGAACGGCGGTGACGCGGGGTGCGCGGTTCGGGTTGCGCAGCGCGCGGGCGATGCCGTCGCGGGCGGTGTCGAGGTCGACACCGGGGCGCAGCCAGACGTCGGCGCTGAAGCCGGCGAGCACGACGTCTTTCGGAAGGTAAGGGAAGGCGCGCACGGTGATGCGGCCCCCGGGCGCGCCCCCGATCTCGACCTCGTCGAGCGGGCTCTTGCCCTTCTCGACGAGCTTCAGCGTCTTCTCGAGCGCGCTCGTCGCGGTGATCAGCGCGTACGGGCCGCTCGACCACTCTTCGCCCGCGGGAGGCGTGCGCGGGTCGATGTCTTTGACCGCGCAGGCGGCCTCAACCCACTCGGCGGCGACGGCGAGCGTGGCGCTGCGCACCTCGCGCAGCAGGGCGCGCTTGCGGGCGAGCGGCAGGGCGATCCATGCCGCGGCGCCGGCGCGCAGGGTAGTGAGCTCGTCGTCGAGTGCGGGGTCAGACAACGGGGCTCCTCCAGCGCCCAATGGGCGCAGTTCAGCGGTGAACGGTGGGTGTCAGCGTACTCGCGGGCGCTGAGTTTCAGGCGTCGGCGGGGGCGAGGCCGATCAGTTCGCGCAGCTCGGCGACGGTGTCGACGGTGGCGATGGCGTGGTCAAACTCGCCGTCTTGGGCGTAGCCCCAGCTGACCCCGATGGCGGGAATGCCGTGGGCGGCGGAGCCCTCGATGTCGTGGATGCGGTCGCCAATCATCACGGGACGGCTCAGGTCGGCGCCGATCGCCTTCAGACGCACGAGCGCCTCGGCGACGACGTCGGCCTTCGCGCTGCGCACCTCGTCGGCCGATGCGCCGGTGATCACGTCGAAGTGGTGGGCGATGGTGAAGTGTTCGAGCATGAGGGTCGCGGGCGTTTCGGGTTTCGAGGTGGCGAGGCTGAGAGGCAGGGGCGAGGCGCCGATGTCGGCGACGAACAGCCCCATGTCGGGAAACAGCGTCGAGTCGTAGGCACCCTGGTCGAGGTACTGCTGGCGGTACACCTCGAGGGCGCGGGCCTGCTGCTCGTCGTTCATGCCGGCGCGGTCGCGAAACGACTCGAGAATCGGCGGGCCCACCCACGCGAGCAGCTCGGCGTCGCTCGGCACGGGAAGCTCGAGAGCGACGAAGGTGCGCTTCAGGGTGTCGATGATGCCGGGCGCCGAGTCGACGATCGTGCCGTCGAGGTCGAGCAGGATCGCGGTGTACGGGTACGGGGTGCTCACCGCTCGAGCCTAGGCGGGCGGGCTGGGTGCTCCGCCGCGCGAGGGCTGAAGCTGCGCGTGTGCCGCGCTGGCCTGGACGCGCTCGCCGCGCTGAGCTCAGCGAGTTGCCCCTTGTGGTCGAGCCTGCCGAGAGAGGGCGGCCACCAGGGGCAACTCAGCGGGTGGGCGGCCGCGGCGCACAACTCGGCTGGCGGATGGAGGCGAGGCGGGCGTTCCGTGAGATGCGCGAACGGCGCGAGCCGCGCATCCACGTTGTCACAAGTGCGCCGAATGGTCAGTTGTGGGGGCCACCTCGCGGGGATACCCCCCAACTGACCGTTCACGGAACTCTGTGACGCGCGACGGCTGCGGCGTCTGCGTGGCGGCCGCAGTAGGCGCGCGGCGTCGGTACAGGCCCTCCGATCGCTCAAAACAGGCGCGGCACCCCGTCGTCGATGCCGCGCATCGCGTCGTAGTCGAGCAGCAGGCAGCGGATGCCGCGGTCCTCCGCGAGGGTGCGCGCCTGCGGTGTGATCTCTTGCGCCGCGAAGATGCCGGCGACGGGGGCGAGCAGCGGGTCACGGTTCATCAGTTCGAGGTACCGGGTGAGCTGCTCGACCCCGTCGATGCCGCCGCGGCGCTTGATCTCGATCGCGACGGATGCGCCCACCGCGTCACGGGCGAGGATGTCGACCGGCCCGATCGCCGTCATGTACTCGCGGCGCACGAGCGTGTACCCGTCGCCGGCGAGCTCGATCTGCTCGGCGAGCAGCTTCTGTAGGTGCGCCTCGACGCCGTCCTTTTGCAGTCCAGGGTCGACGCCGAGCTCGTGCGCGGTGTCGTGCAGCGTCTCGTAGATGGAGACGACCAGCATGTCGGCGGTTTTTGCGTGCGTGACGCGCCAGAGTTCGGTGACCCCCGCATCCCTTTGGTCGTCATCGGGTTCGTGCACGGTCAGGGTGCACGGCGGGCTCATCCAGTTGAGCGGCTTGTAGCTGCCGCCGTCGGAGTGCACGAGCAGCGACCCGTCGTTCTTGTGGATGAGCAACCGCGTCGCGAGCGGAAGGTGCGCCTGCAGGCGGCCGGCATAGTCAACGGAGCAGCGGGCAATGACGAGACGCACCCGCCCAGCCTAGGCGTGTGGATGGGGCGTTTAGTCTCGCCGGGTGAGAGCGGGAGTGCGGGTGATCGTGGTCGGTGTGCTGACGCGCGTGCAACTGCGGGCGGCGCTCGCCGAGGCGGGTGTGCAGTTCAATTCCTATGCCGAAACGCTGCTCGACAGCACAGTGTTCGACGATCCGTCACCGCAGACGGTCGCCGTCGTCGAGCGGTCGGTGGCCGAGCTCGGCCTACTCGACGGCGGAACCATGCCCGAGGTTTTCGCCGCCGCGCAGGCGCGCGGGCTCGCCCTGTGCCCGCCGGGCGACACATTCTTATTCAGTGTGGCGGCCACCAATCAGGACACGGCGCTACGGCAGGAGGTCGCGCAGGTGCGGGCGGGCCTTCATGGCGTGAATGACGAGCTCGTTTCCACTGTCGAAAACGAGGACCACTGTCTCGAGTAGTCGGCCCTGCGTATCGAAACCCAGCCTGAGCTATCGCGCGGGGCTGTCGTCGTCGAGAAACTCGACCCACATGGCCCATGTCGCCGCGTGTATGGCGTCGTTGGGCGATACGCCGTGTTTCTTGGCAGAGGGGTGAACCTTCATCCCGCCGCGAGCGCGTCGCGGATAACGTCGGAGCGCGACTTGCCTTCGCGTGCAGCTCGGGCATCGAGTGCGGCTACTTCTTGCGCGGTCAGACGCACGGCGATTGCTCGCGACGGCTCTGCACCTCGCCCGGGCCGGCCACGCCCGCGCTTCTTGAGTGCGGCGACGTCGTAGCCTGCTTCGGCCTCCGCCGCCCACGCCGCGATCTGCTCCTCGGTGATGGGGACGCCATTGATGGTCTCGCGGTCAGTCATGAGATTAATGTTATACGGAAATTCCGTGTAGCGCCGCGAGACGGGTCAGCACGTGCACGTTCGACGTGACAGCGCTACCCCCAGAGCCCGGGCCGGCGCTCTTCGGCGACACTGTTGCCACCGTCGACGACGATGAGCTGGCCGGTGACGTAGGAGGCGCCGGGCGAGCAGAGCCACGCGATGGCACTCGCCACCTCATCGCCGCGACCGCTGCGGCCCACCGGCGATAGGTCACCCTCGACAGCCTCCTGTTCGAGCTGCGAGCCCGTCGCGATCCAGCCCGGCGCGACCGCGTTGACCGTGATGCCGCGGCGGGCTTCGTCGATCGCGAGTCCGCCGGTGAAGCCGAGCAACCCCGCCTTCGCGGTGCCGTAGCCGAGGTCGTCACCGCGGCCTGCACGGCACCGGTGGTCGACGCGACCGTAACGATGCGTCCCCAACGTTGCTCGCGCATCCGGCCGATCATGGCGCGTGTGACGAGAAAGACGCTGGTCAGGTTGACATCGACGGCGCTGCGCCACTCGGCGAGGGTCATGTCGAGGTCGCCGCGCGGCATCTCCTCGCCGACGGCGACCATGCCCGCGTTGTTGACCAGCACATCGGGAAGTGCGCCGAGGTCGGCGATGGCGGTGGCGAGCCCGGTCACCCCGTCCTCGGTCTCAAGGCGCGCGACGAACCCGTGCGCCTCGACGCCCGCGGCGGCGAGCTCGCGCACGCGGTCATCGATCCGGTTGGTTGTCGCGGTCATGAGGATGCGCGCCCCACGTTCTCCGAGCATCCGCGCGGTCGCGAAACCGATTCCGCTGGGCGAGCCGCAGCCGGTGACGAGGGCGGTGCGCCCGGTGAGGTCGAGGTCGGCGGGCAGCGTCATGGCCGGAGCCTACGCGGCGGGCGACCCCGCGTCGGCCTTCGTGTCGGACTTCGCGGCGCGCTTCTCGCGTTCGCGCGCCGCGGCCCCCCGCTCGCGGGCGGCCGGCGACGACACCGCGGTGACGACGACGAGCGCGAGCACGACCCACAGCGAGTTGATGAGCCCGATGCGTTCGCCGAGGAAGCCGATGAGCGGCGGCCCGACGAGAAAGGCGAAGTAGCCGACGGTCGCGACGGCGGCGACACGAGCCGCGGCGCGCTCGGGGTCGTCGGCGGCGGCCGACATGCCGACGGGGAACCCGAGCGAGGCGCCGAGACCCCAGACGAAGATCGCGACGCCGGCGACGACCGGCTGGTCGACGAGGATCAGCGTCGTCAGGCCGATGATCGCGAGGATGGCCGAGCCGACGAGTACAGGAACGCGGCCGAAGCGGTTGAGAATCGGCACGCCCACGATGCGCCCGGTCGTCATGGCGACGGCGAAGACCCCGAAGTAGAAGGCGCCGGTGGCCTCGTCGACGCCGCGGTCGTCGACCATCGCGAGCGCGAGCCAGTCGTTCGCCGTGCCTTCGGCGAAGGCCATGCCCAAGATGACGAGGCCAATGACGATCGTGCGCGGCTCACGCCAGATCGCCATGCGCTGGCCGAAGGTAGTGCGCTTCGGTCCATCACCGTCGTCGTCGAGGCCGGGGAGGGGGCGGTGCCGGGGCAGGCCGCGGTCGGCGACCAGCATGGCGACGCCGAGCACGACCGCGATGCCGAGGGTGTGCAGGTCGAGGCCCACGCCGACGAGGGCGAGCCCCGCGGCGATGGCGGCGCCCACGATCGAACCACCGCTCCAGGCCGCGTGGAACCAGGGCATGATCGCCGAGCCCTGCTCCTGCTCGACAGCCGCCCCCTCGACGTTCATCGCGACATCGACCACGCCCATGCACGCGCCGTAGACAACGAGCGCCGCGAGTACGACCGCGTACGAGCCGAGCTGCGCCGACCCTACGCCGACGAGCGCGATCATGATGAGCGACAGCAGAACGCCGCCGAGCATTCCCGCCCGGGTACCGACGCGGGCGATCAGGTGGCTCGACACGAGCAGCCCGCCGATCGAGCCCACGGCCATGCCGAAGATCAACAGACCGAACTGTTCGAGGCTGACGTCGAGGGCGTCGCGAATCGCGGGCGTGCGCGCCACCCACGTGGCCATGGTGGCGCCGTTGATGGCGAACACGGCGAAGACGGCCAGACGCCAGGCGACGAGGCTCGGACGCCGCTCAACAGCGGAGTCGAATCGATTCGATGCGGTCATTCGAGTACGCTACCAACCCATGACCGACGCGGCAAACGACCAGGGCGCAGCGCCCAGCGCACGGCCGACGCTCGCGCAGGTCGCGAAGCGCGCCGGCGTCAGCCCGTCGACCGCATCACTCGCGTTCTCGGGCGCCGGCCCCGTGTCAGACGACGCCCGCGAGCGGGTGCTCGCCGCCGCCCGCGAGCTCGACTACGGCGGCCCCGACCCGCGCGCCCGCAGCCTGCGCACCGGACGCAGCGGCATCATCGCCGTGGTCATGGAGGAGCGCATCCGCGACGGCTTCACCGACCCCATGGCGATTGCGATGCTCGACGGCATCGCCGATGAGATTGGCGCCGCGGGCTACAGCATGCTGCTGCTCACCGACAGCCCCGACCGCGACGCGGGGGGCTTGCGAGACGCCCCCATGGACGGCGCAATCCTGTTCGGCTGCTCCACCGACCTCGACCCGGCCGTTGCCGTTCTCGGCCAGCGGCACGTTCCCCTCGTGGGCGTCGAGACCACACCCCGCGACGGCATGTTCCTCGTCAACAGCGACGACCGCGTCACGGTCGAGGCGAGCGCGCGCCTCCTCGCCGAGCTCGGCCACGAGCGCGTCGGCATCATCACGCTGCCCCTCGATCGCGCCCGCACCCGCGGCCCGCTGACCGACGACAGGCTTGCCGCCTCGTACGCCTACACGGGCCTCGAACGGCTCGCCGGCGCGCGCGCCGTATTCCCCGACGCGCCCGCCGTGGTCGCCTCCGGCTCCCTCATCGACGAGGGGATGCACGCGGCCGTCACGCTGCTCGACCAGCATCCCGAGATCACCGCGATCATGGCGCAGAGCGATCTGCTCGCGATCGGCGCCATTCAGGCGGCGGAGGACCGCGGGCTCATGGTGCCCAACGACGTCAGCGTGGTGGGCTTCGACGGCGCGCGCGTCGACGGGCTCACCACTCGCACCCTGACGACCGTTGTGCAGCCGATCGCCGAGAAGGGCCGCGCTGCGGCCCGCCTCGTGTTGGGCGCGCTCGCCGATGCGCGTGATGGCGACCTGCGTGATCGAGAGTTCGCGAGCATCCTGCGCGTCGGCGACACGACCGGGCCTGCCCGCGCATCCTGAACACCGTGGTTTTCTGAAAAATCCCTGAGTCTCCGTGACGATCGGCGGCGCCCCGCCGTCCTACTCCCGGGCACGCCACCGCGGCCCGATATCCGATCGAAAGGAGCCTCACCATGAACATGGACAAGGCGAAGCACACCGGCGAAGAGCTGCTCGGCAAGGCCAAGGAGGCCGCCGGCAAGGTGACCGGCAACTCCTCGCTCGAGGCCGAGGGCACGGCTGAGCAGCTGAAGGCGAAGGCCAAGCAGGTCGGCGACGACATCAAGGATGCCTTCTCGGGCGACGACAAGAAGTAGTCGCTCGTCACACCCCGAGCGCCCCCGCCATCGACGACCACCCGGTGGGGGCGTTCGGTTATTCGCCGCCGGTCTTGTGCGACGCTCCCGTCACGATCCACCGCGTGCCCCGGGCGCGCCAGCCGAGCGTGGCCGCGCGCGCCGCGAGGTAGCCGATCATGAACGACAGGAAGAGGCCCGCGAGACCGGTGCTGAGCATCCCGATCGCGATTGCAAGTACAGCGAGGTAGGCGATCAGATTCAGGATGCCCGTCACGGCCAGGTAGCGCCCGTCGCCCGCCCCAATCAGTACGCCGTCGAGCACGAAGACGAGGCCGGCGAGGGGCAGCCCGACGGCGAGCGTGACCACGGCGAGCGGGATCAGCGCGCGCACGCCATCGTCGCTCGTCATGGCGATGGTGAGCAGCGGTGTCGCGGCCAGCAGCGGAACCATGAGCGCAACACCCACCCCCACGCCCCAGCCGACGAGCCGCCGGGTGATGGCGTGCACGCGGGGTACGTTGCCGGCGCCTAGGTCGTGGCCGATGAGCGCCTGGCCCGCGATCGCGAGGGCGTCGAGGGCGAGTGCCAGCAGGCTGTACAACGCGAACCAGATCTGCGTCGCGGCCAGCTCGTCGGTGCCGAGCTCGGCGGCGACCACCACGGTCACGACGAGGGCAATGCGCAGGCTCAGGGTGCGCACGAGCAGCCACGATCCGGCCTGGCCCGCCGCGCGAATGCCGAGCGCGCTGGGGCGCAGCGCAGCGTGCTCGCGCCGGGCCGCGCGCACCACGAGGGCGACCAGCACCGCCGCCATGCCCCACTGCGCGATGACCGTGCCGAGCGCCGAGCCGGCGACGCCGAGGCCGAGGCCGTAGATGAGGGCGGCGTTGAGGGCGATGTTCGCGGTGAACCCGGCGGCGGCGACGATGAGCGGGGTACGGGCATCTTGCAGCCCCCGCAGCACCCCGGTGGCGGCGAGCACGAGCAGCATGCCCGGAATGCCCCACCACGCGATTGTGAGGTAGTCGAGCGCAGCGGTCGCCACGGCCGCCTCGACCCCAAACGCGCCGACGATCACCGGCGACAGGGGCAGCAGCGTCGCGAGCAGCACCACGCCGAGGCCGAGCGCGAGCCACAGGCCATCGACGCCGGCCGAGAGGGCGCCCGGTCGGTCGCCCGCACCGAGGCGCCGCGCGACGATCGGCGTCGTCGCGTAGGCGAGAAAGATCAAGAGCCCCACCGCCGTCTGAAGCACCGTGCTGGCGATGCCCAGCCCGGCAAGCGCGGGGGCACCGAGGTGCCCCACCATCGCCGTGTCGGTCAGCACGAACACCGGCTCGGCGACGAGCGCCCCCAGCGACGGCACCGCGAGTCGCAGAATGTCGCGATCGAGCGAAGTCACACGGCAGCGCAGCACGAGCCAACGCTATCCGCCGCCGTGCACCACAATGACTGCGTGCCCATCGCCCCAGCCGCCCCGCGCCAGGCGACATGATTCGCATTCTGCGCAACCGCCGGTTTGCGGCGCTCTTTGCCTCGCAGGTCTCGTCGCTCGTCGCGACGGGCCTGCTCACGGTCGCGATTGCTCTCGTTGCGGTTGACCTCGATGCCGCACAAGCGTCGGCCGTCATCGCCACCGCCCTCACGATTCGCATCGCGGTGTACGTCGTGGTGTCGCCGATCGCCACGGCGCTGCTCGCCGGGCGCTCCAGTCGCGCGGTGCTCATCGCCGCCGACGCGATACGGATGCTCGTCGCGGTCGCCCTCGTCACGGTCACCACCCCCTGGCAGCTATTTGTCGGCATCGCGCTGCTGCAGCTTGCGTCAGCGGTGTTCACGCCGAGCTATCAGGCAGTGATCCCGCGTGTGCTGCCCGAGGAGCGCGACTACACCGCGGCCCAGTCGCTGTCGCGACTCGCGTACGACCTCGAGTCGCTCGTGAGCCCGCCGCTCGCGGCCGTGCTCGTACTGGTCGTGCCGACGACAGCACTCTTCGCCGTCACCGGGGCCGGGTTCGTGCTCTCTGCCGTCGCGGTTGTTGCGGCGGGGTCGCTGGGGCTCGTCGGCGCGAGCGGCGAGCGGTTCCGGCGCCGACTGAGCGTTGGGGTGCGCACGCTTGCACGCACCCCGGGTCCACGCTTTGCGGCGGTGCTCGACGGCGCGACGGCGACCGTCTACGCGACCGTGCTCGTGCTGACCGTTGTGCTGGTGGGCGACGCGGCCCCCGGTGACCCCGCGACACCGCTCGCCGCTGCTCTCGTCGCGTTCGGCCTCGGATCGATCGCGCTCGCGCTGTCGCTCGGCGCTCTGCTGCGTCGCGTCAGCGACGCCGCGGTGATGCGCGGCGGTGCGATGCTGGCGGCGGCGACCCTCGCGGCGACGGCCGCCATGGCCGCGAGCGAGACGCTCACCCTGTCGGCGATCGTCGTCGTCTGGTTGGGGCTCGGCGTCGCGTCGAGTGCGATCAGCACGCCGAGCGCCCGCTTCATTCGACGCGAGGTGCCGGCCGACGCGCATGCCGCGGTCTTCGCCGCTCGGTTCTCCACCTCGCACGCCTGGTACGCCCTCACCTACCCGGTGGCCGGGGGTGTTGCCGCTCTCGCGTCGCCCGCCGCCGCCCTGGTCACCCTCGCGGTCATTGCCGCAGCGTGTTTCCTTGCCGCCACATTTCCCATGGAGGTCATGGGGCGCCGCGATTAGGCTCGATCTTCGTGACTGCAGACCTCGCAAGCGGCATCATCCGCGACGAACTCGACCCGAGCATCCGACCGCAAGACGACCTGTATCGGCACGTGAACGGCCGCTGGGTCGCGCGCACCGAGATCCCCGCCGATAAGGCGCGCTACGGCTCGTTCATGGTGCTGGCCGAGGAGGCCGAGAAGGCCGTGCGCACGATCATCGAAGAGGCGCAGGGCGCCGAGCCCGGTACGGAAGAGCGCAAGGTCGGTGACCTGTTTGCCTCGTTCATGGACGAGGACCGCATCGACGCGCTCGGCGCCGAACCGCTCTCCCCGCTGCTCGCCGAGGTTGACGCCGTCGCCGACAAGGATGCGCTGCTCGCGACGATCGGACGCCTCCAGCGCCAGGGCGTCAGCGGCCCGCTGCAGCTCTTCATCGACAACGATCCGGGAGACCCCGAGCGGTACATCATCTTCGTCGAGCAGGGCGGCCTGGGCATGCCCGACGAGTCGTATTACCGGGAAGACGCGCACGCCGCGACCCGCACCGCCTACCGCGCCCACGTCGAGAAGATGCTCGCGCTCGCGGGCCTTGAGAACGCGGGCGACCGCGCCGAGCGCATCATCGCGCTCGAGACGGCGCTCGCCGCGCACCACTGGTCGACGGTGAAGAACCGCGACGCCCAGGCCACCTACAACCTGCGCTCGTGGGCCGACTGGCAGGCGCTCGCCGGCTCGGTCGATCTCGCCGTCTGGCGGGACGGCTACGGCATCGGCGCCGATGCATTCGGCGAGGTCGTCGTTCGTCAGCCCGACTTCACCGAGGGTTTTGTCGCCGTGCTCGCCGACACCCCGCTCGCCGACTGGCAAGACTGGCTGCGCTGGCACGTGATCCGCTCGATGGCCGCGTACCTGTCGAGCGACTTTGTGAACCAGAACTTCGACTTCTACGGCCGCACCCTCACCGGTGCCCCCGAGCTGCGCGCCCGCTGGAAGCGCGGCGTCGCCTTCGTCGAGGGCGCGATGGGCGAGGCCGTCGGCAAGGTCTACGTCGAACGGCACTATCCGCCGCAGGCGAAAGAGCAGATGGACGAGCTCATCGCCATGCTGATCGCCGCCTACCGCCAGTCGATCGAGACGCTGGAGTGGATGACGCCCGAGACTCGCGAGCGCGCCCTCGACAAGCTCGAGAAGTTCACCCCGAAGATCGGCTTCCCGGCGACGTGGCGCGACTACTCGGCGCTCGCCGTCGACGCGAGCGACCTGCTCGCGAACGTGCGGGCGGCGGGCGAGTTCGAGTTCCAGCGCGAGTTGGCGAAGATCGGCGCCCCCATCGACCGCGACGAGTGGTTCATGACCCCGCAGACGGTCAACGCCTATTACAACCCCGGCTTCAACGAGATCGTGTTCCCCGCGGCGATCCTTCAGTTCCCGTTCTTTGATCCGAATCGGGATGCGGCGGCCAACTACGGCGCGATCGGCGCGGTCATCGGGCACGAGATCGGGCACGGCTTCGACGACCAGGGCTCGCGCTACGACGGCGACGGCGCCCTGCGTGACTGGTGGACGGCCGCCGACCGCGCGGCGTTCGAAGAGCGCACGGGCTCGCTCATCGCCCAATACGACGCGCTTGAGCCGAGCGAGGCGCCCGGCCACCACGTCAATGGCGCGCTCACGATTGGCGAGAACATCGGCGACTTGGGCGGACTCGGCATCGCCTGGAAGGCGTACCTCATCTCGCTCGACGGCGAGGAGCCGCCGGTGATCGACGGCTTGACGGGCGCCCAGCGATTCTTCCTGTCGTGGGCCCAGGCGTGGCAGATCGCGATTCGCCCAGAAGAGGCGCTGCGCCTGCTGTCGATTGACCCGCACTCGCCGAACGAGTTCCGCTGCAATCAGATCGTGCGCAACATCGACGCGTTCTACGACGCGTTCGGCGTGACGGCCGAGGACGCCCTGTGGCTGGCGCCGGAGGAGCGGGTCACGATCTGGTGAACGATGCGCCGCTGACGAGACGACGGGATGCGCGCGCCGCGTCCCCGACGTCGGCGCGCCACGCGGCGGTCACGCGCGACCCGTCATTCCGTCCGTCGTTTCGGGCGCTCGGCCAGCTCGCCTACGGGGGAGCGCGGGTGTCGGTCGCGGTGCTCGAACTCGATTCGGGGCAGCCGATTTTTGCGGTGGACGAGCGGATCGTCTTGCCCACCGCATCCATCGGAAAGATTTTGTTGCTCGTCGAGGTGAGCGCTCGCCTCACCGAGCGCCGCCTGTCGGACTTCGCGATCGTCGACCGCGAGCCGCGCGACGCGGTCGCCGACAGTGGCATCTGGCGGCACCTGCAGGCGCCGGCGATGCCCATCAGCGACCTGGCCGCCCTGGTCGGGGCAACCAGCGACAACCTGGCGACGAACGTTTTGCTGCGCCAGATCGGGCTGGATGCGGTGCGCACGCGAACAGAACAGCTCGGCCTCGTGCGCACCGCCCTACTTGACGTCGTGCGCGATACCCGCGGCCCGGACCACGCCCCCCAACTGTCGGTCGGCTCGGCGGCCGAGCTGTCGTGGCTGTTTCACGCCCTCATGCACGGGCAAATCATCGACCGGCAGACGAGTGATCGCGTGCTGGGCTGGCTCTCGCTCAACACCGACCTCTCGTTGGTGGCGAGTGCGTTCGGCAGAGACCCGCTGTCACACCAGGGTGTCGAACACAACACCTGGATGATCAACAAGACCGGGACTGATGTGGGCGTTCGCTCGGAGGCGGGAGTTCTGCGGGGGCCGCGCGCGGGCCTGACCTACGCGCTGTCAGTGCAGTTCGATGACCGTGACCTTGCCTCACGACTGCGCGTGCTCGACGCGATGCGCACCTTCGGCCTCGACTTGCTCGAGTGGGTGCACTGATCCTTCACAACGGGGGTACCCCCAGCCTGCGGGCAGACTAGACCGTCTACGTTGTCGGGGTTTTTTCAGGATGGTTATAGTGAGCAGGTCTATGGACTCGGCATACCCGACGTTCGCCGAGGGCCGTAGCTGAATTACCCGAAAACCCGAACCGCCGTACCCGCGGCGGTAACGCGACCCCCATCGCGTGCACCACCCTTACCCGAATGCCGCGCGCCCGTTCGTCGAGCGCGCAGTGCTCCCTACCCCCAGGAGCTGTTACCCATGTTGCGCAGAAAAATTCTCGCCGTGGTCACGACGCTCGCCCTCGCGCTCGGTATGAGCGTGGGCGGTGCGGCGACCGCGTTTGCGAACCCCAATAACGGGTCGGAGATGAACCAGGCCAGTTACTGGAAGAACCTCTACCCGCACGCCGTCGAGTGTTACAAGCACACGGCAAGTGGCGGTGAGCACGGTGGCCTCAGCGGCGGTGGCGTGAAGCTGAACACGTTCAAACAGTCATGGCCGGGCGACCGCTGGGAAGTCTTGATCGTCAAGGGCGGTAATGGCGACAACTTCGGCAACGCGGTATACGAGTTCCCCACCGCGGGCACGGTCTACAAGACGCCCACAGGCCAGGCTGTTTCTCACTGGATTGTGTGTAAGGGCTCGACCCCAGCGGCTGCGTCGGTTTCGGTGACTCCCGAGACGTGCACGAGCCCGGCGAAACTGGTGTTGGGTACGACAACCCAGGCGCGGTTCGACGCGCCCACGTACACCAATGTCACGGGTGGCCAGAACTACCGCGTCGTCGCTCGCGCGATTGACTCAGCAACCTTCCCCATCGGCACGCCTGGTGTGAACGATGCGCGGACGCAGGTTGTGTTCACCGGCTTCCTCCCCAATGCAAACCCGGCCACCTGTGCAACGGCAACCGGTGACGTGACGGTCGGTGTTGCGACCTGTGTGGCAGGAGCATCGCCCATCACGGCGAACAGCTTCACGGGTGTCGCGAACGCGACCGGCGTTGTCACCAAGGACGGTTCGCAGGGCGGCACCTTCGAGGTGGTGTTCACCGCGAACTCGGGCACGACCTTCGCACCGAGCCTTGCGGGTACACGTGACGGCAAGACTTACACGCTGTCGAACGGCAGCACCAAGCTGACGGTGACCGGCACCCTGCCAGGAGCCGACCGCACACTCTGCGCCGACATGAAATTGACGTTCATGTGCAAGACGCAGGTCGAGGGCCCCGTGACAAACCTCGCCTACGCGAACGACACCACCTCATGGCCCGCTGGCGTGTACATCATGCGCGTCACGTCCGACCGTGCCGGCGTCGCGTGGACGGTTAAGGACGACGGCGGCAATGTGATCCAGACCGGCGTCTCCACCGGCCAGCCGCAGTTCTTCAGCCTCAGTGGGCCGAAGGCCGGCATGTCGCTCTTCTGGGAAAACCTGAAGCACTCGACGTCGTCGACGAACGACACCTCGCTGTGTGGCTTCACACCGAAGGTGACCGACGCCGCCATTGCGTTCACCGCGGCTGACTGCTTTACGGGTAGTGCGCTGGACCCCAGCAAGTTCAGCTTCGTGGCCGAAGAGTCGACGTACGCGATTACCGACGGTGAGAACGGCCAGAAGGTCATCACCTTCACGGCGGCCCTTGGCTACACCTTCGAGGGTGGCGCGGCGACGAAGATCTTCACCTTTACACCGACCGGGCCTGACCTGACGAAGTGTGTCGTGACGACGGCCTTCATCGACATCACACCGGCAGACTGCCTGACGGGCAGCTCGCTGAACGTTCAGGGTTTTGAGTACAACGCCGAGCAGTCGAGCTACGTCATCACCGATGGCGAAAACGGCCAGAAGGTCATCACGTTCACCGCGAAGCCGGGCTTCTTGTTCGAGGGGCAGAAGACGACCAAGGTCTTCACCTTCACTCCCGAGGGCCCGAACTTCCGACTGTGTGCCACGGCGACCGCGTCGTTGACGGTTCCGGACGCCACGTGTGACCTGGGTCAGGACTGGTCAAAGGTGAGCTTTGCGCTGGCCAACGCGACCGCTGAGGTGACGCAGGAGCCTTCGGCCGAGAACGGCTACGAGTACGCGGTGGTTTTCACCGCGAACTCGGGTGCGAAGTTCTTGGTTGACGGTCAGTACCGTGACTCGATCACCCGCACGGGCACGATCGATCCGCTGCCGAACCGCGAGCTCTGTGACGAGGTCACGGCCGACTTCACGGTCAACGGCCCGACGTGTCTGTCGGGGTCGACCCTGGGCGACTACATCTTCGATGACGAGCAGGTCTCGGTCAGCGACGTTGTCTTCGCCAAGGAAGGCACCTCGGTGTCGGTGACGTTCACCGCACTCCCCGGGTTCGCATTCGCTGGTGGCGAGAAGTCGCTAACGGTGACGAAGGACCTCGCAGGCCCCGACTTCCGACTGTGTGCCACGGCGACCGCGTCGTTGACGGTTCCGGATGCCACGTGTGACCTGGGTCAGGACTGGTCGAAGGTGAGCTTTGCGCTGGCCAACGCGACCGCTGAGGTGACGCAGGAGCCTTCGGCCGAGAACGGCTACGAGTACGCGGTGGTTTTCACCGCGAACTCGGGTGCGAAGTTCTTGGTTGACGGTCAGTACCGTGACTCGATCACCCGCACGGGCACGATCGATCCGCTGCCGAACCGCGAGCTCTGTGACGAGGTCACGGCCGACTTCACGGTCAACGGCCCGACGTGTCTGTCGGGGTCGACCCTGGGCGACCTGAGCTTCAGCGAGGGTGTCACCGCGGGTGAGCCGCAGTTCAGTGACGACAGCACATCGGTGTCGGTGACCTTCACGGCGCAGGCGGGCTACGCGTTCGCCGGTGGCGAGAAGTCGCTCACGGTCACGAAGCCGCTGCTCGGCCCCGACTTCACCCTGTGTGCAATGGCGACGGCGTCGCTGTCGGTGCCGGATGCCACGTGTGATCTGGGTCAGGACTGGTCGGAGGTCGACTTCACGCTGGCCAACGCGACGTCCGAGGTGACGCAGGTTCCGGCTGCTGAGAACGGCTTCGAGTACGAGGTGGTTTTCACCGCGAACTCGGGTGCGAAGTTCTTCGTCGATGGCCAGTTCCGCGACTCGATCACCCGCACGGGCACGATCGATCCGCTGCCCAACCGCGAGCTCTGCGACGAGGTGACGGCAGACTTCACAGTGATTGATCCCACGTGTGCGACGGGTGCGACCCTGGGTGCCCTGAGCTTCAGTGAAGGTGTCACCGCGGGTGAGCCGCAGTTCAGTGAGGACGGCACCTCGGTGTCGGTGGTCTTCACGGCTCCGACCGGGACCATCTTCCCGAACGGTGAGAAGTCGCTGACGGTGACGAAGCAACTCGCTGGCCCCGACTCGAGCCTCTGTGAGGAGCCGACGCTCGAAGGATCGATCGCAACGACCGCCTGTGAGACGGATGTTCCGTACATCCTCTTCTCGATCGAGCTGAACGACCCCGACAACCAGTCGACGGCCGGACTCGAGGACGCGGAGATCATTTTCAGCGGCCTCGACAGCGAGGGCAACGAGCGCGAGCTTGTGCTTGACAACCTTGAGGGCACCGTCGAAGACGGCGTCTTCTCGGGTCGCGTGCTGTGGCCCGGTGCCGCGGTCGTCGACGGCCAGGCTGCTGGCTGGCCCGGTTGGGAGCTCGCGGACGGCGAATGGACGAACGTCGGAGACGAGAACTTCGGCTGGACCCGTTCGCTCAGCTCGGTGACGCTCTCGGTCAACCCGAGCCTCGTGGTTGACCTCAGCTACCCGCAGGCGAGCCCGCTCTGTGCGAGCGACCCCACGGTCGTTGATGCCTTCGTTGAGTACAGCTACGACTGCCTCCTCGGTGGCACGATCGAGCTCAGTGACGCCCCCGGCGTCATCTGGACGGTCGACGGCGAGCAGACGGACCAGCGCGTGTTCACCGGCCTTGAGATCGATGACCAGCCGGTTATCACCGCGAGCCTCGACCCCGAGACGCCCGGGTTGTTCTTCTCACCCGAGTCGATCACCGAGCTGACCGTCGAGTTCGAGCTTCCGGAAGAAGGCTGTGACCTCGTCACCTCGCCGCTCGTGACCCCGACGCTGTCGACCACGCAGGCCACCTGCACCACGGCCGGCAGCTACACGCTCAACGCGGTCGAGGGTGTGCAGTGGCTCGTCAACGGTCAGGTCACCGCACCGGGTACCTACACCGCGACAACCGGCAGCACCGTCGAGGTTGAGGCTGTGGCCCTGCAGGGCTTCGGGTTCGGCTTCGAGACGCAGACCGAGTGGACGCTCAGCTTCCCGGCTCCGGCGGCCGGCGCCTGCGACCTGCCCACGCTGAGTCTCGAAGAGACCGACCTGCCGACCCTCGCCCTCACCGGCGCGAGCGGCATGCTCGGAACAGTCGGCATCATCGCACTGCTCATCACCCTGACGGGCATCGGCGCGGTCGTCGCCCGCCGTCGCGTGGAGGCGTAACCCAGCGCCCCACGCAGCGCGGTCGGGGGTCGTGAACTGACCCGAAAACAGTAAGCGGCCCCCGACCCGCACCACTCACACGAACCGGATGCCCCGCACAGGTGGCATCCGGTTCGTGCTGTCACCGTGAAGACATGATCAGCACCGCCCTCGCCCGGCAACTCCGCGACACCGGCCTCGCGTGGCACCCCGAATCGGGCGACCGATTCCAAATCGACCGCGCCGAACTCGACGGCGACATCTTCACCGTCAGCGACCTCACCATCGAAGCGCACCACTACCCGACAGGCACCGTGCTCGGCTTCAACGGCACCACCGAATGGGCACTCGACTCAGTCGACGTCGCCGACGCACTGTGGCTTCCACGCGAAGACCAGCTGCGCGATCTGCTGCGCGGCAGCTTCCGATCGCTCGAGCGCACCGACGACGGCTACATCGTCACCGCGCAGCTCGACGACGTCGAGCACCGCTACGAGAGCGTCTCAGCCCCCGAGGCCTACGGCCTCGCCCTGCTCGCCGTCATCGACCGCGTCAGCGCCTGACGCCGCAGCGTCTCCCCCTGCGGCCGCAGCCGCCTGCTCGGCCACCTCGATGCCGAACAGCGTCGTCACCGCCTGACCGAACGCATCCGCGTCACCGCGCGCCGCGTGCTGGCGAGCCAGCGTCGACGGGGTGTGCAGCAGAACGCCCGCAAGGTGCCGTAGCGACTCCTCCGCTCGGCCGTCATCGCCGCGGCGACGAACACGCTCAATCTCGGCGTCGACGATCGACAAGACGTGCTCGCGCAGCGCCACAATCGCCGGCGTGACCTGCGCGTGGGCCGAATACTCGTGCGCGGCAGCGTCGACCACGGCGCGCGCATCCTCGGCCGCGCTCCACTGCACGAGGGGAGCGTGCATGCGCACCGTCTCGAGGTCGAGCAGCGTCACGCCCTCGAGCTCGCCCACCTCCGGGTCGATGTTTCGGGGCAGACCGAGATCAACCGCGTAGAAGGTGGCGTCCTGCGGAACATCGTCGACGTCGACCGACAGTCGCGTCGTGCAGGTGATGACGACATCCGCCCACGTCAGTGACGGGGACAACTCGTTGGTCGGTTCGGTGGCCGAGCGCTCGGCGAACACCTGCGCGCGACCGGTCGGCGAATACACCCGGATGCGGTCGGCGCCCCGCTCACGGAGAGCGGCAACCGTCGTGGCCGCATACTGCCCGGTGCCGATCAGCAGCACGTTCACGCCCTGCCAGTCGCGCAGTCGGCTGCCGACGAGATCGAGCGCGAGGCGCACGAGCGAGCGGCCAGTCGCGCTCGCGTCGCCCTCCGCGCGGGCGGCGCGAGCCGTGCGGATCGCCTGCTGGAAGGCGCGGTCGAGGGCGGGGGAGGTGGTGCCGAGCTCGCGGGCGGCAGCGGCGGCACGCTTGACCTGGCCCGCGATCTCCTCCTCGCCCACGGCAACCGACTCGAGGCCCGCCGACACCGAGAAGAGGTGGTGCACGGCGCGGGCGTCGTTCAGCAGTTCCGCGTTCGACAGCGCCTCGGCCGTGCCGACGCCGGCAAGGCCGTCGAGCGCGTCACCGACGGCGCGGGATGCGATCTCGCGCGCCTTGAGGTCGGGGGCGTCGATGTCGAGGTAGACCTCGACGCGGTTGCAGGTCGAAATGCTGACCGCGCCCCGCACGGCGTCGTGTGAGCCGGCGACCTGCGCACTCAGGCGTTCAGCGTCGACCGACAGCCGTTCGAGAAGATCGAACGGCGTGTTGCGATGGTTCGCCGTAACGCACAGGAGCACTCGCACAATGGTACGCCGCTCTTTCCGACCGATCGTTCAGGAACGATGCCGCGAGCATCCTTCACTGACCGGGGGTTTTCCGCGCAGGAGCCGGTCAGGAACCCCCCGAGCGGCGGGCCTATCCTGAGGGGCGTGTCTTTGAAGCCTGAGCATCCGCTCGTTGACGGCCGTACGGCCGATTCTCCCCTCGTTCGCGCCTACCGCGGTGAGCGCCCCGAGCGCACCCCCGTGTGGTTCATGCGCCAGGCCGGGCGCTCGCTGCCCGAGTACCGCGAGCTGCGCGCCGGCGGCGACATGCTGCAGGCGTGCCTCACGCCCGACATGGCAAGCGAGATCACGCTGCAGCCCGTGCGTCGCCACGGCGTCGACGCGGCGATCTTCTTCAGCGACATTGTCGTGCCGGTGTTGCTCGCCGGCGTGGATGTGCGCATCGTCGTCGGGCGCGGGCCGGTGCTCGACACCCCCGTGCGTACGGCCTCCGACGTACTGAAACTGCGCCCGCTCGACCCGGCCGCGCTCGACCCGGTGCGTCAGGCCGTTGCGCAGACCGTCGAGCAGCTCGGCTCGACGCCGCTGATCGGCTTCGCCGGCGCGCCCTTCACCCTCGCCGCCTACCTCGTCGAGGGCGGCCCGTCGAAGGACCAGATTCGGGCGCGCTCGCTCATGCGCTCCGACCCGCAGACGTGGGCGACCCTGCTGAACTGGTGCGCCGACGTCACGGGTCAGTTCTTGCGCGCCCAGGTCGAGTCGGGCGCGAGCGCCGCGCAACTCTTCGACTCGTGGGTCGGCTCGCTTTCGCGCGAGGACTACCGCCGCCGCGTCTTCCCGCACTCGAAGCGGGCCCTCGACCACCTGCGCGGTCTCGACGTCCCGAAGGTGCACTTCGGTCTCGGCACCGACCGCATCTTCCCCGACATCACGGCCCTCGGCGTTGACGCCGTCGGCGTCGACTGGCGCATCCCGCTCGACGACGCGGCAGCGATTCTTGGCGAGCAGTTCACGGTGCAGGGCAACATCGACCCCGCGATGCTGACCGCCCCCTGGCCGGCGCTGAAGGCCCACATCGACGACGTGCTCGAGCGCGGCCAGGCCGCCCGCGCGCACGTGGTGAACCTCGGCCACGGCGTGCCGCCCGAGACCGACCCCGACGTGCTGACCCGCATCGTGCGCTACGTGCACGGTGAGCGCGACGCCGCGGAGTAGCCCGTGCAGCGCGTCGTCGTCATCGGGGGAGGGGTCGCGGGCCTCACCCTCGCGTACCGCGTGGCCCGTGCCGGCCGCGGGGTGCTCGTCGTCGACTCTGCGCAGCGGCCCGGTGGTCAGCTTGGCCGTCACACGGTCGCCGGCATCACCCTCGACTCGGGCGCCGAAGCCTTCGCCACCCGCGGCGACGCGATCCCCACGCTGCTCGCCGAGCTCGGCCTCGACGACCGCGTCGTGCAGCCGGCCGCCTACCCGGCGTGGCTGTTCGGCGCCGACGGCCGCGCGCATCCGTTGCCCGCCGCGAGCGTGCTGGGCATTCCGGGGGTCCCGCTCGCGAGCGACGTCGCCGCCGTCGTCGGCTGGGGCGCCGCCTGGCGCGCGGCGCTCGACCCGCTGATTCCCGGGCTGATTGGCGCGAAGGCCGACACCGTCGGCGAGCTCGTGCGCCGCCGCATGGGCACGGGCGTGCTCGAGAAGCTCGTCGCTCCCGTCGTTGAGGGGGTGCACTCGCGCCACCCCGATGAGGTGCCGGTCTCGGCGCTCGGCGAGGTTCCGCGCCACATGTCGCGCGGCACCGCGCTCGCCGCCGCGGTGCGCCGCGTGCGCGACGCGGCCCCCGCGGGCAGCCTCGTCGCGAGCCTCGACGGCGGCCTTCACACGCTCGTGGATGCGCTGCTCGCCGGAATCGAGAAAGCCGGCGGCGAGATCGTCACCGGCACCACCGCCGAACTGGTCGACGAGGGCACGGTCTCGCTCACCCACGCGAACGGCACGGTCACGCGCGAAAACGGTCGCATCGTGATCGCCGCGCCCGGCATCGCCGAGCCCGCCACGACGAGCCCCGCGCACCTCGTCACGATCGCCCTCAACGCGCCCGCCCTCGCCGACGCCCCGCGCGGCACCGGCCTGCTCGTCGCCCGCGGCAGCCGCGTGCGCGCCCGCGCTCTCACCCACCTCACGGCGAAGTGGCCGTGGCTGCGTGAGCGTGCAGGCAGCACCGAACTCGTGCGCCTCAGCTACGCCGAACCCGCCGAGCTGTCGACGGCCCTCGCCGACGCGAGCACCCTGCTCGGCGTCCCCCTCGAGGCGCCACAGGTCGTTGACCACGCGACCGTCTCGTGGAGCCGCGCGCAGCCCACCGAACCGCACCCCAGCATCCCCACCATCGGCGAACAGGCCTCCGGAACGGGCCTCGCCGCCGTCATCGCCCACGCCGAGCGCACTGCGAAGGAGCTCATCCCATGACCGACCAGGTTGCCTACACCCTCTACGCCGTGCTGCGGCGCGACCCCCACCGCGAGGCCAGCGGCGCGGGCGTCGCCGAGGCACTCGCCGCCGTCGCCGGGACGGGCGTCGTCGTGCGTGGCCTCTACGACGTGAGCGGCCTGCGCTCTGACGCCGACATCATGGTTTGGATGCACGGGGAGAGCCCCGAAGCGATTCAGGCGGCCATGCGCACCATCCGTCGCGCCCCGCTGCTGTCGACGTTGCTTCCGACCTGGAACGCGATGGGCGTGCATGTGCAGGCCGAGTTCAGCCGCAGCCACGCTCCCGCCTTCATGCTCGGCAAAGACCCGCTCGAGTGGCTCTGCGTGTACCCGTTCGTGCGCTCGTACGAGTGGTACTTGCTGCCCGACGACGAGCGCCGCGAGATGCTCGCCGAGCACGGCCGCAAGGGCAGCGCGTTCACGGGCGTGCTGGCGAACACGGTCGCGGCGTTCGCGCTCAACGACTACGAGTGGTTGCTCGGGTTGGAGAGCGACAATCTGTTAGACCTCGTCGACATGATGCGCGACCTGCGCTACACGGAGGCGCGGCGCCACGTGCGCGAAGAGGTTCCGTTCTTCACCGGCAGGCGCTTCGGCGACGCCGACATTGACGCGCAGATCTTGGAGGTTGTGCGATGACCATCACGAACAACGGGCTCGGTACCGACGGCAAGGCCGTCGTCGTCGACCTGAACGAGGGCCGCTACGAGGGCGAGCAGTTCGCCCGCGCGGCGAGCGAGACGGCGCAGAAGTACGTGCTGCCCGGCCGCGTCGAGGAGGCCGTTGCCTACGACGCCGTGATCCTCGCCGGCTTCGGCGGCCCCGAGGGGCAGGACGATGTCATCCCCTTCCTCCGCAACGTCACCCGCGGCCGCGGGATCCCCGACGAGCGCCTGGAAGAGGTCGCGCACCACTACCGCCACTTCGGCGGCGTGAGCCCGATCAACCAGCAGAACCGCGAGCTGCAGGCCGCCCTGCAGGCCGAGGCCGACCGCCGGGGCCTTGGCATTCCGATCTACTGGGGCAACCGCAACTGGGATCCGTACCTGCCTGAGGCGCTGCAGAAGGCCTACGACGACGGCCACCGCACAATTCTGGGCCTCGCGACGAGCGCGTATTCGAGCTTCTCGAGCTGCCGCCAGTACCGCGAAGACTTCGCGAAGGCTCTCGACGAGACGGGCCTGTGGGGCGAGGTGCGCATCGACAAGATCGCCCAGTTCTTCGACGCGCCCGGCTTTGTGCAGCCCTTCGTCGCCGGCGTCGTGGATGCGCTGCGCACGCTGATCGCGGAGGGCGCCGACCTCACGACGACGCGTGTCTTGTTCGCGACCCACAGCATCCCGACGTCTGACGCGGAGCGCAGCGGACCGCGTGACGTCGACTGGGGCGACGGCGGCGCCTACGCCGCCCAGCACCTCGCCGTCAGCGAGGTCATCATGCAGAAGGCGCTCGCCGAGCTGCGCGCCGAAGACGGGCACGCGAACCTGCCCGACGTCGAGTGGCAGCTCGTCTACCAGAGCCGTTCGGGACCCCCGAGCCAGCCGTGGCTTGAGCCTGACATCAACGACGCAATCGCCGAGCACGCCGCCGCCGGCGCGACCGCGATCGTCATGGTGCCGGTCGGCTTCGTGAGCGACCACATGGAGGTCATGTGGGATCTCGACACCGAGGCGATGGAGACCTGCGAAGAGCACAATCTGCGCGCGCTGCGGGTGCCGACGCCAGGTGTCGACCCCGTCTACGTCAGCGGCCTCATCGACCTGATTGAGGAGCGCCTCAACGGCACCCCGACGAGCGAGCGCGTGCGCGAGACGACGCTCGGCCCCTGGTACGACGTGTGCCGCCCGGGCTGCTGCGAGAACGTGCGCGCGGGCTTCAAGCCGGCGATTTCGGGTCTGCAGCCGTGAGTGGTGCCGAGTCCGCCCCGATCCGGCTCGGCACTCGCGGAAGCGCCCTCGCGCTCGCCCAGTCGCAGCGCGTCGCCGACTCGATCGCGGCCCGCACAGGTCAGCCGGTCGAGCTCGTGCCGATCACGACCCACGGCGACACCTCGACGGCGTCGCTTGCGAGCATGGGTGGCGTCGGCGTGTTCGTCGCCGCCGTGCGCGAGGCGCTGCTCGCGGGCGACTGCGACGTGGTCGTGCACTCGCTGAAAGACCTGCCGACGACCCCGCACGATGGCCTTGTGGTCGCCGCCATGCCCAAGCGGGCGGATGCGCGCGACGCGCTGGTCTCACGCGATGCGGTCACGCTCGATCTGCTTCCCGACGGCGCAAAGGTCGGCACGGGCTCGCCGCGTCGGCGCGCCCAGCTGCGCCGGCGCCGCCCGGCGCTTCAGATTGTCGACCTGCGCGGCAACGTCGACACCCGCATCGGGCGCGTGCTCGGCGATAAGGAGGGCGTGGATGCCGACCTCGACGCCGTCGTGCTCGCCGCGGCGGGCCTCGAGCGCATCGGCCGGGAAGACGTGATTACCGAGCACCTCGGGATCGACGGCTGGCCAACCGCCCCCGGCCAGGGCGCGCTCGCCGTCGAGACGCGGGCCGACGCCCGCGGCCCGCTGCGCTCGGCGCTGAAGAGCATGGATCACCACGCCACCCGCGTCGCGGTCGATTCCGAGCGCGCCGTGCTGCGCCTACTCGAGGCCGGCTGCTCGGCCCCGCTCGGCGCGCACGCGTTCATCGATGGCGGCATGCTCTTCCTCTCGGCGCGGGTCTACTCGCCAGAGACGGGGGAGCGCGTCTCGAGCGCCCACGCCCTGTACCTCGAAGACACGAAGACCCCGGCGGAGGACGCGGCGGCCCGCGTTGTGGAGGATCTGCTGAAGCAGGGCGCCGCCGAGCTCGCCCCGCTGGGAGGGACCCCGTGACCGACACCTTTTCCCGCGATCTCGCCCCGCGCATCCGCCCTCGCCGCCTGCGCCAGTCGGCGGCGATGCGCCGCCTCGTCAGCGAGACCGAGCTGAGCCCCCGGCACCTCGTGCTGCCGCTATTCGTGCGCGAGGGCCTCGACGCCCCGCAGCCGATCGCGTCAATGCCGGGGGTCGAGCAGCATTCGCTCGACAGCCTGCGGCGGATCGCCGCCGAGGCGGCCGAGGCCGGGCTTGGCGGGGTCATGCTGTTCGGTGTGCCCGCCAGCCGCGATGCGGTCGGCTCGGGCGCGACCGACCCCGAGGGCATCCTCAATGTCGCCACCCGCGCGATCGCCGACGAGGTCGGCGACGCGCTCGTCGTGCAGACCGACCTCTGCCTCGACGAGTTCACCGACCACGGCCACTGCGGCGTGTTGGATGCGCGCGGCCGGGTCGACAACGACGCCACGCTCGAGCGCTACACGGCCATGGCGATCGCCCAGGCCGAGGCCGGTTCGCAGCTGCTCGGCCTCAGCGGCATGATGGACGGCCAGACGGCCGCCGTGCGCACCGCGCTCGACGACGCGGGCCACACCGACGTCGCCCTGCTCGCCTACTCGGCGAAGTACGCCTCGGCGTTCTACGGGCCGTTCCGCGACGCGGTCGACTCGCAGCTCACTGGCGACCGCCGCACCTACCAGCTCGACCCGGCGAACGGGCGCGAGGGTGTGCGCGAGGCGCTTATCGACCTCGAGGAGGGCGCTGACGTGGTCATGGTGAAGCCGGCGCTCGCGTACCTCGACGTGCTGCGCCAGGTCGCCGACCTCTCGACCGTGCCTGTCTGGGCGTACATGGTGTCGGGCGAGTACGCGATGATCGCCGCCGCCGCGCAGAACGGCTGGCTCGACGGCGACCGCGCGCAGCTCGAAGCGCTCATCTCGATTCGCCGCGCCGGGGCGGACGCCGTGCTCTCGTACGCCGCGCTCGACCTGGCCCAGAAGGGACTCCTCTCATGACCCGCTTCATTTCGGGCCGCACCCCCACCACCAACGCCGAAGCGTTCGAGCGGGCGCTCGTCGTCACGCCCGGAGGCGTCAACTCGCCGGTGCGGGCGTTCCGCTCGGTCGGCGGCACGCCCGTCTTCCTCGCGAGTGGTCACGGGCCGTACGTGGTTGACGTCGAGGGCACCGAATACGTCGACCTTGTGGGGCAGTGGGGGCCGGCGTTGCTCGGCCACGCGCATCCTGGCGTCATCGCGGCCGCGCGGGCGGCCGTCGAGAAGGGGCTCGGATTCGGCGCCGCCTCGACGGGCGAGGTCGAGTTGGCCGAGCTCGTGCTTGACCGCCTGACGCTCACCGGGCCGGACGGCGCCGAGCGCCGCGGCATCGAGAAGCTGCGCCTCGTCTCGACCGGTACCGAGGCGACCATGACGGCGATCCGCCTCGCGCGCGGCGCGACCGGCCGGCCGCTGCTCGTGAAGTTCGCCGGGCACTACCACGGGCATTCCGACTCGCTGCTGTCGGAGGCGGGCTCGGGCATCGCGACGCTGGGTATTCCGGGCTCGGCGGGCATCACCCCCGAGACAGCCGCCCAGACGATCGTGATCCCCTACAACGACGAGGAGGCGCTCGCCGAGGTCTTCGCCACGCACGGCGACCGCATTGCCGCCGTCATCACCGAGGCCGCCGCCGCCAACATGGGCGTCGTGCCGCCGAAGCCGGGCTTCAACAAGCTGCTCGGCGATACCGCGCACGCGCACGGCGCGCTGCTGATCGTCGACGAGGTCATGACCGGGTTCCGCTCGACGGCGGCCGGCTGGTGGGGGCTCGAAGAGCGCGAGGGCGTGCCGTACGACGCTGACCTCATGACGTTCGGCAAGATCATCGGCGGCGGCCTGCCGCTCGCGGGCCTCGGCGGTCGCGCCGAGATTCTCGACCTGCTTGCTCCCCTCGGCCCGGTGTACCAGGCGGGCACGCTCAGCGGAAACCCCGTCGCCGTCGCGACCGGTGCCGCCATGCTGCGCGGCGCCGGCCCCGAGGTGTACGAGCACCTGCCCCGCGTCGCGCACGAGATCGCTTCTGGTCTCTCGGATGCGCTGAGTGCGGAGGGCGTCGCCCACACGGTTGCATGGGCGGGCTCGCAGTTCTCGATCTTCTTCCGCGACAGCGCCCCTCAGAACTACGCGGAGGCGCAGGCCCAAGACGTCTTCCGCTTCGGCCCCTACTTCCACGCGATGCTCGAACACGGTGTCTCGCTGCCGCCGAGCGTGTACGAGGCGTGGTTCGTGTCGGCCGCGCACGACGAGCGGGCGGTTGAGCGCGTGCTCGCGGCAGCGGTGCCGGCGGCGAAGGCTGCGGCTGCGGCTCTGCCCAGCGCGTAGAGAAGGCAGGGCCGGGCAAGCGGGCGGACCGCTGGGAAGTGTCAACACTATGTTGACACTTTGGGTATCGGGCGTTTAGGTAGTCACGACATGGCGACGACAAAGAAGAACAACACCGAGGCGTGGCTCGACGATCTCGAGCTGACGCCGGAAGACATGCGCGACGGCACCCATCTGGCGAGGGTTGGCGCCGCGCTCGATGCGCTTGAAGCCGCGGAAAAGGGTCTTGCCGACGCGGTCGCGCTCGCTCACGCCGCTGGTGATTCGTGGGCCGCAATCGGGGCTGTGCTCGGCACCTCTCGGCAAGCCGCTCATCGAAAGTTTGCGCCCCACGTGACTCGCACGGGGATAGTCGGCTAACGACGCGGAACGGCCGCCCTTCCCACCGCAGTTGCGCGGGGAAGGGCGGCCGTTGTCGCGTGCCGCAATTGTGGCCGGGGCTGGCTCAGCCGATCTCGGCGACGGCGGCGGCGAGCTGGGCGACGACCTCGTCGAGGCCCCACGGCAGCGACAGCGCGGTGGGCGGCGAGACTGAGGCGATGAACTCGGTGCCGACGAGCTGGGCGACGGCGCCATCGGCGACGGCGGGAATCGCCTGCCCGTACGGGGCGTCGAGCAGGGCCTGCGCCTCGTCGGCCGTCGAACCGTAGACGACGACCACGTCGCTCGCCAGCTCGCTCGTACGCTCGTACGACAGCGTGAAGAAGAACGGCGACTCATCGGTGTCGAGCTCGTCGACGGCGGGGGCGTTCACGAAGCCGAGGTCGAGCATGAACTCGACGCGCGGGTCTTCGTCTGCGTAGACGTAGAAGGTGCCGGCCGTGTCCCACGCGGTGGCGAGGCTCACGCCCTGGAACTCGGGGTTCGCGTCGGCGGCGGCAGCCAGCTCGGCGTCGATGCCGTCGAGCACCGCGTCGGCCTCGTCGGTGAGGCCGAGCGCCTCACCCGTGATCGAGATGACGTCGCGCCACGGCGTCGACCACGGCTGGTCGTCGTACGCGACAACGGGGGCGATCGCGCTGAGCGTCTCGTACTGCTCCTCGGTGATGCCCGAATAATGGGCGAGGATCACGTCGGGGTCGGCTGCGGCGATGTCTTCGAACGGCACGTCTTCGCCGGTGTCGGGCAGCACGGTCGGGGTCTCGGCGCCGGCCTCGTCGAGGGCCTCGGCGATCCACGGAAGCACGCCGTTCTCGTCGCCGCCGTACGCCTGGAAGGGCATCGCCACGGGCACGACGCCGAGCGCGATGGCCGCATCGGTCGACCCCCAGCCCCAGGTGACGACCCGCTCGGGTGCCTCGGCGATCTCGGTCTCGCCGAAGGCGTGCTCGATCGTGACCGGGAAGGCGGCCGTGTCGGCCGCGGGGGCGGATCCCGTGTCAGCCTCGTCGGCGGGGGAGCCGGATGCGCATCCCGCGAGAACGAGAGCACTCGCGGCGGCGAGGGCGATGGCGGGCAGTGCGCGGGCAGTCATGGTGCGCGCAGAGTGGGCGCGGGGCGCAGCGGGCATGGGAAAGGTGCTCCTCGAGGAGGGGCCGCAACGAGGCGGCAGAACGGATTAGGTAAGCCTAACCTTACTAAACCGTCGCCTGGAAGACAACCGGGGTTTTGGCCGGGTTAGGAACCGTGCTCGCAACCGGGGAGGCAACGGGCGAGACAAGCGCCCGGGGCAGTACGACCGGGCGACCCGTGTCGGGGTCGGTCAAGATGCGCGCGTCGATGCCGAACGCATCCCGCACCGTCGCCTCGGTGAGCACCTCGCCAGCTGTGCCCTGCGCGACGATGCGCCCGTCGCAGAGCACGACCAGCTCGTCGGCGTAGCGCGCTGCGAGCGTCAGGTCGTGCAGCACGACGACGACGGTTGTGCCCCGGTCGACCTCGGCCCGCAGCACGTCGAGCACCTCGACCTGGTGGGCGACGTCGAGCGCGCTCGTCGGCTCGTCGAGCAGCAGGATGCGCGGCTGCTGTGCCAGCGCCATCGCAATCCAGACGCGCTGCCGCTGCCCGCCGCTCAGCTCGTCCATGCGCCGCTCGGCGAGGGAGGCGGCGTCGGTCGCGGCAAGCGACGCCGCCACGACCGCGTCGTCGTCGCTCGAGCGGCCGCGGAAGACCGGCTGGTGCGGGTAGCGGCCGCGGGCGACGAGCTCGCCGGCCGTGATTCCCTCGGGAGCGATCGGGTTCTGCGGCAGCACGCCGATCGTGCGCGCGAGCTGGCGGGCGGGGATGCGCTCAATCGGGTCGCCGTCGAGCGTGACGTGGCCTTCGTGCGCGGGCAGCAGACGGGCGAGGCCGCGAAGCAGGGTCGACTTGCCACTCGCGTTCGCGCCGACGAGCACGGTGAGGGCGCCGGGGCGCACGGCCACGTCGACGCCGTGGACGACCGGGCGGTCTTTCGTGTAGCCGAGGGTGAGATTCTCGGCGCGCAAGGCGGGCGCGGCGGCGCCGGGCGCGTCGGGCGAGAGCGTCACGGGAGCGGGTGCGGTCGCGGTCATGCGCGTCCTTCCTGGCGGGCGGCGCGGATCAGCAGCCACACGAGCAGTGGGGCGCCGACGGCGCCGGTGACAAGGCCGGCGGGCGGCTGCAGGGATCCGGGGATGAGGTTCTGGGCGACGAGGTCGCTGGCGAGCACGAGCACTGCACCCACGAGGGCGGCGGTCAGCACGGCGGGTCCTCCGCCGCGCAGGCGTCGGGCGATCGGCCCCGCCACGAAGGCAACGAAGGCGAGCGGGCCGGCGACGGCGACGGAGGCCGCGGCGAGCACGGTCGAGGCCGTCACCGCGAGGATGCGCGTGCGGCGCGGGCGCGAGCCCACCGCGGTCGCGGTCTCGTCGCCCAGCAGCTGGGCGGCGAGGGCGCCCCGCCCGAGAACGGTGCCGATGGCGACGACGGCGACGAGCATCCCGAGCACGAGGGTTTCGGGGGTCGAGGGCGAGCCGACGCTGCCGACGAGCCAGAAGTAGGCGCTGTCGGCCTGCTCGAGGCGGGCGCGGGTGAGGGCGTAGCCGAGCACACCCTGTGCGAGGAAGGCGACGGCGATTCCGACGACGACGATGCGGGTTCCGCCGAGCTGTCGGCCGCTCGCGGCGAGCACCAGCACGATGGCGACGGCGGCGCCGACGAGGGCCGAGCCCGATACGGCGAGACCCGTGGCGCCCGCCCCGATCGCGAGCACAGCGGCCGCGCTCGCCCCGCCCGTGACGCCGACGATGTCGGGGCTCGCCAGCGGGTTGCGCACGACCGACTGCAGCAGCGCGCCCGCCATGCCGAGGGCGGCGCCGACGACGAGGGCGAGTGTGAGCCGGGGCAGGCGCAGCTCGCGCACGATGAACTGCGCGCCGCCGTCGGCCGTGCCGGCGAGCGCGGCGATGACGTCGGCGGGCGCGATCGCGACCGATCCGACGGCGAGCGCGGTGATCGCGAGGGCGATCCCGACGGCGGTGAGGATGCCCGTGGTGCTCGCGGCGCGCATCCGTCGTTCGCGTCGGGTGCGGTCAAGCGCGCCGAGCGCGACGGCCGCGCTCATGCGGCGACCGCCCGTCGGGCGCGCACGAGGGCGATGAGCAGCGGGGCGCCGAGGGCGGCGATGACGATGCCGACCTCAAGCTCGCCGGGGGGTGCGACGAGGCGGCCGATCACGTCGGCAACGAGCACGAAGGCGGCACCGGCGACGGCCGCGACCGGCATCAGCAGACCGTGGTGCCCGCCGACGGCGGCGCGGGCGGCGTGGGCGCCGAGTAGCCCGACGAAGACGAGCGGGCCGGCGAGCGCGGTGGCGGTGCCGGCGAGCAGCACGATGGCGACGAGGGATCCGCCGCGCACGGCGCCGAGCCGGAACCCGAGGCCGCGTGCCACGTCGTCGCCGAGGGCGAGCGCGTCGAGCGGGCGGGCCAGCAGTGCGGCGACCATGACGCCGGCGACGACGAGCGGCAGCAGGGTGAGGGCGGCGTCGAGCTCGCGCCCGGTGAGCGAGCCGACCGTCCAGAAACGGTAGCGGTCGAGGGCCGCGGGGTCGCCGAGCAGCACGAGGGTGGTGAGCGTGCCGAGTCCCGCGGTGACGGCGAAGCCGACGACGACGAGTAGGGCGGGGGTGGCGCGGTCGCCGGCCGCGCGGGCGAGCGCCCCGATGCCGAGGCTCGTGACGAGCGCGCCCGCGAGGGCCCAGACGGCGAGCCCGATGACGCCGGTCTCGCCCGCGAGGGCGATGCCGAGCACGACGGCGAAGGATGCGCCCGCCGTGACCCCGAGCAGGCCCGGGTCGGCGACGGGGTTGCGGGCCACGCCCTGCATCACGACGCCGGCGAGGCCGAGGGCGACGCCGACGATGAGGCCGATGACGGTGCGCGGCACCCGCAGGTCGCGCACGGCGACGGCGTCGGCCGGGTCGCCGAGCGCTCCCGGGTCGGTGAGCGCGGTGACGACGGTGGCAAGGTCGGTCGCCCGGGCCCCGAGCGCGAGGCTCAGCGCCACGGCGAGGGCGAGACCGAGGCCTAGCAGGGCGGCGCCGCGCAGGCGGGCGGCGCGTGAGCGACGCGACGCGACGAGGTGCGGCGAGCGCGCCACACCGGCGGGCCGCGCCACCTCACTCGGCGCGGCCTCGGTCGCGGTCACTGTCCTTCGGAGCGCCCTTCGCGCCAGTAACCCATGAAGGCCACGGCGCGACGGCTCACCCCGACGTCGCTCACCAGGTACCGGCGCAGCCGCTTGATGACGGCGGCCTCGCCGGCGATCCAGGCGTAGAAGTCGCTGCCCGTCAACTCGACGGGGCTGTCCCACAAGAGCTCGGTGTCGACGTCGATGTCGTCGAGCGCGATGGGGGAGGTGTCGAGGGCGGCTTCGAGGTCACCACGGTGGCCGCTGACCCACTGTTCGAGCGAGCGTTGCAGCAGTTCGCCACGCGGCGCAATGGCCTGAAAGCCCTGCGCCGTCTCGCAGCCGGCGTCGCGCGCGAGCCATGCGATGCGCTGTCGCGCCTGCGGCACGATGCGCTGAATGTCGTCGCTCGAGGCGACCTCGATGAACGCCTGTGCCCGGATGCCCGGGGCCAGGCTCTCGAGGATCGACGAGATCGCGGGCGCCGCCGTCTCGTCGCCCACGAGCAGCACGGTGCCCGCGTCGCCGGGCCGCCAGTCGCACCCGATGAGTGGGTCGGCCGTGCGGGCATCGGGCCCCACGATGAGGACGCTGTCGCCAGCCTGCACCCGCTGCAGCCAGCGGGCGGCCGGGCCGTCGCCGCCGGGCGCGGGCTCGTGCAGCACCATGTCGACGTCGAGCCGGCGGCTCGCTGTGTCGATCGCCCGCACCGTGTACGTGCGGAAGGCGGGCCGCTCGGCGTCGGGCAGCGCACGCCAGCGGGCGTACCAGTCGCCCGCGAGGATCGCCGCGTCGTCGTGCTGGCCGAGGTCGGGCAGAGACGCGTCCACACCCGCCCCGTCGATCGGAAACACGATCTTGATGCGCTGGTCGAGCCCGGTCGTGCCGAACACGTCGAAGTCGTCGCTCTCAAAGCTCACCCGTACCAGGTGCCGCCCGAGGGGCAGCACGCGGCTGACGCGCGCGGCGAAGGGGCGGTAGGCCGGGTAGACGGCGGGTGCGGCTGCTGCATCAGTACCGCGCTCCACCCGGGCAGGTGAGGTAAGCATTACCTAAGTATGCACCGGGCCCTCCCCCCGCTGTCCAGCTCGAACAGCACGGCAGGCCCTGGGAGTTGCCTCCACGATCCCGACGCGCGCCGCACGCCCCGCACTACGCTTGACCAGTTGTCCCGGCCGACCGATCCGGCCGAGAAGAGACGGAGGACACCATGCGCGGCAAGATCCTGTTCGCCACCGGCATCGCCGTCGGCTACGTGCTCGGAACCCGAGCCGGCCGCGAACGCTACGAGCAAATCAAGAAGGCGGCCGACCGCTTTTGGGGCGACCCCCGCGTGCAGCGGCAGGTCGACAAGGTCGACGGCTACGTGCGCGAGAAGGCCCCCGAGGTCGCCGAATTCGTGACGGACGGCGCCAAGAAGGTCGTCACCACCGTCATGAACAAGAAGGATGCGCAGGGCAGCTCGTCGAGCTCGTCCCGTTCGCGTGCATCCTCGTCGAAGAGCGCTGCCTCGAAGAGCTCGACCGCGTCGAAGAGCTCGTCGACCCGCAAGGCTCCGGCGAAGCGCAGCACCACGTCGAAGGGCTCGAGCTCGAGCTCGAGCTCGTCGTAACCCGAGGGGATCGCCATGACTGACCCCCTCGACGCCACCACGCCGCCGCGAAAGATTCCCGGCCAGCCCCCGCGCGAGCGCCGCAAGTCGCTCGGCCAGCTCGTCGCCGAGCTGCCGCGCCTGATCACCGAGCTGATTCAGGCCGAGATCGCGAGTCTCAAGGCCGAGATCTCGAGCAAGCTGAAGTCGGTGGGCATTGGCGCGGGCCTGCTGGTTGGCGCCCTCGTCGTCGTCTTCTACGCCTCGCTCGTGCTGGTCGCGGCCGGCGTGCTCGGCCTCGCCACGGTGTTGCCTGCGTGGGCCGCCGCCCTCATCGTCGGCGTCGCCCTGCTTCTCATCGCCGGCCTCATCGCCGGCATCGGCATCGCACAGCTGAAACGCGGCATGCCCCCCACCCCCAGTGACACGATCGACAGCATCGGCGAGGATGTGCGCGCCGTCACCGGCACGCAGAAGGGAGCATCGTGAGCGACAGCCCCATCCGCCCCGCAAAAGAGGTGCGCGACGAGCTCGCCGCCACCCTCGACGAGCTCGAGACGCGCCTGAATCCGAAGGTGCAGGCCAGTGAGCTGAGCCGCCGCGTGCGCGCGGGGTACGCGAAGAACCCCGTGCCGTACCTGATCGGCGCCGCGGTCGCGACCGCCGTCGTGGTGGGCCTCGTGGCCTGGGCGATCGCCGGCGACGACTGAGCCTGACTCTGCGCGCAGCCTGGGCATCCGACTCGCCGATTTGGGTTCCCAGCGACGCGGGGTCATCATGGTAGGCGATGTCCACCATCCGCGAATTCACCGTTGAGCGCACGCCAACGGCCGCGCTCCCGGTCATCAAGCCCCTGCTCGGGTGGCGCGTTCTCGTGCCCCGCGGGGGCAAGTGGGGCGACGGAATTTCCGCCCAACTGCGCGCGCTCGGCGCCCAGCCGGTGATCGCGCCGCTCATCAACTTCGCTCGCCCCGAGAACCCCGAACTGCTCGTCGCCGCGCTCGGGCGCCTGCAGGAGGGCCGCTACGACTGGCTCGTCGTGACGAGCGCCACCACGGTCGACGTGCTCGTCGGCCACGGCGTGCGCCTGCCCGAGTCGACGCGCGTTGCCGCTGTCGGTGAGACGACCGCCCAGGCTCTGCAGCTGGCCGGTTATCGGGTGGATGCTGTGCCCAGCGATCACTCGGCGCGCGGCCTCGTCAAGGAATGGCCGGGCGGCGCCGGGGTCAGCGCTCTCATTCCGCAATCGGAGATTGCGGAGGCGACCCTTGTGCAGGGTCTCGCCGAGCAGGGCGTCGACGCCGAGTTCGTCGGCGCGTACCGCACGGTCGGGGTGAAGGCTCCGGCCGAGGTCGTCGCCGACGTGGCCGGCCGCCGTATCCGCGCGATCCTCGTCAGCTCGGGCAGTGTGGCCCGCCAGGTGGCCGAGCAGTTCAGCCCCCTGCCGAGCGAGGCCGTCGTCGTCTGCATCGGCCCCCGCACCGCCTTTGACGCTCGCGCCGCGGGCCTCGCCGTGCACCGCATCGCGGAAGACCGCTCGAGCTCATCGCTCGTGCGCGCCCTCGCCGAGTACGCGTTGGACCCGGACGACGCGCACCCGCCGGTCATCTCTTAGAAGTCAACACGTGCGCTAACGTGAGCGTACTTCTGCACTGACGAGAAGGCCGCAACACATCCGCGGCGGTCGCCGGCGAAGTGTGTCCGTTTTCTCCTTACATGAAGGTGAAGTGCCCATGCGGCGTCCGCGACCTCGATCAGTCAAGCGGCCCGGCTCCGCTCGCGCCTCATCGGGAGCGTGGGCCGTGTGGCCGGTAGCCGGCCTGTACGTCGGCTTTATCTCCGCTGCGACGTCCTACTGGCTCGTACTTGCGGTTCCCGTAGTGCTGGGTGCGGTGAACGATGGATCACCGCTCGGCAGGGTCCTGCCGGGTCTCTTGCTGTGGTCTGCATTCATGCTCGGCGGCATTCCGTATGTGGTGGTGAACGCGGTCGGCGGCGCGGTGGTCGCCATCGTCGCGGCTGTGGTCCGCCGGATTCGCTGGGTCACCATCATCGCGCTGCTCGTCTTCGTCGGATGCTGGGTTGCGGTAACCCAGGTGTGGGGAACGATCTTGTGGCGCTCGGGCGACGTGCCCTGGTGGTTCCTCGTCGCGGGCGCGATACCCACGGTGATGGTGGTGGCCTGTGCGAGCGCGTTGAGTTGCGTGGCGCAGCAGGCCCCAGACGACGACGCTGCACACATCCCTCCCGCCGCAGCTATTGCTGAGGGGCAAGAGCAGCGCGCCCTCGCCCCTCAGCAATAAGTCGCCTACTTCAAGGTCGGCACCGATGCGGTCATCGCGACCGTGTCGTCGAACTCCTCCGTGACCTCCGCGTTGGCGCGGAAGGTCGCGAGGCTCACCGCGACGGTGACCACGAGGCTCGCGATGAAGCCCGGGATGATCTCGTAGAGCTCGAAGCCAAGGGCATCCCAGATGAACACCGTGGCGGCGCCGACGATCATGCCGCTGAGCGCGCCCCAGTTGGTGAGCTTGCGCCAGAACAGCGACAGCAGCACCAGCGGGCCGAAGGCCGCACCGAAACCGGCCCACGCGAAGCCGACGAGCTCAAGAATCGTGCCGCCCGGGTCGAGCGCGATGAAGACCCCAATCGCGGCGACGACGAGCACGCACACGCGGCCCATCGTCACGAGGAAGCGCGACGAGGGCTCGGTCTTCGCGACCACCTTGTAGAGGTCTTCGACGAGCACCGACGAGCAGACGATCAGCTGGCTCGAGACGGTGCTCATGATCGCGGCGAGCACGGCAGCGAGCACGAGGCCGGCGACGAGCGGGTGCAGCAGGGTCTGCGCGAGCAGCAGCGTGACTGTCTCGGGGTCGCCCAGCTCAATGCCGCGGCTTGAGAAGTAGGCGAGGCCAGCGAGACCAGCAGCCACCGCGCCGACCAGCGACACGATCATCCAGGTCATGCCGATGCGACGGGCGGGCTTCACGGCCTGCACATCGCGCAGCGCCATGAAGCGCACGATGATGTGCGGCTGGCCGAAGTAGCCGAGACCCCAGGAGAGTGCCGAGATGACAGCGAGCACGGTGGCGCCGGTGAGCGCATCGCCACCGGTCAGCGACAGGGTGTCGGGGGCGACGCGGGTGATCTCGTCGACGGCCGGGCCGAATCCGCCGACGGCGACGATCGCCATGACGGGCAGCAGGATCAGCGCAATCAGCATGATTACGCCCTGCACGACGTCCGTGAGCGAGGCGCCGAGGAACCCGCCGAACAGCGTGTAGGCGAGGGTGACGCCGGCGACGATCATCATGCCGGTGAGGTAGGTCGAGCCGAACGACTGCTCGAAGAAGACCCCGCCGGCAACCATCATCGACGCGACGTAGAAGGTGAAGAACACCAGGATGACGAGACCCGACGCGATGCGCAGCACGCGGCTCTTATCGCGCAGCCGGTTCTCGAAGAAGCTCGGCACCGTGATCGAATTGCGCGAGCGCTCGGTGTAGGCGCGCAGGCGCGGTGCCACGAACTTCCAGTTCAGGTAGGCGCCGATGGTGAGGCCGACGGCAATCCAGCCTTCAATGAGGCCGACGGCGAAAATGGCGCCGGGAAGGCCGAGCATGATCCAGCCCGACATGTCGGATGCGCCGGCGCTGAGGGCCGCCGCCCAGGGTGGAAGCTTCCTCCCCGCCAGCAGATAATCCTCGTGGGATTCGGTCTTCTTGTAGGCGTAAAAACCGATAGCAAGCATCACCGCGAAATAGATGACGATCGCGCCGATTTGATAAATCTCGTCGGACATGACGTTTCTCCTTGGTCGCTGTCACCCACGGGGTGCCGCGGGCACAATCGACCAGCCTAACAAAGGCTGTGAGTTGCGCCTGAGATAGGCGTGCATCCGAATGCGTGATCGCGCGCCGAATGGGCGACGCCGACGGGCTTAGCCGAAGAGCAGCGCGGCCTCGTCGTAACGCTCCTGCGGCACGGTCTTCAGCGAGCCGAGCGCCGCCTCGAACGGCACGAACACGATGTCGGTGCCGCGCAGCGCGACCATCTGACCCCAGCGGTGGCCGTTCACGGCGCGCACCGCCGCCATGCCGAGGCGGGTGGCGAGCACGCGGTCGTAGGCACTCGGGGTGCCGCCGCGCTGAATGTGGCCGAGCGTCGTCGCGCGCGTCTCGATGCCGGTGCGGGCCTCGATCAGCGGGGCGAGGCGTTCGCCGATGCCGCCGAGGCGCGGGCGACCGAAAGCGTCGAGCCCGCGGTCGTTGTGCGGCTCGTCGTCGCCCTCGAGCGTGAAGCCCTCGGCGACGACCACGAGCGGGGCGCGGCCGCGGTTGTAGGCGCTCTGCACCCACTCGGTCAGCTGGTCCATCGAGGTGCGCTGCTCGGGAATCAGAATCGCGTGCGCGCCCGCGGCCATGCCCGAGTGCAGGGCGATCCAGCCGACGTGCCGGCCCATGACCTCGGCGACCATGCAGCGGTTGTGCGCGTCGCCCGTCGTGCGCAGGCGGTCCATCGCCTCGGTGGCGATGCCGACGGCGGTGTCGAAGCCGAAGGTGTAGTCGGTCGCGTCCAGGTCGTTGTCGACCGTCTTCGGAACCCCGACGATGCGCACGCCCGCGTCGGTCAGGCGCTTGGCGGCGGCCAAGGTGCCTTCGCCGCCGATCGCGATGAGCGCATCCAGGCCGTTCTCGTTCATGACCTCGTTGATGCGGTCAACGCCGCCGCGACCCTCGAAGGGGTTCGTGCGGCTCGTGCCGAGAATCGTGCCGCCCTGCTTCGAGATGCCCTTCACCTCGTGGCGGCCGAGCGTCATCGTGTCGTTCTCGACGAGGCCCTTCCAGCCGTCGCGGAAGCCCACATACTCGTGCTCGTGAACGGTCGTGCCGGTCAGCACGGCACCGCGAATAACGGCGTTCAGGCCGGGGGCGTCGCCGCCGGAGGTCAGCATTCCGATGCGCATAGCACCCATCTAAGCGCGTGGCGGTAGCCGACGCGAAAACGGCGGATGCACGCCTCGCCTCATTCGCGAACAAACGGAATCGGGGGGCTCGCCCTACTACCCGGCGGGCCGACCCGTCAGTATCGTGGCGGGAAGCACCATCCCGGCACGTCGCTAACCACCCTCACCACCAGGAGCACACATGACCGACGCACCCCCTCCCGCCTACTCGCAGCCCGCGCAGCCCGCCGTGAACCCCGGCCAGACGCTCGGCATCGTCGCGCTGATCTGCTCGTTCTTCTTCCAGATCCTCGGCCTGATTCTCGGCATCGTGGCGCTGAACCAGTCGAAGAAGGTCGGCATGAAGAACGGCCTCGCCGTCGCCGCCATCTGGATCAGCGCGATCCTGCTGGTGCTCGGCGTCATCATCTTCATCGTCAGCATCGCGCTGTTCGGATCGCTCGCTGCATTCACGACCGAATACAGCTTCGCGCCCTGATCGCACCACCGACCGGCGACCGCGCCGAGCTCATCGACCCCGACGGGCCGTTTGAGCTCGGCGCGGTGCTGTTTCCGCTGCGACGCGGGACGGGCGACCCGACCCAGGTCTGGGAGGGTCAGCGCGGCGGGGCGGGCCCCGCCTGGCGCGGCCAGCTGACCCCCGATGGCCCCGCGACGATCCGGATGCACGCCCTCGGCCCCGGCGCACGTGGCGGCATCGACATGCGCGCCTGGGGCCCCGGCGCCGACTGGTCGCTCAGCCACGCGCGCGAGCTGCTCGGCCTCGACGACGACGGCTGGCCGGCTTTCGACGCGCTGCTCGCCGGGCTTGCCGCCGACGGCGACCCGGCGGCCGCGGCCCTGCAACGCCTGCGCCACCGGCGGCCGGGGCTGCGGCTCTTGCGCACGGGCCTCGTGCTCGAGTCCGCCGTCGCGGCCGTGCTCGAGCAAAAAGTCACCGGGGTCGAAGCGCGGCGCAGCTGGCGGCAGCTGATCCGTGCGCACGGCGCGGAGGCGCCGGGGCCTGCGCCCGCCGGGATGCGCATCCTGCCGACGGCCGAGGCGTGGCGGAGCATTCCCGACCACGAGTGGCACCGGGCCGGCACGACCCCCGCCCGCCGCGACACCATTCGCCGGGTCGCCGCCGTCGCCCCGGCCCTGCAGCGCACGATCGCTGTGGGGCGCAACGCCGGCGCCGACGAGCGGCTCGTCGCCGGGTTTCGGTCGATTCCGGGCCTCGGCGGGTGGACGCTCGCCGAGATCGTGCAGCGCGCCCACGGCGACCCCGACACCGTGAGCGCCGGCGACTACCACCTGGCGCACGGCGTCACCCACTGGTTCACCGGGCAGCGGGGCGACGACGCCGAGATGATGCGGCTGCTTGAGCCGTACCGCGGCCACCGGCATCGGGTTGTGCGATACATCGAAGGAAGCGGGGTCGAGACGCCCCGCTACGGTGCGCGAATGACCATCGAGGACCACCGCGACCGCTGACCCCACTACCGTCGCGGCGTGAACATGTTTTTCCGCCTCGTCTGGCTGAGCATCCGCGCGCGTTTCGGCGAGCGCATCCAGCCGACCGACGTCGCCCGCACCAGCTTCCGCGTCTGGCCCACCGACCTCGACGTGCTCATGCACATGAACAACGGCGTGTACCTGTCGATCATGGATCTCGGTCGCATCGACCTCATGGCGCGCTCGGGCGCGTGGCCGCGGCTGCAGAAGCTCGGCTACTACCCGGTCGTCGTGTCGTCGACGATCACCTACCGGCGCTCGCTCGAGCCGTGGCAGAAGTTCGTCGTCGAGTCGGCCATCATCGGCCTCGACGACAAGGCCGGCTACGTCGAGCAGCGCTTCGTGCGCGACGGAGAGGTGTACGCACGCGCGATCGTGAAGGCGCGGTTCTTGAAGAAGTCGGGCGGCACTGTGCCGATCGACGAGCTCGCCGAACTGTTCGGCCTCGACCCGGCCGACCACCCGCTACCCGAGTGGGTGCACGAGTGGAGCACGCGCGCGGCCCTGCCCACCCGCCGCGAGCCCGCGCCCAGCACCTGGGAAATCTGAGCGATCGTTGCCGCGCGCGCAGGTCGTCGCGCGAGTACTCTCGGCGTCGTGACCGACGACGACCGCCGCCCCCGTTCTGTCTACTCGGTGGGGGAAGACCCCGACCCGCAGGTGTCGCTCGCGAACGAGCGCACCGCCCTGTCATGGATGCGCACCGCACTCGCGCTCGTCGCCGCCGGGGTGGCGCTGGCCACCCTCGTCAGCTTCGGCGACCTGCCCGCGCTGCTGCTGATCATCGCCGCCGTGTCGAGCCTCGCGGGCGCCGTGCTCGCCGGCTGGGCGCTCGCTCACTGGCGCACCGCTGAGCGCGCGCTGCGCCTCGGCAAGCCCATCCCCAAGCCGAGTGCCCTGCCCTGGCTCACCGTCGGCACGGTCGCGGTCGCGCTGCTGCTCGCCGCGTTCGTCGCGTTCGAGGCGATCGAGCGGGCCGGATGACCGCATCCGCATCGACCGAAAGCGGCGACGTCGACGACGACCGCGACCGGTCGAGCCTGTCGTGGCAGCGCACGATGGCGCAGGCGGCACTCGTCGTCCTCTTCGCAGCGGTCACGAGCATCCGCGTCGGTGAGCCGGTCGTCACGATCGGCGCCGCCGTGCTCGCCGTCGTCGCCTTCGGTCTCGCCGCGTTCGCGCCGAGCGCCGGTCGCCGCAAGGCTGCCTGGCCGCTCATGCGCTCGGCCGCGATCGTGACGATCGTCGCCGGGATGCTCGGGGCGGCGATTCCGCTCGCCCTGCTGTTCACGGCGTAGCGGCGCCCCGCGGAGCCTCCGCTACCCGCGCAGCAGAATGCGCCGCGTGACGCGGTCCATCGCCCGGTCGCTCAGCAGGCGTCGCGCGCCGACAACGGTCTTCGCCGAGGCGGGAACAGCCTCGCGCGTCTTCGGTCGGCGCGCGGTCGCCGCCCGCACGATCGCGTCGGCGACCTGCTCGGGGGTGCCGGCCGTGCGGCCGCCGTCAATCTTCTCGTAGGTGGCGCGCATGCGGCGGGCGATGTCGGCGTACGGCCCCTCACCCGAGATGGCCGTCATGCTCTCGCGGGCGATCGTGTTCCACTCGGTGCGAATGGGCCCCGGCTGGATGATCGTCACGTCGATGCCGAACGGCGCCACCTCGAGGCGCAGCGAGTCGCTGAGACCCTCGACGGCGAACTTCGTCGCGTGGTACCAGGCGCCGAGCGGCTCGTAGATGCGGCCCGCGATCGACGACACGTTGATGATGCGGCCACTGCGCCGCTCGCGCATCGACGGCAGCACCAGCTGGGTGAGGCGGGCGAGGCCGAACACGTTCACCTCGAACTGACGACGCGCCTCCTCGAGCGGCACCTCCTCCATCGAGCCGTACGAGCCGTAGCCGGCGTTGTTGACGAGCACGTCGATGCGGTTGCGTTCCGTCAGAATCTGGGCGACAGCATCCGTCATGCTCTGGTCGTCAGTGACGTCGAGAGAGAGCGTGTGGGCGCCGCGCTGCTCGATGCCGGCCATGCGGTCGACGCGGCGGGCGCCGGCGTAGACGATGAAGCCCTGCGCCAGCAGGCGATCGACGGTGGCCTCGCCAATGCCGGAGGAGGCCCCGGTCACGAGCGCGACCCGGGCGTTCTGCGCGCTCATCACCATGCGCCTCCTCGCTCCTCGAGGACCGCCATGGCAGCGTTCTGCCCGCCGATCGCGCTCACCGCGCCGCCACGGCGGGCCCCCGAGCCGCAGAGGTAGACGCCATCGACGCCGGTCGCGACGCCCCAGCGCTCGGCCGGGGTCTGCGCACCCGCGGCATCGCCGTCTTCGAGCCACGGCCACGCGAGGTCGCCGTGGAAGATGTTGCCGCCGGGCAGGCGCAGCGACTGTTCGAGGTCGCGGGTGGTTTTCGTTTCGACGCAGGGGTTGCCGTTGCCGTCGGTCATGAGCAGCGACTCGATCGGCTCGGCGAGAACCGAGTTGAGCGAGTCGATGACGGAGTGTTGAAGCTGGTCGCGCATCCGGTCGTTGGTGTCCTTACTGAGCAATCGATCGGGGGTGTGCAGGGCGAAGACGGTTAGCGTGTGGGCGCCGGCCGCCTGCAGGTCGGGTCCGAGAATCGTCGGGTCGGTCAGCGAGTGGCAGTAGATCTCGGCGGGCACCGGGTCGGGCACGCGGCCCGCGCTCGCCTGGTCGTACGCCGACTGCAGTTGACTGAACAGCTCGTTGATGTGGAATGTTCCGCCGAAGGCCGCTGCCGGGTCGATGCTCGCGTCTTTCAGGCGGGGCAGGCGCGTGAGCAGCAGGTTCACCTTCACCTGCGCGCCCTCGGCCGCGGGTTCGTGAACGCGGGATGCCGTGCTCGCGCCGTTCGCGTCACCCGCGGCGAGCAGGCGGTTCAGTTCGCGCGGCGAGGCGTTCACGAGCACACGCTCGGCCGCCACCCGGTGTTCGGCGTCGCCGACCCGGTAGCTGACGACGCGGTCGCCGTCGAGGGCCGTCACCTCGGCGCCCGTGGTGAGGGTCGCGCCGGCGAGGCGGGCCGCGCGGGCGAGCTCGCCGGTGACGGCGCCCATGCCGCCGACGGGCACGTTCCAGTCACCCGTGCCGCCGCCGATGACGTGGTACAGGAAGCAGCGGTTGGCGGCGAGGGTCTCGTCGTCGTTCGAGGCGAAGGTGCCGATGAGGGCGTCGGTGTACGCGACGCCGCGCACGAGGTCGCTCGCGAAGGTGCGCTCGATGGTGCGCCCGACCGGCTGCTCGATGAGCGCATCCCAGAGCGCGTCGTCACCGAGCGCGGCGCGGGCCTCGCTGCGTGTCAGCAGGGGGTCGGTCACCGTGGGGAAGAGGGTGCGGGCGAGACGGGTGGTTCCGTCATAGAAGGTGCGCCACGCATCCGCATCGTATTTCGCGCCAATCGCGGCGAACGACGCGTCGGTCGCGGCGGAGTCGTGGTTGTCGACGAGGAGGCCGCCCTCGCCGCCCGGCACCGGCGTGTACGACGAGTAGCGGCGCGGGGCGAGGCGAATCGACAGCCCGAGGTCGTCAATGATGCGCTTTGGCAAGAGGCTGACGAGGTACGAGTAGCGGCTCAGGCGGGCGTCGATGCCGGCGAACGCTTCGGCCGAGACGGCGGCGCCGCCGACGGTGTCGAGCCGCTCGAGCACCTCGACGTCGAGGCCAGCGCGGGCGAGGTAGGCGGCGGCGGCGAGGCCGTTGTGGCCGCCGCCGATGATGACGACGTCGCGACGAGTGGTCACGTGGGTGCTCCTGCTGCGGGGGAATCAGTGGTGCGGTGCGTCGTCAGCCTATGCAGGCGCAGGCATGCTGTGCACGCCTGGGGAGGTCACTGGGTGCGCGGCGAATCCGTGGTGCGCTCGGCGACCGGTTCGGCGACCGGTTTGCTTGGGGTTTCGGCACGGCGGCGGCGTGCGACGTCGAGCGCGACGCCGCCGATCACGCCGATCGCCAGCGCAACCGCCAAGGGTGGGAGGGCAACCTCGACGAGACCGAGCGCCATCCAGAACACACCAACGCCGTAGTCGAGCATCTCGAGCGGGTTGCGGGCGAGAATACGGCTGCCCGCGGCGTTTCCGACACCGGTGAAGAACGCGGGGCCGATCCATAGCGCGGCCACGCTGACCACGACGGCAACGACGCGGCCGACGGTGCGGAAGCCGCACCAAGCGATCACCGCCCCGACAAGTACCGCGGGCATCCAGCGCAGCGCCATCAGCAGACCGTCGGCGAGCGGCGAGAGCCCGGAGGGGTCGGAGAGGAAGAGCTCGCGTAGCGCGATGCCGAGCCACGAGCCCGAGACCACGGCGGTCATCGACAGGGCGATCGCGGCGCCCGGCACCGGTGCCTGGGCGACGAGCAGCAGCACGAGCAGTCCCACGACGAATGCGACAGCGCAGACGGCCACGAGTAGCGCCAGATACAGGGATGCGCGCACCGATTGTTCGAGCACGCCCACCGTCACCACCACCGACTGAATGATCGCGATGAGCTGCACACCGAGGGTTCCACCGACGAGGGCACGCGTGCCGCCGGGCGGGCGCCGCTCGGCGAGGATGCGCGCCGCAAGGCCGGAGGCAGCCGAGCCGACCACGATGAGGGCGACGATGGTGCCGAGAAAGTATTGGTTGAGCGGCAGCAGGGCGATGGGCATGTCGAGCGTGCCGGCCTCGCCCAGGTTCTGCAGCGGCAGCCGCGCGCCCGTGATGAGCCACGGCAGCAGGCCGACGAGCGCGCCGCCTGCCCCGATTCCGAGCCAGACGAGAGGAGAAAGCGAGGAACGATCGACAGCGGCCATGGTGGCGAGGCTAGGGCACAAACGCGACGGCCTGCGTCAACACTGCACGCACGGCGACGATCGCGGGCCTGACCGCGGCGGGCACCCGCGCCGAGGTGAAGACCGTGCGCTGCGGGTCGCCCTCGAGCGTAATGAGGGGGATGCGCGGCGTCTCGCCGCCCCACACCAGATCGGGCAGCAGCGCCACGGCGTGACCGGCCTCGACGAGTCGAATGTGCGCCTGCAGGTCGGCCGTCTCGAAGCGCACGTCGGGCTCGAAGCCGGCGAGACGGCACTGCTGTTCGGCGAAGTGGCGGCTCGCGGTGCCGCGCGGCTCCATGACCCAGGCGGCGCTCGCCGCGTCGGCGAGAGAACGGATGCGCGCGGTCGTTGGCGGCACGCCCAGACGCAGGGCGTCGTTCAGCAGGGGAACGCGGTCGAGGTCGGTGCGGCGCGGGGCGGCGTGCGCCGGGTACTCCTCGGCGATGACGAGGTCGAAGTCGCGGGCCCACACCTCGTCGAGTGCGCTCTCGGGCTCGCGCTGGGTGATCTCGACCCGCACGGCCGGGTACTGCTCGGCGAGCAGCGTGAGGGCGCGCGGCACGATGCCGAGCGCGGCCGACTGAAAGACGGCGAGCCGCACGGTTCCGCTCGGCGAGCCCGTCGCTTCGGCGAGGGACTGCTCGAGGCGTTCGAGCTCGTCGAGCACCACGCTCGACCCCTCGGCGAGTAGTTCGCCGGCCGGGGTGAGCTGCAGGCGGCGTCCGACGCGTTCGAACAGGGTCGCGTTCGCCTCGAGTTCGAGTTGTGCGAGCTGCTGCGAGACGGTGGAGGGTGCGTACGAGAGGGCGCGGGCGACGGCGTGCACCGTTCCGCGGCGACGCAGTTCGCGTAACAGGCGCAGTCGACGTGGGTCGAGCATCCGAAGCCCCTTCGATGCGAATGCCAGAGATTGTTCGTCATATTCGCACAGAACTGTGCGGAAAGGCCCGCTATGAGCGAAGGGTGACAGGTGTCAGGCTTAGCTCATGAGCGAGATCACCGTGGATGCCGCGACCGGGAACGACGCCGCTGACGCCGCCGTGCAGCGCGTGCGAGGCTGGCTGGCCGACGCGGCCGGCGCCGCGCCCGACCCCGCGGCCGAGCGCCTCGCGGGGCTGCTACAAGACCCCGACGGCCTCGACTTCGCCATCGGCTTCGTCGACCGCGTCGCCCGCCCCGACGACCTCGGCGTCGCCGCGCGCGAGCTCGAGCGCCTCAGCCGGCGCGTGCCGAAGTTCTTGCCGTGGTACCTGCGCGGGCTCATCGTGCTCGGCGGCGGCTTTGCGCCCCTCTTGCCCTGGCTTATCGTGCCGATCGCCCGGCGGGTGCTGCGCCACATGGTCGGCCACCTCATCATCGACGCGACCCCCGAGAAACTCGGCCGCACGCTGGGGCGCCTGCGCGAGAACGGCGACCGGCTCAACATCAACCTGCTCGGCGAGGCGGTGCTCGGCGACGCCGAAGCCGACCGTCGCCTTGAGGGGCTGCACGCGCTCGTCGCCCGCGACGACGTCGACTACGTCTCGGTGAAGGTCTCGGCGATCGTCAGCCAGCTGTCGATGTGGTCGTTCGACGAGACCGTTGAGCGCGTCGTCGAGCGTCTCGCGCCGCTGTACCAGCGCGCCGCGTTCGGCGGCACCCCCACGTTCTTGAACCTCGACATGGAGGAGTTCCGCGACCTTGACCTCACCATCGAGGTGTTCACCCGGCTGCTTGAGCGGCCGGGCCTCGGCCAATACGAGGGCGGCATCGTGCTGCAGGCGTACCTTCCCGAGGCGGTGCCCGCACTCGACCGCCTGACCGCGTGGGCGCGGGCCCGGCGTGAGGCGGGGGGAGCGGGCATCAAGGTGCGCGTCGTGAAGGGCGCGAACCTCGCCATGGAGCGCGTCGAAGCGGCCGTACACGACTGGCCCTGCGCCGTGCTGCCGTCGAAACAGGCGACCGACGCGAACTACAAGCGCGTGATCGACCGGGCGCTTGACCCGGCGCGCGCATCCGCCGTACGCATCGGGGTAGCCGGGCACAATCTGTTCGACATCGCGTGGGCCCTGCAGCTGGCGTCGGCTCGCGGCGTCGCCGACCGCGTCGAGATCGAGATGCTCATCGGCATGGCGCCCGCGCAGGCCGACGCCGTGCGCGCGACCGCCGGGGGGCTCTTGCTCTACACGCCGGTCGTGCACCCCCGCGACTTTGACTCGGCGATCAGCTACCTCATTCGCCGGTTGGAGGAGAACGCGTCGAGCGAGAACTTCCTCTCCGGCGCCTTCGAGCTCGCCGACGACGCACGCATGTTCGCCCGCGAGGAGGAGCGCTTCCGCCGCTCGCTCGCTGAGCTCGCCGCCGCTCCGGGCGAGCCGGTGCGGCACCGCGTGCAGAACCGGTCAACGGACGCCCCGCACCCGCAGCCCAACGGCGTCGGCGTCGACGAGGGCTTCGCCAACGAGCCCGACACCGACCCCTCGCTGCCGGCGAACCGCGCGTGGGGGCGCGAGATTCTGCGGAGCGCTGCTGACGCATCCGTTTTCGCGGCTGGCGACGCGGCGCTCGCCGCCGCCGCGGTGCGCGACGCGGGTGCGCTGGAACGCATGATGGCGGATGCGCGGGGAAGCGCATCCGCGTGGGCGGCGGCGGGTGCCGATCACCGCGCGACCGTGCTGCACGCCGCGGGGCGCGTGCTCGCCGAGCGGCGGGCCGAGCTGCTCGCGGTGATGACGGCGGAGGCGGGCAAGACTCTCGCCGAGGGTGACCCCGAGGTGAGTGAGGCGATCGACTTCGCGCATTACTACGCCGAGAGCGCGCGTTCTCTTGCCGACGTCGCGGACGCGCAGTTCGACCCGGTGCGCCTGACGGTGGTGGCGCCGCCGTGGAACTTCCCCGTGGCGATTCCGGCGGGCAGTGTCTTGGCGGCACTCGCCGCGGGCAGCGCGGTCATCATCAAGCCGGCCCCGCAGGTTCGGCGCTGCGCGGCGGTGATGGTCGAGGCGCTGTGGGCGGCGGGCGTGCCGCGCGAGGTGCTGCACCTCGTCGACGTGCCTGAGAACGAGCTCGGCCGTCAGCTGATCAGCCACCCGGCGGTTGACCGGGTGGTCTTGACCGGCGCGTTTGAGACGGCCGCGCTGTTTAGGTCGTGGCGACCCGATCTGCCGATTCTCGCCGAGACGAGCGGCAAGAACGCGATCATCGTCACCGCGTCAGCCGACTACGACTTGGCGGCGGCCGACATCGCGAAGTCGGCGTTCGGCCACGCGGGCCAGAAGTGTTCGGCCGCGTCGCTCGCGATTCTGGTCGGCTCGGTCGCCGATTCGGCGCGCTTCGAACGGCAGTTGCTGGATGCCGTCACCACGATGAAGGTCGGCTGGCCGACCGACCCGGTGAGCGTTGTTGGCCCCCTGATCGAGCCGGCTTCGGGGAAGTTGCTGCGGGCGTTGACGCAGCTGGAGGGCGACGAGTCGTGGCTCGTGCAGCCGCGCGCGCTCGACGGTTCGGGCCGCTTGTGGTCGCCCGGCGTGAAGCGCTGGGTGGCGCCCGGCAGCGAGGCGCACATGACCGAGTTCTTCGGCCCCGTGCTCGGGCTGATGCGTGCCCGCACGCTGGAGGAGGCGATCGAGCTGCAGAATGCGACGCCGTTCGGTCTGACGGCGGGCATCCACTCGCTCGACGCCGACGAGGTGGGGCAGTGGGTCGACACCGTTGAGGCGGGCAACCTGTACGTGAACCGCGGCATCACGGGCGCGATCGTGCGCCGCCAGCCGTTTGGTGGCTGGAAGCGCTCCAGCGTCGGCGGTTCGACGAAGGCGGGTGGCCCGTCGTACGTGTTCGGCTTCGGTACCTGGAAGCCGGTCGCCCGCGAGCCGAAGAAGAACCTGTCGCTGCGGCACCTCGGCGAGGCGGCGGCGCGCGTGCTCGAGGCGGCGCAGCCCGGCGTGGACTTTGCGGGCTTCGACGCGGCACGCGCCGGTGCGCTGAGCGACGAGAAGGCGTGGGCCGCCGAGTTTGGGGTGTCGCGCGATGCGTCGGCGCTCGGGGTCGAGCGCAACGTGTTGCGGTACCGGCCGGCCTCGGTCGTCGTGCGGCAGGCCGAGGGCGCGCCCCTCGCGTCGGTTGTGCGCGTGTTGGCGGCGGCGGCGCGGGCGCGCGCGGCGGTGACGCTGAGCGTCTCCGAACCGTTGCCTCCCGCGCTGCTCGCGCTGGTGGAGGACGAGTTCGACGGGGCGCTGCTTCACGATCCGGATGCGCGGGTCGCGATTGAGACGGATGCCGCGTTCGCGGCGCGCGTGCGTTCGGAGCTGCCGGAGCGCATCCGCCTGATTGGGTCGGACGGTGTGGTGCCGGGCTCGGGCCGCACCGGAGCCGATGTCGCGCGTGAGCTGCTGCACGCGATCGACGGAGACCCAGGCGTGGCGATTTGGTCGGGCCCCGTGACGACGGCCGGGCGCGTGGAGTTGCTGCCGTTCCTGCGCGAGCAGGCGGTGTCGATCACGGCCCACCGCTATGGCAACCCGTACCCGCAGCTCGCCGAGCTGGAGGTCTAGGGAGCTAGGTGCCGCTGCCGTCGCTGCCGGTGCCGCTGAGCGCCTCGCGGAGGCGGTCGAGCGCGTCGGCCCACGCGGCGGGGTCGCTTTCTTCCCAGAGTTCGGCGAGTTCGCCGTCGGGGTGGGCGACGTGGTTGACGGCGCGGAGGGCCTGGGCGCGAAGCTCGCCGCCGGGCGTGCTCACGCGGCCCGCGAAGGCGGCGATCGTCTCGGTGTGGGCGTCGCTTTGGGTGGGGCGCCCGAGGCCGTGCGCGACGGTTTCGGCGGCCGCGAGGGCGACGGATGCGATGTCGGCGTCGAGCTCGTTCGGCTCGGTTTCGAGGGCGTCGTCGAGCGCGTCGATGACGATGCCCCAGTCGCTCGCGTCGTCGAGCTCGTCCGCCCAGTCGGCGGCGTCGTCGTTACCGACGGGGAATGCGCTCCAGGTGCCCATGCGCCGATGCTAGGCCTGCGGGTCGCCCCGCCGACACCCCCTTTTCGAGCGCCCGCGCGATGCCCGAGGCCCGCCTGCACGAGCTCTCGACGTCGTCGCGGCGGCGCTCACCTCCAGGCGATGGACATCTACCCCGGATGCTTCCACAACAGCGGGAAACCGAATACGCGTCATCGGGTACTTCCACAACCGCGGGGGCGCGAGTCGTTTTCAGATTGCCGCGGTTGTGGACGCTCACCGCCGGGAGCATGACGGGGGTTCGGTTTCCCGCTGTTGTGGAAGGTCCCGAGGGGGTTAAACGCCGTCCGGAGGTCGGGCGCAGTGTCGCGTCGGCGCGGGAAGGCCGGGCGCGGTATCGGGGCGACCGTCAGGCGCGGAGGGCCGCGTCGATGTAGGCGCGGGCGGCTGTGGCGTCGACGCCGAGGCGGCGCACCGTATCGGCGTAGCTGCGGGCGGCCTCTTGGGCCGCGCGCTCGGTCGCGTCGCCCTGGGCGCGCACGAACGAGCCGTTGCGCCCGCGGGTCTCGATGACGCCGTCGCCCTCGAGCTCGCGGTAGGCGCGGGCGACCGTGTTGACGGCGAGGCCCAGGTCGTCGGCGAGGCGCCGAACGGTCGGCAGCTTGGCCCCCGCGGCGAGCTCGCCCGAGCGCACGGCGTCGCGCACCTGCACGCGAATCTGCTCGTACGGCGGCACCCCCGCCTCGGCGTCGACCCTGACCAGCATGGGCTGAGACTACTGCGCGTCGCGGCGGTGCTCGGCGTCAGCGGTGGGCTCGTCTCGCGTGGCAGACGCACCGGCGGCGTCCGCCTCGGCCGAGACCTCGCTGTATCGCGACGGCCGGTCGAGGTTCGGGTTCAGCGCGAACTGCGGCCACAGGGTGCGCTGCACGTGACGCTCCGGACTGCGCACCGCGATCACCACGGTGACAGCAACCAGCAACACAATGCCGAGCGGCGCCGCAGCATTCAGCGCGACGAGGGATGCGGTTCGCCAGTCGGCGGGAAATGTCGCTCCGATTGACACGAGACCGATCAGGCCGCTGCCGCCCGTCAGGACGAAACCGATCGCCAACAGATCGCGAATGCTTCTGCTGGTCAGAGCATCGCTCCAGGCGAGCGCATTGTCGTCTCCGCTGAGCGCGCGTGCTCGTTGTGCGCGCGCGGTAAACGAGGGCACCGCGAGCGTGATCACCGCTCCCGCCACCGACAGTGCAGCGAGCGGACCCAGCCCCATCCCGCCTACTACATCGCGGCCGTTCGTCCACGGAGCGCGGCTGAGGGCAAAGACCAGCACGGTGAGGGGGACGGAGACCAGCGCGCTCAGGCGCGCCAGACGCGATTCGAGCGGGTCGACAAGCGAGGAGAGCGGCAGCGCGGTGATGCGGGCGGTTCGCGTTGACCGGCCCGCATCCGCTGCCGCGCGTCGGCCGAACGCTCCGCCGATCAGTGACCCCACGAAGGAGCTCGTCCAGATCGCACCAAACATGGCGATCGACGTCGCTACCCCGAACGGCGTATCCGAGTCCGACAGTGACACGAGCATCGCGGTCATGATCGGTCCCGCGACAACAAGGAGTCCAATGAGCCCGCCGCGAGTGCGGAGCGTGAGATACCGGTTCAGCGGTTCGACGAGCTCGTCGGCAATAACCAGGTTGTATCGCTGGGCCCAACGCGCCAGATCGTCGTCCATCCGACGGCGGGAGAAGGTGCGCGCCAACTGCCACATGAGCGCGCCGAGAATGGCGACGACGACAACGAAAAACGTCACTACGCCGCCGAAAAACACGTCAGACGGAATCTCGACTTCAATGACGTTCGAGGCGAGCGGCCCTGCAAGGGGTGCGACGCGCATCCATCGAATGTAGCAATACAAAACGCGCTCGTCGAGTGTTGCTCACAGGCCGGCCGCGCCGCTACGGCCCTGACGGGGCGTGCCGCTCCAAGAACCCGTACACCTCGCCGCGGTCGACCCCTGGGAACGCGTCGGCCGGCACCGCCGCGAGCAGCGACGAATGGATGCGCGCCTGCGGGCGGGCGGCTCCGCTCCAGCGGGCGGTGAGCGGCTCGGGCGCCAGCCGGCAGCACGACGGGTCAGGGCAGCTTGACTCCCCGCGACGGCCCGTCTCGCGGCCGCGGAACCACTTCACGTGCGCGAACGGCGTGCCCACCGAGATCGAAAACTCGCCCGCCGAGCCCGACTCGATGCGCGACGTGCACCAGTAGGTGCCCGTCGGCTTGTCGGTGTACTGGTGGTACGCGCTGAAGCGGTCGGGCTCGTCGAAGACCTGCCGGGCCGACCACTTGCGGCAGACGACCTGGCCCTCGACGGCGCCGAGCGCATCCGTCGGAAACTGCACGCTGTCGTTCTCGTACGCCTTCGACAAGACCCCGCTGGTCGACACCTTCAAGAAGTGCACCGGAATGCCGAGGTGCTCGGTCGCGAGGTTCGTGAAGCGGTGCGCGGCCGTCTCGTACGACACCGCGAAGGCGTCGCGCAGGTCCTCGACGGCAAGCTCGCGGCGCTGCTTGGCTCGCTCGAGGAAGTCGACGGCGCCCTTCTCGGGAATGAGCAGGGCCGCGGCCAGGTAATTCGTCTCGACGCGCTGGCGCAAGAAGTCGGCGTAGTCGCGCGGCTCGGGCCGGCCCAGTACGTGACCGGCCAACGCCTGCAGCAGCGCCGTGCGCGGGTCGCGCCCCGGCGGCAGGTGCGCCGGCAGGTAGATGCGGCCATTCTCGAGATCGGTGATCGACCGGGTCGAGGCCGGCAGGTCGTTCACGTGGTGCAGCGAGAAGCCGAGGTGCGCGGCGAGCTCGGCGGCGACGCGCTGCGGCAGCGGGCCTCCCTCGTGCTTCACGGCAGCGAGCAGCTCGGACGCCTGCGCCTCGAGCTCGCCGAAGTAGTTGCCGCGTTCGCGCATCGCCCGGCGCAGCTCGGCGTTGGCGCGCCGCGCCTCCTCGGGCGTTGCGGCCCGCTCGCGGTGCACCCGCTGCAGCTCGTCGTGCAGCGCGAGGATCGTCTCGATCGCCTCATCGCTGAGGCTCTTGCGCACCGGCAGCGGCGCGACACCAAGCCCAGCAAAGAGCGGCCCGCGCTGCGCCTTCTCGAGCGCGATCTCGAGCGCCGCGCGCCGGCTCGGCGGCTGCGGGGCGAGCAGCGCGTCGAGCCCCACCCCGATCGTGCGGGCGATCGTCTGCAGCTCGGTCAGCTTCGCCTCACGCTTTCCGTTCTCGAGGCTCGACAGGTGCGACGGGGCCACCCCGACAGCGTTGGCGACGTCGGCGAGGGTGAGCCGCGCATCCGTTCGCAATTGACGGATGCGCCTGCCCAGCGTCAACGGATCGGTCACGTCATCAGCCTGGTCGCCTGTCGTCGCCATCTCGAGCATGCGACGACCCTGCCAGGCCGCAATCTTCAGCGCAACTGAAATCTGCGTGTATTTCAGTCCGGATTTCGTGGTTTGAGCATCCGAAGTTCGCCCAGAGTCGATGACACGACCAGCCGGCAGCTCGACATCGATTGACGAGCGAGACCGGTAGAAGCACCGACGAAGGAGCATCCGATGAGCACCACCCGCCCCGGCGACCAGACGCAGACCGCCGCCGAACTCGAGACCAGCTGGAAGACCGACGCCCGCTGGGCCGGCGTCACCCGCGACTACTCGGCGGAAGACGTCGTCGAGCTGCGCGGCCCCGTTCGGGAAGAGCGCACGCTCGCCCGCCGCGGCGCCGAGCAGCTGTGGGAGCTCATTCAGCAGAACGTCACCGACCCCAGCGAGTGGACCTACGCGCTCGGCGCCCTCACCGGCAACCAGGCCGTGCAGCAGGTGCGCGCCGGGCTCAAGGCCATCTACCTGAGCGGCTGGCAGGTCGCCGCCGACGCCAACCTGTCGGGCCAGACCTACCCCGACCAGAGCCTCTACCCGGCCAACTCGGTGCCCGCGGTCGTTCGCCGCATCAACAACGCGCTGCTGCGCGCCGGGCAGATCGAGCCCAACTCGCGCGAGTGGATGGTGCCGATCGTCGCCGACGCCGAGGCCGGATTCGGCGGCCCGCTCAACGCCTACGAGCTCATGCACGGCATGATCGAGGCCGGCGCCGCGGGCGTGCACTGGGAAGACCAGCTCGCCAGCGAGAAGAAGTGCGGCCACATGGGCGGCAAGGTGCTCGTGCCCACCAGTCAGCACATCCGCACCCTCCAAGCAGCTCGGCTCGCCGCCGACGTCGCCGACGTGCCGAGCGTCATCATCGCCCGCACCGACTCGCTCGCCGCGAACCTGCTCACGAGCGACGTTGACGAGCGCGACCGCCAGTTCACCACCGGCGAGCGCACCGCCGAGGGCTTCTACGAGGTCGAGCCGGGCCTGCCCGCCGTGCTCAGCCGCGCGCACGCCTACGCCGAGTACGCCGACCTCATCTGGGTTGAGACCTCCGAGCCCGACCTCGAGCTCGCCCGGGCGGTCGCCGAGAGCATCCACCGCGAGTACCCGGGCAAGCGCCTGGCGTACAACTGCTCGCCGTCGTTTAACTGGAAGATGCACCTCGACGACGCGACGATCGCAAAGTTCCAGCGCGAGCTCGCGTCGATGGGATACGCGTTCCAGTTCATTACGCTCGCCGGCTTCCACGCCCTCAACCACTCCATGTTCCAGCTCGCCCGCGGCTACAACGAGCGGCAGATGAGCGCCTACGTCGAACTGCAGGAGGCGGAATTCGCCTCCGAGGTCGACGGCTACACGGCCACGCGCCACCAGCGTGAGGTCGGCACCGGCTACTTCGACCGGATCGCCACGGCACTGAACCCGACGAGCGCAACGCTGGCGCTCGTGGGTTCGACCGAGTCCGAGCAGTTCCACTGATCCGCGCGGTAGACGCGGAAACCAGAGAGTCGAGACGACCATGAACACCACACCCACCACCAGCCTGACCGTGACCGGATCGCTGCGCGACCGCTACGACGAGATCCTGAGCCCCGAGGCGCTCGCCTTCGTCGGTGAGCTGCACGACCGCTTTGCCGGCCCCCGCCACGACCGGCTCGCCGACCGCATGAAGCGGCGCTACGAGCTCGGCAACGGGCGCGATCTCGGCTTCATTCCGGAAACGGCATCCATTCGTGAGGATGCTGACTGGCGCGTCGCCGGCGCTGGCCCCGGTCTCGAGGACCGCCGCATCGAGATCACCGGGCCGTGCGACCCGAAGATGACGATCAACGCCCTCAACTCGGGCGCGAACGTCTGGCTCGCCGACCTCGAAGATGCGACGAGCCCGACGTGGAGCAACATCATCGAGAGCCAGCTCTCGCTGTTCGACGCGATCCGCGAGCAGCTCGAGTTCACTGCGGCGCCGGTTGATGGGCAGCCGGGCAAGCGCTACCGGGTGACCGACCCGTCGCGCACGCCGACGATCGTGATGCGCCCCCGCGGGTGGCACCTCGTCGAAAAGCACATCGAGCACACCGACCGCGGCGGCCAGCGCTTCGCCGCCAGCGCGAGCCTTGTCGACTTCGGGCTCTACGCATTCCACAACGCGCATGAACTCGTGTCGCGCGGTCGGGGGCCGTACTTCTACCTGCCGAAGATCGAGTCGCGGCACGAGGCTCGGCTCTGGAACGACGTCTTCACCTTCACCGAAGAGCGTCTGGGCCTCGCCCACGGCACGATTCGCGCGACCGTGCTGATCGAGACGTTCCCGGCCGCCTTCGAGATGGAGGAGATCCTCTATGAGCTGCGCGATCACTGCGCTGGCCTCAACGCCGGCCGCTGGGACTACGTGTTCTCCATCATCAAGAACTACCGCGGCCGCGGCCAGTGGTTCGTGTTGCCCGACCGCGACAAGATCCTCATGACGCTGCCGTTCATGCGCGCGTACACCGAGCTGCTCGTGCAGACCTGCCACAAACGGGGAGCACATGCCATTGGCGGTATGAGCGCGTTTATCCCGAACCGGCGCATCCCCGAGGTGACTGAGCGGGCGCTCGAGCGCGTCGCCGCCGACAAGCGGCGCGAGGCGAACGACGGATTCGACGGGTCGTGGGTCGCGCATCCTGACCTGATCCCCGTGGCCCGCGCCGAGTTCGACCGCGTGCTCGGCTCACGACCGAACCAGCTCGATCGGATGCGCGAGGACGTTCACGTGACCGCGCGTGACCTGCTCGACATCCGCTCGGCCGGGGGAGAGGTGACGCTTGCCGGCGTGCGCGCCAACATCTCGATCACGGTGCGTTACCTCGAGGCCTGGCTGCGCGGCACCGGAGCGGTGGCGCTCGACAACCTCATGGAGGACGCGGCGACGGCCGAAATCAGCCGCTCGCAGCTGTGGCAGTGGATCCACCAAGACACCGTCACGGCCGAGGGTGAGCAGATCAGCCGTCAGTTGGTTGAGCGGCTGCTGCGGGAGGTGCTCGCCGAGCTGCCGACGCCCGAGGGTCACAAGCTCGCCGAGGCGGAGGACGTGTTCCGCGAGGTCACGCTGCAGGAGGTCTTCCCGACCTTCCTCACCGTGCCCGCCTACACGCGGTACCTCGTCGAGCGCGACGAGACGGAGGCGGGCGAGCCCGTCGACGTCGAAGATCGCGAGTCGATCAACGCGTAACGTACGCGCGTCACACGAACGCCCGCTCGATTCCCCGAGCGGGCGTTCGTCGCGTGTGTGTGATCGGGCCAGCACTACTCGCGATTCACAGAGATCGGCACTAACGTGAGGAGATGACAGCAACCGTCTCGCGCCCCATGCGGTCGACACACACAGTCAGACACTTTGTCGTCGACACGATCGTGGTCGCCCTGGGCTTAGGTCTCTCAGCACTCGTGCTTGCCGTTGCGCCTGCGCCCGAAGCGTGTGCTTTTTCCCTCCCCACGCCGGGTCCGTGCTTTGCGGGTGATCGCGACCTCATCGCCCTCGTCGCCGTCATCAGCGTGGCGCTTCTTGTCGGAGTCGGTGTTGTCGCTAACCACTTGCTTCACGGCCGCGCACGTCAGTTCACCGTCACCGGCGCAACCGTGATCGCGATTGTCTTTGGCCTGCTCGGTGCGAGTTCCCTGCACTTCAGCTACTGGATCATCCACCCGTTCTGGCAGCTGTAGCCAGGCGCGCGGCGGCAGCCCCCAAGAGGTCGCGAAGCCTTACTCGCGGTGCACGAGGCGCGAGAAGACGATCGCCGAGCGGGTGTGGTCGACGTTGGGGGCCGAGCGCACGCGCTCCAGTGCCTCCTCGAGCGAGGGGATGTCGCGGGACCGCATGTGCACGATGGCGTCGGCCTCGCCGGTGACGGTGCCAGCATCCACCACCTCGGGCACGGCCGACAGAAGGCGGCGCAGGTCGTCGGGCGAGACGGTTCCGCGGCAGAAGAGTTCGACGTAGGCCTCGACCGCGAGCCCCTCGACCGCGGGGTCGACCTGCACCGTGAAACCCCGAATGACCCCGTCGGCGACCAGGCGGTCGACGCGGCGCTTCACGGCCGACGCCGACAGGCCCACCACATCGCCGATGTCGCCGTACCCGGCCCGAGCGTTCTGCCGCAGCTGGTCGATGATGCGCGAGTCGATGGCGTCCATGGGGCGAGCGTACGCGCATCCGTTGCGTGACAACGAGGGGCAACGCATGAGACCTGCGTGAACGGGCGCGATCCGCGAATCTGAACGCCCGCCCTATACGCGGGTCGCAAGGTTAGGCTAACCTTACCTCTGGCGCCGCCGATGGCGCCCCCGGCCGGGCACCGCCCGCCGGCTCTCCCCTCCTACAACCGGAGCCGATATTCGCATGCGCGCCAACCGCATCCTCGCCCCTGCCGCCCTCACCGCCGCCATCGCCCTGATGGCTGGCTGCGCCGCCGGTACTCCCGACACTGAGCCGACCGCGGGCGGCGATGCCACCGCCGACAGCGCGGGCTCGTTCACCCTCTACTCGGGCCGCGACGAAGACCTCGTGCAGCCCCTCATCGACCAGTTCGAAGACGAGACCGGCATCGAGGTCGAGGTGCGCTACGGCAACACCGCCGAACTCGGCGCGCTGCTGCTCGAAGAGGGCGAGGCGACCCCCGCCGACGTGTTCCTGTCGCAGGACGCCGGCGCCCTCGGCGCCCTCAGCGCCGCCGAGCTGTTCACCACGCTGCCCGACGACATCGCGGGCACCGTACCCGCCGGCTTCACCTCGACCGACGGCAGCTGGGTCGGCGTCACCGGCCGCGCCCGCGTCGTCGTCTACGACGGCGAGCAGTACACCGAGGACGAGCTGCCCGACACGATCGAGGGCTACGTCGACGGCAGCTTCGACGGAACCCTCGCGATCGCGCCGACCAACGCCAGCTTCCAGTCGGCTATCACCGCGCACCGCGTGCTGCTCGGTGAAGACGCAGCCGAAAAGTGGCTCACCGACCTGCAGGCGACCGACCCCGAGATTTTCGAGGGCAACACGCCGATCCTGACCGCCGTGAACGACGGCGCCACCGACGCGGGCCTCATCAACCACTACTACTGGTTCCGCCTCGCCTCCGAGGTGGGTGTCGACAACATGCGCGCGCAGCTGAAGTACCTCGAGGCGGGCGACCCCGGCTCGATCGTGAACGTGACGGGTGCGGGCATCATGGCGGGTTCGGCCGACAATGAAGCCGCCCTCGCCTTCGTCGAGTACCTCGTCTCGGAGGCCGGCCAGACGTACTTCGTCGAGCAGACCTTCGAATACCCGCTCGTTCCCGGCATCGACGCCCCCGAGGGTCTGCCCTCGCTCGAGTCGCTCGTGAACCCCGAACTCGACCTGAGCGACCTCGACGACCTGTCGACCACCCAAGAGCTGCTCGCTCGCGTCGGCCTGATCTAGCGGGGAACGAACACACCTACCCGCCCCGTCGGCGGGATGCACGGGGCCGGGCGTTCGAGAGGACGTCCGGCCCTGCCGCATCCCAGCCACCAACTGCTTCACTTAAGCCCATGACCGCAGTCGCGCGTGCCTCCGAACGGGCTCGCGCGCGCCCGAAACCCGGCCCGGCCGGGCGCGAAGCCACGCCCGTCACCCGCACCCGCCCGCCGCTCGCCCTCGTCGCCGCGGCACTCGTCGCAGCCTCGGCCGCCGCGATCCCGCTCGTGTACCTCGTGGTGCGCGCCGGCGAGACCGGCGCGGCCACGATCATCCAGACCCTGACGCGGGGCCGCGTGCTCGAATACGCGGCGAACTCACTCACGCTCGCGCTGGCGACAACCGCCGCCGCCCTCGTTCTCGGAACCGCCGTCGCGGTCGTCTTGACGCGCATCCGCGTGCCGTTCCCGCGCACGTGGCTGCTGATCTCGGCCCTACCGCTCGCCGTGCCCTCGTACCTCGCCGGCTACGGCTGGCTCGTGTCGATTCCGTCGCTGAGCGGCTTCCTGCCCAGCTGGTTGCTGCTCACCGCCGTCACCGTGCCGTACGTGACGCTGCCCGTCGCCGCCGCCCTGCGCAGCGCGACCGGAGACCTCGAGGGCGTCGCCCGCAGTCTGGGCCGCGGGCCGCTCGCCGCCTTCTTCGTCGCCACCTGGCCGCAGGTGCGCCCGGCCGCGATCGCCGGCTCGCTGCTCGTCGCGCTCTACTCGCTGAGCGAGTTCGGCCTCGTCGCGATGCTGCGCTACCCGACCCTCACCTGGGGCATCAACTCGGCGTACTCGGCGAGCTTCGACCGCGCGCAGGCCGCAACCCTCGCCCTGCTGCTCGTCGTGCTCGCGCTCATCGTCGTGGCCGGCGAGCGCGGCGCCCGCCGCCAACTGCCCCGGCAGGCGGCCCGCGCGGTGCGCCCCCGCCCGGTTCGTCGCGGGATGCTCGTCGCGCTTCTGCCCGTCGTCGCCGTCGCGCCCGTGGTCGGCGTCGCCGTGCCCCTGTTTGGCCTCGCCACCCGCCTCGTGCAGGCCGAGACGCTACGCGACATCGACGTGCCGCGGCTGCTGAGCGCAGTCGGCGCGACCCTCGGCGTCGCCGTCGCGGCCGCCGTGCTCGCGACCCTGCTTGCGCTGCCCATCGCGGCGCTGGCCGCCCGCTACCGCGGTCGCTTCGTGTCGGCCATCGAGTCGGTCGGCTACCTCGGCCACGCCCTGCCCGGCATCGTCGTCGGCCTCTCGCTCGTCTTCTTCTCGCTCGCCGTCGTGCCCGTGCTCTACCAGGGCGTCGCCGTGCTCGTCTTCGCCTACGCCGTGCTGTTCATGCCGAAGGCGATCGGCACGATGCGCGCCGGCCTCGGCGACGTGCCGCCGCGACTGGTCTCGGTCGCGCGCACCACGGGCGTCTCGCCACTCGCCGCCTGGTGGCGCGTAACGGTGCCGCTGGCTCTGCCGAGCGTCGGCGTCGGCTCCCTGCTGGTGGCCATCGCCACCATGAAAGAATTGCCCGCGACGCTGCTCTTGCGCCCCACGGGAATCGACACGCTCGCCACCGAGTTGTGGAACAGGACGGTGGTCTTCGAGTTCGGCGCCGCCGCACCCTACGCCGCCCTGCTGGTACTGCTCGCCGCAGTGCCGGCGATGATCCTGTCCGGAGTAAGCACCACCGCCAAGGAGGAGCTGTGAGCACCCTCGCCGTCGAGAACGCGAGCGTCGACTACGGGTCGACGACCGCGGTCACCGACGTCTCGCTCGCGGTCAATTCGGGCGAGCTGGTCGCCGTGCTCGGCCCGTCAGGCTGCGGCAAGACGACGCTGCTGCTCGCAATCGCGGGCCTCCTGCCCCTCGCCACCGGCAGCATCCGCGTCGGCGATCGTCAGCTGTCGACGCCCGGCGCGACGGTGCCGCCCGAAAAGCGAGGCATCGGCTGGGTGCCGCAGGAAGCATCCCTTTTCCCTCACCTGTCGGTCGCCGAGAACATCGGATTCGCGGTGCCCGGCGGTCGCGCGTCTCGCGCCGCCCGCCAGGCGCGGGATGCGCGCATCGCCGAACTCGCGGAGCTGGTCGGCCTCGGCGGCTTCCTCGGGCGCGCGCCCAACCAGCTCTCCGGCGGCCAGGCGCAGCGCGTCGCCTTGGCGCGTGCGCTGGCCCCGCGCCCGGACGTTCTTTTGCTCGACGAGCCGTTTGCCGCCCTCGACACGCAGCTGCGGGTCGGCCTGCGCCGCGAGGTCGCCGAGCTCTTGCGCGAGCAGGGCACGACGGCCCTGCTCGTCACCCACGATCAGGAAGAGGCGCTCACCCTCGCCGACCGCGTCGCCGTCATGCGCGACGGCGAGCTCGCCCAGTTCGGCACGCCCGAAGAGGTGTACCAGCAGCCGGCCAGCGACTGGGTGGCGCGCTTCGTCGGCGACGTCGTCGAGCTCGACGGCGAGTGGCGGCACGGCCGCGTCACCTGCGCACTCGGGGCGGTCGAAGCTGCCGCCGTCGGCTTCACGCCGCGCGACGGTGAGCGTGTGCGGCTGATGCTGCGGCCCGAATGGATCATCCCGCGGCCCGACATGCTCGCCCGCGCCGCCGCTGGCGCCGACGCCCGCGTCACCGGCATCTCGTACGCCGGGCACGACGCCATGCTCACCTGCGACCTCGTTACCGGCTCGCGCGTGCGCATGCGCCTGCCCGCGGTCGAACTGCCGCACGTCGGCGACGAGCTGCGCCTCGCGGTGCAGCGCCCCGGGCTCGCGTACTCGGCTGCCTGACCCCGCCGGGCCGTAGGCTCGCCGCATGAGCACCGCCGCACATCTCGACGCCGCAGCACTCGACGCCGCCGACCCGCTCGCCGCGCACACCGCGGCCTTCGTGCCGGGCGGCGACCTCGTCGCCTACCTCGACGGCAACTCGCTCGGTCGCCCGCTCGCGACCACGGCCGATGCCCTGCGCCACCTGGTCGAACGCGAGTGGGGTGACCGGCTGATCCGCGGCTGGGACGAACTCTGGCTTTCCCGCGCCGAAGAGCTCGGCGACCGCATCGGTGCCGCCTGCCTCGGCGCGGCCGCCGGCCAGACGGTCGTGGGGGATTCGACGACGGTGCTGATTTTCAAGCTGATCCGCGCATCCGTTGCGATGCGGCCGGGGCGCACCGAGATCGCGATCCTCGCCGACGAGTTTCCGACCGACCGCTTCATCGTCGAGAAGGTCGCCGCCGACCACGGCCTCACCGTGCGCTGGGTGACGGCCCCGCACGACGGCGGCATCACCCCCGAGCTCGCCGCCGAGCACGTCAGCGAGCGCACCGCCGCAGCCCTCTTCAGCGGCGTCGCCTACCGCAGCGCCTGGTTCGCCGACATGCAGGCGGTCACCGGGGTCGTGCAGTCGCACGGCGCGCTGACGATCTGGGACTGCTCGCACGCCGTCGGCTCGGTGCCACTCGAGCTCGACGCCTGGGGCGTCGACATAGCGGTCGGATGCTCGTACAAGTATTTGAACGGCGGCCCCGGCGCGCCCGCCTGGGCCTACGTCGCGGCGCGCCACCAGGAGCAGGTCATCAACCCGATCCCGGGGTGGCTGGGCGCGCGTTCGCCGTTCTCGATGACGGAGGGCTACGAGCCCGCGATGGGCATCCGCCGCCTCGTGAGCGGCACGCCGCCGATCGTCGGCATGGTGCCGCTCGCTGAGATGCTGACGCTCATCGAGCAGGCGGGCATTGATGCGATTCGCGAGAAGTCGATCGCGCTGACGTCGTACGCGATCGAGCTGGTCGACGAACTGATTCCGGATGCTGTGGTCGCCTCGCCGCGGGACGTCGCCCGCCGCGGCTCCCACCTCACCGTCGACCACCCGAACGCTGCCCGGGCGGTGCAGACGCTGTGGGGCGAGGGCGTGATTCCCGACTTCAGGCACCCGAGCGGGGTGCGCGTCGGGCTGTCGCCGCTCAGTACGACATTCGCCGAGGTCGAGCGCGGGGTGCGCGCGCTCGCGGGTGCGCTGGCCTAGAAGGCTCGCGTCACAAGCCGCGGGTGCGACTCGAGGCTTGGCGGTTAACGCGCGAAGGGCGCGACGCGAGACCAGCGTGTCTGCATCGCGCCCCTCGCGCGTCGAGCTCTAGCGACGCCCGGCGACGACGCCGACGAGCACACCCACGAGGGCGACCGCCACCGCACCGAGAGCCACGCCGAACGCGGTCGGGTAGTCCTCGCGGTACTGGTCGACGCGGCGGCCCACCTTGCGGGCCTCGCGCACGACGACGTTCTCGTCGCGGTTGTCGTCGATCGTGTCGGCGACCGCGTTCTGGCCATCGCGCACAGCGTCACGCGCGTCGTCGATCAGTTCGTTCGTTTCAGACTTCAGCTTCTCAACCATCTGGGTCTCCTCTCGTCGCACCGCTGATCGGAGCAGTGCACGGTCTTCCAGTCAGTCGCATCGCGCGCGAGAACCCCTAGCCATTCCAGGGGACGCTCAGGAGGTCGCCAGGCCCGGCTCAGGGGCGACGCCATGCACGCGGCCCGAGCGCGGTCACCGCTCGGTCGAGACGCTGCGACTCTCGCCGCCCACGACGATGCCGTCGACGCGCACGCGGCCCGCGACGTCGAGCGGCCGCGTCGCGAGGGCGCCGCCGGCGCCCGGCTCGAGCCCCAGCACGGCCTGCAGCACGGCCACCGCCGAGGCCGCCGACCACGCCTGCGGTCGGCACGCCGCGGGGTACGGCACGGGGGAGTCGACGAGCTCGACGCCGTCGCCCGAGTGCAGTTCAGGCATGCGGTAGTCGAAGCCTTCGGCGGCGCGTAGCAGACCCGAGATCAGTTCGGCCGCCTCGGCGCCTCGACCCTCGCGGGCAAGCCCCAGCACGGCGATCGCCGTGTCGTGGGTCCAGACGGCGCCGCCGTGGTAGCTGAGCGGCCAGTAGCCGCCCGCGTCGCTCGACATGGTGCGCAGGCCGTAACCCGAGCTCATCGCCGGGTCGGCGAGCCGCCGCGCGATGAGCGCGCTCTGCTCGGTGTCGAGCAGGCCGGTGCCGAGAAGGTGACCAATGTTGGAGGTGACCGTGTCGACGGGACGCTTCTGAGCATCCAGGGCGATTGCCGGGTACGGGCCGAGCTCGCCCGTGAGGGCGGGGTCGGTGATCCAGAACTGCTCGTGGAAGAGCCGCTTGAGCGAGCCCGCCCAGGCGCGCCACTCGTCGCCGCCGTCGCGGCCGAACGCGTCGAGCATGTCGGCGCCGTGTATGGCCGCCTCGTAGGCGTAGGCCTGCACCTCGCAGAGCGCGATCGGCCCGTCGGCGAGCGAGCCGTCGCGCCACTGCACGCTGTCGCCCGAGTCTTTCCAGCCCTGGTTCGCGAGGCCGTGGCCCGAGCGATCGACGTATTCGAGCAGGCCGTCGCCGTCGGCGTCGCCGTGGTCGCGCATCCAGGCGAGCGCCTGCTCGAGCGCGGGCAGCAGCGCGCGCACCTCGTCGTCGGGCATGCCCCAGCGCCAGGCGTCGTGCAACAGGCAGACCCAGAGCGCGGTCGCGTCGACGGTGCCGTAGTACAGCGGCGGCAGCGAGGTCGCGTCGTCGACGACGAGTGTCTGGCGGCGCAGCTCGTGCATGATCTTGCCCGGCTCTTCGGCGGTGTCGTCGACCAGCTCGGTGCCCTGCAGCCTGGCGAGCACGCGCAGGGTGTCTGCGGCGAGCTGCGTGCCGAGCGGCAGCAAGAACCGCGCCGCCCACAGCGAGTCGCGGCCGAACAGGGTGAAGAACCAGGGGGCTCCCGCGGCCAAGAACTGCAGGTCGGGCCGCGCGGTCGTCGCCATGCGCAGCGCGTCGAGGTCGGTGAGCGACTGCGCGACCCAGCGCGCGAGGCGCTGGTCGCCCGCGTCGACAACCGGGGTCGACCAGGGGGCGGGGCCGTCGGCACCGCGCACCGCGGCGATGCGGTCGGTGGTGTCGAGGCGCCAGCCGACCGTGACCTCGCCGCGCGGCGGAATCGTCACCTCGGCGCTCAGCAGGATGCTCGCCCCGTCAACGCGCGTCGCTAGACCGCTCGTCGTGAGGCTCGCGTCGACGCTCTCGCCGCTCCAGCGCACGGCGTCACCGTCGGCGCTCGGCGTGACGCCGACGGCCTCGCGATGACCCTGCTTGATCGACTCCATGAGGCTGGCGTCGGCCTCGATCACGATCTCGATGGTCGTGGTGATGGTGTCGCCGTGGCGCGAGCGCAGCGTCAGCTGCTCGGTGACGCCCCCCGCGTCGACCGTGCGATCGAGCTCGAGCCGCACGCCGGGGTCGGGCGTCGTGTCATCAAGGTCGCGCAGCAGGTACTGGATGCGCGCCGCATCCGCGCGCGCCGCCCCCGTCGCGATGTGCTCGGGCCGGGTACCGCCCACGGTGAGTGCGAGTGCGCGAATGATGCGCACATCCGCCAGATACACGCCGTGGATCGGGGCCGCACCCATCTCACCCGAGGGTGCTGACCAGACCTGCGTCGGCGCACGCAAGACGGTGAGGGCGTCGTGCAGCAGCGGTTGGCGGGGTGGGGTCACGGCGGGTGCTCCTCGATCGTGGCTAGCGAGTGGTGCGGCGCCGGGCGTTGCCTCAGGGCTTGACACCGGCGTCTGGTGTGGGACACACTACCCAAGAATTAGAACGTTCAAAATGAACGATCAAAAATCACCCAAACTTTCTTCTACTGGGCCAAAGGGGGCGCACGTGGGACGCATGCCGACCGTCGACGACGTCGCGCAGGCCGCGGGGGTTTCCCGCCAGACCGTCTCGAACGTGCTCAACAGCCCCGACATCGTGCGCGAGACCACCCGCGAACGCGTGCAGCGCGCAATCTCTGAGCTCGGCTACCGCCCGCACGCCTCGGCCCGGCGCCTGCGCACCCGCCGCTCGGCCACGATCGGCATTCGCCTCGACCCGCTGCGCGACGGCATCTCGGGCGCCGTGCTCGACCGCTTCCTGCACAAGCTCGCCGAGCAGGCCGACGCCCGCGACCTCCGGGTCATGATCTTTACGGCCGACGGTGCCGACGACGAGCTGGCGCACATTCGCCGCCTGCACGACGGCTCCGACGTCGACGCGTTCGTGCTCATCGGCACCGTGCACGGCGACATCCGCCAGCAGTGGCTCATCGACAACGGGGTGCCCTTCGTCTCGTTCGGTCGTCCGTGGGGCGGCGACCTCGACGACCCGCGCCACCGCTGGGTCGACGTCGATGGGCGCGCGGGCGTGCGCGACGCCGTGAACCGGCTGCGCGCATCCGGATCGGAGCGCATCGCGTGGATCGGCTGGCCGAGCCCCTCGGGCACCGGCGACGAGCGCCGCGCCGGCTGGGAGGAGGCGTGCGGCCTCGACGAGGCGACGCGCGCCGCGCTCTCGCTCGCGACGGAAGACGGCGTGGATGCGGGGGCCGCCTGCGCCACGCAGCTGCTGTCCCAGCCCACCGCCCCCGACGCGATCGTCTGCGCCAGCGACTCGCTCGCGCTCGGCGCGCTGATGGCGGCGACCGCGGCCGGCCGGCCCGAACTGCCGATCGTCGGCTTCGACAACACGCCCGTCGCGGGCGCCGTCGGGCTCTCGAGCGTCGACCAGCCGCTCGACGAGGTCGTCGCCGCGGCCCTCGAGCTCCTGTTCGGCGAGAGCGGTGGCGACGTGCGCCCGAATCCAGACAGCAACGAGGAGCCGACGCATCGGCTCCTCGTGCCTCGACTCGTCGAGCGCAGGTCTAGCCACCTGACGCTCGGCGGAATCACCGGTGCCTGAGGGCTCCGGCAATCACTCATCGAAAGGAATCACTGTGAAGGCATCACAATGGACCGCCCTCGGGTTAACCGGGGCGCTCGCCGTCACTCTAACCGCCTGTGCCGCTGACGGCGAGGGCTCGGGCGACGGTTCGGGCAACGGCGACGGCGCGTCCGGCGGCGACTCGCTGAGCGTGCTGATCGCCTCGTCGGGCCCCGCTGAGGCGGGCTACTACGAAGAGGCCGTCGCCCGCTTCACCGAAGAGACCGGCACCGAGGTCGAGATCGTCGTCGCCAACGACCTGATCCAGCAGCTCGGTCAGGGGTTTGCGGGCAACAACCCGCCCGACCTCTTCTACTTGCCCTGGGACCAGTTCGAGACCTATGCGGCGCAGGGCTTCCTCGAGCCGTACGCGGGTGACCTCGCCAACGCCGGCGACTTCCTGCCCGCGCTCGTCGAGCAGTTCAGCTACGAGGACGAGTTCTACTGCGCGCCGAAAGACTTCTCGACGCTCGGCCTGCAGATCAACCTTGAGGCGTGGGAGGCCGCTGGCCTGACCGACGCCGACGTGCCCACCACCTGGGACGAGCTGCAGACCGTCGCCGCCACGCTCACCACCGGTGACCAGGTCGGCCTCTCGATGGGTCGCGAGTACGCCCGCGTGGGCGTGTTCATGAACCAAGCGGGCGGTCAGCTCGTCGACGGTGACACGGTCACGGCCGACACGGCCGAGAACGCTGCAGGGCTTGAGTACCTGCAGGGTCTGATCTCGGATGGCTCGCTCGTCTTCCCGCCCGACCTCGAGGCCGGGTGGGGCGGCGAGGCCTTCGGTCTCGGTCGCGCCGCGATGGTGATCGAGGGTCCGTGGATCAACGGCGCCATGGCGAACGACTTCCCTGAGCGCGAGTTCATTTCGGTCGAGCTTCCCGCCGGCCCGGGTGGCGAGTCGACCTACTCGTTCGCGACTTGCTGGGGCATGCCGGTCGGCAGCGACACCCGCGATTCGGCCTCGGCGCTCGTTGAATTCTTGACCACGCCGGAAGAGCAGCTGCTCGCCGCCGAAGCGTTCGGTGTGATCCCGTCGACGACCGCCGGCGCCGACACCTACGCGAGCGACTTCCCCGAGAACGCCGCCTTTGTTGCCGGTGTCGACTACGCCGTCAGCCCGGTCGCCTTTAACGGCGCCGCCGCGGTCATGAGCGAGTTCAACACCGAGCTCGAGCAGCTGGGCTCCGCTGACGCGGCCAGCCTGCTCGCCACCCTGCAGGGCAACCTGCAGGCGGCTCTGGACAGCGCCCAGGGCTAATGTCCGCACCTCGCGCCACAGCGCGCCCTCGTCGCGGCGGAGGAATCCGCCGCGGCGAGGCGCGCGCCGGCTACCTCTTCATCGCCCCCGCGGTCATCATCGCGGCGGTGTTCCTGCTCATCCCCATCGCCCTCGCGTTCTGGGTGAGCCTCAGCGACTGGAACGGCTTCCAGTCGCCCCTCAACGAGCGGGTCAACTTCGTCGGCGCCGACAACTACGCCGCCATCACGACCGAAGACACGCTGCAACAGCGTAACTTCGGCCGCGCCGTGCGCAACAACCTCTACTACGTGCTGCTCGTCGTGCCGCTGCAGACGGCGCTCGCGCTCTTCCTTGCCGTGCAGGTCAACCGCGCGGTGCTGCGCGGCCGCGGCTTCTTCCGCACCGCCTTCTACTTCCCGTCGGTCACGAGCTCGGTCGCGATCGTCATCGTGTTCCAGTTCCTGTTCCTCGGCACCGGAGCCATCAACCAGATCCTCGCCGCATTCGGCGCGCAAGGCCCGAACTGGCTGAACGACTCACGCGGCCTGCTGCACATTCTTTTCGGCGCATTCGGCGCCGACAGCGCGCCCTCGGCGCTCGCTGACGGCGGGATGCTCGGCATCAGCTGGTGGGATTGGCTCGCCGGCCCCTCGGTCGCCATGACCGTTCTGATCATCCTGGCGATCTTCACCACCTCGGGCACGTTCATGCTGCTGTTCCTTGCGGCCCTGCAAAACATCGGAAGCGAGATCGACGAGGCCGCCCTGATGGACGGCGCCGGCCCCTGGCGCAAGTTCTTCTCGATCACGCTGCCGATGCTGCGCCCGACGCTGTTCACGGTGCTCACCCTCGGCTTGATCGGATCGTGGCAGGTCTTCGACCAGATCTACGTGCTGGGAGGCGGGGCGAGCATCCTCACCCCCGCGTACCTGCTGTACGAGACGTCGTTCAACGAACTGCAGTGGGGTCAGGGCGCGGCCATCGCGTTCATCCTGTTTGTCTTCATCATCGTGCTGACGCTGCTGCAGCGCTGGATCCTCCGCGAGCGGTCGCCGAAGAAGCGCGGCTACGCGCAGCGGGCCGCCTCCCGCAACCTCACCGAAGGAGGCGTGCGATGACCACCACCGCACCCGAGGTGCCGAGCGCCCCCGATCGCGAGCCGGCGACGGGGCGCGCCCCGCGCATCCTGAAACGGCGGAAGCGAGTGGGCGCGAAGGCGCGCAGCGGCATTCTGCTCGGCTACCTGATCCTCATCGGGCTCGCCCTGATCTACATCTACCCGTTCCTGATTTCGATCGCGGGCTCGTTCAAGACGGATGCGGAGGCCACCCAGAGCGGGCTGTCGCTGATTCCCGAGACGATCACCTTCGCCGCCTACGAGCGACTGTTCACGCGGGAACCGTTCGCGCTGTGGGCGGGCAACTCGATGCTCGTCGCCGTGTGCGTGACGATCGGCCGCGTGCTGTTCGACTCGATGGCCGGCTACGCGCTGTCGCGGCTGCGGTTCCGCGGGCGCACGATCATCTTCGCCGCGTTCATCGCCGTGCTGTCAGTGCCGGGGGTCGTGCTGCTGATTCCCCGCTTCCTGATCTTGTCGGAGCTGGGGCTGTACGACACCTACGGCGGCATGATCATCCCGCTGCTGTCGACGGCGGCGGGCGTGTTCATCATGAAGCAGTTCTTCGACTCGATCTCCGAATCGATCGAGGAGGCGGCGAAGATCGACGGTGCCGGCACCTTTCGGCGCTTCTGGTCGGTTGTCTTGCCGATGGCAACGCCCGCGCTCGTGACGATCTTCATCCTGAGCTTCCAGGGCTCGTGGAACGAGCTCGGCCACTTCATCGTCGCCCGGCAAAGCCCTGAGCTGAACACGCTCACGGTGGGTGTGGCGCAGCTCGTGTCTGGTCAGCTGGGTGCCGGCAACCAGTACCCGCTGCAGCTGGCCGCGGCGGTGCTGATGAGCATTCCGGTGGTCGTGCTGTTCTTCATCTTCCAGCGCCGCATCATGAACACGACGGCGGGCGCCGAGAAGGGGTGATGGGCGGTGCGGGGCCGCATCCGAGGGGGGTGCGGCCCCGCCGCCATTCGCGGTTGAGTGTGTCGCGTCGGCATGGGGTGGCCCCGCGGTCCTGCGCAGTGGCGCGTGTCGCGTCGGCATGGGGTGGCCCCGCGGTCCCGCGCAGTGGCGGGTGTCGCGTCGGCCCGGTTGTTGTGGCTCATGCCGGTGTGTCGCGGTCAGAGTGCGGCGTGTTGCACGCCGAACCGGGCCGACGCGATAAGGGATGGGTCGCCAAGCGCCACCCTCCGCATTCCCACCCGGAGCGCGGTGTCTGCAGCACCGACACCGTCGCGGTGGGCCCGGCGTGTGCGGACCGGCGCGCCGGGGTGGACGCGGCGCTGTCGGTCCTGCGGACACGGGGCGGCGCGCCGCTGCGCCACCGGGCCCCGGGCGTCGCGCCGCCGCCCTAGCGGCTCAGGGTCGCGAACTTGCGAATCGACAGCGGGACGAAGACCAGGAGCATCACGGCGACACCGATCAGCACGGTGGCGAACGGGTTCTGCGCCGTCCACGCGTCGCCGACGATGGCGCCGGGGGGCACGTTGCCGAACAGTTCGCGTGCCGACTGCACGAGGGCCGAGACGGGGTTCCACTCGGAGAAGATGCGCAGCGGTGTCGGCAGCTCTTCGGTCGGTACGAACGCGTTCGAGATGAACGTCAGCGGGAAGAGGATCAGGAACGACGCGTTGTTGATGACTTCGGGGCTCTTCACCGCCATGCCGAGGAACGCCATCACCCACGAGAACGCGTAGGCAAACAGCAGCAGCAGGGCGACGCCGGCGAAGAACTCGAGCGGCGACGAGTTGACACGCCAGCCGACCAAGAACCCGGTTGCCATCATGACGACCATCGACAGCGCGTTGATCGCGAGGTCGCCGTTGGTGCGGCCGACGAGCACGGCAGCGCCGCTCATCGGCAGCGTGCGGAACCGGTCGATGATGCCGTCTTTCAGGTCTTGCGCCATCGCCGAGCCCGAGTAGGTTGAGCCGAATACGACGGTCTGCGCGAAGATACCCGCCATCAGAAACGACTCGTAGCCGTCACCCGGAATCTCGATCGCGGCACCAAACACGTAGGTGAACAGCAGTACGAACATGATCGGCTGAATCATCGTGAACAGCAGAATCTCGGGCACCCGGATGATCTTCATCAGGTTGCGCCACGTCGTCACCCAGCCGTCGGAGAAAAACCGCGAGATCGGGCTGCCAAGAATCGGTTGAAGCGTAGATGCGGTGCCCCCGGCGGTCGCGCCGGTGCGGTTCGCGGCGGCCCCGGCCGCGCCCGCAACGGATGCGCTGGTTGCGTTCAGTTCGGCGCTCATGCGGCTTCCCCTTCCGTCTCGTCGGCCTGCTCGGCCGCGTGGCCGGTGAGCTGGAGAAACACGTCGTCGAGCGTTGGGCGGCGCATGCCGGCGTCGTGCAGGGCGATGTTCTGCTCGGCCGCGGCCCCCACGATGGCGCTCAATGCGACGGGGCCGTTGTCGACGGGAACCACCCACGTGCGCCCGCCGCCGCCTTCGACGGGGGCGCCCGCCCCGAAGCGGGACATGATGTCGCGAAGAGGCACAGCATCCCTTTCGGAGACCAGCGTGACGGCGACGCGCTGGCCGCCGACCGACGCCTTCAACTCGTCGGCCGTGCCCTTCGCGATGACGCGCCCGTTGTCGATGACCGAGATGGCGTCGGCGAGGCGGTCGGCCTCCTCGAGGTACTGGGTCGTGAGCAGCACGGTGGTGCCGCCGCTGACGAGCGACTCGATGATGTCCCACAGGGCGAGGCGGCTGCGCGGGTCGAGGCCCGTCGTCGGCTCGTCGAGAAATAGCACGGGAGGGTTGATGACGAGCGCGCCGGCGAGGTCAATGCGCCGCCGCATGCCGCCCGAGAAGCCCTTCACCGGGCGGTTCGCGGCGTCGACCAGGTCGAACATTTCGATCAGCTCGCGCGCCCTCTGCTTCGCCACCTTCGCGCCCAGGTGGTAGAGCTTGCCGACCATCATGAGGTTCTCGAAGCCGGTGAGGTTCTCGTCGACGGCGGCGTACTGGCCGCTCGCGCCGATCATGCGGCGCACGCGGTCGGGGTCGCGCAAGACGTCGACATCGTCGATCGTGGCGGTTCCGCTGTCGGGCTGAATCAGGGTGGTGAGCACCTTGACGGTCGTGGTCTTGCCCGCGCCGTTGGGGCCGAGCAGTGCGGTGACGGTGCCCTGGGCGACGTCGAGGTCAAGACCGTCGAGGGCGCGCACGACCGGGGCGCCCTTCGGGGTGTAGGTCTTGACGAGGTCGCGGGCCTCGATGAATGCCATGAGCGCGACAGTACTCCTGGGGTGCGACGCGGCGGTTAACGGTTCGCCCACAGCGTGCGGGGCTGACTCGCGGCGTGAATCGTCGCGAATAGTCAGTAGTGGGGCCTTCGGCGGAGCGTGACCCCCACTACTGACCGTTCACGGCGCTGTGTGCCCGCTAAGGCGCGCGGAGTAGCGTGGCGGGCATGGCGGCGAGCACGGGGCACACCACGCAGGGCGGGCAGGATGCACGCGGCGGCGACCGCGCGCTCGACGCGGCGCGCGATGCGCAACTGCTCGCGCGCATCCGCGAGCGGGCGCCGCAGTACGACCGCGACAACGCGTTCTTCGCCGACGACCTCGCCGAGCTGCGCGCCCACGGATACCTGAAACCCCGCAGCCTGACCGCCGCGATGCGCGACCAGCGGCTGCTCGCCGCGCACGCCCCGGCGACGGCGCTCGGCCTCACGATGCACCTCGTCTGGATGGGCGTCGCCCGCGACCTTGCCGCCGCCGGCGACGACTCGCTCGCCTGGGTGCTCGACGACGCGGCCGCCGGCGAGGTGTTCGCCTTCGCGATCAGCGAGCGCGGCAACGACCGGGTCATGAGCGATTCGACCACCCGCGCCGACCGGGTCGACGCCGGCTGGGCCCTCACCGGCACGAAGATCTTCACCACCCTCTCGCCCGCCTGGACCCGCCTCGGCACCCTCGCCCGGCACGACCCCGACCCGGCCCGCGGCGAGACGGGCGACCCCGTCATCGTGCACGGCTTCCTCACCCGCGACGACCCGCACGGCGACCCGACGGCGACCCCGCCCGGCGTCACCGTCACCCCCGACTGGGACACGCTCGGCATGCGCGCCACCCAGTCCCACACGACCCATCTCGAGGGGGCGGTCATCCGCGACGAGCGCGTGGCGCGCATCCTGCCCGCGGGGTCTCCCGGCGACCAGTACACGCTCGCGATCTTCGCGAACTTCCTCACCCTGATCGGCGCGGTTTACGCGGGGCTCGCCGACCGCGCGCTTGAGCTCGCCGTCGAGTCGGCCCGCACCCGCACGAGCATGAAGCTCGACGGGGCGCCGTACGCGCACGACCCCGACATTCGCCGACGCATTGCGGATGCGGCGATCGCGCTCGACGCGCTCGCTCCGCAACTCGAGGCGGTCACCGCCGATCGGGAGGCCGGGGTCGATCGGGGGCTGCGGTGGTTCCGCGACCTGACGGGGCTCAAGCAGCGCTGCGTGCAGACCGCGCGCGAGGTGGTCGACCAGTGCATGCACGCCGTCGGCGGCTCGGGCTACCGCAGCGCGGCCGAGCTGAGCCGGCTGCAGCGGGACGTTCTGGCGGGCATCTACCACCCGAGCGACCCCGAGAGCGTGCAGTCGACCGTCGCCAGCGACCTGCTCGGGCCGCTGCCGTGACGGCCGCTGCCGTGAGCCGGCTACCGTGACCCGCGTCAAGGAACGCGACATCGAGCTCGCCGACGGGCGCACGCTGCACGTCTACGAGGCGGGGCGACGGCGCTCGAGCCGCCTGCCGATCATGTGGCACCACGGCACGCCGAACGTCGGCTCGCCGCCCGAGCCGCTGATGCGTGCGGCGAAAGACGCGGGGCTTCGCTGGGTGTCGTTTGACCGCCCCGGCTACGGCGGGTCGACCCGGCACGAGGGGCGCACGGTCGCGTCGGTCGCGCGCGACGCCCTGGCAGCCGCCGACGCGCTCGGCCTCGACCGCTTCGCCGTCATGGGTCACTCGGGCGGGGGTTCGCCTGCGCTCGCCATGGCGGCACTGGCCCCCGATCGCGTTGTCGCGGTCACCACCAGCGGAAGCCTCGCGCCGCTCGCGCGCACACCCGGCGACCCCGGCCTCGATATCGACGCCTGGTTTGACGGCATGGGCCCGATCAGCGCGACCTCGCTGCGCGCCGCGCTCGACGGGCCCAACGCGAAGCGCGCCTACGAGGCGAGCGCCGGCGACGGCATCGACTTCACGAGCCGCGACTTTGCGGCGCTCGCCGGCGAGTGGGGCTGGCTCGGCACCGTCGCCGCGGCCGGCGTCGCCTCCGGGCCTGACGCGCTCATCGACGACGACCTCGCCTACGTTGCGCCGTGGGGCGTCGACCTTGCGCGCATTACCGCGCCAACCCTGCTCGTGCACGGCGCCGAAGACCGGGTCGTGCCGGCCGCGCACTCCCGCTGGCTCGCGGGCGCCGTGCCGGGCGCTACCCACTGGCAGCTTGAGGGCGAGGGCCACATCTCGACCCTTGCCGACGACGAGCGGGGAGCCGCGGCCGCCGTGCGCTGGGTCGGCGAGCACCTGGCCGGCTCCTGACAATTTCGTGAACGCCAGGCCTGGTCGCCCTACCCTCGGCGACCATGGCCAGTGACACGCGACCGACGACGAATGTGCCCGCAACGACCTCGAGCGATCCGGTGCTGAAACGCCGACGGGCCGCGCGCATCCTCGTCGTCATCCTGGCCGTCGGTCAACCGGTGTCATCGGGGCTGTTCCCGCTGCTCTCCGACGAGATGATGCAGTCGGGCGCACGATTCTCGCCGCTCATTCCGCCGGGGCCGTGGTTCGCGATCTGGGGCCTCATCATCGTCGCCTCGCTGGTGTGGGCGCTCGCGCAGGTGCGCCCGTCGACGATTCACCGCGAGCGCGGCATTCGCGACCGCCTCGTGCTGCCCTTCTCGATCGCCTTCGCCAGCTTCGCGCTGTGGCTGGCCACCGCCGCCTTCGGGCAAGACAACCCGCTCGGCCTCGTCGTCTTCGTCGCCTACCTCGTGGCGTTCGTCATCGCGTGGCGCCAGGTGGTCGGGGCGCGCGACGAGATCCACCGCTGGAACGTCACCGAACGCGGCCTGCTGTACCTCACGCTCGGCGTCTACTCGGGCTGGACCTCGATGGCCTTCTTCGTGCAGATCGCCACCGTGGTGCAGTCGACCGGGGCGCCGTACGACACCGCCTGGGGCATCACCTGGCAGACGTTCGTGCTCGCCGCCGCGACCGGCCTCGCGGTGTTCTTCGCGGTCGTCTCACGCGGCTCGATCGCCTACGCGGCGACCGTCACCTACGCGCTCGTCGGGGTCGGCATCAGCACGGCGGATGCGGGGCTCACGATTCTCTCGATCGTTGCGGCTGCCGGCGTCAGCGTCGTGTGGGCGTCGACGGGGGTCGTGCGCGCGCTCGCCATGCGTCGCCGCCGCGACTCTGCCGCGCCGGGCGACTCAGCGGATGCGCGCCCCGCCACTACCCGAACGCGGTCGTAACGAGGTTGCGCAGCTGATCGACGTCGACGGCGGCGTCGCGCGCGGTCGCCGAGAAGCGGTTGGTGACGAGCGTCAGCACGACCCCGGCCTCGGGCGAGACCCAGAGCTGCGTCGACGTCCAGCCCTCGTGGCCGTACCAGCTCTGGTCGATGAGGCCCGGGCGGCGCGGCAGGTTGAACGCGAGCCCGAAGTCGTCGTGCACGGCGGCCGGGTGCGGGTCGATGACGTAGAGTCCGCGGGTGCGCGGGCGCAGCATCGCCTCGACCGTCGCCGGCTTCACGAGGGCGCCGTCGCCGGTGAGCAGGGAGCGCCCGATCGCCAGCAGGTCGTGGATGTTCGCGACCGCGCCTGCCGCGGGGTGCTTCAGCGCCATGAGCGCCGGGTGGTCGTGGTCGAACTTCTCGGCGTCGTAGACGGGTCGCGCGTCTGAGTCGTCGAAGCTCAGCGTGGTCGCCCCGGCGTCGCGCGCGAGCCGCTCAATCTGGGCGGCGAACGGCTCGTCGGTGACCGCCTCCACCATCGCCGCGATGCCCTCCCACGCGATGTTGTTGTAGCGGCGGGCGGTGCCGGGAATGAACTCGAGACCCGCCTTCAGCAGGGCGTCGCGCAGCGACGCGTACTGCGTCGTGCCCCCGCCGAGCACGACGTCGGCGAGCCCCGAGGTGTGGCTGAGCAGCTGGCCGAGCGTCACCTGCGGTGACGCCGCCTCGGGTACGAGCGAGCCGAGCGTGGTGTCGGTGCTGAGCAGGCCCCGCTCGACGGCGCGCATCGCGGCGAGCCCACTCAGCGGCTTCGTCACCGAGTACAGGCAGTAGCGCGAATCCACGTGGGCGTCACCGGCATCGTCTGACCCGGCCGCTGCGATGTCGATGACCCCGTCACGGGTGGCGATGCCGATGACCGCGGTCGGGAGCCGACCGGCGGCGACGTGGCCGCGCATCCAGTCGATGGCGGGGGTGGCGAGGTCAGACACGGGGGCTCCTTCGCGGCCGAGAGGGGGTCGTGTCTGAGCCTAAATGCCCTACTTCGCGGCGAGGTGCGGGTGGTGCGCCTCGACCACGTTCGGGTGCGCGCGCACGCGGCTCTTCAGCCAGTTGCGACCGAACACCGGGTGAATCGGGTTGTTCGGGTCGCGGGTGACGCCGCGTGCCTCGGCCGCCAACTCGGCAGGCAGCTCGATGTGCGGAATCTCAGCGTCGAGGGCCGGGCCGTGGAAGTAGGGGATAGAGATGCGCTCGTCGCCCTCGGCGGGCGAGATCACGCGGTGCAGGGTCGCCTTGAGGTACCCGTCGGTGGCCACCTCAAGCAGCTCGCCGATGTTGACGACAAACGCGCCGGGAACGGGCGGCGCGTCGATCCACTCGCCATCCTTCTCGACCTGCAGGCCGCCCTTGCCCTCCTCGACGTAGAGCAGCGTGAGCACGCCGAGGTCTTTGTGCGCGCCGACGCCCTGCTCGGGGGTCGGGCCGGACTTGCCGGGGTAGCGCACGATCTTCATGTTGGGGCTCGGGCGCTCGCCGAACGCGGCGTCAAAGTGGTTGGCGGGGGCGCCGAGGGCCTCAGCCCACGCGCTCAGGAGGCGCGCGCCGATGCCGTTGAGGCGGTCGATCCACGCGAGGGCCGCGACCTGCAGCTCGGGTAGGTTTTCGGGCCAGAGGTTCGGCCCGTCGAGCACCCAGTAGTCCTCCACGCCCTCGCCTGCGGGCACGGCGTCACGCTCGGCGCCGATGTCGATCTGCTCGCGCCAGTCTTGCTTGCCGAGGGTCAGCTCGCCGCCGACGCGGGTGTAGCCGCGGAAGTGGGGGCTCAGCGTGTTCTCGATCGCGAGCTTCTCCTCCTCCGGCAGCGCGAAGAACATGCGCGACAGGCGGATCATCTCGGCGAACTGCTCGGGGGTCACCCCGTGGCCGACGAGGTAGAAGAAGCCCACCTCGTGGGTCGCGCGGCGCAGCTCGTCGCGGAAACGCTGCTGGTCGGCGGCGTCGCCGTCGAGGAGGGACATGTCGACGATGGGGAGGCTGGCGGTGCTCATGGGTCAATCCTTACGGGTCTGAAGCGGGAGTCGTTGGTGCGGGAAATCGCAGGGGCGCAGAGCGCGCGGGGTGCTAACGGCGTGCGGCGGTTAGCGACAACAACAGAGGCAACAGAGGCGGATGCTCATGGTGAGTCTGACGGTATCCGCGCCGTTTTCGAGGCGGCCATCTGTGTTACGGATTGTGACGCGGGATGCGCGGGGCGCGCATCCAGGACGGTGCGGATGCGCGGAAGCGCCCGTGCGACGCGCTCGCGCAGCGACACCGCGTCGTTCGCGGCGAGCCAGGTGTGGAGCGAGCGCCGAAACAGCGCGAAACCGATGGCGGCGAGCACATCGGCGTCGTCGTCGCTGAAGCCGCGCGCCACGAGGGCCGTCGCCACCGCCGACTGCCAGCGCGCCTGTTTCGCCAGCTCGCGCCCGGCGAGGGCCACGTCGGAGTCGATGATGCGCTGCCGTGCGGCGAGCTCGCGACGCGAGGGTTCGATGGCGTCGGCGAGCACCCCGAGCGCGTGGTGCATGAGTGATTCGGCGGTGGCGGCGCGGGCCTCGTCGGCGCCGGCGATGGTGTCGAGCAGGAGGGGGAGGAGCGCGTCGTCGTCGGCGAACAGCACCTCTTCTTTGTCGCCGAAGTGGCGAAAGAAGGTGCGGGCGCTGACGCCGGCGTGGGCGGCGATCTGGTCGATGGTGGTCGACGGGTATCCGGTTTCGCCGAACAGGGTGAGCGCGGCGTCGACGAGGCGGGTGCGGGTGTCGTCGGGCCATCGGGGCATGCGCCCACTCTACTCTTGTGTCAGTTTCTGACATCACCTACTCTCGTGTCATGACAGTTCATGACATCACTCGTCCCACCGTTCTTCTCACCGGGCCGACTAGCGGCATCGGCTCCGGAATGCTGCGGCACCTGCTGCAGCACCCGTCACGCCCGAACCTCGTGCTGATGGCGCGCAACGCCGAGGCCCTCGAGCGCTGCGTGGCCGACGCGCGCGGGGCGGGGCTGACCGCGCGCGGTATCGTCGGCGACCTCGGCGACCTCGACAGCGTGCGGGCCGCTCTCGGCACGCTCGCGAGCCTCGTCGAGTCGGGTGGAGTCGCCCGCATCGACGCGGCGCTGCTGAACGCGGGAACCCACCTCGGCGACCGCACACACCGCGGGGCCCAGGGGTACGAGTTGACCTTCACGGTCAACGTGATCGCGCAGCACCTGCTCGTCACCGGTTTGCAGCCGTTGCTCGCGCGGGGCGGTCACACCGTGGTGATGGGCTAGTCGACCCATCGCGGCAAGCAACGGTCGTTCAACTTGATGCCCGACCCGCAGTGGCAGGAGCCAGCGGCACTCGCAACGATTGACGAGGTTCCGGCCGCATCCACCGGCGCGGCGTGGGAGCGGGGCGGCATCGCGTACGCCTCGAGCAAGCTCGCTCTCGTGACGGTCGCGCACGAGTGGGCCGAGCGGTACGCCGAGTCGGGCCACCGCCTCAACGTGTACGACCCCGGTCTGACCGTCGGCACCGGGCTCGTGCGCGACATGTCAGCGCTCAAGTACTGGGTGTGGAAAAACGTGATGCCTGTTATGGCGATCCACCCCAAGGCCACCACGGTGCGCGTCACCGGCCGTCACGCCGTCGAGTTGGCGCTCGGTGACGCGCACCCGCGCCTGCACGACGGCTACGTCGAGATCGGAAAGGTCACGGCCGCCGAGCCGATCACCGTCGACCGCGAGCGGCGACGGATGCTGGCCGACTGGCTCGACACCGCCGTCGCGACCGCTCCGCGCGCGTAGGGGTACCGCACCCGTTCTGTCAACCCGTTGTGGGAACGCCGGCGGGGGAGCAGTGTCGGGGGGCTGAGCGCCGTGCTGGGCATGGGTGCGCTCACCCCGACCGCCAACCCTCTGCGAGGCCACTCGAATGCTTGCCGTTTCCGACATCGCCGCGACCGATCTGCGCGACGATGACCTGAGCCCGCTCGTGACGCTCGCCGCCCAGCTGCGTGCGAACGACGTGACGGCGGCGCTCGCGGCGGCGCGGATGCTCGGGGATTCCGTCGGACCGGCGACCCGTCACGCCGATCGCTGGTCGGCACTCGCCACCCTCGCCACCTGCGACGTGGGGCTCGCCCGCATATGCGAACCCCACCTCGATGCCCTCAGCATCCTCGACGAGAGCGAGCTGCCGCGCGCGGTGACGGCGCGCGCGAGCGAGCGCACGTGGGGCGTTTTTGCCGCGGAGGGCGGCGACGAACCGCTCGGGGCACGCCGCTCGCCCGACGGCTGGATCCTTGACGGCGTGAAGCCGTGGTGTTCGCTCGCCGCCTCCCTCGACGCCGCGCTCGTCACGGCGCGCGTCGACGGCTCGGACGAGCGGTCGCTGTTCGCGGTCGAGCTGCGTCAGCCGGGCATCGAGACCGATGAGTCGTCGTGGCACGCGCGGGGGCTCGCCGAGGTGGCGAGTGGGCCCGTTCGCTTCCGTCATGTGACGGCCGAGCTCATCGCGCCCGATGGCTGGTACCTCGAGCGCGCCGGCTTCTGGTGGGGCGCCATCGGTGTGGCCGCCTGCTGGTACGGCGGAGCCGTGGGTGTCGCGCGCCGCGTGCATCGGGGTGTTGCCGAGCGCCCCGACCCGCACGCGCAGGCTCACCTGGGCGCCATCGACACGGCACTGCAGTCGGCGCGTCGGGCGCTCGCCGAGGCGGCGAGCCAGGCCGACGGTGACGCCCCTGCTGCCGAATCGGCGGCCTTCACGCAAGACTCTGCGGAGCCGCGCCTCGTTGCGAAGCGCGTGCGCGCCACCGTGGCCGCCGCGTGCGACGAGGTGCTCACCCGAGCGGGTCGGGCGCTCGGCCCCGCGCCCCTCGCGCTCGACGAGCAGCACGCCAAGCGGGTCAGCGACCTCACCCTCTACATTCGCCAGCATCACGCCGAGCGTGACCTCGCCTCACTGGGCTCCGCTCTCGCGAACGGGCCGGCACCGTGGTGAGCTTCGACGCCCGCGTCGCCGGCACCCCTGCCCAGGCCTGGCGCGACGACCCCCGACTCGACCGGGCGGCGCCGCTCGACGTCGCCACCGTCGACCGGCTGGTCGTGGTCGCAGCCCACCCCGACGACGAGACGCTCGGCGCGGGCGGTCTCATTGCCGGATGCGCGGCGCGCGGCATCCCCGTCACCATCGTGATCGTCACCGACGGCGCCGCCTCGCACCCCGACGATGTGCTGACCTCGCGGCGACGCGCGCGAGAGGCGGCACGCGCCGTCGAGGTTCTCGCGCCGAACGCCGAACTGCGCCTGCTCGGTTTTCCCGACGGGCGAACTGACGAGCACCGCTGGGCCATCCGCACCGCGCTGAACGCGGCGATCGGTGACGTCGGCGCGGGCACCCGGGTCGCGGCGCCGTGGCGGGGTGACGGGCACCGCGACCACCGCGTCGTCGGCGAGCTCGTTGCCGACCTCATGCCGGCGCCGCAACTGTGGGAGTACCCGATCTGGATGTGGCACTGGGCTGACCCGGCTGATGCGGTGGTTCCGTGGTCGAGGGCGCGGCGCGCATCCATCGATGCGGCGCCGAAGGCCCGCGCGATCTCGGCATACGCTTCGCAGACGAACGGAGACGCGCCGCAGTTGCTGCCGTCGTTCCTCGAGCATTTCCGCGGCGATACCGAACTGATTTTCGTCGCCGAGGAGGTGCCGCCGGCCCTCGCCGAGGCGGCGCGGCCCGCCGCGACGGTGAGCCCCACGGTCGACACGGTGGGCCACGAACACTTCGACGCGCTCTACGCCCGTCGTGCCGACCCGTGGCGCGTCGAAACCCGCTGGTACGAGCAGCGCAAACGCGCGCTCACCCTCGCGAGCCTGCCGCACCCCGCGTACGCCTCGGGCCTCGAGGTCGGGTGCTCGATCGGCGTCTTGACCGCAGAACTCGCCGACCGCTGCGCGTCGCTGCACGCCATCGACGTGTCGGCCGAGGCGGTGCGCCGCACGCGGGAGCGTCTCGACGCCGACGAGGTGAGGGGCGTGACGGTCGAGCAGCGCGACGCCCGCGAGCTTGACGTCGCCGCGCGCTATGACCTCATCGTGCTGTCGGAAGTCGGCTACTACCTCGACCCCACAGCCCTCGATCAGGCGCTCGACCGGCTTCTCGAGTGTCTCAGTGACGACGGCGTGCTCGTCGCCTGCCACTGGCGGCACACGGTCGACGGCATTCCGGCGACCGGCGATCAGGTGCACGACGCCCTCGCCCGGCGGCCGCTGCACCGGGTGGCGCGGTACCGCGATGACGACGTCGTGCTCGACGTGGTGAGCCGTGACCCGCGATCGGTCGCCCGGCAGGAGGGCCTCGCATGATTCGCATGGGTGTCGTGATTCCGGCGCGCAACGAGGAGGCGCGCATCGACGCGTGCCTGCGGTCCCTCGCCGTGGCAATCGCCGAAGCGCGGGCGGTGGCCGAGGTGTCGGTGACGGTGGTCGCCGACGACTGCAGCGACGGGACCGAGGCGATCGTCGCATCCCATGCCGGGGTGCGCGTGTTGCGCTCGCGCGGCGCAAACGTGGGCCTCGCGCGCGCGGTCGGCGCGCACCGCGAAATCGCCGACGGATGCACGTGGCTGGCTCACACGGACGCCGATTCGACCGTGCCGCCGAACTGGATCGTCGAACAGGTGGCCGCGGCACAGGCCGGTGTCGACGTGCTGATCGGCACCGTTCGGCCGAACTTCGACGAGCTGACGGCCGAGCAGGTGGCCCACTGGCGCGCGACGCACGTTCGCGGCCGCCCGAACGGCCACGTGCACGGCGCAAACCTCGGCGTGCGCGTCTCGACCTACCTCGCCGCGGGCGGCTTTCTGCCGCTGCTCGAGCACGAAGACAACGACCTCGTCGACCGGATGCGCGGGGTCGGGTCGATCACGCTCGCGAGCGACCGCGCCGAGGTCGTCACCTCGGGCCGGCTCGTCGGCCGCACGATGGGCGGCTACGCCGGGCACCTGCGGGCGATTCGCGATGCGCTGAACGAGGAATCGCCGGCGGTCGCCACGTAATGCGTGCGCAGATGAAGGGGTGCGGCGGGCGACCGCCTACCCCTAGGCTCGGGCGCATGGATGCGATCAGCGGGGTGTTGGGGGAGCGCGGTGTCGTTCTCGGCGTCGCCTCGCTGGTGCTCAAAGACGGCATGACGGCCGAGCGTGCGGAAGAGGTTGTTCGTGCCGGTGTCGCCGCGGGTGCCGTCGCCATTGATACGGCCAGGGCCTACGCGACCGTTGACGATGAGGCCGTCGGAGAGCGCCTCGCGCGGGTCGCCCGCGACGCCCGCCCCGGACTTCCGATCATTACGAAAGCCGGGCACTACCGCATCGCCACCTCGGCGTGGGATGCCGACGGCAGCGCCGAACGCCTGCGACACGACGCTGAGGTGAGCCGCGAGGTTCTCGGGGCGCCGCCGTCGCTGCTGCTCTTGCACCGCGCCGATCGCGTGCGCGACATCGAAGAGTCGGTGCGCACGCTCGCGCAGCTTCGTGACGAGGGCATCGTCGAAACCATCGGATTATCGAACGCCACCGTCGAAATGCTCGAGCAGGTGCGCGAGATCACCCATATCAACGCCGTCGAAAACCGTCTCGGCCTCGGGGTCGATCGCTTCGACGACTACCAGTACTGCGTCGACAACGACATTGCCTTCCTCGCCTACGCTCCGTTTGGAGGGCCGCAGGCGGCGCCGTTGCCGACGCGTGTGCCGCGGGTTGCCGCGCTCGCCACGGCGCGAGGCGCCTCGGTGCACCGCTTGACGCTCGCTGCGATGCTCGACGCCCTGCCCGGGTGCTGGCCTATCGTCGGGCCGACGCGCGTCGAAAGCGCGGTCGACGCGGCCGCCGCCGGCCACGAGGTGGTCGACGACGAGCTGCGCTCTGCGTTCTCAGAAGACATGCGAACCCGAGAGGTACCGTTGCCGGGTTTGAGTGGCGTCGCCACCGACTAAGCAGGAGGTACCTCGTGGCCCACGTGCCCGCCATCGTTGCCCCGTCCGCTGATGCCCCCCTCGAGATTGGCACCGTCGACCGTCGCGCCGTCGGCGCGCACGACGTGCGCATCGCGATCGATTGGGCGGGCATCTGCCACTCTGACATTCACACGGTGCGCGGTGACTGGGGGCCCCAGCACTACCCGCTGACCGTGGGCCACGAGATTGCCGGCCACGTGGTGGAGGTCGGCGACGCCGTGACCCGCTTCAGCGTCGGCGACCGCGTCGGCGTCGGCTGCATGGTGAACTCGTGCGGCGAGTGCGAGAACTGCCGCGCGGGTGAAGAGCAGTACTGCGAGCGTGGCAACACCGGCACCTACGGCGCTGTCGACCGCGACGGCACCATCACGCAGGGCGGCTACTCGACTGAGATCGTCGTCACCGAATCGTTCGTGCTGCGCGTGCCCGAGTCGCTGCCCTACGAGCGGGTCGCCCCGCTGCTGTGCGCCGGCATCACCACCTACTCACCGCTGCGCCACTGGAAGGCCGGCCCCGGTAGCCGTGTCGCCGTCATCGGACTCGGCGGCCTCGGCCACATGGCCGTGAAGCAGGCCGTCGCGATGGGCGCCGAGGTGACCGTGCTGTCGCAATCGCTGTCGAAGCGCGACGACGGCCTCGCCATGGGTGCTCGCGACTACTTCGCGACGAGCGACCCCGCGACCTTCGAGACGCTCGCCCGCTCGTTCGACCTCATCATCAACACGGTGAGCGCCCCGCTCGACCTCGCCCAGTACTTCGGGCTGCTCACCCTCAACGGCACCTTCGTCAGCGTCGGGGCCCCGCCCGAGCCGATGCCCGTGCAGGTCTTCAGCCTGTTCATGAACCGTCGCTCGTTCGCCGGCTCGTCGATCGGCGGAATCCGCGAGACGCAGGAAATGCTGGACTTCTGCGCCGAACACGACGTCGCCCCCGACGTCGAGGTCATCACGGCGCAGCAGGTCAACGAGGCCTGGAATCGCGTGCTGCGATCGGATGTTCGCTACCGCTTCGTGATCGACGTCGCGTCCCTGCGCGAGCAGGCAGCGCCGACCGCCTAGCTCCTTTCCCTGCCGCGCGGCACCCGCCGTCACTAGCCTGATGACATGTCCGCGCATCCTGCACCGCCGCTGCCGATTACGACGCTGACGATCAATCCGGCGCTCGATGTGAGCACGTCGACGCCGACCGTCATGGCCGAGCACAAGATGCGCTGCGGGCCCAGCCGGCTCGACCCGGGTGGCGGGGGAGTCAACGTCAGCCGCGTCATCGCGCGACTGGGCGGACAGTCGACCGCGATCTACGCGGTGGGCGGGCCGACCGGGCAGGCTTACCGCCAGCTGCTCGAGGCCGAAGGCATCGTGGGTCGCGCCGTGCCGATCGCCGGCTCGACGCGCGAAAACATCACCGTCGATGAGACCGAGACCGGCAAGCAGTTCCGCTTCGTGCTGCAGGGGCCCGAGGTCACCGAGCCCGAGTGGCAGGCGGCGCTGGCCGCCACCCTCTCGACGGCGCGCTTCGGCGGCTACGTGGTGCCGAGCGGCTCGCTGCCGCCCGGGGTGCCCGACGACTTCTACGCGCGCGTGACCCGCGCCGCGCACGAGTCGGGTGCCCGGGTTGTCGTCGATGCCTCGGGTGAGGCGCTCGCCGCCGCGCTCGACGAGGGCGTGTACCTGATCAAGCCGAGTGGCCGCGAGCTGGGCGAGCTGGTCGGCTCCACCCTCAGCACCGTCGCCGAGAAGACGGCGGCAGCGACCGAGCTCGTGGCGCGCGGTCGGGTCGAGGTCGTCGCGCTCACGCTCGGCGGCGACGGCGCGGTGCTCGTGACACGAGACGGTGCCCAGCATTTGGCCCCGCCGCCCATCGAGGTGCACTCGACGGTCGGCGCGGGCGACTCCTTTCTTGCGGGCCTCGTGCTGCGCCTGGCCGAGGGGCGTTCGCTCGAGGTCGCGTTCCGTGCGGGAGTCGCCTGCGGTGCGGCCACGGCGATGACGGCCGCGACAGAGCTGTGCCACGCCGACGACGTGCGCCGGCTGGAAGCGGAGCTCGCCGCCTGACCCGCCCCGCGCATCCGGCGCTGTGCGCGTCGCCGCGGCGACCGCGCGATTCTTTCGGGCGGATGCGCGGTGCCTTTCGCGCGCTCCCGCCCCGTACCCGCCCGTTACCGCTTCGAAATATGTTGTGCTTGACCACAAACGCACCCAAACGTATAGTCAGAACGTCCCCATCACTTTCGGCACTGAAGCCGAAACTTTCGAGAGGTTCAAAGATGAACAGACGAGCACCGAGGCGCTGGGCGGCTGTCGCCCTCACCGGCCTCACGATCGGCGCCCTGGCCGCGTGCTCCCCGGCCGGCGACGGCGGCACGGGCGGTAACGACGGTGGAAGCGGTGACGACGTCACGCTGACCTGGTGGCACAACGGCACCGGCGAGCCCCTCCTGGGCTTCTGGGAAGACGTGGCCGCCGAGTTCGAAGAGGCCAACCCCGGCGTCAACGTCGAGGTCACCGCCTACCAGAACGAAGAACTGCAGCGCACGCTGATCCCGAACCAGCTGCGCACCGGCTCGGGGCTCGACCTCTACCAGCAGTGGGGTGCCGGCGAGCTGGCCGCCCAGGTTGAGGCCGGCTTCGTGAAGGACATCAGCGAAGACGTCGCCGAGCGCGCCGAGGCCATGGGCGGCGTCGTCGCCCCGTGGCAGGTTGACGGCGCCACCTACGGTTTGCCCTTCAACTTCGGTATCTCGGGCTTCTGGTACAACACCGAGCTGTTCGAGCAGGCCGGCATTGAGGGTACGCCCGAAACCCTCGACGAGCTGTACGACGCCATCGACGCCCTGAAGGCCGCCGGCATCACGCCGATCGCCGTGGGTGCGGGCGACGGCTGGCCCGCCGCGCACTACTGGTACCACTTCGCGCTGAAGTCGTGCGCACCCGAGGTGCTGCAGGACGCGCAGAGCAGCTACGACTTCAGCGACCCGTGCTTCCTCGAGGCGGGCGAACTGCTCAACGAGTTCGTTGAGTCCGAGCCCTTCAACGACGGCTTCCTCGCCACCAGCGCCCAGCAGGGTGCGGGTAGTTCGGCCGGTCAGCTCGCCACGGGCGCCGCGGCCATGGAGCTCATGGGCCACTGGAACCCCGGCGTCATGGGCGGCATCCTCCAGGAGGAGACCGGCGACGAGAACGCGACCCCGCCGGAGTTCCTCGGCTGGTTCAACTTCCCGGCGATCGACGGCGCGCAGGGTGACCCGACCGCAGCCCTCGGCGGCGGCGACGGCTTCTCGTGCACCGCGTGGTCGCCCCCGGAGTGCACCGACCTGCTCAACTACATCACGAGCGTTGAGGTGCAGACCCGCTTCGGCGAGATCGGCGCCGGAATCCCCGTGACCCCGGGCAGCGAGGCCGGCATCGCCGACGTCAACCTGCAGCAGGTGCTCGCGGGTCTCCAGGAGTCGACCTACGTGCAGCTCTGGCTCGACACCGCCTACGGCCCGACCGTTGGTGGCGCCATGAACGAGGGCATCGTCAACCTCTTCGGTGGCCAGGGCTCGCCCTCGGCGATCATCGAGAACATGACGAACGCGGCGGCAACGCTGTAACTCATGGCCCTCACCACCACGAGCACCGGGTCCGCGGCAACCGCCGCGGGCCCGGTGCCCCACACCGCGTCCCCCCGTCCGCCGCGCTCGCGGCAGCAGACCCGCGGCCTGCTGCTCATCTGGGCCTTTGTTGCCCCCGCGCTCATCGTCTACGTGACCTTCGTGCTCGTGCCGGTCGCTCTCGCCGCGGTCTACAGCTTCTTCAACTGGAACGGCCTCGGTGCCCTCGACCGCTTCATCGGCGTCGACAACTACGTGCGCGCGCTGACCGACCCGATCTTCCTCGGCGCGATGATGAACAACGGCCTCATCGTCGTCCTGTCCCTGCTCATTCAGGGCCCGCTTGCCATCGGCATCGCGCTGCTGCTCAACCGCCCCCTGCGCGGTCGAGCACTGATTCGCACGCTGATCTTCGTGCCGTACGTCTTGAGTGAGGTCGTGGCGGGTCTCGCCTTCCGCCTCATGCTGCCCCCGGGTGGCCCCTTCGACTCCTTCCTGACCTCCCTCGGCTGGGCGGGCGACAAGCCTCTGTGGCTCGCCGACCCCGACGTGGCGTTCTGGACCCTCTTCGCGGTCATCACCTGGAAATACCTGGGCTTCGCGATCATCCTGATGCTCGCCGGTCTGCAGGGCGTGCCGGAAGAACTCAGCGAGGCCGCCGCGATCGATGGCGCCAGCTGGTGGCAGACCCAGCGTCACATCACGCTGCCGCTGCTCGGGCCCACCATCCGCATCTGGGCGTTCCTGTCGATGATCGGCTCGCTGCAGTTGTTCGACATGGTGTTCATCCTCACCGGCGGCGGCCCGCTGAACGCCACCGAGACGATGGCGACCTACATGGTCGAATACGGCAACGGCCGTTCGCAGATCGGTTACGGCTCAGCCGTCGCCGTCGTGCTCTTCGTCATCTCCCTCGCCATCGCGCTGCTCTACCAGCGCTTCGTCCTGCGTCGCGACCTCCGCGGCGCGATCACGAGGGGTTGACCTCATGACCGCCACGCTTACTCCGGGCGCAGCGCCCAACGCGCCGACCCCGTCGTCGCCGCGAACCCGCCTCGACGACCCGACCCCCGCATCCCGCCGGCGCCGGTTCGATTGGGGCACGCCGTTCGCGTACCTGATCGCCCTCGTCATGTGCGGCATCACGGTCGCACCGGTGATCTACGTCGTCATCAATGGTTTCCGGTCAACGGCGCAGATCAACCGCGACCCCGCGGGTCTTCCCGACCCGTGGGTGGTCACGAACTACCTCGGCGTCTTCAGCGACCCGAACTTCTGGACCCAGTTCGCCAACTCGACGATCGTTGCCGTCGCCACGACGGTCGGCGTGACGCTGCTCGGCGTCATGGCGGCGTTCGTCATCGCGCGCTACCAGTTCTTCGGGCGCACCTTCCTGTTCTCGCTGTTCACCGCCGGCCTCCTCTTCCCGCTGACGGTCGCCGTGCTGCCGCTGTTCACGATGCTGCGCAGCTTCGGCCTGCTCGGCAACCTGTTCGCCGTCATCGGTCCGCAGATTGCCTTCGCGCTGCCGACGACGATCATCATCCTGGTGCCGTTCCTGCGGGCGATTCCGGCTGAGCTCGAAGACGCGGCGCTCATCGACGGCGCCGGTCGCTTCACGTTCTTCTGGCGCGTGTTGTTGCCGCTGTCGTGGCCGGGCCTCATCACGGTGGGCGTGCTCGCCTTCGTCGCCAGCTGGAACGCCTACCTCTTGCCGCTGCTGCTGCTCGGCAACCCGGCGACGGCGACCCTGCCCGTTGGTGTGCAGTACTTCTCGACCGCGTACTCGCAGGACACGGCGGGGGTGCTCGCGTTCACCTCGGTGGCGATGATTCCCGCGCTGCTGTTCTTCACCCTCGCCCAGCGCCGCATCGTCGGCGGGCTGACGGGAGCCGTGAAGGGATGACCATTCACACCGCTCCCGCGCTCGGCACCGACGGCGCGGCCCCCTGGCACGACCGGGCCCTCGAGCCCGAGGCGCGCGTTGAGGCCCTGATCGCCGCCATGACGCTGCGCGAGAAGATCGCCCAGCTCTACGGCGTGTGGGTCGGCGCGGGTGCCGATGGCGGCGACGTCGCCCCGCACCAGCACGACCTCGACGACGCCATCGACCTCGACGAGGTGCTGCCCGATGGTCTCGGTCAGTTGACGCGGCCGTTCGGCACGCATCCGGTGGATGCGGGGGTCGGCGCGCTGAGTCTGCTCACCACCCAGCGTCGTATCGTCGCGGAGAACCGCTTCGGGATTCCCGCGCTCGCGCACGAGGAGTGCCTCGCCGGCTTCGCCGCGTGGGGTGCGACCGCGTATCCCGTGCCGCTGTCGTGGGGTGCCACGTTCAACCCCGCGCTCATCGAGCAGATGGCGACGCGCATCGGCACCGACATGCGTTCGGTCGGCGTGCACCAGGGGCTTGCCCCCGTGCTCGACGTCGTGCGCGACGCCCGTTGGGGCCGCGTCGAAGAGACGATCGGCGAAGACCCGTACTTGGTCGCGACCGTGGGCAGCGCCTACGTGCGCGGCCTCGAGCAGGCCGGCATCGTCGCGACCCTGAAGCACTTCGTCGGCTACTCGGCGTCGCGCGCGGGCCGCAACCTCGCCCCCGTCTCGGTCGGGCCGCGCGAGCTCGCCGACGTACTGCTGCCGCCGTTCGAGATGGCCGTGCGCGAGGGTGGCGCCCGCAGCGTCATGAATTCGTACACCGACCTCGACGGGGTGCCGAGTGCCGCCGACCGCAGCCTGCTCACCGAGCTGTTGCGCGACGAGTGGGGCTTCACCGGCACGGTTGTCGCCGACTACTTCGCCATCGCGTTCCTGAAGCTGTTGCATGGCACCGCGACGAGCTGGGCCGAGGCGGCGGGCGCTGCGCTCGACGCTGGCATTGACGTCGAGCTGCCGACCGTCAAGACCTTCGGCGAACCGCTGCGCCGCGCGATCGATGAGGATATCGTCAGCGAGGCCCTCATCGACACGGCCCTGCGTCGCGTGCTCGCGCAGAAGCTCGACCTCGGGCTGCTCGAGGCCAACTATGACCCCACGCCCGAGGCGCTGCGCGGCGTGACCGCCACCGACGCCGACGGTGTACGCGGGGCCATCGACCTCGACTCTGACGAGAACCGCGCGCTCGCCCGGCAGATCGCCGAGCAGGGCATCGTGCTCGTGAAGAACGACGGGCTCTTGCCGCTCTCCGCCCCCGAGCGTGTGGCGGTGATCGGCCCGAACGCCGACGAGCGCTACGCGATGCTCGGCTGCTATTCGTTCCCGACGCACGTCGTGAGCCAGCATCCGGGAGTCGAGATGGGCATCCATATCGACACCGTTCTGGATGCGGTGCGCGCGGAATTCGCGCACGCGCGCGTCACGCACCTGGCCGGCACCGGCATCGATGACGGGGCCACCGCCGCCATCGGCACCGCGGCCGAGACGGCGAAGAACGCCGACGTCGCGATTCTCGTGCTCGGTGACCGCGCGGGCCTGTTCGGCCGCGGCACGAGCGGCGAGGGCTGCGACGCCGACGACCTGACCCTGCCCGGCGCGCAGCAGCAGCTGCTCGACGCCGTGCTCGCCACCGGCACGCCGATCGTGGTCGTGCTGTTGACGGGCCGGCCGTACGCGCTCGGTGAGGCTCCCGAGAAGGCTGCCGCGATCATCCAGGCGTTCTTCCCGGGTGAGGAGGGCGCCAGCGCGATCGCGGGCATCATCAGTGGCCGGGTGAACCCGTCGGGGCGCCTGCCGGTCAGCATTCCCGCGCACTCGGGCGTGCAGCCGTCGACGTACCTCGCCGCGCCGCTCGCCCGCAAGAGCGGGGTGTCGAACATCGACCCGACCGCCGCGTACCCGTTCGGCCACGGCCTCGGCTACGGCGACGTGGTCTGGACCGACCTCGAGAGCCCCGATGCGACCGTCGCGAGCGACGGCGAGGCGATGCTGTCAATGCGGCTCGTGAACCGCAGCGACCGCGACGCCCATGAGGTCGTGCAGCTCTACGTGCACGACCCGGTGGCGAGTATCGTGCGACCCGTGCAGCGACTCATCGGCTACCAGCGCGTGACCGTGCCGGCGGGCGCGACCGTCCGTGTGGCCGTCACCGTGCCGATGGATCTCACGAGCTTCACCGGCCGCGACCGGCGCCGCATCGTCGAGCCGGGCGAACTCGAATTCGGCTTCGGGCGCTCGAGCGGCGACATTCCGTTGACGCACCGCCTGCGCGTGACGGGGCCCGAGCGCACGCTGGGCGCCGACCGTGCGGTGCACGCTCGGTTCCAGGTGATCGGGGCGTGAACGCGGCCGGACGCGCTGTCGGCGCATCCGACCCGTTCGCGCACCGCCGCGGCGACGCGGTCGTGACGGCGCTCGGCGCCGATGGTGAACCGCTCGCGAACACCGAGATCGTCGTCGAGCAGACCCGGCACGACTTCGGCTTCGGCTGCATCGGCTTCGACCTGATCGACCACGCGAACGGCACGGCCGACGAGTCGCGCCTCGCCGCCGACTGGCTGGGGCTGTTCAACCTGACCGTGCTGCCCTTCTACTGGGGCCTGTTCGAGCCGAAGCGCGGCGAGCCCGACACGGCGCGGTTGCAGCAGGCGGCGCGCTGGTTCCGCGAGCGTGGCGTGCGCGTGAAGGGCCACCCGCTCGTCTGGCACACCGTGAAGGCGGCGTGGCTCGACACGCTTCCGACCGACGAGGTCGAGCGCATCGTGCGCGAGCGGGTGCGGCGCGAGGCGCGCGACTTCGCCGGCCTCGTCGACGAGTGGGATGCGATCAACGAGGTCGTCATCATGCCCGACTTCGTCAACGAGCCCGACGGCGTGCCGAACGCGATCTCGCGGCTCGCGCGGCAGCTGGGCCGCGTCGAGATGGTGCGCCTGGCGGTCGACGAGGCGCGTGCATCCGACCCGGGGGTGCGCCTGCTGCTGAACGATTTCGACCTGTCGGCCGACTACGAGCGGCTCATCGAGCAGGTGCTCGATGCGGACGTCACGATTGACGCGATCGGCGTGCAGACGCACATGCACCAGGGGTTCCGCGGGCAGCAGCTCGTCGAGCTCGCCGACCGCTTCGGCCAGTTCGGGTTGCCCGTGCACTTCACCGAGACGACCCTCTTGTCGGGCGACCTGATGCCCGCCGACATCGTCGACCTCAACGACTACGTGGTCGACGAGTGGCCGTCGACGCCCGAAGGCGAGGCGCGGCAGGCGCTCGAGCTTGAGCAGCACTACCGGATGCTCGTCGGGCACCCGAACGTCGCCTCGATCACCTACTGGGGCATCACCGACCGCGGAGCCTGGCTCGGCGCCCCCGTCGGTCTCGTACGCGCCGACGGCCGCCGCAAGCCCGGCTACGGCGCCCTCCGGCGCCTGATCAAAAACGAGTGGTGGGTCGCGCCGACCGCGGTGCGCACCGACGAGGCAGGCCGCGTCGCTGTCTCCGGCTTCGCCGGCGACTTTCGCGTAACGGCCGCGGATGCGCGGGGCACGTTCGCGCTACCCCTCGGCTCGTCGACGCCGACTGTCGCCGTCGGCTAGGCCCGCGGAACGATCGGCATCTCGCTCGTCGGCGGGATCTCGTTGATCGGATTCGTTTCGAGCGTCGGTGCGCCGGCGAGATCGGCCGGGTCGGCGTCTCCGGTGCTGAGGTCAGCCGCGGGCGCCGCGCCCTGCTCGCCGCGTTCGCCTTCCTGGTCATAGCCGGCCCAGCGCAGCACACGCAGGGCAATGAGCGTCAGCACGGGGCTGTCGTCGCCCACGTCGGGGCTGTACGCGCCGACAAGCGGTAGCCAGTGCAGGCGCTCGCTGTCGGAGTCGACGCTCGGCAGCAGCGCTCCCTGGGCCCAGCGCCCCTTCGGGCCGCGCAGCCGCTCGACCTCGTCGAGGGCGTCGGCGATGCGCGCATCCGCATCGAGGCCCGCCTCGCGCAGAAAATCGAGCCCGCGCAGCACGTCGTAGCGGCGCCCGGGCGGGAAGGCGGGCCGCAGGAAGCTCGGGTCGATGACGTCGCCCGTCGACTTGCGGCGCAGGAGTCCGCGGTCGAGCAGGTAGTCGATGCCGCGCGCGATCGTGTCATCGATCGCCTTGCCCGGATGCACGCGGCTGTACGCGAGGAGGCCCTCGAGCACGCAGATGGTCGAGTGGAAGGACGAGCGCTTGCTGTCGATGTCGCAGTTCCAGCCGCGGTCTTTGCGCTGGCGGGCGGCCACGATGCTCTTCGCGAGAGCCGCCGTGTCGTCGTCATCGACGCCGAAGTAGGCAGCGTTGGCGAGCACGATGCCGTTGATGCAGACCTCGTCGGTGCCGCGGAAGTAGGGCACCTCGCCCGCGGCGTCGTGGGTGACCCGGTCACGCACGAGCTCAACCGCGCGGCGCACGATCGTGTCGTCGGGGTCGACCTGCAGGGCGCGCAGGGTGGCGAGCGCGATCGTCGCCGAGCCCGCGGGGGAGTCGGCCCAGCCGGTCGGTTCGTCGGCGGCCCACGAGCCGTCGTCGCGCTGCGCGTTCAGCAGCGCCCGGCCCCAGCCGGCGTGCGCGATGCGGGCGCGCAGCATCTGCAGCACCTCGGGAGTCTCACCCGAAATGTCGCGGGCGACCCCGTATTCGAGTGCGGGGTCGAGCTTGACGAGCCAGGCGATCGGGTCACGCATCATCGCCCCACCGTAGACCCGGGGCAGCCGCGGGGGGAACGGGTTGCGCTCCCTCCGCGAACGTGCAGGGGGCGACGACCTCTGTGTCGCTACGCGCGCGGCGGCGCCGTCGAGTCGCGCACGACGAGGCTCGTCGCGAGGTCCATGCGGGCGCTGCCCGGAGGATCCTCGCCGCGTGCTGCCGACAGCACGAGCTTCGCCGCCTCGACGCCCATCTGCCGCAGCGGCTGGTGCACGGTGGTCAGGCGCGGGCTCACCCAGCGGCTGAGCGGGATGTCGTCGTAGCCGACGATCGACACGTCGTCGGGCACGGTCAGCCCGAGCGAGCGGGCGGCCTCGAGGGCGCCGAGCGCCTGCAGGTCGCTGCCGGCGAAGATCGCGGTCGGCCGGTCGGGTCGGTCGAGCAGGTGCAGCGCCTGCGTGCGGCCGCCCTCGACGTGGAAGTCGCCGAAGCGCACCCAGTCGTTCTCGATCGTGAGACCGGCCGAGTTCATGGCCGAGCGGTAGCCGTCGAGGCGGGCAAGCGAGCACATCATGTCGCGGGGCCCGGTGATCGCGGCGATGCGGGTGTGGCCGAGTTCGATGAGGTGGCGGGTGGCGGCGAGGCCTCCCGACCAGTTGGCCGAGCCGACCGACGGCACGTCGGGGGAGGGGTCGCCGGCGGGGTCGACGATGACGAACGGAATCGCGCGCGACCGCAGCCGCTCGCGCAGTTCGGGCGGCAGGTCGCTGAACACGAGCACGACGCCGGCCGGGCGGCGCCGCAGCACTCCCTCGAGCCACTCGCTGCCGGGGGAGTGCCGGTCGCCCGTCACCGTCAGCACGACGCTGAGGCCCTGCTCTTTGGCGACCGATTCGACGCCGTCGATGAGTTCCATCGACCAGATGCGGTCGAGTTCGTGGAAGACGAGCTCGATGAGTTCGGCCTTGGTCGTGGTCGCCCCTGAGCGCCGCTGGTAGCCGTGGTGGGCGAGCAGTTCTTCGATGCGGGCGCGCGTTGCCGCGGACACGTCGGGTCGCCCGTTCAGCACCTTCGAGATGGTGGCGAGCGAGACACCGGCCTCGCTGGCCACGTCAGAGAGCGTGACCCGGGGGCTGGTGGCGGGGGCCGTGTTCGACATGTTTCGAACACTACTCTCGAAAGTTACGCTTCCGCGAGTGCGGGCGTGGTGAGCGCGTCGATCGGGTCGGCGATGAGCTCGTCCCACGCCAGTTCGGCGGCGCCGATCAAGAGGCGCTGGGCGCCGAGGGCGGCCGGCTCGATCGTGACCTCCGCGGCCGACGCGGGCAGAGCATCCGCAATGAGGGATGCGCGCTGCGCCTCGTCAGCGCACCGCCAGAGCGCGGCGAGGTGGCCGCCGAGCACGATGCGGTCGGGGTTCACGAAGTTGACGGCGCCGCGCAGGGCGACGGCGAGCCAGCGCAGTTGCCGGGCAACCTCGGTGCGGGCCGCGCCGTCGGCGTCCTCCGCGGCGACCGCCGCGACGAGCGCCTCTTCGAGGGCGTCGTCATCAGGGTGCTCGAGGCCGACCGCCGCAACGAGCGCGTCGCGAGGCGCCAGCGCTTCGAGGCAGCCGCGCGCGCCACACGCGCACAGCGGGCCGGCGGGGTCGAGCCCGAGGTGGCCGAGTTCGCCGGCGTAGCCCGCGGTGCCGTCCATGGGGCGACCGTCAACGACGAGTCCGCCACCGATGCCGCTGGGGCCGCCATTGAGGTAGAGCATGGTGCCGGCGCCGACCCCGGCGCCGAAGGTCTGCTCGGCGCGGCAACCAAGGTGCGCGTCGTTCGAGGCGCTGACCGGCATGCCGAGGGCCTCGGCGAGCGGGGCGGCGAGCGGCTCTTCGCGCCAGCCGAGGTGCGGGGCGAGGCGCACCTGGCCGTCGCGGCGGCGCACGAGGCCCGGCACGGCGACGCCGACGGCGCGCACTTCGACGTGGGGCGCCTCGGCGGCGAGTTCGCGCACGGTCTGCGCGGTGATCGCCACGGTCTCGGCGACGCTCGGCACGTGGTCGAGCGCGACGCGGCGGCGGGCGACGATCTGCCCGCCAAGCGAGACGAGGCCGACGTCGATCACGTCGAGTTCGGGGTTCACGGCGGCGACGACGCGGGTGTCGCTCGGGGCAACCCGAGGGCTGGGGCGGCCGACGCCCGAGCGCGGGGCGTCGTCGCGCTCGTCGACCCAGCCGTGTTCGACGAGCACCGCGACGAGGTCGCCGATGGTCGAGCGGTTGAGGCCGAGGGCGCGGGTGAGATCGGCGCGGGTGACGCCGCCGTGCCGGTGCACGAGCTCGAGCACGGCCGACAGATTGCGGCGGCGGAGGGCTCCGGCATCCATGGGGGTCGGCCTTCTCGGGGTCATGGGTTCCAGTCTGGCGGCAATCGTCGCGCACGTGATACGTTGTGTCAACCAACAAATACGTTCCGCGGTGTCGCAGCGACGCGCCCGCGCTCTGGAGGACAACGCCACCATGGCCCCGACGCCCACCCCCGCAGACAAGTTCACCTTCGGCCTCTGGACCGTCGGCTACAACGGAGCCGACCCCTTCGGCGGCCCCACCCGCGCGCCGCTCGACGTCGTGCACGTGGCCGAAAAGCTCGCCGAACTCGGCGCCTACGGCCTGACGCTGCACGACGACGACCTGTTCGCGTTCGGCTCGTCCGATGCCGACCGGCGGAAGCAGATCGACCGCCTGATCCAGGCGAAAGCGGATACGGGCATCCAGGTGCCCATGATCACCACCAACCTGTTCAGCGCGCCCGTCTTCAAAGACGGCGGATTCACCTCCAACGACCGCGCCGTGCGTCGCTTCGCGCTGCGGAAGGTGCTGCGCAACCTCGACCTCGCCGCCGAGCTCGGTGCGCACACCTTCGTCATGTGGGGCGGCCGCGAGGGCACCGAGTACGACAGCGCCAAGAACGTCGGTGCCGCGATCGAGCGCTACCGCGAGGCCGTCAACATTCTTACCCAGTACGTCACCGACAAGGGCTACGGCATCAAGTTCGCGATCGAGCCGAAGCCGAACGAGCCCCGCGGCGACATCCTGCTGCCGACGCTCGGCCACGCGATGGCGTTCATCGAGACGCTCGAGCACCCGGAGCTCGTCGGCCTCAACCCCGAGGTCGGCCACGAGCAGATGGCGGGCCTCAACTTCACCGCCGGCATCGCGCAGGCGCTCGAGGCGGGCAAGCTGTTCCACATCGACTTGAACGGCCAGCGCGGCATCAAGTACGACCAAGACCTCGTCTTCGGTCACGGCGACCTGCACAACGCGTTCTCGCTCGTCGACCTGCTCGAAAACGGCGGCCCGAACGGCGGATCGGCCTACGACGGCCCCCGCCACTTCGACTACAAGCCCTCGCGCACCGAAGACGAGACCGGCGTGTGGGAGAGCGCGAAGGCGAACATGCGCACCTACCTGCTGCTCAAGGAGCGCGCCGCTGCCTTCCGCGCCGACCCCGAGGTGCAGGAGGCGCTCGCTGCCGCCCGCGTCGCCGAATTGTCGCAGCCGACCCTCGGTGAGGGCGAGACGATCGACGAGCTGCTCGCCGACCAGTCGGCGTACGAGGGCTTCGACTCGGGCGCCTACTTCAATGGCAAGGGCTTCGGCTTCGTGCGCCTGCAGCAGCTCGCCACCGAGCACCTGATGGGCGCGCGCTAGCCGCCACACGTTCGCGCCGGGTCGCCCTGTCTGCGGCCCGGCGCGCCTCGACCCCGGTGGGCCGGGCGCGCGCAGTACCGTTCAGCCGCGTGCGTCCAGCCCGCCGGCTTTGTCCACCCCGCCCACCCGGAGGCCCGCATGACCCTCGTCGCCGGAGTCGACTCGTCGACCCAGAGCTGCAAAGTGCTGATCGTCGATGCTGCCTCGGGGCGCGTCGTCCGCGAGGGGCGCGCCGCGCATCCTGACGGCACGGCCGTTCCGCCCGAGGCGTGGTGGCGGGCGCTCGCCGAGGCGATCGACGCCGCCGGCGGGCTCGCCGACGTCGACGCGATCGCGATCGGCGGGCAACAGCACGGCATGGTGGCGCTGGATGCTGACGGTCGCGTCATCCGCGACGCCCTGCTCTGGAACGACACGCGGTCCGCTGCGGCAGCCGCGGCCCTGACGGACGAGCTCGGCGCCGCCGAGTACGCGCGCCGCACGGGCTCGGTGCCGGTCGCCTCGTTCACCGCCACGAAGCTGCGCTGGCTGCGCGACGCCGAACCCGAGAACGCCGCCCGCGTCGCGGCGGTCGCGCTGCCGCACGACTGGCTGACGTGGCGCCTGCGCGGCTACGGGCCCACGGGTGAGAGCCCGCTGGGGCCGGTGCTCGACGAACTCGTCACGGACCGCTCGGATGCCAGCGGCACCGCGTATTTCGACACCGCGCGCGGCGAGTACGACCTCGAGCTGGCTCAGCTCGCGCTCGGCCGCCCTGCCCGCGCTGCCGACCCGTCCCGTGAGGCTGACCCGGCTCGCGCCGCCGCGCAACCCGACCCGACCGCCGCCTCCGCCCACCCCACCTCCGCCGACTCGGTACGTTTTGCAGGAATCCAGCTCCCTCGCGTGCTGGGACCCGCGGAATTCCGTGTGGTCGACGCCCCGATTCCTGCAATACGTACTCTCCGGCCCGGCACCCGGGTCGGTGCGGGCGCCGGTGACAACGCCGCCGCAGCCCTCGGCCTCGACGCTCGCCCTGGTGACGTCGTCGTCTCGATCGGCACGAGCGGCACCGTCTTCGCGGTGAGTGAGACCCCCGTTGCCGACCCGAGCGGCGCGGTTGCTGGCTTCGCCGACGCCGCCGGAGCCTTCCTGCCCCTCGTCGCCACCCTCAACGCGGCCCGCGTGCTCGATGCCGTCGCGCGCCTGCTCGGCGTCGACCACGGGCAGCTCGCCGAGCTCGCCCTCGCCGCCGCGCCTGGCGCGGGCGGCGTCGTGCTCCAGCCCTACTTCGAGGGCGAGCGCACCCCGAACCTGCCCGACGCCACCGCGAGCCTCTTCGGCCTGACTCTCGCCTCCACCACGCGCGAGAACCTCGCCAGGGCTGCCGTCGAGGGCATGCTCTGCGGGCTGGCCGACGGCCTCGATGCGGTGACCCGTCTCGGGGTGCCGGCCGCGAGCATCCGCCTGATTGGGGGTGCGGCGCGCAGTCGCGCGGTCGGCGCCGTCGCCGCGCAGGTGTTCGGGCTGCCCGTCGTGATCCCCGAGCCGGGTGAGTACGTCGCCCGCGGCGCCGCCGTGCAGGCCACCTGGGTGCTGACCGGCGAACGCCCAAGCTGGCCGCTCGACACCTGGGCCGAGCTCGCCGCCGACCCCCGCCCCGAGGTGCGCGCCCAGTACGCGGCCCACGCCGTGCGCACCGCTTGACGCCGCCGGCCCGCACCGCGGCCCACGCCGTCACCTCGCGGTAACACCCGCGCAACACGACCGGTCTACCGTCAGCGGTGACGGGAGGGGGTCGCATGCCGGGCCGCACCGCCGACAACGTGTACGCGGTCGGCGCTCTCGTCGAGCGCGCTGACGCCGTCGCCCTCATCATTGACGCCGATCGGGCGCGCGCTGATGGTGCCGAGGCCGCGGCCCTCGCGGCGAGCGTCGTCGACCGTGCCCGCCCCGATTCGATCGCGTTCGCGTTCGCGACGGCGCGCGAGCAGGCGCGTCGTGCCCGTGGGATGCTCGGGGCCGACGTGCGCGAAGCCCTCGATGCGACGCGCGCGCGCATGCCGCGCAAGGTTGTTCCCGAGAAGCTGCACGAGTTTCTGACGTGGACCCGCGAGCGCGCCGCCCTCGTCACCGGCATCGTCGAGGCTTCGGCCGCCCGCGACGACACGTACCACCTATTCACGCTCGGCCGGGCAAGCACCCGGGCGCTCGTCACCGTGCGCACGCTCGCCGAGCGGGCGCCGACCGCGGTGGAGCCGGGCGACGCCGCTGCCCTGCTGCGCGCGTGTGGGGCGCTTGAGATCTTCCGCGCCCGCTCGGCCGCCGAGCCGACCCTCGCCGACGTTGAGGTGCTGCTGCTCACTGACCCCGGGGTTCCGCACGGCCTGCCGTACGCGCTGGCCGCGATCGACCGCGCGGTCGCCGCCCTCGGCGGTGCGGTCGATCGCGCCGACACTGCTCGCGCCGGCGCGGATTTCGGCGCGCCCCCGTTGCGCTCCGCGACGGACGCGCTCGACCCCGCCCCGCGCATCCCGCCGCCCATGACGCTGGATGCGCTCCCCGCGATTCGAGACGCCGTCGCGGCGCGCGTCGACGCGGCCGCCGCGATGGTGGGCGCCGGGGGGCGCGTCGTGGCGTCGCGCCGCTAGGCCGGCGCCTCGCTCGGCACCGGGCACCGCAGCCGACTGGGCGTCGTGCCGACCCCGCGCGCGACCGTGTGTTCGGCCATGAGGCGTCCGCAGAGCGGGCACGTGGGGTCAGTGGGCGCCTCGTACGGCGCCTCCTCGCGCCCGGCGCCGACGGCGGCCGGCCCGGTCGCCTTCCACATCAGCCGCCCGAACGCACCCCAGAAGCCGGGGGTGTCGTTGAACGGATTCAGCGGATTACGTGTGCGCGCCACCCCTACACCCGCCGCGACTCGGCTTCGACGATCGCGATCTCCTGCGTCGCCGTCTCGCGGTCGCGCTCGTCGCCGTCGAAGCGGATGCGGAACCGCGGTGCGTACCAGCGCGCGTCGAGATCGGCGCGACGGATGCGCAGGTTCTGCGTCACGCGCATCCACGCGATGGCGACGATCGCGGCGATGACGCCCGCGACGGCGCCCACGCCGATCGCCCAGCGCGCGCCGAGCTCGTTCGCGATGAGGCCGAGCAGCGGCCCGCCGATCGGGGTGCCGCCCATGAAGATCATGAGATAGAGCGACATCACACGACCGCGAATCGCGGGCCGCGTCGTCGTCTGCACGTACGCGTTCGCCGAGGTGATCATGGTGAGCGCGAAGAATCCGACGGGCGCCAAGGATGCGGTGAATAGTTCAAAGGTCGGCATCAGCGCGGCGATCACCATCGTTGCCGAGAAGCCGAGCGTGGCCCCCACGATGACGCGCAGGCGCGGCCGGTCACGGCGGGCCGAGAGCAGGGCCCCGGTCACCGAACCGATGGCGATCACCGACGACATGAGGCCGAACTCACCGGCCCCACGGTTGAACTCGACGCTCGCCATCGTCGCGGTAAAGATCGCGAAGTTGAAGCCGAAGGTGCCGAGCATGAACACCATCGCGAAGATCACCATGAGGTCGCCGCGGCGCCGCACGTAGGCGAGGCCCTCACGGAACTGCCCGCGCGACTTTTTGTCTTTCTTCATGGGGTGCAGCTCGTTTTCGCGCAGCAGGTACAGCGCGATGAGCATCGCCAGGAAGGTGAAGGCGTTGATGACGATGACCCAGCCGGCACCGACGAGCACGGTCAAGAACCCGGCGACGGCGGGGCCGATGAGGCGCGCGGTGTTGAACGACGCCGAGTTGAGGGCGACGGCGTTCGGCAGGTCTTTCACGCCGACGAGCTCGCCGACGAACGTCTGCCGGGCGGGCGCGTCGATCGCGGTCGTGATGCCGAGGCCGAGGGCGAAGAGGTAGACCATCCAGAGTTCGGCGATGCCCGTGACGATGATGAGGCCGAGCCCTAAGGCGAGCACGGCGAGCGTGATCTGGGTCGCGGCGAGCAGTTTTCGGCCCGAGATGCGGTCGGCCAAGATGCCGGCGTAGGGGCCGATGAGCAGGGCCGGCCCAAACTGCAGCGCCATCGTGATGCCGACCGCGACGGCGTCGTTGTCGGTCAGCTCGGTGAGCACGTACCAGTCTTGGGCGGTGCGCTGCATCCAGGCGCCGATGTTCGAGATCAGCGCGCCGGCGAACCAGATGCGATAGTTCACGCCGGCCAGCGAGCGGAACATCGCGTTCAACTGTCGGCTAGCTTCCGCAGTACGGGGCGGGCGGCTTCGAGCGCCGCGCGCTCGTCTGCCGTGAGCTCGTCGAGCCGGTCATGGAACCACTGCGTGCGCAGGCGCCGCGTTTCGGCGACGACCTGTTCGCCCGCGTCGGTCAGCGTGACCCACACGCACCGTGCATCCTCGTCGCTGGGCGTGCGGGCGACGAGCCCGCCGCCCTCGAGCGCGTTGACGGTGCGGTTCATGGCGGGGGCGCTCACCCGCTCGCGTTCAGCGAGCTGCCCCGGCGTCATGCGCCCGTCGGTGGTGAGCAGCCACAGCACGCCGAGCTGGCTGTCGGTGATGCCGTCGCCGCCACGTTCGCTGCGGATGCGCCGCGCGAGTTTCTGAATCAGCACGCGCAGTTCTTCGTCGGGGTCGGTCGACGCGGGCGGCGTGCCGGAGGGGGCGGGGGGAGGAGGCGGAGCAGTCGTCATGGCAACTCATTACCCTAGTTCATTACCTTGGGTAACGACTGTGCGCGGGCGCGTTCGGTTACTGAGCGCCGCACGCAGCGCTCGGTGCATGGATGCGCGTACGCTGGCCGCAGGGAGGCCAGAGATGGTGAAATTCATCGCCGAACGCGACCACCGCACGTTCGTCGACGACCACGGCGTCACGGTGCACTACTACGTGTGGTCGCCCGGCAAACCGCGGGGCGTCGTGCAGATCGCGCACGGGGTCGGCGAGCACGCGCTGCGCTACGAGGCGCTCGCGCAAGATCTCGTCAACCGCGGCTACGCCGTCTACGCCGACGACCACCGCGGCCACGGCGCCACGGGCGTCGAGCAGTGGGCCGGCGACCTCACGCGTATCGGCAAACTCGGGGTCGGGGGCCTGCGCGCGACGCAGCAGAACCTGCGCGACCTCGCCACGATCATCCGCCGCGAGCGTGGAGCCCTGCCGCTCGCCCTCGTCGCCCACTCGTGGGGCTCGCTGATGGCGCAGAACCTGCTGAACGCGGGCAACCACCCGTGGGACGCGGTCGCGCTCACCGGCACCGCCCACCGCACGCCGCGCGGCATGAACGGCGGCGACCTGAACGCCCGGCACAAGCACCTCGGCACCACGGGCGCCGAGTGGCTGAGCCGCGACCCCGAGGTGGCTGCGGCGTTCGTCGCCGACGAGCTGACGACCGACGCGAAGGTGCTGACCCTGTTCGGCCTGCGCGACGCGTTGCGCCTCTACGGCCGGCCCTCGAAGCTTGACCGCGACATCCCGCTGTTGATCGTGGTCGGCGACGACGACCCGCTCGGCGGCGAGGCGAGCGCGAAGAAGTTGGCAGATGACTACCTGCGCCGCGGCGGCCTGAGCGACGTCGAGCTGATCGTCTACCCGGGGGCGCGGCACGAGGTCTTCAACGAGACCAACCAGCAAGAGGTGCGCGACGACCTCATCGCGTGGCTCGACGCGCGCCTGTTCGACGGAGCCCGCGCGACCGGAACGGCCTAGCCCCGCGGCACCTGCGTCAGTAGCAGGGCGCTCGCCTCGTGCGCCTCGACGCGGTGGCGCGCCTGCGGAATCGGCATCAGCCGCCCCGCCGCCAGCGGAAACTCGTGTCCGTCGGCGAACAGCGTGACCGAGCCGGCGAGCACCTGCAGGGTGGCGTCTCCGGGGTTGTCGTGCTCGGGCAGTGTGCCCCCGGCCGCGAGGCCGATGCCGACGACGCGCACCCGATCGCCGAACGCGTCGAGCGGTTTCACGACGCGCCCCGACGGCTCGACGGCCGCCTCATTCATCAGCCACGTCGTGAGCAGGGTGAGGTCGTGCATGACGGGATCCATGCCCGCACCCTAGCCTGAGGGCATGTTGCCGCCGATTGTCTCGCCCGAGTGGTTCGCCGAGCACCGCGACGAGGTGGTCGTCGCCGACGTGCGCTGGTACCTCGACGGGCGCTCGGGTCGCGAAGCGCACGAGGCCGGTCACATTCCCGGAGCCGTGTTCGTCGACCTCGACGCCTGGCTCGCTGCCCCCGCCACCCGCGAAGACGGCCGCCACCCCTTGCCCGACCCCGCCGTCTTTGCGATGGGTCTCGGCGCGCTCGGCATCGGCGACGAGGATGCGGTGGTCGCCTACGACGACGCCGGTGGCGTCATCGCCGCGCGCCTCGTCTGGATGCTGCGCGCCGTCGGTTACGACGCCGCCCTCCTCGACGGGGGCCTGGATGCGTGGGTCGCCTCGAACGGACGCGACGCGCTCGACACGGGCCCCGTCCCGACGCGGCCGCGGTCGCTGTCGACGCGGGCCTGGCCCGCCGAGAAGCTGGCCGACCTCGACGAGGTGAGCCGCGCATCCGCCGACCACGGGCCTGTGCTGATCGACGCTCGGGCCCCGGAGCGATTCCGCGGCGACGAGGAGCCGGTCGACGCGCGCGCCGGGCACATCCCGGGCGCGGTCAACCTGCCGACCCGCGACCACGTCGGCCCCGACGGCCTGCACCTCGCCCCGGAGGTGCTGCGCGAGCGCTTCGCAGCGGCGGGCGCAGCCGAGCGCGAGGTCATTGCCTACTGCGGCTCGGGCGTCACCGCCTGCCACACCCTGCTCGCCCTGGAACACGCGGGCCTGCCCGCCGGGCGCCTCTACGCCGGCTCGTGGTCGCAGTACGCGGCCGCCGCGCACCTCCCTGTCGCCACCGGCGAGTAGTCGAGCTCGCGCCGACCGGCCCCTCATCAGCGCGGCTCACTAGGCTTCGTGGCATGAGCGCTGACAGCCCCCTGCACGGCGAGTACAAGGTCCCTGGCGGAAAGCTGGTCGTCGTCGACCTGACGATCGACGGCGACCGCATCGCGAGCATCCGCATCGCCGGCGATTTCTTTGTCGAGCCCGACGAGACGATCGCCGAGATGGAGCGGGCGGTGCTCGGGATGCGCGCCGACAGCGACGCCGGATCGCTCACCCAGGCGCTCGCCGACGCGGTGCCGGCCGGGGCGCAGCTGCTCGGGTTCAGCCCCGAGGCCGTCGCCACGACGATTCGCCGCGCGGTGAACAGCGCCACCACGTTCGCCGACCACGAGTGGCAGCTGCTGCGCGGGCCGGCGCTGAAGCCGGTGCAGCAGATGGCGACCGACCAGGTGCTGACCGAGGAGGTCGGGGCCGGGCGCCGCGGCCCCACCCTGCGCATCTGGGAGTGGGCGAGCCCCGCCGTCGTGATCGGCTCGTTCCAGAGTGTGAAGAACGAGGTCGACCTCGACAACGCCGCGAAGTTTGGCTTCGAGGTCGTGCGCCGCGTCTCGGGCGGCGGCGCCATGTTCATCGAGCCGCAGTCGGCCATCACCTACTCGCTGTACGCGCCGATCGACCTCGTGAAGGGCATGAGCTTCGCCGAGTCGTACGCCTTCCTCGACAGCTGGGTGCTGACCGCGCTACAAGACCTCGGCATCGACGCCAGTTACGTGCCGCTCAACGACATCGCGAGCCCCGCCGGCAAGATCGGCGGTGCCGCCCAGAAGCGGCTCGGCGCCGGGGCCGTACTGCACCACACGACCATGTCATACGACATGGACGGCGACCGCATGGTGCAGGTGCTGCGCATCGGCCGCGAGAAGCTCAGCGACAAGGGCATCGCGAGCGCCAACAAGCGCGTCGACCCGCTCAAGTCGCAGACCGGCATGAGTCGCGACGCCATCATCGACTCGCTCGTCGACACCTTCGACCGCCTCTACGGCCTCACCGAGGGCGCCATCACCGCCGACGAGCAGGCGCGCATCGACGAGCTCGTGGCCGAAAAGTTCAGCACGCCCGACTGGATCAACCGGGTTCCGTGAGGTCGCGGCTGCGCGGCACCGCGCTCACGCTGCTGCTGGCCGGCCTGCTGGTCGGCGGCATCGTGGCGAGCGCGATCACCGGGCAGCTGGCGATCGCGCCCACCGAGGTGCTCGGGTCACTGTTGCGTGCCGTCGGCATTGAGAACGGATGGGCGCCCACCGATCCGATCGTCGAGTCGACGCTGTGGGTGGTCCGCTTCCCCCGCATCGTGATGGGGCTCATGGTGGGGGCAGCGCTCGCCGTCGCCGGTGCCGTCATGCAGGCAATCTTCGGCAACCCGCTGGCCGAGCCGGGCGTCGTGGGCGTGTCCTCAGGAGCCGCGCTCGGCGCATCCATTGCGATCACGATCGGGGCGAGTGTTTTGGGCGGCCCGGGGGTTGCGGTGTTCGCCTTCCTCGGCGGGCTCGTCGCGACCCTGCTCGTCTACGCCGTCGCGCGGGCCGGTGGCCGCACCGAGGTGGTCACGCTGCTGCTCACGGGCATCGCCATCAACGCCTTCGCGCAGGCGGGCATCGCCTTCGTGCTGTTCATCGCCGACTCGGCGAGCCGCGAGCAGATCGTCTTCTGGCAACTCGGCTCGATCGCCGGGGCCCTCTGGGGTCAGGTGCTGCTCGTCGGCGGGGTCGCCGTGCTGGGCACGGTGGGCGCGCTGCTGCTTGCCCGGCAACTCGACCTGCTCGCGCTCGGCGAGCGCAGCGCCCGCCAGCTCGGGGTGAACGTCGAGCGCCTGCGCATCGTCGCGATCGTGCTGGTCGCCCTGCTGACCGGGGCCGCCGTCGCCTTCACCGGGATCATCGCCTTCGTGGGGCTCGTCGTGCCGCACATCATCCGCATGATCATCGGCCCCGCCCACCGGGGCCTCATCGTCGCGAGCGCCGTCGGCGGTGGGGCGCTGCTCGTCATCGCCGACCTCTTGACGCGCACCCTCATCGCCGGGGCCGAGCTACCCATCGGCATGCTCACCTCGCTGGTCGGCGGGCCGTTCTTCTTCTACCTGCTCTATCGCCAGCGCCGTCGCAGCGGGGGGTGGGCGTGATGAGTGACCTTCCCGGCACGCCCGCGACCGGCTCGATTCCCGCCGTTGCGGCCGAGCAGCGCGCGGTCATCACGGCGCGCGGACTCGGCGTCGTGCGCGACGGACGGCAGATCCTCTCCGACGTCACCCTCGAGGTGCGCACGGGGGAGGTGCTCGCGCTCGTCGGCCCGAACGGTGCGGGCAAGACGACGCTGCTCGGTGCGCTCAGCGGCGAGCTTGACTACAGCGCGGGCACGGTGCTGCTCGACGACAAGCGCATCGACGACTATCGCCCCCTCGACCTCGCGCGCCGTCGGGCCGTGCTGAACCAGGCGAACGACGTGAGCTTCCCCTTCCTCGTGCGCGAGATCGTCGCGATGGGCCGCAACCCCTGGGTGCGCACGCCGCAGTTCGCCGCCGACGACGAGGCCATCGCCGAGGCGGTGCGCACGGCCGACGTCGCGCACCTGGTTGACCGCCGCTTCACCGCGCTGTCGGGCGGTGAGCGGGCCCGCGTTGCCCTCGCCCGCGTGCTCGCACAGCGCACCGAGGTGGTGTTCTTGGACGAGCCGACGGCGGCGCTCGACCTGCGCCATCAAGAAGACGTCATGCGCGCATCCCTCGCCCTGGCACGGGCGGGGCGCGCGGTCGTCGTCGTGCTGCATGACCTGTCGCTCGCGGCCGCGTACGCCGACCGCGTGGGCATGATCACCGGCGGAACGCTCGCCGCCATCGGCACGCCGAACGAGGTGTTGACGGCTGAGCGCGTGGGTCGCGCCTACGGGCTCGGGGTGCGTATCTACCACCCGACGCCCGGCTCGCGGCCGGTGATCCTCCCGCTGCGCGACTAGCGCGACTAGCGCGACACGGGCCGCCGCGTCGGCTACCGCTGCGTCAGGTCGTCGTACTCGGGGTGGCGGCGCATCCACATGCGCACGAAGCCGCACACCGGCTGCACCGGCTCACTGCGCGAGCCGCGCACCTCGTCGAGGATGGCCTGCACGACGTCGCCGCCCACGCCCTTGTTGCGCATGAGCGGCGGCACCTCGGCGTGCAGCAGGCGCAGCGTACCGGCCGACACGTCGTAGTCGATCCAGCCCTGCAGTTCGTCGCCGCGGTGCACCGAGTAGCGGCTGGCGGTCTCGTCGTTCGTGACAGTGAGGCTCATGCCGCCACGCTACTCGCGCCGTGACAGCCGCCGCCGACCTGCCCAGCGACTGCGCAGCTCGTCTACCGAACTGTCTTCGCGGGCAGCGAGAACAGGGTGGTGACGCCGATGGCGATCAGAATCCAGCCGCCCGCGAGCACGAGGCTGCCGACCGCCCAGCCGGGCACGGCGAGCAGCACGATGCCGCCGATGATCGAGACCACGCCGCCGATGACGGTGAGCCAGCGGGGCAGCGCGCTGCGCCCACCGAGCGCTCCGGTGATCGCGGCGATGCCGTCGATGAGCCACCCGGCGCCGACGATGACGGCGAGCACAATGACGGTTTGGGTCGGGTTCGCCAGCGCAACGATGCCGGCAACGAGGATGAGCGCACCCAGCAGGCCGAGCAGCCAGCGGAATCGCGCCGTCAGGTTTCCGGCGGCAATCGCCACGACGAGGCGGAAGACCCCGGCGGCGACGAGGTGCGCGCCGAACAGCAGCGCCACGGTGACCAGGGTCGCGTTCGGCCACACGAGCGCGATGATGCCGAGCACGATCGACACGATCGCGACGGCGACGACGAAGCCGCGCTCTACGGCGATGGGTGACGGGGGAGTCGAGGTCGACAGGTCGCTCATGCGCCCATCATGCACCTACGCGCTCGCGCGCACCACGATGTCGGTCGGCATGATCGTGCGGCGCGTCGTCTCTTCACCGCGTAGCAGCTGCAGCAGGGTGCGGGCGAGCAGCCGACCCTGTTCTTCGGAGGGCTGACGAACCGTCGTCAGTTCGACCTCGCTCGTCAGCGCGGCGGGGCTGTCGTCGAAGCCCATGACCTTGACGTCGTCGGGCACGCGCAGGCCGCGCTCGCGCAGCGCCGTGACGGCACCGACGGCCATGAGGTCGCTCGCGACGAACAGCCCGTCGATGCTCGCGTCGCGGTCGAGCAGCGTCCGTGCCGCACGCGCCCCGCCGGTCATCGTGAAGTCGCCGTCGGCGACGAGCGAGTCGTCGAGGCCCGCCGCCCGCATGGCGCGCTGGAACCCGGCCAGGCGATCGATGCCGGCCGGCATGTCAGCCGGGCCGGTGATCGACGCGATGCGCGAGCATCCGGCATCAATCAGGTACTGCGTGCCATCGGCGGCCGCCGACACGTTGTCGATGTCGATGAAGACGGGGTCGCCCACCTCGGGGTCGATCGGCCGTCCGCCGTAGACGACCGGCAGGTGCCTGCCGAGTTCGGTGAGGAACGCGTCGCCCACGTGGTGTGACACGACGAGCGCCCCGTCGACGTTGCCGCCGGTGAGGTAGGCGATCGTCTTCTCTGCCGCCTCCGAGCGGGCGAGGTGCAGGTTCAGCACGTAGTCCGAGGCGTCGAGCTCGTCGGTGATGCCCTTCACGATCGCGGCGAAGTACGGGTCGCCGAACAGGCGCGAGGTGTCCTCCGGCACGACGAGCGCGATGACCATCGAGCGGCGGTTGGCGAGCGAGCGCGCCGCACGGTTCGGCGTGTAGCCGAGGCGTGAGATCGCGGCCTGCACGTTCTCGATCACCTCGGGGCTCACCTTCGGCGAGCCGTTGACGACGCGCGACACGGTCGCCCGTGACACGCCCGCCTCCGCGGCGACCATTTCGAGCGTCGGAGCGACGCGGGCGGTGGTCGTGGCGGAGGTCATAGGCGCAGTCTACGAGGGGGTAGCCAGGTAATCAGGCGGGCGAAACGCGAAACGGATGCGCGGCTCAGCCGGCCGCGATCGCGCGATCCGCGATGATCTGGCGGTACCGCATCCCGCTCGCCTTGATCGTGCGTTCCTGCGTCTCGTAGTCGACGCGAACGAGCCCGAAGCGCTTGTCGTAGCCCCACGCCCACTCGTAGTTGTCCATGAGCGACCAGTAGAAGTAGCCGTGCACGGGGGTGCCGGCGTCGATCGCGTCGAGCACGGCGGCGAGGTGCGCCTCAAGGAAGGCGGCGCGCTCGACGTCGTTCACGCTGCCGTCGGCCTCGACGACGTCGGTGTAGGCCGCGCCGTTCTCGGTGACGTAGAGCTCGATGCCCGCGTCCTTCGTGTAGTCGGTGTGCACGCGATTCAGCAGGCGGGTGAGGCCCTCGGGCTGCACCTCCCAGCCCATCGCGGTGGTCGGCAACTGGCGCGAGTGCCAGTGCACGCCCTCGGCGGCGGGGAACGGCGACAGCTTCGGCCGTTCGCTCGGCGCCGCGGTCGAGAGCCCCGCCGAGGGGTCGGGCTGGTCGCTGAGCGCGCCGCCGTGGTAGTAGTTGATGCCCAGCGCCTCGATCGGCGAACCGATGATCGCCAGGTCGCCCTCCTCGACCGGCAGCGACAGCTCGAGCGCGGTGAGGTCGTCGATGAGGTCGCTCGGGTACGCGCCCCGCACGATCGGGTCGATGAAGAGGCGGTTGTGCTGCGCGTCGATGCGGCGGGCCGCGTCAACGTCGCCCGGGTGGCTCGGGTCAACCGGGTCGGGCACCGTCATGTTGAGGGTGACGCCAAGCTTCAGCGCGGCATCGCGCTCGCGCAGCGCCTGAATCGTCAGGCCGTGGCCGAGCAGCAGGTGGTGGGCCGCGTCGAGCGAGGCCTGCGGCTCTTGACGCCCGGGGGCGTGCTCGCCCGAGAGGTAGCCCAGAAACGCCGAGCACCACGGCTCATTGAGCGTCGTCCAGTGCTCGATGCGGTCGCCGAGCACGTCGTGCACCGCGAGCGCGTAGTCACGGAAGCGGTACGCCGTGTCGCGCGCGGGCCAGCCGCCGGCCTCTTCGAGCGCCTGCGGCAGGTCCCAGTGGTAGAGGGTCAGCCACGGCGTGATGCCGGCGGCGAGCAGCTCGTCGACGAGGCGCGAGTAGAAGTCGAGGCCCTGCGCGTTCGCGGTGCGCCCGTCGGGCTGCACGCGTGCCCACGAGGTCGAGAAGCGGTAGGTGTCGACGCCGAGTTCGCGCATGAGCGCCACGTCGTCGCGGTAGCGGTCGTAGTGCTCGCAGGCGCGCGATCCGTCTTCGCCGCCGACGACGGCGCCCGGGATGCGCGCGAACGCATCCCAAATCGCGTCGCCTCGGCCGTCGCGATTGCTGGCGCCCTCGATTTGGTAGGCGGCGGTCGCCACCCCGAACCGGAAGCCGGTCGGGAAAGCGCGCGCGAGAGAAGACGCGCCCTGCGGCGCGGGGGTTACGAGGGTCATCCCTTAACAGCTCCCTGCATGATGCCGCTGACCAGGTGACGGCCGGCGACGGCGAACAGAATCAACAGTGGAATCGTCGACAGCAGCACGCCCGCCATGACGATCGAGTAGTCGACGAAGTAGTTGCTCTGCAAGAGCGACAGCGCGACGGGCAGTGTCGGATCTTGCCGGTCGAGCACGATGAACGGCCAGAAGAAGTTCGTCCACGTCGCAATGAAGATGAACAGGCCGAGCATGGCGGCGGCGGGGCGCGCGGCGGGCAGCGCCACCGACCAGAAGGTGCGGATCATGCTTGCCCCGTCGACGCGGGCGGCCTCGATGAGCTCGTACGGCAGCGCCTGCGAGAGGTACTGCGTCATCCAGAACACACCGAACGCGCTAACAATCGCGGGCAGAATCACGGCGCCGAGCGTGCCGGCGAGCTGCAGCTGGCTCATCGCGATGAACAGCGGCACGACGCCGAGTTGGGTGGGCACGGCCATCGTCGCGATGACGAAGACGAGCAGCCCGTTTTTGCCGCGGAACCGCAGCTTCGCGAACGCGAACCCGGCCAGCGTCGAGAACCATACGACGCTCGCGGCGACCACGGTCGAGACGATGATTGAGTTGCCGATCGCCTTCCAGAAGTTCACCGTCGGGTCGTTCAGCACGCTCGCGGCGTTCGCGAAGAAGTTGCCGCCCGGAATCGGCGAGATGCTGCGCTGCGTGATGGTCGACGCGTCGCCCGAGCCGATCAGGAACGACCAGTACAGCGGGAAGATCGACGCGAGCAGCACACCAATCAGGAAGGTGTAGCTGAACCAGCCGGGGCGCTGCACGGCGACGCTCGCGCGGCGGCGACGGGCCTGGCTGGCCCGGAAACGTTCGCCGAGTGAGTGCGGCGGGCGAGCATCCGATCGGTGATTGTCGGCGGGCCGGTCGTTCGCCGCCTCGGGGGCGGGGGCGACGGGCAAGACGGGGGCGCTCATGCGGACACCTTCTCCTTCTCGGTCGACGCGGATGCGCGCTCGGCACGGCGCACCGCTCGCTTTTGCGAGGCGGTCACGCCCGACGAGCTCGCGATCAGGCGGGTGAGCGCCATGTTGATGAGGCCGACCAGCACGATGATGAGGAACAGCAGCCAGGCGACGGCGGCCGCGCGGCCGAAGTTCAGTTGCCCCCAGCCGAGGTTGTAGAGGTACAGGGTGATGGTCATCCACTGGCTGTTCGCGCCGCCCTGACCGAACTGGTCGTACAGGCGCGGCTCGTCGAAGATCTGCAGCCCACCGATCGTCGAGGTGATGATGACGAAGATGAGGGTCGGGCGCAGTTGCGGGATGGTGATCGAGAAGAAGCGGCGAATCGGGCCGGCCCCGTCGATGGCGGCGGCCTCGTAATAGTCGCGCGGGATCGCCTGCATGGCGGCAAGCAGAATCAGCGCCGTGTACCCGGTCCAGCGAAAGTTGACCATGGTGGCGATCGCGAAGTGACTCGCGAGGGCGTCGGAGTGCCAGCCAATCGGGCTGATGCCGACATTGCCGAGCAGCGTGTTCACGAGCCCGTACTGGTCACCGAACATGTTGCTGAAGATCAGGGTGACGGCGACGGGGGCGACGACGAAAGGCAGCAGCACGCCCATGCGCCAGAAGGTCTTGGCGCGCAGGTTCTGGTCGAGCACCGCGGCGACGACGAGCGCGAAGGCCACCTGCGGCACGGCCGAAATCAGGAAGATCGAGAAAGTGTTGCGCAGCGCGACCCAGAACGGGGTCTGCTGCAGCACGAAGGCGAAGTTGTCGAGGCCGACGAAGTCACCCTGGCCGCCGATGAGGTTCCACTCGTGCACGCTCACCCACGCCGTGTAGACGAGGGGGAAGAGGCCGGTGATCGCGAAGAGGATGAAGAATGGCGAGATGTAGAGGTACGGTGAGAATTTCACGTCCCAGCGCGACAGCTTCTGCGAGAACGCGAGGCGGCGCACCGGGCGCTCGTCGACGGCGACGGCGGTCATGGCGGCTCCTTCAGTAAGTGCGGGGTGGGATGGGGGTGCCGCTGTCGCGTTCGCGACGCGGCACCCCCGATGGTGAGCGGATGCTCGGTGCGGCTCGCTAGAGCGAGTTCACCTCGTCGACCCACTGCTGCCACGACTCTTCGATCGTGTGCGTGGCGTCGACATCAACGCGGGTCAGCGCTCGCTGCATTGCGTCGTTGATGGGGAAGTACTTCACGCTCTTGAAAGGCGCGACGTCGATCGCCTGCGAGCGGTCGATGAGGATCTCGCCCACGGGGGCGTCGTTGAAGTACGGGTTGGTGGCGCCGGTCAGCGTCTCGCTCTCGTACGCGTCAACCTGGCTCGGGAAGGTGCCGGCCGCGGCGAACGCGGTGAGCTGCTGCTCGGGGGCGGTCAGCCACGCGGCGAGCTTCGTCGCCTCGTCGATGTTCTGACCCTGGGCGGGAACGGTCAGGTACGAGCCGCCCCAGTTGCCGCCGCCACCGGGGAAGACGTTGGCGATGTCCCAGCCCTCAACCTCGGGGGCGTTGCCCTCGATGACACCGAGCATCCAGCCCGGGCAGAGCATGGTGGCGAAGGCTCCGTTGGCGAGGCCGGCGAACCAGTCGTCGCTCCACTGGCCGAGCTTGGCCGACAGGGTCGCGCTGTTCTCGAGCACCTCGGTGTAGATGGCCTCGACCTCGGCGTTCTCGGTGGCGATGACGGTGCCGTCGGCCTCTTCGTAGGCGAACTCAACCTGGTTGATCATGCCCTGGTAGGTGGCGCCGGCCGAGTCGAACCAGGCCTGGCCAGTCGCGGCGACGTACTCCTCGCCGACACCGAAGTAGGTGTCCCAGTCGCCCTCGAGCAGCTCGGCCACCTCGGTGCGGTCGGTCGGCAGCCCGGCGGCCTCGAACAGGTCGGCGCGGTAGCAGACGGCCTCGGGGCCGATGTCGGTGCCGTATGCGACCAAGCGGCCGTCGGCGTCCGTGGCGGCCGCGGTCTTCCAGTCGACCCAGCGGTCGGCGACGGCGTCATCGCTGAGGTCGGCGAGACGGTCGCTGTACTGCATCATCTCGGCGAACCAGTCGACCTCGACGGCCTCAATGTCGGCGAGGCCGCTGCCAGCGCCGAGCTTGGTGAAGAAGTTGTCGCGGGCCTCGTTCGAGGTCGCGGCGCGGTTGTGCACGATCGTCACGCCGGGGTTCTCGGCCTCGTACTGGGCGAAGAGCTCGTCGGTGTAGCCGAAGTCGTTGAACGTAGCGACGGTCAGGGTGATGGGGTTGTCGGCCGAGGCCGGCTCTCCGCCGGAGCCGGCGGTGTCTGCCGTGCCGGCGCAGCCGGTGGCGAGAAGGGCGAATGCGGCGGCGCCAGCGATGGCGGCCGTCGCAGAGGTGCGGCGCGAAAGCGTCACGGTCACTCCTTTGTGCGTGGATGGGTGCTCGACATCGAGCGGGGGTGTGAGCGAGGCTCGGCGTGAAAGCGCTCTCACAGTCGGGCCGTGAGAGCGCTCTCACGTTGGCGGTCACGCTAGACCCGTTTACTGCAACGTGTCAAGAAACATTCCACAGAAAAGATGAAACAGCTGGTCAGGTGCCACAAATTGTTGAATCGCGAGCGGCGGATGCGCGCGGTTGCGCACCGCGCATCCGCTCCCGTGGGCAACCCGGCTCGAAAAATGACGAGCAGTTACGATAGAGACGTGACTGATTCGCTCTCCCGCCCCCGTTCACGCCGTCGCCGCTGGGTCATACCCGCCATGATCAGCACCGCGGCGCTCGTTCTGACGGTGGGTGTGGTGGGTGTGGTGCTCGCGCTGCAGCCGAGCGAACCTGTTGACGCGGCGACAAGCACACCGCCGCCCGCGGTAGAGCCGACGCCGGCCGAGACTGCTGAGCCCGAGCCAGCATTTGAGCTCATCGTTCCCGATGCGTTGGGCGGCAGCCTCGTGGGCGGTGAGACCGTGGCGCTGAGCGGTACCGCGCTCGACGAGGTCGTGACGGTGACGGTGGGCGGCCAGGCCGTCGACGCGACGATCACCGAGGGCAGCATTGAGTTCGCAGCGCCGCGTTCCGAGCGCTACACGGCCGGCCCCGTCGACGTCACATTCGCTGACGCGAGCGGGCAGACCCTGGCGACCGCGAGCTACGACTACCGCGTCACGACGCCGGTCGACCAGCAGATGGAATACGCCTTTAAACACTGGCAGGACTACAACCTCGCCGACTGGAACACCTTCAACCCGAGCGGTGGCGACTGCATGAACTTCGTGTCGCAAACGCTGTTCGCCCGCGGGTGGCAGATGACCGACAACTGGTTCAGCTACAACGGCGGAACCGACTTCTCGAGCGCATGGGTCTACGTGCCCACCTTCGACAGCTGGCTGCGCAGCGAGGCGCCCAACGGTGTCGAATACATCCCATACGAGCAGCGTGACCGCCTGACGGTCGGCGACATCGTCGTGTTCGACTTCAACTACAACGGCACGCCCGACCACATTCAGATCGTCTCGGCTGTCGAAATCGTGGACGGCCAGACCACGATCAAGATGGTCGGCCACAACCGCGACAGTGACTACCGCGATCTCGACGAGACGCTGACCGTTGACCACCCGGGCGGGCTCGCCTGGTTCTACAGCGTGCCCTCGGTCTAGAGACACGCTCGCGCCGCACTGGCGCTCAGCCGCTAGGTGTACCCGGTCATGATGTTGGTGACACTCGGCTGATCGGGGGTTGGCCTCCGCAGGCGGTGTGTGCTCGAGCGTAGTTGTAGTGCTCAAGCCATGGAGCGAGAGCGTCATGACGGGCCTGGTTCGTCAGAAACGGGTGCCGGTATGCCCAGTTCTCTTGCAGGGTTCGGTTGAACCGTTCGGCCTTGCCGTTCTGCCACGGGCAGTGCGGCCGGGTTCTCACGTGCCGCGCGCCAAGCAGTTTGAGCGTGTCTTGGAAAGCGTGGGAGATGACGTAGTTCTTCGCGTTGTCCGTCATCACGCCTCGAATCGCGACGCCATGCTGGGCGAAGAACGCTGCTGCTGCAGTGAGGAACGCAGCGCAGGTGGTGCCTTTTTCGTCCGGCAGGATTTGAGCGAACGCGAGCCGAGAGTGGTCATCGACCGCGACGTGAACGAAGTCAAAGCCGAGCTTGCGGGATCGGTCCCGGCGACGGTCGTGATCGATCACGGTCGGGCCGTCGATTCGCCACCCGCCGCCGTCCGGGATGCGGCCGAGTTTCTTCACGTCGACGTGGATCAGATCGCCCGGGTTGTCGTGCTCGTAACGCAGCTGCGTGGTTCGGGAGGCGCGAATGCGGATCCCGGTGACCGGGTCCAGCTCATGCAGTCGCGGCAGTCCTGCCCGGGCGATGATCCGCGATGCCGTGGAGGCGCTGACCTCGAACCGCAACGCGAGCTCGTCACGCCCGATCCGTTCAGCCTGACGCGCCGCGAGCAGCTGGCTCACGACCGTGGTGGGCGTCGCGGTTGGTGATCGCCGCGGCCGTGATGAGCGATCGACCAACCCGGTGACACCCTGACTTCGGAAGCGCCCCATCCAACGGTGAGCGCACTGTCGTGAAATACCGAGCTCTTTCGCAACGTGAGAGATCGGGCGACCCTGCAACACCCGCTCGACCAGAATCATTCGGCCGGCAGGCGCCAGCCTCGCATTACGGTGGACCAAGAGAAGGCCTTCCTCTTCGATGGCGTTAGACACCACTCAGAATGAAGGCCTTCTCCTCAACTACGTGTCACCAAGCTGCTGACCGGGTACAGCTAGGGCTACGCCCCGGTGAGTGCATCAGCCATGCGGTCGATCGCCTCGAGCGCAATGGGGGCGGGCGTGGCGAGGATCATGCGCACCCCGCCCGCTCCGGCCGCGCCGCACGCGCGGCCATCGGTGAGGGCGACGCGGGCGTGCTCGCGAAACCACTGCCCGAGGTCTGTCTCGCGCGGGTCGGCGCCGCCCGGCACGGGCGTCTCGCGCAGGTCGATCCAGCCGATGTAGCTTCCCGCCGGGCGCACGAACCGTGCGCTTGGGATGCGCGCTTCGAGTCGTTCGGCGACGCTCGCGATCGTGCCGCGCAGGTAGGAGTTGAAGGCGTCCAGCCACGGGCCGCCGTCGCGGTACGCCGCGATGTTGGCGACGACGCCCAGCGTGCTCGTACCGTGGCCGAACAGCGGACCCTGCTCGGCGACGACGCGCTGGTCGTCGTCGTTGGTGATGATCAGCTGCGCGCACTTTACCCCCGGCAGAGTGAAGGCTTTCGACGCTGAGGTCGCGGTCAGCGCTTGGCGCGCGGCGGCATCGCTGACCGATGCGTACGGCACGTGGGGCTGCTCGCCCACCAGGATCGGTGCGTGCACCTCGTCGGCGAAGACGCGCGCACCGTCGTGGCGAGCGACCACCTCGGCGAGGGCGGCGAGCTCGTCGCGCGAGAAGACCTTCCCGCCGGGGTTGTGCGGGTTGCAGAGAACCACGAGTCGGGCGCCGGCGCCGAGCGCGGCATCGATTGCCGCGAGGTCGAACGACCACTCGCCGCGCGCATCCGTCACGTGGGGCACCTCGATCACGGCCCGACCGTGGCGGGGTGGCACCGTCAAGAACGGCATATATGCCGGTGTCGGCACGATGACCGGCGATCCTGCGGGCGTAAACAGATCAATCGCGACCGAGAGTCCGTGAATCACGTCGGGCATGTGCTGGATGCGCGCGGGCGCGACGTCCCAATCGAACCGTTCGCGCATCCATGCCGCCGTTGCCTCCCGCAGCTCGGCCGCGAGCGGGGGCGGCAAATAGCCAAATTCACCCTTATCGACGGCCGCGTGCAGAGCCGCCGTCACGGCCGAATCTGTACCCAGATCGCTCTCGGCGACCCACGCCCCGATCATGCCGGGATTCGCCGCCCACTTCATGCCGCCGCGTGCATGAAGGTCGGTGGCGGTGATGGCATCCCACTGGGCGTGCAGCGCGGCCGCATCGAGCGCGCCGCTAGCGACGTCGCTCACCCTCGTGCCCGGCGTCGACTCATGCGGGGTCGACACGATCAGCTGCCGAGGGCTGCGTCGACGATCTGCTTCGCCTCGGCCTGCACCTCGCGCAGGTGCGACTCGCCGCGGAACGACTCGGCGTAGATCTTATAGACGTTCTCGGTGCCGCTCGGGCGCGCGGCGAACCACGCGTTCTCGGTCGTGACCTTGACGCCGCCGATCGCCGCGCCGTTGCCAGGGGCGTGACTGAGGCGCGCCGTGATCGGCTCGCCCGCCAAGGTGTCGGCGGTAATCGCGTCGCCCGACAGCTTCGACAGCGCGGCCTTCTGCTCGGGTGTCGCGGCGGCGTCGATGCGCTCGTAGGCCGGGTCGCCGAAGCGCTCGGTCTGCTTGCGGTACAGCTCAGACGGGGTCGAGCCGGTGGCCGCCGTGATCTCGCTGGCGAGAAGGGCGAGCAAAATGCCGTCCTTGTCGGTTGTCCAGACGGTGCCGTCGTGGCGCACGAAGCTCGCGCCCGCGCTCTCTTCGCCGCCGAACGCGACCGAGCCGTCGATAAGGCCGGGCACGAACCACTTGAAGCCGACCGGCACCTCCCACAGCGTCCGGCCGAGGCTCTCGACGACGCGGTCGATCATCGTCGACGAGACGAGGGTCTTGCCGATCGCGGCGCCCGGGCCCCACTGGGGGCGGTGCGTGGCGAGGTATTCGATCGCGACGGCGAGGTAGTGGTTGGGATTCATCAGCCCGCCAACCGGGGTGACGATGCCGTGCCGGTCGGCGTCGGCGTCGTTGCCGGTGAGCAGCGCGAAGTCATCGCGGTGCGCGAGCACGCTCGCCATCGCGCTCGGGCTCGACGGGTCCATGCGAATCTTCTCGTCCCAGTCGAGCGTCATGAACGCCCAGGTCGGGTCGACGGCCGGGTTCACGACCGTGAGGTCGATGCCGTAGGTGTCGGCGATGGCGGCCCAGTAGTCGACGGATGCGCCGCCGAGCGGGTCGGCGCCGATGCGCAGGCCGGCGTCACGCACGGCGCCGAGGTTCACGATGTGACGCAGATCGTCGACGTAGTGCCGGCGATAGTCGTAGGGCTGCGTGTCGACCACGACCGAGCGCTTCACCTCGGCGTTGCCGCCGCGGATGATGGCGTTTGCCCGGTCGGCGATCCAGCCCGTGGCGTCGGAGTCGGCGGGGCCGCCGTGCGGCGGGTTGTACTTGAAGCCGCCATCGCGGGGCGGGTTGTGGCTTGGCGTGATGACGATGCCGTCGGCCTGACCGCCGGACGCCTCGCCGTTGTGGCGGATAATCGCGTGGCTGAGCGCCGGGGTCGGCACGAACCCGGCCCGCGAGTCGACGAGCGCCGTCACGCCGTTGCCCGCCAGCACTTCGAGGGCGGTGCGCTGAGCCGGCGCCGAGAGTGCGTGCGTGTCAGCGCCGACGAAGACGGGGCCAGTGATGCCGTGCTGGGCCCGGTACTCGACGATCGCCTGGGTGATGGCGGCGATGTGGGTGTCGGTGAAGGCCCCGTCGAGGCTCGAGCCGCGGTGGCCACTCGTGCCGAACGCGACCCGCTGGGCGGGGTCGTCCATGTTGGGCTGGCGGTCGACGTACGCGGCAACGAGCGCCTCGACGTCGATCAGGTCGTGCGGCTGGGCGGGGGTTCCGGCGCGAGACGTCATGGGGCCATCCAACCACCGCGGCCTTGCCACAGTCGTGACGTTTCTCAGGAACTTAGCCGGGCGCATCCCGCGGTTCCGCGGGTACGCCCCCCGCCAGCGCGACACTGGCCGTTTGGTGCGAGACCCGACGTACGTTTACCCGGTACTGCAACGAACGTGCGGTGTTGCCAGCATCGAGCCTGGTGCGCAGCAGTTCGCCGCACCGTGCCCGCTGTGCAGCCCCGCACTGCGCTGCGCCCCGCACTGCGCCCCGCACTGCGCTGCGCCCCGCACTGCGCCCCGCGCTGCTCCGCGCCGCGCCCGGCCCACACGCCCCGCAATAGACTCGGCCCATGAGTGAGACCGCCGCGCCCCCGACGTACTCGTACCTCGGGCCGGCCGGCACCTTCACCTGGGAGGCCCTGCGCCAGGTGCCCGACGCCGAGGGCGCCACGTGGCGCAGCGTCTCGAACGCGGGTGAAGCCTTCGCCGATGTCGTGACGGGCCGCAGCGTCGGCGCGATGATCGCAATCGAGAATTCGGTCGAGGGCGGTGTGAGTGCCACGCAGGATGCGCTCGCCACCGTTCCGGGGCTGCGCATCGTGGGCGAGTACCTCGTCCCCGTGAACTTCGTGCTCGTCGCCCGCCACGGAACGACGATTGAGGATGTTCGCACCGTCTCCGCGCATCCGGTCGCCTATGCGCAGTGCCGCCGTTTCTTGGAGAGCGCGCTGCCCAGCCACGGCCACATTCCGGCCGCGTCAAACGTTGCCGCCGCCGCGGGCCTGCTCACGAGCGAGCTCGCGGAGGCCGCCGTCGCGCCGCCCAGCATCACCGAGCACCACGACCTCGCGGTGCTCGCCGAGAGCATCGGCGACAACCCGAACGCGGTCACGCGCTTCGTGCTGGTCAGTCGCACGCTCGGCCTGCCGCCGAAAACCGGAGCTGACAAGACGAGCATCATCGTTGAGCTGCCCGACGATGCCCCCGGCCGCCTGCTCGAGATGCTCGAACAGTTCGCGACCCGGGGCGTCAACATGAGCCTCATCGAGTCGCGGCCCATCGGCGATGAACTCGGCCGCTACCGCTTCGTCATCGATCTCGACGGTCACGTGCACGACGAGCGTGTCGCCGACGCACTGCTCGGCCTGCGCCGCTTCAGCCCGAACGTGATGTTTTTAGGCTCGTACCCGCGCGCCGATAAGCGGCCCGTCGAGTTCGTGCCGCAGTACTCCGACGACGTCTTTACGGATGCGCGTGATTGGCTCCGCGGAATTCTTGCGGGCGAACCTCCCGTCGCCTAGTTGACCCTGCGCCGCACATCGCCGTGCGGCATCTTTCGGGGCGCTCACGAACTCGTGACGCATCCCCAGCTCTGCCCCCCGAACGGGGGTGAGAGCGCGACCACGACCAATGTCGAAATCTTTCGATTGCATTTCGGTAACGGCTCGGTAACAGTAAGTTGGCAAACCCAACAAACCCGTTGTTTGCCGTCGCGCAATCTGCCTATCCTCCGCGGGTACGTCCCATCTCGCGCAAAGGAGCGCCATGCCTCGGCATCGCCACACCGAAAGTTTCGCGCACGATCCCGGCCCAGTGCGACATGGCCGCCGTGCTTTCCGACCTCGACGGGCACGATCAGGCCTCGCTGCGTTTGCGGCGGCAGCCCTGATCGTCGCCCCCCTCACCGCTCTGACTCCCGCTGCTGCCGCAGACACGGTCATCGGTGACGACGACTTCTCGTCGCCGATCAGCTCGACCTGGCAGACCCGCGGGGGTTCCACGTTCGCCTACGTGGACGTCGAGGGTGATCAAGCCCTCGAGATCAGCAACCGCGCTGACTCGTGGCGCGGCATTGAGACGGCCCCGGGCGTGCTTGAGCCGGGCGCGAGCTACACGATCAGCGCGGAGGTTCGCCTCCCCGCGTCGGCAACCGCCGCATCCGTCGCCCGCTTTGTTCAGAACCCTGGCCCGACGCAGCAGTTCCAGCGCATCGCCGAAACCGAGACCCCCGTCGACAACGTCGGGTGGGCCGCGATCGCAGGAACGTTCACTACCCCTGCGACCGGCGCTTCTCTTCTGTACCTCGAGGTCGACGCGACCGGCACGATCCTGGTCGACAACCTCGTGCTCACGCGTCTCGCCGACGAGCCCACTGAGCCGGTCATCACACCGATCTCGAGCTACGACTTCTCTGCCGGGCTTCCGGCCGAGTGGGACTGGCGTCAAAGCGGTGGCCCCGTCAACGGCTCAACCGCGCAATTCTTGACCGTCGAGAACGTGGGTGACAACCCCGCGCTGCGTGTCACCGACCGCGACCAAGACTTCGATGGAATCGAAACGGTTCCCGGCCTCCTGGAGGAGGGCGTCGAGTACACGGTCTCAATGGATGTGCGTCTCGCTCCGGAAACGTCGGGTGGCGAACGCGCCGCGAAGCTGGTCATCGTGCCCGGCTTCACGACGGTGCCCGGTACCGACGCGACCGTAACGACAGACGAATGGACGACCATCACGGGTACGTTCACGGCGCCAGCACCGGTAAACGGCGAGCTGAAGATCTACGTCGGTCTCGGCAACGCACCCGGAACGGGTGGGCCCGAGCAGCCGGCCGACGTCTACTCGTACTTCATCGACAACATCGAGCTCAGCTCGGTTGATGACGGCGGCGACCCGGTCGACCCGGGGCCCACCGACCCGGGAACACCGGGTGAGCGCATCGACGCGATGTCGACGAGCTTCGAAGACGGCCTCGATGGCTGGGTTCTGCGTCAGTCAAGCAATCTCGACATCGACCCGACCGTCGACGTCACCACCGAGTTTGCGTACGACGGGGTGCAGTCGGCTGTTGTCGCCAACCGCGGTAACCAGGGCGACGGGATCGGTTTCAACGTCATTGACACGCTGCTGCCCGGCATCAGCTACGAGCTGAGCGCGTGGGTGCGTTTTGCCCCCGGCCAGCCGGCCGGTGACATCTGGATGACCCTCCAGGCAGACAGTGCCTTCCAGACGATCGCGCAGTTCACGGGGCTCTCTAACGGCGAGTTCCGGCAGGTCGAGGCGACCATCACGATGCCGCCGAATGCGCTGGGTACCGGACTGCTGTACTTCGAGACGGCCTTCGCCCAGGGTGCGACGGGCAACACCTCGACGTTCTACATCGACGCGATCGAGGTCGTCCAGGCCGAGCAGCTCGACGTCGCTGACCTGCTGCCGATCAAGGACACGCTCGACTTCCCCGTCGGTGTCGCCATCGACTCCCGCGAGACGGGTGGAGCGCAGGCCGGCACGGTCACGCGTCACTTCGAGCAGCTGACGGCTGAGAACTCGATGAAGCCCGAGGCCTTCTACAACGGTCAGCAGGAGTTCATTTCGCCGACCGACGCCATCCAGGTGATGAACTTCGCGCGCGACAACGACCTACGCGTCTGGGGTCACACCCTGGTGTGGCACGCACAGACCCCGGCGTTCTTCTTCCAGACCACTGAGGGTGCCCCGCTCACGACGTCGGACACGGACAAGCAGATTCTCCGTGACCGCATGCGCGAGCACATCTTCAACGTGGCAGAGCTCTACGCCGACGAGTACGGCCTCTACGGCGACACGAACCCCATCGTGGCGTTCGACGTCGTCAACGAGGTCATCACCGACTCGAACACCACCGACGACGGCCTCCGTCGCAGCGAATGGTACCGCGTCCTCGGCGAAGAGTTCATCGATCTGGCGTTCCAGTACGCGGACGAGGCGTTCAACGACGTCTACGCGGCCGAGTCGGCCGATCGCCCGGTGGCGTTGTTCATCAACGACTACAACACCGAGCTGTTCCCGAAGGGCACGCGCATGCTTGACCTTCTCGAGCGTCTCATCGACCGGGGCGTCCCGGTGGATGGCGTAGGCCACCAGATGCACGTCAGCCTGTCGTTCCCGGTCGATGACCTGGGGGCAACGCTCGAGCGCTTCGCACCGCTCGGCCTGCAGCAGGCGGTCACCGAGCTCGACGTGACGACCGGTACGCCCGAGTCGGAGGCACTGTTCATCGACCAGGGCTACTTCTACCAGACGGCGTTCGAGGACTTCCGCGCCTTCCACGCCGAGACCGGTCAGCTGTTCTCGGCGACGGTGTGGGGCCTCAGCGACAACCGCAGCTGGCGTTCCGACCGCGGTGGCCCGCTGCTGTTCGACGAGCGTCTGCAGGGCAAGCCCGCCTACTTTGGCGTGGTGAACGGCGAACTGCCGGCTCCGCAGCGTTCGGCGAACACGTTCGGCGCGACGGTGACGTCGGCGACCGACCGTCAGTGGCAGCGGATGCCCGACATCCGTATCGATGCGGATGCGACGTTCCAGACGCGCTGGGCTAACGACACGCTGTACGTGCTCGTCGAGGTCGCGGATGCGACCGTCGACGCGGGCGACGCCGTCGAGGCACAGGTCGGCGATGTCGAGGTCACGGTCACCCGCGCCGACGCACAGGTGACGTCGGCTGAAGGCTGGTCGACGGTCATCGAGCTGCCGCTCACCGACCCGGCCGAGGGCGACCTGGTCGCGTTCGACGTGCGCGTCATCGACGACGGTGAGGTGCGTGCCGGGTGGAACTCGCCCGGCGTGCTCGGTTCGCTGACGTTGCTCGAGCCGCTCAGCTTCGTTGAGGTGGTCGAGGCGGATGTTGCCCCGACGATCGATGGAGTCATCGAGGCGGCGTGGGATGACGCGACCGTCGTCGAGACGGGCAAGCAGGTTGAGGGTGCGGGCGCGACCGCGTCGGCCACTGTCAAGACGCTCTGGCGCGACACGCAGCTGTACGTGCTCATGGAGGTCGCCGACCCCGACGTCAACCTCGACGGTTCCGACCCCTGGCAGCAGGACTCGGTCGAGATCTACGTCGACGGTGGCAACTTTAGGAACGGCTCGTACCGCTACGACGACACGCAGATTCGCATCAGTGCGGAGAACGTGGTGTCGTTCGGTGGCGGCGGCGACCTGCCGTTCCAGGAGGCGCGCGTTGTGTCGCAGACGGCGATCGTCGATGGCGGTTACGTCGTCGAGGTCGCGATCGACATGCTCTCGTACTCGGGGGTCGACACCGTTCACGGTCTCGACTTCCAGGTCAACGACGCGGCGAACGGGGCTCGCCAGGGCATCCGCAACTGGGCAGACCCCTCGGGCGCCGGATTCCAGTCGACAGCCCGCTGGGGTGTCGGCCAGTTCGTTGCCGAGGCCTCGACTGCGCCGACCGGCCCCGTGATTGACCTCGGCTCGCCGAGCGTTGTGCAGGGCGGCACGATTCCGATCGAGCTGTCGGGCCTCACGCCCGGCTCCGAGGTCGACATCGTGCTCGTGCCGGCGACGTTCGACACGCTCGGTCTCGAGCTCGCGGCTGCGCAGTTCGGTGCGGCGGCGGCATTCGTGCCCGCGGCCGTCGAGTTCCCGCTTCTGCTCGGCTCGTTCACGGCCGATGAGAACGGGGAGGTGTCGGGGTCGGTGACGATTCCGGCGGATGTCCCGGTGGGCGACTACCGTCTGCTCGCGATCGTCGACGGCGTCGAGGTGGCCTCGGCCGACCTTGCCGTCGCGGCGGCCGCGACGGGTGGTGGCACCGGTGGCACAGGTGGTGCAGGCGGGTCCGGCGGTGCCGGCGCGCTGCCCACGACGGGAGCAGGGAACCTGTCGTGGATGCTCCTGCTCGCGCTCGGTCTGATGGCGGCGGGTGCGGCGACCCGAGCCGTCCGCTCGCGTCAGGCGGCGTAGCCGGAGCGCAATAAAGGAAACGGGGGTGTCGCGGGTGCGGCACCCCCGTTTCGCGTGTCACGGACACCGCGCCGGCCGCACGCCCCGCGCGTGGCTGGACGGGGTGCGGGGGAACGCGCCTACTTCTTCTTCGGTGCCCGCACGATGAGCGAGCCCGGCGCGACCTTCACGTCGACGCCCGTGACGAGGCCCATGCCCTCGCCGTCGATTTCAAACTCTTCGGGCTTTTCGAATCGCAGGCTGGCGTGGCGTCCCTGGAAGTAACGCAGGCCGCGCACGGGTTTGTTGCCCTTCAGCAGCTGGCGCCCGGCGCGGGTTTTGCGCACGACGCCGTTCTCCCAGAAGACGGCCGTCGATACGCGCACCCAGCCGGCGAAGTTGCGCGGCCGCATTCCGACGATGTCGAGCAGCCCGTCGTCGATGACGGCGTCGGGCATGAGCAGCACACCACCGGGCAGCGCTCCGCAGTTGCCGACGATGAGTGTGTGCACCGAGGTCGTGCGCGGTGACGAGCCGTCGAGCGTGTAGGTGAGGCGCACCGCGTCGACGTCGCGCACGATGCGAGCGATGGCTTCGACGTAGGCGAGCCAGCCCACGCGCTTCTTCAGCTCGGGGTTCGTGGCGGCGATCATCTTCGCGTCGATGCCAATGCCGATCATGACGATGAAGGCGTGCTCTTCGGTCGCCCCGTCGGTGCGGATGATCGTGGCGATTCCCGCATCGATCGCCCGGTCGTCGCCGTCGAAGACCGTGTCGACGGCCTCGTCCATGCGGTTCACCGAGATGCCGAGGTTACGGGCGAGCAGGTTGCCCGTGCCGGCCGGAAGCAGGGTCATCGGCAGCCCCGAGTCGATGAGGCCCTCGCTGGCGGCGCGGACGGTGCCGTCCCCGCCCGCGACGAGCACCGCATCCACCTTGTCTTTCGCCGCCTGCCGGGCGAGGTTCTGGCCGGGCTCGTCTTCCGTGGTCTCGAGCCACAGGGTGGGCGCGTAGCCGTGTTCGGCCTCGCGTTCGGCCACGGCAGCGCGCAGCTTCTCGGCATCGATCTTGATCGGGTTGTACACGACGGCGATGCGGCGCTGATCGGAGCGCGAGGCGGGCGACATGCCGCTCAGCGTATGCCCATTGACTATGCCTGTGCCGAGGGAAATTCGTTCGGTGTTCACTCAGCCGGTGCGCGGCTGGCCGGGCGGCCCTCGGCGACCGCGTGCCAGACTAGAGCGCGTGATCGACCCCCAACTGCTGCGCGAAAACCCCGAACTGATCCGCGAGTCGCAGAGGGCGCGCGGTGCGTCGGTTGACGTGGTTGATGCCGCCATCGCGGCCGACCGGGCTCGCCGCGACGCGATCAGCGCGTTCGAGACGCTCCGGGCCGAGCAGAAAGCGTTCGGGGCGACCGTCGCGAAGGCGCCGAAAGACGAGAAGGCCGCGCTCGTCGCGCAGGTGCAAGAGCTCGCTGCCCGCGTGAAAGAGGCGCAGAGCGTCGCGAACGAGGCGGAAGCCGCTTTCGATGCCGCGATGACGAGCATCCCGAACATCATTATCGACGGGGTTCCTCCGGGCGGCGAAGACGATTTCGTTACCCTGCGCGAGGTCGGCGAGAAACCGTCGTTTGACTTCGAGCCGCGCGACCACCTCGCCCTCGGTGAGACGCTCGGCGCCATCGACATGGGCCGCGGAGCGAAGGTCTCGGGCGCCCGCTTCTACTTTCTGACTGGCGTCGGCGCCCGCCTCGAGCTCGCCCTCATGAACTACGCGCTCGACACGGCGCTCGACGCGGGCTTCACCCCGCTGATTACGCCGACGCTCGTGAAGCCCGAAATCATGCAGGGCACGGGCTTCCTCGGGGCGCACGCCGACGAGGTCTACTACCTCGCCGACGACGAGCTGTACCTGACGGGCACGAGTGAGGTGGCGCTCGCCGGGTTCCACTCCGACGAGATCATCGACGTCGCTCAGGGCCCCGCCCGCTACGCCGGCTGGTCGACCTGCTACCGCCGCGAGGCGGGCAGCCACGGCAAAGACACCCGAGGCATCATCCGCGTGCACCAGTTCCAGAAGCTCGAGATGTTCAGCTACATCGACCCCGCCAACGCGGTGGCCGAGCACGAGGCGTTGCTTGCCCTGCAAGAAGGGATGCTGCAATCGCTCGGTCTCGCCTATCGCGTCATCGACACGGCCGCCGGTGACCTCGGCTCGAGCGCGGCCCGCAAGTTCGATGTCGAGGCATGGGTGCCGACGCAGGGCGCGTATCGCGAGCTGACGAGCACCAGCAACTGCACCACCTTCCAGGCGCGTCGCCTCAACACGCGTTTCCGCCGTGAGGCGGGCGGCAAGACGGCGCCGGTCGCCACCCTCAACGGCACGCTCGCGACGACCCGCTGGCTCGTGGCCATTCTCGAAACCCACCAGCAGGCCGACGGCTCGGTCATCGTGCCTGAACCGCTGCGCCCCTACCTGCGGGGCCTCGAGATTCTGGAGCCCACCCGATGACCCGCGAGCTCGGTTCGAACGCGCACCTCGTTGCCCTCGACATTGACGGCACGATCCTGCACGAAGACGGCACGCTGTCGCCCGCCGTGGTGGCCGAGGTGCAGCGGCTGCGCGACCTCGGTCACGAGGTGACGCTCGCCACTGGCCGTTCGGTCTCGATGACCCTGCCGGTGCTCGACCGCCTCGACATCTGCCCCGAGTACATCGTGTGCTCGAACGGCGCGATCACGCTGAAGCGCGACGAGCACGCGCCGACCGGGTACCGGCGGCACCGTGTTGAGACGTTTGATCCGTCGGCGGTCTTGACGAGCATCCGACCGCACTTGACGCAGGCGAACTATGCCGTCGAAGACGAGACCGGCATGTACCGCTATGCCGGGCGGTTCCCTGATGGCGCGCTCGGGGCCAACACCGAAGAGGTGCCGTTCGACCAGCTGATGAGCGAGCCGGCCACGCGCGTGGTCGTCATCTCGCCCGGCCACGCGATGGATGAGTTTCTCGCCGCGGTCGAGCTGATGGGCCTGCACCAGGTCAGCTACAACGTCGGCTGGACGGCCTGGCTCGATATCGCGCCCGACGGCGTCAACAAGTCGACGGCGCTCGCGTGGGTTGCCGAGACGCTCGGCGTACCCGGCGAGCGAGTCGTCGTCGCGGGTGACGGCCGCAACGACATCGAGATGCTGACGTGGGCCGCCTCCGTCGGAGGGCGTGCGGTCGCGATGGGCCAGGCCCCGCCCGAGGTGTCGAGCGTCGCCACTGAGGTGACCGGCACTGATCGCGAAGACGGTCTCGCGACGGCGCTCGCGCAGCTCACAGTCGCTGCATAGCACCCTCGCCCGGCCGAAATGACACTGTGTCGGCTAGACTGGGCGGCTGATGTCCAAGGAGGGCTGTCCGAGCGGCCGATGGAGCTGGTCTTGAAAACCAGTGGGCAGAAATGTCTCGTGGGTTCGAATCCCACGCCCTCCGCCACTCGGCTGTTCGCCTGAGCCCGGGGGAGGGGTCGATGACCGAGCTGATTCGTGATCGCGCGTTGCGCTCATTGCCGACGGCGCGCATCCGCCACGGTCGCCTCCCTCGCCCGCGCTGGTGGCGCAGCCTGCTGGCGATCGTCGCCGCCGCGCTCTCGGTCGTGCTCGTCTCGGGCACGGCGCTCGCGAGCATCGTCTCGTGGCGCTTCGCCTCGAACATCGAAGAAGACGTGCTGGTCGACGCCGATGGCAACGTTCGCGCGATTCCCACCGTCGGTGACTGGCCGGGCGGCTTCAACGTCATGCTTTCTGCCCTCGACAACGCGGAGGGGCAGTTCGACGCCGGGCAGCGCGACGCGACGCTGAACGACGCGAACCTGCTGGTGCACGTGGCCGAAGACCAGCAGTCGGCCGTCGTGATCAGCATTCCGCGTGACCTCATCGTGCCGATCCCCGCGTGCCCGCGCGAAGACGGCGAGGGCTCGTACTCGGCCATGTCGGCGCAGCAGTTCAACGTGGCGTACGGCCACGGCGGCATGAACTGCGTCGTGCTCACCGCCGAAGAGCTCACCGGCCTGACGATCGACTACTCGGCCTCGATCAGCCTCGAGGGCGTCGCCGCCATGTCGACGGCCGTCGGCGGCGTCGACATCTGCATCACCGAGCCGCTGTACGACCGCTACACCGGCCTCGACCTGCCGAACGCCGGCACCAACACCATCGAGGGCTTCCAGGCCATGCAGTTCTTGCGCACTCGCTACGGCGTCGGTGACGGCAGCGACTTCAGCCGCATCGGCTCGCAGCAGCAGTACATGGCCTCGCTGATTCGCAAGCTGCAAGACGGCGGGACGCTGACGAACCCCGCAGCGCTCTACGGCCTCGCGCAGGTAGCGACCGACAACATGCGTCTGTCGAGCGGGCTCACGAGCCTCGACACGATGGTCTCGATGGCGCGCGTGCTCGCCGAAATTCCGCGCGAGAACATCGTCTTCGTGCAGTACCCCGCGACGACCAACGGGGCGGGCCGCGCTGTTCCCATCGAGGCGGATGCTGACGCGCTGTTCGCAAAGATTCTTGCGGGCGAGCGCTTCACGCTCGCCGACGACCCGACGGGCAACGGTACCGAGATCGTGCCCGACCCGAACGCCGAGCCGAGCCCCGAGCCCACCCCGTCGAGCGAGGCGGGCGGCGAGACGCCGGCACCGAGCGACGAGCCGGCCGCGCCGAGCGATCCGAGTGCGTCCCCGGCCCCCGCCGAGCCGGAAGAGCTCGACTTTGCTCGGGGCCAAACGGCGGCCGACAACACCTGCTCCGTCGTTCGCTGAGCCGCTTCGACGGGGTGACGATCGGTGACCGCGTGATGCGGGCATCCCGTCACCGGCTATAGTGGTGACGGCTTTCGCCAGGAGACGTCGCATAGTCCGGCCGAGTGCACCACCCTGCTAAGGTGGAGTCCCCGCAAGGGGACCAGGGGTTCAAATCCCCTCGTCTCCGCCACGAAAAGGCCCCGCTTCGGCGGGGCTTTTCGCGTTCCTCGGCACTGCGCAGGTCGTCGACTTAGGATTCCCGCATGGGGGGTCACACGGAGATCGGCATCCCCCCGGCGCCCTCGTCGCGAGCGACAGTGCTGAATGTGCTCGCCTGGGTGACCATCATCGGGGTTTCCCTTCTTCCCGGGATCCTCGGTAGCGGTACAGCGGCCGCCGCCCGACTGCCGTTAGAGGCCATCGTTCTCGTGCTTCTCACCCTCGTCGTGCCTCACCCCACCTTCCGACGCGTGGTGGCCACCGGGTTCGCCGTGCTCACCGTCGTCGCCGCCGCCATCGCGGTGCTCGATCGCTCGTTTCGCGCGACAATCGACCGCGGCTTCGCGGCCGCGGAGGACTGGCGGGCCATCGTCAACGCCTACGGCGTCGTCGAGAATGTCGTGGGGCCGGTGCTCGCCGCCATGACAGCCACACTCATCGTCGTTCTCGCGATCGCCGTGGTCGCAGGCGTCGCGTGGTGTGCTCTGCGATGCGCGCGCACGGTCTCCGACGCGGGCCGCCGCGGACGCGTCGCGGCGGCTGCGGCGGCCGTCGCGTGGAGTGTGTTCGCGATCGCCGGGGTGCAGCACACCACGGGCGCATCCGTCGCCGCGGCTGATCCGTTGAGATCGCTCACCGAGGTCGCCGCCGAGACGACGCAGAGCATTCGCGATCAGGAAGCCTTCGCCGAAAACATCCGCAAGGATCCGCTGGCCGAGCAGCCGGCCGAGCACCTCTTTGATGCACTTCGGGGCAAAGATGTCGTCTTCGCGTTCGTCGAAAGCTACGGCGAGGTCGCCGTCTCGGGCGCGGAATCGATGGCGGGTATCAGCCGCACGATCGACGACTACGCGGCACGGTTGACCCAGAGCGGTTACCGCGCCGAAAGCGCATTCCTCAGCTCGCCGACCTTTGGCGGCGTGAGTTGGCTGGCGCACAGCACGCTCGAGAGCGGCACGTGGGTTGACTCGCAGCAGCGGTACGACACGCTGCTGGCGAGCGACCGCCTGACGCTCAGCAGTCTCTTCGGCGACGCGGGATGGCGCACCGTCGCCGTCAAGCCCGCGCACACCGAGCCGTGGCCCGAGGGTGCCGCCTTCTATGGATTCGACCGGATGCTCGACTGGCGCGCCCTCGCATTTGACGGGCCCACTTTCGGGTTCGCGCTCGTGCCCGACCAGTTCACCTGGCAGCGCTTTTTCGACGACGAGCTGTCGCGAGGTGACGCCCCGGTCATGGCCCAGATGAGTCTCATCTCGTCGCATTCGCCGTGGACGCCGACGCCACCGCTCGTTCCGTGGACGGACGTCGGCGAGCCCGGGGCCTTCGACGGTCAGTCGCGCGAATCAGGGGACATCTGGCCCGATCCCACGCGCGTGCGCGCCGCGTACGCCGAGTCCATCGAGTACTCGCTCGGCGCGACACTGTCGTTTCTCGAGAACTACGACCCGTCGAACCTCGTTCTGGTGCTCGTGGGGGACCACCAGCCATCGCGCATCGTCAGCGGCGAGGCGGCCGACACCGACGTGCCCATCACGATCCTGTCGAAGGATTCGACGGTGTTCGAGCGCATTCACGAGTGGGGCTGGGAGCTCGGCTTCCGCCCGTCACCCGACGCCCCGGTGTGGCGCATGGATACCTTTCGCGACCGATTCGTCGCGGCATTCAGCGGCGGGGAGTGAGGCCTGCGCGCCGATCCCTCCAGGCGATCACCGTGGCGGCCACCAGAACGACCACACCGATCGACTCGATGATCGCCGTCTCGCGAATGAGCGGGTAGTCCCATCCCGGCTGAACACCGAGCAGCCCGACGGTGAGCGTGAGCGCGAGGGCCAGGAGGCTCGCCACCATGAACAGCAGCGCGAGCACCGTGACGGCGAGCAGGAATCGACGGGGCGCCACGAGCATCCCGACACCCAGCGCGAGGCCGGCAACGAAGTTGAGCACGAACGTCACGCCCAGAAGGCCGCCGGCGCCGGTCAGGACGAGAAACAGATGGATGCCGCCGGCCGCGAGCACAAGAAGGGCGCCAACGATTCGCGCGACGGTCAGGGTGCGGGGGTGAGGGCCAGCCGTTGACATGTGTACTCCGATTCTGTGGGTGGCCCGACGGCGCTGCTCGCGTTAGCGCCGCGGCAGACGCACGGTGAAGGTCGATCCCTCACCGAGAGTGCTCTCGACGTGCAGGCGGCCGTCGTGGGCGTCGACGATGGCTTTGACGATCGACAGTCCGAGGCCGATGCCGCGCGTGGCCGAGACGCGCGCCGAGTCGGCGCGGAAGAACTCGTCGAAGAGTCGACGCTGATCGTCGTCAGAGATTCCGACGCCGGTGTCTTGCACGTCGAGTTCGAGCTCGTCGCCGACGGTGCGGGTGACGACCGCGACCGTGCCGCCCTCGGGCGTGTACCGCACGGCGTTCGACAGCAGGTTTTCGCACACCTGTGCGAGACGCACCGGGTCGAGGCGCCCGCGGGCCGACCGCAGGTCGAGGTGCACGGTCAGGCGTTTGGCCGTGATCTCGTGGGCGAGCGCGGCTGCGGCGTCGGCGGCGATCTCGGCGAGGTCGGCGTCACTCACGTCAAGTCGCATGGGGCCGGTTCGGGTGCCCGCCGCGGTGAGCAGGTCGCGCACGAGCACGGTTTGTCGGCTGACGTTGCGCTGCAGCACCGGGAGCCACTGCGCAACGGCGTCGGGAAGTGACTCTTGCTGCTCGATGATGACCTCGAGCGCCCCGGCGACGGTCGTGAGCGGCGTGCGCAGCTCGTGAGACACCGTGCCGATGAAGGCGTCCTTCGCCTCGAGGGCGCGCACGAATTCGGTGACCTCGGTGATCAGAATCACGTTCGCGATGTGCTCGCTGTCTGCCGTGTGAACGGGGCCACCCGATACAGAGAGGGCGCGCTGCGCGCCACCGGGCGGGCCGACCCAGATCATTCGGTCGATGACCGTTTCGCCTCGTACGACGCGCGTGTAGGTCATGTCGTCTGGGTCAAGCGGGGTGACGCCGTCGGCGTCGAAGGCCGGGGCGTGGCGGTAGCTTTCCCACGGGTCGGCGCCATTGGCCGTGAGTTCCGGGCTCTCGCGCAGCACCTTGTTCATCAAGATGAGTTCGCCGTCGGGGTCGGTGATGATGACCCCGATGGTCAGCGAGTCGAGCACAGTGTCGAGCAGGAAGCGGCTGCGCTCGCTCGCGCCCGCCGCCTCAGCGCGGCGCGTCTGCTCGATGAGCAGCGCCTGCTGCCGATCGGCAAGGATCGACGCCATCGCGTTCGCGGCGACCGCGCTCAAGATCATCACGAGCGGAAGCATGACGATCAAGACGACGGCGCGATCCGCGTCTGCCTCGCCAAGCTCCCCGCGGGCAAGAAGCACCATGTCGGGCACGACGACGAGGACAGACAGCACCCCGATGGTCGCCAGGGCGATGCGCGACCGCATCAGCCCGGCCCACACCGCCGGCAGGGTCAGCATCATCACCATGGGGTTCGTGCCGTCGCCCGTCGACACGGTGCGGATGATCGCAAAAGCCGCGAAATCGAGACCGGGTATGGCGAGCATCCACGGCTGATAGCTCGGCGCGTTGATGCCGGGAAGCAGAATGAGCAGGGTGGCGACGGCGACGAAGCCCGCACCGATGAGGTTCGGCGCGCTCGCGGCGAGGGGAGCCTCGATGATGAGAAGCAGCACGGTTGCCGCGAGAAAGATGGTGGCGAACGCGCCCTGCAGCAGGCGCGCGGTAACGCCCGGCGTGACGAACGGGCGATCGTCAATGGTCGAGTCGGCCACCGGCGCCTCCTTCCGCTTTGCCCACCCTAGGGAGTAATTGACAGCCTGTCAGCACCCTCATCGGGGGAAGGTCCGCCGATTCGCACCCGCCCTGCGACGCTGGTATGCTCACGGGGTCGCTCACGCGATGTGCGCCCCTAGCTCAATGGATAGAGCATCTGACTACGGATCAGAAGGTTGGGGGTTCGAGTCCCTCGGGGCGCGCAGTGCGAAGGCCCCCGCGAAGTATCGCGGGGGCCTTCGTCGTTTCTCCGTGGGGGGAGATTCTCCTGGGGGGAGACCCGCCCGTCGTGCGGGCGGGAGAGGTGTCGTCAGCCTTAGCGGCCGAGGATGCCCGTCAGCGAGCCGGTGACGTCGCTGATGATGCCGTCGACGTCAACCGAGCCGGTGATGTCCTCGACGAGGCTGTTCACGTCCACGACGTCCGAGACAACGTTGTTCACATCACCCAGGTCAACGTTCGTGGTGTTGCCCGAGCCGATGGGCGCGCTCACGTCGTTGCCCGAACCGATGGCGTTGCCGTTGCCGACCTCGGTGCCCGAGGCGATGTCGCCGGTCTTCGGGGCCACGACGACCGGGCTCTCGTTCGAGAGGTCGCCACCCGTGATGTCGCCCACCACGCCGTCAACCGAGGTCGCGCCGCCGGTCACGTCACCGACGAGCGAGTCGAGTGCGATGCCGCCGACCAGGTCGCTGATCGAGCCGCCGAGCGCGTTGTCGCTGATGGCGGGGTCGCCGCCGGTAATGCCGCCCGTGATGTCGCCGCCGTTCAGCACGGCCTCGATGCTGTCGAGGATGTTCGTGGCCGTGTCAGTGGTCGACGTGCGCTCGCTGGTCGACGAGTCGGTCGTGCTGGTGTTCGCGGTGGCGGGCATGGCCACGCCCACGGCGAGGAGGCCTGCTGCAGCAAGCGCGGCGACGCTGGCGGTGGTCTTCTTCGTGGTGAATGCGTTCATGATCGAACCGTTTCCTTCCATGCTGTTCGCTCGGCGGCCGGGTGTCGGCCTGTCGTTTCCGGCGAACTCGTGGGGCCATCCGGAGCCCGGCGTCGGCCGGTTTGGCCCCCGAGCCGTGTACCCCGTTTGGGGGGCACCGTTTTGACTTTTTGCTGTGAGTTCCTGTGTGCCGTCTTCCGCCGAATTACGGGCGATTGCGGGCGAAGAGGACCGGATGCTCAAAGATCACCAGGTGCGTGAATCCCCCGTGGGTGGTAGCGGGCAAGCGTCTTACCGTGCACCTGCCTCCGCGTCAACGGGTCGCGGGGGGTGTCTTCGCCCCCATACGGTCATTGGATGCCCAATGCGACAGCTGACGCCCGTGGCCGCTCGACGAGAGCCAACGTGGCGACGTTGGGCAGCGCTCTGCCGCCCACCAAATTGCGCCGCGCCATCACGGGCCCGCTGCTGTTCCTTTTCATTCTCGGCGACGTTCTCGGAGCGGGCATCTACGCGCTCGCGGGTGTCCTCGCGGGCGATGTCGGTGGCGTGCTCTGGGCCCCGATCATGCTTGCCCTAGGTCTGGCGCTCTTGACGGCGGGGTCGTATGCCGAGCTCGTCACGAAGTACCCGAAAGCGGGCGGCGCCGCAGTGTTTGCCGAGCGCGCCTTTCGTCGACCCGTGGTCTCCTTCCTGGTGGGGTTCAGCATGCTCGCCGCCGGGGTGACCAGTGCCGCCGGTCTCACGTTGGCTTTCGCGGGTGACTACTTAACGGTGTTTATCGACGTGCCGCCGATCGTTTCCGCGCTCGTGTTTCTGGCCCTTATTGCCGCGCTGAATGCTCGCGGAATTCGCGAGTCGCTCGGCGCCAACGTCGTCATGACCGTGCTCGAATTGTCCGGGCTCGTTCTCGTTGTCGTCGTTGTCGCGATCTTCGTGGGGGGCGGGGGCGGCGATGCCGCACGACTGACGACCTTCCCCGAGGGGTCGGTGCCCGCGCTTGCGATCCTCGCCGCATCGATCGTCGCGTTCTATTCGTTCGTCGGCTTCGAGGTGTCGGCCAACGTGGCCGAAGAGGTTCGCGACCCTGCGCGCACGTACCCCCGCGCGCTGTTTGGCGCACTCATCACGGCAGGCGTGTTGTATCTGTTGGTTGCTCTCGCGAGTGGCATCGCGCTTCCCAGCGACGAGCTCGCTGACACCAGTGCGCCGTTGCTCGCCGTCGTCGAGTCGACCGGCGCGGGCGTGCCTCCGTGGCTTTTCAGCCTCGTGGCGCTCATCGCGGTGGCAAACGGCGCACTCTTGACGATGATCATGGCGAGTCGTCTTGCGTTCGGAATGGCCGAGCGGGGCCTACTGCCGGGCGTACTCGCTCGAGTTCTCCCGCGCCGGAAGACCCCGTGGGTCGCGATCGTCGCAACAACCGTGGTGGCGATGATCTTGGCCTCGATCGGCACGTTGGAGCTTCTGGCCGAGACAGTCGTCCTCTTGCTCCTTTTCGTCTTCATCACCGTAAACGTCGCCGTGCTCGTCTTGCGGCGCGATCGGGTCGATCACCAGCACTTCCGCGTGTGGGCGCCGATTCCGGTGCTGGGTGTCGCGTCGTGCATCCTGCTTCTTTCGCAACAGAGAGCCGAGGTGTGGCTCGCCGGAGCAATCATGCTCGCCATCAGCGCAATCCTGTACCTCGTTCCTCGGGCGATCACTCGTGCCCGCTAGCGTGGTCGCATGCTCGACGTCGAGATTCGCGGCCACCTTGGCCTCATCACCCTGAACCGCCCGGCCGCGCTCAACGCGCTCACCCACGAGATGGTCATCGGCATTCGGGATGCGCTGCGCACCTGGGCGGGCGACGACAGCATCCGCGTGGTTGCGATCCGCGGCGCCGGCGACCGCGCCTTCTGCGCGGGCGGCGACATCGTGGCGATGCGCGCGCGGGTCGTGGATGGTGACGTGGCGGCGGCCGCCGGCTTCTTCTTCGACGAGTACCGCCTGAACAGTCTCATCGCGCGCTACCCGAAGCCGTACGTCGCCCTGATGGACGGCATCGTGCTGGGCGGCGGCGTGGGCGTTTCGGCCCACGGATCGCACCGGGTCGTCACCGAGCGCACGCGCATCGGCATGCCCGAGACCGGCATCGGCTTCACCCCCGACGTTGGCGGCAGTTGGCTGCTGAGCCGCGGCCCCGGCGAGGCGGGCACGCACCTCGCGCTTACCGGTGCCATGGTCGGCGGAGCCGACGCGATCGCGGCGGGGCTTGCCGACGTCATGGTCGGCTCCGACCGACTCGACGATCTGCTCGACGCCCTCGAGCGCTGCACCGAGCCCGCCGACGTCGACGCGGTGCTCAACAGCCTGGGCGAAGAAGCGGGCGAGGCGGCGCTCGCCGAGCACGCGGCCGCCCTCGACGCGGCGTACGCCGGCGACGACGCGGCCGTCATTCTTGACCGGATGCGCGCATCCCACGACCCGTCGCTGCAGGAGGCGGCGCGCGCCCTCGCCGGCCGATCGCCCACCTCGCTCGCGGTCACCCTCGCGGCCCTGCGCCGCGCCGCGCGCCTCGAGAGCCTCGACGAGGCCCTCGCGCAAGAGTTTCGGGTCGTCGCGCGACTGCTCGACGAACCCGACTTCGCTGAGGGGGTGCGCGCACAGCTCGTCGACAAAGATCGGCAGCCGCGCTGGGTGCCCCCGACGCTCGACGACGTCGACCCCGACCGGGTCGCGTCGTTCTTTGCCCCGCTGACCGACGCGGAGCGCGCCCGACTCGACACCCCCGACTGGAGCCCCCGATGAGCGACCCTGCCGAGCACGCCACCCCCGCCGAGCGCCCCGCGACCGCGCTACCCGACGGATTCGACCCGGTCGGCGACGGCAAGGGAGCCGCTTTCGCGGGCATCGTCGCGGGTCGCCGCGACCGGGTGGGCCTCATCATCCTTGACCGTCCGCAGGCGCTCAACGCCCTGAACCGCCAGGCAATGGATGCGGTGGTCGCCGCCGCCACGCTCTTTGATCTCGACGAGACCATCGGCGCGATCGTGCTGACCGGCGCGGGCCGCGCCTTCGCCGCCGGCGCTGACATCAAAGAGATGGCCGAGCTCAGCTACGCCGAGGCGACTGCGCGCGACCTGTTCGCGGGCTGGGACGCGCTCACGCGCATCCGCACCCCCCTCATCGCGGCGGTCAACGGCTTTGCCCTCGGCGGTGGCTGCGAGCTGGCGATGATGTGCGACGTGATCATCGCCGCCGACACCGCGAAGTTTGGCCAGCCCGAAATCAATCTGGGCGTCGTGCCGGGCATGGGTGGCACCCAGCGACTCACCCGCGCCGTCGGCAAGGCGAAGGCGATGGAACTGATTCTCACCGGCCGCATGATGGATGCCCGCGAGGCCGAAAGCGCCGGTCTCGTCGCGCGTGTGGTCGCCGCCGCCGAGCTGCTCGATGACGTGCTCACCATGGCCGCGGGCATCGCCGCGAAGTCGCTGCCGGCGCTGCAGGCCGCCACCGAGCTGGTCGACGCGGCCTTCGATTCGACCCTGACCGAGGGGGTCGCGCGCGAGCGCCGCGTCTTCCACGCGGGCTTCGCCCTCGACGACCAGAAAGAAGGGATGCGCGCCTTCATCGAGAAGCGCGAGCCCCGGTTCACGCACCGCTGAGCACTAGGCGGATTGACGGCTCATCCCAATCGGGGGTGTAGGAGTTGGGGTGTGAAGCCGCCGGTCTCGAGCAGGCTTCGGGCGATGTAGTTGGTCAGGTGGCGGAACCCGAGTGCGGAGCCGCGCAGGTGTTCGAGCCGTCCGTTGAGCGCCTCGGTCGGCCCGTTGCTGGTGCCGGGTCGTTCGAAGTAGGCGAGCACGTCAGCGGCTCGCTTCTTCAGGGTCCGGCCCAGGGTGGTGAGCTCGGTGAGCACCTTGGGGACGCCGGCGCTGAGGTCGGTGATCAGCTTCTCCATGAGCTCGCGGCCACGTTGCCGGTCCTCGTGGCGATTGGCGGCGATCATGCGCTGGTAGACACCCCAGGTCGCCTCGACCTCGACGTGAGCGTCATCAACGAACAGCGCGCGTAGCCTGTCGCTCTGCTTGTCGGTGAGCAGGTCCGCGCCGGTGTGCAGCGTGCGCCGCGACTTGTAGAGCGGGTCGTCCCTGAACCCACGGTGCCCGTGGATCGCGAGTTGGACCCGGCGCCGGCACCTGTCGAGGGCGTCACCGGCCAGGCGCACGACGTGGAAGGGATCCATCACCGTGACCGCGTCCGGGATCTCCTCTGCAGCGGCGGTCTTGAACCCGGTGAAGCCGTCCATCGCGACCACCTCGACCGCGTCACGGAAGGCGTCGTCGCGGTCGGCGAGCCAGGTCTTGAACGCCGCCTTCGACCGGCCCTCGACCATGTCCAGCAGCCTTGCTGCGCCGGCGCCATCGCGGACCGGGGTGAGGTCGATGATCACGGTGACGTACTTGTCGCCACGCCTGGTGTGGCGCCAGACGTGCTTATCGACGCCAATGACCTTCACGCCCTCGAACCGCGTGGGGTCGTTGATCAGCAGCCCCTTGCCTTCAGCCAGGACCGCGTTGTTGGCGGTGTCCCACGCGACCCCGAGTCCCTCGGCGACACGTGCGACGGTGAGGTGTGCGACCGCGATCCCTTCCAGCGCCCACCGCAGCCCGGTGCGCGAGAGCTTCGCGCGTGGCTCCGCGGCGGCGCTGGTGTCTTGGCGCCACACGTGTCCGCAGTCGGCACAGCGGTAGCGGCGCACTACAACTTCCAGGACGGTCGGTCGCCAGCCCAGCGGCTCGTGGGCCAACCGCCGGATCACGGTGTCACGAGCAGCGCCTTCGCTGCCGCACCGTCGGCACCACTGATCTGGTTCCACCACGCGGCACGCGAGGACCGCACGATCCGGCTCAAGTCGTTGTCCGGCCACGCTCAGACCGAGGCCGTCGAGTCGAGCGAAGGCGGTCAGGTCAGGGCGGCCGAAGCCGGCCGGCGGGGTAGCGTCGGTCACGTCGAGGTCTTTCGGACGGATGGCGTAGGAACCTCCGTCGTCGGGAGACCTCGACGTCTCCCTGCGGACCGACGCGCCCGGCCGACCTACACCGTCATCTGAGAAGACCCCTGAAACGTCTTCGCCGACGACGGGACCGGCGAGGAGGAGGGCGCGGTGAGCTAAAAGAATGGAGCTTGCTCGGCTTCGACGCCGCCGCAAGCTCCGGTGAAACGGTCGGTACTGGTCGGTCGTCGTCGGTCACCACCGGGTGGCGGCGTCCTCCACGCTCGGCGTTTGCGCAGGTCAGCGGCTCGTTCGCCCAGTGGGCGCATCAAGCGATAGACGCAAAGCCGACGTGATTAGGTCGTCGGTTCGATTCCGACAGGCGGCTCCGGCGAACCGTTCTGGTGGTCGCGCGATGCGCTGGCCTCACGGCTCTACCCGACACCGACGTCGCTCTCCTCTGCGACGGACCCCTCGCCGGCTGAGCGCTCGCGGCCGGCATCCTGTCCGTGTGCCGATAGGCCTCGCACCGCTCGGCAACGCAGCGTGGCGTTGCGTCGCGACCTGGCGACGGCTCGGCGGGGCGCGATCGTCTCGTGCGTTGGCGGACTACGGGAGCTTGGACGCGAGGACGTCGGCCGCCAGGATCTCGGGTGCTGCGCCGAGGAGGTGCTGGTTGGCCATCAGGGCTGCGACGATGGCGCCGTTGGCGTGGGCGTCGCGAGCGGCCTCGTCGGGGAATGCATCGAAGATCCAGAAGGTGTCGGCGTGGGTCCTGACCGCGAACCAGACAATCGTTCCTACTTCTTCGTTGGCGAGTGCGACAGCGCCGGCGAGCAGTTCGGCGAGCGCGTCGTGCTGTCCATCGGCCGCGACGATCTTGGCGACGAAGGCATACGGAAGTGATGCGGGTGTGGACATGAGGGACTCTCCTTGACGTCGGGGTTCTTCGTGGGACGAGTTCAGCGTATGACGAGCGCGGGCCGGTGGGGAGTGGCGTATACGGCAGTATTGCTATTGTTTACGTCATGCGTATCGGACTGATCGCGATCGACGGCTGCTTCGGTTCGGCTATCGCGTCGATCATCGACATCGTGCGGGTGGCCGACGGAGCCCGCGGCGATGTCGACCCGCGGATCGACCCGATCGAACTCGCCATCCTCGGACCGAAACGGCGAGTGACCACGACGGCATCGATGACCCTGTCGGTGGACCACCCGCTGTCGGAGTCCGCAGAGTTCGACGTGGTCGTCGTCCCTGCTCTTGGGACCCTTACGGCCGCCGCTACCAACGACGCCCTCCAGAGCCGAGATGCTCGTTCGGTCATCGCCTCGCTCGGGCGCCTCGACGAGGCGACCACCCGGATCGCCGCGGCGTGCACCGGCGTGTTCGCTGTCGCCGAGACCGGACGGATGCATCATCGGCGGGCGACGACCAGCTGGTTCCTGGGGCCGGAGTTCCTGAAGCGCTATCCGACCGTCGCCCTCGATCTCGACACCATGGTCGTGGTCGACGGGAACCTCGTCACCGCCGGCGCCGCGTTCGCCCACATCGACCTCGCGCTCTCACTCGTGCGATCGATCAGCCCCGACCTGGCCCAACATGTCGCCAAGCTCCTCCTCATCGACGAGCGCCCGTCGCAGGCGGCCTTCGTCGCTTACGAACATCTCCGGCACGAGGACCCGATCGTCGTCGAGTTCGAACGCTTCGTGCGCGCCCGCCTGGACGAACCGTTCAACGTCGCCTTCGTCTCGCAGTCGCTCGGCACCAGCCGGCGCACCCTCGAACGACGAGTCCGTGCGGCGCTCAACCTCACTCCGCTCGGCTTCGTCCAACGGCTTCGCATCGAACGAGCTCGGCACCTCTCAGCAACCACGGACCTCACCTCCGCCGAGATCGCGCTACGAGTCGGCTACGCGAACGCCGAGACTCTGCGCTCCCTCCTGCGCAGGGAGCGACGCCGTTCCTGACCTATCGCCATGCCTGTAGCCGGTGTCCTAGCTTTAGTGCCCAGGCAGGTTGTTTAGCCGGCTGATGGGTGGAACCTTGCCGATGGCGGTGTGGGGCCGGTGGTGATTGTAGTGATGCAACCATGCGGGGAGGGCGGCTCTGCGGGCTGATTCGGAGTTGTAGTGCTTCGTGAATGCCCACCCGTCGGCCATGGTCCGGTGGAACCGTTCGATCTTGCCGTTGGTTTGCGGCCGATAGGGGCGGGTCCGTTTCGGCGTGATCCCGAGTTGCCGGCAGGCGTCTCGCCAGGCGTGTGACCGATAGGGCGTGAGGAACGAACTGGTGACAACTGATCGTTAGTGCCGCAGGGCGCTGGCGGGGAGGATGTCATCATGCCCGGTCCCTATCCCAGAGAGTTCCGCGAGGACGTCGTCGCGGTCGCTCGTAGCCGTGAGAGCGGCGTCACCATCAAACAGATCGCCACCGATCTTGGTATCAGTGAGGCGACGCTGCAGAACTGGTTGCGTCAAGCCGATGTCGAGGAAGGCAACCGTCCCGGTCAGACCGCCGCCGATGCCGCGGAGGCCCGGGAGTTAATAAAGCGGATCCGCTTGCTTGAGCAGGAGAACGAGGTGCTGCGACGTGCGGCGGCGTATCTGTCGCAGGCGAATCTGCGCCTCGGTGGCTCCCCAAAATGACGTACCCGCTCGTATCTGAGCTCGCCGATGCGGGGATCCCCGTGACGGTGTCGTGCCGGGTTCTGAAGCTCGCAAGACAGCCCTACTACCGGTGGCGCAACGACCCCGTCCGCGCTGCCGACGTGCTCCGCGCGTATCGGATCAACGCGTTGCATGACGCGCACCACGACGACCCAACGTTCGGTTACCGATACCTCGCCGACGAAGCCCGTCGAGCGGGGTGGCGGATGAGCCGGCGGACGGCGTGGAAGCTGTGCTCGCAGGCCGGGATCCTCTCGTCCGCCCAACGTCGAAGGTGCCGGAAGGGCTAGAAGGCCGGGCCGCCCGTGTTCGACGACCACGTCCAGCGCGTGTTCCGCGCTGATGCACCGAACCGGGTCTGGCTCACGGACATCACGGAGCATTGGACAGGCGAAGGCAAGCTCTATTGCTGCGCGATCAAGGATGTGTTCTCCAACCGGATTGTCGGCTACTCGATCTCCGACCGAATGACCGCGCAGCTCGCCGTCGACGCCGTCCGCAACGCCGTCGCCCGCCGTGGTGAGGTCGCCGGCTGCATCCTGCACGCCGATAGGGGTAGTCAGTTTCGGAGCCGGGCGATGGCCCGCGAGCTGCGCCGCCACGACATGGTCGGATCGATGGGACGCGTCGGCGCCGCAGGGGACAACGCGGCCATGGAGTCGTTCTGGTCACTGCTGCAGACGAACGTGCTCAACCAGCACCGTTGGGGCACACGGCAGGAGCTGCGGCTCGCGATCGTCGTATGGATCGAGCGGAAGTATCACCGTCAGCGCGCGCAGGACACCCTCGGCGGCTTGACGCTCATCGAGTTCGAAGCCAAGCTAACCGAGCCGCTCACACTCGCGGCCTGAACCACACCTGTCACCGATTCGTTCCTCACGCCCCGGCGCTAGGGTGAGCGCGTGACCGCACTGCAGCTCGCACCCGAGGTGGCCGAGGCGCTCGACGCCGGGCGCCCCGTCGTTGCCCTCGAGTCGACCATCATCAGCCACGGCTTGCCGCGGCCGCGCAACCACGAGGCGGCGATCGAGTTCGAGGCGATCCTGCGCGAGCAGGGCGTCACGCCCGCTACGATCGCGGTGCTCGACGGCGTTGCGCAGATCGGCCTCGACGCCGAGGGCGTGCGCCGCATCGCCGAAGACGAGCTGGCCAAGGCCAGCGTGCGTGACTTGGCCGTCCTCGCCGGTCGCGGCGCGAGCGGTGCGACGACGGTCGCGGCGACCGCGCACCTCGCGGCGAAGGCGGGCATCCGCGTCTTCGCGACGGGCGGGCTCGGCGGCGTGCACCGCGGCGCGAGCGAGTCGTTCGACGAGTCGGCCGACCTGTCGATTCTCGCCGAGACGCCCATCACGGTCGTCTCGGCCGGGGTGAAGAGCGTGCTCGACATTGGGGCGACGCTCGAACGGCTCGAGACCTTCTCCATCCCGGTGGTCGGCTTTGGCACCACCGTATTTCCCGCTTTCTGGCTGCGCGAGAGCGCGTTCACGCTCGACTGGTCGGTCGAGACGGCCGACGAGGTCGCCGCGATCATGGCGGCCCACGACGCGCTGGGCCATCGTCAGGGAATCGTCGTGGCGAACCCGATTCCGCGCGAGCAGCAGTGGGACCCGGCCGAGCATGACCGCGTGCTCGCGCAGGCTTTCGCCGCCTCCGATGATGCGGGCGTGCGTGGCAAGGCCGTGACGCCCTTCCTGCTCGGCTACATCGTCGAGGCCTCGCACGGCCGCAGCCTCGAGGTCAACCTTGACCTGGCCCGCAACAACGTGGCGACGGCGGGGCGCATCGCGACCGCCTGGGCGGCGCGACGGCCGTGAGCGACGACGCCCCGCGCATCCTCGTCGTCGGCGACGTCATCAACGACATCGTCGTCTTGCCGTCGGAAGAGTTGCGCCCCGACACCGACACCGCGTCGACCATCATCGCGACGCCCGGCGGTTCGGCCGCGAACACGGCGGCCTGGGTCGGCTGGCACGGCGTGCCCGTCGACTTTGTCGGTCGCGTGGGGGCGGGCGACGCCGAAACTCACCGGCGCATCTTCGCCGAGGCCGGGGTCACGGCACACCTCGCCGAGTCGACCACCCGCGGCACCGGCACGATCGTGATCATCGCCGAGGGCGAGCGGCGCACCATGCTCACCGACCGCGGTGCCAACGACGAGCTCGACCCGGCGAGCGTGACCGACGAACTGCTCGAGCGCGCCAGCGTTCTGCACCTCACGGGCTACGGCCTCGTCAATGCCTTCACGGCCGACGACGTTGCGCGGCTGATTGCGCGCGCCCGCGAGCATGGCGTTAAGGTCTCGCTCGACCCCGGTTCGGTCGGTTTTATCAGCGACTACGGGCCCGCCGCGTTCCGGCGTGCGGTGACCGGTGTTGACCTGCTGCTGCCGAATCTCGCCGAGGCGCGGCTGCTCATCGGCCAGCCCGAGGCGCCGGCCGCGCACGCCGCTGTTGTGCTACTCGACGTGGCACCGCTCGTTATGTTGACCGACGGCGCGCGCGGCGTCATCGTTGCCGAACAGTCGGGGGTCGTGCACGAGATCGCGGTCGACGAGGTGCCGACCGTCGACTCGACGGGCGCGGGCGATGCCTTCGGTGCCGGTGTGCTCGTGGCGTTGGCGACCGGTCAGGATGTTCGCGCGGCCGCCGCTCAGGGCATGCGGGCCGCGGCGATCGCGGTCAGTCGAGCGGGAGGACGACCGCCGGCCGGTCGCGGGACTGCCGCGCGCTGACGACCGCGCCGACACTCGCGACGATCACCGCGGCGACGGCGACGAGTTGCAGTACCGACAGCACCTGCCCGAGCACGACCAGCCCGGCGAGCGCGGCGACCGCGGGCCCGAGGCTCGAGAGCACGCCGAACACCCGGGTCGGCATGGTCTTCAGCGCGATGAATTCGAGCGCGTACGGCACGGCCGACGTCATGAGGGCGATGCCGGCGAAGACCGCGACGAGCGTGGGGTTGGCGACAACAGCATCCGTCGCCTGCGTGGCCCCGAAGGGCGCGACGAAGACGGCCGCGACGACCATGGCGACGGCGAGCGCGTCAACCCCGCGCGGGGCCGGGCGGTCGTCGCTCGTGGCGCCGAGGCGGGCCGAGGCGACGATGTAGAGCGCCCAAAAGGCGGCGGCCGCGGCGGCGTAGAGGGCGCCGTCGAGGGCGAGGGCGCCGCCGCGGTCGATGCCGAGCAGCAGCACGCCGACGGCGGCGAGGGCGACCCAGGCGAGGTCGCGGGCGCGCCGAGTTCCGGCGACGGCGACGGCGAGGGGCCCGAGCAGTTCGATGGTGACGGCGACGCCGATCGGGATGCGTTCGATCGCCAGGTAGATGAGCGCGTTCATGCCGCCGAGGCCCACGCCGAGCAGGAGGACTCCCGCCCAGGTGCGGCGGCTCCAGCCGCGCATGCGGGGCCGAATCACCAGCATCAGGATGCTCGCGGCGAGCACCAAACGCAGGGTCGCCGCCCCGAGACTGCCCACCTCGCTGAAGGTGCCCCCGGCGATGGCGTTTCCGAATTGAACGGAGAGGATCGCCGTGACGGCGAGCGCGACCGGGGTGGCGGGCGTGCGGCGGGTGCGGGGGCTCACTGCCTGAGTATTGCGCACCGGTCGTCGCGTCCGCGTGCGGGGTCGTGCGCACACAAAAAGAACCCCGGTTCCGCCGCCCGAATATCGGCGGAACCGGGGCTCGCACGTCGCGTCGTTCCCCCGAACGACGCTGGAACGGTCGACTTTGCTGTGTTAGTCGACCGAGTCGACGCTCGCCGGCGAGTCAACGCTGGCGGGCGAGGCGACGCTGGCCGGCGAGGCGGGGCTCGCGGGCGACGGCACCGACACGGGGCTGACCGGCGACGGCGCCGACTGCGCCGAAATCGGGCTGATCGGCGACGGCAGCGATACCGGGCTCACCGGCGACTGGGTCGAGACCGGCGAGGGGGTCATCGTGCTGGCGGGTGACGGGGTGACGATCGAGTCGCTCGTGACGCCGAAGGTGACGTCGGCGCTGCCGGTGCCGTTGCCCTTCACGTCGGCGGCGTCGGCGCGGTCGCCGGTGCCGGTGCCGGTGAACAGCGGAATCGCGCTGGCGGCCGTGGCGGCGCCACCGGCGAGAACGCCGAGGCTGAGGGCGCTCGCGGCGCCGATCGCGACCCAGTTCTTGGGGTTCAGGGTGGGTGCCATGGTGGTACTCCTTGCCTTGCTGTGTGAAGCGACCGACCCGAGCGGTCGTTCGCGATGTGACTACTCTCGGCGCGGCCGATGAGACGACAAGGAGGTGTGCGTGAGTGCTCTCTCATTCTCGGCGCGAACTTCATGAGGGCTCTCTCACGCACGATCGCCGGATGCGCGGCGCGGGTTCACGCGCCCCTCGCGATTACGAGGCGCGCGCCTTCGCCGCCTTGACCGCCTCATACCCGTCGAGCGCCGCCTGCCGCGACTCCTTGAGATCGACCATCGGCGCGGGGTAGTCGTCCGTGCCCTCGTCGGGTACCCACTTCGCCACGTACTCGTTGCGCGGGTCAAACTTCTGCGCCTGCAGCACCGGATTAAACACGCGGAAGTACGGCGCCGCATCCGCCCCCGATCCTGCGACCCACTGCCACGAGGCGGCGTTCGACGCCTCGTCGGCGTCGACGAGCGTGTCCCAGAACCACTCCTCGCCCGCGCGCCAGTCGATCTGGAGGTTCTTCGTCAGGAAGCTGGCGGTGATCATGCGAACGCGGTTGTGCATCCAGCCGATGTGCCAGAGCTGGCGCATGCCCGCGTCGACGATCGGAATGCCGGTGCGGCCTTTCTGCCAGCGCTCAAGGCCGGCGGTTGCGGGGTCGTTCCACGGGTAGGCGTCGAACTCGCGGCGGTAGTTGACGGTGGCGAGGTCGGGGTGGTGAAAGAGCAGGTGGTACGAGAACTCGCGCCACCCGATCTCGCTCAAGAATTTCGCGTGGTTTTTCGCGGCGAGGCCCGAGAGCCCGTCGCGCAGCCGGTGCCACACCTCGAACGGGCTGACCTCGCCGAAGCGCAGGTGGGGGCTCAGCTGGCTGGTGGCGTCGAGGCCGGGCTCGTCGCGGCGGTGATAGTCGGCGAGGCGCACCTTGACGAGTTGCTCCAGCCGCTCGTGGGCACCAACTGAGCCGGGCGTCCACTCGTCGCGCATGCCGCCCGCCCAGTCGGGCGTCGTCGGCAGCAGCCCCCAGTCGTCGAGGCTGTCGCCGTCAACGCGGCGACCCGGGATGCTCGTGGGCGCGTCGAGAGGCGCCCGCGGTTCGTCGCGCGCGAGACACGACTTCCAGAACGGCGTGAACACTCCGTAGGGCCCGCCCGAGCCGGTCTTCACCGTCCACGGTTCGAACAGCAGGTTGGCGGCGTGGCTGACCGCCTCGATGTCGCGATCTTTCAGCGCGGACTTGAGGCGCGCATCCACCTCGCGGGCTTTTCCGTAGCGGCGATTCCAGTGCACGGCGTCGCCGCCGGTCTCGTCGACGAGCCCCATGACGACCTTCTCGGCGGGGCCGCGGCGCAGGGTGAGCGAAGCGCCGAGCACGTCGAGCTCGGTGGCGAGGGCGGTGAGGCTGTGGTGCAGCCACCAGCGGCTGGCCGCGCCGATCGGCCGCACCTCGGGGCTCTCGTCGTCGAGCACGTACACGACCACGACGTCGCGGCCGCGCTCGACGGCGGCGGTCAGGGCGGGGTTGTCGGCGACCCGCAGGTCGTCGCGCAACCAGACAATGGTCGGGGAGCTCTCAGCGGCCATGCCGAGAACGTTAGGGCGACAGCCCGAAAGAAAGCCCCGACTGCGGGTGCGATCTCAGGACGCTGAGGCGCCCGCAGTGTGCGGATGCTCAGGCGCTCGCGTCGCGCAACTTCCGACACAGCGCGGTCAGTTGCGCCAACTCGTCGGGCTCGAGTGCGCCGCCCACGCGACGCGCAATCGAGTCGGCGTGCGCGACGGCCACGCGGCGAAAGAGGGCGTAGCCAGAGTCGGTGAGCGTGACGATGGTGCCCCGCGCATCCTTCGGGTCGGTCTGCTTGGTGACGAGCGCGCGGCTGGTCAACCGGTCGATGAGGCGGCTAACGCTCGGCTGGCTGAGCAGCAGGTGGGGGATCAGGTCGCGGATGCGCATGCTGCGCTCGGGTGCGCGGCTCAGGTTGAAGAGCACGTCGTACTCGGTGAACGAGATCTCGGTCGTCGGGAACTCGGCGCTCAGCTGGCGCAGCACCGAGACCTGGGCGCGGAAGAGCGCTTCCCACGCATCCACGGCAACCGACTTGTCCACCATGGGCTAACTCTATTCACCCGCATGGGTAAGCGCGATCGTCGGGCGTCACGAACTGCCGTTAACGTGATTGAGGCCCGACCGTTGAGGCAAACGGTCGGGCCTCTCCCTTGCACCAAGAGTGTCCTGCAATCACATGTTGCGTCCCTCGCCACAGCAAACGATAGACGCTGAGATCAATGTATAACGACGAGGTAACGGTGTCTAGTTGCAGAATCGTTATTTTTTGATGAATCTGCTGAAAGCGGATGCGCACCTCCGATATCGACGAACTCGCGTCGACGTCGGGTTCAGACGACCCCGCGATGATGGGGCTATGCCCTCCGTTCCGGCCGACCCCGCCGCCGCCCGCCTCGCCGAGGCGCTCGCCGCGCCCGCCGCATCGACCCGCCAGCAGGCCGCGCTCACCGCCGGCACGCACCCGCGCGACTCCTACGTGCCGGTGCTTGTCGCCCAGTGCGCGATCGACACCGACCTCACCGTGCGCGAGACGCTCACGTGGGCGCTGCTGCGCCAGGACCCCGATGTCTCGCTCCCGGCCCTCACCGCCGAACTCGCCTCATCGAATCCGCAGGCGCAGAGCCAGGCGCTGCACACTCTGTCGAAGATCGGCGACGGCCGAGCCTGGCCGTCAATCACCCCCGAGCTGATCGACAACCCCGATCTCGGCGTTGCCCGCACCGCCTGGCGTGCGGCCAGTCGGCTCGCCCCCGAGGGCGAGCGAGCCGCCCTCGCCGAGACGCTCACCACGCACCTCGGCGTCGGAGACTGGCCCGTGCAACGCGCCCTCACCGACGCGCTGCTCTACCTGGGTGAAGCCGCAGTCCCGGCGCTCGCGGATGCGGCTCAGGCTCCCGACCCGCACGCGCGCGCCCACGCCCTCGCGACGACAGCGATGGGCGCCGAAGACTCCCTGGGCTTCGACGTCGCGATCGAAACCGCCCTCCGGCAGGTCAGCAACGCGCCCCGCGCCTGAGCAACGGCCGATCGCGCACTCAGCGTCGCTCGAGTACATTTTTCGGTGTGCCGAAAAATCAGCGTCGGATTCTCGCGGTCGCGACCGCCGCGCTCGTCGCGCTGGCGGGCGGGTGCGCTCCGGGCGGTGCATCCGAAACGAGCGCGGACGACGCGGGCACAGCATCCACTGCCCCTGACGGCAGCGAGCGGCCGCTCGTGCTCACGACCTTCACCGTCATCGCCGACATGGTGCGCGAAGTCGCGGGCGACCGCGTCGAGGTGCGGTCGGTGACCCGTCCCGGCGCCGAGATTCACGGCTACGAGCCGACACCCGGCGACCTGCGGCAGGCCCGCGGCGCCGACCTCGTGTTTGAGAACGGCCTCGGCCTCGAGGCCTGGTTCGCCCAGTTCATCGCCGACGTCGACGCTCCCGCTGTCACCCTCAGCGACGGCCTCGACCCCGTCCCGATCGCCGGTACCTCCGAGGCGAACCCCCACGCGTGGATGTCTCCGCTCGCCGGCCAGCACTACGTCAAGCGCATCGCCGACGCTCTCACCGAGCTCGACCCCGCGGGCGCCGAGCACTACGCCGAGCGCGCCGCCGCCTACTCGGCCGAACTCGACGCCGTTGCCGCCGACCTTGCCACGGCTCTCGACGCGGTGCCGCCCGCCGAACGCGTGCTCGTCAGCTGCGAGGGAGCCTTCTCGTACCTCGCCCGCGACCTGGGCCTCGACGAGGCCTACCTCTGGCCCGTTAACGCCGACCAGCAGGCCACCCCGCGCCGTGTCGCCGCCGTCATCGACACCGTGCGCGAGCGCGATGTGCCGGCCGTCTTCTGCGAGTCGACCGTGTCGAACGAGCCCATGCTGCAGGTCGTCGCCGACACCGGCAGCCGCTACGGCGGCACGCTCTACGTAGACTCGCTCTCCGAGGCAGGTGGGCCTGTGCCCAGCTACCTCGCCCTGCTGCGGCACGCGGCTGACACGATCGCGGCGGGCCTCACCGGAACAGCCCCGACCGAAACGGGGCCGGCCTCGTGAGCGCGACCGCGAGCATCCGCCTCGACGCGGTGACGGTGCGCTACGGCGCCGTGACCGCCCTCGACGACGTCACCGTCGCGATCGCGCCGGGCGCCGTCACGGCACTGGTTGGGATGAACGGGGCCGGCAAATCGACGCTCTTCGGCGCCATCACGGGTCGCCTCCGCCCCCACACGGGCCGCGTCGAGGTGCTCGGTGGCACCGCCGACGCCGCGCGCCGCGCTGGACGCGTTACCGTCATGCCCCAGACCGACGGGGTCGACGCCGACTTCCCGCTCACCGTCGCCGACGTTGTCGCGCAGGGCCGGTACGGGCGCCTCGGGCTCACCCGCCGCCTGAAGCCCGCCGACCGCGCCGCCGTCACCGACGCGCTCGCCCGCGTGCAGCTGAGCGAGCTGGCCGAGCGGCCGATCGGGGCACTGTCGGGCGGTCAGCGCCGCCGCGCGTTCGTCGCCCGGGCCCTCGCGCAAGAGGCCGACGTGCTGCTGCTCGACGAGCCGTACGCCGGGGTCGACGTCGTCAGCGAGCAGCTCATCGCCGACGTGCTCGCCGAGCGCGCCGCCGCCGGCGCGACAGTGCTCGTGTCGACGCACGACCTCGCGACCCTCGGCGACCGCGCGCACCGCGTCGTGCTGCTCGCCCGCCGCATCGTCGCCGACGGCCCGCCCGCCGAGGTGCTCGCGCCCGAGGTGCTGGCCCGCGCGTTCGGTCTACCGCCCGCGAGCGGCGCGCAACCCGATGCACGACCCGCCGCCGACCCGGGGGAGGGTCGCTCATGAGCCCCCTCGACCTGATCCTCGAACCGTTCACCTACGAGTTCATGCTGCGTGCCCTCGCCGCCACGACGATCGCCGCCGTCGTGTGCGCGGTTCTGAGCTGCTGGCTCGTGCTCATCGGCTGGTCCCTCATGGGCGACGCGGTCGCGCACGCAGTACTGCCGGGCGTCGTGCTGGCCTACCTCGTCGGAGCCCCCTTCGCCGTCGGCGCCCTCGTCTTCGGCCTGCTCGCCGTGCTGCTGATCGGCGTCGTGCGCGACACCTCGCGCGTCAAGGAGGATGCCGCGATCGGCATCGTCTTCACGAGCCTGTTCGCGCTCGGCATCGTGCTCGTCTCGGTCGTGCCGAGCCAGATCGACCTCGGCCACATCGTGTTCGGCAACATCCTCGGCGTCGGCCCCGCCGACCTCGTGCAGATCGCCGTCATTGGCGCCGTCGCCCTCGCCCTGCTCATCGTGAAACGCCGCGACCTCACGCTCTTCGCGTTCGACCCGGCACACGCCCATTCGATCGGCCTGTCGCCCCGCCGCCTCTCGGCCCTGCTGCTCGGCCTCCTCGCCCTCACCGCCGTCGTCGGCCTGCAGATCGTCGGCGTCGTGCTCGTCGTCGCCCTGCTTATCATCCCCGGAGCCACCGCGCGCCTGCTCACCGACCGCATCCAGCGGATGCTCGTCATCGCCCCGCTCATCGCAGCCGCTTCCAGCCTCGTCGGCGTCGCCGCGAGCTACTACCTCGACGTCGCCTCCGGCGGCGCCGTGGTCGTCGTCAACGCGATCGTGTTCTTCGCCGTCTACCTGCTTCACCCGAGGCGGGGTCTTGCCGCGCGCATCCGCCGCCCGCGAGCGTCGGCGGCCTCGTGACACGAGCAGCGCGATTGTCGGAGGAGCGGCGTACACTCCCCGCATGAACCCGAAGCTGACTGACTACGTCGAGGCGGGCTATGCGCTGACGCCCGAGCAGCGCCTCGAGGCAGCACGGCTTCTGCGCCTGAGCGTCGACCGCGATATCGACGCCGATCAGAGTGCGATCGACGCTGCGTGGGACGACGAGATCGCTCGGCGGCTTTCCGACACAATCGAGAACCGCGTTGAGCTGCTCGACGGCCCCGCCCAACTCCAGCAACTCCGCGCTGAAATCGCCGCGCGTCGCGCGTGAGCCGCTCGTGGCGGCAGCACCCGGCTGCTGCTGCCGAACTTCGCGACGCTGTGCTCTACCTCGAAGAGGTGCGTGAAGGACTCGGCGAACGGTTCCTTGATGCGGTCGACACCGCGCTGCGGTCGATCATTGACGATCCGGAAGCGTGGTCCATTCATCGGGGCCGCGCCCGTATACCTGCCGTCCGCACCAGGAGTGTCTCGGGCTTCCGCTACGACATCAAGTACGTCGTCGTCGCTGACGCGATCATCGTTCTCGCGTTCGCGCACGAGCGTCGTCGACCCGGCTATTGGGCCGACCGTCTCGGTTAGTCGCTTCGCCGTCTACCTGCTGCGCCCGACCCGGGGTCTTGCTGCGCGCATCCGCCGCCCCCTAGCGTCAGCCACATGACGCGTCCCCTCATCAACTGGCACACCCGCACCACCAGCGACCGTACGCTCGGGCAACGCTCTGCCGATGTGCTGCGCAACGGCATGGGCAGCTGGCCCTTCGTGTTCGCGTTTCTCGCCTTCATGAGCGTGTGGGCGGCCGTGCAGTCGACGGAGATCCGCTGGGACCCGTACCCGTTCATCCTGCTGAACCTGTTCCTCAGCATGCTCGCCGGGCTGCAGGGCGCCATCCTTCTGATCGCCGCGAAGCGCCAAGACGCGATCTCGGCCTCACTCGCGCAACACGACTACGAGACGAACGTCGCGGCGGCGCGCGAGATCGAGCAGTTGCTCGACATCAACCGGCGCCAGCTCGAATTGCTCGAGCACCTCGTCGCCGAACGCGACGGCCGTGACCGGCGCGACGAACGCACCGACGGTGACGGCGGCCCGACCGCCTAGAACGTGTCGGGCGACGGCGTCGACGCGTAGCGAATCGTCACGTCGGCGTGCCGGTCGAAGCGGTACCCCGCGCCCCGCACGGTGCGCACGATCTCTTCGTACGCGCCGAGCTTCGCGCGCAGACGCCGCACGTGCACGTCGATGGTGCGCTCGTTCGGCACCTCGCCCTCGTGCTCGACGCCCTCAGCCCAGAGCGCCGAGATGAGCTCGTGTCGGTCGATCGTGCGGCCCTCGCGCAGCACCAGGTACTGCAGCAGTTCGAACTCTTTGTAGGTGAGCTGGGCGGTTTCACCGTCGAGCACGACGCGCTTGCGCGAGATGTCGACGATGACGCCCTCGTCGGTGGGCGTCTTCTCGGTCTCACCGCGGTAGCGCGACAGGGCAGCCGGGTCTTGCATGGCGAGGCGCACGACCTCGAGGTCGCGCCCGCCCGCACCGACGGGCGCGAGGGCGACGGCAGCGTGCGTCTCGGCCGCGGGGGCCAGCTCGCTGGTCACCTTCTTCAGCTCGGTGACGAGACGGCCGAGGTCGATGCCGGCGGCCGCGGCCTTCTTCTCGTCGAGGCCGACGTAGAGCACGAAGCCGCGGGGCTCGGTCTGCGGGGGTTGCGCGGCGAGACGGCGCTGCGGGTTGACCCCGGGCGCGGTCGCGGCAGGACCCGAGGTGGGGGGAGTGGGTACGAAACTCATGGTCGAATGCGTCCTTGAAAATTGTGATGGATGCGCGCCTCCACGAAGCGGGGCGCGCCGGATCTCATCAGGAGCACATTCGACAGCTGGGGCTGACCGCCGAGCGCATCATCATGCGCGCGCTCGTCCCGGCCGAAGCGGCAGAACGGGCGTGAGCGGGCGCGGTCATAGCCCTGAGTATTTCGCTCGGGCGAGCAGAGCGTCAAGTTGCGTCGGTCACGCTCCGCAACCAATGCCGGGGCAGCGCGACCGTTATCCCGCAGTGCCGTACAGCCGGTCGCCCGCGTCGCCGAGGCCCGGCACGATGTAGCCGTGCTCGTTGAGCCGCTCGTCGAGCGCCCCGAGCACGAGCGTCACGTCGTGCCCCTCGACGGCCTTCTCGACCGCGGCGACGCCCTCGGGGGCGCCGAGGATGCACACCGCCGTGACGTCTTGAGCGCCCCGCTCGAAGAGGTACTGAATCGCCGACAGCAGCGAGCCACCCGTGGCGAGCATGGGGTCGAGCACGAAGCACTGGCGGTTCGACAGGTCGTCGGGCAGGCGTTCGGCGTACACGCTCGGCTCGAGCGTCTCTTCGTTGCGCACCATGCCCAGGAAGCCGACCTCGGCGCTCGGCATCAGCGCCGTCATGCCCTCGAGCATGCCGAGACCCGCCCGCAGAATCGGCACGATGAGCGGCCGCGGCTCACTGATAGCGAGGCCCACCGTCTCGGCGACGGGGGTCTGGATCGTGACCTCGTGCGTACGCACGTGCCGCGTCGCCTCGTAGGCGAGCAGGGTGACGAGCTCGCTTGTCAGGGCCCGGAAGGTCGGCGACGGGGTCGCCACGTCGCGGAGAACCGTGAGCTTGTGGGTGATCAGAGGGTGGTCCGCAACGTGCACTCGCATAGGCTCAATCTAACGGAGGTGGCCCATGACCGCGGTGCCCGAGCCCGACCGGCTGGCGATGCGCGAGGCGCTCGCCGAGGCGCACGCGGCCCTGGCGACCGGTGACGTTCCCGTCGGGGCCGTCGTGATCGACGCGAGTGGGCGCATCCAAGGTCGAGGGCGCAACGAGCGCGAGGCGACGAACGACCCGACCGCGCACGCCGAGGTGGTCGCCCTGCGCGAGGCGGCCACAGCGATCGGCGACTGGCAGCTGACCGGATGCACGCTCGTCGTCACGCTCGAACCGTGCGTTCTCTGCGCCGGCGCGATTCTCGCCGCGCGCGTTCCGCGCGTCGTCTTCGGCGCCTTCGACGACAAGGCGGGCGCCGCGGGAGGCGTCGTCGACCTGCTCCGCGAGCGCCGCTTGCCGTTCCGCGTCGACGAAGTCGTCGGCGGTGTCATGGCCGACGAGTCGGCAGCGTTGCTCAGAGAGTTCTTCGACGCGCGACGCTGACCCGAAAGCCGGCGCCGCGCATCCTCATCACCAGAAGACGGCGAGCACCACGTTGACGAGCGCGAGGCCGCCCGCGGCGTGGAAGAACGGCTTGATCGAGCGGTCGTTGGTGCCCTTGCGCGCGCGCAGCCAGCCGAGCAGGGCGGCCACGAAGACGACGGCCGCGATCACGAGCTTGACGATGATCTTCGCGTAGTCGAAGTCACGGTCGAGGCCCTCGCCGACGCCGGTCATCAGGATTCCGGTGACCAGCTGAACGATGGCGCCGCCGAAGACGGCGGCGATGGCGAAGTCGGAGTTCTTGCGCATCTGCACGAGGAACGGGCCGACGATCGCGGCGAGGCCGATGAAGTGGCCGACGAGGAGGAACTGGTAGAGGAATTCCATGTCGCAAGCCTAGCGTGCAGCGTTCACGAAGCGGGGGGATTCCGCGCTAGTCGGCGCCGCGGATGATGATCGTGTCGGTCGGGGGGTCGACGTCGGTGCGCGGGCCCGCCACTTCGGGTTCGACCACGATGCCCCGCACATCGGGCAACGCGGCGCGAATGCCCGCCTTCACCTCGGTCAGCACGGCAACAACGTCTTTCACGGGCGTGAGCCGACCGAAGCCGAGCGTGGCCGTGACGAGCTGGCCACCCTTGTCGAGCCGGTGCACCACCACCTCGCCAACGGTCTGCACCCCCGGCGTGCCAATCAGCACCTCGCGAATGGCCATCGCCTGGCCGGGGTCGACGGGGCTCGCTGCCGAGCCCGCGGTCGACGTGGTCTCGCGGTCGTCGTGGTCGGTCATTCCGCATCCTCCCGTTCGAGTGCCCCCAACCTACACTCGTGGCATGAGCGAGCGAGCACCCCTTCCCCCGATCGCGATCATCGGCACCGGCTCGATGGGGGGTGCCATCTTGAGCGGATTGCGGCGGCCCGTCGAGGGCGCAGACCCCGTGCCGGTTCGGGTCACCACCCGTTCCGAGGCATCGGCTGCGGCGCTGCGCGCCGAGGGGGTGGATGCGCGGGCGATCGAGCACGACAGCTCCGCAAACGCGTGGGCCGTTGAGGGGGCCGGCGTCGTCGTGCTCGGCGTCAAGCCCGCGCAGATCGTCGACGTGCTTGCCGAACTCGCGCCGTCTCTCGACGCCGACGCGCTCGTCATCAGCGTCGCCGCGGGCATCACGACCGCCACGATGGAGGCCGCCGCACCGAACCCGGTCGTGCGCGCGATGCCGAACACGCCGTCGCTCGTCGGTCGCGGCGTCACGGGGGTGAGCGCGGGATCTCGGGCGACGGCCGCCCACCTGACACTCGCCGACGACCTCTTCCGACTGGTCGGCACCGTCGTCGAGTTGCCCGAGTCGCAGATCGACGCCCTGTCGACCATCTCAGGCTCGGGCCCCGCCTACGTCTTTCTGCTGATCGAAGAGTTCACGAAGGCCGCGCAGGCGATGGGCTTCGACGAGGACGTCGCTCGACTCATGGCCGAGCAGACCTTCATCGGCGCCACGCGTCTGCTCGAGGCGTCGGGCGACGACCCCGAAGAACTGCGTCGCCAGGTCACGAGCCCCAAGGGCACGACCGAGCGCGCGGTCGCCGTGTTGCAGGGTGCCGAGCTCGATCGGCTGTTCGCGCGGGCGGCTGAGGCCGCGCTCGCGCGAGCCCGCGAGCTGGCCGCCGGCAGCTAGTCGTCGAGCGACGCGAAGCGGTCGATATCGCGCTCGGTGCCCGAGCAGATGATGAGGTCGTGGTTCGAGACCACCGTCTGCTCAGTCGCGTAGGTGAAGGGCTTGCCGGGGCTCTTCACGCCGACCACCGTGATGTTGTACTTCGTGCGCACCTGCGACTCGGTGAGCGACAGCCCGCGAATCGCCTTCGGCGGGTACATCTTCACGAGCACAAAGTCGTCGTCGAACTCGATGAAGTCGATCATGCGGCCAGAGAGCAAGTGGGCGACGCGTTCGCCGGCCTCACGCTCGGGGTAGATGACGTGGTTGGCGCCAATGCGGGCGAGAATCTTGCCGTGCGACTGGCTAATCGCCTTCGCCCAGATCTGCGGCACCTTCAGATCGACGAGGTTCGCCGTGATGAGCACGCTCGACTCGATCGACGACCCGGTCGCGACGACGGCGATCGAGAAGTCCTGCGCGCCGATCTGCTGAAGCGCGTCAATCGAGCGGGCGTCGGCCTGCACAGTGTGGGTGATGCGGTCAGCCCACTTCTGCACGAGCACGGGGTCTTCGTCGACACCGAGCACCTCGCGGCCCTGCCGCTGGAGCTGGCCGGCCGTGGCTGCTCCAAAGCGCCCCAGGCCGATCACGATGACGGGGGCGTCGTGCCGAATGCGTTCAACCAACGATGGGCCTCTCTTCTGCTCTGCGGAACAGCTGGCGTCGCTGACTCGCGGCGAGCGCGGCGGCGAGCGTCACTGTACCAACGCGGCCAGCCCACATGGTTGCCGCGAGCGTGTACTTCGCGGCGTCGGGCAGCTCGTTACTCGTGAGCCCCGTCGATAGTCCGCAGGTCGCAAATGCGCTGATCACGTCGAACAGCACGTAGTCGAGCGGTGCCTTCGTGATGTGCAGCACGATGATCGACGAGGTGGCCACGATCGTCGCGCCCCAGAGCACGATCGACACGGATACGCGCAGCACGTCGACCGGAATCCGCCGATCGAAGGCCTCCATGTCTTTCACGCCACGGGCTTCCGCGAAGGCGGCCAAGAACAGCACCGCGAGCGTGGTGACCTTGATGCCGCCCGCGGTTGACGCCGAGCCGCCACCAACGAACATCAGCATGTCCATGCCCAGCAGGGTCGAGCCGTTCATGGCGCCCACGTCGATCGGGCTGAACCCGCCCGACCGCGTCATGACCGAGAGGAAGAAGGCGTTCAGTGGCCGATCAACGGTCGCCTGTCCGCCTATGGTGCTGCCGTTATTCCACTCAAGCGCGAGGATCAGCAGCGTGCCGAGCACGATCAACACCAGCGTGGTGAAGAGCGTCAGCTTGGCGTGCACGCCCAGCCGCGCCCGGAACCGCGCGAGGCGGAACAGCGCAAAGATGACCGGAAAACCGACCGAGCCGAGGAAGACACCGACAGCGATCGTCAGCAGCATCCATGGGTCGGAGACAAACTGCTCCATCCCGTCCGTCAGCGGCACGAATCCGGTGTTGGTGAACGCGGACGCCGCGAGGTAGAAGCCCTGCCAAACGGAATCCCAGAGAGAGAAGCCCGCGGTCAGCAGCCGCGGAAAAATCGAGGCGAAGAGTGCGAGCTCGATGACGAGGGTGCTGAGCGCGACGGTGCCGAGCAGCCCACCGATCTCGCCAATGCGAATGGCCTGCGAGTCGTTGCCCGCACCCGAGGTGACCCGCGACTGGCTCGCATCGTTGACGGCCATGAGCTTCGCCCGCAGGCCGAGCCGACGCGACACGATGAGCCCCATCACGCTGGCGAGAGTCAAGACGCCTACGCCGCCGACCTGGAAGGCGAGCAGCACGACACCGTGCCCGAACGCCGACCAGTGGGTCGACATGTCGAGGGTGACCAGCCCGGTGACGCAAATGGCCGAGACGGCCGTGAACAGCGCATCCGCAATGGGCGTTGGTTCGCCGCTCGCGCTCGAAATCGGCAGAGCGAGAAGGGAGGTGAAGATCAGGATCAGCGCCGTAAAGATGACAATCGCGAATCGGGCGGGCGACGACACGAGGTGGCGATCGATAAATGCCTGGATGCGCGCGGTCGTCGACTGGGGAGCCGCGCGCCCCAGCGCGCCCACCCGTCGGCGTTCGGCCATTCTGTGCCTCCTCGGCCCCTGTGGCCGGTCGCCATGGTACTCCCGGCCTCGGCTGAACTAGCCTGGGGACATGGCCGACATCTTTAGCGTGATCGCCGACGCGACGCGCCGCGAGCTGCTTCAGCACCTCCTCGATGCGACCCTGTCGCCCGATAACAAGGAAGGCGAGCTGGCGGTCAGTGAATTGGTCGACCGCATGGACGCGACGCAGCCGACGGTGTCCAAGCACTTGAAGGTGCTGCGCGATATCGGTCTCGTGCAGGTGCGTGAAGAAGGTCAGCACCGCTACTACCGTCTCGACCCGACCCCGCTCGAAGACGTCGAAGACTGGATGATCCCGTTCCTCTCCGTCGAGTTCGACGAGGAGGCCGGTGCCGGGGGTGCCGCCTACGCTGCGTGGGCGGGTGCCGATCTCACGGGCGCCGCCAGCAGTCTCGGCCGCGCTGCTGCCGAGGCGTCACACCAGGCCCGCAGTGTTATCCACGACGCGCAAGAGCGCCTGACCGCGGTCGGCGACAAGCTGCACGACGCGCAAGAAAAGGTTTCGGGCAAGCTGCCCTGGCGTCGCGACTGAGCACGCCCTGACCCCCCTTCGGGGTGTCTTTACTTCCGTCACACCAGCCCCTAGCGTTATCACGATGCACGCCTACGGGGCGGTGCCCCGCACGATGAACGGACGACCCATGGCCCGCGATCTCTCCGAGGTTCGCTTCCTCACGGTGGCCGAGGTCGCCGAGATGATGCGCGTGTCGACCATGACGGTCTACCGCATGGTGCACGCCGGCGATCTGCCCGCCATCCGTTTCGGGCGCTCGTTCCGCATCCCTGAATCGGCCGTCGCCGAGGCGATCACGCCGGGCCTCAGCGACGTCGGCTGACGGCCGCAAAAACTCGCCGTCTGCGGCGCGCCGTCGCCCTGCGATAGACTCTCCCGGTTATCGACGCGGTCTGAACGGACCGTGAGTCCGTTCGTCCGCACGACCAGAGGATTTTTATGGGTTCTGTCATCAAGAAGCGCCGCAAGCGGATGGCTAAGAAGAAGCACCGCAAGCTGCTGCGCAAGACGCGTCACCAGCGTCGCAACAAGAAGTAGGGCATCCGCCCGACAGCCAGCGCCTCGCCTTTGGGCGGGGCGCTTCGGCGTTAACCCATTCGTCAGGCGCGAGGTGCTCGCTTAGCGGGCGCCTTATGCGACCGCGCGCGCTTCGCGACGCACGCGACGACGCTGCGCACGGATGCTCGCCGCACCCGCCGTAATCATCGGCCAGTTCCGCGCGTTCGCGTACCGCTTGAGCGCCGCGTCGGGGTTCACGACGACGCGGTTTCCCGCCAACTCGAGCAGCGGGATGTCGTTGCGCGAGTCGGAATATGCCCAGCAGTCGTCGAGGTGGGCGTGTTTTTCGAGTGCCAGCTCTTTCGCCGCGAGCGCCTTCTCGGCGCCGTGCATGACGTGGCCAAGCAGCTCACCCGTGAAGACCCCGTCGACGTCCCGGATGCGCGTGCCGATTGCGCCGGTGAGCCCGAGGCGCTCGGCGATCACTCGCGCGCAGGCCTCCGGCGTCGCCGTGATCAGCCACACCTCGTGACCCTTGTCGAGGTGGTCGCGGGCGAGCCCCACCGTCTCCGGCAGTAGCAGCTTCTGAATGCGCGTCTCGTAGGTCTCGATCGCCAGCGACTCGAGCTCGGCGATGGTGTGCCCGGCGATCAGCTCGAGCCCACGGTCGCGCGCGGCCAACTGGTGCGCGTGGTTCTCGCCGACGGCGATGAAGCGCAGCTGCTTCCAGGTGAAGCGCACCAGGTCGCCGAAGGTGACGTAGCCGCGCTTCCAGGCGGCCCAGCCGAGGTGGTAGACGCTCGCGCCCCGCATCAGGGTGTTGTCGACGTCGAAGAAGGCGATGATCGGCGTCTCGCTCGGTGGCTGCGCGGCACCGTCGCGCGGCGGAGTGCCGGGCGGCGTCGCGTCGTCGTCGAGGGCGGCCATCAGCATCCAGTCTAGGCACGGGCGTAGGCTGGCCCCGTGTCGCGCATCGAGGTTCTCTTGTTGACGAAGCCGGGGTGTCACCTGTGTGACGACGCCCGCCCGATCGTCGAGCGGGTCGTCGCTGAGGTGCCTGCGGCCGAGCTGGTTGAGCGCGACATTACGAGCGACGCGGCACTGAATGAGAAGCACTGGGATGAGATTCCGGTGGTCATGATCGACGGCGCCGTGCACACCATCTGGCGCGTTGACGAAACGCGGTTGCGCACCGCGCTGAAGGAGAAGACAGCATGATCCGGCACGTCGTGTTCTTCCGTTTGGCCTCCAGCGAGGCCGAGCGCGCGGCAGATATTCGCCGCTTCGCCGCCCCGCTCGAAGCGCTCGTCGGCGTCGTGCCGGGCCTGCGCTCGCTGACCGTCGGCGCCGACATCGGGTTGCTCGAGGCCAACTGGCACGCGGTGCTCATCAGTGAGCACGACGACCGCGAGGCGCTCGCCGTGTACGCCAACCACCCCGCGCACATCGAGGCGGCCACGATCGTGCGCTCGCTCATGATCGACCGCGCGACCGTCGACTACGAGGTCTGAGGCAACGCGCGACATGTGCGGCCGGTACGCGAACACGAAGAGCGGTGAAGAACTTGGCCGCTACTTCGAGGCCGACGAGGTTGACGCCGTCGCCCTGCCCGCAAGCTGGAACATCGCCCCCACCCAGCGGGTACCGATCGTCGTCGACCGCCTGTCGAAGACCGACCCAGACGAGGTGCCGCCGAGCCGCTTCGTGACGAGTGCGCGCTGGTCGCTCGTGCCGCGCTGGGCGACAGAACTCGCCAGCAAGTACCCGACCTTCAACGCCCGCAGCGAGACCGTGAGCGAGAAGTCGACGTTCACGGGTGCGCTCGTGCGTTCGCGGGCGATCCTGCCCGCCGACGGCTACTACGAGTGGCACACGACGACCGGCGTCGACGGCAAACCGGTCAAGACCCCGCACTATATTCACGACCCTGTCGAGGGTGAGCTGTCGTTCGCGGGTCTCTACTCGTGGTGGCGCCCGCCGGTCGCCGACGGCCAGCAACCCGCCGAATGGATTCTGACGGCCACGATTCTGACGCGAGCGGCGGCTGGGCCGGCGGCGAGCATCCACGATCGGGCGCCCGTGATGCTGCCGCGCGAGGTTGTCGACGAGTGGCTCGACCCGACCGTCGAGGGTGACCAGTCGCTCGTCGACGCGATGGTCGCCGAGAGCGACGCGGTGCTCGAGCGGCTCGAGCTGCACGCCGTGGCGCCGCTGCGCGGGGACGGCCCGCAGCTGATCGGGCCGCTCGGGGCGTAGGAGCGGGCTACCCGCGGACGTGCTCGCCCGGGTGGTTGCGCGCGTGCGGCTCCCGCGTGGTGCCTGCGACGGCGAACGCCTCCGACTATCCGCCGCCTTTCGCCTTTCGCCCCGCGTCCCACGCCGCGCCCCGCGCCCCCACCCCGCGCCCCCACCCCGCGCCTCGCCCAGCGGCCCGCCCAGCGCCTCGCCCCGCGCCTCGCCGCCCCGCGCCTCGCCCCTGTGTCCCGCGCTCCGCGGCGCCTACCCCGGTGTAGGACTTCCTACACCGGAGTAGGAAGTCAGGCGATGGGCACAGACCTGCCGGTCGTGGGCGAGGCTGCGCGGGTGGCAACGTGAGTGCGCTCGCGGGGTGCGGCGTGCCGGCAGCCCGGGCGGCGGATGGCCGGTGACGGGTCTCGCACGGCCCCACTCTGTGCGCGGCTACGCGCCCTCGACGGTCGCGGCCTCGGCCGCGGCGCGGTCGGCGATGAACATGGCGCGCACGAGCAGCGCGACCGGTACGGCGTAGCCCATGACCACCACGGTGGGGAAGACGGCGGCCTCCCACGCCGGAGGGGTCCACAGCATGGCAGCGGTGCCGACGACCGCGAGCGTGCCAGCCACAGTGGCGGCCTTCTGAACCAGGGGTGCGGCGGCGCGGTGTGCAGCCAGCCAGGCGGCATCAGACGCAAGGGTTGCGCTCGTTCGGATGCCCACTGCGCGATTGCGCCCGAGGGCGCCGTCGCGTCCGGCTCTGCCGATCAGCAGCGTCGCGATAGACAGAATCACTAGCCCGAGAGTCGGTGTAAGAAGGGGATGCACGTCATTCGACGGTAGTCACGCTCTCAGGGCGAGGCTCGGCTCGTCCACAACGGACGGCGGAGTTCAGCCGCCTAAGACGCCGGCACCGCTACGAGCAGGCGCCCCAGAGGCCTGCGGCGGCGGCCTGCGCCGCGGCCTCGGCCGACTCGATCTGATCGCGGTAGTGGTAGTTCGGTGAGTAGTGCAGCTCGCGCGCGTACCCACCTTCGACGAGCGCGAGGTTGATGAATGTGCCGTCGGCGGCATACAGGTACATGAGTTCTCGGTCGTACTGGTCGCGCCGCTCGTCGTCGTACTCGAACGCGATGCGCGAGCCGACCGGTGCGAGAGCAGCGAGGGCGTCGCGTGCCTCGTCGGCGAAACACTCCGACTCGCGCAGCTCGGGGGTGTCGATGCCGGTGAGACGCACCCGCAACTCTTCGCCGTTGACGACGAGGCGCAGCGTGTCGCCGTCGGTGATGGACGCCACCTCGCCGGTGGCTCGCTCGTCGCTTTCCGTCGTCGGAGTGGTGACGTCAGCCAGCAGGGCGCAGCCGCCGAGCGCGGCACTGAGCGAAACCGCGACAGCCGCGACGCGCATCCTGATCGCGAAGCGGGGGCGGGTGCGCGGCATGCTGCGAGGCTACCTGCGCGCTCGGACACCGCGCGGCGCGGCGGGTTACTCTGAGCCTCGTTCGCCCACCGCCGAGGAGCCGCCATGACTGACCCGTCGCTTGACCCGCGGTATCCGCGCGTCTTTCAGCGCGGTGGCGACGGCTCCGCCCTTCCGGCGCCCTCCTCGCGCAGCGCCACAACCGCACCGCCCACGACCGCACCGCCCACGACCGCACCACCCGCCACCGCACGACCCGCCTCCGCACTGCCGCCCCGTCGCGAGACGTCGGCGCCTCGCGGCCCCGAGGTCGACCCGGCCGTGCTCGTCACCGGCGCCGCGCCCGTCGCCGTCGGTCGCGCACCGCTTGAAGTGATCGTCGTCGGCAACCCGTGGATGCGCGCCCTCTGGACCGTCGGAGCCCTCACCCTGGTCGGTGGCATCGCGCTCACCGTCGCCGCCGAGTTCGCCTTCAGCGCCCTGCAGACGGCGTCGACCTACGACCCGGCGGCGTTCCTGCCAGCGCGCCTCATGCAGGTGCTCGGGCTTCCGCTGATCATCGCCGGAACCCTCGGCCTCGTCGCGGCGACCGTGCTGCGCCTCGTCGCGTGGCGACCGGCCGCGGTGCGCGACGTCGATGCGGGCTGAGCCACGCGCATCCGTCTGTCGCGGCGACGCGCAGCCTGCTAGCATACCCCCCATGGGTATCAGGGTGATCGAGCGGGTCGTGCGACTCGCTCTGGCCGTTGCCCTGGCCGTCTCGGGGGTCGCGATGGTGTCGCACCACGCTGCCGGGGCAAGCCACGAGCTCGTTGCTCATGGGCACAGTGTCGCCGCGCACGAGAACAACAGTGTCGCGGAGACGAACGGTGTCGCTGAGGCCGGGGCCCATCACGAGGTGCCCGGTGCGGCCTGCGCTGACTGCGAGACACAGGGTCACGACGCGCTTCTGATGAGTTGCGCCGCTTTGTTGACGGCTCTGTTCGTGTCTGTGCGCCTCGTGCCCCCCGCCGGTGCGCCGCTCGTTGCGGCCGCTGAACCCGCGAACGCCGTCACTGTGTCTCCGCACACCGAGGCCGTGCCGACGGCGCCGTGCCGAGAAGAATTGAGTGTGATCCGCCAGTAAGAGAGACCCCGCCGAGTCGCTGCTCGGCACCCCTCCATCTCTCGATCCCCTCCTGACGGAAAGGTTTTTCTCATGCGCTCCACGCGCTTCACTACCGCTCTCGCGCTGGCATCAGCCCTCGCACTCACCCCCACGCTGGCCGCGTGTTCGACCCCGCAGGTCGACGCACCGTCGGCGTCATCCCCGGCCAACGCCTCGGTCTCGCCGGCAGATGTGATGTTCGTGCAGATGATGATTCCGCACCACGAGCAAGCCGTCGAGATGTCGACGATCATGCTCGACAAAGAGGCGCTCCCCGGCGAGGTGCGCGAGCTCGCGCAGCAGATCGCCGATGAGCAAGAGCCCGAGATTGCCCAGATGCGCGCCTGGCTCGACGACTGGGGCATGCCTGAAATGGGCGGCATGGGCGGTCATGGCGGTCATGGCGGTATGGATGGCATGCTCACCGATGACCAGCTCGACGAGCTGCGGGCGGCGTCGGGCGACGAGGCCGTCACGCTGTTTCTTGAGCAGATGATCCTGCACCACGAGGGCGCGATCGACATGGCGCGCGACGTGATCGATGACGGTCAGCACGCGGATGTTCGCGAGCTCGCCGAGGGCATGATTGCCGCGCAGCAGGCCGAGATCGACCTCATGACCGAGTGGCTTGCCCGGTGACGGCTCGCACTCCGTCGCTGATCGTCCTGACCATCGCGGGTGCTCTCGCCATCGGTGGATGCACGCCGAGTGACGCCGGGCCACCAGCGACCGGCGATGTCTCTCTCGACGACGCTGCGGCGCCGGTCACGCATGTGCACGCGATCGACGTCGATGAGGCAACGGGCGAGATTCGCGTCGCGACGCACGCGGGCATCTACGGCGCGAGCGTGACTGACGACGGCTCCCAGGCCCTCGAACGCGTCGGGTCGTGGCGTGGAGACGCGATGGGCATGGTGCGCGCGGCGGGGCGCATCCTGTTCTCCGGCCATCCGGCCCCTGACGAGACCGGCCCGGCCAATCTGGGTGTGAAGACGCTCAGCGCGGATGGCGCTGCCGAGGTCATCGCGCTAGACGGCGAGGTCGACTTCCACGCCATGGCGGCCCACGGTCCGTCGGTCGCGGGGTGGGATTCGGTCTCTGGTGCCGTGGTGTCGAGTTCTGACGGCGGTGCGAGCTGGCAATCGGGCGCGGTTGCGCCCGTGCGCAGCCTGGCATGGTCGCCGGATGGTGCGACGCTACTGGCGACGACTCCCGACGGGCTGATGGCTTCTGCCGATGCGGGGGCGTCCTTTGCCCCTGCCGAGACTGCGCCGCTCCTCGTGCTCGTGGCCAACACCGACGGTGATGCCGTGAATCCGCGCATCGTGGGGGTCGACACCGCCGGGGTGCTGCACACCTCATCCGATGGGGTGTCGTGGCAAGAGCTCGGCGAATCGCCCATCATGCCCGAGGCGCTGACAGTCACCGACAGTGGCCGCATTGTCGTCGCGTCGACGTCACTGGCGTTGATTTCCGACGCCGACGGTCTGAATTGGCAGAGCCTCTTCCGATACTGAGCGCGCGATCGCGGTGACGGGATGCGCGAACTGCGTCGTGCATCCCGTCTGCGCCCAACGGACTAGCGCTGACAGCTCGGGCAATACCAGGTAATGCGCTCGGTGAGCGCGTCCTCGCCGAGCAGCCCACGCTTGATCGGGGTGCCGCAGCGGCGGCACGGCTTGCGGTCGCGATGGGCGACCCACAGCCGCTTGTCGCGACGGGTGTCGCCGGTGGTCGTGCGCTCGTTGCGGTCGCGATTGGCGCGGATGAGGCGCACCGCGAGGTCGAGTGCGGCGGCGGCGTCGGTCGCGCCGACGGGGGTCTCGGGCAGCACGCCGCGCAGGAAGAGCGTCTCGTTGCGGTAGTCGTTGCCGAGCCCGGCGATGACCCGCTGGTCGAGCAGCGCGAGCCCGATGGGCCGATCGGGGTCGGCGGTGAGCCGCGCCAGTGCCTCGGCGCGGTCGAACTCGTCGCGTAGCGGGTCGGGCCCGAGGTAGTCGATGAGCGTGCCCTCGTCGGCGCGCGGCACGAGGTCGAGCTGGCCGAGCGCGAAGCCGACGGCCTGCACCTCGCCCGCCTCGAGCACGATGCGGGCCTCGAAGGCGGGCCGCCGCCACCGGTCACCGCGGGCGTAGACGTGCCAGACGCCCTCCATCTTCAAGTGCGAATGGATGCTCGTGGTCGCCGTGCGCGTCACCAGGTGCTTCCCGAAGGCTTCCGTGCCCTCGACGGTTTCGCCGCTGAGGTCGACGGTCGCGTGCTGCGGCACGCGCACGTCGCAGCGGGTCAGCACCCGCCCGGTGAGGGCGGCGTCGAGCCGGCGGGCTGCGCGGTGAACGGTGTCTCCTTCGGGCACGCGATCACACTCGCAGTCTGAGGCCCTGGGGCGTGGCGACGAAGCCGGCGGCGGTGAGGGCGTCGGCGAGCACCGTGCCGAACACGCTGTGCTGGTTGACCCGCTCGACGCGCAGCGACCGCAGGCGTGCGCGCACGGTCGCGGCCAACTCGGCGGCGGCCGCGGCAAGTTCGGCCTCGTCGTCGGTGAAGGCGAGGGCGCTCTTGCCACCCCGCTCGAGGTAGACCGCGAGGTGCCCGTCGACGAGGGCGACGAGCGAGCCGGCCTTGCGACCGGGGCGGTGCTTGGTCGACTCGCCGCGCGCCTCGGCGGCCGCGTCGACCCGCGCGTCGGGCCAGGGGAGGGCCGCGCCGTACGGGTTTGCCGGGTCGGTGGCCGCGAGCACGACGGCCTGCAGCGCGGGGGCCGCGTCGGGGTCGCGGGTGAAGGTGCGCAGCCGGTCGACGGTCGCCGGGGTGCCGAACTGCGCGGCACCCAGGTGGTCGACGAAGTAGCCGCGCCGCACCCGTCCGGCCTCTTCAAGCTGGGCAAGAACCTTGTAGAGCAGAGCGAAGCCGCCGGCGACGTCTTCAGCCTGGGCGGCTCCGCGGGTCACCACGCCGTGTCGTTCGAGCAGGGTTTCGGCCAGGTGTGCGGTGCGCCGCGTGACGTCGTCATCGCGCTCGGGCAGCAGCGCCCAGCGCCCGGCCGCGGTGGGCGGGCCGGTGCGCAGCGACAGGGCGGAGGCTCCCGTGGCGGCCGAGCCGCGCATCCCTGAGCCGGACGGGCGGGCGTAGCCGCCCATCGTGCGCGACCGTGCGCGCGGCGCTCGCCGCCTGCCGGCCGTGCGGCTCGACGTCGAGCCGAGCAGCGCGCGCGCCGGCGCGATCGTGTCGTTCGTGAGGTGCCCCGACCAGACGAGGCTCCAGAGGTCGGTGACGATCCCCGCGTCGTCGGCGTCGTGCAGCGCACCCGCCAGTTGCCGAAAGAAGAAGCCGCCGCCGCCCTCGAGCAGCGACACGATCGACTGCTGTCGCTCGGTCAGCTCGTCGCCGAGCGGGGGCTTCAAGCTCAGCGGCGCGAGCTCGGCGAGGTGCAGGCTCAGCCAGCCGTCGTTGCCGGGCAGCGACCCCTCGCCCGCCCACACGACCTCACCCGACGCGGTCAGCTCGTCGAGCCAGGCCGGCGAGTAGTCGCGCACGCGCGCGGGCAAGACGAGCGACTCCCAGGCGCTCGCCGGTAGCGCGACGCCCTGCAGTTGCTCGACCGTCTGCAGTACCCCGTCGATGCCGCGAAGCGAGCCGCCGACGTGCTGCCACGCGGGCATGAACCGCCCGAGCGACCCGGCGCTGACCGGCTCAATCTCTTTGCGCAGCGCCGCGAGGCTGCGGGTGCGCAGGCGCCGCAGTACCTCGGCGTCGATCCACTCGGAGCCCGTTGCGTCTGGCCGGTATTCGCCCTCGATGACGCGACGATCGGCGCCGAGGCGACGCAGCGCATCCCGCACCACAGCGCTTCCCATGCCGTAGCGCTCGGCGACGTCGCTGAGGGCGAAGGGGCCGTGCGTGCGGGCGTAGCGGGCGACGAGGTCGCCGACCGGGTCGGGCACCTGGTCGAGGAACGCCGTCGGCACGCCGATCGGCACAGGGGTGCCGAGGGCGTCGCGCAGGCGGGCCGCGTCTTCGACGGCGGCGAATCGCGGATGCGCGGCAATCGTCACCGCGATCGCCCGGTTCGCGCGCGTCAGTTCCGTCAGGGCCTGCTCGACGTCGAGCCCGTCAATGGCCCGCAGCCGCACCTCGTCGGCCGAGAGTGGACCGAGGATGCGCAGCAGATCGGCCACGCCCTCCGCGTCTTTCGCCCGCCGGTCGGGGGCGAGCCGCTGCAGCTCGGCCTCGACCTCGGCGATGACCTTCGCGTCGAGCACCTCGCGCAGCTCGGCGCGGCCGAGCAGTTCGGCGAGCAGGGTCGAGTCGATGCTGAGCGCGGCAGCCCGCCGCTCTGCGAGCGGGCTGTCGCCCTCGTAGAGGAACGCGGCGACGTAGCCGAACAGCAGCGAGCGGGCGAACGGCGACGGAGTCGGCGTCTCGACCTCGACGACCCGCACCGCACGCTGCGCGATCTGCGTCGCGAGCGTGATGAGCGCATCCAGGTCGTAGACGTCGCTGAGCACTTCGCGCAGGGTCTCGAGCGTGATCGGGAAGTCGGGGAACTCTTGCGCGACCTCGAGCAGCTGCCCGGCGCGCTGGCGCTGCTGCCAGAGCGGGCTGCGCCGCCCCGGGTCGCGGCGCGGCAGCAGCAGCGCCCGCGCCGCGCACTCGCGGAAGCGGCTGGCGAACAGCGCTGATCCCCCCGCCTCAGCAGTCACGATCTGGGTCAGCTCGTCGGCGTCAAACATCAAGAGCTCGGCGCCCGGCGGCTCGGAGTCGGTGTCGGGCAGCCGCACGACCACCCCATCGTCGGCGGCGATCGCCGCCCCGTCGACGCCGTAGCGCTCGCGGATGCGCGCCGACACGGCAAGCGCCCACGGCGCGTGCACGCCGAGACCGTAGGGCGAGTGCATGACGAGCCGCCAGTCGCCGAGCTCGTCGCGAAAGCGTTCGACGACGAGCGTCGTATCGCTCGGCAGGTGCCCGGTCGCGGCGGTCTGCTCGATGAGCAGCGCCTCGAGGTTGGTAACGGCCCGCTCGTCGAGGCCGGCGGCGGCGAGACGGATGCGCCGCTCATCGCTCGAGGCGGCCCCCAGTTCGCGTGTGGTCGCCCCGAGAGCCCTCCCGAGTTCGGCGGGGCGGCCGAGCCCGTCGCCCTTCCAGAACGGAACCTTGCCGGGCTGGCCGAAGGCGGGGGTGACGATGACGCGGTCGCGGGTGATTTCGTCGATGCGCCAGCTGGTCGCGCCGAGCGCGATGACGTCGCCGACGCGCGACTCGTAGACCATCTCTTCGTCGAGTTCGCCGACGCGACGCCCGGGGCCGTCGCCGGCGAGGAAGACGCCGAAGAGCCCGCGGTCAGGAATCGTGCCGCCGCTCGTGACGGCGAGGCGCTGCGCACCGGGGCGCCCGGTGAGGGTGCCGTGCACGCGGTCCCACACGATGCGGGGCCGCAGTTCGGCGAAACGGTCGCTCGGGTAGCGGCCGCTCAGCAGGTCGAGCACGGCGTCGTACGCCGAGCGCGGCAGCGAGGCAAAAGGCGCGCTCCGACGCACCTGGTCGAACCACTCGTCGATGTCGCACGGTTCGAGCGCGACGTGCGCGACGGTCTGCTGCGCGAGCACGTCGAGCGGGTTCGCCGGAACCCGCAGTTCCTCGATCAGCCCCGCGAGCATCCGTTCGCCGGTGACGGCCGCGTGCAAGACGTCCATGCGGTGCTTGGGCACGAGTACGCCGCGGCTCACCTCGCCGACCTGGTGCCCGGCGCGGCCGATGCGCTGCAGTGCGCTCGCGACGCTCGGCGGGGATTCGACCTGAATGACGAGGTCGACGGCACCCATGTCGATGCCGAGCTCGAGGCTCGACGTCGCGACGACGCAGCGCAACCGCCCGCTCTTCAGCTCGTCTTCGATGTCGGCGCGCTGGTCTTTGCTGACCGAGCCGTGGTGGGCGCGGGCGAGCAATGGCGGGGCGCCGGCCGTCGGCTCGGTGGGCCATATTTGCTGCGCGGGCAGCTTCGTCATGACGGGCAATTCGATGGATGCGCGTTCCGCGTAGATCTCGTTCAGTCGCGCCGTCAGCCGCTCAGCCAGTCGACGCGAGTTGACGAACACGATGGTGGAGCGGTGCTCGAGCACGCGGTCGACGATCGACTCTTCGACGTGCGGCCAGATGGACGGGTTGGCGGGAGCGCCGGACGCGTCGGGGTCGTCGTCGGCACCCGCGGGCAGCGGCGGCTGCGTCATGTCGTCGACCGGCACCGAGATGGTGAGGTCGAACGTCTTGGTGCTCGGGGGCTGCACGATCTGCACGGGGGTCTGCCCGCCGAGGAAGCGCGCCACCTCGTCGACCGGTCGCACTGTCGCCGACAGGCCGATGCGCTGCACGGGCCGGCCGAGGCGCGCGTCGAGCCGCTCGAGGGTGAGGGCGAGGTGCGCCCCGCGCTTGGTGCCGGCGACGGCGTGTACCTCGTCGACGATGACGGTCGTCACGCCGCTGAGTGTCTCGCGGGCCGACGAGGTCAGCATCAGGTACAGGCTCTCGGGGGTGGTGATGAGGATGTCGGGGGGCGTGCGCTGCAGGGCCCGCCGTTCTTGCGTGGGCGTGTCGCCGCTGCGCACCCCGACGGTGATCGGCGGGGTGGGGGTGCCGAGCCGGGCGGCCGTCGCGGTCACGCCGATGAGGGGAGCGCGGAGGTTGCGTTCCACGTCGACGCCGAGCGCCTTGAGCGGGCTCACGTAGATGACGCGCGTGCGCGTGGCGGCCGCGTCGTCGCGGGCCGCGTCGGCCGCGCGTGCGGTGGGGTCGGCGACGAAGCGGTCGATCGCCCACAGGAAGCTGGCGAGGGTCTTGCCCGAGCCGGTGGGCGCGACGACGAGGGCGTGCTTGCCCGACGAGATTGCGTCCCACGCGCCGAGTTGCGCGGGCGTCGCGCCGGGGAAGGCGCCGGCGAACCACTCGCGGGTCGCCGGGGTGAAGCGGCCGAGGACGGTGTCGGCGTCGGGTGCCTCAGTCACGGGCGTCGCCTGTGCCGCCCGCGCCGCCGGTCGCGTGGCCCGCGCCCGCGTCCGACTGCTGGCGCAGGAACGCGAGCACGTCGTTCAGCTCCGACTCGCTGATGCCGTGTCCGAGGCCCTCATAGATGCGCTCGGTCACCTCGACATGGTTCGGCAGCCACTGCTGGGCGTGCTCGATGAACCGCGAGGGGATCACCTCGTCGGCGGTGCCGCGCCCCCAGAAAACGGGCGGGCGCTGAGCGGCGAGGCGCGCATCCGCCGGGGCGTCGCCCTCAAGCACGAAGCCGGCGAGGCTGACCGCCCACGCGAAGCGTTCGGGCGCGTGGCGCAGCAGGTGCACGGCCATCGCGCCGCCCTGGCTGAAGCCGATGATGCCGACGCTCGATGGCTGCTGCGTGTCGAGCCAGTGCAGGATTCCGCGGGCGGCCGCGTCGCCGCCGTCGATGCGTGAGGCGTTCAGCTCGGGGTCGAGGTCGTACCAGGCGAAGCCAGGGCCGGCCGGTCGCGGCGCCCGCAGCGAGGCGATGACGGCGTCGAGCGGCAGGTACGGGGCGAGCCCGAACAGGTCGCCCTCGTGGCTGCCGTAGCCGTGCAGTAGCAGAATGAGCGGCCGGCCGACACGGTCGCCGTCGGGCGCCGACCAAACGATCGCGCTCTCGTCGATCAGCTGCATACCGCTCACGAGCCTCATCTTGGCAGGCACATCTGACAGCGCGGTCGGATGCCCGGGCCGCGTTCAGGCGCGTCCGCTCGCCTTATCGCCGGGGCACCTCGCGGCGGCCTGCGGTATGAATGGGGCATGGCCTCGACGCGCACCCCCGACCCGGATTCCGGCTGGCTCTCTGACGACGAGCTCGCACAGGTGCGTCGACGGCTCCCGATCCTCTACGTCGAGGCGGTACCGGTACGGCTCGACGGCATGGGCGTCGTCACCGAGGTCGGGGCGCTGCTGCGCGTGAACCCGGCTGGGTCGATCACCCGCACCCTCGTGTCGGGCCGTGTGCTGTACGGCGAGACGCTGCGCGACGCGCTCTACCGCCACCTCGAGAAAGACCTGGGGCCGATGGCCTTCCCCCAGCTTCCCGCCTCGCCGGTGCCGTTCTCGGTCGCCGAATACTTCCCGTTCCCCTCGCCGACGCGCTTCGATGACGACCGTCAGCACGCTGTCGCTCTCGCGTTCGTTGTGCCGGTGACGGGCACGTGCGACCCCCGTCAGGATGCGCTCGAGCTCACCTGGCTCACCCCCGAGGAGGCGGCAAGCGACCGCGTCTCGAACGAGATGGAAGGTGGGCGCGGCGCGCTGCTGCGCACGGCCCTGGCCTCGGTCGGCGTTCTGCCGTAGTCCGTCGTCCGCGTTGCCCCCGCACTGAAGCCGAACGACAGCTGCCGGTCTCGGAGCGCCACGATCGGCGTGCGCTCGCCGAGCCTCCGCGAGGCTCAGCTTCGCCAGCCGCCTTTCCTGGCCCAGGCCTCTCATCGACACGCCGCTCCTTCGCCGGTGTGACTACTCACGTGTAGGAGTTCCTACACCGGAGTAGTCGCTATGTCGCCCACGCACTTTCCTGGGTTGAGCGGGGTCATTCGCTCACCGATGGTGATGTTCACGTCTGAGTCGGCGTGGATTGTCAGCTCAGCGCACCATGCGCGAGCAGTGCGCCCCATCCCACGGCTCGTAGGGCCGCCCGAATCCGTCGAGTGCGAAGCCGTGCTTCTCGTAGAACCGGGCGGCGCGCGCATTCGAGGTGACGATCCAGAGGTACGCGGGGGTGTCGCCGAGCACGCCGTCGAGCAGCCGCGAGCCGAGCCCCGTGCCCCAGGTCGAGCGCCGCGTGTACAGCGAGTCGAGCTTCGTGTCGCGCGGAGCCTCGGGGTCGACCGTCGGCGCGCTGCGGGCGAGCCCCACGAGTGTCGTCGCGCCGGTCGACGGGTCGCGGTCTTCAGCGAGCAGCACGACCGAGCCGGGCACGGTCGACGCGGCGTCGCCCGCCGAGAGGTACGACGCCCACTCCGCGCGCGCTGTCTCGACCGTGTTCGCGGCAAGAAATCGCTCGCTCAACACCCCCGCATACACCTCGGCGAAGCACCCTATGTGCAGCTCGGCGAGGGCGTCGATGTCGGCGGCGGTCGCGAAACGAATCAGCGGCGGCACCCCACAAATGTAGGGGCCGCCGCTGATCGATTCTGACCGCGCGAGCGATCAGTGAAATGGATGCGCGGAACTAGCGTCCGCGACGCTGACCGCCGCCGTTCTGGCGAACGACCTGGCCGACGCGCACGCCGCCGCCGGTGCCGCCGCCAGCGGGTGCCGAGGCGCGGCGCGAACCCTGGCGGGTGCGGGGCGCGGCCGGCGACTCGGTGTGGCGGTGGGCGTCAGCGCGGTGGGGCGCGGCGTCGGTGCGGGGTGCCGAGCTGCGGCGTCCGCCCGATCGGGCCTCGGCCGACGCGGCGGCCCCGTTTCCGCGGCCGCGGCCGGCGCCCTGTGAGCGCTGTCCGCCCTGGCCGCCGTTCTGCGACCCCTGGCCGCCACGCGCGGCGCGTTTGCGCTGCGCGTTGGCGCCGGTCGAGCGTCCACCGCCCTGGGGCTGCGGGCGCAAGACGGCGGGCATGTTTTCTGCCGAGACGCGCGGGGCAACCTCGCCGACGAGCGCGGCGACGGCCGGCGAGTCGGCGGTGACGGTCTGGGGCTGCACGCGAATTTCGGCCTTCTTCAGCAGGGTCGCGGTGTCGCGACGCTGCTCGGGCAGCACGAGGGTGACGACGTCGCCCGAGGCTCCAGCACGCGCGGTGCGGCCCGAGCGGTGCAGGTACGCCTTGTGCTCGGTCGGCGGGTCGACGTGCACGACGAGTTCGATGTCGTCGACATGCACACCGCGGGCGGCGACGTCGGTGGCGACGAGCACGCGAACGCTGCCGTCGCCGAACGCGGCGAGGTTGCGCTCGCGGGCGGCCTGCGACAGGTTGCCCTGCAGGTCGACGGCGGGGATTCCGGCTGCGGTGAGCGCGCGGGCCAACTTCTTGGCCTGGTGCTTGGTACGCAGGAACAACAGTCGGCGGCCCGAGCCCGACGCGAGTCGCGTCACGAGCGCCTTCTTCTCGTCAACGCCCGAGACCTCGAACACGTGGTGGGTCATGTCCACGACGGGCGAGTGCGCTTCGTCGACTGAGTGCAAGATCGGATCACTCAGGAAGCGCTTCACGAGTTTGTCGACCCCGTTGTCGAGGGTCGCGCTGAACAGCAGGCGCTGGCCGTTCGCGGGCGTCGCCGCGAGGATGCGCGTCACACCGGGCAGGAACCCCAGGTCGGCCATGTGGTCGGCCTCGTCGAGCACGGTGATCTCGACATCGGCGAGCGACACGTGGCCCTGCTTCATGAGGTCTTCGAGGCGGCCGGGGGCGGCCACGACGATGTCGACGCCGCGGCGCAGCTGCGACACCTGGGGGTTCTGCGAGACGCCGCCGAAGATCGTCATGGCGGTGAGGCCGTAGGCCTTCGCGAGGGGTTCGATGGTCGCCAGAATCTGGCTGGCGAGCTCGCGGGTGGGGGCGAGCACGAGGCCGAGGGGGTGGCCGGCGCGGCGGCGGGCCGCCGTGCGCATGCCGATGCGCGCCACCATCGGAATGGCGAACGCGAGGGTCTTCCCCGAGCCGGTCTTTCCGCGGCCGAGCACGTCGCGCCCGGCGAGCGTGTCGGGCAGCGTGTCGACCTGAATCGGGAACGCGCTGGTCTTGCCCTGCTCGGTGAGGGCTTCGACGAGGGGGAACGGCACGCCAAGCGTGCTGAAGTCGGTGGTCATGATGTGGTGCCTTTCGCGCGCTGCCCGTCTCGGGCGCGCTGCGGTATTCGCAATGAATTCCGGATGTTCGGAGTTCGTCGTGAGGGTTGGCGACGGCGGCGGTGGCCGCGATCGGTTCGCCGTCAGAAAGTGTCGATTCGCTGCGCGCGAGTCAGTGCGCGATATGCGAGAAGAGGAAGCGTTCTACGACGCGGGCAGCGGCACAAGTGTGGCTGCCAGTTCCTCAACCCTAGCAGGCGCCCTCCACGGGCCCCCTCACGGGCGCCTCTCGCCCTAGCGAACGGCGCGCAACACGAGGTCGTACGCGGTTGCGGGCGACCCGTCGCGGCCGAGAACGGCGCGCGGCTTCTGCTCGCAGCTCAGCTCGCGGAACCCGTGCGCCACAGCGGCGAGCTCGTCGCGGGTCAGCATCGTGAACGGCGGCGGATGCGCCACACCCGCATCAATATTGCTCGCGTCGTGCAGCACAAGCAGCAGCGTTCCGCCGAGCCGCACGGCGCGCGCGAGGCCCCCGTAGATGGCGTCACGGTGATCGGGAAGGACGTGCAGATAGTGCGCGGTGACGAGGTCGAACTCCGCCTCAGGCGGGGGAGTCGTAGAGAGGTCGCGCTGCTCTAACCGCACTCGCGCGCCCAGTCCGCGTTCGTGTGCGGCGTCGCGTGCCCGATCAATCGCCACACTCGATAGGTCGACGCCGAACACCTGCCACCCCTGCTCGGCGAGCCACAGGCTGTCGCAGCCCTCGCCGCACCCCGCGTCGAGTGCCGCCGACGCCTTGTCGTGGGGAGCCAAGCCGTCCAACTCGCTGACGAGGCGAGCGTTCACGGCGCCATTCCACGGTTGGTCGCGTGAGCCGTAGCGGGCATTCCACAGCGCGGCGACTTCCGACGAGTCGGCAGGGCGGTCATGCCCCATGCGAAAAATCACGACGCGGGGCCGCCGAACTGCGTCGACCACCCCGGCGCCAGGCGCCGCAGCGCCCGCCCCCGAAGCCTCCAGAACACCCAGAACCCGGCCGCGACGACCGGCGTCAGCACGCCAGCCTTCACGGTCAGCACGTCGTGAAACTGCGTGCGGCCGGCATCGCCAGCGGCGGCAGAGATGCCCATCCGGTGGTGCCACGACCGCACGATCCGCATCGGCCCCGACAGCGGCCCGCCGGTGTCGTGCACGACCCGCTCGCCGGGCGCGATCTCGTCCGAGAGCCGAATCAGCTGCGTTCCCATGGGAAGCGCGCCGAGCATCCGCAACCGGACGCGGTGGTCGCCGCCCGGCCAGCGCTCGGGAAACCCGCCGGGCTCCAGCGACTCGACCGTCGTCCACGGCCCCGAGACCGCGCGAAACACGGCGGGGGAGTGCACCGCCTCCCACGCCGCGTCGGGCGGGCAGTCGAGCACGAGATGAAGCGTCACACGCATGGGATCAGTGTGGCCCCCGTCGCTACCATCAGCCTGTGACCGCGCCGACCCCCGCCACCCCGCCGACTCAGCCCGCTGACGCCACCCCCGAGGCGCAGGAGCGTTACCAGGTGCGCTTTGACGTCGGGCTCGACGGCGCTCGCCGCATCGGCTCGAGCGCGCACCTGCTCGTGTGGTGCGACGCCATCGCCACGAGCCCCGTGCCGCTCGAAGCGCTGCCCCCGCAGCTCGAGGTCATCGACGCCCGGCTCGGTGCGGCCCCCGCCATCGCGCAGCGCCTGCTCGAGCTGCAGGCCGCGCGGGGCGAGCGCACGATGGTCGCCGTGGTCGCCGCGGGCGACCCGGTCGACGCCCCCGACGGATTCCCGGTCGACGACGTCCTCCTCGCCGGCGCGATCGTGGATGCACTGGGCGCGGTCGGCATCGACGCGACGAGCCCCGAGGCGGCCGCGTCCGCTGCCGCGTTTGCCGGGCTCCAGGGCGCCGTGGGTCACATGCTCACGGCCTCTGTTGCGGGCCGCCGTCTTGCCGCGGCCGAGGGTGTGGACGCCGTGCGCGCGGCGCGCGCCCGTCTCGAAGAGTCGACCCTGCTCACCCTGCGAGAGTTCAGCATCCGGCCGTAGCGTGTGCCCCATGAAGGCGCACATCAACGGAACTGTCATCGCCGAGGCCTCGCAGGACGAGCTCGTCAAGATTGAGGGCAACTGGTACTTCCCGCCGGCGAGCGTGAAGGCCGAGTTCCTCGAGAAGTCGCCCACGCCGTACCGCTGCCCGTGGAAGGGCGACTGCCAGTACTTCACGGTCGTCGTCGACGGGCAGTCGTACCCCGACCGCGCGTGGAGCTACCCCGAGCCGATCCCGTCGTCGTTCGAGCGTGTCGGCACCGACTACAGCAACTACGTGGCGTTCTGGAAGGAAGTCACCGTCTCGGAGTAGTGCGCCGCATGGCGCGGTGCGGGGCGGTCGAGAGCACGGCCTCCTGCCCGTCGACGGATGTCCAGAGGATCACGTTCTCGGGGTCGTAGCGGCGCGAGCACTTGCCGCACGAGCCGGCGCGCGTCGGTCGGCGAAAGCGCACGTAGGTGTGACCCTTTTTGCAGAAGCCCTTCCAGCGGGCACGCTCGGCCGCGATTTCGCCTGAGTGCGTCGTGCCGCCGACGTAGCCGAGTTCGGCGGCGATGCGCTTCCACTTGGGGCCGTGCCCAGCTTGCGGCCCCGCCATGGCGTGGGCCACCTCGTGCAGCAGGGTCTGGTGCACGTCGTCGTCCTCCCACCGGGCGGCGAGGTGGCGCGAGACAGAGATGCGTTTCTTGCCGTAGTCGCAGAGCCCGGCGCGCTTTGCGGCGTTGTCGAACGCGAAGCTCCACGAGTCGTCGAGGTGCAGGGCGATGAGCGCCTCGGCCCACCGCCTGACCTGCCGCAACTCGCTCATGCGCCCGATGGTAGGCGAGACCACCGACACGATCCGGCCGGGCGTGGGGCGCGCTGCTCGCCTACCGCCCGTCTACGCCGGCGCAAGCTCCACGGCGAGCAGGCGGTCGTCCTCGAGCCCGGGCTCTCCCCGCCCGTCGGTGTTGTTCGTCACGAACCAGAGGCGCCCATCGGGGCCGAGCAGCGCATCCCGAATGCGGCCGAATTCGCCGGCGAAGACCGGCGTCGACGCGCCGGGGTTCGCGATGTCGACCGCAAGCAAGCGCTGCCCGCGAAGACCCGCCAAGAACAGCGTGTCGCCCGCGATCGCGAGGCCGCTGGGGCTGGCCTCGCTCGTCGCCCACTGCTGCACCGGGTCGACGAAGCGGTCGTCACCACCGATGCCCTCGACGATCGGCCAGCCGTAGTTGGCGCCGGGCTCGATGCGGTTCAGTTCGTCCCACGTGTTCTGGCCGAACTCGGCCGCCCACAGTTGCCCCTCACGATCGAAGGCGATGCCCTGCGGGTTGCGGTGACCGAGCGAGTAGACGGGCGAGCCCGCGGTGGGGTTGTCGGCGGGAACGCTGCCGTCGAGCTCGAGGCGCAGAATCTTGCCGGCGAGCGAGGCCGGGTCTTGCGCGGCCTCGAGCACCTGCGCGTCGCCCGTCGTCACGTACAGCTTCTCGTCGGGGCCGATGGCGAGCCGCCCGCCGTTGTGCGTGCGCGCCTTCGGGATCCCCGTGATGACCGGGGTCAACTCGCCCAGCTGCAGGGCGCCGGGCTCGCCCGTCACCTCACCACGCAGCACGCGGTTGTCGCCGCTCGCCGTGACGTAGATGAACAGCGTGGTGGCACCGTCGCCCTCGTGAACCGCGAGGCCGTGCAGTCCGCCCTCGCCCCCGGGCACGACCCCCGGCACGGTGGCGAGCTCGCGAACGGCCCCGGCAGCCATCACCTCGTGGATTCGGGCCGAATCGCGCTCGCTGATCAGCACCGAGCCGTTCTCGAGCGGGGCCACTGACCAGGGCGCGGCGAGGCCCGTGACGAGAGCGTCGACTTCGCCGGCCGGCAGCACGAAGCCGGTCAGCCCGGGGTCAGCAGCGGCCGTCTCACTCGGCGACGGAGCCGGCACCTCGCTCGGGGCCGGTCGCGGCGCCGCGCTCGGCGTCGACGCCTCGGGCTCCGCGGCACACGCCGCAATCACCAGCGCGAGGGCGGCGGTGGTCGCGGCGACGGCGGCCGTTCGGCGGTGCGGGCGGATGCTCATGGCGGCTCCCTGACGAATCGCGCGTGTCGAGGCGGTCGCCTCGCCCACGCGTCTCACCAGCCTGCGTCGGTCGCCTGAATGGGGGGTGGGCGCTTCCTGAGGTGAGAGCTACTCTCGTTGGAGCCGTGCCGAGGGTCGGTGCGACCGGGAGGCATAACGATGGGGCTATACGAGAGGCTCGGCGGTGAGGCGGGACTTGACCGCGCCGTGCGCGAGCTCTCCGATCGCATCAGGGTCGATCCCGTGCTCGGGCGCTTCTTCGAAGATCTCGACTACGACGCCATCGTGCAGCACCGGTCCGACTACCTGATCGCGATTCTCGGCGGCCCTGAGCGCTACTCGGGGCAGGGCATGCGCGAGGCGCACCGGCACCTCGCGCTCACCGACGAGCACATGGACGTCTTTTTGCAGCTCGTGCGCAACACCCTCGTCGACCTTGACGTGTCGCCGCTCGACGTCGAGGCGACGGTCGGGCAACTCGATCGCCTGCGCCCGGCGCTCGTCATCCCGCCGGCCGAGGACTGATCGGCCGACAGCGTCTCGGCTCAGCGCCGGGGCCGACACCGTTGCGGCGCGGTCACGGTCTAGCGCGTCGAGAAGACGCTCTTGCTGGGCGGCGGCGACGGAACAGCGGTCGCGTCGGTCGCGACGGGCGCCCCGGCAATCCACTTCGTCAGCTCATCGCCTCCGAGAACTGACGCCGGGTGCGGGCCACCCGCGAGCAAGCGAGGCAGCCACGCGGTCGGGAGTGTGTCGACACCGGCGGCCATGACGACATTGCCGAAGCGCCGGCTCTTCAATACGCCCGACTCGGCGAGCGCGATGACGTCGGCGAACACGTAGCGCAGTGTCGCGGCCTGCGCCCGGGCAAAGGCGAGGCCGGGGCCGTCGGCGATATTGACGGCCACAATCCCGCCCGGCGCGAGCAGCGCCCGCACCTCCTCGTAAAACTCCACGCTCGTCACGTGGGCCGGAATGCGCGCGCCCCCGAACACGTCGACCACGACGATGTCGACCTGGCCGCGCAATCCGGCGGGCAGCTGCGCGAGCGTCTCGCGCGCATCCCCGTATCGAACGCGGATGCTCGCGCCCTTCGGCAACGGAAGGTGCGCCCGCACAAAGTCGACCAGCTCGCGTTCGAGTTCGACGACCTGCTGACGTGAGCCGGGCCGCGTGGCGTGAATGTAGCGGGGCAGCGTCATGGCGCCCGCGCCGAGGTGCAGAGCGGTCACGGGCTGGCCGGGCTCACCCCACGCGTCGATGACGTGGCCGATGCGCTGTACGTATTCGAAAAATAGGCGGCTCGGGTTGTCGAGGTCGACGTGCGACTGCGGCGTGCCGTCGACGACGAGTTCGTAGGCGCCCGCCTGCCAGCGGTCCTCGGTGATGTGGGCGAGCATCCCGTTCGCCAACCGGGTTTCAATGCGGTCCGCCATGCGGCAAGCGTGCCACAGCGATGCGATGCATCGGGGCGGATGCACGGGGTGGGTCGAGCGGTTATAGCGCAGCGACCGCAATCGGTCAAGAATGCGACTGGACAGGGCGCGTCGCAGAGGCCTAGTATTGAGGTTTGCGCTCCCCGAACGTTTCAGCCGTCAAATGGTGGTCGGCTGACGTGCCCCGAGTATAGCGGCGGGGTGGGGCCGGTACCCCCGGTTCCTCGAGGCTACAACTGCGCATTCACACCGACCGCACACTGTCACTGACGACACGTCACCGACAGCAACGGGCTCCCACGCCCACGGAGGAAGATCCTTGGCTGCTTCGCGCACCTCTCGCACGAACCCCACCACGAAGAACGGCCGAAACGCATCGCGTTTGTCGTTCGCCAAGATCAGCGACACGCTGACCGTCCCCGACCTGCTGGCCCTGCAGACCGAGAGCTTCGACTGGCTCGTCGGTAACGAGGCCTGGCAGGCGCGCGTCACCGAGGCTGAGGCCGCCGGCCGCACCGACGTGCCGACCCGCAGTGGTCTGGAAGAGATCTTCGAAGAGATCTCTCCCATCGAAGACCTCGGCGAGACGATGCAGCTGTCGTTCACGAACCCCTACCTCGAAGAGCAGAAGTACTCGATCGACGAGTGCAAAGAGCGTGGCAAGACCTACGCCGCGCCCCTCTACGTTGAGGCCGAGTTCATGAACCACATGACCGGTGAGATCAAGACGCAGACCGTCTTCATGGGCGACTTCCCGCTCATGACCGAGCGCGGCACGTTCATCATCAACGGCACCGAGCGTGTCGTCGTCTCGCAGCTCGTTCGTTCGCCCGGCGTGTACTTCGAGCGCACGGCAGACAAGACGAGCGACAAAGACATCTACACCGCGCGCATCATCCCCAGCCGCGGCGCGTGGCTTGAGTTCGAGATCGACAAGCGCGACCAGGTCGGCGTGCGCATCGACCGCAAGCGCAAGCAGTCGGTCACCGTCTTCCTGAAGGCGCTCGGCATGACCACCGAGGAGATCCGCGAGGCCTTCGCCGGCGTCGAGTCGATCGAGCAGACCCTCGAGAAAGACACCGTCCTCACGAAGGAAGAGGCGCTCAAAGACATCTACCGCAAGCTGCGTCCGGGCGAGCAGGTTGCCGCCGAGGCCGCGCGTGCGCTGCTCGACAACTTCTACTTCAACTCGAAGCGCTACGACCTCGCGAAGGTCGGTCGCTACAAGATCAACCGCAAGCTCGGCCTCGAGGCCCCGCTCAGCGACTCCGTGCTGACCGTCGACGACATCGTCGCGACGATCAAGTACATGGTGTCGCTGCACGAGGGTCGCACCGAGATCGAGGGTCTGCGCTCGGGCAAGAAGGCGAACATTCGCCTCGACGTCGACGACATCGACCACTTCGGTAACCGTCGTATCCGCGCCGTCGGTGAGCTGATCCAGAACCAGGTCCGCACGGGGCTCTCGCGCATGGAGCGCGTTGTCCGCGAGCGCATGACCACGCAAGACATCGAGGCGATCACGCCGCAGACCCTGATCAACGTGCGCCCCGTCGTGGCCGCGATCAAGGAGTTCTTCGGCACCTCGCAGCTGTCGCAGTTCATGGACCAAAACAACCCGCTTGCGGGCCTTACCCACAAGCGCCGCCTGTCGGCGCTTGGTCCGGGTGGTCTGTCGCGTGAGCGTGCCGGCGTCGAGGTGCGCGACGTGCACCCCTCGCACTACGGCCGCATGTGCCCGATCGAGACCCCGGAAGGCCCGAACATCGGCCTCATCGGTTCGCTCGCATCGTTCGCCCGCATCAACGCCTTCGGCTTCATCGAGACGCCGTACCGTCGCGTCACCAAGGGCAAGGTCACCGAAACGATCGACTACCTGACCGCGAGCGAGGAGGACGACTTCATCGTCGCCCAGGCCGGTGCTCCGCTGAAGGCCGACGGTTCGTTCGCAGACGACCGTGTGCTCGTGCGTAAGCCGGGTGGTGAGGTTGAGCTCGTCCCGTCCGACCAGGTCGACTACATGGACGTCTCGCCGCGCCAGATGGTGTCGGTGGCGACCTCGCTCATCCCGTTCCTTGAGCACGACGACGCGAACCGCGCCCTCATGGGTGCGAACATGCAGCGCCAGGCTGTACCGCTGCTGCGTTCTGAGTCGCCGCTCGTGGGTACGGGTATGGAGAACTACGCCGCGATCGACGCGGGTGACGTCATCACCGCCGAGAAGGCTGGTGTCGTCGCCGAGGTGTCGGCCGACCGCGTCGTGCTGCAGCTCGATGAGGGCGGCACGAAGGAGTACTTCCTGCGCAAGTTCGACCGCTCGAACCAGGGCACGAACTACAACCACCGCGTGATCGTCTCCGCAGGCGAGCGCGTCGAGGCCGGCGAGGTCATCGCCGACGGCCCCGCAACCGAGAACGGCGAGCTCGCGCTTGGCAAGAACCTCCTCGTGGCGTTCATGTCGTGGGAGGGCTACAACTTCGAAGACGCGATCATCCTTAGCCAGAACCTGGTGAAGGACGACACGCTCTCCTCGATCCACATCGAGGAGTACGAGGTCGACGCGCGCGACACGAAGCTCGGTAAGGAAGAGATCACTCGCGACCTGCCGAACGTCAGCCCCGAGCTGCTGGCCGACCTCGACGAGCGCGGCATCATCCGCATCGGTGCCGAGGTCCGCCCCGGCGACATCCTCGTCGGCAAGGTCACGCCGAAGGGTGAGACCGAGCTGTCGGCCGAAGAGCGTCTGCTGCGTGCCATCTTCAACGAGAAGAGCCGTGAGGTTCGCGACACCTCGCTGAAGGTTCCCCACGGCGAGCAGGGCACGATCATCGGTGTCAAGGTGTTCGACGCCGAAGACGGTGACGACGAGCTCGGCTCGGGCGTCAACCAGCGCGTGGTCGTCTACATCGCCCAGAAGCGCAAGATCTCTGAGGGTGACAAGCTCTCGGGCCGCCACGGCAATAAGGGCGTCATCTCGAAGATCCTCCCCGTCGAAGACATGCCCTTCCTCGAAGACGGCACGCCGGTCGACATCGTCCTCAACCCGCTCGGTGTTCCCGGCCGCATGAACTTCGGCCAGATCCTCGAGATCCACATGGGGTGGGCGGCATCGCGCGGCTGGAAGGTCGAGGGCAACCCCGACTGGGCCGCCGGCATCCCCGCCGAGGCGCGCGAGGCTGCTCCCGGCACCAAGATCGCCACCCCGGTGTTCGACGGTGCCCGTGAGGACGAGATTGCAGGGCTCCTCGACTCGACCCTGCCGAACCGCGACGGTCAGCGCATGATCGATTCCTCTGGCAAGGCGCGACTGTTCGACGGTCGTTCGGGCGAGCCGTTCCCCGACCCGATCTCGGTCGGCTACATGTACATCCTGAAGCTGCACCACCTCATCGACGACAAGATCCACGCGCGTTCGACGGGTCCGTACTCGATGATCACCCAGCAGCCGCTCGGTGGTAAGGCGCAGTTCGGTGGACAGCGATTCGGTGAGATGGAGGTCTGGGCTCTCGAGGCGTACGGCGCTGCTTACGCGCTGCAAGAGATCCTGACCATCAAGTCCGACGACATCCTCGGCCGCGTCAAGGTGTACGAGTCGATCGTCAAGGGCGAGAACATCCAGGAGCCGGGTATCCCCGAGAGCTTCAAGGTTCTGATCAAAGAGATGCAGTCGCTCTGCCTGAACGTCGAGGTGCTCTCGGCCGACGGCACGGCGCTGAGCCTCAAAGACACGGATGACGAGGTCTACCGTGCCGCTGAAGAGCTCGGCATCAACATCTCTAGCCGCTTCGAGTCGTCGTCGATCGACGAGATCTAAGCGCCCCCGAGTACTGACAAAGACTGTTACGAGAGAGAAGAACCTGTGCTCGACGCAACTACTTTCGACTACCTGCAGATCGGTCTGGCTACGGCCGACGACATCCGCAAATGGTCGTACGGCGAGGTCAAGAAGCCGGAAACCATCAACTACCGCACGCTGAAGCCTGAAAAGGACGGCCTCTTCGGCGAGCAGATCTTCGGGCCCTCCCGCGACTGGGAGTGCTCGTGTGGCAAGTACAAGCGCGTGCGCTTCAAGGGCATCGTGTGTGAGCGCTGTGGCGTTGAGGTCACGAAGTCGGCTGTGCGCCGTGAGCGCATGGGCCACATCGAGCTCGCCGCCCCGGTCACCCACATCTGGTACTTCAAGGGTGTTCCGAGCCGTCTCGGTTACCTGCTCGACATGGCGCCGAAAGACCTCGAAAAGGTCATCTACTTCGCCGCCTACATGGTGATCTCGGTCGACGAAGAGGGCCGTCACTCCGACATGCCCGGCCTCGAGAACGAGATGCGCCTCGAGATCCAGACACTTGAGAAGCAGCGCGACTCCGCGATCGCGATGCGCCTCGAAAAGCTCGAGGGCGAACTCGCTGCGCTCGAAGAGGAAGGCGCCAAGGCCGACCAGAAGCGCAAGACGAAAGACGCCGGCGAAAAGGAAATGGCGCAGCTGCGCAAGTCCTTCGACGAGCAGATCGCTCAGCTCGAGCGCGTGTGGGAAGACTTCCGCACCCTCAAGGTTGGCGACCTGAAGCCCGAAGACGCCGTGTTCCAAGAGCTGCAGGACCGCTACGGCCTGTACTTCGAGGCGCACATGGGCGCCGAGGCGATCAAGCGTCGTCTCGAGACCTTCGACCTCGCCGCTGAGAGCGAGCTGCTCCACGAGCAGATCGCCGGCGGTAAGGGCCAGAAGAAGATCCGTGCGATCAAGCGCCTGAAGGTCGTCAACTCGTTCCTGCAGACCGGCACCTCGCCGGCCGCCATGGTGCTGGAAGCCGTTCCGGTCATCCCGCCGGAGCTGCGCCCCATGGTGCAGCTCGACGGTGGCCGCTTCGCGACCAGTGACCTGAACGACCTGTACCGCCGCGTCATCAACCGCAACAACCGTCTGCGTCGCCTGCTCGACCTCGGTGCTCCCGAGATCATCGTGAACAACGAGAAGCGCATGCTGCAGGAGGCCGTTGACGCGCTGTTCGACAACGGTCGTCGCGGCCGCCCGGTGACGGGTACGGGTAACCGTGCGCTCAAGTCGCTCAGCGACATGCTGAAGGGTAAGCAGGGTCGTTTCCGTCAGAACCTGCTCGGTAAGCGCGTCGACTACTCGGGCCGTTCGGTCATCGTTGTCGGCCCGCAGCTGAAGCTGCACCAGTGTGGTCTGCCGAAGATCATGGCGCTCGAGCTGTTCAAGCCGTTCGTGATCAAGCGTCTGATCGACCTGGGCCACGCCCAGAACATCAAGAGCGCGAAGCGCATGGTCGAGCGTTCGCGTCCGCAGGTGTGGGACGTGCTCGAAGAGATCATCCGCGAGCGCCCCGTCATGCTGAACCGTGCGCCCACGCTGCACCGTCTCGGCATCCAGGCCTTCGAGCCGCAGCTCGTTGAGGGCAAGGCAATCCAGCTTCACCCGCTCGTCTGCGCGGCGTTCAACGCCGACTTCGACGGTGACCAGATGGCTGTGCACCTTCCGCTGTCGGTCGAGGCGCAGGCCGAGGCCCGCATCCTCATGCTCGCGTCGAACAACATCCTGAAGCCGTCTGACGGCCGCCCGGTGACGGTTCCGACGCAGGACATGATCATCGGTTTGCACCACCTCACCACCGTGCGCGAAGGCGCCGTCGGCGAGGGCCGTGCGTTCTCGAACACGTCCGAGGCGATCATGGCCATGGATTCGGGTGCCCTGCACCTGAACGCTGTGGCGCGCATCCGCCTCACCGGTCAGAAGTACAAGGACGGCCGCGAACTGAAGGAGACGACCCTCGGTCGTGCGCTCTTCAACGACCTGCTGCCCGAAGACTTCCCGTTCATCGACCACGTGGCCGACAAGGGCACGATCTCGCAGATCGTGAACGACCTCGCCGAGCGCTACCCGAAGACGATCGTCGCCGCGACGCTCGACAAGATGAAGGACGCCGGATTCCACTGGGCCACGCGCTCGGGTGTGACCGTCGCCCTCAGCGACGTCGTGACGCCGCCGGCGAAGAAGCAGATCGTCGCCGAGTACGAGAAGAAGGCCGCCAAGATTCAGGCGCAGTTCGACAAGGGCCTGACGACCGATGACGAGCGTCGTCGCGAACTGGTCGCACTGTGGACGGAAGGCACCAAGGCCGTCAACGACGCGATGCGCGAGAACATCCCGACGTACAACACCATCAACCGCATGGTCACCTCGGGTGCCCGCGGTAACTGGCTGCAGGTCGGAAACATCGCCGGTATGCGAGGCCTCGTCTCGAACCCGCGCGGTGAGATCATCGCCCGCCCGATCATCAACTCGTACCGCGAGGGCCTGTCGGTCGCCGAGTACTTCATCGCCACCCACGGTGCGCGTAAGGGTCTCGCCGACACCGCTCTGCGTACCGCTGACTCGGGCTACCTGACGCGTCGACTCGTCGACGTCGCACAGGACGTGATCATCCGCGAGGACGACTGCGGCACCTCGAAGGGTCTCGACTTCCCGATCGCTCACGAGGTCGACGGCCAGTGGGTGCGCGACGACAACGTCGAGAACCTGGTGTTTGCTCGCACGCTGGCCGCTGACGCGGTCGACGCGAAGGGCACCGTGGTTGCCGAGGCCGGCGTCGACGTCGGTGACGTGCTCATCAATGAGCTCGTTGCCGCGGGCGTCGCGTCGATCAAGGTGCGTTCGGTCCTCACGTGTGAAAGCGCCGTCGGTGTGTGCGCGGCTTGCTACGGCCGTTCGCTCGCCACCGGTCAACGCGTTGACCTCGGTGAGGCCGTCGGCATTATCGCGGCCCAGTCGATCGGTGAGCCTGGAACCCAGCTGACGATGCGTACCTTCCACACGGGTGGTTCGGCCTCGGCTGACGACATCACGCAGGGTCTGCCCCGCGTGACCGAGCTGTTCGAGGCCCGCACCCCGAAGGGGTCGAGCCCGATCGCCGAGAGCGCCGGTCGCATCACGATCGACGACTCGCAGGCTCAGCGTCGCCTCATCCTCACCCCCGACAACGGGGACGAGGAGGTCGTGTACCCGGTCACGAAGCGTGCCGCTCTGCTCGTCGAGGACGGTCAGCACGTCGAGCTCGGCCAGCAGCTGCTCGAGGGTCCGGTCGACCCGAAGGAGGTGCTGCGCGTCAAGGGCGTGCGCGCCGTGCAGCAGCACCTCGTCGAGGGTGTGCAGGGCGTCTACCGCTCGCAGGGTGTGCCGATTCACGACAAGCACATCGAGGTCATCGTTCGCCAGATGCTGCGCAAGGTCACCGTGGTTGACCACGGCGAGACCGACCTGCTGCCGGGTGAGCTCGTCGACCGCTCGAAGTACAACGCGCTGAACCGCGAGGCGCTGGCCGAGGGCAAGAAGACGGCGTCGGCTCGTCAGGAGGTCATGGGTATCACCAAGGCGTCGCTGGCAACCGAGTCGTGGCTGTCGGCCGCGTCCTTCCAGGAGACGACCCGCGTGCTCACGCAGGCCGCCATGGAGGGCAAGCGCGACCCGCTGCTCGGCCTGAAGGAGAACGTCATCATCGGAAAGCTGATCCCGGCGGGTACCGGCCTCGCGGCCTACCGCAACGTGTCGGTGGATGCGACCGAGGAGGCGAAGTCGGAGCGTTACCCGAACCGCATCTTCGCCGACGACTCCGCGTTCAGCGAGGCCGACCTGTCGTTCGTCGACTTCGACTCGTTCTCGAGCGATGAGTTCACGGGTGGCAACAACTCGGGCGGCACCTACAGCTGATCCGCTGATTCACCCTGAAGGCCCCGGCCCTGCTTCGCGCAGGCCGGGGCCTTCGGCATTTTCGCCCCCGTTTTGGGGGGACGGCTGACCCATCTCAATACCGCTGGCCCCCGAATGAGGGAGTAGGGCAGGGCTACGGCGTGTCGTAGCGTTCACTGCGGGGACGTGCATGCGCGAGGCGAACAGCACATGCATTCGGCGAGGGGGAAGTGCACACATGGTTTCAGTCGCAGAAGTGCTGATTATTCGGGGCTACATGCCCATCACCGCGCTGGACTCGACCGACATCGATCGCGATGAAATTGTCGACGATCTCGTTGACCAGGGTGTGATCTCGCCGTCGCAGGCGGCGTCGGCACGGGCCGAGGCCGCCGGCCTGTCGTTTGTCGAGCTGGCGGAGTACCCGGTCGACAGTGCGGCGATCTCTCTCGTGACGAGCCAGATCTGTCGCCGTCACTCTGTGCTTCCGATTCACGCGACCTCCAGCACGATCACCCTCGCCATGGCTGACCCGGGCAACGTCTTGGCGATCGACGATGTCCGTGCCGTGACCCGCTTGCACGTTGTGCCCGTTGTCGCGGAGGCGACCGATCTCGAGCAGGCCATCAATCGCTATCACCGTGCCGATGGTGAGCTGACAAGTCTCACGTCAGAGATCACCGACGAGACGTCGACCGAAATCGCGACGAACGACTACAGCGAGATTCGGGATGACGATGCGCCGATCGTTCGATTTGTGCACCTGCTCATCAGCCAAGCGATTCAAGACCGTGCATCCGATATTCACATCGAACCGACTGAATACGATTTTCGGGTTCGCTACCGCATTGACGGCGTTCTCCACGAGATGCAGCGAGCGCCCAAAAACATTCAGAATGCGGTGATCTCGCGACTCAAGATCATGGCCGACATCGATATCGCTGAGCGCCGCAAGCCGCAAGACGGCCGCTTGTCGGTGCAGCACTCCGGCACGAAGATCGACCTGCGCGTGGCCACTCTGCCTACCGTGTTCGGCGAGAAGATTGTCATGCGTATTCTCGACAACTCGACGACCACGCTGAGCCTTGAAGCACTCGACCTGCTGGAGCGCAACGCTGCGGTGTTCAAGGAGTCGTATACGAAGCCCTACGGCATGATCTTGGTCACCGGCCCGACGGGATCGGGTAAGTCGACCACGCTGTACACGACCCTGCACGCCGTGTCGACCCCCGAGATCAACGTCATCACGGTTGAGGACCCGGTCGAGTACCGCATTCCCGGCATCAACCAGGTGCAGGTGAATCCCAAAGCCGGGCTGACCTTTGCGAGCGCGCTGCGCAGTATCCTGCGTTCTGACCCCGACGTCGTGCTGCTGGGTGAGATCCGTGACCACGAGACCGCGCAGATCGCCATCGAGGCGTCGCTGACCGGTCACTTGGTGCTGTCGACCCTGCACACGAACGACGCGCCGAGCGCGGTGACTCGACTGATTGAGATGGACATCGAGCCCTTCTTGGTGGGTTCAGCACTCGACTGCATCGTCGCTCAGCGCCTCGCCCGCCGCTTGTGCGAAAAGTGTAAAGAGCAGTACGTGCCCGAGGTTTCGCAACTGGTCGGCATGCGTATCGGCTTCGACCCTGAGCTGCACGCCGTGCCGACCCTGCACCGCCCCGCCGGTTGCCAGCACTGCTCGGGCACCGGCTACCGCGGCCGCATCGCGCTACACGAGGTCATGCAGATCAGCGAGGCCATCGAGCGCTTGGCTGTCGCGCGCGCGTCAAGCGCCGAGATTGGCCGCGTCGCTGTCGAAGAGGGGATGATCACCCTCCGTCAGGACGGCTGGCTCAAGGTCGCGATGGGCAAGACATCGATCGAAGAAGTTCTGCGCGTCGTCGCCTGACGTCACGCCGAGGGGGGAGCAGTACACCATGTCCGATTCCGGGTTTTCCTTGTTTCAGCCGAAGGGCGCCGGCGACGCCGATCGTTCGGTTCTGACGCCGCCGAGCGCGCCCGCCCAGGCTGAGCCGACCTCGGCGGCGTCGCCGTCAGCGGCGCCGCTCGTTCCGCCGAGCGCTCCGCCCCTGTTTCCGCCCGCACACGCCGCGCCGGGTGGCGCGCCGCCGGTGGCCCGTCAGGTCGACAGCCCCAAGGCACTCGATGCACCGGCGCCGCAGGTCTCGGCGCCTCAAGCGCCGCCCCCCGCGACGCCCCCCATTTCCATGGGGCCCGCCGCCGTGACAGCACCGCAGGTGGCCCCGACGCCGGTGCAGACGTCAGTCTCGCCGTCCGCCCCGCCGCCCGCCGCCGCCGCGGCAACGACAGCGGGCGCCGCGGCGCCCGCCCAGCAGGCCCCCACAGTCCGCCCGCACCTCGGGTCGACGACGGCGGCCCCGCCCGCGCCGTCGATCGTTGCGATGCCACCCCAGCGTCGTGATGACGACGATGACGCGCCTCATCGGGCACCCGTGGCCGAAGCATCACCTGCCCACCACCCGGGCCGTCGCAGCGCAGCAACACCCGCTGACGGGGACCTTCTGTGGGCACTGCACCAGGTGGTTCGGGAAGGAGCGTCTGACCTGCACTTGGCGGTGGACGCCGCACCGCGTATTCGTTTGCACGGCAGCCTGCGCGACCTCGCAACGGCGGTTCCGTGGACCGCCGAGAAGATGCGCTCAGCGCTGCACAGCATCATGAGCGAGGCGCAGCGCGACATCTTCGAGAAAGTGCTCGAACTCGACTTTGCGTTCACCCTGACTGAGGTCAGCCGCTTCCGCGTCAACGTCTACCAGCAGCGCGGCAAGATGGGCGCCGCCTTCCGCCTCATTCCCACCGAGATCAAGAGCCTGCACGAGCTCGGCGTTCCCGATGCGGTGTCGCGCTTCTCCACGCTTCCCCGCGGACTCGTGTTGGTCACGGGGCCGACCGGGTCGGGTAAATCGACGACGCTTGCGGCGCTCATCGACCTCGTGAACCGCACGCGCGCCGACCACATCGTGACCGTTGAAGACCCGATCGAGTTCATGCACTCGAATCGCAAGTCGCTGGTCAACCAGCGTGAGGTCGGTGCCGACACCCACTCATTCCAGGCGGCTTTGAAGCACGTTCTTCGTCAAGACCCCGACGTCATTCTGATCGGTGAGCTTCGTGACCTCGAGACGATCTCGACGGCTCTCACCGCGGCCGAGACGGGGCACCTCGTGTTCGCCACCCTGCACACGCAGAGTGCCGGGCAGACCGTTGACCGTGTCATTGACGTGTTCCCACCCCACCAGCAGGGTCAGGTGCGTGCGCAACTCGCCGCCACGCTGCAGGGGGTGGTCTGTCAGACGCTGGTTCCCCGGGCGAGCGGTGCGGGCCGTGCGGTGGCCACCGAGATCTTGGTGGCAACGCCCGCGATCGCGAACCTGATCCGTGAGGGCAAGACGTTCCAGATTCCGTCGGCCCTGCAGTCGGGAGGCGAGATCGGCATGCACACCATGGACCAACACCTCGCCGACCTCGTCAACCACGGAGTGATTACCCACGCTGCCGCCATTGAGAAGGCGCAAGACCTCGAGAGCCTCAAGCAACTGATTCACCGCGGTGACTCGATGGCCGGCGCGGGCCAGGGCGGCGGCTACTGATGGCCACGACAGCGCGCACCTACGCCTACTCGGCCCGTGATGGTCAGGGCAAGCTCGTCAAGGGCAAGCTCGACGCATCGTCAGAGTCTGAGGTCATTGCGCGCCTGCGCGCCATGAGTGTTTCCCCGGTATCGATCAATGAGTCGAGCGGCGGCACTGGCCTGCAAAAAGAGATCGAGATTCCGGGTCTCACGAAGCGCGTCAAGCTCAAAGACCTGGCCGTGGCGAGCCGACAGTTGGCGACGATGCTCGCATCCGGACTGTCCCTATTGCGGGCGCTCACGATTCTGTCGGAGCAGACCGAGAACGAGAAGCTGCGCGAGGTGCTGGGCAAGGTGCGCGGCGACGTCGAGGCCGGGTCCTCGCTGTCTGACTCGCTGAACCGGCACCCCGAGACGTTCCCGCGGCTGATGATTCACTTGGTCAGAGCAGGAGAAACGGGCGGCTTTCTCGACGACGCACTCGAGTCAATTGCGAAGAACTTCGAGTCTGACGTGAAGTTGCGTCAGACCATCAAGAGCGCCATGACCTACCCCGTTGCTGTGCTTGCCATGGCGATCCTGGCCGTCATCGGGATGATCCTGTTCATCGTGCCTGTCTTCAAAGGCATGTTTGAAGGTTTCGATGCCGCTTTGCCCATTCCGACACAGGTGCTCGTGACCATCAGCGAGAACATGATTTGGATCCTGCCCTTGCTCATCGTGGGATCGATCGCGTTCTCGATCTGGTGGCGGGCGAACAAACGCAAAGACGACGTACGTTCCGTCGTCGACAAGTTCAAGCTGAAGGTGCCGGTGTTCGGCGACCTGTTCCGCAAGGTCGCCATCGCCCGCTTCTCGCGCAACTTCGCGACCATGATGGGTTCGGGCGTGCCGGTGCTGCAGTCGCTCGCCATCGTGGGTGAGACGAGTGGCAACTGGGTTATCGAAGAGGCCCTGCGCCACGTGCAAGAGTCGGTGCGCACGGGTAACTCGATCGCTGCACCGCTCGCCAACGAACCGGTGTTCCCCGAGATGGTGACCCAGATGGTGGCCGTGGGCGAAGACTCGGGCTCGCTCGAGATCATGCTCACGAAGATCGCCGACTTCTACGACGAAGAGGTGCAGTCGACTGCTGAGTCTCTGACCGCTCTGATCGAGCCGATCATGATCGGCCTTATCGGCGGCATCATCGGCGGCATGATCATCGCGCTCTACATGCCGGTCTTCACTATCTTCGACCAGATCGGTTAGCCACGCCGCACTAGCCCCCGAACTGGGGGGCATCCAAGGGGGGTAGACCCCCCGAATACGGGATGTACCGGCGGAAGAACCGCTGGAAGTGTTGCACCTGGGGGGCCCGACATTCATCTGGGGGTCCTGTCCGAATCCATTACGATAGGAAAGAGAGGCATCTCATGATGCTGAAGTTCAACGAGCAGGTCACCGAACGCCTGCAGGCCCGACGCGAAGGGGAGAAGGGCTTCACGCTCATCGAGCTCCTCGTCGTCGTCATCATCATCGGTGTGCTGGCGGCCATTGCCATCCCGGTGTTCCTCAACCAGCGCGAGGCTGCATGGCGCAGCGCGGTCGAGTCCGACCTTCGCAACGCCGCGATCGCGATGCAGACGGAAGCGACTGAGCGCGGTGGTTCGTACGTTGGCATCGTTGTTGGAGACCTTGATCTTGTGGCGAGCGATGGCGTGACCGTTACCATCACGGAGCAGACGGCCACGGACTTTGTGCTCACAGGGGTGCACTCGTCTCTCCCGACCGCCGGCGACACGACGACCTACGACTCGGGCGCTGGTGGGTTGAGCGGAGTCTTCAACTAACGATCCGTAGGTCGAACCCGGGGGGGGCGTCGCGCACGCGGCGCCCCCCCGCTTCCGCACCACAGCACCATCTGAACCGTTCACGAGCCCGGAGGGGGGAGCTCGCATGACCGGCATCCGCCGCTTCTTCACCATCGCGAATCGCGACGACCGCGGGCTCGGCCTGCCCGAGATGCTCGTCGCGATGGTCATCTTCGCGCTCATCTCGACCGGCGTGCTCTACGGTCTGCTCGCGATGCTGCAGCTCAGCCGCGAGTCTCGCGCCATCCAAGTCGCCACGAATCTCGCCGCGGAGGAGATCGACCTCATTCGCGACGTCGATGACATCTTCAGTCTCCTTGACGCGACACGCACGGTCGAACTCAATGGTGACCAGTTTGAGGTTCGCCGGATCGCGCGGTGGGTGAGCGACCCGGCGACCGATCTCGAGTGCGGCACGGGCGGTCAGCCGCTCCGATACAAGCGCATTGCCGTCGAGGTGCGCTGGGGCAGCATGCGAGACGCAGACCGCCCGGTCACCTCGTACACGCTGCTGAACCCCGACGAGCGCATCAACGACCCCGCCCTCGGCACCATTCTGGTGAATATTCTCAACAGCGCGGGCACGGGCGTCGCCGGTCTGACACCGGGCGCCGCCCCCGCTTCTCCCGCGGGAGGCGCTCAACCGTTGACCGAGACGCCGCGCGCCACCGATGCTCAGGGCTGCACGTACGTATTGAAGGTCGTGCCAGGCAACTACAACGTGAGGCTCAACGTCGGCGGCTACATCAGCGCCGACCAAGTGCAAGATGTGACCAGGGTGACTCAAGTCACGGCAGGTGCCGCGGCTTCCGCGAGCTTCCTCTACGACCGTGCCGCAACCTTCACCGTGAACTACGCATCTAATCGACCTGCCGGCCTCGCGCCGTTGCTGTCGCGCGAGATGGTGACCTCGTTCGTCAGTTCCTACGGCGTGCACCGTAGCACGCACAGTGTGACGAACCCTCGCACCATCAACCTGTTCCCCTTCTCCTCCGGATATCAGGTCATCCCCGGCGCGTTCATCCCGCCGACTGGAATTCCTGGTGATGCTAATGCGAGTGATGGATGCCTCGCGGTCGACCCGGCCGCGTGGGAGCCTCGTGTTGCAGGTGGTCAGAGTTTTGTCGGGGTGAGGTCCGGTCCGGTTGCGGCCAACCCCGGTAGCACCGCGCCCACGCTCGACGTGCCCATGGGCATCATTGATGTGAACCTCGGCACGGGGTCTGGCACCCGTTACATTCGGGCGACATCGGTCAACGCGGGCGGCCCGGGGTGCGCGGTCCCCATGACGTTCACCTTTGATCGCAACGTTCGTCCAACGCCGCGACCAGGAACCGAGCGCATCGCGCTGCCCTACGGCAGCTGGGAAATCTTCGTCGGCGACTCATCCGGAAGTCAGCCGACACCCGTTAGTGGGCTCGCAATCACGCCGGTCACCCTGGGAGATGTCGGGGGGCCGCTCGGGGGCCTGCTGTCCGGCGTTGTCACGCTCGACCCGCGCACGGTGCCGCAATGATTCGGCGCAAGGCATGGCAGTCTGACGACGGCGTCAGCTTGCCGGAACTGCTCGTGACGATGTTCCTCACAGGAATCGTCGGCCTCATCGTTGTGTCGTTCTTCGTTGCATTCACCAATACGTTCAACGAGGACAGGGCCGCCTCAGACAGCACGACAACGGCGGCGCTCGGGATGAACGATCTCACCCGCATCATCCGATCGGGAACGGAGATTCCCCGTCAGAATGCCGTCCTCAATGACCCGGTGTTCACCCTTGCCTCCAACGAGGAGATGGTGATTCACGCCTACGTCGACACCGATTCAGACACTCCCGCGCCCATCCGAATCCGATTCTTCATCAACGCGGACAATGAGCTCGTTGAAGAGCGTTTCCTTGCGACACAAGACGTGGCGGGTTACTGGTCGTTTGCATCGACGTCACAGGGTGAGCGGGTGATCGCGCGACAACTGCCCGAGCGGCAGCCGGGGCAGCCGTGGCTCTTCACGTACCTCACCGCGGCGGGCGCCACGTTTACGATCCCTGAGGGCGCGTCGCTGAGCGTTGATCAGAGACGATCCGTGGCAGCCGTGCGGATAACCCTCACCGTACAAGCCGACACGACTGCGCAGGCCGAGCCGGTCACACTGCGCAATACCGTCGGAATTCCCAATCTGGGTGTAGCGAGAGTGGGGCTATAGATCATGCTTCGACTGTTGAGAACGCGTCTCGGCGACGCGGAACGCGGGATGTCGTTGGTCATCGTGATCAGCGTCGGCGCCGTGCTGACCATATTCGTGACGATCATGATGTCGTACGGCCTCGCGGCGTACGGTAAATCGGCATCAGACCAGCGGTGGAACGCCGCGATGGCGGCTGCCTACGCGGGCATTGAGGAGTACCAGAGCCGACTCGCGAACGAGCCGGCCTATCTGCGATACGGAAACCCCGCATCCGCCTTCAGTGCCGGAAGCGTGGTGCAGCTGCCGCCGGACGACAACCCTGCGTTCGGTCTCGGGGAAACGGGAACGTGGGCCACGATCCCTGGTTCAAACGGCGACAGCGAGTTCCGATACGAAGTCGACAATTCGGAGTACGCCACGACCGGAAACCTTCGTATTCGGTCGACCGGTCGCGTTGGCGACGCCACCCGAACGATCGTCGCTGACCTTCGACAGCAGGGCTTCATCGACTTCCTGTACTTCACCGACCTCGAAATGCAGGACACGAACCTGAGTGGCGCCGCCACCAGCTGCGAGAGGTATCACTGGCTGAACCCACGACCCACATCGTGCAGCAACATCGCTTTCGGAAATCGTGACGTGCTCAACGGGCCGGTGCATTCGAACGACACCATCCGCGCCTGTGGCACCGAATTCAACGGCACAGTGACGACAGCGAACCCCTCCACTCCGCGGGTGCTCGCCCGGACCTCGGCGGGCGCAGGCTGTGGTTCGCAGGGCAACCCACGCTTCACCTTGCCGGGATACCCCGCATTCGCACCGCAACTCGAACTGCCGCAGACGAACACGCAGATGCGACGGGAGGTGCGCAGCGACCTTCCCATCGATGTACCGCGCCCCGGATGCCTCTACACAGGGCCGACGAAGATCACGCTGCACAGCAATGGCGAGATAACGGTGTACTCACCGTGGACTCGTGCGACTCGAATCGCCGGACAGCCCGCGACGACCGGCTCGGCACCCAGCGCGTGTGGCGACATCTCGCGCATCACCACCGGCTCTGGGCATCGGTTCACACCGCCGGAGAACAACCTCATCTACGTGCAGAACGTGCCATCCGTGAACACCGATCCGAACTTCTGGCGCTCCGACCAGCGCCCGGCAGGGCTGAACTGCACGGGCGCTGGCAACAACTCTGTTGAGGGCGGCGGCTCCGTCGTCGGCAACGGCATCGGGTACCCGATTCGCTTCGAGCAACTGCCCCGTCTTCAGGCAAATTCGTATCAGTGTCGAGTAGGAGACGTCTTCGTCGAAGGCTCGATGAGCGGCAAGATCACCATCGCCGCCGAAAACTTCATCTACATCACGGGCAACATCGCCTACCGCGACTCCCAAGAAGACATCCTGGGGCTCGTCGGCAACAACTCGATCTTCGTGTGGAACCCCGTGAACTCGAGCGGGCAGGCACTTCTCAGCGATGTCAACCGGCGAATCGACGCAGCGATGCTGTCCGTCGAGCGCACGATCCAGGTGCAGAACTTCTATCGAGGAGGCGACCGTGGCGACCTCATCGTCAACGGTGCGATGGGTCAGAAATTCCGCGGCATTGTTCGCCAAGGCACCGCAACTGTCGCCAACGGCGGGTACGACAAGGAGTACAACTACGACCCGCGCCTGCGCTACACGGCTCCGCCGAAGTTCCTCTCGCCGGTGACGACCACGTACGGCATCAACGTCTGGATCGAGACCGAGCGCGCCTTCAATGCCGACGGCTCAGCGCGATGAGTGATCCGACGTTCGTGGCCGTGCTCGTCGGGCTCTCCGGCGTGCTCGGCCTCGCCGTCGGATCCTTTCTCAATGTCGTGGTGCACCGAGTGCCCGCGGGGGCCTCGATCGTGTCACCGCCGAGCGCGTGCCCAAACTGCGAGACCCCGATTCGTAAGCGCGACAACGTGCCGGTCCTGTCGTGGCTGGTGCTGCGCGGCAAGTGCCGCGATTGCGCCGCTCCCATCTCGGCTCGCTACCCGCTCGTGGAGCTGGGCACGGCGGCGCTCGTGGTGGTGGCTGCACTGGTGGCCGCACCGGCTCTTGCGACGGCCACGAGCATCCCCGAGACGATTGCCGCGAGCGCGTGGTTCCTCGCGCTAGCCTGGTTTGCCGCGGCGAGCGTCGCCCTCACCGCTATCGACCTCGACACGCACCGGCTGCCGAACGCCATCGTGTACCCGACAATCCTGATGTCGCTCGGCACGGGCCTGATCGCCGCGGGTGTCACCCTCGACGCAGCGCTCGCCGTCCGCGTGCTCGGTGGGGCCCTCGCGCTGTCGGGCGGCTACCTGCTGCTTGCCCTGGCCTGGAAGGGCGGCATGGGCCTCGGCGACGTCAAGCTCGCCGTCGCCATCGGGGCCCTCCTCGGCTGGGTTGGCTGGGGCGCGCTCGCGGTCGGCGCCTTCGCTGCCTTTTTCGTGGGTGGCCTCGTCGCGCTCGCGCTCATGGTCGCCCGCCGCGTTGACCGACGCGGCGGCATCCCATTCGGCCCCTGGATGCTCGCGGGCGCGTGGATCGGAATCATCGCGGGCCCGTCGCTCTTTGACGGGTACCTCGACCTGGTAGGACTGGCCTGACGCGCCGCGTCGGGAAGCAAGGGGGGAACAGAATCATGGCGAAAACGATCGTGGGCGTCGATATCGGCGCCACGAGCATCCGCGCCGTCGAAGTGGCGGGTGCAGGCACCGCAAAACCGACCGTGCTGCGGTACGGCTCCATCGAACTGCCTGACGGGGCCGTGAAACGCGGTGAGGTCATCGAGCCGAACACTGTCGGGAACGCGCTGAAACGACTGTGGTCGACGACGAAGTTCGGCACCAAGAGCGTCGTACTCGGCATGGGCAATCAGCGGGTCCTTGCGCGAGACCTCACGGTTCCGCAGCAGCCGCTCGCGCTGATCCGCGAATCTCTGCCCTTCCAGATTCAAGACCTGCTGCCGATGCCCGTGTCGGAGGCCGTCTACGACTTCTACCCCCTGCGGGCCGAACAGCAGGATGGCAAAGACGTCGTGCACGGCATCCTCGTCGCGGCCGTGAAGGAGACGGTCATGACGAATCTCTCGGCGGCTCGTATCGCCGGGCTGAAGCCGGTGGGCGTTGACCTGATCCCCTTCGCGCTCACGCGACTGATGTCGCGCACGGAGGCGGGAAGTGGTCGCGTCGTGTTGCTTGACATCGGAGCAGACACGACGAGTTTCGTGGTCGTCGACAACGGGGTGCCGCAGTTCGTTCGACTCATCGGAATGGGCGGAGGCGACATCACGCGCGCCCTGGTGGGCCGGCTCGGCATGACCGAGCCCGACGCTGAGGCGGCAAAGCGCGCCCTCGGGCTTGCCACGGAGGGTGTACGCGACGAGCACCGCCCCATTGTTGAGGTCATCTACGAGGTGGCGGGTGAACTCATCACGAGCGTGCGCAACACCATCACCTTTGTGCAGAACACTCACTCTGTCGCGCCGCCAGAGCGAATTGTGCTGAGCGGCAAAGCGAGCGCGCTTCCCGGCCTCGCGCGCGCCATCGCCGATTACACGCGCATCCCCGTCGCCATTGCGAAACCCTTCGACTCGATCCCCATCAAGACCGCGGCGAAGAAGCAGGATGCTGTCGATCACGACACGCTTCAGGTCGCCCTTGGTCTCGCCATCGGAGCAGCCGCATGAGCGCGAAGACGAAGACCGGGGTCGCCGTGCCGTTCGGCGGCATTCCCCGCGTCGACCTCCTCCCCGGCGAGATTCGCGACGTGGCGAAGGGCGCCCGCCAGCGGGGCTACTTCACCCTGGGGGTCATCGTGACGCTCGCCGCCGTCGTCGGTGCCAGTGTGTTCTTGAGCTTCCGGGCGGACGAGGCGGAGCGTCAGCTCACCGCAGCCCAAGACGAGACGACCCTGCTCCTCGGCCAGCAAGCGCAGTACTCCGAGGTGCGGGCGATCGCCTCCATGGTCGACATGATCGGTGTCGCCCAGCAGGCAGCGGGGCTCACGGAGATTCAGTGGACCGAGTTCATTGGAACGGTGCAGTCGACCCTGCCCGGTGAGGTGACGATCGTTGAGTTCGACATCAGTTCTGCGACGCCGCTGCGACCGATCAGCCCGTCCACTGATCCGCTCATCGCGTCGCGCGTGGCGACGGTGATCTTCACTGCCGAGAGCGTCGACCTCCCGAACGTCAGGCAGTGGCTTGACGCGCTGTCTGCGGTTCCCGGGTTCACCGACGCCACGCCCGGCACGGTGCAGTTGAACGACTCCACTGGCCGCTACGACACCACAATCACCATGGGAGTCAACGAGGATGCGTGGAGTGACCGATTCGCTCCGGAGGATCCGGACGCGGACGCTGACGTCGAGGAGACGGACGAATGAACTTCACCCGACTCTGGGGAATCATCAGCGTGCTGCTGATGGTGGTGATCGTCGCTGGAGGCTACTTCCTCGGCGCCGCTCCTCAAATCGAACGTGCCGCGACGGCGAACGAGCAGACCGAGCAAGTGCGCTCCGCGAATGAGCTTCAGCGCCTTGCTCTTGTTGAGCTGGAGGCCCTCGCGGCACAGCAGCCCGAACTGGAAGCGCTACTCGCCGAAAGTCGCCAAGCCATCCCAGCCTTGGCGGCCTTCCCCCCTCTGCTACAAGAGCTGAGCGAGCTCGCGGCGGTCTCGCAGGTCACCTTCGCGAACTTCTCTGCGCAGTCTGCGCAGTCGTTTGTTCCGACGGAAGAGTGGGCAGAAATTATTCCGGCCGGGCTCGATCCCACCGTGTTCATCACGATCCCCTTGCAGCTCGAGGTAGAGGGGTCGTTCGAGGGAGTCCTCGACTTCGTCCAGCGTGCGCAGGCGGCCAACCGCTACCTGTTGATCAGTGACCTTCGGGTGACCCGTCCTGCGGCTGACGAGGAGGGTGGCGTCGTCACCGGCGCGTTGACCGCGATGGCGTACGTTCTGCTCGACGAACCGCTCCAGCCCGGCGAGGCGCTGGAAGAAGCCCCAGAGGACGCGCAGCTCGACGCCACCGAGTAGAACCATCGTTGATTGGTCCGCTTGCTAGGGTGAGCGGGCCGATCTACGGAGGTTCGCCATGAGCAACGACACCCCCACCACGGGTTCCCACGACCGCACCGAGCCGAACGAGCCGACGACGCCGAGCGCGCAGCCGGCCGAGAGCGAGACGACCGCAGCCGCGCCCTCAGAGTCGCGTGTCGACGCTGCCTCGCCCACCACCGAGCAGCCCGCCCACCCGGTTACCCCCGAGGCGCCGGCCGCCACCACTGAGCCCGAACCGCTCCGCGAGCCCGAGCCGCACGCGGCAGAGCCTGCACTCCCGGCGAACGACACCACAGCCACGCGCGTTGACGATGCGCCGCAGGCGGCATCCGAGGCCCACACTCCCACAGGCGACACGACCACGACGGCAGCCGCCGCGCCCGCCCCGACCGTCGTCTACGTCGACCCGCCGGCGCGCCCCAAGAAGCGCGGCACCCGCGGGGTCGGCCTCGCCGTGGTCCTCCTGGCCACCGGCGTCTTCACGATCCTGTACGCGCTCGCCACCATCCTGTTGGCGCTCGCCTTGCGCCCCCACGGCCTCAACGGCTTCGTCGAGTACCTCGCCTCCGCCCCGTTCGTCGTGCCCGTGCTCGTCTTCGCCGGTGCCCACCTATTGCTTGTGTTGATCGCCAACCGCGCCGGCTGGTGGATGCACGTGCTCGGCGGCTTCCTCGTCGCCGTCCTCGTCTGGGTCGCCTTCATCGGCGCCGCCGTCATCACGGCGGGGGCCGCCGGCGCCTCCGCGGCCGAACAGCAGGCTGTCATCCTGCAGCAGGTCGTCAACCCTCTCGGCATCCTGGCTGCCGTGCTCGCCCGCGAGATCCCGATCTGGGTGGGCGGCATTGTCGCCCGACGCGGCCGCACGCAGACGGCCAAGAACGCCGAAGCGCAGGATGCGTACGAGCGCGATCTCGCCGCGCACCGCGCATCCGTCGCGCCGCAGGCGCCCACCCGCTGACGCGGCCCGCCGACGGCGACCGCTCCGCGCATCCGCCCGCGAGGTGACGGTGCGCGAGTGTCGCATTCGGTGCGTTTGACCGGGGGATGACCCCCGCGTATCCTTGACCGCGTGTGTGCATTTGCGCGCGCCTGTGCTGTGCCGCGAAGCCGGCGCCGGGCGGCGTGAGCAGAAGCTCCCACACCGGGTCCCTCGGCTCCGCGTTACGACGCGGTGATCCCAGATACCCCCACGGCATACCCGCCGCTCAGGGTCGTCCAGGCTCTGGCGGGTTTCGCGTGAGGCCGGTGCGTGACACCACGTACCGGCGAAACCAAACCGCAACCGCTGTCACCGTGCAGCTCAGCAAGGAGCATTGTGCCCACTATTCAACAGCTGGTCCGCAAGGGTCGGTCGCCGAAGGTCGTCAAGACCAAGGCCCCGGCGCTGAAGGCCAACCCGCAGCAGCGTGGCGTGTGCACTCGTGTGTACACGACCACCCCGAAGAAGCCGAACTCGGCGCTCCGCAAGGTCGCCCGTGTGAAGCTCTCGAACGGCACCGAGGTCACCGCCTACATTCCGGGCGAGGGCCACAACCTGCAGGAGCACTCGATGGTGCTCGTGCGCGGCGGCCGTGTGAAAGACCTTCCCGGCGTTCGCTACAAGATCGTGCGCGGCGCGCTCGACACCCAGGCTGTCAAGAACCGCAAGCAGGCGCGTAGCCGCTACGGCGCGAAGAAGGAGAAGTAATGCCTCGCAAGGGTCCCGCGCCTAAGCGCCCCGTCGTCGCAGACCCGGTCTACGGCGCCCCGATCGTCAGCCAGCTCGTCAACAAGATCCTGCTTGACGGCAAGAAGGGCCTCGCCGAGCGCATCGTTTACGGTGCCCTTGAAGGCGTCGGTTCGAAGAGCGGTCAGGATGCCGTCGTCGTTCTCAAGAAGGCTCTCGACAACGTGCGCCCCACCCTCGAGGTGCGGTCGCGTCGTGTCGGTGGCTCGACCTACCAGGTGCCCGTCGAGGTCAAGCCGCACCGCGCGAACACGCTCGCGCTGCGCTGGCTGACCTCGTACGCCAAGGCTCGTCGCGAGAAGACGATGACCGAGCGTCTGATGAACGAGATCCTCGACGCGTCGAACGGTCTCGGTGCCGCGGTCAAGCGCCGCGAAGACACGCACAAGATGGCCGAGTCGAACAAGGCGTTTGCGCACTACCGCTGGTAGTGCGTAAACGCCCGGGCTGAGCGCGCAGCGGGGCCATTTCTGGCCCCGCTGCGAAGCCCGGGTGGCGGCCCGTCTCGGGCCGACACGATCTAGACGTATCCAGCAAAACCGAACGTAAGGACATCCCGTGGCACTTGACGTGCTCACCGACCTGAACAAGGTCCGCAACATCGGCATCATGGCGCACATCGATGCCGGCAAAACCACCACGACCGAGCGCATCCTGTTCTACACGGGTGTGAACCACAAGATCGGTGAGACCCACGACGGTGCCTCGACGATGGACTGGATGGCGCAGGAGCAGGAACGCGGCATCACCATCACCTCGGCTGCCACCACCTGCTTCTGGAACGGCACCCAGATCAACATCATCGACACCCCCGGCCACGTCGACTTCACCGTCGAGGTCGAGCGTTCGCTGCGCGTGCTCGACGGCGCCGTTGCGGTCTTCGACGGCAAGGAGGGCGTTGAGCCCCAGTCCGAGACCGTCTGGCGTCAGGCCGACAAGTACGACGTTCCCCGCATCTGCTTCGTCAACAAGATGGACAAGCTGGGCGCCGACTTCTACTTCACCGTCGACACGATCATCAAGCGCCTCGGCGCCAAGCCGCTCGTGATTCAGCTGCCCATCGGCTTCGAGAGCTCCTTCGAGGGCGTTGTCGACCTGGTCGAGATGCGCGCCCTCACGTGGCGCGGCGACGCCAAGGGTGACGTCAAGATGGGCGCGGAGTACGCCATCGAGGAGATCCCGGAAGACCTCAAGGAGAAGGCTGAGGAGTACCGCGCTCAGCTGCTCGAGGCCGTCGCCGAGGCGTCGGACGAGCTGCTCGAGAAGTACCTGGGCGGCGAAGAGCTGACCGTTGCCGAGATCAAGGGCGCGATCCGCACGCTCACGATCAACAGCGAGGCCTACCCGGTTCTCTGTGGCTCGGCGTTCAAGAACCGCGGCGTGCAGCCGATGCTCGACGCGGTCGTCGACTACCTGCCGAGCCCGCTCGAGGTTCCCCCGACCGTGGCGCACGACCCGCGCGACGAAGAGAAGGAAATCGTTCGCAAGCCCGACGCCAAGGACCCGTTTGCGGCCCTCGCGTTCAAGGTTGCGGTGCACCCCTTCTTCGGTCGCCTGACCTACATCCGCGTGTACTCCGGCACCATCGAGTCGGGGTCGGCTGTCGCCAACTCGACCAAGGGCAAGAAGGAGCGCATCGGGAAGATCTTCCAGATGCACGCCAACAAGGAGAACCCGGTCGAGAGCGTCACCGCCGGCCACATCTACGCCGTCATCGGTCTGAAGGACACGACCACGGGTGACACCCTCTGCGACCTCACGGAGCAGGTTGTCCTCGAGTCGATGACCTTCCCCGAACCGGTCATCGAGGTCGCCATCGAGCCGAAGACCAAGGCTGACCAAGAGAAGCTGGGCACCGCGATCCAGAAGCTCGCCGAAGAAGACCCGACGTTCCGCACCGAGCTCAACCACGAGACCGGCCAGACCGTCATCAAGGGCATGGGCGAGCTGCACCTCGACATCCTCGTTGACCGCATGAAGCGCGAGTTCAACGTCGAGGCGAACGTCGGTAAGCCCCAGGTGGCCTACCGCGAGACGATTCGCAAGTCGATCGAGAAGTTCGACTACACCCACAAGAAGCAGACGGGTGGCTCGGGCCAGTTCGCGAAGATCCAGATCACGATCGAGCCGCTCGAGGTCACCCCCGAGACGAGCTACGAGTTCGTGAACGCCGTCACCGGTGGTCGCGTTCCGCGCGAGTACATTCCTTCGGTGGATGCGGGCATCCAGGACGCCATGCAGGTTGGCGTTCTCGCCGGCTTCCCGACGGTGGGCGTCAAGGCGACGCTCGTCGACGGCGCCTCGCACGACGTTGACTCGTCGGAAATGGCGTTCAAGATCGCCGGTTCGATGGCGTACAAGGAGGCTGCCCGCAAGGCTGGCCCCACGCTGCTCGAGCCGCTCATGGCCGTCGAGGTTCGCACCCCCGAGGAGTACATGGGCGACGTCATCGGCGACCTGAACTCGCGCCGTGGCCAGATCCAGGCAATGGAGGACGCGACCGGCGTCAAGGTCGTTCGCGCCCTTGTGCCGCTGTCGGAGATGTTCGGCTACGTCGGCGACCTGCGGTCGAAGACCTCGGGCCGTGCCGTCTACTCGATGTCGTTTGACAGCTACGCGGAGGTCCCGAAGGCTGTTGCCGACGAGATCGTCCAGAAGACCAAGGGCGAGTAACTACTCGACCTGCGATGGCTCGCAGAGCCTGACTACAGTAAGAACACACCAACCAGCGCTGAGTCCGACAACCGGTCGGATGCGCGCGAACGAGTCCTGAGGAGGACCCACAGTGGCTAAGGCCAAGTTCGAGCGGACCAAGCCGCACGTCAACATCGGAACCATCGGTCACGTCGACCACGGCAAGACCACCCTCACCGCCGCCATCTCGAAGGTGCTTGCTGACAAGTACCCCTCGGCGACGAACGTGCAGCGTGACTTTGCGTCGATTGACTCGGCTCCGGAAGAGCGTCAGCGCGGTATCACGATCAACATCTCGCACGTTGAGTACGAGACCCCGAAGCGCCACTACGCGCACGTTGACGCCCCCGGTCACGCTGACTACATCAAGAACATGATCACCGGTGCTGCTCAGATGGACGGCGCGATCCTCGTGGTCGCGGCGACCGACGGCCCGATGGCCCAGACCCGTGAGCACGTTCTGCTCGCCAAGCAGGTCGGCGTTCCCTACCTGCTCGTCGCGCTGAACAAGGCCGACATGGTCGACGACGAGGAGATCCTCGAGCTCGTCGAGATCGAGGTTCGCGAGCTGCTCTCGAGCCAGGGCTTCGACGGCGACAACGCTCCCGTCGTGCGCGTCTCGGGCCTCAAGGCTCTCGAGGGCGACGCCGAGTGGGCCGAGAAGATCGTCGAGCTCATGGACGCCGTTGACGAGTCGATCCCCGACCCGGTGCGCGACAAGGACAAGCCGTTCCTCATGCCCATCGAGGACGTCTTCACGATCACCGGTCGTGGAACCGTCGTCACGGGCCGCGCCGAGCGCGGCACCCTCGGCATCAACTCCGAGGTCGAGATCGTTGGCATCCGCCCGACGCAGAAGACCACGGTCACGGGTATCGAGATGTTCCACAAGCAGCTCGACGAGGCCTGGGCCGGCGAGAACTGTGGTCTGCTGCTCCGCGGCACCAAGCGTGAAGACGTCGAGCGTGGCCAGGTCGTCGTGAAGCCGGGTTCGGTTACCCCTCACACCAACTTCGAGGGCACCGCGTACATCCTCTCGAAGGACGAGGGTGGCCGTCACAACCCCTTCTACACGAACTACCGCCCGCAGTTCTACTTCCGCACCACCGACGTCACCGGCGTCATCTCGCTGCCCGAGGGCACCGAGATGGTCATGCCCGGCGACACCACCGACATGACGGTTGAGCTGATCCAGCCCATCGCCATGGAGGAGGGCCTCGGCTTCGCCATCCGTGAGGGTGGCCGCACCGTGGGCGCCGGTACGGTGACGAAGATCATCAAGTAGTACCTGCATCCTTCGATTCGGGGTCGGGCCTTCGGGCCCGGCCCCGTTTCTCTTTTCCGGCGCGTTCTGCGCCGAATTGATGCGGATGCGCGACGCGAGTCATACGCTTCGGTCATGTCAGCGCGCCCCGCGGTCCGCATCCTCTTGTTGCTCGGCATCACGTTTGTCATCGCCGTGCTCGTGCTCACTGTTGTGCAGGCGCCGCAGGCGACCGACATCGGCATGCTGCTGACCTATCAGGTGCTGGGCGCCCTCGTCGGCTTCTCGAGCATCGCCGGCGTCTTGTGGGCCGTGTTCGTGGTGATCGGCAGTATCCGTTTGCGGGACCGCCCGCGGGGGCGCCGCGTCCTGTGGTTTTCTGCCTCGGCAGTGCTCTGCGCGTCGATCAACGCCGTCGTCGTCTCCGCGCTATCAGCGGGCGCCGATGGCTGGGGCGGCTTGATCGCGGCGATCGCGATCGGCGTCGCGGCCATCTTTGTCGCGAGTGCCATTGCGGCGACGCTCATCGTTGAGCTGGTGATCCTGCGCACTCGAGCGGCGGCAACGCCGACTACCGCCCCGACAGCCGCGCCGTAAGCGCGTCGGCGGCCGCCTGCACCGCTCGGCCAAGCGTCGCTTCCGTCGCCGCGTCGGTTGCCGCGGATCGGTAGGTCAGGCCGAGCCCGACGCTCGGGTATCCGCTCCGGTCCAGTCCGGCGGCCGCGACCGACGCGTAGTCGGGGGTGATCTCGCCGTGCTCGCCGGCCCAGCCGCGTTCGCGGGCCTCCCGCAGAATCGCGTCGAGTTCGCCGAGCGTGGCCGGGCCGATCCCGTGGCGGGTGATGAGCGCATCCCGATGGGGGTATAGCGCGCGCACCTGCGCGGCGGGCAGCGCCGCGAGCAGTGCGCGCCCGGTCGCGGTCAGGTGGGCGGGCAGGCGCACGCCGATGCGTGCGACGGTGGTGGGCGCGCGGGGCGCTGAGGCCTGCCCCACATAGGTGACGTCGGCGCCGCTCAGCACGGCGAGTTGCGCGACGGTCGGTACGGGCGCCTCGGCGACGAGTCGCTCGATCAGGGGAGTGGCGAGCCGCGCCAGTCGGCTGGCCTGCAGCACGCTCGACCCGATCTCGGCGACGACCTGCCCGAGCCCGTACGCGCGCAGCTCGGGGTAGTGCACGACGTACCCCTCCTCCTGCAACACGCGGATCAGTTGGTACACGCTCGAGCGCGGCAGCCCCAGGTCGCGGGCAATTGCGGAGGCGGGCACGGGGTCGCTGTGATGGGCGAGGTGCGTGACGATGCGCAGGGCCGCGCGCGCGGCGGGGACGTCGGCCATCGTTCCCCCACTCTGTCAGCGCATCGGCGCGCCACCTGTCTGGTATTTCGGACACTTTATGCCGTGCGCCCGCCCCGCGCGAGCCCCGGCGTCGCGACCATGGCCTCATGAGCATCACGGTCGGCCGCCGCCCCCTCACTCGCGACGAGGTCGTCGCCGTCGCGCGTCACGATGCGCCCGTCGCCATCGATGCGGATGCGCTCACCGCCATGGCGGCGACGCGCACGCTTATCGAGGGCCTCGCCGACGACACCGTGCCCCACTACGGCGTCTCGACCGGGTTTGGGGCGCTCGCGACGACCCACATCCCGGTGGACAAGCGTGCGCAGTTGCAGCGCTCCCTCGTCCGCTCGCACGCGGCGAGCTCGGGCCCCGAGGTCGAGCGCGAGGTGGTGCGCGCCACCATGCTGATGCGCCTCGCGACGCTTGCCACCGGCCGCACGGGCGCGCGCCCCCTCGTCGCCGAGACCTACGCGGCTGTGCTCAACGCCGGCATCACGCCGATCGTGGGCGAGTACGGCAGCCTCGGCTGCTCGGGCGACCTCGCCCCACTCGCGCACTGCGCGCTCGCCGTGATGGGCGAGGGCGAGGTGCGCGATGCCGCGGGAGACCGCGTTCCCGCAGCCGACGCTCTCGCGGCCGCGGGCATCCACCCCCTTGAGTTGCGCGAGAAGGAGGGGCTCGCCCTCATCAACGGCACCGATGGGATGCTCGGCATGCTCTGTCTCGCGCTGGCCGATCTCGACGCGCTTGTCGCCACCGCCGACCTCACCGCCGCCATGAGTGTCGAGGGCCAGCTCGGCACCGACGCCGTCTTCGCCGACGATCTGCAGGCCCTCCGGCCGCACCCCGGTCAGGCGACGAGTGCCGCCAACATGCGGGCGGTGCTCGCCGGCTCCGCGATCGTCGCGAGCCACCGCACCGACGACTGCACCCGCGTGCAAGACGCGTACTCGCTGCGCTGCGCACCCCAGGTGCACGGCGCGGTGCGCGACACCATGGCGCACGCCGACCTCGTCGCGCGGCGCGAGTTGGCGAGCGCCATCGACAACCCGGTCGTCACGCTCGACGGGCGGGTCGAGTCGAACGGCAACTTTCACGGGGCGCCCGTCGCCTACGTGCTCGACTTTCTGGCGATCGCCGTGGCCGACCTCGCGAGCATGAGTGAGCGCCGCACCGATCGCTTCCTCGACGTGGCCCGCAACGCGGGGCTCCCCGCCTTCCTCGCGCACGACCCGGGGGTCGACTCGGGGCACATGATCGCCCAGTACACCCAGGCCGGCATCGTGAGCGAGCTGAAGCGGCTCGCGGCGCCGGCCAGCGTCGACTCGATTCCGTCGAGCGCCATGCAGGAGGACCACGTGTCGATGGGCTGGTCGTCGGGCAGAAAGCTGCGGCGCTCGATCGACGGGCTCACCCGCGTCATCGCCATTGAGGCGCTCACCGCCGCCCGCGCGCTCGACCTCCGCGCGCCCGCCCCCGCGCCGGTCACCGCGTCGGTCATCGCGACCCTCCGCGCCGAGGTCGAGGGCCCCGGCCCCGACCGCTACCTCGCCCCCGAGATCGAACGCGCTGTCGTGCTGACCCGCACGGGCGCGCTGCTCGACGCGGCCCGCGCCGTCGCACCGACCCTCGTTTAGCCCCGCCACCGCCTGAGAGAGGACACCCCATGAGCATCGTGACCGGCCCCCGCCCCGTCCGCGCCCACCGCGGCACGCAGCTGCACACGCTCGGCTGGCAGCAGGAGGGCGCGCTGCGCATGCTGCAGAACAACCTCGACCCCGAGGTCGCCGAACACCCCGACGAGCTGGTCGTCTACGGCGGCACAGGGAAGGCCGCCCGCGACTGGCGCAGCTTCGACGCCCTCGTGCGCACGCTCGAGACACTCAAGGGTGACGAGACGATGCTCGTGCAGTCGGGCCGCCCGGTCGGGGTGATGCAGACCCACGAGTGGGCGCCGCGGGTGCTGATCGCGAACTCGAACCTGGTGGGCGACTGGGCCAACTGGGACGAGTTCCGCCGGCTCGAGCAACTGGGCCTCACCATGTACGGCCAGATGACCGCCGGCTCGTGGATCTACATCGGCACCCAGGGGATTCTGCAGGGCACCTTCGAGACCTTCGCCGCCGTGGCCGCGCAGCTCGCTGCCCGGAAGGGCGGGCTCCACGGGCACAGTGCCGGCACCCTCGCCGGCACCATCACGCTCACGGCGGGTCTCGGCGGCATGGGCGGCGCCCAGCCGCTCGCCGTCACCATGAACGGCGGCGTCGCGATCTGCATCGATGTCGACCCGACGCGCATTGCCCGCCGCGTCGAGCACGGCTACCTCGACGTCGTCGCCGACTCGCTCGAGCAGGCGCTCGCGCTCGCCACCGATGCTCGGGATGCGCGTCGCGCGCTCTCCATCGGCGTCAGCGGCAACGCCGCGCGGCTCGTGCCCGAGTTGCTCGCCATGGGCGCCCCGATCGACATCGTCACCGACCAGACGAGCGCGCACGACCCGCTGTCGTACGTTCCCCTCGAGTACACGCTTCACGAGTGGGTGATTGCGAAGCAGCGCGATCCGAAGGGTGCGGCCGAGGCCGCCCGGGCGTCGATGGCGCGTCACGTTGAGGCGATGGTCGGATTCCAGAAGGCGGGCGCCGAGGTGTTCGACTACGGCAACAACATTCGCACCGAGGCGTTGTCGGCCGGTTACGCCGACGCGTTCGCGTTCCCCGGGTTCGTGCCCGCGTACATCCGCCCGCTCTTCGCCCAGGGCAAGGGGCCGTTCCGTTGGGCCGCCCTCAGCGGCGACCCGGCCGACATCGCGGCGACCGACCGCGCCGTGCTCGAGCTCTTCCCCGACAACGAGAACCTGCAGCGCTGGATCCCGATGGCGCAGCAGCGCGTGCACTACCAGGGTCTGCCCGCCCGCATCTGCTGGCTGGGCTACGGCGAGCGCGACATCGCCGGCGAACGGTTCAACGACATGGTTGCCTCGGGCGAGCTGAGCGCTCCGGTCGCGATCGGCCGCGACCACCTCGACTCCGGAAGCGTTGCGAGTCCGTACCGCGAGACCGAGGCGATGAAGGACGGTAGCGACGCGATCGCTGACTGGCCGCTGCTGAACGCACTGGTCAACACGGCGAGCGGCGCCACCTGGGTGTCGATTCACCACGGCGGCGGCGTCGGCATTGGCCGCTCGCTGCACGCCGGTCAGGTGGTCGTCGCTGATGGCACGGCGCTCGCCGGTCAGAAGGTGCAGCGGGTGCTCACAAACGATCCGGGCATGGGGGTCATTCGCCACATTGACGCCGGCTACGACGAGGGTGAGGGCGTGGTCAGCGAGTTCGGCGTCCGCATCCCGATGCGCGAGGGGCGATGAGCGCCGGGGTGCTCGCCCACGACGAGCACTGGCCGCGGGCCGGCGACTGGCCGGCGTGGCGGCCGGGCGAGCGCGCCGACGCGATCATCGTCGGCGTGCCGAGCTGGCGCACCTCGCTGTCGCCGTCACGCGCGCACGAGACGCCGGCCGCGATCCGCGCGGCACTGCGCCGTTACAGCGCCGACGCGCTGATGACGCCGTCGGGTGCGCCCCTCATCGTCCGCGACGCGGGTGACCTCGTCGACCCCGACGGCGACAAGGATGCGGCGGTCGCCGCGATCGCGGAACTCGCCTCCCACAGCGAGCTGGTCATCGCACTCGGGGGCGACAACGCGGCGACCGTGCCGGTCGCCCTCGGCGCCACCGGCGCGCGCCTCGCCTCGGCCGGGCTGGTGACGGTCGACGCCCACCACGACCTGCGCGACGGCACGAGCAACGGCAGCCCCGTGCGGCGCCTCCTGGAGGCGGGGCTGTCCGGCGAACGCATCAGCCAGCTCGGCATCGAGCCGCTCGCGAACTCCCGCTTCTACGCCGAGCGCGCCGCAACGCACGGCATCGAGGTTGTCACCCGCGACGAGCTCGAAAGTCTGCCGATCGCCGTCGCGATGGAGCGAGCGCTGCGCCGCGCCGCCGGCGCGGGCGGCCCCGTCGTCGTCGATCTCGACCTGGATGTCTGCGATCGCGCCGTCGCGCCGGCGTGCCCCGCGAGCATCCCGGGCGGAATCAGCGCGCGTGAGCTGCGCCACGCGGCGCGGGTCGCCGGCGCCCACCCGGCCGTAACGGCGATCGACCTCACCGAGCTCGACGCGAGTGCCGACGCGGCCGACGGGCGCACGGTGCGCCTCGCCGCGCTGTGCGTGCTGGAGGCGCTCGCGGGGCTGGCCGCCCGCAGGGGAGGAGCCGCGTGAGCCTCGCCGTTGACAACATCGGCCAGCTCGTCACCCTCGACCCGGCCGACCCCGAGCGGCCCGTGCGCGTCGATGCGGCGCTCGTCATCGACGACGGTCGCATCGCGTGGGTGGGGGATGCGCGGCGCGCGCCCGCCGCCGATTCTCGCCTCGACGCTCGCGGTCGCGCCGTCGTCCCCGGTTTCGTCGACAGTCACAGTCACCTCGTCTTTGCCGGCGACCGCGCCGACGAGTGGGAAGCCCGCATGACGGGCGTGCCGTACACCGCCGGGGGCATCCTGCGCACCGTGGCGGCGACGCGGGCCGCTACCGACGACGAACTGCGCGCCCGCCTTGCCCGCCACGTCGCCGAGGTGCGCGCGCAGGGCAGCACCACGATCGAGGTGAAGAGTGGGTACGGGCTGACCGTCGCCGACGAGCAGCGCGCGGTGCGCCTCGCGGCGGAGGTGACGCCCGAGACGACGTTCCTCGGCGCGCACGTGGTGGCGCCCGAGTACGCCGACGACCGCGACGCCTACGTCGAGCTCGTGTGCGGGGAGATGCTCGCGGCGTGCGCCCCGCACTCCCGCTGGATCGACGTGTTCATCGACGCAGGAGCGTTCACGGTCGACGAGGCGCGCCGCGTGCTCAAGGCGGGACGCGCGGCAGGTCTCGGGCTGCGCGTCCACGCCGGCCAGCGCGCCGCCGACGGGGGAGTGGCCCTCGCCGTCGAGCTCGGCGCAGCCAGCGTTGACCATGCCACGCACCTGACGGGCGACGACGTCGATGCGCTCGCCGCCGCATCCACCGTCGCGACGCTGCTCCCACTCGTCGAATTCTCGACGCGGCAGTCGTATCCGGATGCCCGACACCTGATCAACGCGGGCGTCACCATCGCGATCGCCTCCGATGCGAACCCCGGGTCGAACTACTCGAGCTCCATGCCACTCGCGATCGCCCTGGCGGTGCGCGAGATGGGGCTCACCCCGCTCGAAGCGCTCGCCGCCGCCACCGTCGGAGGGGCCGCAGCGCTCCAGCGCGGCGACGTCGGGCACCTCGGAGTGGGCGCGCGGGGCGACCTCGTCGTGCTGCAGGCCCCCGACTTCCGTTGGCTGGGGTACCGCCCTGGCGTGCCGCTCGTCGCCCACACGGTGCTCGGTGGTGAGGTGCTGGCGTCCTGAGCCGCGGCGTGTCGCCTTTTGTGGCCGAGATGCTCCATCCTGAGTCGACCGAGCGCCGAGACGGCGCTCGGGGCCTGTCGCCTCTTATGGCCGAGATGCTCCATCCTGGGCCGACCGACGGCCGAGACGGCCGTCGGGGCGCTGTCGCGGTTTCTTTCATGGCCGACATTGCGCGTCCCGGGCCGACCGAGCGCCGAGACGGCGCTCGGGGCGCTGTCGCCTCTTATGGCCGAGATGCTCCATCCTGAGCCGACCGACGGCCGAGACGGCCGTCGGGGCGCTGTCGCCGAAACGCCCAGAAATGGGCGTTTCTCTCAGGCGACACGCCCGGGTTGCACGGGGTGCGCGGGTGTGGCAAACTTTCCTAGTTCCATACGCCGCGCGTTGTCGTGCGGCTCACTGCCAGGCAGTGCATAGGGCGCGTGAAATGCAGGTGCATTTCACCCGGACTCTAGGCCGCGGGTAGCAGAACACAGCGTAAACCGACCCCCTCACCACAACAGGAGAAATCCTGTTCCTGAGGAGTGTGCGCCCGCAACGTCCCACGTTGCAGCGCGGGTCGGTGAAATGCGGAGATCGCGCCCGTCGGTATCCGCCGCTCACGAAGGGGTTCCCCTTTCGCGTGCGGGGCGAAGGCAGCCGGTTGACGTTTGACAGAAGAACAGTGGTGCGACAGCGATAGCGCTCCGCGCTGGGGTGCGGCCGATAGGCCGGGCCCGATTCAACAAGGAAGAGAGTTGAGCATGGCGGGACAGAAGATCCGCATCCGACTGAAGTCGTATGACCACGCTGGTCTCGACGCGTCGGCGCGCAAGATCGTCGACACGGTCACCCGTGCCGGAGCGACCGTCGTGGGCCCGGTGCCCCTCCCCACGGAGAAGAACGTGGTGGCCGTCATTCGTTCGCCCCACAAGTACAAAGACAGCCGCGAGCACTTCGAGAAGCGCACCCACAAGCGGCTCATCGACATCATTGACCCGACGCCGAAGGCCGTCGACTCGCTCATGCGTCTCGACCTGCCCGCCGACGTCAACATCGAGATCAAGCTCTAAGGAACCCGGACATGTCTGCACTCAAGACGACCAAGGGTCTGCTGGGCACGAAGCTCGGCATGACGCAGGTGTGGGACGAGAACAACAAGCTCGTGCCCGTCACCGTTGTCTCGATCGCCCCGAACGTGGTCACGCAGGTTCGTACCGTCGACATCGACGGCTACGAGGCTGTGCAGATCGCCTACGGCGCCATCGACCCCCGCAAGGTCACCAAGCCCCTCACGGGCCACTTCGAGAAGGCCGGCACGACCCCGCGCCGCCACCTCACCGAGATCCGCACGGCTGACGCCGCCGAGTACACGCCCGGTCAGGAACTGACCGTCGACGTGTTCGAGCCCGGCCAGAAGGTCGACGTGGTCGGCACCAGCAAGGGCAAGGGCTTCGCCGGTGTCATGAAGCGCCACAACTTCAAGGGTGTCTCGGCCTCGCACGGTTCGCACCGCAACCACCGCAAGCCCGGCTCGATCGGCGCTTCGGCGACCCCCAGCCGCGTGTTCAAGGGCATGCGCATGGCCGGTCGTATGGGTGGCGAGCGCGTGTCGGTGCTCAACCTCACCGTCCACTCGGTTGACGCCGAGAAGGGCCTGCTGCTCATCAAGGGCGCCGTTCCCGGTGCCCGCGGTCGTCTCGTGTTCGTCCGCAACGCCGTGAAGGGGGCGTAACCGCCATGGCTACCTCACTCGACATCGTCGACGCCGCCGGCAAGAAGACCGGCTCGGTCGACCTGCCCGCGAACGTGTTCGACGTTCAGACCAACGTTCCCCTGCTGCACCAGGTCGTTGTTGCCCAGCTCGCCGCGGCGCGCCAGGGAACGCACTCGACCAAGACGCGCGGCGAGGTCTCGGGCTCCGGTCGCAAGCCGTTCAAGCAGAAGGGCACCGGCCGCAGTCGTCAGGGTTCGGTCCGTGCTCCCGAGCACACCGGTGGTGGCACGGTCCACGGCCCCAAGCCGCGTGACTACTCGCAGCGCACCCCCAAGAAGATGATCGCCGCGGCTCTGCTCGGCGCTCTGTCTGACCGCGCCCGCGGCGACCGCCTGCACATCGTTGAGTCGTTCGGTTCGGACGCGCCCTCGACGAAGGCTGCTGCGGCGGTCATCGCATCGCTCACCTCGGGCCGCAAGGTTCTCGTCGTGATCGAGCGCGACGACGAGCTCGCGCAGAAGAGCGTGCGCAACCTCAAGAACCTGCACGTGATCACTCCCGACCAGCTGAACGCATACGACGTTCTGGTCAGCGACGACATCGTCTTCACGAAGTCGGCGTACGAGGCGTTCGTCGCCAGCAAGACCAAGAAGGAAGAGGTCGAGCGTTGAGCATCCACACCACCGCCCAGAACAAAGACCCGCGCGACGTCATCATCGCGCCGGTCGTGAGCGAGAAGAGCTACGCGCTCATCGACGACGGCAAGTACACCTTCCTCGTTGACCCGCGTGCGAACAAGACCGAGATCAAGTTCGCGATCGAGAAGATCTTCGGCGTGAAGGTCGCCTCGGTGAACACGCTTAACCGCACGGGCAAGACCCGCCGCACCCGATTCGGCACCGGCAAGCGCAAAGACACCAAGCGCGCCATCGTGACCCTGAAGTCGGGCACCATCGACATCTTCACGGCCGTCGGCTAGACGAAGGACGACAGACAATGGCTATTCGCAAGTACAAGCCCACGACGCCGGGTCGTCGCGGCTCGTCGGTCGCTGATTTCGCAGAAATCACGCGCTCGACCCCCGAGAAGTCGCTTCTCAAGCCGCTGCCGAAGACCGGTGGCCGCAACAACACCGGTCGCATCACGACCCGTCACATCGGTGGTGGCCACAAGCGCCAGTACCGCGTCATCGACTTCCGTCGTAACGACAAGGACGGCGTCGACGCGAAGGTCGCGCACATCGAGTACGACCCGAACCGCACGGCGCGCATCGCGCTGCTGCACTTCGTGGACGGCACGAAGCGCTACATCATCGCGCCGAACAAGCTGAAGCAGGGCGACATCGTTGAGTCGGGCCCCGGCGCCGACATCAAGCCCGGCAACAACCTGCCGCTGCGCAACATCCCCGTCGGTACCGTCGTGCACGCCATCGAGCTGCGCCCCGGTGGCGGCGCAAAGATGGCCCGATCGGCCGGCGCCTCGGTTCGCCTTGTCGCCAAGGACGGCCCCTACGCCCAGCTGCGTCTGCCCTCGGGCGAGATCCGCAACGTCGACGCGCGCTGCCGCGCGACCGTCGGCGAGGTCGGCAACGCCGAGCAGTCGAACATCAACTGGGGTAAGGCCGGCCGTAAGCGCTGGAAGGGCGTCCGCCCGACCGTTCGTGGTGTCGCCATGAACCCGGTCGACCACCCGCACGGTGGTGGTGAGGGCAAGACCAGTGGTGGTCGTCACCCGGTCAGCCCCTGGGGTCAGTCGGAGGGTCGTACCCGCCGCGCGAACAAGCCCAGCGACAAGCTCATCGTCCGTCGCCGCACCGTCGGTAAGAAGCGCTAGTAGGAGTCGAGAAGAATGCCTCGCAGTCTCAAGAAGGGCCCGTTCGTCGACGACCACCTGCTTCGCAAGGTCGTCACTCAGAACGAGGCCAACAGCAAGAACGTCATCAAGACCTGGTCGCGTCGTTCGATGATCGTCCCCGCCATGCTCGGGCGCACGATCGCCGTTCACGACGGTCGCAAGCACATCCCCGTGTTCGTGACCGAGACCATGGTCGGGCACAAGCTCGGCGAGTTCGCGCCCACCCGCACCTTCCGTGGACACGAGAAGGACGACAAGAAGGGTCGCCGCCGCTAACCGCGGAGGCGAAGAAGGAGGAGAGAGATGGTGGAGTCGATCGCCCGCGTGCGACACATCCGCGTGACCCCCCAGAAGGCCCGTCGTGTCGTCAACCTGATCCGCGGCAAGCAGGCCCTCGAGGCCCTGGCCATCCTGAAGTTCGCGCCCCAGGGTGCGAGCGAGCCCGTCTACAAGCTCGTTGCGTCGGCTATCGCCAACGCGCGTGTCAAGGCGGATGCGCAGAACACCTTCCTCGACGAACAGGACCTCTACGTGTCCCGCGCGTTCGTCGACGAGGGCACGACCCTGAAGCGGTTCCAGCCGCGTGCCCAGGGCCGTGCGTTCCGCATCAACAAGCGCACCAGCCACATCACGGTCGTTCTGTCGACCCCCGATGAGCTGGCTGCCGCGGGCTCGAGCACCGGCAAGAAGAAGGCGAGCAAGTAGACATGGGTCAGAAAGTTAACCCGTACGGTTTCCGTCTCGGAATCACCACCGACCACGTGTCGCGCTGGTTCTCCGACAGCACCAAGCCCGGTCAGCGCTACGCCGACTACGTGGCTGAGGACGTCAAGATCCGTCGCATGCTCACGACGAGCCTCGACCGCGCGGGCGTTGCCCGCATCGAGATCGAGCGCACCCGTGACCGCGTCCGCGTCGACATTCACACCGCCCGTCCGGGCATCGTGATTGGTCGTCGTGGCGCCGAGGCCGAGCGCATCCGTGCCGACCTCGAGAAGCTCACGGCGAAGCAGATCCAGCTGAACATCCTCGAGGTAAAGAACCCCGAGGCCGAGGCTCAGCTCGTCGCGCAGGGCATCGCCGAGCAGCTCAGCGCTCGCGTGGCATTCCGCCGCGCAATGCGCAAGGGTCTGCAGGGCGCGCAGCGCGCCGGCGCCAAGGGCGTTCGTATCCAGGTCTCCGGCCGTCTCGGCGGCGCCGAGATGAGCCGCTCGGAGTTCTACCGCGAGGGTCGCGTTCCGCTGCACACCCTGCGCGCGAACATCGACTACGGCTTCTACGAGGCGAAGACCACCTTCGGCCGCATCGGCGTGAAGGTCTGGATCTACAAGGGCGACATCACCAACAAAGAACTCGCTCGCGAGCAGGCGACCCAGAAGTCGTCGCGCCCCGAGCGTCGTGACTCGGACCGCGGCGGCCGCCGTGGCGGCGGCCGCCCGGCTGCTGCTGAGGCCCCGGTCGCGGCCGGAGCGGAAGGCTAAGAAGAATGCTGATTCCCCGCAAGGTCAAGTACCGCAAGCAGCACCACCCCAAGCGCGGTGGTCACGCTACGGGCGGCACCACGGTGTCGTTCGGCGAGTTCGGCATCCAGGCCCTCACCCCCGCCTACGTCACCAACCGGCAGATCGAGTCCGCTCGTATCGCCATGACCCGTCACATCAAGCGTGGTGGAAAGGTGTGGATCAACATCTACCCCGACCGTCCGCTGACCAAGAAGCCCGCCGAAACCCGCATGGGTTCGGGTAAGGGTTCGCCGGAGTGGTGGGTCGCCAACGTCAAGCCGGGTCGCGTCCTCTTCGAGGTCGCCGGTGTTCCCGAGGAACTCGCTCGTGAAGCCATGACCCGTGCAATTCACAAGCTGCCCCTCAAGGCACGCATCATCAAGCGCGAGGAGGGCGACGCGTAATGGCGATCGGATCCAAGGAGCTGGCACCTGCCGAGCTCGACACTTTCGAAGACGAGCGTTTGCTCGACGAGCTGAAGCGCGCAAAGGAAGAGCTGTTCAACCTGCGCTTCCAGGCCGCGACCGGTCAGCTCGAGAGCCACGGCCGCCTGCGCGCGGTCAAGCGCGACATCGCCCGCATCTACACGGTGATCCGCGAGCGCGAGCTGGGCATCCGTGCCACGCCTGCGCCCGTCGAGGCCCCCGAGAAGCCGGCGAAGAAGTCGACCAAGAAGGCCGCTGAGGCCGCGGGCGACGAGAACACCGAGGAGAAGAAGTAATGGCGACGACGAAGAAGGCCGAAGCCGGCCACGAGTCGGCCGAGCACGACGTTCGCGACGAGAACGCCCGCGGGTACCGCAAGGCGCGTCGCGGCTACGTCGTCAGCGACAAGATGGACAAGACCATCGTTGTCGAGGTGGAAGACCGCGTGAAGCACCCGCTGTACGGCAAGGTCATCCGCCGCACCTCCAAGGTGAAGGCTCACGACGAGCAGAACAGCGCCGGCATCGGCGACCTCGTGCTCATCAACGAGACCCGTCCCCTGTCCGCCACGAAGCGCTGGCGCCTCGTCGAGATCCTCGAGAAGGCCAAGTAGGCCTCGGCCTGCTTGACCCAAAGGAGTAGGAAATGCTTCAGCAGGAATCCAGAGTCAAGGTCGCCGACAACACCGGCGCCAAGGAGCTGCTCACCATCCGCGTCCTCGGTGGCTCGGGCCGTCGCTACGCCGGCCTCGGTGACGTCATCGTCGCCACCGTCAAGGACGCGATCCCCGGCGGCAACGTCAAGAAGGGCGATGTCGTCAAGGCCGTCATCGTGCGCACGGTCAAGCAGACCCGCCGCGCCGACGGCTCCTACATCAAGTTCGACGAGAACGCCGCCGTGATCCTGAAGAACGACGGGGACCCCCGCGGTACCCGCATCTTCGGACCGGTCGGCCGTGAGCTTCGCGACAAGAAGTTCATGAAGATCGTCTCGCTCGCACCGGAGGTGCTGTAACCCATGGCCACGATCAAAAAGGGCGACCTCGTCCAGGTGATCTCGGGCGCGACCGAGGCCCGCGGTGGAGACCGCGGCAAGCAGGGTCGTGTTATCGAGGTTCTCGCCGACAAGAACCGCGTCGTTGTCGAGGGAATCAACCTCGTCACGAAGCACGTGCGCGTCGGCCAGACGCAGCGCGGCACGAAGACCGGCGGCATCGAGACGCACGAGGCGCCCATCCACGTCTCGAACGTGATGCTCGTCGACCCCAAGACCAAGAAGCCCACGCGCGTCGGATTCCGCGAGGAGACCGTTGAGAAGAACGGTGTCTCGAAGACCGTGCGGGTGCGCTACGCCAAGAAGTCGGGTGAGAAGTTCTAATGACTGACACTGCAACTGCAACCGCAGCTGGCAAAATCCAGCCGCGCCTTAAGCAGAAGTACCGCGCTGAGATCACGAAGCAGCTGACCGAAGAGTTCGGGTACACGAACCCCCACCAGGTGCCGAAGGTCGTCAAGATCGTCGTCAACACCGGTGTCGGTGAGGCCGCTCGCGACTCGAAGGTCATCGACGGCGCGATCCGCGACCTCACCCAAATCACGGGTCAGAAGCCGCAGGTCACGAAGGCGCGTAAGTCGATCGCTCAGTTCAAGCTTCGCGAGGGCATGCCCATCGGTGCTCACGTCACGCTGCGTGGCGACCGCGCCTGGGAGTTCATGGACCGCCTCGTCTCGCTTGCCCTGCCGCGCATCCGCGACTTCCGTGGCCTGAGCGACCGCCAGTTCGACGGAAACGGCAACTACACCTTCGGTCTTCAGGAGCAGAGCGTGTTCCACGAGATCGACCAGGACAAGATCGACCGCGTCCGCGGCTTCGACATCACCGTCGTCACGACCGCGAAGACCGATGACGAGGGCCGCGCCCTGCTGCGCGCTCTCGGCTTCCCCTTCACGGCCGCCGACGCCGTTCAGTAACACTCCACTCGGCCCACGCATGTGGGCCCCGATCGACAGGGTCGGCCCCGGTGTACCGGGAGTCGAAACCGGTCGAGAACAGGAACAACCATCATGACGATGACAGATCCGGTCGCAGACATGCTGACCAGACTGCGCAACGCCAACTCGGCGCACCACGACACCGTGTCGATGCCCAGCTCAAAGCTCAAGAAGGGTCTCGCTGAGATCCTGAAGCGCGAGGGCTACATCACCGACTGGGCCGTCGAAGACGCTCGTGTCGGCACCACGCTGACGCTGTCGCTGAAGTACGGCCCGAACCGTGAGCGGTCGATCGCCGGCCTCAAGCGCGTGTCGAAGCCCGGCCTCCGGGTGTACGCGAAGTCGACGGAGATCCCCCATGTACTGGGTGGCCTCGGCGTCGCGATCCTGTCCACCTCCTCGGGTCTGTTGACCGACCGCGAGGCGACGCAGAAGGGCGTGGGTGGGGAAGTCCTCGCCTACGTGTGGTAACCCGTCATGTCACGTATTGGACGCATGCCCATCGACATCCCCGGTGGTGTCGAGGTGAAGCTTGACGGCCGTGCCGTCACTGTCAAGGGCCCGAAGGGTGAGCTCTCGCTCACCGTCGCGAGCCCCATCGAGGTCGCCATCGAGGACAACCAGGTCGTCGTGACCCGTCCCGACGACGAGCGCAACTCGCGCTCGCTTCACGGCCTCACTCGCACCCTCATCGCCAACCAGATCGTCGGCGTCACCGAGGGCTACTCGAAGGGCCTCGAAGTTGTCGGCACCGGTTACCGCGTGCAGGCCAAGGGTTCGTCGGTCGAGTTCGCCCTCGGCTTCTCGCACCCGGTGACGGTTGACCCGCCCGCGGGCATCACGTTCACCGTCGAAGGCAACAACAAGCTCACCGTCAGCGGCATCGACAAGCAGGCCGTTGGCGAAGTCGCCGCGAACATCCGCAAGATCCGCAAGCCCGAGCCGTACAAGGGCAAGGGCATCCGCTACGCGGGCGAGGTCGTTCGCCGCAAGGCCGGAAAGGCTGGTAAGTAACCATGGGTCTCGGTACTCGAGGGAAGAGCAAGTCGGCCGCCAAGGGCCGCCGTCACGCGCGTCTGCGCAAGCGGATCGTCGGCACTGCCGAGCGCCCCCGCCTCGTCGTTACGCGTTCGGCTCGTCACGTGTTCGTGCAGATCGTCGACGACGCCAAGGGCCACACGCTGGCCAGCGCCTCGACGATGGAGGGCGACCTCCGTACGTTCGACGGTGACAAGACCGCGAAGGCGCGCAAGGTGGGCGAACTGCTTGCCGAGCGTGCGAAGAAGGCCGGTGTGGAGGCAGTCGTCTTCGACCGGGGTGGTAACCGTTACGCGGGTCGCGTTGCGGCGATCGCCGATGGAGCGCGAGAGGCAGGGTTGAGCCTGTGAGCGAAAACGAGAAGGAGCAGACCGTGGCGGCAGAAGCCCCCGTGGAGACCGCTGCGTCGTCGCAGTCGAACACCACCGAGACGCGCGAGCCGCGTCGCGGTGGCCGCGGCGACCGCAACCAGGGTCGTGACCGTGGTGCGCGTGACGCCGAAAAGAGTCCGTTCCTCGAGCGCGTGGTGACGATCAACCGCGTCTCGAAGGTGGTCAAGGGTGGTCGCCGCTTCAGCTTCACCGCACTGGTGGTTGTCGGCGACGGCAACGGCCTCGTGGGTGTCGGCTACGGCAAGGCCCGCGAGGTTCCGACCGCGATCTCGAAGGGTGTCGAGGAGGCGAAGAAGAACTTCTTCCGCGTCCCCCGCGTCGCTCAGACGATCCCACACCCCGTTCAGGGTGAGGCCGCCGCCGGCGTTGTGCTGCTGCGTCCGGCTGCGGCCGGTACCGGTGTTATCGCCGGTGGTCCGGTGCGCGCCGTGCTCGAGTGCGCCGGTATCCACGACGTGCTGAGCAAGTCGCTCGGCTCGTCCAACACGATCAACATCGTTCACGCGACCGTCGAGGCGCTGAAGATGCTCGAAGAGCCGCGCGCCGTCGCCGCTCGCCGTGGCCTGGACTTCGAAGACGTGGCCCCGGCCCGTCTGGTCCGCGCCGAGGCGGAGGCCGCGAAGGCCGCTGCCGGAAAGGCGGGTGCGTAATGGCCCAGCGTCTGAAGGTGACCCAGATCAAGTCCGTAATCAGCGAGAAGCAGAACCAGCGCGACACCCTGCGCAGCCTGGGCCTCAAGCGCATTGGCGACAGCGTCGTGCGCGAGGACACCCCGGCCAACCGTGGGTACGTCAAGACTGTTGCGCACCTCGTGACGGTCGAGGAGATTGACTAATGGCTGACGAAGAGAAGAAGGCTCCGGCGAAGAAGGCCCCCGCGGCCTCCAAGCCGGCTGCTGAGAAGAAGCCCGCCGCGAAGAAGGCGCCCGCCGCCTCGTCGACGGCGGCGAAGAAGCCCGCTGCGAAGGCGGATGCTGACAAGGCTCCCGCCAAGAAGGCTCCGGCTGCGAAGAAGCCGGCCGCCGCGAAGGCGACGGCCGCTAAGGCTGACGCTCCCGCTGCGGAGAAGAAGGCACCCGCCGCCAAGGCTCCTGCCAAGACGGCTCCGGCCAAGAAGGCAGAGTCGACGGAGGTCGCGCGCCCGCAGGTCCTCAAGGTGCACCACCTTCGCCCGGCTGCCGGCGCGAAGAAGGACCGCACCCGCGTGGGTCGCGGTGAGGGCTCGAAGGGTAAGACCGCGGGTCGTGGCACCAAGGGCACGAAGGCGCGCAACACCGTGCGCCCCGGCTTCCAGGGTGGCCAGCTCAACTTCGTGATGCGCGCTCCGAAGCTTCGCGGCTTCAAGAACCCGTTCCGCGTGGAGTACCAGGTCGTCAACCTCGAGAAGCTCGCCGAGCTGTACCCGAAGGGTGGCGAGGTCACGGTCGCTGACCTCGTGACCAAGGGTGCCGTGCGCAAGAACGAAAAGGTCAAGGTTCTCGGCAACGGGGACATTGCGGTTAAGCTGAACGTGACCGTCGACAAGGTCTCCCGCTCTGCTGAGCAGAAGATCGTCGCGGCCGGCGGTTCCATTCAGTAGCCGCTCGGGCGGCCCTTCGGGGCCGCCCGGCTTCGGCCCTTTCGGGCCAGCATCCTGGAGCCGCCGGGCCACGGGATGCCCATGTTTTTTCTACGGGAGGTCTCGTGTTCAGAGCTATCGGGCGAATCATCAAGACGCCCGACCTCCGCCGGAAGATCGGTTTCACCCTCGGAATCGTCGCCATCTTCCGTCTGGGTTCGTTTATCCCTGCGCCGTTCGTGGACTACCAGAACGTGCAGCTCTGTCTCCAGGGCAACGAAAGCACCACGGGCCTCTACCAGCTCGTCAACCTCTTCAGCGGTGGCGCACTGCTCCAGCTGTCGATCTTCGCGCTCGGCATCATGCCGTACATCACGGCGTCGATCATCACGCAGCTGCTTCGCGTGGTCATCCCGCACTTCGAGGCCCTCTACAAGGAGGGGCAGGCCGGCCAGGCCAAGCTGACCCAGTACACGCGTTACCTCACGATCGCGCTCGCGATCCTCCAGTCGACCACTCTCATCACGGTCGCCCGCGCTGGCGCGCTCTTCCCGACCACCTCGGGTGTTCCCCAGTGTTCGCAGCTGATCACGAACGACAGCTGGTACGCGATTCTGCTCATGGTCATCACGATGACGGCCGGAACCGGCCTCATCATGTGGCTGGGCGAGCTGATCACCGAGCGCGGTATCGGCAACGGCATGTCGCTGCTGATCTTCGTCTCGATCGCCGCGACCTTCCCGTCGGCGCTGTGGGGCATCGCCCTCGCCCAGGGTGCCGAGATCTTCATCATCGTGCTGGCCCTCGGCCTCCTCGTGATGGCCGCCGTGGTCTTCGTCGAGCAGTCTCAGCGCCGCGTTCCCGTGCAGTACGCCAAGCGCATGGTGGGGCGCCGCACCTTCGGCGGCAACAACACCTACATCCCGATCAAGGTGAACATGGCCGGCGTCGTGCCCGTCATCTTCGCCTCGTCGCTGCTGTACCTGCCGGCACTCATCGCCCAGTTCAACCAGCCGGCGGCTGGCGAGACCGCGCCTGAGTGGGTCGTCTGGATTCAGAACAACTTCGTCTCCGGCGACAACGTGCTGTACATGGTCGTGTACTTCCTGCTCATCGTCGGCTTCACCTACTTCTACGTCGCGATCACCTTCAACCCGGAGGACGTCGCCGACAACATGAAGAAGTACGGCGGCTTCATCCCCGGTATTCGTGCCGGGCGCCCGACGGCCGAGTACCTCGACTACGTCCTGACGCGCATCACGCTGCCGGGCTCGCTGTACCTCGGCCTCGTCGCCCTGATCCCGCTCATCGCCTTTGCGGCGGTCGGCGCCAACCAGAACTTCCCGTTCGGTGGCGCGAGCATCCTGATCATCGTCGGCGTGGGTCTTGAGACGGTGAAGCAGATCGACGCGCAGCTGCAGCAGCGTCACTACGAAGGTCTGCTCAAGTGACCGCGCGGCTGCTGCTCATCGGCCCGCCCGGTGCAGGCAAGGGCACCCAGGCCGCCCGTCTCTCGACACACTTCGGAATCCCCGCGATCTCGACGGGAGACATCTTCCGGCAGAACCTGCGCGATGAGACCGAGCTCGGCACGAAGGCAAAGGCCTACATCGAGGCCGGCGACAACGTCCCCGACGAGCTGACCAACGACCTCGTGCGCGACCGCCTCGAGCAGGCCGACTGCGCCGACGGGTTCCTGCTCGACGGCTACCCCCGCACAACCGACCAGGTGCGCGCGCTCGACGAGTTCCTCGCCGAGCACGGCACCGCGTTGGATGCTGTGGTCGAGCTGGTCGCGGATCCGGATGTCGTAGTCGAGCGGCTCAAGAAGCGTGCGGTCGATCAGGGACGCGTTGACGACGACGAGAACGTCGTGCGTCACCGCCTGGCCGTCTACGCCGAGCAGACCGCGCCGCTGATCGACGTGTACGCCGAACGCGGCATGTTGACGAAGGTTGACGGCATCGGTGAGATCGACGAGGTGACGGCCCGGATCCTTGAGGCCCTCACCGTTCGCGACTTGCCGTGACCCCAGCTATCACCTAAGCTTTCCCTTTGGTGCTTTCGGCATGCCTCGGCGTGTCGCCACCCGCAGCCGCCCACCGGGCGATCGCGCGGGGTGAGCACCACTTCCGCACGACCAGTGCACACTCCCACGTATAGCGACGAAGAGGCTATGGCCAAAAAAGACGGTGTCATCGAGATCGAAGGCTCGGTGGTCGAAGCGCTGCCCAACGCGATGTTCCGCGTTGAGCTGACGAACGGCCACAAGGTTCTTGCCCACATTTCGGGCAAGATGCGCCAGCACTACATCCGCATCCTCCCCGAGGACCGCGTGATCGTCGAGCTGAGCCCCTACGACCTCACCCGTGGCCGGATCGTCTACCGCTACAAGTAAGAGTTGCGCGCTGGGTAAGGAACGGCCCGGGAATCCACCCGGTGCACGAGGCCAGCGACACCAAAAGAACGAGAGAACCATGAAGGTCAACCCCAGCGTCAAGCCCATCTGCGACAAGTGCAAGGTCATTCGCCGGCACGGCAACGTGATGGTCATCTGCGAAAACCCGCGCCACAAGCAGCGCCAGGGCTAACACAGTCGAGGCCAGTGCGGGCCTCCCCAGAACTCACAACTGAATACACACCACTAGGCAGTTCCAGAACCCGCGAGACATGCGGGGGACACCTCGGGCGGGAGGCCCGGGCACCGGAACTGCTCCATACCTCCCGAAGAACCCTGTAAGGAGCCATCATGGCCCGTCTTGCCGGAGTCGACATTCCCCGCGATAAGCGCGTGGAAGTCGCCCTGACCTACATCTACGGCGTCGGCCGCACGCGTGCGACCGACACGCTTGCGGCGACCGGTATCGACCGCAACATCCGCGTCAAGGACCTGACTGACGAGCAGCTCGTCGCTCTCCGTGACCACATTGAAGGCACCTACAAGGTGGAGGGTGACCTTCGCCGTGAGGTCGCGTCCGACATTCGCCGCAAGGTCGAGATCGGGTCGTACGAGGGCCTGCGCCACCGCCGTGGCCTGCCCGTGCGCGGTCAGCGCACGAAGACCAACGCTCGTACCCGCAAGGGTCCGAAGCGCACCGTCGCCGGCAAGAAGAAGGCGCGCTAGTCCCGGGCTCCGCCCGCGAAGCGCATCCAGAACAGGTTCAGGAGAAAACTCATGGCAGCACCCAAGTCGGCCGCGCGTAAGCCCCGCCGCAAGGACAAGAAGAACATCGCCGTCGGCCAGGCTCACATCAAGTCGACGTTCAACAACACGATCGTGTCGATCACCGACCCGAGCGGCGCCGTCATCAGCTGGGCGTCGTCCGGCCAGGTCGGCTTCAAGGGCTCGCGTAAGTCGACCCCGTTCGCCGCGCAGCTTGCCGCCGAGTCGGCCGCCCGCCAGGCGCAGGAGCACGGCATGAAGAAGGTCGACGTCTTCGTGAAGGGCCCGGGTTCGGGCCGCGAGACCGCGATCCGTTCGCTTCAGGCAGCCGGCCTCGAGGTGGGTTCGATCAGCGACGTGACGCCCCAGGCGCACAACGGCTGCCGCCCGCCCAAGCGCCGCCGCGTCTAGTCAGCGTTCCGCGCGCATCCCGTGAATTTATGGATGCGCGCGGTGCGCTGTGAGCGCCCGCGCGCGTCCGCACGGCCCCAGCTTTCGAGAAAACTCAACACACTCGACGAGATCCGCCCTCGTCGCGCAACAAGTGTCATATAGCGGACACTTCGCCGAAAGGAACCCATAGTGCTCATCGCACAGCGTCCCACTCTGACCGAGGAGAGCGTCTCCGAATTCCGGTCGCGGTTCATCATCGAACCGCTCGAGCCCGGCTTCGGCTACACGCTCGGCAACTCCATGCGTCGCACCCTGCTGTCGTCGATCCCCGGCGCGGCCGTGACGAGCATCCGCATTGACGGCGTGCTCCACGAGTTCAGCACGATCGACGGTGTGAAGGAAGACGTCACCGAGATCATCCTGAACATCAAGCAGCTGGTCGTCTCGAGCGAGCATGACGAGCCGATCACCGCTTACCTGCGCAAGACGGGTGCGGGCGAGGTCACCGCTGCCGACATCTCAGCCCCCGCCGGCGTTGAGATTCACAACCCCGAGCTCGTGATCGCGACGCTGAACGACAGCGCGAAGTTCGAGCTTGAGCTCACCATCGAGCGTGGCCGTGGCTACGTGTCGGCGACCCAGAACCGCAGCGAGTTCAGCGAGGCCGGTCAGATTCCGGTCGACTCGATCTACTCGCCCGTGCTGAAGGTCACCTACCGTGTCGAGGCCACCCGTGCCGGCGAGCGCACCGACTTCGACCGCCTCGTGGTTGACGTCGAGACGAAGCCCGCCATCAGCCCTCGCGATGCCATCGCCTCGGCTGGCCGCACCCTGGTCGAGCTGTTCGGTCTCGCCCGTGAGCTGAACACGCAGGCCGAGGGCATCGAGATCGGCCCCGCGCCGGTCGACGCCGTGCTCTCGAACGAGCTCTCGATGCCGATCGAAGACCTCGACCTCTCGGTGCGCAGCTACAACTGCCTGAAGCGTGAGGGCATCAACACCGTCAGCGAGCTCGTCGCCCTGTCGGAGACCCAGCTCATGAACATCCGCAACTTCGGTCAGAAGTCGGTCGACGAGGTCAAGGACAAGCTCGTCGAGATGGGCCTGTCGCTGAAGGACGCCGTTCCCGGCTTTGATGGCGCCGCGTTCTACAGCTACGACGACGAGACCAACTAACGGGTTCGTCTTTTCGCCGCACCCCTCAACACCTCACTGACGAACCCCACACAGGAGAACCACGATCATGCCTAAGCCCACCAAGGGTCCCCGCCTCGGAGGCGGTCCGGCGCACGAGCGTCTGCTGCTCGCGAACCTCGCGACCGCGCTGTTCACGCACAAGCGCATCACCACCACCGAGACGAAGGCGAAGCGTCTGCGCCCCCTCGCCGAGCGTCTGGTCACCTTCGCCAAGCGCGGCGACCTGCACGCCCGTCGTCGCGTCATGACGGTTGTGCGCGACAAGACCGCCGTGCACGAGCTCTTCACCGAGATCGCGCCGCTCGTTGCCGAGCGCGAGGGTGGCTACACCCGCATCACGAAGATCGGCAACCGTAAGGGCGACAACGCCCCCATGGCGGTCATCGAGCTCGTTCTCGAGCCCGTGAACCCGAAGCCGAAGTCGGCGAAGAAGACGGCTGCGGCTGCGGCAGCGGCCCCTGCCGCCGATGAGGCCCCGGCCGAGGAGACCGTCGAGGAGCCCACGGCTGACGAGACCGTCGCCGACGGCGCCGCCGACGAGTCGACCGAAGCCGCCTCGACCGACGAGGCCGCGGAGAGCGACGAGACCAAGTAGTTCTCGCTCACTCGCGAACACGTGAGAGCCCCGCCCGGATGTCCGGGCGGGGCTCTACTGTTGTCGGCGTGAGTGAGCCCCTGATCGATAGCGGCGCGAACGCCGTTGACACGTCCCGCCCGCTCCGGGCGCGCATCCCCGCCACCGAATTGCCCGCCCTCGGCGACGGCAACGGCGTCACGGTGACGTGGCGCGAGGCGCGCCTCGACGATGCCGAAGCCATCGCCGAGCTGTTCGCCGCGATGGCAGAGCGCGATCACCCCGAATGGAGTGAAACGGTCGACGAGATCCGCGGCGAGTTCGAGCACTCGTACGTTGATCCGGCCCGCGACGGCGTGGTCGCCGTCGACGCAGACGGCCGCATGGTCGCCCACGGCCTCTGCATTCGCACTCCCGACCCCGTCGACTATGCCCGGGTCATTCTGATGGGCGGCGTACACCCGGCGGTGCGCGGCCGCGGTGTCGGGCGCCAGCTGCTTGCCTGGCAGCAGGCGCGCGCCGAACAGCTGCTCGGCGAGCTTGAGCTGACCATGCCGGGCTGGGTCATGTCCTATGCGGCCGAGGTCGCGCCCGAACACGGTCGACTGCTCGAACACGCCGGCTTCAGCGCCGTGCGGTACTTCACGACGCTTCACGCCGAGCTCGCCGACGCGCCGATTGACGACCGTCCGGTGCCCGACGGCATTCGTGTTGAGGCCTGGTCGAGCGAATACAGCGAGGTGGCGCGAGCCGCCAAGAACGCCGCGTTCGCCGACCACTGGGGGTCGCAGCCCTCGAGCCGAGAAACCTGGGATGCCTGGCAGCAGCTCGACACCTTCCGGCCCGAGCTGTCGCGTCTGGCGTTCGACGGCGGCCGCGTGGTCGGCTTCGTGACCACCGACGTCAACGAGGAGGACTGGCAGCGCCTCGGCCGCTCGAGCGGCTACATCGGACTCGTCGGGACGGTTCGCGACTGGCGCGGCAAAGGCCTGGCCAGCGCACTCCTCGCCGAGGTCATGACGGCGCACCGCCGTGCGGGCTTCGAGCTGTCGGTGCTCGACGTCGACACGGCGAACCCCACGGGCGCGCTCGGGGTATACGAGCGCCTCGGCTTCACCGCCGTCTCGCGCGACGTGGCCTACCGGCGCCTGTACTAGCGGCTGCGCAAACGGTGCCGCAGGCGCCCGCGGCGCCGGTCACACGGGCCGGTTGGGATGCTCGGGCTGGTTGAAGGGGCTGCGCACCACCGGCGGCAGATCGGCGAGACGCTGCAGCGCGGCGCGCACCTCGGCCGCATAGATCTCCCCACCCGTGGGCCCCGGGTGAATCTGGTCGCCGGCCAGCAGTTCGAGGCGCGGCTGAATACCGGTGCGCCAGTCGGCCAGTTCGATGGCGCGATGCGCGTCGGCGAAGGCGACGAGCTGGGTGTTAACGCCATCCGTCCAGCCGCGGGGGGCCTGTGCCGAGACGACGACAAGCTGCCGCCCCTCGATGGCCGCTCGCACCTCATCGAGCACGGCGGCGTCAAACGGTCCGTTGGTGCCGAGCGCCAGGATGACCGTGTCCCGCAGGGCTCCCGCGTCGCGCAGGGCGGTCAGGATGCCCGGTGCGGCCGACATCTGTCGACCCACCTGCGCGTCAATCGCGATGCCCGGAAACGCCGCCTGCAGTGCGGGCGCGGCGGCGAGCATCACGGAGTCGCCAATCGCCGTGATCGCGTCACCGGCGGGTAGCGGCTTCGGCGCGTTCGGGTCGGCAGGAGGCTCGGCGTCCACTGCCGGTGTCTGCGCGGTCTCGGACTCCGCCGCGACATCAGGCTCGCTCGCCTCGCTCGCCTCGCTCGGGGGGTCCTCCGCGCCCTCCGTGAGGGAATCGGCGGTGGCCGAACCCGGTGACGTCGACTCGGCCCGACGCTCGGAATCGGCGTCGAGGGCCTCTTGCCCTGCCGCGATGTAGGCGGCAGCCTGCGAGTCCCCGGGAGAGCGCTGGACCGCCGCGCCGGTGCCGCCCACGAGAAGCGCGAGCACGACCGTCGCGCTGCCCGCGAGCGCCGCTTGCCGTCGCGCGCTGCCGCGCCGCAGCGGCGCCAGCGTTTCCCGGCGACGAGCCGGCAGCTCGAGCAGTCGGTACGTCAGCGCGGCCAACGCGACCGAGATGGCCAGCACGGCGAGGCCGATCGACCAGGCGTCTTCGCCGGTGCGGTCGACCTCGGGCGCCAGCGCGAGCGCCATGATCCACAGGGGCCAGTGCCACAGGTACAAGCTGTACGAGTGCTCGCCGATCCAGCGTACGGTCGCAGCCTCTGCCCATCGCGAGGCGCGAGCGTCTCGCCGTTCGAACGCGAGGATCGCCACCGCCGTCGCGATGACCGCGAGCGCCATACCGCCCTGGTAGGCGAGGGCGCCGTCGATGCTCGTGGAGGCCGCCACGAGCACGATCACTCCGAGCGCCCCTGCCGCGATCGGGGTGGATGCGCGACCAAACAGTGCGGCGGGCTGCGTCAGCGGCTCGCGCCACAGCGCGACCGCTGCCCCGACGAGCAATCCGAAGCCGTGGGTCAGCGTCGACAGGTACGCGGCCGATGCGGCCTGGCCGCCGTCGGCCGCCGGGTCGCCGGCCGCGATCGCCATGGTGACCGCGGACGCGACGGCCAGGGCGCTGACTGCCGCGACGAGCATCCGTCGTCGAAGGGGGAGCGCGAGCAAGGCCAGCAGAAGCAGCGGCCACAGCAGGTAGAACTGTTCCTCGACGGCGAGCGACCAGAGGTGCCGGAACAGCTCGGGACTCGTCTGGTCGAGGTAGCTGGCGCCGGCGCCGATCGCCACCCAGTTGCTCATAAACGTGGCGGCGCCCAGCAACTGCCAGCCGATGCCGACCAGCACGTCGCCTCCGATGAGGGCAGCGACGGTGGCCGACGACATGACGACGAGTGCGAGGGCGGGAAGTAGGCGGCGAGCGCGGCGCGACCAGAAGTTGCGCAGGGCGATCCGCCCGGTGCGGCGGTGCTCGTGCAGCAGGAGGGCGGTGATGAGGTATCCGCTGACGACGAAGAAGACGTCGACGCCGACGAAGCCGCCCGGGATCAGGCCGGGAAACAGGTGGTACCCCAGCACGAGCACGATGGCCAACGCCCGCAGACCGTCGAGCCCGGGCAGGCGGTCGCGCAGCACGAGGGGCGGGGCGCTGGACGACATGGTGCGTCAAGGGTCGCGCGCGGCGGGAAGGGTCGTCAAACTCGACGCGCCGTAGAATCGCGGGCTGTGGATACGGTCGACGCTCAGCACCCCGCAGGCGCGGGCACCAACGCCTCCGTTCGGGTGCGCATCGATCTCGCGTACGACGGCACAGACTTCGCCGGGTGGGCCACTCAGCCCGGTCTGCGCACCGTGCAGGGAGAGATCGAAGCGGCGCTCGCCACCCTGTTCGGAGGGCTCGAGGGCGCTGCGGGCCCCCGTGTTGTCGTCGCCGGGCGTACCGACGCGGGTGTGCACGCGACCGGCCAGGTGATGCACGTCGACCTCGACGCTGAGCGCCTCGCGGGCCTGTCCCGCGCCGATCGGGGTCGGCCAGGCGGCCAGGAGGCGCTCGCGCCCACCGACGTGCTCGCCCGTCGACTCGGCGGCATCGTCGGGAGGGCGGGAGACATCGTGATCCAGCAGGCACGCATCGCCCCCGACGGCTTCGACGCCCGCTTCTCGCCCCTGTGGCGGCGCTACGAGTATCGGGTGGCCGACGGTGCCCGAGCGGCCGACCCGCGATCGCGACGGCACACGCTTGCGGTGCGCGACGTCCTCGATGTCGACGCCATGAACACCGCGGCGGATGCGCTCATCGGGCTGCGCGATTTCGGCGCGTTCTGCAAGCCCCGCGACGGCGCGACCACGATCCGAACGCTGGAGCAGTACGCCTGGCGTCGCGAGAACGACGGGGTGCTCATCGCCACGGTGCGGGCTGACGCGTTCTGCCACTCGATGGTGCGCTCGCTCGTGGGCGCGGCGATCGCCGTGGGGCGGGGCGCCCTGGCGATCGACGACCTGGTGGCGGCGCGGGATGCCGCGGCGCGGACCAGCGTGTTCCCGGTCGTTGCCGCCCACGGCCTCACGCTCGTGGAGGTCGGCTATCCGGCCGACGACGAGCTGGCCCTGCGGGCCCAGCAAACCCGCGCGCGCCGCGAAATTGCCGGAACGCCGCCGGTCGCGTAGGCTAACCCCTTGGTGTCCGTCGCCGACGGGCATCCAGTTGAGCCCTCCACCGCGGGCGTTCCCCGGCCATCGGCCCGAGAACCCCCACCGGAGCGGGATTCACGAACACCTCGACGAGAAAGTACGCACTGTGACGCGCACATTCAGCCCCACCCCCGCTGACGTTCAGCGGAACTGGGTCGTCATCGACGCCACCGATGTGGTGCTCGGACGACTCGCCAGCCACGCCGCCACGCTTCTGCGCGGCAAGCACAAGCCCACCTTCGCCCCGCACATGGACATGGGTGACTTCGTCATCATCGTCAACGCCGGCAAGGTGGCCCTGACCGGTTCGAAGCTCGAGCAGAAGAAGGCATACCGCCACTCTGGCTACCCGGGCGGCCTCAAGGCCGTCGGTTACGCCGAGCTGCTCGAGAAGAACCCCGTCCGCGCCGTCGAGAAGGCGATCCGCGGCATGCTGCCGAAGAACTCGCTCGGCCGCGCCCAGATCACGAAGCTGAAGGTCTACGCCGGCGCAGAGCACCCGCACGCCGCGCAGCAGCCCACGCCGTACACCCTCGACCAGGTCGCTCAGTAGCGCGGCCCCGCAGCGAACAAGGATTGCAAGCAACCATGGCGAACGACACCACTACTGACGTGGCTCCCGAGAGCTACTCCACCGAGTCGGCGGCCCCCGTGGCCGAAGCGGCTCCCCGTCGCGTCCTGTCCGTCTCGGGCCAGGCCGTCGGTCGACGCAAGCAGGCCATCGCCCGCGTGCGCCTCGTCCCCGGCTCGGGCGCCTTCACGGTCAACGGCCGCACCCTCGAGGACTACTTCCCGAACAAGCTGCACCAGCAGCTGATCAACGACCCCTTCACGCTGCTCGAGCTTGCTGGTTCGTACGACGTGACGGCTCGCATCACCGGTGGCGGCCCCTCGGGCCAGGCGGGCGCCCTGCGCCTCGCTATCTCGCGCGCTCTCAACGAGATCGACCGCGAGAACAACCGCGCTGCGCTGAAGAAGGCCGGCTTCCTCACTCGTGACGCCCGCGTCATCGAGCGCAAGAAGGCCGGTCTCAAGAAGGCCCGCAAGGCGCCTCAGTACTCGAAGCGTTAACGCGAGACGAGCATCCCGATCATGGGCCGTTTATTCGGTACCGACGGGGTCCGAGGGCTGGCCAACGGCGATCTCACCGCCGGGCTGGCCCTCGGCCTGTCTCAGGCCGCTGCGTGGGTTCTCACGCGCGGCCGCCACGCCGACGAGTTGCGCGCTGCGGGCAAGCGACCGACGGCGATCGTCGCCCGTGACCCGCGGGTCTCGGGTGAGTTCTTGACCGCGGCCGTGTCTGCCGGCCTCGCGTCGAGCGGTATCGACGTGCTCGACGCCGGCGTGATCCCCACGCCCGCCGCCGCCTTCCTCGTCGGCGACGCCGGGGCAGACTTCGGGGTGATGGTGTCGGCGTCGCACAACGCCATGCCCGATAACGGCATCAAGTTCTTTTCGTTCGGCGGCACCAAGCTGCCCGACGAGGTCGAAGACCGCATCGAGCACGCGCTCGACGAGCAGCGTCTTGCGCCCGTCGGCGGAGACGTTGGCCGCATCCGGCGCTTTGCCGACGCGGAAGACCGCTACCTGCTGCACCTGCTGTCGACCGTCGACGTGTCGCTCGCGGGTCTGCACGTCGTGCTCGACTGCGCCCACGGCGCCGCCTCCGCGATCTCGCCGCAGGCCTTCACCGACGCGGGTGCGCGGGTCACGGTGATCGGCGCCGACCCCAACGGCCTGAACATCAACGACGGCGTCGGGTCGACCTACCTCGACCCTCTGCAGCGCGCCGTCGTCGCGGCGGGCGCCGACCTCGGCATCGCACACGACGGCGATGCCGATCGCTGCCTCGCCGTTGACGCTTCCGGCCGGGTCGTTGACGGCGACCAGATCATGGCAATTCTTGCGCTCTCAATGAAGCGGCGCGGGATGCTCGCGAAAGACTCCCTCGCGGTGACCGTCATGAGCAACCTCGGTCTCAAGCGCGCCATGCAGGAGCACGGCATCGAACTGGTCGAGACGAAGGTCGGCGACCGATACGTGCTCGAGGCGCTCGCGGAGCACGGGCTCTCGCTCGGCGGCGAGCAGTCGGGCCACGTCATCATGAGCGAGCACGCCACGACGGGTGACGGCATTTTGACCGGCCTGCAGCTCGCGGCCGAGATGGCGCGCACCGGCAAGACGATCGCCGAGTTGGCGTCCGTGATGACGGTCTTTCCCCAGGTCCTCGAAAATGTGCGCGGCGTCGACCGTGCTCGACTTGACGGTCACGCCGGTGTCGCCGCGGCCGTCGCCGCGGTCGAGGCCGAACTCGGCGACAGCGGTCGCGTGTTGTTGCGCGCGAGCGGAACCGAGCCCATGGTGCGCGTGATGGTCGAGGCCGCTGACGACGCGACGGCTCGGGCCATGGCCGATCGCCTCGCCGCGGTCGTGAAGGCCGAACTCGCCGTCTAGCCGGGCGGGGGCGCGGCGAGCAATTCGCCGTGCGTCATGCTGAACCAGCCGTCGTCATGACGCGTCCACTCGCGCCACGCGTCGCTGATCGCCCGCAGCTCGGAGATCTGAGCGTGACCTCCGTCGACCGCCTGCCGCGCAAAGTCTGATTCGAGTGCGCGTTCGGCCCATGCCTCGCCCCACCAGTTGCGCTCGGCCGGGGTGGCAAAGACCCAGGCGCTCGCGCTGAGGTGCAGTTCGTGCAGTTGAGCGGCGCGCGCCCACGAGACGAGTCGGCGAGCGGCATCGGGTTCCCCGCTCGTCGCGCGGTGCACCCGCCGATACAGCTCGAGCCATTGTGCTAGCCCGGGAAGCTCGGGAAACCATGTCGTCGCGGCGTAGTCGACCTCACGGGCGGCAACCACACCGCCGGGCCGGGCGACGCGGCCCATCTCGCGCAGCATGGCGACGGGATCGGGCACGTGCTGCAGGGTTTGGTGCGTGTGGACGATGTCGAACGAGTTGTCGTCGAAGGGCAACCCCGTTGCGTTGGCCCGCTCGAACCGCACGGTAGACCCGACATCGGCGGCGTGCGTTCGCGCGGCCGCGATCGCCGCTTCGGCCATGTCGACGCCAACGACATTGGCGTCACCCACTCGGGCTCCGAATTCGATCGTGATCGTTCCGGGGCCGCAGCCAACGTCGAGCAGGGTGCGCCCCATCGTCAGCTGCGGTTCGAGGTACTGCGCCGAGTTCGCAATGGTGCGTCGACGGTGGGTGGCCAGCACGCTCTCGTGGTGCCCGGAGGTGTACGCGTTCGGGGCGTCCATCAGATTTTGCGCAGGAGCACCGTCGAGACGGTGTGGTTGCGCTCTTTGCGCAGCACGAGGGATGCGCGGGCTCGCGTCGGCAGGATGTTCTGCACGAGGTTCGGTTCGTTGATGTCGCCCCAGATGCGGCGCGCCGTCACGCGCGCCTCGTCCTCGCTGAGCGACGCGTAGCGGTGGAAGTAGCTGCGCGGGTCGCTGAACGCGCCCCGCTGCAGCTTCAGGAAGCGCTGCTCGTACCAGTCGGCAATGTCGCTCGTGCGGGCGTCGACGTAGATGGTGAAGTCGAACAGGTCGCTCACCGCGAGCGATGCGCCCGGCCCGGGGGGCTGCAGCACGTTCAGCCCCTCGACAATGAGAATGTCGGGTCGGCGGACGATGATTTCGGCGCCGGGGATGATGTCGTACGACAGGTGCGAGTACACCGGCGCGCGCACCTCTTCGGCACCGGCCTTGATGCGCGACACGAAGCGCAGCAGCGCTCGCCGGTCGTAGCTCTCGGGGAAGCCCTTGCGGTGCAGGATGCCGCGGCGCGACAGTTCGGCCGTCGGCAGCAAGAACCCGTCGGTGGTCACACGTTCGACGCGGGGCGTGTCGTCCCATCGCGAGAGCAATTCGCGCAGCAGACGCGCGATGGTCGACTTACCGACCGCGACGGAGCCGGCCACACCGATCACGAAGGGGGTGCGGGGCCCGCGGTCGCCGAGGAACTGGCGGGTGGCCGTGTGGAGGTCGCGCGCGCCCGCGGCGTACAGATTGAGCAGCCGGCTCAGTGGCTGATACACCTCGGCGACTTCGCGCACGTCGAGCTGGTCGCCGAGACCGCGCAGCCCGATGAGTTCGGGCTCGGTGAGAGGCTGCGGGGTCGCCGGGGCGAGCGCCGACCACCTGGCCCGGTCAAGCTCGACGAACGGGCTCTGATCACGGGGGGATGCGCCGGCGCCGTACTCGCGCCCGTGGGCGGGATGCGCCTCGACCATTCGCCCCACAGTACCGGGACGAGCCGCGTGACCCTCGCGCCCTAGAATCGAGCGCATGTGTGGAATCGTAGGATACGTTGGCCAGCGCGGCAGCCTGGAGGTCTTGCTGGGTGGCCTGAAGCGCCTCGAGTACCGGGGCTATGACTCGGCCGGAGTGGCGGTACTGGCGCCGAGCGGTGAGCTCGGCACGGCCAAGAAGGCCGGCAAGCTCGGCAACCTGACCGACGAGCTCCGGGCGCACCCGGTGACCGACGGTCACACCGGAATCGGCCACACCCGCTGGGCGACGCACGGTGGCCCCACCGATGAGAACGCGCACCCGCACCTCGGTGACGGCGGCAAGCTGGCCCTCATTCATAACGGCATCATCGAAAACTTCAGCGAGCTGAAGGCCGAGCTCATCGAGCGCGGCCACAGCTTCTCGAGCGAGACCGACACCGAAATCGCCGCCCTGCTCGTGGGCGATGCGTATCGCGAGACGCACGACCTGACGGCCGCGATGCTCGCCGTCGTGAACCGCCTCGAGGGTGCGTTCACCCTGCTCGCGGTGCACGCGAACGAGCCCGACGTCGTGGTGGGCGCTCGCCGCAACTCGCCCCTTGTCGTGGGTCTGGGCGAGGGCGAGAACTTCCTGGGCTCCGACGTCGCCGCCTTCGTGGCGTACACAAAGCAGGCGATGGAGATCGGCCAAGACCAGCTCGTCACGATCCGCCCCGGCAGTGTTGACGTCGTCGACTTCGCCGGCAGCCCAGTCGAGTCACGCCGCTTCGAGGTCGACTGGGATGCCTCGGCCGCCGACAAGGGCGGCTGGTCGAGCTTCATGGCGAAAGAGATCAGTGAAGAGCCCGACGCGGTCGCCAACACGATCCGCGGCCGCGTGGTCGATGGCCTCGTGCAGATTCCCGAGATGGAGGGGCTCGATGACGAGACCCTGCGCTCCATCGACCGCATCCTGATCATCGCGTGCGGCACCGCCGCGTACGCGGGCATGGTGGGCAAGTACGCGATCGAGCAGTGGGCGCGCATCCCCGTCGATGTCGAGCTCGCTCACGAGTTCCGCTACCGCGAGCCCGTGCTCTCGCCGAACACCCTGGTCGTGTCGATCAGCCAGTCGGGCGAGACGATGGACACGTTGATGGCCGTCAAGTATGCCCGCGAGCGAGGCGCGCGCACCCTGTCGATTTGCAACACGCAGGGGGCGACGATTCCGCGCGAGTCCGACGCGATCGTCTACACCCACGCCGGCCCCGAGGTTGCGGTCGCCTCAACGAAGGCGTTCGTCGCGCAGATCACCGCCTGCTATCTGTTCGGTCTGCAGCTCGCGCAGGCGCGTGAGACGCTCTCGACGGATGCGGTACGCGCGCTCGTCGCGGACCTCCAGAAGGTTCCCGATCAGCTGCGTGAGGTGCTGAAAAGCGGCGACCGCATCGCCGAGCTCGCGCACTGGATGGCGGACACCCGCTCGGTGCTCTTCCTCGGCCGCCACGTTGGGTACCCGATCGCGCTGGAAGGCGCGCTGAAGCTGAAAGAGCTGGCGTACATCCACGCCGAGGGGTTCGCCGCCGGCGAGCTTAAGCACGGCCCGATCGCCCTGATCGAGCCGGGGCAGATCGTCTTCGTGATCGTGCCGAGCCCGCGCGACGAGCGCTCGCTGCACGCAAAGGTCGTGTCGAACATCCAAGAGATCCGCGCCCGTGGGGCCCGCGTGATCGCGATCGCCGAAGCGGGGGATGTCGCCGTGCTGCCGCACGCCGACGAGGTCATCCGCATTCCGCTCGCCTCGCCGTTCTTCGAGCCGCTGCTCGCCGTCGTGCCCCTGCACTTCTTCGGTATGGAGCTCGCCGCGGCGAAGGGTCTCGACGTCGACCAGCCGCGCAACCTGGCCAAGTCGGTCACGGTCGAGTAGCGCGTCGAGGGAAAGCGGAGGGCCGCCGTGATCGTGGGAGTCGGGGTCGACATCGTCGACCTCGCCCGCTTCGATCGCGCGCTCACCCGCACGACGGGGCTGCGTGAGCGGCTCTTTGCCGAGTCGGAGCGCGATCGACCTCTCCGCTCGCTCGCCGGGCGCTTCGCGGCGAAGGAGGCGGTCATGAAGGCGCTGGGCGCAACCGACGGCATCCGCTGGCACGACATGCAGATCACCTCTGACGACGAGGGCAACCCCGACGTTGAACTGAGCGGGCGCGCCGCTGAGATCGCGGCCGCGCGCGGCATTGGCCGGCTGCACGTGTCGATGTCGCACGACGCGGGTGCGGCCATCGCGTTCGTCGTCGCGGAGGCGGCGGCGTGATGGGCAGGCCGTTCCGCGAGGCGCGCATCTCGCGCGACGCAATCGCCCGCAATGTCGAGACGATGCGCCGTCTGGCGCCATCGCCGCGCATGATGGCCGTCGTCAAGGCCGACGGCTATGGGCACGGCGCAATCACGGCGGCCCGCGCCGCCCTCGAGGCGGGGGCCGACATGCTCGGTGTCGCCGACCTCGACGAGGCGTTCGAGCTGCGCGCCGCCGGCATTGACGCGCCCGTGCTCGCGTGGCTGCACCCGTCGCGTGCCGAGCTCGCCGCCGCCGCCGAGGCCGGCATCACCGTCGGCATCAACTCGCTCGCCCAGCTGCGGCTCGCCGCCGACGCCGGTCATCGCGGCACGGTGCACGTGAAGGTCGACACCGGGCTGTCGCGCAACGGCGTTGCCCGCGACGAGTGGGCCCCGTTCATCGACGAGCTCCGGCACGCCGTCGACCACGACGGACTCCGCCTCGGTGGCGTCTTCAGTCACCTGTCGAATACCTCGCCGAACGAGGATCGCGCCCAGATCGTGGCGTACGAAGAATTTCTGGATGCGGTGCGCGCGGCGAATCTCGACCCGGGCATCCGCCATCTGGCCGCGTCGGCGGCCGCGATCGACCATCCGGCGGCCCGCTACGACATGGTGCGCCTCGGCATCTCGATCTACGGGATCGCGCCCGAGGATCACCACCGCGAGCTGCCGCTGGTGCCGGCCATGGAACTGAGCGCCGAGGTGGTGCACGTGAAGCGGGTGCCGGCCGGCAGCGGCGTCTCGTACGGGTTCCGCTATCGCACGACGCAGCCGACGACGCTCGCACTCGTGCCGCTCGGCTACGCCGACGGCATTCCCCGGCACACCGACGGCGCATCCGTCTTCGTTAACGACACCCGGATGCCCGTGGTCGGCCGCGTCGCCATGGACCAGTTCGTCGTCGACGCGGGTGACCACGCCGTCGCTGTGGGCGACCGCGCCATTCTGTTCGGCGACCCCGCGGCAACGGGGGCGCCGTCGGCAGTCGAGTGGGCGGACGCCGCCGGAACCATCGGCTACGAGATCGTCACGCGCCTCGGACGGCGCGTCGTCCGGACCCGCGCATGACCGCCGACGCCGCCGCGGAGTCGCTGACCGTCGCCGACCCGGACGCCATGCACGCCCTCGCCGCCCGCGTCGCGACCCAGCTGCGCGCCGGTGACCTGCTGGTGCTGACCGGCGAACTGGGGGCGGGCAAGACCACCTTCACGCGCGGGCTCGGCGAGGCGCTCGGCGTGCGCGGAGCCGTGACGAGCCCCACGTTCGTGCTCGCGAGAACGCACCCCCGCGCATCCGGTGCGCCGCTGGTGCACGTCGACGCCTATCGCCTCACCGACGCCGCCGAGCTCGACGACCTCGACCTCGATCTCGCGGCGTCGATCACCGTGATCGAGTGGGGCGCCGGCCTCGTCGACGCGATTGCCGACGACTGGCTCGAGATCGTCATCACCCGGCCGCCGAGCGCCGCCGACGTCGACGACCCCGACGAGGAGCTCGCCGAGCCGCGCACGCTGCGGTTTCGCGCCGTCGGCGCCCGCGGTACCGAGCTGCTCGCCGCGATCGCGCCCAGCGCCACCTTCTAGGCTCGAGGCATGCTGCTCGCGATCGACACCTCCGCCGGCACGGCGGTCGCCGCCGTCGCCGCTGACGGGCGGGTGCTGTCGCGCCGCGCGACGCCCGACACCCGCCGGCACGCCGAGGTGATCGGGCCCTTTCTTGACGAGGTGCTCGCTGAGGCGACGGATGCCGCGCCCGACGAGGGGCTCGACGGCGTCGTCGCCGGCATCGGCCCCGGCCCGTTCACGGGGCTGCGCGTCGGCATTGCGGCCGCCCGCGCCGTCGCCATCGCCCGCTCCGTGCCCCTGCTGCCCGTGCCGAGCCACGATGCCGTCGCGCTCGAGCTGGTCGAGGGGGGCGTCGCCGCGGGCCGTTTCTGCGTCGTGACCGACGCCCGCCGCCGCGAGGTCGCCGTGACCGAGTACGCGGCCGCCCTGCCGGTGCCGACGGTCGTGGTGCCCGCTCGGCTCGAGCTGCGTGTGGGTTTTGCGCCCGACGCGGGCGTCGCGCTCTACGAGGTGGCCGAGATTCCCGCCGTGCACCTCGCCCACGTGGCCGCGGCGCGGCTCGCCGCCGGCATCGCTTTCCCCACCCCGCAGCCGCTCTACCTGCGGGCGCCCGATGTGACCATGCCGACCGGCGCGAAGCGGGTGACGTCGTGAGCGCGGCCCCGAGCATCCGATTGCGGGATGCCGAGACGAGCGACCTCGACGCGATCATGGCGCTCGAGACGGCAACCTTCCCGAGCGATGCGTGGAGCCGCGACGGCATGCTCGCCGAACTCGCCTCGCCGCACACCGTCTACCTGCTGGTCACCTCCGACGACGAGCCGGTGGCATACGGCGGCGTCAGCGCGCCCCTCGGCAGCGGCCAGGCCGACATTCAGACGATCGCCGTCGACGCGACGCACCGCCGGCTCGGCATCGGCACCCTGCTCGTCGAGCAGCTGCTCGCCGTCGCCCGTGACCGCGGAGCCACCGAAATCTTCCTCGAGGTGCGCGCCGACAACCCCGGCGCCCGGGCGCTCTACGAACGGCACGGCTTCGTCGAGATCGCCGTGCGCCCGCGCTACTACCAACCCGACGACGTGGATGCGGTGGTCATGCGGGCGCCGATTGACCGCCCAGAGGGGGTCGCGTGAACACCGACAAGCCACTGGTACTCGGCATCGAGACCAGCTGCGACGAGACGGGCGTCGGGATCGTGCGCGGCACCGAGCTGCTCGCGAACACGATCGCGAGTTCGATGGACGAGCACGCCCGCTTCGGCGGAGTCGTGCCCGAAGTCGCGGCGCGTGCACACCTCGAGGCGCTCACCCCCACGATCGAGCAGGCCCTCGAGACGGCCGGCATCGCCCTGGCCGACGTCGACGCGATCGCCGTGACCAGCGGGCCGGGTCTCGCGGGGGCGCTCATGGTCGGTGTGGGCGCGGCGAAGGCGCTCGCCGTCGCACTCGACAAGCCCTTCTACGCGGTCAACCACCTCGTCGGCCACGTGGGCGCCGACCTGCTGCGCGACGACGAGGGCGACCTCGAGCTACCCACGATCGCGCTGCTCGTGTCGGGCGGCCACACCAGCCTGCTGCACGTGCGCAGCCTCACCGACGACGTCGAACTGCTCGGTGAGACGATCGACGACGCCGCCGGCGAGGCATTCGACAAGGTCGCCCGTCTGCTCGGCCTGCCGTACCCCGGCGGCCCCCACATCGACCGGGCCGCGGCGTCGGGCGACCCCGCCGCCGTGCGCTTCCCGCGCGGGCTGACGCTGCCCAAAGACCTCGAGAAGCACCGCTACGACTTCTCATTCTCGGGCCTCAAGACGGCCGTCGCTCGGCACGTCGAACGGATGCGCGATGACGGCATCGAGGTTCCGGTCGCCGATATCGCGGCCTCCTTCCGCGAGGCCGTCGCCGACGTGTTGACGAAGAAGGCGATCGCCGCGTGTGTCGACCTGGGTGTGCCCCGACTGCTGCTCGGCGGGGGAGTGGTCGCCAACGCGCGGGTTCGCGAGCTCGCCGCGGAGCGCGCCGCGGCCGCGGGCGTGAGCCTGCGCATCCCGCCCCTGTCGCTGTGCACCGACAACGGAGCGATGATCGCCGCCATCGCCGCCCAGCGCATCATGGCGGGCCACGGGCCGTCGCCGCTCGACGTCGCCGCCGATTCAACCCTTCCCGTCACCACCGTTCAGGTCTAGCCCGAGGAGACGCCGTGTCTGACACCACCCCGCCCGCGACGCCCGACGCGCCGTCTTCTGCCGCGCCTCCTGCTGAGCCGCGCCCGAAGCAGACCCTCGCCATCGTCTCGCTGGTGACCGGCATCGTCGGCGTCGTCTTCTCGTTCGTCGCGGGCCTCGGCATCCTGCCCGCCATCGCGGGCGTCGTGACCGGCCACATGGCGCTGAAGCGTGAGCCCCACGCCCGTGGCTTCGCCATCGCGGGCCTCATCACGGGTTATGTGGGTCTCGCCCTGTCGATCGTGTTCGCGGTCGTGATTCTGGCCCCGCTGATTCTGGCCTGGCTGTTCATCGCGAGCTTCGGCGCGATCGGCGCCGGCCTCTGACCATGCTGGCGCCGACAACCGCCGGGCTCGCGATCTCGTTTGGCGCGATCGCCGGGTACGTCGTGTATGGCGTCGTCGCCGTCATGGTTGTCACGATCATCGTGCGGGTGGTCGTGCGGCTGGTGCGCCGCAAGCCGGTTCGCGACGTGCTGCGCCCGATTGCCGAGGCGGGTGCCGTGCAGTCCCGCGCCTACGGCTTCGACCCGGTCTCGCAGATCGCGTCTGAGTCAGACGCGCTCGGCGAGCAGCGCGACCCGCTCGGCCCCGACCCGGGTGAGGAACAGCGTCGCTGACCCGCTGCCCGACAGCTTCAGGGTCTTCCGAAACTCCGCCGGGTCGATATCGACCCCGCGCTTCTTGATTTCCAGCGTGCCGATGCCGCGGTCGGCGAGGCCGCGCACGATTGTCTTCTTCGTGAGCGGCCAGCGCTCGACGATGCGAAAGGCCGTCGCAAACGGCGTCGCGGTGAGCGTGTCGTTCGTGAGGTAGGCGATGGTCGGATGCACGGGGTGCGCATCCATTCGCCTCGCGAGATCGCCGATCAGGCGCGCGCGAATCACGGCGCCGTCGGGTTCGTAGAGGTAGTTGCCGAGGGGCCCGGTCTCGACGTCGGCGCTGTCGGCGGGCGCCGTCATTTCGTGCGCGCGGCCGTCGGCGCTGAGCACGAGGGCGGCGCGGCGCACGTTCTCGCGCGCGAGTGCGCCCGACCACAGCACGACTTCGACCACGTCGCCGCTGTCGCTCACCCACTGGGCCTCGTGGCTGTCGGGGATGAGCCCGCGATCCATCGCGGGGGCCAGCTTGATGCCCGCCGGGCGCTCGCGCGACAGCTCGAGGGCGACGTCGAGCGACGGTGACCAGTCGTCGGGGCGGCTGAGCTTACGGGCCCCTGCCCGGCGGGCGGGGTCGAGCCAGAGCGCGTCGACGTCGTCGAGCGACACATCGGCAAGCTCGGCGTTGACAACGCGTGCCGCCTCGAAGGGGGCCAGGTTGTAGCCGGCGATCGCGGCGGTCGCCTCATCACGCTCGACCGCCGTCACCGTGAGCTCAAGCGAGGCGAGCGCCAGCGCGTCCCCGCCGATGCCGCAGCCGAGGTCCGCCACCCGCGTGAGCCCAGCGCGGGCGTAGCGGCCGGCGTGCTGGGCGGCGACGCGCAACCGCGACGCCTGCTCGAGCCCCGCCTCGGTGAACAGCATGCGCTGGGCGAACGGACCGAACTTAGCCTGAGCCTTGCGGCGCAGACGGTACTGCGTGAGAACGGCCGCCACGCGCCCGGGCGGGTGGCCCTCTTTGCGCAGTCGCGTCACGAGGGCGACCGCGTCGGCGGGCACCTCGCTGAGCGGGAGCGTGTCGAGGAGGCGCAACGCCTCGGGCGTCAGCAGCTCACGCAGCTCGGCGGTGTCCATGGGTCGATCCTGCCAGTCACCGCCTCGAACGCCGCCCCGTGCCCATCGCTGGCACTCGGATTGCGTGAGTGCTAACCGCTTGGGTACAGTTGTCTCTGGCACTCGAGCATCGAGTGTGCCAATTCTTCCCTCATCGTCGTAAGAAAGAAGAGGTCAACCGTGTCGGTCTCCATCAAGCCGCTCGAAGATCGCATCGTCATCAAGCAGGTCGAGGCAGAGCAGACCACCGCGTCGGGTCTCGTGATCCCCGACACCGCGAAGGAAAAGCCCCAGGAGGGCGAAGTTGTCGCCGTCGGCCCCGGCCGCATTGACGACAACGGCAACCGTGTTCCGCTCGACGTCGCCGTCGGCGACCGCGTGCTGTACTCGAAGTACGGCGGCACCGAGGTCAAGTACGACGGCCAGGAATTCCTGGTGCTGTCGGCCCGCGACGTGCTGGCGGTTGTCGTCCGCTAATCGCGCCTCGCGCATCCTCGTAACGACCCCCAGCCCTCGTGGCTGGGGGTCGTTTGTTTCCGAACTAGAGTGACGAGGTGAGCGAGCAGCGCGAGACGAGCAGGGGCTACATCGCCGCCGTCGGTGCGTACGGCCTGTGGGGCCTGCTGCCGGTCTACTTCATCCTGCTGCAGCCCTCGGGCGCGGTCGAGATCGTCGCCTGGCGCATCCTGCTGTCGCTGATCTTCTGCCTCATCCTGCTCGCGGCAACGCGCACCTTCGCGCTACTCACCACGCTGCTGCGCAGCCGGCGGGTGATGGCCCTGAGCATGCTGACGGCCTTCCTCATCGGCATCAACTGGCACGTGTACCTCTGGGCGTCGCTCAACGGCTACATCGTCGAGGCGGCCCTCGGCTACTTCATCAACCCGCTCGTCTCGATTGCGCTGGGCGTGATCTTCCTCCGCGAGAAGCTGCGCCCCGCGCAGTGGGTCGCCGTCGGCATCAGCCTCGCCGCGGTGATCGTGCTCACCGTCGGCTACGGCCGCCTGCCGTGGATCGCGCTGCTGCTCGCCTTCTCGTTCGGCTTCTACGGCTACGTCAAGAACCGCATGGGCAAGCAGGTCACGGCCGTTGCGGGGCTGACGCTCGAGTCGGCCTGGCTTGTTCCGCTCGCCATCGCCGAGCTGGTCGTGGTCGGCCTGTTCTTCGGCGGGCTCACCATGGGGCGTGAGGGTGTGCCGCACGCGATCCTGCTCGGGCTCGCCGGGGTCGTCACGGCCGTGCCGCTGCTGTTCTTTGCGGCGGCGGCCCGCCGACTGCCGCTCAGCGTGCTCGGCTTTTTCCAGTACTTTGCGCCGATCCTGCAGTTCCTGTTCGGCGTGTTCATCATGCTCGAGCCGATGCCGCTCGAGCGCTGGATCGGCTTCGCCCTCGTTTGGCTCGCGCTTGTCGTGCTGAGCGCCGACGCCGTGCGGCAGCGCCGCCGCACGCGCTCGCGCCCGACGGGCGACGAGTCTTCGCTCACGGGCCCGGTCCAGACGGTCTGACCGCCAGCGCATCCGAACGGATGCTCGCGCGGCGCCCGCGTATCGCGTCGCTACCGCGCGAGCTCCGTCAGCGCCGCATCCAGCTCGGTCAGGAATCGATCGCGGTCGCCGACCGAGAACGGCAGCGGCGGCCGGATCTTGAGAGCCGTGTTGTGCGGCCCGGAGGCGCTGATCAGCACCCGCCGCGCGCGCAGGGCGTTGACCAGGCGGATGGTCGTCGTCTCGTCGGGTGCTCCCGTCTCGGGGTCGACGATGTCGAGCGCCGCGTAGAGGCCCCGGCCTCGGGCGCCTGCGGCGTGCGGGTGCCGGGTCGCGAGCTCGTCGAGCCCGGTAAGCAGGCTTGCCCCGAGTATTTCGGCGTGCGCCGGCAGTTGCTCGTCGTGCAGCACCTCCCAGGTGGCGCGCGCCGCGGCGACGGCGACGGGGGTGCCGGCGAAGGTGTTGAAGTAGCGCACCTCGCGGCCGAACGGCTCCATGACCGAGCGTCGCGCGGCGAGACCCGCGACGGGGTACCCGTTGCCCATCGGCTTGCCCATCGTGAGCAGCTCGGGCTCGAGGCCGTGCAGCGCACTGCCCCAGAGCGCCGGCCCGAGGCGCCCGAACCCGGGCTGCACCTCGTCGGCGATCACGAGTCCACCGGCGGCGCGCACGAGGCGCGCGAGCTCCGCGAGAGCGGTCTTTACCCCAGGGCTCGGGGCGACGAAGCCGTCGCTCGCGAACGCCGTGTCGATGAGCAGCGCGGCGACGCCGTCGCCCGAGGCGACGAGCGCGTCAATCGCCCGCCGCGCATCCTGAACCATGGCGGAGCCGTCGCCGACCGGCGGCGCGATCAGCTGCACGTGCGCGCCGAGCGCATCGATGCCGCCGAGGGAGGGCGACACCTCCGCGACGGCCGCCGTCACCCCGTGATAGGCGTGCCGCGTGACGAGCACGCCCCGGTTTCCGGTTGCGTGCCGCGCCACGCGCAGGGCGAGGTCATTCGCCTCGCTGCCGGTACAGGTCAGGCTCAGGGTGTCGAGGCCGGCGGGAAGGGCGGCGAGCAGGGTCTCGGCGTAGTCGATGAGTGAGGCGTCGAGGTAGCGCGTGTGCGTATTGACGCGCGCCGACTGCTCGGCGATTGCCGCCGTGACGCGGGGGTGCGCGTGCCCGACGCTCGGCACGTTGTTGTAGACGTCGAGGTAGTCGTCGCCGTCGCGGGTGTAGAGCTTCGTGCCGGCGCCGCGCACAAACTCGAGAGGCTGGGCGTAGAACAGGCGGTAACTGGGTGCCAGCACGGCTTCGCGCCGGTCGACGAGCTCGCCGGTGTGCGCGTCGAGTGCGGCGCGGTGCTCGGGGCGGTAGTAGGTCGATGGTCCGATCACGGGGCGGCTCCGAGCTCGTCGGGGGCGGGATGCGCGGTCAGCGTCTCGAGCTCGACGCGCAGCCGGGCGAGGTTGCGGCTCGCGTACGCGGCCCGCTCGGCGTTCGCCGCCGCGACCGCCGAATTGAGGGCGGCGCGCTGCGCGAGGCGGAGCAGCACGAGCGGGGCGATCAGGGCGCGCTCGGTGTCACTGAGTGGCTCGCCGAGCGTGGCCCAGTGCGCGGCGGCTCCGCCCACGAGCGCTGCGGCGGGAGCCCACGCGCTGTGATTGCCGGCGAACTCGGGGTCGGCCGGGTTGGCGACGCCGCCCGCGTACGACGCGGCAACTGCGAGGTCGGCGACCCGCGGGGTGAGGGTCATGTCGCCGAAGTCGAGCAGCCCCGTGACGCGGAGGCCCGGGCCCGCGCCCGGCGGCGCGACCAGCACGTTTTCGCCGTGTGCATCGTTGTGAGCCAGCACGCGGGGGAGGGCGGCGAGCCGGGAATGGATGCGCGTGCGCGCGTCCGCGAGCACGGCGCGCGCCAGCGTGCGCAACGCGGCATCGTCGATCGCCCCGCTCGCGCTCTCGGCGGAATCGATCTCCAGCAGGTTCCAGGGCGTCGGCGCGGGCGCGAGCGCGGCCGGGAGTCGCGTGCCGGCCGCGGCGACGGCGTGCGCCAGCGTGGCCTGCGTCGTGCCGAACGTGCGCAGCTCGGCGGCCGATCGCGGGCGGGTGTTCCATGGCTCGCCCTCGAGCCAGCTCAGCATGCGGGCGAGTCGTGGCCCATCGGGCGAGTCGACGATTGCCCGTGCGGCGCCGTCCCGGGTCGGCAGCACGCGGCTGACGGGAAGGGCGGGGGAGTGGGCCGCGAGATCCGCGAGCACCGTGAGCTGCGCATCCACCGCGGCGGCGGGGTCGGCGGGGTGCGCGATCTTCAGCACCGCGCGTGCCCCGTCGCCAATGTCGAGCCGGAAGCTGTCGTCGCGCTCGGTGGCCAGCCGTGTCACCGAGCGAGGAGTGAGCGACCAGTGCTGACGCACGATGGCGGCCGCCGCGTCGACCGACAGCGCGGTCGAGCGAGCGGTCAGCGTCGAGGCGAACGCGGCGGGGTTGGCCACGATCGTCAGCCTAGACCGGCGGGCGCCCGAACCTGTGGCGGGATGCGCGGGGCGCCCCGCGCGGGATGGCCGCTGCCCGCGGTCGCGCGGGTAGTCTTCCGGCGCTGACACGTTCACGGAAGGACCCCGATGCGCCGCACCGCCCCCGCTCGACCCGTCATGACGCGTGCGCGCGCCGTGCCCGCCGCCCTTGTCGCGGCGGCCCTCGTGTTGGCCGGCTGCACCGGTGAGCCGGAGCCCATGCCGACGCCGACCGCCTCGCCCGAACCGTCGCCGACGCCGTTCCGCACCGCGGCGCCGAGCGGTGACGGCGTGCTGGTCGTCGGCACGCTGCTGCCGACGGCTGGTGACACGGCCGGTGTGGCCGCCGCGCAAATTGCGGCCGTTGAGACGGCCGTGCGGGAACTTAACGAGGCGGGAGGCGTGCTCGAGCAGCCGGTGACCGTCGTGCACCGTGACTCAGGCGCCGAGCCCGGCGACCAGCTGGCCGCCGCGGTTGCCGACCTCGTCGCGCGCGGCGTCGACGTCGTCATCGGCCCGAACACCGGCCCGCTCGTCGAACAGGCGCTGCCCCTGCTGGCCGAGGCCGGCGTTGCGCTGGTGTCGACCGGCGCGACCGGTTCAGCCGAGCGCGCCGCCGACGCGGCCGGGCTCTTCGCCCGCGTGGTGCCGGGTGACGCCGTGCAGGGTCGCGCCCTCGCGGCCACCGCCGTCGCCGCCGGCGCCGAAACGGTCGCCGTCGTCGCCAGCGACGACCCGTACGGGGCCGACATGACCGCCGGGGTCGACGCGGCGCTTGCCGACGCCGGGCTCGAGCCCGCCACCGTCATCACCGTCGCGGGCACGAGTGCGCCGGCCGGCCTGGCCGATGCCGCTGAGGCCGACGCCGTGATCGTCGCGACGAGCGCTGCGGTTGCCGCGCTCACCGGCGGGATGCTCAGCACCCTTCTCGACGCTGGTCTCGCTCCCGACGCCCTCTTCCTCGGCAGTGCCGCAGCCGTCGATTACTCGGCGGGCCTCGACGCCGGGGCGCTAGAAGGAGCGCGCGGTGTCGTCGTCGGCGCTGCGGTCGACGACGAGTTCGCGGCGCGGCTCGCGCTCGCCGATCCCTTCCTCGACTCGTACCCCTACGCCGCCGAGGCCTACGACGCAGTGCTGTTGGCGGCGCTCGCCGCGACGGTCCTCGCCGACGAGGGGGGCGCATCCCTCATCGCCGGTCTTCCGCAGGTGGCGAGCGAGGGGGCGCCCTGCTCGAGCTACGGCGAGTGCCTGCAGTTCCTCGTCGATGAGCCCGACGCGGGCCTCAACTACGAGGGTCTCGCCGGGCCGCTCGACATGACCGTCGACGGCGACCTCGACATCGACGGCGTCGTCATCGGTCTGTACACCGCGGAGAATCGCGTGGTGCGCGGCGGTGTCTCGAGCGACGAGTAGGGATGCGCGCTCGGCGACGCCAGAATCGTCGTCGCGATCGATGCGGAATTCGTAGCGTGAACCGGTCGTTCCGCGCGAAAACCGTGTGTGCATCCCGCCTTTGATAACGATTCTGGCCGTTACAGGGATGTAACCCGTGCGTATTGTGTGACAGCGTTTCGCCCCGTACGTTGGGCAAACGGCAATGAATCCATTGCTGTGTCCTGAATGCACGAACGAAACCCAAGGAGCACCATGGGCGTTTTCACCACGGCCCGCCGCTCGCGGTTCCGCACTGTCCTCGGAGGCGCTGGCCTCCTCGCCGCTAGCGCGCTTGTGCTGGCGGGCTGCGCGGCAGAAGCAGGAGAACCCGCGACCGACGACAACACCTCGGCCCCCACGACCCCCGGCGAAGACCTGGCACTGAAGGTCGGCACGATCCTTCCGCAGTCCGGTGCCCTCGCCTTCCTCGGCCCGCCGGAAGAAGCGGGTGTCAACCTCGCCGTCCAGGAGGTCAACGAGGCCGGTCTCGGCATCTCGGTTGAGGCCATCCTCCGCGACTCGGGTGACACCACGACAGACATCGCCACCGTTTCGGTGACCGACCTGCTCTCGCAGGACGTCTCGGCCATCATCGGTGCCGCGTCGTCGGCCGTGTCGCTGACCGTGATCGACCAGATCACGGGCGCGGGCGTCATCCAGTTCTCGCCGGCCAACACCTCGGCCGCCTTCACTGACTACGACGACAACGGTCTGTACTTCCGTACGGCTCCGTCTGACGTTCTGCAGGGTGAGGTGCTCGGTAATCTCATCGCCACCGATGGCATCGCGACCCTCGGTCTGCTCGTCCTGAACGACGCCTACGGCACCGGCCTTGCCGAGTTCACCTCTGGCGCGTTCGAGGCCGCGGGTGGCACGGTCGTCGCCGAAGAGCTCTTCAATGAGGGCGACACGAGCGTCGACGCTCAGGTCTCGGCGCTCGCCGCTGCTGACCCCGAGGCCGTCGCTGTCATCACCTTCGACCAGGCGAACTTCGCTCTGCCGGCCCTCGTCAACGCGGGCTTCACGGGCGAGCAGCTCTACCTCGTCGACGGCAACCTCGCCGACTTCAGCGGTGTCTTCGAAGACGGCCTCATTGAGGGCGCCAAGGGCACGCTGCCGGGTCTGGATGTTGCGACGCTCGGTGATTTCCAGGACCGCCTCCTCGAGGTGGACCCTGCGCTCACCGACTACAGCTACGCAGCCGAGTCGTACGACGCTGTGATCCTGCTCGCGCTCGCCGCTCTGCAGGCTGGCTCGACTGACGCAGCCGCGATTGCTGCCGAGCTCCAGGCGGTTTCGGGTGGCGCCGGCGACGGTGAGAAGTGCAACAGCTTCGCTGAGTGTGCTGAGCTGATTGCTGCCGGTACGGCGATCGACTACGACGGCCCCTCGGGCCCCATCACCTTCGACGAGAACGGTGACCCCACGGAGGCGACGATTGGCATCTACCAGTACGGCGCTGACAACAACTACACCCGCATCAACTAAGTGACTCGTCACTCAGTCTGATCGGCTGAGGAAGGCCCCGGGAGCATCCGCTCCCGGGGCCTTTCCCGTTGTCAGCCCGCCTGCTGTCAGCGCGCAGAGCGACGCCGCGGCTCGCCCCGCTGAGGGCGGCTGACGCAACGCGAAGGGCCCGGGAGGATCTGATTCCTCCCGGGCCCTTTCAGCGGCGCTGTACGGCCGCCTGTGGCGTTATTCCTGCCCGAGCGTGCCCAGGTAGAGCCCGATGACCTTGGGGTCATTGAGCAGCTCACGGCCGGTGCCCTCGTAGGCGTCGGTGCCCTGGTCGAGCACGTAGCCGCGGTCGCAGATCTGCAGGCAGCGGCGCGCGTTCTGCTCGACCATGATGGTCGTCACGCCCGCCTTGTTGATCTCCTTCACCCGCAGGAACGCCTCGTCCTGACGCACGGGCGAGAGCCCCGCGCTGGGCTCATCGAGCAGAATCACCTCGGGGCTCATCATGAGCGCCCGGCTCATGGCCACCATCTGACGCTCACCGCCCGAGAGCGACCCGGCGCGCTGGCCGAGACGCTTGCCAAGCTCAGGGAAAATGCTCACCACGAAGTCACGACGGTGCGCGAACTCCTTCGGGCGCAAGAAGATGCCCATCTGCAGGTTCTCTTCGATCGTCAGCGTCGGGAAGACGTTGTTCGTCTGCGGCACGAAGCCAACACCCTTCGCCACGAGTTTGTTGGCCTTGAAGTTGGTGATCTCGTCGCCGTACAGCGAGATCTTTCCCGAGCGCACCTTCACCAAACCGAAGATCGACTTCAGCAGCGTCGACTTTCCGGCGCCGTTCGGGCCGATGATGCCAATCAGCTCGCCATCGCGGGCGGTCAACGAGCAATCGGTAAGGATGTTGACCCCGGGCAGATACCCAGCGGTGATGTTGTCGACGTGGACGACAACCTTGCGGTTGTCGACGGCTCCGCCGGTCGCCTCAGTGCTTGACGTCGTCGGCGTCGTCATCGGCCAGCTCCTTCACTGCTTCGGTGATGCTCGGGTCGAGTTCGCCCAAGTCTTCGTCGTGGTGCGAGCCCAGGTAGGCGTCAATCACGGCGGGGTCCTTCATGACCTCGTGCGGGTCGCCTTCGGCCACCACCTTGCCCTCAGCCATCACCACGACCCAGTCGGCAATGTGCCGCACCATGTGCATGTCGTGCTCGACGAAGAGCACGGTCATGCCCTCCTTCTTCAGGTCAAGAATGTGGTCGAGCAGTGACTGCGTCAGAGCCGGGTTCACCCCGGCCATGGGCTCGTCGAGCATGACCAGCTGCGGCTGGCTCATGAGGGCACGCGCCATCTCAAGCAGCTTGCGCTGACCACCCGACAGGCTCGCCGCGTAGTCGTCCTTCTTGGCATCCAGCTTGAAGCGCTGCAGCAGATCGAGCGCGCGCGCTTCGATCTCCTGCTCTTCCTTCCGCCAGATCCAGGGGAAGAGCGCCTTCGCGAGGCTTTCGCCGCTCTGACCCTTCGCGCCGAGCTTCATGTTGTCGAGCACGGTCAGAAGCCCAAGAGCCTTCGTCAGCTGGAATGTGCGCACCTGGCCACCGCGGGCGACCTTGAAGGCGGGAACGCCGGCGATCTTCTTGCCATCGAAGGCCCAGTCACCGGTGTCGGGCTTGTCGAAGCCCGTCAGCAGGTTGAACAGCGTGGTCTTGCCCGCGCCGTTCGGCCCGATGAGTGCGGTGATCGCGCCGCGAGGAATCTCGAGGTGCGCGACGTCGACCGCCGTGAGGCCGCCGAACGAGCGCTTGATGTGGTCGGCGACGATGATGGGGTCGACCTTCTTGACACCGGGAGCAGGCTCGCCGACGTGGAGGCCGGTCGTCTTCTGGGGCGTGCTCGAGGGCATCGCGTCACTACTTGACAAAAGCCAGCTCCTTCTTGTTTCCGAAGATGCCCTGTGGCCTGAATATGACCAAGAGCATGATCACGACACCGACGAGAATGAACTGCAGCTGACCAGCCTGAACGGTCGACATGAACGGCAACCAGCCCACCTCGACCGCGCGGGCGACGAAGCCCGAGAAGAAGCTCAGCGACACCCAGAACACGATCGCGCCGATGATCGGGCCAAGCACCGTCGCCGCACCACCGAGCAGCAGGATCGCGTAGATGAAGAACGTCAGCGTCGGCTGGAAGTTCGACGGCACGACCGCGCGGGGCAGCACGAATACCATGCCAGCGAGCGAGCCGAAAACGCCACCGAGAATCAGGGCCTGCATCTTGTAGAAGTAGACGTTCTTGCCCAACGCGCGAACAGCATCCTCGTCTTCACGGATGCCCTTGATGACGCGGCCCCACGGAGACTTCATCAGGCGCCACGTGATGAGCGCCGCGACAATCACGAGGCCCCAGCCGAAGATGCGCACCCACCAGTCGTACTCGTTGTAGGTGAAGGGTCCGACGCCGTATGTGCCCGCGGGAATCGGGTTGACGTCTTCAAATGAGCCCTTGTAACCCTGCAGGCCGTTCGCCGAGCCGGTGTACTCCACGAACGTGTTCGTCGTGAACATCAACCTCGCGATCTCTGCCGCCGCGATCGTCACGATCGCGAGATAGTCAGCCCGCAGTCGCAGGGTGGGCACACCCAGAATCAGCGCGAAGATGATCGAGACGCCGATGCCGACAAGGATCGCCGCCCACCAGGGGAACCCGAAGGTCAGTGTTGAGATGGCGTAGCCGTAGGCGCCGAGCGCCATGAAGCCCGCCTGGCCGAAGTTCAGCAGGCCGGTGTAGCCGAAGTGAATCGCCAGGCCAAGCGCCGCGAGGGCGTAGGCGGCGGTGACGGGGCTCAGGATCTGCTGAGCCGCGTTTCCGAGGAGTTGAATCCAGTCGATCATCGCGTGTCCCTAACCGATCCGTTCCTTGCGGCCCAACAAGCCCTGCGGGCGCAACAGCAGCACCACGATCAGGACCACGAGGGCTCCGACGTACTTCATGTCCGCGGCGATCACCAGGGTCGACATCTCGACGAAGAGACCCACGATGATCGAACCGATGAGGGCTCCGAACGCGGTGCCGAGACCGCCCAGCACCACGGCGGCGAAGGTGAGCAGCAGGATTTGGAAGCCCATGTCCCAGCTGACGCCGGGGCGGAAGTAGCCCCAGAGAATCCCACCCAGGCCCGCGAGACCGCCCGCCATGACCCACACGATGCGAATCACGCGGTCGACGTCGATTCCGGATGCGGCGGCCAGCGCAGGGTTGTCGCTGACGGCGCGGGTCGCCTTCCCGAGGCGCGTGCGCAGCAGGAAGTACGCGACGGCGAGCAAAACCACGATCGAGATGAGCATCGAGGCGATGTCGATCCAGCTGAGACCGAAGAAGTCGGTCGAGAACTGCGTGCTCGTGGCGAACGGCAGCTGGCGCGTCTCACCGCCGATGAAGAACTGGTAGATGTATCGGCCGGCGAGCGAGAGGCCGATGGACACGATCATCATCGGAATCAAACCCACGCCACGTTTGCGCAAAGGCTTCCAGAGGGCCGCGTCGTTCGCCCAACCCATCGCCATGCTGAGGATTAGCGCGATCAGAATGGCGAGCGGCAGCGGGAACTCGAGGAACACGCCGAAGACCAGCACCATGATCGCGCCGAAGGCGACGAGCTCGGCGTGCGCAAAGTTGCTGAGGCCTGTGGTGCCGAAGACCAGGGAGAGGCCGATCGCGACCAGCGCGAGCAGCAGACCGAAGTTCAGGCCCAGGAAGAAGCGGTCAACGATCTGGCCGCCAACACTGGTCGTGTTGCGCTGCCCCTCGCCGATAAAGAAGTTCGACGGCACGTTGCCGCTGGGGCCGACGGTCGCTTCACGAATGTTGGGGGTGGGGTTCTCGCCCGACTCGTCGATGACCGCGATGCCCTCGGGCAGCGTCGACTCGTCGAGGGTGACGGTGTAGGTCTCGCGCTCGGGGACACCGATGGCCCATCGGCCCTCAGCGTTCGTGATCGCCTCGGCCGACTGGCCGGGGCCCTCGACGGTGATGCGAACGCCCTCGAGGGGCTCGCCGTCGAGTCGCACGATTCCGCTCACTTGGAACTCGTTGTCGTCGAGACCGACTTGCGATGTTGCGTGTGCCGGCGAGGCAGACAAGAGCGCGACGGCGGCGAACAGCACCGCCAGCAGGGTCGCGACAAGTCGTGGCCATCGCCGGCTCGTCGGTGTGGTTGCAGCGTGTGCCACGAAACCTCCAGGTCGTTTCGGGTCGAGGCGCGCAGCCCCGCGGGCCAGGTGGCCCGGTCCGTCAGCGTTGACGATAGGACTCACACGTTGCCGCCGTGTTTCGCGACGAAATGCGAATCCGCGTAGTCATTATGGCCACGGAATACGTTCCGGCCTAACCCGCTTAAGCTGGAGTACCGGATTCCAGCGTCGCATCCGGCCCATTCCACGCGACCAAGGGGACTCATGGACCAGCCCGACCCGTTCGGCTTCGTCGGCCTTACCTACGACGACGTCATGCTGCTGCCGGCCCACACCGACGTGATTCCGTCGGAAGCCGACACGACTTCGCGACTGACGAAGCGCATCCGCGTCTTTGCGCCGCTTATTTCTTCCGCGATGGACACCGTGACAGAGTCGCGGATGGCGATCGCGATGGCCCGCCAGGGCGGGCTCGGGGTGCTGCACCGCAACCTCTCGATCGACGACCAGGCCGAACAGGTCGACAAGGTCAAGCGCAGCGAATCGGGCATGATTACCAATCCGGTAACGACCACGCCGGATGCGACGGTCGCCGAGGTTGACGAGCTGTGTGGGCGCTTCCGCGTCTCGGGGCTGCCGGTCGTCGAGGGCGACGGAAAGCTCGTCGGCATCATCACCAACCGCGACATGCGCTTCGTCTCGCGCTTCGAGGCGGCGACGACGCTCGTCCGCGACGTCATGACGCCGACGCCCCTCATCACCGGCCCGGTCGGCATCAGCCAGAACGAGGTCGTCGCGCTGTTCGCGCAGCACAAGATTGAGAAGCTGCCCCTCGTCGACGAGTCGGGCCGACTCAAAGGCCTCATCACGGTCAAAGACTTCGACAAGTCAGAGCAGTACCCGAACGCCACCAAAGACGACGAGGGTCGCCTGCGCGTGGGTGCCGCCATCGGCTTCTTCGGCGACGCGTGGGACCGCGCCGGTCAGCTGCGCGACGCGGGTGTCGACGTCATCGTGGTCGACACCGCGAACGGCGACAGCCGCGGAGTGCTCGAGGTCATCGCGCGCCTGAAGGGCGACCCGGCCTTCGCCCACATCGACGTCATCGGCGGCAACGTCGCCACCCGCTCGGGCGCGCAGGCGCTCGTGGGTGCTGGCGCTGACGCCGTCAAGGTCGGTGTCGGTCCCGGCTCCATCTGCACGACCCGCGTCGTCGCGGGCGTCGGTGTGCCGCAGGTGACGGCCGTCTACGAGGCGTCACTCGCGGCCCGCACGGCCGGGGTGCCGGTCATCGCAGACGGCGGCCTGCAGTACTCGGGCGACATCGCGAAGGCGCTCGTGGCGGGTGCCGACACGGTGATGCTCGGCTCGCTGCTCGCCGGCACCGACGAAAGCCCCGGCGACCTGATCTTCGTCAACGGCAAGCAGTTCAAGTCGTACCGCGGCATGGGCTCGCTCGGCGCCCTGCAGACCCGTGGCACGAAGACCTCGTACTCGCGCGACCGCTACTTCCAGGCCGATGTGCCGAGCGACGAGCAGCTCATCGCTGAGGGCATCGAGGGCCAGGTGCCGTACCGCGGCCCGGTGGGCTCGGTCGTGTACCAGCTGCTCGGCGGCCTGCGGCAGTCGATGTTCTACACGGGCGCCCGGACGGTCGACGAGCTCAAGGTGCGCGGCAAGTTCGTACGCATCACGGCCGCCGGCCTGAAGGAGTCGCACCCGCACGACATCCAGATGGTGGTCGAAGCGCCGAACTACCGGCGTTAGCGGGGCGCGGCGCCGCCCGCGCGGTCGTCGCGGAGGCCGTGCCGCGCCCGCCCGAAGCCACGCCGCGGCCGCGCGGGCCCGCCCGCGCAGCCCCCGCTGTCGTCCCTGCGCGGCGTCCACCCGCGCGTCCGCTTAAACGTCGGGCGCGAACGAAACCTCTGTGAGGAATGCGCGTTTGAGGCCGTGCGAATGCGACGACCACGGGCGCGGATTCCCCCATGGTTGTCGGCTTCGCACGTCCTCCCCATCAGATCGCGCGCGGCAGGCATCCGCAGAACCTCGGGTCGCGGCGCGTCACGTCGGTCGGCTCGCCATCGTGCCGGGATGCACATCGATCCGGCTCTCAACGCTGACGGACTCTTAGTTGCTCGCGACTCTGTGCTTGCGGGTGCAGACACACGGTCGCTGCAGCGCGCTGCCGCACGGGGAGACCTCCTCAGACTTGCGCGCGGCGTCTACACGACACCCGAATTCTGGGCGCACTGCGATCGTCGGGAGCGGCACGTGTTGCGCTGTCGCGCCGCGGCAGAGCGACTCGGTTCCCGCCTCACGCTTGCCGGGCCATCGGCGGCAGCAGTACTCGGGCTCGACCTGGCTGCGCAGTGGCCGGATGCGGTGTGTGCATTGACGACGCCCGCGGACGGTACTCGGCGGCGGGGAAACATCATGTGGTGGGCGAGCCCGCAGCACGATCGTCATGTGCAGGATCTGGGGTGGGTGAGAACGACCGATCCACTGCGAACCGCGACCGAAATTGCGGCGCGGACACCGTTTGTGGCCGGGCTCATTACTGCCGACTCGGCGCTCCGTCACGAGCGATACCGGGGTCCAGGCGTCGGTGGCGAACGCTTCATGGAGGTTGCCCGGGCGATCGCCATTCGGCGAGGCACGCGACGCGTTCGCCGGGTAGCGGAGTTCGCCGATGGCAACGCGGAGTCGGCGGGGGAGACGTGGACCCGTGCGGCCCTTGAGCACCTCGGCGCCCCGCCTCCCGAGCTTCAGGTCGACGTGTTGGACGGGCGTGTGTGGGTTGCGCGCGTCGACTTCTGCTGGCCAGCTCGCAAAATCATCGTCGAGTTCGATGGCGAGAAGAAGTATCGTGCCGCGCTCCGGGCCCCGGAGCGGACGGTCGAGGATGTCGTCATCGAGGAAAAGAAGCGCGAAGACCGACTCCGCGAGGCCGGTTGGGCGATCGTTCGTGTCGTGTGGGGCGACCTTCGGGAGCCAGATCGTTTGCGACGGAAGCTGCGACGAGTGTGCCTCATCGCCTAGTCCGAGTATTGGCTCGTGTGCGCAGGCGACGCGCCATCCGGGTGGGAGCGTGCGGTTGCGACAACACCGTGCGCGTCTGCGCCCGTGTTTGTCGTTGGCGCACGTCTTTAGTCGCAGGGAGTCGAATGCGGCGCGGGCGGCACCGCACGCGGGGTTCGCCGTGGGGATGACCGTGCGACGGCGGGGCGCGCGCGGGCTACCGTCGTCACGTGAGCGACACCCAGATTCTTCGGCAGGATGACCCGCGCGTGCCCGAGCTGCTGGCGCAGGGTTATCGGCTGGTCGGCGAGAGCTGGGGTGCGACGCTGCGCCTTCCGGCCGACGTCGATCTCTCGAGCTACACAGCCCGCGTCGACGCGCTGCGCGCCCGCGGCATCGGGGTGCGAGAGCTCGACGACGCGTTCGCCGTTGCGCTCTACGAGCTCGAGGTGGCAACCAACCCCGACTACCCGTTCACGCCGGCGACGCACCAGGCGCTGCCGACTCGCGCGAGCATCCGCGCACTGTGGGCAGACGGTAAGCGCGTGTTTGGCGCGATCGACGACGGGATGCTCGTGGGCGCGATCGTCTGGACTCCGGCGGGCGATCTGGTCGACAACGACTTCGCCTCGGTACGGGCGTCGCATCGCGGCAGCGGCGTCGCCTCGGCGATCGCCGCGCTGTCGATCGTCACGCTCGCGGAGGATGGTGCCCGCACCTTCACGGCGGGCGGGGCGGCCGTGAACGCGGCCAGCCTCGCCCTCGTGCGCGCCGCCGGCTTCGAGGTCGACGAGCGGTGGGGCAGCTACGTTCGCGCGCGAGCGGGGCGGCACTGACGCCCAGGCCGCCCACGCCAGTCCTTACCCGCCCGATAGGCTGGGCAAGTGATGGAGATCGAGATCGGGCGGGCCAAGCGGGCGCGGAGGGCGTATTCCTTCGACGACATCGCGGTGGTGCCGAGCCGCCGCACCCGCGACCCCGAAGTGGTGTCAATCAGCTGGACGATCGACGCCTACTCTTTCGATACGCCGGTCATTGCGGCCCCGATGGATTCCGTCGTGAGCCCCGCCACCGCCATCACGATCGGCCGCCTCGGTGGCCTGGGCGTGCTCGACCTCGAGGGCCTCTGGACGCGCTACGAGGACGCCGACGCCGAGCTCGACCGCATCCGTCAGCTCGACCCCGCCGCGGCGACGGCCGAGATGCAGCGCATCTACGCCGAGCCCATCAAGCCCGAACTGATCCGCCAACGGCTCGCCGAGATCCGTGAGGCCGGGGTGCCGGTCGCCGGTGCCCTCAGCCCGCAGCGTACGCAGGAGCACTTCCAAGACGTGGTCGACGCCGGTGTCGATCTGTTTGTGATCCGCGGCACCACGGTGAGCGCCGAGCACGTCGCCCGCGATCGCGAGCCCCTGAACCTCAAGAAGTTCATCTACGAGCTCGACGTGCCCGTCATCGTGGGTGGGGCCGCGACCTACACCGCGGCGCTACACCTCATGCGCACCGGCGCTGCTGGCGTGCTCGTCGGCTTTGGCGGCGGTGCGGCCAGCACCACGCGTCTGAGCCTCGGCATCCACGCGCCGATGGCCACGGCCGTCAGCGACGTCGCCGCGGCGCGCCGCGACTACATGGACGAGTCGGGCGGCCGCTACGTGCACGTCATCGCCGACGGTGGCCTCGGAACGAGCGGCGACATCGTCAAGGCCGTCGCGATGGGTGCCGACGCCGTCATGCTCGGCTCGGCCCTCGCCAAGGCGACCGACGCCCCCGGCCGCGGCTGGCACTGGGGCGCCGAGGCGCACCACCCCGAACTGCCGCGCGGCAACCGCGTCGCGGTCGACCAGCTGGCGCCGCTCGAGCAGCTCATGTTCGGCCCGTCGAGCCACGCCGATGGTCAGGTGAACCTCATGGGGGCGCTGCGCCGCTCGATGGCGACGACCGGCTACTCCGACTTGAAAGAGTTCCAGCGGGTCGAGGTCGTCGTCGCGCCCTACGAGTCGCGCTAGGCGCAGCTCCCGCGCCGGCGCCGGCGGCAGAGCGCGCGTGCGCACCGGCTTCAGCGCCGCCACAGTCGCCCCCGGCAGAATGGGGGTCGTGTGGAAGCTCGCGCGTCGCCCCAAGTGGATCGCCCTGCTCGCCCTCGCCCTCGGCATCGCCGCGGCGTTCGCGGCGATGGGGCAGTGGCAGCTTGAGCGCGCCACCGAGGAGGCGATCGTCGACGAGCGCGACACCGAAACCCCCGAGCCGCTGACCGCGTTGGCCGAACCTCAGCAGGTCATGACCTCCGAGGCGAGCGGCCGCATCGTGACCGTCGACGGCCAGTGGGTTGCCGGTGATGACCTCGTCGTCACGGGTCGCCAAACCGTCACCGAGGTCGACGGGTCCCGCGAGGGGGACTGGGTCGTGCGGCACCTGCGCACCGCTGACGGGGCGAGCCTCGCGGTCGCGATCGGAATCCTGCCACCCGGGGCGAGCATCCCGAATCTGGATGCGGGCCCCGCGTCGCTCACGGGGCGGTACGTTCCGAGCGAGTCGCCCCAGACATCAGATTTCGAGGCGGGCGAGCGCACCGCGATCGCCGTCGCCGACCTCGTCAACGTGTGGCCGGAGCCCGGCCCGATCTATTCGGGCTACCTGGTGCTGAGCGAGGCGCCCGACGGTCTGGCCACGATTCCTGCCCCGCCGCCCGAGTTCGAGGGCCAGCTCAACCTGCTGAACGTGTTCTACGCGATCGAATGGGTCATCTTCGGCGGCTTCGCGCTGTACCTCTGGTGGCGCCTGATGCGCGACGAGTACGAGAAGGAGCAGGCGGAGGCCGAGGAGGCGGCCGCGGCCGCTGCGAGTGGTGGCGACGGTGGCGACGGCAGCGGCGGCACCGCGCTCGACCCCGCACCGGCGCCTCAGCCAGCGACCCTAAACTGAGACCATGGCGTTCGGCCCCAGCCCCCAAGACATCCCGTCGATTCGGCGCACCCTCGCCGTCTACAAGGTCAGTTCGGTGCTCACCGGCACCTTCCTGCTCGGTCTCGTGGTGATGATGGTCACCCGCTACGGCTTCGGCAGCGACATTGAGCTGAACGGCCCCGACGGCTTCATCGCGCTGACCCCGGTTGACACCCTTCAGGGCTTCAACCTGTCGATCTTCTTGCTCGCCGTGCACGGCTGGCTGTATGTGCTCTACCTCGGCTGCGACTTCGTGCTGTGGCGCCTGTTGCGCTGGCCGTTCTGGAAGTTCCTCTGGATCGCGATGGGCGGCATCGTCCCGCTCTTGTCGTTCTTCTTCGAGCGCCAGGTTCCGCGCGAGGTCGAGGCGCTGATCGACTCGCTCGAGTCGCGGCAGGAAACGACGACCCCCGATCAGGATGCGCGCCCCGCCGCGGAAGGCTCGGTCGCGTGAGCGCCGGCACCGACCACCGCCCCGTTCTCGTTGTCGACTTCGGCGCCCAGTACGCGCAGCTGATCGCTCGCCGCGTGCGCGAGGCGAGCGTGTATTCCGAGATCGTGCCGCACACGATCACCGCCGACGAGGTGGCCGCGAAGAACCCGGCCGCGATCGTCTTGAGCGGCGGACCGTCGAGCGTCTATGAGCCGGGGTCCCCTGATCTCGACCCGGGCATCCTGCAATTGGGCATCCCCGTCATGGGCATTTGCTACGGCTTCCAGGTGATGGCAAAGCAGCTCGGCGGCGAGGTCGCGAAGACCGGCCGCCGCGAGTACGGCGCCACGACCGCCCGCATCGTCGGTGACGGCGGCAGCCTGCTCACCCAGCAGCCCGAAACCCAGGTCACGTGGATGAGCCACGGCGACTCGGTCGCGAAGGCGCCTGAGGGCTTCGACGTGCTTGCGAGCACCGACGACACGCCCGTGGCCGCGTTCGCGAGCGACGAGCGGAAGCTCTACGGCGTGCAGTGGCACCCCGAGGTCAAGCACTCAGAGTTCGGGCAGCGCGTGCTCGAGAACTTCTTGCACCGTGCGGCCGGCATCGCCCCCGACTGGAACAGCGGCAGCGTCATCGCCGAGCAGGTCGAGCGCATCCGCGAGCAGGTGGGCAGCGCGCGCGTCATCTGCGGCCTGTCGGGCGGCGTCGACAGCGCGGTCGCCGCGGCGATCGTGCACGAGGCGGTCGGCGACCAGCTCGTCTGCGTTTTCGTCGACCACGGCCTGCTGCGGGCCGATGAGCGTCGCCAGGTCGAGGAGGACTACGTGGCCGCCACGGGCATCCGCCTCGTGACGGTGGATGCGCGTCAGCAGTTCCTCGATGCGCTCGCGGGCGTCACCGACCCCGAAATGAAGCGCAAGATCATCGGCCGCGAGTTCATCCGCACCTTCGAGAACGCAGCCGAGGCGCTCGTGCTCGAGGCGCAGGGCGAGGGCGAGGCCGTGAAGTTTCTCGTGCAGGGCACCCTGTACCCCGACGTCGTCGAGTCGGGCGGCGGCACGGGCACGGCGAACATCAAGAGCCACCACAACGTGGGCGGCCTGCCCGACGACCTCGAGTTCGAACTCGTCGAGCCGCTGCGCACCCTGTTCAAAGACGAGGTGCGCGCGATCGGCCGCGAGCTGGGCCTGCCCGAGCCGATTGTGGCGCGCCAGCCGTTCCCCGGCCCGGGCCTCGGCATTCGCATCATCGGCGAGGTGACGGAAGAGCGGCTCGAGCTGCTGCGCCAGGCCGACGCGATCGTGCGGCACGAATTGACGGCGGCAGGCCTCGACGCCGAGATCTGGCAGTGCCCGGTCGTGCTGCTCGCCGACGTGCGCTCGGTGGGCGTGCAGGGCGATGGCCGCACCTACGGCCACCCGATCGTGCTGCGCCCCGTCTCGAGCGAAGACGCGATGACCGCCGACTGGACGCGCCTGCCCTACGACGTGCTCGCCCGCATCTCGAACCGCATCACGAACGAGGTCGAGGGCGTCAACCGGGTCGTGCTCGACGTCACGTCGAAGCCCCCGGGCACCATCGAGTGGGAATAGATCCCGAGAGTGAGCGCCGCTTAGCCGCGTTCTGGGAGTCGCTCGACGACGACGCTGAGCTCGCGGAGGCGGATGCCCGCCTGCTCGCGATCATCGACGGATTTCCGGTGGCGCGCATCCTGTTCGAGCGGGCGTCGCTGCGCGACGCGCTCGGATTCGAGGCGGATGCTGTTCCGCTGTACGAGGCCGCCATCGCCGCCGGCCTCGCATCGCCCGACCGCGAGCGCGCCGTCATTCAGCTCGCGTCGTCCCTGCGCAATCTCAGCCGCGCCGAGGAGGGCCTCGCGCAGCTTCTGCCGCTCGTCGAGGACGCGGCCGTGGGCGCCCAGGCCTCGGCCTTCGCCGCGCTGTGCCTCATCGATCTCGGCAGAAACGCGGAAGCCGCGAGGCTCGCGCTTGGTGCGCTGGCCCCGCGGCTTCCGGAGTATGGCCGGGCGGTCGCGTCGTACGTCGGCGAGCTGCCCGACCTCGAGTAGTCGCTACTCGCCGCCTCGCAGGATGGCGAGGATGCGCAGGATCTCGATGTAGAGCCACACGACGGTCAGCACGATGCCGAAGACGGCGCGCCAGGCGAAGGTGCGGGGGGCACCATTCTCGACGCCCTGCTTGACCGCGTCGAAGTCGAGTACCAGCGAGTACGCCGCGAGGAGGACGACGAGAACACCGAGAATCAGGCCGAGCGGCATGCCCAAGAACGTCATGTCGCGCAAGCCGAACTGGGAGTCGGTGACGCCAAAGACCATCAGGCCGAGGTTGACGAGGCCGAACAGCGCGTACCCGACCATCGCGATCAGGAAGATCTTCGTCGCCTTCTTCGACGCGCGAATCTTGCCGCTGCGGAACAGCAGCAGCGTCGCGATGAAGACGGCAGCCGTGCCGATCAGCGCCTGCGTAGCGATGCCCTGGTAGTTGGTCTGCTCGAAGATCTGGGAGATGCCGCCCACAAAAACGCCCTGCACGGCCGAGTAGGCGAGCACGAGCGCGGGCACGGTCTTCTTCTTGAAGATGTTGACGAGCGCGAGCACGAAGCCGACGATCGCGGCGGGGATCGCCAGCGCCGGAACGAACCAGCCGATCGCGGCGCCGACGGCGAGGATCGCGAAGGCGCCCACGGCCTTCTGGATCGTGTCTTCGTACGTCATGCGGTCGGTCTGCTCGGGTGTCGCCGAGGGGCGGCCGTAGAGCTCGTCGAGCTGCTCAGCGCTCGGGGCGTTCATCTTGTTGAGCGCCGCGGAGCTCTGGTTGAGCTGGAAGGCGGGGGAGTTGAACGCGGGGTTCGACATCGCTGCCATGGGGTCCTCTTTCAGGGGGTGTCGGCCAGTCGGAGTTGTCGCCGGTCGGCTCGCCCATTCTAGGGAGAGGCCGCCCCAAAACGCCTGGTTATCGCTATGCAGGTGCTGGATGGGCGGTGCGCGACCGCGCGGAGACGTCGCGATCGAGCGCTGCCGCCCACCACGCGCATCCGATGCTTGCCGCGCCGGTGAGCATGAGTGCGAAGAGCATGCCGTCGTACTCCTGCCAGATGAGGCCGCCAAGAACGGCGGCGAGCAGTACGGGGCCGACGGTGAGCAGGCTGATCCAGGGGCGACGGCGGGCGAGCAGCCAGCCGAGGTAGGTGACGGCGATGGTCCACGTCGACTGGGGGCCGGTGAGCAGCAGCCACAGCGTGCCGAGGCTCGGCAGTACGGGCAGCAGGCGCCGCCACGCGCGGGCGGGCAGCACGAGCCAGCCGAGGGCGTGGGCTGACGAGCCGACCGCGAGCGGCCAGAGGTTGGTGGTGCTGGCGGCCTGTAGGTGCACGAGGCCGCCGATGATCAGCGTTATGCCGAGGGCGACACGGCCGGCCTGCGTGCCCCAGCGCAGGGGCAGTTCGCGGGTGCTCACGGGGCGAGTGGCGCCGTGAACGCCTGATAGAGCACTGCGCCGGCGACAATGTAGCCCGCGAGCCACAGGTAGCCGAGGGCGACGGCCGTCCAGGCAAGACCGGCACCCCGTTCGGTTCCGTTGGAGCGTCCGATCTGCGCGGCCGCGACGTGCCCAAAGACGACGGCGAGGGGGCTGAGCAGGAGGGCGAGGACGAACGATGCGACCGCGAGGGCGTTCGTGCGTCGGCGGGTGGGTGCCGTCACCGCCTGCTCGGTCATGGCTCGGAGGCTACCGCGTACGCTCGGTGACGTGCCAAAGGAAACGCGGCCAGAGCATCCCCTCGTCATTGCGCACCGGGGGGCGAGCGGTTACCGCCCCGAACACACGCGCGCCGCCTACGAACTGGCGATCGCCCTCGGTGCTGACGCGGTCGAGCCCGACATTGTTCCCACCCGCGACGGGGTGCTCGTCGTGCGGCACGAGAACGAGATCGGCGGCACGACCGACGTCGCCGACCGCCCCGAGTTCGCCGAGCGGCGCACGACGCGCGTCGTCGACGGGCAGAAGCTGAGCGGCTGGTTCACCGAAGACTTCACGTGGGCGGAGCTTGCGACGCTGCGGGCACGCGAACGACTTCCCCGCGTGCGCCCGGCCTCGACGCGGTTCGACGGCCGGTACCCGGTGTTGCGGCTCGAGGATGTGCTCGGCATCATCGACGCTGCACCGCGCCCCGTAACCGTGGTGGTCGAGGTCAAGCACGCGACGTACTTCGCCGCGGCCGGATTCGACATGGCGCGGCTGCTCGAGCGCGAGGTAATCCGCTGGCGGGCGAGGGGCGGCACGGCGCCGCTGGTCGTCGAGTCGTTCGAGCAGGGCGTGCTGAACGACCTTCGACAGCGCGCTCTTCGGGCCCGCTTTGTGTACCTGCACGAGAAGTCGGGCGCGGCGGCCGATCTCGTCGCGGCACTCGGGCGAGGGGCGCCGAGTTGGGAATCCCAACGCAGCGACGAGGGTCTCGACGCGTTGCGGGCGGCCGGGATGCACGGGCTGAGTGTCGAAACGGCCGCCCTGTCGCGCGAGTTGGTCACGCGGGCGCACCAGCGCGGGCTCGAGGTCTACACCTGGACCCTCCGCCCCGAGAACCGCTTCCTGCCTGAGCGGCATCGACTCGGCGCCTCGGCCGCGGCGCACGGCGACTGGCACGCCTGGTTCGCGGCGGTGTGCGCGACCGGAGTCGACGGGGTCTTCGCCGACCACCCCGACCTGGTGCGCGAGGCCCTCGCGTAGCCCGAGCGGTGTCGGCGCGGCGACCTAGACTGGGGCGGTCATGACGCTGCTTCCTCCCGACGCCGACACCGTGCCCGACCCCTGGCAGGCCGAGCCAGCCGCCGACCCCCTGCTGGCCGGGCTTAACGAGCGTCAGCTCGCTGCCGTGCAGTCGCGGGCCGAGGCGCTCTTGATTGTCGCCGGTGCCGGCTCGGGCAAGACGAGCGTGCTGACCCGCCGCATCGCCCGCCTGTTGCGCGACCGCGAGCTGTGGCCGAGCCAGATTCTCGCCATCACGTTCACGAACAAGGCGGCCGCCGAGATGCGGGAACGCGTCGGGCACCTGATCGGTCACGAGGCCGCGCAGGGCATGTGGATCTCGACCTTCCACTCGGCGTGCGTGCGCATCCTGCGCCGCGAGGCGCAGCAGTTCGGCATGACCCAGGCGTTCACCATTTACGACTCGGCCGACTCGCGCGCTCTGATCAAGCGCATCGTGAAAGAACTGCAGGCCGATACCCTCGGGCTCACCGTTTCGGCCGTCGCCGGCAAGATCTCGCGCCTCAAGAACGAACTCATCGACGCCGACGCGTTTGCCCGCCAGTACAACCAGAACGACCCGACCGAGGTCATGTTCCTCGAGATCTTCCGGCGGTACACGGCTGAGCTCACGCGCGCGAACGCGCTCGACTTCGACGACCTCATCGGTCAGACGGTGTACCTGTTTCGGGCGTTCCCGCAGGTGGCGGCGCTCTACCAGCGGCGCTTCCGCCACGTGCTCGTCGACGAATACCAAGACACCAACCACGCCCAGTACGCGCTGATCCGCGAGCTGACGCGCGGCGTGCGGCCCGAGCACGTGCCCGCCGACACCCGCATTGAAACGGATGCGACGGGGGCGATTCCGCCCGCGAAGCTCACGGTGGTGGGCGACTCCGACCAGTCGATCTACGCCTTCCGCGGCGCCGACATTCGCAACATCGTCGAGTTCGAACGCGACTTCCCGGGCGCCGAGGTGATCCTGCTCGAACAGAACTATCGCTCGACGCAGACGATCCTCGACGCGGCGAACGCCGTCATCGCTAACAACTTCGACCGCATTGCCAAGAACCTCTTCACCGCGGTCGGTGCGGGCGACAAGATCACCGGCTTCACCGGCTACAGCCAGCACGACGAGGCGCAGTTTGTCGCCGACGAGATCACGACCCTGCACGACGGCGGCATGCCGTACAACCAGATGGCCGTGTTCTACCGCACGAACGCGCAGACCCGAGCGCTCGAAGAAATTCTGATCCGCTCGGCGATCCCGTACCGGGTGCTGGGCGGCACGAAGTTCTACGAGCGCGCCGAGATCAAAGACGTGATGGCGTACCTCGTGGCGATCGCGAACCCCGCAGATGCGCTCGCGGTGCGGCGCATCCTGAACACCCCGAAGCGGGGCATCGGGCCGGCAACCGAGACGGCACTCGCGATGCACGCCGACGAACTCGGCGGCACGCTGCGCGACGCCCTGAGCGACGCTGCCGCGCTGAAACTCGGGCCCAAGGTGACGGGTGCGATGCTCGAGCTCGCGCGCATCCTCGACGAGGCGAGCGCGACGATCGAGACGGCCCTCGTGCCCGACATCGTTACCGCGATCCTCGAGAAGACCAAGTACCTCGAGCTGCTGCGCGCCAGCCGCGACCCGCAAGACGAGGCGCGCGCCGAGAACGTCGAAGAGCTCGTCGCGGTGACGCGTGAGTTTCAGAAGAACAACCCCGAGGGGCGGCTCGTCGACTTCCTCACGGAGGTGGCGCTCGTCGCCGCGGCCGACGACCTCGACGACTCGTCGGGCACCGTGTCGCTCATGACGCTGCACACCGCGAAGGGGCTCGAGTACGACGCGGTCTTCATCACCGGCGTCGAAGAGAATCTGCTTCCCCACCAGATGAGCGCCTCCGAGCCGGGCGGGCCCGCCGAAGAGCGGCGCCTGTTCTACGTGGGCATCACGCGCGCCCGCAAGAAGCTGCACCTGAGCCTCGCCATGACGCGCTCGACCTTCGGCGACACGCAGGTCGCTGCCCCGAGCCGTTACCTGCAAGAGATTCCCGCCGAGCTCATCGACTGGCGCGATTCACCCGGCATGGGAATGCGCGGTGGAAGCGGCCAGCGTCAGCTCGGCTCGTCGAAGCCCTCCTTCTCGTACGGCACGTCGCTGCCGCCCGGTAAGCCGAAGACCGAGTGGGCAAACCGGGTGACGAACACGGTGCGCGACAACGGCGACCTGACGCTGGAGGTCGGCGACCGCATCCGCCACGACGACTTCGGCGAGGGCCGCGTCACGGGCGTGACGCAGAACGGGGCAAAGTCGATCGCCGAAGTGCAGTTCGACTCGGCGGGGCGCAAGCGACTGCTCATCAAGATCAGTCCGATCGTGAAGCTCTGACGAGCTCGTCGGGCACCTCTGCCCTGCTCGACGGTCGTTCGGGTCGAAACAGAACCCCCAGTTCTGGGCGGTTCGTCCCATGGCTCCGGTCGTTAGCGACAGAATGGGCACACGGCGACCGCGGAAGGATCACCCCCATGGACATCTCGACAACGCAGCACGGCAACGGTGTGACCGAGATCGGCGTGACGGGTCGACTCAACATGGTGACCGCCGCCCGCGTACGCGACGCCATTCAGACCGCCGTCGAATCCAACCACCCGCGGGTCGCCGTCGACCTGTCCGGCGTGCTCTTTCTCGACTCGTCGGGCCTCGGGGCTTTGATCGCCGGGCTCAAGACAGCCAGGGAGGCGGGCGGTGACGTGCGCCTGGTGCGCCCGACCGAGCAGGTCGAGCTGGTGCTCGACCTCACCAATATGGGAACGGTGTTGAAGTCGTTCGACAGCGTGGAGAGCGCCTACCCGCATGGGTGAGATGGTCACTCGCACGCTGCGGTTGATGTCGCCACCCGACACCGTCGACACCGTCCATGACCTGCTCGACTCGACGTGGGAGGCCGTACCCGACCTCCACATGCGTGACCGGATGGCGCTCGATACGGCCATCATCGAGCTGGCCGCCAATGTCATCCAGCACGCCAACCGCGGCCGCCCGATTACTGCCACGCTCACGATCATCGCTTTCACCGACCGCATCGAGGCGACCCTGAGTGACTCGGGCGAGATCGGTGAGGTCGACATCGAAGGTCGCACGATGCCCGAGGCCGACGAGCTCGCCGAGTCGGGGCGGGGCATCGCGCTCATGAAGGCCCTCGTCGACACGGTCGAGCACCGCCGCGTCGATGGCTTCAATCATTGGACTCTCGTCCGCGCCCGCGAGCAAGTTCGTATTCCGGATGCGCCCCCGAAGCACATGCCCTCCGTCTCGATAAGCGGCATCATCGACGAGATGGCGCGCCAGCGCGCTCTCGAGGAGATGGGCATTCTCGACACCCCGCCCGAAGACCGATTCGACCGGGTGACGCGGCTCGCGAAGCAGTTGTTCGGTGTCGACGGGGCGATGATCAACCTCATCGACGGCGATCGTCAGTGGGCCAAATCGGTGGCCGGAAACGGCCCGGAGGAGATGCCGCGGAGCGCGTCAGTCTGTGCCGTCACGATCGAGGACGAACGCACGCTCGTCGTTCCCAATCTGTTTGAAAACCCCGAGCTCCGCGACAAGGCTGTCGCTGACGAACTGGTGTTTTACGCGGGACACCCCCTCCACGCTCCGGGCGGCGAGCGCATCGGCGCGCTGTGCGTGTACGACGGCAGCCCCCGAACTTTCAGCGAGCGGGAGCAGGAGATGCTGCGTGACCTCGCAGACTGGGTGCAGCAAGAGCTCACCGCGAGCCACGAGCTGAGCCGCGCTGCCGAGGTGCAGCAGGGCCTGCTGCCGCAGTCGCTCATCAGCATGCCCGGGTGGGACATTGCGGGCATGTGCTTGCCGGCCCGCGCTGTCGGTGGCGACTTCTACGACTGGTACCCGGTCGGCGAGGGCGCCGCGATCACGCTCGCCGACACCATGGGCAAGGGCATCGGGTCGGCCATCATCGCGGCGACCGTGCGCGCCGTGCTGCGCTCGGCCGCCCGTTTCGGTGACGTAGCGGGCGCCGTCGACCTGGCCGCCGCATCCCTGAATGCCGACCTCGACACGACGGGCCTTTTTGTCACGCTGCTGCACGGCCGTCTCGATATGGACACCGGAGAGTTCACCTACGTCGACGCCGGTCACGGACTCACCGTCGTCGCCCGGCGTGACGGCACGATTGAGCGTCTGCGCTCGTCGACACCGCCGCTCGGCGTCGATCTTGACACCGAGTGGCAGTCGAGCAGCGTGACCCTGAACCCCGGCGACGTGCTGATCACGGCGAGCGACGGCCTGCTCGACCTGTACGACGGCACCCTCGACGCCCTCGACAAAATCGGTGCGCTCGCGTTGCTCGCCTCCACCTCGTCTGAGGTGACGGATGCCGTGCGAACGCGGGCCCGGGGGGTGGCTCCCGACGACGTGACCGTGGTGGTGGTGAGGCGTGACGGCTGACGACATGCGGGTAATGCCGGGCGGCGACGTCGACGACTCGATGATCGACGGCCTGCCGCAGCCCGTTGATCAGGCGGGCAGTGAGCGAGGGGCGACGGCGCGGTTCATTGCCGTCCGCATCCTCGTGATCCTGACGCTGCTGACCGGCACGATCTACATCGTGTGGCGCTGGGGCTTCTCGCTGAACTTCGATGCCTGGTGGATCGCGATCCCGCTCGTCATGGCTGAAACCTATGCGCTCATCGACGTGTTCTTCTTCGGCTTTACGCTGTGGCGGGCCCGATCGCGCCCCGCGCCGACTACGCCTCCCGCGGGGCTGACGGTCGACGTGTTCATCACGACGTACAACGAGGACGTCGAATTGGTACGCGAGACCGCGAAAGCGGCCACGCGCATCCGCTACCCCCACCGCACCTACGTGCTCGACGACGGCGACCGCGCCGAGATGCGGGCTATGGCCGACGAGCTCGGCATCGGGTACATCACCCGCGGGCCCGGCTGGCAGAACCGACCCCTGCACGCCAAGGCGGGCAACCTCAACAACGCCCTGCTGCAGACCGACGGCGAGTTCCTGCTGATTCTCGACGCCGACCAGAATCCGCGGCCGCAGATTCTCGACCGCACGCTTGGCTACTTCTCAAAGCGCACCGTCGCCCTCGTGCAGACTCCGCAAGAGTTCGTCAATGTGCCGGATCACGACCCGTTGGGTTCGCAGGCTCCGCTGTTCTACGGCCCCATTCAGCAGGGTAAAGACGGCTGGAACGCCGCCTTCTTCTGCGGCTCGAACGCGATCCTGCGTCGTGAGGCGCTCATGCAGCTCGGCATCTCGCGCTACGTGGTCGAACTCGAGCAGGCCGTGTCGGCGGCGCTCGCCGGGGCGACGCGCGTTTTGCGCCAGGCGCGTCGGCGGCCCGAGGCGAAGGATCCCCGGGTCGCTGCCGCCCTCGACGAGATCCGCATCGCCGTTCTCGAGGCCCGCCGCGCCGTGCGTGAGCACAGCGAGTCGCTCGGCACCGTCACCTATCGCCTGCAGCAAACCATCACGCGGGTATCAGAGGAGCTGGTCGGAGCCGACATGGCCCTGATCGCCCAAGACCTGGAGGCGATCGGCGAACTGCACACCGAGTCGGGCCCCGACTTCGACGTGCTGACCGACGTGGGTGCCAACGTCGACGCGCTCACCGCGCGCGAACTGAGCCCGCTGGGCGCTCTCAGTTCGGTGCAGAAACTGCTGCGCTCAATCGACGTTGATCGCGACGACGAAGCGCAACCCCTCATGCCACTCGCCACCATCTCGGTGACGGAAGACATGGCGACGTCGATGCGCCTGCACGGCATGGGCTGGGGCAGTGTGTACCACCACGAGACGCTCGCCGACGGGCTCGCTCCCGAAGACCTCGGCACGATGATGAAGCAGCGTCTGCGCTGGGCGCAGGGCACGATCCAGGTCATGCTGCGCGAGAACCCGCTGGCGCAGCGCGGGCTCTCGGTGCCCCAACGCATCCTGTATTTCGCCACGATGTGGAGCTACCTGAGCGGTTTTGCCGCGCTCGCGTTCTTCGCCGCTCCGATCATCTTCCTGGTCGGAGGCGTGCTGCCCGTCTCGTCGACGGCCTTCGAGTTTTTCCTGCGCTTCCTGCCGTACCTCATCATCAGTCAGCTGCTCTTCCTGGTGGCGAGCCGTGGGCTGTCAACCTGGCGCGGCCAGCAATACAGCCTGGCGCTGTTCCCGATCTGGATTCGCTCGGTCACCTCGGCGGTCGCAAACGTCTGGTTCGGCAAGCCGCTGGGCTTCGTCGTCACCGACAAGTCAGGCCCGAGCGGCCGGGCGCCGTTGCGCCTCGTGTGGCCGCAGATCGTCGTCGCCGTGCTGCTCGTCATCGCCACGATTGTCGGCATCGTGCGCCTCGCGCTGGGTGTCGGTGAGCCGATCGGCACCGCCATCAATCTCGGATGGGTTGTTTTCGACCTCATCATTTTGAGTGTCCTCGTGCACGCGGTGCGCTACCGCGGGTACGGTGCCGATAGTGAGTCAGACGAGAGGGTTACCGCGTGAACATTGAGATGGTCGACGGCCCGGGAGGCGTCGTCGTTCTGCGCCCGGCGGGGAGGCTGAACATGGTCGCCGCGCCCGCCGTGCGCGAGGCGGTCAACTCGATTGTCGACAGTGGCCGCTCGCGCATCGCGGTCGACCTTTCGGGCGTCGACTTCATCGACTCGTCGGGGCTCGGCGCCCTGATCAGCGGGCTGAAGTCGACCCGCCAGGCCGGCGGTGACCTGCGCATTGCCGGGGCAAACGACCAGGTGAAGTTGGTGCTTTCGCTGACCAACCTTGAGCGCGTGCTCACGCCGTATGACACGGTCGAGAATGCCTACGGTGATGCCTGAGTCAGTCTCGCGCACAGTGCGGCTGACGACGCCGCCGGGTGACGTGAACACCGTCCACGACTTCCTCGTGGACGTGTGGCACGAGGCAAGCACGGTCTCAGAGATCGATCGCATGAGTATCGAGACGGCCCTCATCGAGCTGGCCGCGAATGTCATGCAGCACGCCGACAGCGATGGGGCTGGCCTCGCCTGTGAGTTCGCGATCGTCATCGACGACGAGGCGATCGCCATCACGGTGCGCGACACCGGCGAGCCCGGTGAGATTCAGCTTGTGGGCGCGGAAATGCCCGAACTCGACGCCGAGTCGGGGCGCGGCCTCGCCCTCATCACGGCCCTGGTTGACGATGTGGCGTATTCGCAGGAAGACGGCAACAACGTGTGGCGCTTACGTCGTTCGCGGGTGGCGACCGCCTGAATGGCCGCCGCATGAGGCGGATGCGCGGGGCGAGCATCCGCTGAACGGGAGCGGTGATCGCGTGGTCACCGAAGGGGAGTACCCTGGCATAGGCCGATTTGTCTCGACATCGAGAAATCTCTCGGGGCAGCGTTCGCGGCCACTGACCCCCTGTCACTCGCACGCGGATGGGATGAAAAAAGCGTGGATCTTTTCGAGTATCAAGCCCGCGACATGTTCGAGAAGCACGGTGTTCCCGTGCTGGCCGGCATCGTCGCCGACACCCCGGCGGAGGTGCGCGCCGCGGCCGAGAAGCTCGGCGGCGTGACCGTCGTCAAGGCCCAGGTCAAGACCGGAGGCCGCGGCAAGGCTGGCGGCGTCAAGGTCGCCAAGACCCCCGACGACGCTGAGGCGGCGGGTAACGCCATCCTCGGCCTCGACATCAAGGGCCACGTGGTGCACCGCGTCATGGTGGCCGCCGGTGCCGACATCGCCCAGGAGTTCTACTTCTCGGTGCTGCTCGACCGCGCGAACCGCTCGTACCTGGCACTGTGCAGCTACGAGGGCGGCATGGAGATCGAGCAGCTCGCCGAAGAGCGCCCCGACGCCCTCGCCCGCGTTGAGGTTGACCCGATCGCCGGCATCGACCTCGACAAGGCGCGCGAGATCGCCGTGGCCGCGAAGTTCCCTGACGAGCTGATCGAGAAGGTCGCCCCCGTGTTCGTCACCCTCTACGAGGTGTTCGACAAGGAAGACGCGACGCTCGTCGAGGTGAACCCGCTCGTGCTGACCGGCGCCGGCGACATCATCGCGCTCGACGGCAAGGTCACGCTCGACGAGAACGCCGCCTTCCGCCAGGCGCACCACGCCGAGCTCGAAGACGCGGCCGCGACCGACCCGCTCGAGGCGAAGGCGAAGCAGCACGACCTCAACTACGTGAAGCTCGACGGCGAGGTCGGCGTCATCGGCAACGGTGCGGGTCTCGTCATGTCGACGCTTGACGTCGTCGCGTACGCTGGCGAGAACCACGGCGGCGTGAAGCCCGCCAACTTCCTCGACATCGGCGGCGGCGCCTCGGCCGAGGTCATGGCCGCCGGTCTCGACGTGATCCTCGGCGACCCGCAGGTCAAGAGCGTGTTCGTCAACGTCTTCGGCGGCATCACCGCGTGCGACGCAGTCGCCAACGGCATCGTGAAGGCCCTCGAGATTCTCGGCGACGCGGCCACCAAGCCGCTCGTCGTGCGCCTCGACGGCAACAACGTCGAGGAGGGGCGCCGCATCCTTGCTGACGCCAATCACCCGCTCGTGACGATCGCGAGCTCCATGGACGAAGGCGCCGACAAGGCCGCCGAGCTGGCTGCGAAGTAAGGACGGGGCGAAGAGATATGTCGATCTTCCTCAATAAGGATTCCAAGGTCATCGTCCAGGGCATCACCGGCGGCGAGGGCACCAAGCACACCGCACTCATGCTGAAGGCGGGCACCCAGGTCGTCGGTGGTGTGAACGCCCGCAAGGCCGGCACGACCGTCACCCACACGGCCGCCGACGGCAGCGCGGTTGAATTGCCCGTGTTCGGCTCGGTCGCCGAGGCGATGGAGAAGACCGGCGCCGACGTGTCGATCGCGTTCGTGCCCCCGGCATTCGCGAAGGACGCGGCGATCGAGGCCATCGAGGCGAAGATTCCGCTGCTCGTCATCATCACCGAGGGCATCCCGGTGCAAGACTCTGCCGACCTGTGGTCGACCGCGAAGGCGCACGGCAACGCGACCCGCATCATCGGGCCCAACTGCCCCGGCATCATCACGCCGGGCGAGGCGCTTGTCGGCATCACGCCGGCGACCATCACGGGCAAGGGCCCGATCGGCCTCGTGTCGAAGTCGGGCACCCTGACCTACCAGATGATGTACGAGCTGCGTGACCTCGGCTTCTCGACCGCCATCGGCATCGGCGGCGACCCGATCATTGGCACCACCCACATCGACGCTCTCGCCGCGTTCGAGGCCGACCCCGAGACGAAGGCGATCGTCATGATCGGCGAGATCGGGGGCGACGCCGAAGAGCGTGCCGCCGACTTCATCAAGGCGAACGTGACGAAGCCGGTCGTCGGCTACGTCGCCGGCTTCACCGCTCCCGAGGGCAAGACCATGGGCCACGCCGGCGCCATCGTCTCCGGCTCGGCGGGCACCGCCCAGGCGAAGAAGGAGGCCCTCGAGGCCGCCGGCGTCAAGGTCGGCAAGACGCCGAGCGAGGCGGCCGCCCTCATGCGCGAAATCATCCAGGGGTTGTAGAACAGCATCCTGACATCGACGGCCCCGGTTGCGCTCAGCGCGCCGGGGCCGTCGTCATCTCTGCCACCGGCGAGCCGCACGCGCGAACCCCTGGAGCTTGCCGAGCATCCCTACCGTTCGTGGCGGGGGAGGGCCAGGATGGAGGGACGAGGCGCCGGGCGCCCGGCGCGACCCCGATACGTGTCAGGAGAGATTCAATGAAGAAGCTCATCAACGCCCCCGAGAATGTGCTCGCCGACGCCCTGCGCGGCATCGAGCTCGCCCACCCCGAGCTGCGCGTCGACCACACGAACCGCGTCATCTACCGCGCGACGCCGAAAGACCATGGCACCGTCGGCCTCATCAGCGGCGGCGGCTCGGGGCACGAGCCCCTGCACGGTGGCTTTGTCGGCTTCGGCATGCTCGACGCGGCCTGCGCAGGCGAGGTCTTCACCTCGCCGACGCCCGACCAGATGCAGGCCGCCACAACCGAGGTCGACCGCGGCGCCGGCGTGTTGCACATCGTGAAGAACTACACGGGCGACGTCATGAACTTTGAGATGGCCGCCGAGCTCGCCGCCATGGAGGGCGGCATCGAGGTGCGCAGCATCGTCGTCAACGACGACGTCGCGGTCGAAGACTCGCTGTACACCGCTGGGCGCCGCGGCGTCGGCCTGACCGTGCTGCTCGAGAAGATCGTCGGCGCCGCCGCCGAGCAGGGCCGAAGCCTCGACGAGGTGGCCGCCGTCGCCGACCTGGTCAACGAGGCGGGCCGCTCGATGGGCATGGCACTCACCAGCTGCACGGTGCCGAGCGCCGGCAAGCCCACCTTCGACCTGCCCGACGACGAGATGGAGATCGGCATCGGCATTCACGGCGAGCCAGGCCGCCGCCGCGTGCCGTTGGCGAGCGCGAAAGAGATCGCCGAGCAGCTCGTCGAGCCGATCCTCGCCGACCTCGACCTCGGCAGCGCCCCCGGCATCGTCATGCTGAACGGCATGGGTGGCACCCCGCTCATCGAGCTGTACGTCATGTACGGCGAGGTCGCGGCGATCCTCGAGAAGCACGGCATCACGGTCGCGCGTAGCCTGGTCGGCAACTACATCACGTCGCTCGACATGGCCGGCTGCTCAGTCACCGTGCTGCGCGCCAACGACGAGCTGCTCTCGCTGTGGGACGCGCCCGTCGAGACGCCCGGCCTGCGCTGGGGGCAGTGACGCGAGCGGCGGGAAAGACGCGAGGAGAGCATCCATGGCAACGATCACCATCGACCACCTCGTTTCCTGGTTGGAGGCGTTCCGCGGGAAGGTCGCCGATCAGGCGAGCTACCTGACCGAGCTCGACTCGGCGATCGGCGACGCCGACCACGGCACCAATATGGCGCGCGGCATGACCGCGGTCATGGGCAAGCTCTCTGACAAGCCCGAGGCGGTCGACGCCTACGGCAAGACGGTGGGCATGACGCTCGTCAGCTCGGTGGGAGGCACGAGCGGGCCGCTCTATGGCACCTTCTTCCTGCGGCTCGGAGCGGCCGCGGGGGCCGTCGCCGAGCTGGAGGCCGGCGAGTTCGCAGCGGCGCTGCGGGCGGGCTTCGAGGGGCTACTCGCGCGCGGCAAGGCGGAGCCCGGCGACAAGACCATGGTCGACGCGATGGGTCCCGCCCTCGATGCGCTGGATGCGGCGCTCGCCGACGGCGCGGATCTCGCGCACGCCGCCGCATCCGCCCGCGACGCCGCGGCAGCCGGTCGCGATGCGACCGAGCCGCTCGTCGCCCGGAAGGGCCGCGCGAGCTACCTGGGTGAGCGCAGCGCCGGGCACATCGACCCCGGCGCCGCCTCAACCGCGATGCTGTTCGAGGCGCTCGCCGAGGTGCTTGAGGGGGCGCTCGGGGCATGACCTCGGTCGGAATCGTCGCCGTCTCGCACAGCGCTCCGCTCGCGAAGGCGGCGCTCGCGCTCGCCGGCGAGATGGTGCGCGAGGGGACGGGGCCACGCGTGCTCGCCGCGGCGGGCACCGCCGACGGGGGAACGGGAACCGATGCGGCGGTAATTGCCGACGCGATCGCCGAGGCCGACAGCGGCGACGGCGTCGTCGTGCTCACCGACCTGGGCTCGGCCATTATGAGCGCCGAGCTCGCGCTCGAGTTCATCGACCCCGAGCTGGCGGCGCGGGTGCGGGTCGTTCCGGCGCCGTTCGTTGAGGGGCTGCTCGCCGCTGTCGTGCGGGCGGCGGGCGGGGCCGCGCTCGACGAGGTCGCCCGGGAGGCGAGCGGGGCTCTGCGGCCGAAGATCGAGCAGCTCGGCGGCGACGCCGCTGCGGCGACCGCGTCGGCGCCCGCTGCGGGCGATGTCGCCGGTGCCACTGGCCCGTCGACTGGGGGTGCTGGGCCCGCGCCGTCCGCCGACGCGGTGGCGTCGGCGACCGTGCGCAACGTCGCCGGCCTGCACGCCCGCCCGGCCGCCGTCATCGCGGGGGCCGTCGCCAGCTTTGACGCCGAGGTCACTCTTGCCCGCGAAGACAGCCCGCAGCGGGCCCCCGTCTCGGCCGCGAGCCCCATTGGCATTGCGACCCTCGCGGCGGCGCCCGGCGTCTCGGTGCTGATCGCCGCGACCGGCACGCAGGCCACCGAGGCGGTCGAGCACGTGCGCGCCCTCATCGAGGAGGGCTTCGGCGAAGAACTCGTGGGGGAGGCCTCGGCGACGCCGACGAGCGACGCTGCCGCGCCCGCCCCTCGCACCACCGACCCGACCCCCACCGGCCCGATCGGCGTCAGCGCCGGCCGCGTCGTCGGCCCCGCCGTCGTGCTGCGCCGCACCGTGCGCGAACCGTCCGCCGACGAGCGCGTGCCCGACGATGCGCGCGACGGGGCCGTCTCCCTGGTGCGCGAGGCGAGCATCCGCGTGACGGAGCAGTATCGCGAGCGCGCGAGCGCCGTCGAGGGTCAGCGCCGCACCGTGATCGAGGCGACCGCCGACATGGCGGGCGATGCGACCCTCGTCGGGGGCGTCGAGGCCCTGATCCGGGGCGAGGGCCTCACACCCACCCGCGCCGTCTGGCAGACGGCCGCCGAGCTCGTCGAGCAGTACCGGGCGGCGGGCGGCCTCATCGCCGAGCGCGCGACCGACCTCATCGACGTGCGCAATCGCTTGATCGCGGCGCTGCGTGGCGACGAGCCGCCGGGGGTTCCTGCGCGACGCGAGCCGTTCATCCTGGTCGCCGACGACCTGGCGCCCGCCGACACCGTCACGCTCGACCCGGCCGTCTGCCTCGCGCTCGTCACCGAGCAGGGCGGCCCCACCTCGCACACGGCGATCATCGCGCGCGAGCTGGGCCTGCCCGCCGTCGTCGGCTACGCGGATGCTCGCTCGATTCGCGACGGCGACCTCCTGCTCGTCGACGGAGACTCGGGCGAGGTCGTCGTGCGCCCCGACCAGGCGGCGCAAGCGACCGCGACCGGCGTGATCACGCTGCCGCCCTTCGAGGGCCCCGGGCAGACCCGCAACGGGCACCGGGTGCTGCTCGGCGCCAACGTCGGGGCGCCGCGCGACGTGGCGCGCGCCGTCGAACGCGGGGCCGAGGGCGTCGGCCTGTTCCGCACCGAGTTCTGTTTTCTCGACCGCGAGACCGAGCCGAGTCTCGACGAGCAGGTGGCCGCCTACCGCGAGGTGTTCGACGGCTTCCCGGGCCAACGCGTCGTCGTGCGCACGCTGGACGCGGGCAGTGACAAGCCGCTGCCGTTCTTGACGAACGACGACGAGCCGAACCCCGCGCTCGGCGTGCGGGGCCTGCGCACGGCCCGCCGGCACCCCGAGGTGCTTGACCGGCAGCTTGCGGCAATCGCCCGCGCCGCCGAGGGCTCGCGCGCCGAGGTCTGGGTGATGGCGCCCATGGTCGCGACGGCCGAGGAGGCGCGCGACTTCGTGGCCCGCGCCCGAGCCGCGGGGCTGACGACGGTCGGCGTCATGATCGAGACGCCCGCCGCGGGGCTCACCGCGGTCGAGGTGATGCGCGAGGTCGACTTCGTGAGCCTCGGCACCAACGACCTCGCCCAGTACACGATGGCGGCCGACCGTCAGGCGGGCGACCTCGCCGACCTCGCGAACCCGTGGCAGCCGGCCCTGTTGCGCATCATTGGGCTGATCGGCGAGGCGAGCCGCGAGACCGGAGGCACACCCGTTGGCGTCTGCGGCGAGGCGGCGGCCGACCCCGAGCTCGCGTGCGTGCTCGTCGGCCTCGGCGTCACGAGCCTGTCGATGGCGGCCCGGGCGATCACCCGGGTGGGCGGGCGCCTCGCCGACGTCGATCTCGACGCCTGTCGCCGCGCTGCTGATGCGGCGCTCGCGGCAGCCGACCCGACCGAGGCGAAGGCCGCGGCGCGCGCCGCCCTCGGCTGAGGCCCGCCGCGGCTAGGCTCGCGGGCGACATGACCCGCCGCGCGACCGCCTTCTTCTCCGCCCTCGAGGCGCTGCTCGTCGTGGCGGCCGGCGCGGGGATTCCGCTCACGCTGCTGACGGTCATGTGGGCGGTGCAGTTCGAGTTTCAGGTCGACTTGATCGACCTCTGGAAGGCCGGGGCCATCATCTGGATGCTCGGCCACGGCGTCGCCGTCACCATTCAGCTAGACCCAGAAACGGTCGCCCAACTCGGCATCGAGGCGGCGGCCGAGCCGTTCACGCTGACCCTCGCCCTGACCGGATTCCTGGTGATCACGACTCTGCTCGGCGTGCGACTCGGGCGGCGTCTGCGTACGCACCCGCACCGCATCCTCGGCGAGGTGGTCGCCGTCACCGGGGTGGTGGCGCTCTCGGCGCTGATCCAGTGGCTCGTCTCGTCGCCGGGGGCGGCCCTCGACCCGGTGCAGGCGACGCTTTTCCCCGGCCTCGTGTACGGGCTGGGGCTCGCGATCGGCTCGATCGGGGCGACGAACGCGGCACGCGAGCGGTTGCGCACCGAGTGGGCGCGCATCCCCGCCCTCGCCCGGGGTATCGCTGGCGTCGTGCTGCGCGCCGGAGTTGCGACAGCCGCGACTATCGTTGCGGTCGCCGCCGTGCTGACGACCATCGCGCTGTTCGCCGGCTTCGCCGACGTCATCGCGCTCTACCAGGCGACGCAGTCGGGAATCCTCGGCGGGCTCGCCCTCACGCTCGGCCAGCTCGCGCTCTTGCCGACGTTCGTCATCTGGACGGCCAGCTGGCTCGTCGGCCCCGGCTTCGCGATCGGCGCCGGTTCGTCGGTGAGCCCGCTCGGGGTGAGCCTCGGGCCGCTGCCGGCGATTCCGGCCCTCGGCGCCCTGCCCGAGCCCGGCTTCGCGCCCGGCCTCATCGTGCTCATCGCGCCCGCCGTGGCGGCCTTCCTTGCCGGGGTGCTGCTGCGCGGGCGCCTGCTCGACGTGCTCGGCGGCGACCGCCGACCCGAAGGCTGGGCGGTGCTGACCGGCGTGCTCGCCGGGCTCGTCGCCGCCCTGGTCATGGCCGCTCTCGCCTTCCTGGCGACGGGCGCGGCCGGCCCCGGCCGCCTCGCCGTCGTCGGCCCCGACCCGCTCGATGTCGGTCTCTGGATGCTCGTCACCGCGGCCATCACGACGCCCCTTGGTCTGTTGGCCGGCAGCGCGACGACGGCCGTGGCCGAGAGGCTCTTGGCCAGCCGCTCGTAACGTTGTGGTCCGGACGCGACCGGCGTAGCCTTCGATCTGAGTGAAGGTCACTCTCTTGATCGGAGCGCCATGAAGTCACTGCGTATCGAACGCTCAGTGCCGCTGCTTGTCAGCGTCGTCATCGCAGTGACGCTCTCTGCTTGTGTTCCTTCACCGTCGAGCGAACCAGTTCCGAGCGGCGGGCCGACGGTGACCCCCGACGCGAACGCCTCCCTCGACGATGAGTGTGGCGTCATTGCTCCAGCCGAACTTCCGAGTGGCGAACCTGCGGGAGTGGAGTCCCGCATAGTGGTGTAACGCTCGGTGGTCGCCGGCGTCGTTGCTGACGTAAACGCGGTCACCGTGTGATCCTTCGAGAAGCCTCTT
>NZ_SGWW01000004.1:0-31883 GCF_004216575.1 Microcella putealis
CGACTGGCTCCATCACTACAATCACCACCGACCCCACACCGGGATCGGCGGTCTCACACCCTCAGCCCGCGTTCACAACCTCACGAGGAAGAACAGCTAGGCCTCGAAGCGGTAGCCGAGGCCGCGAACCGTGACGAGCATCCGCGGGTTCGAGGGGTCGGGTTCAATCTTCGAGCGCAGGCGCTTCACGTGCACGTCGAGCGTCTTGGTGTCGCCGAAGTAGTCGGCACCCCACACCCGGTCGATGAGCTGACCGCGCGTCAGTACGCGTCCGGCGTTGCGCAAGAGCAACTCGAGCAGCTCAAATTCCTTCAGCGGCATGGCGACCTCGCGGCCGTCGACGCTGACCTGGTGGCGGTCGACGTCCATGCGCACGATGCCCGCCTCCAGGATGCTGTCGTCGATGTCGTCATCGTCGACGCGGCGGCGCAAAACAGCCCGGATGCGCGCGAGCAGTTCGCGGGTCGAATACGGCTTGGTGACGTAGTCGTCGGCGCCGAGCTCGAGGCCCACCACGATGTCGACCTCGCTGTCCTTGGCGGTCAGCATGATGATCGGCACGGTGGATCGCTGGCGCAGCTCGCGGCAGACCTCGGTGCCGGGAATGCCGGGCAGCATGAGGTCGAGCAGCACGAGGTCGGCGCCTGAGCGGTCGAACTCGGCCAGCGCCGAGTTGCCGTCGGCGGCGACCTGCGTCTCATAGCCCTCGCGGGTGAGCAGGTAGGCGAGCGGCTCCGAGAGCGACGCCTCGTCTTCGACGATCAGGATGCGGGTCATGCGCGCACTTTCTTCTTCTTCGGGGCGGGTTCCGTCGACTGCTCGACGGGTCGCGGCAGACGGATGGTGAAGGTCGAGCCGTGGCCGGCCTGCGACCACACGCGCACGTCGCCGCCGTGGTTCTGCACGATGTGTTTGACGATCGACAGGCCGAGCCCGGTTCCGCCGGTCGCGCGCGAGCGGGCCTGATCGACGCGGAAGAAGCGCTCAAAGACGCGGTCGAGCTCGTCGTCGGGGATGCCGACCCCCTGGTCAGTGACGGCGATCTCGACGATGTCGTCAGTGCGGATTACGCCGATGCCGACGCGCGACGGCTTCGTCGAGTACTGGATCGCGTTGGCGATCAGGTTGTGCACGGCGGTCACGAGCATCGCCTCGTCGCCGAGCACCTTCACCTTCTTCGCGCCGCCCGCGACGAGCTGGATGCCGGCAGCCTCGGCGGCCACCCGGTTCTTGTCAATGGCGGCCGAGACGACCGACTCAACGTCGACCTCCGCCGGATCGGCGAGCGCATTTGATGCCTGCAGGCGCGACAGCTCGATGATCTCCTGCGTCATGGCGGCAAGGCGGGCCGACTCGATCTGCAGGCGGTCGGCGAACTTGCGCACCTGCTCGGGGTCGTCGGAGGCGTGCTCGAGCGCTTCGGCGAGCAGCCCGACGGCGCCGATGGGGGTCTTCAGTTCGTGGCTAATGTTGGCGACGAAGTCGCGGCGCACGGCCTCGAGCCGGTGCGCTTCCGTGCGGTCGTCGGCGATCAGCAGCATGAAGCGGGTGCCGAGCGGCGCGACGCGCACGCTCAGCCGCAACTGCGCGTCGCCGAGCGGCCCGCGCGTGAGCTCCAGGTCTTCCGTGACGGCCTCACCGCTGCGCCGCACCCGGTCGACCACCTCGATGAGCCGGGCGTGCACGAGCGCCCGGTGCCAGACGAGGCCGAGGGCGTGCGCGCCGGGAGACGTCTTGATCACCGTGTTCGACGCATCCAGAACGAGGGCAGCCGATTCGAGTGCGTCGATCACCTGGCCGACGCCGTCGGGAACCGTCGATGTGGCGACCTGCGCCGCGCGCTGACCGCGCCTCGCCGCTGCGATGACGATCGCAACGGCACCGCCCCCGAGGATCGCGCCAAGCAGCAGCGACAGGGGAACCAGCAGAGCCGACTCCATGGGGATCAGCGTACTGACCGTGAGACCGACACCCGCACCGCCAGCGGCTCGGGTGCCCTCACTGGGAGTAGAGTTCATCGCTCAGACACCCCGCGTTTACCTCAGCCGGACACTGTGGGCGAGTCTGTGCATGACCCCCAATTGAGACGAGGACGAGTCCGATGCGCGAAGTTTTCCAGCAAGAGCTGGCCGAGGTGCAAGAGCGCCTCGTCGAGATCGCCACGCTGGTCGCCGAATCGATCGACAACGCCACCCGCGCCTTCAACGAGGTCAACGTCGCGCTCGCCGAACAGGTGATTGAAGACGACGACAAGATCGACGCCGCGGCAGCCGAACTCGACGAACTGGCCATCAATATCCTCGCCCGCCAGCAGCCGGTCGCCCGCGACCTCCGCATCGTCGTGAGCGCCCTGCGCATCAGCGCCTCGCTCGAGCGCATGGGCGACATGGCCGAGCACATCGCCCAGCTGTCGCGCTACCGGTTCCCCGACAAGGTGGTGCCGAAGAGCCTGCGCCCCACCTTCGTCGAGATGGGCGCGGTCGACGTCGCCATCGCGCGCAAGCTCGTCGAGCTGCTGCGCACCGAAGACGTCGCCCTGGCCGAAGAGATTCGCAATGACGACGACAAGGTCGACGCGCTGCACCTCAGCGTCTTCGACAAGGTGCTCGGTGAGACCTGGAAGGGCGAGGCCATCGACACGGTCGACGCCACGCTGGCCTCGCGCTACCACGAGCGCTTCGCCGACCACGCCGTCTCGATCGCGAAGAAGGTGCAGTACCTTGCGACCGGCGACTGGGTTCCGGCCGACGACTAAGCGCTCGCGCTGAGCCGCCCGCGGCGCTAGATCAGCGGGAACTGCTCGGCGACGCGCGCCGTGACGAGCTCGCTGGCGCGACCGCCCACGGCTGGGACGAGCTCGAGCACCGCGATGCTGCGCAGTTCGAGGCGCTCGCCACGATCCACGCGGTCGTAACTCTCGGGCACCGGCACGTGGGGCAGATAGCCCAGCCCCGCCAGCGTCGGGTCGGCGACCCGCACGCCGAGCTCGCGCAGACCCATCACCAGGGTGCGGTGCGCGCGCGTCAGCGAACCGTCATCGTCGAGCAGCGTGGCGGGGCGCGCATCCTCACCCAATTCGTCGTCGTCGCCGCCCGTGGCCTCGAAGGGGCCGTGGCTGGCGTACGCGAGCTCGACCTCGGCCGTGACCTGGCCCAGGTCGGCCTCGGTCATGGCGCGGTCAAGCAGCACGACGTGCGGGGGAAGATCGTCGAGCGGCAGCTCGTCGCCGAGGGCCACCTCGTCGAGAAAGGCGACGACCGCGAAATGCAGCACGGGGCGCCTGCTCTTCGCCTCGCCGCTACTTCTTGCCCTGGCTGGCGACCGCGGCGGCGCCCGCGGCAGCGGCCTCGGGGTCGAGGTACTCGGCGGGCTTCACCGGCATGAAGTCGTCTCCCAGCTCGTAGACGAGAGGGATCCCGGTCGGAATGTTGAGACCCGCAATGTCCTCGTCGCTGATGCCGTCAAGGTGCTTCACGAGCGCGCGCAGCGAGTTGCCGTGTGCCGTGACCAGCACGGTGTTGCCGGCCGCCAGGTCTTTCGTGATGTCTGACTCCCAGTAGGGCAGCATGCGATCGATGACGAGCTTGAGGCTCTCGGTGCGGGGCACCTCGCCGTCGATGCCGACGTAGCGGGGGTCGTGCACCTGGCTGTACTCGGCGTCGTCGGTGAGCACGGGCGGCGGGGTGTCGAAGCTGCGGCGCCAGGTCATGAAGAGTTCTTCGCCGTGCTGCTCGAGGGTTTCGGCCTTGTTGAGGCCCTGCAGGGCGCCGTAGTGGCGCTCGTTGAGGCGCCAGCTGCGCTTGACGGGCAGCCAGTCGAGGTCGGCGACTTCGAGGGCGAGGTTGGCGGTGTGAATCGCACGCTTCAGCAGGCTCGTGTAGAGCACGCGCGGGGCGAGCCCTGAGTCTTTGATCAGCTGGCCGGCGCGCCGGCCCTCGTCGCGGCCCTGCTCGGTGAGTTCGACGTCGACCCATCCGGTGAAGATGTTCTTCTCGTTCCAGACAGAGTGGCCGTGGCGGAGCAGGATCAGCGTGTGCGTCATGCGCTCAAGCCTAGCGAGGGCACGCCGAGCATCCAGAATGGGCGCATGGTCGACGGACGGGTGACGCGGGGCACGACCGGCGTGAACCGCCTGCGCCGCATGGACCGCTTCATCGCCGCGCACCCCGCGTGGCGGCAGGCGGCGGTGCCGCACGCGGTCGACCTCGGCTACGGGGCGTCGTGGTGGACGGCGCGGGAACTGCTCGCACGGCTGCGCGCCGTTCGGCCGGATGCTCGGGTCACCGGAATCGAGATCGAGCCGGCTCGGGTGCGCCGCGCGCAGGAGCAGGCCGAGGCCGCCCGCGCCGCCGGCGAGGCCGGGCTCGACGGGCTGCAGTTCGGCGTCGGAGGCTTCGAAGTGCCGCTCGTCGGCGGCGAGCGGCCGGCGGTGATTCGCGCGGCCAACGTGCTACGGCAGTACGACGAGGGCGAGGTGGCGGCGGCGTGGGAGCGGATGCTCGCGCGGCTCGCGCCCGGCGGGCTGCTCGTGGAGGGCACCTCGAACGAGGTCGGACGGCTCGCCAGTTGGGTGACGCTGCGGCCCGAGGTGGGGCCCGAGACCTTCACGATCGCGCTGAGTGTCGAGGCGCTCGGCACGGGAGACGTCAGCGGGCGCGGCGGGGTCGCCACCGAGGAGGTGGTGCCGAGCGTGGTCGCCGAACGTCTGCCGAAGGCGCTGATTCACCGCAACGTGCCGGGTGAGGGCGTGCACGAGCTGCTGCGCGCGCTTGACGAGCAGTGGGTGCGGGCGGCGCCCGTCGGCACGTTCTCGGCCCGCCAGCGCTGGATCGCCGCGGTGCGGGGCCTGAGAGACGCGGGCTGGCCGGTGCGCGACGGTGTCACGCGCTGGAGGCTCGGCGAGCTCACGGTCGACTGGTCGGCGGTCGCCCCGCGCTGAGCAGCTCGCGGACTGCGGCTCGCGGTCTGCTGCTCGCGCTCTGCGGCTCGCAGCTCTCGGATCGCAGCTCTCGGATCGCGGCTCTCGGATCGCGGTCTGCGGTGCGCCAACCCCCACGGCGAACGGTCACGTGTGGGGGTTTCCGGCACCTGTGACCCCCACAACTGCCGTTTCGCGGCAGTCACTACCCCCGGTTGCTTCCACAACAGCGGGATGCAGACCCGTCTTCACCTTCCCGCGGTTGTGGAAGCAGCGCACCGGCGTGTGCCACGTTGCGAGGGATCGACGGGGCGCGCCACCGCCGGGCTGGCGGGCGCGGGCGCAGGGGCGGGGCGGACGCGGGGCGGGCACCTGCGCGGGCGCGGGCCCCGGCGTGGGCGCGACGCTACAGCGGCGGCAGCGCCTGGCGGGCCTCGGCTCGTGTCAGGCCGCAGACGATCAGCGTGTCGAAGACGAGCGAGCGCAGCAGCACGACGACGACCTGGTCGGGCACCCGCACCGCTCCGGGCACGCGGTCGGGGGCGAGTTCACCGCTGAGTGCGAGACCCAGCACGCGGGCCCGGTCGCGTGCGCTCGGCGACTCCACCGAGCGGCCGAGCGCCCGCACGATCACGCTCGCCTCGTCGAACAGCTGCGCGAGCCCGGGCCGGTCGAGACCGTCGCGCACGAGAATCTCGACGCGGCGCGCAATCGAGCGCACGTGCCGGGTGACCAGGTCGGCGGCCTCGAGCAGCTCACCCTCTGCGGCGAGGCGCGCGCGCCCGCGCCGCAGCCACGGCGAGTACGCCGCCACGGCGCGCGCCGACTCGAGTAACGCCCGCCACTCGTCAATCAGCGGCTGCGTGCGGCGACTGCGCGTCAGCGCCAACTCGGCGGCGCCGGCGTCGCCGCGCCGCAGGGCTTCGGCGACACCCGACAGCGACTCGACGAGCAGCGAGAACAGGGCGCGCGACTCGCCCCGAGCGCGCACCACGTCCCACCGCGGGATCAGCGCGGTCACGAGCAGCGCCACCACTCCCCCGACAAGGCCGTCGATGGCGCGCTCGAAAACCCCACCCTCGGGGTCGGGCAGCACCGCGACGAGCATCGACTGCACCGCGGCCGCCACGGCGAAACCCGCCGACGGCGACACCAGCCGCGCGACGATCAGCGCGAGCGCCAGAATCAGCGCCAGCTGCCACACCCCGCGCCCGACCGCGAGCACGATGAGCGCCGCCACAACGATGCCGACCAGGATGCCCACGACCGTTTCCAGCACCCGTCGCGGTCGCGCGTCGCGCGCGAAACCGAGCGCGCTGATCGTCACCGTCACGGCGACGATCGGCAGTTCGTGACCCAGCACCTCGCGGGCGAAGGCGTAGGCGACCACGACGCCGGCGACGATCTGGGCGATGGCGGGCAGGGACCGCAGGAGGCGACGGAAGGCGCGCCGCGCATCCACCTGACGGCGAACGCGGCGTTCGAGCCGGCGAAGCGGATCGTCGCCGCGCACGGTCAGCGCCTCGCCCGGCCTAGCGGCTCTTCGCGCCGAGGCGCGGGATGCGGGGAACCGCGGCCGACTGCCCGGCCTCGGGCGGAACGATGACCTCCTGCGCGGCGGCGATGTCGACACCGTCGACCGGCACGACCAACGGGACGGTCACGTCGAGCGAGCGCTTCACGATCGCGAGCGCGATCGGGCCCAGCTCGTGGTGGCGCGCGACCGAGGTGATGCGGCCGACCTCGGCGCGGTCGGCGTCGGCGGCGTGCACCGTCGCGCCCGCGGGCGGCAACTGCGCGTCAGAGCCATCGAGGTGCAGCATGACGAGCCGGCGCGGCGGGCGGCCCAGGTTGTGCACCTTCGCCACCGTCTCTTGCCCCCGGTAACAGCCCTTCGCGAGGTGCACGGCCGAGCGCAGCCAGTCGGTCTCGTGCGGGATCGACTTCTCGTCGACCTCGGCCGCGAAGCGGGGGCGCCACGCGGCGACCCTGAGCGCCTGAGCCGCGAGCGAGCCCGCGAGGCGCACGCCGCCGGCGCGCGCGAGGCCCGCGAGCTCGGCGAGGAAGGCCCGCTCGACGATGAGCTCGACGGCCGGGTAGTCGGCGGCCGGATGCGCGGCCTCGGCGGCGTACTGCCAGCCGCCGCTCTGCACGGCCGCCCACGGGTCGCGCCACACGAGCGCGTGCCCGTTCGGCGCGGCGGCCGGGATGCTCGGCTCGGCGTCCGCGGGCGCCATCGCCCCGATCACGGCCCACTCGGCGCTGGCGTCGACGACCTCGACCTGCATCATGAAGCGCATTCGGTCGAACCAGGCCGCGACGGCCGGCGCTGCCGCGCCCTCAACGATGAGCCACGCCGTCTCGCCGTCGTCGACGACGTGCATGGCGTGCTCGATGCGACCGTTCGGGTCGAGCAGCAGCGTCTCGGCCGACGACCCGGGGGCGAGGCCCGCGAGCGACTGCGAGGTGAGCGAGTCGAGCAGGCGCAGCCGGTCGGGGCCGGTCAGCGTCACCACGCCCCGGTCGCTCAGGTCGACGAGGGCACGGCCCGCGGCGAGCGCCCGCTGTTCGGCGACCGGGTCGCCGTAGTGCTCGGCGGTCGGTGCGCCCACAGCGCCCGGTAGCTGGGCGAGCGGCGAGGGCGTGGCGGCGGGCGACGTGGCGGCGGGCGACGCGGTGGTGGGCTGATCGGTCATGGGGTTACTCCTGACGGCCAAGGGTGCCCGAGGCGTGGGTGCGCAGGTCGTTGCCGAGGGCGGCGATGTCCCACGCCCACAGCAGGCGCCCCTCGACGAGCCCGTACATGCGGGTCGCCGCCGAATACTCTTTTGCCGACGCCGAGCGCATGACGGCGTCGGTCTGCAGGTCAATGCGCGGGCCCTTCACGCGGCCGAGGTACAGCTCGCTGATGCCCGTCGGGTGAATGAGCGCGACCTCGATCTCGAAGTCGTCGCGACTCGTGCGCAGCGATTCGACGGCCTCGGTGGTCGAGAACGGCCGCTCGCCGACGCCCGGCAGCAGCGCGGGGCCGGGGTCGCCGGGCTGCGAGGGGCGGTGCAAGCGCCAGTAGCCGGCCTCAGCGTTGAGCGGCGTCTGCTCGGCGGCGAGCAGCCACGTCGTCGACGTGTAGTTGAGGTAGTGCAGGCCGTCGTGGCTGAAGCTGACCCGCTGGCCGAACTCGTGTTCGCGCACCGTGTCGCCGTCGCGGTAGTGCACGATGCCCGAGCCCTCCCAGACGCCGAGCAGCCACGACAGCGGGGCGAGTTCGGCGGGAAGGCTCGCCTCAAGCGAGAACACGGCCGGGCCCCGGGGCGCGTCAGCGCTGGCCGCGGTAGAGGTTGACGAGCACGACCACCGACACGAATCCGATGGCGAGCGACGCCAGGCCGAGCAGGCCCAGGAAGAAGATTTCGATCGCGAGCAGCATGGGCTCAGTCTACGCCCGGCAGGGTGAGCATCAGCCCGGAAGCGACCGCCGTAATCACAACGATGCCGACGATCGTGATGAGCAGCCGGCGCACGACCCCGTCGGTGCGCTGAGTGGCCACCTGCAGGCCGAACGAGAGGAGGACGGCAGAGGCCGCAACGAGCGGAACCGACGCGAGGTGAGCATCCGCCGGAAGGGTCAGTACGACCACGATGAGAGCGACGACGGTCGCGAGCCACACGGGCACCGCGGTCACCATCGAGCGGGAGGTCATGTCCTCCATGCTAGGCCGCCCAGTAGACTCAAGACCGACACCCGGAGGACGCATGGCAGATCTGCTCATCCTGACCCCGCAGGTGGACGCTGACGTTCTCCCCGCGTTGGGCCTGCTGAGCCATCGGGTGCGCCAGATTCCGGCCCAGCCCGCCGCTCTCGTGGGCGCCCCGAACGCCGACGCGATCCTCGTCGATGCCCGCGCTGACCTCGCCGCGGCGAAGACGCTGTGCAAGATTCTGCAGACCACCGGCGCCGGCAGCCCCGTCGTCGTCGTGCTCACCGAGGGGGGCCTCACGGCCGTCAACGCCGAGTGGGGAATCGATGACGTGATCCTTGCGACGGCGGGCCCCGCTGAGGTGGATGCGCGCATCCGTCTCGTGATCGGCCGTCAGCAGCGAGACGGTGACGGCAAATCGCAACTGATTCGCGCATCCGGTGTCGTCATCGACGAGGCGAGCTACTCGGCGAAGGTCAACGGCCGCACCCTCGACCTCACCTACAAAGAGTTCGAGCTGCTGCGCTTTCTCGCCACCCATCCGAGCCGCGTCTTCACCCGCGAGCAGCTGCTCAGCGAGGTGTGGGGCTACGACTACTTCGGCGGCACCCGCACGGTCGACGTGCACGTGCGGCGACTGCGGGCCAAGCTCGGCGACATGGATGCGCTCATCGGCACGGTGCGCAACGTCGGCTACCGCTTCACCGAGCACGACCCGGCCGAGCTCGCCGCGGCGCAAGACACCACCGAGCGGGCACCGGCGCGCGGCGTGGACGCCTGAGCCCAGCGCCTGAGCCTCTGCACCCTCGCCCTTCGTCGCCAGTGATGTCACACTGTGACAATGAGCGTCATGAGCGCGCGCCGAGTGCAGGGCACCTTCTACGTGCTCACCTTCGGAAACACGATCGCCGCCTCGTTCATCTGGGGCATCAACACGCTGTTTCTGCTCGACGCGGGCCTCAGCAACCTGGAGGCGTTCGCGGCGAACGCGTTCTTCACCCTCGGAATGGTGATCTTCGAGATTCCGACCGGGGTCGTCGCCGACACCCGCGGGCGGCGCACCTCGTACCTCTTGGGCACCGTGACGCTCGCCGTCACGACGCTGCTGTACTGGCTCATGTGGCTCTGGGAGTCGCCGTTCTGGGCCTGGGCGCTCGTGTCGGTCGCGCTCGGGCTCGGCTTCGCCTTCTTCACCGGAGCGGTCGAGGCGTGGCTCGTCGATGCTCTGACGGCCACGGGCTACCGCGGCACGCTCGAGACCGTGTTTGGCCGCGCGCAGATCGTGTCGGGCATCTCGATGCTGAGCGGTTCGGTGCTCGGCGGGCTGCTCGCGCAGCTGACCAACCTGGGCGTGCCGTTTCTGGTGCGGGCAGGGATCCTTCTCGTCATGATCGTGGTCGCCGGGGTGCTCATGCGCGACCTCGGGTTCACGCCGGTGCGGGGAACGGGGCCCGTGACGGCCGTGCGCACCGTGATGCGCGCATCCTGGATGCACGGATTTCAGCGCCCCGCGATTCGCTGGGTGATGATCGCGTCGCCGTTCACGGCCGGCGTCGGGGTCTACGCCTTCTACGCCCTGCAGCCCTACCTGCTCGAGGTCGCCGGCGATGACACCGCCTACGCGCTCGCGGGGCTTGCCGCCGCGATCTTCGCGGGCTCGTCGATTCTCGGCGGACTACTCGCGCCGCTCGTGCGGCGGCTCGTGGGCCGACGCACTACGGTGCTGCTTGCGTCGGTCGCGGTGTCGTCGGCCGTGCTCATCGCCTTCTTCTTCGTCGAGACGCTGTGGCTCGCGATCGTGCTGCTCGCGGCCTGGGGGCTGACGACGTCGGTGGCGCAGCCGGCGCAGCGCTCGTATCTCAACGACATGATTCCGTCGGCGCAGCGGGCGACCGTGCTGTCGTTCCAGTCGCTGCTCGGCAGCGCGGGCGGCATCGTGACCCAGCCGGCGCTCGGCCGGGCCGCCGACCTGCAGGGCTACGGCTTCTCGCTCATGATCGGCGGCATCATCTCGGCGGCCGCCCTGCCGTTCCTCGCGGCCAGCCGCGCCCAGCGCGATCCGGCTGACCGGGCCACCACCCTCGGCGTCGACGCGTAGCAACCTCCGCGACACCCGCGGGTGCCAGAATGTGCGGATGCAAGACGAGGGTGGGCGCAGTTCGGTGGCCGATGGGTCGCAGGTCGACGGCGGAGTCGACGGCGACTTCATGGACGACTACGACGAGACGACGAGTGTGGACGACGGCACGCTGCCGCCCGAGCGCTACCTCGACCGCGAGCTGAGCTGGCTGCGCTTCAATCAGCGCGTGCTCGAGCTGGCCGAAGACCCGACGACGCCGCTGCTCGAGCGCGTCAACTTCTTGGCGATCTTCGCGACCAACCTCGACGAGTTCTTCATGGTGCGGGTGGCGGGCCTCAAGCGCCGCATCGTTACGGGCCTCGCGGTGCCGACCAACACTGGGCGGGCGCCGGCCGATGTGCTCTCCGACATCAACGCCCTCGCGCTCGAGTTGCAGCACCGGCACGTGCGCTGCTTTCACGAACTGGTGAAGCCCGCCCTCGACGAGGCGAACATTCACGTCGAGTCGTGGGCCGACCTGAACGACGACGACCGCACCCGGGTCGACGAGATCTTTTCGACGAAGATCTTCCCGGTGCTGATGCCGTTGGCGGTCGACCCCGCCCACCCCTTCCCCTACATCTCGGGCCTGTCGCTGAACCTCAGCGTGCGGGTGCGCAACCCGAAGACCGAGCGCGTCGAGTTCGCGCGCCTCAAGGTTCCGACGGTGCTGCCGCGCTTCGTGCAGCTGCCCGACGATGGTTCGGGCCGCGTGCGGTTCTTGACGCTCGAAGACCTCATCTCGAATCACCTCGACGAGCTGTTTCCGGGCATGGAGGTGCTCGAGCACCACGAGTTCCGCCTGACGCGCAACGAAGACGTCGAGATTGAAGAGGACGAGGCCGAGAACCTCATCCAGGCCCTCGAACGCGAACTGCTGCGCCGCCGCTTCGGCCCGCCCATTCGCCTCGAGATCACCGACGACATGGACGAGGTCACCCTCGGGCTGCTCGTGCGCGAACTCGGCATCACCGAGAACGAGGTGTACCGCCTGCCGGCGCCGCTCGACCTCGGCGGGCTCTTTCAGATCGCGAAGCTCGACCGGCCGCACCTGAAGTACCCCAAGCACGTGCCGGTGACGGCCCTGCAACTGCAGCCGGCCGAACCGAACGCCAAGCCCGACGTGTTCGCAGCGATCGGCGCGGGCGACATCCTGGTGCACCACCCGTATGAGTCGTTTGCGACGAGCGTGCAGGCCTTCCTCGAGCAGGCCGCCGCTGACCCGAACGTGCTCGCCATCAAGCAGACGCTGTACCGCACGAGCGGTGACAGCCCCATCGTCGAGGCCTTGATCGATGCGGCCGAGGCGGGCAAGGCGGTGCTGGCGCTCGTCGAGATCAAGGCTCGCTTCGACGAGCAGAACAACATCGAGTGGGCGCGCAAGCTCGAAAAGGCCGGCGTGCACGTGGTCTACGGCCTCGTCGGCCTCAAGACCCACTGCAAGCTTGCCCTCGTCGTGCGTCAAGAGAAGGGCGGCGAGCTGAAGTACTACTCGCACGTCGGCACGGGCAACTACAACCCCAAGACGAGCCGCCTGTACGAAGACCTCGGCCTATTCACCGCCGACGACCAGGTCGGCAAAGATCTCACGCGCCTGTTCAACGAGCTCTCGGGCTACGCGATCGAGAAGAAATACAAGAGGATGCTCGTCGCACCCCGCTACCTGCGGCGCGGCCTGCTGAAACTCATTGACGCGGAGACCAAGAATGCGCGCGCCGGGCTGCCCGCCGGCATCCGCATCAAAGTGAATTCGCTCGTTGACGAGGCGATCATCGATGCGCTGTACCGGGCCAGCCAGGCCGGGGTGAGTGTCGACATCGTCGTGCGCGGCATCTGCGCGCTCGTGCCCGGGCAGGAGGGGCTCAGCGAGAACATCCGCGTGCGCAGCGTGCTCGGCCGCTACCTCGAGCATTCGCGCATCTTCGCCTTTCACCACGGCGGCGACCCGCAGATCTTCATCGGCAGCGCCGACATGATGCACAGAAACCTCGACCGCCGCGTCGAGGCGCTGATTCGCCTCAGCGACCCGGCACACCTCGACCAGATCGACCAGCTCTTCGACGCCACCATGAGCGACCGCACCGCGTCGTGGCACCTGCAGCCGACCGGTGAGTGGCTGCGCCGCGCGACGCGCGACAACGGCACGGCGCTGGCCGACCTGCAGAACACGATGATGGGGCGTATCGGCGGCCGGCGTCGGCCGCAGACCGCGCGCTGACGACGTCGCCTGCACGGGTGGCGCGGCGCATCATGCGCCAGCGGGCGGCCCACGATGCTGGCGTCCGCGCCGTTTCTCGGTAGCCTGACGACGATCCGCCGCCCCCGACCGACGGGACCTTGCCAGTGACCCCCACGCCCGACACGCCCGTGCTCGCCGCTGGCGCGGTGCTCTGGAAGATCGTCGATGGCAAGGTGCGCGTGCTCGTCGTGCACCGCACGCAGCACAAAGACGCGTCGCTGCCCAAGGGCAAGGTCGACCCCGGGGAAACGCTGCCCCACACGGCGGTGCGCGAGATTGCCGAAGAGACCGGCTTCGACGTGGTACTGGGCGCCCCGCTCGGCACGGTCGAGTACGCCCTGCCTGGCGGGCGGCCCAAGGCTGTGCACTACTGGTCGGCCGAGGTCGACCCGGGCGCCGCCGAGCGTCACACCTACGAGGCGAACGGCGAGATTCTCGCGCTCGAGTGGGTGCCCCTGACGAAGGCCGAGAAGAAGCTCAGCTACGAGCACGACCTCGACGTGCTCGAGCGCTTCGCCGCCCAGTTCGAGGCGGGCCGGGCGCGCACCGTGCCGCTCATCGTGCTGCGGCACGGCAAGGCGATGCCGCCCGAGCAGTGGGACGGCCCCGACGCCACGCGGCCGCTCTTGCACCGCGGCCTCGAGCAGGCGGCGTCGGTGGCCGGCGGCATCGCCGCCTTCGGCCCCGAGGTGCTCGTCACGTCGCCCGCCGTGCGCTGCGTGGCGACGATCGCGCCGACCGCCGCCGCCACGGGGCTACCGGTGAAAGAGTCGCGCAGCATCAGCCAAGACGCCTACCGGTCCGACGGCGAGAAGGTCACCGCGCAGGTCATCAAGCGCCTCGAGCGACGCCTCGGCACGGTGCTGTGCAGCCACGGGCCCGTGATCCCGCAGATCATCGAGGCGGCGGCCGAGTTCGGCGGCGCCCACCTCGGCGGCGAGCTGCGACGCTCGGCCGCGCTGTCGGTCGGCGACTTCACGGTGCTGCACTTCTCACGCGACACCGAGCAGCCGTGGCTCGTCGCCGTCGAATCGCACCGTCCGGCGGTCGACTGACACACCCGCTTCGGCCGCCAGTGCCCGCGCCGGCGTCGCCACTCGGATGCGCGTCTGGCACCGCGTTAACCTTCCGTTTACCTTTCGTTGCGATTGTGCTTGACTGCGGGACGACGCCGACGCTGCGCGTCGCCCGCTTTTCCTTGCGCTCCCCCACGAAAGGATCCGGGTGGACACTTCGCGCCGACTCATCAGCGCGCTGGCCCTCACCGCCGTCCTCGCGACCAGCGGTTGCGCGGTCAACGAGCTGAACCGCGGAGACTCCTCCGGCCCCCTCGCCGGCACCCTAGACGGTGCCGGATCGTCGGCACAGTCGGCGGCTCAAGAGGTGTGGATCGCGAGCGCGCAGAACGCGAACGGCCGCCTCACCGTCAACTACGAGCCGTCGGGCTCGGGGGCGGGCCGCGAGTCGTTCCTCGCTGGCGGCCTCGACTTCGCCGGCAGCGACTCTGCCCTCACCGCGGAAGAGGCCGAGGCGGGCCTGTCGGCCTGCGTGCCCGGCTCCGGCGCCATCAACCTGCCGCTCTACATCTCGCCGCTCGCCATCATCGTCAACATCGAGGGCGTCGATGAGCTGAATCTCGACGCGGCGACCATCGCGCTGATTTTCCGGGGCGAGATCACTGCCTGGGATGACCCGCGCATCCAGGAAATGAACCCCGACGCCGCGCTACCGAGCGCGCCGATCACGGCCGTGCACCGCTCAGACGCGTCGGGCACCACGAAGAACTTCACCGACTACCTCGCCCAGGCCGCTCCCGACGAGTGGGCTGCCGAGTCGGGCGACGCCTTCCCCTATGGCGGCGAGTCGGCCCAGGGCAACTCGGGCGTCGTCAACGCGGTGGCGAATGGCCGCAACACCATCGGCTACGCCGACGCATCTCGCGCGGGAGACCTCACGATCGTCTCGCTGAAGGTCGGCGATGAATTCGTCGCCTACACGCCCGAGGCTGCCGCCCGTGTCGTCGAGGCGTCGCCGCTCGAAGACGGTCGCGCCGACGACGACCTGGCGATCAACCTCGACCGCACGATCGACGCAGCCGGCACCTACCCGCTCGTGCTCGTGAGCTACATCATCGCCTGTCGCGACTACCCGAACGACGCCGACGCCGAGCTCGTGCGCGGCTACCTCGAGTGGGTCGCCAGCCCCGAGGCGCAAGAACTCTCCGCCGAATTCGCCGGCTCGGCCCCGTTGTCACCGGGCCTCGCTGACCGAGTTCTCGCCGCGATCGAAGGGATCCGATGACCGCGCCCACCGAGGCCCCGCGACCCGCCGCCGTCGACACGGTCGAGCGCCGCGGTGACAAGACGTTTAGCCGGCTCGCAGTCGGCGCGGGCACCGCGATTCTCATCGCGCTCGCCGCCGTCGCGATCTTCCTCGTCGCCCAATCGCTGCCCGCCATCGTGGCTCCCGCGGGCTCGTTCCGCGGAACCGAGGGGGACTTCTGGCAGTACGTCGCCCCGCTCGCCTTCGGCACCGTGTGGGCCGCCGCCCTGGCGCTCATCATGGCCGTGCCCATCGCCGTCGGCATCGCCCTGTTCATCTCGCACTACGCCCCGCGGAAGCTCGCCCAGCCGCTCGGCTACATCATCGACCTCCTCGCCGCCGTGCCGAGCGTCGTTTATGGGCTCTGGGGCATCACGGTGCTCGCGCCCGCGACCGTGCCGCTGTACGAATGGCTCGCCGAGAACGCCGGCTGGTTCCCGCTGTTCGCGGGGCCCGCATCCGGAACCGGGCGCACCGTGCTCACCGTCGCCATCGTGCTCGCGGTCATGGTGCTGCCGATCATAACCGCGCTGACCCGCGAGGTCTTCGTGCAGACGCCGACGCTCAACCAGGAGGCCGCGTACGCGCTTGGCGCGACCTGGTGGGAGATGGTGCGCATGGCCGTCTTCCCCTACGCCCGCTCGGGCATCATCTCGGCGTCGATGCTCGGCCTCGGCCGCGCCCTCGGCGAGACGATGGCGGTCGCCATGGTGCTCTCACCCTCGGCGATCATCAGCTTCGCCGTCATTCAGAGCGAGAACCCGTCGACGATCGCCGCCAACATCGCCCTCAACTTCCCGGAGTCGGCGGGCATCCAGGTCAACGCGCTCATCGCCACCGGCCTCGTGCTCTTCGTCATCACCCTCATCGTCAACTCGCTGGCGCGCTACATCGTGAACCGGCACGAGCGATCGCTGGAGTCGCGATGACCGCCACCCTGCCGCCCCGCGCCGCGGCTGACCCCCAGGGCGCCGGCCCCGCCCGCGTCAACAGCTACACCTCGGGCAAGTTGCCGCGCTGGGCAGCGCCCGCCCTCACCGTCGCCTGCCTCATGGGCGCCATTGCCGTCGTCGCCCTGCTCGCCGCGGCGGGCGCGATCGGCGAGTTCTCGCTCGTGCTCGCGGTGATTCTCGGCACCGTCTCGGCCATCGCGCTCATCACGACCATCTCGCTTATCGCCGAGGGCCGCCGCGCCGCGACGAACCGCTTCATGATCGCGCTCGTGATCACCGCGTTCGTCGTTGCGCTGCTGCCGCTCGTCTCGGTGCTGTCGACCGTGCTCGTGAACGGCGCCCCGCGCTTCGACCTGCAGTTCTTCACCTGGTCGATGCGCTCGGTCATCGGCGAAGGGGGCGGAGCGCTACACGCCATCGTCGGAACGCTGCAGATCACGGCGTGGGCCACCCTCATCTCGGTGCCGATCGGGTTGTTCGCGGCGATCTACCTCGTCGAGTACGGCCGCGGACCGCTCGCCCGGGCGATCACGTTCTTCGTCGATGTCATGACGGGTATCCCGTCGATCGTGGCTGGTCTGTTCGCGTACGCGCTGTTCGCGTTGATCTTCGGCGAGGGCGTGCGCCTGGGCTTTGCCGGGTCCGTCGCGCTCAGCGTGCTCATGATTCCGGTCGTCGTGCGCTCGAGCGAAGAGATGCTGAAGCTCGTGCCCAATGAGTTGCGCGAAGCCGCGTACGCGCTCGGCGTGCCCAAGTGGCTCACCGTCGTGAAGGTCGTACTGCCCACCGCCGCCGCCGGCATCATCACGGGCATCACGCTCGCGATCGCCCGCGTCATCGGCGAGACCGCCCCGCTGCTGATCGTTGCCGGCTTCACCTCGAGCATGAACTACAACGCCTTCAGCGAGCGCATGCAGTCGTTGCCCGTGTTCGTCTACACGCAGTACGCGAACCCCGGCACCGACGTCGACGTGTACCTCGAGCGCGCCTGGGCTGGGGCGCTCACGCTCATCATCATCGTGATGGCCCTGAACCTCATCGCGCGCCTGATCACTCGCCTCTTCCAACCGAAGGCCGGGCGCTGACGCGCCCCGAGCATCCCCTCGTCTTTCTCCCTCGATCTGACCGCAAAAGGAACCCCGTGTCGAAGCGCATCGAAGTCCGCGACCTGAACGTCTACTACGGCAAGTTCAAGGCCGTCGAAGACGTCAACCTCACCATCGAGCCACGCAGCGTGACGGCCTTCATCGGCCCGTCCGGCTGCGGCAAATCGACCTTCTTGCGCACGATCAACCGCATGCACGAGGTGATCCCGGGTGCCTACGTCGAGGGCGAAGTGCTCGTCGACGGCAACAACCTCTACGGCAAGGGCGTCGACCCGGTGCTCGTGCGCCGACAGGTGGGCATGGTGTTTCAGCGCCCCAACCCGTTCCCGACCATGTCGATCGCCGACAATGTGCTCGCTGGCGTGAAGCTCAACAACCGCCGCATCGCGAAGTCTGACGCCGAAGCGCTCGTCGAGAAGTCACTGCGCGGCGCGAACCTCTGGAACGAGGTCAAGGATCGCCTCGACCGACCCGGCTCGTCGCTGTCGGGCGGCCAACAGCAGCGCCTCTGCATCGCGCGCGCCATCGCGGTCGAGCCCGAGGTAATCCTGATGGACGAGCCGTGTTCGGCGCTCGACCCCATCTCAACGCTCGCGATCGAAGACCTCATCGAAGAGCTGAAGACCGACTACACGATCGTGATCGTCACGCACAACATGCAGCAGGCGTCGCGCGTCAGCGACAAGACGGCCTTCTTCAACATCGCCGGCACCGGGATGCCCGGAAAGCTCATCGAGTACGACGAGACCGCGACGATCTTCTCGAACCCCGCCGTCAAGGCGACCGAAGACTACGTCTCGGGCAAGTTCGGATAGGCACGCGACGGCGCCGATGGCGCGTCGTTTCTCGAGAACCCTGCCCCGCGCATCCGTGTGGGACAGGGTTCTCTTTCCGTTAACCCGTCGTTCACCCGAACTGGTCACTGTGGTCACACGGCGCTCCTACCGTCAGGTTTCGGATCGCCCACCCGGGGGGTCCACCCCCTGATCACATCCCGAAGGGAACACAGTGAACACCAAGCGTGCGGGCAGCCTGACTGCCCTCCTCGCCGCCGGAGCCATCGTGCTCAGCGGTTGCGCCGCCAACGAGACCGCCACCGACTCGCCGGAGCCCGGCGCGACCAGCGACGCCCCCTCGACACTCTCGGGCACCCTCGTTGGTGCCGGTTCGTCGGCCGTCGGCGCCGCGCAGACCGCGTGGATCGCCGACTTCCAGATGCAGAACCCCGACGTCACCGTGACGTACGACCCCACCGGTTCGGGTGCGGGTCGCGAGACCTTCCAGGGCGGCGGCTCGGACTTCGCCGGCACCGACCGCGCGTTCAATGACGAGGAGATCGCCGCCGGCGGCTTCCAGGCCTGCGCGCCCGACTCGGGCATCGTGCAGCTGCCGCTGTACATCTCGCCGATCGCGATCATCTTCAACGTCGAGGGCGTCGAGACGCTCAACATGACCCCCGAGGTCGTCGCCGGCATCTTCGCCGAAGAGATCACCAACTGGAGCGACCCAGCCATCGCCGAGCTCAACGAGGGCGTCGAACTGCCCGACGCCGCGATCACGCCGGTTCACCGTTCGGACGACTCGGGCACCACCGAGAACTTCACGGACTACCTCTTCCAGGCCGCCCCCGACGTGTGGACCTTCGAGCCCGACGGCGTGTGGCCGCTCGAGTCGGGTGAAGCCGCTCAGGGCACCTCGGGTGTCGTGGACGCCGTCACCAACGGCACCAACACCATCGGCTACGCCGACGCCTCGCGCGCCGGTGGCCTTGGCACTGTTGCGGTTGAGGTCGCAGGCGAGTTCGTTCCGTTCTCGCCCGAGGCCGCTGCCGCCATCGTTGACGCTTCGGAGTTCGTTGAGGGCCGCCCCGACTTCGACCTCAGCATCGACCTGAACCGCGACCCGGAGACGGCCGCCTACCCGGTCGTGCTCGTCGCCTACCTCGTCGGTTGCGAGACCTACGCCGACCCGGCCAAGGCGGAACTGGTGAAGGCCTACTTCACCTACATGGCGAGCGAAGAGGGCCAGGCCAACGCTGCCGAGAACGCGGGCGCTGCCCCGATCTCGTCGACGCTGTTCGACCGCGTGACCGCGGCGATCGACGTCATCGGCTAAAGACCCGCGCAACGCGCACCCGGGGCGGGTGCCGGTCACCCGGCACCCGCCCCGACCCCGTACCACCCCGCATCACCCCCGCCCCCGACACCCGCGAGGAAGGCCCCATGACCGCGACGACACCCCGGCCAGCATCAGCCGAGGCGCTGCCGGCAAAACCGGCCATCCGCCTCGGTGATTTGCTGTTCTCCCGCGCGGCCCTGTGGTCGGGCGGGCTGATTCTCGTCATCCTCGCCGCCGTCGCGATCTTCCTCGTCGCGCAGAGCATCCCGGCCCTCACCGCCGACCCCGCCGACTTCGTCGGCCAGCCCGCGAGCTTCCTGGACTACGTGTGGCCGCTCGTCTTCGGCACGCTCTGGTCGGCCGCCCTCGCGCTCGTGATGGCGCTGCCGCTCGCCATCGGCATCGCCCTGTTCATCTCGCACTACGCGCCGCGCAAGCTCGCGCAGGCCCTCGGCTACCTCGTCGACCTGCTCGCCGCCGTGCCGAGCGTCGTCTACGGCCTCTGGGGCATCGGCGTTCTCGCCCCCGCCATCCAGCCGGTCTACTCCTGGCTCGTCGACAACGCCGGCTGGTTCCCACTCTTCGCCGGGCCCGTCTCGGGTACCGGCCGCACGATCCTCACCGCCGGCATCGTGCTCGGCGTCATGATCCTGCCCGTCATGACCGCCATCTGCCGCGAGGTCTTCCTGCAGACGCCGGTGCTGCACGAGGAGGCCGCGCTCGCCCTCGGCGCCACGCGCTGGGAGATGATCCGCATGGCCGTGCTGCCGTTCGGGCGCCCCGGCATCATCTCGGGCGCCATGCTCGGCCTCGGCCGGGCGCTCGGCGAGACCATGGCGGTCGCCATGGTGCTGTCGCCCCAGGCCATCGTGTCGTTCGCCCTGCTGCAGTCGGCAAACCCCTCGACCATCGCCGCGAACATCGCCCTGAGCTTCCCCGAGGCGTATGGCGTGAACGTCAACCTGCTGATCGCGACCGGCCTCGTGCTGTTCCTCATCACGCTCGCCGTGAACTCGATCGCCCGCTACGTGGTCAACCGCCGCAAAGACTTCTCGGGAGCGAACTGACATGACCGCCATCCAGACCGCCCCCGCCAACCCGCTCGCCCACGGACGCCTACACCGGCGCACCCCGTGGATGGTGCTCGGCCTCTCGTTCGCCGTCGCCGCGGGCGTGCTCTCGCTGCTCGCCGCCGCGGGCACCATCGGAAGCCTCAACCTCATCGCGGTCGCCGTGCTCGGCACCGTGTTCTACATCGTCTCGATCGGCGTGCTCAGCTCGCAGGTGGAGGGGCGGCGCCAGGCGACGGACCGCATCGTCACGGCGGTCGTGACGACCGCCTTCGTGCTCGCGGTCATCCCGCTCGTGTCGCTCGTCTTCACGGTGGTGGCGAACGGGCTCGCCCGCTTTGATGTGCAGTTCTTCACCTTCTCGATGCGCAACGTCGTCGGCGAGGGTGGCGGCGCGGTGCACGCGATCACCGGCACCCTGCTCATGACCGGCACCGCCGCGATCATCTCCATCCCGATCGGTCTTCTGACCGCGATCTACCTCGTCGAATACGGGCGGGGGCCGCTCGCCCGGGCGATCACGTTCTTTGTGGACGTGATGACGGGCATCCCGTCGATCGTGGCCGGCCTGTTCGCCTTCGCGCTGTTCGCCCTGTTCTTCGGGCCGGGCGTGCGCATGGGCTTCGCGGGAGCCGTCGCGCTCAGCGTGCTCATGATCCCCGTTGTCGTGCGCTCGTGCGAAGAGATGCTGCGCATCGTGCCGAACGAACTGCGCGAAGCCTCGTTCGCGCTCGGTGTGCCGAAGTGGCTGACGGTGCTGAAGGTGGTCTTGCCCACCTCGATCGCCGGCATCACGACGGGCATCATGCTCGCCATCGCCCGCGTCATCGGCGAGACCGCGCCGCTGCTGATCGTCGCCGGCTTCACGGCGAGCATGAACACGAACCTCTTCGCCGACCGCATGCAGTCGCTGCCGGTCTTCGTGTTCACCTCGTACGCGAACCAGGGCGTCGACTTCCAGGCCGACCTCGACCGCGCGTGGGCAGGCGCCCTGACGCTGATCTTGATCGTCATGGTGCTGAACCTCGCCGCCCGCCTCATCGCACGCTTCTTCGCGCCGAAGTTCGGCCGCTGACCCCACCAAAGGAAAAACACCCCGTGTCTAAGCGCATCGAAGTCAACGACCTCAACGTCTACTACGGCAAGTTCAAGGCCGTCGAAGACGTCACCCTCACCATCGAGCCGCGCAGTGTGACGGCCTTCATCGGGCCGTCGGGCTGCGGCAAGTCGACGTTCATCCGCACGCTCAACCGCATGCACGAGGTGATCCCCGGCGCCTACGTCGAGGGCGAGGTGCTCGTCGACGGCAACAACCTCTACGGCCCCGGCGTCGACCCCGTGCTCGTGCGCCGCCAGGTCGGCATGGTGTTCCAGCGCCCGAACCCCTTCCCCACGATGTCAATCCGCGACAACGTGCTCGCCGGCGTCACCCTCAACAACCGCCGCATCAGCAAGAGCGACGCCGACGACCTCGTCGAGAAGTCGTTGCAGGGCGCGAACCTCTGGAACGAGGTCAAAGACCGCCTCGACCGCCCCGGCTCTGGCCTCTCGGGCGGTCAGCAGCAGCGCCTCTGCATTGCGCGCGCCATCGCCGTTGAGCCCGAGGTGATCTTGATGGACGAGCCCTGCTCGGCCCTCGACCCCATCTCGACGCTCGCCATCGAAGACCTCATCGAAGAGCTCAAGCAGGACTACACGATCGTCATCGTGACCCACAACATGCAGCAGGCCTCGCGGGTGTCCGACAAGACCGCCTTCTTCAACATCGCCGGAACCGGCATGCCCGGCAAGCTCATCGAATACGACGATACGTCGGTCATCTTCTCGAACCCCTCGGTCAAGGCGACCGAGGACTACGTCTCGGGCAAGTTCGGGTGAGCCCCGTCACTCAGGATGCTCCGCGCGCGGCCCAGGGACCGCGAACGTTCCGCCGCGTGGCCGGCACGACGGCCCTGCGCGAGCTGTGCCGCGACACGGATCGGCAGCTGATCTCGGCGGGGGTCGACTACGTCGCCCACCGCGATGCGGCCGAGCTGCTCGTCGCCCTGGCCAGCGACGCGCCCGACGTCGTGCTGACGCCCGCCACCCCGTCGGGCGTCTCGCTCGACGCTCTGGTGTCGACCGTGCACCAGTGGGCGAACGTGCCCGTCGTCGTCGCGATTGACTCGGCCGCGATCGACAACGCCGACGCGCAGCGCGCGCTCGACGCGGGCGCGAACGCCCTGCTGCCCACGCCGTTCACGGCCGAAGAACTGCGCCGCTGCCTCATGGGGCTCGGCCTGCCCAGCTCGCCCCACGCCCCCGCCGTGATCGTCGGCGACCTGCACATCGACACCGCCGCCCACCTCGTCAGTTACGCAGGCAACGACGTGCGCCTCACCCACCGAGAGTTTTCGATGCTGCACACGATCGCCTCGCGGGCCCCCCGCCTCGTCTCGGCCCACGACCTTGCGCGTCAGTTCTCGCCCGACGTCGACCCGGAGGCCGGGGCGCGGGCGGTGCGCGTGATGATCGGATCGATCCGCGCGAAGCTGGGGGCAGCATCCGAATCGGGGCTGTCGCCCATCGAAACGGTGCGCGGCGTCGGCTACCGCGTGCGGGTCGAGTGAACAGACGGTGAACACTGTGCGGGGACGACGCTCCCGCGTGGCGCAGTAGATCGACGCCGATCTATTCTTCGAGCAGGGCAACGGATGCGCCCGAACCGAAGGAGCGCGACATGATCGACCCCCACGACGACACAACGGTTCCCGACGTCGTCACCCGCATCGCCGAGCGGCTGACGGCCCGATACGCGGGCATCGTCAGCGCAGAAACCGTGGCCGCGATCGTCGACGACAGCTACCGCCAGCTCGCCGCGCGTGCCTCAATCCGCCGCTATCTGGCGTCGTTGACCGGCCACTTCGCCGCGGAACGTCTGGCAGCCATTCGACGTGCATCCGTCTCGCTGAGCGATCGCCCCGCCTCGGTGCTGTTCGTCTGCGTCGAGAACGCCGGACGCTCCCAGCTTGCCTCGGCGCTGCTCGCCGCAGAACTGGGCGACGGGGTCACCATTGCGAGCGCCGGATCACAGCCGGGCTCGGCCGTCAGCCCCCTCCTGGCCGACGCGCTCGACGAGCTCGGCGTGCCCCTCGGCACCGCCTACCCCAAGCCCCTCACCGACGAGCTCGTGCGGGGAGCCGACTTCGTGATCACGATGGGCTGCGGTGACGCGTGCCCCGTCCACCCGGGCCGCAAGTACGAAGACTGGGCGATCCCGGCGCCTGACGCCGTGAACCTCGACAGTGTGCGCGCCGCACGCGACGCGATTGCCGAGCACGTGAGCAGCCTCGCCGCCGAGATCCGCGCGGCGCGCGCCCACGCGTAGCGCGCACGAACGAGGGCCGTTTGCGCGTCGCCCCCGCTCATCGGGCGCGGCCGCGCGCGCGTCCGTCCGAACAGCACGGATGCGCGGCGTGCGTTACGCCTCGGTGGTCGCGATCGCGACGATCGGCTCGCTCGTCGGCTGCGGGCTGCCGTCGGCCGGTTCGACCGTGACACCCACGACCGTGCCGGCGACAAACTCGCCGTCGAGCACCTGCACGACCTCGCCACTGCCGTCGACCGTGAACAGGCCGGCCGGCGCGATCTCGTCGCCCGTGATGTACCAGAGGGCGTACGCCTCATCGCTTGACAGCTCGTCGAGACCGTCGAACACCATGACCGAGACGCCGAGCGACTCGGAACTCACGAGGCTCGCCGTGGCGCCGCCCGCGACCTCGCTTGAGGCGACCGTCGCGTCGGGCGCGGCAACAACCTGCGCGAGCACCTGCTGGTCGTTCGCCGCCGGGTTCACGAGGTCGGCGGCAAAGACGCCGCCGAAGAACAAGGCAACCGCCGCGGCAGCCGCCGCCACGAGGGATGCGGGGCGCGAGAACCAGCGAGCGTTCGCCTTCTCGCTCGCCAAACCGCTCATCGGGATCGGCGCGGGAGCCGCCGCCGGGGTCGCGCTCACGGCGGCGAGGGTCGGAGCGCGGTGCGCGGCAGCGTGAGACGGCGCGGCAGCGTCAGACGGCGCGGCCGTGGGCTCCGTGGGCGCCGCCGGCGCCTGCTCGCGGGGCAGCTGCGGCGTCGCCGCCACCTGGGCCATCAGCGACTGCTTCAGACCCGCAGACGGGGCGACCGGCGCGGTGGCCGCGCCGAGCATCCCGGAAACCTCGCGCAGCGACTCAACCTCGCGCTGCAGCTCTGGCGACGTCGCCAACACGCTCTCAAACGCGGCCGCCTCGTCGGCGTCCAACGCTCCGAGCGCATAAGCGGCGGCGGTCTCGAGCATGTCGTTCGACAGAGCACTCATGACGCCACCCCCAATTCTGTGCGCAGGCGTATCAGGCCGTCGCGCAATCGTGTCTTAACTGTTCCGAGCGGAATGTTCAGCATCTCGGCCACCTCGCTCTGCGTGTAGCCGCCGTAGTAAGCGAGTTCGACCGCCTGCCGTTGCAGGTCGCTCAACCTCGCCATCGCCTTCTCCACTCGCTTGTGTTCGATGCTGATCTCGGCGCTCTCCGACACGGTGTCGACCTCGCGGCCGAGATCGCGGATGCCAATCTTGGTGTCCCGATCACGGCTTGCCTGGGCGCTACGCACCCGGTCAATCGCGCGTCGGTGAGCCATCGTGAGCATCCACGTCACCGCTTTCCCCTTATTCGGATCGAAGCGGGAAGCGGTTTGCCACACCTCCAACAGAACCTCCTGCACGACCTCCTCCGACTGCGCGTGGTCTTTCAACACGTGGCGCACGAGGCCGAGCATGCGGGAAGCCATCAGGTCGTACAGCTCGCTGAACGCGCGCTGATCCCCGTCGGCAACGCGAACGAGCAGGGCGGTCGCCTGATCGACGACGGGCGCTGCGTCGACGTCGGTCGCAACGGGCAGGTCTGGATGCACGCATACAGCATCCCAGGTCGCGTGCGGTCGACGTGCGCATTCGCTGAGAACGCTCTGGATGCGCGTGGCCGGGTTCGGGCGCTGAGTCCGGTCGCCGGGCGCCCGGACACGCAGGAAGGGCCGGGCGGGAAAACCCGCCCGGCCCTTCACCGGATCACTAGTCGGAGGAACGACTGTGAGTACTCAGCTCCGAGTTACTGGATGCCGAGGTTCGTCGCGATGCCGCCGGCAAGCGCCGTGGCGGTCATCGGCATGTGGCTCGCGGCCTCCTTGAGGAGGTCGAAGTAGGCCGGGTCACCCGCGATGTTGGCGTCAATCGCCGCGATCAGGGTGGTGGCGTGCATCTCGAGCTCAGCCTGAACAGCCTCGGCGGGCAGCTCGGGAACGACCGAGTTGATCAGCTCACCGAACGACACGGCGTAGGCGCCGAGGTCAGCAACAGCCTGGTCGGCCATCGCCTGGTCGCCGGTCGCCTGACCGAGCGTGTAGTTCACGAAGAACGGGATGTGCGAGCGCCACGAGTCGAGGAACGGCTGCTCAGCGTCGGGGTACGCCGAGCCGACCAGCGCGGCAACCTCGACCGAGTTCTCGTCGAGCGCGGCAACCGCGGCCTGAACGGCCGGGGTCTCCAGGTCGCCGCCGTCGGCGAGGGCCTGGTTGATCGCGGCACCGGCGAGGTACACGTGGTCGGCGAGCAGGGCGGTCAGCTGCGCGCGCAGGTTCGCGCCGTCGCTGTTGACCGTGTCGATGGCGGGAGCCTCGGCCTCGGGGGCCTCCTGCTCCATCGTGGGCTCCTCGGCCGGGGCCTCCGCCTCAGCGGCGCAACCGGACAGAACGAGGGCGGCAGCCAGGCCGAGGCCGGCGAATGCAGTTACCTTGCGCATGATGCTTGTCTCCTTGGTGTGTGGTGATGTGTGCCGAAGTGGCGGTGGTTCAGGGGCGTGAGCCGCGCATCCGCTATTCCGCGGCCTCGACGATGACGCTGGCGTTCATCGTCAGGTGCGGTTCGCAGAAGTACGGGTACTCCCCCGGTTCGGTGAAGGTGAAGGAGAAGGTGTCCCCCTCCTGCCCCATCGGCGCGAGCGCGTGACGGAACAGGTCATCGGCCTCTTGGCTGCCGCGGAGACCGGTGGTCTCGTTGACGTCCCCCCAGAGGCCCGACGTGATCGTGTGACCGATCGCCTCGCCGTTGCGCCACGTCACCGTGGTCCCGACGGGCACCGTGATCGTCGGCGGGGTGAACCGCAGGCCGATCGTGATGACCTCGCCTGGGCCAGGCTCAATGGGCGCGTCCGACTCGTCGGAACCATCGCTCGGCTCCCCATTCATCGCGTCCGGGGCGGTGGATGCACTCGGTGCGGTGGGCTCGGAGGTTGCGTCGTCGGCGGTGGTCGCCGGCGTGCATCCCGAGACCGCGACGAGAGCAACCAGCGCCGCGGTAAGCACCCAGGGGGTGCGACGCGAAGCGCGGGAGCTGAGCGTGGTCGATGTCATGCCCCGTGTTCGGGGGCACGGGCATTTGGGTTTGGCCGGGTGGGGTGCACTCGGCTGACTCTCAGCTTCGGGGGCCTGCGTTCGGGCGGGCGGTGGGTGCCCGATGCCCGGTGTGCGCGGGGCGGAGGCACGACGTGCGCGGGCACGAAAAAGCCGGCCCGCAGAACGCCTCTCGGCGCGAGGCCGCTCGTAGCGGCGAAATTTGGAGCCCGGGGTTACTGCGGACCGGCTAGTAAACACTAACTGCAGTGCGCTCTGGTCTATTCCGCTGGCTGCCAGGTGCGGTGGGAGGTCGGGCGTGTCGGGGACGCGGGTGCCGGGCGCTTCGGCACGCTCATGCGGATCGGGCGGCGCACCTCAGAGTCTGCTCAATGATGGCTCTCTGCTCGGCCGCTGCGCGTCTGCCGCACGTCGACGCGCGTGCGCCCACGTCGACGCGCGTGCCGCTCATCGACACCGCTGTGCTCACGTCGACTGTTCGGCACTCTGGGCGCAGAGTTGCACCGAGACAAGGGTTCACGTCGAAACGGGCCGGCGCGGAGGGTTATCTCGACGCAAACCCTTGTCTCGAGGCGAGTTCATGCGAGTTTGCGCAACAAGTGCGGGTCTCCGACAGCACGACGTGCGCAAAGCCGCACGTCCACGACGAGCAGGAGCCTCTTTGGTGAGGCGGAGGCGCAACAAACTGTGTCCAGGCCGGCGAAGTGCGTCCAGCGCGGGCGGCCGGGCGAGCGCGGGCGGCGGGGACGGCACGCGCGGGCGGGCGGGCGCGGCGGGGCTGCGGGTGGCGGGGCGGCGGAGGCGGCGGGGCGGCGGAGGCGGCGGGGCGGCGGAGGCGGCGGAGGCGGCGGAGGCGGCGGGGCGGCGGAGGCGGCGGGGCGGCGGAGGCGGCGGGGCGGCGGAGGCGGCGGGCTCCGCCGCCGCTAGTCGAGGGTGCCGCGGCGCTCGAGCGCGGCGCAGGCCGTGAAGTCTTCCGCGCTGCCGGCGAGACGGGATGCGCGCCCCGTCATGGCCCCGGCGCGCGCGTCGTCGAGGCCGGCATCCGCGTCGTCGGCGAGGTCGGCTGCACCCGCGGCCGACACCCGGCAGAACGCGGCGGCCCGCTCGAGGGCGACCGCGAAGTCGCCCGAGAACGCGCCGCGCAGCACCTCGTCGGCGAGCCGCAGGATCTCGTCTGGCCCGGTGGGCGCCTCGGCTCCGGCAACGACGACGTGCGCCGACGCGGCGAGCACCTCGGAACCGCGTTGGTAGATGAGGGCGGTGCCCCGTGCATCCTGCCGAATCATGGCGCGCAGCAGCGACAGTCGCCACAGCGCGCCCGGCAGCGTGCGGGGGCCGGCCTGCGCCCAGAGCTCGGCGAGCGTGTCGAGCCCGTGCTCGTCGGTGTACGCGACCATGCGCTCGACCACGTCGGCGTCGTCGGTGGCGCGCACCCGGTGCACGAGGGCGCGGGCGCTGTCGTGCGCGATGCGCAGCTGCACGGCCGGGTCGATGCCGCCCTCGTACGCCTCGAAGTGCGACGAGGGCACGCGCATCGGGCGGTGGGGACGCTCAGCCATGGCCGCCACGCTACCCCCGCGCGCTGGGCGCCGCGGGCCGGTACGCTGGGGGGCGGGCCTCTAGCTCAGTTGGCAGAGCAGCGGACTTTTAATCCGCGGGTCGTCGGTTCGAGCCCGACGGGGCCCACCACATCACCCTCGTCGCGTCGGCGCACGTCGCGCGCATCAGAACGGATGCGCATCACGCGTCTACGACGAGCGTTTTCGCGAATGACGGATGCGCGCCCCACGCCCCGTTCGTCAGTTGCGGAAGCCGTCGCGCGGGCCCGGCGTGTCTTTCGTTACGGCGAGCTCGCCGATCACCGTCTCGCCGTCAGAGAGGTAGACGCTGACGGCGAACGTCGCCTCGGGGTCGGCGCTCGAGCGGGCAAGGTTGCGCTGCTGGTCGAGCTCGGTGACGCGCACGTAGCCGAACTCACCGTTCTCGGCCGCGGCGGGGATCAGCTGCGGAACCTCGCCGTTGGCGGGGCTGCCGTAGGTCTCGCCCGCAGCGTTGACCGCGTACTCGACCTCGCCACCGACGATCGTCTGCCCGGCCGTCGCGGGCGGGGCGAGCAGGTCGCCCAGCATCGGAGCGGCAACCACGGCTGCGCCGACGACGAGCACTCCGGCCGCGGTGAGGGCGATCGCTTTGGGGCTGAACTGCATGGTGGCGCTCCGGCTTCATCGTGCGCGGGGTAACCACGGCGGGCGCGCAGGGGGCCGTGTTTCTGCCCCCGCGCTCATCCAAGCAGTCGGGCGCGGGCGGGGTCACCCCCCGTTCACGGGCGGCTCACCTTTCACCTTTTGCCGGCTACGCCGGGCGGCAGATGCCCCAGCCGCCGCTCCAGCTTTCGCCGGGCTCGAGCCAGCGCAGGCCGAGGCCCGAGTTGAGCGCGTCAGCGGGCGCCGTCATCGGCTCGATCGCGACCGCCGTGACCATCTCGCCGCTCGGCGCCGCGAACTGGCGGGTGATGAACACCTGCAGCCACTCCCAGTCGCCGTCTTGCCACACCTCGGTCTCGGAGCCGTCGGGCGCCGACAGCACCGTGCGAATCATGCCGTCATCGTCGCGGCCGACCTTCCACGCGTCGTCGAGCTCGAGGCTCGAGATGACGTGGCCGTTGGTGAGGTCGCGGGAACCTTCGGCCGGTTCGAATCCGACCGGATTGAGCCGCGCATCCACGATGACGTGTTCGAGGGTGCGCGCGGTGATCGTCAGCGTTTCGACGTCGTGATCGCCGACCCGAATGAACGGATGCGCGCCCAACGCAAACGGGGCGCGCTCGGTGCCCTGGTTGGTCACCTCGTGGGAGACGCGGATGCCGTTGCCGGTGAGCGCGTAGGTGACGGTCGTCCAGAGGCGGAAGGGCCAGCCGTGCTGCGGCACGATCGCGGCGCCGAGGGTGACGGAGTCGGTCGCGCGCTCGACGAGGCGGTACGGGGTGTTGCGGAGCAGCCCGTGGATCGCGTTGTTCTTGTCGACCTCGGTGATGTCGAGCTGTTGGGCGGCGTCATTGTGCACCCAGCGGCCGTCGCGGATGCGGTTCGGCCACGGAGCGAGCACGATGCCGGCAGCCCACGGTGGGGTGCGCGTTTCGGCGTACGGCTGCACGAGCTCGTGGCCGTCGACGCTGAGGGCGCGCAGGCCGGCGGCGACCTCGACGATGGTGGCCTCGACCGGGCCGTGGGCTCCGTCGTGGTGGAGGACGTACTGCTCGCCGGTCGGGGGGAGGGCGACGGATTCGGGGGTGGTGGACGTGGTCACAGGCTCAGCCTATTCCGGGGCCAACACGCACAGGTGACTGGGGTGCGCGGCACTTTCGCGCCGCGTCATGCGCGGAGGGCGTCGCGGAGTGCGGGGCTGCGGGGGGGCATGTCTCGGTCGGCGTGGGTGCTGGGTGGGTGGCCGGGTGGGGTGAGGGCGTAGCTGGGCCCGGCGCGTCGGATTTCCCACCCGTTGTTGTGGGCGAGGAGGTGGTGGTGTCGGCAGAGGAGGATTCCATCGGCGATGTCTGTTCGGCCGGTATCTCTCTGCCAGTGGTTGATGTGGTGGGCTTCACACCAGCTGGGTGGTCGTTCGCAGCCGGGCCAGCGGCATCCGCCGTCGCGGGCGGCGAGCGCGATGCGTTGGGCGCGGCTGAATAGGCGTCGGTCGCGGCCGAGGTTCAGCGGTTGGCCGGTGTCGTCGACGGTGATCGTGATGGTGCCGCCGGTGCACGCGAGCCGTTCGACCGTGTCGATGCTGATCGGGTCGGGCTGACCTTCGAGCCAGCCGCGGCCGGAACGGGCGGTGAGAGTCTTCGCGGCGACGATGACGCGCACGGAGCCGGGTGCGTCGCCGAGCACACCGCTGGTGTCGGCGGAGAGTCCTTGGCGGAGCAGTTCGGCGAACATGTCGCTGGCGTACTGCTCGGGCGTGCGGCCATCAGTGGGCTCGGCGCCGCGGCCATCACCGTCGGCCGCGTCGACGCTAGGGCACGCTGCGGTGTTGTCGGTGCTGCTCTTGTCGTCGCTAAAGGCGGGGGTGCGGCGGCGGGGGTTGGTGACGCGGTCGTAGATGTCGCTCACGATGGCGAAGGTTTCGGGGTCGAGTTCCCAGTGCGCCCAGCCCATGCCGTTCGCTCGCCGGCCCAGACGGAACGATCGCTGCTCACGCCGCTCAGCCTCACGGTCGGCGACACCGGCGAGGTCGAGCTCGTCGCGCACGGCTCGTGCTTCGCGGCCGGCGCGGTCAGCATCGAGACCCTCAACACGGTCGATCAAGGAGCCTGCGGCCGCATCGAGCGCGCCCGCGTCGACACCAGCGCCCGGCCGCCCGAGGCCGGTAGTGATCGCATCCGCGACGGCCACACTCACTCGACCATTCAGCACAGCCGCCCCAACCGCGGTCGCCGAACCAGCGACCGCGCCCACACGGACGGCGGTGCGGGCGGCAGCCTGGCGCGTTCCGGTGGTGACGCGCACCAACTCATCGGGGGTACGGTGCCCCGTGCGTTGCGCGAGCCCGTTAGAGCCCAGCTCGGGTGCTGACCGGCGGGCAATTTCGCCCGCCAACAGAGAGACGTGCAGTTCGGCCAGGCGCACCTCGTCGGCGGCGACCCGGGTCAACTCGAGCAGCGCGTCGTCATCGAGCGAACGCAAGAGATCAATCTCGCGGGGCACCGCGTCGAGGGCCGCAACAGCAGCACTCAGCAAAGCGCCCAGGTCGGCGGAAGCATCCACACGAGTGGGTGTCGCGTTCATGGGTGGCTCCTTCCGCGGATTTCTGGTGTGATTCGAATATATGTTCGACCACCGACATTCGGGACAGGGATACCCACAAGGAGCGACGAACAGAGGCAACGTGCCCTGTGGAGGAGCGCGGAGGGGGAAAGGGAAG
>NZ_SGWW01000004.1:31979-222300 GCF_004216575.1 Microcella putealis
GAAGAGGAAGAGGAAGAGGAAGAGGAAGAGGAAGAGGAAGAGGAAGAGGAAGAGGAAGAGGAAGAGGAAGAGGAAGAGGAAGAGGAAGAGGAAGAGGAAGAGGGGCGCAACAGTAGGACCTGAAGAACCGCTCCTCGTCTTACCCGAGCCCCGCCCCGACGGTCACCGCAGTGATGGCGAGGCCCGCGTCAGCGAGCGGCGCGTGATCAACCCCACCCCGCGCATCCGTGATCAGCTCGTCGACCTCGGCGAGCGCCGCCACCCGCCCGAGGTGCGCCACGCCGAGCTTCGAACTGTCGGCGACGAGCACGACGCGCGACGCCGCGGCGACCATCTTCTGCTTCACCTCGGCTTCGGGCAGGTTCACGTTCGTGACCCCGACGACGGCGTCGACTCCGGTCGCCCCAATGATCGCCAGGTCGGCGTGCACCCCGTCAAGCAGCGTGGTCGCGAGCGGGTTCACGAGCGAGTGCTGCAGCGAGCGCAGGGTTCCGCCGGTGACGACGACGGTGAACCGCGGCAGCGCCGGCTCGAGTGCCAGGGCGATCGCGAGGCCGTTGGTGACGATCACGACGTCGCTCAGTTCCCGCCGGGCGACGAGGGCGTGCGCCACGGCGAGCGTCGTCGACCCCACGTCGAGCAGCACACTCTGCCCCGGATGCACGCGCGCCGCCGCCTCCGCCGCGATCGCCTCCTTCGCGCGGGCCAACCGCGTGCGGGTGCGCTCGACGCTCAGCTCGCGCTCGGTCACGGGCCCCCGCGGCACCGCCCCGCCGTGCACGCGCGCGATCCGGCCCTCGGCCTCGAGCGCCGCCAGGTCGGTGCGCACCGTGACCTCGCTCACCTCGGTCTCGCGCGCCAGGTCGACGACCCGCGCGAAGCCCCGGCGCGCGATCGAGGCGGCGAGGCGCTCGCGACGCATCGCCGCCGTCTCTGAACCGGCCACGGGCATCCTTTCTCTCGCAATATTGGATGCGCGGCTCGCGTCGCGAGCACCGCACCCCTTTCGAAGCTTGTCGATATCGAAAGCGTACGGCTTACGCGTTCGAAACCGCGCGCGCGTAGCGTGGACTCGTGACCCACCGCATCCACTCCACGCGCCTCGCCGACGGGCGCGAACTGATCTACGTCGACGACGTCGACTCGACGCTGCCGTCGCCCGAGACGCGCAAGGCCGACGCCCGCGTACTCGACCCGCGCCCCGCGACCGCGACGATGCGGCAAGACGTGCTCACCGGCGAGTGGGTGTCGCACGCGGCCGCGCGCCAGAACCGGGTGTTTCTGCCGCCGGCCGACCAGGACCCCCTGGCGCCGCAATCCCCTGACAACCCGAGCGAGCTGCCCGACGTGTACGACGTCGCCGTGTTCGAGAACCGCTCGCCGTCGTTCGGGCCCGCGCTTCCCGCCGAGGCGGGCGCTGACGCCGCGGGCACTGAGCTGACCGGTGTTCCGGCTGCCGACGACGCCCCCACCGGCCTCGACGACACCGCCGCAATCGGCCTCGGCCGCAGCCGCACGAGCGTCGGCCGCTGCGAGGTCGTCTGCTTCTCGCCCGAGCACGAGGGTTCGTTCGGCTCGCAGACCGTCGCGCGCGCCCGCACCGTCATCGAGGCGTGGGCCCAGCGCACCGAGGCGCTCAGCGCCATGCCCGGCATCGAGCAGGTGTTCGTGTTCGAGAACCGCGGGCAAGAGATCGGTGTGACCCTCCCCCACCCGCACGGGCAGATCTACGCGTACCCGTTCATCACGCCGCGCACGCAGGGGGTGCTGCGCTCGATCGCGAGCGTCGGCGACGACCTGTTTGCGCGCATCCTCGATTTTGAGCGGGGCGAGGGCACCGCGGCCGACCAGCGCGACGCGGGCGCCGGCCAGCGCATCATCGCGTCGACGGAGCACTTCACGGCGTACGTGCCGTTCGCGGCACGCTGGCCGCTCGAAATTCACCTGCTGCCGCACCGCCACGTGCCCGACCTCGCCGCCCTCACGAAGGCCGAGCGCGACGACCTCGCCCCCTTCTACCGGCGCCTCGTGCGCAGCCTCGACGCCCTCTACGACACCCCCACGCCGTACATCGCCGCCTGGCACCAGGCTCCCGTGAACACGCACCGCGACACCGTGCGCCTCATGCTGCAGCTCACCTCGCCCCGGCGCGCAGCCGACAAACTGAAGTACCTGGCAGGATCTGAGGCGGCCATGGGCGCCTTCATCGGCGACGTGACCCCCGAGGCGCAGGCCGCCTTCATTCGCTCTGGTTGGGAGAAAGCCGTTGACTGACATTCGCGACGACGTGCGCATCGGGTTCCACGCCGTGTTCGAGCACGAGCCCGACGGCCTCTGGTCGGCCCCCGGCCGCGTCAACCTGATCGGTGAGCACACCGACTACAACCTCGGCTTCGTGCTGCCGTTCGCGATCGACCGGCGCACCGTCGTCGGCGTGGGGCTGCGCGACGACCGCATGCTGCGGGTCGCGTCGACGTTCGCCGACGAGATGGTCGAAATTTCGCTGGATGCTCTGGCTGCGCTCTCAACGGACGACACCGGCCGCGAGCTCTCGGGCTGGTCAGCCTACGTTCTGGGCGTTGCCTGGGCCCTCGGCCTCGCCGAGTTCGGGGCGGACCTGGCCGCGGTGCCGGGCCTCGACATGCTCATCGATTCGGACGTCCCCGTGGGCGCCGGCCTCTCGTCGTCTGCCGCGATCGAAAGCGCGGTGGCGCTCGCCCTGAATGACATCTGGCAGCTGGGTCTCGACCGCCCAACCCTTGCCCGCGTCGGCCAGCGCGCCGAGAATATCGCCGTCGGAGCCCCGACCGGGATCATGGACCAGTCGGCGTCGCTGCTCGGCGTGCGGGACCACGCGGTCTTCCTCGACTGTCGCTCGCTCGAGGCGCAGGTCGTGCCGCTCGGCCTCGACGAGGCGGGCCTCGTGATTCTCGTCATCGACACCGGGGTCAAGCACTCGCACGCCACCGGCGGGTACGGCGAGCGTCGTGCCGCCTGCGAACGAGGCGCCGAAGCGATGGGCGTCGAGTCGCTGCGCGACGTGTCGGTCGCCGATCTGCCGCGCGCCCGCGAGCTGCTCGACGACGTCACCTACCGCCGCGTGGCGCACGTCGTCACCGAAAACCAGCGCGTACTCGACACCGTCGACACGCTGCGGGGTGTCGGTTCCGATGAGGGTGCGCCGAGCGGCCCTCTCGCGATCGGCGAGCTGCTGGATGCCTCGCACCGCAGCATGCGCGATGACTTCGAGATCTCGGTGCCCGAGCTCGACCTCGCCGTCGAGACCGCGGTCAGTGCCGGCGCGATCGGTGCCCGCATGACCGGCGGAGGCTTCGGCGGCGCGGCGATCGCGCTCGTGAAGCTCGACGACCTGTCGCGCGTGCAGGTCGCGGTCGACAACGCCTTCGGCGAGCACGGCTTCAGCGCCCCCGACACCTTCGTTGTGCGGGCCAGCGACGGGGCGGCCCGCAACTAGTCGGGCGGCAAGGTGCTCGGGTCGTAGCGTTTGCCGAGCATCCCGAACGCGATGGCGGCAATCACCACGAGAAACACCCCCATCGTCACGACAAACGCCCAGCCGGGGGGCGTCACGCCGAGCCCGCCGAGCGCGCTCAGCACCATCATCGCGACGATGAGCAGCACGCTGGCCGCACCCATGAGATTCATGTCGGCGCCCACGCGGCGAGCGAGAATCTCGCGGCGCGCTGGCGTGTTCCACCGCTCGCGGTTCGGAATGTTCATGAGCCCGATCGGCACGCGCCGCATCAGCCACCCCGTTGAGGCGAACAGCACGACGAGGAATGCCACGAGCCCCGCCATGATGGCGACGAACTGCGCGGTCGGGTCGTAGCGGGGCCCGCCGTTGTTAGCGGAGAAGTGCCCGATGACCTCGGGTGGACCGGCGATCAGCAACCACACGCTGAGCGCCGCGAACAGGGCGACCGACGTCACGAGGGCGAGGCGCGCGATCAGCGTGCGGCGAGCATCCGAGCGTTCGTCGACATCAGCCATACGACCACGCTAGCAAGCGCGCGGGGCGCGGGCGGCGGGTCTCTACAACCAGCTGGCACCGTTTGACTCGGAGCGCGCGAGCTGCTCGCCCGCCCACACCCAGAGCGTTCCGCCGCCGGCCGCGAGGGCGACGCGCCCCGCGAGGCCGTCGGTCTCGGCGTCGAGCGGCAGGCAGCCGACGAACTCAAACCCGGTCGCGTCTGCACCGACTTGGGCAATCGCGACGCCCGCGCAGTCGTCAACGCCGAGGGCCGCGACGGCCCAGCCGTCTCCGGCAGCAGCGACGGCTTGGGCGCCCGCGATCGCGACTCCCCCAGTGAAGGTGGATGCGCGGTCTGCGGTCGCGTGCACGGTTCCGTCGGCGCAGAGCACCGCCGCGACGGTGTTCGAGGCGGCCGTGATCGCCGTGACCGCCCCGCACGGCGCGGCGACCGTTCCGACCGCGGGCGCGTGCACGCTTGCCCGGTCGTCAGCCGGCACGTACCAGGCGGCGTCGAGCTCGCCACCGACGAAGGTGCGCGCGAGGGTGGGCGCGCATCCGTCTGCCTGTGAGCCGATGAGCGCGAGCTGCTCGGCCGACGAGGCGATGAGGCGCTGCACGGCGGTGATGCCGGTCGCCGCGGTGGCGTCGCTCGGCTGCCAGGTGGCTCCGCCGTCGACGGTGCGTTCGAGGGTCGCGGTGGCCGTGGGGCACGCGCCGGTCGTGACGCGCGAGGCGGTCGCGCCGTCGACGGCGGCGAGCACGTACTGGCCGGGGGCGGTCGCCGGCGGGGTTGGTTCAGGTTCGGGAGTCGGGGAGGCCGACGGGGTTTCGCTCGGCGTCGGCGTCGGAATCGGTTCGCTGATCAGGCCGGGCGACGCGATCTCGTCGACCTCGGGCTCGGGCCGGCCGATGAGCAGTGCGACGAGCACGATGTTGACGACGACGAGCGCGGCGATGCCGGCCCACGCGCCCCACCCCATCGAGGCGATCGACGATCGGGATGCTCGGCCCCGGCGGCGGGGATCGCGCGATCGCGGCACCCCGCCTCGAATGGACATGTCCTCAGGCTATCGCTCAGCCCGCACCAATGCGCCCCTCAGGTGCGGGGGCTGAGGTGAGTCGCGCCGGGCCTCAGCGTGCGATCGCGAGCGTGGCGGCCGTCTCGGTGAGCAGCTTGTCGGCGACCTTCGGGTCGGCCGACACGGTGCTGCCGTACGAGGGCACCATGCGCGTGAGCGTGGGCTTCCAGGCGTCGACCTTGTCGGGGAAGCACTTCTCGATCAGGTCGAGCATGATCGGCGCCGCCGTGCTGGCGCCGGGCGAGGCGCCCAGCAGGCCGGCGATCGAGCCGTCGGCGCTCGCGACCACCTCGGTGCCGAACTGCAGCGTGCCGCCCTTGCCCGGAATGTTCTTGATGATCTGCACGCGCTGGCCGGCGACCATCTCGTACCAGTCGTCGCCCTTCGCGTTCGGGAAGAACTCGCGCAGGGTGTTCTCACGGTCGCTGCGGCTCGCCAGCAGCTCGCCGATCAGGTACTTCAGCAGGTCGAAGTTGCGCAGGGCCACCTGCAGCATGGGCACGATGTTGTGCCAGCGGATCGTCGAGAACAGGTCGAACAGCGAGCCCGACTTCAAGAACTTGGGGCTGAAGCCGGCGTAGGGGCCGAACAGCAGCGAGCTCTCGCCGTCGACGACGCGGGTGTCGAGGTGCGGCACGCTCATCGGCGGGGCGCCGACCGACGCCTTGCCGTAGACCTTCGCCTGGTGCTGCGCAACGACCTCCTGGTTGTCGGTGCGCAGCCACTCGCCGCTGACGGGGAACCCGCCGAATCCGCGAATTTCCGGGATTCCCGACTTCTGCAGCAGGGGCAGCGCGTAGCCGCCGGCACCCACGAAGACGAACTTCGCGTTCACGTGCGTGGGGGTGTTGCCGACCTCGTGGCGCAGCGTCAGGCGCCACGTGTTGTCTTTCTGCCGCTTCAGGCCGGTGACCGTGTGCTCGGTGAGCACCTGCGCGCCGTTCTCTTCGAGACCGTCGACGAGCATCCGGGTCAGGGCACCAAAATCGACGTCCGTTCCGGACGCGATGAAGGTGGCCGCGACGGGCTGACCCTTGGCGCGGCCGGGCATGAGCAGCGGGGCCCAGCGGTGGATCTCGGCCGGGTCTTCGCTGTACTGCATTCCGGCGAAGAGGGGGTGATCTTTCAGCGCCTCGTAGCGCTTGCGGAGGTACTCGACGTTCTTCTCGCCCCAGACGAAGCTCATGTGCGGGGTGGCGGAAAGGAACGCGCTCGGGTCGGGCAGCAGGCCCTCGTTCACGAGGTACGACCAGAACTGGCGCGAGACCTGGAACTGCTCGTTGACCTTCACGGCGTTCGTGATGTCGATGGTGCCGTCGGGCTTCTCGGGCGTGTAGTTCAGCTCGCAGAGGGCGGCGTGGCCCGTGCCCGCGTTGTTCCAGGGGTTCGAGGACTCTTGGGCCACGTCGCCCAGGCGCTCGTAGATGCGGATGTCCCACTCAGGCTCGAGCTGCTGCAGCATCGTGCCGAGGGTTGCGCTCATGATTCCGCCGCCAATGAGGGCGACGTCGATCGGTTCACTCACGCGGCGAGTTTAGCCGCTCGATTCTGGGGGTCAGGCCGGGGCACCTAGGGTGGGTGGGTGATTCTGGCCCTTCTTGCCGTCGGCGCGATCGGCGGATTTCTTTCCGGCATGTTTGGCGTCGGCGGCGGCATCGTCATGGTGCCCCTGCTGTTGTGGCTCGCGCGCATGGATCAGCGGCAGGCCGCGGCGACCTCACTGGTCGCGATTGTGCCGACCGCGATCGTCGGCTCGATCCTCTACGGCGTCGGCGGGCAGGTCGACTGGGTCGCCGCCCTGCTGATCGGTGCGGGCACGATCGTCGGCGCCCCGATCGGCGCCTGGCTGTTGCGGACCCTGCCGCTCGCGTGGCTGCGCTGGCTGTTCATTGTCGGGCTCGCGGCCGCGGCCGTGTACCTGATTTTCGAGACGCCCGAGCGGGGTGGGTCGCTCGACCTCTCAGTGGGCGTTGTCGTGGCGCTCGTCGGACTCGGCCTCGTGATGGGCCTGGCGGCCGGCATGTTCGGCATCGGCGGCGGCATCATCGCGGTGCCGGTGCTGATCGCGCTGTTCGGGATGGGCGACCTGCTCGCCAAGGGAACGTCGCTGCTGGCGATGATTCCGGCCTCGATTGCGGGCACGATTCCGAACCTGCGGGCGGGCCTCGTGCGGCTGCGCGACGGACTCGTGGTGGGTCTGGCTGCTGTGCTCGCGTCGAGCGGCGGAGTCGCCATGGCGTTCTTGGTGCCGCCGGCGCTCGCGAGTGTGCTGTTCGGCCTGCTGCTGGTCTTCGTTGTTGCGCAGCTCTCGGTGCGCGCCGTGCGCCTGCAGGCCCGCGAGAAGCGCGAGCGCGAGGGCGACGGCCCGGGCGAGGGTTCGGAGTAGGGCGCTTTCGCCCCTCTGCGTTCCTTCCACCACAGCGGGAAGTCGAATCTGGTTCGGCCCGCCACGTCGGCGGGGCGTCGCGGTGCCAGGTGCGTTGTGTGCCGGCCTCGATCGGCGTGACGTGCGGAGCTCCGACGTACGGCGTGACGTTGTGCAGGAAAACGGGCCCCACTCGCGACCGCGACCCGCGTGTTTCCGCGGCGGGCGCCTCTGGATTCCTGCAATACGTCACGCGGGCCTGGGCCAACGCGCTCGAGCTGCGGACGGCGTGGGGTGGGCAGCGTGGCCTCAGAGCTACGCGGGGGCGATCGGCTCGAGGGTGGGGCGCTTGGCAGTGCGCCCGTCGCCGGAGGAGCGGCCGGTGAGCCGACGGCCGATCCAGGGGAGTACGTATTCGCGCCAGTACTCTGCGGTGCGGGGGCGCTGCAGCTCGGGCTCGTCGGCACCAGCGGGCGGGGCGGGCACCCCCAGCGCGGCCAACACGTTTGCCGCCACGCGCGCGTGGCCGAGCGAATTCAAGTGCAGGCGGTCAATCGACCAGTAGCGGAGGGCCCGCAGCTCGCGGTCACCCCAATTGTCGACGAAGGCAATCTCGTGCAGCGAGCGCTTCAGGCGGGCGCGCACCGCGTCGGCGAGCTCGTCGCCACGACGCTGAAACACCGGGCCCAGCGGGATGTGCTCGGTCGGGTTACCGCCGCTGACCACCACCACGCGGATGCCCGCATCGCTCGCGCGCTCCGCCGCGGCCACGAGGCGGTCGGCCGTAGCAGCGACGCTGACCCGCGGCCGCATGATGTCGTTGCCGCCCCCGTTGATGCTCAGGATCTCGGGAGCCAACGCGATGGCGGGCTCGAGCTGCTCGGTGAGGATCGGGCCGAGCAGCCGGCCGCGGATCGCGAAGTTCGCGTACCCCACAGGTGCCCCAAGGGCGTGGGCGAAGCCAAGGGCGACCAGGTCTGCCCAGCCGCGCGGCGTTCCGTCAGCGAGTTCGTCGCCCATGCCCTCGGTAAAGCTGTCACCAATTGCGGCGTAGGAGCGAGGCAGAGTCGGCACAGACATCGCGACCGAGCCTAGCGAGACCACGACCTAATGGTCGCAGGGACTACAGACCCAGCGCGGCGAACTCGACGTCGAGCCGCTCGGCAATGACCGCATACCCGTCGTCGTTGGGGTGCAGGCCGTCGGCCGCCATCAGCTCGGGGCGGCCCTCGATGTAGCGGGAGGCCCCGGCGATGTAGTCGGCCCCGATCGCCTCGGCGCCCTCGCGCACCCAGTCGATGATGATCTGCACGCTGTCTGGCCGCGCGTCGGTGTACCAGAACGGCTCGACGACGACGATGCGGGCATCGGGAAGACCGTCGCGCAGGCGGTTGAGGTCGATGCCGATCTGTTCGCGGATGCGGTCGCGCTCGTCGGGTCGGCGCTCGTAGGCAAAATTGTCGTTGAGGCCCATCGTGACGATCACGACGTCGGGCGCAGCGTCGATGATGATCGACGGCAGGTCTCCGTCGCCGAAGACGGAACGGTTGTTGATGAAGCCCAGCCCATTGACGCTGGGGTTTACTTCGCGCCAGCCGCGGTCGGCGCTGATGATGGTTGACCACCGCGCGTCGGCGCCCGTCGCCCCGGTGCCGAGCGTGTAGGAGTCGCCGTAAAAGGCGACCATGGGGCCGTCACCGTCGGGTGGCGTCGCCGTCGCCTGCGGCTCGGGCGGGATCGCCGCGCAGGCGGCGAGCCCCGCCGCGGCGAACGCAGTGATCACCGCGGCGAGCGGCTTGGTCATTCTCATGCAACGCATTCGGCGCACTCCCCGCAGCCGGTTCGGCTACGCCGCCGCGGCCGCCTTCTTCGCCGCCACCAGCTCGGCCAGCTGCACCGCGTTGAGCGCGGCACCCTTGCGCAGGTTGTCGTTCGAGATGAACAGCGCGAGCCCTCGCCCGCCGGGCACGCCCTCGTCGGTGCGGATTCGGCCGACGAACGACGGGTCGGCGCCGGCGGCGTCGAGCGGCGTGGGAACGTCCATCAGCTGAACTCCGGGGGCGTCGGCGAGCAGCTCGCGCGCACGCTCGGGCGAGATGGCGCGGGCGAACTCGGCGTTGATGGCGAGCGAGTGGCCGGTGAAGACGGGCACGCGCACGCAGATTCCGCTGACGCGCAGCTCGGGCAGTTCGAGAATCTTGCGCGATTCGTTGCGCAGCTTCTTCTCTTCGTCGGTCTCGCCGAGCCCGTCGTCGACGAAGTTGCCCGCCTGCGGGATCACGTTGAACGCGATTGACTTCGGAAACTTCTCGCCTGCCGGGAACTCGACGGCCGAGCCGGAGTGCACGAGGCCCATGGCGTCTTGCGCGACGACGGCTTTCGCCTGCGCGAGCAGCTCTTCGCCGCCGGCGAGCCCGGCACCCGAGGTGGCCTGGTAGGTGCTGACGATGAGGCGCTCGAGGCCCGCTTCGCGGTCGAGCACCTTCAGCACGGGCATGGCGGCCATGGTCGTGCAGTTGGGGTTCGCGATGATGCCCTTGACAGCCTGGTCGATGGCGTGCGGGTTCACCTCGGAGACGACGAGCGGCACCTCCGGGTCCATGCGCCAGCCCGACGAGTTGTCGATGACGGTCACGCCGGCGGCCGCGAAGCGTGGAGCCTGCGCCTTGCTGAGCGTCGCGCCCGCGCTGAAGATGGCGATGTCGAGCCCCGTGGGGTCGGCGGTTGACGCGTCTTCGACGACAATCTCGCGGTCACCAAACGGGATGCTCGTGCCCGCGCTGCGCGCGCTCGCAAAGAACCGCACCTCCGCGAGGGCAAAATTGCGGTCGAGCAGCAGCTGCCGCACGACGGCGCCGACCTGCCCGGTCGCGCCGACAACGCCGAGACGGATACCCGCGCTCATCGGCCGGTTCCCGCGTAGACGACAGCCTCATCGTCGGCGTCGAGGCCGAAGGCGGTGTGCACGACCTGCACGGCGTGGTTGAGCACGTCGGCCCGTGTGACGACCGAGATGCGGATCTCGGAGGTGGAGATCATCTCCATATTGATGCCCGCCTCCTTTAGCGCGGTGAAGAGTGCGGCACTGACGCCCGCGCTCGTGCGCATGCCGCCACCAACGACCGACAGCTTGCCGATTTGGTCGTCGTATTGCAGCGACTGGAAACCGATGGTCGGCTGCTCGGCACGCAGGGCGGTGAGCACCTTGTCGCCGTCAGACTTCGGGAGCGTGAAGGAGATGTCGGTGCGCCCGGTCGCGGCCAGCGACACGTTCTGCACGATCATGTCGATGTTGGCGCCCGTCTTCGCAACGATCGTGAAGATGTCGGCCGCCATACCGGGGGTGTCGGGCACGCCGACCACGGTGATCTTCGCGTCGGTGAGGTCGCCGGCAACGCCGGTGATGATGGGTTCTTCCATGGTGTCCTTCTCACTGGGGGGCACCACGAGGGTGCCGGGAAGGTGACTGAACGACGATCGCACGTGGAGGGTCACGTTGTGGCGGCGAGCGAACTCGACGGCGCGGATGTGCAGCACCTTGGCGCCAGCGGCGGCGAGCTCGAGCATCTCTTCGGTCGAAACCTGGTCGAGCTTGCGCGCGCGCTTGACGACGCGAGGGTCAGCGCTGAAGACGCCGTCAACGTCGGTGTAGATCTCGCACACCTCGGCCTTGAGCGCCGACGCGAGGGCGACAGCCGTGGTGTCGGAGCCGCCACGCCCGAGGGTCGTGATGTCTTTGCTGTCGCGGCTGAAGCCCTGAAAGCCGGCGACGATGGCGATGGCCCCGTCGTCGAGAGCTTCGCGAACGCGCACCGGCGTGACGTCGACGATGCGGGCTGCGCCGTGACGGGCGTCGGTGATCATGCCAGCCTGACTGCCGGTAAACGAGCGCGCCTCGTGACCCATGCTCTTGATCGCCATCGCGAGCAACGCCATCGAGATGCGCTCGCCCGTCGTGAGCAGCATGTCCATCTCGCGCGGGTCGGGCTGCGGGGTGACCTCAAGCGCGAGGTCGATAAGCTCGTCGGTGGTGTCGCCCATGGCGCTGACGGCCACGACGACGTCATGGCCGGCCTTGCGGGTCTCGACGATGCGCTTAGCGACGCGCTTGATGCTCTCGGCGTCGGCGACCGACGATCCCCCGAACTTCTGCACGATGAGGCTCACGGTGCTCCTGGGGTGGCTGTGCGGGAGGGGCGGGTGCTGCGGGGCGCGGCGACGGTGGCGGCCTGGAGCGTCAGTCTACTGGGCACCCATGCGTCTGCATGCATGAGGCGGTCACGCCGCGTAACCGCGGGGGTAGAGGCGTCGCACTAGTGCTGGATCTGGCGGCGGCCCTCGAAGGCTCGGCCCAGGGTGACCTCGTCGGCGTACTCGAGGTCTCCGCCGACCGGCAGGCCGCTCGCCAGGCGTGAGACCGTGAGGCCCGGCTGAACGAGCAGGCGGGTCAGATAGGTGGCCGTCGCCTCGCCCTCGAGGTTCGGGTCAGTGGCGATGATGACCTCGGTGACCGTACCGTCGGCGAGGCGGGTTAGCAGCTGGCTGATGCGCAGGTCGTCGGGGCCAATGCCGTCGATGGGACTGATCGCTCCGCCGAGCACGTGGTAGAGGCCGCGGAACTCGCGGGTGCGCTCGATCGCGACGACGTCTTTCGCCTCCTCGACCACGCAGATCGTGGTGGGGCTGCGGCGCGGATCGCGGCAGATTGAGCACTGGGCCTCTTCGGCCACGTTGCCGCAGACCTCGCAGAAGCGCACCTTCTCGCGGATATCCATGAGCAGGGTCGCGAGCTTCGTCACGTCGAACGACTCGGTCTGCAGAATGTGGAAGGCGATGCGTTGGGCCGACTTGGGGCCGATGCCGGGCAGGCGACCGAACTCGTCGATCAGGTCTTGAATGATGCCGTCGTACACGGGCTAGAACCCCTCCGGCTCGGGCGGAGCCTCTTGTGGAACAACGGTCGGAGCAATCGGCTCTTCAGCGATGAAGCGGGCGCCGAGCACCTCGCGCACGACCGCCTCACCGTAGCGCTGACGGCCCGCAATCTCGGTGAGGTGCACGGGGGCCGGCGGCTCGGGCTCAGGTTCGGGTTCGTCGTCGGCGGGCGGCGGCTCGTCGTCAATGGGCGGGGCATCGACGGATGAGGGTGCCGGGGCGCCGGGGATCGCAGCGACGGCCCACTCGGTGACCGGGGCGGCCGGCTCGGGGTCAGGCTGCTTCTCGGGTGTGGCCTGCGCGGCGCTGGGGGCGGGACCGGCAGCGGCTTTCGGCGCTGGGGAAGGCTCCGGGTCGGCGGGCTGCTCGGTGGGTGCTGCTGCCGCGTCCGGACGTGGGGCGCGGGCCGAGTCGACGCGCACCAAGAACTTCACGCGCAGACCCAGCTCGCCGAGGATCGCCTGGCGCACGTGCTCGCTCACCATCTCGGCCGGGTTGCCGCGCTGCTTGAACGCGGCGGCGTCAGACGCGTTCGTGAAGACGAGAGTCAGCACGTCGTCGTCGAGGGCGGCGGGCAAGGCCGTGTAGACGACCGTCCACGACGACATCTTCAGCTGCTGGATGCGGTCGAGGATCGCCGGCCACGACTGGCGCATGCGCTCGATGTCGACCGGTGCAGCGGCTACGGGCTCGGGTGCCGGCTCAGGAGCGGGAGCCGGGGCGGCCGCGGGAGCAACGGGTGCAGGCGCGGGGGCCGACGCGGCGGGGGTGCTCGCGGCCGCCGGCAGCGGGCCGTCGACGCCGACGCGGCGCTCGAGAACCTCGACGCGGGCCAGGGCGCCGCGGGCGGGCTCGTCCGCGGCGGGCACGAGCAGACGCGCGGTCATCAGTTCGAGGTGCAGGCGGGGCGAGGTCGCTCCGGTCATCTCGGTGAGGGCCCGGTTCACGATGTCGGCCGCGCGACTCAGCTGCGCCGGGCCGAAGTGGGCGGCCTGCGCGTGCATGCGCTCGAGGTCGTCTTGCGGGATACCGCGCAGCACGGCCGAGGCGTCGTCGCTCGTCGCCTGCACGACGATGAGGTCGCGCAGCCGCTCGAGCAGGTCGTCGACAAAACGACGCGGGTCTTGGCCCGTCTGAATGACGCGATCGACCGCTTGGAACGCGGCCGCAGCATCCTGCTGGGCGAGGGCGGTGACCACATCGTCAAGTAGCGCGCCGTGCGTGTAGCCGAGCAGCGCGACCGCGCGCTCGTAGGTGACGACGTCGGCGTCGCTGCCGGCGATCAGCTGGTCGAGCAGCGACAGGGTGTCGCGCACCGAACCCCCGCCGGCGCGCACCACGAGCGGCATGACGCCCGGCTCGACCTTCACGCCCTCGCTCGCGGCCAGCTGGTCGACGTACTCAAGCAGCTGCGCCGGCGGCACCAGGCGGAACGGGTAGTGGTGGGTGCGCGAACGGATCGTGCCGATGACCTTCTCGGGCTCGGTCGTCGCGAAGATGAACTTCACGTGCGGCGGCGGCTCTTCGACGATCTTCAGCAGCGCGTTGAAGCCCTGCGGGGTCACCATGTGCGCCTCGTCGAGGATGAAGATCTTGAAGCGGTCGCGGGCCGGGGCGAACACGGCGCGCTCGCGCAGGTCACGTGCGTCGTCGACACCGTTGTGGCTGGCCGCGTCGATCTCGACCACGTCGAGCGAACCGCCGCCCTGCCGGCTCAGCTCAACGCAGCTCGGGCAGACGCCACACGGGGTGTCGGTGGGGCCCTCGGCACAGTTCAGGCAGCGGGCCAGGATGCGGGCGCTCGTCGTCTTGCCGCAGCCGCGCGGGCCACTAAAGAGGTAGGCGTGATTCACTCGGTCGCCGCGCAGCGCCGCCATCAGTGGATCAGTGACGTGCGACTGCCCGATCAGCTCGGCAAACGACTCGGGCCGGTAGCGGCGATACAGGGCGGTGGACACTCGTCAAGAGTAGTCGCGAGCACCGACGACCGAGTCGAGGATGACAGTCGAGGGTGAGGGTCGCGGTCAGCGGCTGCCGCGGTGGGCGCCGGCGTGGCCCTTCACGCGAACGCACGGCTTGCCCAGCTTCGGCATCATCACGCCGCAGCGTTCTGTGCGGCGAGAAGCCAGAATGCGATCCGGGGTTGTGCTGGTGGCAATCCGCCGCAGTGCGGCGGCGATGCCGGCTTGCGGGTCGAGCGTTCCGCCCTCCCATGCGGCGGCCATCGCAGCAACGAGTTCATCTTTCGACAACAGCCTCGCGACATCCTCGTCGATGCCGGCGGCGCTCGCCGCCTTCACGAGGCCGTCCGGGGCAGGCTCTTCCGCGTAATCCCACTGCTCGAGGCCGAGGCGGGTCTTTGTCTCATCAAGCAGAGTCAGCGCATCCCAGATCTGCGTTTGCTCTGACTCGGTGAGCGTGCCGGAACGCACCAGATCGTCGGCGGCGGAATAGACCTCGCCATCGCGCCGCTGGCCGATCGCGATGATCTCGATGAGACCGACGCCGTCGGTCACCGTCACCCGGTAGATGATTCTGAACTCGCGTCGCGCTGCCTCGACCGTGTTGAACCCGACAAGGTTCGTAGCGTTCTGGTTCGAGAGCGGGTGCTTACCGCGTGGTGCGCGAAAGAGACCCACGATCGTGTCGAAGACGTCGTCACGCTCGGCCTCAGTGAGGTTCTCAATCAGCCAATCGATGCTCTGCTCGGTGAAGACGACCTCAGCTTGCTCGTCGGGTAACGAGTCAACGGGAGGCACGAAGCCGTTCTCTCGCCTCCTGGGCGGACAGCATCGTCGAGCGGTCAGCCACCAAATTCGCCGCGGCGCTCAGCACCGTGATCTCCAACTCACGCAGAAGTCGCCGCTGCTCATCGCGCTCGGCCGCCGACATCACCACGGCAACAGGTTTGCCGTGACTGGTCAGCGTCACGGGGCGCTCTTGCGCCTGCGTGGTGATGAAGCCCACCCCGCGTCGCGCGGCGACGGTCGAGGAGATGGTGAGAGGCTCAGCTGAGGTCATGACACAAGACTACTCAAAGTACATAGAAATGTACATTTTTTCGCACCGTGGTGCAGCAGGATCACGCCCCGTGCCGCTCGCGTGTGTCGTCGCGAGCACCGACGACCGAGTCGAGGATGTCGTCGAGGGTGAGGCGGGCGCGCCAGCCGAGCGCCTCGGCGATGCGGGTGGGGTCGGCGACCACCTCGGCCGGGTCGCCCGGGCGGCGCGGCTCGACCACCGCGGCAGGAACGGGGGGCGCGCCGGCGGCGTCGCCGACAGCGGGCGAGCTCGGGGTGGATGCATTGGGGGCGGCGTGCGGCCAGCGGGCGCGCAAGCCCTCGACCACCTGGCGCACGCTGCTGCCGGTTCCGGTGCCGACGTTGAACACCGGGTGCTGGTGGGCGGGGGCGTCGGCGAGCGCGTCGAGGGCCGCCAGGTGCGCTTCGGCCAGATCGAGCACGTGAATGAAGTCGCGCACGCACGTGCCGTCGACCGTATCGTAGTCGTCGCCGAAGATGCGGGGAGCGGCGCCAGCGGCGAGGCGCTCCATGAGCATGGGCACCAGGTTCAGCACCGCCGTGTCGGCGAGCTCAGGCCAGCCAGCGCCCGCCACGTTGAAGTAGCGCAGGCTCGTCGCCCTCAGCCCCGTCGCGCGGGCGACGTCGGCCGTCAGCCACTCCCCCGCCAACTTCGACGCGCCATACGGGTTCACCGGGTGACAGGGGGCGTCCTCGGTGACGTGACCCGACGCATCCCCGTACACGGCCGCCGAACTCGAGAAAAGGAACCGCTCGACGCCGGCCGACTCGCACGCCTGCAGAACGGCGGCGAGCCCGGCCACGTTGTCGTTCCAATACATGAGGGGCTGCGCCACCGACTCGGGCACCTGCTTGCGGCCAGCGAAGTGAATCATCGCCTCGGCCCCATGCTCGCGGGCAAAGTCGGCGACCGCCTCAGCGGCGCCGGGCGCGGCGAGCGACAGCTCGAGCTGCGGAAACTCCGCGACCCGCTCGCGGATACCCGTCACGAAGTCATCGACCACCACGACGTCGTCGCCGCGATCGCGCAACAGCCGCGCGACGTGCGAACCGATGTAGCCAGAACCGCCGGTAATGAGAACGCGCATGCCCCTATCGTGCCGCATGGGGCGAGGGGTCAGCGCGATAAGCCCCGTCGAGTATCTCGATTCTCTTGAGAAAGTGGCTAAGCGCCCTGAAAGGGCTGAAAGCGCGACTTTTTCCACAATGCGGTCTTGGTGGGTTCGTGTTATTCGCTAGTGTGAGCGCCATGGCACACAAAATTGTTCTCGTCGACGACCTCGACGGAAGTGAACTCGGCGATAACGCCGTCACGACGCGCTTTTCTTTGAACGGCGCTCACTACGAAATTGACCTCGGTGACGCGAACCGGCAGAAACTCGCCGACGCGCTCGCACCGTTCATCAGCGCCGGCCGTCGCGCCAGCGCTGGTGCGGCATCCGCCCGCAGCGCCGCCCCCAAGAAGCGCGGCGGCGCCAAGAGCAATACCTCCGCTATTCGCGAATGGGCGAACGCTAACGGGCACACCGTCGGCGACCGCGGGCGCATTCCGGCAAATATTGTCGAGGCGTACGAAGCGGCCACCGGAAAGTAAGGCTCGGGCGAGCATCCGTTCGCCATAAAAATATTCGGATGATCGGGGCTGGGCCCGCCACATGGAGGCGGCGCCCAGCCCCAACTGTTTGTGTGGACCTCATGAAAATTGCTATCGCCGGAGGACACGGACAAATCGCGCGCAAACTCTCGAGCCTGCTGAGCACGAACGGCCACGAGCCGTGGGCGCTCATCCGCAACGCCGACCACACGGCCGACGTCGAATCAGACGGGGCGCGCGCCATCATCGTCGACCTCGAGCGTGACGACGACGCGAGGGTCGCCGAAGCCGTCACCGGGGCCGACGCCGTCGTGTTCGCCGCTGGGGCCGGGCCGAACAGCGGGGCCGAGCGCAAGCTCACCCTCGACCGCGACGGGGCGATCCTGCTCGCCGACGCGGCCGTGCAGGCCGGCATTCGCCGCTACGTCATCGTCTCGTCGCGCGGGGCCGACAGCTTCGACCCGAACTCCGACGACGTGTTCCAGATCTACCTGCGCGCCAAGAGCGAAGCCGACGCCGCCGTGCGCGGCAACGAGAACCTCGACTGGACGGTCGTGCGGCCGGGTGGGCTGACCGACGAGCCCGGCACGGGCGCGGTGCGGGTGGGAGCCGACGAGAGCGGCACCATCTCACGTGACGACGTTGCCGCCGTGCTGTACTCGCTGCTCACCACCGGGGGCGGCGTCGGGGCGCAGTTCGAGGTCGTGAATGGGGATGCGCCGATCGCCGAGGCGGTTGTCGGGCTGTAGCGCCGACACGCCCTTGCTTACGCCGCGCCACGGACGAGAGGCAGCGCGGCGACGCTCGTGACGAACTCGTCGGCGACGGCGCGGGTCTCCGAGTCGGCGCTGGCGAGCTCGTTGCGCGCGGTCGCGGCTGCATCAGGGGCGTGCGAGCGAAGGTGGCGCACGAACTCCGCCGCACGGCCCGCGTCGACGCCGAGGGTGCGCGCCGCAGCGAGGCACTGCACCTCCCCGATCGCGTCGAATCGATACTCGCCGCCGATCTTCATCGCCGACAGCACGGCCTGCCCCGGCTGTGCGTACGGCGCGAAACTCGCCATGTCGTAGAGAGGCGCGAGGTGAACCTGGTTGCCATCGAGGAGCACCGAATAGTTCTTGATGTGAGCGTCGGTGCACGCCAGAACGGTGTTGACCATGAGCCCGCGATAAAACGCCCAGGCTGCCTCGGCACGGTCCGTCGGTCGCGGAAGACCGCGCAGCAAGCGGGCGGCATCCGCGACGCCGGGGCCGCCGTCAGTGCGCTGATACTTCTTCGACGGCGGCACAGCAAGCGCCTGACCCAGATCCTCCTGATGGAGGCGCGTCACGACGTCGCCACTCACCACACGATCGAATCGGCGCGTCACAAAGACAGGGAGGCCGTCGATCTCGTCGAGAGACGAATCGGCAACGTCGACACCGAGAAGCGCTGCGGTGCGCAGGGTGAGGTATTCGACCACATCGAGGCGTCGGTAACCACCGACGGCAGGCTTCAGAATGTGGATGGAGGCCGCGGACCCACGGGGCATAGTCCAGGAGCCATCGCTCGTGCGTGCGAGCGCGATCTTGGGCTGCGCACCCGCAAGGCTGAAGCGCCCGACGGATTCGGGATCACCGAAAAGTCGCCCGCTTGCGTAGCGCTCGATCGCCTGGCGAAGGAGAGCGCCGACGTCAACGGTCGAGAGCGCGCGATACTCCAGGCGCTCGAGTGCAACCTCCGGCGGATCGTCGCCTTCCGCCACGAACTGCAGCGCACCCGCAACGTCGGAGCCGACGTGCCGAAGGATCGCGACCGGGTTTGCGGGGTTCACGCCGAAACGCTCAGCGATGGCACGGCGCGCTTCAGCGCTGTCGGGAAGCAGCCCGTCGAGGAACGGCAGCACCACCCGCTTACGGTGCTCAGTGAGCACGAGCGGCATCGAGAGCGACAGGGGCGTGATCGTGCGGCCACCTGAGCCACCTGAGCCGTTTGCGTCGTCTTGATAGTCGGGTTCGTAGCGAAATCGCGTGTCGCCCCGGTCGTCTTGCGTGACGGTGCCGCAGTGCTGACCGTTCAGAAGAACGTGGAGCGCGATACTCACGGCATCAGCTTTCTTCGCGTCGGGTCACGACGTCAAAGCCCGCGCCGAAAACCGCAAAGCAGTCGAGCACCTTCGACATGTCGACCGAGGGCTTGCCGTTTTCAAACTCGATCAGCCAGCGCCGCGAGACCCCTGCCCGGTCGGCGAGCGCCGATTGCGACAACCCTGCGTCTTCGCGCAGCCGCCGCAATAGCATTCCCGCCTCGCGCGGTGTGGTGAACATGCTCGCCCCCTCACTGACGCCGCCATAGAGTGCGCACGTTCGTGCACTCTATTAGGGGTGCACGAACATGCACAAGAGGCAGTGTGCATGAAAGTGCACAATGAGCGGTAGCTCCGCCCGGCCGACAGGCTCGGGCGCCGACGAGTAGAAGGCGGCCAACGGGCCGCGATCATGAGCCGAGTGGGTGCCGCTCTCGCGAGGATCGCTGTGCGCGCCCGGGGCGACAAAGTGAACGTCGGGAGACTACTCGGGTGTAGGAGTTCCTACACCCGAGTAGGCGCGGCGCACTGCATGCGAGACATCGCGACAGCAAGCATTGAGCACGCACGACGCCCAGCAACGGCGCCCGGTCAGCGCGCAACGCCCGGCGACGGTGCCCGGTCAGCGCGCGACGCCCGGCGACGGCGCTCATTCAGCGCGCAACGCCCAGCAACGACGCCCCGGTATCGACCGTAGGCGGTCGACACGGCTGAGCGAGTCGCCGCGCTGTGGGGCTACCGCTCGCGCGCAAGCGCCTGTCAGCCCCCGACGAGCTCGGCCGTCTGGCGGGCGATCGCCAACTCTTCGTTCGTCGGCACGACCAGCACCTTCGGGCCCTCGAGCGCCGGCGAGATGATGCGGGCGTTGCGCACGGCGCGGCCGTTCAGGAAGCGGTCGACGCGCAGGCCGAGGTGCTCGAGGCCCTCCATGACGCGGGCGCGCAGGGCGGCGTTGTTCTCGCCGACGCCGGCCGTGAACACGACCGCGTCGAGACCGCCGAGATGTGCGAGGTACGCGCCGATGTAGTGGCGAATGCGGTGGGCCCACACGGCGAGCGCCGCCTCGGCGAGCTCATCGCCGCGGGAAGCCGCATCCGTCACGTCACGCATGTCGCTGCGACCCGTCAGCCCCAGCAGGCCGCTCTTCTTGTTGAGCAGGGTGTCGAGCTCGTCGACGCTGAGGCCCGCGACGCGGTTGAGGTGCACGAGCACTGCCGGGTCGAGGTCGCCCGAGCGCGTGCCCATCACGAGGCCCTGCAGCGGGGTCAGGCCCATCGACGTGTCGATCGAGTGACCTCCATCGACGGCGGTGACGCTCGCCCCGTTGCCGAGGTGCAGCACGATCAGCTTCAGCTCGTCGAGCGGGCGGCCCAGCACGACGGCGGCCTGCTCGGCCACAAACTGGTGACTCGTGCCGTGGAACCCGTACTTGCGCACCCCGTGCTCGGCCGCGAGCTCGCGGTCGATCGCGTACGTGAACGCCTCGGGCGGCATCGACTGGTGAAAGGCCGTGTCGAACACGGCGACGTGCGGCACCTCGGGCAGCACCGTCATCGCCGCCCGGATGCCCGCCAGATTCGCCGGGTTATGCAACGGTGCCAGCGCGCTCAGCTCGTCAATCTCGCGCTCCACTGCATCGTCGATCAACGTGGGGGCCGTAAACCGGGCCCCGCCATGAACGACGCGGTGACCGACGGCGGCGATGCGGGCATCCGCGCCGAGAGAATCGAGCACCTGGCGCATGCCGGAGGTGTGGTCAGCGGCGTCACCGCCGGGCTCGCCGATGCGCTCAAGCGTGCCCGCGAGCACCCGCTCGCTCGTGACGGTGTCGATCAGCTGGTACTTGATCGAGCTCGAGCCCGAATTGACGACGAAGACGCGCATCAGGCGTCACCCTCGCCGCGCGTGACACCCGACTCGGCGGCGGCCGCCGCGTCGTCGCGCGAAATGATGGGGATGGCCGTCGTCGCCGGCGGCGGGGTGCGCTGCGCCTGAATCGCCGTGATGGCGACCGTGTTGACGATGTCTTGCACGAGGGCCCCGCGCGACAGGTCGTTCACCGGCTTGCGCAGGCCCTGCAGCACCGGGCCGATCGCGACGGCGCCCGCCGACCGCTGCACGGCCTTGTACGTGTTGTTGCCGGTGTTCAGGTCGGGGAAGACGAAGACGGTGGCGCGTCCGGCGACCGGCGAGCCGGGCATCTTCGTCGCGGCGACGCTCGGCTCGGCCGCCGCGTCGTACTGAATGGGGCCCTCGACGAGCAGCTCGGGCTGGCGCTCGCGCACGAACGCCGTCGCGGCGCGCACCTTCTCGACGTCGTCGCCCGAGCCCGACTCGCCCGTCGAATACGACAGCATCGCCACGCGCGGCTCAATCGCGAACTGCTGCGCGGTCGCCGCCGACGAGATCGCGATGTCGGCCAGCTGCGTGCTCGACGGGTCGGGCACGACCGCGCAGTCGCCGTACACCAGCACCCGGTCGGCGAGACACATCAGGAACACGCTCGACACGACACTCACGCCCGGGTCGGTCTTGATGATCTCGAAGCTCGGGCGAATCGTGTGCGCCGTCGTGTGGGCGGCGCCTGACACCATGCCGTCGGCGAGCCCCATGTGCACCATGAGCGTGCCGAAGTAGCTCACGTCGGTCACCACGTCGCGCGCAAAGTCGACCGTGACACCCTTGTGGGCGCGCAGCCGCGCGTACTCGACCGCGAACTGTTCGCGCAGCTCGCGATCAAACGGGCTGACGATCTCGGCCGCGTCGAGATCGAGACCGAGCTCGGCGGCGCGGCCCCGAACATCCACCTCGTCGCCCAGAATCGTGATGTCGCAGACCTGCCGCTTCAGCAGCGTCGCGGCCGCGCGCAGCACGCGGTCGTCGTCGCCCTCGGGCAAGACGATGCGCTTGCGCTGGCTGCGCGCCCGCTCGAGCAGGTCGTACTCGAACATCAGCGGCGTGACGACGTCGCTGCGGCTGACGTCGACCCGGTCAAGCAGGGCGGATGCGTCAATGTGCTCTTCGAAGAGCGCCAGCGCCGTGTCGTACTTGCGCTGCGAGTCGGCGGCGAGCCGGCCGCGGCTCTCGGTGATGCGCAGCACCGTGTCGTAGGTGCCGTACGGCGTACGGATAATCGGCAGCGTCGGGTCGAGCCCGTCGATCAGCGACTGCACGCTGTCGGGCGTCTCAAACCCGCCGTAGAGGATGATCGCGGCAATACTCGGGAACGTCTCGCTCGCGTGCGCCATCAGCACCGCCAGCAGCACCTCACTGCGATCGCCCGGCACCATGACGACGGCGCCCTCGGTGAGGCGGGGCAGCACGTTCTCCATGCTCATGCCCGCGACGACGGCGCCCATGACCTCGCGCTGCAGCAGCGCCTCCTCGCCGCGCCACAGCTCGCCGTCGCAGCTGGCCATGACGGCGGCGACCGTGGGGGCGATCAGGTAGCGGTCTTCGGGGATCGCGCCGACGAGGGCGTTCGGGTCGAGAGTCTGCAGCTCGCGGGTGATGTCGTCGAGGCGGTCAGCGTCGGCACGGTTCGCGATGAGCGCGAGCAGGGTCGCGTGCTCGTGGGCGAGCTCGGCGACGGCCGCCTCGCCGGCGCGGCGCACCTCTTCGGGGCTGCGCGGGCCGGACTCGGCGAGGCCTCGCCCGCCGCTGGCTCCGGATGCACGCCCCCCGATCACGAGGATCACCGGCGCCCCCAGGTTGGCGGCGATGCGCGCGTTCACCGTGAACTCGGTGGGGCTCGAGACGTCGGTGTAGTCAGAGCCGACGATCACGACCGCGTCGCACTGCCGCTCGACCGCGCGGAAGCGTTCGACGATCGTCGCCATCGCCGCCTCGGGGTCGGCGTGCACCTCGTCGTAGCCGACGCCGATGCAGGTCTCGTAGTCGAGGTCGACACCATCGTGGGCGAGCAGGGTCTCGAGCACGTAGTCGCGGTCGGCGGCGTGGTTGCCGGCCTCACCAGCCGCGGGGTGCGCGGTCGTGCGGGCGATCGGGCGAAACACCCCCACGCGCTGCACGCGACTCGAGAGCGCATCAAGCACGCCGAGCGCCACGGTCGACTTACCCGAGTTGCCCTCGGCGGACGTGATGTACAGGTTGCGTGCCATTGACTCCCAGCCTAGGGAGGCGGCCTGTGAGGGGGCTAGGTGAATGCGGGCGGATCCACAGCGACGTCCGCGCGGACGGTGCGCGCGCATCCGCGCCAGAAAAGAAAAAGGACCCCTCGCGCACCCGCCAGAGCCCGGTTACCCTTGCTGCGTTTCCGCCCTGGGGGAGTTGGCCTGGATGGCGCCACGCGAGGAGCCGAGCTCTACTTTACCGGTAGGATCGCCAGGTCGCGTTCGCGCACCGGTTTCGACCAGGATGCGCGGGCTGACGCCTGGAGGATTCGCCTAGTGGCCTATGGCGCACGCTTGGAAAGCGTGTTGGGTGCAAGCCCTCAGGGGTTCGAATCCCCTATCCTCCGCCAGATTGTGTTTGGCAAGTGCTACTGCGTGAGCATCGCGGCGGCGGCCGCGCGGCCGGTGCGCACCGCGCCCTCCATGTAGCCGCAGACCCACTGGTCGCTGCCGGCGACGTAAAACGGCGGCTCGTGCGTGCCGTGCAGCGGGCCGACACCCATCACGTCACCGGGGCGCCAGCTCGTGATGTAGCCGAGCGTGTACGGATCGACCGCGTAGCGACGCACGATGAGGGATTGCGCATCACGCGCATCCGGACCGAAGGCGGCCGCGAGCTCGTCGATCAGCTCGTCGTGAACCCGCCCGGGGGCGGTCGCGAGGAAGGCGCTCTGCCGCTCGGGCGGCACGAGCGCCGAGAGGATGCCGTCGCGCTGCACCCAGGTGCCGCCCATCATGCCGGTCTCGGAATACATCGTGCCGTTCAGCCCGTCGGCCGCCCAGAACGACTCGGCGTAGGCGACGGTCACCTTCGAGGTCAGCGCGTGGCGCTGGCGATGGAGGGATGCGCGGCGCGCGTCGCTGAGGCCGTCAATGCGGATGCGCCGCAGCGGCCCCGCGGGGATCGTCGACAGCACGGTATCGGCGGTGTACCGCTCGCCGGTGGCGAGCTCGACCGTGCACCCGCTGCTGCTGAGCGTGACGTGCACGACCTCGGCACCGTAGGTCACGCGGTGCCCGAGCTCGGCGGCCATGCGCAGGGCAACCGTGGCGGAGCCCTCGGCGACGCGGCTGACCTCCCACACGTCGTAGTTGTAGAAGCCGGGCTCGCCCGTGACGGCCTCCTTGCGCAGGTCGCTCAGCAGGGAGGTGCGCTCGACCGACTCGGCGGCGAGGGCAAGCATCGCGATGTCGCGGGCGCGCACCACATTCGGCGTCGCGCCCACCTCGCGCAGCCACTGGCCGACGCTGAGGCGGTCGAGGCGGTCGGCGTCGGGGTGCGACCAGGGGTCGTCGGGGTCGACGGTCGCGACAAGCCGCCGAAACTCGGCCTCTGCTCGTTCGTAGGATGCGCGGTCGGCGTCGTCGAAGAACGGCAGCTCGCCGACGCGGCGGCCGTCGGCGAGCATCCAGACGTCGTGGCCGGGGAGGGCGGCGAAGGCGGGCACGAGCGTCAGCCCGAGCTCGGCGACGAGCTGCGTGTAGGCGGTGTGGGAGGGTCCGATGACCTCGCCGCCGAGCTGCATGAGCCGGCCGTCGGGGAGCGTGGTCTGGTCGACGCGGCCACCCGCGCGGTGACGGGCCTCGAGCACGCGCACGTCAACGCCGTGCGCGGCGAGGTCGCGCGCGGCGGAGAGACCGGCGAGGCCGGCGCCCAGCACGATGACGTCGCTGCGGTTCATGTCGACTCCTTTGTCTTCCGTGTGCCCAGCGTACGAAGGATCACCGTGCGGTCGCTTGGATGCTGCTCGGGTGTAGGAACTCCTCCACCGGAGTAGGGAGTCGAGGGCGACGGCAGTTTTCTCAGCGCACGAGGCGCGGCAGCACACGCACGAGGATCGCCGCGCCCGTGAGCTCGACGAGCGTCTGCGTGACGACGACGATCGCGACGAGCTCTGCCCCCTCGGGGAGCGCGAGTGCGATGGGCAGCACGACGAACGAGTTGCGGGTGGCGAGGCTCATCACGAGGGTGCGGGCGGGGGCGGCGGGAAGTCGCGCGAGGCGGGCTGTCACTATGCCGAGCGCGACTGCGGTGACGAAGTAGAAGGCGAAGATCGCCACGAGCAGGGGAAGCAGCGGGGCCGCGTCGACGACCGCCGCGAGTTCTGAGGCGGCTACGGCGAAGAGCACCACCGCCAGGAGCGGCACTGGCAGGCGCTCGGCGACGGTGAATGCGCGGTCGAGAGGGGCGGGGGGTGTCGGGCGTGCATCCGGGGAATCGGTCGCGCGGTCGGGCGTGCGGTCGTCGGCGCGTTCGCGCGCGTGGAGGTCCGCGGTGCGGTGCGCGCGGTGGCGCAGCCCCTGCAGCAGCGCGGCGAGGGCGAGCGGGCCGAGCAGGACCGCGATCGTCGTGGCGAGTGCGCCCGCATCGAGGGTGAGGGAGGTGTCGGGGCGGGCGATGATCCAGACGTAGAGGGGCAACAGCGCGAGCTGCAGCACGAGCGACACGGGCGTGAACGCGACCGCCCGCACCGTGTCGCCGCCGGCGAGCTGCGTGAACGTCAGAAACCAGTCGGTGCACGGCACGACGAGCACCAGCACGACCCCGAGCACGATGAGCGACCCGTCGACGCCGGCCACCCGCTCGGGCACGAGCAGCACCAGACCCGCCACCAGCAGCGGAACCACGACGAAGTTCGCGACGAGCGCCGTCAGCAGAAACCGTGCATCCCGAACCGCGTCAGGGATGCGCGCCAACGGCACCAGCAAAAACGTCACGAACAACAGGGCGGCGAGCGCCGGCAGCACCAACACGGCCAGGGCGTCTCCCGCCGCGGGCACGAGCGCCCCGAGCGCGAGGCCCGCCGCCAGCGCGCCGACATAGACGAGCACCTGGAGGCGCTCGAGCCGACCGACCGGCGCCGCGTCCGAAATCGCTGAGTTCACCACCTCGGCACCTACCGGCGGCCGAGGGTGCCGAAGATGCCGCGCACCACCTCGCGCACGATCGTCTGGCCCGCGCGCGAGCCCAGCAGGTCGCCGAGGCCCCCGGCAGCCCCGCCGCCACCCGCGTTTGGCGAGCGCCGCGTCGTCGTGCGGCGCCGCGTCGACGTGCCCCCGGCGGTGCCGCCCCGCAGGTCGCGCAAGGCCTCCTCGTACTCGCGCTTCGCCGCCGCCTCCCGCTTCGCCGCGTCACGCTCGGCCGTGGCACGGTCACGCGCGGTCGCGGCATCAGCCTTCGCCTGCTCGGCCGCCTGCTCGCGCGCCTGTTCCGCGGCGGCGGCCGCGTTCATCCGCTCGGTCAGTAGCTCGTACGCCGACTCGCGGTCGACCACCTCGCCGTAGCGGGCCATGAGCGGCGACGCCGCGACGGCCGCGTCGATCGTGGCGGCGGGTGCCGGATCCATCGAGCCCTGCGGGGCGCGCAGCCGCGTCCAGGCGACGGGCGACGGGGCGCCCTTCTCGTTCATCACGGTGACGATCGCCTCGCCGATGCCGAGCGTTGTGAGCACCTCGCCCAGCTCGTATCCGCTCTTCGGGTACGTCGACACGGTCGCCTTGAGCGCCTTCGCGTCGTCGGGCGTGTGCGCGCGCAGCTGGTGCTGAATACGCGAGCCCAGCTGCGCGAGCACGTCGCTCGGCACATCCTTCGGGGTCTGCGTCACGAAGAACACGCCGACCCCCTTCGAGCGAATGAGCCGCACCGTCTGCGTGATCGCGGCCAAGAAATCTTTCGACGCGTCGCGAAACAGCAGGTGCGCCTCGTCGAAGAAGAACACGAGCTTCGGCTTGTCGAGGTCACCCACCTCGGGCAGGTCGTTGAACAGGTCGGCGAGCAGCCACATGAGGAACGTCGAGAACAGCGCCGGCTTGTCGGCGACCCCCGGCACCTGCAGCAGGCTGACGAGCCCCCGACCGTCGGCGGTCGTGCGCAGCAGCTCGGCGGTGTCGAACTCGGGCTCGCCGAAGAAGACGTCGGCGCCGTCGGCCGAGAACGCGATCAGCTCGCGCAGCAAAACGCCGGCCGTCGCGCTGCTCAGCCCGCCGAGCGCCTTCAGCTCGGCCTTGCCGTCGTCGCTCGTCAAGAACTGGATCACCGCGCGCAGGTCGTCGAGGTCGACGAGCGCGAGCCCGTTCACGTCGGCGTAGTGAAAGACGAGGGCGAGGCTCGACTCTTGCGTCTTGTTGAGCCCCAGCACCTTCGCGAGCATGAGCGGCCCGAAGCTCGACACGGTCGCGCGAATCGGCACGCCGGCGCCCATGCCGCCGAGGCTGAAGAACTCGGCCGGGTGCGCGGTCGGCACCCAGTCTTGCCCGATGCCGCGGGTACGGGCGAGCAGCTTCTCGCTGCCCTCGCCCGCGACGGCGAGGCCGCTCAGGTCGCCCTTAATGTCGGCCGCGAACACCGGAACCCCCGCCGCGCTCAGCTGCTCGACCAGCACCTGGAGCGTCTTCGTCTTGCCGGTTCCCGTCGCGCCGGCAACGAGGCCGTGGCGGTTCATCATCGCGAGCGGGATGCGCACCGGAACGTCAGCCCGCGCATCCCCGTTCACGACGGCTCCGATGTCGAGGGCGGCGCCCTCGATCGCGTAGCCGTCGCGAATCGCGGCCAGCTGCTCGTCGCCGAGGGGGCCGGATGCGGTGGGTGCGGCCGCGTCGGATGTGGCCGTCGCGCTGTCGACGCGTGCGTCCGCGGCCGAGGTCGTCGCCGCGACCGCTTGCGCCTGCGCGGCGGCGAGCGCCGCCTCAGCCTCGGCCAGTGCCTTCTTCGCCGCCTCGACCGCGTCGGCGGCGGCCGCCGAACTCGCCTCATCGCTCATGCCTGCGAGCCTAAGCGCGCCGCGTCCGCGAGACGAGTCCCCACCGCACGCACGTGACCGCGCCGTCGTCACCCGCGGAGGACGAGCGCTGCGGTACGGAATGAACGTGAATGGTCAGTAGTGGGGGCTTCGCGGAGAAGAGGCCCCCACTACTGACCGTTCGCGGGACACAGGGGCTCGAGCGCGCACGGGATGGAGCCCCAGAGCACGCGCAAGGCACCCCAGCCGTATATGTTGGGAGTCACAGCAAATCGCGACGAAGGGATGCTCGGTGAGCGATCACGAGGCAGCAACCGCCACCGACGGCGCCGGCACCGCGACCGGCGCGGCGACCTTTGCGGCGACCGGCACCGCGATGGGCATGCACGCAGCCGGCACCGCGCCGGGCGCGAGCCGTCCTACCCGCGTCACCGTGCATCCGTCATTCACGGTCGGCGACATCGACCGGCGCATCTTCGGATCGTTCGTCGAGCACCTCGGCCGCGCGGTCGACACTGGCATCTACGAGCCGGGGCATCCGACGGCAGACGCCGAGGGCTGGCGCGGCGACGTCGCCGCCCTCACCCGCGAGCTCGGCACGACGGTCGTGCGCTACCCGGGGGGCAACTTCGTCAGCAACTACCGCTGGGAGGACGGGGTCGGCCCGCGCGACGAGCGCCCGCGCCGCATCGACCTCGCCTGGCGCGCCATCGAGACGAACCAGGTGGGCACCGACGACTTCATCCGCTGGGCACGGCTGACCGGCACCGAGCCGATGCTCGCCGTCAACCTCGGCACGCGCGGAGCCGACGCCGCCGCCGAACTCGTCGAATACTGCAACGTCGAGGGCGGCACCGCGCTCAGCGAGCGGCGCCGCGCGAACGGCGCCGACGAGCCGCACGGCGTGACACTCTGGTGCCTCGGCAACGAGATGGACGGCCCCTGGCAGATCGGCCACACCACCGCCGACGACTACGGCCGCCGCGCCCTACACGCCGCCCAGGCGATGCGCCGCGTCGACCCCACCATCGAGCTCGTCGTCTGCGGCAGCTCGGCGCGCGACATGCCCACCTTCGGCGAGTGGGAGCGGGTCGTGCTCGAGCACACCTTCGACCACGTCGACCACCTCTCGGTGCACGCCTACTACCAAGAGCGCAACGGCGACCGGGCGAGCTTCCTCGCGAGCGGCGCCGCGTTTGAGGCGTTCCTCACCGAGGTGATCACGATCGCTGACGCCGTCGCTGCCCGCCGGCACAGCTCGAAGCGCATCACGCTCTCGGTCGACGAGTGGAACGTCTGGTACCTCGACGCCGTCGAACCCGACGCGACCCTGCCGCTGCGGGAGCGGCCAGACCTGCTCGCCGAGCGCTACTCGATGCTCGACGCGGTCGTCGTCGCCGACCTGCTCTCGACGCTGATTCGGCACGCCGACCGGGTCGCGATCGCCTGCCTCGCGCAGCTCGTCAACGTCATCGCGCCCATCGTCACGCTGCCGGGCGGCGGGGTCTGGAAGCAGACCACGTTCCACCCGATCGCGCTGCTCGCGCGCCACGCCCGCGGCGTGACCCTGGATGCCCGGGTCGACTCGCCGACGCTCGTCACCGACGCGCACGGTGCGGTCACGGCGATCCAGCCGACGGTCGTCTACAACGCGGAGGCGGGCGAGCTCGTCATCGCCGTGACTAACCGGGGCGCGGCCGCCGCACCCGTCACCGTGGATGCGCTCGGCTTCGAGCTGGGTTCCGTCATCGAGGCGGTCAGCGTGATCGCCGACGACCGCGGCGCGCGCACGACGGCCGCGGAGGCGGCCGACGGCGTGCCCACCGCCCTCGACGGCGTCACGGTGCAGGGTGGGGCCGTCGAGGCCAGCCTGCCGCCCGAAAGCTGGAGCCTGATTCGGGTGGCCGCGCGAGCATCCTGAGCGGGCGGCGACGCGCGACACGGCCCGGCAACGCGGGCGAGCTGCGAGAGGAATCGCGGCTAGAAGCCCCAGCTCTCGAGCTGCCCGTTGCGGAAGGCGCCGCGGGCATCCCAGCGGGCGCGCAGCTCGGCGAAGTCGCCCCACCGTGGGTAGAGCGCGGCGAGCTCGTCGGCGGCGAGCGTGAACACCTTGCCCCAGTGCGGTCGCGCGCCGAACGGTGCGAGCGCCGCCTCGAGCTGCGGAAGCAGCGCACGCACGGCCGGCTCGTCGCGGCGCCACGTGAAGTGAATGCCGACGACGTCTCGCCCGTACGCGCCCGACAGCCACAGCTCGTCGGCGCGAATGCTGCGCAGCTCGCTCACGAACAGCAAGCGCCGCAGCTCGTCGCCCACGCCGGGGCTCGCTGCGAGCGCCCGCACAGCGGCGATCGCCTCGGCGGCGCGGTCGCGGGGCACGAAGTACTCCGACTGCAGCTCGTCGCCGTTCGACGGCGTGAACTCGGCACGGAAGTGCGGCAGGCGTTCGAACCACGGCCCGGGCTCACCCGTCTGATCGGTGCAGTTCTCGGCGGGCCCTCCGGGCAACGGATGCCCCGGCTCACCCGCCCGCACCGACCCCGGCAGCGGCTCGGGCACCTCGGCACCGCGCGTCTTTCGCCACACCTGGTCGACCCGCTCGGGGTCGGCCCAGGTGGTGAACATGCTCACGCTGTCGGCCGAGCCGAAGACCGCGTCGAGATCGGCGAGCGCCGACTCCCACGGCAGGCCGCGGTCGACCACCTGCGTCATTCCGTACGTCGGTTCGACGGCGAGCTCGACCCGGGTGACGACGCCGAGCGCACCGAGTGCCACCACGGCGCCGGCGAAGTCAGCGTCGCCGCGGCGCACCGTGACGAGCGAGCCGTCGGAGCGCACCACGTCGAGGGCGGTCACCGCGCTCGCGAGCGAGCCAACGGCATCCCCCGAACCGTGGGTGCCGGTCGCGATCGCGCCGGCGACCGTGATGTGCGGAAGCGACGCCATCGCCCGCAACGCCCAGCCGCGCGCGTGCAGCTCGCGGGCGACCTCGGCGTACCGCATTCCGCCCGAAACGGATGCCGTTCGCGCGTCGGCGTCGACCGTCACCTCCGCGGGCAGCGCCTCGGTCGACACTATGAGCTCGGCGCTGTCGGCGAGCGCGGTGAAGGTGTGGCGAGAGCCGACGGCGCGCACGTGAGCGGCGGCACGCACCAGCTCCGCGAGTTCGTCGACGCTCGTCGGGTGGGCGATGCGGGGCGCGGTGAAGCGCACGTTGCCGGCCCAGTTGTGGCCGGCGGGTGACGAGGTGGTGGCGCCCGCGGGCGATTCGTTGCTCACGACAACAAGGTTAGGGGCGAGGCCGACGAACCGGCCCCGCCCCGCAGTGGTGCTGGTCGCGCCCTACGCCGTCACCGCCGGCGTGCGCTCCTCGAGCCCCCACGCCTGGCCGTAGCCGCCCTCGCTCTCGGGCTTCGCCATGAGGTCGAGGAAGGGCTTCGCGTCGAACGCCTCGGGGCCGAGCACGCCGGCGCCGCTCCAGACACCCGTGGCGAGCAGCTCGAGCGCGACGACGGGGTTGAGGGCGGTCTGCCAGACGACGCACTGGGCCTCATACTCGGCCATCGTCCACTCGTTGTCGCTCACGTGGTAGAGGTACACCTCGCGCGGCTGGCCGTCCTTCCCGGTGCCGGTCACCCAGAGGCCGGCGCAGGTCTTGCCGGTCATGCGGGGGCCGAGGGTCGCCGGGTCGGGCAGGCCTGCGGCGACCACGTCGCGCGGGCTCACCTCGACGGGCCCGTTCGCGCTGCGCACGCGAATGGGCTGCGTCTTGTCGAGCCCCAGCTGGTTGAGGGTCTTCAGAATGCCGATGAACTCATCGCCCAGCCCGTACTTGAAGGTGACGCGCTTCGCGTCGAGCCAGCGCGGCATCATCAGCACCTCTTCGTGCTCGACGTTGACGCACTCGACGGGGCCGATGCCCTCGGGGAAGTCGAACACCTCGGGCTCGCTGAACGGCGGAGTCGTGTACCAGCCCTTCTCTTTTTCGAAGATGACGGGCGGGTTGAGGCACTCTTCGATGGTCGTCCAGATCGAGAACGACGGGGCGAAGATCTCGTTGCCGTTGTCGTCGCGCACGACGAGGTTCGCGCCGTCGCGGGTGCCGAGCTCGTCGACCTCGCTGAACAGGTGGTCGACGGCGTAGCGCGCGAACACGTTGCTGAGGCCCGGCTCGACGCCCATGCCGACGAGGGCGAGGCGGCCGTCCTTTTCCCACTCGCTGGCGGCCTCGAACTGCTCGTCGCCGAGTTTCACGCCGGTCTTCGCGTACGGCTCATCGGGGTGCGGAACCGACAGGCTCATCGCCATGTCCACGTAGTCGGCGCCCGCCGCCTTCGCGCCGGTGAAGATCGGCATGACGAACTTCGGCTCGACCGCGTTCATGACGATCGTGGCGCCGTGCTCGCGGGCGACCCTCTCGACGACGGCGGCATCCGAAGCGTCAATCTGCGCGGCAACGAAGCGCTCGCCCTGCGGGCCGTGCTTCGCCTCGATCCAGGCAATCGTGCGCTCGGCGCGGGTCACGTCGTAGTCGCTCACGATCATCTGCTCGAAGAACGAGCGGCGGGCGGCAATCTTGGCGATGGCGTCTCCGACGCCTCCGGCGCCGACGAGGAGAATCTTCATGCCGCCCATATTATCCAGGTGGACAATAAGGCGCAAGGGGGATGCGCATCCTCGTCATCGACGGATGCGCGGGGCGCGCCGACGCGCCGGTCGCGTCAGCGTCGTCCCGTCAGCGTCGTCGCGTCAGCGTCGTCCCGTCAGCCGTCGCGTCAGCCGCCGCGCGGCCTCCGCGCCCGCGGCTCAGCCGCCAGCCTGTCGGCGATCGGCGCCCACAGCACGACCGCAACCGCGGCGCCGAGGATGGCCCCACCGATCGTGTCGGTCACCCAGTGCACGCCGAGGTAGGTGCGCGCGAGCGCCATGGCAACGACGTACGCCGCACCCGCGACCCACACCCACCAGCGCTCGCGGGTGAGCCCGAAGACGAGCACCAACACCGCCGCGATCGTCGCCGCATTCGCCACGTGGCCCGAGGGGAACGAGCCCTCATCGCTCGCCACCAGCATGAAGTCGGGACGGGCGCGATCGAACAGCGCCTTCAGCAGCTGCACCACCCCCGCGCTGACGGCCGCCGCCACGATCGAGAAGCCCGCAGCCCACGGCCGCCGAATCGCCAGCAGCCAGATCACCATCGCGATCGGCACGATCACGATTCCGACGAGGTGGCCACCCACCCAGTCGAGGAAGAGCGCGGGCAGGTCGAACCAGGGGGCGCGCTCCTCAAGCAGTTCATTCATGAACTCCTCATCGGCCGCGAGCGGAGAACCCCGGAACGTGATGAGCGCCCCGAGCACGACCGCGGCGGTGATGCCGACGCTCGCGCTGATCACCGGCCAGCGTCGACGGATCTTTCGGGCCTCGCGAACGGAACTCATGCGGGCGACGGTAGCGCAGCATCCGTTTTCATGGAGCAGACGGTCAGCGACCGTTCAGGGCGCGACCGGCGATCAGCGTGACAGCGCGGGCACCGTCCACGGCCGAACGACCGCCCACAGTGCGATCACCGCGAGCGCCCCGCAGGCCGCCATCATCGCCCCCATCGGCACCGAGGTCGAGATACCGAAGACGCCGACGAGCGGCGAGAGCGTGCCCGCGAGGCCGAAGTTGAGGGCGCCGAGCAGGGACGCGGCGGTGCCAGCTTCCTTGCCGTGGTTGGCGAGGGCGAGCACCTGCACGCACGGGAAGCCGAAGCCGCACGCCGTGATGAAGAACCAGAGCGGCACGATCGTGCCGAGGAGGCCAGCGCCGGCCGAGTCGAGCACGACGATCGCGGTCGCGCTGAGGACGAGGACGGCGGTCGAAACGCCAAGGATCCACTGCGGGCCGACAAACTTCGCCAGCCTCGAGGCGATCTGCACGCCCGCGACCACGCCGACCGAGTTGATGGCGAACAGCAGGCCGTAGCCCTGTGCATCCAGGCCGTAGACGCCTTGAAACAGGAACGACGACGCCGACAGGTAGACGAACAGGCCCGAGAAGGTGAAGCCGCCCACCAGCGCGACGCCGACGAAGATGCGGTCGCCGAACAGCGACCGGTAGCGCTGCCCGATCGTCGAGTGGCCCGGGTCGACGCGGCGCGCGGGAGGCAGCGTCTCAACGATGAACAGCCACGACGCCAGCACGATGACGACGCCGTAGATGGCGAGGAAGACGAAGAGCCCCCGCCACTCTGTCACCAGCAGCAGCTGCGAGCCGATGATGGGAGCGGCGATCGGCGCGAGGCCGTTCACGAGGGCGAGGCGCGACAGCATGCGCACGAGCGGGTAGCCACCGAACAGGTCGCGCACGGTCGCCATCGCGACGACGGCACCGGCCGCCGCGCCCGCGCCCTGCAGCACGCGGGCGACCATGAGCCAGGTGATGTCCGGGGCGAGCACCACGCCGATGCTCGCGATGACGTGCACGCTCGTGGCGACGAGCAGCGGCAGGCGGCGGCCGACCTTGTCACTCCAGGGCCCGACGAGCAGCTGGCCGAGGGCGAAGCCGATCATCGTGGCGGTGAGCGTGAGCTGGATCGTCGCCGTGCTGACGTCGAGCTCGGCCTCGATCGCGGGGAACGCCGGCAGGTACAGGTCGACCGTGAACGGTCCGAGCGCCGTGAGTGCGCCCAGCACTATGACGTAGACGAGGCGCTGACGGCGGGTCAGCGAGTCTCCGGGATGCACGACGGTCGTCACGCGGGCTGCCTTTCTGGGCGCGCCGGCGCGGGTGGCGTCGGCGCGTCAGTGCGAGGGGTCGGTCTGGGGCGGCGGTGCTGGTCGCGCACGGCGGCTCGCGGGCGACGTCGACGCGACGGCGGTCGCGTCTGCGTCGGTAGGCGGGCGGATGCGCGGCTCGCGCGGGCGGGACGGATCGCCGTTCACAAACCCCCGGCCTCCGCACTCGAGCCGTGTCAGCCTACGCCTGCGGGGGCCTCGTGTCGAATCGATTCGAGCACCAGCCTAGCCGGGTGGCTTCGCCACCCCAGTTCGGGGGCCCCTACGGCGCACGGAGACAGCAAAAGGCTGGCAAGCAGACACCTCGCGCGCGGAAGAGCCCAACTACGCACACGGCGGATCCTTGCTTTTGTCAGTGGTGCCGACTTGCATGAGGAGCACCCACAGAGTTGCATTCACTTTTTGCGAGGATTACATGAGCGACACCCCGAATACACCGCAATACAGTTCGACCCCGCCCCCGCCGCCCCCGACGCCGCCGGCACCCCCGGCTGTGACGAGCGCAGCAGCGACCGAGACCGCCACCGCAGCCCGTCCCTGGTTCAAGAAGAAGCGCTTCCTCATTCCGGGTGGGGTGCTCGCATTTGCCGTGGTCGCATCGGCAGTGAGCGGTGGCGGCGATGACGCCCCGACCGCTACTTCCGACGAGTCGAGCATTGTTGCCGAATCTCCGGAGCCGACCTCCGACCCCGAAGCTGAGGCTGCCGCGGCGGAAGCGGCCGCAGCCGCAGAGGCCGCAGCCGCAGAGGCTGAGGCCGCCGCGCAAGCCGAGGAAGAGGCGCGAGCCGCCGAGGAGGCCGCAAACGCCGGTACCGTTTCTCAGCAGAACGCCCTGCGTTCGGCCGAGGGTTACCTCGACTTCATCCCCTTCTCCCGCCAAGGCCTCATCGATCAGCTGGTGTTCGAGGAGTACCCCGAGGCAGATGCCGTTTGGGCTGTCGACCGCGTCGGCGCTGACTGGAACGCGCAAGCAGCCCTCAAAGCGCAGAGCTACCTCGACTTCTCGAGCTTCTCACGTCAGGGCCTGATTGATCAGCTCATCTTTGAGGGGTTCACACCCGACGAAGCCGCATTCGGAGTCACACAGGTCGGCCTCTGATCTGAGGGTAGACAGGCGCCGGCGGACCCCACGCAGGGGCACCACGGGGAGGGTCCGGTTCGGAACCCTCCCCGTTCGCGTGCCTACTACTTGCTCTTCGCTTTGGCTGCCTTCTTCGCCTCGCGCACGCGAGCGAGCGAGTCGGCGTCGACGATGTCAGCGACCGACTTGTACGAGCCCTCGACCCCGTAGTCGCCGGCAGCCTCGCGCCAGCCGTCGGCCTCAAGCCCATACTGCTTGCCGAGCAGCGCGAGGAAGATCCTGGCCTTCTGCTCGCCGAAGCCGGGCAGCCCCTTCAGCCGGCGCAGCACGTCGGCCCCGGTCGGGGCGCTGCCGTCGTCGGTGGGCGCGGTCCAGATCGCGGCCGCGTCGCCGCCCCACTCGTCGCGCACGATCTCGGCGAGCGCCTGCACCCGCCCGGCCATCGAGCCCGGGAACCGGTGCACCGCCGGAGTCTGCCGAAACACCTCGACGAACTCGTCCGGGTCGGCGCTCGCGACCGCGGCGGGCGTGAGCGACCCCATGCGGTCGGCGATCTTCGCCGGCCCTGCGAACGCGGTCTCCATCGTGACCTGCTGGTCGAGCAGCATGCCGACGAGCAGCGCGAACGGGTCGTTGGTCAGCAGTTGGTCGGCGCGGGCATCCCCCGTGATGTTCAGAGCCATGCGCCTATTCTGGCGAGCATCCCTGCAAACGGGATGCGCGCATCCCGACCCGCTCAGCCGCAACACCGGCCCTTTGGTGCAAAACCGCGCGTTCGAACGTGCGGTTTTGCACCAAACGCGCGGTGTTGGGTGCGGCGGAGAGCGTCGGGTCAGGCTGCGGCACTGGTTGCGGCTAGCGCTGCCGCCAGTCCGGCGGGCAACCGTGGCCGGCCGTGCTGCCGCAAACCCCGCAGAACGGTGCAACACCGCACGTTCGAACGCGCAGGGTTGCACCAAACGCGCGGGGTTGGTGGGAGCGGTGCCAGGGGTCGGGTCAGCCAGCGGCGAGCGGCGCAGGCCGGGCTGAGGCAGCGGGCAGGCTTGGCGCGCAGCGCAGCGCGGCGCGCAGCCAGCGCAGCCCCGGCCCCACCCCCTACGCGGGGATCGCGCGCTCGCGGATCAGCTGCGCGTACCAGTGGGCCGAGTCTTTCGGCGTGCGCTCGAGCGTCTCGTAGTTGACGCGCACGATGCCAAAGCGCTTCGTGTAGCCGTAGGCCCACTCGTAGTTGTCCATGAGGCTCCACACCTGGTAGCCGACGATGTCGGCCCCGCGCCCCATGGCGCGGTGCACGGCCGTGAAGTGCTGGCGCAGGTAGTCGATGCGGTCGGCGTCGCGCACCCTGCCATCCTCGTCGGCCTCGTCGGGGAACGCCGCGCCGTTCTCGGTGATCATGAGCGGCAACCCGTACTCCGACGAAAGCCCCACGAGCAGGTCTTCGAACGCCGCAGGGTCGATGTTCCACCCCATGTCGGTGTACGGCCCGTCGGTCGGCAGAAACTCGATCTCTTCGGCGGCCCCCGGCCAGGCAGTCCCACGCGACGCGCCGTGCCCGTCGGCCGACTGCCGCTCACCGACGCCGTCCCAGAGCCGCACCCGCATGGTCGAGTAGTAGTTGACGCCGAGCACGTCGAGCGGCTGGTGGATCTGCTCCAGGTCGCCGGGCAGCACGAACGACCAGTCGGTGATGGCCGCCGTGTCGGCGAGCAGGTCGGCGGGGTATTCGCCTCGCAGCATGGGGCCGGTGAAGGCGCGGTTGCCGAGTGCGTCGATGCGGCGAATGGCCTCGTCGGCCGTGTCGTCGACACCGCGCGCGACCTGCGGGTTGAGGGTCGCCGAGTACTGCACGTCGGGCCTCGTGACGCTCGCGCGCAGGGCCTGAATGCCGAGCCCGTGCGCGAGGTTCAGGTGGTGCACGGCGCGCAGCGTGGCGAGCCGGTCGGTCACACCCGGAGCGTGAACGCCCGCCCCGTATCCGAGGTACGCGCTGCACCACGGCTCGTTGAGCGTCGTCCACACGGCGACCCGGTCGCCGAGCGCCTCGCCCATGTGGTGCGCGTAGTCGCCGAAGCGCAGCGCCGTGTCGCGGGCCGTCCATCCGCCCTGGTCTTCGAGCGCCTGCGGCAGGTCCCAGTGGTAGAGCGTCGCGATGGGCTTAATGCCCCGGGCGAGCAGCCCGTCGACGAGGCGGTTGTAGAACGCGACGCCCTTCGGGTTCGCGGGCCCCGTTCCGTCGGCCTGGATGCGCGGCCACGCAATCGAGAACCGGTACGCCTCAAGGCCCAGCGACTGCATCAGGTCGAGGTCGTCGTCGAGGCGGTGGTAGTGGTCACAGGCGACGTCGCCGGTGTGACCGTGCAGCACCGCGCCGGGCTTGCGGCTGAAGGTGTCCCAGATCGACGGACCGCGGCCGTCTTCGCTCGCCGCACCCTCGATCTGGTAGCTCGCCGTGGCTGACCCGAACAGGAAGCTGGAGGGGAAGGTGAGGCCGTGCTGGCGGTAGTCGTCGCTCATGCTCCGAGCCTACGGCGAAACGGTGTGGAACCGCTCTCACACCGGCGGAAAACGGATGCGTTCCGCGCGACGGCGCCGAGCATCCACCAGCCAAAAAACGGAAATGCGCCCCATCGCATTCGCGAGGGGCGCATTCCGTGAGCGGATGCTCGTGACTAGCCGCGCGCGCGCCGCTTGTTCCAGACGTCGAACGCCACCGCGAGCAGCAGCACGAGGCCCTTGATGAACTGCTGGTAGTCGGTCGAGACGCCGAGCAGCGACATGCCGTTGTTCAGCACACCCATGATCAGACCACCGGTGATCGCGCCGACGACCGTGCCGACGCCACCCTGCACGGCCGCGCCACCGATGAACGATGCCGCGATCGCGTCGAGCTCGAACAGGTTGCCCGCGCCGGGGCCCGCCGAGTTGAGGCGACCGGTGAAGATGATGCCGGCGAGCGCCGCCAAGACGCCCATGTTGACGAACAGGTAGAAGTCGACGGTTCGCGACTTGATGCCCGACAGGTTCGCCGCGTTGCGGTTGCCACCGACGGCGTAGATGTGGCGACCGAAGATGCTGCGGTTCATCACCTGGGTGTAGACCACGACGAGCACGCCGAGCACGATCAGCACAATCGGGGTTCCGCGCGATCCGGGCGCGATGCCGAGCAGGAAGGTCAAGTACAGGATCAGGCCGGAGCCGAACAGCACCTTGACGAGGAACCACCAGGCCGGCTCGGTCTCCAGCTTCAGGCGCACCCGCTTCATGCGGCCCTGAATCTGCGAGCCGATGAACATCAGCAGCGCGAGGATGCCGAGGCCCACCGTGATCCACTCGGCCGGCGACGAGGCTGGCGGGAACAGTTGCGGGAACAGGTAGCCACCGCCGAGCTGGCGGTACTCGGTCGGGAACGGCGTGATCTGGGTGTTGCCGAGCACGATCTGGGTGAGACCGCGGAAGATCAGCATGCCCGCGAGGGTCACGATGAACGCGGGGATCCCGACGTAGGCGATCCAGAAACCCTGCCAGCAACCGACGAGCGCGCCGACGACGAGGCCTGCGAGAATCGCGACCCACCAGGCCCAGCCCCAGTCCTGAACCATGACACCGGTCATGGCCCCGACGAAGGCGGCGACCGAGCCGACCGAGAGGTCGATGTGGCCGGCGATGATGACCATCACCATGCCGATCGCGAGGATCAGGATGTAGCTGTTCTGAACGATGATGTTCGAGACGTTGCCCGCCGTGAGCAGGCGGCCCTCGGTCAGCACCTGGAACAGGATCACGATGATGATCAGCGCCAGGAAGATGCCGATCTGACGCAGTCGCGAGGTGAGGAAGCCGAGCACCTCCGATCGGGTCGACGTGGTGCGGGTCGACGGGGTGCGAGTCGCGCTAGCCGATGACATGGTCGGCCTCCTTTTCTTTCGTCATGAGCACCATGAGTGCTTCGGGGGTTGCGTCCTTCACGGGAAGCTCGCCCGTGATGTGGCCCTCTGACAGGGCGTAGATGCGGTCACTGATGCCGAGCAGTTCGGGCAGTTCACTCGAGATGACGATGACCGCTTTGCCCTGGGCTGCGAGCTTGTTGATGATCGTGTAGATCTCGTACTTCGCGCCCACGTCAATGCCGCGGGTCGGCTCGTCGAGAATCAGCACCTCGGGGTCGGAGTACAGCCACTTCGACAGCACAACCTTCTGCTGGTTGCCGCCCGAAAGCTTCCCCGTCACCGCGTCGACCGTCGGAGCCTTGATGTTCATGCTCTTTCGGTAGCCCTCGGCGACAATGTGCTCTTCGCCCCCGTCGACCCAGCCGCGCGTGGCGAGCTTGCCGAGGCCGGCCGCCGAGATGTTGCGCTTGATGTCGTCGATGAGGTTCAGCCCGTACACCTTGCGGTCTTCGGTCGCGTAGGCGATGCCGTTGCGAATCGCCTCGGGCACCGAGCGCGCGGTGATTTCTTTTCCGTGCATGTAGAGCTGGCCCGAGATGCGCGAGCCGTACGAGCGCCCGAAGATGCTCATCGCAAGCTCGGTGCGCCCGGCGCCCATGAGGCCGGCAATTCCGACGACTTCGCCGGCGCGCACGCTGAGCGAGGCGCCGTGGATGATCGTGCGGTCGTGGTCGGTCGGGTGGTGCACCGTCCAGTCTTCGACGCGGAAGATCTCTTCGCCGATGTCGACCGAGCGGTCGGGGTAGCGGTGCTCGAGGTCGCGGCCGACCATGCCCTTGATGATGCGGTCTTCCGAGATTTCGCCCCGACCGACATCCAGGGTTTCGATCGTGCGCCCGTCACGAATGATCGTGACCTCGTCGGCGATCGCCTTAATCTCGTTGAGCTTGTGGCTGATGATGATGCAGGTGATGCCCTGACCCTTGAGGTGCCGGATCAGGTCGAGCAGGTGCGCCGAGTCCTCATCGTTGAGGGCGGCGGTCGGCTCGTCGAGAATCAAGATCTTGACGTTCTTCGACAGCGCCTTGGCGATCTCGACGAGCTGCTGCTTGCCGACACCAATGTCGCGCACAACCGTGGTGGGGCTGTCGCCGAGCCCGACGCGGGCGAGCAGTTTCTGCGCCTCGGCGTTCGTCTCGTCCCAGTCGATGAAGCCGCGCTTGGCGCGCTCGTTGCCGAGGAAGATGTTTTCGGCGATCGACAGGTAGGGGCTGAGCGCCAGCTCCTGGTGAATGATGACGATGCCCGACTTCTCGCTGTCGCGAATGTCTTTGAACTCGACGACCTTGTCTTCGAAGACGATATCGCCGGTGTACGAGCCGTGCGGGTAGACGCCTGACAGCACCTTCATCAGCGTCGATTTGCCGGCGCCGTTCTCACCGCAGATCGCGTGCACGTGGCCGCGTTCGACGGTGAGCGTGACATCCTGCAGCGCCTTGACGCCGGGGAACTCTTTCGTGATCGATCGCATCTCGAGGATGGTGCTCACGGCCGTCCTCCTTCTCTCCTCGTCGAGTGGTGCGATGGGGGATGGCGGCGCTCACGCGCCGCCGAGTAATGCGGGGGGTGGGTGCGGGCCCGGTGACAGTTGCGCCACCGAACCCGCACCCGGATGAAACGGAACCTACTAGCCCAGGTCCTCAGCGGTGTAGTAGCCGCTGCCGATCAGAACCTCTTCGTAGTTGTCGATCGTGACGATCGTCGACTCGAGCAGGTACGACGGCACAACCTTCACGCCGTTGTCGTAGGTCTCGGTGTCGTTGACCTCGGGCTCGCCGCCCGAGAGCAGCGCGTCGACCATGGCCACAGCCTGCTCGGCGAGCAGACGGGTGTCCTTGAAGATGGTCGAGTACTGCTCGCCCGCGATGATCGACTGCACCGAGCCGACCTCGGCGTCCTGACCCGTGATGACCGGGAGGGCGTCGGTCGAGTAGCCACCCGAGGTGAGGGCCGAGATGATGCCGATCGAGAGGCCGTCGTAGGGCGAGAGAACGCCATCGATCTGCGTGTCGCCGATGATGGTGAGGATGTTCTCCATGCGCTCCTGGGCGGTTTCGGGCAGCCAGCGAAGAATCGCGACCTGCTCGAATGCGGTCTGACCCGAGGGAACAACGAGCGTGCCGTCGTCGATCAGCGGCTGGATGACGCTCATCGCGCCGTTGAAGAAGAAGCCGGCGTTGTTGTCGTCGGGGCTACCGGCGAACAGTTCAACGTTCAGCGGGCCGGCGACGTCGGTGCGCTCGCCGTTCTCGTCGAACACGCCCATGCCGATGAGCAGCGAAGTAGCCTGCTGCACGCCGACCTGGAAGTTGTCGAACGTCGTGTAGTAGTCGACGTTCTCGCTGCCGTTGATGAGGCGGTCGTAGGCGATGACGGGGATTCCCGCGTCGGCCGCCTGCTGCAGCACGTCGGTGAGCGTGGTGCCGTCGATCGAGGCGATGATCAGGGCTTCGGCGCCCGAGGTGATCATGTTCTCGATCTGAGCGACCTGGGTGGGGATGTCGTCGTTGGCGAACTGAAGGTCAACGTCGTAGCCGAGGGCTTCGAGCTGCTCTTCGACGTTCGCGCCGTCGGCGATCCAGCGCTCCGACTGCTGAGTCGGCATCGCAACGCCGACGATGCCGCCGGCGGCGTCATCGCCTCCAGCGTCGCCGCCGGTGCTGCCACCGGTACGGTCGCCGGCGCAGCCAGCGAGGGCCAGCGACATGACTCCCGCAGCGGCGATGCTGAGGAGGAACTTGCGGTTCTTCACTGTGTGTCCTTTCGAGGGGGTTTGGTGGTGGTGCTTCGGCCGTCTGCCGCCCATCGCTGGGGGCGTCGTGGCCGCTCCCGAGTCGCCTCGGGGGGTCTATGGATGCGCGGGGCCCGTCACAGCCCCTGCGCCAGTCGGTAATACGCCGCGTTCGAGCGCAGCTGCTGCTCGAAGCCCGGCAGGGTGGTTTCACCGTCGATCACGAGCAGTTCGACGCCGCTCATGGCGGCAAAGTCGCGCAGCACGTCGACGCCGATCTGGGTCGACATGACGGTGTGGTGGGCGGCGCCGGCGGTGAGCCAGGCGGCGGCCGAGGTGGCGAAGTCGGGTGCCGGCTTCCACACGGCGTGGCCGACGGGCAGCTTCGGCATCGGGGCCGGCAGCTCGACGTTCTCGACGACGTTCGCGACGAGTCGGAAGCGGTCGCGCATGTCGCTCAGCGCGCAGACGACGGCGGGGCCGGCGTCGGCCGTGAAGACAAGGCGCACCGGGTCTTCCTTCCCGCCGATGCCGAGAGGGTGCACCTCGAGGCGCGGCGTCTGGCTCGTCAGCGACGGGCTCACCTCGAGCATGTGGGCACCGAGGATGAGCTCCTCACCGGGGACCAGGTGGTAGGTGTAGTCCTCCATGAGGCTCGCGCCTCCCGGCAGCCCCGCGCCCATGACGGCGGCGGCGCGCACCATCACCGCGGTCTTCCAGTCGCCCTCGGCGCCGAAGCCGTAGCCGTCGGCCATGAGGCGCTGCACCGCAAGGCCGGGCAGCTGGCGCAGGGTTCCGAGGTCTTCGAAGCTCGTGGTGAAGGCGCCGAAGTCGCCCGCCTCGAGGAACGAGCGCAGGCCCAGCTCGATGGCCGCGCCGTAGCGCAGAGAGTCGGCGCGCTCGCCGCCGGGCAAGAGGGCCGCCTCGACGTCGTAGAGTTCCGCGTATTCGGCGACCAGAGCATCCACGTCGCTGTCGGCGACGGCGTGCACCGCGTCGGCGAGCTCGGTGACACCCCAGGTGTTGACCTGTACGCCGAAGCGCAGCTCGGCCTCGGTCTTGTCGCCCTCGGTGACGGCGACGAAGCGCATGTTGTCGCCGAAGCGGGCGAGCTTCAGGTTCTGCGTGGCGTGACGGCCGGCGGCGGCGCGGGCCCAGACGCCGATGCGCTCGGTGACGGCCGGGTTCGAGACGTGGCCGACGACGGTGGTGCGGGCGACGCTGAGGCGCGAGGCGATGTAGCCGAACTCGCGGTCGCCATGGGCAGCCTGGTTCAGGTTCATGAAGTCGAAGTCGATGTCCGCGAAGGGCAGTTCGACGTTCGCCTGCGTGTGCAGGTGAAGCAGCGGCTTCGTAAGGGCGTCGAGACCCGCGATCCACATCTTCGCGGGGCTGAAGGTGTGCATCCAGGTGATGACGCCGATGACGTGCTCGGCGGCGTTCGCCTCGCGCATGACCCGCGCGATGCTCGCCGGGTCGACGAGGGTCGGCTTCCAGACCACGCGCACCGGGATGCTCGCGGCCGATTCGAGGCCCGCCACGACCTCCTTCGACTGCTCGGCAACCTGGCGCAGCGTCTCATCGCCGTACAGGTTCTGGCTGCCGGTGAGGAACCAGACCTCGTAGGTCGACAGGTCGGGAACGATGCTGCGAGACACGGAACTCCTTGACATGGGTCAGATCACCTCGGCGGCCGTGCGCTCGATGGCGAGGCCCGGGGTGTAGCGGTCGAGGTAGGCGGTGAAGCCGGCGACGTCGTCGGCGGCGGGCGAGATCACGTGGGCGTCGGCCCCGGCGAAGACCGTGGCGTCGAGGTAGGCGCCGAGGTCGGTGGTGGTGGCGGTGGTCGCGCCGCCGACCGCGGGGGCGGTCGCCGAGCCGGTCGCGTCGGCGCTGGCAACAGCCGCCGAGCGCTGCGCCGTGAAGGCGGCGAGCACCGCGATGCCCCACGCTCCGCCCTCGGCGGCGCTCGCGGCGACGCCGACCGGGGCGTCAAGCGCGGCGGCGAGGAAGCGCTGGGCGACGCCCGGCGTGCGGAACATGCCGCCGTGCGCATAGAGCGCGTCAATGGCGACGTCCTCGCTATGGAGGGCGCGCATCCCGATCGCGAGCGTCGCGAAGACACCGTAGACCTGCGCCCGCATGACGTTCGCGAGGCTCAGCTCGCTGTCGGGGGTGCGCACGATGGCGGGGCGTCCGGCGGCGAGCTGCGCGACCGGTTCGCCCGAGAGCTGGTTGTAGGCGAGCACGCCGTCGGCGTCGGCGGCGCCCTCGAGGGCCTCGGCGAACAGCAGGGCGTAGGCGTCGTCGGGGTCGATCGGGGTGCCAGCGAGCTCGGCGAAGCGGCGGTAGGTGCCGACCCACTGGTTGAGTTCGCTCGTGCCGTTGTTGCAGTGCACCATCGCGACGGGGTCGCCCGCGGGCGTGGTGACGAGGTCAAGCTCGGCGTGCTGCGTCGCGAGCGGCTGATCGAGCACGACCATCGCGAAGATGCTCGTGCCGACGCTCACGTTGCCGGTGTGCGGAGCGACGGCGTTCGTGGCGACCATGCCGGTTCCGGCATCTCCCTCGGCGGGGCAGAAGATGCCTCCCGGCTGCAGGGTGCCCGTGGGGTCAAGCAGGGCGGCGCCGGCGGCCGTCAGGCGGCCCGCCTCCTCGCCGGCCACGCGGATGCTCGGCAGCAGCTCCGCGACGCTCGTCGCGATCGCGGCGCGCGCGGTCGGGTACCGCTCGGCGAGCAGGGCGTCGTAGCGGGCCACGAGCTCGGGGTCGTACGCGGGTCGGCCGTGCGCGTCGTTCGCGATCGGGAACATGCCCGACGCGTCGCCGACGCCGAGCATCCGCTCGCCCGTCAGCTGCTCGTGCACGTAGCCGGCGAGGGTCGTCAGGTGCGCGAGCTGGCCGACGTGGGGCTCAGAGTCGATGACGGCCTGGTGCAGGTGGGCGATCGACCAGCGCAGCGGGATGTTCGTGGCGAACAGCTCAGACAACTCGGCGGCCGCAGGGCCGGTGTTCGTGTTGCGCCAGGTGCGGAAGTTCGTAAGCAACGCGCCCTCGGCGTCGAACGCGAGGTAGCCGTGCATCATCGCCGAGACGCCGGCCGAGGCGAGGGTCGTGGGGGCGGCGCCGTGGCGGGCCGTCGCGTCGGCGACGAGCTGGGCGTAGGCGTCGGCGAGGCCGGTGTGCACGGCCTCGAGCGAGTAGCTCCAGAGGCCGTCGACGAGCTGGTTCTCCCACTCGTGGCTGCCGGTGGCGAGCACGGTCGCGGGGGCGTCGGCGTCGACGAGGCACGCCTTGATGCGGGTCGATCCGAGCTCGATGCCGAGGGCGACCCGGCCGGTGGCGATGGCCTCGGCGGCGCTGCGAGCGCCCTGGGCGGCGGTCTGCGCGGCCGTCATCGCGCCTCCCCCGCGGGCTGGCCGTACACGTTCTGGTAGCGGTCGAAGAGCGAGTCAATGGCCTCGGGAGCGATCAGCAGGGGCTCGCCGAGCTGTCGCGCGATGTGGATCGTGCGGGCGACATCCTCGAGCATGACGGCGGCCTTGACGGCGTCGCGGGCGTCCTTGCCGATGGTGAATGGCCCGTGGTTTTGCATGAGCACGGCGCGCGAGCGATGGCCGCTCAGGGTCTCGACGATGCCGCGGCCGATCGAGTCGTCGCCGATGATCGCGAACGGGCCGACCGGAATCTCGCCGCCGAACTCGTCGGCCATCGCCGTGATGACGCACGGGATCGCCTCACCGCGGGCCGCCCAGGCGGTCGCGTAGGTCGAGTGGGTGTGCACGACGCCGCCCACCTCGGGCATGTTGCGGTAGACGTACGCGTGCGCGGCGGTGTCGCTCGACGGGCTGCGGTCGCTGCCGGGGGTGTTCGGCACGACCTCACCGTCGAGCGTGCAGAGGATCATGTTGGCCGGGTCGAGGTCGTCGTACATGACACCCGAGGGCTTGATCACGAAGAGGTCGGCGCCGGGAACGCGGCCCGAGACGTTGCCGCCCGTCCAGACAACCAGGCCGTAGCGCACGAGTTCGGCGTGCAGGGCGGCAACCTCGTCACGCACGCGGGCGACAGCGACCTGAACCTCGGGGCTCAAGGGTGCGGTGCTCATGTGACTCCATCGTCTGGGGGGGTGCGTGTGTCGGGTCGTGCGGTGCTCGTGTGACACGTGATGTGATCGTTCACACGGCGTGAGTGCACTCTACAAGCGAAACGGTCACATCTGTCAAGCCGCGGGTGCGGCGAAACGATCACACTTCGATAACGCGCGCGCGATCGGACAGCGCGAGCCGCGCATCCTGACTCGATCCGAGAAGCGCCGCGCCGAAAATGCCCCGTACCGGCAACGCCGCCGGTACGCCGCACCCAGTAACGTGCAGAAGCGTCAACACCGTGCGCGCAATCGCCCGCGATTGTCTTTTTCGCACGGCCACGACGGACGCGGCGCGACATTCGACGGTCGAGGCGTCACTCGCACGTGGTCGTACGCACGTCGAGCAATGCCAGGCGCCTGCGACCGTGCGGGTGCCGCACCCTCTTGCTTGCGTCCAGAACCCGCACCTCACGACGGGCGGGCGGTCAGGCGGTCGGGCGGTCAGGCGGTCAGGCGGGAGGCTCTAGTCGGGCGGCTCTGTGCGGGAGGCTCTGTGCGGGCAGAGTCAGCCGGGTGAGCGCCGCGCCCTCAGCGCCCGGCGCGCGGCCCGGTCGAGCGCCGCGCCTTCAGCGCCCGGAGCGCGGGCCCGTCGAGCGCCGAACCACCAGCTCGGGCCGCACCGGTTCGTGGCTGAGGTCGCGCTCGCCCTGCAACTCGCCGAGCAGCAGCTCAATCGAGCGCCGACCGATCTCGGCGAAGTTCTGCCGCACGGTCGTCAGCGGAGGGGCGAAGTGTGCCGCCTCGGGAATGTCGTCGAAGCCCACCACCGAGATGTCTCCCGGCACGTCGAGCCCCGCCTCGCGGCAGGCGTGCATGAAGCCGAGAGCCATCTGGTCGTTGCCGCAGAACACGGCCGTGAAGTCGCGGTAGCGCAAGAGCTCGAGCCCGGCGTAGTAGCCGAACGACGCCGTCCAGTCGCCCAGGATCGGCGCCCGCGTGCGCAGTTCGGCGTCATCGAGCTCGCGCAAGAAACCCTGCATGCGCGCCTCGGCCTCGATCCAGTCCTGCGGGCCCGAGATGTGCATGATCTCTTCGTGCCCGAGGTCGATGAGGTGCCGGGTCGCCATCCGCGCACCCGTGACCTGGTCGACCCACAGCGAGTGCTGCGTGTTCTGCCCGGTCGATTCGAGCGTGATGTACGGCACGGCGACCTGCAGGTCGGCAATGGCCTCGAACACGCGCACCTGCGGCGCGATCACGACGAGCGCCTCGACCGACTGCGACATCAGGTAGTCGAGCCCCGACTTGATCGACGCGTAGTCGCCCGAACTGATGTTGGTGATCGACAGGCGGTATCCCGCTTCGCGGGCCGCTACCTCAATGGCCTGGATGCTCGTCGCCGGCCCGTAATGCACCGTCTGTGAGGCGAGCACCCCGATGGTGCGCGAGCGGCTCGTGACGAGTGCGCGCGCCGCCTGGTTGGGGCGGTATCCCAGCTCATCGATCGCGGCGCGCACCCGCGCCAGCGTCTCGGGGCGGATGCTTGGGCTGTCGTTCAGTACGCGCGAGACGGTCTGATACGAGACTCCGGCGACCCGCGCGACGTCCCGAATGTTCGGCGCGCGCGTGCGCTCCGGTTCGGTCGTCGGGGCGTCGTTGCTCATCGGTGTCCGTTCGGGCGGGATGCATGTGTACGTTCACACGCACGTTTCGTCATTATGCACCCCTCAGGTTTCCGGGCGGCGAAGGCGGGCGACGCACCGCACCTGCGCGGGGCCCCCGCGCACGGCCAGGGTGGGCTCGCGCTACAGCCGTGCGAGCGCCTGCTCGACGTCGGCGACGAGGTCGGCCGCGTCCTCAATGCCGACCGATAGGCGCACGATCGAGGCCGGAACCTCGAGCGCCGTGCCCCGCACCGAGGCGTGCGTCATCTCGCTCGGGTAGTTGACGAGCGACTCGACGCCGCCGAGCGATTCGGCGAGCGTGAAGAGCTGCAGGCCCTCCGCGAACGCCCGCGCGGCCGCCTCTCCCCCGGCGAGGTCGAGCGACACCATGCCGCCGAAGCCCCGCATCTGGCGGGCGGCGAGGGCGTGGCCGGGGTGGTCGGCGAGCCCCGGGTACAGCACGCGGGCCACACCCGTGTGGCCGACCATCGCCTCGGCGACGGCCTGCGCGTTGGCGCAGTGGCGGTCGATGCGCACCGCGAGGGTCTTGATTCCTCGTGAGGTGAGCCACGCATCCATGGGGCCCGAGACGGCGCCGGCCGCAAACTGCTGGAAGCCGACCTTCGACGCGAGCTCGTCGTCGTTCAGCACGAGCGCCCCGCCCACCACGTCGGAGTGCCCGCCCAGGTACTTGGTGGTCGAGTGCACGACGACGTCGGCGCCGAGCGCGAGCGGCGTCTGAAGGTAGGGGGTGGCGAAGGTGTTGTCGACGACGACGAGCACACCGGCCGCGTGGGCGACCTCGGCGAGCGCTGTCACGTCGGTGATCTTCATCATCGGGTTCGACGGGGTCTCGAGCCACAGCACCTTCGGCGCCAGCTGCCCGATCATCGTGCGCACGCCGTCGAGGTCGCCTAGGTTAATCGTCGTCAGCCCGATGCCCCACTCGCCGAAGATGCGGCGCACGAGGCGGTGGGTACCGCCGTAGACGTCGTCGCCCATGAGCACGTGGTCGCCGGGCTTCAGCACCGCGCGCAACAGCGCGTCTTCGGCGGCGAGGCCCGAGGCGAAGCTGAACGCGTGCGCCCCGCCCTCGAGCGCGGCGAGCTGCTCTTGTAGAGCATCGCGGGTCGGGTTCGTGCCGCGCCCATACTCGTAGCCGTTGCGCAAACCGCCGATGCCGTCCTGGGCATACGTCGTCGAGAAGTGCACGGGAGGGATCACCGCGCCCGTCGTCTCATCCGGTGCCTGCCCGGCGTGAATGGCGCGAGTCGAGAAGCCGTGGTGGGTCATCAGTGTCCTTAGGCGAGCGCGTGCAGCAGGTCGCTGCGGGTGATGAGCCCGATCGGGTTGCCCCCGTCGAGCACGAGCAGGGTGTCGGCCGGAAGTCCTCCTGCGCCGCGCTCAGCGAAGCGCTCGCGTGCCGAGTCGAGGCTTTCGCCGGCACCGATGACGGGCATCACCGGGCTCATGGCCGCGGTGACCGGGTCGCTCGGAGTGACGTCGCCCGAGGCGAGCGCACGCAAGAGACCGGCGGTCGACACCGAGCCGGCGACCTCGCCGAGCACGGGCGGCAGCTCGCCCGTGAGCACCGGCAGCGACACCGCGCCGCCGTGCGCCTCGAGGGCCGCGACCGCATCAGCGACCGTGTGCTCGCGGCGCACGTGCGCGAGCTCGCGCAGCGGCTCGCCCAGCAGATGCCGCACCGTCGGCGAGCCGGTGGGCGCCGCGAAGCCGTGGGCGCGCATCCATCGCTCGTTGAAGATCTTCCCGAGGTAGCCGCGCCCGCCGTCGGGCAGCAACACGACCACCACGTCGTCGGGCCCGAGCTCACGGGCGACTTCGAGGGCTCCGACGGCGGCCATGCCGCACGAGCCGCCGACGAGCAGCCCCTCTTCGCGGGCCAGCCGCACGGTCATGTCGAACGAGTCTTGGTCGCTGACGGCGACGATACGGTCGGTGACCGCCGGGTCGTAGGCGCCCGGCCAGAAGTCTTCGCCGACACCCTCGACCAGATACGGCCGCCCAGTGCCGCCCGAGTAGACGCTGCCGACCGGGTCGACGCCGACGATCTGCACGCGGCCGCCCTCGCGGTCGGCGCTGATCTCGCGCAGGTAGCGGCCCGTGCCGGTGATGGTGCCGCCCGTGCCGACACCCGTCACGAAGTGGGTGACGAGGCCCTCGGTGTCGCGCCAGATCTCGGGACCGGTGGTCTCGTAGTGGCTGAGCGGGCCGTTCGGGTTCGCGTACTGGTTCGGCTTGAACGCGCCCGGAATCTCGCGTGCCAGCCGGTCGCTCACCGAGTAGTACGACTCGGGGTCCTCCGGCGCGACCGCCGTCGGGGTGACGACGATCTCGGCGCCGTACGCGGTGAGCACGTTGCGCTTGTCTTCGCCGACCTTGTCGGGCAGCACGAACACGCATTTGTAGCCGCGCTGCTGGGCGACGAGTGCGAGGCCGACGCCCGTGTTGCCGCTCGTCGGCTCGACGATCGTGCCGCCGGGCTTCAAGAGCCCGTCGCGCTCGGCCGCGTCGATGATGCGGGTCGCGATGCGGTCTTTCGACGAGCCGCCGGGGTTCAGGTACTCGACCTTCGCCAGCACCGTCGCGCTGATGCCCTCGGTCACCCGATTCAGCTTCACGAGCGGGGTATTGCCGATCAGATCGGTGATCGCGGAGGCGTACTTCATGCCCCTGAGCCTACCGGCGGGGCGGATGCTCGCCCCCGTCCCAGCGTCCGCCAACGTCGGGTGAGAGAATGGGAAGACGTGCGTGCCGTGAGGCGTGCGCGCGACGCACCCCGAGCATCCCGAATCGGGCTTTCCGCCCGCCACAGCCCCGTTGGAGACGTCCGTGACGAACGACGAGAACCTCACCGTCAAGCAGCAGCGCGAGAAGCGCCGCGCCGAGAAGGTGGCGGCCCTCAAGGCCAAGCAGAAGAAGGAAAAGCGCGGCCGCGTGCTCGGCATCGTGCTGTCGGTGACCGCCATCGTCGCGGTGCTCGGCATTGTCATCACGGTCGTCGTGACGAACGCGACCCGGCCGCCGGCGCAGGTGCCGCTGACCGCCGCCGAGCGCGCCGCCATCGAGATTGAGGGCGAAGAGCTGTACCCGGGCCTCGACGCGACCCACACTCAAGACCCCGTGTCGTACGACGTGATGCCCCCCGCCGGCGGCCCGCACAACCCTTCGTGGCTGAACTGCGGCATCTACGAGGAAGAGCAGCCGACCGAGTACGCCGTGCACGCGCTCGAGCACGGCGCCGTGTGGCTCGCCTACGACCCCGAGCAGGTCGAACAAGAGACCATCGACGCCCTGCGCGACCTCGCCCCGACGACGCACGCCATCGTGTCGCCCATCTCGGGCCTCGACACCCCCGTGGCCATCAGCGCCTGGGGTGCCCGCCTCGCGGTCGACGACGCCAGCGACGAGCGCCTGCAGCAGTTCATCGACAAGTACTGGCTGTCGCCCACCGCGCCCGAGCCGAACGCCCTCTGCTCGAACGCCCTCGACGGCCCCGGCCGCCTGAGCTAACGATGACCGACAGCGCGACGACCACCAGCACGGCCGGCCCCGCGGCGGCCGCCGCACCCGAGCGCTCGGCGCGCGTGCGCCTGCTGCTCGGCGGCGCCGTGCTGGTGCTCGTCGCGCTCGTGGCCGGCGTGCTGCTCGGCCGCATCACGACGCCGAGCGCAGGCGGCCCGATTCCGTCCAACACGAGCGCCGAGGCCGGCTTCTCGCGCGACATGCAGGCCCACCACACGCAGGCCGTCGAGATGGCGCTGCTCGTGCGCGACCGCTCAGACAGCGACGAGATTCGCCTCATGGCGCTCGACATGGCGACTGTGCAGATGAACCAGATCGGCCAGATGGCGGCGTGGTTGCAACTGTGGGGCCTGCCGGCCGCCGCGCCCGAGCCAAGCATGACGTGGATGACCCGCCCCGCCCTCGACGGCGGCAGCCACGAGTCGCACGACGGCAGCGCCGAGCACACGCACACCCCCGGCGAGCCGATGCCGGGCCTCGCGACACCCGAACAACTGCAGCAGCTGCGCGATGCCGAGGGCGTCGAGGCCGAGCGCCTCTTCCTCGAGCTCATGATCGCCCACCACCAGGGGGGCGTCGACATGGCGTCGGCCGTGATCGAGCGCAGCGAGCATCCCGTGGTCGTCGACCTGGCGGCCGGCATGGTGCGCGCGCAGCAGAGCGAGGTCGACTACATGACCGAGCTGCTCGAGGCCAGCAGCTAGGCAGTCTCGAGCGGCGCCCCGTCGGTGCGCTGTTGCTCGACGAGCGTCGCGTACAGCCCGCCCTGCGCAAGCAGCTTGGCGTGCGTGCCGGTCTCGACGATGCGCCCGCGCTCGATCACGTGGATCATGTCGGCGCCCACCACGGTCGACAGCCGGTGCGCGATCGCGACGGTCGTGCGCCCGCGCGCGGCGTTATCGAGCGCCCGCTGCACGATGCGCTCCGAGGTCGAGTCGAGCGCGCTCGTCGCCTCGTCGAGCACCAGCACGGGCGGGTCTTTCAGCAGCACGCGCGCGATCGCGATGCGCTGCTTCTCGCCGCCCGAGAGCCGGTAGCCGCGCTCGCCGACGACGGTGTCGTACCCGGCCGGGAATGACGCGATCGTGTCGTGGATGTTCGCCGCCCGGCAGGCCGCCTCGAGCTCGGAGTCGGAGGCGTCGGGCTTCGCGTAGCGCAGGTTCTCGGCGATGGACGCGTGAAACAGGTAGGTCTCCTGGCTTACGATCCCGACCTCAGAAATCAAGGATGCGCGGCGCAGCTCGCGCACGTCGACGCCGGCAAATAGCACCCGCCCCTCCGTCGCCTCGTACAGCCGCGGAATCAGGTACGAGATCGTCGTCTTGCCGGCGCCCGACGGCCCGACGAAGGCGACGAACTGCCCCTGCTCGACCTCGAACGACACCCCGTCGAGGGTCGGCGGGCCGTCGCCCTCTTCGGCGTCGGGGTAGCGGAAGGTGACCGCATCGAATCGGATGCTGCCCACCGAATCGTGGGGAGCATCCACCGCGTCGTCCTTTTCCGTGATCGTCGGTGTCAGGTCGAGGTATTCGAAGATGCGGGCAAACAGCGCCGCCGAGGTCTGCAGGTCGAGGGCGACCCGCATGAGGCCGAGCAGGGGGAAGGTGAGGCGGGCCTGCACCGTCGTGAAGGCGACGATCGTGCCGGCGGTGACCGCGACATCCGCCTGAATGAGGAACGCGGCGACCAGGTAGACGATCGCGGGGATCACGCTCAGAAAGACGTTGACGAGCGCGAAGAACCACTGCCCCGACATCTGCAGCTTCACCTGCAGGTCGCGCTGCACCGCGTTCTCGTCGCGGTAGCGGGCGACCTCGGCCTCCTGCCGGTCGAAGCTCTTCGCGAGCAGGATGCCCGAGACGCTCAGCGCCTCCTGCGTGATGGCGCTCATGTCGCTCAGCGACTCTTGCGTGCGGCCGGCGATCTTCGCGCGCACGATGCCGACGCGGCGCTGCGCGGCCACAAGCGCGGGCAGCAGGATGACCGCGACGAGGGTGAGCTGCCACGACAGCAGCAGCATGGCGATGAACGCCGCGATGACGGTCACCGTGTTGCCGATGACGCTCGAGACCGTGTTCGACAGCACGCTCGCGACGCCGCCGACGTCGTTCTGCAGCCGCGACTGAATGACGCCTGTCTTCGTGCGGGTGAAGAACGCGAGCTCCATCTGCTGCAGGTGCGCGAACAGCTTCACCCGCAGCTCGGCCATGACGCTATTACCGACCGTCGCGGTCAACCAGGTCTGGCCGATGCCGAGACCGGCGCTCAGCATCCACAAGAGCACCATGATGCCGACCAACTGCGCGAGCAGCGGCAGGTTCGGTGAGCCGCCGGGCGGAAACAGCCCCTCGTCGAACGCGCGCTGCGTCAGCAGCGGCGGCACCACGCTGAGGCCCGCGCTCACGAGCACGAGTGTGATCGTGACGGAGAGCGTCAGCCGGTGCGGGCGGAACAGCTCGGCAATGCGCCCCAGCAGGTTCGGGATGCGCGGCGCGGCCTCGTTCTCGGCGCGCTGCTTCTCGACGTCGCCGCTCGAGACGCGGAAACCCCGGGGGCCACCACCCATGCTCATGCGCTGAGCCTAGGCGGGGCCGCCGGGGTTTCTGCTTAGTACGCGAACTGCCGAGTTCAGCCCTCGGCGATCAGCCCTTCGTCGAGCCCGCCAGCAGGCCGCGCACGAAGTAGCGCTGCAGGCTGAAGAACACGATCAGGGGCACGATCAGCGAGATGAACGCCGCCGCGGGCAGACGCTCTTGGAAGCGACCGAAGTTACCGACCAGCTCCCCCAGGCGTTGGGTCAGTGGTGCGACGTCGGCGGTACCGCCCGAGAAGACGAGTGCCACAAGCAGGTCGTTCCAGACCCAGAGGAACTGGAAGATACCGATCGACGCGAGCGCCGGCAGCGACAGCGGAATGATGATGCGGAAGAAGATCTGCGTGTGGTTGGCACCATCAACGCGGGCCGCCTCGATCACCTCACCGGGAATCTCGGAAATGAAGTTGTGCAGCAGGAAGATGCACAACGGCAGACCAAAGATCGTGTGCGCGATCCACACCGCCGGGAAGGTTCCGGAGATGCCGAGCACGCCCGAGAAGATCTGCAGCAGCGGCACGAGGGCCATCTGCAGCGGAACGATCTGCAGCGCGAACACCAGCACAAACAGCGCGCCCGAGCCGCGGAACTTGATCCAGGCGAACGCGTACGCCGCCATCGTGGCGATCGCGATCGGGAACAGCGCCGCCGGAATCGCAATGACGAGCGAGTTCACGAAGTACGACCCCAGATTTTCGCTGGATGCGCCGGCTCCGAACAGAACGTCGTTGTAGTTCTGCAACGTGAACGAGGGGTTCACGAACCACGTCCACCAGCCCGTCGAGCGAATCTCGCTCGCCGTACGGAACGAGGAGACCAACAGACCGAAGGTCGGAATCGTCCAGATCACCGCAATGATGATCGCCGCCGCCGTCGCCCACGGGCTCGTCAGCTTCTCTTTCGACTTGCGGAACGTGCGCGCCACCTCGCCCTCGGGCTTCGGCTGGTTCTTTTGACCGAGCGGGCGGTCAAGCTTGTCTTCTGCCTGCTTCGTAGCGTCGGTCATCGGATCTCCTTCTGCTGACGCATGACGCGCACGTTATAGATGACGATCGGGAGCACCATGATGAACAGGGTCAGCGCCAGCACCGAACCCTGACCGATTTCGGCCCGTCGGAATGCCTGCGTGTACATCTCATTCGCGACGACCGACGTGCCGAACTGGCCGGCCGTCATCGAACGCACGATGTCGAAGACCTTCAGGGTGGCGATCGAGATCGTCGTGATGACGACGACGAGGGTGCCGCGGATGCCCGGAAGGGTGACGTTGCGGAACTGCTGCCACGCGTTCGCCCCGTCAAGGCGAGCGGCCTCGACGATCTCAACGGGCACGCCCTTGATCGCGGCGCTCAAGAGCACCATCGCGAAGCCGGTCTGGATCCAGACCATGACGACGATCAGGAAGAACGTGTTCCAGGGCGAGTTCTGCAGGAACTGCTGCGGCTCGCCGCCGACCCAGACGATGATCTGGTTCAAGATACCGATTTGCTCGCCGAAGCCCTGCTCGCGGTACTCGTAGACGAAGCGCCAGATGATGCTCGCGCCGACGAACGAGATCGCCATCGGCAAGAACACGAGCGACTTCAGAATCTTCTCGCCGTGCGCCTTGTCGATGAACACGGCGTACGCGAGGCCGAAGATCGTCGACAAGAGCGGAACGACGATGACCCAGACCACCGTGTTCAGCAGAACCGTGATGATTTCGGGCTGAGTGAACATCCACTCGAAGTTGCGCAGTCCCACGAACTCGTTGCCCGAGCGGTCGGTGAAGGCGAGATAGGTGGTGCGAATGGCGGGGTAGATGAGGCCGACGAGCAGCAGCAGCATCGCCGGGGCCACAAAGGCCAGCAGCTGCCAGAAGTCGCGGCCCTTTTTCGGCGCCCGGTCGGCGAAGAAGAGCAGAACGCCGACGATCACGGCGAACGCCGCAAGGCCGACAACCATGACACCGAATTTCTCGAACGCGTCTGTCCAGAAATCAGCCATACGGGTAAACCTCCATTGGTTTCGAGATCACGCTACCTGACGACCTGGCCCACCGGAACAGAAGTTCCGGTGGGCCAGGGTTTCAGTGCACGTCAGTCACTGAGGTGGTGTGTCAGGCGTTATCAGCGCGGGAAGGTCCCGTCGATGAAGGCCGTCATCTGGTCGGTCGTGAGCTCACCGAGCACCCAGTCCGTCATGCCGGTCCAGAAGGAACCTGCACCGACAGCGGCGGGCATGAGGTCGGAAGCGTCGAACCGGAAGATGGTGTCGGGGTCCTGAAGGATCTCGATCGACTGCACAGCCAGCTCCGAGCTCGCGAGCGAGGCGTCGAGGCCCTGGTTGGCCGAAATCACTCCACCGAGGGCAACACGGTTGTTCGCCCACAGGTCGCTCGAGAGGTAGGTCTGCACCGCAGCCGTGGCCTCGTCCTCGCTGAACGCGGCGACGAACTCGCCACCACCGGTGACGGCGAACGGGTCGCCTTCAGCGGCCGGCGGGGTCAGGAAGGCCCAGATGTCGCCATCCGGAGCAACCGTCACGTCCTCGCCCCACTGGGCCTCGTAGAACGACGCCTGGTGGTGCATCGAGCAGTTGCCCTCGAGGATCGGGAATCCACCGTCCTGGAAGGTGGTGCTGACGATCGACTCGGCTCCACCGAAGCCACCGTTGACGTAGGCCGGGTCGAGCAGGATGTCGCCAACCAGCTCAATGGCCTCGGTGATCTCGGGGCTCGCGAAGGTCAGGTCACCCGCGACCCACTGGTCGTAGGCCTCGGGGCCGGCGAAGCGGAGAACCGCGTCCTCAACCCAGTCGGTGCCGACCCAGCCGGTGGCGTCACCCGATGCGAAGCCGACACACCAGGGGCGGTAGGCCGCGTTGTCGGCGCCGTTGGCGGCCATCTCTTCCGTGAGGGCCATCATCTCGTCCCACGTGGCGGGAACCTCGTAGCCGTTTTCTTCGAAGTCGGCCGGCGAGTACCAGACGTAGCCCTTGACGCTCGCCATCAGCGGAGCGGCGTAGAACTCGCCGTCAACCGTGCCGTAGCTCTTCCACGACTCGCTCCAGAACTCATCGACGTTCGCCTCGACCGAGTCGGGGGCGGCTACGACGTAGCCCTCAGCGATCAGGCGCTGCAGGAGGCCCGGCTGCGGGATGATCGCGAGCTCGGGCGCGTCGCCGGCCTGAGCGCGGACGTTGATCTGCGTCTCGAACTCCTGCGACGACACGTAGTCGATGGTGATGCCGGTGCAGCTGGCGAAGTCAGCCCAGCTGAGCTCGAGGTTGTCGGCCTCGACCTCGGCGATGGTCGAGAAGATCTCGACGGTCTCGCCGTCAAACGAGCCGTACTGCTCGTACTCGGCGCAGTCGGCGTCGCCGCCAGCGCCACCGGCGCCGGGCTCTTCCGTGTCGGCGGCACAGCCGGCAAGAACCAGGCTGAGGGCACCGATTGCCGCTGCCGGTCCGAGGACGCGGCGTCGGAGGGTGGAACTCATGTTTCCTCCTCGTTGAGGGGTCAGACGGCGGCGACGGGTGCGCCGCACGTGGGATGGTGCAGGTGATGGGTTCCAGACCCCGCAACGCCGTTTCACGTCGTCGTAGGGAACCGGTTCCAGGTCACACCGTACGTCAGCGTCTACGGACGCGCAACCGGCGTAGAGCGCGCCGTTATCGATCCGTTGTGGAACGCTCACCGAGCATCCAGAGGGATGCTTCCGCGCGACGGGCGTCGACGCGCCGGTTTTTCTGGCACCGGTTCCACAGCATCCGAAATCCGGCTACACTCCGGTTCCATACGTCGCGCGGCGCACGAAGCCCGCGCGCTGCGAGCGTCCAATGGAGGACCGACGAGGTATGAGCATCCTGGCCGACGTGGCCCGCATGGCGGGGGTGTCGAAATCGACGGCGTCGCGTGCGCTCAGCGGGCGCGGCTACGTATCGCACGATACGCGCCGACGCGTCGAGACGGCCGCGGCCGAGCTCGGCTACGTCGTGTCGTCGACTGCCGCGAGCCTCGTCACGGGGCGCACCCGCAACGTCGGCGTCGTGATTCCGTACATCAACCGCTGGTACTTCGCCGAGGTGCTCGAGGGCATCGAGAAGGCCCTGATCCGCTCGGGCTACGACCTCACGCTGTACCGACTCAGCCACGACGTTGACCTGCGTCGACGGGTCTTCGACTACTTCCTTGTGCGTAAGCGCGTCGACGCCGTCATCGCCGTCACGATCGCCCTCAGCCCGCACGAGGTGCAGATGCTGCAGGCGCTCGGCAAGCCGCTCGCCGGCATCGGCGGCCGCGTGGCCGGCATTCCGTCGCTGTCGATCGACGACCTCGAAGTGTCACGGCTTGCGACCGAGCACCTCATTAGCCTCGGCCACAAGCGCATCATGCACGTCGGCGGCGACCAGACCGAGCAGATGGACTTCCGGGTGCACAGCCGCCGCTACGACGGCTTCAAGGAGGCCATCGAGCGGGCGGGCCTCACCGTCGACGATGACTTCCGCGAGGCCGAGTTCTCGGTGCCCGGTGGCTACCAGGTGGGGCTCTCGCTGCTTGGCGACCCCCGCACCCGGCCGACCGCCATTTTTGCCGGATGCGACGAGATCGCCATCGGCATCATGATCGCCGCCCGGCAGCTCGGCATCTCGATCCCCCAAGACCTGTCGATCATCGGTATCGACGACCACCCCATGGCCGAGATGTTCGGGCTCACGACGCTTGCCCAGCGACCCGGCTCGCAGGGCGACCGCGCTGTCGAGTTTCTGATTCAGCAGATCGAGCACGCCGACGCGCCCGTCCCCGACGAGCACGTGGTGCTGCCGACCCAGCTCATCGTGCGGCAGTCGACGGCCGCGCGCCGCGACGCGTAGCGCGCGAAGCCGCGGCGTCCTCGGTGACGCGCCCCCGTGCATCCGGTCGTTAACGGCACAACGCCCCGCGCCGACCGAAGTCGATGCGGGGCGTTGCAGCAGGCAATCCCCCGATGCGGGGGAGGCGACTACTTGAGCGTGACGGTGGCGCCAGCCTCTTCGAGCTGAGCCTTGGCCTTCTCGGCGGTCTCCTTGTTGGCGCCCTCGAGGACGGTGCTGGGCGCACCGTCGACGACAGCCTTGGCCTCGCCGAGGCCGAGGCTCGTGAGCGCGCGGACCTCCTTGATGACCTGGATCTTCTTCTCGCCAGCGGCCTCGAGAACGACGTCGAACGAGTCCTTCTCCTCGACCTCTTCGGCGGCACCGGCGCCACCGGCGGCCGGAGCGGCAGCAACGGCGACGGGGGCAGCGGCGGTGACCTCGAAGACCTCTTCGAACTTCTTCACGAACTCGCTGAGCTCGATGAGCGACAGCTCCTTGAACGCCTCGATGAGCTCGTCAGTGGTGAGCTTGGCCATGATTTCTCCTTGTGTACTTCGGTTGGTGTGGATCGTGGGACGGCGGCGGTATTAGCCGGCCGATTCCTGCTTCTGACGCAGCGCGTCGACCGCACGGGCGGCCTGCGCCAGCGGCGCGTTGAAGAGGTAAGCGGCACCGAACAGCGAGGCCTTGGCGGCGCCGGCAAACTTCGCCAGCAGCACCTCCCGGGTCTCGAGCTCGGCCAGCTGGGTGACCTCGGCGGCGGTGAGCGGGTTACCGTCGAAGTAACCGCCCTTCACCACCAGGGCCGGGTTGGCCTTGGCGAAGTCGCGCAGAGCCTTCGCGACGGTCACGGGGTCGCCGTGAACGAACGCAATCGCGGTGGGGCCAGCGAGCATGTCATCGAGCGAGTCGATGCCAGCCTCGTTGGCGGCGATCTTGGTCAGCGTGTTCTTCACCACGGCGTACGACGCGTGCTCACGGATGGTGCTGCGCAGCGTCTTCAGCTGCGCCACCGTGAGGCCGCGGTACTCGGTGAGCAGAACGGCGCTCGAGCTGGAGATGGTCTCCTTCAGCTCGGCGACCGATGCTTCCTTGTTCGCCATGGTGCTCCTTGTGTCGTGGGTTTGCGCCCGGCGACCGCACCGCAGAAATGGCGAAGGCTCCGGCGCAAGCGCTCGGAGCCTTAGGGATGCACTCGCGCGTGAGCGCTTGTGCGGAAGGATTCGAATCACCTGCGCGGGCCGTCACACTCGCTCCGGGGAGCGCCTGCGAGCTTTCAATCAGTGCATCCGCATGCGGAAACGCCGATGACCAGCGGTCTTGGGCGTGTTCAGGGTACGGGATGCACGCCCCGGCGACCAAATTCTCGTCACCGCCCCCTATTGAGGATTTGCGATACATGCAATATGTTTCTACTGTTGTCGTCGTTCATCCCCCGTAAAGGAGAATTCATGGCCTCGCAGGTCACCCTGATCCCCGGCGATGGTGTCGGACCCGAATGCGTCGCCGCGGCACGTCGAATCATCGACGCCAGCGGCGCCCCCATCGAGTGGGACGAGCAGGAAGCGGGAGAAACCGTCTTCCGGCGCGGCATCGCCAGCGGCGTGCCCCAGGAGACGATCGACTCGATCACCCGCACCCGCACCGTCTTGAAGGGCCCGCTGGGCACGCCCGTGGGCTTCGGCGAGAAGTCGGCGAACGTGACCCTGCGCAAGCTGTTCGAGACCTACGCCAATATTCGCCCCGTGCGCGAGTTGCCCGGGGTGACGACCCGGTACTCCGGCTCAGGCATCGATCTCGTCGTCGTGCGCGAGAACGTTGAAGACCTGTACGCGGGCATCGAGCACATGCAGACGCCGGGCGTCGCCCAGTGTCTGAAGCTGATCTCGCGCAAGGGCTCCGAGAAGATCGTGCGTACCGCGTTCGAGTACGCGCGCAGCGAGGGTCGCCACTCGGTCGCCTGCGCGACCAAGTCGAACATCATGAAGCTCACCGAGGGTGAGCTCAAGCGCACCTTCGAGCGCATCGCCCCCGAGTATCCCGACATCGAGGCGCGTCACATCATCATCGACAACGCCGCTCACCAGCTGGTGAAGCGTCCCGAGCAGTTCGATGTCATCGTCACGACCAACATGAACGGCGACATCCTGAGCGACCTCACCTCCGCCCTCGTCGGCGGGCTCGGCTTCGCGCCGTCGGCCAACCTTGGCTCCGGCGTCGCGATCTTTGAGGCCGTGCACGGATCGGCGCCGAAGTACGCCGGTCAGAACGTGATCAACCCGACCGCGGTGATTCTGTCCTCCGTCATGATGCTGAAGCACCTGGGGCACGTGGACGAGGCCGAGACCATCGAGAACGCCCTGTTCGCAACGGTCGGCGCCGGCACTCTGACCGGCGACGTCGTCGGCTACGACTCGGGGGTCTCGACGACCGACTTCGCCTCGGCGATCATCGACAACTTCGGCCGATCGGCCGAGGGCTACCCCGTTCGCCGTGGTCGGCCGCTCGCGCTGCCGAGCCCGGTCGAGAACCCCGTCACGGTCACCCCGACGTCGCGCCGCGTCGTGGGCGTCGACGTCTTCATCGAGTCGGGCATGCTCCCCCACGAGCTCGGCCCCGAGCTGGAGGCCGCCACGAGCGACGCTGCCGTGTACCTGAAGATGATCTCCAACCGCGGCACCAAGGTGTACCCCGACGGCAACACCAACATCGACATGGTCGATCACTACCGCTGCCGGTTCATGCAGCGCGGTGACGGCGACCTCGATCGAGCGGCCATTCGCGACCTGCTTGCGCGGGTCGAATCACGCGTCACGTGGATGCACGTCGAACTGCTTCAAGAATTCGACGGCGAGCCGTCGTTCACAAAGGCGCAGGGCGAAGACTGAGCCGACTCGACGTCACGCGTGCCCGCTGGGGGCTACACATAGTCGCGCCAGGAATGTTGCGGCGCGTAGCCGAGCACGTCGCGGGCACGCGTGATGTCGAGCAACGTCTCGCGGCCGACGATGTCGCGTGAGCGCGGCACGGTCGGGAATTCGGCGTCGAGGAGTTCGACCGACGGGCGCTCCATCACGGTGTCGGCCGCCGCGATGATGAAGGTGTCATAGCCCGGTGCCGCGTTCTCGAGCGCGCGCAGCACGGCTTGCCCGCCATCTCGGCGGTCGATGTAGCCGAACAGGTTCCAGCGTCTGACGCTCGTGTCGTGCTGCCATGACGGGAACTCGGCGTAGTCCTCTTCGGCCATGACGTTGCTGAAGCGCAGGCCCGTGATGCGCAGCGCAGGGTCCCACCGCACGAGCTTGCGGGCGAGTTCCTCCTCGAGGTGCTTGCCGACCGCGTACATGAACTCCGGGCGCGTCGGCGCGGCCTCATCGAGCGGCACGTACGGCGGGTCGATCGCCATCGGGATGCCCAGCAGGGTCTCGCTGGAGGCGTGAACGATGCGCGAGATGCCGGCGCGGCGCGCGGCCTGAAACACGTTGATCGTCATCGTGAGGTTCTGCGTGATGAGCGCGGTGTCCGGCACGATGCCGGGGGCCGGCACGGCGGCGAGGTGCACGACGGCGTCGACGCCGGAGTGACGCTCCTCGACACCCGCGATCGCGTCGGCAACCTGGCCGTAGTCGGTGAGGTCAATCTGCACGCTGTCGGGGCCGCGCTCGCCGCGCGCGTCGAACTCGATGACGCGGTGGCCGGCCTCGCGGAGCGCCGCGACAACGCCGACTCCGAGCTTGCCGCGAGAACCGGTGACGATGATCTGCATGCGCTCGAGCCTAGGCGTCCGGCGCGAGAGGCAGCCGTACGCGGAACACGGTCTGGCCCGGCTCCGAGACGGCATCGACGGCACCGTCGTGGGCGCGCACGATCGCCGCGGTGATCGCGAGACCGAGGCCCGTCGAGCCGGTCGCCCGCGAGCGCGAGGTGTCGGCGCGGGCGAAGCGCTCGAACAGCACGGGCTGCACCTCGGGAGGGATGCCCGGGCCGGTGTCGGTGACCGTCACGATCGCGAAGCCGTCAAGCACGCCGAGCGCCGCCGTCACCTGCGTGCCGGCCGGCGTGTGCACGCGGGCGTTCGCCAAGAGGTTCGCGATCGCCTGGTGCAGGCGCGGCTGGTCGCCGAGCACCACGACCGGAGACTCGGGCACCCGCACGACCCAGTCGTGATCGGGCGACGCGGCACGCGCATCCGCCGTGATGTCGACGACGAGGCGGCCGAGATCGACCGCCTCGCGGGCGAGCTGGCGGCCCTCGTCGAGGCGGGCGAGCAACAGCAGGTCGTCGACGAGTCCCGACATGCGCACCGACTCGCTCTCGATGCGGCTGAGGGCGTGGCGCACGTCGTCGGGCAGTTCGTGGCCGCCGCGGCGGGTGAGTTCCGAGTATCCGCGGATCGCCGCCAGCGGGGTGCGCAGCTCGTGGCTCGCGTCGGCGACGAAGCGGCGCACTTTCTGCTCGCTGGCCTCGCGGGCGTCGAGCGAGCGCTGCACGTGCTCGATCATGCGCGAGAAGGCTCCGCCGAGCTGGCCGACCTCGGTCTCGGGGTCGGCGTCGGCCTCGATCGCGGCGACGCGGCCGCGCAGGTCGACCTCGCCGCGGTCGAGTGGCAGGCTCGCGATCTCGGTCGCCGTCTGACGGATGCGCGTAAGCGGCGTCAGGGCGAACCGCACGACCGAGCGCCCCAGGAGCGCCGCGACGGCGAGGGTGCCGACGAGGATGATCGTGATGACGGCGCCGAGGCGGCTTGTCGTGACGACGACCTCCTGTGTCGAGAGGCCGACGAGCAGCGTCGTGCCGCCGGGGAGTTCCGTCGCGAGCACGCGGAACTCGCCCCCGATGCCCGGGAAGCGAATCGTGCGCGGGTGCTCGAGGGTCGTGTCGGCGAGCATCCGCAGCTGCAGCTGCGACAGGCGTTGCACCTGCGCCTCGTCATCGAGGTAGGCGGCGCTTACGCGACCGCTCTCGCCGACGAACGCGATGAGGCTGCCCACGGGCAGGCCCGGCGCGAAACCGAGTCGCGGGTCGGCGGGGCGGCTGCCCACGGCGAACTCGACACGGGCCGCGGTCTGGCGCAGCTCTTCGTCGAGCTGGGCGACGAGGGACGAGCGCAGGGCGACCGTGCTGATGAGGCCGATGCCGAGGGTCGCGAGCGTCAGCAGCGCCAGGATTCCCGCGATGAGGCGCCGCTGCAGCGACCAGCGGCCGAGCATTACGAGACCGGCTTGATGAGGTAGCCGACGCCGCGGACGGTGTGAATCATCGGCTCGCCGAGGGTGTCGATCTTCTTGCGCAGGTACGAGATGTAGATCTCGACGATGCTCGAACGGCCGCCGAAGTCGTAGCTCCACACGCGGTCGAGAATTTGCGCCTTCGACAGCACGCGGCGCGGGTTGCGCATGAGGTAGCGCAGCAGCTCGAACTCGGTGGCCGTGAGCTCGATCTCGGTGTCGCCGCGGCGCACCTCGTAGCTCTCTTCGTTCAGGACCAGGTCGCCGACCCGAATCTCGGGGTCGGCGCGCTCACTGACGACGCTGGCGCCGCGGCGAATCAGCCCGCGCAGGCGCGCGACGAGCTCCTCGAGGCTGAAGGGCTTGGTCACGTAGTCGTCGCCGCCGGCGGTGAGCCCGGCGACGCGGTCGTCGACGGCGTCTTTCGCCGTCAAGAACAGCACCGGAATATCGCGACCGTCGCCGCGCATCCGCTTGAGCACCTCGAGGCCGTCAATGTCGGGAAGCATGATGTCGAGCACGACGATGTCGGGCTGGAACGCCTTGGCCTCCGCGACCGCCGCCTCGCCGCTGAGCGCACTCTTGACCTCCCAGCCCTCGTAGCGAAGCGCCATCGAGACGAGGTCGGCGAGCGAGGGCTCGTCGTCGACGACGAGCGCACGCACGGGCGAGCCGTCGGGGCGCGTCAGTCGGGGCGTTTCGGGCAGGGTGTCGGTCTCGTTCATGCTTCCCATTCTGCGGAGCCCGCTATGCGCGGTCTGTGCCAATTCTATGAACGAGCTAAACGCATCCAATGAACGGATGCGCGGTGCGCGCCCGAAAGGCGCCTCGCTTTGGTCGCGGTCGCGCCTCCGCGTTCACGCACTGGCCGCGCGGCCGTGACCCGCGGGAAACACGTCGCCGCCAGAATGGTGGAGCGGCGACGGCGCCGCGCGGGCGGAAGGGGCACAGTGATGGACACGATGCGCGCGATCGGCATGAGCGAGATCGGCGGCCCCGAGGTGTTGCAGCTCATCGATGCCCCCAGACCCGTGCGCGCGAACGCCGAGGTGATGGTGCGCGTGCTCGCCGCCGGCGTGAACCCGATCGACGCGAAGACCCGGTCAGGGCGCGGGGTGTCGGGCGCGATACGCCACTACCCCGCGATTCTCGGCTACGACTTCTGCGGTGAGGTCGTCGAATCGCCCTACCAGGCCCACCCGTTGCAGCCGGGTCGGCGCGTCTACGGCATGACCATGGTGCCGCGCTTCGACGGCAGCTACGCCGAGTACGCGGCGGTGCCCGAGGCCTTTCTCGCCCCCGCGCCGACGACCCTGAGCGCCGTCGAAGCGGCAGCGGTGCCGCTCGCCGCGCTTACCGCGTGGGGCATGGTCGTCGAGGTGGCGAAAGCACACGACGGGCAGCGGATGCTGATTCACGCGGGCGCCGGAGGCGTCGGACACTTCGCGGTACAGCTCGCCGCCTACTTCGGGGCGCGCGTCATCGCGACCGCCTCGCAGCGCAACGTGGGGTGGCTGCACGAGCTCGGCGCCTCCCGCGTCATCGACTACGGGGCCGAGCGCTTCGAGGACGTGATCGACGAGGTGGATGTCGTGATCGACCTCATCGGGAACGTGCACGACGACACCGGGTCACGCTCACTGCGCGTGCTGCGGCCGGGCGGCCTGCTCGTCAACGCACCCACCGGCAGCTGGACGACGATGGAGGAGGAGGCCGCGGCCGCAGGCGTTCGGGCGACCGGCTTCCGCGTCGCGCCGTCGGGGTCGACCCTCGGCGTGATCTCACGACTCATCGACGCGGGCGACCTGCGCGTGAACGTCGAGCGCACCTACCCGCTGGCCGAGGCAGCAGAGGCGCACCGCGTGCTCGAGCGCGGCCACGTGCGCGGCAAGCTCGTGCTGACCGTCGCCGAGTAGCGCGCGACCGCGCCGCGATACCTGCACCGCGCATCCGGAAACGACGGCAGCGCCGCAACAGTCGGACGGTCGATGGCGCGCCAGGTTGGGCCTTCAATTGCCCGTTGTGGGGCCTTCCTCGGGAGGAAGCCCCCACAACTGACGTCTCGCGAGTTTCTTGTCCCACGCGCGGCCGTGGCGCTGCCAACTGAGGCGCCCTCACCGGGCTCGGTGGGTTGCGCGTGGTGGCGGCGCCGTGCGGAGTCGAGTTGCCCGTTGTGGTCAGGTCATCAGCGCGAAACACACCACGAGGGGCAACTCGTGCAGTAGCGGCCGTGGTGGCGACGGTGCCGCGCATCCGCACGCAGCCCCGCGAACGCGCGCCGCGCATCCTGATACGACGACCCCGCGGAAACGACGAAGGCCCCGCCGGAGCGGGGCCTTCGCGTGTGATCGAAACGTCGAACTAGATCGAGTTGACGTCGAGCGGGATTCCGGGGCCGAAGGTGGTCGAGACCGAGCCCTTCTGGATGTAGCGGCCCTTCGAGCTCGACGGCTTCAGGCGAACGACCTCGTCGAGCGCGGCCGTGATGTTCTCGGTCAGCTGCTCGGCGGTGAAGCCGGTCTTGCCGACGACGAAGTGCACGTTGGCGTGCTTGTCGACGCGGAACTCGATCTTTCCGCCCTTGATGTCGGTGACAGCCTTCGCGACGTCGGGGGTCACGGTGCCGGTCTTCGGGTTCGGCATGAGGCCGCGGGGGCCGAGCACCTTACCGAGACGACCGACCTGGCCCATGAGCTCGGGGGTCGAGACCGCCGAGTCGAAGGCGGTGTAACCGCCCGCGACCTTCTCGATGAGCTCGGCGCCACCGACCTCGTCGGCACCGGCCGCGATGGCCGCCTCGGCCGCGGGGCCGGTGGCGAACACGATGACGCGGGCGGTCTTGCCCGTGCCGTGCGGCAGGTTGACGGTGCCGCGCACCATCTGGTCGGCCTTACGGGGGTCGACGCCGAGCTTCAGCGCGACCTCGACGGTCGAATCCATCTTCTTCGAACCCGTCTCGCGAGCGACCGCGACGGCCTCCGCTGCGGTGTAGTACTTGCCGGCCTCGATCTTCTCGGCCGCGGCCCGGTAGGCCTTCGACTTCTGTGCCATGTTGCGTCTCCTGTACGTGAGTTCGCGGTTGACGAGCCTGGCTGGCTCTCCCGCTGAGTGAAGGTGTGTGGGGCGCCGATTACTCGACGGTGATGCCCATGCTGCGGGCGGTGCCGGCGATGATCTTCGCGGCGGCGTCGATGTCGTTCGCGTTCAGGTCGGCCTGCTTCTGCTCGGCAATGGCGCGTACCTGGTCGCGGGTGATCTTGGCCACCTTCACGGTGTGGGGGGTCGACGAACCCTTGTTGACGCCCGCGGCCTTCTTGATCAGCTCAGCGGCCGGCGGGGTCTTCAGGATGAACGTGAACGAACGGTCTTCGTACACGGTGATCTCGACGGGGATGACGTTGCCGCGCTGCGACTCGGTCGCGGCGTTGTACGCCTTGCAGAACTCCATGATGTTGACGCCGTGCTGACCGAGCGCCGGGCCGATGGGCGGGGCGGGGTTGGCGGCGCCGGCCTGGATCTGCAACTTGATGAGACCCGAGACCTTCTTCTTCGGTGCCATGTTTCTTTCCTTACTGTCGTGCGGCATCCCCCGAATAATTCGATGGATGCTGCGCTCCCGCCTGCGCGCCCGGTGCGCGCCGCGGTGGTTTCGTGGGGCTGGTTAGAGCTTGGTGACCTGGTCGAACGAGAGCTCGACGGGGGTCTCGCGCTCGAACAGCGAGACAAGCACGGTGAGCTTGCCGCTCTCGGGCTTGATCTCGTTGATCGTGCCGGGAAGGCCGGCGAACGAGCCCTCCTTGATGGTGATCGTCTCGCCGATCTCGAAGTCGACCTCGGCGGGGATCACGCGGGCAGCAGCGCCGCCCGACTTCGCCGCACCCGGCTTGGCCGGGGCTTCGGCAACCTGCACGGTCGACTTCAGCATCTGGAACGCCTCGTCGAAGCGCAGCGGCGTGGGGTTGTGGGCGTTGCCGACGAAGCCGGTGACGCCGGGCGTGTGGCGCACGACCGACCAGCTGTCTTCGTTCAGGTCCATGCGGACGAGCACGTAGCTGGGGATGCGCACGCGGTTGACGAGCTTGCGCTGCCCGTTCTTGATCTCGACCACGTCCTCCATGGGGACCTGCACCTCGTAGATGCTTTCCTCCATGTTCATCGAGATGCGGCGCGATTCGATGTTCGACTTCACGCGCTTCTCGAAGCCCGCGTACGAGTGCACGACGTACCACTTGCCGGCCTTCATGCGCAGCTCGAGCTTGAACTCTTCGTACGGGTCGACCTCGGCCTCAGCCTCGTCGTCTTCTGACTCGTCGTGCGTCGCTTCGGCGGCGGCCTCAGCCTCGTCGGCCGAGTCGATGTCGAGGGCGTCGTCGACGACGGCGTCAGCCTCGGGGTCGGGCGCGTTTTCGAGCGCGTCGAGCAGGCCGTCGAGGTCGGGCTCGTCGGATTCGTCGACGACGTGCATGGCATTGTGCTCGGCCGCGTCGGCCGAGTGAATCTGCTGCTCGAGCACGTTGCCCTCTTGGGCCTCGTCCTCTTCGCTTGACTGCTCGGCTGCGGTCGCGAGGTCAATATCGCGCGGCAGTTTCTCGCTCACTAGGTCTCTTTCCGTCTGCGGTGGGTCGGTGGTCGTCAGCTGGCCGTTACGGCGAGCCGAAGACGAAGCCCACGAGGGTACCGAACACGATGTCGAGGCCCGACACGATCGCCATCATGATGATCACGAAGACCAAGACGACGAGCGTGTACGTGATCAGCTCACGACGGGTCGGGGTGACGACCTTGCTCAGTTCGTTGAATACCTGGCGGATGAACAGCGCCAGGCGGCCGAACGGACCACGCTTTTCGGCGCGCTCCTTCTTGGCAGTGGCGACGATGTCCTCATTGGGTTCGTCGACGGCGTTCCTGGCCACGTGTTGGTTCACCCTTCCTCGGTGTGCACAGAATTCGTGCTTTGCAGGGCGGACAGGACTCGAACCTGCAACCTGCGGTTTTGGAGACCGCTGCTCTACCAATTGAGCCACCGCCCTTAGCGGGGGGTTGAACCTGAACGTGGTCTGCCGCGAGATCAACACCTGAGCATCGAACGGCACGACAAAGCTTGGCAGAGTTCAACTACCGCGCCCCAGTGTAGGCGAGTGATCGGAGTGCGTCCAACCGACCGCTCACTAGACTTCGGTCATGGCTGAGACTCACCCCCGCATCGCCCGCCGCATCGCCGCCATCAGCGAGTCAGCGACCTTGAAGGTCGACGCGAAGGCGAAGGCGTTGAAGGCGCAGGGGCGTCCGGTCATCAGCTACGCGGCCGGCGAGCCCGACTTCGCGACCCCCGAGCACATCGTCGAGGCCGCTGCGGCCGCCGCGCACGACGTGAAGAACCACCGCTACACGCCGGCCGCCGGCCTTCCCGAGTTGCGCGAGGCCATCGCCGAGAAGACCCTGCGCGATTCGGGCCTCGCCGTCAGCGCCGGCCAGGTCATCGTCACGAACGGCGGCAAGCAGGCGGTGTACCAGGCCTTCCAGACGCTTGTCGACGACGGCGACGAGGTGCTGTTGCCCGCGCCGTTCTGGACCACCTACCCCGAGGTGGTGCGCCTCGCCGGAGGCGTGCCCGTCGAGGTGTTCGCGGGCGCCGAGCAGAACTACCTCGTGACGGTTGAGCAGCTCGAGGCCGCGCGCACGCCGCGCACCAAGGTGCTGCTGTTCGTCAGCCCCTCGAACCCGACCGGCTCGGTGTACAGCCCCGAGCAGACCCGCGCCATCGGCGAGTGGGCCCTCGAGCACGGCATCTGGGTCATCACCGACGAGATCTACCAGGCGCTCACCTACGACGGCGAGAAGGCGGTGTCGATCGTCGAGGCCGTTCCCGCGCTCGCCGACACGTGCATCCTCGTCAATGGCGTCGCGAAGACGTACGCGATGACCGGCTGGCGGGTGGGCTGGATGGTCGGCCCACAGGACGCGATCGCCGCCGCCGCGAACCTGCAGTCTCACCTGTCGTCGAACGTCGCGAACGTGTCGCAGCGCGCGGCCATCGCGGCGCTCACCGGCCCGCAGGACGCGGTCGCCACGATGCGCGAGGCGTTCGACCGGCGACGGAAGCTCGCCGTCGCCGAGCTGAACCGCATCCCGGGCATGCGCACCCCGACCCCGACCGGCGCGTTCTACGTCTACCCCGACGTGTCGGGCCTGCTCAACCGCGAGTGGGAGGGCGTCACCCCGACGACCTCGCTCGAGCTTGCCGACCTCATTCTCGAGAAGGCCGAGGTCGCGGCCGTGCCCGGTGAGGCGTTCGGCCCGAGCGGCTACCTGCGCTTCAGCTACGCGCTCGGTGACGCCGAATTGCTCGAGGGCATTCAGCGCCTGCAGCGTCTCTTCGGCACGAACTAGCTCGAACTCGTCGGCGCCTGGCGGGTCGGCGCGCGTCCACCATTTGGTGGACGACGAATTCGACCGGCGGATGCTGGCGGTCGGCCCCGAGGACGGCGATGCTGGTCGCATGACAGCAACCGAGAACGTCGTCGAGGTGCGCGAGCTGCGCAAGACCTACGGTGACGTCGCCGCCGTCGACGGCGTGAGCTTCGACATTCACCGCGGTGAGACCTTCGCCCTGCTCGGCCCTAACGGCGCGGGCAAGTCGACCACCATCGAGATTCTCGAGGGGTACCGCGAACGCACCTCCGGTGAGGTGCGGGTGCTCGGCACCGACCCCTGGCGCGCGAGCCTCGACTGGAAGGCGCGGCTCGGCATCGTCTTGCAGTCGAGCGGCGAGACGGGCGCCGTCACGGTGCGCGAGCAGCTCGCCCACTTCGCCGCCCTCTACCCGAACCCGCGCGACGTCGACGAGGTGATCGCCGCCGTCGGGCTTGAGCACAAGGCGGGCTCGCTCATTCGCAAGCTTTCTGGCGGTCAGCGCCGCCGGGTCGACGTCGCCGTCGGCATCATTGGCCGGCCTGAGCTGCTGTTCTTGGACGAGCCAACGACCGGCTTCGACCCCGAGGCGCGCCGCAACTTCTGGAGCCTGGTGCGCACCCTGCAGTCGGAGGGCACGACGATCGTGCTCACGACCCACTACCTCGACGAGGCCGCGCAGCTCGGCGACCGCGCTGGCGTGATCGCGAACGGAAAAATGGTGGACCTCGCGCCGATCGACTCCCTCGGCGGTGCGGATGCGCGCATCCCGATCGTGCGCTGGCATGAGGCGGGCGAGCCACGCGAGGAGCGCACCCCGACGCCGGGCGCCTTCGTCGCCGCGCTCATTGCGCGGCTCGGGCCGGAACCGGCGGGGCTCGAAGTGATTCGCCCGAGCCTCGAAGACGTGTACCTGCAGCTGGTGGGCCACGAGCACGCCGCCGACCTCGGTCAGGAGGTGGCCTCGTGAGCCGGGCACTGCGCCTTGGGGGTCTGCGCATCGGCTACGAAATGCGCGCGTACTTCCGTCAGGGCGACACCGTCTTCTTCACCTTCCTCTTCCCGGTCGTGCTGCTCACGATCTTCTCGGTCTCGTTCAGCGAGGCGAGCTTCGGCCAGACCGCTGACGGCGACGAGATCACGGCGGCGTGGTTCTTCCTGCCGGCGATGCTCGCCGCGGGCGTGCTGCTGAGCGGCCTCCAAAACCTCGCGATCGACATCGCGGTCGAGAAGTCGAACGGCACGCTCAAGCGTCTGGCCGGCTCGCCACTGCCCGTGACGAGCTACTTCATCGGCAAGATCGGGCAGGCCCTCGTCACGGGCATTCTGCAGGCGATCGTGCTGCTCGCCCTCGCCTTCACCGTGTTCCAGGTGCCGCTGCCGGAGGACCCGGCACTGTGGGGCCGCTTCGTCTGGATCTTCCTGCTCGGCGTCGTCACCTCGGCGATTCTCGGCATCGCCCTGTCGAGCGTTCCCCGCAGCGGGGCGTCGGCGACGGCTGTCGTGATTCCGATCGTGCTCGTCTTGCAGTTCATCTCGGGCATCTTCCTGCGCTTCAGCGACCTTCCCGAGTGGCTGCAGCAGGTGGCGGCGATCTTCCCGCTGAAGTGGATGGCGCTCGGCATGCGCAGCGTCTTCCTGCCCGACGAGCTCGTGGTGCTCGAACCGAACGAGACCTGGAACCTGCCGGGCATCGCGATCGCCCTCGGCATCTGGCTCGTCGTCGGCCTGGCGCTCACACTTGTGACGTTCCGCTGGGTGCGGAAGAACCAGTGACCGAGCTCGCGCGCCGCATCACCGCCACCGGCTGGTGGTGGCTGGCGATCGGCGCGGTCTCGGTGCTGCTGGCGGTGCTCGCCGTCACGGCCCTCGGCCCGCTCGCGGCGAGCTGGCGGCTGCCGCTCGCGCTCAGCGGCATCGGGATGCTCGTGGCCGGTTTCGCACTCGTCGGCGCCCGCCGCGTCGATCACCCCGACGGCTCGATCGCGATGGTCGTCGTCGCGATTCTTGCGGTCGGCGTCGCCTCGGCCGGCTCACCCACGATGGCGATCATGCAGGTGATCGCATACCCGATCGCCTGGACCTTCACCGCGTCGATGCGTAGCGCCATCAACGCGAACATCGGGGTCGGGGCCGCGGTTGCGGCCGGGTTCGTGATCAGCATCGGTACGAGCCCCGCCGACCTCGCCCAGACAGCGTTCACCGTCACGCTTTCGCTCGGCTTCAGCCTCGCGATGGGCTTCTGGATCGCCCGGATGTCTGAGCTGGGCGACCGCAACGGCGTGCTGCTCGCCGAACTGCAGGGGGCGCAAGAGCAGATCGCGGCGCTCAACCGCGACGCCGGCGCCGCCGCCGAGCGCGAACGCCTTGCCCGCGAACTGCACGACACGATCGCGCAAGACCTCACCGGCCTCGTCATGCTCGCCCAACGCGCCCGCCGCGAAGGAGGCACGCGGGACGAAACGCTCGCCCTCATCGAGGAGGCCGCCCGCGGTGCCCTCGGCGAGACCCGCGCGCTCGTCGCCGCGGGCGCCGCCCTGACCGGCGCGGCGCCCGGCCCCGACGGCGGCCCCGCCCCCGAACTCGACCTGCCCGGTGCACTCGCCCGGCTCGCCGACCGCTTCGAGCGCGAGGCCGGCGTGCGCGTGGTGACCGATGCGTCGGCTGCTCCCCCGCTCGACCGCGACCGCGAGGTCGTCGTGTTGCGGTGCGCGCAGGAGGCGGTGGCGAACGCGCGGAAGCACGCCCGCGCATCCACCGTCACGATCGTGCTCGACGAGCACGACGGATGCGCGCGCCTCGTCGTCGAGGACGACGGCGCCGGCTTCGACCCGGCCGCGGCCTCCGCGAGCGCCGGCTTTGGGCTGCCCGGCATGGCCGAGCGCCTCGCGCTCGTCGGCGGTTCGCTCGTCGTCGACGCACGGCCGGGCCGGGGAACGCGCTTGACCGCCGAGGTTCCGCTCGACAGGGTCGACGCATGATTCGAGTGCTGGTGGCCGACGACCACGCCGTCGTACGGGCGGGCATCGTCGCGCTGCTCGGCGACGAGCCCGACATTGAGGTTGTCGGCGAGGCCGTCGACGGCGTCGAGGCCGTCGAACTCGCCGCCGCGCTCACGCCCGACCTCGTGGTCATGGATGTGCGCATGCCGCGCCTGACCGGCGACGAGGCGACCGCGCGCATCCTCGCCGAGACGCCGGGCGTGCGCGTGCTCGTGTTGACGACCTACGAGAGCGATGCGAGCATCCTCGCCGCGATCGAGGCCGGCGCGAGCGGTTACCTGCTGAAGGCCGCACCCGCCGAGGAGCTGCTCGCCGGGGTGCGCTCGGTCGCCGCAGGCGAGGTCGCGCTGTCGCCCGCGATCGCGGCGCAGCTGGTCGCCCGGGTGCGGCAGCCCGCGCCGCCCGCACTCACGCCGCGCGAGACGGAGGTGCTGCGGCTCGTCGCCAGCGGGCTCACCAATAAGCAGATCGGCGAGCGCCTGCACCTCGGCGAGGCGACCGTGAAGACGCACCTCTTGCGCACCTTCGACAAGCTCGGGGTGAGCGACCGCACGCGGGCGGTCACCCTCGCGATGGAGCGCGGGCTGCTGTAGGCGTGTGCGCCGCGATGCGCGCGGCGCGCGCCGGCTACAGCTCGACGCCGACGAACACCGGCTCGGGGTGCAGCATGACCCCGAACTCGCTGAGCACCCGGGTCTGGATGTAGCGCGCGAGCTCGGCGATCTCGGCCGCCGTGGCGCCGCCCGTGTTCGTGATCGCGAGGGTGTGCTTCTTCGACACCGCGGCGCGCGAGGCGCCGAGCGAGAACCCGCGCGTGATGCCCGCGCGCTCGATCAGCCAGGCGGCGCTGAGCTTCACGGGGGCGTCGACCGGCTCCGGCGGCGGCACCGGCTCGGCGCCGAGCGGCACGGCCAGCGCCCGTGGTTCGGGCGCCGTCGCGAAGCGGGGCGCATCCGTCGGCAGCGTTCTCGCGAACGCGCCCGACACAATCGGGTTGGTGAAGAACGAGCCGGCGCTGACCGAATCGGGGTCGTTCTCGTCGAGCACCATCCCCTTGGATGCGCGGAGCCGGATCACGGCGGATCGCACGCCCGCGACCGGCGCGCGCTCGCCGATGGCGACGCCGAGCGAGTCGGCGAGCTGCGCGTACGCGACCGGGCGGCTGCGGGCACCGTCGTTGCGCTCGAGCGCGAGGTCGACGCTCAGCACGACCCAGGGGCGGCCGGCCTTGATGACGCTCGCGCGGTAACCGAGCTCAAGTTCGGGGGCGGGCACGCGGCGGCGCTCACCCGACACGAGGTCGAGAATCTCGACCGCGACAAGGCTCTCGCCGATCTCTTGGCCGTAGGCGCCGATGTTCTGAATGGGCGCGGCGCCCGTCGACCCGGGGATTCCGCTCAGGGCTTCGAGGCCCGCGAATCCCTCATCGACGGTGTGGGCGACGAGGTCATCCCACGGCTCGCCCGCGGCGACGCGCAGCCGCACCGGGCGGCGCGAGCCGTCGACGTCAGGCAGGCGCTCGATGCCGCGCGTCATGACCCGGATCACGGTGCCGTCGACACCCTGATCGCCGACGAGCACGTTCGAGCCGCCACCGAGCACCAGCCACTCGTCGTCATGCGCCTGCGCCTCGAGCACCGCGTCGACGAGCTCGTCGGCGCTCGTCGCCTCGACGAGGCGCGCGGCGGGACCGCCCACGCGCAGCGTCGTCAGCGCGGCGAGCGTCGCCCCGCGGTCGTCGGTGGCGGACGTCACAGCGAGCGGATGCGCGCCTGCGCCTTGCCGAGCACCGTCTGGCCGCCGTACGAGACGGTCAGGTCGATGCGCGCCTCGTCCTCGTCGAGCGCACCGACCGTCGCCACCACCTGCAGCTCGGCGCCGTCGGCGGGGTCGACGACGACGGGGCGCGTGAAGCGCACCTGGTAGTCGGTGACCCAGCCGCGGGCATCCAACCAGGCGGTGACGGGGGCGATCGCGACGCCCATCGTCAGCATGCCGTGGGCGAGCACGCCCGGGAGGCCGACCTGGGCGGCGACGTCGTCGCGGTAGTGGATGGGGTTGAAGTCGCCGCTGGCTCCGGCGTACCGCACGAGCGCGTCGCGCGTGAGGGTGAGAGTCTCGTCGGCGATGACCTGGCCGAGCTCAAGGTTCAGGGTCTCGGCGATGCTCATGCGTCGTCCCCCCGCACGACGAGGGTCGACACGCTGGTGACGACGTGCGCGCCGCCAGCGTCGACCATGGCGGTCTCGCTCGTCACCATGGCGTTGCCACCGAGCGTCTTGATGCCGGTCACCCGCAGGGTCGCGGTGAGCTCGTCACCGGCGACGATCGGCCGCGTGTAGCTGAAGCGCTGGTCGCCGTGCACGACCCGGCTGAAGTCGATTCCCGCGTCGGGCTCGGCGAGCAGCTGCTGCAGCGTCGCCTCGGCGACCACGATCGGGAAGGTCGGCGGGGCGACCACGTCGGCGAATCCCGCGGCGCGGGCCGCCTCGACATCGTGATGTAGGGCGGCGGATGCGCGGGTCGCTCGGGCAAATTCGCGCACCTTCTCGCGGCCCACCAGATACGGGGCGACCGGAGCGAAGGCGCGCTCGGTGAGGTCGGGGTTCACAGGCACCCGGCCAGTCTAGGCCGGGGCCCGTGCGCGGCTCAGAAGAGGGTGGCGCCAAGCAGGTGGTCGAGCATGGCCCGGCCGAGCCGCTTCTCGGCGGCGTTGCGGCGCTGCTCTCCGCGCACCAGCAGTTCGAGCCCGCGGGTGGCGGCGACCGCGTCGAGCGCGGCCTGGTCGCGCTCGGTGGGCGTGCGGCCGTAGCCGTGCAGGAAGGCGGCCTTCAGCCAGGGCGCGTCGCGCCAGGGGCCGTACTCGAGCCACAGCAGGTCGACGATGCGCGGCTCGTGCTCGGCCTGCGAGAAGTCGATGAGCCGCACGTGGCCGCCCGGGTCGATGATCCAGTGTTCGGGGCGCAGCGCGCGGTGCGCGGGCACGTGGTCGAAGACGCCGAGGTCGAGGGCGGCGGCCACGTACTGCCGGGCGAGGTGTCGCTCGGCCGCGAGGCGCTCGGCGCGCTCATCGGCCGGGTCGTCGCCGACGCCGAAGACGCGCTCGGCTTCGATGCTCCAGCGCTCGAACTCGGCGGCGATGAGGCGCCCGAAGCGGTCGTGGCGACGCGGGGGCTCGGCGTCGTGGAGGCTGCGCACCAGCTCGCCGAGGCGGTAGTGAATGTCGGGGTCGGTCTCGTGCGGCGTGCCGAGTGCCGGTTCACCCAGCAGGCGCGACAGCGCAAGCATGCGCAGCCCGTCGTCGAGCGTGACGATGCGCGGCGCGTCACCGCCGAGCGCCATGCCGTACTGCTGCAGCGCCCCGCTTTCGCGGCGGTAGGGGGCGTCGTCGCGGTGCCACTTGACGACCACCTGTTCGCCGCCGCGGGTGACGACGTGCAGCACCCGCGAGGTGCGGTAGCGGCCCCAGTGCTCGACGACGACGTCGACGGGGCCGAGGGTGCGGTGCACGCGGTCAAGCACCTCGGCGTCGCTCGCGAGGCGCGCGTTCGGCCGCGTCAGCGGCACGTCGGCGTCAGCGACTGCGCTCATGGGGTGCTCCTCCCGGCCAGAGGGGGCGTGGCGTTTGCGCCATTCGACCACGAAACCCCGGTCTTCCTGCGGTGGAAGCCGGGGTTTCGGGTGATGTCTCAGCGATGCAGCGCTGAGACCGAAGTCATGAGATGACTACTGGCAGCTCTCGCACTGCAGCATGTCCATCGGGTCGACGGGCACTGCGTAGCCACCGACGGTGTCGTTTTCGTTGTCCATGTCGGGCCTCCTGTGTTTCGGGGAATCCCGCCGTCCGGCGGTGGGAGCTCCACTATATACACGGAATGACACCTCTGTCATTCCCCTAGATGTAGTGGTTCGGCGTGTCGCGGCAAAATTCTCGTAGGCCTTGATCGGCGGCGCTCAATAGACTCAAGGGGTGGCGGATGACCGGGGCGAGCAGGGCACGGAGGACGCGCCCACGAGCCCCCCGGCGAGCGCCTCGGCGAGCCCCCCTGTGAGCGCCCCCGCCCCCGATGCGGAAGCCCGCTCGCGTGTCGAGCAACGCCGCGAAGACCTGATCGAGGAGGGAATCCTCGTCTCGATGGCGGCCCTGCGAATGAAGGTCAAGAACCGCACCATCGTGTGGATGCTCCGCGACGGAAAACCGTGGGACGACGACGCCGTGCGCGACATGGTGCGCGACGAGGTCGCCGCACTCACCGCCGAACTGCTGCGCGAAGCGGAGCGGCTCGCCGAGCTGCGCCCGAAAGCAGCGCGCCGCATCGGCCGCTCGCAGCACCAGTACGACTACGGCCAGGAGGACGTCTACCTGCTGCGCCAGCGCGAGAACACGAACCGCTCGGTCGCCGAGCGGCTCACCGCGCTGGCCGACGACGACGCGAAAGTGAACGCCGTGGTCGCAGGCGTGAAGCACGACAACCTTATGGACATCGTGGGCGCCGCCCCCCTGCCATTCGAGCCGCGGCCGAGCGACGTGATCGACCCCGAGCAGCAGCGCCGCGCGATTCGCGCGATCGAGAACGAGCTGCAGGTCATGCTCGCGAAGGCCGAGGGGCGACCGCTCGTCGTGCCGAGTGCCACGCGTGCGCCGGCCCGGGCGTCGAACCGCCCGTGGTGGAAGCGCCTGCGCCAGTCGCGCTGAGTGCCTAAAGATTGGTAGCGAGGGCGGGACTCGAACCCGCGACACCACGATTATGAGCCGTGTGCTCTAACCACCTGAGCTACCCCGCCGGGTAGGACCCCCGCATGACCTGCGAGAGAACCAGGGCCCCGAGTCAGGATTGAACTGACGACCCCTTCCTTACCATGGAAGTGCTCTACCACTGAGCTATCGGGGCGCAGCCGATCGGTTTCCCGATTTCGGCACCAGAGAAGATTAGCACCTGTCGCGCGGGGTGTCAGACCCGCCTGGGCTCAGGCATCCGAGCGCGAAACGACGCTCCACTGGGGGCTGTCAGCGGCCGCCGGAACCCCGTCCCCGGGGAACGCGGGGGTCGCCACCCCGGGCAGCTGCCACGCGGTGAAACTCATGCCCGTCGAGCGGATGCGCGCGGCGGGGCCATGCGCGCCGCTCGCGTCCGCGACGCGCGCGCCGCGCGCATCCGGTGCGACGTCGGCGGAGCCGATCAGCCGGGTGGCGGCCGCCCCGTCGATCCCGTCGAGGACGATGTCGCTGTCGGCCCGCGCGGCCAGCACGATGACGACCTCGTCGGCGGTTTCGCGCGCGAAGACGAGCGCGTCGTCGCTCGCGTGCAGCCAGCGCAGCGAGCCGTGGCTGAGCGCGGGGTGCTCGCGGCGCAGTCGCAGGTGCGCGGCGTACAGGTCGATCGTGGCGGCGTGGTCGTCGACGCTCTGCCACGGGATCGTGGTGCGCGAGTGTTCGCCGTTCTCACCGGTGAAGCCGAACTCGTCGCCGGCGAAGACGACGGGGATTCCGGGCAGCGACACCGAGAGGCCGAGGGCGACGGGCACGGCGCCGGGCCGCGCGCGGTTCACGAAGCGGGCGGTGTCGTGCGTGTCGAGCGCGTTCATCGAGTGCAGGCGCGAGCGCCACGGCATCGCCGCGGTGAAGCGGGTGTTGGCCGCAGCCACCTGCTCGCCCGTGTACTGCGGCATGACGGGGTAGGGCAGGCCGAAGAACCAGCTGATCGGGCCGGGCTCACTCAGCCAGGCCCACACGGCGCGGGTGAAGCTGGCGTAGGTCATGGCGCCGTGCCAGCCGTCACCCTGCATGTCGCTCTGCGCGTCGTTGGTGCTCTCGCCGAGCAGCAGCGCCTCAGGGTTCGCCTCACGCAACGTCTTCTGCGTGAGCTGGCGCACCTCGGCGTTCAGGTCGTGGTCGTCGAGGCGGCCCGTCATGTTGGCGACGTCGATGCGCCAGCCGTCGAGCGAGAACGGCGGTCGCAGCCAGCGCCCCACCACCGAGTCGGGCCCGTCGATGAAGCGGCGGCGCAGCTCGTCGCTGGCCCAGTTCAGCTTCGGCAGGCTTTCGACGCCGAGCCACGACACGTAGCCGTTGTCGTCATCGAGGTAGTAGAACGCCCGCTCGGGGGCGTCGGCGCGGGCCCGCGCGGCGACGAACCACTCGTGTGCGTCGCCCGAGTGGTTGAGGGTGAGGTCGCCCATCACCTTGATGCCGCGGGCGTGCGCCGCCTCAACGAGCCGGATCAGCGCTTCGTCGCCACCGAGCAGCGGGTCGACCTGGTCGAAGCTGTGCGCGTCGTAGCGGTGGTTCGACCGGCCGGGAAAAACGGGAGTCAGGTACAGCACCGTCGCGCCGAGACGCTCGAGGTGGTCGAGGTGCTCGGTGATGCCGTCGAGGTCGCCGCCGTAGAACTGCCGCGGCGTCGACGGGCCCTGATAGATCGGCTCGTCGGCCCACTCGGCGGGCTCAGCCCACTCGGGCAACTCGCGGCCGTCAGCCGCGGCCGAGCGGGCGAAGCGGTCGGGAAAGACCTGATACATCACCGTCTCGGCGCCCCACGCGGGCGGCGGCGCGAAGGTGCTGAGCCGGAAGTCGTCGTCGTCGCGGGTCTCGATGTCGCTGAGCCCTGCCTGCGACAAGAAGTGCGTCTCGCCACTCGCCCGCGTGATGACGAAGCGGTAGCCGTGCACCGGATTCTCGACGAGCAGCTCGGCTTCCCACCACGTCGCGTCACCGTCGTGGTGCACGATGACGGCCGGGGTGAACCGCGGCTCGTGGTTGGGGTTCGAGCGCGTCTTCACCGCGGCGACGTGGCCGTAACGGTGCGGCACGCGCAGGCGCACGCGCACCGCGTCGCCGAGGGCCGGCGCGTCGGTCGAGACGTACAGAGGCGAGCCGTCGTGGTGCGGACGGGCATCAACAGGAGGCAGCACGATGCGGGGTGGTCCTTCGTGGTGGCGTGCGCAGCGTCTTACTTGACGCTGCCGGCGGTGAGCCCGCCGATGATGTACTTCTGCAAGTACAGGAACAGGGCCATCACGGGGATTGCCGCGAGGACCGCACCCGCCGAGAAGAGCGTCCAGTTCGTGGAGGTCTCTTGGCTGACGAATTGATAGAGCCCGACCGCCAGGGTCTGCGTCTCGGGGCTCGTCAGCACGATGGAGGCGATCACAAACTCGCTCGTCGTGCCAATGAACGACAGTAGCCCGACAACCGCAAGGATCGGCGCCACGAGGCGCAGGATGATCGTGAAGAAGATGCGCGCGTGGCTCGCCCCGTCAATCTTCGCGGCCTCGTCGATCGACACGGGGATCGTGTTGAAGAAGCCGTACATGAGGTAGGTGTTCACGCCGAGCGCGCCCCCGAGGTAGACGAGAATCAGGCCCGCCTGCGTGCCGATGCCGATCTGCGGGAAGATCTCGCCGATGCCCGACAGCAGCAGGAAGATCGCGACGACGCCGAGCAGCTGCGGGAACATCTGCACGAGCAGCAGGGTCAGCAAGCCGACCCGGCGACCGGTGAAGCGCATCCGCGAAAAGGCGTACGCGGCGAGCGCACCGAGAAAAACGGTGCCGAGCGAGGTCGTGAGACCGATCACCATGGTGTTCACGAACCACGCCGCATACGGCTGCTGCGGCAGCTGGAAGAGTTCGACGTAGTTGCCGAAATCGATCGTGCGGAACAGGGTGTTCGAGCCGACGAGCGTGCCGGTCGGGTTCAGCGAGGCCGACAGTACGTAGGCGAGCGGGAAGGCGGCGAACACCAGCATGACGACGCCGATGAGGTGGCGCCAGCCGGTGTCGCGGAACCAATAGCCGAATCCGCGGCGACGGCGCTCGGGGATGCTCGGGCGCGTCTCGCGAGGCTCGTCGCGATCGCGCACGGTCGTTGCTGCTCCGGCAACGGCGGGGTTCAGCCGCGCGCCGATCTCTTGGCCGTCGGACGGGTTGAAGGGGTTCGTCATGGCTAGTTCAACTCCTCGAGGGCCTTGGTCTGGCGGAAGCTGATGATCGACACCGTCGCCACGATGATGAAGATGAGAATCGCGAATGCGCTCGCGAGACCGTAGTCGCGGCCGGTGCCCTCACCGAACGCCACCTTGTAGACGAGAGTGATCAGGATGTCGGTGGCGCCGGCATCGACGCCCGCATTGATGTCGCGCGGCCCACCGCCGGTGAGCATGTAGATGATGTTGAAGTTGTTGAAGTTGAACGCGAAGCTCGAGATCAACAGCGGCGCGACCGAGACGAGCAGCAGCGGGAACTTGATCAGGCGGAACACTGCCCACGGCCGGGCGCCGTCGACCGTCGCGGCCTCGGTGAGCTCTTCAGGGATCGACTGCAGTGCCCCCGTGCAGATCAGGAACATGTAGGGGAAGCCGAGCCAGAGGTTCACGATGAGCACGCTCGCCTTGGCGAGCCACGGATCGGTGAGCCAGGGAATGGCCGCCCCGCCGAAGATCACCTGGTTGATGAAGCCGAAGTCTTGGTTGAACAGACCGAGCCAGACGAGGCCCGACAGGAACGCCGGGAAGGCGTACGGCAGGATCATGATCAGCCGGTAGACCTTCTTGCCCTTCATGCCCGGCTTGTTGAACACGATCGCCAGGAACAGGCCCAGGATGAACGTGGTCGCGACCGAGAGGATCGCGAACGCGAACGTCCAGATCGTCACGCTGATGAGCGGCCCGCGAATGTCGTCGTTCGAGAAGGCGGTCACGAAGTTGTCGAAGCCGACGTTGATCGTCCAGCCGGGGATCAACTCGCGCCCGTCGTCATTGACGTACGCGCCCTCGCCCCCGTCGCGGTAGACGAGACCTGTGGCGTCGGTGAAGGTGTCGCTCGCCTCGTCGTACTCGAGAGCCGACTCGTAGACGTACGCGTTGGAACCGTCGGGCGTTCGCAGTGCGCCGTCGGCGGGGTCGTCACTGAACGGAACCGACAGCGAGGTGATCGCCCGCTGGTTGTTCAGCAGGTCGGCGAAGCTGAGCGTCGTGTAGCCGTCAAGGGAGATGGCTTTGCCCGTGCCGTCAATCTCGGCATTGGTGACCTCGGTGAGCGGCTGGTCGGGGTTGCCGACGAGAACGTCGCCGTCAGGGTCGGTGACGAGGAAGGAGTAGCTGCCGTTCTGCTCGAGCACCTGCAGGCGGTAGGTGGGCGAGTCGGCGACGCGACTCAGGGAGGTGAGCTGAATGTTCTCGATCGCGTCGGCCTTCGTGCCGTTGCGGCCGTCGCCGTAGTTGGTGAAGGCGATGTAACCCGAGTAGACGACGACGAAGATCTGAAAGACGGCGAGGAAGAGCAGGCCCGGCGCGAGGTACTTGGCGGGGAGGCCCCCCGGGCGCAGGTAGATCCAGTTGATGACGATGGTGACGGCGAGCGTCACGCCGAAGACGATCCACGACTCCTGCATGAACAGCACGAACATCGCGAAGACCGCGAGGGCGTCGACCAGCCCGAGCAGCACGATCTTGATCGCCCAGCTGCGCATGCTGGAACCGGAACTCGCCGCGAGGCGCGAGGCGGGCATACCGCCCCTCGGAGCCGGAGGCGGAGCGACGGCGGGTGTTTCGGCGCCGGGAGTCGTCGTGCTCATCGGGGAATCGTCTTTCGTCGGGGGTGGGGCGGGGGAGAAAAGCGGGGCGGTGAGAGGCGAGGCCCCCCGGTGTGCGCGTGCACTCCGGGGGGCCTCGCTGTCATCACCTGTGGTCGGTGCGGGTGACTAGCCCGCGGTGACCTTCTCCTGGATGCTCGCGACCATCGCGCGCCACAGCTCGACCGGGTCACCCTGGCCGTTGATGATGGCGACCTGGCTCGAGCCCCAGTCGCTCCACACGACGTCCATCGCGGGCACGTTCGGCATCGGCACACCCTCGGCGCCGACCGCACCGAAGGCGGCGACGTCGGCGTCAGCCTGAGCGGCCTCGAAGGCGCTCAGCAGGGCGGGGGCACGGCCACCGACCTCGTAGAGGGCCGTCTGAACCTCTTCGCTGCCGATGTAGTTCACGAGGAACTCGGTAGCGGCGATGGTGTTCTCGCTGCGCGACGACACGAAGAAGCCCTGCACGCCGACGAACGGCGACGCGGTCTCGCCACCGGCGGTGGGGATCGGATCGATCGCGTAGTTGATGCCGCCTTCCTGGATGGCCGGGATGTTCCACGGGCCGGTGAGGAAGAACGGCGACTTGCCGGCGATGAACTCTTCGCGCGCGATGTCACCCGAGATGTTCGTGTTCAGAATGCCCTGCGAACCCCATTCGGCGAGCTTGGTCGCGAACTGCTCGCCACCCTCGTTGCCGAGGGCCAGCGTCGTCGGGTCGTAGGTTCCGTCGGCGGTGATCTCGAAGACCGGGGCGCCGAACGAGGCCTGCAGCGGGTACAGGTGGTACGGGTCAGACGCTGCCGGGTCGAGGCCGACGAGGAAGGCGTACTCGGTACCGGCGGCCTGGCCAGCGGCGATGAGCTCGTCGAAGGTGGCGGGCGCTTCGGCTACGAGGTCGGTGTTGCGCACCATAGCGATGTTCTCGACCGAGTAGGGCAGACCGTAGGTCTGGCCCTCGTAGCTCATGGCCGTGATCGCGACATCCTGGAAGTCGCCGGCGGTGTCGCCGAGCTCAAGCGGCGCGACAACGCCGTTCTGCACGAGCTTGCCGAGCCAGTCGTGCGCGCCGACGATGACGTCGGGCCCGTTGCCGGTGGGGGCCTGCGTGATGAAGTCGTCGCGGATCGCGCCGAAGTCTTTGGTCACGAGTTCGACGGCGACACCGCGGTCAGCCTCGAACTGGGCGGCGATGTCTTCGAGCACACCGGCGCGGTCGGCGTCGACCCAGACGGTCAGGGTGCTCGACGCTGCGGGGGTTTCAGGAGCGGTGGTCGGGTCGGCCGTCTCGGCCTCGCCGGCGCACGCGCCGAGGAGCAGGGCGGCGGATGCCGCCATCGCTCCGGTAGCCAACAGGCTGCGGGTCACCTTCATCGGTGCATACCTTTCGTGTGCGGGCGGCCTCATTGCCGGCGCGCTGCCGGTGCGTTCCTCGATGGAGGTTCTCACCGTCGCCAAGAGGCCATTCTCTTGATGCGCTCGCGAACTGCAAGCGCTTACAGTTATAGCGCCTGGGGCGCGTCCTGACAACTAGGGATTTTCCGCCTGTGGATGGTGAACTTTTGCTGGAAGAACGCTGTAAACCCGCAAGCGCTTCCATCCGCGTGGAACCGTTTCCACATTCGCGGCTTTCCGCGTATCGTGGCCCCATGGCCAACGAAACCCTCAGCCCGTCCGGCGCGCCCGCGCGCGTGTCGCACGCCCAGTCATCCCAGCCGGGCCACGAGTGGTGGCGCACCGCCGTCATCTACCAGATCTATCCGCGCTCCTTCGCGGACGCGAATGGCGACGGCATCGGCGACCTCGCCGGCATCACCACCCGTCTCGACTCGCTCGCCGCGCTCGGCGTCGACGCGGTCTGGCTCTCGCCCTTCTTCCGCTCGCCGCAGAACGACGCCGGCTACGACGTGAGCGACTACTGCGACGTCGACCCGCTGTTCGGCACGCTCGCCGACTTCGATCGGATGCGCGAGCGGGCTCACGAGCTCGGCCTGCGAGTCATCGTCGACCTCGTTCCGAACCACTGCTCGAGCGAGCACGTGTGGTTCCAGGAGGCGCTGGCTGCCCGCCCCGGCTCGATCGAGCGCGACCGCTTCATGTTCCGCGAGGGCAAGGGCGAGAATGGCGAGCTGCCCCCGAACAACTGGCAGTCGATCTTCGGCGGCCCCGCGTGGACCCGCGTCACCGAGGCAAATGGCGAGCCGGGCCAGTGGTACCTGCACCTGTTCGACTCGACGCAGCCCGACTTCAACTGGAAGAACGAGTGGGTCTGGGAGCGCTTCCGCGAGATTCTGCGCTTCTGGCTCGACCGCGGTGCCGACGGCTTCCGCGTCGACGTGGCGCACGGCCTCATGAAGGCCGAGGGCCTTCCCGACGTGCCCGAGCCCGAAGAGGGCGAGAGCCTCGCCGAGGCCATGATGAAGCCCGACGAGGTGCCGTACTGGGCGCAGCCGCCCGTGCACGAGGTCTACCGCGACTGGCACAAGGTTCTCGACGAGTACGAGGGCGACCGCGTGCTCTGCGCCGAGGCCTGGGTCGAGCCGCTCAGCCGCGCGGCCCTCTGGGTGCGCTCAGACGAGATGCACCAGGCCTTCAACTTCAGCTACCTCGCCACCCCGTGGGAGGCGCCGAAGCTGCGCGCTGTCATCGATGAGTCGATCGCCGCGTTCGGCGAGGTCGGCGCCCCGAGCACGTGGGTGCTGTCGAACCACGACGTCGTGCGCCACGCCAGCCGCCTGGGCCTGACGGTGCACGCTGCCGCGCCGGCCAGCGGGATCGGCCCGGCATCAGAGGACAAGCCCGACGAGGTCCTCGGCCTGAAGCGGGCCCGCGCGGCCACCGCGCTCATGCTGAGCCTGCCGGGCAGCGCCTACCTGTACCAGGGTGAAGAACTGGGACTTCCCGAGGTCATCGAGCTCGACGACCACGTGCGCGAAGACCCGACCTTCCACCGCACGAACGGCGAGGTGTACGGCCGCGACGGCTGTCGCGTGCCGCTGCCGTGGGAGGCGGACGCTCCGGCATTCGGCTTCAACGACTCGGGCGCGAGCTGGCTGCCGCAGCCGGCAGAATGGTCCGCCATCGCCCGCGACGCGCAGCTTGGCGACCCCACGTCGACACTCGAGCTCTACCGCCGGGCGCTCGCCCTGCGCGCCGAGCACGAGCTCGGCTCTGGCTCGGTCGACTGGATCAACCTCGGTGACGAGGTCGTTGCCTTCCGCAACGGTGCCATCACGGTGATCGCCAACCTGGGCGAAGGCGCCGTTGAGCTGCCCGCTGGCGAGGTACTGCTCAGCAGCGGCCCGCTCGACGGGCGCGCGGTGCCGAGCGACACCGCTGTGTGGGTGCGGGCCGAGTAGGCGAGCACCCACCCGACGTCACGGGTCCCGGATGCGCGCACCGCGCATCCGGGACCCGTTTCGTTAACGAGCCAGCTGCGTTCGCGCGATGACGCGGGGCGCACACACAAACGGCCCCTCGCGGGGCCGTGTGACCATGCGTGCGGGAAGCGGACGCTTACGAGGCGTTGGTGGTGAGCCAGGCGTAGGGATCAACCGCGACGCCGTCGAGCTTCAACTCGAAGTGCAGGTGGGGTCCGGTCGAGAGGCCCGTGTCACCGACCTGGCCAATGTAGTCACCCGCCGCGATGGGGTCGCCTGCCGACAGCGGGGTCGAGTTGCTGACCATGTGCGCGTAGAGCGTGGTGACCTTCTGTCCATTGATGACGTGGTCGACGATGACGTGCAAGCCGTAGCCGCCACCCCAGCCAGCGAAGGTGACCACACCGTCGGCGATCGACTGAATCGGCGTGCCGTAGCCGGGCACGAAGTCGAGGCCCTGGTGGTAGCTCGAGCAGCCGCGGCAGGGAGCGCTGCGGTTACCGAAGCCCGAGCTGATCTCGGCGGCGAACGGGAACGGCCAGCGCACGGCGCCGGTGCCGGTCGTTGCGTACATGAAGCTGCGGTTTCCGTACTGCAGGCGCATGAGCTCGGCGTACGAGGTCACGCTCCAGTCGTCGCGGTTCGCAACGGGCAGGGCCTCGGCGTCGGTGGCCTCGGTGGCGAGCACCTGGCTCGGCGGGGCTTCGGCGGGTGCGGCGCCGCCGGCGAGGCTCGGCGCGGTCTTGTTCGTTTCGATGACCGCGCCGGCGTCGAGCGCGCTCGCGGTCGCGACGGCGCCGATTGACGCGTTCGCGGCATCGGCGTTGAGGTCACCGAGCACGGTGGAGGGCACCGAGGTGCCGATGATGAGGGCGGCAGCGGCGGCCATAACGATCGGCGGGAACACTTTGCGGGCCACCCGCGTGCGCATCGGCACGACGGGAGCAACCGATGTACGAGCGGCGGTGGTCGCGACGGGAACAGCGGGGGCCGGGTGTACCGCACCCACCGCGCGAGCCTCCGCCGCACGCTCCGCCTCGCGCAACGCCCGACGCGAGACGTGGCCTTCCGCAGCCCGAGCCTCGCGACGCGTCATCGGCGCACCCGCAGCGGGGTCCGACGCGGCGTCGCCGAAGGAGGCGGAAGGCCGCGTGAGGTCATCAGTCATGAAGCGGGGAGGAGTTTCTCTGCGTCGTGGGTACGTATCGATGGGGCGTTGGCGACGGCACTCCGAAGAGACCCGAATGTCACGAACTGGTAAAGGCTAACCGCTTGTTCCCGAGACGAAAAGTCCGCGAACGAGATTCATAGCTTTTCCACGAATGAACGGCCCGCAAACGGGGGGTTAGGCTCCGACCTCGTCGAGCAGCGCCTCCAGGGGCTCGAGCAGCTCGGGATGCACGGCGATCACGAAGTCGCGGCTGGGCGCTGCACCGTGGCGGCCCACCACCACGCCGCCGGCCTCGGCGACGATAAGTCCGCCCGCCGCGTGGTCCCACGGGTTGAGCGTGCGCTCGGCGTAGGCATCCACGCGCCCGGCCGCGAGATTGCAGAGATCGAGCGACGCTGTGCCCAGGCGCCGAATGTCGCGCACGCGCGGCAGCATCGCCGCGACGGCCGCCCCCTGCTCGGCGCGAATGTCGGCGTCGTACGCGAACCCGGTCGCAATCAGCGCCTCGGCAAGCTGCGGCGGTTCCGGGATGCGCAGCGCTCGGTCGCCCAGGAACGCCCCGCCCCCGCGCACGGCCGTGAAGGTCTCGCCCGTCGCCGGATTGTGCACAACCCCCACACGCTCGACCCACGTCGCCGGATCAGCGGGACCTTCGACCACGGCAATACTGACCGCGTAGTGCGGGATTCCGTACAAGAAGTTGACGGTGCCGTCGATTGGGTCGACGACCCAGGTGAGCCCACTCGAGCCAGCGTCGCCCCCCGACTCTTCTCCGAAGAAGGCGTCGTCGGGGCGGGCGGCGCGAATGCGGTCGCGAATCAACGCCTCCGCGTCGCGGTCGACCTGCGTGACGACGTCGGTGACCGACGACTTGCGGTCGGCGACCGTCACCGTTCCCTCGCGAGCCGCGGCGATCATCCGGCCCGCCTCGAGCGCGATCTCGAGCGCCAGCTCGAGCAGCGCAGAATCGGACGGGCGGTCGGATGCTCGGGTCGCGTCGGTCATGCACCCCAGTCTCGCAAACGCGAATGGCCCCAAAAAAACCGAAGGCCCCGCGTCGATGCGCGGGGCCCGTGGTGGCGAGTGAGGGATTCGAACCCCCGAAGGCTACGCCGGCTGATTTACAGTCAGATCCCTTTGGCCGCTTGGGTAACTCGCCGTACGCGCGCCCGACCACTGTGTTCAGCGACCGGAAGCGCGGGACAAGAATATACGGTTCTTCAGCCACTCGAGAACCAGGGGCCTGCAAGCGCTTGCAAACTCGGGTGTGGCGGCTAGTGTGGCCGCGGGGGAGAGAAGAGTTGACATGACCGGCATTGATGACGTCGCGAAACTCGCCGGCGTATCGACGGCGACCGTGTCTCGCGCGCTCAGCGGCCGCGGCCACGTGGCGCCCGCCACGCGCGAGAAAGTCGCCCACGCCGCCAGCCAGCTCGGCTACGTCGTCAACGCCGAAGCCTCGTCGCTCGCCACCGGCCGCACCCGCAACGTCGGCGTCGTCGTGCCCTTCCTGAACCGCTGGTTCTACACCTCGGTCATCGAGGGGGCGCAGCGCCGCCTCATGCAGTACGGCTACGACCTGACCCTGTACAACCTCTCGGGCAACGAGCACGAGCGGGCGAGCGTGTTCGAACACTTCTTACTGCGCAAGCGGGTGGATGCGGTGCTCGCGGTCAGCCTGGAACTCACCGCAGACGAGGTCGACTCGCTGCACGCCCTCGGCCGGCCGCTCGTCGGCGTCGGCGGGCCGATCCCCGGCGTACCGACCTTCAGCATTGACGACGTCGCCGTGACGAAGCTCGCCACCGAACACCTGCTCTCCCTCGGGCACCGCGTGATCGGCCACATCGGCGGCGACGTAGAACGCGAGCTGTCCTTCCACCTGCCCACGCATCGCCGCGCCGGCTACGAGCTCGCCCTCCGCGACGCCGGCATCGAGCCTGACCCTGAGCTGTACTTCCCCGCCGTCTTCACCATGGAGAGCGGCTACCAGGCGGCGAAGCAGCTGCTCGGTGGTCCCCGACACCGACCCACCGCGATCGTCGCGGCGAGCGACGAGATGGCAATCGGCGCCATCATCGCGGCACGCGACATGGGCCTCGAGGTGCCGCGCGACCTCTCGGTGATCGGCATCGACAACCACGACCTCGCGCCGTTCTTTAACCTCTCGACGGTTGACCAGCATCCGGAATTGCAGGGCGAGCGGGCCGTCGAATTGCTGATGAAGGCCCTGCAGCAGTCGAACGGCGACGACGTTCCCGCCGTCGACCAGCCGCTGCCGTTCGACCTGATCGTGCGCGGGTCGACCGCCCGGGTGCCGCTCACGGCCGCCGCAGTAGACTCGGCACATGGCTGATTCCTCGTTCGACATCGTCAGCAAGGTCGACAAAATGGAGGCGGACAACGCTCTCCACCAGGCCCAGAAAGAGATCGGGCAGCGCTACGACTTCAAGGGCGTCGGCGCCTCGGTCGACTGGAGCGGCGAGAAGCTGCTGCTGAAGGCGAGCACCGAAGAGCGCGTCAACGCCGTGCTCGACGTACTGCAGTCGAAGCTCATCAAGCGCGGCATCTCGCTGAAGAGCCTCGACGTGGGTGAGCCGTACCCGAGCGGCAAGGAATACCGCATCGAGGCGAGCCTCAAGAACGGCATCTCGAGTGAGAACGCGAAGAAGATCTCGAAGATGATCCGCGAGGAGGGCCCGAAGAGCGTCAAGGCGCAGATTCAGGGCGACGAGCTGCGCGTGCAGTCGAAGAGCCGCGACGACCTGCAGGCGACCATCGCGATGCTCAAGCAGGCTGACATCGACGTCGACCTGCAGTTCATCAACTTCCGCTAGAACACGGGGCCCGAGCCCGGCTCGCCACCCATCTCTCGGCGCCTGCCCGGCGCTAGACTCCGGCCATGGGTGACACGGTCGATAACATGTCGACGGCGGCGCTGGTCATCACACTGATCCTGCTGCTGACCGACCTCACGATTCGCGTCGTGTCGCTGTTCATCGTTCCGCGCAACCGCCGGCCGCAGACCGCCATGGCGTGGCTGCTCGCCATCTTCTTTCTGCCCTACGTCGGCTTCATCCTGTTTCTGCTGTTCGGCTCGCGTCGCCTGCCAAAAAGCCGGCGCGACAAGCAGCGCGAGATCAACGAGTACATCCTCGGCACGACCGAGGGCATGGACCGCGTGAAGCGCGACCACCCCTGGCCGCCCTGGCTCGAACCCATCGTCGAGCTCAACCGCGCGCTCGGCGCCATGCCGCTCGTGGGCGACAACGCGGCGCGCATCATCACCGACTACACCGAGTCGATCGAGACGATGGCGGATGCGGTGGCGAGCGCCACGAAGACGGTGCACGTTGAGTTCTACATCGTCTCGATCGATCACGAGACGGCGCGATTCTTTGACGAGATCGACGCGGCCGTCGCGCGGGGCGTGACCGTGCGCATCCTGTTCGATCACGTCGCGACGGCCCGCGTGCCGGGCTATCGGAAGCTGCTGAAGCGCTTGCGGGCGTCGGGGGCCGAGTTCCACGCGATGCTGCCCGTGCGGCCGTGGCGCGGCCAGTGGCAGCGGCCTGATCTGCGCAACCACCGCAAGTTCTTGATCGTGGATGGGCGGGTGGCGTTTACGGGGTCGCAAAACCTCATCGAGCGCGGATACAAGAGGAAGAAGCACTGGGCGGGAACGCTCGAGTGGCGCGAACTGATGGTGCGCTTCGAGGGGCCTATCGTTGCGGGCATCGACGCGCTGTTCGCGACCGACTGGTATTCGGAGACGGACGAGCTGCTGCTGCGCGAGTCGGCCCCGATTCCGGAGGAGCTGCCCGACGACGACATCGACGCGCAGGTCGTGCCGTCGGGGCCGGCGTTCGAGGGCGAAAACAACCTGCGCCTGTTCAACTCACTGGTCTACGCGGCACAGCATCAGATTCAGATCTGCTCGCCCTACTTCGTGCCCGACGAGTCGATGCTGTACGCGATCACCACCGCGGCGCAGAGTGGGCTCGACGTGCAGCTCTTCGTGTCGGAGATCGGTGACCAGCCGACGGTGTTCCACGCGCAGCGCTCGTACTATGAAGCGCTGCTGAAGGCGGGCGTGCGCATTTGGCTGTACCGCGCGCCGACGGTGCTGCACGCGAAGCACGTGACGATCGACGACCAGGTTGCCGTGATCGGTTCGAGCAACATGGACATGCGCTCGTTCAGCCTGAATCTCGAGGTGTCGGTGATGGTGCGCGGGCCGCAGGTGATCGCCGATTTGAGGCGGGTCGAGCAGGAGTACCGCGAGAACTCGACCGAACTGAAACTCGAGGAGTGGCAGAAGCGCCCCAAGCACATGGCGGCCTTCGACACGCTCGCGCGCGTGACGGCGACGGTGCAGTGAGCGGTTCTGTCGAGCCGGGCGGCGTTGCCGTGCGCATCGAAATCGATGAACTGCGCCGGCCCGAGGTGCTCGCGTTGCTGGACGAGCATCGCACCGAGATGTTCGCGACCACCTGCTCGGCCGAGAGCGTGCACGCGCTCGATCTCGACGCCCTGCGCGCCGACTCGGTCACCGTCTGGACGGCCTGGCTGGGCGACGAGGTCGTGGGCTGCGTTGCGTTGAAGCGCATCGCGCCGCAGCACGGCGAGCTGAAATCGATGCGTACGACGGCGGCCGCCCGGGGCCGCGGGGTGGGTGCCGCGCTGCTGTCGCACGTGCTGGCCGAGGCGGCTGCGGCGGGGTTCACGCGGGTGAGCCTCGAGACGGGTGCGGAGGACTTCTTCGCCCCGGCGCGGCGCCTGTACGAGCGTTTCGGCTTCGTTGAGTGCCCGCCGTTCGGCTCGTACCGACTCGATCCGCTGAGCGTCTTCTACACCCGAGCGTTGTCGGCGGCAGAGGCCCCGGCGTAGGGTTCGGCGTAGGGTTCGGCGTATGGCCCGGAAGACTATGCCGACGGACGTTCCGGTCGCCGACTACCTGGCGGGCCTGGATGCGCGGCGCGCGTCAGAGGGGGAGCGCCTGGTCGCGCTCTTCCGCGAGGTCACGGGCGAGGAGCCGGTGATGTGGGGCCCATCGATCATCGGCTTCGGCGAGTACGAGTACACCTACGCGAGCGGCCATTCGGGAACATGGCCGAAGGCGGGGTTCTCGCCGCGAAAGGCTGAGATCTCGTTGTACGGCCTGCAGGCGGCGCCGGAAGCGGCAGAGCTACTGGCGCGCCTCGGCCCGCACCGTCGAGGTGTCGACTGCGTCTACGTGCGCCGCCTCGACGCGATCGACGCCGAGGTGCTGCGCGCCCTCGTCGCCGCCAGCTGGAACTACTACAGCACCCACTGACCGCCTGGCCGCGGCCCTGGGTGACCGCCCCGCGCGCGGTGCTGGCCACCGCGTCGTAGCGAGGCACCAGTAACCCCGGCTGCACGCTGACGGTCAGCCGCGCTGCAAGGTGACAACCACCCGTACTGCACGGTGATGACCACACCTCCTGCTCGGTGATGGCCACCCCTTTCTGCAAGGTGATGGCCACCCCCTCGACTCCCTTCCACAACAGCGGGAAGCGGAATCGATTTCGCGACCACCGGAATTCGCCAAGGGCTGCGGAAAAAGGGCTGCGTGTAAGACGGTTTCATCTTCCCGCGGTTGTGGAAGGAACCCGCGAGGTTGAGGGCTCACTTTTCCGCGGTTGTGGAAGGAAGCCGCGTGGTGGGGGGTTCATCTTTCCGCTGTTGTGGAAGGGCGGGCGGGGCCCTCACCTTGTCCGATGCGCGGCGCCTCTCCACGAATGCCGCGACGCACCGTCACCGCGAAACAGCCGCGGGCATTGTGCCGGGGTGACCGTGGGAAGACCAGCGAACAGTGAATGGTGGCCAGGGCGGCGCGGGTTCGGCTTCGACGGGTTCGACGCGTTCATTCGGCATCGCGGCGGCATAGTGCGGCGGTCCGAACTGCTCGCGGCCGGCTGGACAGCCGACGAGCTACGCATCGCCTTCGGGCTCTGGGGGCGCCCCGAGCGGGTGCGGCGCGGGTGGTACTGCGTTCCCGAGCTGCCCGACGAGATTCGCCGCGCCTGGGCAGCCGGCGGTCCCCTCGCATGCATTAGTGCCGTGCGTTGGCATCAGGGCGAGCCCCTCGGCGAGCTGCTGCACATCGCCATGCACGACCATAGACACACGCGACGGAGGGAACGCGACGCGAGACGAGCATCCGTCGTCGTGCACTGGCACGATCCGGCCGACGCACCCGACAACGCGTGGGCGCTCCCCCTCGACGTCGCGCTCCATCAGGCCAGCAGGTGCGCCGGCGCGCTCGCCGATGAAGCGCGCCTCCGAGAACAGCGCCTGCGCCGTGCGCGGCGCTGCCGCCGTGGCGGCGCCGCCTAGTCGCGGCTGATGCGCACCATCTCGTCGCGCGGCACGACCTTGATGCGCTCGCGGCCGCGCGCGGTGCCGAGCTCGCGCTCGTGCTCGTCGAGGCGGTGCCAGCCGTCGAGGTCAGTAAACAGCACGTTGCGCGAGCGCAGCAGGTCGAGAATCGCCTGCTCGTCGGGCTCGGCCGGCTGCCACCACGACCCCGAATCCTTCACGAGGTGCTTGATGGTCTCCATCGCATCCGACTTCGTGTGGCCGATGAGGCCCACCGGGCCGCGCTTGATCCAGCCGGTCGCGTACACCCCCGACACCACGCCGTTGTCGTCGTCGAGCACGCGGCCCTCGTGGTTCGGAATCACACCGTGGCGCTCGTCGTACGGAATGCCGTCGAGCGGCGAGCCGAAGTAGCCGATCGCGCGGTACACGGCCTGCACCGGCACCTCGCGGAACTCGCCCGTGCCGACAACGCCGCCCGCCCCATCCGGACGCGTGCGCTCGTACCGGAACGCCGAGACGTGCCCGTTCGAGCCCAGTACCTCAACCGGCTTCGCGTAGAAGTGCAGGTGCAGACGCCGCGACGCCTGCCCCGTCTCGCGCGCCCGCCACTGCGAAAACACCTTGTCGATGACGAACAGCTGCTTGTTCGACTGGATAGCCGAACGCGACGCGTCGTCGTAGTCGAAGTCTTCGTCGTACACGATCATGTCGACGTCGTTCAGCTCGCCCAGCTCGCGGAGCTCAAGCGGGGTGAACTTCACCTGCATCGGGCCGCGGCGACCGAACACGTGAACGTCGGTGACGGGCGACGCCTCGAGGCCCGCGTGCACGTTGTCGGGAATCTCGGTCGGCAGCAGATCCTGCGGGTGCTTGGCGAGGATGCGCGCCACGTCGAGGGCCACGTTGCCGTTGCCGATCACCGCAACCGACTGCGCCTCGAGCGGCCACTCGCGCGGAACATCCGGGTGCCCGTCGTACCAGCTGACGAAGTCGGCGGCGCCGTACGAGCCCGTAAGGTCCATCCCCGGGATGGTGAGATCAGCATCCTTAATCGCGCCCGTGGCGAAGATGACCGCGTTGTAGTGGCGCTTCAGGTCGTCGAGCGTGATGTCGGTGCCGTAGTTGACGTTGCCGAACACGCGAATGTCGCCCGAGTCGAGCACCTCGCGCAGGGCGTTGATGATGCCCTTGATGCGCGGGTGGTCGGGGGCCACGCCGTAGCGAACGAGCCCGTAGGGGGCGGGCAGGCGGTCGAAGAGGTCGATCGAGACGTCGAACGAGCGCTCGTGCTTCAGCAGGATGTCGGCGGCGTAAATGCCGGCGGGCCCGGCTCCGACGATGGCGAGTCGCAGCTTGCTCATGCTCGTAGAGGTTCCTTACAACTGATCGGTGGGCAGGGCGAAAAACGAAGGGCCGGATGCTCGGCGCCGGTCACGCTACCGGCTGCGGTCGACGACGGCTTCCGCGAACTTGGTGAGGGCCTTCTTGACGGGGCCAGCCGGCAGGCTCGCGAGCCCGGCGACCGCGTCATCGGCCCAGCGGCGCGCCTCGTCATAAGTGCGCTCGGTGACCGGGTGGGCGCGCAGTTCGGCAACGGCCGCCGCAAACTCGGCCTCGCGAATCGGGTCGGGCTCGCCGTTCGCGCCGTCGACACCCTCGGCCTCGCCGACCGTGCGCTCGATGCGCTCGAGCAGCGCCGCGGCGGCGGGGTCGGTGAGCGCCTCGCGGCGCAAGTACAGCAGGGGCAGCGTCGCAACCCCCGAGCGCAGGTCGGTGCCCTGCGGCTTACCCGTCTCGGCGTCGGGCTCAGAGAGGTCGATGACGTCGTCGACCAGCTGGAAGGCAACGCCGATCTTCTCGCCGAAGGCGACGACGGGCTCGGCGTACTCGTCGCACGCGTTCGAGAAGATCACGCCCATCTGCGCGGCGGCGGCGATGAGCGATCCGGTTTTGTCGGCCAGCACCTGCAGGTAGTGCTCGACCGGGTCGTCACCCGGCCGCGGGCCGAGAGTCTCGTGCAGCTGGCCGAGGCACAGCCGCTCGAAGGTGTCGGCCTGCAGCTTGATGGCGCGCTCACCGAGGCTCGCGACGAGCTTCGAGGCACGGGCGAACAGCAGGTCGCCGGTGAGGATCGCGACCGAGTTGCCCCAGACGCTCTGCGCGCTCGGCACCCCGCGGCGCATCTCGGCCTCGTCCATGACGTCGTCGTGGTATAGCGAGGCGAGGTGCGTGATCTCGACCGCCTGCGCGGCCGTGATGACATCGTCGATGGCGCCGTCGCCGAGCTGCGCAGTCAGCAGCGTCAGTACGGGGCGGATGCGCTTGCCCCCCGCCTCAAGCAGGTAACGGGAGGTGACGTCGGCCATGTCGTCGGCGAAGCTGACCTCGCGCAACAGGCCCTCTTCGACCTTCTCGAGGCCGACCTCGATGGCGTCGGCGAATCGGCGCTCCTCGCTCGAGGCGAACAGCTTCTCGCCGAGCCCGAGCGACGCCGACAGCGTCTTGCTGCGGCGGGCGAGCGGAGTACTCGGGATCACGGTGTGCCGATCGTCGAGGGTTGACGGGATCACTCGGCGGCGGCCGAGGCGGGGCTGGCGGAGCGCGCACGGCGACGCTTCGCAACGGATGCGCGGATCGCCGCGTCGAGCGGCTTGCGGCCGCGATGCATCGCGACGACACCGGCGGTGAGATTGCGGTAGGCGACGCGCGTGAATCCGGCGGCGCGCATCCACGTGCAGAGGGTCGCCTGGTCGGGCCAGTCGGCGATCGACTCGAACAGGTACTCGTACGCGTCGGCGTTCGAGCTCGCGACCTTCGCGATGTGCGGCATCACGTGCTTGAGGTACGCGTGGTAGCCGCGACGCAGCAGACCGACCGGCGGCTTCGAGAACTCGGTGATGACGATGCGGCCGCCGGGCTTCGTCACCCGGTACATCTCGGCGAGCGCCTTCTGCGGGTTCTGCACGTTGCGCAGACCGAAGCTGATGGTGACGGCGTCAAACTCGTCGTCGCCGAAGGGCAACTGTTCGGCGTCGCCGACGACGAACTCGAGCTGCGGGTGGCGGCGACGGCCCTCGGCGACCATGCCCTCCGAGAAGTCGACGCCGACGACGGTCACGCCGGTCTTCGAGAAGGCGACCGAACTGGTACCCGTGCCCGCGGCGATGTCGAGGATGCGCTCACCCGGCTGGGGGTCGACGGCCTTCACGGTGGCGACGCGCCAGAGTGCCGAATTGCCGACAGAGAGGATGGCGTTCGCGCGGTCGTACCGCGGCGCCACGTCGTCAAACATGGCGGCGACGACACTCGGCTGCTTGCTCAAATCTGCCTTCGACACAGCCCGAGTCTAGTGAGTGCTCACCCGAGGTTCGCCGTGAGCGGGCTGGGGAGCACCGGTGCGCGAGTAGCCTCATCTGGTGACCTCGACGCCCTCCCCCGCCGTACGGGTGCGCGCCGTGACGACCGTGGTGTCGGTCGACGGCCCGCTGCTGCGGTTCGCCGATCCGGCGCATCCGCTCGCTGCGCTGCGCCGCGGCGACGGTATCGTCGGCATCGGTGAGGTCTGGCGCGGCGAGTTCCGCGGTGCGAGCAGGTTCGCGGATGCGGCGCTCGCCTGGCGCGCGATCGCGGCGGCCGCCGACGTGGTTGATCCGGTGCACCGCGCCGGCTCGGGTCTCGTGGCCTTCGGCAGCTTCGCGTTCGCCGACGCCTCCGCCTCGTCGAGCGTGCTCGTCGTGCCCGAGACGATCGTCGGGCGGCGCGACGGGGTGGCGTGGGTGACGCGGGCCAGCGTTGTCGGGGACGGGGCGGACGCCGCGACGTCGGGGGGCGCGGCGGCAGGCGCTGGGCACAAGGGCGCTGAGCTTCCGCCCGCGACCGAGATCGGCGAGCGCCCGCGGGCGACCCTGGCGGCGGCGACCCTCAGCCGCGACGACTTCGTGGCTACGGTCGGGCGGGCCGTCGAGCGCATTCGGGCCGGTGACGTCGAGAAGGTGGTCATTGCGCGCGACGCGACCGCGAGCATCCCCGCCGACGCCGACCGCCGCGCGATCGTGACCGAACTCGCCGAGGCCTACCCCGACACGCTCGCCTTCGCGGTCGACGGGCTGATCGGGGCGAGCCCCGAAACGCTCGTGAGCGTGCACGCCCGCGAGGCGAGCGCCCGCGTCTTGGCCGGGTCGACCGCGCGCGGCGCTGATGCCGCCGAAGATGCGGCGGCCGCGACCCGGCTCGCGACCAGTCAGAAAGACCTCGACGAGCACGAGTTCGCGGTGCAGAGCGTGCTGCGCGCGCTGCGTCCGCACGTGACCGCCGTCACCGCGAGTGAGGCGCCGTTCACGCTGAAGTTGCCGAACCTGTGGCACCTCGCGACCGACGTCGAGCTCGAGCTCGCCGAAGACTCGAGCGGCCTCGACCTTGTTGCAGCCCTGCACCCGACGGCGGCCGTCGCCGGCTCGCCCACCGACGCGGCGCTGGCCCTCATCGCCGAGCTCGAGCCGTTCGACCGCGGCCGCTACGCGGGCCCGGTCGGCTGGATCGACCAGGACGGTGACGGCGAGTGGGTCATCGCGCTGCGCTGCGCGCGCATCGATGATGACGGCATGCTCGTGGCGCACGCCGGCGCCGGCATCGTCATCGACTCTGACCCTGTCGCGGAGCTCGCCGAGACGCGGATGAAGTTTCGGCCGATCGCCGACGCGCTGCGGTAGCGAAGCTCAGCACACAGACGCTCCGCCGCCCGGCCGCTCAACTCTGCGCGAGCCGCGCCTTTTCGGCCTCGACGTCGTAGGTCGCGGCGGGCCACTGCGGGTCGATGCGCTCGAGCGCGTCGGTCAGCAGCGACTGCACCGCGAGCCGCGCAAACCACTTCCGATTCGCCGGAACGATGTACCAGGGTGCCTCGTCGATCGAGGTGCGCTGGATCGCGGTCTCGTAGGCGCGCTGGTAGTCGGGCCACAGCATCCGCTCATCGACGTCGCCCGGGTTGTACTTCCAGTGTTTGTCGGGGCGGTTGAGACGCTCGGCAAGACGCGCCTGCTGCTCGTCGTGCGAGACGTGCAGCATGACCTTGACGACACTGATGCCCGTGCGCACGAGCCGCCGCTCGAACTCAACGATGTCGGCGTAGCGCTGCTCGATCTCGTCGGCCGGGGCCAACTGCCGCACGCGGCCGATGAGCACGTCTTCGTAGTGCGAGCGGTCGAAAACGCCGATGCGGCCGACCGGCGGCAGCTCGCGTTCGATGCGCCAGAGAAAGTGGTGGCTGAGCTCGTGCGCGGTGGGGCGCTTGAAGGTCGCGAGGTGCACGCCCTGCGGGTCGACCGAGCCCACGACGTGGCGCACGATGCCGCCCTTGCCGGCCGAGTCCATGCCCTGCAGCACGAGCAGCACGCGTCGGCGCTCCCCCGCGGTGCTGGCCGCGAACAGGCGCTCTTGCAGGGCGCTGAGGTGATCGACACCTGCGGCGAGCGCCTCCTGGCCGGCCGCCTTGTCGCCGTCGAAGCCGGGTGTCGCGTTCGGGTCGCGGTCGGCGAGGCGAGTCAGGGCGTCGGCGCGCAGCAGTTCGATCATGCGTGCGACGCTACGCGGCCGGGTGTCTCGCGTCGAGGGCGTTGTCGGCGGCGCGCCTGCACTGCCAGGATTCACCCACGCAGCCCCTGGCCTGAAGGAGAAGCAGTGCGTGACACAGACCCCCTCGAGCAGGCGCTCGATCAGAGCAGCGCGCTCGCTGATCGCGAGGCGCTCACGGGCCTGTCCGCCGCCGAGCTGGAGCACACGGTGAGCACGCTGCGGCGGACGACGAGCACCCTGATCGGCGTGCTCGGGATCGCAGCAGCTGGTGCCCTGGGGCTGAGCTGGGGCGGGTTGCCGGCCGTGGCGGAACCCGCGGCCTGGTGGTGGGGGCCGCTGGTGCTCATCGTCGCGGCGCTAGCGGGGGTCGCATCGCTCGCGATTCCCGGTGCGCTGGCCACGCAGCTGGCCCTTGCGGGCCGAACCCGCGCCTTCTGGTTCGTGAGCAGTGTGCTCACCTGGGGGCTCCGCTTCGGATTCCTGGCATCGATCGCCGCACTGGTCGATCGCCAGTGGGCCATCGTGGCGCTCGCCACCCTGGGTCTCGTCATGGCCGAGCGTCTGAGCGTGTCGGTGAATGAGCGATTGCTGCTCACCGCACTCACGACGACGACGGGCGGCCGTCGAAATCTGACGTCGGCGAACATCGCCGAGCTCGTGCGCTACCGGCAGGCCCTCGGCATCACCGGCCCCGCCTCGGTGTCGGGGCTATCGGGAGCCACGCTGAACGCGGCGAGCGTGGGCTACGCGGTGTCCGGACTCGGCCTCGGGGTTATCGCCGCCACCGTTCCGGCGCTCGGCGTGGCCGCGGTCGCCATCGCGAGCGCGATCGAGTGGAACGAGCTTGCGCTGCTGCGCAGCGGCGACGATCGCGTCTATGTGCGCAAGCAGCTGGCGACGGCCTCGCTCATCGCGCTGCTCGCCGCCCTCGGATGGGCGGCCACGGCAACGCTCTAGCCGCGATCGGCGGGCGTGTGCTCGATGTGGCCCGGCTCTTTCGCGCGACGAAAAGCGGTTCGGATGCCGATGATGATCAGCAGCAGCACGCACATCGCAGCGGTGAGCGGCATCGCGGCGAGGGACCCGTATGCCACGGCTGCCGGCCAGTTGTTGTCTGCAGTGGTGCCCGGCCAGAACTCCACACCGTTTGCCCGGTAGATGCCGGTAATGACCACGACGATCGTGTAGGCCACGACCGACAAGCCGAAGAGCGCGGCTGTGCCTGCAAGTAGCTTCGTCATTACCCTGCGATTCGAATCGTCATGGACGACATCAGTGCTTTCGTGTCGACCTTCCCTCAGCAACGAGGCTATGCCATGGTTGGTGCCGCCCCACGGTAACGGGGTTCGCGTCGAGGCTTACGCAAAGCGATCGGGAGGCGCGTGGTCCTCAACCAGATCAACGATTACGCCTGTGGGCCACGGGTGCTGATCGAGTGACACATCGGCACGCGTCAGCGAACCTCGCGCGGAGAACGTGATCTCGGCGCGATCAGCGTGCCGCGTGATGTCGGCGATGCGAACACCGGGCCAGAGATCAGGCACAACGTGGCGGCCGTAGCTCCCAATGTCGAGCAGCAGGCTCGCCCAGTGGGCATCGGCGTCGCCTTCGGGCCACACGTATGGATGCTCCGGCTCGGGCGCGTCGGCGAGAGACGGGTCGAGCGGGACGACAAGCTCGCGGAGGCTCGCGGGCGCGGGCACCTCGACAACCGCGCCATCGACCGTGATCGCGATGCGCGCATCCTCGAATCGGAGCGCGGTCACGCGCGAACGGAAAGACGGCTGAGCGGCGAGGAGGCGACCCACCGCGAGCGCGGCGTCAAACGCCACATCGACGGCCTCACTCATCGTCGAGGGGTACTTCGACGACGAGCAGGGGCTCGGGGGCGGTGAGGGCGTCGTCGAGGTCGGCGCGGGTCGACGCCTTCCGGTACGCCCAGCCGCCGGCCTTGGCGAGTGCCTCGATGTCGACCGCGTGCGGGGTTCGCATGACCTTCGCGTAGTCGTCGGGGTTCGCTGTTGCGGCCACCTCGAGTTGGTCGAAGATCGTGCCGCCGCGGTCGTTGCCGACGAACAGGTGCACGCGCACGCCCTCGGGGAGGGGCGCAAGCAGGGCGCCGGCGTCGTGAATCAGCGCGAGGTCGCCGAGCAGCACGCGGGTCGTGCCGGCCTGCGGCGCGGTGTCGCGGGCGGCGAGGGCGATGCCCGTCGCGGTCGCGATCGTGCCGTCGATGCCGGCGAGCCCACGGTTCGCGTGCACGCGAATGTTCTTGCCCGACACGATGCGGTCGGCCTCGCGAATGAGACGCGACGCGGCGATGACGAGGCGGTCGTGTGGCCAGGTGGATGCCCACACGGCTTTCGCGAGCATCCGCCGGTCGACGCGTTGGCGCAGAATCGCGGCCTCCGCCTTGGCGAAGGCGAGCCGCACGCTCATGTCGGTCGACGCGGACTGCTCGAGGTCGGGCGCGGGGTCGTCGGGCGCCGTCGACTCGAGCACGGCGCGGCTCATCGCGACCCAGCCGCCGACCCAGCGGCGCACGGCCTGCGGGTCGGGTTTACCGATGACGCGCACGTCGTCGACGACGCGGGCGCGGCGGCCCGGGTTGTACGCGTCGGCTCCGGGGGCGCGCACAACGATGACCTCGACGTCGTCGCGCTCGAGCAGGGCGGGAACCTCGCGGCTCAGCGTCGGATGGCCGAGCACGACCGCGCGACCCACCGCCTCGCCGTGCGGGCCGCGCAGCACCTCGCGGTAGGCGACGACCGCGTGGCGGCCGAACCGGGCGCCGCTCGACACCTCGGCGATGAGCGGGGCCCCGAGGGCGGCGGCGAGCTCTTCGGCCCGGGCGCCGGCGCCGTGGCCGGCAATGACGACGGTCGCGTCGTCGGGTTCGAGGTCGATGACGTTCGGGCCGGGGGTGCGCTGCCAGGCGGGGCGCGCATCCATCTCGGACGCGTCGGCGCCGTCGGCGATGGACGCGATGTCGGGGATGCTCGGCTCGGCCCCGCTGAGCGGCTCACGGTAGGCGAGGTTCAGGTGCACCGGGCCGTCGGCGGCGGCGCGCATGGCGACGGCGGCGAGTTCGCGCATGTCGTCGGCCTCGCCGGGTGCGCCGGTGGGGGCGTCGACGTCCCAATCGGCGGTGACCATGTCGCCGAAGATGCCGACTTGGTTCGTGGTCTGGTTGGCGCCGATGCCGCGCAGCTCGCGCGGGCGGTCGGCGGTGAGCAGCACGAGCGGCACGCCCGAGTGGTGCGCCTCGAGCACAGCGGGGTGCAGGTTCGCGACCGCGGTGCCCGAGGTGCAGATGACGGCGACGGGGCGACCCGACTCGACGGCGAGGCCGAGGGCGGTGAAGCCGGCAACCCGCTCGTCGATGCGCACGTGCACCCGCAGCAGACCGGCCCGCTCGAGCGCTGCCGCGGCGAGAGCGAGGGCCTGAGAGCGCGAGCCGGGGCTGACGACGACGTCCTCGAGGCCGAGGGCGTGCATCCCGTGAAGCAGAGCCATGGCCGCCTCGGCGGCCGGGCTCACCGGCGCGATGGAGTGCTCGGCGCTAGCCGGCTGTTCCGGCGCGGGGGGTGTCGTTGTCATCGTCGTCTTCCGCCTCGAGGTCGGCCAGCTCTTGCTCGAGGCGGCGCAAACGCTCGTCTTGCTCGGCGCGGCGACGGATCTCCTCCTGGCTGAGCGTGCTCAGAAAGCTGGGGTCGTCGTCGGGAGCGATCGGGCCGACCGTGCGACGCGGGCCGCGCTTGATCTTGCCGATCGTCAACCACAGCACCCCGCCGATGACGGGCAACAGCGTGATGATCGCCCACACCGGCTTCGGCACGCCGCGGATGCGCGAGCGCTCGGTCATCAGCACGTCGACAAGCGTGTAAATCGTGAACGCCACAGCGATCACACCGCCGATGAGGATGACCCGAACCATGGTGTGAAGTGTACGCACGGGCGCTGTGCGCGGCGTGAGTGCGCGCCTCACGTCGGATGGATGCCCCAGCGGGCTTCCCTAGACTGGTCCCGTGCGCCCGTGGATCGTTTACAGCCTGCTGCGGTTCGGCATCTTTGCCGCCGTCTTCGCCCTGCTGGCGACCTACCTGCGGCTGCCGCTCGAATCGACCGGCATCAACGGCTTCCCCGTCTTCCTGATCGCCGGCCTCGGCGCCGCCCTCATCTCGTTCGCCGTGTCGTACATCTTCTTCGGCCGCCTGCGCGAAGCGGTGGCGGTCGACGTGGCCGAACGTCGCGCGCGGGCGCAGCGCGGCGAGGTCGACGACGACACCGCCGAAGAGGATGCGCTCATCGAGGGGGCGCACGGCCCCGATGGCGACGGCCCCGATGGCGACGGCGACGTGGCTGCGGCCCCTCCCGGAGGCTCGCGCTAGAACGCGATCGCGGCGCCGAGCGCGACCGCGAACACGAGCGCCGCGAGGCTCGTCAACTGCAGCGCGAGGATCAGCTCGCGCGGTGTGCGCGCCGTGATGACGATGAGGCTCACCGGCAGCGTCAGCAGCAGGGCAAAGAAGGCCAGCGGCGCCGCCGGGAACAGAATGATGAACCACACGAGGCCGACGAACGGCAGCGCGAGCAACACCACGAAGAGGATGCGCGCGACCCTCGACCCCGTGCGCACCGCGAGCGTGCGCTTGCCGGCGAGCGTGTCTTGCTCGACGTCGCGAATGTTGTTGACGAGCAAGATCGCGGCCGCAAACAGTCCGATCATGACGCCGGCGAGCCACGACTCGAACGGCGCCGTGCCCGTCTGAATGAAGGTTGTGCCGACGACGGCAACCGGCCCGAAGAAGACGAAGGCGACAAGTTCGCCGAGCCCCGCGTATCCGTATGGACGCTTCCCGCCCGTGTAGAACCAGGCGGCGACCAGCGCGACGGCGCCGACCGCGATCAGCCACCACAGCTGCGTGAGCACGACGATCGCGAGGCCGGCAGCGGCCGCGAGCGCGAAGAAGACGAGCGCGACGGTCAGCACCGTTCGCGGTTTCGCGGCGCCCGAGCCGGTGAGGCGGCTGGGGCCGACCCGCACCGCGTCGGTACCGCGCACGCCGTCGCTGTAGTCGTTGGCGTAGTTCACGCCGACCTGCAGGAAGACCGCAACCGCGAGGGCGAGTCCGGCGAGCGTCGGGTCGAAGGCGGCGAACCAGTAGGCGACGGCGGTACCGAGAATGACCGGGGCGAGCGCGAGGGTCAGCGTGCGCGGGCGGGCGCCGGCGATCCAGTCGCGGGGCGTCGCGCGGCGGACCGCCGCCGGGTTGCCGCTGCGCTCAGGAGACGCGTGCGGCTTCTTCTGAGCGCGTGCGTTGCGGGCCGGGGTGCCAGATTTCTTCTTCGCGGGGGTCTTCGCCACGCGCCCGATTCTAGGAGGCGGGCGAGGTTCCGGATGCTGCGCTCGCGCCCGCGGCGAGGCGCGCGGCGGCGAGGCGGTCGGGTTTTCCGCTCGCCAGCATCGGCAGCGCGTCCACCACGACGACGCGGTCGGGGCGGGCCTCGGGGCCAAGCGATTCGCCGACGAAGCGACGCAGAGCATCCCGATCGGGGCGGGCAGTGGTGACGACCACCGGCACCTCGCCCCACTCGGCGTGGTGACCGGCGACGACGACCGCGTCGGCGAGGCCGGGCTGCTCGCGCACGACGCGCTCGACCGCGGCCAGGCGCACCTTCACACCGCCCGAGACGATGACGTCGTCGATGCGGCCGGTGACGCGCAGCACCCCGTCGACCAGCTCGCCGGCGTCGTCGGTGCGGTACCAGCGCGCCCCTTCGCGCTCGACGAAGGCGTCGGCGGTGCGCTCGGGGTCGCCGAGGTAGTACTCGGCGAGCGTGGGGCCGCCGAGCTCGACGCGGCCATCCACAATGCGCACCTCGGTCTGGCCGATCGGGCGGCCGTCGTAGACGACGCCGCCGCAGGTTTCGCTCGAGCCGTAGGTGCGGGTGATGGCCCAGCCGTGGGCGCGGGCGCGGTCGATGAGCGCGGCCGGAGTCGCCTGGCCGCCGACCAGAATGCGGTCGAAGCCGGCGAGCGCGTCGGCGAGCTCGGCGTTCTCGTCGGCCTCGTCGAGCAGTCGGCTGAGCTGAGCCGGCACGAGCGCGGTGTAGCGGTGCTTCTCGGTGAAGCGGCCGATCGCGGCGAGCACGTCTGCGGCGCCCATGCGGCCGGGTGCGATCGTCACGGGGTCGACGCCGGAGGCGAGCGAGCGGGCGAGCACGTTGCTGCCGGCGATGTAGTGGACGGGGAGGGCGAGCATCCACTGGCCGGGTTCGCCGAGCGCGCCGGTCGAGGCGGCGGCGCTCGCGAGCACGGCGTCGGCGCTCAGCGCGACCCGCTTCGGGCGACCCGTCGTGCCGCTCGTCTCGACGACGAGCGCGATGCGCTTCTCGACATCGAGCGGCGCGGTGTGCACGGGGTTGACGCCGCCGCCCCGGAACAGCACGGCCGGCCCGTCGCCGCCGAGCGCCTCACGCAACGCCTCGAGGCACGCGATGGGGTCGGCAGAGTCGACAACGGCAAGCGGACGAGTCACGCGGTAACGCTAGCGCGGGCGGCTGGGTTGGCGCCCGGGATGCGCGTCAGCGCCGGTGAGGACGGTCAATACTGCCAGGGGAACGGAGACCAGTCGGGCGCGCGCTTTTCGAGGAAGGAGTCACGGCCCTCGACGGCCTCGTCGGTTCCGTACGCGAGGCGGGTGGCCTCACCGGCGAACAGCTGCTGGCCGACGAGCCCGTCGTCGGTCAAGTTCATGGCGTACTTCAGCATGCGGATCGCCGTCGGCGACTTCGTCAGAATCGTCTCGGCCCACTCGAGGCCAACGCTCTCGAGCTCGGCGTGCGGCACGACGGCGTTCACCGTGCCCATCTCGTACGCGCGCTCGGCGTCGTACTCGCGGGCGAGGAAGAAGATCTCGCGGGCCACCTTCTGGCCGACCTGCTTGGCGAGGTACGCGCTGCCGTAGCCGGCGTCGAACGAGCCCACGTCGGCGTCGGTCTGCTTGAACCGGGCGTGCTCGCGGCTCGCGATCGTCATGTCGCACACCACGTGCAGCGAGTGGCCGCCGCCGGCTGCCCACCCGGGCACGAGGGCGATGACGACCTTCGGCATGAAGCGAATCAAGCGCTGCACCTCGAGGATGTGCAGCCTGCTGGCGCGGGCCGTGTCGACCGTGTCGGCCGTCTCTCCCTCGGCGTATTGGTAGCCCGCCCGCCCGCGGATGCGCTGGTCGCCGCCCGAGCAGAACGCCCAGCCACCGTCTTTCCCGCTCGGCCCGTTGCCCGTCAGCAGCACGACCCCGATGCGCGGGTTCTGCCGCGCGTCGTCGAGTGCCCGGTATAGCTCGTCGACCGTGTGCGGGCGAAACGCGTTGCGCACCTCGGGCCGGTTGAACGCCACGCGCGCGATGCGCCCCGAGGTGTCGTGGTGGTAAGTGATGTCGCTCAGCTCATCGAAGCCGGGCGCCACGACCCAGCGCGACGCGTCGAACAGTTCAGACACCGGGCGAGCAGATTCGGCCATGCGGCAAGCCTACGACCGTGGGTCGCGCGCGGGCCGCGTGACGTTTCTCAGGAAAACAGGGCGGGTGGGGTCGCCGATGCCCCGGAAACACGGGAGACAGCACGCTGGATTCCTGCAATACGTCACGGGCCCTCGGCGAAACTCGCGTGCCGTGCGGCGGATTCGGCCGGGCGGCGGGCCCGCCGCCGGCACCCGGTGCCACACTGGGCAGATGGAAGCTCGGGGGCACAACGGAACGCAAGAACCACCGGCCCTCGAGGCGCTGCTGGCCAACGCGCACGTCGTGCGCATTCCGCTCGCGACGCGCTTCCGCGGCATCGAGCACCGCGAGGCGGTACTGCTGCGCGGCCCGCACGGCTGGGCCGAGTTCAGCCCCTTCGTCGAGTACGAGGATGCGGAGGCGGCGACGTGGCTGGCCGCCGCGATCGATGCGGGCTGGAACGCGCCATCCGCACCCGCGGTGCGCGACAGCATCCCTGTGAACGCCACGCTGCCGGCCGTCGCGCTCGATCGCATCGAGGGCGTTCTCGCCCGCTTCGGTGAGTGCCGCACCGTGAAGATCAAGGTTGCCGAGCGCGGCGAAACCCTCGCCGACGACGTAAAGCGAGTGCGCGAGACGCGGCGTCTGCTGGGGGCCGAGGGACGCATCCGCCTCGACGCGAACGGTGCGTGGAACGTTGACGAAGCCGAGCACGCCATTCGCGCACTCGAAGAGTTCGACCTCGAATACGTGGAGCAGCCGTGCGCCTCGGTGCCCGAGCTCGCCGAGCTGCGCGCTCGCATCCATCGCATCGACGTGCCCATCGCCGCCGACGAGAGCGTGCGCAAGGCCGCCGACCCGATCGCCGTCGCGCGGGCCGAGGCCGTGGACCTGCTCGTGATCAAGGCGGCGCCGCTCGGCGGCATCGACCGGGCGCTCGCGATCGTCGCCGAGGCGGGGCTGCCCGCCGTCGTCTCGAGCGCGCTCGACACGAGTGTGGGCCTCGCGATGGGCGCCGCCCTCGCCGCACGCTTGCCCGAGCTGCCCTACGACTGTGGGCTCGGCACCGCGGCCCTGCTGCTCGGCGACGTCGTCGCCTCACCACTCGTTCCGGTGGACGGCGCGATCCCGGTCGGCCCCATCACCATCGACGAGGATGCCCTGGCCCGGTTCGCGGCGCCCGCCGACCGGGAAACGTGGTGGCGCGAGCGCGTTGCCCGCTGCCGCGAGCTGCTGGAAGTGGCCGCGGCAGCGGACTGACCGCAACGCTGAAGCCCCCGGGCGTCCCCAGCCCGGGGGCACCAGCGCTACGCCGTCGCGCGGCGTCGGCGCAGCACGAGCGGCGCAACTCCGCCCGCGACAAGCAGCAACGCGACCACGAGCATCGGAGCGATGTCGACGCCCGTGAATGCGAGCCGTGTCACGGTCAGCGGCGACGCGAGTTCGAGCCCGCTCTCGAGGCCGACGAGGCGCAGCGTGTGCTCACCGATCTCGGCCTCCATCGGAATCGTGACCGCAACCGCGACGCGACCCTCGGCATCGGCCGTGGTGGCGAGCAGCAGGCGCGGGGTGGAGTTCATCCACACCTGCACGGTTTCGCCCGAGGTGAATCCGGCGCCGCTGAGCCGCACCGTCTCACCCGGCGCGACGCGGCTGGTGTCGAGCTGGGCGGGGCGCACGTTGCCGTTGCCGTTGCCCTGACCGACGCCCCCGTTGCCGAGGCCGTTTCCGTTTCCGTTGTTGCCGTTGCCGTTGTTGCCCGAGCCTGGGCCGTTCCCGTTTCCGGGCCCGTTGCCGTTCCCGTTACCCGGCTCATTGCCGTTCCCGTTACCCGGCCCGTTTCCATTGCCATTGCCGGGCCCGTTTCCGTTGCCGTTACCGGGCCCGTTGCCATTGCCCGGCCCCTCACCGTCCGAGCCACCGTCTTGGCTGTCGACGAGCACGGCGACGCTGCGCGCCGGGATGCTGACCGCACCCGTCGCCGCATCCCACGTCGTCGACGCCACGACCGGGTCCGAGCCCGAGGCCTGCGCCTCCGTCAGCGCGAACTCGCGCCCTGCCAGCCCCTCGATCTCTTCCGTGATCGCGTCGGGCGAGGCGTTGAACACGACGAGCGCCCCTTCAAGCTCGGGGTCGACATCGTCGCCGAGCAGGTCGTCGATCAGCATGACGACGAGGCCAGGAACCGCGTCGGGGCCGCTGTTCGGGAAGCTGACCTTCTCGCCGATGAGCTCGGCTGAGCCCAGCTGCAGCAGGTCAACCGAGCTGCGCACGCGCAGCAGGTCGAGCGCCTGTGCCTCGGCCGCCGCAATGTCGTCGGCCGTCGGCTTGAGCGCGGGGTCGGCCAGCAGCGGCGCCATGACGCCCCACTTGCCCTCGTTGTCGGCCGCCGGCGGCAGACCCGAACCGAAGGTCGACTGCTCACCGGTCCAGTCGATGCGGTTGAACCAGTCACCCGAGTTGTAGCTGTTGCGGTCGAGCGACTTCGAGCGCAGCAGCTCGGTGCCCGCGTGCCAGAACGACGGTGCCTGCGACAGCGTGACCGTGCCGAGCATCAGCGTGTTCATGCGCACCCGGTCGGCCATCGTGGTGTCGCGCGGCAACTTCAGCACCGCGAGGTCGTAGAGCGTTTCGTTGTCGTGCGCATCCACGTAGTTGATGACCTCGTTCGGTTCGTCGGCATAGCCGGCAGATGACCCGCGGTAGTCGAGCTGGCTGCCCGGCACGACCGCGCCGGAGGCCGACTCGAGCTCGTAGTCGCGCAGGTTGCCGACGAGGCCAATGCGCACGAGGTCAGACTGCGCGCGCAGATCGGCAATGGCCCGCTCGGTCGACCCGTTGATGGGGTCGCCGTTCGGGTCGGTGCCGAGGCCGGTGCCGAAGCCCTGCGTGAAGGTCGACGAGCTGTCGACGGGGCTTCCGCCGTGCACGGCGTCGCGCAGACGGTCGTTGAACGTGGCGATGCCGGTGCCGCCGAGCTGACCCTGCGTGGCCTGCTCGAAGCGCGCGTTGTTCGCCACCTCGCCAAAGTTCCAGCCCTCGCCGTAGAGGAAGACGCTCGACCCGTCGACCCCGTCGCGCTCAAGGGTCAGCTCGTCGAGGGCCGCCCGCACCGCGAGCATGTTCTCTTTCGAGTGGTGCCCCATGAGGTCGAAGCGGAACCCGTCGACGCGGTAGTCGCGCGCCCAGGTGACGACCGAGTCGACCATGAGCTTCTCGGCGAGCTCGTGCTCGGTCGCGACGTTCTGGCAGCAGGTCGAGGTCTCGACATCGCCCACCGCGTTCAAGCGGTGGTAGTAGCCGGGAACGATGCGGTCGAGCACCGACTTCTGACCCTGGCCCGCCTCGGCGGTGTGGTTGAACACCTTGTCGAGCACGACCTCGAGGCCGGTCGCGTGCAGCGCCCCCACCATCGAGCGGAACTCGGCCACCCGTGCGCCGCCGTCGGGGTTCACCGCGTACGAGCCCTCGGGCGTCGAGAAGTGGTACGGGTCGTAGCCCCAGTTGAAGCCGTCGAGGTCGCGAATGGCGCTGATGCACGCCTGCTGCTCTTCGGACGCCGGGCCGAACGAGGCGAGGTCACACTCGGGCTCGGCCTGCTCCGACCGCACCTCTTCGATCGTCGCGATGTCGAAGGTGGGCAGCAGGTGCACGGTCGTGATGCCCGCCTCGGCGAGCTGCCGCAGCTGCTGCGTGCCCGCCGAGTCACGGGTGAAGGCGTGGTACGTGCCGCGCTCGTTGGCCGGCACGGTCTGGTCACCGATCGAGAAGTCGCGCACGTGCAGCTCGTAGATCGCGCGGTCGACGCTGCGCTCGACGGTCGGCGCAGGCGTGTCCTCCCACAGCTGCGGGCGCAGCTCGTCAGCGTCGAGGTCGACAACGACAGTGCGGGCCGAGTTCACGGTGAGCGCCGTCGAGTACGGGTCAGTGACCGAGTTGGTCTCGATGTCGCCCGTCGACGGGGCGAACACCTCGACGCGCCAGCGGTACTCGCTGCCGACCTCAACACTCTCGTCGGTGACGCTCCAGACGCCCGAGGCGTCGTCGAAGGATGCGCTGATCACCGCCGCGTCGCCCGTCGCGCCCGCGCTCCATACCTCCGCCGACACCGCGCGCGCCGTCGGCGCCCACAGGTTCAGGGTGACGTCCGAGCCGTCGACGACCGCGCCAAGCTCGGCATCAGCCGCCGCCGCTGCGTAGAGCTCGTCGAGCACGCCGGGGATCTGCACGCCCGTGACGGCGGTGATCGCACCGTCCACACGCTGCACGACCCACAGTTGCCCGCGCACGAGCGCGGCCACGTCGGCCCGCTCGAGCCCGGCAGGAGCGAGCGCGACCGAGCCCGCAAGGTGCGGGAAGCGCTCGCGCGTCTCGCTCGGCAAGCCCTCGGTCAGGCGCTCGAGCGCGATCGGCTCGCCCCCGCCGACGACCTCGCCGTCGACGAGCTCGAGGCTCGCCTCGGCCGAGTGTTCGAGGGTCCAGCTCGCGTTTGTCGCCGGCACGCCGCCGAGCAGCCCGACGGGCCAGGCAATGGCGCCACTCGCCGCCCACATGGCCTGCTCGGTGCCGAGGCCCGCGAGCGGAGGGTTCTCGACCGCGATCTCGAGCGTGTTCGTCTCGAGCGTGTAGCGGAACACCACGAGGTCGTCACCGGCGACACTGAACCCGTAGTTCGCACCGTTCGGGGCCCCGCCGACGCCGTAGTTCTCGTCCCAGCTCAGGCCGTGCGCGACCTTCGCTTCGTAGGCTCCGGCCGGGATGCTGCTGGTCGCGAACTCGTAGATGCCGTCACCATCACCGTCCATCGCGATGGTGGCGAGGCAGTCGGGCTGCCAGTCACCCGAGCATCCGATTTCCGACTGCATGCTGCCGGGGATGGTGATGATCGGGCCCTGCGCCGTCGAGGTCACGACGCCGGTGCGCGGGTCAAAGTAGAACGTGATCGGGCCGCCACCGTGCGTGTAGGCGATGTTCGCCCCGCCCGGCTCACCGTTGGCGCCGAAGTTCAGATCCCACGACCCGTTGATTGCGACCTTGTACTCGTACGAGCCCTCGGGCACGTCGAAGGTGCCTGCCCAGATGCCGTCGGCGCGCAGCGTGAGCGCGGCCGCCTCGCAGTCGGGCTGCCAGTCGCCCGCGCATCCCATCTCGGAGTTGTGGCTGCCAGGCACGGTCACCATGTCGTAGACGGGCGCCTCGCCACCATCGCCCCCGTCGTCGATGGCGCCGTCGACGGCAACCCCGACCGAGGCGTAGGTGGATGCGGCGGTACGGTTTCCGGCCGCATCCACCGTCACGGCGCGGTACTCGACGAGAGTGCCGACGGCGAGCCCGCGGGTGTCGTGGAAGACGCGGGGCGTCGTGTCTTCGGCGGTGCCGAGCGGGGTCCACTCGTCGTCGCCCGCGACGCGCCACGCGAGGCTCGTCTCGACCCAGGTGTTGTCGTCGACGTCGGCGACGACCGGCGCAAGGCCCGTGACCGCGGCACCGGGCGTCGGCGCACTCACCGACACGGCGAGCGCCGACTCGGGCGCAGTGACCGGAGCACCGGCCACCCACACGACGGCGCTGAGCGCCGGCACGGTGATCGACACGACGCCATCGGCGCCGCTCTCGACCGGCTGGCCGTCGCCGTAGAGCACCGAGAAGGATGCGTCGGCCGTGAGCGTCGGCACCTCGACGGTGCGCGCCTCGGTCGCGTTGTTCACGGCGACCAGGTGCTCGATTTTCTCGTCGCGCTCGACGCGGCTGAAGGCGTAGACGCCGGCACCCGAGGTGACGAAGCGCTCGATCTGGGCGCCGGTCTGGAGCGCCGGGGTCGACTCGCGCAGCGCAGCAAGCTCGGCGATCACTCGGTACATCGGGGCGTCGGTGTCGAAGCGGTCGATGCTGCCGGCGTTCTCGCCGGTGATGAGCGGTTGGTTCGCGTATTCCTGCGTTTGCGTCGCGAAGAGCGTGTGGCGCGCATCCTTATCGCCGCCGGTGCCGGCGAAGCCCTGCTCGTCGCCGTAGTAGACGACGGGCTGGCCGCGGGTCAGGTACATGAGCTCGTGCGCGAGCTCGGTGCGCTGCAGGGTGTTTCCGGCCGAGGCGAGGAAGTAGCCGACGCGGCCCATGTCGTGGTTGCCGAGGAAGGTCGGCAGCGCGGTCGCCGACGAGTCGGGCGTCGTGTAGTAGTCGTCACCGTCGAACAGCTGACGCAGGCCCGCCGCCGAGTTGCCGCCCGCGAACGAGGTGGCGCGCGCCTGGAAGGTGAAGTCGAGCACCGAGTTCATGTCGGTGTCGCGCACGTACGGCGCGAGCTTCACCGGGTCGGCGTCGTAGACCTCACCAAACATGAAGAAGTCGGGCTTGCCCGCGACGTTGCGGGCGTAGTCGAGCACCTCGGTGGTCCAGGTCTCCCAGAACTCAAAGTTCACGTGCTTGGCGGTGTCGATGCGGAAGCCGTCGATACCGAGGTCGATCCAGTCTTGATACACCTCGACGAAGCCGTTAACGACGGTCGGGTGCTCGGTCATCAGGTCGTCGAGGCCGACGAAGTCGCCGTACGTGACCGACTCGCCCGTCCACGTCGAGTCGCCGCGGTTGTGGTAGAGCGTCGGGTCATTCAGCCAGGCCGGAACCTTGATGTTCTCGTCGCCCTCGGCGATAACAGGCGTGTACGGGAAGCTGGTGGCCGCGTCGAGCGCGGGCCAGTCCTCCGAGCCCGCGAGCGCGGCGATGTCGATGACGTTCCCGACGGCATCCCGGTACGGCGAGTTCGCGATGTCGATGTACGAGTACGCGCCCTCCTCGTAGCTGATCACGTCGGCGGTGTGGTTCGTGATGATGTCGAAGTAGACCTTGATATCGCGGGCGTGCGCCTCGGCGATGAGCGCCTCAAGCTCGGCGTTGGTGCCGAGGTGCGGGTCGAGCTGGGTGAAGTCGGTGATCCAGTAGCCGTGGTACCCGGCCGAGGCGTTCACGCCCTCGCCCTGGACCGGCTGGTTCTTGAAGCTCGGCGTGAACCAGATGGCGGAGGTGCCGAGGCCCTCGATGTAGTCAAGGTTCGCGCGCACGCCGGCGATGTCACCACCGTGGAAGAAGCCCTTGTCGGTCGGATCGAAGCCGGTCACGAGGCGGTCGCCCTCGAGACCGCCCTCGTCGTTCGTGGGGTCGCCATTGGCGAAGCGGTCGGTCATGACGAAGTAGAAGTTTTCGGCGCTGCCCGGCTGTCGCACGGGCGGGGCGACGATGGCGGCGTCGGCGTCGCCGTACGCGCCCTCGACGCTGAGCAACTCGAGACCGATGCGCTCGGCTGTCGCATCGAACGAGACCCGGATGCGCGTGTCACCCGCCGTCGTCAGCGGCACGTCGTCGGCGCCCCCGTTCAGCCCCCAGGCCGCATCCCACGTGTCGTTCGCGGCGACCTTGTAGTCGTAGCTACCGGCGGGCAGGTCGAACTCGGCCGAGTACAGGCCGGGTGTCGCGGTCGGGGCGAGCTCGGTCGCGGCGCAGTCGGGAGCCCAGTCGGCGTCGCAGCCGAGCTCGGTCTGCAGGCTGCCGACCAGGGCGTAGGTGTCGGCCGGTTCGTCGGCCACGGCGGCGGGCAGAACGCCGGCGCCGAGTGCGGTGAGAACGAGTGCGCTCGTGGTGAGCGCGGCGAGGGTGGTGCGGGCGGCCGGGCGGTGCGGCATGCGTCGACTCTGACTTCCTGGCACGGCATCGTGCCCCTGCGTGGTGAACGAGGGCTGACGCTAGCCGGCATCAGGTGTTGCTGCAAGCGTTTGCACACAGGTCACGTTTTTCCAGCGCAGCCGCGCCACACGCGGGAAGGAATCTCAGGTCTATCCCACAAACGGGGGCCACGATTCCAGGCCTGTTGCGCACGTTCCTGCAAACGCCGACGCGCCCCCGACCAGTGGTCGGGGGCGCGTCGCGCGATGGTCGATCAGATGCCGCTGTACGAGTGGAGCCCCTCGAAGAACAGGTTCACGATCGTGTAATTGAAGATCACGGCGCCGAAACCCACAATCGCGAGCCACGCCGAGCGGTTACCGCGCCAGCCTCGGGTCGCTCGCGCGTGAATGTACCCGGCGAAGAGCACCCAAATGATGAAGGTCCACACCTCCTTGGTGTCCCAGCCCCAGTAGCGGCCCCAAGCACGCTCAGCCCAAATAGCGCCGGCGACGAGGGTGAAGGTCCAGAAAACGAAGCCGACGACGTTGATGCGGTACGCGAGCGACTCGAGCGTGGATGCGCCCGGCACGGTGTCGAGAAATCGCAGGCCCGCGGTCTTGCGCACCTCACGCTGGTGGCGCAGCAACTGCATCGTCGACAAGCCGGCGCCGATGGCGAAGAACGCCGTGGCGAGCGAAGCCACGAGCACGTGAATAATGAGCCAGGCCGACTGCAATGCGGGCGGCGTCGGCACGACGTCCACGTAGAAGTTCACGGTGACGATGCCGAGCGACAGCACGGTGAAGCCGGTGATGTAGGCCCCGAGGTAGCGCACGTCCTTCCACAGCTGGACGCCGAGGAAGGTGCCCATACCGAGCAGCGTGGCAGTGAGGCCGAACTCGAACATGTTCGACCACGGCACGCGGTCGGCCGCGATGCCGCGGGTCAGCGTCGCCGCCAGGTGCAGCACCCAGCCGATGATCGCCAGAGCGAAAGCAACGCGCTGGTAGACGGTCGCGCCGCCGCGCGAACCATCCTTGTTCTCAGGCTTCAGGGTCTTTTCACGCTCGAGAACGGCGGTGCCGCCCGCGGCTGATCCCCTGACGGAGGCGGCGGCCGTGGCGATGACCGGTGCCCCCGCCGCACCGCTCGCGGCACGAGCCGGCAACTCGGCCGACCGCTTCGCGAGGTCGAGGGTGAAGGCGATAAACGCGAGGGTGTAGACACCCATCGCCGAGTACACGGCGACGAGCGAGAGGCTGGCGAGGTTCTCCATCACGGGCTCCATGGTAGGCGTGGTTACTGGGATGCAACCGGGGCGGGCTGCGAGGTCTCGACGCGGCCGCCCAGCCGATCGAGGTGCTCGGTCGCGACGCGCTCAACCGCGCCATCGAGGTTCGGATCTTCGCCGCGGGCAAGACCCGCGTAGCGCAGGCGCACGCCGTCGTTCGTCTGCTCAGCGGCGATCCACACGCGGCGGCGGGGCACGAAGAGACTCACGATCAGACCCGCGATGGCGAGCACCGTCGAGACGAACACGCCCAGCTGCGTCGGGTCGTGGTGGATGTCAATCGAGACGAAGCGCGGCAGGGCGGTGAACTCGACCGTGCCCCATCCGTTCGGCAGTTCGGCCGTCTGGCCGAGGCCGAGCACAATCGACTCGGTGCCGGTCTCGCCGCCCGTGACCTGCTCCAAGTCGTCCACGTCGAGGGCGTACGCGTTGCGCGGAACACCGTCGTCCAGGCCCAGGTCGCCCTGGAAGACGTTCAGGGTGAGCACCGGATTGTCGGGCTGCGGCCACACACTCGACAGGGCACCACTCTCGAGCTGCACCGCCGACGGGTAGAAGAAGCCGATCATGCCGAGCTGCTCAGGCAAGCCATCGGGCACCTTGATGATGCCGAGGCTCGTGAGATTGCTGTCCTGCGGCAAGAACGCGACCGACTCATCGAACACGACATCGCCGTCGGCGTTACGCACCGTGATGACGGGCGCGAATCCGTTGCCAAGAAGGTAGGCGCGCATCCCCTGGATATCGATGGGCGCGTTGACCTTGATGTCGCGCTGCACGCTCTCGCCGTTTGCCTCGGTCACCGTCACCGTGGCCGTGTAGTCAAGGGGTTGAGCGAGCAGCGCCCCCGACTGCTCGTCAACCGCCGCCTCAAACACACCCTCGAACTCATCGAGCCGCAACGAGAACGGGTCAAGGCGCGAGTCGTCAAAGAAGCGGCTCGCCGAGAACGTGTCGTAGGTCGTCAACTGGTTGACGAAGGTCTGACCCTCGACGATGACCTTCTGGCCGTTGTAGCCGAAGCCGCCCGCAAACCCGACCGTCGCGAGCACGCCGACGAGCGCCATGTGGAAGACCAGGTTTCCGGTCTCGCGCAGGTAGCCACGCTCGGCCGACAGCGAGTCGCCGTAGCGCTCCACGCGGAAGCGCTGGCGGCGCAGCACCGCCTCGCCGGCGGAAAGCGCCTCCTCGACCGAGCCACGCGCATCCGCCTCGCGATAGCCGACCAGGCGGTTCAAGCGCGCCGGCGTCTTCGGCGGGCGCGAGCGCATGGCCCGCCAGTGATGGGTCGTGCGGGGAATGATGCAGCCGATCAGCGAGACGAACAGCAGCAGGTAGATCGCGCTGAACCACACCGAGGTGAAGGTGTCGAACAGCTGGAGCGCGTCGAGCACCGCAAACAGTTCGGGGTCGTCGCGCTGGTACTGCACCACACCGTTCGGGTTCGACGAGCGCTGCGGCACGAGCGAGCCGGGGATCGCCGCGACGGCGAGGAGGAGCAGCAACACAAGGGCCGTGCGCATGCTCGTGAGCTGACGCCAGACGAAGCGCACCCAGCCGACGACGCCGAGGCGAGGTTGCGTGGGGCCGTCGGCGGATGCGCGGCCGGGGCCCTCGTCGATGGCGGCGGGGGCGCCGCTGCCGTCGTCATAGTCAGAGGGGCGTAACGGTTCCACCGATCACCGATCCCAGGCTCGACACGAAGAGGGACCACAGGCCCGTCACCATCGCGATGCCGATGACGATGAGCAGGCCACCTCCGATGAGATTGATGGCGCGCGCGTTGCGCTTCAGCCACGCGGCCGCGCCGGTCGCCCAGCGGAAGCCGAAGGCGAGCAGCAGGAAGGGAACGCCGAGACCGACGCAGTACAGCAGGCCGATGAGCGCCGCGCGGCCGATATCGCCCTCGTTGATGACGAGGGCGTTGACGGCGATCAGGGTCGGGCCAATGCAGGGCACCCAACCGAACCCGAACACGATGCCGAGCACGGGCGCGCCACCGAGGCCCGCCGCTGCCGTGAGCTTCGGCCGCACGGTGCGCTGCAGGAACGACACCTGACCCACGAAGACCAGGCCCATCAGAATGACGATCACGCCGGCGATGCGGGTGATCAGGTCGAGCTGCGACTGCAACAGCAGGCCCGCCGTCGCAAAGACGATCGAGAACGCGACGAAGACGACGCTGAAGCCGAGGATGAACAGGCTCACGCCGAGCAGTAGTCGGCTGCGTTCGCGCGCGTTCTCAACCGGGCGGGTGAATCCGCCGACGTAGGCGAGGTAACCGGGCACCAGCGGCAGCACGCAGGGCGACGCGAAGGCGAGAAACCCGGCGGCGAGCGCGATCGGCATCGCGAGCAGCAGGTTGCCGCTCAGCACGATCTCGCCGACGGGGTTCACCACGGCGGCGGCCTAGCTCTCGGCTTCGGCGAGCGTGTCGCTGATCATGGCGCGCAGGGTCGATGGCTCGGTGAGCAGGCCCGAGATGCGGGCGGCGACGCGGCCCTGCTGGTCGAGCACCAGCGTGGTCGGCACGGCGTTCGGCGCGACCTCGCCCGAGAACGCGAGGCGCACAGCGGCGTCGTCGCGGTCAAGGATCGAGGGGTAGGTAATGCCGAACTCTTCGGCGAAGGTCAGCGCGGTGCCCACGCCATCACGAATGTTGACGCCGACGAACTGCACGCCCTCGGGCTGGAACTCTTGCCAGATGGCCTCGAGGTCGGCCGCCTCGACGCGGCACGGCGGGCAGGCGGCGTACCAGAAGTTGACGACGACGACCTGGCCGGCGAAGTCGTCGCTCGAAACCGTCTCGCCCGACTCAACGGTGCCCTCGAAGGCGATCGGCTCACCGCGGTCGGCCTCGGCGATGACGGTGTACGCGCCGTCGCCCGAGATGTAGCCCTGGCCGGTGCCCTCGCGGAATTGTTCGGCCAGTCGATCGCCTTGGCTGGGCGCGCAGCCAGCAAGCGCGATGATCGCGCCGACGGCGGCCACGGCGGCAGCGGTGCGGAACGGGCGTCGGCGTCGGGGGGTGCGGATGGTGGTCGTCACACTGCTCCGAGGTCGATGGGTGTTTCCCCCAATTCTACCCCGGGATCCTGATAACCGATCTCAGTGAAGGCGCCGTCGCGCCACGCGAAGCTCGTAATACTCGACAATGCGCAGCGCCGCGTGCGCGGGTCGTGCGCGAGCCGCTTGCCGGCGACCGCCCGGTGCGCCATCCAAATCGGAAGCTGGTGGCTGACCATGACGACCTCGCCACCCTCGGTGCGCGCGTGCGCGTCGGTCATGGCCGCGAGCATCCGGGTGGCGATGGAGGCGAACGGCTCGCCCCAACTGGGTTTGCTCGGGTTGAGCATCCACGGCCAGTGCTTGGGGTTCATGAGGGTGGCGCGGTCCATGCGCTTGCCCTCGAAGCGGTTCATCGGCTCGATGAGGCGCTCGTCGATGTGCGGCTCGAGTCCGAAGGCCTCTTGCCAGGGCGCCGCCGACTCGCGCGTGCGCTGCAGGGGCGAGCTGTAGAGCGCCGTGATCGGATGCCCGCCGAGCGACCGCGCGGACGCTTCCGCCATGCGATGGCCGAGATCGCTGAGGCCGTAGCCCTCGAGGCGGCCGTACAGGATGCGCTGGGGGTTGTGCACCTCGCCGTGGCGCACGAGGTGGATCACGTCGGCAGGCACGGGGCCAGTCTAGGAGGGGCGCTATCGCCCGTAGACTCGGGGGTTATGACCCGCACCCTCATCGCGCACCTGTCCCCTCTTCCTGACGGCCCCGTGGAGGTCGCCGGCTGGGTGGAGACGGTGCGCGATCAGAAGAAGGTGCAGTTCGTCATTCTGCGCGACGAGACCGGCGCAGTTCAGCTCGTGAACCCGGCGACGCGCGCGCTGGAGCTTGGAGGCGAGGCCATTTCTGGCCTCGACCGCGACGCCAGCGCCGCTCATCGTCTCGATGAGCGGTCACGGGACGAACTGGACGCGCAGCGTGCCGCACTCGCGTTGACCGAGACGATTGGCGGCCTCGCCCACGGCACCATGGTGCGCGTCAGCGGCGAGCTGAAGCACGACGAGCGCGTCAAGCTCGGCGGCCTCGAGGTGAAGATCGACACGCTCGAGGTGGTGAGCGAGGCTCTGCCCGAAACCCCCATCGCCGAGGACTCGAGCCTGGACAAGCGCCTCGACTGGCGGTTCCTTGACCTGCGCCGCCCCGAGGCGAACCTCATCTTCCGCGTGCAGACGACGTTCGAGCACGCGCTGCGCAGCTACTTCGTCGAGAACGAGTACATCGAGATTCACACCCCGAAGCTCATGGCGAGCGCCTCGGAGAGCCGCGCCGAACTGTTCGAGCTCGGCTACTTCGAGGGCACCGCGTATCTCGCGCAGAGCCCGCAGTTCTTCAAGCAGATGGCGCAGCCGGCCGGCTTCGGCAAGGTGTTCGAGATCGCCCCGGCTTTCCGCGCCGACCCGTCGTTCACGTCACGCCACGCGACCGAGTTCACGTCGATCGACGCCGAGATCAGCTGGGTGCGCTCGCACGAGGACGTCATGCAGATGCACGAGCAGGCGCTGCATGCGGCGTTCTCGGCGGTCGTCGAGAAGCACGGCGCTGCGATCGAGGCGGCGTTCGGCGTCTCGCTGGAGATTCCTGCGTTGCCGTTCCCGCGCATCCCCCTCGCCGAGGCGCGTCGCATCGTCGCCGAGGGCGGCTACGAGATTCCGCGCGCTGACGGCGACCTCGACCCCGAGGGCGAGCGCCGCCTGTCGGCCTGGGTGAAGGCGAACCACGGCCACGACTTCGTGTTCGTGACCGACTACGACTCGACGATTCGGCCGTTCTACCACATGCGTCACGAGGGCGATGCGTCGCTCACGAACAGCTACGACCTGCTCTTCAACGGCGTCGAGATCTCGACGGGTGCGCAGCGCGAGCACCGTGTTGACGTGCTCATCGAGCAGGCCCGCGAGAAGGGCCTCGAGCCGGAAGAGCTCGAGTTCTACCTCGACTTCTTCCGCTACGGGGTGCCCCCGCACGGCGGATTCGGCATGGGCCTCGCCCGCGTGCTGATGCTGATGCTGGGGCTGTCATCGATCCGCGAAACGACGTACCTGTTCCGCGGCCCGACGCGCCTGACTCCGTAACGAGCTCGCGCTCGGAAGCACCCGGTCGGGGCTCTCGCTCGGGACGCTCGCTCTCGTCAGCATCACCCGCCAGCAGAAGAATTCCCCCGCAGGCTGCTTCCACAACAGCGGAAGAGTGACGCCGTCTCAACGACCGCTTCCACAACCGCGGAGAAGTGACAACGGTGCGCCTTCCCGCTGTTGTGGAAGGGCGCGGGGGTACGTGACGCGACCCAGCAGCGGCCGACGGATCGCTGCGGTGGCGCTGATCCACCGTGGCGCTGATCAACCGAAGGGGCGAGGTGACGTCGGGCTGCTGAGTCTGGCGCGCCCCGTCGGCGAGGGTCGGCCTAGAGGGCGAAGTCGGGGCGGATCTTCCAGCCCGTGTACTGCTCGAGGCGGCCCATGAGGGTGAGCGCGTGCAGCGCCGCGTGGTCGTGGCTGACCGTCGAATAGACGTCGATCGCGAGAGGCGGCGGCTCGCCGAACTTCGGGATCTCGATCTCGATCCACGCACCCTCGGCAAGCGGCACGTACGGCCGCATCGTGCGCTGGTTCTCGACCGGGGCATCCATCGCGAGGGCGACGATCGAGAGCGCGTCGAGCTTGGTGACGGGCGACTGCACGACGATCGTGGCGCAGTACTCGACGGGCTCACGCTTGCGGCGCAGCGCGCCAAACAGGTCGCGGGCGGGCTGAATCACACGGGCACCGTACGTGTTCACCCTGAACGGATGCCGCGCCCACCCTGTGCAGGCGGCCCGCTTCGTGCTGGAATGAGCGAACCCGACCACTCGGGCCCGCCGCACCCGACTGCGCGCAGCCCCCAGCACAAGGACGCCGATGACGACGCCGCCCCGCACCCGACCGACGCCCGCCGGAATCGGCGTGGCGAGCATCCGATTCGCCCTCGCGGCGCTGACCGTCGCCGCGGTCGTGGCGACGTTCCTCGATGCGGCCGAACGCGGCCCCGTCAATCCGTTCAACTTCTTCGGGTTCTTCACGATTCAGTCGAACATCCTGATCACGGTCGTGTGGGTGTGGGCGGCCGTGCGCATCCTGCAGGGGAGGCGCGCGTCGGCGGGGCGCACGATCGTGCGCGCGACGGTCACGACCTTCATCGTCATCGTGGGCGTCGTGTACGTGCTGCTGCTCGCCCCGCTCGGCGCCGAGGGCGGCGTTCCCGTGGGATGGGCGAACACCGTCATGCACTACGTGACCCCGATCGCCGGTTTCGTTGACTGGATGCTGGCCTCCGACCGGGTGCGGCTCGCGCTGCGACGGCTCGGCTGGGTGCTGATCTACCCGACAGTGTGGGTCTCGGTCGTGCTCGTGCGCGGGGCGACCGACGGCTGGGTGCCGTACCCGTTCTTGAACCCCGACACCGGCTACGCGAGCGTGTTCTTCTATGTCGGGATGATCGTGGTCGCCTTCGTGCTGTTTGGCTCGCTGATCTTCGCCCTCTCGCGCGTACCCGCAGCGGTGCGCGTTCTGCGGGAATAGTCAGGCGTTTTATGCGTTTGCATGGATATCATGCATTCGCATCGAGCGTGAGGAGCGCACCATGACCGCAACCACCGAAGGTCTGCACCACGTCACCGCCATCGCCGGAGACCCGCAGAAGAACATCGACTTCTACATCACCGGCCTCGGCCTGCGGCTCGTGAAGAAGACCGTCAACTTTGACGACCCGGGCACCTACCACCTCTACTACGGCGATGAGGCGGGTCGACCGGGCTCGCTCATGACGTTCTTCCCCTGGCGCGGCGTAGCCGGCGGCCGCATCGGCGCTGGCCAGTCGACCTCGACGGCTTTCAGCGTGCCGGCCGGCAGCCTCGGCTGGTGGACGGGGCACTTCGCGAAGATCGGTGTCGAGGGTCGGATCACCTCGACCTCCTCCGACGAAGAGCGCCTGCTCGTCGCCGACCCCGATGGCCTGCAGATCGAACTCGTCGCCACGCACGCCGACGACCCGCGCGACCCGTGGGACTCGGCCAGCGTTCCCGCCGAATACGCGATCCGCGGCCAGCACTCGAGCGTGCTCACGGTGCGCGACAGCTCGAAGACGGTCGAGCTGATGGTGAACGACCTCGGGATGCGCGTGGTCGAGGAACAGGGCAACCGCACCCGCCTCGCGGCCGGCTCGGGCGCCCCCGGCACCCTCGTCGACGTGATCGGTTCGAACCTCGCGGCGCAGGGCCTCACCGCCGGCGGCACGGTTCACCACATCGCCTTCCGCGTGCCCGACCAGGAGACGCAGGAGGCGTGGCGCCAGGAACTCACCGAGCGCGGCCACCAGGTCACGCAGATTCTTGACCGCCAGTACTTCACGTCGATCTACTTCCGCGAGCCGGGCGGCGTGCTGTTCGAGATCGCGACTGACACCCCCGGATTCGACATCGACGAGCCCCTGCTCGAGCTGGGCCGCTCGCTGAAGCTGCCGCCGTGGCTCGAGCCGTCGCGCGAGGCGATCGAGAACGCGGTCGCGCCGATCCGCATCCCTGACGAGAACAATCCCGAGGTGGCCGCGTGACCGTGCAATTGAGCGACTGGCCGCACCTCGTTCGCGAGCCGCAGAACGGCGCGAGCCACTACCTGCTGACGCTGCACGGCACGGGCGGCAACGAGACCGAGGTCGCGACGCTCGGGCAGCACCTCGACCCGAACGCCGGTGTGCTGTCGCCGCGCGGCCGGGTCAGCGAGCACGGCATGACCCGCTGGTTCGCGCGGGTGACGGAGGGCGTGTTCGACGTCGACGACGTCATTGCGCGCTCTGCAGAACTGGCCGCGTTCATCCGCACCGCCCGCGAGCACTACGGCATTCAGGATGCGCCGATCACCGCCGTCGGGTTCTCGAACGGCGCGAACATTGGCACCGCAACCGCGCTGCTGCACCCGGAGACGCTGACCCGGGTGGTCGCGTTCAGCGGCATGTACCCGTTCGGCGACCGCGACCCGATCGGCGACGCGTCGGGCGTCGACCTCTTGCTGCTCAACGGCGCCGCCGACGCGATGGCGCCGACGGCGAGCGTCGAGCACCTCGTGCTGCGCGCCGAAGCGCACGGCGCCCAGGTGGAGCGCCACATTCGCGCCGGTGGGCACGGCATCGACATGTCCGACGTCGCCGCGGCGCGGGAGTGGCTCGCAGCGCGCTAACGACTCGGCCAGCTCCACCTCGGGCCGTCGAAGCGGAGGCGGCCCGGGATCGTGGTCGCGGCGCCTGCGCGCTCAAGTTCGATGCGCACGGCTGAGCCGCTGAGCGCGTCGACAAGCGGGGCCGCGTGCGAGATCACGACCACTTGGGTCGACTCGGCTGCACGCGTCACCAGATCGGCGAGGGCCGGCAGCACGCTCGGGTGCAGGCTCGCCTCGGGCTCGTTGAGCACCAGCAGGCCCGGCGGTCGGGGCGAGAGCAGGGCGGTGGCGAGCAGCAGAAAGCGCAGCGTGCCGTCGCTCAGCTCGCTCGCGTCGAACGGGCGCTTCACCGACGTTTGCTGCAGGGCAACGACGCCGATGCCACGGTCGTCTTCCAGCACGGTCGCCCGAGCCCCGTCGAACGCGCGTGAGACGGCGCGCTGCAGCGCCTCGGCGTCACCCACCCGCAGCACGGTGGCGAGCGCGCCGGGCAGACCGCCGCCGTCACCATCGAGCACCGGCGTGTAGGTGACGGGCGCGGGGCGGCGCGCGGGAGCATCCGGATCGACACGCAGCGCGTCGAAGAAGCGCCAGCCGCGAGCGCGCTCGCGCATCGCGTAGAGCTCGGGCGCCGTGTCGGGGTCGGCGAGTGTGGCGAGCATCGACTCGGTGGGCTGGGGCTTCCAGGGGGCGATCGCGAGGTCACCGTCGGCGGCGCGCAGCCGCACCCGCAGCGAGCGTCGATCGGCGGCGATCGTTGACGGGCGCAGCGTCTCGCCAAACCAAACGGTCTCACCCTTCACCTCGGGGTCGAGGGGAAACGGGCTGACGCCCGGCTGCGGCATACCGAGGTCGATGGCGTACGACAGCTCATCGGCCGCGAAGCCCAGGCGAAGAGCGACGGGCTCCTGGCCGCGGCGCTCGCCCGCGTACAGGGCACTGCGCAGCCCACCCTCGGCGGCGAGGGTGCGCAGGGCGCCGTCGCGCACGATCGAGGCGAGCAAGCGCAGGGCCCGGTACAGGTTCGACTTGCCGCTGCCGTTCGGGCCGGTCACGACCGTGAGGTCACCCAGCTCGACAACGAGGTCGCGCAGCGACCGGTAATTCTCAACGGCGATGAGGCGCAGCATCCGGGAATCGTAGTGAGCAGAACCGACAATTCGGTCGACCGGCGGGGTAGCGTCAGCACATGCGACGACGGATGCTCACCTCGGGATTGGCGATGATGGCACTCGCGGGGGCGCTCGGATTGAGTGCGTGTGCGACGTTCGGAACCGACGAGGCTCAGGCACTGCTCGACCGGCCGCAGGTCGATGGCGACGTGCCAGACAGCGACATCCTTGACGTGGAGAACACGGCTGACCTGGGCACATTTCGCTTCGTGGGCGAAGACGCCGAAACGAATCTGCGCTTCTACCTCGCGCGCAGCCTCTCGGATAGCTATTGCGTGTTCGCCTATGCGCTTGACGACAGCGGCGCGGCAGGAGGGTGCGGCCCGACCGGCGCGACCGTCACCGGACAGCTACCCGAGTTTCGACTCATCGCTGGAGGGCCCACACCCCCGGCGCCCGAAGGTTTTCGCGCTGTCGGCGGCGGGGTGTTCGTCAGGGAATAGCGCCGCGACTCGCTGAGTGGCGGTTCCACGCGCCGCAATGCGCCCTAGCGCTCGAGGACGACGGCGAGGCCCTGGCCGACGCCGATGCAGAGCGTGACGACGGCGACGCCCGAGCCGCGGCGCGCGAGCTCGTGGGCCGCGTGGCCGATGATGCGGCCGCCGGAGGCTCCGAGCGGGTGGCCGATCGCGATCGCGCCGCCGTGAATGTTCACCGTTTCGGGGTCCAGCTGATCCCACAGGCGGATGCACGCGAGGCTCTGCGACGAAAACGCCTCGTTCAATTCGACAAACGACACGTCGGCCCAGGTGCGCCCGGCCTTCGCCAGCGCCCGGTTGGCCGCCTCGACGGGGGCGACCCCGAACACGTCGGGGTCGTTGCCGAAGGCCGCACGCCCGGCGATTCGGGCAAGCGGAGCCGCGTCTAACGCACCCTCTCCGCCGATGAGCACGGCAGAGGCTCCGTCGTTGATCGACGAGGAGTTGCCCGCGGTCACCGTGCCGTCGGCCGCGAACAGCGCCTTCAGCGAGCCGAGCTTTTCGAGCGTCGTGTCGTCGCGAATGCCTTCGTCGCGGGCGAGCTCGTGGCCGGCCACCTGGACGATCTCGCCGTCGTAGGCGCCGTTCGCCCACGCGGCGGCCGCAAGCGCGTGGCTGCGCAGCGCGAACGCGTCCTGGTCGTCGCGCGAGATGCCGTAGATCGTGGCGAGCTTCTCGGCCGACTCACCGTTCGAAATCGTCCACTCCTTCGGCAGCGCGCGATTGACCATGCGCCAGCCGATCGCGGTGTTCCAGAGGGTCGGGTTGCCGATCGCGGGGTACGGCTTCGGCGACTTTTCGAGCACGTAGGGGGCGCGGCTCATCGACTCAACGCCGCCGGCCAGGATCACGTCGGCGTCGCCCGACTCGATAGCGCGCGAGCCCTGAATGACGGCGTCGAGCGACGAGCCACAGAGGCGGTTGACCGTGGTGCCGGTGACCGTCGTCGGGAAGCCCGCGAGCAGCGCTCCGAAGCGGGCAACATTGCGGTTGTCTTCGCCCGCCTGGTTGGCATCACCGAACACGACGTCGTCGATGCGCGCCGGGTCGAGACCCGTGCGCTCGACCGTCGCCTTCATGACGGTGGCGGCGAGGTCGTCGGGCCGCACATCGGCGAGCGCCCCTCCGGCGCGACCGAACGGGGTGCGCACGGCGTCGTAGATGAAGCTCGCGGTCATCGCAGTCTCCTTAGGGCCGGGCGGGCAGGTGCGGACGGGCGGGTGCGCGCGCTACGCGCCATCGAACATCTCGAGTTCGAGCCCGGTCAGCTCGCGCAACTCGTCAAGCGTCGTCGAGCCGAACAGCTCGCGCACGCGGAAGCGGCCGCCGACCACGTCGAAGACGGCGCGATCGGTGTAGACGCGGGTGACGCATCCGACGCCCGTGAGCGGGTACGTGCACGACGCGACGAGCTTCGATTCACCCGTCTTCGTGAGGAGGTCGGTCATGACGTAGACGTCTTTGGCGCCGATCGCGAGATCCATGGCGCCGCCGACCGCGGGAATCGCGTCGGGAGCTCCGGTCGACCAGTTCGCGAGGTCGCCCGACTCGGAGACCTGGAAGGCGCCGAGGATGCAGAGGTCGAGGTGACCGCCGCGCATCATGGCGAACGAGTCGGCGTGGTGGAAGTACGCGGCGCCCGGCAGCTCGGTCACGGGCTGCTTGCCCGCGTTGATCAGGTCGGGGTCGACCTCGCCCTCGGCGGGGGCGGGGTCCATACCGAGCATGCCGTTCTCGGTGTGCAGAATCACCTCGGAGCTGGGCGGCAGGTGATCGGCCACGAGCGTCGGCGCGCCGATGCCCAAGTTGACGTATGCGCCGTTCGAAATGTCGGCCGCGACGCGCTTCGCGAGGGCGGTGCGGTCGAGCCGGTCGGGCTGCGCGTGGCGATCATCGGATGCGCGGGGCGCGGTCGCGGTCTGCTGGTCGCTCACGAGGCACCTCCGGCTGACGCGCCGGCGCCCGCGAGCGGGGCACCGGCCAGGTCGACGCCGCCGACGAACTCGCTGTCGCGCAGCCACGGCCGCTCGCCGACCGCCACGACGCGGTTGACGAAGATGCCGGGGGTGACGACGGCCTCGGGATCGAGCGCGCCCACCTCGACGATCTCGTCGACCTGCACCACCGTCGTGCGAGCAGCGGTCGCCATGATGGGCCCGAAGTTGCGGGCCGTGCGGCGGTAGACGACGTTGCCGAGCCGGTCGGCGGCGAGCCCCGAGATCAGGGCGACGTCGGCGTGAATCGGGTACTCGAGCAGGTAGGTGCGGCCGTCGATGACGCGCTGCTCGCGGCCCTCGGCGAGCGGAGTGCCGACGGCGGTCGGCGAGTAGAAGGCGCCGATACCGGCCCCCGCGGCACGGATGCGCTCGGCCAGGTTGCCCTGCGGCACGAGCTCAAGTTCGAGGCGGGCCTCGCGGTAAGCGGTGTCGAAGTGCCAGGAGTCGCTCTGCCGCGGAAACGAGCAGACGACTTTGCGCACGCGACCTTCGGCGATGAGGCGGGCGAGGCCCACGTCGCCGCCGCCGGCGTTGTTGCTGACGATGGTGAGCTCGCGGGCGCCGACGTCGATGAGGGCGTCGATGAGCTCGACGGGCTGGCCGGCGCGGCCGAAACCGCCGACCATGACGGTGGCTCCGTCGGCGATGCCCGCGACGGCGGATGCGACGTCGGGCACGGTCTTATCGATCATCGTCGCCCCCTCTCAGTTGTGCGCCTTGCGAACAGTAGTTCGCTCAACGGACAGTCTACGGCGTGGCGGGGCGCGGCGAAAGAAGAGGAATCACGCGCGCGACGAGGTACTCCCGCACGCCAGCTCGTGCGCGCAGCCGGTGGCCGACTACCGCGGCAGGTTCGCCTCGATCAGCGACACGATCGCGTCGTCGTCGGGCGCGGTGGTCGAGCGGAAGCGGTGCACCTCGCCGTTCGGCAGCACGAGGAACTTTTCGAAGTTCCACGCCACGGGGCCCGCGAGCCCCACGCTGTCTTTCGCGTGCACGAGTTCGGCGTAGAGCGGGTGACGCTTGCCGCCGTTGACCTTCACCTTCTCGGTCATCGGGAAGGTGACGCCCCACGTGGTGCTGCAGTATTCGGCGATCTTGTCCTCGCTCGAGAGTTCCTGCAGGAACTGGTTCGACGGCATGCCCAGCACCGTAAAGCCGCGGCCCGCGTAGCGCTTCTGCAGCTCCTCCAACTGCTGGTACTGCGGGGTGAAGCCGCAGCGCGAGGCGACGTTCACGACGAGCACCACGTTGCCGGCGAACTCGCCGAACGTGGTCGCCCGGCCGTCGAGCATCGTGAGCGGAATGGAGTCGAGAGCGGCGGTCATATCGCCCACCGTAGGCGCCGGCGCTGGGCGGTCACCTCGTGTCGACCGAAAACTCACCCGACTTGACTGTGTGGCGACCACACAGTGTCTCCTAGAGCGATGAGCACTCGCAGCCGCACCGTCGCGACGGTCTTCTCCACGTTCGGCACCGTCCTCTTGGCCACAGGGTTCGTCATGCTCGCGGTCGCCGTCACGATGATCGATGTCACCGCATCAGACGCCAACATCGGAGCCGGAATCCTCGTCGTGGTCGGCACCCCCGTCGGCATCGCGGGCCTTCTCGGCATCATCGTGGGCGTGCTGGCACGCCTCAGCGCCCGCCCGTCACGCACCTCCCCGTAACCTCCGCGCCGGCGTGTCCGCCGTAGAATCAGCGCGGACAAGCAAAGGAGCCACGGGTGTCGGACGCGATCTTCGACTACTTCACGCAGCTCGAATTACCGACTCCCACCCTCGGCGTCGATGAGGTGCAGCGCCTGTTCGCCGAACACTTCGGCGTCGACGTCGAACTCGCCCCGCTCGGCAGCCAGCAAGACCAGAACTTCCGGGTCTTCGCCCGCGGGTCAGACGAAGCGCTCGGGGTGCTGAAGCTCAGCAATCCCGCCTTCAGTGAGGCCGAGATTCAGATGCAAGACGAGGCGGCCGCCCGCGTCGCCGAGCGGCAACCCAGCCTGCGCATCCCGAAGCTCGTGGAAGGGCCGCGCGGCGCGATGTCGGCCTGGTGGCAGACGGGCGAGGGGCGCATCCATGCCCGCGTGATCGAGAACATCACGGGCTCGACGCTGACCGGTTCTGGCTACCTCGGCCCCGACGTGGTCGCCCGCATGGGCGAGCTGTCAGCCCGCGTGAGCGTCGCCCTCGCCGAGTACCGGCACCCGGCAGACGCCCGCGTCTTACAGTGGGACCTGCGGCACGCCGAGCGCGTCATCGACACCCTGCTGCCGCGCGAACCCGACGAGCAGGTGCGCGCGACTCTCGCCGCGGCGACCGCACCCGCGCTCGCCGCCCTCGCGCCCGTCGCCGAGCACCTTCCCGTGCAGGCCGGCCACTTCGACATCACCGACGACAACATCCTGCGGCCCGACGGCGAGCGCCTGCCCGACGCCGTCATCGACTTCGGCGACGTGGCCGCCTCGTGGGCGGTCGGCGAGCTCGCCACCACCCTGTCGTCACTGTTGCACCACGACGGCGCGACCCCCGCGACGACGCTGCCGGCGGTTCGCGCCTTCCACGCGCTGCGCCCGCTGACCGGGCACGAGGTCGACGCGCTGTGGGCGCTCGTCACCCTGCGCGGCGTCGTGCTGGTGCTGTGCGGCCGCGAGCAGGTGCGGCTCGACGCCTCCAACGACTACGCAAGCGGCGCCCTCGACCGCGAGTTCCGGGTGTTCGAGGTCGCCTCCTCGGTGCCGCCGACCGTCATGGCCGCGGTCATCCGCCGCGCCCTCGGGTTGCCCGTCGCGGCATCCGACGCCACCGCCGGCGGGCAGGGTGCCGTGCCACTGCCGCCGTTCCGCGCGCCGGTCGCCCTCGACGCGGGCACCGTCTCGTCGCTCAACGACGTCGGGGCCTGGATGCACGCATCCGTTCTCGAGAACGCGGCCGCCGCCGCCCTCGCGGCCGGCGCCGACGTTGCGTACCTCCCGGCCTGGCAGCCGATCCTCACGGGTGCCCCGGCGCGCACGCCGGAGGAGCCGGCGACCGTGCCGACCGGCGTCACCGCCTGGCTTGCTGTCCCCACCATCCTCACCGGAGACGTGACCGTCGAGGGCGAGTCGCTCGTGGTGCACGGCGACGGTGAGGCGCTGGTGCTGAGCGGCGAGGGGGTGGCGGCTGCGGTCGGCGCGACGGCCGAGGCGAGCGCGACGGACGACGAGACGAGCGCGACGCGGGCGACGCTGCCGGCGCACACGCGCATCCTGATTCAGCGGCGCCCGCAGGGTGCGCCGCCTGCCCCCGCCATGGTGGCGGCGTCGCTCGCCCCCGGTTGGCGGGCCGTGCTGGGTGACCCGGCCGCCGCGCTCGGGCTCGCTGCCGCGCACGAGCCCGACAACGACCCCGCGGCCACTGACAACGCCCCCGACCCCCACGCGATCCTCGCCCGCCGCGAGCGCGTGCTCGCCGAGGTGCAAGAGCACTACTACGCCGCTCCCCCGCAGATTGAGCGCGGCTGGCGCGAGTACCTCGTCGACACGAACGGCCGCGTGTACCTCGACATGCTGAACAACGTGACGTCGGTCGGCCACGCCCACCCGCACGTCGTCGAGGCCGCGCACCGGCAGATGCGTCTGCTGAACACGAACTCGCGGTTCCACTACGCGGCGATCACCGAATACGCCGAGCGGATCGCGGCGAAGTTGCCCGAGCACCTCGACACGGTGTTCTTCGTGAACTCCGGCTCGGAGGCGGTCGACCTCGCCATTCGCCTCGCGATGGCCGCCACCGGCCGCCGCGACATCGTCGCCATGCGCGAGGCCTACCACGGCTGGACATTCGCGAGCGATGCCGTCTCGACCTCGATCGCCGACAACCCGAACGCGCTCGAGACCCGCCCCGACTGGGTGCACACGGTGGACGCGGCGAACGCGTACCGCGGCACGCATCGGGGGGCGGATGCACACCGCTACGCCCCCGAGGCGGTGGCCGTCATCGACGAACTCGCCGCAAGCGGCCGGCCCCCCGCCGGGTTCATCTGCGAGCCCTACTTCGGCAACGCGGGCGGTGTTCCCCTCCCCGACGGCTACCTGTCTCAGGTGTACGAGGCGGTGCGCCGCCACGGCGGTGTCGTCATCGCCGATGAAGTGCAAGTGGGTTACGGCCGGCTCGGCGGCTGGTTTTGGGGTCACGAGCAGCAGGGCGTGGTGCCCGACATTGTCGCGGTCGCGAAGTCGGTCGGCTCGGGCCACCCGGTGGGCGCCGTCATCACGACGAAGGAGATCGCCGACAAGTACCGCACGGGCGGCTACTTCTTCGCCTCGACCGGCGGCTCGCCTGTCTCGTCGGTGATCGGCATGGCCGTGCTCGACGTGATCGAAAACGAGTGCCTGCAGCAGAACGCGTGGCGGGTCGGGCAGCACCTGCGCCGCCGCCTCGAAGCCCTCATGGATGAGTACCCGATCATCGGCGCCGTGCACGGTTCGGGTCTCTACATGGGCCTCGAGCTGGTGCGCGACCGGTCGACGCTCGAACCGGCGACCGAAGAGACGGCGTTCATCTGCGACCGCCTGCGCGCGCTCGGGGTCATCATGCAGCCCACCGGCGACTACCAGAACGTGTTCAAGATCAAGCCGCCGCTGTGCGTCACGATCGAGTCGGCCGACTACTTCGCCGACCAGGTCGAAAGGGTGCTCGCGACCGGCTGGTAGCGGTGCCCAGCGCAACCCGCGTGACCCGATACGGCTCGAAAGACTTGAGAGGCAATCACCCCCAATGACGACCGATTCCCGTGGCCTCTCCCTCGACCAGGCGGAGGACGCTCTGCTGGACGCCATGCGCGGGAGCGACGTCGAGCGTCTCGCCGAGCTCCTCTTCCCCGAGCTCGCATTTTGCCTCCCCGACGGCGCAATCATTAGTCGAGACGATGATCTCGAAGCGCACCGCACGGGGACCACGCGCTTCACCTCAATTACGGAACGCAGCCGCAGCACAATCGCCCACGCCGGCCGCGGGCGCACGCAGTCACTCGTCGACGTCGCGCTGATTGATCACGGGACGCCCATCGAGGCAACGCTGCGGTATGAGCGCTACTGGTCGGTGATCGACGGTCGGTGGCAGGTGATCGCCGGAAGCGCATCCGTGGCCGACTAGTCGCGTCGGAAACCGGCCCCTAGCGTCGCGAGCGCAGCGCGCTGATGACGATCGCGATGCCCGCGACGACCACGAGGATCGGCCACACCGCCGCCGCCCCCACGCCGAGGCCCTCCGCCGAGAGGGCCACGATGACGGCGACGATCGCGAGCCCGATCGCGGGGAACCAGGCCCAGCGCTGCGCGCGCCCTCCCGGGGCGATCGCCAGCACCACGAAGGTGAGCGATGCGCCGACGAAGAAGACGATGCCGCCAGCCTGGTCGGTGAGAAGCCGGTCGGCGAGATCCGTCACCCCGAGGGTGACGAGCATCCCGGCCGGAATGATGGCCCACCAGCGCCGCTTACGGGTCGCCGCGACGGCCCAGAACCCGAGACTCGCGATCACGAGGAAGACGAGTTCCCGCCAGTTCGGGATGCTCCCCGACAGTTCCAGAAGCGATCGCACGCCGATCGCGGCCAGCACCGCGCCCGGAATCGCCGCCCACCACGAGCCGCGATCCGTCGCAAAGGCCACCCAAAACACGGCGCTCGCGCCGAACTGGATACCGACCCACCAGAGCCCCAGGTCAGCGCCCTCGACGAAGAGGTCGATGAGCGCGAGTACGCCAGCGACGGCGAGGGCGATTCCGAGGGTGACGCGAACGGCGACGCTCGACATGGGGGCCTCCTGATCGGGAGAGGTCGACGCGGGCCACCGACCCCGGGCACTGCGCACCAGTGTGGCAGCCAGGCGCACAGACCGGCAGCAAACTATGTCCACGAACGCGAAAACCCCCGGTCAACCGGGGGTTTTCATGGCGGTGACGGTGGTGTCTAGTTTCAGGACATAGGAAACCCCTGTCTCACGACATAGGAAACTTCCCGGCACGCTCAACATCGTGTCGAAGGCCCGCCTGATCATCACCGCCGTCACCGTTCAAGGCCTGTCGCAGGCCGAGGCAGCACGCCGCTATGTGACTTCGTCTGCTGAATGGCGGGGTTCTTCGGTCGCTTCGTGGCGGGGTCAGGTGACACCGATGACCAGGGTGCTCTGTGCGGCTTCGATGACGTCGTTGGTGATGGTGTCGAGTTCGTTGATCTTCAGGACCCGCTGGATCTGGGGGAAGAGGCGTTCGAGGAGCCGGAAGTTGCCGCGGGTGATCCGTGCGATGGCTGCGATGGCTTGGGCGTCGGTGAAGTCGTCGGGGTCGAGGGTCTTGCCGAGGGATCGCCAGTGTCGCTCGAGGACGAACAGCAGTTCGTCTTGTCCCAGGGGCCGGTACTGGTGGGCGAAGCCGACTCGGCTGTAGAACTGGGGGTAGTGGCTGAACTGCTTCTCCAGGCCGGGCATGCCGATCAGGATCAGGGCGATGTCGTCGCGGTCGTAGCGATCGCGCAGCAGTTCCAGAGCGGCGGGACGCAGTCGTTCGGCCTCGTCGACGATGATCAGCTCCACGCAGTTCCTGCCGTGTCGCCATCCCCAGGCCTCGGGAGTGGCCGTGCCGGGAGGTACGAGGTGCTGCTCGATGCACATGTTGGTGCGGGTGATGGCTTGGGTCAGCTCGTCCTTCAGGGTCCGCGGGGTGGTCAGCACGCTGGGGGTGTAGAGCACGGTGCGGCTCCGGTTCAAGGCGGCGTAGATCTTGGCGTCGTTGTCGGAGCGCGGCCCCCAGTAGGTCAGCAGGTCATGAGCCTTCTCGTCGTGTGCGTAGCGGCGCGCGGAGAGTGTCTTTCCTACGCCGGCTGATCCGAAGCACAAACCGATGGTGTGCCCGCGGCGCACGGCGTCGGCGAACTCGGTGAAGCGGCGGTGCTCCTTGGTGACGATGAAGCGCTGGCTCACCTGAGGTCCTCCTTGTAGATCTTCAACGCCGACCTCGGCGCCGGAGCCGGTGCTTCGGTGATCCGTGGCGTCTCGGTAGGTGCGGCCACGAGGGCGATGCGTTCGTTGATGCCGGCTCGCAGCGCCCGGCGGCGGGCGTTGCGCGCGGCCTGGATCTCCTTGAGGCTGACCTTCTGGTCGTGGTGCTCTTGGTTGACGGCCTTGCAGACGAATTCGTCGTGATCGAAGACGCGGATCTCGGTGATGTCGCGGGGGTCGTAGCGGATCACGACCGAGCGTCCGACGTAGCCGGCCAGAGTTGGCGAGACGTAGCGCAGGCCCTGGAAGCGGATGCCATCGCGGCGCACGACGCGGGTCTTGGCGACGGTCAACAGCAGTCTGTCGAGGTCTTCCAGGCTCTCGGGCATTCGGGGCAGCCAGCCATCGGCGATCCACGCGCTGCGCGGGGAAGTTCCGAGCTCGCTGTGCGTGCGGTCGTTGTAGGTGGCCACGAACGCCTCCAGGGCGCTATCGAGGGCGGCCAGGGACAGTTTCGGTGTCGGCCAGGGGTGCCCTTCGGTGATGTGTCCGGGCAGGGTGGCGAGTAGCTCGGTGTTGATGGTGCCGAAGAACCGCTCGATCTTGCCCCGTCCCTGGGGTCGGGCGACGGTGGAGTGGATCAGTCGGATGTGGAGGTCGACGGCGGTGTGGGCGAGCTGGTCACTGGTGAAGTCGCTGCCGTGGTCGACGTAGAGCACGTCGGGCAGGCCGCACATCGGCCAGGCCGGGTCGGTCTTGTGCCAGATCGCTTGGCGCAGCGCCAGGGCGGTGTTCATCGCCGACGGTGCGCCCAGGAAGACTGTGTAGCCGCAGACCGCCCGGGAGCAGTCGTCGAGGATCGTTGTCAGCCATGGCCGTGCGGGCTTGCCGTCGGTGCCCACCACCAGGATGTCGAGCATGGTGTGATCGGATTGCCACATCGCGTTGGGCAGCTCTGCTTGCCGGCGTAGCACCAGCTCGTGCTTGTCGCGGTAGGACGCTGCGCCCTCCAGGGCGAGGGTGACCATGCCGGGATCCAGGGTCCGCACGATGTCCCACACCACCGAGTAGGAGGGGACCGGCCATCTCCGGGCGGCGCAGATGCCGGTGACTTTGCGGTGGATGGTGGCGATGGCCGGCCGCGGCTTGCTCAGTGCCAGGCCCTCGATCAGGTGGACGAGGTCGGGCGGAAGGCGGCGGGAGCCGGTGTCCGCTCGCGAGGCTGTCTCCAGTCCGGCGTAGCCGTCGGCGCGGTAGCGGGCGTGCCAGCGCTCCAGGGTCCGCAGCCCAACATCGGTCTCGCGAGCTAAGCGCGCGAGGGGCACCTGGTCCTCGACGTGGAGCCTGAGGATTCGCCACCGCGCTCGAGCGTCCACGACGCACCTACTGCAAGGCGTTCTCGCGCCCGCGCTCGGCGCGCTGAAGGGCGCGGTAGACCGTCGAGCGGCCCACGCTGAACAGCTCGGCCAGCTCGCCCACAGTGTGCTCGTCGGCGGCATGTAGCTGGACGAGGTGAGCTTCTTGCCGGGGGGTGAGTTTCGGTGACTTCCCGCGCAGCCGGCCCTTGGCCTTGGCGACCTTCATCCCCTCGCGGGTGCGGGCACGGATGAGGTCGGCTTCGAATTCGGCGACCATCGCCAGCACGTTGAACAACAGTTTCCCCATCGGGTCGGTCGGGTCGTACACCGATCCGGCGATGCTCAGCTTCACTTCCCGCGCCGCGAGGTCGTCGGCGATCTGGTGGGCATCACGGACCGAACGCGCCAGCCGATCGAGCTTGGTGACCACGAATGTATCGCCGTCCCGACACGCTGCCAGCGCCTGCTGCAGGCCCTCACGGTCGGCGTTGCGGCCCGTGAGCCCGTGATCGACGTAGATGCGCTTGGGATCGACGCCGAACGCCGCGAGTCCGTCACGCTGCGCGGTCAGGTCCTGCTCGTCGGTGGAGACTCGGGCATAGCCGACCTTCAAGGGGGACATGCTCCCCAGTGTGTCATATAGCCTCCCTTCACCGGACAGTTCACCGGACGGGTCTTACGGGACAGCCCGCCAGGCGTGCCGTCGTTCCTCTCGATAAGTAGCGGTGGTGTCCGGTGAGGGTTCCCCTTACGGGCATGCGATCTGGGCTGACGCCTGTGAACTAGTGTTCAGTGCGCGCTGTATAGTTCAGTTCATGCTGACTATTACTTCGCGTCTCGACGTGATGAACCGCCTGGGTCGCGCACTGGCCGACCCCACTCGATCCCGGATCATCTTGACCCTGCTCGACCATCCCGCTTACCCGGCGGAACTGGCCCGAGATCTGGACCTGACACGCCCGAACGTGTCCAACCACCTGGCATGCCTGCGCGATTGCGGGATCGTCGTCTCCGAGCCCGAGGGTCGTCGGACACGATATGAGATCGCCGATTCGCACCTGGCGCAGGCGCTGACGGCACTGGTCGATGCCACCCTGGCAGTGGACGAAGACGCCCCGTGCATCGATCCCGCCTGCTCGCTTCCCGGATGCGACGCAGCTGGGGAGGGCGCATGATCCTCACCTCGGTCTTGCAGGCGATGGGCCTGTTCGCAGCGACCAACATCGACGACATCATCGTGCTCTCCCTCTTCTTCGCGCGAGGGGCAGGCCAGCGCGGCACTACCGCCCGCATTCTGGCCGGCCAGTACCTCGGATTCGCCGGCATCCTCGGTGCCGCGGTCCTGGTGACCATCGGTGCCGGAGCATTCCTGCCCTCGGCAGCCATCCCGTACTTCGGTCTCATCCCTCTGGGCCTCGGCCTCTGGGCCGCATGGCAGGCCTGGCGCGGAGACGATGACGACGATGACGACGAGGCCAAGGTTGCCGGCAAGAAGGTCGGCGTGTGGACAGTCGCAGGCGTCACCCTTGCCAACGGCGGCGACAACATCGGCGTCTACACCCCTGTCTTCCTCAGCGTGGAACCTCTCGCAGTAGTCGCCTACTGCATCGTCTTCCTCGCGCTCGTCGCGGTCCTGGTGGCCCTGGCAAAGTTCGTCGCCACCCGCCCCCCGATCGCCGAAGTGCTCGAACGCTGGGAGCACATCCTCTTCCCCATCGTTCTCATCGGCCTCGGCATCGTGATCCTCGTCAGCGGCGGAGCCTTCGGACTCTGACGTAGCGGCAGCGATCCAAACGGCCCCGACCGGGCGCACCCCTCTCGGTTCAGACCGCGACACCTACCTGCAGCCAGTCCTGTGTGATCGCGGCAACAAGACCGCCACGGAGCGCTGCAAAAACCCCGCCACCAAGCGAACGAAGCCACACCGCTACAACGCCTCACCCGGATGGGTCTCGAAACTCATCGCCCGCTGGCGAATCGAAGGCGACGCCGCCTTAGAACCCCGCTCCCGGAAACCGCACTCGACCCCGAACGCGATCGACCCCGCCACGGTCGAGCTCATCGTGGCCCTGCGACGCGAGCTGACCGAGAAAGGCCTTGATGCCGGCGCCCACACCATCCGCTGGCACCTTGAACACCACCACGGCATCCACGTCTCACCGGCAACGATCTGGCGCACCCTGAACCGGCAGCAGCTCATCACCCCGGAACCGAAAAAGCGCCCGAAGTCGTCCTACATCCGCTTTGAAGCATCCCTGCCCAACGAGTGCTGGCAGTCAGACTTCACCCACTACCGCCTCGCAGGCGGCCAAGACACGCAAATTCTGACCTGGCTAGACGACTGCACCCGCTACACGATCTCCCTCACCGCCCACCAGGCAGTCACCACCCCGATCGTCGTTGCAACCTTCCGCGACGCCTGCGCCACGCACGGTGAACCCGCATCAACGCTGACCGATAACGGCATGGTCTTCACCGTCAAACACTCCGGATTCGGGCGCCGCGGCGGCCGGAACGCCTTCGAAACAGAACTCCGTAACCGCAGCATCGTGCAGAAAAACGGCTCCCCCTCGCACCCCCAAACCCAAGGCAAAGTCGAACGGTTCCAACAAACACTGAAGAACTGGCTCCGCGCAAAAACTGCCCAGCCCGAAACGGTCGACGAGCTGCAGCAGCTGCTCGACGAGTTCGCCGACGAATACAACCACCACCGCCCCCACCGGTCGCTGCCGCACCACGCAACACCCGCCGCCCGCTACGAAGCACTCCCCAAAGCCGCACCCACCACCGGCATCAGAGACCGCGACAACCACACCCGGATCCGGCACGACAAAGTCGACAAAACCGGCTGCATCACCCTGCGCATCGCCAGCCGAATGCACCACATCGGCATCAGCCGAACCTACGCAGGAACCCACGTCCTCGTACTCGTCAACGACCTCGACGTCACCATCATCAACGCCGCCACCGGAGAACTACTCCGCGAACTCACCATCGACACCAGCCGCGACTATCAACCCACCGGCCGACCCAAAGGCCCCCAAAAACGCAGGAAACCCCCGAACCAATAGGTTCGAGGGTTTCCTATGTCCTGAGACAGGACAATGGCGGTGACGGTGGGATTTGAACCCACGGTAGGGGGTTACCCTACACAACTTTTCGAGAGTTGCACCTTCGGCCGCTCGGACACGTCACCGCGGACGAGTGTAGTACAGCCACGCGGCTGGGTCGAAACGGGCGAGGAAGGCGCGAGGGCAGCATCCGCGGCCCGCCGCGCGCAGCGCCCGTCGCTACGATGCGACCTGTGACCTGGAGCCCGCGCACCCCCTTCGTGCGCCGCCGCGTCGCCGAGTGGCGGCGCCGGGCCGACGAGTCGGGCGACCTGCTTTACGTCGCACTCGGCGACTCGGCCGCCCTCGGGGTCGGCACCCGCGACCTCGACGCCAGCTACGTCGGCCTCGCCGCCCACCGCCTGCAGCGCCTGTCGTTTCGCACGGTGCGTGTCGTGAACCTCGCCCGCTATGGAGCCCGCGCCGACGACGTGCTCGACCGGCAGCTCGACCTCCTGGTCGAGGTCGAGCGCGAGGCCGGCCGCCCCGCCGACATGGTGACCCTCGACATCGGCGGCAACGACGCCGGCCGCACGCCCGCCGACGACGTCGACGCGCGCGTCCGGGCGATCGTGGGCCGCCTGCCCCCGCACACGATCGTTGCCGACCTGCCGTGCTTCCATTTCGGCGAGCGCGAATGGGATGCCCGGCGCATCTCCCAGACGATCGCCGACGCCGTTCACACGGCCGGCCTCGCGTTCGCGCCCCTGCACCGCGTCACCGAGTACCGGCGCGGCTGGGGGTCGTTCCCCGACTTCTCGTGGGACCAGTTCCATCCGAGCCGACTCGGATACCGGGTGTGGGACTCCGCATACGCCGGAGCGGTCGCCCGGCGGGCGCGCGCACTGCGCCCCGATGTCGGTGGTCACGCTTAGCCTTGCTCTCATGGCTCGCACCACCGCAAATTTCCGCTGCACCGAGTGCGGGTGGACGACCCTCAAGTGGGCTGGCCGCTGCGGCGAATGTCAGCAGTGGGGCACCATCGTCGAGGCGGATGCTCCCTCGCGGCAGACAGCGCCCGCGCGCGTTCCCGAGGCGCGCGCCGCCCGCCCCATCACCGAGATCGAGCAAGGCGAGCAGAGCCACACCCCGACCACCATCGGCGAGTTTGACCGCGTGCTCGGCGGCGGTGTCGTGCCGGGCGCCGCGATTCTGCTCTCGGGCGAGCCGGGTGTTGGCAAGTCGACGCTGTTGCTCGAGGTGGCCGCGCGGGCCGCGCGATCGGGGCAGCGCGTGCTGTACGTCAGCGCCGAAGAGTCGGTCGCGCAGGTGCGGTTGCGCGCCGGCCGCACGGGTGCGCTCAGCGAGAACCTCTACCTCGCGAGTGAGACCGACCTCGCCACGATCCTCGGCCAGCTCGACGACGTGAAGCCGAGCCTGCTGATCGTCGACTCGGTTCAGACGGTGGCCTCCTCCCTCATCGACGGGCTCGCCGGCGGCGTCGCGCAGGTGCGCGAGGTCGCGGCCACACTCATCCGGGTCGCGAAAGAACGCGCCCTGCCCGTGCTGCTCGTCGGTCACGTCACGAAAGACGGCACGATCGCCGGGCCGCGCATGTTGGAACACCTCGTCGACGTCGTCTGCCAGTTCGAGGGCGACCGGCAGACGTCGCTGCGCTTTGTACGCGCGCTCAAGAACCGTTTCGGCCCCACCGACGAGGTGGGCTGCTTCGCGATGACGGGCGACGGCATCGCCGAGGTCGCCGACCCGAGCGAGCTGTTCCGCTCGCACATCACGACGCCCGTCAGCGGGACCTGCGTGGCCATCGCCCTCGAAGGGCGTCGCGCCCTGCCCGTCGAAGTGCAGGCACTTGTCGTCGCCAGCTCGGCCCCGCAGCCGCGCCGGGTCGTGAACGGCGTCGACTCCTCCCGCGTCGCCATGCTGCTCGCCGTGCTCGAACGACGCTGCGGCATCGCTCTGTCGACGTACGACGTGTACGTGTCGACGGTGGGCGGCATCCGCCTCACCGAGCCGGGGGCCGACCTCGCGATCGCGCTGGCGATCGCGAGCGCCCGCCGCGACAAAGCGCTCGACTCGCGCCTCGCCGCCGTCGGCGAGATCAGCCTCGCCGGTGAGATCCGCGGCGTGACCTCAGCGTCGCAGCGGGCCGCCGAGGCGAAGCGCCTCGGCTACACGACCCTCGTCGACGCGGGCGCGGTGCACCTGCGCGAGGCGGTGCGCCAGGCGTTCGCCTCGGCCCGTGACGAAAAGGTTGACATCCCCGAGTTCTAGGGCCTGGCGCTAGTTGTCGGCGTCGCCAGCCGCGTCGGTGTCGCCAGCCACAGCATCCACATCGAGACGCAGCGCGTCGAGCACGTCCTGCGGGTTCGCCTGCATCGAGTGCGGGCCGGCGAGGTCGAACCACACCGCCTCGAGGCCCTCGATGTTCTGCTCGAGGAAGTCGCGCAGCGTCGGCCCGTCGTACGCGAGAAAGCGGTGCGCGGGCTCCTGCGGCACCATCTCGACGTACCGCTCGGGCGCCGAAAACAGCAGTAGCATGAACTTCTCGGCACCCTCGGCCCGAAACACCCGAATCTGATCGGGCCCGCTTCCCGGCAGTAGCGGCATCACGACCCAGTCGTTGCGCAGCGCGAACGCGACCGCCGCCGTGTCCTGGCGCTCAAGCGCGGCGGCCAGCTGCTGGTCTTCCGGAACCCGGTGCGCCGGCAACCCACGCTTCATCTTCGGGCCAGCCCCTCGCTTCGGTGCGGCCCCCGACTTCGACTTCTTCTTCGGCATCCCGACAAGCCTACGCGGGCACCCCGCCTCCCGATGGGACCCCTGAACGTGCGCTTACGACACCACCGTGCGTATGCGCGCACGTCTTTGTCGCAATCGCACGTCCGTAGCGGTGCAGACCCGAAAGTGGAGGCGCACGCCGACGCTCGCGCGCCGACGGGGCTCAGGATGCTCGGCTCAGTTGAGCAGGAACGGCCGGTCGCCGTCGCCCTCGAGCCCGCCGATCGTCACGCTCAGGCGGTACGTTGCGCCGCCGGCGGTGACGGGCGAACGCTGCACATCGCACACCCCGGGCTCGCTACGCGTGCGGTTCCACGGGATCGGGGTGGTCGCCCGCTCGACACCGGGCTCCAACACGATCGACGCGGCGACCGCATCGACCTGGCAGTCACGCGACGACCAGACGCGGTCGGCGCCCGACGTGATCAGAAACTCTTGCACGTCGCTGCCCGCCTCCATGGTGCAGGAGGTCGTGCCCGTATTCAGCAGTGTCAACGACAACTGTGGCTGCGATTCGGCGCTGTACCCCTCGGCATCGGTCACCGGCGTGACCTGCACCTGCTCGGCCGTGCACGCACCCGGTGCGCCATCGACGCCGGGGGCCGCCTCGCCGCTACCCGTGCCTGCGTCCTCCGCGACAGCCTCAAGGTCGGTCTGCTCATCCTCGACGACAGCCGCGTCCGAGGCGGCAGGCGCGGGCTCACCGGCACCGGTCGGTTCGGCCGTTCCGGGGCGCACGACGATCAGCACGATGACGATGATCACGGCGAGAAGGCCGAGACCAACGATGGCGCGACGCCGCCAGTACACGCTCGGCGGCTGCGGTCCGACGGGGTGGCGCAGGCTCGACATGGCGCGAGAGTACCGCCGCAACGGCCGCACACCCGCCAGCACCCGCCGCGAGCGCCGCGACTCTCAGCGCGCCAAAAGGGTCAGCTGCGCCCGCACCGAGCCGAACGAGCTACAGCGTCTTCAGCATGCGGGTGTTGCCGAGCGTGTTCGGCTTCACCCGCGAGAGGTCGAGAAACTCGGCCACACCCTCGTCGGACGAGTGCAGCAACTCGACGTACACGTCGGGGTCGACGACGAGCTGGTCGTCGATCGGTTCGAAGCCGTGCCGGCCAAAGAAGTCAACCTCGAAGGTCAGGCAGAACAGCCGGTGCAGGCCGAGCGCCCGCGCCTCGTACTCGAGGTAGGTGATGAGCGCATGCCCGACGCCGCGGCCGAGCCAGTCAGACCGCACGGCGAGCGTGCGCACCTCGCCCAGGTCTTCCCACATGACGTGCAGGGCGCCACAGCCGATCACTTCGCCGGCGTCGTCGACGGCGACCGCGAACTCTTGCAGTGACTCGAACAGCACGACGAGCTCTTTGCCGAGCAGGATGCGCTGCTGCACGAGCGGCTCCACCAGCTCCTTGATGGCACGCACGTCTCCGGTGCGCGCGCGGCGCACTTCGAACCCCAGGGCGGTCATGGCGACCAGCCTAGGGCCGCGCCCCCGCCAACGAGAACCGGCCCCGTGCATCCGAAAAATGGATGCGCGGGGCCGGTCGCAAGATGCGTCTTACGGCAGCAGCACGCGGTCGATCGTGTGGATGATGCCGTTTGAGGCGACGATGTCGGACGCTTTCCGGACGATCTTCGGGTCGGCGAGCTCGCCGCCATCGCGCAGGTTGACGCCCTGCACGCGAATGGTCTCGCCCGTGAGGGTGGTGAGGGTCTTCGCCTGGACGGCCTGAGTGAAGGTGGCCGCTCCGGGTACCACGTGGTAGAGCACGATGTCGGTAACGCCCTCGACGCCGGCGACGATGCCAAACGCCTCTTCCTCGCTCGCGGGACGCTCGCCCGTGAGGTCGGTGGCGAGCCGCATGAACGCCTCGTCGTTCGGGGCGAACACGGTGAGGTCGGCGTCCGCGGCGGCGAGAGCGTCAACCAGCTCGAGGGCAACGACAGCACTCACCAGGATGTCGTAGTCGTTGCCGTTGTCATCGAATGCGCCGATGCCACCGGATGCTCCGACCGCGACGTCGACGATGGTTCCGGGGCCGTCGTGGCCGTCGGCGACGGCGGGCGAGACGGTGCCCAAAGCGAGGGCTGCGGCTGCGATGCCGGCGAGGGCGAACTGCTTCTTCATTGAGGTTCCTCCGCGATCGTGGGACACCCCAGTGATGCCCCCCCCCCCCCCCCCAAATGAGGGTGACAAGACCTGTCCGCCCCGACAAGGGCGCGCGGCCCCCTCGCAGTTGCCGTGCGGCGTCTTCGCGGCGCACCTCCAGCAAGCGGCGACGCGTGGCAGGGGTTATCCCCACATTTCTTCCGCGAGCCAGCCCGTGCGCACGCTCGCCCTACGGTGCTTTCGTGATCAGAAGAAGAATCCTCGTAAGCGGCACGGTCGTCCTGTCCCTCTTGGTGAGCGCCGGCTGCGTAAGTGGAAATACAGAACTCCGAGAGCTTGCCCACGCGACGACCATTGACGCCCAGGAAGCGTGGCGGGTGGAAACCACCCCCGTAGGTACGCCTCGCGTGGTCGACGACACCGTCCTGTCATACTTCGTGAAAGACGACATGCTCTGGGTCGGAGCGTGGGACACCCAAAACGGACACGAACGTTGGCGCGCTCTCGCGCATCCGGGATGGTTCGCGGGCGGCATCACGCGAAGCGTTGACCTTGTTGAGACGCAAGGCACGAGCGTGGTGGCCCATTTCGCACCGTCGAGCAATGAACGCATTCTTGAGTTCCACCTTCGAGACCCCCGCACCGGTGAGGCATTGGACTTTGGGATTCAGGGCATCCGAAGCATGGCCCTCCCCAAGGAGTGCGACCAGCCTGACGGCGGAGTGTGCATCTTCGGGAGCACGCTCGAACTCAACGGCAACTCCCACGACATCGTTCGTTTCGACCTGGAGACCCGGGAGACGAGCATCGTCGACCCTCCCGAAAATCAAGCGCCCGCGACCTCGTTCACAGAATCGCTGTCTTGGGAAGGAGGCGAGACAGTCGCGGACGACGTGTTGGTCTTCCGAGACGGGAAGACAGAGCTTTGGCGCCGAAGCTTTTCGGATGTTTTTGGCTCGGGGTACTCACCGCGCGCGGGTTGGGAGTGGTCCGAACGGGATGGCATGGTCATCGGAACCGGCGCCTACTGGGGCGACAACCCGGACGAGGCCCACTCATCGGTCAGGTCCCTCGAGGAGGCCGCCACCGTCGCGCTGGATGCAGAGACGGGCAACACGCTATGGAAGGTGGAGGCCGCTACGACGTGCCAATCATCTGCCCCGCTCAGAACGAAGAACGACCTCCTCACGTTGTGTCGCATCTTCTCCGGTGAGGCTCACCTCATGGAGACCGACGACGATGAGTATCGAATCGAGAACCTCGACGCAGAACTGATCGCAGTCGACCGGGTGACGGGTGAGGTTGAGTGGAGCCGGCCTTTGCTGGCCGATGAATCCAGCATCGTCGCGGAGGACAAATCTTTCGCGCCGCCGACAACCCACGGTGCTCTGCGACAAGTCGGGGGAGAAATCGACCTCGTTGACTTCGAGTCGGGAGACGCCGTTCGATTGCCCAATTCGACGGTTCTTGCGTGCGAATTCAGCAGGCAGATCGCGTCCCCGGAAACCTTCTCGGCATTCGACTACTTCAGCGCTGGCGATGCCGCGCGCGCCTGTTCACCCGACGGACGCGAGGTCAGCCGCTGGAGCGAAGGAGCAGTCCAACTTGCCGGCACGCGCGCGAATGGCGACGTGTGGGTCGTCAGCGAAAGCGACGGTCTCGTCGGTTTCGTCATCGACCACCCGGCGACCGAGCCCGCCGCGGCGGAGTGAGTTCTGACTGAGCCCCCGTAACAAACGAGAACCGGCCCCGCGCATCCCCCATTCGGATGCGCGGGGCCGGTAATCGTGGGCCCGGTCGCGTTAGTCGGCGGCCGGCAACTCCGGAGCTGCGACGGTCGGGCCGGCCTCGACGGCGGCCAGCTCGCGCTGCGTCGTCGTGAACACGAACTCGCCCGCGACGTAGTCGACGGCGATGTGGTCGCCCGACTTCAGGCGGCCGTGGAGGATCTCCTCCGACAGGCTGTCCTCAATCTCGGCCTGCACAGCGCGGCGCAGCGGTCGGGCACCGAGCGTCGGGTCCCAGCCGACCTTGATGAGCTGCTCCTTCGCGGCCTGCGACACCTCGATCGACATGTCGCGGTCGAGCAGACGGTCGCGCAGTCGCTTGATGAACAGGTCGACAATCTGCAGCAGCTCGTCCTGGTTCAGCTGCGGGAAGACGATCGTGTCGTCGACGCGGTTCAAGAACTCGGGCTTGAAGTGCTTCTTCAGCTCTTCGACGACCTTGGCCCGCATCGCGGTGTACGACGCCTCGGTGTTGCCCTCGATCGTGAAGCCGACCGGGCCCCCCGTGATGTCCTTCGTGCCGAGGTTGGTCGTCATGATGATGACCGTGTTCTTGAAGTCGACGACGCGACCCTGACCGTCGGTCAGGCGACCCTCTTCGAGCACCTGCAACAGCGAGTTGAAGATGTCGGGGTGCGCCTTCTCGATCTCGTCGAAGAGCACGACGCTGAACGGCTTGCGGCGCACCTTCTCGGTGAGCTGGCCGCCCTCTTCGAAGCCGACGAAGCCGGGAGGGGCTCCGAACAGGCGCGAAACGGTGTGCTTCTCGCCGTACTCCGACATGTCGAGCGAGATCAGCGCATCCTCGTCGTCGAACAGGAATTCGGCGAGCGCCTTCGCGAGCTCGGTCTTACCGACACCCGTGGGGCCGGCGAAGATGAACGAGCCGGAGGGGCGCTTCGGGTCTTTCAGACCCGCACGCGTGCGGCGGATCGTCTTCGCGAGAGCCGCGATGGCCTCGTTCTGACCGATGACGCGCTGGTGCAGCGCCTTCTCCATGAAGATGAGTCGGCTCGACTCTTCCTCGGTGAGCTTGAACACCGGAATGCCGGTGGCCTGCGCGAGCACCTCGGCGATGACGCCCTCGTCGACGGTGCCGCCCGCGGCGACCTCGCCGGCACGCCACTGCTTCTCGAGGCGAAGGCGCTCACCGAGCAGCTTCTTCTCTTCGTCGCGGAGCGACGCGGCCTTCTCGAAGTCTTGACCCTCGATCGCCTCCTCCTTCTGCGTGCGCACGGCGGCGATCTTGTCGTCGAACTCGCGCAGCTCGGGCGGGGCCGACAGGATCGACAGACGCAGGCGCGCCCCGGCCTCGTCGATCAGGTCGATGGCCTTGTCGGGCAGGAAGCGGTCTTGCACGTAACGGTCGGCGAGGTTCACGGCGGCGACGACCGCACCGTCGGTGATCGACACCTTGTGGAAGGCCTCGTACTTGTCGCGCAGACCTTTAAGGATGTTGATGGCGTGCGGAATGGCCGGTTCGTTGACCATGACGGGCTGGAAGCGGCGCTCGAGGGCAGCATCCTTCTCGAAGTGCTTGCGGTACTCGTTGAGCGTGGTCGCACCGATGGTCTGCAGCTCACCGCGGGCGAGCAACGGCTTCAGGATGCTCGCGGCGTCGATCGCGCCCTCAGCGGCACCGGCGCCAACAAGCGTGTGGATCTCGTCGATGAAGACGATGATGTCGCCGCGCGTGCGGATCTCTTTCGTGACCTTCTTCAGGCGCTCTTCGAAGTCACCGCGGTAGCGGCTACCAGCGATGAGCGAGCCGAGGTCGAGCGAGTAGAGCTGCTTGTCTTTGAGCGTCTCGGGCACCTCACCCTTGACGATGGCCTGGGCGAGGCCCTCGACGACGGCGGTCTTGCCGACGCCGGGCTCACCGATCAGCACGGGGTTGTTCTTCGAGCGGCGCGAGAGGATCTGCATGACCCGCTCGGCCTCCTTCTCGCGGCCGATGACCGGGTCGAGCTTGCCTTCGCGCGCGGCGGCGGTGAGGTTGCGGCCGAACTGGTCGAGCACCTGCGAGCCCTTGTCGCTCGAGGTCGACTCGCCACCGACGGCGACGGCCTCCTTGCCCTGGTAACCGCTCAGCAGTTGAATTACCTGCTGACGCACCTTGTTCAGGTCGGCGCCGAGCTTGACGAGCACCTGGGCGGCGACGCCCTCGCCCTCGCGAATGAGGCCGAGCAGAATGTGCTCGGTGCCGATGTAGTTGTGGCCGAGCTGCAGGGCCTCGCGAAGCGACAGCTCGAGCACCTTCTTGGCGCGCGGCGTGAACGGGATGTGCCCCGTCGGCTGCTGCTGGCCCTGGCCGATGATGTCTTGCACCTGCTCGCGCACAGAGTCGAGCGAAATGCCGAGAGACTCGAGCGCCTTGGCAGCGACGCCCTCACCCTCGTGAATCAGCCCGAGCAGAATGTGCTCGGTGCCGATGTAGTTGTGGTTGAGCATCTTGGCCTCTTCTTGGGCCAGCACGACAACCCGACGGGCTCGGTCGGTAAAGCGTTCGAACATCTCGCAACTCCTCACGGTGGCGGGAATGGGGTGCCTCCGGTACATCGAGGGTAACCACGGGGGCTCCCGCATCCTGCCCCTGTTCGCCGTGGGCGTGACGGGGTTCGGCGCCCTCACAGAAACCCCTTGACCGGATGCACGCGGCCGGGCTAACTTATCGACATTCGTTAATAACGACTATCGATAAGGAAGCCGATGTCTTCGCCCACCGCCGCCGCACCTGACCGCCGCCTGCCGTCGCGGGGTGATCGCGGCGCCATCCTCGTGTTCGTCGGCGCAGGAGCCGTCATCGCCCTCGCCTACGTCGTCGCCGCCGTGCTGCGGATCGCCGAGCTCGTGTCGCAGCCGAGCGTCAGCGTGCCCGCCGCCTTCAACGGCGACCGCGCGCAGCTGCCTATCGGGCCGGGCGGCGAGCTCATCGAGGTGCAGGTGACCGAGGCGATCATCACGACGAGCTCGCTCGACCCGATCTCGCTCGGCGCCCTCATCACGGGCGTCGTCGTCACGACACTCGCCGTCATCGCCCTCGTCGCCTGCCTCATCGCCCTGAGCCTCGGTGTGCGCCGCGGCGAGATCTTCTCCCGCCGCAACACCCGCCTCGCGGGCGGCGCCGCCGCAGCCGGCCTCGTTGCGGCGGCCGCCGACCCGTTCTTCCGCACCATGGGATCGAACGGAGCCTTCGCCGCGATCTCGAACGGCGACTTCGACAACGTGATCTTCACCGCCGAACCGTTCACGTTCATCCTGGCCGCCTTCGCGATCGCGATCATCGGCTCGGCGTTCAGCGTCGGCGAGCGCCTGCAGCGCGACACGGAGGGGCTCGTCTGATGGATCCGTTCATCCTTGTGCTCGTCGTCATGCTCGGCTTTGTCGTGCTGATGATTGCCGACTCGCGCCGCCGCAAGGACGAATCGGACCGCGCACCTCGGTTACCTCGCCTCGTTGCCTGGGGGTCAACTATCGGGGCGGGTGTTTCGGCACTCGTCGGCGTCGTCACCGTCGTTCTCGCAGTCGAGGGCGACCGCGTGACACTCGCCGTACCCGTAATTGTGAGGATCGAAGCGGTTCCCGATGACCTTCGGGCGATGACGGACGCGAACGTGACAAGCGGGCTTGCTCAGCAGACGCCAATCGCGCTGACTGTCGCCGGGCTAGACATGACGACTCGAGTGCTCGTCGCCCTGCACCTCGCCGCTCTTGCGGCGATCGCCATCACAGTGCTGCTCGTGATCGCACGGGCGGCCCGCCAATCGACCGCAGAGCTCCCCTTTTCTGGCGCACTCAGCCGGCTGCTGGTCATCAGCGGCGCCACTCTCGCGATCGGTGGCGTTGTCACACAGGTATTCAGCAATGCAGCTGGGATGCGCGTCCATGCGCAGCTTTTCGAATTGAGTCCCGCCGCGGCAGCAGGGTCGACGTACGTTTCTCCGACGTGGAGCTTCGAGCTGTGGCCGCTAGGAGTGGGGCTCGTCGTCATCGTCGTCGCACGCCTGGTCAGCTCCGGCGAGCGCCTGCAGCGCGACACGGAGGGCTTGGTCTGATGGCGCCCGCGGAATCCGATGACGAGGCCACGGGCATCCATTGTCGACTTGATGAGCTGCTCGCCGAGCGGGGCATGACGCTGACGAAGCTCAGCGAGCTCGTCGGCGTGAGCCTCGTCAACCTGTCGGTGCTGAAGAACGACCGGGCGCGGGCGATCCGCTTCTCGACGCTGCGGGCCATCTGCGAGGTGCTCGACTGCGAGGTCGGCGAGCTGCTCGTACTCGACGACTGAGCCGGCGACCGGGCTCAACCCTGCGCGCAGCGTCCCGCCGTGAGGCCGGTGATGCCCTCCGCCTCGAGCGCCCGCACGAACGCGGCGTCGTCGTCGGCCACCGCAGAGTCGGCGACGCCGTCGGCGCACCCGCCGAGCGTGGCCACCGCCTGCAGCTGCGCCGACGCGTAGGTCAGGTCGCTCCCGGCGGGAAGCACGTCGACCGCGGCCCGGAACACCTCGACAACGACCGGCCAGTCGTCCGACGCGGCGAGCTCGGCCCCCGTGCCGTACCAGCCCACCGAGGTGACGGTCGGCGCCACCACGATTCCCACACCCCGGATGCTCTCCGCCGTCGGCCAGGCAACCGGCGCGTCGGCGGGCAGCGCGCCCACGATGTCGCTCACGCGGTCATCGAGTCGCCCGAACGCGCTCAGGCCGGGAATCGTCCACGCCTCGTCGATCGCCGCCCACCCCGTTTCGGCGGATGCTGTCACCAGCTCGCGCAGCTCGGCCACCGTCACGATCGTGCGGGCATCCGCGAAGAGCTCGGCACGCGCACCCGCGACCGGATGGTCGGCGGGCCAGCTGATCGCGCGGCCCGTCGCGCCGGCATCGGTGACCTCGAGTTCGACCAGCAGCGGGGATGCGCTGGCGAGAGTCACCCAGCCCTCTATCTCGGCCCGATTCCACGCCGCCGCCTCGCGCGCCGACTCGGCGACGAGCGCGGCGCCATCCCAGACCACCAACACAGTGGGAAGACGGTCGGCAAAGACCTCCTGCTGCACTCCCTCGAGCGCCGTCTCGACGGCGTCGGCGGCGTCGGCCGGGGCCGCCGCAGGGTCGAGCACGAGGGTGACGTCGAGCGTGATGTCGGACAGCTCGTAGGCGCTCTCCACACTCTGCGTCGCGGGCGACGACTCGAGCGCGGTCGCGAGCTCGGCGGCGGCCGAGCTGACGGCGACCTCCTCGGAAACGAAGCCGACGCCGTCGTCGATGGCCGAGCATCCGGTTAGCGAGAGGGAGGCCAGCAGCGCGAGGGCGACGCCCGACGCGGCCCGGCCACGCGCGCGACGACGGCCGCGGCGAGGGCCCTGCGGGGTCGAGGTCGGCGGCACGGCGCGAGCCTACGTCAGCAGAATGCGCGCACCCTTGCGGCGTAGGGTGAGCGCGTGAGCAACCTCGAGGTCGAACCCGCCGAGCTGCTGTGCGACGACGACACGGCACCGCGGTTTCAGCTGCTCGAGCCGCGCGAGGTGCCGCTCGGCGGCCCGCGCGCCATGACGGTGCGCCGCACGCTGCCGCGGCGCGAGCGCAGCCTGATCGGCGCGTGGTGCTTCCTCGACCACTACGGCCCCGACGACATCACCGAACGGGATGCCGGCATGGTCGTGCCGCCCCACCCCCACACCGGGCTGCAGACGGTGAGCTGGCTGTTCGAGGGCGAGATCGAGCACCGCGACTCGACCGGCGCGCACCAGATGGTGCGACCCGGCGAGCTGAACCTCATGACGGCGGGCTCGGGCATTCAGCACTCCGAGATCTCGACGCCCGCGACGGCCCGCCTGCACGGAGCCCAACTGTGGGTGGCGCTGCCCGACAGCGACCGGCACACCGCCCCCTTCTTCGAGCACAGCGAACCCGTGCCGACCAAGCTCGGCGACGCGACCGTGCGGGTGTTCATCGGGGAACTGCCCGGGCTCGCCGACCACCGCGCCCACGCCCGCACCTTCACACCGCTGCTCGGGGCGCAGCTCGACCTGCCGGCGGGCTCCGTCGTCGACGTAGCACTCGACCCCACCTTCGAGCACGGGGTGCTCGTCGACCACGGCACCGCGACCCTCGACGACGATCACGTGGTCGACGCCGCGCAACTCGGCTACCTCGCGCCCGGCGCCGACGTCGTGCGCATCGAGGCGAGCGGCGACGCGCCCCTGCGCATCCTGCTGATCGGCGGCACGCCGCTCGGCGAGTCGATCGTCATGTGGTGGAACTTCATCGGCCGCGACCACGACGAGATCGTCGCCTTCCGCGAGCAGTGGCAGGGCGACGTCATCGCCGACGCCGACCGCGGCGGACGCTTCGGCCACGTCGACGGGTACGACGGCGCGGCCCTTCCGGCGCCGGCGTTGCCGGGCATCCGCCTGAAGCCCCGCGAGTAATCTCGCGGCGCGACTGTGTCGCCGCTTGGCCACTACTCGGGTGTAGGAGTTCCTACACCGGAGGAGGAACCGGGCAGTTCACCGTTCGCTCAACCAGTCGCGCGCAGCATCCAGCGTCTCGACCTCGACGGCGCCCGTCACAATCCCGCGGCGCGCACCGTCAACGATCACCACGTCGTGTTCGAGGTCGTGCAGCCGGTCAATCGCGCCCTGCAAAATCTTCTCGCCGACCGCGTGCACCCGCGTCACCCGATCGAGGTCGAGCACGAGCACCCGATCGGTCGAGTCGAGCACGTCCTCCATCGCGGCGAGCACTCCACGCATCGACGCGAAAACGAGGTCGCCCTGAATGGCGACAACGCCGGCGCCGAATTCGGGCCAGCGCTCCTCGCTCTCGCGTACGACCGGCAGGTTGCCGCCGGGCAGCGTCAGGGCGTGCAGTTGGAAGCGCTCGGCGAGGTCTTGCGAGGCGGCGACGCCGCGCACCGAATTGCCCCGCGCATCTAATTTGGGGCTGAACAGGCCCATACCGAACTGGCCGGGGCTCGCCGTGATCAGCCCGCCCGAGACTCCGCTCTTCGCGGGCGTGCCGACCGTCAGCAGCCACTCGCCCGAGTAGTCGTACATGCCGCACGTCGCCATCACGGTCAGCACGTGCCGGGCCACCTCGCCCGAGAACACGCGGTCGCCCGTCACCGGGTTGATGCCGCCGCGGGCGAGCGTGGCACCCATGATCGCGAGGTCGCGGGTCGTCACGAGCACCGAGCACTGCCGCAGGTAGACCTCCATCGTGGGGTCGACCTCGTCGGTCAGCGAGCCGGCGCTGCGCATGAAGTGCGCGAGCGCGCGGTTGCGGTCGCTCGCGGCCTGCTCCTCCTCGTAGACGGTCTCGTCAAAGCCAAGGGTGCGGCCCGCGGCCGCCTCCATCAGCGAGCGAATGCGCGCGAACTTCTCCCGCGCATCCTCACCCCCCACGAGCGCACACGTCACGAGCGCGCCCGCGTTGATCATCGGATTGTCGGGGCGGCCCGTCTCCTCTTCGAGACTGATCGCGCTGAACGCCTCACCGCTCGGCTCGGCGCCCACGTGCTCGTGCACGGCCTCGCGGCCGCGGTCGCTGAGCGCCAGCGCGTAGGTGAACGCCTTCGAGATCGACTGCACCGAGAACTCGACGTCGACGTCGCCCGCCTCCGACACGAAACCGTCGGGGCTGCACACCGCCAGGCCGAACAGTTTGTGGTCGGCGTTCGCGAGCGTCGGAATCGACGCCGACACCTCACCGCGGTAGTCGTGCCGCAGACGCTCGTGCAACTCGCCCAGCACCCGGGCGATCGGGTCATCGATGAGGGTGGTCACGGGGACCGACACTACTCGTGCGGGTCGGCGTTCAGCTTCTCGAAGCGAGCGCGCTCTTCTGCCTCGATCTCGGTGAACGTCTGCCGTTCGGCCCGGTCGGCGCGAATGATCGCGCGCATCGCGAACCAGAACACGAGCCCGAGCAGGATCGTAGGCGTGACCGAGAAGATCGCGTTGGCCCAGAACGATTCAGGCATGCCGACATCGTACGCGCGGATGCTGACCACGCGCTTCGGGGGACGGCGAGCGGCCGTTGCGCGCGGGGGACCGCGAGCGCCCGCAGCGCTCGGCGAGGGAAGACCGCCGCGCCCGCGGCGCGCGGCCGGGCGAGCGCGGCGGCGACTAGATGTCCTGCAGGCGACGGCGGCGAACCGCCAGGCCAACCGAGAGGACGACGACGCTCACCGCGGCGATCGCGCCGAGAGCCGTGGGGAGAAGAACCTCGACACCGGGCACCGCCGGCGGGGAGGCCGTGATCGGGTTCTCGCCGGGCAGCTCGAGGGTCGGCAACTGCACGCCCCCGTCGCTCGCGAAGGCCGGCTCGACGCGCACGTCACCAATCGCCGCCGACAGGCGCCCGTCGTCGACGACAACGACCGCGCAGTACTCGCCGGGAACGAGCGAGGCGGTGGCCAGCGCAACCGAGAACGCCTCTCCGGCAACCGCGGGAACCGTGCGTTCGACGACGGTCGAGCCACAGTCGCCGAGCACCTGCTCGGTGAGCGCCACCGTCAAGACCACGTCACCCTCACCGGCGAGCGAACCCTCGACCAGGATGTCGCCCGACACGGTGTCGCCGGCGACGGGCGAAGTAATCGAGACGGTCGAGGCGGCGAAGGCCTCACCGGCCCAGGCCACGCCGAACACGACGAAGAGGCCAGCCACAAAGGCGGCGGCACTGCGCAGGCGTTGCTGCACGATCATGAGGGTCGCCGTTCGGGTCCAGCGAGTATCGGCCCACCGCAGGCGGTGGCCGGTGACGTCGGGTGTGGGTAGTCGGGTGGGGGTGACCGAGTTTCGGGCCCGGTCGTGTGGGTGCCCCCAGGCTAAGACGGGGCACCGCTCACCGGCGCGCCCCAGTACGGGGGTGAACCCCGCGGTGCGCGGCCTCAGCCTCCCGGCGGACGACCGCCCGCGAGGCGAAAACTTACTGACCGGCCTTCTCGAGCATCCCGATGATGCCCGTCAGCACGAGGTACACGCCGAAGCCGCCCGCGATCACCCAAACGGCGAGACGTGTGGGGCTGATTTCGCGCTTTTTCTTCTCGGCGTCGCCGGGAAGCGGCAGTTCGTCGTCGCGTCCGAACGTCATTGTTCAGCCCCTCTACTTCACCAGCGGAAACAGGATCGTCTCGCGAATGCCGAGACCGGTGAGCGCCATCAGCAGGCGGTCAATGCCCATGCCCATGCCGCCCGACGGGGGCATGCCGTGCTCGAGCGCGGTGAGGAAGGCCTCGTCGAGCTGCATCGCCTCGAGGTCGCCGCCGGCGGCGAGGCTCGCCTGGGCGACGAAGCGCTCGCGCTGAATGACCGGGTCGACGAGCTCGGTGTACGCGGTCGCGAGTTCGAAGCCGCGCACATAGAGGTCCCACTTCTCAACGACGCCCCTCTTGGTGCGGTGCTCGCGCACGAGCGGGCTCGTGTCGACGGGGAAGTCCATGACGAAGGTCGGGCGGGTGAGCGAGCCCTTGACGTAGTGCTCCCACAGCTCTTCGACGTACTTGCCGGGCAGCGGGTGATCGATCTCGATCTCGACGGCGTCGGCCATCTTCTTCAGCTCGCTCATCGGCGTCTCGGGCGTCACCTCGACGCCCGCGGCCTCGCTCAGCGACTCGTACATGCTGAGGCGATCCCACTCGCCGCCGAGGTCATACTCGGTGCCGTCAGCCCACGTGACGACGTGCGACCCGGCGACGGCGAGCGCCGCGTTCTGGATCATCTCTTGCGTGAGGTCGGCCATCTGGTGGTAGTCGCCGTAGGCCTGGTAGGCCTCGAGCATCGCGAACTCGGGGCTGTGGGTCGAGTCGGCCCCCTCGTTGCGGAAGTTGCGGTTGATCTCGAATACCCGCTCGATGCCGCCCACGACCGCGCGCTTCAAGAACAGCTCGGGGGCGATGCGCAGAAACAGTTCGGTGTCGAACGCGTTCGAGTGCGTGACGAAGGGACGGGCCGAGGCGCCGCCGTGCATGGTCTGCAGCATCGGCGTCTCGACCTCGAGGTAGCCGTGGCTCGCGAACGTCTGACGCAGGCTGGCGACCGCGAGCGCGCGGGCGCGAACCGTCTGCCGGGCCTGCTCTCGCACGATCAGGTCGAGGTAGCGCTGGCGCACGCGCGTTTCTTCGTTCAACTCTTTGTGCAGGGTCGGCAGCGGCAGGATCGCTTTCGCCGCGATCGCCCAGCGCGACACCATGATGCTCAGCTCGCCGCGGCGGCTCGTGATCACCTCGCCCTCGACGAAGACGTGGTCGCCGAGGTCGGTGAACTCTTTCCACTGCGCGAGCGACTCATCGCCCACCTCGGCGAGCGACACCATCACCTGAATGCGGGCGCCGTCGCCCGACTGCAGGGTGGCGAAGCAGAGCTTGCCGGTGTTGCGGCTGAAAACGATGCGCCCCGCGAGCGCGACGCGCTCTCCGGTCTGCACGTCGGCGTCGAGCTCGGGGAAGCGCTCACGCACGGCCGGGATGCTGTCGGTCACCGCAAGACCGATCGCGTACGGTTCGAGACCGGCCGCGAGCATCCGCTCACGCTTGTCGAGGCGCACCTGCTTCTGCTCGGCGATCTCCTCGATCGTCGGCTCGGCGTCGCCGTCGGCGGGCGTCGCGCTCGTGGGCGCGGCAGTGTTTTCGGTCATGCGGAGGGCTCCTCGGTCAACCGCTTAAGCCTACCGGCGCGCTTCGCCGCCGATTTTCGGGGCGCGTGGGCCCGCCCGGGCCCCGCAACGGGAGCCAGTGCGGTGGGCGGGAGGCAGTTCGAACGAGCTCCCTGTCACCAAACTGGCTCCGGCCCAGGTGCGTGAGCACGCGCGAGCGCCCCAGCGCCCGAGTGCCCGAGCGCTCCAGTGCCCGAGCGCTCCAGTGCACCAGGGCCCCAGCGCGCGAGCGCGCCTCGGCGGCCGGATGCGCGGCTCAGCCGACCGAGAACGCGGCGGTGTCGATGAGGCGCGTTCCGCTGACCCGCGCGGCCACGAGCATCCGTACCTCGCCGCGGTGCTCGCTGCCGACCGCCATGAAGGTGGACGCGTCGACGAGCGTCACGTAGTCGACATCAACCGAGCCCGCGTCGAGGGTGGCGCGTGCGGCGGCGAGCGCCGCATCGACACCGCCGGCCGCCGCCTCGCGGGCCGCGGTGATGGCGGCGGGGATTGAGCGCGCGACCGCTCGAGCCGCGTCGTCGAGGTACGCGTTGCGGCTCGACAGTGCGAGCCCGTCGTCGTCGCGCACCGTCTCGACCACCTCGACGGTGGTGGCGATGTCGAGCTCGCGCACCATGCGGCTGACGAGGAACACCTGCTGCGCGTCTTTCTCGCCAAACAGCACGACGTCGGGGGTGACGATGCCGAGCAGCTTCGCGACGACGGTGAGCACTCCGTCGAAGTGGCCGGGGCGGGCGGCGCCCTCGAACGTGGCCCCCACATCACCGGCTGTCACGCGGGTCTCGACCGGGCCGCTCGGGTACATCTCGTCGACGGTGGGGGCGAAGACGGTGACGGCTCCGGCGGCGCCCTCGACGCCGGCCAGTAGCGCCCGGTCGGCCGAGAGGTCGCGCGGGTAGCGGGCGAAGTCTTCGCTCGGCCCGAACTGCAGCGGGTTCACGAACACCGACACGATGACGCGGTCGGCGAGCTCGGCCGCGCGGGCGACGAGCGCCAAGTGCCCGGCGTGCAGCGAGCCCATCGTCGGCACGAGCGCGACACGGTGGCCCGCATCGCGCCAGCCGGCGACGGCCGAGCGCACCCCCGCGACCGTGTCGATGACGATGGGCGCGGACTCAGCGGCGGGCTCAGCGGCAGAGGTCACGGTGTCTCATTGTGGTCGGTCTCGTCGGCTCGAACGAATCGCCCAAGCTCGATGCGGCTGCCGCTCGCCTCGCGCAGCGCGTTCTCGATGGCTGAGCGCACGACGGCGCCGAGCACGCGCCCGGGCTCGTCGACGCCGATGGCGCGCAGCCCGTCGACGGCCTGGTCGACGACCGCGCGCGAGAACTGGCCGGCGGCCGCGATCGCGTCGGCGTACGCCGCGCGGTCGGCCTCGTCGATGACGATCGGCTCGGCCCCCATCTCGACGACGAGCGCCTGGGCGATGGGCAGCACGGGGGCGGGCGCCGTGACGGCGCACCACGCTTCGCGCAGGCGCACCAGGTCGATGGATGTTCCGGTGAAGTCGAGCGCCGGATGCACCGCCAACGGAATCGCGCCCGCCGCGCGCGCCGGGTCGAGCACACCCACGCCGTGGCCGGGCGCGGTGTGCAGCACGAGCTGGCCGGGCTGCCAGGCTCCCGACGCGGCGAGGCCCTGGACGAGGTCGGCGAGCTGATCGTCGGGCACCGCGATGATGACGAGTTCGCTGCGCTCGACGATGTCGGGCACGCGGGCGATCGGCGCGCCGGGCAGCACCCCTTCGACGCGGTCGCGCTCGTCGTCGTCGAGGGCCGAGACGCCCACGATGGCGTGGCCGGCGCCGGCGAGCGCCGCACCCAGCACGGGCCCAACGCGGCCCGCGCCGATGATGCCGACGCCGAGGCGTCCGTCGCGTCGGGCGGTCACGCCCCCGCACCCCAGCGGTGGCTTGTGTCGCGGTCGGCGCCGCTGATCGCACGCTCGCTGACCCCGCCGAAAAGTGCGACGATGTGGTCGCGGTCGAGCGCCCCGAGGTTGGCGGCGATGGGCCCCATGACGGTGTGCACCTCGAGGTTGCCGAGGCGCAGCGCCCGCGCGAGTGGCCCCTGCGTGATCGCCACCGATTGGATGCGCGGGTACGGCACCAGCGTCAGCGAGCGCCAGATCGCTCCGGCGCGCAGCAGCACGAGGTCGGGGCTGAGCGCCGCCGCATTGCGCGTCACCGAGAACCAGCGCACCGGGCGCGCTCGGCGAGGCGAGGGCACGAAGCCACCCTCGTCACCCGAGCCGGTGAGCCCGAGGTCGATGAGCGGCATCGACTCGTCGGTGACGCCGGCGGGCAGCAGCAGCCGCAGCACGGTGCGCACGTCGTCGGCGTTGCCGACCGGCAGGATCGTCGTCTGCGATTGGCCGCCCGCGCCCTGCGCCGACGAGCGGGAGGCACGGTTGACCGAGATCTGCCACCAGCCGAACGGCCGCCACATGAGGGGCTGGCTGACCTTCACCGAGTGGATGCGCCCGGGCGGCAGCGTCTCGTTCGACGTCGACAGCAGCCCGAAGCCGACGCGCACGCCGTCGGGCGTTGCCGCGATCGAGTAGCGCAGCGAGCGCACGATGCGGTTGATCATGAAGCCGCCGATGCCGAGCAGGGTCGGCACGAAGCCCACGATGAGGGCGAGTTCGTCGGTGATCGCGATGCCGACGATGAGGCCGATCGAGATGAGCACGAAGGTGATGGCGGGGCCGCCCAGCACGGTCGAGCCGATCAGCCGGCCCGGGTCCATGCGCACGACCGACTCGGGTTCGGCCAAGTCGGGGTCGAGCTCGGGGGCGAGGAACTCGTTCACCCGCGACTCGAGCACGGTCGACGCGAGGGTCAGCGGGGTGTCGCGGTCGACGGGTCGGCCGTCGGCGCCGAGCGAGGGGCCGGCGGATGCGCTGGCGGATGCGCCGGCGGATGCGACGGTGCCGTCATCGACGGCGACGTCCGTATCGGGGGCAAGGGAAGCATCCGTCGCCATCGACACGGGCGCCGGGTTCGCGGCGCGCCGCGCACCCGAGGCGAGCCGCAGAATGTCGCGGCGCAGCGCATCCGCGTCGGTGCCGCGCAGGTACTGCAGCGGCACATTCGCGTCGTTGCCTGCGACCGAAATCTCGAGCTTCGCGGCCCCAAAAATGCGCGGGATAAACGGGCGAGCAATGTTGATGCCCTGAATGCGGTCGAGGCGGCCCTTGCGGTTCGTGCGGAAGAGGATGCCCGAGCGCACCTCGACGACCTCGTCGGTGATGCGGAACGAGTGGAATCGCCACGACAGCCAGAACCCCGCCACCAACAGCGCGAGCACGCCGATCAGTGCGGCGGCGGCCTGCGGGATCAGATTCTCGCGCACGATGAGGTCGATGAGCGGGTCGTCGGGCGTGAACTCGTCGCCGCCGGGCACGAATGAGCCGATGAGCCGCTCGCGGAAGTTCGCGATCAGCACGCCGATGATGATGATCAGCGTCAGCCCGCCGCGGAAGAGCGGGGTCGCCCGGTGCAGCCGGTGCCACTCGCCGTCGGTGTAGTCGGTGACGGCGGCGGCACGGGCGCGCGCCACCTCGGGCGCGTCGCCCGACTGGCCTGCGCCCGAGGGTGTGCCCTTGCCCGACGGCGTGCCGTCGCCCGGCTGCTGCGCGTCGGTCACAGCCCCGCCCGGCGGGTCTCGGCGACCGCGACCAGGTGGTCGCGCAGCTCTTCCGCGCGCTCGAGCGGCAGGCCCGGAATCAGCACTCCGCTCGTCGCCGCGGCCGTCACGAACTTCAGCTCGGCGAGGCCGAGCGCGCGGGCGACGGGCCCGCGGCTGATGTCGACGAGCTGCATGCGGCCGTACGGCACGGCAACGAAGCGCTGGAAGAGGATGCCCCGGCGAAACACCAGATCGTCGTCGCGCAGGGCGTAGCCGATCGCCTTCACCCGGCGCGGTGTGAAGGCGATCACGAGCAGGAAGACGGGGCCGAGCACGGCGGGCAGAATCCAGCCGAACTCCCATCCGAACCAGAACGGAATCGCCGACGCCGCCGTCACGAGCCCGCCAAAGATCACCCAGCCGACAATGTCGACGACGACGTACTTCGGCGACACCCGCTGCCACTCGCCCGCCGCGATGTCGAGCTCGAGGCGCGCCTCAGCCGGCGTCTCGGGCGTGATCGGCAGAGCGACCGATGCGGCCTCGCTCGGCGCCACTGCGGTCGGCGCGACCTCCGCCGACGCGCTCTCAGCGGGCGCCGTTGCGCTCAAGTTCACGGGGGCCTCGGGCGCGGAGTTCGGGTCAGTCACGCGGTTCTCCTCAGCCGGCGGCGGGCGCCGCGTCGGCCTGATCGTCGTCGTCAGTGGGCGGCGGCACCGAGCAGAAGTGCTCGGCAACCAGCGCAGAGACCAGCAGCAGCAGCGCCCCCACCAGGGCCGCGCCCGTGGTCAGCGCAGAGCCTACCGGCACGATTGAGCGGCTTAGAAGATAAATCAGGATGCCGGAGGCGGCTCCCAGCAACAGGGCGCCGCCCAGCGCGCTCGCCTTCGCGAGCACGACGATGCGGGTCGCGTAGAACGGGTCGATGCGTCGCTCCCCAGCCGCCGCGCGGCGCACCGGCCAGGCGCCCGCGAGCAGCGCCGCGGCGATCAGCACGAGGGCGATCGCAAGCGAAATGGGTGGAACGAACACGGGCCGCCCCTGCCCCGCGAGCAGGGTGTCGGCGACGAATCCGACGATCGCCCCGACGAGGGCGAGCAGCAGCAGAGGGCCAGCCGTCGTGCGCGTCACCGCGTGCCCCCGCGAAGCTCGGCGAGCAGCTCGGCGACGCGTCCGCGGCCGGCGATGCGCGCATCCGGATCGATGTCGAGCCAGGGGGCGAGCACGAAGTCGCGCTCGTGCGCCCGGGGGTGGGGCAGCGTCAGGCGCGGGTCGTCGCGCGTGACGTCGCCGTAGGCGATCAGGTCGAGGTCGAGGGTGCGGTCGGCCCAGCGTTCGACGTGGGCTCCGCGGTCGCGTCCGTGCTCGCGCTCGATGCGCAGCAGGTGGTGCAGCAGGTGGGTGGGGGCGAGTGCGGTGTCGAGCAGAGCGACACCGTTCAGGTAGCCGGGCTTCGACGGGTCGGGGCCGGTCTCGGTGACCGCGATCGAGTCGTGCCAGCGCGAGACGGCGACGACGCGGGTACCGGGCAGGGCCGCCATCGCAGCGACGGCGTCGGTCAGGGCCGCGGCGCGCGCGCCCAGGTTCGCGCCGAGAGCAACGACGGCGCGGGTGGGCGCCGCGGCCCGATCGACCGTCACCGAGACATCGCCGAACGGCACCGCGATGGGCGCCTCGGGCTTGTGCACGGTGAGTTCGACGCGGTGCACGCCCTCGCGTGCGAGGCAGACGGCCGCGAGCCGCTCGGCGAGCGTCTCGATGAGGTCAACCGGGTCGCGCTCGATCGCGGCAACCAGCTCGTCGGCAAGTTCGCCGTAGTGCACCGTGTCGACCACGTCGTCGCTCGCCGCGGCGGGCGCCAGGTCGAGGTGCAGCACGGCGTCAACGACGAAGCGCTGGCCGTCGCGCTTCTCGTCGGGGTAGACGCCGTGAAAGCCGGTCGCCGTGACGCCGCGCAGGGTGATGCGGTCGGCGGCCGGGTGCACGCCGGCGGCAGCCGAGGGGTGTCGCTGATGCGGCGCGCGCTCGCTCACGCGGCACCTCCACGCCAGCGCTGCCAGACGGCGAGCCCCTGCGCCGAGCCCGTCACGTCGTGCACGCGCACGGCCGCGACGCCCGCCTCGGCGCAGAGCACACTCACGGCGGCGGTGGCCGCGTCGCGCTCAGCAGGTGGGGCGCCGGCCGGCAGCAGTTCGCCGAGGAACCGCTTGCGCGACGCCCCGACCAGCACGGGGTGGCCGAGCCGGGCGATCTCGTCGAGCCCGCGCAGCAGCTGCCAGTTGTGCTCGGGGCCCTTCGCGAAGCCGATACCCGGATCGAGCCAGAGGCGCTCGGCCGCAATGCCGGCGCGCATCAGGGCGTCGCGGCGAGCCCGTAGCTCGGCGACCACGTCGGTGACGACGTCGCCGTAGCTGCTGACCTGGTCCCACTGGTGCGAGTGGCCACGCCAGTGCATGGCGACGTAGTCGGTGCTGAGCTCGGCGACCACGGGGGCCATCGCCGCGTCGGCGAGCCCGCCCGACACGTCGTTGACGATGCGCGCCCCCGCCTCGACGGCGGCCGCGGCGGTCGAGGCGTTCATGGTGTCAATCGAAACGGTGATGCCGGCCGCCGTCAGCGCCGCGACCACGGGCAGCACGCGCTGCTGCTCAACCTCGGGGCTCACCCGCTCGGCGCCGGGCCGCGTCGACTCGCCGCCCACGTCGACGACGCTCGCGCCCTGCGCAACCATGCGCTCGGCGTGCCGCAGGGCGATGGCCGGGTTCACGAAACGGCCGCCGTCGCTGAACGAGTCGGGGGTGACGTTCAGGATGCCCCACACGGCGGGCGCCGGACGGCTCACGCCGCGCCCCGCCCAATCAGCGCCATGACGGCGGCCTGCTGCTCGGGCTCGGCGAGCGTGCCGCGGGCGGCAACGGTCACCGTCGAGGAGTCGGCGTAGCGAACGCCGCGGGCGGCAACGCAGCCGTGACGCGCATCCACCACGACGAGCACGCCGTGCGGACGCACGGCGGCGTCGAGGGCCGCGGCGACGTCTTCGCCGAGCCGCTCTTGCAGCTGCGGACGCGCCGACACCACCTCGACGAGGGCGGGGATGCGGCCGAGGCCGATGATGCGCTCGTTCGGCACGTAGGCGACGTGCGCGACGCCCGTGAACGGCAGCAGGTGGTGCTCGCACATCGAGCGCAGGGCGATGTCGCGCAAGACCACGAGCTCGCCGCGCTCGCCCGGCTCGGTCGCCATCTCGGCGCCGTCTTCGAGCATCGGCACGGGGTCGACGCCGACACCCGCGAAGAAGTCGGCGTAGGCGGAGGCGACGCGCTGCGGTGTAGTGGCGAGGCCCGGGCGGGCCGGGTCGTCACCGATCGCGGCGATGATCTCGGCCACCGCCGCCTCGATGCGCGCGGTGTCGATCGGGCTCATGGGGTGTCAGTCTGTCGCAGATCCGTCGCTCGCGTCGCTGCGCGCCACGCCAGCACCGGCGTGCTCGTCAGCGTCGGCGTGCGCGGTCTCGGCCGCGACGGCCTCGTCGACCTGCGGCTTCTCGGGCATCGGCACCGGGGGGATATTCGGCAGCGGACGCTCGTTGCTCGACAGCCACTGCGGGCGCTCGGGCAGCTGCTTCACATCCTTGAAGATCTCGGCGAGCTGGATGTGGTCGAGCGTCTCTTTCTCGAGCAGCTCGGTCGCGAGGCGGTCGAGAATGTCGCGGTTGTCGTTGAGCACCTGCCAGGCCTCATCGTGGGCCTGCTCGATGAGCGCGCGCACCTCGGCGTCGACGCGCTCGGCAAGCCGCTCGCTGTAGTCGCGCTGGTGGCCCATGTCGCGGCCAAGGAACACCTCGCCGCTCGACTGGCCGAGCTTCACGGCGCCGACTTCCGACGACATGCCGTACTCGGTCACCATGCGGCGGGCGATGCTCGTGGCCTTCTCGATGTCGTTGCTCGCGCCCGTGGTGGGGTCGTGGAAGACGATCTCTTCGGCGACGCGGCCACCCATCGCGTAGGTCAGCTGGTCGAGCAGCTCATTGCGCGTGATCGAGTACTTGTCGTCGATCGGCAGCACCATTGTGTAGCCGAGGGCGCGACCGCGCGGCAGGATCGTGACCTTCGTGACCGGGTCGGTGTGGCGCATCGCGGCGGCCGCGAGGGCGTGACCACCCTCGTGGTAGGCGGTGATGAGCTTCTCGTGGTCGCGCATGACGCGGGTGCGGCGCTGGGGGCCGGCCATGACGCGGTCGACGGCCTCGTCGAGTGACTCGGAGGTGATCTGCTCGCCGCCCTGGCGCGCCGTCAGCAGCGCCGCCTCGTTGAGCACGTTCGCGAGGTCGGCACCCGTGTAGCCGGGCGTCTTGCGTGCGACGACCTCGAGGTCGACGCCCTCGGCGATCGGCTTGCCCTTCGCGTGCACGGCCAGAATCTGGGCGCGGCCCGCCATGTTGGGGGCGTCGACCTGAATCTGACGGTCGAAGCGGCCGGGGCGCAACAGGGCCGGGTCGAGGATGTCGGGGCGGTTGGTGGCCGCGATCATGATGACGTTCGTGTTGGGGTCGAAGCCGTCCATCTCGACGAGCATCTGGTTGAGCGTCTGCTCGCGCTCGTCGTGACCGCCGCCCATGCCGGCGCCGCGGTGACGGCCGACGGCGTCGATCTCGTCGACGAAGATGATCGCCGGGGCGTTCTCTTTCGCCTGGGTGAACAGGTCGCGCACGCGGCTCGCGCCGACGCCGACGAACATCTCGACGAAGTCAGAGCCCGAGATCGAGTAGAACGGCACGCCCGCCTCGCCGGCGACCGAGCGGGCGAGCAGCGTCTTTCCGGTTCCGGGCGGTCCGTACAGCAGTACGCCCTTCGGGATGCGCGCTCCGACCGCCTGGAACTTCGACGCGTCCTTCAAAAAGTCTTTGATCTCGTGCAGCTCTTCGATCGCCTCTTCGGCGCCGGCGACATCCTCGAAGGTGACCTGGGGGCTCTCTTTGCTGACGAGTTTCGCGCGGGACTTGCCGAACTGCATGATGCGCCCGCCGCCGCCCTGCAGGCGCGTGAGCAGGAAGTAGAAGATCACACCGATGATCAGGAACGGGATGATGAGCCCGAGGATCGACGTGAAGAAGTTGGTCTGCGGCACCTCGTCGGTGAAGTCGTCAACGCCCGACGCCTCGACGGCGTCGATGACGGCTTCGGCGCGCTGGAACACGTAATAGAACTGCACCTGCGTGCCGAAGTCTTCGTACTCTTCAGCGAGGGTCACGTCGACGCGCTGCTGGCCGTCGATGATCGTGACCGACTCGATCTCGGCGTTCTCAAGCACGTCGAGACCCTCGGCCGTCGACACCTCGCGGAACCCGCCCTGGGCGAGCAGGCTGAACCCGACGATCAGCGCGATCGCGCCGAGCGCGATGTAGAGGAACGGGCCCTTGAACAGGCCTTTCCAGGTGAACTTCTTTTTCGCTGTCGCCATAGTCCTTGAAGGCTACCTGCCGCGTTCAATGCGCCCGCTGGATGTTCGCCGGAGGCGCACCGTGAGCCGCGCGCCCGCGTACACAGTGGTGTGCGACCGCCGCCTACTCGTAGACGTGGGGCGCCAGTACGCCGATCGCCCGCAGGTTGCGGTACTTCTCGGCGTAGTCGAGGCCGTAGCCCACGACGAACGCCGGCGGAATCTCGAAGCCCACGTATTCGACGTGTACTTCGACCTTGGCCGCCTCGGGCTTGCGCAGCAGGGCGAGAATCTTGACGCTCGCAGCCCCGCGCGATTCGAGGTTCGCGGTCAGCCACGACAGGGTGAGCCCCGAGTCGATGATGTCTTCGACGATCAGCACGTGGCGCCCGGCGATCTCGGTGTCGAGGTCTTTGAGGATGCGCACGACGCCACTCGACGCGGTGCTCGCGCCGTACGAGCTCACCGCCATCCAGTCCATTTCGATGTGCATGTTCAGCTCGCGCGCGAAGTCGGCCATCACCATGACGGCGCCCTTCAGCACGCCGACGAGCAGCGGCGGGTTGTCGGCGTAGTCGGCCTCGACGCGGCGGGCCAGCTCGGCGAGCTTCGCGTGAATCTCTTCCTCGGTGATGAGCACCTCGGTCAGGTCGGAGCGAATCTCGTCGACGTCCACGGGGGGTCCTCCAGGGGTGAAATGGGGCGAGGGTGTGCGACGCGGCTAGACGGCCGTGAAGACGATCCGGTTCGCCGCGCGATTCACCCTAACGCCGGGAAGGTGCACCGCGCCCTGCCCGTGCCAGTCGGTCGCGAGCCGCAGCACCTCGAGCGTCTGGGCTCGCGTGAGGCTGAGCCCGAACTCGACCCGGGCGACGAGCCGCACGAGGCGCGAACTGAGCGCGCGGGGGTTGGCGGCGATCCACGCGACCGGCACCGAGCATCCGCCGTCTTCGAGCTCGACGAGTTCTTCGGCGACCTCGTCGACCATCAGGTCGAGCGCGTCGGCGTCGTCACGGGCGATCGCTGCGGTGCGGGCGAGCGCGTCAACGATTCCCGGGTCGAGCTCGCGCTGCAACAGAGGCAGGATGCGGTGGCGCACGCGTACGCGCGCGAACCGGTCGTCGTCGTTGTGTGGATCGTGCCAGGGTTCCAGCCCCTGATCGACGCAGGCCTGGGCGAGAGTCTCGCGACGCAGGCCCAGAACCGGCCGTCTGTACAGCCCGGCAACGGCGGCCATACCCGCAATGCTGAGCGTGCCGCTGCCGCGGGCGAGCCCCAGCAGCACCGTCTCGGCCTGGTCGTCGAGCGAGTGGCCCAACAAGACGGCCGCGGCGCCGTGCTCGACGGCGGCGACCTCCAGGGCGGCATATCGCGCCGCGCGCGCCGCCGCCTCGGGGCCGCCGGTGCCACCTGTGCCTCTGATGGCATCGTCGCCGCTCACGGGCATCCCCCCGCCGTACAGATCGACCCGCACGCGTTCAATCTGTATCGGGTCGAGGCCGAGACCACGTGCCTGCTTGGCGGCGCGCTCGGCGACCTCGGCCGAGCCCTCCTGCAGCCCGTGGTCGACGATCACCGCGCCGGCGCGCAGCCCGGCGCGCGGCGCCTCGAACGCCGTGGCCGCGGCGAGCGCCAGCGAGTCGGGGCCGCCGCTGAGGGCGACGAGCACGAGGCCGCCCGCCTCGATGTCGGCGAGGTGCGCGCGCACCGCGCGGCGCGCATCCGCCATCGCGGGGGTGAGCCGCGGGCGACGCTCTGCATCCTCGGGGGCTTCGGGGGCCATCCACTAAGGTTAGAGCCGCTGATTTCCGGGCGTTGCGCCCGATCCGCCGGCGGGCTTTCTGCCCGCCAGACACCGACTTCAGGAGCAACTACATGGGCGCCTACCCCGCCGTCATCGAGATTCCCCGCGGCAGCCGCAACAAGTACGAGGTCGACCACGCGACCGGTCGCGTCTTCCTCGACCGCGTGCTGTACACGACGTTCGTCTACCCGACCGACTACGGCTTCTTCGAGAACACGCTCGGCCTCGACGGCGACCCCGTCGACGTGCTCGTGCTGACCGAGTACCCGCTGTTCCCGGGTGTGGGCCTGACGGTGCGCCCGGTCGGCGTCTTCAACATGACCGACGACGGCGGCAGCGACGCGAAGGTCATCGCGGTGCCCGCGAAGGACCCGCGCTGGGACCACATCCAAGACGTCGACTCGATCCCCGAGTACACGAAGAAAGAGATCGAGCACTTCTTCGAGCACTACAAAGACCTCGAGCCCGGCAAGTGGGTCAAGACCGAGGGCTGGGGCGACGCTGCTGAGGCCGAGGCGATCATCCAGGCCGGCATCGCCGCGTACGTGCCGCACGAGCACTAGCCGCCGCGCGCATCCCGCGCAACAGAAAGGGCGCCCACCGCATCGCGGGTGGGCGCCCTTTTTCGTGGGCTTGTCGTTAGCCGATGCTGACGCCGCGCGCCTGCAGGTACGGAACCGGGTTCGTCGACGCACCGTTGAGGCGGATCTCGAGGTGCAGGTGGCAGCCGCTGGAGAGGCCCGTCGTGCCGACGAGGGCGATCAGCTGACCCGCCTCGACCCGCTGGCCGTTGGCGACGAGGATGCCGCCGCTCTGGATGTGCCCGTACGAGCTGGTCACGCCGTCGCCGTGGTTGATGCGCACGAAGTTGCCGTAGCCGCCGTTCCAGCCGGCGTAGTTGACCGTGCCGCCCGATGCCGCGTACATGTGGCGACCGCACCCGGCGCCGATGTCGGTGCCGGCGTGGAACGTCGCGCGCCCGGTGACGGGGTGTACGCGGTTGCCGTAGTTCGAGGTGATGGGGCCGCTGAGCGGGCTCGCCCAACCGCTGCCGGTCACGACGCCACCGTTGTTCGAGCTGCCACCGGCGTTGGCACCGCCGCCGTCACCGCCGCCGGCTGCCGCCTCTTCGGCGGCCTTGCGCGCTGCTTCTCGTGCGGCCTCTTCGGCGGCAAGTCGCGCAGCCTCTGCGGCACGCCGCGCGGCTTCTTCGCGCTCCTTGCGGATGCGCTCGCCCTCTTCAAACTCGGCCTGCGTCGTCTGCAGCACGCCCTGGAGGACGCCCAGCTGCACCTCGAGGCGGTTCTGGTTTTCCTGCTGGGCGGCGAGCGCCTCTTCCGCGGCGATCTGTGCCGCCTGCGCTTCGTTGAAGGCCGCCTCGGCCTCGACCCGCAGCTCTTCGCGAATCTCGCGGGCGATCTGGGCTTGGTCGCTCAGCGACTGGGCGGTGTTCTGGTCGGCGAGGGCGACGGCGTAGATGCCCTCGGCCTGCTCACCGATCTTGCTGGCGTAGCCGAGGCGAGAGAGCAGGGCTTCGGCCTCGCCGGGGTTCGTGAAGAGCGAGGCCGAGAGGTCGCCGCCGCCTGCGCGGGCGAGCTCGGCGACAAACTGCGCCGCGCGCTGGCGCGACTCGTCGGCGGTGGCCTGCGCCTCGTCAGCCTGCGCCTGCAGGGTGTCGGCCCGGAAGGCCGCCTCGTCAAACGCGAGTTGCGCCTCGAAGTACAGCTGGCCCTTTTCTTCGGCGATCGCCTGCGCGGTTTCCACCTCGGCAGCGAGACCGGCAATGAGGCCCTGAATCTGACTGATGGCCGCTTCCTGCGCGGCGACATTGTCGCGGGCGGCAAGAACGTCGTCCCAGCTGGGGTAGGTGTTGGCGCTCGCGGTGGGAGCAGGGGCGGCAAGGCCCACCGTCAGCAGCATGAGGCCGGCCGCGATCGAGGCGATGAGAGCGGTGCTGCGAGGGCGTCGCGAAACGGGCCGAGCATCCCCCGATGTCGACCGAGTGGCTCCCCCGAGCCGTGCGAGTGTCTCGCGCATGTATCTGTCTCGATTCCGGTGCGAATGCGTTATGTCACATTTTCCCCATGAGCACCATTGATCACAGTATCAACGGATGCACGGTTCGGCTAGACACCGCACCGCACGTTCGTGGCGGCGTCGCCCCGACGGCGTCACCGACACATTCACGCGACGCTATCCCCCGCGGGGAGCGCGGTTTGGTAGAAACGCGGCGGTGCCCCTATGCTTGCGTACCGGTCGCCTCGTCGATTCGCTTAGGCCCCATCGTTTAGCGGCCTAGGACGCCGCCCTTTCACGGCGGTAGCGCGGGTTCGAATCCCGCTGGGGTCACAACGAGGCAAACCAGTACAATTGAATACGCAAGGCCCTGTAGCGCAGTTGGTTAGCGTGCCGCCCTGTCACGGCGGAGGTCGCGGGTTCAAGTCCCGTCAGGGTCGCGGTGTGAAGCCTCATCGAGTGTTCCGACACGAGGTGGGGCTTCTTCACTAGGCGAAGCGTTTCGGCGCCTCGTCGACCAAGGCTCTGTAGCTCAGTTGGTAGAGCGTTCGACTGAAAATCGAAAGGTCACCGGATCGATGCCGGTCGGAGCCACCACCCGAAACCCCCGCTGATTGGCGGGGGTTTCGTCGTTTCTGGGGCGCTCCATCCCTGCGCCATTGCGCCCTTGCCCGTCGCCCGAGCGCCCCGTGCACACCGCGCTCTCAAACCCGGCTCGATACGATTGCATGCAATCTTTTCAAGGAGGAATACATGACCGAACTCGTCGGTACGTGCCCTGTTCGCCACGGATCCCACACCTCGATGGAGGCTGGCCCCAAGAACTGGTGGCCGAAGGCCCTGAACCTCGACATCCTGGCGCAGCACGACACGAAGACGAACCCGCTGGGTGCCGATTTCAGCTACCGCGAGGAGCTGAAGAAGCTCGACGTCGAGGCGCTCGTCGCCGACGTGAAAGAGCTGCTCGTCACGAGCCAAGACTGGTGGCCGGCTGACTGGGGTCACTACGGCGGCCTGATGATTCGCATGGCCTGGCACTCGGCCGGCACCTACCGCATCGCTGACGGTCGTGGCGGTGGCGGCACCGGCACGCTGCGCTTCGAGCCGCTGAACTCGTGGCCCGACAACGCGAACCTCGACAAGGCCCGCCGCCTGCTGTGGCCGATCAAGAAGAAGTACGGCAACAAGATCTCGTGGGCCGACCTGATGATCCTCGCCGGCACGCTGTCGTACGAGTCGATGGGCTTGAAGACCTACGGCTACTCGTTCGGCCGCGAAGACCTGTGGGGCCCTGAGAAGGACACCTACTGGGGCAGCGAGAGCGAGTGGCTCGCGCCGAGCGACGAGCGCTACGAGAACGTCGACGAGCCCGAGACGATGGAGAACCCGCTCGCCGCGGTGCAGATGGGTCTCATCTACGTGAACCCCGAGGGCGTTAACGGCAAGCCTGACCCGCTGAAGACGGCGGCGCACGTGCGCGAGACTTTCGCCCGCATGGCGATGAACGACGAAGAGACGGTGGCGCTGACCGCCGGCGGCCACACGGTGGGCCGCACGCACGGCAATGGCCGCGCCGAGAACCTCAGCCCGGTGCCCGCCGGCGCCAACATGAGCGAGGCCGGCCTCGGCTGGAACAACCACGTAAGCCGCGGCGTCGGCAAGGACACCGTCACGAGCGGCATCGAGGGTGCGTGGACCACGAACCCCACCCAGTGGGACAACGGCTACTTCGAGCTGCTCTTTAAGTACGAGTGGGAGCTGCGTCACAGCCCCGCGGGCGCCCAGCAGTGGGAGCCGATCAACATCGCGGAGGAAGACAAGCCCTTCGACGTGGAGGGCACCGCTCGCCAGAACCCGATCATGACCGACGCCGACATGGCGATGATCAAGGATCCGGTCTACCGCGAGATCTCGGAGCGCTTCTACAACGACCCCGAGTACTTCAGCGAGGTCTTCGCTCGCGCGTGGTTCAAGCTGACCCACCGCGACCTGGGCCCGCGCGAGCGCTACATCGGCCCGATGGTCCCGAACGAGGACCTGATCTGGCAGGACCCGGTTCCCGCCGGCCGCACTGACTACGACGTGGCGGCGATCAGCCAGCGCATCCTCGACAGTGGCCTGTCGTTTACCGACATGATCACGACCGCGTGGGATTCGGCGCGCACCTACCGCGACTCCGACAAGCGCGGTGGCGCGAACGGCGCGCGCATCCGCCTCGAGCCGCAGCGCAGCTGGCACGGCAACGAGCCGGAGCGCCTGAACCGCGTGCTCGCCGTCTACGAGGCGCTGTCGGCCGAGACCGGCGTGAGCGTCGCCGACCTCATCGTGCTCGGCGGCAACCTCGGCATCGAGGATGCTGCGCGCAAGGCGGGCGTGGAGGTGTCGGTTCCGTTCCACCCGGGTCGCGGCGACGCGACCGACGAGTGGACCGACGCCGACTCGTTCGCGCCGCTTGAGCCTGTGCACGACGCGTTCCGCAACTACCTGAAGAAGGACTACACGGTTCCGGCCGAAGAGCTCATGCTCGACCGCGCGAGCCTGATGAACCTGACGGCGGTCGAGATGACCTGCCTCGTCGGCGGAATGCGCGTGCTGGGCACGAACTTCGGCGGCACGAGCGAGGGCGTCTTCACCGACACCGTCGGCGCACTGACGAACGACTTCTTCGTGAACCTGACGGACATGCTCTATGTGTGGGAGCCCTCGGGCTTCAACCTGTACAACCTCCGCAACCGCACTAACGGCCAGGTGCGCTTCACCGCCACCCGCGCCGACCTCGTGTTCGGGTCGAGCTCGATCCTGCGCGCGTACGCCGAGGTCTACGCCCAGGACGACAGCAAGGAGAAGTTCGTGCACGACTTCGTCGCCGCCTGGACGAAGGTCATGAACGCCGACCGCTTCGACCTGGTCGCCGCGTAGTCACGAGCGCTCCGCATCGAATGGATGCACGGGGCCGAGTTCTCTTCGGAGGGCCCGGCCCCTTTTTCGTGCGACTACGGCAGGACGAGTAAACCCTGCGGGCGTTGCGCCCGAAGAACAAAGGGCTCATCGGGGGCGAGAGTGTCCCGACCGCTCACAAACTCGATGTGCGCCCGGCCGCTCATCACGAGCTCGGTAAGCGCCGCCCCCACGGCTTCGAGCCGTGCCGCCAGCCGCTCGGCGAGACGCTCGAACGTCGTCGTGAGCCCCGCGTCGCTGACCACGTGGGCGGCCGCCTGCAGGTCGTTCGCCAGGAGGCGAACCTCGTCATGCGGGTCGACCGCACCGCCGAGGATGCGCGGCGGGCCGGCCAGCGGGTCCGGCTCACCGAGCACCGGGAAGAAGCGCAGCAGCCACTCTTCGGGCGGCATCGCGTCGACGTCGACCCACGAGCTGTAGTGGTACCGATGGCGACCACGCGCGCACACCTGCACGCGCCCCCAACCAAAACCGTCAAGGTTGAGGGGGTCACTGAACTCATCGAACCCCCCGAGGCGCAGGCTGCCCGTGGTCGCGCAGAACGGCAGTTCATCGGTGTCCTCCCACCCGGTGGCCGCAGGGGGCGCAGCCGACCACCGCTCGGCGACGGCGTGAACGCGCGCGTACTTGGTGCCCGTTGACGCGATCACCCAGCCCTCTCCGGCGGTGGCGAACGTGCCGCGGTCAACGGGAGCCTCGAGGGTGTCAAGGGCCGAAAAGATGGCGAAGTCCGTCTGGAAATCGACCTCGACCGAATGGAGCAGCGTAGACATCTGCTCAGGTTAGAGGGTGCGCGTGGCGCACACCCACAGCCCGCGTGGCGGTTAGCGTGTGGCCAACGCAATGCTCACGATCGAGGGAGACAGGCATGCCGAATGCCGCACCGGGCTGGTACGACGACGGCGCAGGACGCCAGCGCTGGTGGGACGGTCAGGCCTGGACCGACCAATACCAAGACTCGCCCGCAGCGCCCGCCGGCATCTTCGACCAAATCAAAGCGGATGCCGCCTCTGGCGGGGTTCCGCGCCCCGGCGCCGCGGGCCAGGCCTACGTCGTGCTGCAGGTGATCCTCAAGGAGAAACTGTGGGGCTCGGGCTCGGGCAACCTCACTGAGCTGGAGGGCGTCATCAACAGGCAGGCCGCCATGGGGTACCGCCTGCACACGATCACGACCGCCTCGTCGGGGTCGAAGGGCATCGGCGGCGGCGACCGCATCCAGGCCACGATGATCTTCGAGCGCATCTAGGCAGGCGTCCCACGTGCGCCAGGTCGCGGTCAACGAGCGCGACAGCTCGTGGGAGATCCACGAGGCGCGGTACCGCGTGTACGTCTTCTATGGCGCCTCGAATGCAGTGTCGACCACGGACATCCTGAACGCGACGGTCGAGGAGGCGCTCGAGGCCGCGCGCATGCTCGCCGAGGGCAACCGCCACCTGTGGTCGCTCGCCCTTGCACACGACGACGGCCACTCGGGCCGCGGGCTCGTCTGGTTGTCAGGTAACGACTACAACGACTTTCCCCGCGCATACTCGGATACCGCCGCATACTGGCGCCACCGCGGCACCATGCAAGAGCGATATCTGATGGCACGGGCACAGGCCGGAGAGCCGGTGGTGTTGCCAACCGGCGAGCGGTCGATTCGGCTCGACCCCGAATGGGGCGTTGACTTACCCCTGTGGGAGCAGTTCACCGACCACTACCCGGTGATGCGGGGTGAGCTGCCCCTCGGAGGCCCACTCGAAGAGTCGCTCGCCGCGTGGAATCAGCGGTGGCAGCAACTCGCCGACCCTGACACGGGCGGAGACGCCTCCGACACAGACTGGGCTTCTTGGCCTGCCGAGGGCGCGAAGTTGGTGGCGAGTCTTCGCGAGGCCCTGAGCGACATCGCCGAAGTGCACCCGGCGTACCTGCGACACAACTACAGCGATAGGACAGGTCAATGAACACGCAACCGACGTTGGTATTCCTTCACGGCGTAGGCAGCGGGGACCCCGACGACAGCTGGGTTGTACACCTTGAGCGCGGCCTGGCGGAGGTTGGATACCCGGGACTGTCAGACCTTCGCGTCGTGGCCCCGAAGTATGCACGCGCGCTGCGAGGGGTCGACAAACCCATACCTCCCCTCCCCGGGGTAACCTCCACCCGGCTGAGTGGCGACGACGCACGAGTCCAACGACGCGACTATGAGAAGCGCACCGCCGCAATCGAGAGTCGCTTCGGGCGCCACAATCCCGGCAACGGCATACCCGTCTACGCGCCGCGGGCTGTGGTCGACATCCCGTTCTTAGCGCAGGTAAAGAACTTCACGAGCAATCGCGACGTCAGGGCGATGGTCCTCGACCGCATCCTGCACCAGCTCCCCTCCGAGGGTGAGATCGTCATCGTCGCGCACAGCCTTGGCTCGGTCATCGCGGCAGATCTACTACCACGCCTGCCGAAGGCGGTCACGGTGGCCGGCATGGTGACAATCGGCAGCCCGCTCGCCACTGGCGCCATAGACGTGAGAGACATCGTCGGAAAGCTTGATGATCCACCTCAACACCTACGTTGGTGGGTCAACGTCTGGGACTCAGCGGACGTCATCGCCGCCATGCGGGGACTGTCATCCCAGATCCCATGGCTACTTGATTTCCGGATCAGAACGGGCGCGGTGGCGCTCGGGGCGCACAGCGCCGAGCGCTACCTCGGCCACCCGATCGTGGCGAGGATCATCGGGTTCGCCCTGCACGGTTCACTTTCCCGTGAAGTCGCGATCACCTCAAGAGCAATCAACGTTTCCCTCGACCCCGCTGAACGCTATGCGCTTCTCGCATTGCGGTACGCACACCTGTTGAAGGACAGACTCGACGGCGACACTAGGGCCCGTTGTGAAGGCGCCCTTCGGCACATTCAATCTCAGGACGCCCAGCAGCTCATCTCGATGAGATCGGATGCCAACCGCCCTTGCCCCGAAGCAATCGAGCGGCTTAGTGTCGACCTCGGCGATCCGGAATCCGTGGCACGGACACCTATGACAGTGGCGGGGTTTGACCGTGACGAGCTAGTGGTTCCCCTGCTCGTGTTGGCAGCCTCCAACGTGTTTGACCCCTTCGAGATTCAGATCTCTCGAGCCAAGCAAGTCGAAGCGATGAAAAATCTCTGCGTCGAGCTCGGCCTGAAGTCACAACTCGGTACTGACGTTTTCGAGGCAACGAAACAGGGCCAAAGTGTCCTCCGCGGGCCGGGCACCTTGATTCGTTGGGCCGTCGTCGGCGCGGGGCTCGGTGCGATTGTCGTTGCTACGGGCGGCCTCGCGCTTGCCGCAGCGCCGGGCCTCGCGGGCGCAGCAGCAATCACGAGCGCGCTCGCCGCCTTCGGCCCTGGCGGGATGGTGGGCGGGCTTCTCACAGCGGGCACGCTGGTGTCTGCGGGTGGCGGCACCGTCGCGTACGGCCTGGCGAACGTCTCCGTCAGCGCGGAAGTGTTCGAGGACGTTGTGGAGCGACGCGTGGCGACGGCGATCCTTCGGAAGATGTCCGGTCTCGAACCCGACGCTGCGGTCTGGTTCACGCTGACGGAGGTCGAAATCGAACTTCGACGGGAGCACGAACGACTTGACGAGTATTCGGACCGGAATGCGCCTTCGCTGCGCGCACTCAAGAAAAAGATCGCGATCGTTGAACGAGCGCTCCGGTTCCTACTCAGCGAAAGCCTTGGACCTCAGACAACCGAAGAAGTAGAAGGATCCAAACGGCCGCAGCTTCAATTGGAGTCGGGCGAGCAAGGCCAGCCCTCGACCTGACGCGCATGCAGTGCCACGCTGGTCGGCATGGCGAAGACGACTGAGGGGTTCAGCGACGCCGAGCGCGCCGCGATGAAGGCCCGGGCCGAAGAACTACGCGCTGAGGGTCTCAAGACCAAGGGCGCAACGAAAGCGGCGCAGGAGCTCGAAAAGCTACTCGAGGCGATTGCCGCGATGCCCGACGATGAGCGCGTCATCGCCGAGCGCATCCATCTGATCGTGTCGGAGGTGGCCCCGCAGCTGCAGGCGAAGACCTGGTACGGGATGCCCGCGTGGGCTCTCGACGGAAAGGTCGTCTGCTTCTTCCAGGCCGCCGCGAAGTTTGAGTCGCGCTACAGCACCTTCGGCTTCCAAGACCCGGCCACCCTCGACAAGGGCACCATGTGGGCAACGTCGTGGGCGGTCACGGCGATCGGGCCGGCCGAGGAACAGCTCATCCGCGAGCTGGTGACGCGGTCAGTCAAGGGGGCTTGACACTGCAAACCCCCAATAGGACCAAACCAGCAGTCAGCATCAATGACTAGACCGAGGCACGCAGGAGAAGCCGCCGCTGCAGACAGGCCCCGAGAATATCCCTAGGCTTCCAGCATGTCTGACAAAAGCGCACTTCGCCTTTTCGTTCTGGAAGCCCTGAGAGCTTTAGGTGGCACCGGAAGTGTCCTCGAAGTGTCACGGCATATCTGGCAAACGCACGAGGCGGATCTCCGGATGTCGGGGAATCTTTTCTACACCTGGCAGTACGACGTTCGGTGGGCCGCTCAAAAGCTGCGGCAGGAAGGGCTCCTGGCGAGCGTCAATGGAGGCCGGACGCAACCTTGGGCACTCACCGAGCAAGGCTGGGACGTTTCCCTTCCAAGGCCTAGCTAGTCGAAAACAGACAGAGCGTCATCGGAAAGCTAGAGTGCGGTCGCAAGAAGGCGCCCGATTGCCGCTCCAAGAGGAATCGGAACTGCATTTCCGATTTGACGTGCGATATCAGTCCGAGACCCAACGAAGCGGTGCTCCAGGCCGAAGCCTTGAAGGAGCGCAGCCTCATAGTGAGTAATCGCACGATGCTCCTCGGGATGAAGGTAACGGCCCTTCTCTGGCTTAAAGAACTCTGTACGAATAGTCACCGAAGGCCGATCCCAATGAAGGCGCCCCATCACGTCTCCCGAACCAGTCTTGTGCCGTGTCCAGCAGGGCGACATTAGCTGCGGGTACGGCTCGAGTGCCCGCCGGTTTCCCCCGGGAGGGATAACGGCAAACCGGTCCTTGGAGAGCTGAGTATAGTTGCGGCTCCAGTGCAGATCCCTAACGGCAAAAGAACCAGCGTATTGCTTTCCGAGAAACTCCGTCCGGTATGTAGAAAAGACGTCGTCCCTGTCAGGGTCACGAGGCGCGTATTTCAGTGCGTCCCTCACCGTAACCCACGGCTTGAGCCCCGGTTCTCCTCCAGCTGAATGTGTTCGCACCAACTCGCCAGGAGAACCAAGGTCGCGATGCCAGCCGACTATCACTGTGCGGCGACGCGATTGGGCCGCTCCAAAATCTGCTGCGTTGCAGATATCCGCAGAAAAATCATAGTCAGGCAGGATCCCTTCTTTCGAAGTCTCCTCCTTGAATTGAAGATACTGTGGAGACTTCTTGAACTCCGCCACATTCTCGACGACAAAGAACTTCGGCTTTGCGCGCCGAATTGTCTCGGCATACTCGCGCCAAAGCGAGTTGCGCTCGTCCTCAACGTCCTTCTTTCCGAGACTTGAAAATCCTTGACATGGAGGGCCTCCGACTATGACGTCAGTCGTTGGCACCTCGCCTCGTAGCCACTCCTTGATGTCGCCCGCATAAACAAGGTTTTGCCCATACGTCGCCTCGTACGAAGCCGCGGCAGCCTTATCCCACTCGACTGCACCGACCGTTTTGAAACGGCTTGAAGCAGAGTGGAGACCAGCCGTTAGGCCACCCGCCCCCGCGAAGAGGTCCAGAACAGTGATCGGGTTAGACACGACCCCATGCTACGGAGCAGCCGCCGCTGCGCACTAAACGGCGCGCTGGACTCACTCAGAGCGACTGAAGACCCCCGCGAATTGCTGGGAGCACCCCTGCCAACAGCCCAGTTACCTCGCTACCACCCAAGACAAGCTGACGGTCCAAGAGGCGGTTCCCGAATTCACAGGAAGTCTCGCTCACCAGCGCGCAACCATGGCACGCCGAGAGGTTGAGCTGAAACGCGCCTTGCCGGTCACTCTCGATACAGACCGGATCATTCGAGCAGACATCGGCGTCATCGAGTGCGGCAACGAGGAGCGGGATCAGTGCCTCCGGCCCGCCCAAACGAACAAGACCCCCGAGGGTTCCTTGCGCATCCCCTGCGGCCGTGTACACGAGAATTCCGGCCATGCCCTCAGATCGCTCAGTGCTCGCGTAGATGCGCTCCTGGAGCGCAGCGGACGAATAGCCACTTGCGAACGCGAGCCGTCGAATGAGCAAATGAGCGATCGTGTGCAGTGCGATCAAACGTGGCTCAGGCGTGTCGAGTCGCGACCTAGCCCAGTCAAGTCGGTCGCGCCGGTCAATGAGGACTTGAGCACGAGCGCGAACGTCGGGCAGCTGCTCCCACGCGCGTAGGGCGAACTCATCAAACTGCAGGAAGATGCCTTCCCCGAACAACTCAATTGATGGGAACACCGGGCGACGCCGGGGGTCTTGCCCCAAGTCGGCACTGATGAATGCTGCGCCAGGGTCGTGCCGGCGGAAGCCGCGCAACGCGCGCACTTCACGAACGCGGTGAACCTGCCCACCCCCAACCAGAAGGCTCGTGAGGTCTTCCGGCCCTCTGGTGCTTGAGTTCACAAGCCAACCGTCGACGACAAAGTCACTGAGCTCGGTGTCTTTGCCGCTCTCAGTCTTCTTGACGAAAGCAGCCCACTCGCCGTCCTTCAGTCGGCGCACCCCGGTATCACCGCGCTCATTCGAGTCGGCGAGCACGACAGCCAAGACATCCTCAGGGGTTACCCCAAGCTCCTCGGCAATCCACCCCGCGATCATTTCGGATTTGGGTCCACCATTGTCATCGACGAGGCGAGCAAAGTAGTCGTGCGCCCGGACCTGATCCGAGACCTCCTCCGAGCGCGATTTCTCCTCGGGGATATCCAGCGCCGAAACGCGCTCGGCGATGTAGTTGCCCGTCGCACCGCGTTGCACCGCCGTGAGGTCCGCTTCGCAAGCACTCGACACTGACTCAGCGGGCTCCCAAGGCTGACGGCCGTCACAGCGAATTCCGTCGCGATGAAGGGCGCCTTCACCCATAAGGTCAGCGAGCGAACGCGAGCGCCCACAACCGTCACACACGACTCTCAGCGATGCGAGACCTTCACCTCTCGAATTTGCCCGGACAAAACGAAGCTCCTTGTAGGAGCGGCAAACTCGAACCTCGTCACTCACACCCTTGTCGTACCCTCGATGGGCCCACATGAACCACGGAATGTCCTGGATGTGGCTTCCGGTCTTGCAGACCGCCACGTACCTCATCGGGACGAGAGCACCACCGCATGAACAGCGGTTCTTGAAATGTCCTTTCTCGATTGTCGTCAACTTCGAGAGCTTCAAGCAGCGTTCACAGAAACGCCATGCGGGAAACCGCCAATACGGCAAACTCGCGGTGTCTTGGCCCGCGACACCAGCGTGCGCAGGAGCTTGGCGCAAGACAGGGCGCGGCCGTCCGGGCTGTATGAGTTGATCTACGAGCCGATCGCAATGGATCTCCGGCGCTGTCCGCCGATCCCACCATGACGTGTCCGGGGCGATCAGCGACTCCCCCCGGATGTCGACTATCGCACCGACGCCGAAAGGGGAAACGGTTTCGGACAGTCGAAGATCATGCCGAATCTTCTGCACGCTGCACTTCTCTCTCGGGTTCCTGCACTTCAACAGCCACGTTCGGCTCCACTGAACGCATTGAGTCCGCGACGAGCCATTCATCGCCCGTTTGCCCGAAACGCTTCACAAGCGCAGCGTCTCTAGATGGGTGCCGTTCGTAGTAAAGCTTGTTTCCGGAATCCCTTGCGCTCTTTGCCTTGCGATCCCACTCCCTGAGGAGAAGCCCCACCTGCACTCTTGCCGCCTCCTCCTCGCTTTCATCAGCTGCCGCGACGAAGGCGAGGAACTCATCGGCAAGCTTGTCCGACGCGGCCTTAAGACGCGGATTGGATAGATCAAGAGAGCCGGCACCATCGTCAGCAGAAATCACTGTCACCGAATGGCGCATCAAAGCAACCAAAGCGCCCGAGAGTGATCGATCCCTCGACGACAGCGACCAGGGGGTGACGCTAGTTGGTTCAACACTCCGGTAAAGCGCGTCGTGAAAACCGCGGAAAGTCTCAAAGTGAGATCGATCACGGGCACGGTTCGGACGGAAGAGAGTAACGACGATCCCATTGGTACTTCCGCGACCTACGCGGCTGGTGGCCTGGATGTACTCAGCAGTGGTCTTGGGCTGTCCCACCATCAACAGGAGCGCGAGCCTCTGCACGTCAATGCCGACTGAGAGCATGTTTGAAGAGAGGACAGCATCCACGGCGTCGTCAGACAAGTCAGCACTTGTGCGGAGCCTCCGCAGATCCTTAGGAAGCTCCTCCGGCCCCCGTCGACTGGTCAGTTCAAGAACGCGATCCGCTCGGACCGTTCTGCGCTCGAGATTTAGGCGGTCGGCGCGAGTAGCTAGGCGGCCGTTAACGTCATCGAGAAGGAGTGCAGACGAACGGCCAAGCTCCCGCAGGCTGTTGTGATACATCACGAGGGTCCAGTACGGGTCCAGTCCACCGACTCGGCTGGCATCGTCAACCAAGACGCCAGGCAGCTCTAGCATCGGGGATGCCGCGGCGACGAGCGCCGTGGCCTGGGAAACACTCTGTGGCATCAACCCGAGGTACAGCCGACCTTCTCCACTGGCCACCGGGCGCGAGAAGAATGTCGAATCCCCGTCAAGGCCCGCAGGGGGGTAGAGAGACACAGAGCGCCCATAGAGTCCCCTTACTTGCGATTCCGAGGCGCGAATCGTCGCGGTCGAGGCCACAATTTTCGGGACAGACCCTGATGCTCCCAGAAGCGCTTGGAGCACTGCGTCAAAGACAGCGACGGTGGTCCCTAAGGGCCCCGAAAGAAGATGTAGCTCGTCCTGAATGATTAGCGAGGGCGACCGGTACGGGGTTCCAATTCCAAGCAACCTTCCGGCAGCCTGCTTGAACTGGAGACGTGCAAACTTATCAACGGTCGCGAGCAGGAAAGTCGGAGGCTCTTCGTACAGGAGCTCGTCTACAACATTCATCGGGAGATCGCGACTTGAGAACTCACAAGTCACGTCCACGCAACGGAAGGCGACGTCTCTCCCGACCATTCGAGCCCCGTAGGTCTGGCGTGAGTCGTCTTTTCTCTCTGGCACCAGCTCAGCCAGGCACCATGGACATTCCGTGATCTGAAACTCGTTGGCTTCTTGGGGATGCTGTGCCTTGTACAAACGCTCCAGGGCGTATCTTGCCTGGTCGCGCGTACCCGGGGTCGCCTCATTCCCGACCCACAGACCAATTGAGAACCGGGCCATGCCCTTGGCCCTATTGTCTCTTTGCCTCAACAACTCCATTGCGCAGATCAGCGAGGCCGCCCGCTGGAACTGCTGTGAGGTAAGCAACCGAAGGGTGTAGCGGGTGATAACGGCTGTGCCACCGCCCTCTTGTCCGTACTTGATCCTGCGGAGAAAGATCTCTATCGCAGCGAGCGCGAGATACGCCTCCGTCTTCCCACCACCAGTGGGAAACCAAATCAAATCCACGAGGGATCGGTCGGAGTGGTGTTCATCTACGGTGGAGGCAAGCGAAACGAGCAAGAACCCAAGCTGGAACGGGCGCCATGCGGGATGCGGGTCCTTCTCGCCTCGAGCAAGTGCTGCTTGGTGCATCTGCAGACGCATTGCGGACATCGCCAGCGCGAACGAGAGCCTGACATCACGGGATTCTGGATCTGCGAGGAGATCAACACCCGCACGCATACGTCGCTCGGCGTTCGTTGAGCGGTCGACCACGCTCATCGCCGTCGGGCCAAGGTCGCGAGCCTTGGCCTGCTGCCCAGCGACCCAAGTCGAGAAAGCATCTACAAAGTGATAGAGGGCCTCAGTCACTGCTTTCGGGTCTGTGTCAAGTCGCGCCAGGAAGTCTAGGTCGAGCGCGGGCCGCGCCCGCTCGTGAAGCGTTGAGGCGCCAGCTTGTTCAATGGCTGGCACAACGAAGTGCGGGACGGGGTCAAGCTGAACTCGAAGACAGTTCCCCGACTCATCTGTTTCCCAGGTGGCCGCCATGCCATGCCCAACAGCGAACACCTTTCGCTCTCGGTACCGTAAACGCAGTTCGGCGGCCTCGGCGTCGACGTCAAGCGCTCGGGAAACGTCGTATTCCAGAATCTGACCACCCTCCCCAGCGCGCGCCGAAAGGTCTACCTGGAAGAGCATCTGGGGTATGTCCGCTCGGTCGTCCCCAGTCGCCTGGGCGCGAATCCGGACATGGAGAGTCACAAGCCATTTCGAAGCGCCATAGGGCCGCCACCGAGTCCCGATCTCCAGAGGCACAGCCCCTGCGAAGAGCTGACGAATCTGCGGCCCTGTCCGACTGAGCTCTAGATCAGCAAAAGCGTGTGCGGACCTCTGCCAACGCTGAGGCCCGTCGTCCTCCACAAGTGCGTAGGTCCCGCAAGCGAAGTCGCATAAGACGGAGTCCACGTTGGTCACAAACGAGATGGCAGCAGAGGATGGTCGCCAATCCTCAGCGAGCGTGCCGCTCCCGTCACTTTCCTCGACGTCCCCCTCATCTACGTCGGCCTCGACGTATTCAAGAGAACCGTTGGCGCCGGCCGGTGATGGGGACCTGTCAGCCTCCGCGTCGAGGGGAAACAACATGCCGACGACGTATTGGAGCGACGGGCGGTTCTCAATGAGGACCTCCTCGTCTCCCTGCTCAGGGCCGACGTATGCGGCGCGAAAATGGGCTAAGGCCTTTTCCTGCGCTTCGGTCAATGCCACAAGTTCATCCCCCTACGCGTCGGGCCAGCGATTGAAGGCGCCGACGATCAGAGTCAGAGCAGACGACATGAAGGCTGACTCTCGGGCGGGTCACTGCCACGTAGAGCGCAGCAAGTGTCAAGTCCGAGTACTCCGCTGGTAGGTCACAAACAACAACATGTTCCGCCTCAAGACCTTTCGCAACACGCGGACTAACCAGACGAACACCATCCACCACTTCGTCAAGCGAATCTTCAGCTGCTGCGGAGATCACCCAGATCGCCGACGGCGGAACTCCATCCTTCTTAAACGACCGCGCGAGCCGCAGAGCGTGAGCCCGAGATTCTCCATCTAGCGCGGGAACCCATTGAATTCGCTCACCGTTCACGATCCCCGGGTCACCGACGTCAGCCCCGAGATACTCCTGAACCATATGAACTATTGCCCGCGTGTTTCTAACGTTGCGACTTAGGTCGTACTCCATACCTTCTTCACGGACCAAGTCGAAGACCTCTTGGTCAAAACGGCCGTCAACATGAGCTTGATTGTTCTGGTCGAGGAACATGCGCCACCTTCCGTTCGCACGTCCATTAACAAGAATCCTGTCGAGCACATCCATCGCCTCCGGGTACATAAGATCCTGCGCCTCGTCGACAAGCACCACATCGTAAAGACGCGAGTCTTCTAGCTGCGCGAATTCACGCACCACCACTGAGCGACCCTCGAGTCGGGGCTCAAAGAATGCCCGAAGGCCCGGCGACATGAACGTCACCAAGACTGACCGGCCTGCTGCCGCTTCTTGCTTCGCCGCCTCGGCCAAGACCACAGACTTCCCCGTCCCAGCTCCGCCGAGGACAAGTATTCGATCATTCTTAGCAAGGCCAGCGAGGACCCGTGCCTGCTCGTCAGTCGCAAGGTTCTGCTCATCGATGACCGCGCCCCGCTGGGCATCCACAACGGGCAGGCGCGAAAACTGGCCAAAGAGCCGGTTGCGAAGCTCTTCCGAACGGGCAGGGCGCACACCCCGCGGTGCGTCTGCCGCCGAACGCGCAATCTCGTCAAACGCGGACGCAAGGGCTTCGACGGTCATTGACTCCTTGGAAAGCCAATGTGAAGCCTTCCAGCCGACGTCAGCAGGTGGATGTTCGATATCCGGGGTCAAAGCAATCGCCTCGCTCGGGTACCAGCCGAGCCCGTCCTCTTTCAAGATGTTGCGAAGCGCGAACATCGCTTCACGGGCCTGGTCGATGGGAGAGGTATTCAACCTGTGGTTATCCCCATGACGATCGATCGTGTACCACGTTCCCTCGAATTTCTTTACTCCACCGCCTTTGACCTCGATGACAATGACCACCCCCCGCCAGAGAACAACGAAGTCGGCCTCAGACATCTGTTTACCCGGCGCTGTACGGAGCTTCACAGAATGAAATGCAACTGCATCCGAGCTCGGAACAAGATGGAGCAATCTGGCTACTTTGCGCTCAGCGTCACTTTGCGCTGAACGTTCGATATCCTGCAAATCCGGAACAAGTATCACGAATTCTGCTCCTGCCAAAGTTCTTCATATTCACGGAAACCGAGCAAGTTATTTATATCGGCGCTTCCGAAGTTGTCCGCCATATCGACGATGAGGCACTCCTCTTTACCACCATTCCGTGGTCCACGAAGGCCGCGCCCAGCCATCTGGATGTAGGCGTTTGGACTAAAAGTTGGCCGTGCGATATAGAGGGCCGTCACCCCAGGAGCATCAAATCCTTGTGTAAGAAGATCACAATTTGCAAGAACTTGAATGTGCCCATCCCTGAATCGTCGAATAACGTCACGACGCTCTTGCCGGCCCGTTAAGCCACTGACCGATGCGGCTTCGATACCTCGGAACCGCAGTGTGGCCGCGAGCACCTGCGCGGACAGCACATTCGGCGTGAACACAAGAACCGAGCGTCCGTAGCTCTCATCGAGGTTCATGATGCTGTCTACGAGACTCCCCATACGAGCATGGTCGGCAGCAACGCGATCGAGGACTGTGCCGGTCACACGATTCGTTCGCTTAGCTTCAAGCGCTTCCTCCTCAGAAAGCCGAACATGTGCTCCCTCGAGCACGTCATGCTTCACGCGGGCAAGAACTCCAAGACCAACAAGCTGTTGGTAAGGATTGTCCTCGAATGCGGCAATCTTCTTTCGCCCAAAGCGAGCAGCCAGAAGGTCCGTAGCTTGAGAGGACGTACCTTTGAACGGAGTTGCAGAGAGGCCAATTAGAGGCCTGGAGAAACCACGGCCATCGATTCCTAGCCACGAAAGAATTCGCCTGTATCGCGCCGAGACCCCAGCAACGTGACCTTCATCAATGAAGACGGCCTCCGCGGCACTGAGCCACTCGTATTCGATTTTCCCGAGAATGACCTCTAACTTGGCGTCTGTCGCGACCACGACACTGAGGTCTGTGTCAGGAGCTTGAACGTCGTTGGCCCCCCATAGCCGCGCCACACTAAGCGGCATATCGACACGTTGATCAGTGCACAGCCCTCGCCACACCTCGCTGAAGGTCTGAACTGCCTGCTCACAAAGCTCCTGCGACTGCGCTATCCAAAGCACAGGACCCCTGAGCTTCCCGTCTATGAAGAGCTGCAGAATGGTCTGCGACGCTACGCGAGTCTTTCCAGCCCCGGTAGGCAGCTCGACCATCGCCTTTGACCGCTTTCCGTCCTCTCCGACCTCCAAGATCGTCGATCGGATTTGTGTGCTGATCTTCGCCTGATAGTCATGAAGCCGGGGAAGGACCGTAGCGCCGGGGACCACAAATTCGGCATCTTGCCTCTGAGTGCGCTGGCCCGCGTATTCAGCGCCGAAGCCCATTCTCCGAAGCCAAGTGATCGTTGCGGAACCGCCAGCCCAATGAGTGGGGACATCCGGGAAACCCTCCCGGCGGAAGAGGTCAGCAAGCTCACTGATCGCGTCCTTGCCATACACGGAAAGACACAGTGAAGCGACAGATGTGTCTTTAGTGACCAGCCCTTGGGCCTCCAAGCCCTGCCAGAGACCTTTCGGCAATTTCTCCCGCATGTCGTCTTCACCGAAGTAGACGTCTAGTCGGTCCGCGTCGTTTGAGGCGGCAAGCGCGGATTGGCGCAACAACTCCAAGTGATGGTCAAGCCCAACTCGGAGTGCATGTTCGATGTCAGCGTTATTCATGCCGAGGTCATATGCCTCGTTCGCCGCAGAGAGTGCACCTCTTTCGTCAAGCGATGAGGCGACGATGAGGTTGACACCGTCACGGTGGAAACCGAGCGATTGCGTTTCCACGCCTTCTTCGGTAGTCACCCATTTCTCAATCGAGTCCGCCCGAGAAATGGACAAATCACTCAAATCTTGGCCAGCCGCCCACCCCCGCAGTCCGGGAAATACGTCGAGAAGCCTCTCGACATCCCGACGGCCGTCGATGCGAATAGAGAACGCAAAACTGTCCTCAAAACGCTTGCAGCCGGCTTCCTTGACCAGGCGGTGGGCTCGCTCCTCGTCCGCCAGCAGATATGGCCTCTGGTGGTGGGCGAGGTAGTCGCGCTGCTCATCATCTACAGCGATGTAAATGGTGGACGACGGCCGAGACTCAAGCGATCGTCCGACTCGCGCAGGTAGTCGAGGCGGCTGGCCGTCAGGGTATGCGATCGGCAGCGCATCGAGTATGAATTCAACAAGAACTGCGTCATCGAAACGCGGAGGAAGCAGTTCAACCGCAAGCGCCTCACAAAGCACTTCGGCGTGCACCTGACTCAATTCTTGTGGCAAACGGAGAACCTCAGCGACCACCCTCGGCCCCTCATACAGAGGAAGCAGATCGCGATACTCAACAAGAGATGGGGCGACAGCGTTTGCGACGGGCCTGTACCCCCGAGTTGTTCTTAGCAGCCCCGCCCGTTCCACCGCCCAGCGGACCGGCGACATCACCCGATAGGAGATACCAGTAGCGGTGTCCTCACACTCCCAAGAGGAGTCGCCGAACTCAAGAAGCCCACGAGTCCACGACTCTCTGAGCTGCTCGGAAGCACCAGCTTCCTGCAGCAGCAGAAGTGCTGAGAAGGGACCAGGTGAACTGGCTTGGCCTGAATACAGGCTGATGCGTTCAATAGGCCGATCCCCGGGCGTCAGTCGGTCATTTAGCTCTCGGAGAACCCACTCTTGATACTCGCCCGCAGCAAACTCATCCTCGAACGAGTAGTCAGAGATCGGACGGGTCGTCACCCCCAGCTCATGCGCCAAGCCCGGAATGCAGCGCTGCCTGTCCAGCAGCCTGTCCGCGGCGCTAGTGAGTAGTTCAGAGTCCAGATCAAGTACCTGTTGCGGGTATCGCCAGCCACCATCTCGTGTGGGAACCAGAATCCGAGCCGCCGGCTGAGACCTTATCGCCGTCAGAGCGTCCCTAGTAGTGACGCCAAGTGCCGCATCCCAGAACTTCTCCTGCATTTCGTGACTGTCGTCACCCGCCAGGCGGACCAGGCGAGCGTTGAGGATCGCCACAGGATCAAGGTCCCTGATTCCTACCGAGCGCAGGCCCTTCTCGACGTCCGGATAGGCCAAGAACTCAGGACTGACGAAAGCTGCTCCCTCAATATCCAGATCGTCAACCTTCGAAAGAAAGACCAGCGACCTATCGCCGATAGCCTTCATTCCCTCTGTTGTCGGAATTACTCGCGCTTGCTCGGCGCCCTCCGCTCCACGATTCGCCAGGACGACCTTTAGAGCATTAGCTGCAGACTCCACATCGGCACCCTCAGCCCATTCGCGTAGCCAAGATTGAATCCCACGCTTGGGCATTAGCTCCAGGGCGCGCTTGAGATCACGAGTCTCCTCTTCAAGACGATCCGGAATCACGTTGACGACAAACAGCTGACGAAGTCGCGCAAGTCTCTGTTGCGACGCGTAACACCTCCAATGCGGGACGTCATCACTTGTATGGGGGGAAGCAACCCAAGCTTCATGGGCGATCTGCGGAATCTTCCACTCACACGTGAAGTCGAGTGGCCTCAGCTCCTCTGGCGAACGCAACACACCACGCCCATCGGGAATCAGGCGAGCCTCCACTGCTAGTGGGGGAACTAAGGCACACAACACCTCGTCACCGAAGTAGATGGCCTCCCGCCCGCGGGCTGGCAAATAGTCAAGTTGGGCAGCTGGGTCATCAGCAGTGCTGAGCTGCGGCAACAACTCGACGAACATCTCCGCGAGTGTTGCCAGGATTTCGCGGTTGTACGCATTTCGCAGGAGAGTTGTTCGGTCATCATTCACGCTCCATGGAGCGTTAAAGAAGCCCGTCGCTGAGGTCCTGTCCTGCAGAGGAAAGTAACTCCAGAACTGGCCGATTTGAGTGCCCGGGTCACCGGTATCTTCATTGGCGCGACGTGGCTTTACAGGGACGGCGACACTTACCTTGATCTCGTCCCGCGAAACCGCTTCTCCGACTTCGCGACGCGCGGCAGCGCTTGGAGCATGCATTCGATCACTAACGAGCCACTCGTCACCAGCACCATCCGGGCGCTCGATCTTGAATCGTCCACGACCTAGCTCGCGGGAAGTGTGGCTGGTAGTAAAACCCGAGTCCCCCAGCACCGAAAGTCGCACCTCACGTACGGCATTGACGAAGAGAAGAAACTCAGACGAGAAGTTCTCCATCTCCCGCCGCAGCCGGTCTACTCCCTCTACATGCGGAAGCCTGACGATGGTCGTGGCCCACGAACCGAGGTCACGAGCAATCTCATCTCGCTCGAACACGGCATTGTGGTCAAGCGCAGTAGCCGTGCGAAGAACAGGAAGGCGCCTCGAAGTGGACCCGATCGCCTTAATTGCCGCCTGAGCTTTGCTGGAGTTGAACTCAAAGGACACGGATCTACTCAGGACCTGCGGCGAGTCAGTAACCGCAAGCACTGACTTGAACCCCAACCCGAACCGCCCAATTTCATCGCCACGCTTACCGCTGAGGTGAGCGTGCGTGATTGCAATCAGTCCCGTTTTCGAGAACGGGCGGCCCGAGTTGGCGCAATACAGCACTCGACTCGCCGGGTCAAGGACGATCTCGACTCGTCCATCCGCAGAATCCCCATCTGAACCAGCCATCGCATCGGCTGCGTTCTGAACGAGCTCGAGAAGAGTGCGATTCGCGTATCCCCCGGTGCGGATGGACTCCTCGTGATTTGCATGTTCAGTGATCAGGGTTGGCTTGGCTGCATAGGCAGCGATTGCGCTTTCGTATTGCGCCTCGATTTCTGCAGACAATGCAGGATCGGTGCCCCATTGCTGTGTCGACACTGACACCCTCCGTTTTCACTTCTTCGTGACTCGCCCTCGACAGTATCGGCCCGCCAATGACTTCCAATGCGGCTCGCGGATACGATGACGGCCAACTCCCCGTCCTGCCCGAAAGATCAAACCCAGAATCACAAGACGCGTTCCACTTGGCCAATGGGCCGGAGGGAGCGCGAAGTCAACTGGCCGTTCTGCAGCCGTCTCATTTCCAACGATCTCGAAAGCAATAGCGGGATTCACGAGACCTCTCGCCACCCCGATTGGCAGCTCTCAAGCCCCGACACCGCGGTCAAGTCCCGGGGAGTGGTGTAACGGCTGATCCTTCGTCTATGCGCTGAGCGCGATGAAGTTGTCGGTGGCCACCTCCTCTTCGGTGGCGGGC
>NZ_SGWW01000005.1 GCF_004216575.1 Microcella putealis
CTCCGTGGAAACGATCTGAGTGTGGTTACCCACATCGTTCCCGGAGGTCTTCGCTCACCTCAGCCGATCACAACGTGTCGAGGAAGAACAGCTAGCCCCAGCGCTTCAGAAGGCGCTTTTCCAGGAGCCCAACCAGAGCATCCGTGGTCTTGCCCAGAATGGCGAGCAAGACGATCGCCAGGAACAGCCGATCGATGCGGCCATTGTTCTGCGACTCGATAAGCAAGAAGCCGAGACCCATGCTCGAGCCGACCAGCTCGGCGGCGACGAGGAACAGCCACGCCTGCGCGAGGGCGAGACGCAGGCCCGACACCACGGCCGGAACGATCGCGGGCAACTGCACCGTCGTCAAGAGCGATACACCGGTGTAGCCGTACGCTCGCCCGAGCTCGACGAGCTGCCGGTCGACGTGCCGGAGGGCACCGGCGACGGTCGTGTAAACGGGGAACGCCGCACCGATCGCGATCAGCACGACCTTCGAGTCTTCGCCGAAGCCGAGGTACAGCAGCAGCAGCGGCGCCCAGGCGAGCGACGGCACCGCACGCAGGGCGCCGATCGTCGGGGCGAGAGCGCCGTCCGCGAGGCGCGACAGTCCCACGATGGCGCCGAGCACCAGCCCGATGATCGCGCCGATTGCGAACCCGATGAGCACTCGCTGGGTCGAGATGGCGATGTATAGGCCGAGGAGGCCGCGCTCGCCGAGATCGATCGCCGCGACGACGAGCGACTCGGGGGTCGGCAGGCGGTAGGCCGGAATCCAGCCGAAGGTCGACGCGGCCTGCCACAGGGCGAGGATCGCGATCGGCAGCAGGGCGCCCAAGCCGATGTGGGCGAGGCGCCGACGTCGGCTCACCGCGCCGGAGCGGCGACGGTCGACAGTCGAGCGTCCCTCGACGGAGACGGCGACGCGAGGGAGCGCCGCAGCGCGGCGGCCCGAATCCTCGGGTCGCCGCGCTGCGGTGGCGCGATTGCGCTCGTCAATGGCCATGGAGTCCTCCTTGGCTACTCGAACCGACCGGGGTCGGCGGCAGCGGCGTAGTCGGGCACGAACAGCTCTGCGAGAGCCGCGTCCACCGCGTCCTGCGAGGCGATGTCGCCGTTGGCGACCTGGATCGGGCCGATCGTCGTCAGCACATCGAGCTGCACGTCGCCGGGCACCGGGTCGAGATCAATCACGGTTCGCTCGAGCAAGACGGTTCGCGCGATCTCGATATCGATCGCACCAACCTCGGCGAGGATCTCCGCGGTCTCGTCGGGGTTGTCGAGCGCCCACTGCCGAGCACGCTCGTAGGCGTCGACGACGAGCTGCAGCAGGTCGGGGCTCTGCTCGATGAACTCCTCCGTCGCGTTCAGGACGCCGTAGGAGTTGAAGTCGATATTGCGGTACACGAGCGTCGCGCCGGTTTCCTCAGCGGAGGCCATGATGGGGTCCAGCCCCGACCAGGCGTCAACCGTGCCGTTCGCGAGGGCTGCCGCACCATCGGCGTGCTGCAGGTTCTGGATGTTCACCTCGTTCGCGTCGACGCCCGCCTCTTCGAGTGCCTGCAGCAGGAAGAAGTAGGGGTCAGTACCGACGGTGACCGCGACCGTCTTGCCACGAAGGTCGGCGACCTCCGTGATGTCAGATCCTTCTGGCGCGACAATGGCCGCCCACTCGGGCTGCGTGTACACGGCAACCGTGTGGATCGGCGAGCCGTTGGCGCGGGCCAGCAGCGCGGCCGAGCCGGCCGTCGAGCCGAGGTCGAGTTCGCCGGCGCGCAGGCCCTCGTTCGCGCGGTTCGAGCCGAGCGACTGGGTCCAGACCACCTCGACGTCGTCGCCGAGCTCGGCCTCGAGCCAGCCCTGGTCGCGAATGATCAGGCTGAGCGGGTTGTAGGTCGCGAAGTCGAGCGAGAGGCGGTCGCTCGACCACTCCCCCGCGGCGGCGCTTTCGGTGGGCTCGGGAGCGCTGGCACTGCCCTCGCCTGCGACGCACCCCGTCATCGCCATCGTCGCGACAGCGGCGACGGCGGCGAGAGAGATGAGGGGACGGCGAGTCATGGTGGTGCCTTTCGTGTGTGCCCGGAGGCGGTTGGGGTGGTGGTGGGTGGTGCAGGTGGTGCGGGTGGTGCGGTCTAGTGGCCGTGATGGCTGTCGACGCCGAGGGCGTCGAGCAGTTCGGCGCGTAGCTCGGCGAGCTCGGCGTCAGCGCGGTCGCGCGGACGCGTTCCGGGAACGTCGACGATGCGGCGGATGCTCGCGCCCGGCGCGTCGTCCGCGTCGCGTCCCAGCAGAACGACGCGGTCGGCGAGGGTGAGCGCCTCGTCGACGTCGTGGGTGACGAGCACGATTGTGGCCGGCTCGACGGCGTGGATGTCGACCAGCAGGTCTTGCATCGTCAGGCGGGTGAGCGCATCCAGCGCGCCGAAGGGCTCGTCGAGGAGCAGCACGCCCGGGCCACGCGCGAGCGCACGGGCCAGCGACACGCGCTGAGCCATGCCGCCCGAGATCTGACGGGGGCGCAGCGCGGCGGCGTCGGTGAGCTGAACGAGTTCGAGCAACTCGGCAACACGCTCACGACCGGCGGCGCGGTCGAGGCTGCGCGGGATGCCCAGTTCGACGTTGCGAGAAATGGACCGCCAGGGCAGCAGGCGCGGTTCTTGGAAGGCCACGGCGCAGCGCTGGTCGGCCGGGGTGACCGCCTCGCCGCCGATCGTGACCGAGCCGGTGGTGGGCGCATCCAAGCCGCTGATCTGACGCAGCAGCGTCGATTTTCCGCAGCCGGAGGCACCGATCAAAGCGACGATTTCACCGGCGGCGATGTCGAGGTCAACGTCGCGGAGCACGGGGCGCTCCCCCGAGCCGGCGTCGTCGGTGAATGAGCGCCCCACGCCCGACAGGCGCACGGGAAGTGCGGGCGAGGTCGCCAGAGTCGAGGGTGCGGTGAACGTCATGCCGCCACCGTACGGAGCCGCGTCGTCGAGCCTCAAGCGCAGGCGACACAGTGTGACACCCGGTGAAACATTGCGTCACACAGCCTCAGGGCTGGCCAGTGCTGGCTAGTGCCGCCCGTCGGCGATTGCCCCGAGAACCCCGTTGACGAAGGCGGCGGAATCGTCGGTCGACAGCAGCGTCGCCGCCTCGATGGCCTCGCTGATCGCGACCGCGTCGGGCACCTCGGGATTGTGCAGCAGTTCCCACACGGCGACACGCAAGATCGCGCGGTCAACCGCGGGCATGCGGGCGAGGCTCCAGCCGGTCGCGTGCAGTTCGATCAGACGGTCGATGCCGTCGGCGTTGTCGATCACCCCACGCACGATCTCTTCGGCATATGGCCAGCTCGACGAGCGCTGGGGCTGGGCGGCAGAGCGCTCGGCCTCCTCGCGCAGGATGTCGCGCAGCGGCAGCTGCCGGACATCGGCGATATAGAGCATGTCGAGGGCGCGCTTGCGCGCCTTCGTGCGGGCGCTCACGCGTGGCCCCGCGGGGCTCGGAACGGGTGCGTCACGACGCTAGTCGTTGACGCGGCCGAGGTAGTCACCCGAGCGAGTGTCGACCTTCACCTTGGTGCCCGTCTCGAGGAACAGCGGCACCTGGATCTCGTAGCCGGTCTCGACGGTGGCGGGCTTCGTGCCGCCGGTCGAGCGGTCGCCCTGGAGGCCCGGCTCGGTGTAGGTAACCTCGAGCACGACCGACGCGGGCAGGTCGAGGTAGAGCGCGGCGCCCTCGTGCATGGCGATCGTGACGTTCTGGTTCTCGAGCATGAAGTTCTTGGCGTCGCCGACGACCGCGGCAGGAACGGTGACCTGGTCGTAGTCCGACAGGTCCATGAAGACGAAGTCGGCGCCGTCTTGGTAGAGGTACTGGTAGTCGCGACGGTCGACCGTGGCGAAGTCGACCTTGGTGCCAGCGTTGAAGGTCTTATCGACCACCTTGCCGCTCGTCACGTTCTTGAGCTTGGTGCGCACGAACGCGCCGCCCTTGCCGGGCTTCACGTGCTGGAACTCGATGACGTTCCAGAGCTGGCCGTCGATCGACAGCACGCTGCCGTTCTTGATGTCGTTCGTGGTCGCCATGCGCGTGTCGTTTCCGTTCGTGGGGTGCGAGAAGTCGAGCAAGGTGCGCGTCGGCACCGACCGGGAAGTCTAGTCGACGCTATGCGCGCCGCCGCACCTCGTCGAGGGCGAGGAGGTACGAGTGGGCGCCGAAGCCCGCGATCACGCCGGTAGCCACGCCGCTGATGACGCTCGTGTGGCGAAACTCTTCGCGGGCGTGCGGGTTCGACAGGTGCACCTCGATGAGGGTCAGCCCGGCCTCCGTGACGAGGGTTGCGGCGTCACGCAGCGCATACGAGTAGTGCGTGAACGCGGCCGGGTTCAGGATCACGGGAACCCGCGCATCGACGGCCTCATGCAGCCAAGCGATCAGTGTCGCCTCGTCGTTGCTCTGGCGCACCTCGATCGCGAGATCCGCGTGGTGCTCGGCGAGCATCCCTTCGATGTCGGCGAGAGTCATCGTGCCGTACACCTCGGGCTGGCGCGTGCCCAGCCGATCGAGGTTCGGCCCGTTGAGAACGAAGACCCGCAGCGCGTCAGCCATGTCGTCACTGTAGCGCCGGGGCTAGGCGCCGACCTCCTGGTACGCGCTGAACAGCAGCGACTCGTCGGTGCCGTTCAAGACCCGCGGGCGCCCGACGTCGTCGAGCACGATGAAGCGCAGCATGCCGGCGCGCGCCTTCTTGTCGCGCTGCATGGTTGCCAGCAGCGTCTTCCAGCGGCCGAGCGGGTAACTCGTCGGCAGGGTGAGCGAGGTGAGGATCGCGCGGTGCCGGTCGACGACCGCGTCGGGCAGGCCCGTCGCCAGGCGCGACAGCTCGGCGGCGAAGATCATGCCGATCGCGACGGCCGAACCGTGGCGCCAGCGGTAGCGCTCGGCGTGCTCGATCGCGTGGCCGAGCGTGTGGCCGTAGTTCAAGATCTCGCGGCGACCCTGCTCGGTGAAGTCGTCGCTGACGACATCGGCCTTGACGCGAATGGCGCGCTCGATGAGCTCGCGGAACACGTCGCTTGCGGGGTCGGTTGCGACGTCGACGTCGGCCTCGATCAATTCCAGGATGCGCTCATCGGCGATAAAGCCGGCCTTCACGATTTCGGCGAAGCCGGCGAGGATGTCGTTCTTCGGCAGGGTCGCCACGAGGTCAAGATCGGCGACGACGGCGCGCGGCGCCCAGAACGCGCCGACGAGGTTTTTGCCCTCCGCCGTGTTGATGCCGGTCTTGCCCCCGACAGCGGCGTCCACCGCACCGAGCACGGTCGTCGGCACGGCGATCCACGGCACACCCCGCAGCCACGTGGCGGCGACGAAGCCGGCGACGTCGGTCGTCGCTCCGCCACCGAGGCCGATGATCGCGTCCGTGCGCGTGAAGTCGGTTTGACCCAGGATCTGCCAGCAGAACGCGGCGACCTCGACGCGCTTCGCGCCCTCCGCATCCGGAATCTCGGCGAGCAGCACCTCGAGGCGGCCCGAGAGCTGCTCGCGCAGCCGCTCGGCGACGACCCCCATGGCGGGCGCGTGGATCACGAGCACCTTGGCGGCGTTCGGCGGCAGCACGGCCGCAAGATTCTCGACGAGGCCACGGCCGACGTGCACGTCGTAGCCGCCTCCCGAGGCGACGGAGATGATCGTGGCGTCGCTCATGATGCGTCCTTCCTTTCGGGGGCGCCAGCGCGCACCCAGTCGGCGATGTCGAGGGCGATGCGATCAGCGGGGAACGTCGAGGTGTCCCAGCTGGCGCGCGCCAAGCGTTCATAGGTGGGCATGCGGCGCTCGACCAGCGCCTCCCACTGGGCGAGACCTCCGGCGACGAGCGGGCGCGTCGACGCCGACTTCTCGAGCCGCGCGGCGACCGCCTCGGCCGACAGGGTGAGCAGCACCACGGGCATGCCCGTAAGTCGTTTAGCGGTCTCGGGCGTCATGACCGCTCCCCCGCCGAGCGCGACGACGGCACCGTCGATCGCGAGGGCGTCGGCGACCGCGTCGCGCTCGTAGGCTCGGAACGTCGCCTCCCCCTCGTTCGCGAAGATGTCCGGAATCGGGCCGTGACGCTCCACGATCATCCGGTCGGTGTCGAGGAACTCCGCGTCGAGTGCGCGCGCGACGCGCTTGCCGATGCGGGTCTTTCCCGCGGCGGGCGGACCGATCAGTACCGCGGCGGGGCCAGCAGCATCCGGATGCACGGTGTCAGTCACCGCTTGCGACGGCCGTCGCGAGCGTGGCCGGGATCGCGGCGAGGTACGCCTCGAGGTTGCGGCGCGTCTCGGCCACCGAGTCGCCGCCGAACTTGTCGAGCACGGCGTCGGCGACGACGAGCGCCACCATGGCCTCGGCGACGACGCCGGCGGCGGGGACGGCGCACACGTCGGAGCGCTGGTGGTGCGCGGGGGCCGCGTCACCGGTGGTCGTGTCGATGGTGCGCAGGGCGTGCGGCACGGTCGCGATCGGCTTCATACCGGCCCGCACGCGCAGAACGGTGCCGGTCGACATGCCGCCCTCGGTGCCACCCGCGCGGTCGCTCAGTCGCTCGACGAGGCCATCGCCCGGCACGAGTTCGTCGTGGGCTACCGAGCCTCGGCGGCGAGTGGTTTCAAAGCCGTCGCCGACCTCAACCCCCTTGATGGCTTGGATGCCCATGAGGGCGTGGGCGAGCTTCGCGTCGAGGCGGCGATCCCAGTGCGTGTACGAGCCGAGCCCCGGCGGCACGCCGTAGGCGAGCACCTCGACGACGCCACCGAGCGTGTCGCCGTCTTTGTGGGCGGCGTCGACCTCGGCGACCATCGCGGCCGAGGTGTCAGCGTGCAGGCAGCGCAGGGGGTCGGCATCGAGGCGCTCGACGTCAGACGGCAGCGGCAGCGGCGCGTCGTCGGGCACGCGCACGGGGCCGATCGACAGCGTGTGGCTCACGAGACGAATGCCCAGCTCGCTGAGGAACGCGCGCGCCACCGCGCCGAGCGCGACGCGGGCCGCGGTCTCGCGGGCGCTCGCGCGCTCGAGCACGGGGCGCGACTCGTCGAAGCCGTACTTCTGCATGCCGACGAGGTCGGCGTGGCCGGGGCGAGGGCGCGTGAGCGGGGCACCGCGGCCGCCCGTGAGTTCGGCGGGGTCGACCGGGTCGGGGCTCATGACGGTGGTCCACTTGGGCCACTCGGTGTTGCCGATGCGCAGAGCGACGGGGCTTCCCATGGTGACGCCGTGTCGGATGCCACCCGAGATGTCGAGCTGGTCGGCCTCGAACTTCATGCGAGCGCCGCGGCCGTAGCCGAGCTTGCGCCGGGCGAGGTCGGCCTGAATGGCCTCCCGGGTGACGGGCACTCCGGCGGGGAGCCCTTCGAGGATGGCCACGAGTTCGGGCCCGTGCGATTCTCCAGCGGTCAACCAGCGCAGCATTGCTCCATCCTCCCACGGCCCACACGGGCCGGATGCACGCGGCAGCCCGTCAGGACGCGTCCGGCAGCGCCGCCCGCATCGCCGCCTCGACGGCGTCTTCGTCTGGCAGCGGCGATTCGGTTTGACCGCTGACGAAGAAGCGCACCTGCCTGACCGCCTGGTGCAGCAGCATGTCGCGCCCGGAGGCGACACGGCCTCCGGCCGCGAGCCATGGCGCGGCAAGCGGGCCGGGCCAGGGTGAGTACGTCACGTCGAGTGCGATGGCATCGGGCTCGCCGTCGAGGGCCAGTTCGCCCGGCAGCGGAACCCCGTTCGGCAGGGTCCAGGCCACGACGTCGGTGCCGTCGACGACGTGCCGGAGGTTCGCGATGTCGACGAGGTCGAGCTCGAGACCCAGCTCGTCGGCGAGAGCGTTCACGGCGAGCGCGCGGGCGGGGTCGCGCACGAGGACGGTGACCCCCCTCAGCCCCATCTCGTCGAGGGCGACGATGACGCTGCGGGCGGTCGCGCCCGCGCCGACGACGACGGCGTGCTCGACCTCATCGGCCCCCGCATCGCGCAGCGCACGCTCGACACCCGCGACGTCGGTGTTGCGGGCGATGCGCCGCCCGCCGTCGAGCAGCAGGGTGTTGGCGGCGCCCGTCAGCTCGACCGTGCGGTCGGCGCCGGTCGCGAGCGCCGCGACCTCCTCCTTGAGCGGCATGGTGGCCGACAGGCCGCGCCACCGGCGGTCGAGGCCATCGACGAACGCCTCCAGGCCGCCCTCGCGCACCTCGTGCCGGCCGTAGCTCCAGTCGAGCCCCAGGGTGCGGTACGCCGCGCGGTGGAGGGCAGGTGACAAAGAGTGGCCGATCGGCGAGCCGATCACGCCGAGGCGACGCTCGGCCGCGGAACCCCCGGCCATCGAGCGCTCAGGCACAGAACGCGCTGTTTTCGTCGCTCGCGCGGCACCACTCCCGCAGCCGCGCGACGCCCTGTTCGTGCTCGGCGAGCGTGTTCGAGAACTGCGTCTCGCCGGTGCGCAGGTCGATCGTGACGAAGTACAGCCACTCGCCGTCGGCGGGCGCCAGGGCTGCGTCGAGGGCGACGTCACCGGGGGCCGCGATGGGGCCAATGGGGAGGCCGGTGATCGCGTAGGTGTTGTACGGGTTGTCGTCTCCGAGCGCCTCGGCGCTCGACCAGACCGAGCCGGTGTCACCCGTGCCGTACTGGGTCGCCGAGTCGAACTGCAGCATCATGTCGATCGCGAGCCGGTTCTGAATCACGCGCGACACCCGGTAGAAGTCCTCCTCCAGACGCGCTTCGCGCTGAATAAGGGAGGCGATGGTCAGAATGCGGTGGCGATCCTCGACGGCGACGCCGCGCGCATCCAATCGGGAGAACGTCTCGTTCACGAGGCGTTGGACGTGGTCGAGAGCGGTGAGGCCCGGCTCGAAGGTGTAGGTGGCCGGGAAGAGGTAGCCCTCGATGTTGGGCGCCTCGGCGGGGACCCCGAGCGCCTGCGGGTCGGCGATGGCCGCCTCGTAGTCCTCGAGCGGCACCCCCGTCGCCTCGGACAACGCCGCGATGACCTCGCCGGCGCGCAAGCCCTCGCGCACGAGGGCGCGGATCGTGATGATGTTCTCGGAATCGGCGAGTACGTCGAGCGCGGCCTGCGCCGACATCTCCTCCTCAAGCGGATAGGTGCCCGGCTGGAACTGGATGCTCGGGTCGGCCAGCAGCAGGTCGTAGAACGCGTCGAACGTCATGGTGACGCCCGCGTCGACGAGGTTCGTCGCGATATCGGAACCGATGTCACCCGGCTGGATCGCGAACAATACCTCGGTGCCGTTGCCGGTGCCCTCGTAGTCGTTCGGCAGCTCGATGCCGAGCACCTCGCGAATCTGCGGCTCGTAGTTCGACCAGGCCCACCACGCGGCGGCACCTGCACCACCGACGAGCACGAGGAAGACCGCGAGCAGCACCCACGGCCACTTTCGCCGCTTCTTCGGGCGCGATTCGCGGGATGCTCGCCCCCGGCCGGGCGCGGACGCGGCGATCGCGCGGGCGGCGCGCCGGCTGGTCGGTGCGGCCGCCGTCGCGCTCGGGTCGGCGCCGGTGTCAGCGGCAGGCTCGCCGTCGGGCTGCGTGCGGAAGATCGCGTCCCAGGCGTCGTTGTCGGCGTTGTCGGGGCGGGAATCGGTCACGATGTCGGGTGTCCTCCGTCGGCCGTCAGGGTCACGCCGGGCGGCTCACCACGGGAGCGCTCATGATCGAGGGCGTGCTGGAGCAGGATAACAGCGGCGACCTGGTCGACCACGTGCCTGCTCGACTTGGCGGTGCGCCCCGCCCCGTGCAGGGCGCGCTGCGCGGAGACCGTTGTGAGGCGCTCGTCGACGAGGCGCACCGCGAGACCGCGCTCGGCGAGGGCGGCCGCGAAGTCGCGCGCATCCGTCGTCGAGGGCGTGTCGCCGCCGCTCATCGAGAGGGGAAGCCCGACGACGAGTTCGATCGCCTCGTGTTCGGCGGCGAGTGTCGCCACCCGATCGAGTGACCGCGCGTCGCGCGGCACCGTCTCGACGGGCGTCGCCAGCATGCCGTGCAGATCGCTGCGCGCGACGCCAACGCGGGCCTTCCCCACGTCGATGCCGAGCCGCACCCCCGAGCGCACGCCGCTCAGCCCTGCAGGGCCTCGCGCACCGCGGCCAAGGCGTCGCCCACGAGCTCGAGCTTCGGCCCGCCACCCTGGGCGAGGTCGTCCTTACCGCCGCCGCCACCGCCGAGTACCGCGGATGCGCGCTTCGCGAGCTCGCCGGCACGGGCGCCCGCGTCACGGGCCGTCGGCGTGGTCGCGACGATGACCGTCGCCTTGCCGCCGGCGTGGCCGGCGAGGGCGATGACCGCGGCAGAACCCGCGAGGCGCTCGCGCACGCTCTGCGCGAGACTGCGCACGTCATCGGCCGAGCCGACGGCGCCGAGGTCGGCTGCGACGAGCTGCACGGCGCCGACCGATTCGGCCGACTGCACGAGCGCGGGCACGCGCTCGGAGAGCTTCTGCGCCTCGAACTGCGCAATGCGCTTTTCAGCGGTCTTGAGCTGCTGCGACAGCTCGGCGATGCGGTCGACAAGGCTGTCGCGCGGAGTCTTCAGCTGAGCAGTGAGCTGCTGCACGAGCGCACGCTCGGTCGCGAACTCGCGGAACGCATCGAGGCCGACGAGGGCTTCGACGCGGCGGTTCGTCGACCCGACGCTCGATTCACTGACCAGGCTGATCATGCCGATCTCGGCCGAGCGCGACACGTGAGTGCCCGCACAGAGCTCACGCGACCAAGGCCCGCCGATGTCGACAACGCGAACCCGGTCGCCGTACTTCTCGCCGAACAGCGCCATGGCGCCCAGGCTCTTCGCCTCGTCGAGACCCATCACGCGGGTCTCGACCTCGAGGTTGTCGCGCACCGCGATGTTGCTGATCTCCTCGATCTCGCTGCGCGTGTCGGGGCTCAGCGCCTGGTTCCAGCTGAAGTCAAGCCGCATGTAGCCGGCCTTGTTGTACGAGCCCGACTGGTGGGCGTCGTGGCCGAGCGTCTGCCGAAGCGCAGCGTGAATCACGTGCGTCGCCGAGTGCGCCTGTGTCGCGGCGCGACGGTAGTCGCCGTCGACCACGGTGCGAGCGCTCGAACCGACCGACACCTCGCCCGTGCGCACCTCGACGCGGTGGCTGACGAGCCCCGCGATGGGGCGCTGCACGTCGAGCACCTCGAGTTCGAAGCCCTCGCCGACAATCGTTCCCTCGTCGGCGTCTTGCCCACCCGACTCGGCGTAGAGCGTCGTCTCGGCGAGTATCACCTCGGCGAGCTGCCCGACGGTCGCGCGGTCGACGCTGACACCGTCGACGATGATGCCGACGACCCGCGTCTCGGCCTCAAGCTCGTCGTAGCCCAGGAAGCGGGTCTCGCCGAGCGAGCGGAAGGCGCCGTACACCGAGACGTCGGCGAGCACGGCCTTCTTCGACTTCGCGTCGGCCTTCGCGCGCGAGCGCTGCTCGGCCATCAAGCGGTCGAACGCCTCGCGGTCGACCGAAAGGCCAGCCTCCTCCGCCATTTCCAGCGTGAGGTCGATCGGGAATCCGAAGGTGTCGTGCAATTGGAAGGCGGTGTCGCCGGCCAGCACGGAACCGCCACCCGTCTTCGTATCGGCGACCGCGACATCCAGGATGCTCGTTCCGGCGACGAGGGTGCGCAAGAACGCATCCTCTTCGCCGAGGGCGAGGCGCGAGACGCGGTCGTAGTTCTGCGCGACCTCGGGATAGGCGGCGCTCATCGCGTCACGCGATGCGGCGAACAGCGTGTCGAAGCTCGGCGCATCCACGCCGAGCAGGCGCATTGCGCGGATCGAGCGGCGCATGAGGCGACGCAAGATGTAGCCGCGGCCCTCGTTGCCGGGGGCGACGCCGTCGGTCATCAGCATGAGGCTGGAGCGCACGTGGTCGGCGATCACGCGCATCCGCACGTCGTCGTCGGGGTTCGCGCCGTAGCGACGCCCCGAGAGGGCGGCCGCGGCGTCGAGCACGGGGCGCACCTGGTCGATCTCGTACATGTTCTCGACGCCCTGCTTCAGGAACGCGACGCGCTCCATGCCCATGCCGGTGTCGATGTTTTTGTTCGGCAGCTCGCCCACGATGCGGAACTCGGTCTTCGACCGCACGTCCTCAATGGCGTACTGCATGAAGACGAGGTTCCAGATTTCGATGTAGCGGGTGTCGTCGACGGCGGGGCCCCCCTCGGGGCCGTAGGCCGGGCCGCGGTCGAAGTAGATCTCGCTGCAGGGGCCAGCGGGGCCGGGCTGGCCGGTCGACCAGTAGTTGTCTTCCTTGCCCATCGACTGAATGCGCTCGTCGGGGAGGCCGGCGATCTTCTTCCAGAGCTGGCGCGCCTCGTCGTCGTCTTCGTAGACGGTGACCCAGAGGTCCTTTTCGGCAAAGCCGAGACCGCCGTCGGACTCGGGGGTCGTGAGCAGCTCCCACGCGTAGGTGATGGCGCCCTCTTTGAAGTAGTCGCCGAACGAGAAGTTGCCGTTCATCTGGAAGAACGTGCCGTGGCGGGTGGTCTTCCCCACCTCTTCGATGTCGTTCGTGCGAATGCACTTCTGCACACTGGTGGCGCGCGGGTACGGCGCGGGAACAACGCCCGTCAGGTAGGGGATGAACGGCACCATTCCCGCGATCGTGAACATGACCGTGGGGTCATCGGCGATCAGGGAGGCGCTGGGGACGACGGTGTGGCCGCGCTGCCCGAAGAAGTCGAGCCAGCGGCGCTGAATGTCAGCGGTCTGCACCTTCGGTTACTTCAGCTTGTTCGAGAGGTCGGCGATGGTGTCTTCCGCCTCAGCGACAGCCGCGCGCAGCTCGGCTTCGCGCTGCTTGTAGCCATCAATGACCGCCGAACCGAATTCGCGTGCGCGGCTGTCGACCTCGTCGAAGAAGTGGGCACCCTGCTCGGTGCGGGAGTACTGGTGGGCGGCAACAGCGCCGACCGCCACGCCGACGATGAACCAGAGGGCGTTCTTCATGAGGAGCTCCTTACCGGGTGGTGGGCATACGCAAATCAGTGCGCACACGGGCAGTGACCCAGCCTAGCGGCCCCGGGAACGCCGACGGGGGCCCAGCCACAGTGGCTGAGCCCCCGTCGGGATGCTCGGTGTGAGAGGCCTCGCGTTAGCGGGCGGCGTAGTACTCGACGACGAGCTGAACTTCACACGTCACGGGCACCTCGGCGCGCTTCGGGCGACGCACGAGGCGGGCCTGCAGCTTGTCGAGCTCGACCTCGAGGTAACCAGGGGTCTTCGGCAGCACGTCGACGTGGCCACCGGCGGCGGCGACCTGGAACGGCTCCATGCCCTCGCTCTTCGGCTTGACGTGGATGAGCTGGCCCGGCTTCACGCGGAACGACGGGCGGTCAACGAGCTGGCCGTCGACGAGGATGTGGCGGTGCACGACCATCTGGCGGGCCTGGGCGGTGGTGCGGGCGAAGCCTGCGCGAAGCACGAGGGCGTCGAGGCGCATCTCGAGCAGCTCGACCAGGTTCTCACCGGTCATGCCCTCGGTGCGGCGGGCCTCCTGGAAGACGTTGCGCAGCTGCGCCTCGCGGATGCCGTACTGGGCGCGCAGACGCTGCTTCTCGCGCAGACGAACCGCGTAGTCGCTGTCCTGCTTGCGGCGGGTGCGGCCGTGCTCACCCGGGCCGTAGGGGCGCTTCTCGAGGTACTTGGCAGCCTTCGGGGTGAGGGCGATGCCGAGCGAGCGCGAGAGGCGGGTCTTGCTGCGGGTACGTGACTTAGTCGACACGAAGTGGTTCCTTCCTGACGTGGCCGCGGCGTTCGCGACTCACGGACGTACATCCCGCCTGCCTACCCGGGCGCACGTCGCAGCGTTCCGGAGGATCCGTGAGGAAAGGGTGGGATGTGCTCGTGACCTGACGAGCCGGTAAAGCTTAGCAGAGTGGGGCTCTGACGCCCGTGCGGGGGCGAGCGCGCTGCCCTCGCTCAGCTCTCGGCCTCGCGACCGCGAATGATCGCGCGCAACTTCTCGAGCCGTGCGGCGATGTCGCGCTCGACGCCGCGCGCCGTGGGCCGGTAGTACTCGCGGCCCGCGAGGCGGTCGGGCAGATACTGCTGGGTCGAGACGCCGTGTGACTCGTCGTGTGGGTAGCGGTAGCCCTTTCCGTGGCCGAGCGCCTTGGCGCCCGGGTAGTGCGCGTCGCGCAGGTGCGCCGGCACGACCCCCGCCTTGCCCGCCCGCACGTCAGCGAGCGCGGCGTCGATGCCGAGGTAGGCGGCGTTCGACTTTGGCGCGGTCGCGAGGTAGACGACGGCCTCGGCGAGCGGGATGCGCCCCTCGGGCATTCCGATGAGCTGCACGGCCTGGGCGGCAGCGACCGCGAGGGGAAGCGCCTGAGGGTCGGCGACCCCGATGTCTTCCGCGGCCGAGATGATGACGCGGCGTGCGATAAACCGGGGATCCTCCCCCGCCTCGATCATGCGCGCGAGGTAGTGCAGCGCCGCGTCGGGGTCACTGCCCCGAATCGACTTGATGAAGGCGCTGATGACGTCGTAGTGCTCGTCGCCCGCGCGGTCGTAGCGCAACAGCGCCCGGTCGACGGCGGCGGAGACCGCCTCCGCCGTGATGATCGGATGCTCGTCCTCGTCATCGGCGGTCGCGACGGCCGTCTGCGCGGCCGCCTCCAGCGCTGTCAGCGCGCGACGGGCATCCCCCGATGCGAGGCGAACGAGCGCCGCCCTCGCCTCTGCGTCGAGAGCGACGCGGCCCGCGAGTCCGCGTGGGTCGTCGACGGCGCGGTCAACGAGCATGCCGAGGTCGTCGTCTTCGAGAGTCTTGAGGGTGAGCAGCAGGCTGCGGCTCAGCAGCGGCGAGATGACCGAGAAGCTCGGGTTCTCGGTCGTGGCCGCAATGAGCACGACCCAGCCGTTTTCGACGCCCGGAAGGAGCGCATCCTGTTGCGCCTTGGTGAAGCGGTGAATCTCGTCGAGAAACAGCACCGTCGTCGAGCCGTACAGATCGCGATCGCTGAGGGCGCGTTCCATCACCTCGCGCACGTCTTTCACCCCGGCGGTGATCGCCGACAGCTCGACGAATCGGCGCCCCGACTGTCGGGCGATCGCCTGCGCCAGCGTGGTCTTGCCGGTGCCGGGTGGGCCCCAGAGAATCACCGAGACCGCGCTCGGTGTCGACGTCGGGTCGTCAGAGGCAAGCGCCACGAGTGGCGACCCCGGGCCCAGCAAGTGCGACTGCCCCGCGACCTCGTCGAGTCGGGTCGGACGCATGCGCACGGCGAGCGGCGTCTGCCCGCGGTGGAGTCCCTGTTGCGTCACCCGACCAGGCTAGTCGGGCGCGGCGACAGGGCACCGGGGCGCTCGACTAGAGTTCGACGCGGTGAGTTGACCCGCACACGAAGGAGCGCGCATGGCCCAGGCGTCGTCGAAGGATCGCGAAGCACGCGAGAGGCTGCGTCGGTACCAGGCGCGCCAGACCGTGCACGACGGGGCGTTGCGCCGCCGTCGCCGCGACAACATCGCGAGCCTGATCGCGGTCGTGGCGGCCGCCGCCATCGCGAGCGGCGCCCTCCTCGCCTACCAATTCGGCCCCGGCGCGCCCGAGCCCGAGCCCTCAGCGAGCGCGTCACCGACGCCTGAGCCCACGGCCGAGGCGCCCGACCCCGCGCTCAGCGAGGACCGCACCTGGACGGGAGCCCTCACGCTCAACGACGAGGTGGAGCTCGGCATCGAGCTCGACGGCGCCGCGGCCCCGCAGGCCGTCGCCGCGGTGACCACGCTCATCACCGACGGCTTCTACGACGGACTCAGCTGCCACCGCCTGACCTCGGGCAACATCTTCGTGCTGCAGTGCGGCGACCCGGCCGGTGACGGCACCGGCGGCCCCGACTTCCGCTTCGGACCGGTCGAGAACGCCCCGGCCGACAGCCTCTACTCGGCGGGCACGATCGCGATGGCGCGTGCCGGCGGCGACGCCTTCAGCATGGGTAGCCAATTCTTCATCGTGTACGGCGACTCGGCGATTCCGACCGACGCCGCCGGCGGCTACACGGTGATCGGCGAGGTGACCTCGGGGCTCGACGAGCTCACGAACACAATCGTGGCCGGCGGAATCGAGGGCGGCGCCCCGGATGGCGCCCCGCGCATCCCCACCACGATCACCTCCATCACGATCGAGTAGCGATGCCGCGTGCGGCGGCGTCCTGGCCGTCGGGCGCGCGCGCCCGTGGAATATGCTGAACCCCGCCCGCAGGGCACTCCCTGCGCTCCCCCGTCGATGAGGAAGATGCACCCGTGGCTGTGAACGACCAGACGACCTTCGGCCGAGTGGACGAGACGGGCACCGTTTTCGTGACGGATGACGGCGTCGAACGCGCGGTCGGCCAGTACCCCGATGGCACCCCGGAGGAGGCGCTCGCCTACTTCACCCGCAAGTACGTTGAGCTCGAGACCCAGGTCGCGCTCGTTGAGCAGCGCGCCCGCGGCGGCGCACCGGCCGCCGACGTCGCGAAGACCGTGACGGCTCTGCGCACGACGCTCACCGACGCGGCTGCCGTGGGCGACCTTCCGGCGCTCCGTACACGCTTGGATGCCCTCGGCGGCGCCGTTGAGAAGCTCACGGAGGAGCAGCAGGCCGAGGCTCAGGCCGCACTCGAGGCGGCCATCAGCGAGCGCACCGCCATCGTCGCCGAGGCCGAGGCCCTTGCCGCAAAAGACCCGCAGTCGATTCAGTGGAAGCAGGCCACCGCGCAGATGGAGGCGCTGTTCACCCGCTGGAAGGAACACCAGCAGACCGGCCCGCGCCTTCCGAAGAAGCAGGCCGACGATCTCTGGAAGCGATTCCGCGCCGCCCGAGGCACTCTCGACCAGAACCGCCGCGCCTTCTTCGCGAACCTCGACGCCGAGCACAAGGGCGCCAAGCAGGCGAAGCAAGCGCTGATCACCAAAGCGGAGGCGCTCGCCTCGCAGGGCGCCGCCGGCATCCCTGCCTATCGCCGTCTGCTCGACGAGTGGAAGGCCGCGGGTCGCGCCGGCAAGAAGGTTGACGACGCCCTGTGGGCCGCATTCAAGGCCGCGGGCGACGTGCTGTACCAGGCGAAGTCTGAGGTCGACGCGCGCGAAAACGAAGAGTTCCAGGGCAACCTCGAGCAGAAGCTGGCGCTGCTCGCCGAGGCCGAGTCGCTGCTCACTGCCACCGACCGCGTGGTCGCGCGCAACACGCTCACGAACATCCAGCGCCGCTGGGACGCGATCGGCAAGGTGCCCCGCGAGCAGGTGCGCGTCGTTGAAGACCGCCTGCGCAAAATCGAACAGGCCGTGAAGTCGCTCGAAGAGGCGCACTGGCAGAAGTCTGACCCCGAAAAGAAGGCGCGCTCGGAGGGCCTGGCCGCCCAGCTGCACGACGCGATCGCTCAGCTGGAAGCTCAGCTGGCCGAGGCCAAGGCGGCGAAGAATACGGCGGCCGTCGCCGAGCTCACCGAGTCGCTCGAGGCGCGGCGCGCGTGGCTCGCCGCCGTCGGCGAGTAACGAGGCAGTTTTCCCCAGGCGGCAGTTATCCCCCGGTTCGGATGCTCGGGTCGCCGCCCGGGGACGCCGCGCGCACACTGCGCCCCGTGTCTGTGCTCATCATTCCTGACTCCCCGTCCGGCTCCCCCGACCCCCGCGCGCTCGCCCCGCTGAGCGACGCCGAACTGCGCGCTGCCGCGCTCGATGGCGAGATCGTCTCTCTCGGCGACGCCTACCTGCCGATCGACGCTCCCGCGTTACCGGGTGATCGCGCCCGCTCGCTGGCGGCGCTGCGTGCCGACCCGCGGCTCTTCGCCGAACGGCGCAGCGCCGCGTGGGTGCACGGCTGGTGCGCCGAACCCGCGGCCGCCTCGGTCGCCGTGAACGTGGCCGCGCGGGTGCCGAGCGGTGTCCGCCGCCGAACAGGGGCGCGCGAGCTCGTGATCGACGACGGCGAGCTCGTCTTCTGCGGGGGCGTTCGCGTGACCAGTCCCCTCCGAACGCTGCTCGACCTCGCGCGCGAGCACGACGATGACGTGTCTCTCGACGCGTTGACCGCCATTGTGGCGGCCTCGAGCATCCCCGTCGCCACCGTCCTCGCGAGCCTCGCCGCGGCGCGAGGCGCGCCCTACGTCACACGAGCGCGGCGGCGCCTGCTAGCCGTTGCTGACGCGATAGACGTCGTAGACCGCGTCGATGCGGCGCACCGCATTCAGCACTCGGTCGAGGTGGGTCACGTCACCCATTTCGAACACGAACTTCGAGATCGCCAAGCGGTCGCGTGAGGTGTTGACGCTCGCCGACAGGATGTTGACGTGGTGCTCAGACAGCACCCGCGTGACGTCCGATAGCAGCCCGCTGCGATCAAGCGCCTCGACCTGAATCTGCACGAGGAAGACGCTCTTCTTGGTGGGGGCCCACTCGACCTCGATCATGCGGTCGGGTTCGGTCAGCAGGTTCTGCACGTTGGTGCAGTCACCACGGTGCACGCTGACGCCCTGGCCGCGTGTGATGAAGCCGACGATCTCGTCGCCCGGCACGGGCGTGCAGCATTTTGCGAGCTTGACGAGGATGTCGGGCGCACCGCGCACCAGGATGCCCGAATCGCTCGTGCGGACGGGTGTGCGCTGGCGGGTGGGCACGCTGAACGGCTCATCGTCAGACTCTGCCTCGACGTGAATCGCGGCGAGAATCTTCTCGATCACCGACTGCGTCGAAATGTGGCCTTCGCCCACTGCGGCGTAGAGCGCATCCACCGTCTCGTAGCGCAGCGTGGCCGCGACCTGCGCGACGACATCGTGCGACATCATGCGCTGCAGCGGGAGGTTCTGCTTGCGCATTGCCCGGGCGATCGCGTCTTTGCCCTGCTCGATCGCCTCGTCGCGGCGCTCCTTCGTGAACCATTGCCGAATCTTCGACTTCGCGCGAGTCGACGTAACGAAGTTCAGCCAGTCGTGGCTCGGGCCCGCGTCGGGGTTCTTCGACGTGAAGACTTCGACGGTGTCGCCGCTGGCGAGCGTGGAGTCGAGGGGCATGAGGCGACCGTTGACCTTCGCACCCATCGTGCGGTGTCCGATCTCGGTGTGCACCGCGTAGGCGAAGTCGACCGGGGTTGCGCCGGAGGGCAAACCGATCACCTTGCCCTGAGGAGTGAAGACGTAGACCTCTTTCGCGCCGATCTCGTAGCGCAGGGTGTCGAGGAACTCACCGGGGTCGGCGGTCTCGGCCTGCCAGTCGGAGATGTGCTTGAGCCACGCCATGTCGGTGTCGTGGCCGAGCAGGGAGCGCTCATCGCTCTTGCCACCCGACGCCACGCGCTCTTTGTACGCCCAGTGGGCGGCGACGCCGAACTCGGCCCGCTGATGCATCTCGTGCGTGCGAATCTGTAGCTCGACGGGGCGCCCGCCCGGGCCGAACACGGTCGTGTGCAGCGACTGGTACAGGTTGAACTTCGGCGTCGCGATGTAGTCCTTGAATCGCCCGGGCATGGGGCTCCACCGAGCGTGCACAGCACCGAGAGCCGCATAGCAGTCGCGGATGGAACTGACGAGGATGCGCACTCCGGTGAGGTCATAAATGTCGTCGAAGTCGCGCCCTCGGTGCACCATCTTTTGGTAGATCGAGTAGTACTGCTTCGGTCGGCCGGCGACCTGGGCCTTGATCTTGGCCTGGCGAAGGTCGCCGTTCACGACGTCGATGACCTGCTGAACGAACTTCTCCCGCTCGGGGGTGCGGTTCTTGACCAGGCTTTCGATCTCGACGTACAGCTTCGGGTGCAGCACGGCAAACGAGAGGTCTTCGAGCTCCCACTTGATGGTCTGAATTCCCAGGCGGTGCGCGAGCGGCGTGTAGATCTCGAGCGTTTCCTGCGCCTTGCGCTTGGCGGAATCGCCCTCAACGAAGCCCCACGTGCGCGCGTTGTGCAGTCGGTCGGCCAGCTTGATGACCAGCACGCGGATGTCTTTCGACATCGCCACGATCATCTTGCGCACCGTCTCGGCCTGCGCAGAGTCGCCGTACTTCACCTTGTCGAGCTTGGTGACGCCGTCGACGAGCATCGCGACCTCGTCACCGAACTCGGCGCGCACCTGGTCAAGGGTGTAGTCGGTGTCTTCCACGGTGTCGTGCAACAGCGCGGCGGAGAGGGTCTTCACCCCGAGACCGAGCTCGGCCAGAATCTGGGCGACGGCGAGCGGATGCGTGATGTACGGCTCACCGCTCTTGCGCTTCTGGCCCTCGTGGGCGCGTTCGGCGACGCGGTATGCGCGCTCAAGGAAGGCGATGTCAGCCTTCGGGTGCTGCGCCCGAACAGTGCGATACAGCGTGTCGAGCGCGCCGGTCGACTGCGACCGCGAGAACAAGCGCGGCAGCAGCGAGCGCAACGGCGGTGCTGTGCTCTGCGTCACCTCGGTCATGCGAAGCCTCCGCTGTGCAGTCTACGAGGTGCGGTCGGGCGTCAGCGCACGGCCCCCGACTCGGGGTGCGGCGCCTTCTTGCGCGTTCCCTGCTTCTTGACCTCGGGCTCGTTCGAGCGCAGCTGCACGTACAGCGGCGCCGCGATGAAGATCGACGAGTAAGTACCGACGATGGTGCCGACGGTGAGCGCCAGAGCAATGTCGCGCAGGGTGCCCGCACCGAGCAGCAGCGAGCCGATGAAGAGGATCGCGGCGGTCGGCAGAACCGCGACGACCGAGGTGTTGATCGAACGCACGATGGTCTGGTTCACGCCGAGGTTGACCGATTGCGCGAAGGTGCGTCGTGATTCAGCGCCGTCTTCGGCCGTGTTCTCGCGCACCTTGTCGAACACCACGACCGTGTCGTAGAGCGAGTACGACAGGATCGTGAGGAAGCCGATGACGGCGGCGGGCGTGATCTCGAAACCGAGCGCGCCGTACAGGCCCGCCGTGAGCACCACGTCGTGGATCAGGGCAACACCGGCGGCGACGACCATCTTCCAGGTGCGGAAGTAGATGGTCATGATGACGCTGACGAAGGCGAAGAACACGAGCAGAGCGATGATCGCCTGGCGCGTGATGTCTTGCCCCCAGCTCGCGCCGATGAACGACGAGGTGACCTGATCGACGGGAACATCGAACGCCTCGGCGAGTTCGGCTCGCAGCTCATTCGTCGCCTCGGGCGTCAGCTGGTCGGTCTGTACACGCACGGAGTCGGTGCCGACCGTCGAGACGCGCGGGTTGCTGCCTTCGACATTCGCGTTGACCACGTCGGTGGCGAGCGCCGTGGCGGCCGTCGCGTCCTCGACGACGAGCGAGGCCTCGGACACGCGGAACTCGCTGCCGCCGCGGAACTCAATGCCGAAGACAAATCCGCCGCGCAGGGCGGTGAACCCGATGGCGAGCAGCAGAAGGACGGCGGCGATGCCGTACCAGAGCTTGCTACGGCCGACGATGTCGATCGACTTCTCGCCCGTGTACAGGCCATTGCCGAAGCGGGTGAGCATGCTCATCGGGCGTCCTTCTTCCCTGCGTTGTCGGCCTCCGCGGCCTTGCGCTCGGCAATCGTCTGGCGGCGCTGCGCCTCCCGCGTGCTGCCGGCGTTTTTCTTTTGCGTCGCGACGGGAGCGCGGAACTGCGCACGCCCGCGGTACACCGCGCCGAGTGCCTTCGGGTCGAGACCCGACATCGGGTGACCCGAGCTGAAGAACGGCGTTCGAGCCACGAGCCGCAGCACGGGGTAGGTCATGAGCGACACGATGACGAGGTTGATCACCGACATCACACCGAGGGTGAACGCAAAGCCGCGCACGTTGCCGACAGCAAGCACGTAGAGCACGATCGAGCCGGTCAAGCTGATGACGTTCGAAATCAGGATCGTGCGGAAGGCGCGCTTCCAACCGGCTTCGACCGCCGACTCGATTCCACGGCCGTCGCGCAGCTCGTCTCGCACACGCTCGAAGTACACGATGAAGGCGTCGGCGATGACACCCACCGAGATGATCAGACCCGCGACACCCGCAAGTGACAGGCGGTAGCCCTGCTGATTCGAGAGGTACAGGATCACGAAGTACGAGAGCACTGCGGCGACCATGAGGCTCGCGATAATCACGCCGCCGAGAGCGCGGTACTGCACGAGCGCGTAGCCCATCACCAGCAGCAGACCGATGACACCCGCGATGATGCCGCTCTCGAGCTGCGAGATGCCGAGGGTGGCCGAGATGTTCTCCTGGCTCTGCAGCTCAAAGCCGATGGGCAGCGCACCGAAGCGCAGCTGGTCGGCGAGAGTCTGCGCGGTGTCCTGCGTGAACGAGCCGCTGATCTGCGGGCGGCCATCCGTGATGGCGCTGATTGTCCGGGGCGCGCTGATGACGTTGCCATCGAGCACGATGGCGAACTGGTTTTGGATGCCCTGCAGGGCGACCAAACGCTCGGTCACCTCGCGGAACTGCTGGGTGCCCTCGCCGTCGAACTCGATGAACACACCCCACTCGTTCGAGGTGACGCCGGTCGAGGACGCAACGAGCCCGGCGGTGGCGTCGGTGATGCTCGAGCCCTCAACCTCGGCCGGGCCAAGGATGTACTTGACGAGACCATCGGCGTCACACGTCACCAGCGGCTCATCCAACGGAGCCACATTGGTACCGAGCTCCTCGAGATTCGCGCAGTCGAGCTCATCGAATGCCTGCTGGATCTCCGGAGTGATCCAGTTGAGGTCGCTCGCGTTCGTCGGCTCGGGCTGCGGCGTCTGCTCAACCGGCGCCTCCTCGGCGGGCTCCGTATCCCCCGTGTCGGTGGTCGACACGGTCTGAGCCGTCACGCCATCGAAGCCCGACGCCGCGGGGCTTTCGGAGGTCTCGGGCTCGGGGCTCGTCGACGGGGCAGGCGTGTCCCCCTCAGCGGGGTCAGCCGGGTTGAGCGCCGAGTTCGACGCGGTGTCGGCCGCGAGCACGGCGCGGAAGTCGAGACGCGCGGCCGACTGAATGCGGTCGATCGTTGACTGATCAGGGGTGCCGGGGATCGCGACGACGATATTGCGGCCACCCTGCGTCGTGATCTCGGCTTCGGTGACACCGCCCGCATCCACGCGCTGACGGATGATCCCGACAGCCTGGTCGAGCTGCTCCTGGGTGACCTCCGCGGTCTCTTCGAGCTGCGGCTCGAGGATCAGCTGCGTACCGCCCTGCAGGTCGAGGGCAAGGCGCGGGGTCCACTGGCCCTCATTCCAAATGACGCTCGCCGCATTCGCCGACACAAGGCCGATGATGATGACAAGCAGCCACACGAGGGAGCGCACAGCTTTGCGCTCGGGCGTCGTTCTAGCCACGGAGGTTACTCATTTCTCGGGGGTGGTGGAGCGGGGTGTCGAAACCCCGCCGCCCGGCTGCGCAGCGTCGCGCAGGGTCAGTCGTCGGTCTTCTTGGTCTCGCGGCCGGGGTCGACGCTCGACTCGTTCAGCCGCGGGGCAGCCTCGTCGATGACCGGAGCGTGCTCGTCGAGCTCGTCCGCCGAGTCAGCCACGGTGTCCTCGACGACGCGCGCAAGCGTCTGACGGTGCACGCGAATGGTGCTGCCCGGCGAGACCTCGATGGTGGCGATGTTCGCGTCCTCATCAAGGGCGACGAGGGTGCCAAACAGACCGAAGTTCGTCATCACCTCAGCGCCCGGCACCATCTTGTTCTGCAGCTGCTCCATGTCGGCGCGACGCTTGCGCGAGTTGCGCACCATGAAGAAGATCAGCAGGCCGAGAACGCCCAGCATGACGATTTCGAGGGGACCCATGACTACCTTTCCGGGGGGAATATGACGGCACGCACGGCGGAGCAGAGCCCCGCGGCGGCCTGCCGACCACTATAGGTCATCGATGAGCCCCGGCTGCGGCCCCGCCTGCGGGCTGAGGCCCAGGTGCGTCCAGGCACGGGCCGTCGCAATGCGGCCGCGCGGGCTGCGCGTGACGAGGCCCGTGCGCACGAGGAAGGGTTCGACGACGGCCTCGATCGTCTCGGCCTCCTCCCCCACGGTGACCGCGAGGGTCGACAGGCCAACGGGTCCGCCGCCGAATCGTTCGACGATGGCCGACAGCACCGCGCGGTCGAGGCGGTCAAGGCCGTGCTCGTCGACGTCGTACAGCTCGAGTGCGGCGCGCACCGCAGAGTGATCGGCCGCCCCACCGTGCACAAGGGCGTAGTCGCGCACGCGCCGAAGCAGGCGGTTGGCGATGCGTGGGGTGCCGCGCGAACGTCCCGCGATCTCGGTGAGCGCATCCGAACCGATGGCGAGCCCGATGAGCGCCGCAGCGCGCTCGAGGACGCGATGCAGCTCGTCTGTCTCGTAGAACTCGAGGTGCGCGGTGAAGCCAAAACGGTCGCGCAAAGGGTTCGGCAAGAGGCCAGCCCGGGTAGTCGCCCCCACCAGCGTGAACGGCGCCAATTCGAGGGGGATGCTCGTCGCCCCGGCGCCCTTACCGACCATGATGTCGACGCGAAAGTCCTCCATCGCGAGATACAGCATCTCCTCCGCGCTGCGCGCCATGCGGTGGATCTCGTCGATGAACAGCACCTCGCCCGGCACGAGGGACGACAGCACCGCAGCGAGGTCGCCGGCGTGCTGGATGGCCGGCCCGCTCGTCATCCGTAGCGGGCGGTTGCCCTCGTGGGCGACGATCATGGCGAGCGTCGTCTTGCCGAGACCGGGCGGGCCGGCGAGCAGGATGTGGTCGGGCGCGCGGTTCTGCAGCGTGGCGGCGTTGAGCAGCAGTTCGAGCTGACCGCGCACCTTCTGCTGTCCGACGAACTCGGCGAGCGAGGCGGGCCGCAGTGCCCCCTCGAACGCGAGGTCGTCGCCGGCGGCCTCGGGCTGCAGCACGTCGTCGGTCATGAGCGACCCCCGGCGGGCCCGAGTTCGGCGAGAGCCGTGCGCAGCAGCGCCGACAGACCGGGAAGAGGCGCGCCGTCGCCCACGTCCGCTCGCGCCGACTCGACGACCGCGGTGGCCGTGGCAACTGCGGTGCGCTCCGGCCAGCCGAGGCCGGTGAGCGCGGCCGCAAGCGCGGTGCGGGCCGCGCCATCGCTGTCGTTCGCGGGCGCCGTCGTGACGCTGGGCTGCGCTGCCGCCGACGGGGGCGCGATGCGGCCAGACAGCGACACGACGATGAGCTTGGCGGTCTTGGGGCCGATCCCACTCACGCGACGGAAGGGCGCATCGTCGCCGTCGGTGATTGCTCGGGCCGCCTCGTCGGGCGTCATCGCGCCGAGCACGCCGAGGGCCGACTTCGGCCCCACACCCGAGACGCTGCGCAACAGGTCAAAGAGCCCGAGCTCCAGCTCGTCGGCGAAGCCGTACAGACTCATGTCGTCTTCGCGCACGATGAGCGCGGTGTGCAGGCGCGTCTGCTCGCCGACGCGCAGCGACTGCGCAATGCGGGGGGCGATCGCAACGGCATAGCCGACCCCCTGCACATCGATGACGGCGCGACTGGAGGAGACGGCGATGACGGTTCCGTGGATGCTCGCGATCACTTCTCGAGCCTAGGGTTGCGGGCCGTGCGTTCCGCGTCACGCCACGCACGCTGGGCGGGAGTGAGCGCATCCGAGACGGACGCGGCGCCGGCGGGCGCGCCCCGCCAGCCGTGACAGATCGCGAGCGCGAGGGCGTCTGCCGCGTCGGCGGGCTTCGGGGGCGCGTCGAGGCGAAGGATGCGCTGCACCATCGCCGTCACCTGATTCTTGTCGGCACCGCCGTGGCCCGTGACGGCGGCCTTCACCTCGGTCGGCGTGTGCAGGGCCACCGTGAGCCCTCGCTCGGCGGCAGCCGCCAGCACCACGCCCGACGCCTGCGCCGTGCCCATCACGGTGCGAACGTTCTGCTGCGCGAACACCCGCTCGAGCGCCACTGCGTGCGGCGAGTGAACATCGAGCAGCGCAATGACCCCCAGCTGAATCGCGCGAACCCGCGCGGCCAGATCGAGCTCGTGCGAGGTGCGGATCACCTCGACGGCGACCAGCGTCGCGCGGCGGTCAGGGGCGATGTCGACGATGCCGACACCGCACCGGGTCAGCCCCGGGTCGACGCCGAGCACGCGCAGCGCCACGGCCCGCCTACTCGTCGTCAGCGTCGAGTTCGGCCCGCACCTCGGGGCTCAACTGCACGTTCGTGTACACGTTCTGCACGTCGTCGCTGTCTTCGAGCGCGTCGACGAGGCGGAATACCTTCCGCGCGGTCTCTGCGTCGGCCTCGACCTGGAGGTTCGCGACGAACTCGGCCTCGGCCGAGTCGTACTCGATGCCGGCTTCCTTCAGAGCGTTCCGAGCATCCAGCAGCTGCGAGGGGTCGGTCACGACCTCGAAACCGCCGCCCTGATCGATGACCTCCTCGGCACCCGCCTCCAACACGGCGAGCAGGATGTCGTCCTCGGTAACGCCGTCGTCTTTCGTGATCGCGATGACGCCCTTGCGGCTGAAGTTGTACGCGACGCTGCCCGGGTCAGCCATCGTGCCGCCGTTGCGGGTCATGGCCGTGCGCACCTCGGCGGCCGCGCGGTTGCGGTTGTCGGTCAGACACTCGATGAGCATCGCGACACCGCCGGGCGCGTAGCCCTCGTACATGATCGTTTGGTACTCGACGGCATCACCGGTGAGGCCCGCGCCGCGCTTAACGGCGCGGTCGATGTTGTCGTTCGGAACCGACGTCTTTTTGGCCTTCTGGATCGCGTCGGCGAGCGTCGGGTTGCCCGCCGGATCGGGCCCGCCGATCTTCGCGGCGACCTCGATGTTCTTGATCAGCTTGGCGAACGACTTGGCACGGCGGGCATCGATGACGGCCTTCTTATGCTTGGTCGTCGCCCACTTGGAATGGCCTGACATGCGGCTCCTCTACTTGGGCGGTACCCGAGAAGTTTAGGGCAGGCGATCTCGGGCGACGCCGAGCCGGCGCAGTTCGAGCTCGGCGAGCGCGCGCACGGCGACGGTGTCGCGCGCGAGAATCGCGGCACCGGGGTCGGGGTGCACGCGGCCGAGCGCGCTGAGCCGGGTGGTCGCCAACGCCCGCAGCGCGAAGGTGTCGGCTCGCATTCCCGCCGCGATCATGCGCTCCGCCCGGCGGCGGCGCAGCACGAAAAGGGCCCGAGGCACGAGCCACACGAGAACAAGAACGGCGATGAGGCTGAGCGCCACGAGCCAGCCCGCCGCGACGGCGAGCGACTCGACCGTGTCGACGACGGTCGTGCCCGTGCCGCTGACCGCATCTCCTGCCCCCGCCGCCGCGCGAAAGGGCCCGGCCACCGAATCGCCGATGAGCGGGATTGCCCCCAGGCGCTCGCCCGCGTCGACGAGACCGGCACTGATGGAGCCGCCCGCGGTCTCGAGCTGCCGCCCGAGCTCGGCGAGCGCGCGAATGGCGCCAACCACCGCGCTCGTGACGATGATCACACCCACGATGGCGAGAACACCGGCGATATCGGCAAGGATCTGCCGCAGGCGGTGGGCGGAGTATGCCGAGTAGAGCACCATGCGCACATGGTGGCGCGCACCGTAACCACCGCCGCCGCGACGCGCCGCGCGTCAGCTCGACGTGGTCGGGCCGCTGCGGCTCAACTCGTCGCGCGCACGGTCTGCAGGAAGCGCTCGTGAAAGCGCTGCTCGCCGCTCACCTCGGGGTGGAAGGAGGTGCCGAGCAGAGCGCCCTGCGCGATGGCCACAATGCGGCCGTCGTCCAGGCGCGCAAGCACCTCAACGTCGGGCCCGACCCGCTCGACGACGGGCGCGCGAATAAACACCGCGTGTACGGGATGCTCGCCGAGCGCCGGAATCGCCAGATCCGTTTCGAAGGAGTCGCTTTGGGTTCCGAAAGCGTTGCGGCGTACGGTCGCGTCGAATCCGCCGAAGGTCTGCTGCCCGTCGATGCCGTCGACCAGTTCGTCCGCCAGCAGGATCAGGCCGGCGCACGTACCGTAGACGGGCATCCCGGCGGCGATCCGTTCGCGAATGGCGTCGCGAACGCCGAAGATGCGCGACAGCTTGTCGATGACACTCGATTCGCCGCCCGGAATGACGAGCCCGGCGACCTGCTCCAGATCGGCCACCGACCGCACCTCGCGCACGTCGGCTCCGAGCTCGCGCAGCGAGGCGACGTGCTCGCGCACGTCGCCCTGCAACGCAAGAACTCCGACGGGCGGCGTGCTACCAGCCACGCTCAGCAAGGCGGTGCGGGGCGGGCAGATCGGCCACGTTGATGCCGACCATCGCCTCGCCCAGCCCGCGCGACGCATCCGCGATCACGGCGGCGTCGGTGTAGGCAGCGGTTGCCCGGACGATCGCCTTCGCCCGCGCCTCCGGGTTGCCCGACTTGAAGACGCCCGAGCCGACGAAGACGCCGTCGGCACCGAGCTGCATCATCATGGCCGCGTCGGCGGGCGTCGCCACGCCACCGGCCGTGAACAGCACGACGGGGAGCTTCCCGGTCTCAGCGACCTCACGCACCAGCTCATACGGAGCCTGCAGCTCTTTCGCCGCGACGTACAGCTCGTCCTTCGTGAGCGAGCGCAGGCGGTTGATCTCGCCCGTGATCGTGCGAATGTGCTTGGTCGCCTCCGAGACGTCGCCGGTGCCGGCCTCGCCCTTCGAGCGAATCATGGCGGCACCCTCGGTGATGCGACGCAACGCCTCACCCAGGTTGGTGGCGCCGCAGACGAAAGGAACGGTGTAGTCCCATTTGTCGATGTGGTTGACGTAGTCGGCGGGGCTCAGCACCTCAGACTCGTCGATGTAGTCGACGCCGAGCGACTCGAGCACCTGCGCCTCGACGAAGTGACCGATGCGGGCCTTCGCCATGACGGGGATCGACACCTCCGCCATGATCTGCTCGATCAAATCGGGGTCGCTCATGCGGGCGACGCCGCCCTGGGCGCGGATGTCGGCGGGCACGCGCTCGAGGGCCATGACGGCAACGGCACCGGCGTCTTCCGCGATGCGGGCCTGCTCGGCGTTGACGACGTCCATGATGACGCCGCCCTTCAGCATTTCTGCCAGGCCGCGCTTCACTCGGCTGGAGCCGGTCTCGGACGTGCTCATGAGGGGGTCCCTTCGACGGAGGATGCGCGCTGCGCATGGGTGCTGTGATCAAGATGATGTTGACCTAGGCCAAAAGATAGCATGGGGGAAACGCCGCTTCCTGACCCGCAACGGATGACGAAATGACCCTTCCGATCACCGGCCGTTCTGCCGCCGAGATCGCCGCCAGCGTGCGCGCCCTCATCGAGCGCGGCGAGCTGACACCGGGCGACGCCCTGCCTCCTGTGCGCCAGCTCGCCGATTCTCTCAGCGTCAACCGCAACACCGCGGTGTCGGCGTATCGGCAGCTCACCCAGGCGGGCATGGTCGTCACGCGCGGTCGCGGGGGCACCCGCGTTGCCGACCGCTCCCCCGTGGCGCAGGAAGGCTTTGCGGCCGAGAGCGTGCTGCGTGACGTCGCGACCGGTAACCCGGACCCCGAGCACATCCCGAATCCCTCGCGCGCGCTCGCCGGGGTCGCTGGCCGACCCGTGCTCTACGGCGAGCCGGTCATCGACCGCGAGCTCGAATCGTGGGCGAGCGGGTGGATGCGCGCTGACCTCGCCCCTGCGGAGGTGCGGCTCACGATCACCAGCGGCGCCGCGGATGCGGTCGATCGCCTCCTTGCGCAGGCTCTCGTTCGCGACGACGCCGTCGCGCTCGAAGACCCGTGCTTCTTGACCACGATTCACACGGTGCGCGTGGGCGGCTATCGCCCCGTCCCGGTCCCCGTCGACGACGAGGGCATGACCGTGGCGGGCCTTCGCGCCGCACTCGAGCAGGGCGTTCGCGCGGTCATCTGCACGCCGCGCGCGCAGAACCCGACGGGCGCGAGCCTCGGCGAGCAGCGCGCATCCGAACTGCGGGAGGTGCTCGCCGAGTACCCCTACGTGCTCGTCATCGAGGACGATCACTTCTCGATGCTGTCGCGCACGCCGTTCCGCTCGGTCATCGGGCCTGAGCACAAGCGCTGGGCGCTCGTGCGTTCGGTCTCGAAGTTTCTCGGGCCCGACATGTGCCTCGCCGTCGCTGCCTCCGACCCCGACACTGCCGAGCGCCTCGCCATGCGCCTCACCCCCGGTACCACGTGGGTCAGCCACCTGCTGCAGCGCCTCGCGCTCTCGCTGCTCACCGACGAGAGCGTCGCCGCCGACATCGCGAACGCCGCCCAGCACTATGCGGAACGCAATGGCGCGTTTGCCGCGCGGTTGAGCGCGCTCGGCGTTCCCGCGACGGCGGGCGACGGCCTGAACCTGTGGGTGGCGCTGCCGGTTCCCGCACGCGACGTCTCCGAGCAGCTCATGCGACGCGGCTGGCTCGCTCGCACGGGCGACGAGTTTTCGCTGGGCGCCGTGCCCACCGACCACCGCCTTCGCCTGACCGTGCACGACCTCTCTGAGCTCGACGCCGATCGACTCGCGGCCGATATCGCCGCCGCCGTGCGCGCCGCGGGCGGGCGCCTCGTGCCGGCCGAGGTGAAATGATCGACGCATGAAGGTGCTCTCGATTCAGTCCGCCGTCGCCTACGGACACGTCGGCAATTCGGCCGCCGTCTTCCCGCTGCAGCGCATTGGCGTTGAGGTGATGCCGGTCTACACCGTGAACTTTTCGAACCACACCGGGTACGGCGCGTGGCGCGGTCCGCTCATCAGCCCTGACGACGTGCGCGAAGTCATCACCGGTATCGAGGAACGCGGCGCATTCCCCCAGATCGACGTGATCCTGTCGGGCTACCAGGGCTCAGAGGGCATCGCCGACGTGATTCTGGATGCGGTGGCCCGCATCACGGAGGCGAACCCCTCCGCGATCTACGCCTGCGACCCCGTCATGGGCAACGCGAAGAGCGGCTGCTTTGTGGCGCCGGCGATTCCGGTGCTGCTGCGCGAGCGTGTTGTTCCGGCCGCCGACATCATCACGCCGAACCAGTTCGAGCTGGGGTATCTGACGAACACCGATCCGGACACGCTCGAGTCGACGCTCGCCTCGGTGGACCTCGCACGCGCCATGGGGCCGTCTACTGTGCTCGTCACCAGCGTCGAGCGCCCCGACCGCGAGGACGGCACGCTCGAGATGCTGGTCGCCGATGATCACGGTGCCTGGATCGTCACGACCCCGCAGCTGCCCATGAAGGCAAACGGCTCGGGTGACGTGACCGCGGCCCTCTTCACCGCGCACTACCGGCGCACGGGTGACGCCGCCGATGCACTCGCGCGCACCGCCTCGAGCGTCTTCGACCTGCTGAGCAACACCCTCGAGTCGGGGGAACGCGAACTGCAGCTCGTCGAGTCGCAGGAGGCGTATGCCCACCCGCGCATGCAGTTCACGGTGCGTCAGCTGCGCTAACGCCGACGCGCCGTCCCGCTAGAGCGCGGCGGGCCAGGCCGCAGCAAGCTCGTCGCGCACCTCACCGAGCAGGCGCGGCACGGCCTTCGTGCGGGCCACGATGGGGAAGAAGTTCGCGTCTTGTGCCCAACGCGGCACGATGTGCTGGTGCAGGTGCCCGGCGATGCCGGCCCCCGCCACCGCACCCTGGTTCATGCCGATGTTGAAGCCATCGCAGCGACTGGTGTCGCGCAGCACCCGCATGGCCGTCTGCGTGAGGCTCGCCATCTCGGCGACCTCCTCGTCGCTCGCCTCGTCGTACGTCGCCACGTGGCGGTACGGGCAGACCAGCAGGTGGCCGCTGTTGTACGGGTAGAGGTTGAGCAAGACGTAGGCGTGCACGCCGCGCGCGACGACCAGCCCCGTCGCGTCATCGAGTCCGGGGGCCCGACAAAACGGGCAGCCGGAGCGCTCCCCCGAGCGGTCCTCGTCGTCGATGTACACCATTCGATGCGGCGTCCAGAGCCGCTCGAACGCGTCGGGAACGCCCGCGAAGTCGGCCGCGCGTTCGGTCCCGAAACCTGAGTCGGGGGCGTCGTCGCGCATCCGAATTAGAGCTCCTGCGAGCGGGACGCGATCGCGCCCGTGATGCGGGCGATCGCCTCGTCGATGGGCACACCGTTCAGCTGCGTGCCGTCGCGGAAGCGGAAGCTGACCGCGCCATTCGCGCGGTCGTCCTCCCCCGCGATCAGCAGGTACGGCACCTTCTGCGTCGTGTGCGTGCGGATCTTCTTCTGCATGCGGTCGTCGGAGTGGTCGACGTGCGCGCGCACCCCGGCCGCCTTCAGGCGCCCGATGATCTCCTCGAGGTAGTCGGCGTACTGCCCGGCGACGGGGATGCCCACCACCTGTTCCGGGGCAAGCCAGACCGGGAAGGCGCCGGCGTAGTGCTCGACGAGGATGGCGAAGAAGCGCTCGATCGAGCCGAACAGAGCCCGGTGGATCATGATCGGGCGCTGCTTCGTGCCGTCGGTGGCGGTGTAGGTGAGGTCGAAGCGCTCGGGCAGGTTGAAGTCGAGCTGAATCGTCGACATTTGCCAGGTGCGGCCGATCGCATCGCGCGCCTGCACCGAGATCTTCGGGCCATAAAACGCGGCGCCGCCCGGATCGGGCACGAGCTCGAGGCCCGACTCTTCGGCGACCTCTTGCAGCGTCTGCGTCGCGGTCTCCCACAGCTCGGGTGAGCCGACGAACTTCTCGCTCTCGGGGTCGCGCGTCGACAGCTCAAGGTAGAAGTCGTCGAGGCCGTAGTCGCGGAGAAGGCCCAGCACGAAGTTCAGGGTGCCAGTGAGCTCGCTCTTCACGAGCTCCGGCGTCGTGTAGATGTGCGCGTCGTCCTGGGTCATGCCACGCACGCGCGTGAGGCCCTGCAGCGAACCCGACTTCTCGTAGCGGTACACGCTGCCGAACTCGAACATGCGCAGCGGCAGTTCGCGGTACGAGCGCCCGCGCGAGCGGAAGATCAGGTTGTGGAAGGGGCAATTCATGGGCTTCAGGTAGTAGTCTTGACCCTGCCGCGTCACGTGCCCGGTCTCGTCGCGCTCTTCATCAAGGTGCATGGGCGGGAACATGCCGTCGGCGTACCACTGCAGGTGGCCGCTCGTCATGAAGAGGTTCGACTTCGTGATGTGCGGTGAGTACACGAACTCGTAGCCCGATTCGGTGTGGCGCTTGCGCGAGTAGTCCTCCATCACCTGACGGACGATGCCGCCCTTCGGGTGGAAGACGGCAAGCCCCGAGCCGATCTCGTCGGGAAAGCTGAAGAGGTCGAGCTCGGTGCCGAGGCGACGGTGGTCGCGCTTCTGCGCCTCCTCGAGCCGGTTCTGGTAGGCACGCAGCTCGTCCTTCGTCGGCCAGGCCGTGCCGTAAATGCGCTGCAACTGCGGGTTCTTCTCGCTACCGCGCCAGTAGGCGGCGGCGACGCGCATGAGCGCGAAGCCGTTGCCGATCATGCGGGTGTTCGGCAGGTGAGGGCCCCGGCAGAGGTCCTTCCAATGCACCTCCCCCGTCTTCGGGTCGACGTTGTCGTAGATCGTGAGCTCGGCGCCGCCGACCTCGACGCTCTCGCCGTCGCTGCCCTCGTCGGCCGCGCCCTTCAGCCCAATGAGCTCGAGCTTGTACGGCTCGTCCGCGAGCTCAATGCGCGCCTCATCCTCGGTCACGACGCGCCGCACGAAACGCTGACCCGCGCGGATGATGCGCTCCATCGCCTTCGTCAGCGCCGAGAAGTCGTCGCTAGAAAACGCGGTGGGCACGTCGAAGTCGTAGTAGAAGCCGTCGGTGACGGGCGGGCCGATGCCGAGGCGGGCATCCGGGTTGATTTGCTGCACCGACTGGGCGAGCACGTGCGCGGCGGAGTGCCGCAGGATGTTGAGGCCGTCAGGCGACGAGATCGTCACCGGCTCGACGCGGGTGCCGGCGGGAACGCGCCGGGCGAGGTCGAGCAGCTCACCGTCGACGCGCATGGCGACGACGCTGCGGTCGCGGAACAGGCCGAAACCGTCCGTCTCCTCTGTCGCGACGACCGGTTCGACGGCGGGCAGAGCGGATGCGGGGGCGTCGGACACGGCGGACCTTTCGACGGCGGGCAGAACGGCCTCAATGCTATCGGCGCAGCGCTGGGGTCTTGGCGCGTCACCGAGCCCCGGCGGCGGAGGTCAGACGGACAGGGTCAGGCCGCGCCCGTCGCGAACTCAACGAGCGCTCGGGCGACCGCGAGCATCCATTCGACGACGATGGGCCGATCGAGCGCGATCAGCCACCCGAGCGCGAGCTGCACGACGGCAACCGCAGTGAGCAGGCCGTTCTGCAGCGGCGTGCGACCGGCGGGCAGAAGGGTAATCGCGAGCAGGGTGGTGAGCAGGTGCGTCGTTCCCGCGGCGCCCGCCGAGACGAGACCCGCGAGGAAGCCGAGGTGAATCAGCGCGAAGGCCGCGAGTGCGACAGCGGCAGCCGGCACGCGCCGGGTGATGATCGCGATCACGATGGCGACGAGCACGGGGCCGGCGATCAGGACCGCCGACGCGGGTGACTGGGAGTAGATCGCCTCGAGTAGCGCGAGCCGTTCGGGCACGCGGTCGAGCCCCGCGTCGATGCTGACCGGCCACAGCACGCGGAAAAACGCGAGATTCAAGAGCATGACGGTCGCGAGAGTTCCGAGCGCCGGGAACGCGAGTACGAGGCTGTTCGCCGCGCGGAGCCCGCGCGTTGTCCAGCGCCCGGAGCGCAGGAAGGGAGCGGCGATGAGCGCGACCAGCAGCAGGAGGATCCCCGATGGATCGCTGAGTGCCGACGCGGCGAACAGGAGCCCGGCGCGGAAGCCGCTGCCGGTGTTGCCCCAGGTGACGAAGCGCTGAATGTCGGCAAGGGCGAGGCCGAAGAACGTGAGGGCGAGAAACGCCGCCAGGTTTTCTTGCGCGAGGTAGAAGAACAGGGGCGTCGCCGCGAGGGCAAGCATCAAAGCGGTACCGAATGGAATCGACACGGCCCGTTGCGCGAGGATCTGGATGACCGCTTGCAGCAGGAAGCCTGCGGCGATGACCCCGGCAAGGGCGAGCCCCGATGCCCCGAGCGGCTCGACGATGACCGCGATGAGCGTCGACACGTGCGGGTAGAGCTGCGAGAGCCACAGCGAGTCGGCGCGTGTGAACTCGAGTTCCGCGATGCGGGCGAGCAACAGCGCGTTGGGCGTCTCGGCCGTCAGCGAACCGGGAACGCCGAGGGCGACGACCGCGACGCCGGGCGCCATGAACAGCAGGCGCAGCATCCAGCGCCGCCAGGCGGCGCGCGGAAAGGGCAGCGACCGGCGCAACTGCTCGTCACGGCGAGCGCGTTCGCGGCGCGAAATCACGGCCGCGCGCGTGGTGGCCGTCTGCTCAGCCATGCGCATCCTGGGTCGTGAGACCGTGCTCGGTCTTCTCCCAGTAGTGCGGCTTCGTGATGAGCTGCCAGAGCCCCTTGTACGACGCCCAGGAATGCAGGAGCCAGTAGATCGGGTTCAGCAACGCCCAGAGCACAAGGTGAAAGGCGCCGCGCTTGTACGGCCCCATCATTGACAGGTAGATCATCACCATGTTGCCGATGACGAAGTTCAGCAGCGTGAGCCACAGAACCCAGACGGGGAAGAATGGCTCGACAATCTCCCGGGGCAACAGCAGAGTCACCGCCGTCAGCAGGTAGGCCGGGATCACGCCGAGGAAGGTTAGCGGCGTGCCCGCGATTAAGAGGACGAAACTCGAGAAGCGCTTCCAGCCCACCTCGCGGATAAGGGCGATCGGCTGGCGAGCGTGCACGAGGCTCGTCTGCATGTAGCCCTTGATCCAGCGCGAGCGCTGGCGGATGAAGTTCGGGATGGAGGTGTTGGCCTCCTCCATCGTCGTCGAGTTGATGACGCCGACGCGGTAGCCGAGCGCGCTCGCGCGGATACCGAGGTCGGCATCCTCCGTCACGTTGTACGGGTCCCAGCCGCCGAGCTCGAGCAGCGCCGAGGTGCGGAAGTGGTTCGACGTGCCCCCAAGCGGAATCGGCAGGTCGGCGACGTCGAGGCCCGCGAGCATGTAGTCGAACCAGTAGCTGTACTCGAGCGTGAACATGCGGGTAAGCACGTTCTCGGTGTCGTTGAAGTAATTGAGGGCCGCCTGCACGCAGACGGTCTCCTCGCCGCCGCGCTCGAAGGCGACAACGGCCTTCTTCAGCTGGTCGGGGTCGGGGGTGTCTTCGGCGTCGTAGATGACGAGGTAGTCACCGGTCGCGAAGTACAGGCCGACGTTGCACGCCCGCGGCTTCGTCTGCGGCTGACCCTTCGGAATTGTGACGATCCGAAAGTGCGGGGGCGGCGAGGAGGCGAGCACCGCATCCCGGGTTTCGTCGTCTTCCTCCTCGATGAGAATTAGCACCTCGAGCTTCTCAGTCGGGTAGTCGAGACCGCCGAGGTTCTTGATGAGCTGAGCGACGATGTTCGCCTCGCGGAAGACGGGAACGAGCACCGTGTACCGCGGCAGTTCGCGGTCGGCCAGGGCGGCGACCTCCGCCTTTGAGACGCGTTCGACGACGTCGTAGCGCGCGCCGATCATGGCGACAATGAACTTGAAGCTCGTGCCGGCGAGAAACACGAGGCTCACGAGCGTGAGCAGCGCGATCACCGTCTGCACCGGCCAGATCACCGCGAACACGGCGATGACGAGCGCCGCGACGGCGGCAGCCACCTTCTGGCCGCGACTGAACGTGATGCGGGCCGACATGGCGGGGTTCTGGCGCCAGAGCTCGTTGGCCGCCGAGTCGGCAATCTCGGAGCGGAAGAGGCGCAGACACGCGTTCTTGATGTTCCAGGAAGTCGTCGCGACAAAGCGGGGCTCCGCCCCGATCGCCGAGCGGATGCGCGCGGCGCGTTCCGCGGACGGCTCACGCGCCGTCGCCACGAACACGCGCCCATCGTCGCCCCGCTTGATGGGGAGCCAGTTCTCGGCGAGGAATCGCTGACCCGCGTCGTCTTGCCCGCGCACGAGCGTGTCGTCGAATTTGACCGCGTCGAGGTCGATCGGGAGGACGCCCCAGGCTTCGGCCTCCGCAATGAGCAGCGACTCGCTGTCGAGCAGGCCCTCGCTGATCAGCACCTGGTCGAACGAGGCACCGGTGCGCTGCTCGACCTCGCGCGCGAAGCGCAGGGCGTCGGGGGTGACGAGGTTCGAGCGCAGCAGCAGTTGCGCGAACGCGTCGTTGTCGGCCGGATCGACGTACGGCGCGGCGAGCGTCTCCCCCATGGACATGCTGCGAGCGTATCGGCGTTTGTGGCCCGAAACGGCGAAACCCCCGCCGTGGCGGGGGTTTGCTGGGGCCGAACTGTGGTGGGCGATACTGGGATCGAACCAGTGACCTCTTCCGTGTCAGGGAAGCGCGCTACCGCTGCGCCAATCGCCCGCTAGTGCGGTGGAGTTTCTCCGCGGTAAAACTTGTCTGGCAGTGTGAGGTGGCGACGGGATTCGAACCCGTGTGCACGGCTTTGCAGGCCGCTGCCTCGCCTCTCGGCCACGCCACCGTGGGCGGTGCCCCACTACCGAGAGGCCCCACTCGAGCGGATGACGAGATTCGAACTCGCGACCCTCACCTTGGCAAGGTGATGCGCTACCACTGCGCCACATCCGCGTGCCCGCCGGTCTCCCGTTGGGCGTGAGATGACTCTAGCGAATCGATCGGCGATGCGCCAAACCGGCGAGGCCGGGCGTGTCCCACCGGGCGCGCTGGCGGGGCGTCGAGTTGTGGCAAGATGGTCGTCGCGGGCGATTGGCGCAGTTGGTAGCGCGCTTCCTTCACACGGAAGAGGTCATCAGTTCGAGTCTGGTATCGCCCACCACTCACAGCCCCGGTTCGCCGGGGCTGTTGTCGTTTCTGGGAGGGTTCGCGGGCGCAGTCGAGACTCCGCGACGCGCGGCGAGACGCGTCCCGGCCCCCACAATCGCTCCCCCGCTGGCCGCGACGCCCGTGGCGAGAGCGACCGCCATCACCTGCCCGACCACCTGGCCAAGGCCGCCCGTCGCCGCGAACCCGATCCCGTCGGCGAGGAGCCCGACGACAACTCCGCCGGCCGCAATCCCGACGATGAGCCCCGCCAGCGCCCCCCGCAGCGGCGCCCCACTCCCCCGCAGCGCCCCGCCCGCGAGGCCCGCGGCCACGGCGGTCGCCGCCACGGCGACGGGAACGAGCGCTGGCAACACGAGCAGCACGGCCGCCGACCCGACGAGTGCGCCGGAGACCGGATCGACCGGGTGCGCGGGGCGTCCGGCGATGCGCACCACGAGCATCCACGAGACGGCGCCTAGAACCGCGCCGACAAGAGCGCCAAGAAGGATGCTCGGCGCCGTCTCGGCGGACCGCTCGGACGCGATCGCGCCGGCCGCCACCGCAAGCGTTGCCACGATGACCGCGGCGTTGGGGACGATGGCCCGGATCCTGCGGGGCGCATCGTTGCGCGCGGACGCGTCGGACGACCGTCGCCTCCACACCGCGAGGAACCCCAGCGCGACTGCCGCGGGAGCGACCACGCGCGGAAGTGCACCCCCGAGATCTAACGCCCCGAGCACGCGCTCCAGTACGGGCGGAGCCACCGCAAGCTGCAGCGTCGCGATGAGCGCGACACTGAGCGCGGCGACGATGCCTGCCACGACGCGGGCTCCGACCGCGCTACCGCTGCAACGTACGAGACCAGCGACGATCGCGCCCCCCGCGGCGGCGGCACCCGCGACCGCAAGGAGCCGGCCCACGTCGCTGGTGCCGGCAAGCAGAACGCCCGCCGCGAGCCCCACGAGGGCCGACGCCAGCTCGGCGCCGCCGAACAGCTGGCGTGCGGGACGAGACCCGGAGGCTGCCGTCAGCATCACGGTGATCCAGAGCAACACCGGGGCAAGAACGGCGGCCACGACGATGATCGGATCGCTCACGGCGGCACCTCCGTTGTTGTCGCGGGCACACGCGACGGCGGGGCGCCCTCTCGTGGTGAGAGTAGCGCCCCGCCGAAGGGGTGGTGCGAAGGGGTGCGGCGTTACTTCGTCTCGACGAAGTCGTACGCCTCGCCACCGTGGATGATCGAGTCGATTCCGGCGACCTCGTCCTCGTTCTTGACGCGGAAACCGATCGTCTTCTCGATCCCGAGGCCGAGCACGAAGGCGACCACGAACGAGTAGATCAAGACGCCGAAGGCGGCGATCGTCTGCACGATCAGCTGGCCGAGGTCGCCACCGGTGAACAGGCCGGTGTCGATCGCGAAGAAGCCGAGGTACAGGGTGCCGATCATGCCGGCGACGAGGTGCAGACCGACCACGTCGAGCGAGTCGTCGAAGCCGAGCTTGAACTTCAGCTCGATCGCGAACGCGCTGACCGCACCGGCGATGACGCCAAGCAGCAGCGCCCAGCCCGGGGCGAGGTTCGCACAAGCCGGGGTGATCGCGACGAGACCGGCAACGGCACCCGAGGCGGCACCGACAGCGGTCGGCTTGCCGTCCTTGACCTTCTCGACGACGAGCCAGCCGAGGATCGACGCGGCGGTCGCACCGAGCGTGTTGACGATGATGAGGCCGACGAGGCCGTTCTGGCCACCGAACGCCTCAGCGCCCGCGTTGAAGCCGAACCAGCCGAACCACAGCAGCGCGGCGCCCAGCAGGACGAGCGGCACGTTATGCGGCTTGTGAGCGCCCTTCTCGAACACGATGCGACGGCCGAGAACGAGGGCGAGGGCGAGAGCCGCAGCGCCCGCGTTGATGTGCACGGCGGTACCACCGGCGTAGTCGATGACCTCGGGCAGGCCCATCAGCTCGCCGAGCGAGTACGCCCAGCCGCCACCCCACACCCACGCGGCGACGGGGAAGTACACGAGGGTCGCGAAGAGTCCAACGAAGACCATCCAGGCGCCGAACTTGGCACGGTCGGCGATCGCCCCCGACACGAGCGCGACGGTGATGATCGCGAAAGTTGCGCCGTACGTCACGCTCACGAGCCCGTCGTTGTCGTTCACCATGCTCATCAGGCCGATGTCAGCAAACGGGTTGCCCGCGAACTGGAAGGGGCTGTCGACGGCCGACATCGATGCGCCGTAGAGAATCCACAGCACGCCGACGAGGCCGAGCGAGCCGAAGCTCATCATCATCATGCTGACGACGCTCTTCGCCTTGACGAGGCCGCCGTAGAAGAATGCGACGCCGGGGGTCATCAAGAGCACGAGCGCGGTGGCCGTTACGGCCCATGCGAGTTCGCCGGTATCCATTGGGTAGTACCTCTCGAGTTCGGAACAGGGGATGCGACCCGTTCCGTCGGAGGCCTCGTGGTGGCGAAGGTCCCCAGGGTCGCTGTCGAAAGTGTTGACCCGGGAGGTTTCGCCGACAGTGCCGAACGTGTTTCTCGAGTGTTACGCGAATCGGCCGCGCGTAAACATCGCGTTTCGGGCAGCCGGATGCGCGCCCCGGCCTGGATTTAGATTCGCTCGGTATCCGCGGGGTTATCCCGCGCATCCTCGGCGAGCTGATCGGGCACCGTGAAGGCGGCGGGGCGCGCTCCGGTGAGGTAGCCAGCCCGCGCAAGCGCGAACCCACCGATCGACGAGGTGACGAGTTGTCCGATGATCGCGATGACGCCTTTGATGATGTTTTCGACCGTCGGGTCGAGAACGAGGAGTCCGACGATGAGCAGTGCGACTCCGAGCCCAGCCGCGGCTGCGATCGCGCAGACGCGGGTGTAGAAGTCGGGGAGTCGAATTAACCCGATCGCGCCACTCAGGATGATGAAGGCGCCAACGACGAGCATCGCGTTGCCGACGATGGTCTGCACGGTATCGAGCATCAGCGCTTCCTCCCCTGCAGCAACCGCGCGAGCGACAGAATCGACAGGAAGCCGAGGATCGCCGCGACCAGAATGATGTCCAGAACGGCATCGACACGGAGCAGCAGGCCGAACACCACCATCAATCCCATGAAGGCAAAAAGGATCAGGTCTCCGGCGATAGCACTGTCGGCCTTGGTGGGGCCCACCACAATGCGCACGACCGCGAGGGCGACCGCGGCGATCAGCATGATCACGACGATGACGGCGACGACGGGATGGATCATGCCGGGGTGTCCTTTCCTCCGTCAGCGCGCGGGCGCGACCGGGTGGCGCGGAGCATCCGCCTCTCGAGGTCGAGAATGCTGGCACGGAACGCGTCTACGTCGCCGTTCACGAACATCCCGTAGACGTACACGTCGCCGCGTTCGCGGTTGATGGCCATCAGGATCGTGTCGGGGGTCAGCGCGACGAGGATGACGAGCAGCGTCTCTTCGGTCTCGGTCAGGTCGTAAAGGTGCACATTCACGATGCCGGGTGTGGGCTTCTTCTTCGGCAGCAGCATGACGGCGAGCACGCGAATGCTCGCGACGACGACCTCGCCGAAGAACCAGCCGATGAAAATCAGGATGCGCAGGGGCCACGCCCAGGGAGTGTTCACTGGCCGATCACCGCCACCACGTAGTCGGTCGTGTCGATGAGTCCGGCCGCGGCCTGCTCCGAGAGGCCGAGCAGGAACTCCGCGCCGATACCGAGGCAGACCGTGATGGCGGCGAGCTGGAGCGCCGGCAGCGCCAAGCGCAGCGGCACCCGGGGGCCGTGGTGGTCGTGCGTATCGTCGTCGCTCTCGCCGGCGCGCGCCGTGTCGTGGCGCTCACGTACCGCCTGCATCTCGGCATCGACGGCGGCCGCCTCAACGGGTTCGTCGTCGAGCAACCCGGCCGTCTCGCGCACGCGCGCCTCGGCGGCTCGCCGCTCGCTGTCCTGTGGCAGCTTGCCGTTGAAAACGGCAGCCCAAATCTTCAGCATCGACAGCAGGGTGAACAGGCTGACGGCGATCGCCACAATGCCCACGATCACCTGGCCCGCGTCGATGGTCGCGAGAATCAGGCTGAACTTGGCGACGAATCCCGAGAACGGGGGCAGGCCGGCGAGCGACAGCGCCGCGATCACGAAGGCCGCCGTGATGAGTGGCTCGCGTGTGCGCATGCCGCCCAACTGGTCGAGCCGCCCACTGCCGTAGGTCTGCTCGATCGCGCCGGTCGAGAGGAACAGCGAGGCCTTCACGATCATGTGGTGCAGCAGGTAGAAGATGCCGGCCGTGAGGCCCAACTGGGTGAACAAGCCGACGCCGACGAGGATGTAGCCGATCTGACTGACCATGTGGAATACAAGGATGGAGCGCATGGTGGGCTCACCCATGGCGCCGAAGACACCGATCACCATCGTGAGCGACGTGATCACGAGCGCGATCACGAGCCAGGTGGCGTCGCCGTCGAAGACGACCGCATAGATGCGGTAGATCACGTAGATCGCAACCTTGGTGTGCAGGCCTGAGAACAGCGCGGTCACCGCGGGCGACGTAACGACGTAGGTGCGCGCAAGCCAGCCGTGCACGGGGAACACGGCCGCCTTGACGGCGATCGCACCCAAACAGACGGCAGCGGCCACGGCCGTCGCCGGGTTGTCGACCGCCGCGCCCGCCAGTTCGGCGAGGTTCACGGTGCCCTCGACGGCGTAGATGAGGCCAACCCCACCCAGGAACAACGTCGAGGCGAGCAGGTTGACGGTGACATAGAGGCGCGCGCCGCCCAGGTCGCCCTGGCGACTGAGCACCAGCAGCAAGCCGTACGAGGGCAGCAGCATGACCTCGATGAAAACGAAGAGATTGAAGAGGTCGCCGGTCAGCAGCGCGCCGGCCACGCCACCCGCGAGAATCAGCACGAACGAGGCAATCGACGGGCTCCGCGCCTCCCGGCTCGCGATCATGTATTGGAAGCTGACCACCGCGAGGATCGACGTCACGGTGAGGACTAGCGAGGCAAAGAGGTCGGCGACGAACGGGATGGAGATTCCGCCGGGCCACAACGCAACCTGGTGCGCAATGACGGTGCCGTCCGCGGTGAGCACGACGAGCAGAACGGCACCGGCGAGCATCGCCAGCAGCGAGACCATGCCGAGCACGCTGCGCACCGTGTGCTGGCGCGGTAGTGCGAGCAGGATTCCACCGACCAACAGCGGGGCCCCCGCAAACATCGGCAGAAGCAACGAGACGACGTCGGTCATGAGCGAACCTCCTCGCCCTCGTCGCCCAGGTCGGCGGGCGTCAGGGAGTCCGGTTCGGTGTCGTCGTCGCGGCGGCCGATCGCCGCGAACGTCGCCATGACGACGGTGATCGAGAAGGCGATGACAATGGCGGTGAGCACGAAGGCCTGGGGCAGCGGGTCGGCCGCCTGCGACGTGTCGCCGCCGAAGAACGGAGCATCGCGTCGCGCGACGCCACCCGACGCGATCAACAGCAGGTTGATCGCGTGGGTCAAGAGGATGAAGCCAAAGATGATGCGCATCATGCCGCGTTGCAGGACGAGATAGATACCCGCCCCCATCAGTAAGCCAATGGTCAGCGCGAGACTCATGCCGACACCTCCTCTCGGGCGCGTTCTGTCGATCGTTTCGCTCGCTCGACAATCTCGCCGTGCCGCTCGCGCACCCCACCGAGTTCGTTGAGAACGGCGATCACGACGGCGACGACGGCGAAGTACACGCCGAGGTCGAAGATGAGCGCGCTGGTGAAGGCGTACTCACCGCCCCACGGCAGCGGGATGTCGAAGCGGATGGGGCGCAGGAACGACCCGACCGCCATTCCGGCAACACCGGTCAGAACGGCGACGATGATGCCGGAGGCGAAGAGTCCGCGGTACGGCCAGCGGACAGGCGCGAGACGGTCGGCCGATGCGCCCAGGTAGAAGAGGGCGAAGCCCGTCGCCCCGACGAGTGCCGAGATGAAGCCGCCGCCCGGCTCGTAGTGACCGCGCAGCAGCAGGTACAGCGACAGCACGACGATGACGGGCGCCGTCCAGTGCGCAACGACCCGGATGGGCATCGTGTTGTCGTGGCTGCGGGCGAGGGCGGAGGTCTCGGGCACGGCGAGGGCAACGTCGCGCTCGCCGATGAGCCGGCGGGTCCCGAGCACCGCCATCACGACGATGCCGGCGACCGCCACGACCGTGAGCTCACCGAACGTGTCCAGCGCGCGATAGTCAACGAGGATCGTGTTGACGATGTTCTCGCCGCCCGTGTCGATGTAAACGTTGTCGAGGAAGTACTGACCCACAGCAGAGATCTCGCGTCGACCCGTAAAGGCGAGGGTTGCAAGCGTGGCGGCGAAACCCGCACCCAGGGCGATCGCCGCCGTCACGATGGTGCGCTGGCGCGAGACGCGGTGGAAGCGCCGGGGCAGACGCCGGAGAATTAGCACGAGGGCGACCACCGTGAGCAGCTCGACGAGCAGCTGGGTGAGTCCGACGTCGATGGCGCCGAGGGCGAAGAACCAGATCGCCACCGCGAAGCCGGCGCCGCCGACGAGCACGAGCGCCGTGAGTCGCGAGCGAACGAGCACGGTCGGGATGACCGTGGCCGCGACGAGCGCGAACAGAACCGCATCGGTCCACGGCTCGTCGGGCTGGATGAGCGCGCCCGCGGTCGGGGCGACGACGATGGCGGCGGCCGCGATGATACCGAGCAGGATCCACGGCACGCCAAGGTGCAGGGCCTGCCCGTCGGTGCGGGTGAGGTCGCCCACCCGGGCACCGAGGGCAATCGACCCCGTACGCATCTTCTCGACCACGTCGATGGCGGTGAACGACAGGATGCGCCGCTCAAACACGCGGTCAAGTCGACGACGCTGGCTCACCACGACCAGCCCCAGCACGATGATCGTGATCGACAGGGCGAGCTCCAGCGTGAAACCCGCGAACAGCGCGAACGTTGCCGTGTACGGCTCACCGGCGGCGGCGCTGCCGGCCGCCCCGGTCAGCGGGTGTAGCCACACGATCGCCGGCCCGAGCACGAGGCCCGCCAAGGCGGGGGCGAGGGCCGGGGCGAGGAATGCGGGCGATGCCTCGGAGACCATCTGGGGCATCCGATGCGTGTCGAGCGTGTCGTCGACGCGTTCGGTGCCCCGGTAGTCGGTGAATCCGCCGAGCAGGATGCGCGCGGTGTACGCGAACGTCGCCGTCGCGGCCAGCACGCCGGTCGCCGCGAGCGCCACACCGAGCCACGCCGGGCCGCCCGGGTCGGCCAGGCCCCCGAGCAGGTACTCCTTTGCCACGAAGCCGAGCAGCGGGAAGATGCCCGCCATCGACAGCCCGGCAAGCAGGGTCGTCGCGAATGTCACGGGCATGCGGCGCGCCAGCCCCCGCAGAAGGCGAATGTCACGCGTTCCGGCCTGCTGGTCGACGATGCCGACCACCATGAACAGGGCCGCCTTGAACAGCGCGTGACCGAGCGTGTAGAGCGCCGCGGTCGCGAGGGCGCCCGGAGTACCGATGCCGATGATCGCGACGATGAAGCCGAGTTGGCTGACCGTCGAGTACGCCATGATCTCTTTCAGATCAAAGCGGCGCAAGGCAAAGACGGCGCCCATGATGGCCGTTATGAGACCCGTGGTCACCAAGATCGACTGCCACACGACCGTGCCGGCGAGCGCGGGCGAGAACAGCAGCAGCAGGTAGATGCCCGCCTTCACCATGGCGGCGGCGTGCAGGTAGGCGCTCACCGGCGTCGGGGCGACCATCGCGTCGGGCAGCCACATGTGGAACGGGAACTGCGCCGACTTGGTCATCGCGGCGATCGCGACGAGCACGGCGACGGCCGCCGTGAACCCGCCGTCGGCCTGCCAAGCGTCACTCGCGAGGGCCTCGCTGACGACGGTGGTGCCCGTGCGGGCGATGATCAACACGACGGCGAACAGCAGCGCGAGACCACCCATCGCCGTGACGAGCAGGGTGCGCACGGCGGGGGCGCTCGCCTTGCGTCCCGAGCGGTTGATCAAGAAGAACGAGCAGAGCGTCGTCAGCTCCCAGAACACGAACAGCAGCACGAGATCGTCAGCGAGAACGAGACCGGTCATCGCGAACGCGAACAGCAGCATCCATGCGTAGTAGCCGGTGTGCCGGTGAATGTCACGGCCCGACAGGTAGCGCGCTGAATACGCCATGACGAGGGCGCCGATGCCGAGCACGATGATTAAGAACAGGGCCCCGAGGCCGTCGAGACGCAGTCGGAGGGCGATGTCGAGCGTCGGCATCCACGGAACGCTTTCGCTCACGACACTGCCCGGTTCCAGAACCTCGGATGCTCGCATGGCGACCGCGACCGCGAGGGCTCCCAGCCCTGCCGCGGCAACCCAGCCCGCGGCGCGCCCAATGGCGACGGTGGCGGCCATTGTTACAACGACCACAACGAGGGTGGCGCCGAGCAGCATCATGAGGCTCACGGGGAACCTGCCGGGTGTGCGATTCCAGGGGTCATGAGCTCCTCAGGTGCTGATCGTCGCGGTAGTGCACCGCTGTCGTAGCGGTACCGCGGCGCGCACTCTGCGCTCCGCATTTGCCGACCAGTCTTCCCGGCGCACCTGCCCGCTATTCTACAGGCTCGCGCTCCGCTGACATTCAGGAAATCCGCAGTCCAGTCAGGGAATAACCGGAACACGTCGCGTCACGACATTGAGGTGAGCGCGATCATTCGCGAGACCGCGCGCAGGTACTTCTTCCGATATCCGCCCGCGAGCATCTCGTCGCCGAACACGCGGTCGAGGGGCACACCGGTCGCAATAATGCGAACCTGCGCGTCGTACAGGCGGTCAACGAGCGCGACGAGGCGCAGCGCATCCGTCTGGTTATCCAACGTGCGGACGCCGGTCACGGCCACGGCCGAAAGCCCCTCGATGAGCCCGACGTAGCGCGACGGGTGAACGGTGGCAAGGTGCCGCAACACGTCGTCGAACGCATCCAGCGTGACCGAGCCCGCGACGCCCTCGATGGTGCGCGCAAGGTCAGCGTCGTCGACCGTGACCGCGGTTCCCTCGATGTCGCGCTTGCGGTAGTCGACCCCGTCAATGCGAACGGTGAGGAATCGGTCGGCCAGGGCGTGAATCTCGCGCAGAAAGTCTTGCGCGGCGAAGCGCCCCTCGCCGAGCGCGTGCGGCGGGGTGTTCGACGTCGCCGCGATGCGGGACCCGCTCGCCACCAGTTCACCGAGCAGCCGCGACATCACCATGGTGTCGCCCGGGTCGTCGAGCTCGAACTCGTCGATCGCGATGAGCTGGGCACCCCGGAAGTGGGCGACCGCTTCCCGATAGCCGAGCGCCCCAACGATCGCCGTGTACTCGATGAAGGTGCCGAAGTACTTGCGACCGCGCGTGCGGTGCCAGAGCGAGGCGAGCAGGTGCGTCTTCCCGACGCCGAAGCCGCCGTCGAGGTAGATGCCGGGCTTCGCGGCGGGGGCGGCTGGCTTCCGGCGAAACAGCCCGCCGCCCTTCGCCGCGGGGGCACCGTCGACGAAGAGGCGCACGGCATCAACCGCCGCCTGCTGACTCGGGTACGCGGCATCCGGCACGTACGACTCGAGGCTTGCCGTCTCGAACTGCGGCGGCGGCGCGAGGTGGCCGATCAGTTCGTCTGGCCCCATTCCGGGTCGACGATCGCACAGGCTGAGCTGAGTGGAGAGGGGCACCGAGTCTCGTTCGTCAGGCGGCGGGGAGACCCCAATTCTATTAGCGTGTCGGCATGCTGCTGCGCCGGGTGCTGCCCACGACCGAAGGGCCGATCGCGCTCGACACGAACGAGGGTCGCGAGCAGCTTGCCGAGTGGTACCGGCCGCACGGCGACGCGTCGATGCGGCTCATGATGATCGCCACCCTCGACGGGCGCGCGGCCGGGGGCGACGGGGTGTCCGACTCAGTGAGCTCCCCTGTCGACCGGCGCGTATTGCAGGCGGTTCGCGGTCACGCCGACGCGGTCATCGTCGGCGCGGGCACGGTGCGCCGCGAGTCGGTCGGCCGACCCCCGGGGGCGGCGCTTGTCGTGGTGACGGCCACAGGCACCCTCGACGGGCACCGGCTGCGCGAGTCCGACGACGGTTCGCCACTGATCATCATGACGACCCCCGACGGCGCGGAACGGGCACGCGCAGCGCTGACGCGCATCCCGCATGAAATCGTCACGGTCACCGGCGATGACGCCGGTCGACCGACGGTGGATGCGGTGGTCGGCATTTTGCGTCGCCGCGGCTACGCGCACCTCGTTTGCGAGGGTGGCCCGACGCTTGCGGCGCAGTTCGTCGACGCCGCGCTCATCGACGAGTACTGCCTCACGACCGCGCCCGCTCTCGGCGGAGCCCAGCCCCTCTTGGGCGAGGGCGATCGACCGCTAACGCACCTCGAGCCCCGTCAACTGCTCGTCGACGACGCGGGCTTCAGCTACGGGCGCTGGCGGCCGGCGGGGCGCTGAGCCCGCAGGGTTGCTGAGCCCCCAGCGTTGCTGAACGCTCAGAGCTCGCGCAGCCACCCGCCGATCGCGCGGTCGAAGCGTCGCGGGTCGATGTTCCAGAGCCGCGTGTGCCCCGCATCCGCGAAGCGCTCGAGTCGCACCGTGCGGGGCGGTGCGGCGGCGACAAGCCGCAGCACGGGCTCAATCGGCACGTCCGGGTCGGCGTCGCTGTGCAGCACGAGCAGGGGCACGCCGAGTTCCGCCGCGCGCGCGACCGCGTCGAGCCTGTTCAGGTCGATCGGCGCCCCGCGGCCGGTGAGGCGCACGCCGATCGGGTGCGACAGCAGGCCGAACGCGAGTGACTGCACGGCAGCCGGCAGACGTCGCCGCGCGGCCTGGTGCGCGAGAATCGCCCGCCAGTGCACGGCGGCAGACTCCAGGATCACACCGTCGAGAGCGGCGGCCTCCGGGGCCCGCAGCACGGTCTGCAGCACGCTGGCCCCACCCATCGACCACCCCATCAGCACGATGCGCTCGGCGCCGCGGCCCCGCGCGAAGCGGATCGCGGCGGCCACGTCGCGCCACTCGTCATCGCCGAGTCCGTAGCGCCCGTCGGGTGACGCAGGCGCATCGCCGTCGTTGCGATAGCTGATGAGCAGGCTTGACCAGCCAGTTGCCCGAGCGATCGGCACGGCACGCAAACCTTCCGCCCGCGTGACGCCGCGGCCGTGCACCTGAATCACCCAGTCGCGTTCGTGCCCGGCGGGCACGAACCAAGCGGGGGCGGGGCCCAGCTCGGTCTCAACATCGACGTCCTCGAACGGCACGTCGAGATCGGCGGGGGTGAGGTAGTACCACGCACCCCAGCGGCCACGCAGCGCTGTCACAATGTCGCCGCGCTGCACCGACTCGAGACGACGCGTGACGGTGCCGGCACCTCGCGCGAGGATCGTGCCGACACGCGCGTGGCCGCGCCCGCGGTCGAACCACAGGCTGTAGCGACCGGCCAGTGCCGTTTCCGGGGTCAACGACACCGTCACGGTTCCGGATGCGCGATCCACGCTGTGCAGGATCACTTCCTCCGGGCGCTCCCCCGGCGGCGTCACGACGCTCCGCGCCGCGCGCACCGCGACACCCGCGGCAGCGACGGCGGCCGTGGCGACGAGGACGCCCGATGCGAGTGCGACGGATCCGAGCATCCGCACAGCCCGCGAGGAATCGCGGCCCCGCGGGCCGGGGTCGTGCCGTGCGGCGAGTCTCACGCGCCGACCGTATCAACTCGCCCTAGCCTCAAGGCGTGGTCGCGCCCTCCGTCTCCCCCGACGCGCGATTCGATGCACTGGTCGCATCGATCGCCCACGCTCGACCGCGCGACGAACTCGTGGTGAGCGAGATTCCTGCGCCCACGGGCCTCGCCCCGTTCGCCTACGCACTCGCCGCCGACGTCGACCCCGCCCGGCACGCCGACGACTCTGACCTGGGCACGGGCCGCCTCATCGTGCTGTTCGACCCCGACGAGCCCGAGGGCTGGGAGGGCGCGGTGCGCATCATCTGTTTCGCGCAGGCACCGCTCGAGCACGACATCGGCGTCGACCCGCTCGTCGCCGAGGTGGCGTGGTCATGGCTCATGGATGGGCTGGCCGTCCGCGCGGCGAGTTTCACGGCCGAAAGCGGCACGGCGACGAAGACCCTGTCAACCGGCTTCGGCAGCCTGGCCCCCCAGGGCTCGGGCGCCCAAATCGAGCTGCGCGCCTCGTGGAGCCCGCTCGACGACGACCTCGCCCCGCACGTCGAGGGCTGGACCGAACTGCTGTGCATGCTGGCCGGGTATCCGCCGACTGCCGAGGGGGTCACACCCATCACCCCGCGCAGGAGGGCCCGTGCCTGACCGCGACACTGACCGCGACACCGCTGCCGCGCCTGACGAAGCAACGCCGCTGCCCACGGCGGCGCCCGCCGAAAAACCGCGCGTCATCGACACGCGAGACGATTATCTGGATGCGGTGCGCCGGCTCGCGGCGGGCACCGGCCCGGTCGCGGTCGACGCCGAGCGTGCGAGCGGATTCCGCTACTCGCAGCGCGCGTACCTGATCCAGGTGTTCCGCCGAGGCGCGGGAACCTTCCTCTTCGATCCCCCCGCCATCGACTCCTTCTCCGAGCTTCAGGACGCGATTGGCGACGCCGAATGGGTGCTGCACGCGGCAAGCCAAGACCTCGCGTGCCTTCGCGAGGTGGGCCTTGAGCCGCCGAGCATCTTCGACACCGAACTCGGCGCGAGGCTCGCGGGTCTCCCCCGGGTCGGGCTCGCCGCCGTGGTGGAAGAGACCCTCGGGCTGCACCTGAAGAAGGAGCACTCGGCGGCCGACTGGTCGACGCGCCCGCTCCCGGAATCGTGGTTGACCTACGCCGCGCTCGACGTCGAACTCCTCGTTGACGTGCGCGACCGCATCCACGACCGCCTTGAGGCGGCGGGCAAGCTCGCTGCCGCCGAGCAAGAGTTCCGCGCCGTGCTGGAGCGGCCCGCGCCCGAGCCGCGCTCTGAGCCCTGGCGCCGCCTGTCTGGCCTGCACGCCGTGCGCGGCCAGCGCGCCCTCGCCGTCGCCCGGGCCCTGTGGCTCGCGCGCGACGCCTACGCGCGGGAAATCGACATCGCCCCCGGTCGTCTCGTCCCCGACGCGTCGATTGTGGCGGCCGCCAAGGCAACCCCCACCTCAAAGCGCGAACTCGCTCAGTTGTCGAGCTTTCACGGGCGGGCCTCGCGTTCGCAACTCGACCGGTGGTGGGCGGCGATCCAGGAGGGTCTCGCCACCGACGACCTCCCCGCCGTGCGCGTGCGCGAGGAAGCGACGATTCCGCCGCCGCGGTCGTGGAGCGATCGGAACCCCGAAGCCGACCGCCGACTACGCGCAGCGCGCGAGCGGCTCCAGCTCGTGGCCGACGACCTCGAGGTTCCCCTGGAAAACCTGCTGACGCCCGACACGCTGCGGCGCATCGCCTGGCAGCCGCCGCGCACGGTCAGCGAGGCGACGATCGCGGCCGCGCTCGAGGCGGGCGGGGCGCGCCCGTGGCAGATTGACGCAACGGCACTAATAATCGCCGATGCTTTTGTGGATGCTGCCCAAGCGCCCGACGAGGACGCGGACACCGCTTCGTAGGTTCACCCAGTCGGTCCCCCGCTGTTCGACCGCCGTTCCTAGGCTGGGCGCACACCTGTTACCGAACTGGGAGGCACCGTGGCCGAACGAGCCGATGTCGTCTTCGTCGATGGGGTACGCACCCCATTTGGACGAGCCGGCGAAAAGGGCATGTACTGGAACACCCGAGCCGACGATCTGATCGTCAAGGCGATGATCGGGATGCTCGAGCGCAACCCGAACCTGCCGAAAGAGCGCATCGATGAGGTCGCGGTCGCCGCGACTACGCAGGAGGGCGACCAGGGGCTCACCCTGGGGCGGACCGCCGCGATTCTTGCCGGGCTGCCGCTGAGCGTTCCCGGCTACGCCATCGACCGCATGTGTGCCGGCGCCATGACCGCCGTCACGGCCGTTGCCGGATCGATCGCGTTTGGCGCGTACGACGTCGCCATCGCTGGTGGCGTCGAGCACATGGGTCGTCACCCCATGGGCGGTAACGCCGACCCGAACCCGCGCTTCCTGGCCGAGAAGCTCGTGAGCCCCGACGCCCTCAATATGGGCATCACAGCCGAGCGCCTGCACGACCGTTTCCCGCAGCTGACGAAGGAGCGCAGCGACCGCTTCGGCATGCGCAGCCAGCAGAAGGTGGCGGCGGCCTACGAGGCCGGCCACATTCAGCCCGACCTCGTGCCCGTCGCGATCCGCAGCGGCGAGGGCTGGGGGCTCGCCACCCACGACGAGGGCCTCCGCCCCGAGACGACCATGGAAGGTCTTGCCACCCTGCGCACCCCCTTCCGCCCCCACGGCCGGGTCACGGCGGGCAACGCCTCGCCGCTCACCGACGGCGCGTCCGTCAGCCTGCTGGCTAGCGCCGACGCCGCGCGTGAGCTCGGCCTCAGCACGAAGATGCGCCTCGTGAGCTTCGCGTTCGCCGGCGTACAGCCCGAGGTCATGGGCATCGGCCCGATCCCGTCGACCGAGAAGGCGCTGAAGAAGGCCGGGCTCACGATCGACGACATCGGCCTGTTCGAGCTGAACGAGGCCTTCGCGGTTCAGGTGCTGAGCTTGCTCGACCACTTCGGCATCGACGACGACGACCCCCGCGTCAACCAGTGGGGCGGCGCGATCGCGTTCGGCCACCCGCTCGCGAGCTCCGGTGTGCGTCTCATGATTCAGCTCGCGCGCCAGTTCGAGCTGCACCCCGAGGTTCGCTACGGCCTGACGGCCATGTGCGTCGGCCTCGGCCAGGGCGGCTCGGTCATCTGGGAGAACCCCCACTACGACGGAAAGAAGAAGTGACCGTGGCGAAGAGCGCTGTCAGCCAGTACCGCCGCGAGCAGTTCGACTCACTGCTCGCCCTCTCCGACGACGAGGTCGTCACCCACTCGTACGTGCGCGACGTCGCGCTGCCGAGTGGTGGCACCCTCGCCCTCATCACGCTCGACAATGGGCGCGACCACACCCGACCGAGCACGCTCGGCCCGCAGGGGCTGCTTGAGCTCGCTGGGGTCCTCGATGAGCTGACCGCTCGCGCATCCGCTGGTGAGATCCAGGCTGTTGCGATCACGGGGAAGCCGTTCATCCTCGCCGCGGGCGCCGACCTGTCGAAGGTCGGTGACCTCCCGAACCGCGACGCGGGGCTCAAGATGGCGCAGCTCGGCCACTACGCCCTCGGCAAGCTGGGCGAGACCGGCGTGCCGTCGTTCTGCTTCATCAACGGCCTCGCCCTCGGCGGCGGCGTTGAGGTTGCCCTGAACTGCGACTACCGCACGCTCGACTCGAGTGCCGCGGCGCTCGCCCTTCCCGAGGTGTTCCTCGGCATCATCCCCGGTTGGGGCGGCGCGTGGCTGCTGCCGAACCTCATCGGCATCGAGAACGCGCTCAAGGTCGTCGTCGAGAACCCGCTCAAGAACAACCGCACGCTGAAGCCGGCCCAGGCACTCGAGCTCGGAATCGCCGACGTGATGTTCTCGCCGGCGAACTTCCTCGAAGACTCGATCCGCTGGGCTGACGGCGTCATCACGGGAAAGACGACGGTCAAGCGCCCGAACGCCCCCGGCAAGCTCGAGCGCGCGGTGAAGTGGGATGCGGCGATCGGCATCGCGCGCAAGATGCTCGAGAAGCGCATCGGCACCGTCGCGAAGTCGCCGTATGCCGCCCTCGACCTGCTGAAGGCCGCCAAGTCGAGCGACAAGGCGACGGGCTTCGCCGCCGAAGACGAGGCGCTCGCTGACCTCGTCTCGGGCGACCAGTTCGCCGCGTCGATCTACGCGTTCAACCTCGTGCAGAAGCGCGCGAAGCGTCCCGCAGGTGCCCCCGACAAGGCGCTCGCCAAGCCGGTCACCAAGGTGGGCGTGCTCGGCGCGGGTCTCATGGCGAGCCAGTTCGCGCTGCTGTTCGTGCGTCGCCTCAAGGTGCCGGTCATCATCACTGACCTCGACCAGGCGCGCGTCGACAAGGGCCTCGAGTACATCCGCGGCGAGATCACCGAACTCGAACAGAAGGGACGCCTCGACGCCGACGAGGCGAACCAACTGCGGGCACTCGTCACGGGAACGGTCGATAAGAACGACTTCGCCGACTGCGACTGGGTCATCGAGGCGGTGTTCGAAGAGCTCACGATCAAGCAGGACCTGTTCGCCGAGATGGAGGGCATCATCTCGCCCGAGACGATCCTCGCGACGAACACCTCCTCGCTCTCGGTCGAGCAGATCGGCGCGAAGCTCGCGCACCCCGAGCGGGTTGTCGGCTTCCACTTCTTCAACCCGGTCGCGGTCATGCCGCTCATCGAGGTCGTGAAGACGCCGCACACCGACGAGGCGTCCCTCGCCACGGCGATGGCGACCGCGGCAAAGCTGCGAAAGAACGCCGTGATCACGGCCGACACTCCCGGATTCGTGGTGAACCGCATCCTGGCGAAGCTGCTGGGCGAGGCGATGCACGCCGTCGAGCAGGGCACCCCGTTCGACGACGTGGTGGCCGCACAGAAGCACTTCGGCCTGCCGATGGATCCGTTCGTGCTGCTCGACCTTGTGGGGCTGAAGGTGGGCGCCCACGTGCTCGACACGCACCACGGCGCCTTCCCCGACCGCTTCTTCGAGTCGAAGGCTTTGCACGAGCTCGCTGAAGCCGGCGTGCTGCTCGAGAAGGACAGCAAGGGTCAGGCCAAGGGCATCGATAAGAAGGCCATCGCGATCGTCGACAAGCACCGCCCGGCGGATGCGCGGCCGTACACCGTCGCGGAGCTCACCCGCCGCCTGGAAGACGGTCTCGCGGACGAGATCCACCGCATGCTGGAAGATCAGGTCGTGGAGGCGCCTGAGGACATCGACCTCTGCATGATCCTCGGAGCCGGTTGGCCCTTCCAGATGGGCGGCGCGACGCCGTTCCTCGACCGGGTTGGCGCCTCAGATCGCGCGTTTGGCGGCACTTTCCACAGCCCGCGTATCGCGGGTGCGAGCTAGCACTCGCCCCGCCCGAACCGCGGCCCCCGGCCCCTCTCGCTGCGAGGGGCCGGGGGCCGTTTCGTGTGTCGGTGGCCGCCGCTACTCTTCCGACCATGCCTGATCACGTGCCCGCCCCCGCTGCTCCCCTCGTGTATTACGTCGCGCAGAGTCTTGACGGCTTTGTGGCCGACCGCGATGACGCACTCGACTGGCTCCTGCAGTTCGGCTTCGACACCTTCCAGCAGCACTACGACGAGTTTTTCGCGGGTGTCGGCGCGATCATCATGGGCGCATCGACGTATCGCTGGCTCGCCGCGGCGGGTGAGGCGTGGCCGTACCCCGGGCTCCCGTGCTGGGTACTGACGCACAGCACCCTGCCCCCGATGGGCGGCGCCGAGGGCGTCATCACCGCCACCGATGTGCCGGCGGTCGCTCGTGCCGCTCGGGCGGCCGCTGGCGACCGCTCAGTCTGGGTTGTCGGCGGCGGGCAGACTGCGGCGCAGTTCGCCGAGCACGGCGAACTCGATGAGCTCAGAGTCACGGTCATGCCCATCACACTCGGCGACGGCGCCCCCCTGCTGCCCCACGCCGGCCCTGCTCGGCGCTGGCAGCTCACCGGAACGACCGCCTTCGACGGCGGGCCGATCGAGCTCGCGTACCGCGCAGTGACCGACGCCGGTGTGGCGTCGGGCGACACGCGAGACGACGCCGCATCCCGCCGCTGACGCCTTAGCGGGCGCGCTCGTCCTCGTCGACGGACGCTCCCTGCTCGGCGGGCAGCGGCCGAGCAACAGGGATTCGCGTGCCGAGCACCTGGGCAACCAGGTCACGAGCGATGGCTTGAGCCGTGAGGCCCACGCGCTCGAGAATCTCGGCACGCGTCGCGTGCTCAAGAAATTCGTCGGGCAGGCCCAGCTCGTCGACGGCCGTGTCGACGCCGGCCGCCCGCAGATCCTGCCGGATGCGCGTGCCGATTCCGCCGACGCGCACGCCGTCCTCAATCGAGACAACGATGCGGTGATCGCGAGCGAGATCGATGATGCCGCCCGCCACCGGCACCACCCAGCGCGGGTCGACGACGGTTGCGCCAATGCCCTGATCGGCCAGACGATCGGCGACCTCGAGGCCCAGTTTGGCCATCGGGCCGACCGTCACAATGAGCACATCCTTGTGGGGAGCCTCCCGCAACACGTCGACCCCGTCGTCGGTGCGGCGAACGGCATCGAACTCGGTGCCGACGCTGCCTTTGGAGAAGCGGATCACCGTCGGCGCGTCCTGAACCTGAACCGCCTCGGCGAGTTCCTCACGCAGTCGCGTCGCATCCCGCGGCGCCGCGAGGCGGATACCCGGAACCACCTGCAGAATCGCGAGATCCCAGACGCCATGGTGGCTCGCCCCGTCGGGGCCGGTCACGCCGGCGCGGTCGAGCACAAAGGTGACCCCCGCCTTGTGGAGGGCAACATCCATCAGCACCTGATCAAAGGCGCGGTTGATGAATGTGGCGTACACAGCGACGACGGGGTGCAGCCCGCCGTACGCGAGGCCCGCCGCCGAGGCGACGGCGTGCTGCTCGGCGATACCGACGTCAAAGACGCGGTGCGGGTGCTTCTCGGCAAGCTTGTGCAGACCCGTCGGACGCAGCATGGCCGCCGTGATGCCCACGAGTCGCTCGTCGCGGTCGGCAAGACGCACCAACTCGTCGGCGAACACGCTCGTCCACGAGTGGGCGCTCGACGTCTCGACCGACTCACCGGTCTCGGGGTCAATCTGGCCCACCGCGTGGAACTGGTCGGCAACGTCGGCGAGGGCCGGCTCGTAGCCCTTGCCCTTCTGAGTGATCGCGTGCACGATCACGGGCGCTTCGTACTCTTTCGCCTGGCGCAGGGCGCGCTCAACGTCGCGAATGTCGTGGCCGTCGATCGGGCCGACGTACTTGATGTCGAGGTTCGAGTACAGCGCCTCGTTGTTGGTGAAGCGGGACAGGAAGCCGTGTAGTCCGCCGCGCACGCCGCGGTAGAAGGCCCGACCCGGGGCGCCCAGATGGTCGAACATCGCTTCCGTGCGCCGACGGAATGTGCGGTACGAGCGGCGCGTGCGCACGCCTGAAAGGAAGCGCGCCATGCCGCCGATCGTGGGCGCATAGGAACGCCCGTTGTCGTTCACGATGATGACGAGGTTGCGACTGTTGTCGTCAGTGATGTTGTTGAGCGCCTCCCAGGTCATGCCGCCCGTCAGCGCGCCGTCACCCACGACGGCGACGACGTGGCGGTCACCCTGGCCGGTCATCTCGTAGGCGCGCGAGATGCCATCGGCCCAGCTCAGCGAGCTGGAGGCGTGCGAACTCTCGACGATGTCGTGCGGCGACTCGGAGCGTTGCGGATACCCGGCGAGCCCGCCCTTCTGGCGCAGCCCCGAGAAGTCTTGGCGGCCCGTCAACAGCTTGTGTACGTACGACTGGTGGCCGGTGTCGAACACGATCGCGTCGCGAGGTGAGTCGAAGACGCGGTGGATACCGAGCGTCAGTTCGACGACGCCGAGGTTCGGCCCGAGGTGACCGCCGGTCTTCGAAACTTCGGTGACCAGAAAGCGGCGAATCTCGTCGGCAAGCTGCTCGAGCTGGGTGGCACTCAGCGCATCCAGGTCGCGCGGCTCGCGGATCGTCGGAAGTAGCTCCATCCCTTCACGATACGGGGTCGCGCCGGAGGATCGGCCGCACACGGCATCCCGTTTCCTGATCGTTCTCTGGAAGGTTTCCGATACGCCACACAGCCCGGCCCCTCGCGGTGAGGGGCCGGGCTGTGTGGCGAGCGCGCTGGCCTAGACGAGGCTGCGCAGCACGTACTGCAGGATGCCGCCGTTGCGGTAGTAGTCGGCTTCACCGGGGGTGTCGATCCGCACAACCGCGTCAAACTCAACGGTCTGCTTGCCCTCCGGCGAGTGCGCGGTCGGCGTAGCCACCACGCGAACCGTGCGGGGCGTGCGGCCCTCGTTCAGTTCGGTGATTCCCGAGATCGCGATCTCCTCCGTGCCGTCGAGTCCGAGGCTGTCGGCCGTTTCGCCCGCCGGGAACTGCAGCGGCACAACGCCCATTCCGATGAGGTTCGAGCGGTGAATGCGCTCGAAGCTCTCGGCGATGACGGCGCGCACGCCGAGCAGGCTCGTGCCCTTGGCCGCCCAGTCACGGCTCGAACCCGAACCGTACTCTTTGCCCGCGAAGACCACGAGCGGCGTGCCCGCTGCCGCGTAGTTCTCGCTCGCGTCGTAGATGAACGACTGGGCGCCGTCGGCGGTCGTGAAGTCGCGGGTGTAGCCACCCTCGACACCATCCAGCAGCTGATTCTTGAGGCGGATGTTCGCGAAGGTTCCGCGAATCATGACCTCGTGGTTGCCGCGGCGCGATCCGTACGAGTTGAAGTCTTTACGCTCGACGCCGTGCTCGGTCAGGTAGCGACCGGCGGGAGTGTCAGCCTTGATCGACCCAGCGGGGCTGATGTGGTCGGTCGTCACCGAGTCGCCGAGCTTCGCGAGCACGCGGGCTCCCGAGATGTCAACGACGGGTGCCGGCTCGAGCGTGAGGCCCTCGAAGTACGGGGGCTTGCGCACGTAGGTTGACTCGGCGTCCCACTCGAAGGTCGCGCCCGACGGGGTCGGCAGCGAACGCCAGCGCTCGTCACCGTCGAACACCGAGGCGTACTGCTTGTCGAACATGGCCGTGTCGATCGACGAGTCGATCGTCTTCTGCACCTCATCGGCGTCGGGCCAGATGTCGCGCAGGTAGACGTCGTTTCCGTCGCCGTCTTGACCGAGCGCATCCGTTTCGAAATCGAAGTTCATCGACCCGGCAAGAGCGTAGGCGATGACGAGCGGCGGGCTCGCGAGGTAGTTCATCTTCACGTCGGGGTTGATGCGCCCCTCGAAGTTGCGGTTTCCCGAGAGCACGGCGGTCACGGCGAGATCGTTGGTATTGATCGCCTCCGAGATCTCGTCAGCGAGCGGGCCCGAGTTACCGATGCACGTCGTGCAGCCGTAACCGACCGTGTAGAAGCCGAGGGCCTCGAGGTCGTCGGTGAGGCCAGCCTTCTCGTAGTAGTCGGTGACGACCTTCGAGCCCGGGGCGAGGGTCGTCTTGACCCACGGCTTCGCCTTCAAGCCCTTCTTCGCCGCGTTGCGGGCAAGGAGGCCGGCGGCGAGCATGACCGACGGGTTCGAGGTGTTCGTGCACGAGGTGATGGCCGCGATCGTGACGGCGCCGTGGTCGATCGTGAACTCGGCGTCCCCCACCGTGACGTCGACAGGCTTCGACGCGGTGGTCGGCGCGTGCGAACGGTGACGGTGCGACAACTCGTGTGCCGTGTCCTCATCCTGCGGGGTGAAGCCCACGGGGTCGGAGGCCGGGAACGTGCCCTCCACTGCGGCGTCGACCATGGAGTGGTCGTGGCTCGTGTAGTCGACGAGCGCCGACTCGAACGCCTGCTTCGCCTCGGTCAGCACGATGCGGTCCTGAGGGCGGCGCGGGCCGGCAATGGACGGCACAACGGTCGACAGGTCGAGTTCCATGTACTCGCTGAACGCAGGCTCGATGCTCGGGTCGTGCCACAGGTGCTGCAGCTTCGAGTACGCCTCGACGAGGGCGACCTGCTCGGCCGAGCGGCCGGTCAGGCGGAGGTAGTCAAGCGTGACGTCGTCGATGGGGAACATGGCGGCGGTCGAGCCGAACTCGGGGCTCATGTTGCCGATCGTCGCGCGGTTGGCGAGCGGCACCTGCGCCACACCCTCGCCGTAGAACTCCACGAACTTGCCGACGACACCGTGCTTGCGCAGCATGTCGGTGATCGTGAGCACGACGTCGGTGGCGGTGACGCCCGCGGGGATCGAGCCAGACAGCTTGAAGCCCACGACCTTCGGAATCAGCATCGACACGGGCTGGCCGAGCATGGCGGCCTCGGCCTCGATGCCGCCGACGCCCCAGCCGAGCACGCCGAGGCCGTTGACCATCGTCGTGTGCGAGTCGGTGCCGACGCAGGTGTCGGGGTAGGCGCGCAGCACGCCGTCAACGGTGCGCGTGTACGTCACCTTTGCGAGGTGCTCAATGTTCACCTGGTGCACGATGCCGGTGCCGGGCGGCACGACCTTGAAGTCGTCGAATGCCGTCTGGCCCCAGCGGAGGAACTGGTAGCGCTCACCGTTGCGCTCGTACTCGATTTCGACGTTGCGCTCGAGCGCGTTCGCGGTGCCGAAGAGGTCGGCGATGACCGAGTGGTCGATGACGAGTTCGGCGGGAGCGAGCGGGTTGATCTTCTTCGGGTCGCCGCCCAACTCGGCGACGGCCTCGCGCATCGTGGCGAGGTCGACGATGCAGGGCACGCCGGTGAAGTCCTGCATGACGACGCGTGCCGGGGTGAACTGAATCTCGGTGTCCGGCTCGGCGGATGCCTGCCACGACCCGAGCACTCGAATCTGCTCGGCGGTGACGTTCTTGCCGTCCTCCGTGCGGAGCAGGTTTTCGAGCAGAACCTTGAGGCTGAAGGGGAGCTTGTCGTAGCCGGGGACCGCGTCGATGCGGAAGACCTCGTACTCGGCGTCACCGACCTTCAGCGTGTCCTTCGCGGAGAAAGAGTTGACCTGGGACACGACGTCCTTCCTTTCCCGGATGATCGACGGGGTGCGTCGAAACAATCGCCGGTGTCGATTTATCTTGATGTCGAGATACTTGATGCTAGCACTTGGTCACGCCCGAGAGCGGGCGTACACGGCGCGAATCATGAGCCACGTCACCCACAGCACGGCGGCATACAGCGGCAGGCCCATGATGAGCCGCGAGGCTGCGAGCGCAGTGACATTCTCCGCCAGGTAGAACGGAAGCTGAACCCCGAGTCGCAGGGTGAACAGCCCCACCCACAGCCACGTCGTGAGCGTGAGAACGCTGCGTTTTGCGGGGTCGCTGCGCCACTCTTTGTCGCCGGTCAGCAGAGACGTGATGACACCCAGCAGCGGACGCCGCACGATCAGGCTCATCAGAAGCGCTGCGAGCCACACGCTGTTGATGACGAACCCCAGCACGAAGTTCTCCTCCGCGCGCCCCGTGAAGAGCGCAAGCCCCGCAGAGAGCGCGATGCCGACGAGCCCGATGATCGCGGGGGCCACCGGAGTGCGGGTGAGAGCCCGGACCAGCACGAAGACGACCGCGATAGCGAGAGGCACGAGCACCGACGGAGCGACCTCTTGCGTGATCGTGAAGACGACGAGGAACAGAAACCCGGGCAGCAACGACTCGATGAGCCCGCGCACACCGCCGACGGCACCCCAGAGGGCCTGCGGGGTGGGGCGCTCCCCCGGTTCGACGCGGCCAAAGCCAGAGCGGCGAGCCGCCTCGGCGAGCGCGGCCTGAACATCCGGCGACGGCGCCTCGGCCGGCGCCGCCGGGTCCGTCTCGCGACGCGCCGTCGCGTCGTCGGGCGTGTGGGTCATGAGGATGCGGGGGGCGTCGGCCCGGCGGACGCGCCCGCCGCCGCCTGAGCGCCCGCGGGCACCTGCAGAGGAATCAGATCGCGCGGGGGCATCGGCGTCGATCCGCGCACCACGACGATGCTGCGGAATACGTCGTCAATCGCCTCAGCCGCCGTAGCGTCGACGGCGCCCTGACCAGCGATCACACCGCGGAGGAACCACCGCGGGCCGTCTACACCGATGAAACGGGCGATGCGCGTCGAGGCCTGTCCGTCGGTCTGCACGGGAATCTGCGCGACGACCTCGGGGCCAAACACGCCGTCACGCTCGGTGATCTCACCGCCTTGAGTGCGGATCTGGTCCACAATCTGACGACGCACCTCGTGCCAGAGCCCCGACGACCGGGGGGCCGCGAACGCCTGCACCTGCAGGGTCGACCCCTGGTAGTCGATTCCGACGGCGATCACGCGCTTCGTCGACTCTTCAACCTCGAGCCGCAGCTGCAGCTCGGGACGCGGCACGAGCTTGATGGCTCCGAGGTCGACGTATGGCCGAACGGCATTCGCCTCCGACTCGTCAAAGGGGCCGTTCTCGGCGCGGTCGGCCGGGGCCGACTTTGCATCGTCGGGCAGCGGCCCGTCGGTCATCGCGGTGTCAGTCACAAAGCTCCTTCATTCGACGCCGGGTCACTACGGTAGCCGCTCGACCCAAAGCCCGCCTCCCCGCGGTGCGAGCCCGGAAGGGTCGACACCGGCACAAACACGGGGCGCTCGACGCGCTGAATGACGAGCTGGGCAATGCGGTCGCCGCGCTCGATGGTGTAGCTCTCGCGCGCATCCGTATTGAGGAGGGTGACGCGGATCTCGCCGCGGTAGCCCGCATCGACCGTGCCGGGCGCGTTCACGACGGTGATGCCGTGGCGCGCCGCGAGGCCGCTGCGCGGAAGCACGAATGCGGCGTAGCCCGCGGGGAGCGCGATGGCGACACCGGTTCCGATCGTGACCCGCTCACCGGGGGCGAGCACCGCCCGCTCAGCGGCGATCAGGTCGGCACCGGCATCGCCGGGATGCGCGATCTGGGGGATGCTGTCACCGGTGATCAGGATCTCGACGTCGGGCACTTCTGAAGGCTAATGCATGGTCGAATAGAGCCATGGAGCTGTTCCGCGAGCGCCTCTGGCCCGCCCTCTGGTGGTATCCGATCGTCCTGCTCATCGTGCCGGCGACGCTGCTGATTTTTGCGGCGATCGATCTGCTCGCGGGCGTTGTGACCGCGGCTGTGCTCGTCGCCGGTGCGCTCGGGCTGCTCATCGGCTCGGCGCCGACCATTCGCATTGCGGACGGCACACTGACTGCCGGCCGGGCGCGGATCCCCGTTGAGCTGACGGGGGATGCTCGCGGCGCGTCCGGCGAGGAGGCGCGCGCCGAGCGCGGGGTACGCCTCGACGCGCGGGCCTGGCTTCTGCTGCGCGGCGACGTCGGCCCGGTCGTGCGCGTGGAGATCACCGACCCGGACGACCCGACGCCGTATTGGCTCGTGTCGACGCGCCGGCCCGACGAGCTCGTTGCCGCCCTGTCAGCGGCGAAGGCCTCGGTCTAGCGAGAAACGCTCAGGCGTCTAGGCGCACTCAGCGCAGATCGGGCCGAGCTTCTCTTGGTGGTCGAGCTGCGAGCGGTGCTTCACGAGGAAGCAGCTCACACAGGTGAACTCGTCGGCCTGGGGCGGAAGAACGACCACGTCGAGGTCGAGGTCGGCCAGGTCTTGACCCGCGAGTTCAAAGCCGGGGTTGTCGGCGTCGTCAACGTCAACGACACCCGACATCTTGTCGGGAACCCGCTCTTGCAAGGCCTGGATCGAATCGGTGTCGTCGTCCGTCTTGCGCGGTGCGTCGTAGTCGGTTGCCATGCCTCATCCACTCTCGTGTTTTTCGCCGGGGGCCGCGGTCGGCGGCGACAGTTTGCAGGACGCAACCGTGAAACGCAAACGGGGTTCGCATCACGGGGCGTTCGGCGGTCGTAACTTCCGGCGCGCCCGGTCTATTCCCGGGGTGGCGCGGATGCCCGTGGCATGCTGTGCGCAGCATCCGCGCAGTCGGGAGACAAGGCTATGGAAGAACTGACCGTCATCGGCGCCGAGAATGGCGCACTCGTCGTCGTCGGCGACGACGGCACCCGCTACCGCGTGCCGATCACCGAAGCCCTGCACACGGCGATCCGCCAGAACCGACCGGCTCAGCCTGCGGCGCACCGCGTCAGCCCACGAGAGATTCAGGCGCAGATTCGCGCCGGCAAGTCGGCGGCCGAGGTCGTTGCCGCGACCGGCGAGGCACTCGAGTACGTCCGGCGTTTCGAGGGCCCCGTGCTCGCCGAGCGCGAGTACGTGGTGACGGCCGCCCGTAGCGTGCCCGTCGCCGTCGCCGCCGATACGGAGTCCGGCGTCGCAGCCCACACCTTTGGTGGCGTCATCGACCAACGCCTCGACGAGCTCGGCGCAACCGAGATCGTGTGGTCGAGTTGGAAGACCGACGTTCTGTGGAGCGTGCGGGTGGCCTTCCTCGACGGCGACACCGAGCGCTCGGCGCTGTGGAACTTCGACCCCAAGAAGTCGACCCTCTCGCCCGCGAACCACGAAGCGCAGTCGCTGTCGCAGCAGGGCGACGGCCCGGCCACCGCGCTCCCCCGGCTGCGGGCCGTTACGAGCGACCCGGCCGACGACGACACTCCCACCGGGCGATTCGATTCCGGAGCCTTTCACCTGAGCGAGGCCGCCGTGCAGGGCCCCGGCCCCTCACGCATGGGCGTGCGCACCGACCCCGATGACGGGGCACCGACGGGGATGGGTCAGACGGCCGATCTGCTCGAAGCGCTGCGCCGCCGTCGGGGAGAGCGGGAGCCCGCGCCGCGTGACGATCGCGATGCCGCGCGCGCCGCGCATCCGTCCACCGGGTCCATCCGCGTCATCGACGTTCCCCTCGATGCCCCCCGCGCCGACATGAGCGACACCGCAGACGCCCCCACCCTGATCGGCATGGACGGGGACCTCGCTGAACCCGCCGAACCGCGAACCACCGAGTCGGCCCCGTCGGCAGCATCGCCCGACGCTCCCGCGCGACCGTCGGCCAAGCGCGGTCGCGCGGCCATGCCGAGCTGGGATGAGATCGTGTTTGGGGCGCGCCCCGACGACGACCCCGCGTAGCAACAACTCGGCCGCGCAATGATGCGGCGCCGCGTCGTTCTCGCGGCACCCGTCAGAGTGCGAACGCCCCGAAGCGGGCGAGCGGGATGCGCGTCTCTGCGTCAGAGAACGATCCGTGCTGGCCGACCATCGCGAGCGCGTGCTCGGTCGCGGTGCGCGCGTCGTAGTACGCAACCGCCGCACGCGCCGCCACGAGCACGTCACCAATGCGCTCAACGATGTGCGGAGCGACGGGGCCGAACCACCCGGCCTCGATCGCCTCAGCGCGGGTGGCGACCCACGCCCGGCCGCCCTCACGGGCGCGCCAGCGCTCGGCGATCGCATCCACGTCGGCCGGCGTCTCCGCGACGAGCTGCAGACAGCGCGGCTCACCCGCGACGAGACGCACGCCACGCCACAGCTCGTCGTTCGCGGCGATGACGCGACGGGCGTGCGGGGCCACATCGAGCATCCCGTGATCAGCCGTGAGCAGCGCGCCGGTTCCGGCGGGCGCGATCGGCTCCCGCAACGCCGCGTCGAGTTCTTCGAGGCGGTGGGTCCAGGCGTCTGAGCTGACGCCGTAGCGGTGCCCGGCCTTGTCGAGCTCGGGGATGTACGTGTACACGAGGCGCGGGGCATCCTCGGCGAGAAGGGCGCGCGTGATGGCCAGGCGCTCGGCAATGGTGTCGGAGGGGATGAAGCGCGCGCCGCGCAGGGTCGCCCGGGTGAATCCCGAAGTGGCGTACTCGCGCGAAGCGACCACGATGGGCTCAACGCCACGCTCAGCTGCGCGCTCAAACAGAGTCTGCTCGGCCTGCCACCGTTCGGGATCGGCCTGCGCGTCCCAGCCCGTCAGCAGATTGAGCGCCCGAGAATTCGCGACGTCGTGGGCGGAGTAGCCCACGAGCCCGTGTTCCCCCGCGGCCCGCCCCGTCGTCAGTGTCGCGAGCGCTGCGGCGGTGGTCGTCGGGAACGGGGCACGAATCACACCACGGCGGCCAGGAAGCGCCGACACGAGGTGGCGCGCGTGCCCGCTGCGGGCGGTCAGCGGCTGCGTTCCGAGACCATCGACCAGCACGACAGCGGCCGAGCGCACGGGAGGCAGGGCAAGCGCAGAGTCGTCGCCGCAGACCGCGGCAAACGCGCTCGCCAACACGTCGCCGAGTGACGGGGACGCGAACGGTGCCGCCGGTAGCATGGGCGCCATCCTATGACTCCCCCTCCCGCCCCCCGCCTGCCCGACGCCCCCGCACCGACCGAGCGCATCGACGATGTCGATCTCGCCGATGAGATGCAGGGGTCGTTTCTCGAGTACGCGTACTCGGTCATCTACTCGCGGGCACTGCCCGACGCGCGAGATGGGCTGAAGCCCGTCCAGCGCCGCATTCTCTACATGATGAGCGAAATGGGCCTGCGCCCCGACCGCGGGCACGTCAAGTCGGCCCGCGTCGTCGGCGAGGTCATGGGCAAGCTGCACCCCCACGGCGATGGGGCCATTTACGACGCGCTCGTCCGCCTCGCCCAAGACTTCACCATGCGCGTGCCGTTCGTCGATGGGCACGGCAACTTCGGCTCGCTCGACGACGGGCCCGCGGCGTCGCGCTACACCGAGGCGAGGCTGCGCGCCTCGGCACTCGCCATGGTCGAGGGCCTCGACGAGGACGTCGTCGACTTCGTGCCGAACTACGACAACCAACTAACGCAGCCCGACGTGTTGCCCGCGGCATTCCCCAACCTGCTCGTCAACGGCGCCAGCGGCATCGCCGTCGGCATGGCGACGAACATGGCGCCGCACAACCTGATCGAGGTTGCCGCCGCCGCGCGATACCTGCTCGACAAGCCCGACGCGACGCTCGACGAACTGATGACCTTCGTTCCGGGGCCCGACCTGCCCACCGGCGGGCGCATCCTCGGTCTCGACGGCATCAAGGAGGCGTACGCGACCGGTCGCGGGCGCTTCACCACCCGCGCGACGGTCAGCGTCGAGCAGGTCACGGCGCGCAAGCGCGGACTCGTGATCACCGAGCTGCCCTACCTCGTCGGCCCCGAGCGGGTTATCGAGAAGATCAAAGACGGCGTGCAGTCGAAGAAGCTGCAGGGCATCTCGGATGTCACCGACCTCACCGACCGCAAGAACGGCCTCCGGCTCGTCATCGGCATCAAGAACGGCTTCGACCCGAACGCGGTGCTCGAGCAGCTCTACCGCTACACCCCGCTCGAAGACGGCTTCTCGATCAACGCGGTGGCGCTTGTCGACGGGCGCCCCCAGACGCTCGGGCTCGTCGAACTGCTGCGGGTGTACCTCGAGCACCGCACCGAGGTGGTGACGCGCCGCAGCCGGTACCGTCTCGATCGTCGACGCGAGCGCCTGCACCTCGTGGAGGGTCTGCTGGTCGCGATCCTCGACATTGACGAGGTTATCCAGGTCATCCGCACCTCCGACGACGCCGAGCAGGCGCGCACGCGACTCATCGAGATCTTCGACCTCAGCCAGGTGCAGAGCGAGTACATCCTCGAACTGCGCTTGCGCCGACTCACGCGCTTCAGCCGCATCGAACTCGAGGCCGAGCGTGACCAGTTGCGCGCCGAGATCGCCGAACTCGAGGCGATTCTCGCTGACCCCGCGCGCGTGCGGGCGCTTGTGGGCGACGAACTCGATGACGCCGCTGCCCGCCTCGGCACGCCGCGCCGCACGCTCTTGACCGAGGGCATGCCGACCGCGCCCCCCTCTCGCGCTCGCGCGCAGGCCGCCGCCTCGCTCGAAATGGCCGACACGCCCTGTCGGGTGCTGCTGTCAACGACCGGTCGCGCGCTGCGCGTCGATCTCGGCGACGAAGATGCGCTCGTCGCGCCGTCAACGGAGCGGCGCGTCGCGCACGACGCGATTCGCGCATCCGCCATCACGACGGTGCGCGGTGAGCTCGTCGCAATCACCGACCGCGGTCGCTTCGTGCGTTTCAGCCCCGACGCCTTGCCCGCGGTTCCGGCCACGTCGGTGCAGCTGGCGGCCGGCGTGCCCCTGGCCGAGTACGTCGGCCTGACCGACCCGCGCGAGCGCATCGTGACGATCGTCGACCCGGCGGCCGAGACGCCGCTCGCCCTGGGAACGCGCGGGGGCGTCGTCAAGCGCCTCTCGCCAGGCAGCTACCCGAACCGCTCGGAGGGCGAGGTCATCGGCCTGAAAGACGGGGATGTCGTGGTCGGTGCCGCGCTTGCGCCCGATGCGGGCGAGCTGGTTTTCGTCACCTCTGACGCTCAGCTGTTGCGATTCTCGGCCGAACTCGTGCGCCCCCAGGGTGCGCCCGCCGGCGGAATGGCCGGCATCAAGCTGGCAGCAGGGGCCACCGTCATCGCCTTCTCGGTTGTCGACGCGAGCGAGAACGTTGAGGTCGTGACCGTGTCGGGCTCGAGTGCCGCTCTCGCGGGAATCGAACCGGGACGGGCGAAGCGCTCGCTGTTCACCGAGTTCCCCGCGAAGGGCCGCGCAACGGGCGGCGTGCGCGCGCACGCCTTCCTCAAGGGCGAAGACTCACTGCGCGTCGCCTATGTCGGGGTCGACCCGGTCGCGGTCGCGGCCGACGGGAAGCCCCGCACGCTGCCCGATGGCGGGGCGAAGCGCGATGGCTCGGGCACGCCCCTCGACTCGGCGATCGAGACGATCGGCACGCGCGCCCGTTAGCCCGCCACGGAGGCGGACGGTCGGCCTCCGGCGACGCGGCCTCGCTCGCGGGCGCTAAACGTCGATGCGCCCGCGGTCGAGCCCCTGGCCGGCGATGATGAAGTCTTTGCGCGGGGCGACATCGTTGCCCATGAGCAGCTCGAACACGTGGTTCGCGGCCTCGGCGTCGGAGACACGTACGCGGCGAAGCGTGCGCTGCGTGCGGCTCATCGTGGTGTCGGCGAGCTGATCGGCATCCATCTCACCGAGACCCTTGTAGCGCTGAATGGGGTCTTGGTAGCGCTTGCCGGCTTTCTTGAGTGCCGACAGCACCCCCTGCAGCTCTTTCTCGCTGTACGTGTAGATGGTCTCGTTGGGCTTCGTGCCCGGGTTCATGACGACGACCCGGTGCAGCGGCGGCACGGCCGCAAAAACGCGGCCCTCGTCGATCATGGGCCGCATGTAGCGGAAGAACAGCGTGAGCAGCAGCGTACGGATGTGAGCGCCGTCGACGTCGGCGTCAGACATGATGATGACCTTGCCGTAGCGGGCCGCCTCGATGTCGAACGAGCGCCCTGAGCCCGCTCCGATCACCTGAATGATGGATGCGCACTCGGCGTTCGAGAGCATGTCGCTGACCGACGCCTTCTGCACGTTGAGGATCTTGCCGCGAATGGGCAGCAGCGCCTGGAACTCGCTGTCGCGGGCCAGCTTCGCGGTGCCGAGGGCGCTGTCGCCCTCGACGATGAACAACTCGCTCTCAGCGACGTCGCTGGAGCGGCAGTCGACGAGTTTCGCCGGCAGGGTCGAATTCTCGAGGGCGTTCTTGCGGCGCTGCGTTTCTTTGTGCGCGCGCGCAGAGATTCGGCTCTTCATCTCGGCCACGACCTTGTCGAGCACGAGCGAGGCCTGGGCCTTGTCGTCGCGCTTCGAGCTCGTCAGCCGGGCGCGCAGCGCGTCGCCGAGCACCTTCGCGACGATGGCGCGGGCGGCCGGCGTGCCGAGCACCTCTTTGGTCTGGCCTTCGAACTGCGGCTCGGGCAGCCGCACCGTGAGCACCGCCGTGAGGCCCGCGAGCACGTCGTCCTTCTCAAGCTTGTCGCTGCCGGCCTTCAAGCGCCGGGCGTTCTTCTCGACCTCGGCACGCACGACCTTCAGCAGCCCCTGCTCAAAACCGGCGAGGTGGCTGCCGCCCTTCGGCGTCGCGATGATGTTGACGAAGCTGCGCACCGTCGTCTCGTAGCCGGTCCCCCAGCGCAGCGCGATGTCGACCACGCACTCGCGCGTCAGCTCGGTGGGCGACATGTGGCCCCGCTCGTCGAGTACGGGCACGGTTTCGGTGAAGGTTCCCGATCCGGTGATCCGCCACGTGTCCGTCAGCGGTGAGTCGGGCGCGAGGAAGTCGACGTATTCGCTGATGCCGCCGGAGAAGCGGAACGTTTCCTCTGATCGCTCCTCGCCCCGCGCATCCTCGATCGTGATGCCGAGCCCGGGTACCAGGAACGCCGTCTGACGGGCGCGGATGCGCAGCTCATCGGGCTGGAAGGACGCGCCCTTCGTGAAGATCTGCGGGTCGGCCCAGTAGCGGATGCGCGTCCCGGTCACGCCCTTCGCCGCCTTCCCGACAACGCGCAGCTCACTACCCGAGACAAACGGCGTGAACGGAGCGTCAGGGCGCGGACCCTCGGGGCCGTCGGTGAAGATGCCGGGTTCGCCGCGGTGGAACGACATCGCCCACGTCTTGCCGCCGCGGTCGACCTCGACGTCAAGCCGCTCAGACAGGGCGTTCACGACGGAAGCGCCGACGCCGTGCAGGCCACCGGAGGCCGCGTACGAGCCGCCGCCGAACTTGCCCCCGGCGTGCAGCTTCGTGAAGACCACCTCGACGCCCGAGAGCCCCGTCTTCGGCTCGATGTCGACCGGAATGCCGCGCGCGCGGTCGCGCACCTCGACACTGCCGTCGGCGTGCAGCTTCACCTGAATGTGGTCGCCGTGGCCGCCGAGCGCCTCATCGACCGAGTTGTCGATGATCTCCCACAGGCAGTGCATGAGGCCGCGGGAGTCGGTCGAGCCGATGTACATTCCGGGGCGCTTGCGCACCGCCTCGAGACCCTCGAGGACGGACAGATGCCGAGCGGAGTAATCGGAGGAAGCCACGATCTCCCAGCGTAGACGCGGGCGGCCGTGGTGACGGTGCACCACTCCGCGCGGGGTTGCGGGCGGCCCCCGCTTGGGGGCCGCGAGCCTGGGAAGCCGTTGCGCGCTGAGCGAAACGACCCTGAGCGTGCAGGGTTCCGTGGGTGCCGTGTGGTGCAATGGGGTTTCATCCGGTCCCGATCACGACGCGAGAAGGAAGGCCCACCATGACGCAGCTGACGACCGAAAGCCCGCACGTCACCGCGCCGGCGCCGCTCACCGCGACCGACCGCTGCGACGCCTGCGGAGCGCAGGCATACGTGCGCGCGACGCTCGCCACCGGCGAGCTGCTGTTCTGCGCCCACCACGCGAGCCGTTTCAGCGAGTCGCTGAAGGCCACGGCGCTCGCCTGGCACGACGAGACGGCGAAGCTCCACAGCGAGGCCTAGACCTCCGGCGCGCGGTGCTCGGCACCATGCACAGCGCCGACGAGAAAAGTCCCGGGTTCGTACCCGGGGCTTTTTCGTGTGTGCGCGCCTCTTCGCGGACTAGCCGACGAACTCGTCACCCACCGCGCGGGGAACCCGCGGCAGGATGCGCGCCGTGATTTCATCGCCCAGCGTCCCGATGGCGTCGCCCCACTCCCGCACGGTCTGCTCGCCGTGCGCGCCCGTTCCGAACAGGGTCGCCGTCTGGCCGACGGTGAGGAGCGCATCCGGGTCGGCGACCGTGAGCTCGTCGCGATCGACATCGACGATGGGGAAACGCACGCCATCGACCGTGACGCTCACGAGGCCTGCGGCGAGCCGGGGAATGCCGTCGCCGTAGCCTGCCTGCACGATGCCGACACGCCCCGCGCGCGCGTCGTCGGAGCGCACCCCCACGACCGGCGCGGTCAAGGTCATGACGGGCTCGAGCCCGATGTCGCGCGGGGTGACCCCGTCGAACGAGGGAATGCCCCAGCAGTGCCCGCCCATGCGCACCATGTCGAGGCGCACATCGGCACGACGGAGCCCCGCCGAGCTGGCGGCGAGGTGCCGTTCGATGCGAGTGAGCCCCGCCGCGCGCGCGAGCTCCACGCCGCGCTCGAAGCGGCGCAGGGCCTCGGTGTCGTCGTCTTCCGAGGCTTCGGCGATGTGCGTCCACACGCCGCGGGCCACGGCGAGGCCGTCGGCTTCGGCACGCGCCACGGCGTCGACCAGCGCGGGCCACTCCTCGGCCGTCGCGCCGTTACGGCGTAGACCCGTGTCGAGCTTGAGATGAAGGTGAGCGACCGCGTCGTGATCCCCCGCGGCACGACGCCGGCGGGTCGCGTCGAGCGCGCGCTCGAGTTCGCTCAGCCGCGAGATGCCGAGGTCGATGCGTGCGGCGATCGCCTCGTCGAACTGCTGCTCGGGCGCGTACAGCCAGGCGAGCACGCGCACCTCGGGCGGCACCCCGGCCGCGCGCAGCCGCAGGGCGGTCGCGAGGTCAAGAGCACCGAGGTCGGTGATGCCGTGCTGCTGCGCCACGCGGGCGACCGTGAGCGCTCCGTGCCCGTACGCGTCGGCCTTCACGACGACCATGAGGCGAGCGGGGCTGACGGTCGCGCGCAGGTGGTCGATATTGCGCCCGAGCGCGCCGGTCGAGATGTGCGCGCGAAGGCCCGGCATCACGAGGGCTCTCCGACGGCGCTGCGCCGCGGCCGCGCCGTGAGTCGGGTGGCGAGCTCGGCGCTGTGGGTACCGAGCCGTCGGGCGGCGTCAGCGATGTCGGGAGCGCCGGTGCGCGCATCCCCCCATACGACGACGCGGTCACCGACGGTGACCGACGCGTCGGCGCCGACGTCGAGCACGAAGGCGTCCATGGCGACGCGCCCGGCGATGGTGCGGGTCATGTTGCCCACCCGGGCGTCGAGAGTGTTGCCCGCGGCGCGGTCGAGACCGTCCGCGTAGCCGAGGCTCACGAGGGCGAGGGTCGTCGAGTCGGACGTGCGGTAGCGGTAGCCGTACGACACGCCCTCGTCGGCACCGACCGACTTGAGGCCGACCACGGGAGCCCAGAGGGTCATGACCGGCTCGGCCTCATTCAGCGGCAAGGATGGCGCGTCGCCGGCGTCGAGACCGAAAACGGCGGCGCCGAGAACGAGCGCGGGGTCGACGACGAGCAGCTCACTGCCGGCATCGCTCGCCGCCGACCGGAGCACCGACAGCTCGCCGCGGGTGATTCCCGGGGTGCCGCGGCCAGAATCGAGCACAACTGCGAGCGGGTTCGCGCCCTCGCTCAGCGCATTCTGTGCGCCCGCGAGGCTGCGATGGGCGATGAGCACCCCGGCATCGGCGAGCTCGGTCGCGGCGGCGTCCCCGAGGGGGTCAGCGCAGACGACGGTGAGCGACGCGTTCGCGGCGACGAGGGCGAGTACCTCCGTGACGCGCGGGACGAGCGCGTGCGTGCATCCGTGTGTGGCGGCAATCGGCGCGACGCGCTGAGCGCCGCAGCCGAATGCGTCGGCACCGAGGTCGATGATGCGCGGCGCATCCGACGGGAGCGCCGCGACGGCGCGCTCGACGTTGCGGGCCAGCGCCGAGACATCGATCGCAACCTCGCGAAACGCCGGCGCGGCCTCGCCGGTGGTCACGCGCGGTCGAGGCTCACGCGAGCGAGCCGCGCGAGGTGCTGGCGGGCACCCCGGGCGACCGCGTCGATGCGATCGTGGTCGGCGGTGCGGGTGTACTCGGCGCCCTGTCGCGCAAAGGCATCGCGCAACAGCACGTCCGCGAGCAGCGGGTTCATGGCGAGAGCCGGCCCGTGCATGTGGGTGCCGATCACGACGCCCGCGCGATACCCCTCCGTCGAGCCGTCGTTGCCCACCCCGCGCACGACGGTGCCGAGGGGCGCGGCGTCGGCGTCCAGGTGAACGCGCGCCGCGTGGTTTTCGACACCGATGAGGCGGCCCTCGGCACTGTCGACGGTGAACTCGTCGGTGACGATCTGGCGATCGCTCGGCTCGGTCGTCACGGGAAAGATCGCGGCACCGCGCAGCTCGGAGCCGTCGCGATGGCGCACCGAGCGCCCCAGCAGGTGGAAACCCGCGTTGACGGCAAACACCGCGGCGCCGCCCTCGATCGCGGCCGTGAGCGGCGCAGTCAGCCCGGGCAGCGACGCGGCGATCGCGCGCTGCGCCGATGCCGGACCGGTTCCGACCGTGATGATGTCGGCATTCGCGGGGATGCTCTCCCCCGGCTCGACGCGCGTCACCGTCACCGCCGCGCCGGCGAGCGTTGCGCGCCGGTCGAGAACGGCAATGTTGCCCATGTCGCCGTTCAGCATCAGGTGTCCCGGAAACAGCTCGACGAGGTGGATGGTCGGGTTATCGGTCACGCGGCACCCGCCTCGAGGTCGCGGTAGCCGAGATAACGGCGCACGAGAATCATCTGGTCGTAATCGAGAATCAGCGTGTGGCGACCCGACGCCGGCCTGGGCCCGTCCAGCAGAGACTGCACGGCCTTCTCCACGTCGGTCTCGGTGCGCTCATACGGGATGCCGGCGTACTCGAGGCGCAGCGCCAGGAAGACGGCTTTCGGCCCCGAGAGGCACTCGACGCGCTCGATGATCGACAGGTCAGCGGCGTACAGCCAGCTGGGGTCGCGGCTGTGCTCGTCAAACGCCATGAGAACCGAGTCGGGCGTCGCGGTAAAGCCATCGAGGTTCATCTGCAGACTGGCGAGGCTCTTCATCAAGACGATCTCGACCTCGCGGTCGCCGACCGTGATCAACTCGCCGCGCCCGTAGACCGTCTTCATGCTGCCGAGCGCCGCGACGGCCGTGTCGACCGAAAAGTCGTCGCCGAACGCTGCCTCGGACACGGCGATCGCCGCGGCCGCGTCGACGGCGTTGTGCAACCCCCGCGCCGAGAGCGTGAGGTCGTGGGAGTCGTCGTGCACGCGCAGAGTGACCTCCGCGCCCTCGGAACGCATCACCTCGACCGCGACCGGACGGTCGACAGCCACCGTGCCGGCAGCCTCGGCGTCGTAGTTGCGCGCGAGAACCTGACCGTGCTTGGCGGCACCCAAAACCGAGTCCGCCACGCCGAACCAGACGACGTCGCGGCCCTCATCGGCGATCAGCCGGTCGCCGAGCGCGCCGAGAAACGCGTCGTCACGGTTGAGCACGAGCGTGCCGTCGATCTGCCGGGCAATGCGGTCGAACATGCCGGCGACTCGGTCGGGCTCGAAGAGCCGGTAGATCTGGTCGATCTGCACGTTCAGCATCACCCCGGCGCGCGGCTTGAGCGCTCGGCAAATGACCTCGCCGTACGCCTCGTCAACCTCGACCACGCCGATGTCGAAGGGCAAGCGACCCGTCAGAGTCAGGCTGCCGAGGAGCGACGACGCGACGCCCTGGGGCATGTTCGCGCCCGTCGGGTTGGTGAAGACCCGATCGCCGTGCGCGGAGACGATGCCGGTGACCATGTTGGTCGTCGTCGACTTGCCGTTCGACCCGAGCACGACAATGACGCCGTGCTCGAGTTGAGCGGTTGCTCGAGCAATGAAGTCGGGCATGAGCTTCAGCACGACATACCCGGGGAAGGCCGAGCCGCCGCCGCGCAGACGCGCCGCCACCCGCAGGAACTTGCCCAGCAGGGTGACGAGAATGAGGGATGCGCGCATCCGGCTTACTCGAGGTAGTCGCGCAGGGCCTGCGACCGCGACGGGTGGCGCAGCTTCGCCATCGTCTTCGACTCGATCTGGCGGATACGCTCACGCGTGACGCCAAAGGTGTCGCCGATCTGGTCAAGCGTCTTCGGCATGCCGTCGCCGAGGCCGAACCGCATGCGGATGACGCCTGCCTCGCGCTCTGACAGCGAGTCGAGCAGGCTCTCGAGCTGCTTCTGCAGCATCGTGAAGCCGACCGCGTCTGCCGGAACAACCGCCTCGGTGTCTTCGATCAGGTCGCCGAACTCGCTGTCGCCGTCTTCGCCGAGCGGCGTGTGCAGCGAGATCGGCTCGCGGCCGTACTTCTGCACCTCGATGACCTTCTCGGGGGTCATGTCGAGTTCGCGGCTCAGCTCTTCCGGCGTCGGTTCGCGACCGAGGTCTTGCAACATCTGGCGCTGCACGCGGGCGAGCTTGTTGATGACCTCGACCATGTGCACCGGGATACGAATGGTGCGCGCCTGGTCGGCCATCGCGCGGGTGATCGCCTGGCGGATCCACCAGGTGGCGTAGGTCGAGAACTTGAAGCCCTTGGTGTAGTCGAACTTCTCGACCGCGCGGATCAGACCGAGGTTTCCCTCTTGAATGAGGTCAAGGAACTGCATGCCGCGGCCGGTGTAGCGCTTCGCGAGCGACACCACGAGGCGAAGGTTCGCGCCCAGCAGGTGCTTCTTCGCGCGCTGACCGTCGCGGGCGACCCAGTCGAGCTCTCGGCCGAGGGCCGTGCGCTTTTCTTTGTCGGTCATCTGCGACAGCTTCTCTTCGGCGAAAAGGCCCGCCTCGATGCGCATCGCGAGCTCGACCTCTTCGGCCGCGTTGAGCAGCGCGACCTTACCGATCTGCTTCAGGTAGTCCTTGACCGGGTCGGCCGTGGCGCCGGTGATCGTCGCGGAGTACACCGGCACTTCGTCGTCGTCGTCGGTGTTGCTGAGCACGATCGCGCCCGTCGGCAGCGCTTCGACCGGAGCGGAGTCGCTGTCGTCGTCATCATCGTTGTTCGGCGCACTCGCGAGCGCAGCCTCGGCGACCTCGATCGCCTCGTCTTCGGACGCGCTGTCGTCGCTCGCGGCCGCGCTTGCCTTCTTCGCACGGGTCGCCGTCGCCTTGGTCGCCGTGGCTTTCGCCGCCGTCGTCTTCGCGGCCGTCGTCTTCGCCGCGGGAGCCTTTTTTGCCGGCGCCGCCTTCTGTGCCGCGCTCGCGCTGTCTTTCTTCGCCGCGGCAGAGGTCTTCGCAGCCGCCTTGGCCGGAGCCGTCGTGGTCGCAGTCGTCGTCGCCGTCTTCGCGCGCGATGACGCCGGCTTCCTCTCCGCCTTTTCGGCGGTGTCGGTCGTCGTTCGTGTCGCCATGGGCCCCTACTTCCGCATCATCCGGGCAGTACAACGACCCATGTCAAGTCCCCGCGTTGATTGGCGATGCTCGGGGGCTTCGCACAGCGGGCGACCGACCGGGTCGCGAACCTCCATTATTGCACGGATGCTCGGCTCGGCCGACCAGGACCGTTTCGTCTACTCGTCGTCTGCGCGGCGGCGGTGCGCCAGAAACTTTTCGAGCTCGGCGGCGATGGAATCGGCGCTCGGCACCTCGCCGTCGTCGCCCGTGAGGGGCGAGCGGACGGCGTTCTCCTCCATATAAGAATCGTGCCGTTCTTCCAGCGTTCCGACGAGGCGCTGCAGCTCGCTGTTGCCCTCGACCTGGTCGTCGACCTTGGCGAGAAACTCGCGGCCTTCTTCGCGCAGGCGGTCGGTCGGCAAGAGCAGGCCTGTCGCGGCCGTGATGCTCTCGAGTGCAGCGACAGCGGCCGCGGGGTACTCGGTGTCGCCGAGGTAGTGAGGGATGAGGAGCACGAAGCCCGCCACGGGGTGCCCCGCCGACTGCAGCTTGTATTCGAGCAGGTGCATGGCGTTGCCGGGCACCTGCGTCTGCGGCCGCCAGATCGAGTGCGCGTCAATGAGCTCGTCGCGGTTCCCGCTCACCGTTGCGCCGATGGCTCGCGTGTGCGGCACCGGCATCGGGATGGCGTTGATCCACGTGGTCGTCGACACCTCGAATCGCTCGACCACCTCGACGACGGCGTCGGTGAAGCCCTCCCATCGGAAGTCGGGCTCGTATCCGGTCATGAGGAGGAAAGGGGCACCGAGTTCATCGCGAGCAAGACGGATCGCGAGCTCAGGACGGCGGTACTCGGTGAACCGCGTTTCGTCGAAAAAGAGAACGGGACGCCGGGCGCGGTAATCGAGCAGCGCATCCCCATCGAATTCCACCAGGACATCGGCGTCGAGCACATCGACGAGGTATTCCGTGACCTGCTGCACCGCGCCCCCAGCGTCGGTGAAGCCGGTGATGGCGGCAACCAGAGGGAGACCGCGTGGCACGCCCGACTCGGGTTCGCGCAGGCGGTACAGATCCGATGGGTGAGCCATGGCTCCATCGTACGAGCGGTGACCATGGTGCCCGGTGAGCGCGGCGCGCGCCGAGAGCGAACACCCTGCGCGGTTAACATGGCCGGATGCCTCTGCCTGAATTGACGTCGTCGTCCGCCGCCCTCTCCTCCCTCGAGGGCGATGCCCTCATCGTGCTCGTCGCCCGCACAAACGAGGGGCTTGAGCCGCTCGGTGTCGACGGGGACGTCGCCGACGCGGTGCGCACGGCACTCACGGCGGTTGCCGCCACCGGTGCCGCAGAAGATGTGGTGCGCGTGCCGAGCCCCGCAGGGCTAAGCGCGCGCAGCATCGTCGCGGTGGGTACCGGTTCATCCGATCCCGACGCCGAGACCGTGCGCCGCGCCGCCGGAGCCGCCGCTCGCTCGCTCACCACCGCCACCAGCGCGGTTCTCGCGCCGCCGTCCGCAGCGCTGCTCGAGGCGGCCGTGGAAGGTGCGCTGATGGGCGCGTACCGCTACCTCGCGGAGGGCCTCAGCGCCAAGGCTGATGCCGGCCTGCAGCGCCTCGTCGTCGCCACCGATGAGGCAGACGCGGGTGACGCGCTGACCCGGGCGCACGTCTCGGCGGATGCCGTCGCGACGGTCCGCGACCTCGTCACGACGCCCCCGCACGCCCTCTACCCCGCCACCTTCGCCGAGCGCGCCGTTGCCCTCGCCGAGGGACTCCCCCTCGAGGTCGAGATTCTCGACGAGGACGCCCTCGCCGCCGGCGGCTTTGGAGGCATCCTCGGTGTCGGTCAGGGCTCGTCACGCCCCCCTCGCCTCGTGATCGTTCGCTACAACGCCCACACGGAGCTGCCGCACCTCGCTCTCGTCGGCAAGGGAATCACCTTCGACTCGGGCGGGCTCTCGCTGAAGCCTGCAGCCGCCATGGTCGGCATGAAGTACGACATGACGGGAGCGGCGACCACGCTCGCCGCCACCGTCGCCGCCGCGAAGTTGGGCTTGCCCGTGCGCATCACCGCGTGGCTCTGCCTGGCCGAGAACATGCCGAGCGCCACCGCCACCCGACCGAACGACGTGCTGACGATTCGGGGCGGCCGCACCGTCGAGGTGTTGAACACCGACGCCGAAGGACGCCTGGTCATGGCTGATGGCCTGGTGGCCGCGAGCGAAGAGCAGCCCGACGCCATCGTCGACGTGGCGACGCTCACCGGCGCGGCGCGCGTCGCCCTCGGAGAGCGATACGCCGGTCTCATGGGTGACGACGAGTTGGTCGGTGCCGTCCAGCGCGCGGCGGAGGCCACCGGGGAGTTGGTCTGGCCGATGCCCCTGCCCGCCGAACTGCGCAGCTTGCTCGCGACGGACGTCGCCGACATCGCCAACGCCAAGCCGGGCAACACGGCTGCCGGGATGCTGCTCGCCGGCGTCTTCCTGCAGGAATTCGTGGGCCGCCGCTCGGACGAGCCGGATGCTCCGCGTATCCCGTGGGCGCACCTCGACATCGCGGGCCCCGCGAACAATTCCGGTGGCGCGTTTGGGTACACCCCGAAGGGCTCTTCAGGAGTCGCGACGCGCCTCCTGATCGCACTCGCAGCTGGGCTCGGCGCAGAGTAGTAGGCTGGTCGATCGGCGCGACCACCCGCGTACGATCCCCCCGGCCGGCCCGACATCCCGGCGCCGGCCTCCGCTCGACTGCCAGACCGATGAGGGAGCAACTGCCGGTGACCGAACACAACTTCGACCTCGTGATCCTCGGAGCCGGAAGCGGTGGCTATGCCGCGGCTCTTCGTGCCAGCCAGCTGGGAATGACCGTGGGGCTGATCGAAAAGAGCAAGGTCGGTGGCACCTGCCTGCACGTCGGCTGCATCCCGACGAAGGCGCTGCTCCACGCGGCCGAGGTCGCCGACGCCGCACGCGACTCGGCCAAGTTCGGAGTTCGCGCCACGCTCGACGGCATCGACGTGCCTGCCGTCATCCAGTACCGCGAGAGCGTGGTGTCGAGTAAGCACAAGGGCCTGCAGGGGCTCATCAAGGCCCGCGGCATCACCACGATCGAGGGCGAAGGTCGCTTGACCTCACCGACGACCGTGCAGGTCGGCGAGCACACCATCACCGGCAAGAACGTCATCTTGGCAACCGGTTCGTTCCCCCGCACGCTCCCCGGTCTCGAAATCGGTGGCCGCGTGATCACGAGCGAGCAGGCGCTGCAGCTCGACTACGTCCCGAACAAAGTCGCCATTCTCGGCGGCGGCGTGATCGGTGTGGAGTTCGCGAGCGTCTGGCGGTCGTTCGGGTCCGAGGTCACCATCATCGAGGGCCTCCCGCACCTCGTTCCCGCAGAGGACGAGTCGATCTCGAAGCAGTTCGAGCGCGCCTACCGCAAGCGCGGCATCGAGTTCAGCCTGGGTGTCAAGTTCCAGAGCGTGACCCAGAGCGAGCAGGGCGTCGTCGTGACCCTCGAAGACGGCAAGACGATCGAGGCTGACCTCCTGCTCGTCGCCGTGGGTCGTGGCCCCGCGACCGCGGGCCTCGGCTTCGAAGAGGTCGGCGTCGAGATGGATCGCGGCTTTGTCCTCACCGACGAGCGTCTGCGCACGAACATCCCGGGCGTCTGGGCCGTGGGCGACATCGTGCCGGGGCTGCAGCTCGCGCACCGCGGCTTCCAGCACGGCATCTTCGTCGCCGAAGAGATTGCGGGCCTGAACCCCGTCGTCATCAGCGACACGAACATCCCGAAGGTCACCTACTCCGAGCCCGAGGTCGCGTCCGTCGGCCTCAGCGAGAAGAAGGCCAAAGAGCAGTACGGCGACGACGCGGTGAAGACGTACGACTACAACCTCGCCGGCAACGGCAAGAGCCACATTCTCGAAACCGCCGGCTCGATCAAGGTCATCCGCGTGGTCGACGGCCCGGTCGTGGGTGTGCACATGATCGGCGCACGCGTCGGCGAACTGATCGGCGAAGCGCAGCTGGCCGTGAACTGGGATGCGCACCCCGAAGATGTCGCTCCGCTCCTGCACGCGCACCCCACGCAGCACGAGGCCCTGGGCGAGGCTTTCCTGGCTCTGGCCGGTAAGCCCCTGCACGCGATCTGACACCCGGCCAGGACTAGGCTGGATTAAACCCACAAGGTTCATGAAGGAGCACCACTGATGAGCGAATCCGTCAACCTCCCCGCGCTCGGCGAGAGCGTTACCGAGGGCACGGTCACCCGCTGGTTGAAGAATGTCGGCGACCGTGTCGAGGTTGACGAGCCGTTGCTTGAGGTCTCGACGGACAAGGTCGACACGGAAATCCCGTCACCCATCGCGGGTGTCATCGAGGAAATCCTTGTCGCCGAAGACGAGACCGTTGAGGTCGGCGCGCCGCTCGTGCGCATCGGTGACGGCTCCGGCGGCGGCGGCTCGGCCGATGTGCCGGGCGCCAACGCCGATGTGGAGGCAGGGCCCAGCGCCCCTGCCGAGGCGAGTGCTCCCGCCGAGCCGTCTGCTCCGGCTGAGCCGGGCGCCCCGGCAGAGGCGAGCGCGCCGGCAGAGACGTCAGCTCCTGCTCCGAGCACGCCGGCACCGAGCGCAGCCGCACCCAGCGCCCCTGCCGCAGCGGAGCCCGCTCCGAGCGCGGCACCGGCTCCGAGTGCACCGGCGGCGGCTCCGCCCGCTGCCGCACCCAGCGCGGCTCCGGCACCGAGCGCCGTGCCCGCGCCCAGTGCTGCACCGGCGCCCAGTGCTGCACCGGCACCCAGTGCTGCTCCGGCTCCTAGCGCGGCACCGGCTCCCAGCGCCGCGGCTGAGCCCGCCCAGGCGGGCAGCAACGCCGGGTACATCACGCCGATCGTGCGCAAGCTCGCTGCCGAGCACGGCGTCGACCTCGACTCTCTCACCGGCACCGGAGTGGGCGGACGGATCCGCAAGCAGGACGTGCTTGCCGCCGCCGAGCAGAAGAGCAGCTCGTCCGCTCCCGCCGCGTCGCAGCCGGCTGCGTCGCGCGCGCCGCGTGAGGTGTCGCCCCTGCGCGGCACGACCGTCGGCATGTCGCGCCTGCGGAAGGTGATCGCCGAACGCGCCGTCGCATCCATGCAGTCGACCGCTCAACTGACCTCGGTCGTTGAGGTGGACGTCACCCGCGTCGCCGCGTTCCGCGCAGCCGTCAAGGACGACTTCCAGAAGGCAACCGGGACGAAGCTGTCGTTCCTGCCCTTCTTCGCGAAGGCCGCAACGGAGGCCCTCAAGGCCTACCCGATCATCAACGCCACGGTGGATGGCGACTCGATCGTCTACCCCGACACGGAGAACCTCTCCATCGCGGTCGACACCGAGCGCGGTCTGTTGACCCCCGTCGTTCGTGACGCGGGAGACAAGACGATCGCGGAGCTCGCGGGCGACATCGCCGACCTTGCTGCCCGCACGCGCGACAACCAGCTGAAGCCCGACGAACTGGCGGGCGGGACCTTCACGCTGACCAACACCGGATCGCGCGGCGCGCTCTTCGACACCCCCGTGGTGTTCTTGCCGCAGGTGGCCATTCTTGGCACGGGTATCGTGACCAAGAAGCCGGCGGTCGTGACCGTCGACGGCCAGGACGCGATTGCGATCCGCTCGATGGTGTACCTGGCGCTGTCGTACGACCACCGAATCGTTGATGGTGCCGACGCCGCGCGGTTCCTCACGGCCGTCAAGGAGCGCCTCGAAGAAGCCGACTTCGACGGCGACCTCGGCATCTAGTTCCACGCGTCTCTGATCCGCCAGCCGGCCTCGCTCCTCACCACGAGGAGCGAGGCCGCTGTCATGTCCGGCGCCGCGATCGTGAGCAGCGCCACGTCACCAGCGCGCTCGACAACCGTGACGCTACTGGTGGGCGACTCGAGCATTGATGCCAGGGCTGTGACCATCGCGTCCACCTCGTCCGCGGCACGGCCCCCCAGGGCAGCCATCTGGTGAACGGCCTCATCACAGATAACGCGCACATCTCGGCGACAGTGCTGCCAGCGAGCGACCAGTTCGCGCGCGGTCGGCCCCCAATCCTCGGGGTTCGGCTCGACCAGCGCCTCGGGTTGCGCCGCCCCGGCCCCCTCATCGTCCGCCGCACCCCCTGCCGAGACGGAGCTGCCCTGCTCGTCACCGTCCGTCGGTGCCGTCTGCGGTGACGGGGAGGCCACCGGGGCAGCCGCGGACGAGTCAGCGCCCTCAGAGCCGCCCAGCGCCGCCGTCACCACGAGAGCACCAACAACAGCAAGACCCGCTGCCCCGACGACGAGTTGTCGCCGCGAGACGCCACGAGCGCGGCCCACCAGCGACGCCGCGCGCTCCGATGCCCGCTCGACGGTTATCGTCACACCGGTGACGAGCTCGGCAGGGAGAGCGAGCAGGCCCAGCACACGAGCAGACGCGGCAGCGGCAGCTCTGCCGGGCCGCTCGTTCACGCTGGGCCCGTCCGCCACCTGGCCTCGATCAGCGGGACGGGACGGCAGGGCAAGCGGCGGGACACTTGCCCGCTCTGCCGCCGTGGGTGCCGCCGAGCTGAGTGTCACAAGAAGTGGTTCGGCCTCCGCCCAGTGCTGAAGACGAGAGGGCTGCGCAAGCACCTGATCGGCGTCGGGCATGCTGTGCGCGGCGTCAGAGTGACCAGCGGCCTCCAGTGCGGCCCGGACATCGGTGCACAGGGCGGCAAAGCATTCCGCGTCCTCGCGGTGGGCCGGATCCTTCGAGCGCAGCTGCGCGGGGAGCGGCGATGCCGATCGTGCCTGAGAGATGGCGTGAATGACGGGCGCACCTCGCGCATCCGCACGGATTCCTGTCAGGGACACTCCCCCCAGCGTCACCCCCGCGTCGTGCGCCACCGAGATTGCGTCGGCGATCGGACACAGCATGGTGACGGCTCGACCCGGGGTGAGCCATCCGTCCGTCGCCAGGAGCTCCTCCAGGGTAGGGCCGGCAAGCACGGGAAACAGGATGCGGAGCGTGCCGTCGGAAGCGATCGCCACATCGAGCGGGGCGCGGACGTGCGCTGAACGCGCCTGCGCGGCCGCCGCCACTGCCAGATCCCACACCGGCCGCTCGATCAGCGGGACCGTCCACCGCTCGGCCGACACGCCATCCACCCGGACGAGGGCACGCTCGACCTCACCGAGGGCAGGCAACCGGCGAACCACGGAAACCGGAGGGTCGTCGAGGGCTGTCACGGCGTCATCATCTACTCGCCTGCACCCGAGCACCGGCGCCACCCGGGGTGATGGGGAGTGAACCGGCGACGCACACAGAGGGGAGGAGCGCACAGCGCGCGCCACTATCCTGGAAGGCATGGCCCGTCGTGACTCCAGCACCCCCAAACCTCCGAAAGAGCCCGGCCGCATGAAGCAGATGTGGCAGGTCTTCCAGATGACCCGCCGCATGGACAAGGCCGCGGCCTGGTGGATGCTGCTGTGGTTCCTGCTGCCCCTCACCGCGGGCATCCTGTTAGCGATCTTCATTACCGGCGGCAGCATCCTCGGCGCGGTCCTTTACGTCATTGCCGGCGTCATGGGCGCAATTCTCGGACCGCTCGTCGTCTTGGGGCGCCGCGCCGAAAAGGTGGCGTACCGCCAAATCGCCGGACAGCCGGGCGCCGTGGGGGCGGTACTGCGCAGCGCACTGCGACGAGCGTGGCAGTCCAGCGAGATGCCGGTTGCCGTGAGCCCGAAAACGCAGGACGCCGTGTACCGCGCTGTCGGCAAGCCCGGCGTCATTCTCATCGGCGAAGGGCCGTCGTCACGCACGAAGCGCATGCTCGAAGACGAGCGACGCAACGTCAATCGCATCGTGCCGAACGTGCCGGTTCACTTTGTGTACGTCGGCCCCGACAAAGATTCGACGAAGCTCGAGAACCTCGCCAAGGCGCTCAACAAGCACAAGAAGGTGCTCACGAAAGCCGAAGTGCTGGCGGTCAACAACCGTCTGACGTCCCTTAGCCGCTCCAGCACCCTGCCCATCCCGAAGGGAATCGACCCGATGAAGGTGCGCGCGCCGAAGCCGCGCTAAGGCACCCACTCGGATCGCAACTGCGCGAAGCACTCAAGGGAACTCCATTCGCCCTTGAACCAGTCCGCATCGTGGAGGCTTGCTTCGTGCCGGAAGCCCAGCCGTGACACGAGGCGTAAAACGGCGGCATTGCGCGCATCCCCCTGCATCGTGATGCGGTGGGCACCCGATGCGAAGAGCTGGTCGCGTACCGCTGCCAGCGCTTCCTGCGCGTAGCCGTTGCCCTGCACAGACGGCATGAGCGTCACCCCGAGCTCGAACGTCTGAGGCTGGACAGGATCAGCACCGACCGCGACGTCGCCGAGCAGGGTGCCGTCCGCGCGACGACGCACCGCGAGTTGGAGCCACTCACCAGCCGCCGGAAGCCCCGTGCGGGGTTGCTCCGCGACGAGCTGCTCCGCGTCCGCGCGGGAGTAGTCCGTTGTCGAGCTTTGGTAGTGAGCGACGGACGGATGCCGACGGTAATCGACGAAGGCATCGATATCGTCGACCCCGAGGGGCGAGAGGACAAACCGAGCAGTCTCGAGCTCCATCGACTCTCCCTAGAAGACTCGGCGCATGTACTCCGCGTTCTGCGAATAGCCCAGGCGGTCATAGAAGCCCCCTGCGCGGCGCGAAGCGACCGTGATCTGTCGAACGCCACGCCGAATGCACTCGGCTTCAACAGCGTGCACGAGGGCCGTGCCCAAGTCGTGGCCACGCGCCGCCGCGTCCACAGCGATTTCTTGCAGCTGGGCAGACGGGCCATTCGTCGAGAGCAAGCGCGCGATGGTCGTCAGCGCGTAGCCGGCGACGGCACCGTTCTCGTCTTCGGCAACCAGGAGGAAAATTGCGTCGTCCTCGCCCGCCGCCACAACATCCTGAAACGACTGGTCGAACGCGCCACGCACGGGCACGAAGGTCGCCCCCAGCTGCTGCACGAGGGAGAAGACGGCGTCAGCGTCGTCGGGCCGAGCGCGGCGTACAAGCGTCATGAGGAGCCGGGACTCAGCGGCCGAAATTGCCGCGGTAGTACTCGTACACCCAGCCAACGAGACCGATGAGAGCGATGACGGCGGCATAGCCGACGATCCAGAAGTCGATGGCAAGACCAAGGAACACGAGTGCCGCGCCACCGGCGAGGATGACGGGCCACCAGCTCCACGGGGGGAAGAAGCCCTGCTCGGCGTCGCCATCATCGATGTCGGCGTCGAGACGGTCTTCGGGCAGCTCGCCGCCCTGGTTCTTGTAGACCAGGCGCAGGTAGAAGGCGATGAAGGCCGACAGCAGACCGCAGAAACCAATAGCAACGGCGCCCACCCATTCGACCTCACCGGTGTCGATAATCGCCCAGGCGATGTAGATGATGTCGAGGAGGACGAAGAACCCGAGAAGGATCCAGAAGAGGTTGATGTTCGTCTTCACGGGATCACTTCACCTTGTTGTCGTCGATGTCGAGCGTCGGTGCGTCAGGAGCGTCCTTCAGCGGGCCGATGCCGACCGGGATGCCCGCCTCGGGGTGGTTCAGGTCGAACGCCGGCGACTCGGAACGAATACGCGGGATCGAGGTGAAGTTGTGGCGCGGCGGCGGGCACGAGGTCGCCCACTCAAGCGAGCGGCCGTAGCCCCACGGGTCGTTGACCGTGACCTTCGGCGCGCGGCGCGCGGTGATGTACACGTTCAGCAGGAACGGGATCATCGACGCGGCGAGCAGGAACGATCCCACCGTCGAGAGCTGGTTCATCCAGGTGAAGCCGTCCTCGACGAGGTAGGTGGCGTAGCGGCGGGGCATGCCCACGACGCCGAGCCAGTGCTGCACAAGGAACGTCGTGTGGAAGCCCACGAAGAGCACCCAGAAGTGGATGTGGCCGAGACGCTCGTTGAGCATCTTGCCCGTCCACTTCGGCCACCAGAAGTAGAAGCCCGCGAACATCGCGAACACGACGGTTCCGAAGACCACATAGTGGAAGTGCGCCACCACGAAGTACGAGTCGGAGACCGCGAAGTCAAGCGGCGGCGAGGCGAGGATCACGCCCGTCAGACCACCGAACACGAAGGTGATGAGGAAGCCGAGCGACCACACGAGCGGCGTCTCGAAGGTCACCGAGCCCCGCCACATCGTGCCGATCCAGTTAAAGATCTTCACGCCCGTCGGGACGGCGATCAACATCGTCATGAGTGCGAAGAACGGAAGGAGCACGGAGCCGGTCACGTACATGTGGTGGGCCCACACGGTGATCGACAGGGCCGCGATCGCGATCGTCGCGTAGACGAGGGTCTTGTACCCGAAGATCGGCTTCCGGCTAAAGACCGGGAAGATCTCGGAGACGATGCCGAAGAACGGCAGAGCGATGATGTAGACCTCGGGGTGGCCGAAGAACCAGAACAGGTGCTGCCACAGGATGGCACCGCCGTTTGCGGCGTCGAACACGTGCGAGCCGAACATGCGGTCGGAGCCGAGCGCAAAGAGCGCGGCCGCCAGGACCGGGAACGCCATCAGGACGAGGAGCGACGTCACCAGCGTGTTCCAGGTGAAGATCGGCATGCGCCACATGGTCATGCCGGGGGCGCGCATCGTGATGATCGTGGTGATGAAGTTCACCGCACCCAGAATTGTTCCGAATCCGGAGATTGCCAGACCGAACACCCAGAGGTTTCCGCCAAGACCTGGCGAGAATGTTTGGCTCGACAGGGGTGCGTACGCAAACCAACCGAACGAGGCGGCGCCTTGAGGGGTCAGGAAGCCGGCAACAGCGATCAGCGAACCGAACGAGTACAGCCAGTAGGCGAAGGCGTTGAGACGCGGGAACGCCACGTCGGGGGCGCCGATTTGCAGAGGCATGAGGACGTTCGCAAAGCCCGCGAAGAGCGGGGTGGCGAACATCAGCAGCATGATCGTGCCGTGCATCGTGAACAGCTGGTTGTACTGCTCCTTCGTCGCCACGATCTCGAGACCGGGAGCGAAGAGCTGGGCACGGATGACGAGCGCCATCACACCGCCGAGCAGGAAGTAGATGAACGACGTGATCAGGTACATGTACCCGATCGTCTTGTGGTCGGTGGAGGTGATCCAGCCGACGAAAACGTTGCCCTTGCGCTTCACCGTGGGGGAAACGGGCCCGGGCACGTTGCCCGAGACGTTAGGACGAGGTGCGGTCGTCGTCATGAGCCGCCTACTCCTCTTCGCTCGTGCCGGCGGGGGCGATCACCGGCGGGTTGGGGGCAGTGTTGAATTCCGGTCCGAGGCGGCCCTCGAAGCCGCGGTCGCGCAGGATCTGCATCTGGCGCTCGTACTCCTCAACGGAGACGACCTCGACGTTGAACAGCATCAGTGAGTGGAACTCGCCGCACAGCTCGGCGCACTTGCCGACGTACGAGCCTTCCTTCTCGGGGATGAAGTACCAGTAGTTCGTGCGGCCGGGAATCATGTCCTTCTTGTAGAGGAAGTCGATGATCCAGAACGAGTGGATGACGTCACGCGACTCGAGGACGATTTCGACCTTCTGCCCGACCGGGAGGTAGAGAGTCGGCAGCGACTCGGGGTCGATCGTGTTGTTCGGGCCCGTCTCTTGGGCCTGAATGCCCGAGTAGTAGACGTCATCGGTGAGGTAGTTGAAGTCCCATGCCCAGCGCTTGCCGTACACCTCGATCGACACGTCGGGGTCTTCCAGGGGCGCCTCGATGGCGGCCTGGTCACGAGCGGTGAAGGCGAAGAAGCCGAGGACGAGGATGAGCGGGACGATCGTGTAGAACGCCTCGATCGGCATGTTGTACCGCATCTGCACCGGCAGGCCGGTCTGGCCGCGGCGGCGGCGGTAAACGACGGCGGCCCAGATGATGAGACCCCACGTGATGACGCCGACGGCGAGGAGCACGATCCACGAGGTCGTCCACAGGCCGATGACGCGGTCGACCTGATTGGTCGTGCCCGGTTCGGTGGGAAGCCATCCGAGCTGCATCTGCTGGGTGCAGCCCGCGAGGGCGAGGGTGGTGATGATGGCGGTGGGAATCGCCATCAATCGAAGACGTCGGTTGGAACGCACCGGTGACCTCTCGTCGCGACGGGGGTGTGAATCGTCTGTCAGTCTACGTTACGCCGGGTGCACGATCGGGCCCCTGACGCTCCGAAACCCCTGCCAAAGCAGGGATTTCGGGGGCGTCGGAGTGTGGTATCACACCGCGGCGAGACGCGATTAGTGGAAGCTGTCCCCGCACGCGCAGGAGCCCTGCGCGTTGGGGTTGTCGATCGTGAAGCCCTGCTTCTGAATGGTGTCTTCGAAGTCGATCGAGGCACCCTCGAGGTAGGGAACGCTCATCTTGTCGACGACGACCTGCACACCGCCGAAGTCGCGCGTGGCGTCGCCGTCGAGCAGACGCTCGTCGAAGTAGAGCTGGTAGATGAGGCCCGAGCAGCCGCCGGGCTGAACCGCGAGGCGCAGGCGCAGGTCGTCGCGCCCCTCCTGGGCCAAGAGCGACGCCACTTTTTCAGCGGCGGCGTCGGTGAGAGCCACCCCGTGGGTGGCCGGCTGCGTGGCGGTGTCCGTCATAGTGTCGTCCTTCCGAACGGTCGTGTCGTCAGTGTACGTCGGTCTACTGGGAGCGATTGTTGAGGCGCGCGAGCAGGACGGCCTCGGTGAGAATCGCGCGGCGCAGCACGCCGAGGTGGAGCGACTCGTTGGGACTGTGGGCGCGCGTGTCAGGGTCTTCGACGCCCGTCACGAGCACGTGCGCGTCGGGGAAGGCCTCCGCGAGGTCGGCGATGAACGGGATCGACCCGCCCACGCCCGTCAGCTGGGGTTCGGCGCCCCAGGCATCGCGCATGGCCTGTCGCGCCTCGTCGGCGCCCCAGCCGCTCGTGTCGACGAGGAACGGGTTGCCGAGGTCGACGTGGCCGAACTCCAGGTGGGCTCCGAACGGTGCGTGCGCCTCGAGGTGGGCGCGGAGGGCCTCAAAGGCCTCGGCGGCGCTCTGACCCGGGGCAACGCGCGCGCTGATCTTCACCGAGACACTCGGCAGCAGGGTGTTCGACGCGTTCTGCACGCTCGGCGCGTCGATGCCCGTCACCGTGATCGCCGGCTGTGCCCAGAGGCGACTGAGGATGCGCCCCCGGCCGATCGGCGTGACCCCCGGGAGGAGGCCCGCCTCGTGGCGGAACCGCTCCTCGTCGTCGTCCGGGACCTCCTGCTCGTGGGCGCGCATGCCCTCGACCGCGACCGAGCCATCGTCGTTGTGGAGGCTCGCGAGAAGCCGCACGGCGGCCATCATGGCGTCCGGCGCCGCTCCCCCGAGCATCCCGGAGTGCGATGCGTGCGCGAGTGTGGAGATCGTCAGCGTGAAGGCGGCGTTGCCGCGCAGTCCGACCGTCAGCGACGGCGTGTCGATCGTCCAGTTGTCGCTGTCGGCCACGACGATCACGTCGGCAGCGAGGGTGTCGCGGTGCGCGTCGAGCAGGGCGCGGAAGGAGCGCGAGCCGAACTCCTCCTCCCCCTCGATGAAGACCACGATGCCGACGTCGGGGTCGCCGACCGTCTCGACGAGCGTGCGAATGGCCGCAACGTGCGCGATCACGCCCGCCTTGTCGTCGGCGGCGCCCCGGCCGTAGAGGCGGTCGCCGCGCACGGTCGGCTCGAAGGCCGGCGAGTCCCACAGTGTCTCGTCACCGGGCGGCTGCACGTCGTGGTGGGCGTAGAGCAGCACCGTCGGGCGGCCCGCGCGGGGCTCACGGCGGGCGAGGACGGCCGGCTGGCCGAGCGTGTCGGACCCCGCGGCGACCGGTGCCTGCACAATGTCGACGCGGTCGAAGACCTTGAGCCCGCGCAGCAGCTCGGCGGTCGCCTCGGCGGACGCTCGCACGTGCGCTGGGTCGAACCCATCCCACGACACCGAGGGGATGCGCACGAGCTGCGACAACTCGGCGATCGTCTGCGGCATGCGATCGCGCACGCTATCGGTGAGGGAAGCGAGGAGCTCGGGGGCGGTCGGGGCGGGCCGGGCGTCTGAGGTCATGCGGGTACCCTAATGGGCAAGACCCAACCGGAAGGACGAGCCGCCGTGGCCCGCAGGAACGACCCGAGCACTCCCCTCAGCGCCGCCGAGCAGGCGACCGCCGACGCCGAAACGGCCGCCCTCGCCGCCTCGACGGGGAAGGGCCGCCCCACGCCGACGCGCAAGGAGCGCGAGGCCGCGCGCAAGCGCCCGCTCGTGCCCAACGATCGCAAGCGCGCACGGGAGGAGAACCGCCAGCGCATGGCCGAGGCGCGCGAGCGCGCCCGCGAGGGCCTCGCCCGAGGCGACGAGCGCTACCTGCCGCAGCGCGACCGCGGCCCGCAGCGCCGCTACGTGCGCGACTACGTCGACGCGCGAACGAGTTTCGGCGAATTCATGATTCCGGTGATGTTCCTCGTGATCATCGCCACCTTCCTGCCGAGCCTTGACGCGCAGTTCATCGCGATTATCGCCCTGTGGGCGTTCTTCCTCATCGCCGTGGCCGACAGCATCCTGCTCGCGAATCTCGTCAAGCGCCGGTTGAAGAAGAAGTTTGGCGACGATCGCGTCGAGAAGGGCGTGGGCTGGTACGCCGGAATGCGTGCCCTGCAGCTGCGCGTGCTGCGCCTGCCGAAGCCGCAGGTCAAGCGCGGCGAGTACCCCGTCTAGCCCGAGGACCGCTCGACGAGACTAGGCACGGGATGCGCGGGCGAGGCCCCGCAGGATCTCTCGCGCCCACAGCGGCCCGCGGTACAGGAACCCCGTGTAGCCCTGGATGAGGGTGGCGCCCGCCGCGAGCCGCTCGCGCGCGTCGTCAGCTGACTCGATGCCCCCGACGGCGATGACGCAGAAGTCGGCGGGCACGACGCGGCGAATGATGCGGAGCACATCGAGGGCGCGGGCGCGCACGGGCGCCCCGCTCAGGCCCCCCGCACCGGCCGCCTCAACGCGAGCGGCGTCGGTGACGAGCCCTGCACGGCCGATGGTGGTGTTCGTGGCGATGATGCCGGCAAGCCCCTTCGCGACGGCTAGCCGCGCGACCGCCTCGACGGCCTCATCGTCGAGGTCGGGGGCGATCTTAACGAGCACCGGAAGGCCACCAGCCTCGTCGAGGACCGCGTCGAGGAGCGGCCCCAGGAGGGTGTCGTCTTGCAAGCCGCGGAGGCCGGGCGTGTTCGGCGACGACACGTTCACGGCGAGGTAGTCGGCGACGGGGGCCATGAGGCGAGCGCTCTGCCGATAGTCGTCGATGGCGTCGGCGACGTCGACAACGCGCGACTTGCCGATGTTCGCGCCGATGATCGGCCCGGCAACGCGTGCACGAGCCCGACGGACGTTGTCGGCGGCGGCCTGCGCCCCGCGATTGTTGAAGCCCATGCGATTGATCACGGCCCGATCCGCAACGAGCCGGAAGAGCCGCGGGCGGGGGTTGCCCTCCTGCGGGATGGCCGTCACCGTGCCCACCTCGATGTGCCCGAAGCCGAGTGCCCAGAGCCCGCGAATCATGTCGGCGTTCTTGTCGAAGCCCGCGGCCATCCCCCACGGCGACTCAAACGTCAGGCCGAGGGCGTGCACCGACAGCGACGGGTCGGGGCGACACACGCGGCGTACCACAGCGGTGAGGCCGAGGCGCGGAATCGCGCGGATGACGGACGCGGCGAGGTGGTGCGCACGCTCGGGATCGATGCGGGTCAGCACCGTGCGAAAAACGAGGTCGTAGAGCCCCATCACTCGGCGCTCGAGGCGCGTTCGGCGTCTTCCGCTCGCAGTTGCGTGATGGCGGCTTCGAAGTCGTCGAGATTCTCAAAGGCCTGGTAGACGCTCGCAAAGCGGAGGTAGGCGACTTCATCGAGCTGCCGCAGCTCGGGCAGGATTGCGAGACCAATGTCGTTCGCCTCGAGCTGCGATGCCCCGGTGGCGCGCAGATTCTCTTCCACCCGCTGGGCGAGCTGAGCGAGGTCGCCGTCGGTCACCGGTCGCCCCTGGCAGGCTTTGCGCACGCCGGCCACGATCTTGTCGCGGGAGAAAGGCTCGGCCACGCCCGAGCGCTTGACCACGGAGAGCGATGCGGTCTCGGTCGTCGAGAAGCGTCTGCCACACTCGGGGCACTGGCGCCGGCGCCGAATAGCGAGGCCGTCGTCGCTCGTGCGGGAGTCGACGACGCGGCTGTCTGTGTGCCGGCAAAAGGGGCAGTGCATGGTGCTTCAGCCTAGTCGAGCGGGTGCTCTCCCTCGGTGAAGCGCGCAGTGATCGCCGCGCCGTGCGCGGGCAGGGCCTCGGCGTCACTGAGCGCCACGACGTGGTGAGCGATGCTCTGCAGCGCGGCGCGGTCGTACTCGACGATCTGCTGCGCCCGCAAGAAGGTATAGGCGCCGAGCCCCGCGCTGAACCGCGCCTGGCCGCCGGTCGGAAGAACGTGGTTTGACCCCGCGGCATAGTCGCCGAGGCTCACCGGCGTGTGGTCACCGAGGAAGATCGCGCCGGCGTGACTCAACTGCGGCAGCAGCGCGTGCGGGTCTGCCGTCTGCACTTCGAGGTGTTCGGGGCCATACGCGTCACTGAAGCGGCAGGCCGTCTGGAGATCGTCGACGAGGACAATCGCCGACTGCGCCCCCTCGAGGGCCGTCCTTACCCGATCCGCGTGCGGAGTGCCCGCGACCGCCGCGGGCAGCCGCGCGGCGACGGCCTCGGCGAGTGAGGCGCTCGGGGTCACGAGGACGGCTCCGGCGAGCTCGTCGTGCTCGGCCTGGCTGATCAGGTCGGCGACTACGAGATCAGGCGACGCGGTCTCATCAGCAATGACCAGAATCTCGGTGGGGCCCGCCTCGGAATCGATGCCGACGACACCCGTGACCGCGCGCTTGGCCGTGGCGACGAACAGGTTGCCCGGGCCGGTAATGACCTGGACGGGCTCGAGGCCAATCCCTGGCACGCCGTAGGCAAGGGCGCCAATCGCCCCGGCCCCGCCCATTGCGTACACCTCATCGATGCCCAGCAGCGAGGCCGCGCCCAGAATCGTCGGGTGCACCGAACCGCCAAAGGCCTCCTGCGCAGGCGAGGCAAGGGCGATGGATGCGACACCCGCTCCCTGCGCGGCGAGCGCGTTCATCACGACGCTCGACGGATACACGGCCTTACCGCCGGGGACGTAGAGACCGACCCGGTCGACCGGACGCCAGCGCTGGATGATCGTGGCGCCGGGCGCGATCTCGGTGCGCACCTCGGGCGGCACCTGGGCGGCGGTCCCCCGCCGCACCCGCGCAATGGCCTCAACCAGCGCCTCCCGCACGCGCGGGTCGAGCGAGCGCTCCGCGGCGGCAATCTCGTCGGCGGGCACCCGAATGGACGCGGGGCGCGCTCGATCGAAGCGTTCCGCCTGCTCGAACAGTGCATCCTCACCGCGTGCGCGCACGTCGGCGATGATCTCGGCAACGGCCGCCTGGGCGGAGCCGATGTCGGACGGGGAGCGCGGAACGAGAGCCAACAGCTCGGCGTTCGTGAGCGTGCGGCCGCGCAGGTCGATCGTCTGAATCATGGCCCCTGCATGCTACCCGCGCCCCGCTTCGGGAATACCCGGGCGTGGGTGCGGTTGACTCCTCACGTGACTACTCCCCAGGCTCCTGACGCTTCCGGCTTCGACGCGTTCGCGCAGGCCTTCCGGCGCCACGCGGCCGGCGTGGCCATCGTCACTGCGCTCACCCCGGAGGGGCGGCCCGTCGGCTTCACCGCCACCTCGCTCGCCTCGCTCGCCGCCACTCCCCCGCTCGCGACGTTCAACATGGCGCGCACGGCCAGCAGCTGGCCCGCGATTGAGAACACCGAGTACGTCGCGATTCACATCCTCGGAGAGCGCGCTCTTGGCGTGGCGCAGATCATGTCGGGCGATAACGCCAGGCGCTTCGACGGCGACCACTGGGAGGCGGGGCCCTTCGGGCTTCCGATCATCACCGACGCGACCGCGTGGCTGGTGGGGCGCATCGTCGCCCGCACCCCCGTCGCCGACAACGCGATGATCGCGGTGCAGATCGTAGAGGGGGCACTCGGCGAACCGGACCAGCCGTTGACCTACCACGAGCGGGCGTACCGGGCGCTCGGCGCAGCGCTGCGCTAACGACGCGCAGCGCGCGTTCTCGCCCCGCGCATCCTGAGCGGCCGTCGTCGCCCCGCCGTTAGGCGAGGGCGCGCGGCCCGAGCAGGCTCTTCACCTCGCCGAAGAACCCCGCGGTCGTGTCGATGCGGTGGGGCAACTCGAAGATGCGGGCGGTGTCGTCGCGCACCAGGCGCAGGCGCACCTCGGTGTCGCCGCGGTGGCGGTTCAAGACGGCGTCAAGCTCGGCAACCACGTCGACGGTGGCGCGTTGTTCGCGCACGGACAGCACGATGGGCCCGGAGTCGGTGCTGACCCCGAAATCGGGCGTCGACAGGGTCATCGCCTGCAGGGTGATGCCGTCGTCGCGGTGGTTGACACGCCCACGGACCACCACGATGGTGTCGGCGACGAGCCCCTGCGCAAACTCTTGATACGTCTTGCCGAGGAACATCACCGTCAGCTCGCCGCCGAAGTCTTCGAGCGTGATCATGCCGTAGGGGTTACCCGACTGGCGGGCCACACGGTGCTGCACGCTCGTGATGAGGCCGGCGACCGTCACCTGCTCGCCGTCACCCGGAGGGTTGTCGTTGAGCTCGGCGATGCCGACGCCGGCGTGCTTCGCGAGTGCGACCTCGAGGCCCGCCAGCGGGTGGTCGGAGACGTAGAGCCCGAGCATCTCGCGCTCGAACGCCAGCTTGTCTTTCTTCGGCCACTCGGGTCGTTCGGGGACGGATGCGGGGGTCGCCTCGCCCTCGTCAAACAGGCTGTCAAAATCGAAGCCGATGTCGCCCTTGTCTTCGGCGCGCTTCTCTTTCACTGCGGCCTCGACGGCGCCCTCGTGGATCTCCATGAGTGCGCGGCGGGTGTCTCCGAGCGAGTCGAAGGCGCCCGCCTTGATGAGCGACTCAATGGCGCGCTTGTTGGCGACGGGGGTCGGCACCTTCTTCAAGAAGTCGTGAAAGCCGGTGAAGCGACCCTTCTCATCGCGGGCCTGACGGATGCCCTCGACAACGTTGTGGCCGACGTTGCGGACCGCGCCGAGACCGAAGCGGATGTCGTCGCCCACGGCCGCGAAGTACTCGATCGACTCGTTGACGTCGGGCGGAAGGACGGTGATGCCCATGCGGCGGCACTCGTTCAGGTATACCGCCATCTTGTCTTTCGAGTCGCCGACGCTCGTGAGCAGCGCCGCCATGTACTCGGCGGGGTAATGGGCCTTCAGGTAGGCGGTCCAGTACGAGACGACGCCGTACGCGGCCGAGTGGGCCTTATTGAAGGCGTAGTCGGAGAAGGGCAAGAGGATGTCCCACAGCGTCTTCGTCGCCGCCGCGGAATAGCCGTTCGCCGCCATGCCCGCCTGGAAGCCCTCGTACTGCTTGTCGAGCTCGGACTTCTTCTTCTTGCCCATCGCGCGACGCAGCAGATCGGCTTGAGCGAGCGTGTAGCCCGCGAGCTTCTGGGCGATCGCCATGACCTGCTCTTGGTAGACGATGAGGCCGTAGGTGGTGCCGAGCACCTCCTCGAGCGGCTCGGCCAGCTCGGGGTGAATGGGCGTGATCGGTTGGCGGCCGTTCTTGCGCAGGGCGTAGTTCGTGTGGCTGTCGGCGCCCATCGGGCCGGGGCGGTAGAGCGCGAGAACGGCCGAAATGTCTTCGAAGTTGTCGGGCCGCATCATGCGCAGGAGCGAGCGCATAGGCCCGCCGTCGAGCTGGAAGACGCCGAGCGTGTCACCCCGGGCGAGGAGCTCGTACGCGGCGGGGTCGTCGAGGGTGAGGTCTTCGAGAATCAGCTCGGTGCCGCGGTTCGCGCGAATATTGTCGAGCGCGTCATCGATGATCGTGAGGTTGCGAAGCCCCAGGAAGTCCATCTTGATGAGGCCGAGCGACTCGCACGCCGGATAGTCGAACTGCGTGACGATCTGGCCGTCCTGCTCGCGCTTCATGATCGGGATGATGTCGATCAGCGGCTCACTCGACATGATGACGCCCGCCGCGTGCACACCCCACTGCCGCTTCAGATTCTCGAGGCCGAGCGCCGTGTCGAAGACGCGCCGCGCATCCGGATCGGTATCAATCACCGCGCGGAAGTCGTTCGCTTCCTTGTACCGGGGGTGGTCCTTGTCGAACATGCCCGAAAGAGGCATGTCTTTGCCCATGACGGCCGGCGGCATCGCCTTCGTCAACTTCTCACCCATGCCGAAGGGGAAGCCGAGCACGCGCGAGGAGTCTTTCAACGCCTGCTTCGCCTTGATCGTGCCGTAGGTGACGATCTGCGCCACCCGCTCGTCGCCGTACTTCTCGGTGACGTAGCGAATCACCTCGCCGCGGCGACGGTCGTCAAAGTCGACGTCGAAGTCGGGCATCGAGACACGGTCGGGGTTCAGGAAGCGCTCGAAGATCAGGCCGTGTTCGAGCGGGTCGAGATCGGTGATGCGCATGGCGTACGCGGCCATCGAACCGGCACCCGAGCCGCGGCCGGGGCCCACCCGAATGCCGTTGTCTTTCGACCAGTTGATGAAGTCGGCAACGACGAGGAAGTAGCCCGAGAAGCCCATCTGGGTGATGACGCCGATCTCGTACTCGGCCTGCGCCTTCACCCGGTCGCTGATGCCGTTCGGGTAGCGCCGCTCAAGGCCCGTCCAGACCTCTTTCGTGAACCAGCTGTTCTCGGTCTCGCCCTCGGGAACCGGGAAGCGCGGCATGTAGTTCGCGCTCGTGTCGAATCGCGTGTCGACGCGCTCGGCGATCAGCAGCGTGTTGTCGCAGGCTTCGGGGTGGTCGCGGAACAGCTCGCGCATTTCGCGGGCGGTCTTCAAGTAGAACTCGTCGGCGTCGAACTTGAAGCGGTTCGGGTCATCGAGGGTCGAGCCCGACTGCACGCAGAGCAGAGCCGCGTGCGAGCTCGCGTCGCCGGGGTGGGTGTAGTGCAGGTCGTTCGTCGCGACGAGCGGCAGCCCCAGGTCTTTCGCGAGGCGAATCAGGTCGCTCATGATGCGGCGCTCGATGCCGAGACCGTGGTCCATAATCTCGGCGAAGTAGTTCTCTTTACCGAAAATGTCGCGGAATTCGGCGGCCGCCTCACGGGCCTTGTCGTACTGGCCGAGCCGCAGGCGCGTCTGCACCTCACCGCTCGGGCAGCCGGTCGTCGCGATCACGCCCTCGCTGTACTGCGTCAGCAGCTCGCGGTCCATGCGGGGCTTGAAGTAGTAGCCCTCAAGCGAGGCGAGCGACGACATGCGGAACAGGTTGTGCAGGCCGGTGGTGTTCTGGGCGAGCATCGTGATGTGCGTGTAGGCGCCCGCGCCCGAGACGTCGTCTTCGCCGCCGTTACCCCACTTCACGCGCGTCTTGTCGCTGCGGTGGGTGCCCGGTGTCAGGTAAGCCTCGGTGCCGATGATGGGCGTGATGCCGGCCTCGGTCGCTGTGCGCCAGAAGTCGAAGGCGCCGAACATGTTGCCGTGGTCGGTGACGGCGATGGCGGGCATGCCCTGGGCAACGGCCTCGTCAATGAGCGGCTTGACGCGCGCCGCCCCGTCGAGCATGGAGTACTCGCTGTGCACGTGCAGGTGGACGAACGAGTCAGCGCTCACGGAACCTCCGTCGACGGGTGGGGAGCACCCAGTCTAGGTCGGCCGCGCGCCCCGCTCGGGCATGTCGCGGCGGGTGTCACAGGGGCTGTCAGGATGCGCGGAGCACGTCGAGCGCGTGGGCCAGGTCGTCGGGGTAGCTCGACGCAAATTCGACCCGCTCGCCTGTCGCGGGGTGCGTCACGGTCAAGCGCATGGCGTGCAGCCACTGACGAGTGAGGCCAAGTTTCGCGCTCAGCGTCGGGTCAGCCCCGTACATGGCGTCGCCCACGCACGGGTGGCGCTGCGCGGCCATGTGCACGCGAATCTGGTGGGTGCGCCCCGTCTCGAGATGAATCTCGAGCAGGGTGGCGGCCGGGAACGCTTCGAGCGTGTCGTAGTGGGTGATTGAGGGCTTGCCTCCCGCGACGACGGCGAACTTCCACGCCGACCCCGGGTGTCGGCCGATGGGGGCGTCGATCGTGCCGGAGAACGGGTCGGGGTGCCCCTGCACGACGGCGTGGTAGACCTTGTCGACCTCGCGGTCGTGAAACTGCCGCTTCAATTCGCGGTAGGCGTTTTCGGATTTCGCGACGACCATGAGTCCGCTTGTTCCCGCGTCGAGGCGGTGCACGATGCCCGCCCGCTCGGCCGGGCCCGAGGTCGCGATGCGGTAGCCGGCGCCGGCGAGAGCACCGAGCACGGTCGGGCCATCCCAGCCGACGCTCGGATGGGCGGCGACCCCCACGGGCTTGTCGATGACGACGAGGTCGTCGTCATCGTGGACGACGCGCAGGTTCTCGACGACGACGGGGCGGATGCTCGGCGAGTCGCGCGGTTGCCAGCTCACCTCGAGCCATTGACCAGCCGCCACCCGGTCAGACTTACCGACCGTGCGCCCGTCGAGGGTTACTCCCCCGGTGTCGGCGATCTCGGCCGATTGGGTGCGGGAGAAGCCGAGCAGTTTGGACAGCGCAACGTCGACACGCTCCCCGGAACGACCGTCGGGGACGGGCATCGATCGCGACTCGGTCACGATGACGCCCGTCCCCGACGGGTGAGTGCGGTGCTCAGTTGCCGTAGCCCGGGTACTGCGGGTTCTGCTGGCCCGGGTAGACGGGGGCAGAGCCGGGAGCCGAGCCGGGCTGACCGAAGGTCGGCGCCGAGCCGGGCTGGCCGTAGGCGGGAGCCGAGGCGGGCTGGCCGTAGCCGGTGTCGCCGCCCTGATCTCCCCATGCCGGGCTGGCGTCCGCGGACGCCGCGGCCGTGGTGTCGGGGGCCGGCGACATCTCGGTCGAGCTGTTGAGCTCGGCGAGCTGCGTCTCGATGTAACTGCGCAACTGCTGGCGATACTCGCGCTCGAATGTGCGCAGCTGCTCAACCTGCTGCTCAAGAGTCGCCTTCTCGGATGCGAGGGCCTCGACCGCGGCGCGCTGCTTGCCCTCAGCCTCGGTGACGAGGCGCTCGGCCGTGGCCTCGGCCTCGCTCACCATGCGCTCGGACGCCGCCTGGCCCTCGGCGATGAGCTGGTCTCGCTTCGCCAGACCCTCGCGCACGTGCTCCTCGTGCAGGCGACGGGCGAGCTGCAGAAGGTTCGCCGTGTTCGTCGACTCGATGTCGGCCTGGCTGCCGTAGTCAGAGGTGGGCGCCACGGCGACCGGCTCGGGCGCGGGGGCCGAGGCGACCGCGGGCTCGGGAGCGGCGGGCGCCGACGCAACCGCGGGCGCCGAGGCGGGCGCGGGTGCCGATGCGGCGCTGCGCTGCGCCTCGGAGATGCGCGCGTCGGCCGCGACCAGGCGCTGGCGCAGTTCGTCGTTCTCTTGGTTCAGGCGACGAAGCTCGACCACAATTTCGTCGAGGAAGTCGTCGACCTCGTCTTGGTCGTACCCTTCCCGGAACTTCGTGGACTGAAAACGCTTGTTGACGACGTCTTCGGGCGTGAGGGCCATGCGCGTCACCTCGAACTTTCTGGAGCGATTGGATAACGGTGGGGTAACGCTAGCAACATCGCGTCACACCCGTCACTTCTGCGACACCCAGCGTACAGCCGGGGCCGACGGTATGCACCGTGGCTTACGGGCGAACAAGATTCATGAGCAGCCACACGACGAACAACACGATCATGAACGCCAAATCGAGCTGGATGCCGCCGAGCCGGAGGGGCGGCACCACCCGGCGCACCGTGCGAATCGGCGGGTCGGTGATGGTGTAGCTGACCTCGGCGAGCACCACCATGGCTCCGCGCGGGCGCCAGCCACGGTTGAGTACCTGCACCCAATCGAGGATGAACCGAGCCCACAGGGCGATGAAGACGATCAGGAGCGCGACGTAGAGCACGCCGAGAACGATCGAGACAAGCGATTCCACGGCTCTAGTGTCTCAGGCGCCGCTGAGTGAACGCGCTACTCGCGGCCGTCGAACGACGCGTCAACATCGCTCTCGGGTTCGGCCGACTCGCCACTCACCGCCACGTGCGCGGGCGACAGCAGGAAGACCTTGGCGGTCACGCGCTCGATCTTGCCGTACAGGCCCTGCGAGAGCCCGCTCGCGAAGTCGACGAGGCGTCGCGCCTCGGACTCGGTCATCTGCGTCAGGTTGATGATCACGGGGATGCCCTCGCGGAAGCTTTCCGCGATGATCGCCGCATCTTTGTAGTGGCGCGGGTGGACGGTGAGGATCTCGTTCATGTCGGGGGCGGCCGCGGCCGGACGCACGGATGCGGCACGACGCAGCGGGGTCACGGGCGCCTTTTGCGGCGCACTGGCGGTCGGTGCGGCGGCAGCCGCAGCGGGAGCGGGGGACGCAGGGGCCTCAGCGCGGTCGTCGTACTGCACCTCTTCGTCGGCGAGGCCGAGGTAGACCATGGTCTTGCGCAGCGGGTTGCTCATGCCTGTTCCTTACGTGTGCGTGTGCTGTCGAGGTTAGGGGGCGGCCGGACGTTTTCCGGTGATTGCCGTGCCGATGCGGAGGTGTGTCGCCCCCTCCGCAATGGCGTCGGGAAAGTCGCCGGACATCCCGGCCGAGATCGCGGTGGCCTCGGGGGCGATGCGCTGCAGCCGTTCGGACAGCAGGCGCAGCCGGGCGAAGGCTGATCGTGGGCTCTCGTCGAGTGGTGCCACCGCCATGACTCCCGCGAGGCGGATCGACGATTCGGCGAGAACTGCTTCGGCGAGGGCGTCGAGAGCGTCGGGCTCCACGCCACCGCGACCGGGGTCGTCCGTCAGATTGACCTCGAGGAACACCTCGCACGGCTCCTCGGTGCGCGCCAATGCGCGCACCAGGGACGGGCGGTCGACCGAGTGGATGATGCGGGCGTACGACAGCACCGCCCGGGTCTTGTTTGACTGCAGTTGGCCGACGAAGTGCCAGGTGAGGTCGAGGTGAGCCAACTCGGCAGCCTTGGGCGCCGCATCCTGATGACGGTTCTCGCCAACATTCCGAATACCCAGGGCGTGGAGTTGACGAATGAGCGACGCGCTGTGGAACTTCGTGACGGCAATCACCGTCACCTCGTCGGGGCGCCGAGCGGCATCGCGACAGGCATCCGCAACCCTGCCGAGCACGCTCTCCACGCGCTCGGCGAGGTCGACGGGGATCGTCACGATCTCAGCGCAGGAATTCGGGGACGTCGAGGTCGTCATCGACCTCGACCGCGGCGTCGAGCGGGTCGATCGGCGCGGTCGCGCCGAGCGGCGCGGCGGCGCCGAAGCGCTCGGCACCCTCGACCTCACCGGCACTCTCGTCCGAACCCTCTGCGTCGAGGAAGGACGAGCGCCGGTCAGCACGAACGGCCTGCGGCTCTCCCCCATCGAAGCCCGCCGCGATGACGGTGACCCGCACCTCATCGCCGAGGGTGTCATCGATCACGGCACCGAAGATGATGTTCGCTTCGGGGTGCACGGCCTCTTGGACGAGGCGCGCCGCGTCATTGATCTCGAAGATGCCGAGGTTCGACCCGCCCTGGATCGACAGCAGGACGCCGTGGGCGCCATCAATGCTCGCCTCCAGCAGCGGGCTGGCAACGGCGAGTTCGGCGGCCTTGATCGCGCGGTCGGCTCCCCTGCTGGAGCCGATGCCCATGAGGGCGCTGCCCGCACCCTGCATGACGCTCTTGACGTCGGCGAAGTCGAGGTTGATGAGGCCGGGGGTCGTGATGAGGTCGGTGATGCCCTGAACACCGGCGAGCAGCACCTGGTCGGCGGTCGCGAAGGCCTCGAGCATGCTGATGCCGCGGTCGCTGATCTCGAGGAGGCGGTCGTTCGGCACGACGATGAGCGTGTCGACCTCGTTCTTCAGCGAGGAGACGCCGTCTTCGGCCTGCGCCTGACGGCGCTTGCCCTCGAAGCTGAACGGCTTCGTGACGACACCGATGGTCAGCGCGCCGATCGACTTGGCGATGCGGGCGACGACCGGCGCACCGCCGGTGCCGGTACCGCCACCCTCGCCCGCGGTGACAAAGACCATGTCGGCACCCGCGAGGGCCTCCTCGATCTCTTCCGCGTGATCCTCGGCAGCACGGCGGCCGACCTCGGGGTCGGCGCCCGCGCCCAGACCGCGCGTGAGTTCACGCCCGACGTCGAGCTTGACGTCGGCGTCGCTCATCAGCAGCGCCTGGGCGTCGGTGTTGATGGCAATGAATTCGACACCGCGGAGGCCGAGCTCGATCATCCGGTTGACGGCGTTCACGCCGCCGCCGCCGATGCCGACCACCTTGATTACGGCGAGGTAGTTCTGGTTCGTGGTCACTGGGGCCTCCGTCTAACCTTCAACCTCTACCTGAGGTGTAAGGTATCCTCACAACTGCTGATTAACCGGAACGGTACGGCCCCAGAGCCACCCGCCCGGTGAGGCCGCGCGCGTGTCGCTCAAGCGGGCGGCGTGATTCGTGTGCCCGGGCCGGATCAGCCGGCGTCGCGGACGACGAGACTGTCCGGAGCCGAGACGTCGTAGGTCCAGCGCACCGCCTGGTCGGTCGCGGCGATCGCCGCGTCGAGCACCCGGGTTTTTTGCGCCGAGCGCTCGGCATCGCCCCAGATCACGATGTGCGCGCTGTCACGCAGCTCGAAGGTGACGTCATCGCGGGTCGACGCCGACACGGTGCGGATGCGCGCCACGACCTCTCGGGGAACCGCAATCAGGACGTCGGCGACCGCCCCGAACGCGACTCCTTCGGCGTCGTCGCTCGGCAGCTGGATCAGCGGAACACCGTCGGGGATCGCGTCAGTGACCTCGATGACGACACCCGCCGCATCCACCAGTTCGACGCCGTTCGCCGTCTCGAGCGCGCCGATGGGGGCGCGCTCGACGATGCGAACGATAAGGGTGTTGGGTGGAACGATCTCGGTGGCGAAGGAGCGCACCAGGGTGAAGTCGGCGAGGTCGGCGGCGATCTCGTCGTCGGACAGGAAGGCGAGCGGCGTTCCGCGGTGCTCGTCGAGGGCATCGACCACCCGCTGCGGGTCGAGGCGAGACGCACCCGTGACCTCGATCGTCGTCAGCGACATGATCGGGCTGAGCGTCACGACCGCGACGCCGCCCACCAGGCTCGCCAACGAGATGCCGGCGCCCAGCGCGATGGCTTTGCGTCGCCGCGAGATACGCGTAAAGCGCCGCACCTCGCCGCGCTCGGACCGTCGGCGTTCCCGGGCAGCGCGACGCTCGAGACGGTGCGCATCGCGACGGGCGCGCCGAGCGTTGCGCGCAAGCGATCGAGCGGACGGCGGTGACGGCGTGGCTGCCTCCCCCTCGCCGGCATCGGGAGCGACATCGCGCACGCGCGCACGGCCCCCGAGCGGCGCATCACGCGGGGCGCGCGAGGCAGGCGGGGCCTGCGGCGCACGCGACGCTGCTGATTCGCGCGGCGGCACGGGGCCGCCGATTCCCTCGGGGCGCTTCACGCCCCCGCCCGGCGCTCGATGGCGGCGCGGAGCTCGGGGATGATGCGGTACACGTCGCCACAGCTGAGGGTCATGACGATGTCGCCGGGGCGGGCGATCTCGGCGACCCGGGCGGCCGCATCGTCCCAGTTGGGTCGGTAGTCAACCCGAGCCTGATCGGCAAACGCGTCGGCCACGAGCGCCCCCGTGACGCCGGGAATCGGATCCTCGCGCGCCCCGTACACGTCGAGCACGATCGTGTGGTCGGCTCCGCGCTCGTAGACGGTCGCGAAGTCGCCCGCCATGGCCTGCGTGCGGCTGAACAGGTGCGGCTGGTGCACCGCGATCACGCGGCCCTCGCCGACGACGCTGCGCGCCTGCTGCAGGGCGGCGACCACCTCGGTGGGGTGGTGGGCGTAATCGTCGTAGAGGCGCACACCGTCGGCCTCGCCGTGGCTCTCGAAGCGGCGCTGCGTGCCCGCGAACCCGTCGAGTGCGGCGACCGCCTCGCCGAGCTCCACTCCGAGCACAGACAGCAGCGCGACGACGCCCGCTGCGTTGACCGCGTTGTGGCGGCCCGGCACGGCAAGGCGACCGGATGCGCGCACGCCGTCGCGCTCGAGGGTGAACGTCACGGGGCCGGTCGTTCCGATCTCGGTGATGCGCACATCCGCGTCGGCGGACTCACCGAAGGTGACCAGCCACGGAAGGGGGGCGCCGCCCGCGGCGGCCTCGCGCATCCGCTCGCTCAGTCGACGGGTGGCGGGGTCGTCGGCCGAGAGGACGACCGCCTCGCGCACGGCGGATGCGAAACGCCAGAAGGCTTCGTCGATGGCGTCGGCGGATCCGTAGTGGTCGAGGTGGTCGGAGTCGATGTTTGTGATGATCGCGAGGGCCGTGTCGTACAGCCGGAACGAGCCGTCTGACTCGTCAGCCTCGACGATGAACAGCTCACCCTCGCCCCAGGCGGCCGAGGTGCCGGCCGACTGGATGACCGCACCATTGATGAAGGACGGGTCGCGGTCGAGCGCGCGCAACGCCTCGACCGCCATGCCCGTGGAGGTCGACTTGCCGTGGGCCCCGGCGACGGCGACAAGCCGCTCGCCCCGGACGAGCCACGCCAGCGCGTTCGCGCGGTGCAGCACGGGGATGCCCCGCGATAGCGCTTCTTGGTATTCGGGGTTGTCCTGCCAGAGCGCGCCCGTGACGACGAGCGCCTCCGCGTCGCCGACGTGCGCCGCGTCGTGGCCGATCGCGACGGGGATGCCCAGCTCGCGCAGCGCCGTCACCGTCGGGGACTCGGCGCGGTCGCTTCCCGTCACGACGTGGCCGCGGGCGTGCATCATGCGGGCGATGCCGCTCATGCCACTGCCGCCGATGCCGACGAAGTGCAGGCGGCCGAGGGTGTCGGGCAGGACGAGGTCGAGGTCAGGAGCAATCATCGGCCATCACCCTACGCCGCGCGAGGCGATGGCCTCGCGCGCGAGACGAACCATGGCGGATGCGGCGTCGCGGCGGCCAACCGTGGCAGCGGCCGCCGTCATGCGGGCGATCTCGGAGCGGCCGGTGAGCAACGGAATGAGGCTGTCGCTCACCCACTCGGGAGTGAACGCGGCATCGTCAACGAGGATCGCGGCCCCGGCGTCGATGAGCTCGCGGGCGTTGAGGCGCTGCTCGCCGTTGCCCACCGGGTACGGCACGAGGATGGACGCGAGACCGACGGCGCCCAGCTCGGTCACCGTCGCGGCGCCCGAGCGGCAGACGACGAGCTCAGCCGCGGCCAGGGCGAGGTCCATGCGGTCGCAGTACTCGATCACGCGATAGCCGGTCAGCCCCGGGTCGTCGCCGCCGCGGTCGCGGCCCGTGATGTGCAGGATCTGCCAGCCGGCGCCGAGGATCGCGGGGGCGCTGGCGGCGATCGTGTGGTTGATGCTGCGCGCTCCCGTTGACCCACCCGTGACCAGCAGTACGGGGCGCTCGGCGGTGAAGCCGAACTCGGCGAGGGCGTCATCGCGCACGGCCCGCCGATCGAGCTCGACGATCTCGCGCCGCAGCGGCATGCCGACGACGGTGGCCCCGCGCATCGGCGTGCCGGGGAAGGTGGTGGCGACGCGGCCGCCCAGCCAGCCGCCGAGGCGATTCGCGATGCCGGGGCGTGCGTTCGCCTCGTGCACGACAAACGGCACCTTCTCGGCGCGGGCGGCGACGTACGCCGGGGCCGAGGCGTACCCGCCAAAGCCGACCACGGCATCCACCCCGCGATCGCGGATGAGCTGCCGCGTGATGCGCACCGCGTCGCGGAAGCGGGCCGGAAAGCGCAGGGCGGCACCGTTCGGGCGGCGCGGAAAGGGCACGCGCGGAATGGTCACGAGCTCGTAGCCGCGCGCGGGGACGAGGCGCGCCTCGAGCCCCTCCGCCGTGCCGAGCACGACGAGCTCGGCGTCAGGCTCGTCGGCGCGCCACGCATCGGCGACGGCGAGCAGGGGGTTCACGTGGCCCGCGGTACCGCCGCCGGCCAAGAGGACCGTGGTCATCGCACCTGCTCCGGCACGGGGCGGGACAGCGACAGCACCACGCCGACGGCGAGGAGGTTCGCGACGAGGGAGGTTCCGCCCGCCGACACGAAGGGCAGGGGAACGCCGAGCACGGGCAGCATGCCGAGCACGACCGCGATGTTCACGAAGGCTTGGGTGATGATCCACACCATGACGCCGCCGATGGCGATGCGACGGAAGCCATCGAGCGGGCCGCGCAGCAGACGCACGAAGGCGATGCCGAGGGCGACGAAGAGGGCCAGCACGACGACGGCGCCGACGAGGCCCAGCTCTTCGCCGATGATCGCGAAGATGAAGTCACTCTCGGCGTGCGGCAGCCACGACCATTTGGCCGAGGAGTTGCCGAGGCCCACACCGAACAACCCTCCCGAGCCGAGCGCCCAGGTGCCGTGCACGATCTGCCAGCAGGTGCCCTCGTAGTCTTCGGGCGCGCACCCGTCGAGCCACGTGGTGATGCGGCTGACGCGCGAGGGGCTCGAATACGCGAACGCCACGGCGGCACCGGCGATCGCGAGCACCATGGCGACGAGGTAGCGCAGCGGCACCCCCGCGAAGAACAGCGCACCGAGCACGATGGCCAACATGATGCCGGCCGTACCCAGGTCTTGGCCGATCAGCACCATGCCGATGGCGACGAGGGACAGCGGGATCGCGGGGATCAGCACGTCGCGCCAGCGGTGGAAGCCGCCGGCCTTCGCGCCGAGCACGGTCGCCAGCCAGACGACGAGCGCCAGCTTCAGAAACTCGGAGGGCTGGGCCGTGAGGCCACCAATGTTCAGCCAGTTGCGGTTACCGCCATAGCCGTAGCCGAGGGGGGTGAACACCACGAGCGCCTGCAGCCCGACGCCCAGCAGCACGAAGTGGCGGGCCCAGCGTCGCCAGAACACGGCGGGCAGGCGCGCGATCGACAGCATGACGGGGATGCCGATGAGCGCGAACGCCCCCTGCCGCACGAAGATCGCGAAGAAGTCACCGTTGTTGCCCTGGCTCGACACGATGAACGAGGCCGACAACACCATGACCAGGCCGAACAGCACGAGGAAGATCGTTGTGCCGAGCAGCAGGATCGCATCGGGGTTGTCGGTGCCGAACAGTCGCCGCACCGCGACGACGGCGGCCGGGGCGCGACCGCCGCGCTCGCCGTCAGCCGGCGTCGCGCGAGGGGGCCGGATGCTCGTCATCGGCTGCTCCCTCCCCGTGCTGCCTCACCGCGTCCGCAAATCGCCTACCGCGATCGGCGTAGTCGTCGAACTGGTCCATTGATGCCGCCGCCGGAGCCAACAGCACGGTGTCGCCCGGCTGGGCGAATCGTGCGGCGAGCCGAACGGCGTCGGGCATCACCCGGTCAGTCTCGCGGGCGTCGACCTCAGAGACGGGGAGCCCGGGGGCGTGTCGGGCGAACGCTTCGGCAAGGGATGCGCGCTCAGCGCCAATGAGGACGGCGGCGCGCAGGCGGTCGCGGTGGGCCGCGACGAGCGGCGCGAGGTCGACCCCCTTGGCAAGCCCGCCCACGATCCAGACCACCGAGCGGTACGCCGTGAGCGAGGAGGCGGCTGCGTGGGCGTTCGTGGCCTTCGAATCGTCGACCCAGACGACCTCGTCGATCTGCGCTACGACCTCGGTGCGGTGGTGGTCGACGCGGAACGCCCGCAGCCCGTCGCGCACAGCCACGGGGCTGGCACCGGCGGCGCGCGCCAGGGCCGACGCCGCGAGGGCGTTGGCGAGCCCGTGCGGGGTCTGCAGCCCGGCCGCCGCCAGATCGGCGAGCGAGGCGAGCTCGAGCGCGGTTGTGTGACGCTCGTCGAGGAACGCCCGGTCGACGAGCAGGTCGTCGACCAGCCCCACGTCGCTCGGGCCGGGGGTGTCGGAGCTGAAGCCGATCGCCCGGCACCCCTCGACGACGTCGGCCTGCTCGACCATGCGCATGGTCGCCTCGTCGCGACGGTTGTACACGCAGGCGAGCCGCGTGTTGGCGTACACCTTCGCCTTGGCCGCCGCGTACGCGTCCGGGCTGCCGTGCCAGTCGTAGTGGTCTTCGGCAAGATTCAGGCAGGCGCTCGCGAGCGGCGACAGCGCGCCGGGCCCCTCGGTCGGCAGCCAGTGCAGCTGGAAGCTCGACAACTCGACGACGAGCACGTCGAAACCGGCCGGGTCGCGCACGGCATCGAGCACCGGCACGCCAATGTTGCCGCACGGGGCCACGCGACGACCGGCCTCGGCGAGCATGGTGGCGGTCAACTGCGTCGTCGTGGTCTTGCCGTTCGTGCCGGTGATGGTGATCCACTCGGCGGCAGGCTCGACCTTGTCGCGCACGCGCCAGGCGAGTTCAATGTCGCCCCACATCGGGATGCCCGCCGCCTGAATGGCCCGGATCAGGGGCTGCTCAGGCGTGAAGCCGGGCGAGACGATCGCGAGATCCGCGCCGAGCGCGAGAACGACATCCGCATCGTTCGCATCGTCGCCGGATAGCTCGACGAGGTCGACGCCGATCACGGGCAGGATGCGCGCGCGCTCGGCATCGGGGGTGCGCGCGGCGACGGTGACGCGGGCGCCGAGCTCGGCGAGGGTGTCGGCGGCGGCAAAGCCCGTGACGCCGAGACCCAGCACGACGACGTTCAGTCCGCGCCAGTCGGCGCGCCAGCTGGTCAGCTGGTCGAGAGGGGCTGCCATCAGCGGCTGATCCACTCGAGGTAGAACAGGCCAACGCCGACGGCGACGAACAGGCCGCCGATGAGCCAGAAGCGCACGACGATCGTGACCTCGGCCCAGCCCTTCAACTCGAAGTGATGGTGCAGCGGGCTCATCAGGAAGATGCGCTTGCCCTTCGTGATCTTGAAGTACGCCCTCTGCAGGATCACCGAGCCCGTGACGATGAGGAAGAGGCCGCCCATGAGCACGAGCAGCAGCTGCGTGTGGGTGAGGATCGCGAGCGCCGCCAGCGCGCCGCCGATCGCGAGGGAGCCGGTGTCACCCATGAAGATTTGCGCGGGCGAGGTGTTCCACCACAAGAACCCGATCAGGCTCGCGGCAATCGCCGCCGCCACGATCGCGAGGTCGAGCGAGTCGCGCACCTCGTAGCACTTGTAGGCCACCGCCTCGTCGAGACCCGCATTCGAGCACGACTGGTTGAACTGCCAGAAGGCGATCACGATGTAGCCGACGATCGACAGGATGGACGCTCCCGTCGCGAGGCCGTCGAGGCCGTCAGCGACGTTGACCGCGTTCGACGTGGCGACCACGATCAGGTTCACCCACAGGGTGAAGAGGATCATGGCGCCGATCGAGCCGAAGACCGCGAAGTCGAGCCAGTCGATGTCACGAACGCCCGAGACCATCGTCGTGGCGGGGGTAATGCCGTCTTCGTCGGGGAAGTTAATGGCGACCAGCGCGAACGCGGTGCCGACGATGACCTGCCCGGCAACCTTCGCCCAGCCCCCGAGGCCGAGACTGCGCTGGTTGCGCACCTTCGAGTAGTCGTCGACGAAGCCGACCAGCGCGAGGCCGGCAAAAACCCCCAGAACGAGCAGCCCGCTGAGCGTAAACGGCTCTTGCGCGACCAGGTGCCCGAACACGTAGCCGAGCGACGCGCCGAGCACGACGACGATGCCACCCATCGTGGGCGTACCGCGCTTCGTGTGGTGCGTCTGCGGGCCATCCTCGCGAATGAACTGCCCCCACTCGATGCGCTTGAACAGTCGCACGAACAGCGGGGTCATCAGCAGGGTGAAGGTGAGCGCGAATGCGCCCGAGAACAACAGAGCGATCACGCTGCGACCTCCGTCAAACGTTCGACGAGCGCGGAAAGGTCGGACACTCCCCCGCCCGTCACGAGCACGACGTCTCCGGAGTGGACCCTGTCATGCAGTGAAGCGTAGGCCTCATCGGCCGTCTCGACGAGCAGCGACTCCCCGTCCCACGAGCCCTCGAGCCCCGCGGCGTTGTGCAAGTGACGCGCGCCGTGGCCAATGACAATCAGCTGCGCGATGTCGAGCCGCACCACCACGCGCCCGAGAGCGTCGTGATCCTCAAACCAGTCGGTCGGCTCAGTGACGAGCTCTCCGGCGACGACAAACGAGCGGGCCTCGGTGCCGCGGGTGAGGCCCGCCACCACCTGCAGCGAACGGCGCACCTCGGCCGCCGTGGCGGCGTCACGATCGTCCAGGACGAGGAGGCCGGAGGGGGTCACCCGCCGCTCGCAGCGACGGGGAATGTCGCGGATGCTCGCGGCCGCATGCGTCGCCTCGGCGAGCGGTGCGCCGGTCGCGAGGCGCGCATCCACCGCATCGATCGCGGCGGCCGTCGCCGCGTCGCCGATCGCCTCAATCACGAGGACCGCGCGCTCGTCGCCGGCACGCAGGTGAATCGTCGTGCCGTCGCGCGACACGATCACGTCGTCAACCGTCGCGGCCATCACACCCACCCCGCCTCGCGAAGCGCGGCACGCGCTTCATCACGCGCCGAAAACGGCACCTTCTCGCCGCGAATGTCGCGGTACGCCAAGTGACCCGGGCCGGCCCAGAGGATCGTGTCGCCGGGCCGCGCGCGCTCGATCGCCGCGCGAATGGCGGCCTCGGGCGGCACAATCTCGAGCACCTCGTCGGGGGCGTGCTCGGCGTCGACGACCCCCTCGAGCAGCATGGAGCGCACCCGTTGCGGGTCTTCGAACCGGGGGTGGTGGTCTGTGACGATCAGCACGTCGCTGCCGTCCGCAGCCACGCGCCCCATCTCGTGCCGCTTCGTGGTGTCGCGGTCACCGGATGCGCCCATCACCATGATCGTGCGGCCCGCGGTCAGGCGATTCACCGCCTCGAGCGTCGAGCGGAACGCATCGGCGCTGTGGCCGAAATCGACGTACACGGTCGGACCGGTGTCGCCCGAGACGCGCTCCGCGCGACCGGGCAGGTAGGCGTCGATGCCGTCCGCCACGACATCGGCCACTCGCTCGAACGGGTGCCCGCCCTCGACGAGCATGACGAGCGCGAGGCCCGCGTTGGCGGCCATGTGCCGGCCGATCAGCGGCACGCTCGTCGTGAGCATGCGACCGTCACGGGCGGTGAGCGTGAACGCGGTGTACTCGGGGGTTTCATCTGTCACGACGACGCGCCAGTCGGCGTCTGCCTCCGCGTCGTCGAGCGAGGCAATTGTCGTGACCGGCACCCCGGCCTCACGAACGAGGCGAGCGCCCCAGACCGAGTCGAGGCTCACGACGGCGCGACGAGAGCGATCGGGCTGAAAGAGCGGCAGCTTCGCTGCGAAGTACCCCTCCATGTCGCCGTAGTCGTCGAGGTGGTCGTGGCTCAGGTTTGTGAAGCCGGCGACATCGTGCACGAGGCCATCGACGCGGTGGCGACTGAGGGCCTGTGCACTGACCTCGACGGCGACGCTCGTGACCCCGACCTCCCGCATGCGGGCGAGCATGGCGTGCATCTCGGTCGCTTCGGGCGTGGTGAGGGTGCTCGTCACGACCCGATCACCGATGTGGCGTTCGGCGGTGGACGTCAGGCCCGCCGTTTCGCCGAGCTGCGTGAGGATGCCCTTCAGCAGGTACACCGTGGAGGTCTTGCCGTTCGTTCCCGTCACGCCATACAGCGCTGCCGGGTTTTCCTCGGTGCCATAGACCCACGCGCTGATCGCGCCAAGCCGCGCGCGCGGGTTCTCCACCGCGAGAATGGGGACGCCTGAGGCGGCTGCCAGTGCCGCCCCCTCATCATCGGTCATGACGGCAACCGCACCCGCCCGCACGGCATCCGCCGCGAACTCGGCACCGTGCCGATGCGCACCGCGAATACCGACGTAGAGGTCTCCTGGGCGCACATCCCCCGAGGCGAGCGTGACGCCGGTGAGCTGGCCGGTCACGTCGCCGGTCACGACGCGCACGTCGCCGAACTCCGCCAGGAGATTGCCGAGCTCGCGCGGGGTGGGGTGCTCGGGACGAAAGACGTCGGAGGGGCGATCGGCCACGCGGAAACTCTTCTTTTCGACTCGGGCGCCTACCAGGTCGTCGGAAGGCGCGGCGGGGGCTGCGTGCTGGGGGCCACTCGGAAGGTCTTCAGTACCTGCGTCATGATCTGCTGGAACGTCGGGGCCGCCGCTGCAGAGGTCTTAATCGTATCGGGACGACCGAAGGTGACCACCACGACAAATTCCGGGTCTTCGGCCGGCGCCATGCCGGCGACCGACACGATGCGCTCGCGCGAGTACACGCCGTTGATCGGCACCTCGGCGGTTCCCGTCTTGGCGGCAACCCGGTACCCCGGCACCGTCAGCTGTGGGCCGAGGTAGTAGTCGGTCACCACCGACTCCATCATCTGAACGGTCTGCGCGGCCGCGCTTTCCGACACCACGCGGGTGCCCTCGGTCGACGGCTGGTGCGTCACCTCGCCGTCGCCGTGGTCGCAGCCCGAGACAAGCGTCAGCGGCTTGCGTTCGCCGCCATTGGCGAGGATCTGGTAGGCCTGGGCCACCTGCGCGCTCGTGACGCTCACCGACTGACCGAAGAGCTGCATGTAGGCGCCGTGCCCGTCAATCGTGTCGGACGAGCGCACGGTTCCGGCCTCCTCGCCGAGGAAGCCGACCGGAGTGGGCTCACCGAAACCGAAGGCGCGCAGGTACCGCTCGCGATCGGCGAAGCTCAGTCGTTCGCCGAGGATCGATGTGCCGATGTTGGACGAGTTCATCAGGATGCCCGCGGTCGTCAGACGCATTCCCGAGTGGGCCCACGCATCGCGAATCTGCCAGCCGTTGATCGTCTCGTATCCGCTCGGCACCTCGATCTGCTCGAGCGGAGTCGTCTGACCCGCGTCAAGAAGCGACGCGATGGTGACGGCCTTCATCGTCGACCCGGGCTCGTATGGCCAGGTGAAGATGCGCGAGCCCAAGTTTTCGGGGTCGGTGCCGTTGACGTTGTTGGGGTCGACCGTCGGCCAGTCGGCCGCGGCGATGATTTCGCCGCTGTCGGCACGTACCACCATGGCCGTTGCCCAGTCGGCGCCGAGCGCGGTGGCCTGCTCGGCGAGGGCCTGGGTCGCAAACCACTGCAGGTCGGCGTCGATCGTGAGGGCGAGGGTTCCGCCGTCGACCGGCTCTTGGTGCACGACGGTGCTGCCCGGCAGGCGCACCCCATCAGCGCCGCGCTCGAAGGTGGAGCTGCCATTCACGGCGCCGAGGCAGTCGTTTCTCGCGAGCTCGAGGCCGGTCTGGGGGCCGTCGGTGCCGAGGAAGCCCACGAGGTTTCCCGCCACCTGCCCGTTTGGGTAGGTGCGGGCCGCGATGCGCTCGGAATACACCCACGGCACGCCAAGATCGCGGACCCGCTGGAAGACGTCGGTCGGGACACCACGAACGAGGTAGGCGTGATCGCTCTCGGGGTTTTCGGCCAACGCCTGCTCAATACGTTCGAGCAGCACCAGCGGATCGGTGTCGGTGATCTCCCCGATCGCGGTCAACGCCTCCCAGACCGTGTGCTCGGTGCGCTCGCGCGTTTCGGGGTCGGCGACGGTGTAGTCGCCCACGAAGCGCGGTGACACCGTGAGGTCGTAGCGGTACACGGCATCGGCGAGAGCGACCCCGTTGCGATCGACGATGTCGCCTCGAAGACCCTGAAGTGTCTGAGGGATCGAGCGCCGGGCCTCGGCCTCGGTGGCAAGCTCGGCGGCGCGAACCACCTGAATGTCGACGAGGCGAACGACGAAGGAGGAGACGATGATGACCATGACGATCACGGCGGCAGTGATGCGGCGCCGTGTGCGGCGATCGGTGGTCACGCTCGGCCTCCCGGTGCTGTCGTGGTGGTCATGAGGTCATCGAGTGATGGGGGCGGGCAGCGGCTCTGGCCCTGCAGGCGGCACCGCTGCTGCCGGCTGTTCCGCGGAGGCTAGCGGTCCCGGAGGCGACGGCATCGGAGCCACGCCCGACGCCTCCCCCGCCGCCGCCGGGACCACCAGCGGCACGTCGGCGAGCAGCACATTGCCGACCATGCTGTCGCGCCCGTCGAGGACTCCCGACTGCGCGGATGCGGCGACCGGCACTCCGAGCACGGCCGCGTCCGCCAACCGGAGGTAGGCGGAGGATGAGTTGACGACCATGCCGAGCGACTCGGCCTGAGCGGCAACGTTTTGGGGCGATTCGAGTCGCGCGAGGTTTTCGGTGAGCACCTGGGCGTCGCGGTTGAGCTCAACGAGCTGCGCTTCGGCGGCCGACAGACGGTAGGCACCCTCCGAGAGCTGGATGCTCAGCATGAGCTGGGCGAGCAGGATCGCGAACACGCCGCTCACGGCGATGGTCGCCGCCAGCGCACGCGGGCGGGCGCGACGCTGCTCGCGGCTCGGGGCCACCACGACGGGGCGGAGGGTGCGCCGCGGGATGCGCGGACCGCGCGCCGGGACCGGAGCGCCGAGAGTGTCGGCCGCGATGCTCATGCCACCTCCCGCAGTCGCTGGGCGGCACGCAGGCGCACCGGAATGGCTCGGGGGTTCAGGGCACGTTCGGCGTCGTCGGCCTGCTCGGCGCCGCGCACGAGCAGCCGCAGCTCGGGCGCGTGTTCCGGCAGCTCAACGGGTAGCCCGGCGGGCGCCGTCGAGCGGCTGCGGGCCGCGAACTCGCGCTTGACGATGCGGTCTTCGAGCGACTGGTAGGCGAGCACGACGATGCGCCCGCCGACGATCAGGGCGTCGAGCGCCGCGGGGAGCGCATCCTCGAGGGCCGCCAATTCGGCGTTCACCTCGATGCGCAGCGCCTGGTAGACCCGCTTCGCGGGGTGACCGGGGCGACGGGCCGCCTGCGGCGTCGCGTCGGCGATGATGCGATTCAGTTGATCGCTGCGCTCGATCGGGGCGAGCATCCGTGCCTCAACGATGCGACGCGCGTAGCGGGGAGCGAGGCGTTCTTCGCCGTAGCGCTCGAAGATACGGCGCAGCGCCGACTCGGGGTAGCTCGCGAGCACCTCGGCGGCCGTCTGACCGCTCGTGCGATCCATGCGCATGTCGAGCGGGGCATCCTGCGCGTAGGCGAAGCCGCGCTCGGCCTCATCCAGCTGCATCGACGAGACGCCGAGGTCGAACAACACGCCGTTGACCCGGTCGATGCCGAGACCGTCGAGTGCGTCGCGGATGCGGTCGTAGACCGTGTGCACGGGGCGGAAGCGGTCGCCGAACGGGGCGAGCCGTGCGGTCGCCAGGGCGAGCGCGTCGGTGTCGCGGTCGAGGCCCACGACGGTGAGCTCCGGGAAGCGCGTGAGCGCCGCCTCGGTGTGCCCACCGAGGCCGAGGGTCGCATCGATCAGCACCGCGCCGGGGGCGGCGATCGCGGGCTCGAGCAGCTCGAGGCAGCGGTCGAGCATGACGGGGGTGTGCTTCTGGTCAGTCATGGGCGTATCGGCCGGTCGCGGGGCCCGGATCCCCATCCGTGCGACCTGGCACCGGGGAAGGTGCGCCAGGGCGGGTCACGGCTGGGAGTCCGGGCCTCGCGGCTAGAAGAGGCCGGGGATCACCTCCTCCTCCGTGCTCGAGAAGGCGTCTTCCTGGGCGGCGTAGTACGCCTCCCAGGCGGGGGTCGACCAGATTTCGGCGCGGTCACCGGCACCGATCACGGTGAGGTCGCGCTCGAGGCCCGCGTACTGCCGCAGGGCCGGGGGGATCGTGACGCGGAACTGCTTGTCGGGCTCTTCGTCGCTCGCACCCGAGAGAAAGACGCGCACGTAGTCGCGCGCCGCCTTGCTCGTGAGGGGGGCCGTCGTGATGAGCGAGACCTTCTGCTGAAAGGTCTCGGGGGTGAAGACGTAGATGCAGCGCTCTTGGCCGCGGGCGAGCACGAGGCCGTCGGCGAGCTGGCCGCGGAACTTCGCGGGGAGGATCAGCCGCCCCTTGTCGTCGAGCTTGGGGGTGTGCGCGCCGAGAAACATGGTGCGACCGCACCCCCTCTCATCTCCGGCCCGAGATCGGGAATTTCCTCCACATTACTCCACTTACCTCCACTTTGAGCCTCCTGGCACCACTTTATTCCCGCGATGCGCCCCATTGCCCCCGTACTGGGGGTGCAAGCGCCACGCGGGATGCGCGACCCGCGACGGCGACGCGCCCCGCGCATCCGCGTCATGGCGCAAAAAAACCGGGGCTGACCCTGAGGTCAGCCCCGGCGAAAAGCTTCGGGGAGGAAAGTGGAGCGTTTAGCTGTCGCCGTCTTGGCGGCGCTCCCACCGCTCGTTCAACTTGTCCATAAAGGAGGCCCGCGGCGCGCGCGCAGTGCGAGCGCTGGCGGCGGGTTCGTTCGGTGCCTGGACGGAACCCTTGCCGGGCGTGAGAGCCAGCAGCACTCCCCCAAACATCAGGGCGAAGCCGAGGACGCCGACGAGCGGGATCGAGATGATGACACCGGTGACGAGCACGCCAATGCCGAGGACCGCGAGCAGCGCGCCCACCGTGACGAGCGTGTAGTTCGGCTTTCCCCGGTTGCCCGAGACGGCGCTCACAAAATCGGCGTCGTTGCGGTAGAGGTTGCGCTCCATCTCTTCGAGAAGGCGCTGCTCCTGCTCTGACAGCGGCATGGTGACCCCTTGATTACGGCGTGCATGTCGCGAGGGCTCCCGCGACTCCGTCAGTCTACGACCGCCCTGCTGGATAGGCTAGGTGAGTGGCTGAGAGATTGCGCCTAGTTGACCTGGTTCACGCCCGGATCACCGGCTTCCTGGACGACCGCGCGAGCCACCTCGATTCGGTCGCCGATGAGCTCGGCGTCTTCATCGACGCGTCGCGCGACTTGCTCGCGGGCGGCAAGCGGTTCCGCGCCCTGTTCGCCTACTGGGGGTGGCAGGCCGTTGCCGGGTCGGCGCGACCGGATGATCCTCTCGCGACGCTGGACGAGCATCCGGATATCGACGCCGTGATCGACGTCGCGGCAGCGCTCGAGCTGTTCCAGGGTGCCGCTCTCGTGCACGACGACATCATGGACAACTCCGACACCCGCCGGGGCAAGCCGGCTGCGCATCGGCGTTTCGAGGCAGAGCACCGCGCCCGCGAGTGGGCCGGCAGCGATCGCGTCTACGGCACCTCGACGGCGCTGCTCCTCGGCGACCTCCTGCTCGGCTGGAGCGACGAGCTGCTCGACGACGGCCTGGGGCGCGTCGCCGACCGCCGTGCGGCGCGGGCCGCCCGCGACGAGTTCCGCACCATGCGCACCGAGGTCATGCTCGGTCAATACCTCGACATCTACGAAGAGGTCGCGTGGCGCGACGCCGACGAACGCGATCAATTGCCGCGCGCCCACCGCGTCGTGACCTACAAGTCGGCGAAATACTCGATCGAAGCGCCGCTTGCGATCGGCGCGCTGATGGCCGGCGGCACCCCCGAGCAGGTGGAAGCCCTCCGCGCGTTTGGTCTGCCGCTCGGCGTCGCGTTCCAATTGCGCGACGACCTGCTCGGCGTCTTCGGTGACCCCGAGATCACCGGCAAGCCCGCCGGCGACGACCTCCGCGAAGGCAAGCGCACGGTCATCATCGCGCTCGCGCGCGCCGGCCTGCCCTCGGGCCCGCGCGCCCTGATCGACGAGCTACTCGGCGACCCCGAGCTCACGGCGCACCAGGTGGCCACCCTGCAGGCCACCATTCGCGACAGCGGCGCCGTCGAGACGGTCGAGTCGATCATCAGTCGCTCGGTCGCCGACGCTCTCGCGGCGCTGGAGGCGGCACCGATCAGCCGCGCTGCGCAACGAGAGCTTGAAGGGCTTGCCGACCTCGTCACGCGCCGCAGCAGCTGACGAGGTCGGCTGCGATGGCAGGCGATCGCGGGGACGGGTTAGAACGCGAGAACCTGCGCGATCCGGCGCACCTCGGCCTTACGCCCCGCCCGCAGTGACGCGATGGGGGCCGCATCGAGCTGGTCGTTCTCGGCGAGCATCCACTGCATCGCCTCATCATCGCTGAACCCGGCATCGGCGAGCAGGGTCAGCGTGCCGGGCAGGCCGTGCACCGGCTCACCGTCGACGAGGAACTCCTCGGGCACCACCAGCACACCGTCGCGGCGCACCGCGAGCAATTGACGCTCCTCAAAGAGGCGATGGATCTTGCCTGGGCCGAGCCCGAGAATCTCGACGAGGTCGGGCACGGTCAGCCAGCGGGACGATTCGACGTTCACGTCTTTAGGGTGCCAGACCCCGGGCGCTGAGGGCAGCACGGTCAATTGTTTCGAGCGTGTTACCTCTCGTCACATCTTCCCCATCTGTTGACACCAGTTGTACTGTGTAACAAGCGGAAGGGGGATTTCCGCCCGTTCTCGTTGTCTGAGGACGCCGACAGCGCCTGGGGGTACCCGACACGATGTCCGTCAACACCGAATTCAGCGCGGCCGAGACGCAGCGTTTCGAGCACGAGCAGAAGGCCGCCGCTGACCGCGCCCGAGCCGTGTTCGCCGGTCTCGCCCCTCGCGCCACGGGCACGCCTGCCCCGTCAGCACCGGCGACGGGTGCCGCGTTCCGCCGGCCCGCCCGCCCCTCCATCGGGCGCACCGCGGCGCTCAGCACCATGCCGGTCGTGCTCACGGGCGCCATCGTGCTCGGCCTGGGGCTCACCGGGCCGGTTGACTCTGCTGCTGCCGCGCGCAAGCCTCTCGCTCCCAAGCCCCAGCTGAACCCCGGCGCCCCGAGTCTGCGGTCGGCGCTGACGCAGGTCGGGGCGGCTCTCACCCCCGGTGCGCTGGGCGCGCGTGCCGTCGCGGCGGCGGCAGCCCCCGCCTCGTACACCGTGCAGGCCGGCGACACGGTGAGCGACATCGCTCAGCGCTACGGCCTGTCCACTCCGAGCATTCTCGCGCTGAACGGGCTGAGCTGGAATTCACTGATCTTCCCCGGCCAGGTGCTGCAGCTGACCGATGCGCCGGCGAAAGCGCAGGCACCAGCACCCGCGCCCGTTCCCACCGTGACCGAGGGGCGCTACCAGGTCGTCGCCGGTGACACGGTGTCGGCCATCGCCGCGCGATTCGGCATCACTACGCAAGCCGTGCTCGACGCCAACGGCCTCGGCTGGCGCAGCATCATTTACCCCGGCCAGAGTCTGGTGATTCCCGGTCACACATCGAGCGCGGGCGCGGCAGCCACGGAGCCCGCAGCCCCTGTCGACGACGCGGTCATGAGTATGCCTGTGAGCGAACGCCCCACCCTTCCCGGAGGGCCCGCCGAGGACGAGCGCGCCGCCGCACCCGCAGCGCCCGCCCCGGCTCCGGCTCCCGCGCCGGCCCCGGCTCCGCCCGCCGCGGCACCCGCACCCGCACCCGCGCCGGCCCCGGCACCCGCCCCGCCCGTTGCTCCGCCCACGACACCGCCGGCTGGCACGATTACGGCGCTCAACGCCGACCAGCGCGCGCACGCGCAGACGATTATCTCGGTGGGGCGTCAACTGGGCGTGCCCGACTACGGCATCGTGATCGCGCTGGCGACGGCGATGCAAGAGTCATCGCTGCGCAACCTGTCGTGGGGTCACCTCGACTCGGTCGGCCTGTTCCAACAGCGCCCCTCGAGCGGCTGGGGAACCCCCAGCCAACTGCAAGACACGGCCCATGCCTCGCGGCTGTTCTACGGGGGGCCGTCGAACCCCAACCGCGGCGTCACGCGCGGTCTACTGGACATTCGCGGATGGCAGTCGATGTCGCTCACCGTCGCCGCGCAAGCCGTGCAGATCTCGGCGTACCCCACGGCCTACGCGAAGTGGGAGACGAGCGCGCGCGCCTGGCTCGAGCAACTCGGCTGACCCGTGTGGCGCACCCCGCCTGAGCGGGCCGCCGACCTAGACTCGACAGGGTGAGCGCCGCGCCCGGAGACCCGTTGATCGGTCGCCTCATCGACGGCCGATATCAAGTGCGCTCACGCATCGCGCGCGGCGGCATGGCGACCGTGTATCTCGCCACCGACCAACGGCTTGACCGCCTCGTTGCGGTCAAGATCATGCACGGCCACCTCGCCGATGACAGCCAATTCAAAGAACGCTTCATCCAAGAGGCGCGGAGCGCCGCGCGATTGGCGCATCCGAACGTTGTCAATGTCTTCGACCAGGGCCAAGACGCCGAATCAGCCTACCTCGTTATGGAGTACCTGCCGGGCATCACCCTGCGTGAGCTGCTGCAGGACTACGGCGCCCTCACCCCCGAACAGACGCTGGATATCGGCGAGGCCGTGCTGGCCGGGCTCTCGGCCGCACACAAAGCCGGCATCGTGCACCGCGACCTGAAGCCCGAAAACGTGCTGCTCGCCGACGACGGACGCATCAAGATCGGTGACTTCGGTCTCGCCCGCGCCGCGAGCGCGAACACGGCCACCGGTGCCGCGCTGCTCGGCACGATCGCCTACCTCTCCCCCGAGCTGATCACTCGAGGCATCGCCGACACCCGCAGTGACATCTACGCGCTCGGCATCATGATGTTCGAGATGCTCACCGGCGAGCAGCCATTCAAGGGCGAACAGCCCATGCAGATCGCATACCAGCACGCGAACGACTCGGTGCCGGCTCCCAGCAGCGTGAACCCCGACGTACCCGCCGAGCTCGATGAGCTCGTGCTGTGGGCGACCTCGCGGGAGCCCGCCGACCGGCCAGCGGACGCCCGTGCGCTGCTCGAGCAGCTGCGCGAGACGGCACGCTCACTGGCGACATCGATCGTCGCGACCGGCCCCCAGCAGACCATGGTGCTGCCGCCGCTGTCGACCTACCAGCCGTCGACCGCTGAAACGACCGTCATCGCACCGCTGACGACAGCGGGGGCTCGCGCAGCGGCACCGCCCGCAGACCCGGGCACGCCCGCCCAGCAGCTGATGCTCGCGGCCCCGTCACGACGTCGCCGCGGCATCGCGCTCATGCTCATCGTGCTCCTCGTGGCGGGTCTCGCCGCGCTCGGAGGATGGTGGTTCTCGGCGGGCCCCGGCGGCACGGTGACGGTGCCCGAGGTGACGGGCGCCAGCGAGGCGGAGGCCCGGGCGACGCTGACGGACAGCGGTCTGATCGTGCTCGAGCCGTCGACGCTCGAATACTCGCTCGACATCGAAGCCGGACGCGTCATTCGCACCGACCCCGCAGCCGGGACCGCCCTGCCGCGCGACGCGGAGATCACCCTCATCGTGTCCCAGGGAGCCGAGCCAACGACGCTGCCCGACGTCCGGGGAGTACCCGAAGCGGATGCGCGCGCGGCGCTGGAGGACGCCGGTTTCGTTGTCGCGGAGGAACGCTCCGAACAGTTCAACGGCGAGATCGCCGACGGTTCCGTGCTCGCCGTGCGCGACGCCGGTGGGCAGGGGCTCGAGCCGGGGGCGTCGTCGTTCCGCGGCACACCGGTGTCACTGTTGGTGTCGGTCGGCGCGATCCCCGAGGTGCGGGGGCTCACGGTCGAGGCCGCGCAAGCCGAACTCGCCCGTCGAGGACTGACCGGTGTCGTCGAGTCGAACGTGTTCGACAACGACATCGCCAACGGCTCCGTGATCGGGTACAGCGCGGTGCCCGAGATCGTGGCACCGGGAGACACACTCGGTCTCGTCGCATCGCGCGGCCCCGACCTCGTCGAGATCCCAGACGTCACCGGCGAGACGATCAGCGACGCCATCGAAATTCTCGAGGGCGCGGGATTCCGGACTCCCGAAACTCTCGACACCAACGTGCCGCGGCTCGGATGGGGACTCGGCGTGTTCGGCGTGCAGCGAACGGAGCCGGCCGGCGGGGAAAGCGCGGTCAGAGGCTCGACCGTGCAAATCGTCGCACGGTACTAGGGCTAGGCGCCTGCCGCGCGACGAGTTCGGCTAGCGGGACAGCTCTTCGGCGACGAGGAACGCGAGCTCGAGCGACTGCATGTGGTTCAGTCGCGGGTCGCACAGCGACTCGTACCGCGTGGCAAGGGTCTGCTCGTCGATCATCTCGCTGCCGCCGAGGCACTCGGTGACGTCGTCACCCGTCAGTTCCACGTGGATGCCGCCGGGGTGCGTGCCCGCAGCGCGGTGCGATTCGAAGAAGCCCTTGACCTCGTCGACGACGTCGTCGAAACGACGCGTCTTGTAGCCGGTGGGCGTTGTCAGGCCGTTGCCGTGCATGGGGTCGGTCACCCACAGGGGGTTCGCGTCCATGCCCTTGATGGCCTCGAGCAGCGGCGGAAGCGCGTCGCGGATCGTGCCGGCGCCCATCCGCGTGATGAAGGTCAGGCGACCAGGCTCGCGGTCGGGGTCGAGCACATCGATGAGCCGCTCCATCGTCTCGGGCGTCGTCGACGGGCCGAGCTTCACGCCGATGGGATTGCGGATGCGTCGGAAGAAGTCGACGTGAGCTCCGTCGAGTTCGCGCGTGCGCTCGCCGATCCAGAGGAAGTGGGCGCTCGTGTTGTACGGCAGCCCCGTGCGCGAGTCGATGCGGGTCATCGGCCGCTCGTAGTCCATCAGGAGGCCCTCGTGGCTCGAGTAGAACTCGACGCGCTTCAGCTCGTCGAAGTCGGCGCCCGCCGCCTCCATGAACTTGATGGCGCGATCGATCTCTTTCGCGAGCCCCTCGTAGCGCTGGTTCGCGGGGTTCGCCGCGAAGCCCTTGTTCCACGAGTGCACCATGCGCAGATCGGCGAAGCCACCCTGCGTGAACGCACGGATGAGGTTCAGCGTCGAGGCGCTCGTGTGGTAGCCCTGCAGCAGACGACGCGGGTCAGCCTCGCGCGACTCGGGGGTGAAGTCGTAGCCGTTGACGATGTCGCCGCGGTACGCGGGCAGGGTGACGTCGCCGCGCGTCTCGGTGTCGCTCGAGCGGGGCTTCGCGAACTGACCGGCCATGCGGCCCATCTTGATGACGGGCATCGATGCGCCGTAGGTGAGCACGACAGCCATCTGCAGGATGGTCTTCACCCGGTTGCGAATCTGATCAGCGGTGGCGCCCGCGAAGGTCTCGGCGCAGTCGCCGCCCTGCAGGAGAAAAGCGTCGCCGCGGGCCGCACGGGCCAGGCGGTCGCGCAGGTTGTCGACCTCACCGGCGAAGACCAGGGGCGGCATCGTCGCGAGCTCGGCCGAGGCAGCCTGCGCCGCGGCGGCGTTCGGCCACGCGGGCTGCTGCTTGATCGGCAGGGTGCGCCAGTGGTCGAGACCGGTAACGATGTCGGGGTCAGCAGCGATCACAGTTTCGGTCGGGTCGACCACGGGCGGCACTCCAGTTGACGAGAGGGGGTGGATCCGCGACGAGCGCGGCGACGCGGCGGCGTGAGCCCCGCGCATTCGAGCCTAGCCCAGCGCGCCGGGCGCTTCTGTCGTCGCGGCGGCGGCCGCTCAGGGCTCAGCGAACGTGGGCGGGGCGCTTGTCACGCACGGTCGTGGCGTACACGTCGCGGTACTCCTGGCCGCTCAACCGCCCGAGTTCGTACATGATCTCGTCGGTGATCGACCGCAGCACAAAGCGGTCGCCCTCCATTCCGGCGAAGCGACTGAAGTCGAGGGGTTCGCCGAAGACAATGCCGGGGCGGAGCACCTTCGGCACGCGGGTGCCGATCGGCATGACCTTTTCGGTGTCGATCATCGCGACGGGGATGACAGGGGCGCCCGACTCAAGGATCATGCGGGCAACGCCGGTGCGACCCCGATACAGGATGCCGTCGGGGCTGCGCGTTCCTTCGGGATAGATGCCGAGAGCGCGCCCCTCGGCGAGCACCCGAAGCCCCGTGTTCAGCGAGGCTTCCGACGCCTTGCCGCCCGAGCGGTCGATCGGCAGCTGACCCGAGGCTTCGAAGAACATCTTCGTCAGCCAGCCTTTGAGGCCGCGGCCGGTGAAGTAGTCGCTCTTGGCGAGAAACACCACGCGGCGATCGAGCACGAGCGGCAGAAAGATCGAGTCGACGAACGACAGATGGTTGCTCGCGAGAATGACGGGGCCCGAGCGCGGAACGTTCTCGATACCGCGCACCCAGGGGCGGAAGACCGTCAGCAGGATGGGACCGATGACCAGGTTCTTCATCAACCAGTAGAACATCGTCGCTCCCCTCGCAGTGGCCTCGCCAAGACTAACCCCGCGGGGCCGCGCCGATGGCCGCGGCGTGGATGCGCGCGAGGTCGGCAGCGCCGACGACGCCCGCGTCGTTGACGAGCTCGGCGACCACGAAGCGCGGCTCGGGGTGGTAGCCGCGCGCCGGCAGGTGCGCGAGGTACGACTCACGAACGGGCTCGAGCAGCAGCTCGCCCGCCACCGACACTCCCCCACCGAAGACGAACAGCTCGGGGTCGAGCACGGCTCCGAGGCTGGCGCACGCCTGACCCAGCCAGTGCCCCAACTGACGCAGCGCGTGGAGCGCGCCCGGATCACCGTCCGCGAGAAATTGCGCGAGCATCCCGCCGGTCAGTTCGCCGGCGTCGCGACGCGCCGTCGCCAGCGTGGTGCCGATGCCGCCCGCGTCGGCGATCTCGTTCGCCATGCGCAGCAGTGCACGGCCCGAGCCGTACTGCTCGATGCAGCCACGGGCTCCGCACCCGCAGGGCAGCCCGTCGGGCACGACGCGCAGGTGGCCGAGCTCGCCGGCCGCGCCGAAGCCGCCGCGCACCAGCTGGTCGCCGATCACGATCGCCCCGCCCACGCCGGTACCGATGGTGAGCATCGTCATGTGGTGCGCGTCGCGGGCGACGCCGTAGCGAAATTCGGCCCAGCCCGCGGCGTTCGCGTCGTTGTCAATCGTGACGTCCATGCCTAGCCGGGCCCGCAGGCGGTCACGGAACGGCTCGTTGCGCCACGAGATATTCGGGGCGTAGTAGACGGTCGACTGCTCGGCGTCGATGAACCCGGCGGCGGCGACACCGGTCGCGATCACCGTGTGGCCGGCGCTCAGGCGCTCAACCATCCCGGCGACGATCTCGACGATCTCTGCCGGGTCGGATGCGGGGGTCGGCTGACGCTCTTCCGCCACGATGGCGCCGTCATCCGTAACGAGCGCTCCCGCGATCTTCGTTCCGCCAATGTCGATCCCAATTGCATGCACGGGTCGCCATGCTAGCGCCCACAGGCCCTGCACAGCTCATGGCGGCGCGGGTAAGGTTGTCGCATCGTCACCAACCACCGACCGGTGCCAAAGGAGCTACCGTGAATGAATTCGTCGTCCCGGCTGTCGTCACCCCCGACCCCGACGCGAACACCACCGATCTGCTCGTCGATCGTGTTGCCCAGGCACCCGCCGACGCCCTCTTTGCTCTCCCCACCGCCGACGGCGGCTGGGAGGACGTGACGGCGGAAGAGTTCCACCGCCAGGTCGTCGCTCTCGCGAAGGGCTTCGTTGCCGCGGGCGTCGAGCCCGGCGACAAGATCGGCTTCATGTGCAAGACCCGCTACGAGTGGACGCTCGTCGATTTCGCGGCGTGGTTTGCCGGAGCGGTGCTCGTGCCGATCTACGAGACCAGCTCGCCGAGCCAGATCCAGTACATCCTCGACGACTCGGAAGCGAACCACCTCATCGTGGAGTCGGCCGAGCACTACGCGCGCTTCGACGAGATCGCCAGCGAGGTGCCGAACATCGGCCACGTTTGGCAGATGCACCTGGGCGCGCTCGAGAAGCTCGCCGCAGATGGCGCCGACGTGACCGATGAGGCCGTCGAAGCGCGCCGCAGCGCCGCGGTCGGAAGCGACCTCGCCACGCTGATCTACACCTCGGGCTCGACCGGTGTGCCGAAGGGCGTCATGCTGACGCACTCGAACTTCGTCGAACTGTCGCGCAACGCGCGCATCGCGATGAAGGAGGTCTTCGCCCCCGGCGCCTCGACGCTGCTGTTCATCACGACGGCACACGTCTTCGCCCGCTTCATCTCGATCATTTGTGTGCACGGCGGCATCAAGGTTGGGCACCAGGCCGACACGAAGCAACTACTGCCGGCGCTCGGCTCGTTCAAGCCGACCTTCCTGCTCGCGGTTCCCCGCGTGTTCGAGAAGGTCTACAACTCGGCCGAGCAGAAGGCCGAGGCTGGCGGCAAGGGCAAGATCTTCCGAAAAGCCGCCGACACCGCGATCGAGTACTCGAAGGCCCTCGACACCGGCCACGTTCCGCTGGGGCTGAAGCTGCGGTTCACCCTGTTCGACAAGCTCGTCTACTCGAAGCTGAAGAACGCCATGGGCGGCCGCGTGCAGTACGCCGTCTCGGGCTCGGCGCCGCTCGGAACGCGCCTCGGCCACTTCTTCCGCGCGTTGAACGTGCGCATCCTCGAGGGCTACGGCCTGACGGAGACCACGGCACCGGCGTCGGTGAACCTCGTCAACAACTTCAAAATCGGCACCGTGGGCCCCGCCCTGCCCGGCGTGGGCATCAAGCTTGCCGAGGACGGCGAAATCTTGATCACCGGCGTGAACGTGTTCGCCGGTTACTGGAAGAAGCCGGAGGCGACTGCCGAGGTCATGACCGAGGACGGCTGGTTCCACACCGGCGACATCGGCACGATCGACGACGACGGCTACCTCACGATCACGGGCCGCAAGAAAGAGATCATCGTCACCGCCGGCGGCAAGAACGTCGCTCCGGCGGCCCTCGAAGACCCGATTCGGGCGAACCCCATCGTGGGTCAGGTCGTCGTGGTCGGCGACCAGAAGCCCTTTGTGTCGGCGCTCATCACTCTCGACCCCGAGATGCTGCCGGTGTGGCTTAACAACAACGGCGAAGACGCGCAGATGTCGCTGGCCGATGCCGCCAAAAACCCCAAGGTGCTCGCCGAGGTGCAGAGCGCGGTGGACGTCGCCAACGGCCGCGTCTCGCGTGCCGAGTCGATTCGCAAGTTCGTCATTCTTGGGAGCGAGTTCACGGAAGACTCGGGGCACCTCACCCCGAAGATGAGCATCAAGCGCCACGTGATCACGAAAGACTTTGCCGACGTGATCGACGGCATCTACTCGGGAGCGCCCGAGACGCAGGGCATCTCGCTCAGCCAGTAAGCGTGACGGCCGCGGTCAGGGGCGCTGGAACCACTCGGCGCCCCTGATCGCGCGCATCGCCTCACGCTTCAGCTCGGGCTCAAGCCCCTCCACGTACACGCGCCCGTCGAGGTGATCGGTCTCGTGCTGCAGCGCCTGAGCGAGCAGGCCCTCGCCCTCGACGATCACCGCGTTGCCCTCGAGGTCGATACCCTCGACGCGCGCCCACGGGTGGCGCATGCGGGGGTACGCAAGACCGGGCACCGAGAGGCAGCCCTCATCGACCGGTTCGGGCTCACCGCGCACCTCGACGAGGCGCGGATTGATGACGTAGCCGAGGCGCTCGTCGACGAAGAAGCTGAACACGCGAAGGCCTACGCCGATCTGGTTGGCCGCGACGCCCGCGCGCCCGGGCACCTGAACGGTGTCGAGCAGATCGGCCACCAGCTGACGCACGCGGTCGTCGATGGTGGTGACCTCGTCAGTGCGCGAGCGCAATACAGGGTCGCCAAACAGGCGAATCGGACGAACCGTCATGGGATGCGCTACGCGGTCGGGCGCGGAATGCCCTCGACCACCAGGGCCGCCAATTCGCGCGCCGCGTGGCGGGTGTACGGCTTCAGGTCGCTCCACTTCACGACACTGCCGGCGGCGAGCACCTCGTCGTAGGGGATGCGCACAATCTCGCGCACACGCGAGGCGAAGTGCGCCTCGATTTCTTCGAGCTTCACGAGGTTGGTGCCCTGGGTCGCGGTGTTGATGGCGACCACGGCACCGCGCACCAGGTGCTCGTAGCCGTTCGCCTCGAGCCAGGTCAGCGTTTCGCTGGCCAGCCGGGCCTCGTCGACGCTGCCGCCCGACACGATGACGATCGTGTCTGCCCGGTCGAGCGTCGGACGCATGACCGAGTGCACGATGCCGGTACCGCAGTCGGTGAGCACGATCGAGTAGTACCGCGCGGCGAGATCGGCGACCACGTTGTAGTCGTCAGCGTCAAACGCTTCGGACAGCAGCGGATCGGTGTCGCTCGCCAAGACGTCGAGGCGCGTCGCGTCACGCGAGACAAAGGTCGAGAAGTCGTTGTACGCGCCGATCGACGCCGCCTTGTTGACGACGTCGCGCACCGTCGAGCGGGTCTGCTTGGCGACGCGCTCAGCGAGGGTGCCTCGGTCGGGGTTCGCGTCGATCGCGATCACGCGGTCTTCGCGCACCGAGGCGAGAGCCATGCCCAGCAGCGTCGTGACGGTGGTCTTGCCCACGCCGCCCTTGCGCGTGAGAACCGGCACGAAGCGGGAGTCGAGGCCGAGCGGAGCCGCGATGCGCGCATCCAACTCCTTGCGTTCCCGCACGCGACGCGAGTCGCCAATGTTTACCTGGCGCAGCGTCGTCGTGTACACGAGGCGCGGCCAGAAGCCCTCCGGCCCGTTCGGACGCGCCCGCTTCGGGTCAAGGAGGCGGTCGGCCGTGAGCATTCCCGCAACCTCGGGGCCAGCGTTGCCGTAGCCCGCACGGCGCGTGAGGTCAGCCGGCAAGGCCGCGGGGTCAATGGTGCTCAAGTCGGGCTGGGTCAAGACGCTCTGCAGGCGCTGATCGGTGAGCGGAATCGTCGTCGCACCGGTCTGCAGCATCTCAACAATCTGCGGGTCGACGCCGCGCTCGACGAGCTCGGCCGTCGGGTCGTGCGGAGCATCGTGCGTGGTTGCGGGCAGGTCGACCTCGATCGAGAGCGAGTCGGGGACCTGCGCGATGAGCTCGCTGCCTCCGCCGGGCTCGACGCCATCATTGACCGTGCGCGGCGCGGACGTACCGACCACATCGGTCGACACGTCGCCCTGTGCGTCGCGTTTCTCGGCCATGCGGCCTCCTTCCGGTTGTCGACACGCCAGTGTAGCGGCCATGCCGACCGGGCAACCCCGCCGGCTAGGAGCTCACCACGACCAGCAGGTCACCCGCCTCCACCTGTTGCGTCGTCGGAATTGCGCGACGCTCGACGGTGCCGGCGACTGGCGACGTGATCGCGGCCTCCATCTTCATCGCCTCGATCGTGGCAATCGTGGCGCCCACCTCGACCTCGTCGCCCTCGTCAACCTGCAGCGTGACGACGCCGCTGAACGGCGCGGCGATGTGCCCGGGCTTCGCCGGGTCGGCCTTTTCGGCGGATGCGGTGTCGACCGCGATGGACCGGTCGCGGATCAGCACCGGTCGCAATTGACCGTTCAGGGTGGCCATGACGGTGCGCATGCCCTTCTCGTCGGCTTCGCTGATGGCTTCCAGACCCATGAACAGGGTGACGCCGCGCTCCATCTCGATGACGTGTTCCTCGCCCGGCTTCAGCCCGTAGAGGTAGTCGGGCGTCGCGAGCGCCGACACGTCGCCGAACTGTTCCCGCACCTGCAGGAACTGTTGGGTCGGTTGGGCGAACAGCAACTGGTTGAGCATGAGACGCCGCTCGTCGGTCGTGCCGTCGAGCGCTGCGCGTTGCTCGGCCGTGAGCTCGGTGACCCCCGGCTTCACCGTGCGCCCCTCGAGAACCTTCGTGCGGAACGGCTCGGGCCACCCGCCCGGCAGGTCGCCCAGCTCGCCCGCCATGAAGCCGATCACCGAGTCGGGGATGTCGTAGTTCTGCGGGTTTTCTTCGAAGTCTGCCGGGTCGGCGCCCGCGGCCGCCATCTGCAGCGCGAGGTCACCGACGACCTTCGACGACGGCGTGACCTTGGTCGGACGCCCCAGAATGCGGTTGGCTGCGGCGTACCAGTCTTCGATGAGCTCGAAGCGGTCACCGAGGCCAAGGGCGATCGCCTGCTGGCGCAGGTTCGACAGCTGGCCGCCCGGAATCTCGTGGTGGTAGACGCGACCAGTCGGCCCGGGAAGACCCGACTCGAAGGGCTTGTAGGCGCGGCGCACGGCCTCCCAGTAGGGCTCGAGATCGCTGACCGCGTCGAGGTCGAGGCCCGTGTCACGCTCGGTGTGCGCGAGGGCCGCCACGAGTGCCGACAGGGACGGCTGCGACGTTGTTCCGGCCATCGGCGCGCTGGCGGCGTCAACCGCGTCGGCCCCCGCGCGGGACGCCGCGAGCAGGGTCGCGAGTTGACCGCCCGCGGTGTCGTGCGTGTGCACGTGCAGGGGCACGTCGAATCGCTCGCGCAGGGCGGCAACGAGCTTCTCGGCGGCACCCGCTCGCAGGAGCCCCGCCATGTCTTTGATGGCGAGGATGTGCGCACCGGCATCAACGATGCGCTCGGCCAACGCCAAGTAGTAGTCGAGCGTGTAGAGGTCTTCGGCCGGGTTCAGCAGGTCGCCCGAGTAGCACATCGCCACCTCGGCGACCGAGCTTCCGGTCTCGACCACGGCGTCGATCGCCGGGCGCATCTGGTCGACGTCGTTGAGGGCGTCGAAGATACGGAAAATGTCGATGCCCGTCGCGGCCGCCTCTCGCACGAACGCGTGCGTCACCTCTGTCGGGTACGGCGTGTAGCCCACCGTGTTGCGCCCGCGCAACAGCATCTGAATGGCGACGTTCGGCAGGGCCTCGCGCATGGCGGCCAAACGCTGCCAGGGGTCCTCCCCAAGGAAACGCAGCGCCACGTCGTAGGTGGCACCGCCCCACGCCTCGACGCTCAGCAGTTCGGGCGTGAGCCGCGCCACGTGGGGCATGACCGCGACGAGGTCGCGGGTGCGCACGCGCGTGGCGAGCAGCGACTGGTGCGCGTCGCGGAAGGTGGTGTCGGTGACGGCGAGCGCGGTCTGCGCCCGCAGCTCGGCGGCGAAGCCGACCGGGCCGAGTTCACGCAGGCGGTCGCGCGAGCCGGCCGGTGCCGCGGCCTCGAGGTCGACGGCCGGCAGCTTGATCGCCGGGTCGATGACGCCCGTTCCGGGACCGTTCGGCTGGTTCACCGTGACATCGGCGAGCCAGGTCAGCATCTTCGTGCCGCGGTCTTTCGAGGGGTTCATGGTGACCAACTGCGGGCGCTCGTCGATGAACGAGGTCGCGAGGTCGCCCGCGAGAATCGCGGGGTCGTCGAGCACGGCCTGAAGGAAGGGGATGTTCGTGGTCACGCCACGGATGCGGAACTCGGCAAGGCCACGCTTCGCGCGCCCAACGGCCGTCGCGAAGTCGCGACCGCGGCAGGTCATCTTGGCGAGCATCGAGTCGAAGTGCGGGCTCACCTGCGCGCCCGCCGCGATCGTGCCGCCGTCGAGGCGCACGCCAGCGCCACCGGGCGAGCGGTAGGTGGTGATCTTGCCGGTGTCAGGGCGGAAGCCGCTCGCGGGGTCTTCCGTCGTGATGCGACACTGCAGCGCGGCGCCGCGCAGGTGGATCTGCTCTTGGCGCAGCCCGAGCCCCTCGAGGGTCTCCCCCGCGGCGATGAGCATCTGCGCGCGAACGAGGTCGACGTCGGTGACCTCTTCCGTCACGGTGTGCTCGACCTGGATGCGCGGGTTCATCTCGATGAAGACGTGCTGGCCGGCCCGCTCACCGGCCGTGTCGAGCAAGAATTCGACGGTGCCGGCGTTGACGTAACCGATCGACTTCGCGAAAGCGACAGCATCCCGGTACATCGCCTGGCGGATGCTCTCGTCGAGATTCGGGGCCGGCGCGATCTCGACGACCTTCTGGTGGCGACGCTGGATCGAGCAGTCGCGCTCGAACAGGTGCACGGTCTCACCCGTCGCGTCGGCAAGGATCTGCACTTCGATGTGGCGCGGACGCACGACCGCCTGCTCGAGGAACATGGTCGGGTCACCGAAGGCGCTGTCGGCCTCGCGCATGGCGGCCTCGAGGGCGGGGCGCAGCTCGTCTCGGGTCTCGACCCGGCGCATGCCGCGCCCACCGCCGCCGGCGACGGCCTTCGCGAAGATGGGGAAGCCGATCTCGTCGGCGGCCGCGACCAAGACCTCAATGTCCGTCGTGGCCGGGCTCGACTTCAGCACGGGCACGCCCGCGGCAATCGCCTTGTCTTTTGCCGACACCTTGTTGCCGGCCATCTCGAGCACCTCGCGCGGCGGCCCGATGAAGGCGATGCCGTTGGCCCGTGCGGCTTCGGCAAGGTCGGGGTTCTCACTCAGAAAGCCGTAGCCGGGGTAGATGGCGTCAGCGCCCGACAGTTTCGCGACGCGAATGATCTCGTCGACGTCGAGGTAGGCACGCACCGGGTGCCCCTCGTCGCCGATCTGGTAGGCCTCGTCGGCCTTCAGGCGGTGGAACGAGTTGCGGTCTTCATACGGGAAGACGGCGACGGTCTTGGCGCCGAGCTCGACCGCGGCGCGAAACGCCCGGATGGCGATCTCTCCACGATTGGCGACGAGAATCTTCTGAAACATTGCGTCCTTTCCTGGCACGACGGCGAGGCGTCGCGTCGGGGGTGGTGGCCGGGGACGTCCGCGGACGGTGCGGATGCACGCGTTCCATAGCCTAGTGAAGGTAGGGTCTTCTTCCGTGCACGTACTGAGCATCAGCTCCCTCAAGGGGGGCGTCGGCAAGACGACCGTGACCCTCGGGCTCGCGTCTGCGGCGTTCTCGCGGGGCTTACGGACACTGGTCGTGGACCTCGATCCGCAGTCGGACGCGTCGACCGGCATGGACATCCAGATCGCTGGCCGCCTCACGATCGCCGACGTGCTCGGCTCGCCGAAGGAGCGCATCGTGCGCCAGGCGATCGCCCCCTCTGGCTGGACCCGCGGCCGCCCCGGCACCGTTGATGTGCTGATCGGCAGCCCGAGCGCCATCAACTTCGATGGCCCGCACCCCTCCATTCGCGAAATCTGGAAGCTCGAGGAAGCGCTCGCGCACATCGAGAGCGAGTACGACCTCGTGCTCGTCGACTGCGCGCCCTCGCTCAACGCGCTCACCCGCACCGCATGGGCCGCCAGCGACCGCGTCATCGTGGTCACCGAGCCCGGCCTGTTTTCCGTCGCCGCTGCCGACCGAGCCCTGCGCGCGATCGAGGAGATTCGCCGCGGGCTCTCGCCGCGCCTGCAGCCCCTCGGCATCGTCGTCAATCGTGCCCGCGTGCAGAGTCTCGAGCACCAGTTCCGCATCAAAGAGCTGCGCGACATGTTCGGCCCACTGGTGCTCTCACCCCAGCTGCCCGAACGCACCTCCCTTCAGCAGGCGCAGGGTGCCGCGAAGCCCCTCCACGTGTGGCCGGGCGAGAGCGCGCAAGAGATGGCGCGCAACTTCGATCAGCTGCTCGATCGCGTCATGCGCACGGCGCGCATCGGCGAGTACGCCCAGCAGTAGGGCGGGCGCGTCACGAGAGCTGCGCGTGGCGCGTCGTGACGGTGACCATCAGCGACGGAGCTACGAGCGCACCGGCGCAGGTGGCGCAACGAGCGAACTAGCTGGCGCGGGTGGCGCGACGAGCGGCGAGCTCGTCTTTCGGGTCGGCGGTGGGGCTCGCGTCGAGGTCGATGAGCTCGGTCTCGACCTCGCGCAGCACCTTGCCCACCGCGATGCCGAATACTCCCTGACCGCGGCTGACGAGGTCAATGACCTCATCGTCTGACGTGCAGAGGTAGACGCTCGCACCGTCGCTCATCAGCGTCGTCTGGGCGAGGTCATGCACGCCCGACTCGCGCAGCTGCTCGACCGCGGTACGGATCTGCTGCAGCGAAATGCCGGTGTCGAGCAGGCGCTTAACGAGCTTCAAGACCAGGATGTCGCGGAAGCCGTAGAGGCGCTGCGTGCCCGAGCCAGCGGCACCACGCACGGTCGGTTCGACCAACTGCGTGCGGGCCCAGTAGTCGAGCTGGCGATACGAGATTCCGGCGGCGCGAGCGGCAACGGCGCCGCGATAGCCGGCTTCGTCGTCGAGGTCAGGGAGGCCGTCCGTGAAGAGCAGGCCGAGGTCGTAGCGTTCGTCGCTGCGGCTGCTGTCCGTCATGGCGCGTCCCTAACCTTCAGTCTTAACGTGACAGTTGCTGTCACGTCCTCCACCCTAGCGACGGCGCGGCGCGAGGGCCGCGACATCGCGCTCGACACTCCGGCGTGTCGGCTCACCCTCACGACTGTAGCTTGCCGAGCGCCGATCGGATCAGGCTGGAGCGCACGATTTCGAGCTGCCCGGCGATCTCACGTGCGAGTTCTGCGGCTTTCGCCCGGCTTGAGGCGTCGTTGCGTCGCGATACCGGAATCAGTGCGCTCTCGATGAGGCCCAACTCACGTTCAGCCGCCGCGCGGAAGCCGCGGAGGTGACGCGGCTCGATGCCGGTGCGCTGCAATTCGACGAGGGCGCGCAGCACCTGAACGGCGTCGTCGCCGAAGGTGTCCGCCGGCTGAATGAGGGATGCCGTAATCGCGTCGCTGAGGAGCCCCGGCGTCGCCTGCGCCTCGCGCACCAGCTCGTCGCGGCTGAAACGTCGCTCGGTCGACAGCATCGACGGGGCGCGATCGACACCGGCCGGAAGCTGGGGGCTGCGCCCCGCATCCAGATCGTCGAGATGCTGGCGGATCACCTTCAGCGGCAGGTAGTGGTCGCGCTGCATCGTCAACACGAAACGGAGCCGATCAACGTCGGCCGGCGAAAACTTGCGGTACCCCGCCTCGGTGCGCTCGGGAGACACGAGTTCGCGCTCTTCCAAGAAGCGCAGCTTCGACGGCGTGAGGTCGGGAAACTCGGGGCTGAGCTTGGCGAGCACCTGACCGATCGACAGCAACCCAGCGGAGGGGGCGGTGGACGGTCGGCGCGCCTCTGCGGCGGACCGTGCCGCCATTAGGCGCCCGGCGCGTGGTCGTGGCGGGAGGAGTAGAACGTGAGGTGGAACTTGCCGACCTGCACCTCGGCGCCATCGACGAGGGGCACCGTGTCGTCGATGCGCTCACCGTTGTAGAACGTGCCGTTCAGGGAACCCAGGTCGCGCACGGCGAAGCGCACCCCCGAGCGGACGAACTCGGCGTGCTTGCGGGAGACCGTGACGTCGTCAAGAAAGATGTCGGCGTCAGGGTGACGGCCAGCCACCGTGAGGTCGGTGTCGAGCAGGAAGCGGGCGCCCGAGCTCGGCCCACGGCGCACGATCAGCACGGCGGACCCCGAGGGCAGCGCGTTGATGATGTCGAGCTCGCCCGTGCGCGCACCGGCCTCCATCGCCGCCAACTGCGCGGCAAAATCTGGCCCGTAGTGCACGGTCGTGTCCTGCGGGCGGTACTCGCGGTCGCCGCCTGCGGTGTTCTCAGCCATCGGTAGCCCTCCTGCGTGCCAGCGTATCCGATGCGTCGCCGCTGTCGAGGGGGTGTTGACGGATGAGCGCGCGGGTCTGACGCAGGTACAGCAGGCCCGCCCACCAGTAGAGGAACGCCCCCCACAGCGCGAAGGCCCAGCCGATCGGATCGGACACCGCGGCCACCGCCGGGAACGCCTGCCCCAGCACGAGGGTCGGCAGGGCGTAGAACAGAGCGAAGGTCGCTGTCTTGCCGATGTGATGCACGGGCAGGGGCCCGAATCGGTGTTGCGCAAGCACCACGCCGAGCACGACGAGGAAGACGTCGCGGCCGATGATGACGGCGACGAGCCACCACGGCACCACCTCGCGCACGGCGAGGCCGATGACCGCCGCCATGATGAACAGGCGGTCGGCGGCGGGGTCGAGCAGCTGGCCGAGCTTCGTGATCTGACCGAAGCGGCGCGCGATCACGCCATCTGCCCAGTCACTGACCGTCGACACGATGATGACGATGAGGGCCGCCAGGTCGTTGCCGACCACGATGAAGACGAAGAAAACGGGCACCAGCACCAGGCGCAGGGCGCTCAGGACGTTGGGAATCGTCCAGACGCGGTCGCTCACGACGGGGCGAGCGGCGGCGTCGGACACGCGGTCAGTCTAGTGACGGGGCCGCGCGCCGCACCCGGGCACGGGCCGGATGCTGGGCAAGTGCTTACACGCCCGTTTCGCGGCGGCGCGTCGCAGGCGCGAGGGGTTACCGTATCGCCCATGTCGTGCATCCGATTCAACACCCCCGCGCAGAAGCAGCAGCTCGCCGACAACGCTCCCGCGATGCGAGAGGACGGCGGCGACCCGGTCGCGCAGTTCCTCTCCCCCAGCGTCACCGACTCGAAGCGCGAGCGCATCCGCCGCCTCGCCGCGAGCCCGAACCCGCGCATCCGCGAGAGCGCCGCCCTGTCGTACCACGCCCCGGACGACGTGCACGAGGCCCTCGCGAACGACCCCGACGCGGGCGTGCGCAGCTGCCTCGCCCGCAACGAGCGCACCCCCTGCGACGTGCTGCGCACGCTCGCGAGCGACCGCGACGAACAGGTGCGCGCGTGGGTCGCCATCAACTACTTCGTGCCGGCGGACGCGATGGAGAAGCTCGCCGCCGACGAGAGCGAGACCGTGCGCGCCCTCGTCGCCTGGAAGGCTTCGCTCGCCGAGACGGCCCAGCCCGCCCTCGTCTAGCGCGAGCGGAACTGCCCCGCCGCTGACAGGCGATCGGGCAGGATGCGCGCGAGAGCGGCGATGACACGCCACCGCACCGTCGGAATCACGACGCTACGCCCGCGGTCGATCGCCCGCAGTGACTGGCGCACGACGGTCGGCGCGTCGAGCCACAGCGCCTCGGGAATGCCCGACACGTCGACCCCCATGCGCTCGTGGAACTCGGTGCGGACAAACCCCGGGGCAATCGCCGTCACGCTGACGCCGCGCGGCCCGTAACTCAGATTCGCCCAGCGGGCGAACGAGACTCCCCAGGCTTTCGCGGCGCCGTAGGTGCCGCGCGGGGTGAACGCGGCGACGCTCGAGACGATCGCGATCCGTCCGCCACCGGTGGCGAGCATCCGGCGCAACGCCGTCTGCGTGAGCCGCAGGGGCACGGCGACGTGAATCGCGAGGTGCTTCTGCTCGTCGTCGGGGTCGGTGGCGGCGAGATCTCCGCCGATGCCGTAGCCCGCGTTATTGATCAGCAGGTCGACGGGCTTCTCGAGCGCCGCGACGCGCGCGTCAACGGCCCGCACCCCGTCGTCGGTGTGAAGGTCAGCGGCGAGAGTCTCGACCACAACGCCGTGTTCGTCACCGAGCTCGCGCGCGACGCGCGCCAGGCGCTCACCGTCTCGCGCGACGAGCACGAGCCCGGTGCCGCGGGCGGCGAGTTGGCGGGCAAATTCGAGTCCGATGCCTGCGGTGGCACCGGTGATGAGCGCGCGGGAGGTCACGGGGCTGAGCCTAGGCCCCGTGCGGCGGCGCGAGGGGGCTGCGCCACGCCTCCGGCCCGGCGGAACCGGCGGGGTACTCCTCGAGCGGCACGCTGCCCTCACGCCAGGCGGCGAGCACCGGGTCGATGAGCTGCCAGCAGAGCTCGGCGGCCTCGGCGGGGACGCTCAGCAGCGGATCGCCATCGAGCACGCCGTCGAGCACTTCGCCGTACGCGGTGAGCTCGCCCGCACCGAAGGCGGTCTCGACGACGACACGGTCGAGGTCGAGCGGGTCGCCTGGCCCGTTCAGGTCGAGCTCGACCGCCAGGTGCTCGGGCGTGAGCGACACCGTGATGCGCGGCGCCTCCCCCGCTCCCGTGAAGCCGCTGGGTCGATGCGCGACCGGCTTGAGCGTCAAAATGGCGTCTTTCGCCGGGCGCCCGACCGCTTTGCCGCTGCGCAGCGTGAAGGGAACGCCCGCCCAGCGGGTGTTCTCGACCGTGAGCACGAGCTCGGCGAGGGTTTCCGTCTCGCGGCTCGGGTCGACGCCGTCTTCCGTCTCGTACGCGGGCACGGTCGTGCCGTCAAGCTCGCCCTCGGTGTACCGCGCGCGGCGCGACGACGCGGCGGCATCGTCACCACGCACCCGCATGGCCCGCAGCGCCTGCACGAGCGAGCCGTGCAGATCGGCCGGCTCGATTGCCGCGGGCGCCTCCATTGCCACGATTCCCGCGACCAGCAGCAGATGGCTTTGCACCATGTCGACGAGCGCGCCGGCGCCGTCGTAATACCCGGCGCGCCCCTCGAGGGCGAGCGTCTCGTCGTAGACGATGTCGACGCGGGCAACATGCTCGCGGTTCCACACGGCCTCGAACAGGCGGTTCGCAAAGCGCAGGCCCAGCAGGTTGACGACGGTCGACTTGCCGAGGAAGTGGTCGACGCGAAACACACACTCGTCGGGGACGAGGCCCGCGAGCAGGCCGTTCAGACGGGCCGCACTCTCGGCGTCGAAGCCGAACGGCTTCTCAAGCGCCAGCCGTGTGCCCTCGGGCAGGTCGCCCGGCTCGAGCGCGGCGATGGCGTCGATCGTGACCGACGGCGGCAACGCGAAATACAGAATCGCCGGATGCGCGGCCGAGCCCACCAGCTCGGCCAACGCCTCGCGGTCGGTCGCGTCAACGCTCGCCCACCGTGCGGAGGCAACGGTCGCGTCAATCGCGCGCTGCGCGGCGGCGCGGACGTCACCCGTCAGCTCATCGAGGCCCACCTCGAGCGCCTCGCGCACCAGCTGCTGCCACGCGGCGTCGTCGTGGTCGCCATGGCCCGCGCCGATGAGCTCGACGCTCAGCTCAGGAGCGCGGCCGAGGGCGCCGGCGAGCCCGGGCACGAGGAGGCGCTTCGTGAGGTCTCCCCCGGCACCGAGGATGATCAGGGTCGTTTCTCTGGCAGCCATCGGGTCACCGTAGCGAGGAAGTCTTCGAGGTGCGTCTGATTGGATGGCGCCATGGCGGAACCCCTCGAGAACTACGCCCTCGTCGGAGACTGTCGTTCGGCCGCGCTCGTCGGCCGCAGCGGCTCGATCGACTGGCTGTGCATGCCCCGATTCGATTCGGCCTCGCTCTTGGCGCGCATCCTCGGCAACGAGGCCCACGGTCACTGGTCGCTGAACCCCGTCGGTGAGACCTCGTGCACCTCACGCCGCTACGACGAGGACACCTTCGTGCTCATCACGCGGTGGGAGACGCCGACGGGCGTCATCGAGGTCACCGACTGGATGCCCATCGACAACGGCGAGAGCGACCTCGTGCGGCGGGTGACCGGCCTGGACGGCGAGGTCACCGTCGAACAGCTGCTGCGCATCCGATTCGATTACGCGGACGCGATGCCCTGGGTGCGCCAAAGCGGCACCGACGACGCGCCCGAGCTCACCGCGATCGCGGGGCCCGACGCCGTCGTCGTGCGCGGCCCGCGATTCACGCCCGTTGACCACGCGCACCGCGCCGAGTTCACCGTGCGCGCGGGCGAGACGGTCGACACGGTGCTGAGCTGGTTCCCGTCGCACAAGACGCCCCGGCCGGCGCAGAACGTCGACGAAATGCTCGCCTCGACGCGCCAGTGGTGGCACGACTGGGCGACGACCTGCGCCCCGCCCGGCGCCTACGACGAGCACGTACGCCGCTCGCTGCTCGTCTTGCGGGCCCTCACCCACGAGTCGACGGGCGGCATCGTGGCGGCACCCACGACGAGCCTGCCGGAAGAGATCGGCGGCGGCCGCAACTGGGACTACCGCTACGTCTGGATTCGCGACGCCGCCCTCACGCTCGAGTCGCTGATGATTCACGGCTACCAAGACGAGGCGAGCGCCTGGCGCGACTGGCTGCTGCGCGCGATCGCCGGCGACCCCGAAGATATCCAGATCATGTACGGGCTGTCGGGCGAGCGCTACCTGTACGAGCGCGAGATCACGAGCCTGCCCGGCTATGAGGGCTCGGCGCCCGTGCGGGTGGGCAACGGCGCCTACGACCAGTTCCAGGGCGACATCTTCGGTGAGCTGATGATTGCGTTGGAAGACGCCCGCGAGCTCGGCGTGCACGAAGACGACTTCTCGTGGTCGCTGCAGGTGCGACTGCTCGACTGGGTGTCGACGCAGCTCGACCGCACCGACAACGGCATCTGGGAGATTCGCGGCGAGCTGCGCACCTTCACCCACTCGCGCGCCATGCTGTGGGCGGCATTCGACCGCGGCATTCGCGCGGTCGAGAAGTTCGAGCTGCCCGCCTCGATCGAGGGCTGGGTCGCCGCGCGCGACCGACTAAAGGTCGAGATCGAGGAGCGCGGCTTCGACGCGGAACGCGGCCACTACGTGCAGCACTACGACACGACCGAGGTCGACGCCTCGCTCCTGCAGCTCGCGCAGATCGGCTACGTCGCCTACGACGACGAACGGATGCTCGGCACCGTCGCCGAAATCGAACGCACGCTGCTGCGTAAGGGGCTCCCGCTGCGCTACCGCACCGAAAGCGGCGTGGACGGGCTGGACGGTGACGAGCATCCCTTCATCACCTGCGCGTTCTGGCTCGTCGAGCAGTACGCGCACGGCGGGCGCCTCGCCGACGCCGAAGCCCTCATGGAACGCCTCGTCGGAATCACGAACGACGTCGGGCTCTTGAGCGAGGAATACGACGTCGACAACGAGCGCCACCTCGGCAACACGCCGCAGGCGCTGTCGCACCTCGCGCTCGTGCGCGCCGCCGACGCAATCTCGGAGGCGCGAGCGGGGTGAGCGAGGCGGTGCGCGTCGACGCGTGGGCGTGGGCGATCCGGCTGTTTTCGACCCGATCGGCGGCGACCGCGGCGTGCAAGGCCGGCCACCTCAAGGTGAACGGCAGCACGGTGAAGCCCGCGCACCCCGTCAAGCTCGGCGACACGGTACGGGCGCTGACCCCGGGCGGCGAGCGCATCGTCGTGGTCACGGGGCTCATCACGAAACGCACGTCGGCGCCGAAGGCCGCCGAAAACTACGACGACCGCACCCCTCCTCCCCCAGCGAAGGAAGAACGCGTGCTGCCCGTGCTGCGCGAGCGCGGCGCCGGACGGCCGACGAAGCGCGACCGGCGCGAGATCGAGCGGCTGCGCGGCCGCGCCGAGTAGCGCATGCTCGACGGTGCCTGAGAAAGCGGCACGGAGCATCCGTGTTATCGGCACACTGTCGTGATGCGCCTGCGCCGGACCTCGACCGACGACCCCGGATTCGCGCGGCGGCGACGGGGCCGGGGGTTCTCGTACACCGACGCGAACGGGCGACCCGTGCGCGACGCGGAGGTGCTTGCGCGCATTGACGCGCTCGCGATTCCGCCCGCCTGGCGCGACGTGTGGATCTGCGCCGCCGAGAACGGGCACCTGCAGGCGGCGGGAACGGATGCCGACGGGCGGCGGCAGTACCGCTACCACGAGGCGTGGACTGCGCGCGCCGAGCGCAGCAAGTACGCGCGCGTGCGCGCTCTCGCGCAGTGCACGACGGGGCTTCGCCGCACCATCACCGCCGACCTGCGCGGCGACGACCCCGAGCGGCGGGCCGCCGCGATCGCCGCGCGGCTCATCGACGTGCTCGGGGTGCGACTCGGCGACGAGCGCTACGCGGCCGAGCGCGGCACGATCGGCGCGCTCACCCTCGAACGCCGCCACGTGAGCGTCGATGGCGACCGCCTGCTGCTCGATTTTCCCGCGAAGTCGGGCGTGCAGTGGCTCGCCGAGCTGCGCGACCCCGAGCTCGCCGACGCGCTCGCCCACGTTCCGCGCGGCGCGGCGACGCGACTGACCGCCTGGCGCCACGATGGAGACGAGCACCGGCTCAGCGCGCGCTCGCTCACCGCCTATCTCGCGGCGGGCAGCGGATGCCCCGTCACGCCCAAAGACCTGCGCACGCTGCTCGGCTCACGCACGGCCGCCGAGGTGCTCGCCCGAACCGGAGCGGTCGCGCGCCGCGAACAGGACGCGGTGATTCGAGCGGCCGTGGATGCGGTGGCCGACACCCTGAGGAACACGCGCGCCGTCGCCCGCTCGTCGTACATCGACCCGCTCGTCATCGAGCGCTACCGGCGCGGCCGCGTGGCCACGCTCAGCCGGGCGGGCGTCAGCGACCGGGCCTACGCCGAACTCGTCGGCTAGGACGCGCGCTCAGGACAGGCCGAGCGCCTCGAGCGAGGCGCGAATCGCGCTTGCGCTGTGGTGCAGCTGCCGCTCCTCCTCCGCTGAGAACGGGGTGTCGATGACGCGAGACACGCCGCCCGCGTCGACGATGCTCGGCACCGACAGGGCGACGCCGTCGACACCGTGATAGTCGCTGAGCACGCTCGAGACCGGCAAGATCGCGCCCTCGTCGCGAAAGATCGCCTCGACGATGCGCGCGCCCGACAGTCCGATCGCATAGTTCGTCGCACCCTTGCCGGCGATGACCGTGTACGCGGCGTTCTTCACGTCGTCGGCGATCTCGTCGAGCTCTTCGACGCTCAGGTTCTCGCCCGCGTCGTCACGCCAGTCGCGGATCGGAATCGGCCCGATGCGGCTCTGCGACCACAGCGGGAACTCGCTGTCGCCGTGCTCGCCCACGATCATTGCGTGCACGCTCGACGCGCTCACGCCGAGGCGCTCGGCGAGGCGCCAGCGCAGGCGCGACGAGTCGAGCACGGTTCCACTCGAGAACACCCGCGACGGCTCGAGCCCGCTGAAGCGCTGGGCGGCCACCGCGAGCACATCGCAGGGGTTCGTGACGAGCATGAAAACGGCGTCGGGCGCCCGCTCGACGAGCGCCGGCATGAGGTCGCGCAGAATCTCGACGTTGACGCCCGCGAGATCGAGTCGACTCTGCCCCGGGTGCTGCTTCGCCCCCGCCGTGACCACGACCACGTTGGCCCCCGCGACGACGTCGAGGTCGGCGCCGCCCGAGATCGCGCTCGAGCCGGTGAACGGGGTGCCGTGGGCGAGATCGAGAATCTCGGCGTTCACGCGCGCCTCATCGATGTCGTACAGCACGACCTCGCGGGCGGTTTCGCGAATCAGGGAGGCGTAGGCGAGCGCGGTGCCGACGGCACCGGCCCCGACGATGGCAAGGCGAGAGTTCTCGAGAACGGGCATGCATCCACCCTGGCCGAGCACGGGGATGCTGTCGAGGGACCTTCGGCCTTTCCCGGTTTATGCCCGGGTCGCTTCGGGGTCGACCATCGACGCGAGAAGCGTGACGAGCATCCCCTCGGCCGTCTCGTGCGGAAGCGTCTCGATGAGCGCCGTGAGCGGCGCCTGCGCGGCGGTCAGCCCGCCCGCCGTCACCCCGAGCGCGGCAAGGGCCTCGGCGGGCGACGCGGCGGAGGCGAGGCCCGCCGCAAGCGGTGCCGCGTCGACGGGCGGCACGCCGCGCACCTCGTCAGCGGCGGCGTGCAAAGCGGCGGTCAGCTCGTCGAGGCGATCGGCCGTCACGGGCGTGATCGTGAGGTGCGTCGTACGCGGCAGTCGCGTACCGTCGGGCTGCGCGAGCCCCGGCTGCTGCTGCAGCACGAAACCACGGCCACGCACGGCGTCGGCCAGGTGGTGCGGGTCGACGCGCCGATCAGGGGCGACGGACTCATCGGCGGCGACCGCGAACAGCGGGCCGACGGGTGAGCCGACCACGCGCATCCCGTCGATGTCGTGCGCCGTCGCGATGAGCGCGTCGGTCGCGGCTCGCGTGCGCTCGACGAGCGAGCGGTACCCGTCGACTCCGAGCATGCGCGTGATCGCCCAGGCCGCCGCGAGGGGGCCGGCCGGTTTCGACCCGAGCAGTGTCGCGTTCACGACGGGGTAGCCCGGCCAGCGGGTCGTCGCGAAGTACTGCGCGGCGTGCCGCTCGCGGCCGCGGTGCAGCAGAATGCTCGCCCCCTTCGGCGCGAACCCGTACTTGTGCAGGTCGGCCGACAGGCTCGTGACGCCGGGAACACGGAAGTCCCACGCGGGCACCCCCGGCCACCAGGGCAGCGCAAAGCCGCCGATGCACGCATCAACGTGCACCGCGACCCCCGCGTCGGCCGCGCGCGGCGCGACCGCCCCGATCGGGTCAAGCCCCGCGAACGGATACGACGGCGCACTCAGTACGACGAGCGCCACGTCGGGGCCGAGACGGCGGATGATCGCCTCGGGGTCGACGGCGCCGGTCTCCGCGTCGACGGGAACCAGATCGAGCGCCAGGTCGAACAGGTGCGCCGCCTTGTGAAACGCGGCGTGCACGGTCACGGGCGCGAGCAGCCGCGCCCGGCCGTCGCCACCGCGAGCCCGCCACGTGTCGCGCGCGGTGCGCACCGCGAGCAAGCAGCTCTCGGTACCGCCGCTCGTGACCGAGCCGACGATGTCGGACTGCTCGCCGTCGCCCGCGCCGAACAGCGGCCGGGCAAACGCGATGAGCTCGCGCTCAAGGTGCGCCACCGACGGGAAGGTCGTCGGGTCGAGGGCGTTCACCCACTGCAGGATGCCCGCCGCGTCGTGAGCGAGCTGCCCGAGCCCCTCGGTTCCGGAGTCGTATACGTACGACAGCACGCGGCCGCCGTGGGTCGCGGCGTCGTCGCGCGTCAGCGCGCGCAGCTCGGCAAGAATCTCGTCGGCGTTGCTCATGCGGCGGGGCCCTCGTTCGCGACATCCGCGGGCGGCGCGGGGCGCGCATCCGCCTCGATATCGTCGCGGCGCAGTCGGTAACGACGCAGCAGCAGGATGCTCGCCCCGAGCAAGACGGCGGGAACGATGCTGAAGGCGATCACGATGCCCGTCACGGCGGAAGCGGGTTGCGCGACGGTCTGACCGCCCACCGACTCGATGTACCCGGTGAAACTCAGGATGACCGTCAGCACCGTCGCCCCGAGCGCCATACCGGCCGTCTCGCCCGCGGTCCACACGCCACTGAAGACTCCGGCGCGGTCGGTGCCGCTCGCGCGTGCGTCGTGCGCGATGACATCGGGCAGCATCGCCAGTGGCAGCGCCTGCATGCCGGCATAGGCGACGCCGGCGAGCGCGACCGGCAGGTAGACCCACGCGCCCGGCGCCCAGACGAGCCCCGTGATGGCGAGCGCCGCGACCGCAAAGAGAACGCTCGCGATGAGGTAGCCGCGCTCTTTGCCCGTGCGGCGCGCCACTCGACCCCAGACGGGGGCGAACAGCAGGGCCGGGGCGATGAGCGCGAGGAAGAGCAGCGTCACGGCGTCTTCACTGCGCAGCACGTGGGTGGCGACGTACTGCGCGGCCGCAAGCATGGTGCCGGTGGCGAGGCCCTGCAGCACGAAGGTGCCAAGCAGGGCACGGAACGGCTGGCTCTCGCGCAGGGCGAGGATCGCGAGTCGGTAGTGGGTGCCGAGGCTGACCCGCTGCGGCTCGCCGCGCTCGGCTCGCCGGGGGGCGGCGAGCGACGCCGGCGTGAGGCCCGCGGCGATCACGAGACCCGCGACGACCGCCATCAGCAGGTAACCCTGCGAGGGGGTCTCGCTGAGCCCGCGCAGCAGCGGGCCACCGGCACCGAACAGCAGGATGGCCGCGGTCAGCACCACGACCCGCCACGTCAAGAGCCGGGTGCGCTCGTCGTAGCGGGTGGTGAGCTCAGCGGGCAGGGCGATGTACGGCACCTGGAACAGGCTGAACGAGGTGGCCGTCAGCATGAAAGCGACGAGCACCCAGATCGCCCCCACGGTCGGGCCGACCTCGATCGGCACGGCGAAGGTGAGGATGAAGAAGACCGGCAGGGTGAGCGCGCCGACCAGCATGAGTCCGCGCCGCGAGCCGGTGCGGGCGAGCGCCCGATCGCTGAGCGATCCGATGAGCGGGTCGATCACGACGTCCCACAGTTTGGCGAGGCTCACGATGAGGCCCGCGACGATCGCGGTGACGCCCAGGTTGTCGGTCAGGAAGTAGACGAGGACGAGGCCCGGGAGGGTTCCGAAACCCCCGGTACCGAGAGAACCGACCGCGTACCCGGCGATCGTGCGGGCGGGTACGCGGTCGGTCGGTGGTGCTACGGCGTCAGAGGCGCTCCGGTGCGTCATGCCCGGAGCCTACCGACGGAGACGGCCGCTAGGGCCGCTACGCACTCGACGCGCTGGGCGCTCTAGGCGCTCGGCTGCTCGCCAATCGCGAAGCGCACGTTGCCGTCTTCGCCGACCTGCGCGTCAAGCACCTTGTCAGCGAGCGCGATGGAGGCGTTCTGCTCGAGGAACACGCGCGCCTGGCCGGTCTCGACGACCTGGTCACCGTCAACGGGTGCGGGCGCGACGGATACGGCGAACTGGGTCGACTCGGCGCCGCCGGAGTCGATGCGCAACCCCGCCTGGCCGGGGTCGGCCTCGCGGGCGACGAGGTTCTCAATTACGGTGCTGGCGGTCGGGGTGAGGGTGAGCATCGAGTGCTCCTTCCTTCTCGCGGGCAATGAGCCAGCAACGATTCCGGCTCTCGCCATCCGGTTCAACCGTGGGCGCTCGATACGGAGGGTTCTCTCACGAAGCTTTCCGGTGATTCTGCGGCGCGCGGGGCGTAGCCTTCGCTGCATGACGTTCGTGCGCGGTGGCGCCCCACAGCGGCCCGTGCGCACGATGTCGTCGGGGCAGGTCACCCGCACCCTGCTGCTCGTCACCCTCATCGCCATGGCGGTCGGGGCGCTGTCGTACCAGCTCGGCGCCGCCGACACCTCGTTCGACCGGCCCGGCGAACTCGTCCTCTTGTTCGTCGACATTGCGCCGGTTCTGTGGTTCGCCGCCGCCCCCGTGATTCTCACGGCGCTGCGCTTTCAGGCACTGGATGCGCGGCTGCGGTGGATCGCGCTCGTCGCCGTCATCGCCGCGACCGTGGGCGTCGCCGTGCGGCTGCTCGCGCTCGACGACGGACTCGCCGCCGCGCTCATCGACCCGTTCACGCTCGGGATGCCGGTCTGGGTCGGCGTCGCGGTGCTGTTCATTCGGGCGCGCGCCCGCCGATTCGCCCGCGGCACCGACGAAAGCATCACCGCGATCGGCATGGGGCTCGGCTTCTTCGCCGCGGCCGTCGGCGTTGCGCTCGGCGGCCTGCGCCTCGTGCTCGTCGGGCCGCTCGCGGCTCCCGGGGTGCTCATCGCCCCCATCGACACGCTGCCGACGACCACCTTCCTCACCGCGGCGAGCCTCGCCATGGTCGCCGGCATCTTCTGGCTCGTCGTGCGCACCCGCGGGCCGCGCACACCCTAACGATCCGCGACACAATGGCCGGGTGACCGCCGACCGCAGCGCCGCCCTCACCGAGCTCATCGCCGCCCTCGGGCCCGCCCTGAGCCTCGACCCGACCGAACTCGACGCCGCACGCGCCGACAAGTCGGGGCAACGCGCCGCCGACGCTCCGCTCGCGATCGTGCACGCTCGTACGGCGGACGACGTGGTGGCGGCGCTCCGCGTCGCCACGGCGCACCGCCTGCCGGTCGTGCCGCGCGGCGCCGGCACCGGCCTCGCGGGGGGCGCGATGGCGGGGCGCGACCGGCTCGTCGTGTCGACGGCGCGCATGACGCGCATCCTCGAAATTGACGCGGTCAACCAGCTCGCCGTCGTCGAACCCGGCGTTATCGTCGCCGAGCTCGACGCCGCCGCGCGCGAGCAGGGGCTGTTCTACGCGCCCGACCCCGCCAGTCGCGCGTGGGCCAGCATCGGCGGCACCATCGCCACGGGCGCGGGCGGCCTCATGTGCGTCAAGTACGGGGTGACGCGCGAGGCCGTGCTGGCCCTCGACGTGGTGCTCGCCGACGGCACGCGCGAGCGTTTCGGCCACCGCACCGCCAAAGGGGTGACCGGCCTCGACCTCACGGCGCTCATGGTCGGCAGTGAGGGCACGCTCGGCGTCATCGTCGGGGCGACCGTGCGCCTCACACCGGTGCCCCGCGGCGAGACGGCGACGATCGCCGCCATGCTGCCCTCTGTCGTCGCCGCCGCGGCCGCGTCGTCGGCCATCATGGCGAGCGGGCTGCGGCCCGCGGCACTCGAACTCATCGACCCTCTCTCCCTCGCGGCGATCCACCGGCACCTGCGGCTCGAAGCGCCCGCAGCCGGCGGCACCCACCTGCTCGTGCAGTGTGACGGCGAGCAGTCCGGCGACGATGCCGAGCGCGCGCTCGCGATCATCCGCGCCCACGGCGGCGACGGCCGACTCACGACCGACCCCGCCGACGCCGAGCGGCTGCTGACGGTGCGCCGGTCGTTCCACCCGGCGATGGAGGCCACGGGCCACGTGCTGATCGAAGACGTCGCCGTGCCCCGCAGCCGACTCGCCGAGATGTTCGCCGCCATCGAGCGCATCAGTGCCGACCACGGGGTGCCGATTCCGACCGTCGCGCACGCGGGCGACGGCAACCTGCACCCGAACTTCGTCTACACGGGCGACACCGTGCCCGAACCGGTGTGGCGCGCGGCGCACGCCGTATTTCGCGCAGCCCTCGCGCTCGGCGGCACGCTCACCGGTGAGCACGGGGTCGGCGTGCTCAAAAAGCGCCACCTCGTCGAGGAGCTCGGTGAGTCGCAACTCGCCCTGCAGCGGCGCATCAAGGCGGCGTTTGACCCGCTCGGCATCATGAACCCGGATGCGGTGCTCTAGGCCTGCGGGCAGCTGACCGCCGTCAGCGCTCCCGGCAGGCGACGTAGACGCCGTTCGTCGAGGTGCCGCCGGTCAGCGGGTTGGGGAACTCGACCGTGTGCCCGTCGACCCGGGCGAAAACCTGCGTGAGGGCCGCCATCGTCTCGGGGTGCGGCGGCTCATCGGACCACAGGGCGAACACGCCGCCCGGCCGCAGGTGGCGCGCGAGTCGCGTGAAGCCCTCGACCGTGTAGAGGTCAGCGTGGCTCGGGTGCAGCGTGTGCTGCGGCGTGTGGTCAACATCGAGCAGGATCGCGTCAACGGGCTCGGGCAGCGCGGGGTGCTCGCCCGGCGCCGCGCGCATAACCGCGAAGAAGTCGGCCTCGACGAGGCTCGCGCGACCGTCGTCGAGCAGGCGATCGCTGGTCGGAAGCAGGCGTCGCTCGTGCCAGTCGATCACGGCGGGCAGCGCGTCGATGACGCGGAGGGTGGCGACCCGATCATCGTCGAGCGCGGTCACGGCGGTGTACGCGAGCCCCAGGCCACCGACAACGACCGAGAGGGGGCCGGGGCCGGCGGCAGCCTCGAGTCCGAGCCGCGCGAGTTCTTCTTCGGCCGCCGTGAACAGGCTCGACATCAGAAACTCGTCGCCGAGCTTCACCTCGAAAACGTCACGCTCTGCAACGGGGTCGAAGCGTCGGCGCAGGGTGAGCTCGCCCATCGGGGTCGGGGTGAAGGCGAGTTCGTCGATGCGGGCCATCGCGCCAGGCTAGTCGCGCGTCAGGCCACCCCGACGTGACGCGGCACGCTGGGTGCGACGAATGCGGCACCCCAGGCGCGGGCCCGCGCGAGCTCTCCGGGCAGAAGAGGGCCCTCGGTTCCCTCGACGTAGAACGACGTGGGCCGCTGGGTGAGCGGAATTCCCGCCGAACGCACGACCCGCGCCGCGGCCATCGCGGCCGAGCCGGGCAGGTGCCGCATGACGGCAACCTTCGTGTCGAACAGGGCAACCTGAGTAGCCCGAGCGCTCGCGTCGATGCGGGCAAGCCACTCGCGAACGCCCGTGCCGCTGAGCGCGGTGGCGCCCTGCCGCTGTGCGTCGTCGCGCGTCTGCGGTCGACTCATGCTGAAAGCGTGGGTGGGACCACCGACGAGCAGCAGGTCGACGCCGGTGACGTCGCTCGGCGCATCATCCACGCGCACCACGTCGACGCGGCCACTGCCGGCGAGCCCCTCGGCAATCGCGCGCGCGATTTCCTCGGTGTTGCCCCAGTGCGACTCGACAACGATCAGCGTTCTCATGTCGCCGACGCTATCGAGCCGCACGGGGGCGCGGGCAGGGGCTTTGGTCCCGGCTTTCCGGGGGCCCATGCCCGGCGGGCAAGGGTCGTCTAGCGGCGCACGTCAACCGTCTCGTCGGCGTCGAGACCGAAGTGCTCTCCGATCTCGTCGACCAACTCCACGCGCTCGGCCCGGTCGGCCGCGCGGGCCTCCCGCCGGAACGCCACCACCGTCGCGACACACGCCAAGAGCAGGACGACCGAGAAGGGCAGAGCGGCAATGATCGACGCGGTCTGCAGGGCGGTGAGTCCTCCCACCAACAGAAGCGAGATGGCGAGCAGCGCCACCACGGCGACGAAAACAGCGCGCACCCAGCGGCGCGGCTCGGGGTCGCCACCCGTGGCGAGCATCCCCATCACCAGCGTGCCCGAGTCGGCCGAGGTGACGAAGAAGATCGAAATCAAGAGAATCGCGCCGAGGATGAGCGCGGCACCACCGGGTGCCGAGCCGAGCACGGCGAACAGCGACCCCTCGGTGTCGACGGCACCGTCTGCGCCGACGAGACCGCCCGCGCCGTAGAGCTCGGTGTAGATGGCGGTTCCGCCGAGGATCGAGAACCAGAGGAAGGTGATGATCGTCGGCACGAGCATGACGCCGACGACAAATTCGCGCACGGTGCGGCCCTTCGAGATGCGTGCGATGAAGATGCCCACGAACGGCGCCCACGCGATCCACCAGCCCCAGTAGAAGCTGGTCCAGCCGGCCTGCCACGCCTCACCCTCGGCGCCGGCGAAGGCGCTCACCGTGAAGCTCAGGGCAATGAAGTCGCCGAGGTAGGTGCCGATCGACTGAACGAATTGGCGCAGCAAGAACTGGGTCGGCCCGACGACCAGCAGGAAGGCGACAAGGAATGCGGCGAGAGCCAGATTGATGTTCGACAGCCACTTCATTCCGCGGTTGATGCCCGAGAGCACCGACACGAGCACGGCGACCGAGATGACCGCGATGATGGCGACCAGGGTGACGTCGCTCGCCTCGGCGATTCCGGCGGCCTCGAGGCCCGCGCCGATCTGGAGCACGCCGAGACCCAGCGAGGTGGCAACACCAAACAGGGTGCCCACGAGGGCGACGACGTCGATGACGTTGCCGAGGCCACCTGTGACCTTCTTGCCGAACAGCGGTTCGAGGGTCCAGCGCACCGAAAGCGGTCGCTTCTTACGGTGAATGGCGTAGGCGAGCGCGAGGCCGAGGGCCACGTAGATGGCCCACGCGTGAACACCCCAGTGCAGGTAGGTCTGCGACATGGCGGCCTGCGCGAGCTCGACGTCGGTTCCGTCGACCCCGGGCCGCGGGTTCGCGAAGTGGTTCAGCGGCTCGGCGACGCCCCAGAAGACGAGGCCGATGCCCATGCCTGCGGCGAACAACAGGGCAAACCACGATCGGAACGAGAACTCGGGCTCGTCATCGTCGCGACCGAGGCGGATGCGCCCGTGCCGCGAGAACGCCGCCCACAGGGCGAACGCCACGAAGAAGGCGGCGATGAGCACGTAGTACCAGTTGAACCACGAGATGATCGAGGCCTGCACGGCACCGAAGCCGGCGTCGGCCGCCTCCGGGGCGATCAGGGTGAACGCCACAAAGCCGACGACGAGCACGGCGGCGGGCCAGAACACCCATCGATTGATCGGGCGCCGCTCAGAAGGCGGCGCGGTGGATGCGGGGGCTGGGGTACGCGAGATCGGTTCAGTCACGTGACACCAGCCTACGGACGCGATATGGACGAATCCGGCCTGATTGTGAGGAACCGGTCAGGGTGGTTTGGCAGTACGTGCGCGCGGGCACGTGCGCGTGCGGGTATTCGCGCGTGCGGGTGCTCGCGCGGGCACCCGCACCCCGCCCGCACACGAAACGGGGGTCCGCTCTCGCGGACCCCCGTTTGTTGCCGCACCGACCCTTAGGCGATGCGGATCATCTTCTTATTGACGAACTCGTCAATGCCGAGGGTGCCGAGCTCGCGACCCGAGCCCGAGTTCTTCACGCCACCGAAGGGCAGCTCGGGGCTGTCGGCGAGAACACAGTTGACGTAGACCATGCCGGCCTCGATCTGGTCGGCGACGCGGGCGGCCTGCGCCTCGTCGGTCGTGAAGAGGTACGAGCCGAGCCCGAACGGGGTGTCGTTGGCGAGCTCAACGGCCTCGGCCTCGTTCGCGACCTTGAAGACCAGCGCGACGGGGCCGAAGAATTCTTCGTAAAACGCCGGGTTGCCAGGCTTCACGTTCGCGAGCACGGTGGCCGAGAAGTAGGTGCCCTCGCGGGTGCCACCCACGAGCACCTCAGCGCCACCGGCGACCGCGCGGTCGACCTGGTCGGCGAGGTTGTCGGCAGCCTGGGCGCTCGAGAGCACACCGTAGGCAGCCTCGCCCTTCATGGGGTCGCCGGGGCCGACCTCGCCCATCTTGGCGACAAACTTCTCGAGGAACTCGTCGTAGAGCTCCTCCACCACGATGAAGCGCTTCGCGCCGTTGCACGACTGGCCGCTGTTGTCGACGCGAGCGTTTACCGCAGCCTCGACCGTCGCATCCATGTCGTCGGTCGACAGCAGGATGAAGGGGTCGCTGCCGCCGAGCTCGAGCACAACCTTCTTCAGGTGGCGGCCAGCCTGCTCGGCGACGGCGGCGCCGGCGCGCTCGGAACCGGTCAGCGAGATGCCCGCCACGCGGGGGTCGGCGATGATCGTCGAGACCTGTTCGTTCGTCGCGTAGACGTTGACGTACGCGCCCTCGGGGAAGCCCGCGTCGTCGAAGATCTGCTGGATCGCGGCGGCCGACTCGGGGCACTGCGCGGCGTGCTTCAGGATGATCGTGTTGCCGAGAACGATGTTCGGGCCGGCGAAGCGCGACACCTGGTAGTACGGGAAGTTCCAGGGCATGATGCCGAGCAGCACGCCGAGCGGGCTCTTGCGGATGAACGCCGAACCCTCGCTGCCGTCGACGAGGTCGACGGGCTCGTCGGCGAGCAGGCCGGGGCCGTTGTCGGCGTAGTACTGGTAGATGTCGGCCGAGAAGTCGACCTCTCCGAGGGCATCGCCGATGGGCTTGCCCATCTCGCGCACGATGATTTCGGCGAGCTCTTGGCGGCGCTCGCGGTGCAGCTCGGCGACGCGGGTGATGAGGGCGGCGCGCTCCTCGCGGGTCGTCGTGCGCGCCCAGTTTCGGCTCGCCGCGTGAGCCTTCTCAATCGCGGCGGCGATGTCGGCGTCGGTGGCCGTCGGGTACTCCTTGACGGTCTCGCCCGTGGCCGGGTTGATCACGGCGTACTTGCTCATGAAACTCCTCGAGTGTCGTCGGTGCACGACTGCCGCCCGATCGGACGCGGCACCAGTGCACGCTGTCGATGCCACCCTAGGGGGTGCGCGGTGTCCACTGTGTCGACGCCGAGGCGATTATCAGCACCCTCTTCGCCACGCTGTACAGGGGCGCTTAGCCGTCGGCCGCGAGCCACTGCCGCAGCGCCGCGCCGTCGGCGTCCAGCGCGGGCGGGGCGCTCGGCGGTGCCGGCCTGAACGCTCCGTACCGCACGGGATGCCGCACCTGCGCGGGGTGCCCCTCCCCCAGCTCCGTCGTCGGCTCGAGACCCAGCCGCTCGGCGAGCGCGAACGCCGATGGGATGTCGCCGACGCGACCGGCGGGGATTCCGGCGGCGAGCATCCGCTCGACCGCCACGTCGGCGGGGATGCGCGCGAGCGCCTCCTCGAGGCATGCCACGAGCGCGGCGCGGTGCGTCACACGGGCCGGGTTCGTCGCGAAACGCGGATCGTCGGCGAGCTGCGGGGCGTCGATGACGCTCGCGAGCATCCGGAACTGGCGGTCGGCTCCGACCGCGACGGCGATGACGCCGTCCGCGGCCGCGAGCGTTTCGTAGGGCGCGATGGAGGGGTGCTGGTTGCCCATGGCGCGCGGGGCGTCGCCCGTCGTGAGGTAGCTCGAGGCCTGGTTGGCGAGGGAGGCGAGCAGCGTGCTCAGCAGGTCGATCTCAATGTGTTGCCCCTCGCCGCTGGCGTCGCGGTGCCGCAGTGCCGCGAGTATTCCGATTACGGCATCTTTCGCGGCGAGCAGGTCGACAAGCGCGACGCCCACCTTGCGCGGTTCGCCGCCGGCGTCTCCCGTGACGCTCATGAGGCCGCCGACGGCCTGCACGAGAAAGTCGTAGCCGGGCAGCGCCGCCCCCGCCCCGGAGCCGAAGCCCGTGATCGAGCAGTAGACGGCGCGCGGGTTCGCGGCGAGCACCGTTGCCGGATCGAGGCCGTAGCGGGCGAGCGCGCCAGAGCGGAAGTTCTCGACGACCACGTCGGCGCGCGCAGCCAGGCGGCGCGCGAGCTCTGCATCGCCGGCGTCGGCGAGGTCGAGGGCGATCGACTCTTTCGAACGGTTCGCTGCCTCGAAGTACGCGCTCGACGACCCCGCCCAGGGCGGGCCGAACGCGCGGGTGTCATCACCCGTGCCCGGGCGCTCGACCTTGATCACCCGCGCCCCGAGGTCGGCGAGCCACATCGTCGCGGCGGGCCCGGCGAGCACACGGCTGAAGTCGGCGACGAGGATTCCGTCAAGTGGCAGGGCGGTCACGGCGCCACTGTAGCGGCGCGCGAGCCGCGCCCCGCGCCAGGGTGCATGATGGTGGGGCACGCTTCTCGAGGAGCGCCCCGCGCCCGCCACCAGCCTCGACGACGAGACGAGAGGATGCTCGTGCCCACGCACTCCCCCACCCCTGACGAGGTTGCCGCCGATCCCGTCGGCATCGACCACATGCTGTCTGCCGACGAGCGGGCCGTGCGCGATCGCGTGCGCGCCTTCGTCGACACCGAGCTGCGGCCGAACATCGCCGAGTGGTACGAGAACGCGCACCTGCCGCGCGAGTTACTGCCCGCCTTCGGCGAGTTGGGCGTGCTCGGCATGATGCTGTCGGGCAACGGCCTGCCCGGCCGCAGCGCCGTCGAGTACGGGCTCGCCGCCGCCGAACTCGAGGCGGGAGACTCGGGTCTGCGCACCGTCGTCTCGGTGCAGGGCTCGCTCGCGATGACGGCAATCCACTCCTTCGGGTCGGAGGAGCAGAAGGCCCAGTACTTGCCGGGCATGGCGGCCGGCCGCGTCGTCGGCTGCTTCGGCCTCACCGAACCGAACGCCGGCAGTGACCCCGGGTCGATGACAACCTTCGCGCGTCGCGACGGCGACGACTGGGTTCTGTCGGGCGCGAAGCGCTGGATCGGCCTCGCCTCGATCGCCGACATCGCGATCATCTGGGCACAGACCGACGACGGTATTCGCGGCTTCATTGTGCCGACCAACGCTCCCGGCTTCACCGCAACGCCGATCACCGCGAAGCTGTCGATGCGCGCATCCATTCAGTGCGACATCGAGCTCGACGAGGTGCGCCTCCCCGCCGACGCGATGCTGCCCGAGGCTCGCGGCCTGCGCGGCCCGTTCACGTGCCTGAACTCGGCGCGGTACGGCATCGTGTGGGGCGCCATGGGCGCCGCACGGGATGCGCTCGAGACCGCGCGCCGCTACGCGCTCGAGCGGGTCGCCTTCGAGCGCCCCATCGCCGCCGCGCAGCTCACGCAGGCAAAGCTCGCCGACATGACGCTCGACGTCGCCACCGGCTCACTGCTCGCTCTGCAGCTCGGCCGACTCAAAGACCAGGGCCTCTTGCTGCCGCACCAGATCTCGATCGGCAAGCTCAACAACGTGCGCACCGCCATTCGCGTGGCGCAAAGCGCCCGCACGATCCTCGGCGGCAACGGCATCACGGCCGAGTACTCGCCCATGCGTCACGTGCAGAACCTCGAGTCGGTCCGCACCTACGAGGGCACCGACGAGGTGCACGCTCTTGTCATCGGCGCGGCGCTAACGGGGATGCCCGCCTTCCGCTAGCTGTACCCGGTCATGATGTTGGTGACACTCGGCTGATCGGGGGTTGGCCTCCGCAGGCGGTGTGTGCTCGAGCGTAGTTGTAGTGCTCAAGCCATGGAGCGAGAGCGTCATGACGGGCCTGGTTCGTGAGGAACGGGTGCCGGTATGCCCAGTTCTCTTGCAGGGTTCGGTTGAACCGTTCGGCCTTGCCGTTCTGCCACGGGCAGTGCGGCCGGGTTCTCACGTGCCGCGCGCCAAGCAGTTTGAGCGTGTCTTGGAAAGCGTGGGAGATGACGTAGTTCTTCGCGTTGTCCGTCATCACGCCTCGAATCGCGACGCCATGCTGGGCCAAGAACGCTGCTGCTGCAGTGAGGAACGCAGCGCAGGTGGTGCCTTTTTCGTCCGGCAGGATTTGAGCGAACGCTAGCCGAGAGTGGTCATCGACCGCGACGTGAACGAAGTCAAAGCCGAGCTTGCGGGCACGGTCCCGGCGACGGTCGTGATCGATCACGGTCGGGCCGTCGATTCGCCACCCGCCGCCGTCAGGGATGCGGCCGAGTTTCTTCACGTCGACGTGGATCAGATCGCCAGGGTTGTCGTGCTCGTAACGCAGCTGCGTGGTTCGGGAGGCGCGAATGCGGATCCCGGTGACCGGGTCCAGCTCATGCAGTCGCGGCAGTCCTGCCCGGGCGATGATCCGCGATGCCGTGGAGGCGCTGACCTCGAACCGCAACGCGAGCTCGTCACGCCCGATCCGTTCGGCCTGACGCGCCGCGAGCAGCTGGCTCACGACGGTGGTGGGCGTCGCGGTTGGTGATCGCCGCGGCCGTGATGAGCGATCGATCAACCCGGTGACACCCTGACTTCGGAAGCGCCCCATCCAACGGTGAGCGCACTGTCGTGAAATACCGAGCTCTTTCGCGACGTGAGAGATCGGGCGACCCTGCAACACCCGCTCGACCAGAATCATTCGGCCGGCAGGCGCCAGCCTCGCATTACGGTGGACCAAGAGAAGGCCTTCCTCTTCGATGGCGTTAGACACCACTCAGAATGAAGGCCTTCTCCTCAACTACGTGTCACCAAGCTGCTGACCGGGTACAGCTAGCGGCGCTACTGCCCCGACAGCACGAGAAAAACGAACACGAGCGCGACGAGCAGCATCGTGCCGTAATCGGCGGCGAGCAGCATGAGCCGCGTCTTTCCGGCCGGGACAAAGATGCGGACCACGAGCATCCCGACAAACAGCGCAGCGACGGCGATCGCGCCGACGAGCGCGAGCTGATCGCCGAGCGACTGCCAGAGCGCGACGAACATGCCCCCGACGAGCAGCGTCGTGACGCCTGCGATGACCACCCACACGGTGCCGCTCGCGGTCGTCAACTGCTGCTGGTTGCGCATCCGGGTCGGGTCGGTCACACGAGCACCCGTTCTGGCACGACGACGGGGTGCGTGCCCGCCATCGTCTCGAGCACGCGAATGACCTGCGAGCTGTAGCCGAACTCGTTGTCGTACCAGACGTACACAATCAGGTGCCGCCCGTCACAGATGGTGGCGAGCCCGTCGACGATGCCCGCGCGGTGCGAGCCGACGAAGTCGGTCGAGACCACTTCGGGCGACTCGATGTAGTCGATCTGTTGCCGCAGCTCAGAGTGCAGCGACATGCGGCGCAGGTGCTCGTTGACCTTGTCGCGCGTGGTCGCGTCGCGCAGCGTCAGGTTGAGAATCGCCATCGACACGTCGGGCGTGGGAACGCGAATGGCGTTACCGGTGAGCTTGCCTGCAAGCTGCGGCAGCGCCTTCGCGACGGCCTTCGCAGCGCCGGTCTCGGTGATGACCATGTTGAGGGCGGCGCTGCGGCCACGGCGGTCGCCCTTGTGAAAGTTGTCGATGAGGTTCTGATCGTTCGTGTACGAGTGCACCGTCTCGACGTGACCGTGTTCGACCCCCCACGCGTCGTCGATGACTTTCAGCACCGGCGTCACCGCGTTTGTGGTGCAGGATGCGGCGGTCACGATCGCGTCGTCGGGCGAGATCGCGGCGTGGTTGATGCCGTGGACGATGTTCTTCAGCGCGCCCTTGCCGGGCGCGGTCAGCAGTACCCGGGCCACACCGGGGGCGCGCAGGTGCTGCGCCAGCCCCTCCTCGTCGCGCCAGCGGCCCGTGTTATCGACCACGATGGCGTCGCGAATGCCGTACGCCGTGTAGTCGACGGCGTCGGGAGCGTCGGAGTAGATGACCTGGATGAGCGTGCCGTTCGCGAGGATCGTGTTCGCCTCCTCGTCGACCGTGATCGAGCCGTCGAAGGGGCCGTGCACGCTGTCGCGGCGCAGGAGGCTGGCGCGCTTGACGAGGTCGTTGTCGCCGCCCCGGCGCACCACGATGGCGCGCAGGCGCAGCCCCGCACCACTGCCGGAGTGCGCGACAAGGATGCGGGCCAGCAGGCGACCGATGCGGCCGAAGCCGTACAGCACGACGTCGGTGGGCGCGGGCGGAGTCTCGAGCGGCATCACCGCGGCGAGCTCGTCGCGCAAGAACTCCACCAGGTCACGCTCGCCGGGGCAGGCGGCGTGGCCGGAAACGAGGCGCGCGATGTCGAGCGAGGCGGGCCCAGGCTGGATCGCGAGCAGCGCATCCAACACGCGACGGGAATCGGCGAGCGCGAGCTCGTCGCCCGTCACGTGCTGCGCGTAGCGGTGGGCGCGAAGGATACCGATCGCCGACTCGTTGATGAGGCGGCGCCCGTGGATGCTCGTCACCACCCCGTGATCGCGGTACAGCCGCCCAATGAGGGGGATCAGCTGCTCGGCTGCCGCCTCGCGCTCTTTCCAGGCGGCGTGAATGGTCGTGACGTCATCGCTCACAGTGGCGTTCCTTGGCTTCCCGGCGCGCAACACTGCGGCCGTGTCGAGGTGATCGGGGACACGTGGTGGCGGTGGTGTGTTAAGACTAGCGGCCCTACGCGTCGGCGGCGGCGGCGAGCTGCCCGCAGGCGCCGTCGATCTCTTTGCCGCGGGTGTCGCGCAGTGTCGTCGGAATGCCCGCGTCGTTGAGGCGCCGCACGAACTCGTTCTGCACGGCCTTCTCGGACGCCGTCCAAATCGAGCCGGGCGTCGGGTTCAGCGGGATCGGATTCACGTGCACCCAGCCGCGACCGCGGTCGAGCAGCTTCTTCGCCAGCAGATCGGCGCGCCACGCGTGGTCGTTCATGTCTTTGATGAGTGCGTACTCAATCGACACGCGGCGGCCGGTCTTGTCGAAGTACTCGCGGGCCGCGTCGAGCGCCTCGTCGACCTTCCAGCGCGAGTTCACGGGAATCAGCTCGTCGCGCAGCGTGTCGTCGGGGGCGTGCAGGCTGAGGGCGAAGGTCACCGGAATCTGCTCGTCAGCAAGCTTGCGAATAGCGGGCACCAGCCCGACAGTCGAGACGGTGATGTTGCGTGCGCTCATGCCGAGGCCGTTCGGCTGCGGGGCAACCATCGTTCGCACCGCGCTCATGAGCCGCGCGTAGTTCGCGAGCGGCTCCCCCATGCCCATGAACACGATGTTGCTGACGCGGTCGGGCGTCTCGTCGCCGCGCTTGCGCCCGCCCAGCTCGCCGGCCGCAAGCGCGCGGTTCGCCGCGACCACCTGGTCGACGATTTCGGCGGCCGACATGTTGCGGGTGAGCCCCGCCTGCCCGGTCGCGCAGAACGGGCAGTTCATGCCGCACCCGGCCTGGCTCGATACGCACAGCGTGATGCGGCCCGGGTAGCGCATGAGCACGCTCTCGACGAGGGCCCCGTCGCGCAGTTTCCAGAGGAACTTAATGGTGTCGCCGTTGTCGGTGCGCAGGCGCCGCACCTCCGTGAGCAGCGGCGGCATCAGCGCGGCCACAAGCGCGTCGCGGCCGGCGGCCGGCAGGTCGGTCATTGCCGCCGGGTCGCTCGTGTAGTGCGAGAAGTAGTGAGTCGACAGTTGCTTCGCGCGGAAGGCGGGGAGGCCGCGTTCTGTGACCGCCTGGATGCGCGCATCCGTATCGAGGTCGGCCCAGTGCACGGGGGGCTTGCCCCGCTTCGGGGAGGCGAACTGCAGCAGCGGCCGGCCGTCGGTATCGAGCTTCTGCCGCCAGCCCTCGGTCTGCGGCCGCACCTGAGGGCGAGCGTCAGCGGCGGGCGCGTCGGGAGTGCGCTCGGCACCGTTGTTGCGGATTCCGCCCTTACTGACCATAGGGACAAGGGTACGCGGCATCTGATGTAGCAGGTGTGCTACATTCTGTACTCCACTTGCTGACGACTCGACGGGAGCGGCGATGACAGGGGATGTGGTGATCCGCACGCGTGATCTGACCATGAGCTACGGCAACAAGCGCGTGCTCGACGGCATCAATCTGGAAATCCACCGCGGTGAGGTGGTCGCCCTACTCGGCGCGAACGGCGCGGGAAAGACGACGAGCATCGAGATCCTGGAGGGACTCCGTTCGCCCACGAGCGGGTCTGTCGAGGTGCTCGGCGTGGATCCGCTCCACGCGAGCGTCGAGCACCGCGCCAAGATCGGCGTCGTCCTTCAATCATGGCGCGACCACGCGCGCTGGCGCGTGCGGGAGTTCCTGCACCACTTCTTCGTACTGCACGCGCCGTTCCGACCCGAGGGCGGGTGGGAGGTCGACGAGCTGCTCGAGCGGGTCGGTCTCGCTGATAAGGCGCGGTCGCGCATCCTCTCCCTATCGGGCGGCCAGCGACGCCGACTCGACGTCGCGGTGGGCCTCATCGGCAAACCGGAGCTGCTGTTCCTCGACGAGCCGACCGTCGGCTTCGACCCGCACGCCCGTCGCGAGTTCCACGAGCTCATGCACGAGCTCGCCGACGTACGCGAGACAACGATTCTGCTGACCACCCATGATCTCGCCGAGGCGGAGCGTCTCGCCGACCGCATCCTCATCCTCCACGCGGGTCGAATCGCCGCCGACGGGAGTGCGGACGCACTCGCACGGGAGGTCGCCGGCACGACCGAAGTGCGTTGGCGCATCGGGCAGGACCGGTTCGTGCACGCGACGGACGCGGCGACGCGCTTCGTGCGCGAGCTGCTGACTCGCGAGCCCGATGTAGAGGATCTCGAGATCCGCCGCACCACGCTCGAAGACACCTACCTGACAATGGTGGCCCAGCACTCTGCGGCCGCCGCCGAGGAGGCTGCACGATGATGCCCATCCGCATGAGCGCCGTGAGAGCGGGCGCCCTGCGCGGAGCGATCGAGTTCCGCAACAGCCTGCAGAAGCCTGCCGACCTCCTGTACTACCTGATCGGCGCCGTCAGCTTTTCCGCGGCCCTTTGGTACTTCCGCGACGACATCGTCCCGCAGCTCGGCGTCTCGACCTCCGCATTCATCTTCCCCAGCGCGATCGCCCTCATGACCCTCTTCGTTGCCACGTACGGCTTGGCGACTCTCGTCTCGACGGAGCGGGAGGACGGCACGCTGCTGCGTCTGGCAATCCTGCCAGCGGGCACCTTCACCTACGCATGGGGACAGACCGTGCGCACGCTCCTCGAGCTCGCCTTCACGTTTGGGCTGTTCACGATTCTCGCGAGCATCCTCGTGCCCGAGCTGTGGATCCGCGGCGCCGTCGGGGCACTAACCGCCATCGGGTTCCTCCTGCTGGGCATCCTCGCGTGCTTGCCCCTCGGTTTCATCGTCGGCTCGATCTTCAGCAACCCGCGCTCCGTCGGCGGCTGGGGCTTCCTCGTCCTCGGGGGCATCGTCTGGGTTTCGGGCATCTTCGTGCCCCTGGCCGCGATGCCGCTGTGGGCGCAGATCATTGCGCAGATCCTGCCTCTCTACTGGCTGGGACTGGGGCTACGCAGCGCGCTGCTGCCCGAGGGTTTCGCATCGATCGAGATCGGGGAAAGCTGGCGCACGATCGAAACGATCGGGATGCTCAGCCTGTGGGCGGTCGTCGGCGCCGTGCTCGCACCCCTGCTGCTGCAGCGCATCGCCCGCAAGGAGTCGTTCGCCTCCCTCGCGACTCGACGCGAGAAGGCCATGCAGCGTGTCTGACACCGCCGAGTCGTCGGGGCCGAAGCCCGACCAGGTCCACAACCGCATCGCCATGCTGCGCGTCGAGCGCCGCATCAGCCGTCGAGAGTTCGCCGATGCGCTCGGTGTCCACTATCAGACTGTCGGCTACCTCGAGCGCGGCGAATACAGCCCCAGCCTCCACCTGGCGCTGCGCATCGCGCAGTACTTCGAGGTGCCCGTCGAGTTCGTCTTCTCACTCGACCCGTTCCCGACCATCGGACCGTCGCCCACGACCTAGCTCGTTCGGCTATCCGCCCGCACGCCGCGGCGTGAGTCACGCGGCGCCCGACGCGCGGGCGACGAGCGCGACGGCGAGGCCCGCGAGGGCCCAGCTGGTGAGGCTGCCGATCAAGAACTCTTCGGCCTTCGAACCGAGGCGCCGGTCGGCGGAAATCTCGGGGAAGCGCACGATGCCCTTCGCCGCGAGCAGCGCCGCGATGAGGCCATGCGCGCCCACGAGGGCGAGCGCCACGATGAGCAGGCGTTCGAGCGGGCCGATGATGCGACCACCCTGCAGGGTGCTCGGTGCCGCGGGGGGCGTCGACTCGGCGTCTTCGCGCTCGATGACGAGCGCGCGACGACGGCCCCAGCGCATCACCCAGCGGCTGTCCGGATGCACGCCCTGGCCCGGGTGGGACCCGCGCGCCACCTGCAGCATCGCCCGGGTGACGAGGTTGGCCGTGGTGGTCAGGGCGGCCACCACGGCGAGAACCGCGAGGGCAACGCCCGGCTCGAGCTTGGTGGTCCCGGGCACGACGAACACAGGCTCGGCACTCCACGGGGTAAGCATCGCGCCGAGCGTGACCGCCGTGACGAGCAGCGCAGCGGGCCACAGCGGCGGCGTGACCGTCTCATTGATGCGCACGGCGAGCATCCAGAGGGCCGCGATGACGGCCGCGATGCCCGTCGTGACGGGCGCGATGCCGAGCGGGCCGGCGTAGCCGACGCCCGCGATGAGAAGAATGGCCGCGGCGACGACGAGGCCGACGATGGGCTGCGCGGTGCCGCTCAGTCGGCGACGAACCAGGTCGCCCACGCCGACCGCGAGCAACAGCACCGCGGCGATCACGCGTCAGCCCCGATCTCGAGCGCGCGATGGGCAGCGATGAGGGCGGCGGCCCCCGAGCGACGCAGGTTCTGCGACACGGCCGGCTGCGTGATGCCCTCACTCTCGGCCAGACGCTGCTGCGGCTCACCGCGCAGAGCGCCCGCAGCCAGGCGGCGCTCGCGGCCCGACATGCCGTCGATCAAGTGGTCACGCAGAATCAGGTGCGAGGTGACGAGTGCCACCTCGGTCGCGTCGTCGCTGTGAAACCAGGTGCGCAGGCCGGGAGCGTTGCGGCTTCGCTGGTCGACCTCGTCGAGGGCGCCGCGGGCGTGGTACCAGGCCGAGCCGTCGTAGATGGGGGCGCCCCGCCCCGCGTCGAGACGCCGCACGTCGCCCGAGCCGAGGCCGAATCGGCAGTCGATCGCGTCGGGGAACACCAGGCGCATGAGAGAGGTCACGCGCAGAGCATCGCGCACACGGGGGAAGACGGCTTGGAATTCGTCCCCCACCGTGGCCCAGAGCGGCTCGACAACCTCGGCGTCGGCGGCAGCCACCGCGAACGCGTCGTGGATGGCGCGCTGGGCCGCCGGTCGGTCGCTCAGTTGACGCGATCCGACGATGTCGATGATTAGCGCGACGCTTATCTTTGCCACGACATAAGCATAGCGCTCATAGTGCGGTGAATATAAGGGGACGCGGCCGCGCGCCGAAACCCGCGTACCGTTAGGGGTATGACGCCTCACGAGACGCCCGATACAACCGAGGCCGAAAACGCCACACCCCTGCCGAAATTCTCTGAACTCGGGCTCAGCGACGCCGTGATGGCCGCGCTCACCGACGTCGGCTACGAGACCCCGTCGGCCATCCAGGCCGCGACCATCCCCACCCTGCTCGGCGGCCGCGACGTCGTCGGCCTCGCACAGACCGGCACCGGCAAGACCGCCGCCTTCGCCCTGCCAATCCTGTCGCGCCTCGACGTGTCGCAGCGCACGCCGCAGGCACTCGTCTTGGCCCCCACCCGTGAACTCGCCCTGCAGGTCTGCGAAGCGTTCGAGCGCTACGCCGCCCACATTCCCGGCATCAGCGTGCTGCCCGTGTACGGCGGGCAGGGCTACGGCGTGCAGCTGTCGGCCTTGCGCCGCGGCGTGCACGTCATCGTCGGAACGCCCGGCCGCATCATGGACCACCTCGACAAGGGCACTCTCGACCTGACTGAGCTGAAGTTCCTCGTGCTCGACGAGGCCGACGAGATGCTCAAGATGGGCTTCGCCGAAGACGTCGAGACGATCCTCGCCGACACCCCCGACGACAAGCAGGTCGCGCTGTTCTCGGCGACGATGCCCGCATCGATCCGCCGCATCGCGCAGCAGCACCTCAACAACCCCGAAGAGATCAGCGTCAAGACGAAGACGACCACCTCGTCGACGATCACGCAGCGCTACCTCGTCGTGTCGTACCAGCAGAAGGTCGACGCGCTCACCCGCATCCTCGAGGTCGAGAACTTCGACGGCATGATCGTGTTCGTCAGAACGAAGAACGAGACCGAGACGCTCGCCGAGAAGCTACGCGCTCGCGGATACTCGGCGCAGGCAATCAACGGAGACGTGCCGCAGGTGCAGCGCGAGCGCACCGTCGAGCAGTTGAAGAACGCGAAGCTCGACATTCTGGTGGCGACCGACGTGGCCGCCCGCGGACTCGACGTTGAGCGCATCAGCCACGTGGTGAACTTCGACATTCCGGTCGACACCGAGAGCTACGTGCACCGCATCGGCCGCACCGGCCGCGCTGGCCGCACCGGCGACGCGATCAGCTTCGTCACCCCGCGCGAGCGCCGCCTGCTCGACGCGATCGAGCGCGCCACCCGCCAGCCGCTGACGCAAATGCACCTGCCGACGATTGACGACGTGAACGCGACGCGACTCACGCGCTTCGACGACGCGATTAGCGAGGCGCTCGGCAAGACCGAGCTCATCGACACCTTCCGCGGCATCATCGACCACTACGTCGAGCACCACGACGTGCCCGAGGCCGACGTCGCCGCCGCGCTCGCGGTGGTCGCGCAGGGCGGCACTCCCCTGCTGCTGACGGAGGAAGACATCCGCCCGCCGAAGATGCCGCGTGACGGGCGGGAGACGCGCGAAACCGGTCGCGACGGCGGTCGGGAAGCGCGGGGCGACTCCGAGCGCCCGCCGCGTCGCGAGCGCCGCAACGGCCCGCCGCTCGCCGCCTACCGCATCGAGGTCGGCCGCCGTCACCGCGTCGAGCCCCGCCAGATCGTCGGAGCGCTCGCGAACGAGGGCGGCTTGTCGCGCGACGACTTCGGCGCCATTGACATCAAGCTCGACTTCTCGATCGTCGAACTGCCCGCCGAGATGTCGACCGCGACGCTGAAGAAGCTCGCCGACACCCGCATCAGCGGGCGACTCATCGAGCTGAAGGCCGACCGCGGCCCCCGCAAGAAAGACCGCCCGGCCTTCCGCGATCGCGACGACCGCGGCGCGCGGGACGGCGGCTTCCGCGGTAACGACACGCGTGGCGACGACGACCGCCCGGCGCGGAAGCCCCGCCAGAAGGGTCGCGACAGCTAGTTGTTCTTCCTCGTGAGGTTGTGAACGCGGGCTGAGGGTGTGAGACCGCCGATCCCGGTGTGGGGTCGGTGGTGATTGTAGTGATGGAGC
>NZ_SGWW01000006.1 GCF_004216575.1 Microcella putealis
GCAGCAGCGCCCGGATCCGGTAGAGCGGATCGTCCTTCCTGCCCCGATGGCCCAGAGTTTCCTGCTGCACGCGCTGCCGACACTCGTCCAGCGCTTTCGCGCCCAGTCGGACAACGTGGAACGCGTCCAGCACTGCCACGGCCTCGGGTAGCTCATCGCGGATCGCGTTCGCGTAACCGCGGAACGGATCCAGCGCTGCGTGCTCGATCGCGGGCGCGAAGGCCTCGGGCGTGCTGCGTAGCCATGCCGCGTAGGCGGTGCCGGATCGGCCGGGCACGACATCCAGCAGCCTCGCCCGCACCCGCCCGTGCTCGTCGCGAGTCAGATCAACCATCGAAGTCACCGCCCTGTCAGCGCCTCGACAGGACGGTTTCCAGATGTGCTCATCGACCCCGAGCGAGGTGACGCCTCCGAGCCGGGCAACATCACCGATCGCCTCCTGGGCGTGATGCTGGATCGCCCGCCAGAGCGTATGCCAGCCGACCCCGAGCCGACGCGCCAGCGCGGCCACGGTCGTATCGTCGGTGCGCAGCATGCCGGTCGCCCAGCCGACCGCTCGCGCCGTCAGCCGCGCCCTTGGCTGCGCGAACGGATGCGTCTCGGAGAACGATCGCACCGGACACTGCGCTTGAATGCACCGCCAGAGCCGCTTGGACCAACGCACTTGCACCGGCAACCCGAACGCCGGAGCGTCCGCCAGCCGATGCAGGCGTCGCCCGCGACCCTCGGCCAGCACCCCGCAGGCCGGACAGCCCACCGTCACCGGATCGGTCTGCACCTCGAGGACGATCACGCCGCCGCGATCCTCGATCGCGGTGACATGGAACCCGTCAACGGCGAACACGGCGCAAGCAGGCGCGCACGATGCGCACCCCGATCTAGGGTGGGACACGAGGGGCCTTCCAGGTGGGGAGCGTAGGAACTTCCATCCTGGAAGGCCCCGCCGCCTATCCCGCCACCGGCACGCCCGAACCACTCACCCCCGCTTCATGACGAAGAGCCGCTTTGTCGAACTACAAGAATCCGGCCGGTACGGAGCCGCCTGATCACGCAATAGGCCGGTCCCGCGGGGGTCTGACCACGAAAGTCCACCTTGCCGCGGACGGGCGGGGGCGTCCGCTGGCGGTGCTGGTCACGGCCGGCAACGTGAACGACACCACGATGATGGCCGCGGTGCTCGACCTGATCGCCGTGGCCAGGACCGGCCCGGGCCGGCCGCGCACCCGACCCGACCGGGTGCTCGCGGACAAGGGCTACCCGTCGCGGGCGAACCGGCGCTACCTCGCCGCGCGCGGCATCCCGGCCACAATCCCGGAGAAGGCCGACCATGCCGCTGGCCGCCTCCGAAGGGGATCGCGGGGCGGGCGTCCGCCCGGGTTCGACCCGGCCGCCTATCGGCAGCGAAACACCGTCGAGCGGTGCTTCAACCGGCTCAAGCAGTGGCGCGGCATCGCGATGCGCTCCGACAAGACCGCACGCGCCTACCGGGCCGGAATCGCCCTCGCCGCCACCCTCGTCTGGATCAAGACAGACTTGATCAACACGGCCTAGTACTGATGGCGCATCGACTCGGTCTCGTGAAGCCAAGCGAGAACCCCACCGGATAAGTGCTTCATGCGGGTATACCCCTGACTCCTGAGTTCCGCCAGCGCGATTGCCGAACGCGTTCCTGCCTTGCAGTAAAGAACCAGATCGCGATCGCGTGGCAGCTCGGAGAGCACCTCTCCAGAGACAATGCGATCCAGAGTAATCAGCCGTGACCCGGGAATTGCCACGAGGTCGTGCTCGCCCCTCTCACGCACATCGATGAGTTCGAAGTTGGCGTCACCGATTTCCCCTCGCGTCAGGAGGAGTGCCACAAGCTCGTGTACCCCGATTTCGTCATCGGTTGACGCCGGTACCGCAGCGACCCCACAGAACAGTTCGTAGTCGATCAGCTCGGTTATTGGCGCGATCGATTCGTCTTTTCGTACTGTGAGCTCCCGCCAGGTGGCATTCTGGGAGTCAAAGAGAAGAACCCGTCCGAGCAGGGTGCGCCCGACACCAGTGATGAGTTTCACGGCTTCTGCGACCATCATCGAACCAATGACTCCGCAGAGCATGCCAAGGACTCCGCCCTCGCCGCAACTAAGTGAGGCGCCTGCGGGCGGAGCTTCGGGGAACAAGTCACGATAGGTCGGCCCGTGACGCTCCCAGAACACGCTCACCTGACCTTCGAAGCGGTAGACCGACCCCCAGACATATGGCTTACCGAGGAGCGCAGCCGCGTCGTTCACGAGGTAGCGGGTTGCGAAGTTGTCAGAGCCGTCGATGATTAGGTCGTAATCGGCGAACAGCGCAAGCGCCGTGCTTGAATCAAGCCGCAACTCATGGCATCGCACAGTCACGGCGGGGTCGAGTTCGCCTAGAGCCCTCGCGGCAGATGCGAGCTTCGACCCTCCCACACTCGAGACATCGTGAATGATCTGCCGCTGTAGGTTGCTTGCATCGACCAGGTCGTCGTCGACGATCCCGATCGTGCCGACCCCTGCGGCGGCCAGATAGAGCAGCACTGGCGAGCCGAGGCCGCCCGCGCCGATGACGAGAACCCGAGCATTTTTGAGCCGACGCTGGCCGAGAGACCCAATCTCGGGAATGATCACGTGCCGTGAGTAGCGTTCCGCCTCTGCAGGAGTGAGCTCGGCTGCCGGTTCGACCAGTGGTGGGAGAGGTGTGGCGTTACGCGCGTTCACAGGTCGGGGCGCCCGTCTATCGCCGACGAGGCCTGCGCATGCTGCCTTTTGGGGATACGTCCGGCTTGCAATGCGAGCCGACCGGCGATGACAGCGTGCCGGAATGACTCTGCCATCTTCACGGGATCCTGGGCCCGCGTCACGGCCGTGGCCAGCAGCACAGCGTCGCAGCCGAGTTCCATGGCGAGCGCGGCATCCGATGCGGTGCCGATTCCCGCGTCGAGCACCACAGGCACTTGGGCACGGGACACGATCAGTTCAATGTTGTGGCGGTTGAGAATACCTAGTCCGGTGCCTATAGGCGAGCCGAGCGGCATCACTGCCGCGGCGCCGAGCTGTTCGAGCCGCAAGGCCAGGACCGGGTCGTCGTTGGTATAAGCGAAAACAGTGAAGCCGCGTGCGACGAGTTGCTCGGTGGCGTCGACTAGCTCGACCGCGTCGGGCAGCAACGTGTGCTCGTCGGCGATCACCTCGAGCTTGATCCAGTTCGTCTCGAGGGCCTCCCGTGCGAGTTCGGCCGTAATTACTGCTTCGCGGGCAGTGAAACAACCGGCAGTGTTTGGCAACACCCGGATGTCGTGGTCGACAAGCAATTGGAACAGCGACCCGGCCGTACTCGCGCTATGACGACGCATGGCCACGGTGGTGAGTTCCGTTCCCGAGGCCAACAACGCTTCCCCGAGGCCGGCTAGGTTCGACGCGCCGCCCGTTCCCATGATGAGACGTGAGTTCAATGTGACTCCGTCGATAATCAGTGAGTCGCGGTGTGTTGATGTCGTGACGCTCATACTTAGCCTCCTTGTGCCGCTGTGACGATCTCGATGACATCGTCGGCCATGACTACGGTTGTGCCCCACTGGCCCCGCGGCACGATTTCCGCATTGCGCGCGACCGCGATGCCCAGCCGTCGGCCGTCGGCCGCGTGCCCAGCGGCGGTGATCTGCCGACCGGTCTGCTTGCTCACAAGTTCTGCGACGGTCTGGCCGTCTTCCAGCGGGTGAGCCGCGCCGTTCAGGATGATCGTGGTGGTGTCGCGTTTATGCACGGGTGTGCTCCTTCAGAGAGTGCGGCGAGAAACGGTCGGGGCGGAACCGGTGCCAACGAGGGTCGCCTGGGTTGTCGAACATCTCGACACAGATCTGTGCGGCAATGGGCGTCAAGAGCACCCCGTGCCTGAAAAAGCCGGTCGCGATGATCAGACCGGGGATGTCGGCGCCTCTCGCCCCGGACGACACGCGACCGAGTAGCGGGGCGTTGTCTGGCGTACCCGGCCGAGCGCGGGTGGTCACCTCAAGCAGCTCCAACTCCGCAATGGCGGGGACGAGGGCCTGGGCGTCACGGAGAAGCTGGTAGACACCGCCGATCGGCGCGACGTCGGTGCCGTGCTCGCGCTGGGTGGCGCCGAGCACCAATGTCCCATCTGACCGCGGCACCAGATACACAGAATTACCGCGGACCAACCCGCGGATAGTCTCTGTCAGGAACGGCTGGAGGGGGCTGGGAATTCGCAGCCGCAGGATGTCTCCGAGGACGGGCCTCAGCGGCAATTCAAGCCCGCCTGGCAGACCACCCAACGCACCGGCTGCCAGACCGTTCGCCACGACGACCTCATTCGCGGCCACCGTAGATCCGTCGTGAAGGGCGACCCCAGTCACGCGCGAATGCGAGTCGCTCGGCTTCTCGTGCAGCAGGCGCACCGCATTCTGCCTTATCGCTGGCTGGTGGACCCAACCGCTCCGCCTGGCGAGCTTGGCAAGCGCAGACTGAAGGCGGGCGGCGAGTAGCCGAGGGTCGACCTGGTGGTCTTGCGCGACGCGGTAAGCGGCCGAGATGTGGGCGCTGAGTAAGGGCTCGATTTCCCTTGCTTCACGAACGAGCAGCGGGCTGGCATTCAAGCCGTGTGCGACCTGCAGCCCCCTTAAGTCGGCCAGAGTGTGGCGGTCTGCTGCATCGACGCCGACCACGAGGGTACCGGTCTCACGGTATCCGACCGTCGCGGCATCTACCCCGAGCGATTCAACAAATGAGGGATAGAGGGCGGCTGAGGTCAGGGTCAGCTCGAGAAGATCTTCTTCCGGAAAGAGCAATTCGCTTACAGCGGCCAGCATGCCAGCTGCAGCAAACGTCGCACCACGTGCGGGAGCCGCGTCGATGACGGCGACCGTGCGACCCGAGAGCGCTGCGGCCCACGCAATTCCCAGGCCGACGATGCCCGCCCCGATCACTGCCACGTCGACCGTGCGCCCATCGGTTGTGCCACTCATCGTGCCGTATCCCCAGGATGCCGCGCTGTCGCAAGAGCTCGAACAACGAAAACTCTCGAGCCCGATCGGTCTCTCTGGCGTAGCCCACGGCTCCGAGCCGACCGCGCGCCGCGGCGCACAGAGTTCTCCTCGCCCCGATGGCGGGCAAACAGGCACACCCTATGGTTGAAGGCGTGACGAAGAACCTTGGCCGCCTCTACCTGTGCACTGACGCCAGGAAGAACAAGGGCGACTTCGCCGAATTCATTGACGCGGCGTTCGGTGGTGGAGTCGACATCATCCAGTTGAGAGATAAAACACTCGAGGCCCGCCACGAACTCGAACTCCTCGAAATTCTGCGCGACACAGCCGAACGACACGGGCGACTGTGGGCCGTGAACGATCGCGCCGATATCGCGATGCTTACGCACACGCCGGTGTTCCATGTCGGCCAGAGCGACCTGCCGGTGGACTCGGCCCGGCGGCTTCTCGGCGACGACACAATAATCGGGTTGTCGAGCCACACGCCCGGGCAAGTCGATGCGGCGATGTCGGCAGAAGCCCTCGACTACTTCTGTGTGGGCCCGGTATGGCCAACGCCGACAAAACCGGGGCGGGCACCGGTAGGGCTCGACTTGGTGCGCCATGCGGCCGCCCGCAGCGACAGCAAGCTCGGCCCGCCGCCGTGGTTCGCCATCGGCGGCATCGACCTCGACCACATCGACGAGGTTGTTGACGCCGGGGCCAGCCGTGTGGTGGTCGTGCGGGCGATCACCGAAGCGGACGATCCGGCCGATGCGGCGAGGCGCCTGCTCGACAGGCTTCCTCAGCTGGCCTGAACATCCCATCTCAGAGCCTCGCGTGTAGGCGTGGTGAGTCGAAGAAGTCCAGCTCGAATTGCGATGACTGCTCAAACACTGCTTTCATGTTCTGCCTCTCCCCTGACGACGCCGCTGCCGCAGCCGCATCGACGAAAGCGACAGCGCGGCGAGCCGAGTCAACGAACGCCTGGTTGGAGTACGTTTCGAGCCAGGCCGCGTACGGGTGCGCCTCGGCACGACCCTGCGCAAGGATTTCGGCTTGGAGCCGCTCCCCCAATTCGGCATTTAGCCAGAATCTGGGAAGAAGCGCTACGACGACTACCGCGTAGCTGCCCTGCACGCCCACCGCCAGCAGGTGGTCGAGATACCCCTTCGTGACAAGGCCGGGCGCTGGCTGCGGGTGATCGCCTACCCAGCTTCGATGAAGCTCAGCCTCGACTTCGAGGCATAGCTGGGCGGAGTTTGCCCAGAAGCGTTGCTCTTCTTCAGTCGGTGCCAGCCTGCTCGCGCGGGTGAGCACATGGGAGTACGTGTTGAGGCAAACCGCATCCTGGGCGAGGTAGTAGGCGAAGTCGACGCCGTCGAGGGTGCCGTTACCGAGGGCAACGATAAAGGGCAACTCAAAGATCCTCGAACGGATCGAGGTGATTCCCGCCCATAGGGACTCGCTGAACTCTCGGCCACGGGGTGCCCGATCGGCGAACAGCTGATGGAAATGGTGGATCGGACCATTGCCGCTGCCCACCTCGAGCGAATGCGCGTGAGCCAGCGCGTCGTTCAGCCACTCCTTCACACGAGAGAGCGACGCGGCCCAATCACCGGTCTGCGCCTGCACAGTCGCCATGGCAGAAGAGAGTGAGCAACCTGTACCGTGCGTATTGTTTGTAACCACACGGGGCGAAACGAACTCCACCACAGTCTCGGCAAGCAGCCCGTGTGAGTTGACCAGAGCATCCGGGCAGTCTGCACCAGTGAGATGGCCGCCCTTCACTAATACTGTGACGCCGGTCGCCGTCGAGAGTCGCTTGCCTTGCTCGAGCGCTTCCGCCCAATTTGCGGCCGGTTCCTCCTGGAGGAGCACGGCGAGTTCTGGCAGGTTGGGCGTCACCAGATCAACGAGCGATACGAGGTTGCGTAGGGCCTGCTCGGCCGATGCCGCCAGGAGTCGGTCCCCGCTGGTCGACACCATTACAGGGTCGAGCACCACCAGCGGAGGGCGTGTGGCCTGCAGCCAGGAGCGCACCTCATCAATGACGGCAAGTTCGGCGAGCATTCCGATCTTGACGGCGTCGATTTGCACGTCATGACTCACGGCGTCGAGTTGCTGCCGCAGAAACTCCACGGACGGTGTGTGCACCGCTAAAACGCCGTGCGTATTCTGTGCAACGAGAGCGGTCACGACGGCCATTCCGTACCCACCATTCGCGGCGATGCTCTTGAGGTCAGCCTGAATACCGGCGCCCCCTGTCGGATCGGTACCGGCAATGCTGAGCACTCGCGGCGTGGCCCTGAGTAGCAGGCGAGAGGCGTGCTCGTTCACGTTCGACATCGGTTCGCTCGTGCTGACCAGAGAAGTTCGACGGGCCTTCAGAAGATCGGATACATCGACGAGACCGAGTCGATCAGTCACGGTGTGTCAGGTGCGCCGACGACCGGTTCCGGAAGATAGACCTTGCCACCAGATTCACGGAACGCTGCTGACTTCTCCTCCATGCCCGCCACAATCTGCTGCTCGGACAGGCCACCGAACTGATCGCGGATGTCTTGTGAGATCCGCATCGAGCAGAACTTCGGTCCACACATCGAACAGAAGTGGGCCGTCTTCGCCGGCTCCGCCGGGAGCGTCTCGTCGTGGAATGCCTCGGCCGTGACCGGGTCAAGGGACAGTGCGAACTGGTCCCGCCACCGGAACTCGAAGCGTGCTTTGGACAGCGCGTCGTCGCGTTCGTGTGCGCCGGGGTGACCTTTCGCTAGGTCGGCGGCATGAGCGGCGATCTTGTACGTGATCACACCCGTTTTGACGTCGTCCTTGTTCGGTAGTCCCAGATGTTCTTTCGGGGTTACATAGCAGAGCATCGCGGTCCCGTACCGTGCGATCTCGGTTGCTCCGATCGCGGAGGTAATGTGGTCATATCCGGGGGCAACGTCCGTGACGAGGGGGCCGAGCGTGTAGAACGGGGCGCCATCGCACAACTCCTGCTGACGTTCGACGTTCTCCCGAACCAGATGGAACGGAATATGGCCTGGGCCTTCCACCATCACCTGGACGTCGTATTTCCATGCCCGTTTCGTAAGTTCCGCGAGGGTGTCGAGTTCCGCGAACTGGGCGGCGTCGTTCGCATCGGCAGTTGATCCAGGGCGCAGCCCGTCACCGAGGGAAAACGCGACGTCGTAGCGAGCGAAGATCTCGCAGAGCTCATCAAAGTGGGTGTAGAGGAAGTTTTCCTGATGGTGCGCCAGACACCACCCAGCCATGATCGACCCACCACGAGAGACAATTCCCGTCACCCGCTCCGCGGTCAATGGCACGTACCGGAGCAAGACTCCGGCATGGACGGTCATGTAGTCCACACCCTGCTCGCACTGCTCGATCACCGTGTCCCGGTAGATCTCCCAGGTGAGCGCGTTTGCTTCACCATTGACCTTTTCGAGGGCCTGGTAGATCGGTACGGTGCCGATGGGCACCGGGGAGTTGCGGATGATCCACTCCCGGGTCGTGTGAATGTCATCACCGGTCGATAGATCCATGACCGTGTCTGCACCCCACTGGGCCGCCCACTGCAGTTTGTCTACCTCTTCGGCAATCGAGCTGGTCACCGCTGAATTGCCGATATTTGCGTTGATCTTCACCAGGAACGCTTTGCCGATGATCATCGGCTCGGACTCCGGATGGTTGATGCTGTTGGGAATGATCGCCCGCCCGGCAGCGACCTCAGAGCGCACCAGCTCCACGTCACAGTTCTCGCGAAGAGCGACGAAACGCATCTCCGGAGTGATCACGCCCTTCCTTGCGTAAAACATCTGAGTGACCGTCTTGCCCGGCAGCGACCGGCGAGTTACGGGCTTGTCGCCCTCCCACTCGGCGGATGCAGCACCCCTGCGGAGCGCCGCACGCCCGTCGTCATGCAGATTCCGCTCCCGCCCGGAGTAAGCCTCCGTGTCACCACGTGCCTCAATCCACTTCGCGCGGAAGGGGGGCAAGCCTCGCACCGGATCACTCCCCGGCCCCTCGGTGCGATACACGGTGAACGGCTCGTTCACCTGACCGTTCGGTGACGGTTCAAGCGCGATCTGCGTCACCGGGACACGAATGCCGTGCTCGTCATCGTGTAGATACCCGAGCGTGTGAGATGGGCTGACAGGTTCCATGCGTGGAGTCCTACTTCCTTCGCCGGCATTACCCGGACAGGTTCAACGGTCGCAGGCCGCGTCAGCCTGATCTCAGCCCATGCATGGGCACCCGTGTGGATAGAGGCACGATAACATCTCTGGGGCTGGCGCAAGCCAAGCAGCGCTTGCGGTCGCAAATCGTCTATCCGTAGCTGAACATGTAAGCGTGCCGCAGGTCGAATCAAAGCCCGGTCGCGCTGCAAGCACGATCGTGAAGACGCGCTGGTCGGTTTCCGACTCCCGGTCGCTATACCGGTCGCTATTCCGGTCGGTGCCCCTGGAGGGACTCGAACCCCCAACCCTCTCCTTAGGACGGAGCTGCTCTTCCATTGAGCTACAGAGGCAGGCGCCACCAGTCTAGGCGCGATGGACTGCCTGAGCGCCGCGTGGGAATGCCTTGCCGGGATGCACGGGGCGCTGGAATCGTGGCGGTTTCCGATCGAGAGGAGTTGCCACCATGGCTGATACAACCGACCCCCGCGCCGCCCACCCCGACGAGTTCGAGGGCAACACGCAGCACAGCCAGCCCGGTCTCACGCACCAGATGAGTCCGCAGCCCGACCACGGCGAGAAGACCTACCGCGGCTCCGGCCAACTCGAGGGTCGGTGCGCCCTCATCTCGGGCGGTGACTCCGGCATCGGCCGCGCGGTCGCCATCGCCTACGCGCGCGAAGGCGCCGACGTCGCCCTCATCCACCTCCCCGAAGAAGAGCGCGACGCGATCGCCACGGCCGAGCTCGTGGCCGACGCCGGCCGCCGCGCGATCACCATCGCGGGAGACGTGCAAGACGAAGACTTCTGCCGCGACGCCGTCGCCCAGACAGTCGACACGTTCGGCGGCCTCGACATCCTCGTGCTGAACGCGGCCTACCAGCAGGACCGCGACGGCATCGAGACCATCTCCACCGCCGAGTGGGATCGCGTCATGCGCACAAACCTGTACTCGATGCTCTGGCTCACGTCGGCGGCACGCCCCCACCTGCACGCCGGGGCGTCCATCATCACGACCACGTCCATCCAGGCGTTCGACCCCTCCCCCGGCCTCATCGACTACGCGATGACGAAGGCCGCGCAGGTGGCGTTCACGAAGGCGCTCGCGCAAGACCTCGGCGAGGCGGGCATTCGCGTCAACGCGGTCGCGCCCGGCCCCATCTGGACGCCGCTGATTCCCGCCACCGACTGGCCCGCCGACAAGCTCGCCGAGTTCGGCCAAGACACCCCGCTCGGTCGCGCCGGCCAACCCGCCGAACTCGCGCCCGCCTACGTCTACCTCGCCTCCGACGCGGCGAGCTACACCTCGGGCGCGATCCTGCCGGTGACGGGCGGCAAGCCGCTGTAGAGCCGATTCAAAAAATCAGGATGCGCATCCGCGTTCGCGCGCCCGTACAGTGACGGAATGGCCACCGGCACCGACGCCTCCCCTTTCCACCCAGACCTGCGGCTCGCCCGCTTTCTGCCGCGCACGGCGGTCACGGCGGGCAACCGCCGGCTGGTGCGGGCGATGGGGAGCGTCGGGGCCGGACGCGCACCGCGTAAGGGCGAGCTCGTCACGCTGCCGTCGGGCGCGCGACTGCGGGTGCACTGGCCGAGCGGCGCGGCCGGGCCGCACCTGCCCGCCGTGCTGCACATCCACGGCGGCGGGCTCATCATCGGCTCAGCTCGCTCGGGCGACCGCGCCAACCGGCGCCTCGCCGACACGCTCGGCGCCGTCGTCGCGAGCGTCGACTACCGGCTGCCGCCCGAGCACCCCTACCCCGCCCCGCTCGACGACTGCGAGGCCGCACTCGCCTGGCTCGCCGAGCACCACCGCGTCGACAGCACCCGCGTCGCCGTGACGGGCGAGAGCGCGGGAGGCGGGCTCGCGGCCGCCCTCACCGCGCGCACCGTCGACGCCGGTCGCATCACGCTCGCCGGGCAGGCACTGATGTACCCGATGCTCGACGACCGCACGGCGGCCGACCCCACGCAGCCCGACCCGCCGTACCTGCGCCTCTGGAACGGTGCGAGCAACCGCCTCGGCTGGGGCCTCTACCTGGGCGCGCAGGCCAGCACTCCGCCCGCCGACGCCGTTCCTGCGCGGCGCGACCACCTCAGCGGGTTCCCACCCACCTGGATCGCCGTCGGCACCCTCGACCTCTTCCGCGACGAAGACCACGCCTTCGCCGAACGCCTGGCCGCCGCCGGGGTCGCGTGCGAGATCGTCACCGTGCCCGGCGCGTACCACGGCTTCGACGTCGCCGAGCCGCACGCATCCGTCTCGATCGACACCACCCGCCGGCTCACTGAGGCGCTGCGCGGCATGCTGAAAAGCTGACGCTCCACAGCCTCAAATCTGACGATTCGTAGTGTTGCTAGTGTCGAGCGGGTGCGCCCCCGAGCATCCGCCACCGCCGTCTTCGCCCGCTTCGCCGCCGCGCTTATGGGCCTCGCGCTCGTCGCCGCGCCTCTCGCCCTCGCCGCCACGGCGAGCGCCCCGCCGGCGCACGCCGACACGAGCAACTTCACCTTCGATTCGTTCGACGCCGACTACACACTGAGCCGCGACGCCGACGGCACCTCCCGCCTCGAGGTGGTCGAGACGATCGTCGCCCGGTTCCCCGACTTTGATCAGTACCGCGGCATCATCCGCGCCATCCCGACCGACTACGACGGGGTGCCGCTGTCGCCCGAGGTGACGAGCGTGACCGACGCGAGTGGCGCATCCGTGCCATTCGAGGCGGAGGACGCGGGCGAGTTTCTCGAGCTCGCGCTCGGCACCGACGACTTCGTGCGCGGCGTGCAGACCTACGTCATCAGCTACACGCTCGAGAACGTCGTGCGCTCGTTCGAGAACACGGGCAGCGACGAGCTGTACTGGGATGTGAACGGCACCGGCTGGGACCAGCCGTTCGGGCGCGTCAGCGTCACCCTGACCCTCACTGACGACGTCGCCGCGGCCCTCACGGGCAACGCCGCCTGCTACGTCGGCCCGCAGGGCTCGACCGAGCAGTGCCCGATCGACGCTGCCGCGAACCCGATCACGGCGAGCGCCACCGACCTCGGCCCCGGCGAAACGCTGAGCCTGGCCGTCGGCTTCACCGCCGGAACGTTCGCCACCCCCGAACCGACCGAGCCGCCGCTGGGCGAGCCCATCATCCCCCTGCCGCTTCCGACGTGGATGCTCGGTGCGAGCGCCGCAGTCGGCCTCGCCTCGATCGCGGCCCTCGTCGCCGGAATCGTGGTGCGCATCCGGGCGCCGAGGGGCGCGCAGAGCCGGTTCGCGATCATTCCGCAGTACAGCGAGCCGCGCGGAATCGACATCCTGCAGGCGGCGCACCTCGTGAAGCGCCCGGCGACCGGTATTCCGGCGACGCTCGTTCGGCTGGCCGTGCGCAAGAACATCCGCATCCTCGCCTACCAGGCGACCGCATCCAGCGCCCCGTACACGCTGCAGTACCGCTCCGACACCGGCGCCGACGACCTCGACCGCGCCGTCTTGACGGCCCTGTTCGGCGCCGACCGCGAGCAGGGCGCGCTGACGCCGTACGGCGAGTACGACGCCGCACTGACCAGCGCGCTCAACGGCATCGCAGCCGAGGCGAGCCGCGCGGTCACCGAGCAGGGCTGGAAGCGCCGCGCGCCACGGCAGGGAACGGGCGCCGTGATTGCCGCCCTCTCCTGGACCCTCTTCATCATCGCAATCACCGCGCTCATCGCCTCCGACGAGATCTACGGCCAGGTCTCACCGCTGCTCGCCATCGCCGCCGCGCTCGGCTTTTCGGGCTCGATCATCACCACGGTGCTCGCCGTGCGACCCCTGCAGCTCACCGAGCGCGGGCGCGAACTGACCGACCACCTCGAGGGCATGCGGCTCTACCTGACCGTCGCCGAAGAAGATCGCCTGCGCGCGCTGCAGAGCCCGCAGGGCGCCGAGCGCATCGACGTCGGCGACGGCCACCAACTTGTGAAGCTGTACGAAAAGCTGCTGCCCTGGGCGGTGCTCTGGGGCGTCGAAGACCAATGGATGCGCGAACTCGCCGTGCGCGCATCCGCCGCCGGCGAGACCCCCGACTTCTTCGTCGGCCCCGAGGGCTTCCAGGTCGCGCTGTTCGTCACGGCTCTGAACGGTTTCCAGAAGACCATGACCGACCCGGCGACCAGCGAGTGGTCGTCGAGCGGCACCGGCAGCATGATTGGCGGCTCGTTCGGCGGCGGCTTCGCCGGCGGTGGGGGTGGAGGCGGGGGCGGCGGAGGCCGCTAACCGCTCAGCCCGCAGGGCGCTATGGCGTGAGCACGTTCATGAGCATGCCGGTGACGACGGTGCCGACGACGGCGCCAACCACGGGCATCCAGAGCGGCGCGGTGAACAACACCGCGAGACCGACAAGGAACTTGAGCAAGCCGACACCGGCGGGTCGACCCGACTGACGACGACTGCGCCCCGCGGGGCGGCGCCCTCCAGCGGGGGTCCGCCGGGACGGCATGGCCCTGGCCTTCGACGTCGGCGCGAGCACCACGGGGCCCTGTTTGTAGACCTCGGCCTCCAAGCGATCGAAGCGCTGCATGACCCGCAACGTGTTCGCCGCGGAACGATCGATGTGCCACGTGATGGGCTCTTCACTCACGAGGCGAAGGTGCCCGAGCTCGGCGTCCGACAATCGTCGCGGCAGCTGTGTGAGCCAGGCGAGCAGGCCGCGAGATGAAACGACGATGGGGTCGTGTCGAGGACCCCGCCGACCATCAACGATCGACTGCTCGCCGACGAGAGCCAGCACCGACGTCACCGAGACGGGATAACCCGCCGCCGCAGTGAGCCTCCGCGACGCGTCCCGCGCATCCGATCTCGCCGCGCGCAGATGCTGCGTGTTCGAGTTGTTGAGCCGCAAGACGTGATCGCCCACCCACACGCGCGCGTCGCGGTGATGCTTCGTGTTGATGGCGAAGACGCCGGGCGGCCCGACGACGAGGTGGTCGACGTCTTTCGTTCCCGCGCCGATCGGTACGGCGTGCAACACGAGCCACTCAGGGCCCAACTTTGACAGGATCGTGCCGACGTGTCGCTCGCCCTGGGCCCCGATGAACCACGATCTCGCGTCGGGCGCGAGCACGGTGCGATGCTCGGTGCGAAGGGCCGGATCGTGCGCTTCGGCCGCTGCCTGGACCTCGAGGCACTTCTGCGCGACGGCGTAGCCCGGCGCGCGGGACCGAAGAGCGAGGACTCCGTGAAGATTGGCGACGCGCTCGACGGATTCGTCACTCAGCGGATCGCTCACCATGCCGAGCGTAGAGTCTGAGTTCTGCTCGCACTACCCCTCGTTCGGGTCGCGTCGGGCTTCCCGCGAGTTCGTCGGCCGTTCCCAACGGGCATTTCGGCGTCCGGCGCGCCGAGGTGAAATCGGGAGCACGCATCCGGACATGGCGCAGTGTGGGAACCGTGACCGACACCGCGCGCGAGCACCGCATGCGCGAGCTGGTCGCGCTGGTCGGCGAGCCGGTGCGCCGCTACCTGCACCGCCGCACCGACGCGGCGACCGCCGACGACGTGTTCGGGGACGTGCTGCTCGTGTGCTGGCGACGGCTCGACGACGTTCCGGCCGAGCCGGAAAACGCCGTGCCGTGGGCGTTCGTCGTGGCGCGGCAGTGTCTGCAGAACGCGCAGCGCGCCGAGCGTCGACGCGGGCGGCTCGTCGGCCGCATTATCGCGATCGACCCGCCCCCGGCCGCTGCTGCCCCGCTCGGCGCGGAGGACCCCGACGACGACCCCCGCGCGGCCGCCGTCACCACAGCGCTGACCAGACTGCGGGCCGACGACGCCGAGGTGCTACGCCTCTGGGCGTGGGAAGAACTCGAGAGCCCGCAGATCGCCGTCGTGCTCGACATCTCGGCAAACGCCGCCGCCATTCGCCTGCACCGCGCGAAGGCGCGCCTGAAGGCCGAGCTCGAGAAATCTGCACCGCCACCCGGACATGTACGGCACGAGGAAGGGAGAACAACGAATGACTGACGACGACAGCGAACTGCGCGCACAGCTGCGCTCGGCCGACCCGGCCCGCCGGCTCCCCGCCCTCGGCCCCGAGGGGCTCAACCGAGAGATGGAGCAGCTCATGTCCAACACCACCCACACCGCGCCCGCTGGCGCCGACACCGACAACGCCCGCCCGCGCATCCCCCGCTGGATGCCTTTGGCCGGCGTCGCGGCGGCCCTCGCGATCGCCGCCGCGATCGTCGCGCCGCTCGCACTCGGCGGCACTGAGCCGAGCGTCGAGGCCCTCGCCCCGCCGACCGGCGGCGACGTCGCCAGCGGCGGCTGCCTCGCGCTGGAGCCGGCGACCATCGCCGCGCAGGAGCAGGCGTTCGCCGCCACCGTCATCGCCGTCGAGGGCGACACCGTCACCCTGGACGTGACCGAAACCCTCGCTGGCGAGGTCGCCGACCGCGTCACGGTGACCCAGGTCGACGCGACGTCGTCCGACTTCTCGGGCGTGCCGTTTGTCGAGGGCAACGACTACCTGGTCGGCGCGCTCAACGGCGCCATGACGGGCTGCGGCGTCACCGGAGAAGACACCCCCGAACTGCGCGCGCTGTACGACGCCGCGTTCGCTGGCTAGACCCTAGGCCGCCACGGCCGGGGCGAGGTACTCGTCCCACTGCGGCTGAGGGCGTTCGATGCCCCGCACGAGCCACGCGGTTCCGTGCGGGGCTTTCGGCGTGACGCGCAACCGCCAGCCCATTTCGGCGGGCGTGCGGTCGCCCTTCACGTTGTTGCAGCGCAGGCAGCAGGCGACCAGGTTCTCCCACGAGTCGGCGCCGCCGCGCGAGCGTGGCTGCACGTGGTCGATCGTCGAGGCGAACGATGCGCAGTACGCGCAGCGGTTGCCGTCGCGCCGCAGTACGCCGCGGCGCGTGAGCGGCACCGAACGCGTGTGCGGAATCTTTACGTAGCGCCGCAGCACAATCACGCTCGGCCGGTCGAAGGCATCGGTGATGCCGAAAACCGGATGCTCGCCGTCGGCGGCAAGGATCGTCGCCTTCCCGTTCATCACGAGCACGAGGGCTCGGCGGAACGACACCACGGCGAGGGGTTCGTACCCGGCGTTCAAGACGAGTGTGCGCACGGCTTCTCCTGTCGACTGGGCCCGCATGGCCTGCGGGCGGTCACTCATCGACGCCGGCTCCGGCTGCGAAGTGCGGTGTCTGCCGTTTTCTTGCGCCCGCGTGCGGGCACAAAAAAAGCACTGCCGTTAGACGACAGTGCTGGTGTGCGCGCGAGCCTGACAGGGCAGGGCCGCGCTGACGCCGCTGACTATGCGAAAGATCGCGCGCGCATCCACGGTTTGGATGTCGCGTTGCCCTCGCATGGTCGCTCCTCATCCGGTGCCGTACGGCGCCGATGAGCCTCAGGCTAACCCACGAAGATGAACGCGGGGCGACGAGCGCCCCGCGGCGCGTCACGGCGGGCTAGATGCCGACGCGAACGATCCAGTAGTTGTCGGTCCAGATCGGGCGCAGGCTGACGGTCTTTCCGGCGCGAGGTGCGTCGATGATCATGCCGTTGCCGGCGTAAATGCCGTTGTGGCCGGGCATGATGACGAGGTCGCCCGGCAGAGCGTCTGCCTTCGAGATGCGCGTGCCCGCGGCGTCCTGCTGGGGCACCGTGCGCGGAAGGGCGATACCGAACTGCGCGTACACGTACTGCACGAAGCCCGAGCAGTCGAAGCCGGCGGGCGTCGTTCCGCCGAACAGGTACGGAACCCCTTGGTACTGCATGGCGACCTGGATGATCTGGTCGGGGCTGACCGTCGGGTACGGCGGGTTGGCGAGGAAGTCAGACACGCTCGGGCCGGAGGCGCGCGGAGCCGCCGCAGCAGCCGCGGCAGCTTCGGCAATGCGCGCTTGGCGCTCTTCGGCGGCGCGCGCGGCGACGAGCTCTTCCATCGTCGTCGCGCTGAAGTCGTCGCGCAGGGCGGCGGTGGCGGCCAGCTGGCCGTCGATGGCGACCGACTGCGATTCGGTCGACTTGAGCTGGGCGAGTGCTTCAGCGTTGCCGGCGGTGATCGCGTTTTCGGCGTTCGCGGCGGGGTCGCTCAGCAGCGCGGTGCCCGGCAGTGCCATGGTGGCAATGAGACCGGTCGCCACCGTGATGACGGCCATGTTGACGGCGGTGCGCTTGATTCCGGGGCGCGGTGCCGCGGCGACGGCCGGAGCGGTGGCGACGGCGAGCGGAGCCACGGGCGGGCGCACAACGAGCCCGGTGCGAGCGGTGCGGAGGTCGCGACGACGAAGGGCGGTGGGGTCTGCGGGCGCTGCGTCGCGCTCGGTCTCACCGGGGGTGCCTTGGATCAAGAGGTAACCTCCTGCGCCTCGCCGCTCCTTGGTGCGGCCCGTCACTGTTTCGTGTATTCCACGGTCCGGGCAGGAGACGGGCGTGCGGGCGTCCTGCGTCGGAGCCGCCATGCCCTGGGTGTGGGCGGCGACCTCGCGAGTGTACGTGAGGTCACGGAACGGTTACAACTCGAACCGCCCACACCACATGTAGTGGTTAATCCTCAGTCTGAAACGTAGATGTGCTGCGCGACCTCGGGCGGCAGCTCAATCGCCTCGGCGCGGCCCGTCACCTCGACCGAGATGTACCCGCCGTCACCGGGTCGGATGATCGCCTCGGCCCCCGGCATCACGCCCGCCTCGTGCAGCTGGTGCAGCACGTCGGGGTCGAACTGCACGGGCTCGGCCAGGCGCCGAATACTGCAGTGCCGCGTGCCGGCCGCCAGCGCGTGCGGCAGGGGAAGGACTCCGTCGAGGAACGGCTCTGCCTCGGGCAAGCCAAATTCTTCGAGCCCCGGAATCGGGTTGCCGTATGGCGACTCACTCGGGTTGTCGAGCATCGCGATGATGCGCCGCTCGACCTGCTCACTCATGACGTGCTCCCAGCGGCAGGCTTCGTCGTGCACGAGCGACCACTCGAGGCCGATGATGTCGTGCAGCAGACGCTCGGCGAGGCGGTGCTTGCGCATCACGGCTGTCGCCTTAGTGCGACCCTCAACGGTGAGCGCGAGGTGGCGGTCACCTTCGACGCTCACGAGCCCGTCGCGTTCCATACGGGCAACGGTCTGCGAGACGGTGGGGCCCGAGTGCCCAATGCGTTCAGAGATACGCGCTCGCATGGGGACAATGCCCTCTTCTTCGAGGTCGAGGATCGTGCGCAGGTACATCTCCGTCGTGTCGACGAGATCGGTCATACCCAGCGCCTCCCCTTCTTCGCGTCGCCTCGCGGCGCACCCGTCCAGCCTAATCGCTCGTAGGATTCAGGCATGGCCGACATCGTCATCCCCGCCGAGCTCCTGCCCACCGATGGACGATTCGGCTGCGGGCCGTCGAAAGTGCGCCCCGCGCAGCTCGACGCGATCGCGAACGCTGCCTCGCTTCTCGGCACCTCGCACCGGCAAAAGCCGGTCAAGTCGCTCGTCGGCAGCGTTCGCGCCGGTCTCGGCGAACTGTTCCGCCTGCCCGACGGCTACGAGGTTGTGCTGGGCAACGGCGGCTCAACCGCATTCTGGGACGTCGCCGCCGCCGGCCTGATTGAGCGCCGTAGTGCGCACCTCGACTTCGGCGAGTTTGGCAGCAAGTTCGTCGCCTCCGCCTCGGCTCCGTGGCTCGAGTCGCCGCACGTCGTGAAGACCGCGGCCGGCACGCGGGGCACGCTCGAGGCGGTCGACGGGGTTGACCTCTACGCATACCCGCACAACGAAACGTCGACCGGCGTCGCGGTGCCGGTCACGCGCATCCCGAACAGCGACGGCGCGCTGACCGCCGTCGACGCGACCAGCGCCGCGGGCGGCATCGACATCGACATCACCGAGACCGACGTCTACTACTTCGCACCGCAGAAGAATTTTGCGGGAGACGGCGGGCTGTGGATCGCGCTCATGAGCCCCGCCGCGATTGAACGGGCCGAACGCATCGGCGCGTCGGAGCGGTGGATCCCGCCGTTCCTCTCGCTGACCGCCGCGATCGACAACTCGCGCCTCGACCAGACGCTGAACACCCCGGCCCTCGCGACTCTCGTGCTGCTGGACGAGCAGCTGCGCTGGATGAACGCATCGGGTGGACTCGCCTGGTGCGGCGAGCGCGCAGCCACCTCGAGCGGGGTGCTGTACGACTGGGCCGACAGCCACCCGCTGGCGACCCCGTTCGTCGCCGACCCCGCAGACCGCTCGCCCGTGGTCGTCACCATCGATTTCGATGACAGCGTCGACGCGGCCGCCGTCGCCGCGACCCTGCGCGCGAACGGCATCGTCGACACCGAGCCGTACCGCAAGCTCGGACGCAACCAGCTGCGCATTGCCACCTTCGTCGCGATCGACCCCGACGACGTACGTCAACTCATTCGCAGCATCGACTACGTGCTCGAGCGGGTGGCGGGCTAACGCCGATGCGCCTCTGGGTGCCGCACGACGAGCGCCGGCCGCAGCCCGAGCCGCTCGCGACGAACGACCGGCAGGCCTACGTTGTGGGCATGGGCTTGTGGCTCATCGTCGCGATCGGCGTGGCGATTGCCGCGACTATGGGCATGCTGCGCGACCCGGCGTTTGCGACCGCGACCATCGCGATCGGCGTGGGCCTCGGCGTTCTGGGCGTGATCGTCGTCAGTCGTCCGCGTCGACGCTGACACCCTCGTCGGCGTGCGCGTCGATGTCGACGCCGTCGAACACGTCAGCGTCGTGGTCGTCGTGCAGGTCGTGCTCGTCGGCATCGTCGTCGTCTGAATCGTCGTCGTCCGCGTCGTCATCCGACTCGTCGTCGGCGCCCGCGGCGGCGAGCTCAGCCTGCTGCGCGATGTACTCGTCAAGCCGGTCGGCCCACGGCACCCAGTCGGGTGCGAGCAGCGCGCCGTCGCCCGGCATGAGCTCGGTCTCGAGCACGCTGGGATTCGCCGGGTCGATGGTGCTGACCGCGACCGTCCAAACCCAGCCCGGGTAGCCACCCATCGTCGTCGAGTAGGTCAGCGTCACCACGCCATCGGTCGACGTGTCGACCTCGCGCAGTTGGCCGACCGTGCGCTCGGGCGTGACCTCGGCGAGCGCCGAACGACCGAGCGCCTCGAGGGTGTCCTTACCGGGTGCGTCAGGCATCCAGGTCGTCCGCGACCTTACGCAGCACGGCGGCCACCTTGCGACCCTGCTCGCGGTCGGGGTACCGACCCGCGCGGAGCTTGCCGCCGACGCCGTCGAGCAGCGTGATGAGGTCTTCGACGATGATCGCCATCTCGTCGGCCGGCTTGCGGTTGATCGCCGTGAGCGTGGGCTTCTGGTCGAGAATGCGCACCGACAGCGCCTGAGCGCCGCGCTTTCCGTCGGCAATGCCGAACTCGAGCCGCGTTCCCGGCTTGACGGTCGCTCCCGCGGGCAGCGCGGAGGCGTGCAGGAAGACCTCGTCGCCCTCATCGCTGGCGATGAAGCCGAAACCTTTGTCTTGGTCGTAGAACTTGACCTTGCCGGTGGGCATGCGCGTACTCCTGACGTGTCGTGAAGCGTCTGCTGAAGGATACCCGCCTGGCACTGCCCCCTGGAGCGGGGGTAGGCCCCGCTCAGCGCCCGGGCATATCCTTACGCCATGCCGGAGGAGTCGATCGTCATGAGCAACCGCGTCGAACGCGTGCTCGCGTACGCGGTCGCCGTCGTCATCGTCGTGAGCCTCGCCTGCTTTGTCGCCCTGATGTCGGGCGTTTCGGCGGGTCTTGACCCGCGTGACTTCACCTCGGGCATCTGGGCGTGGGTCACCATGCTTCCGCTCATCAGCTTGCCGATCGGTTTCGGCCTCATCGTCGCCCTGCTCATTGTGAGCGCGGTGCGGCGGTCGCGCGCCGCGAAGCATGCCGGCGGCTAGCCCCGCGTCCATCGCTCTCGCGGCTCGCCTGCGACAGTTCGACGAGGCAGACCTCGCCGCGCTGATTCGTGCGCGCCGGGTCTCGCCCGCCCCGCTTGCAGACCTGTTCGATCTGGCCGAGGCGCTGCTCGATGACGGCGCGATCGAGCAGGCGCTCGCCGACCTGCCCCGCGCATCCCTCGCCGCGTTGGCGACGGCGGGTGAACGCGATCCGGAGGGGCGCGGCATCGCGATCGCTGAGCTCGCTGCCGCGCTTGATGCGCCTCCGGAAGCCGTTGTCGACGCCCTGCGTACGCCGCTTGATCGGATGCTCGCCATCGCCGACGGCGACGGCATCGCTCCTGAGGCGGTCACCCAGCTCACCGTGCCCGCACCGGTCTCGGCGGCGCTTGCGCGCTGGCCGGGGCGCGGGCTGCCGTCGGCGGGCGCGCTGCGCGATGTGGCAGCGCCGAGCCCGCTGCGACCCGTGGACGTCGATGAGATTGCGCGGCTTGACCGGCAGTCGGCAGAGAACGCGTTCAGCGCGGCGGTGCGCATCGCCGAGTTGACGCGGGCGCTCGGGGCCGAGCCGGCCCGACTGCTGGCACGGGGCGGGGTTTCGCTGCCCGACGCGCGTCGCGTGGCGGCCGCGGCGGCGATTCCCGACGATCGTCTCGACGACCATCTCGCGCTGGCGCGGGCGCTCGGTCTTGTTGCCGACACGCGCGAGCACCTCATCGCCACCGACGCCGCGTCGGAGTGGCGCAGCCGCACCGTCCTTGACCGGTGGGCGGCCCTCGCCGACGCGTGGCGCCACGCGCTGCCCGACGCCCTGCGTGAGGCGGTCGGTGGCCGCGCCGCGGCGGGTGCGGGCGACCGCTCGGCCGAGTTCATTGACTGGTTGTATCCCGCGGCCGACCAGGCCTTGCGCGCCCGCTTTGCCGCCCTCGCCCGCCAGTCGGAGGTGCTCGGCATCACGGTCGATGGCCGGGTGACGACCGTCGGTGCCGCGGCGCTGCGCGACGGCGGTGCGGCGGCCACCGCAAGCTTGGCGCCCCTCGTTCCGCCCGACGTGCGCCAGGTGTACCTGCAGCACGACCTCACCGTGGTGTCGCCCGGCCCCCTCGCCGCCGACCTCGACGAAACGCTGCGCACGATGGCCGATGTCGAGGCCGCGGGCCTTGCGGGCCGCTACCGGCTGAGCGCTGACAGTGTGAGCCGCGCCATCGCTGCAGGCCACACGCCAGAGGCTCTCGTCGCCTTCCTCACTGAGCTGTCGTTGACCGGCGTTCCGCAGCCGGTCGCCTATCTGATCGACGAGACGGCGCGCCGCTACGGCGCCATCAGGGTCGGGATGCTGTTGGTCGACGAGGCGACGGATCTCGCCGCGACGACGAGCATCCGCAGCGACGACACGGTGCTCATCGACGCCCTCGCGGTCGACCCGACCCTCGGCCCGCTGAACCTCACGCGCACGGGCCTGCACCGGCTGGTCAGCCGCCTTGACCCCGGCATCGTGTTGGGGGCGCTCATTGACGGGCGTTACCCGGCGGCGCCGGAGGAGGGCGAGCATCCGATCGTCGCGTCGCGCCCCGCGCGCAGCTCACGCGGACGCAGCCCGAGTCGACCTCCCGCGTCGGGCCCCGCCCCCGACCCCGTCGTGGAGGCCGCGCGACGCCTGCACGGCGCCACCTCGAGCGCCGACGCAGCGGGCGGCGACGCGTGGGTGGCGCGGCAGTGGGAACTCGCCCTGCGCGCAAAACTGCCTGTGCGCGCGACCGTGCGCCTGCCCGACGGCAGCGAGCGCACCTTCGAGCTCGAGCCGAGCGGCATCGCTGCGGGGCGCGTGCGCGGGCGCGACCTGGCGGCCGACGTCGAGCGCACCCTGCCGATCGCGAGCATCACGGCGCTCGACGTTCCCGACGCCTGACGCCCGCCCTCCGCGCGGAGCTCTCAGCCCGCGCACCTAGACTGACCCGTTATGAATCCTGACGGCCCGCTCATCGTTCAGAGCGACCGAACCGTGCTGCTCGAGGTCGCGAATCCGCACGCCGACGACGCCCGTCACGCGCTGTCGGTCTTCGCCGAACTTGAGCGCGCACCCGAGCACGTGCACACCTACCGGATCACGCGGCTGGGCCTCTGGAACGCTCGCGCCGCCGGCCACGATGCCGACGAGATGCTGGCCGTGCTCGAGAAGTACTCCAAGTTTCCGGTGCCGCAGTCGGTGTCGATCGACATCGCCGAGACGGTCGGGCGCTACGGCCGGCTCGTCGTCGAGCGCGATGACGAGGGCCTCGTTCTGCGCTCGACCGATCGGGCCGTGCTCACCGAAATTGCGTCGAACAAGCGCATCGCGCCGCTGCTCGAGGGCCGCCTCGACGAGCACGCCTACCGCCTGCAGGCGTGGGCCCGCGGTCAGGTCAAGCAAGAGCTGGTGAAGATCGGCTGGCCCGCTGACGACCTCGCCGGTTACACGCCCGGCACCCCGCACCCCATCGACCTCGACACCACCGAGTGGGGGCTGCGCCCGTACCAGCAGCAGGCGATCGACCAGTTCTTCGTCGGCGGTTCGGGCGTCGTCGTGTTGCCCTGTGGCGCCGGCAAGACCCTCGTCGGGGCGGGCGCCATGGCCTCGGCGGCGACGACCACGCTGATCCTCGTAACCAACACCGTCTCGGCGCGACAGTGGCGCGACGAGTTGCTGCGCCGCACCACCCTTACCGCCGACGAGATTGGCGAGTACTCGGGGCAGGTGAAAGAGGTGAAGCCGGTCACGATCGCGACGTACCAAATTCTCACCGCCAAGCGGAAGGGCGAGTACGCGCACCTGGCACTGCTTGACGCGCTCGACTGGGGTCTCATCGTCTACGACGAGGTACACCTGCTGCCCGCTCCCGTGTTCAAGCTCACCGCCGAGTTGCAGGCGCGGCGCCGCCTCGGCCTCACCGCGACGCTCGTGCGCGAAGACGGCCGCGAGGGCGACGTGTTCAGCCTGATCGGCCCCAAGCGCTTTGATGCCCCCTGGAAGCAGATCGAGCAGCAGGGCTACATCTCCCCCGCCTCCTGCTACGAGGTGCGCGTCGACCTCCCGCCGGATGAGCGTCTCGAGTACGCGGCGAGCGCCGACGACCAGCGCTACCGCCTCGCGGCGACCGCCCCGGCGAAGCGCGACGTCGTGAAGCGGCTCGTCGAGCGGCACGCGGACGAGCGCATCCTGATCATTGGGCAGTATCTCGACCAGATCGACGAGCTTGCCGACGAGCTGGGCGTGCCGCAACTGACCGGCGCGACGCCGGTGGATGAACGTGAACGGCTTTTCCAGGAATTCCGCGACGGCACGACCCCGGTTCTCGTCGTCTCGAAGGTCGCCAACTTTTCGGTCGACCTGCCCGAGGCCACGGTCGCGATCCAGGTGTCGGGCTCATTCGGCTCGCGACAGGAGGAGGCGCAGCGCCTCGGCCGCCTGCTGCGGCCCAAGCAGAGCGGAATCCCTGCGAGCTTCTACACCCTCGTTGCACGCGACACCGTCGACCAGGATTTCGCGCAGAACCGGCAGCGGTTCTTGGCCGAGCAGGGCTACAGCTACGAGATTCTCGACGCGCACCGCCTCGACGACGCGGCATAGGCAGGCGAGCCCCTAGCCCGCGTCGTTTCCGTCGAGGGCGCGCAGTATCGCCTCGGCCAGTTCGCCCGGCTTCGTCAGTTGCGGCCAGTGCCCCGTCGGGAGTTCGACGAACTGCAGTGCCTCGAGACGGGCCAGCTCGCCAGCCCACGCTGCACCCGCGCTGATGGCGCCCTGCAGATCCGAGGCGGGAAACTCGCACGCAATGATCGTGGCGGGGATGCTGTACCGCGCCTCATTCGACAGTCGAAGCGGATCACGGGCCACTCCCGCTGGTTCGGCGACGGCGATCTGCGCAAAGTGTGATCGCAGCGCATCGTCAAGGTCGCGCAGATCGGCCTCCTCGAAGACCTCCCACGCCGGCAGCGGCACCGAGTCGCCGCGCACCGGCAGCTCGTCGTTGACCACGCTGCCGTTGCCCAGGGGGAACGAGTCGACGAACACCAGGTGGGCGACGAGCTCGGGCCGGGCGTCTGCCACGCCCCACGCGATCGCCACTCCCCCACTGTGCCCCACAAGCGCGACCGGGGCCGCACCGCCTCGATCGAGCCCGTCGAGCACCGTCAGCACGGCGTCAATGTGGTCCTGCAGCCCGATGCCAGCGTGCGGCGCGGGCTCGGCTTCCTTGCCGGGAAGCGTGAGCGGGTGCACGCGATGGCCGGCGGCGATGAGCGGGGGCGTCACCGTGTTCCACGAATCCGCGTCGAGCCAGAATCCGGGAATGAGAACGATGTCCATGACGGGACTGTAGAAGGGCGAACCGACATCGGCACGCGGGTCGCTCACAGCGTGTTCCGCCGCGAATCAGTTGCTCCGTTCCGAAACCATCGGCGCGGCGTTCAGGAAACCCTCAGTGCACGCGCAGATACTGGCCGCATGGCTGACGGACCCAAAATTCTCATCGTCGACGACGAGCCCAACATTCGCGACCTGCTGACGACGAGTCTGCGGTTCGCCGGTTTCGCCGTTCGCGCGGTGAGCAACGGCGCCCAGGCCATCTCGGCCGTGCTGGAAGAAGAGCCCGACCTCATCATCCTCGACGTGATGCTGCCCGACATCAACGGCTTCGGCGTTACCAAGCGTCTGCGCTCGAGCGGATACACGAGCCCCATCCTTTTCCTGACGGCGAAAGACGACACCGATGACAAGATCATGGGTCTCACCGTCGGCGGCGACGACTACGTCACCAAGCCGTTCAGCCTCGACGAAATTGTCGCGCGCATCAAGGCGATTCTTCGCCGCACGATGCAAGAAGAAGACGACGCGATCATCCGTGCTGGCGAACTCACGATGGACCAGGACACGCACGAGGTGACCGTCGGCGACGTCGTCATCGAGCTCAGCCCCACCGAGTTCAAGCTGCTGCGCTACCTCATGCTGAACCCCAACCGCGTGCTGTCGAAGGCACAGATCCTCGACCACGTGTGGGAGTACGACTTCAACGGCGACGCCGGCATCGTCGAGAGTTACATCTCGTACCTGCGCCGCAAGCTCGACCAGCATACGGACGAGCCGCTGATTCAGACCAAGCGCGGCTTCGGGTACATGCTCAAAGCGTCGAAGTAGTGGCGGGAGCGGCCGCAGTGAGCGCCGACCCTCATGCATGAGCAGTTGAGCCAGTGGTGGGAGGGAATCTCCCTCCGCTCGAAGATCACCGGAGTCACGGTGCTCGTCGTGACCTTCGGATTGCTCGTCGTCGGCACCGGAACCCTCACCACCCTGCAGCGCACGCTCGTCGACGAGGTCGACCGCGCGATCGCGACCGCTGCCGACGAGGTGACTGAGCTCTTGACGACCCCGGACGGTGAGCGGGCCCAGTTCTCTGCCGACCAATTCGACGACTTCTCCACGTTGACCCCGTCGATCTTCTCGTCGCCGTTCTACTTCGGCGCGGTCGCCGCCGACGGCACGATCATTGACGACAACGTCGGCTCGGGTGGACGCGAACAGGCGCCCGATGTCTCGCGACTGACGCTTCAATATGTCGCAACCCTCGACGGCGGCGTGACGCTGACGAGCGAAAACCGCACCACGCAATGGCGCGTGACGACGTTCCCGCTGACCGTCGTCACCGAGGGCGATCCGGGAAGTCGCGCACAAGCGACTCTCGTTATCGGCGCCGATCTCAGCAACACCAACAGCGTGATCGGGTCGTTCGCCTCGATCTTCCTCGGCTTCGGTCTCGTCGTCGTGATCCTCTCCGCCGCCATCACGCGCCTGCTCGTGACGACCACCTTCCGACCGCTGCGCGAGGTCGAGGCCACCGCCGCGCGATTCGCCGGCGGAGACTTCAGCCAGCGCCTGTCGGGCGCCACCCCGAACACCGAGGTGGGCCGACTCAACCGCTCGCTCAACACGATGCTTTCGCGCATCGATCGCGCGTTCGCCGACCGCGCCGAAACCATCTCCCGGATGCGCCGCTTCGTCGGCGACGCGAGTCACGAATTGCGCACCCCGCTCGTCTCGCTTCGCGGCTATGCCGAGCTGTACCGCATGGGCGCGATCCAAAAAGAAGAAGACGTCGCGCAGGCCATGGAGCGCATCGAGAAAGAGGCGATGCGCATGAGCTCCCTCGTCTCCGACCTGCTCGAACTCGCCCGCCTCGACGAGCAGCGGCCGCTTGAGAAGTCACCGGTTGACCTCGTACCGCTCGCCCGCGACGCAGCGCTCGACGCCATGGCGGGCTCGCCCGACCGCGACGTGACGGTCGTCGTCGACGACCGCCGCGCATCCCCCAGTCTTGCGATGCCAGGCGACGATGACGTGGCCGATTCGCCCGCGACCACGCGCCGCCGGGCCAGTGCCGCGCTCGCGCGGCTGCGCCCGAAGCGCCGGAGCGCCGCGGCGTCAGCCAACGCGCCCGAGATTATCGGCAGACTCGAGGTGCCTGACCTGCCCCCGGTGAGTGCCGTGGTTGAGGGCGACGAAAACAAGCTGCGCCAGGTCGTCACGAACCTCATCGGCAACGCACTGCGATTCACCCCCGCGGGGAGCCCGATCGAACTCGCCGTCGGCGCCGATGAGGCGGCAGGGCTTGCGACCATTGCGGTGGTCGACCACGGCGAGGGAATCCCGGCGCAGCTTAAGGAGAAGATCTTCGATCGCTTCTTCCGCGCCGACTCGTCACGCAACCGCGACACGGGAGGGTCAGGGCTGGGCCTCGCCATCGTCTCGTCGATCGTGCAGAACCACGGCGGTCGTGTTGATGTGCTCGACACTCCGGGTGGCGGGGCGACCTTCCGGGTATCGCTGCCCCTCCTCCCCACCGCGCCTGCGCGTCGGGACGACGACACCTTCGAGGTCTAAGGCGCGAACGCCGATTCACCCGGCCGTACGGTCCTCCGCAGCGGCGCGCAGCGGGCGCGCCCGACGGGAGGAGAACCCCCATGACCCGATACCAGGTCGACGCCGACGCACTGCTCAGCGCCACCTCGACGACCACCGCGACGATCGGCCGACTGCAGGCTGAGTGTGCGGGCCTGACGAGCCAGCTGAACGCGCTGCAGGGCAGCTGGCAGGGCGGCGCCGCGAGCGCCTTTCAGACCCTGGTCGCCGAGTGGATGGCCACCTACTCGCGCCTTGAGCAGAACCTCGCCGCCCTCAACCACGCGCTCGGGCAGGCCGGCCGTCAGTACGCCGAGATCGAGCAGCAGGCCGCGGCGATGTTCGCTCGCTGATTCACCGCGCACAACGAAACGGGGCGGCTCCCCGAAGGGAACCGCCCCGTTTGGTGCTGCTGTGTGCGGTGCTTAGAAGTCCATGCCGCCCGAGGGGTCACCCATCGGGGCCGGGTTCTTCTCCGGCTTGTCGGCGACGACGGCCTCCGTGGTGAGGAAGAGGCCGGCGATCGACGCAGCGTTGAGCAGCGCCGAGCGGGTCACCTTCACCGGGTCGGCGATGCCGGCACCGAGCATGTCGACGTACTCGCCGGTCGCGGCGTTGAGGCCGTGACCAACGGGCAGGTGGCGCACCTTGTCGGCGACCACACCGGGCTCGAGCCCCGCGTTGAGGGCGATCTGCTTCAGCGGAGCGTCGATCGCGACCTTCACGATGTTCGCACCGGTCGCCTCGTCACCGACGAGGCCGCTGAGAACATCCGACTCGAAGGCGAGCTTGCCGGCCTGGATGAGGGCGACGCCACCACCGGCGACGATGCCCTCCTCGACGGCGGCCTTCGCGTTGCGCACGGCGTCTTCGATGCGGTGCTTGCGCTCCTTCAGCTCAACCTCGGTCGCGGCACCCGCCTTGATGACGGCAACGCCACCGGCGAGCTTCGCCAGGCGCTCCTGCAGCTTCTCGCGGTCGTAGTCCGAGTCGGTGTTCTCGATCTCGGCACGAATCTGCTTGACGCGACCGGCAATGGCGTCGGCGTCGCCGGCACCCTCAACGATCGTGGTCTCGTCCTTCGTGATGACGACCTTGCGGGCGCGGCCGAGCAGGTCGAGGGTGGCGTTCTCGAGCTTGAGACCGACCTCCTCGCTGATGACCTGACCACCGGTGAGGATCGCGATGTCCTGCAGCATGGCCTTGCGGCGGTCACCGAAGCCGGGGGCCTTGACGGCGACCGACTTGAAGATGCCGCGGATCTTGTTGACGACGAGCGTCGCGAGAGCCTCGCCCTCGACGTCTTCGGCGATGATGAGCAGCTGCTTGCCGCTCTGGATCACCTTGTCGACCACGGGGAGCAGGTCCTTGATGGCCGAGATCTTGCCGTTGACGATGAGGATGTACGGGTCTTCGAAGACCGCTTCCTGGCGCTCGGGGTCGGTGACGAAGTACGCCGACAGGTAACCCTTGTCGAAGCGCATACCCTCGGTCAGCTCGAGCTCGGTGCCGAAGGTGTTCGACTCCTCGACCGTGACGACGCCTTCCTTGCCCACCTTGTCGATGGCCTCGGCGATCAGCGCGCCGATCTCGGGGTCGGCGGCCGAGATGCTCGCCGTGGCGGCGATCTCTTCCTTCGTCTCGACCTCTTTGGCGCTCTTCAGCAGCTCGTCCGAAACGGCCTTGGTGGCCTTCTCGATGCCGCGCTTGAGGCTGATGGGGTCGGCGCCCGCGGCGACGTTGCGCAGGCCCTCGCGCACGAGCGCCTGGGCGAGAACGACCGAGGTCGTGGTGCCGTCACCGGCGACGTCGTCGGTCTTCTTCGCGACCTCCTTGACGAGCTCGGCGCCGATCTTCTCGAAGGGCTCGTCGAGCTCGATCTCTTTCGCGATCGAGACGCCGTCGTTGGTGATCGTGGGGGCGCCCCACTTCTTCTCGAGGACGACGTTGCGACCACGCGGGCCGAGCGTCACCTTCACGGCGTCAGCCAGGGTGTTCAGGCCGCGCTCCAGGCCGCGACGGGCCTCTTCGTCAAAAGCAATGATTTTAGCCATGTGTGTCTTTCGTCCCTCCCGGACGCAGTACGTACGGTAGCTCTGGCACTCGCAGAGAGTGAGTGCTAACTGATTTTGGCACTCTCGACCTGCGAGTGCAAGCCAGCGAGGGAGGGAAGATCAGCCGGCGGTGATGCTCGCGTCGCCGCTGGTCGGCACCAGCTCGACCCACGTGTTGCCGGGGGCGAGGCGCACGGCGACACCCTGAGCGTCAAGGATGCGGATCGGGTCGGCCTGGCCCGCCTTCGACCACGTGACCGGGATCGTCTTCCCGCCTGAGGCGACGAAGCCCGTTCCTGACTCTCCCGCAAGGAACGTCGTCGGGATCGACTGAATCACTTCGACGCGCACGCGCAACACCACCACGTTTGTCGCGCTGAGACGTGCGCCGCTCGCAGCCACGTCGGGCGTGCCGCCCTGCAGGCGCAACCACGCGTTGTCGGCCGCGCTCCACTGCCAGCCCGACTGGCCGATCTGGCCGTATCGCAGATTGAGGGCGAATGCCGGGCTTCCGTCGCGCACGGCGGTCGCGTTCTCGACGCGGTCGGCAAACAGATACGGCTGCTGCGGCGCGGCGTCGCCGGCATAACGGTCAACGAGCTGTGAGACGCGCGCGATGACGTTGTGCGGGGCGGGGCGGGGAAGCCCTCGGTAGACGAGGTCGGCGTCGTCGCCGTAGTCGAAGATGATGTTGCGCACCGGGGTGTTGCGCATCGCGTCGATGAAGCGCTGCTGTGCGCCCGAGTACACGAGAATGCCGCCGAAGGGCGACACGATGTCCGGGTCCATCGGTCGCACGGAGCGCACGGGCCCCACCTCCTCGGGCAGGTCGCTGTGCCACGACGCGGCGTAGCGAACCGACCCACCCTCGACCAGCTCGACGTGCACGATGTCGGCCCGGTCGAGGCCCACCTGGGGCCGGGCGAGCGGCGCGTTGTCGATCTTCGCCGACAACACCGGGCGATCGAGTGACCCGTCCGGCACGACCTCACCCGTGAGCGGCGCGATGACGGTCGCGGGCGGCGCCTCATAAGTCGACTCGTACGTCGGCTCATCCGGCTCTGCCGTTGGGCTCGGCGATGCCGAATCGACGGGGGCCGCCTCGGGCGTGCAGGCGGCGAGACCGGCGATCAGAACGGCCGACAGGGCAAGGGCCGCCGAGCGTCGACGAAGAGTACTGCGCATGGCGAGAACCCTAACCCTCGGCACCCGCGCGCTGGCGCCGTGACGCGCGCTGTGTGCGAGACCGAACAGTGCTCAGGACGCGTTCGCGAGCTCGTAGTCGCTGCCGAGCACGATGGTGATCGGCGCACCGGGGAAGGCGTCTGACAGCTCGATGTCGGCGATGCCGCCCAACAGCTCGACCATGCCGCGGGCGACGCCCTCAAGCTCGGGGGTCGCGTAGTAGACAACCGTCTCGGCGATGTCGGTTTCGGCCGTCTGGGTGACCGTTCCGACGGGCCAGCCGCGCGCATCCAGAGCCTCTTGCGCCTGCGGCCCACGGCCGACCGATGCGGTGCCATCGAGGATCGTGATCGTGAACCCTTCCGGCAGCGCGGTCTCGGCCGGGTCAGTGATCGGGGGCACGTCGGGGGCAGCGGGTTCGGTGGGCTCGGCGGGCGGCGGGCCGGTGAGCGCGGGAATGTCGAGTTGCAGGCGGTCATCGATGACCGCGAGCGCGACGAGCCCGCCGACCACCAGCAGACCGCTCATGAGAGCCGACACCCCCACGAGCCGCCAGGCCGACGCCCGAGTGCGCGGTGCTCGGTGGGCTCCGACGCGCCCGGCCACGGCGGGCACCTCGTCGAAACGGTCGGGCGGGAAGTCGGGCATGCGGGCTTTCTCGGGTTAGGAGGCGGCGGCGGACGGACGCCGCGTGCGACGCCGCTCGGCGCGGCTCTCGCGCACCTCGCGCAGCCGACCCACCAGCACGGGGTCGTGCTCGAGGGCGATCGGGTCGTCAACCACGGTGTTCAGCACCTGATAGTAGCGGGCCGGGCTCCAGCCGAACTCGCCGCGAATACTGCGCTCTTTCGCCGGCGAGTGGCCCCACCACTCGCGTTCGAACTCGAGCACTCGGCGCACGCGATCGCTCATCGCGGGGTCATCCGGGTGCTGTGCCACCCCCTCATGTTAGGCCTGCTGAGGCGGCCGCCCCGGCGGCTCGCGGGTGCCAGCCAGACAGCGCGGCTAGCCTGAGACCGTCGTGACAGCGCGCTGCGTCGCGCCGCTATTTCTTCCGTGGAGCCCCATGCTTTTTCGCGCCGCCCGCCTGCGCCTCGCCGCGATCGCCGCCGTCGGCATCGTCGCCGTGGTGGCCGGATGCACGGCCCCACCCACCGGCGCATCGGGCGCTCCTGAGGTGGCCGGGCCCCGCCCGCCGCTCGCCGAGATTGCACTGCTCGACAACCCGCGAACCGACGGCGCCGAGGCGACCGCCCTGATCGCGGATGCGGCGATCACCCCGGTCGCGGAGGACCCCGCGCAGACGCTTCCGGTCACCGTCACCTCGCGCGACCTCGACGGCGACCGCGAGGTCACGGTCGAGGCCACCGACCGCGTGCTCGCGCTCGACATAGCGGGCTCGATCGCGGCGACCACGTGGGCGCTCGGCTTCGGCGACCGGCTCGTCGGCCGCGACGTGTCGACGACCTTCCCCGGCACCGACGAGCTTCCACTCGTCACCAGCTCGGGGCACGCCGTCTCGAGCGAGGCGATCCTCGCGCTGCGCCCGGACCTCATCATCACGGACGGCACGGTCGGGCCAACCGACGTGCTCGTCCAACTTCGCGAGGCCGGAATCACCGTCGTGTACGTCGACGTCGAACCGGGGCTCGATGCGCCGGCGCAGCTCGCGCGCGACGTTGCCGCCGTATTCGGCGCCGCCGAGGCGGGCGAGTTGCTCGCCACCGAGCTCGACGCCGAGCTCGCCGCCACGGTGGCCGAGGTCGCCGCGATCGCGCCGAGCGCGCCCGACGAGCGCGTGCGCATCCTGTTTTTGTATCTGCGCGGCGCGAGCGGCGTCTACTACCTCTTCGGTGAGGAGTCGGGAGCCGACGAGCTGATTGAGGCGCTCGGTGGGGTCGACGTCGCCGGTGAGATCGGGTGGACGGGGCTCCGCCCCATGACCGACGAGGCGCTGATCGCCGCGAACCCCGACCTGATTCTCGTCATGTCGTCGGGGCTCGAGAGCGTCGGCGGCGTCGACGGACTGCTCGCCGAGAAGCCCGCGATCGCGCTGACGGAGGCCGGGCAGAATCGGCGCTTTGTCGACATGGCCGACGGCGAGGTGTTGAGCTTCGGGCCGCGCACGCCGCTCGCGATCGACGCCCTCGCTCGGGCGATCTACGGGGCCGACTGAGCGGGCGTCGAATCGACGCCTCGGCGCGGCCGCGTGGCCACGGCCGCGATGACGCCGACCACCGCCAGCAGCCCGGTGCCCGCGAGCGCGATGATGACCGCCGGGTCGAGCGCGGCTCGGTCGACGCCGGGAGCCACGGCACAGTCGTCGGCGAGCGCATAGCTCACGTCGACGGCGTCGAACGGCTCGCCCGCGGGATACGTGCCGAAGGCGTCAGCGCCCTCCTCGGTCAACTGCGCCGGGATGCCCGTCAGGGTCACCTGCCCCGCCTGCCGTAGTGCCGCCTCGGCCGCGGCCAGATCGAGCTCGACGAAACGCACGTCAAACGCCTCGACTTCCTCGAAGTCTTGGCGTGTGCCCGTCACATCGGCGACGAGGCTCGCGTTGCCTGGGCCCGTCACGACGATGCGAGGGTTGGCGATCAGCGTGTCGAGCACGCCATCGTGCCCCGTGAAACGCATCGCACCCGCGAACGCGATCTCGGCCTCGCCGCTCGCCTCCTCGGCCGTGCCCGCGCCGCCGGCGAAGGTGAAGACGGGGGTCTCGTAGCGCGCGCCATCGAGCGCCTCCCACTCGCCGTTCGCGATCGAGCCGCTGATGTACGCCCGGAACGACTCTTTGAAGCCCCACACGAGCTCGGCGTCGGTGATCGCGCAGGCGCCTGGCGCGTCGCCTGGCGCAACGGCCGCCGCGGCCAATGCGGCCAATCCGACGGGCGCACTACCCATCGCTCCCCCGGCGACAAGCGCGGCCGCGACGACAGCGGCCGGCGCGCGCCCGCGCATCCTCATCGACCGGCCCGCCGCACCATCGTGACGTGCGGAATCCCGGCCTCCATGTACTCCTCGCCCACCGGCTCGAAGCCGGCGCGGGCGTACAGCGGCTGAATGTAGCTCTGCGAGTGCAGGGCGAGCGGCTCGTCGCCGAACTGGGCGATCACGTGCTCGACGAGACGCAGCGCGAGCCCGCGGCCACGCGCATCCGCTCGCGTGACGACGCGACCGATCAGGCGGCGGGCGCCTCCGTTCGAGGGCTCCGGATGCGCGTCCTCGATCACGCGCAGGTAGCTGACGACGCCGCGATCGTCGCGCAGCCAAACGTGCTGCGTGGTCGGCTCGCGGTCGCGCTCATCGAGTTCGGCCTCATCGATCTGCTGCTCGAGGTAGAAGACCTCGGTGCGCAGGGAGGCGATCTCGAAGAACTCGTCGGCCGAAATATGACTCCATGTTTTCTGTTCGATGGAAGGTTCCGGCACGACCCCGAGTTTAATGGGGTGATACCTGGCGCCCCACGGCGCGAGGGGGAAGGTACCCATGAGCGACCAGAGCACCCGCAAGTACGCCGTCGAGAAGACCGAAGACGAGTGGCGCGCCGAACTCGGCGAAGAGCGCTACCAGGTGCTGCGGCAGGCCGGCACCGAGCGGGCCTGGACAGGCGAACTGCTCGACGAGAGCCGATCGGGCCTGTACACCTGCGGCGCCTGCAACGCCGAACTGTTCCAGGCCGGCACGAAGTTCGACTCGGGCTGCGGCTGGCCGAGCTTCTACGAGTCGGTGCGCCCCGACGCGGTCGAGCTGATCGAAGACACCTCGCTCGGCATGGTGCGCACCGAGGTGCGCTGCGCGAACTGCGGCTCGCACCTCGGCCACGTGTTCCCCGACGGCTTCGGCACCCCCACCGGTGACCGATACTGCATGAACTCGCTCGCCCTCAACTTCGCGCCCGAAGAGGGCGAGCAGGCCTAGTCACTCACGCGCGGGCGGCCGGCACGAGTCGGTAGCCCGCGCCTCGGTGTTCGGCGGGCAGCCGGTCGCCGCGGCCGTGCAACTTCTCGCGCAGGGTGCCCTCGTCGTACGCGTCGGGGTACAGTCCCCGCTCGCGCAGCACTGGCACGACGTGCTCGACGACGTCGGCGAACGTGCCGGGGGTGACGGCGTAGGCGAGGTTGAACCCGTCGACGTCGGTCTCGTCGACCCACTGCTCGAGCTGGTCGGCGATCTCGACGCCTGAGCCCACGATGAGCGGCCCGAGCCCGCCGATGGCGCTGTGCCGGCCGATGTCGCCGACCGTGAACTCTTGGCCGTGCTCGGCGGCGGCCGCGAAGTTCGACACGACCGACTGAATCGCGTTGCTCGGCACATTGCCGACCGGCTCATCGAGCGGGAACTGCGACAGGTCGATGCCCATCCACCCCGACATGAACACGAGCGCACCCTCGGGGTTCGCGTACGACAGGTAGTCGCGGTACTTCGCCTGCGCCGCCTCCGGCGTCGCGTCGGTGATGATCGTCAGCAGCGTGTAGATGCGCGCGGCGTAGCGATCGCGACCGGCCGCCTCCAGCGCATCCCGGATGCGCGTCACGGTTCCGCGCAGAACCTCCTTCGTCGGCGCCGCGACAAAGATGGCTTCGGCGTTGCCCGCCGCGAACGCGACGCCGCGCGGGCTCGCCCCCGCCTGGTAGATGACGGGCGTGCGCTGCGGGCTCGGCTCAGAGATGTGAATGCCCGGCACCGTGAAGTGCGTGCCGTGGTGCCCGATCTCGTGCACCTTCTCGGGGTCGGTGTACACGCCGCGTTCGCGATCGCGCACGACGGCGTCGTCCTCCCATGAGCCCTCCCACAGCTTGTACAGCACCTCGAGGTACTCGTCGGCATGGTCGTAACGGTCATCGTGTTCGCGCTGGTCGTCGTGGCCCATGTTGCGGGCGGCGCTCGGCAGGTAGCCGGTCACGACATTCCAGCCGACGCGGCCCTTCGTCAGGTGATCGAGCGTTGTCATGCGCCGAGCAAAGGGGTACGGATGCTCGTACGCGGTTCCGGCCGTCACCCCGAACCCGAGATGCTCGGTCACCGCCGCCATGGCCGACACCAGCAGAATCGGATCGTTGACCGGCACCTGCGCTCCGTGCCGAATCGCGGCCTCGTTGGTGCCGCCGTACACGTCGTAGGTGCCGAGCACGTCGGCGATGAAGATGCCGTCAAACGTGCCGCGCTCAAGAAGCTGGGCGAGCTCGGTCCAGTACGACAGCTCGGTGTAGCGGTGCGACTGGTCGCTCGGGTGACGCCAGAGGCCCGACGACTGGTGGGCCACGCAGTTCATGTCGAACGCGTTGAAGCGAATGCGGCGACGTGCGCCGGTGCTGCCGGGTTCCGGGGTGGAGGCCGTGTTCGTCATGCCGGTCATCGTGCCGTCGGGGCGTCATCGTGCGCATCCCTCATGTCGTTTCGTGACCGCGGGTGTCGTTCTGCGACGTCGGGCGACGCCGCGTGACCTTCCGCGACGGCGCGTGACGCGCATCCTTGAAGAGGTTCCCATCGCGCGCCTACCGTGCCGGGCATGACTGCCGCCACCAGCACCGCCCCGACATCCGTGCCCGACCGCAGCGAGCCCCTCGCCGTTGTCGGTGTCTCGGGTTCGACGCATGCGCCCTCGCGCACGACCGCGCTCGTCCACCGCATCGTCGACGCCATTGCCGAGCGCACCCCTGCCACGACGCACGTCATCGAAGTCGACACGGTTGGGCCCGCGCTCGCCGCCGCGCGCAGTCGAGACAGGGTGTCCGACGCTGCCGACGAAGCCCTGACGCGCATCGAAACCGCCGAGCTGCTGGTCGTCGCCAGCCCCGTGTATCGCGCGTCGTACACGGGGCTGTTCAAGCACGTGTTCGACTTCGTCGATCAACACGCGCTGGCCGGCACCCCCGTACTGCTGGCCGCGACCGGAGGCAGCGACCGGCACGGACTCATGATCGACCACCAGTTGCGGCCACTGTTCAGCTTCTTCCAATCACTGACGTTGCCGCACGGCATCTACGCCGCTGATCGTGACTTCACCGACTACCAGGTGAGCGCGCCCGAACTGATCGAACGCATCGACCGCACGGTGTCTCGCGCCCTTCCGCTCATCGGGCGCGGGGCGCCCGAGGTGCGCTCGGCCTACTTCTGATCGGCGGGCGTGTCGGGCTCGGCTGGGCCGCGGGGACCTGTTTCCCGCTGAGAATGCCCTCGCCGCCAGCCGCCGGACGAGGCCACGACAATGCCGAGTGCGGTGAGCACAACGGCGGCGACGGTCTGCGGCGCGAGCGCCGGGCCGAGGGTGGCGACCGAATCGAAGACGACCGCTCCGAGCAGCTGCCCGAGCACGAGGCACATGCCCAGCAGCAGCACGCCGATGCGGCCGACGGTCGCCGCCTGCACCGCGATGAACACGACGCCGACGATGCCGCCCGCGTAGAGGTACAGCTCGCTCGGCGGCGCGGCGGGCAGACCGCTCACGGCGAGGTGCACGGCGGTTACCACGACGAGCCCGGCCGTGCCCACCGTGAAGTTGACGAGGGTCGCGGCGAGCGGCGAGCCGCTCACCTGGCGCACGCGGCCGTTCATCGCCTGCTGAATGCCGATGCCGAGCCCCGCCAACAGCGGCAGTACGAGGGCCAGCCACGGGATGCTCGCGGCACCGTCTCCGACAACCGCGACGCCGACCGCGACGACCGTCATGGCCGCTCCGGCCAGCCGCGCGGGCGTCGGGGGCGTCCGCCGCGCGCCCGCGAAACCCCGCGCATCCGCCACCATGCCCATCAGGGTCTGGCCCGAGACGATCGCGACCGTGAAGACGGCGACGCCAAGAATGCCGGCGACGAGGCCCTGCGACAGCACGAAGAAGGCTCCCCCGGCGCCGCCGAGCAGCATCCACCACGGCAACTCGCCCGCGCGCATGGCCGCGGGAATGCGTGCGACGGCCGCGCGCCCGCGGGCCGTGCCGAGCACGATGAGCAGCAGCACGACCCAGCCCGACGAGAACGACACGAGCGCGGCCGTGAAGCCGTCGTCGAAGCGCTGACCCAGCTCGCCGTTGATGCGCGACTGAGTCGCCACCCCGACACCCGCCGCGACCGTCGCCGCCACCGCGACGAGGGTGCGGCCGCGACCGGCATGCGCCGTCACGAGCGGTTCTCCGGCGCCGGATGCGCGGCTCGGCTGGCGCGCGCCGCCAGCGTTTCGTCGTGGGCGGCACGCCAAATGTGTGCGGCGGCCGACGCGTTCAGCGCGAGAATCAGCACGCCCAAGATGAGGTCGGGCCAGCCGCTGACCACCAGCAGGGTGATCAGGCCCATCGCGACAATCGCCACGTTGATCACCACATCGTTGCGGGCCACGAGCCAGGCGGCGCTGACCAGGGAACCGCCGACCCTGCGGTGCCGGGCCAACAGAACGGCGCAGAGCACGTTGACGAGCGCACCACCCGAGGCCGCGATGATGAGCGGCAGGGCGGCGGGCGCTTCGGGCTCTAGCGCTTTCGTGACGGCCTGCACGAGGGCCACGACTGACGGCACGACGATGACGATGGCGAGCAGTCGGCCGAGGCGTGCCCGGGCAAGCAGCGACCAGCCGAGCGCCACTGCGATGAGCAGGTTGATCGCCGCATCCTCGAAGAAGTCAACAGAGTCAGCGAGCAGAGACACCGAGCTGATCGCCAGCGCCACGACCAATTCAACGACGAAATAGGCGGCGTTCAGCGCGGCAACCGTGAGCACGACGCGGCGCACGGCCCGCGTAGCGTCGCTCGACGAGGTGACCATGCGCATCCTCTCGATGGCTGATCATGCGCGAACAGAAGAAGTGGGGCCGCCTGTGGGAATCGAACCCACGACCTATTCATTACGAGTGAATCGCTCTGCCGACTGAGCTAAGGCGGCGTGCGTCGGGCAAGCCCGGCACGGTGCAGAAGTCTAACCCAAACCGCGCGGCGCTGACGACGCGGCGACCGCTGCTGCGGCGCCGGGGTGCGCTACGCGTTGCACTGCGGGTCGGTCGCCGGAACTTCGCCCGTCAGCAGGTAGCTCTCGACCGCATCGCTCACGCACGGGTCACCCTCGTCGTACGCGATGTGCCCTTCACCGTTGTAGGTCACGAGCACCCCGCTCTCGAGCTGCTCGGCGAGCTCGATCGCCCACTCGTAGGGCGTTGCCGGGTCGCCCGTCGTGCCGACGACCAGAATCGGCGCCGCGCCCTCGCCCGACACGGGCCCCAGCGCGCCCTCGAACTGGTGGGGCCAGTTCTGGCAGAGCACGTCGCCGACCGGCGACGGCGTCGCGGTGGTCGGCGCGACCTCAAGCAGGCGCTCGTTGTGGGCGGCGAGCACGGCGGGGTCCGTCTCGACGGGGTAGTCGAGGCAGTTGATCGCGACGAACGCCTCGAACGAGTTGTCGAGGTACTCGCCGTTCTCGCGGCCGTAGTAGAAGTCGGCGAGGAAGTAGCCGGTCGTGGGGTCGCCCGCGCGCAGCTCGGCAAACATCTGCGAGAGGAAGCTCCACGACTCTTCGTCGTACAGCGCGGTCGCAATCGCCGTCGAGAGCACGGCGCCATCGAACAGCCGCCCGTCGGCGGCGGGCAGCGGCGACTCGTCGAGCCGGTCAACGAGCTGACGCACGAGGCCAGCCGCCTCGTCGACGTCGGCGGGGAACGGGCACTCGCCGAGCGCCGGGCACGCGGCGAGGTACGAACGCAGGGCCTGCTCAAAGCCGGCCTGCTGGGCGATCACAACATCGAGCACGCCGAGCGACGGGTCGGTTGCGCCGTCGAGCACGAGACGGCCAACCCGCTCGGGGAAGGCGTCGGCGTAGCGGGCACCAATCTCGGTGCCGTAGGAGTACCCGAGGTAGTGCAGCTGCTCGTCACCGAGCACCGCGCGCAACAGGTCGAGATCGCGCACGGTCGAGTCGGTGTCGACGTGGGCGAGCAGCTCACCGGTGTTCTCGGCGCAGGCCGCGGAGAACTCTTCGGCGGCGGCCGTCACTTCGGCGATCCAGCCGGCAGTGCCGACCTCGTTCTCGGGCACCCCGAACAGGAAGGCGTCCATGTCGGCGGCGTCTTCGTAACAGGTCACCGCGCTCGACCGGCCGACCCCGCGCGGATCCCAGCCGACGACGTCGTACGCCTCGCGCAGGGCGGGCCCGACTGCAAAGTCGACGCTGTCGCGAATGAAGTCAAAACCGCTCGCACCCGGCCCACCCGGGTTCACGAACAGCGAGCCGATGCGGTCGCCGGTGGCCGAGTAGCGCACCAGCGCCAGTTCGACGTCGTCGCCCTCGCCCGGCGCATCCCAGTCGAGGGGCGCGAGCGCGGTGGCGCACTGGGCGCCGCCCCCGCAGTCGGTCCAGCTGACGCGCTGCTCGTAGTACGGGGCGAGAGCCTCGTCGACCTGCTCGCCCGTCGGGGTCGACTGTTCACCCTGCCCGAAAAGCTCGGCGATGCCACCCGGGGTGCAGGCCCCCAACAGCAGCACCGCGGCGAGGGCAGTGGCAGGAAGCGCGAGCAGGCGGTGGCGGCGACGGCGAATCACGCGGGCGAGCCTAACGCCGGCACCCTGCCGCTTGCCGTGATGAGCATCGCCTCGAGCGCCATCGCCGGCGGCATGTTTCCCTCGATCCGGCGGCGGGCCGTGGCGACCGCGTCAAGAGCGGCGAGCATCTGTTCGGGCCGGGATGCTCGCGCCGTCTGCTCGAGGCGCTCCCTGATCGCCTCGTTGACGAGCTCAACCCCCGCGCCTAGCTGCAGCGTCAGCACGTCGCGATATAGAGAGGTGAGGTCGACGAGCACGCGGTCGATTCCGTCACGGACGGAGCGCGTTGCGCGCCGCTTCTGGTCTTCTTCGAGCGCCTTGATCTGAGCCCGCAACGCCGGCGGCACGGTGCCGCCGGGTTCGATGCCGAGCGAGCGCAGGGCCGCCTCGCGTTCGAGCTGGTCGCGCTCGATCGTCAGCGCCTTCGCATCGTCGGTCGCGAGCGCGACGAGTCGTTCGGCGGCGAGCACGGCCTGGGAGACCGAGCCGACCGCGAGCGCGATCTCGAGGCTGCGCGCGCGACGCTCGCGAGCATCCTGATCGGTGGCGAGGCGGTGAGCCATGCCGATGTGGCTTTGCGCCTCGCGAGCCGCCCGCTCGGCGAGGGGCGTCGGCACGCCGTCGCGTCGTTCGAGGAGGGCGGCAACGTCGGCGACGGTCGGCACCCGCAGGCGCACGGTACGCACCCGCGAGCGGATCGTCGGGATCAGGTCGGCCGCGTTCGGGGCGCACAGAATCCAGACGGTGCGCGGGGGCGGCTCTTCGAGCGCCTTCAGCAGCACGTTCGAGGTGCGCTCGGTCATGCGGTCGGCGTCTTCGATCACGATCACGCGGTATGCCGCGACGGACGGTGAGAACTGGCTCTGTGAGACGAGGTGACGCACCTCATCGATCGAGATGATCACGCGGTCGGTGGCGAGCACGGCGAGGTCGGGGTGGCTGCGCGCGGCGACCTGGGCGGCCGTGCGCGCGTCGTCGGCGCCGCCGAGCAGCTCTGCCGCGAACGCGTAGGCGAGATTCGAGCGGCCCGAGCCGGGCGGGCCGGTGATGAGCCACGAGTGCGTCATCGCCTCAGAGCCCTCGCGGGCCGCGTCGCGCAGGAGCGCGATGGCGTCATCCTGGCCGGTGAGCTCGTCCCAGGCGGTCATGCGGTCACCCTAACTGAGCAGCTCCGACACGCGGTCGCGGATGCTCTGCTGCAGCTCGTCGACGGGTCGGCTCGCGTCGAGCACCAGGAAGCGTTTGGGTTCGGCCGCCGCCAGCGCCAGGTACGCGTCTCGCACACGGGTGTGGAAGTCGAGTTCTTCGGCCTCCAGCCGGTCGTAACGGGTGCGGCTGGCGTCGAGGCGTTCGCGGCCGACGGCAGGGTCAAGATCGAGCAGCACCGTGAGGTCGGGCAGCAGCCGCTCGGTGGCCCACAGCGACAGCTCGCGCACCTCGGTAGTCGACAGCACGCGGCCGGCACCCTGGTAGGCGACCGACGAATCGAGGTAGCGGTCTTGAATCACGACGTCACCGCGTTCGAGCGCGGGGCGCACGACGGTGGCGATGTTGTGCGCGCGGTCGGCGGCGTAGAGCAGCGCCTCGGCGCGCGGCGCGACGTAGCCCCGCCGGTGCATGACGATCTCGCGCACCTCGACGCCGAGCTCGGTGCCCCCGGGCTCGCGGGCGTGCACAATCGTGCGCCCGCGGCCGGTCAACCACTCGGTCAGCTGTGCCGACTGGGTGGTTTTGCCCGAACCGTCGCCGCCTTCGAACGTGATGAAGAGGCCGCGCTCGGTCATTCGGCGGCCGGCGGGGTCTTCTTCGCGGCGGTCGCGCGCGTGCTTGCCGACTTCGTGGCTGGCTTCTTCGCTGCCGGCTTCTTCGCGGTCGTCGCCTTCTTGGCGGCGGGCTTCTTCGCCGTTGTCGTCTTCTTCGCGGCGGGCTTGCGTGCGGCAGGCTTCTTGGCCGGCCCCTTGGCGCGCTTGTCGGCGATCAGCTGAACGGCCCGCTCGAAGTCGACCTCCATCGGGTCTTCCCCGCGGGGCACCGTCGCGTTCGTCTCACCGTCGGTGACGTACGGCCCGAAGCGGCCGTCTTTCAGCTTGATCGGCTTGCCGCTGACCGGGTCGGCGTCGAACTCTTTCAGCGCGCTCGACGCCTTGCGTGCGCCGTACTTCGGCTGCGCAAACTTCTCGAGCGCACCGGCGAGGTCGATGTCGAAGATCTGCGCCTCGCTGTCGAGCGAGCGCGTGTCGGTGCCCTTCTTGAGGTACGGGCCGTAGCGCCCGTTCTGCGCCGTGATCGGCTCGCCGCTTTCGGGGTCGTCGCCGACCGTGCGCGGCAGGTCGAGCAGGCGAATCGCCGTCTCGAGGTCAACCGTCTCGGGCGACATGTCTTTAAACAAGGATGCCGTGCGCGGCTTCTCGGCAGCGGCTTTCTTGCCGCGGGCGGGCGCCTTCGCGGGCGCCGGCGCCTCGACGACCTCACCCGTTGCGGGGTCGACCTGGGGCTCGGGAGCGGGGTCGACCTCGGTCACGTACGGCCCGAAACGGCCGTCCTTGGCGACGACCATCTTGCCGGTCACCGGGTGCAGGCCGAGCTCGCGGTCGCCGATGACGGGGGCGTCGATCAGCTCTTGAGCGCGGGCCGGCGTCAGCTCGTCGGGAGCCATGTCCTGCGGGAGGTTGACCCGGCGCGGCGCTTCGCCACCCTCGTCGACCTCGAGGAAGGGGCCATACTTGCCGACGCGCAGCGTGATCGCGTCGGTGATGGGCATCGAGTTGATGGCGCGGGCGTCGATCTCGCCGATGTTGTCGACGATGGGGCGCAGACCCGGCTGGCGGTCGTCACCGAAGTAAAACGCCTTCAGCCAGTCGGTGCGGTCGGCCTCGCCGCGGGCGATGCGGTCAAGGTCGGCCTCCATCTCAGCGGTGAAGTCGTATTCGACGAGGTCGCCAAAGTGCTGTTCGAGCAGCTTGACGACGCTGAACGCGATCCAGCCGGGCACGAGTGACGAGCCGCGCGGCACGACGTAGCCGCGATCGATGATCACCGAGATGATCGAGGCGTACGTCGAGGGGCGGCCGATGCCGCGTTCTTCGAGCGCCTTGACCAGGCTCGCCTCGGTGTAGCGCGGGGGCGGGCTCGTCTCGTGGCCCTTCGGCTCGGTCTCGACGACGGCGAGCGCCTGCCCCTCGGTCAGCGGCGGCAGCGTCGCCTCTTTCGCCTCGCTCGGATCGGCGTTGCGCTCTTCGTCGCGACCCTCTTCGTAGGCCGCGAGGAAGCCGCGGAAGGTAATGACGGTGCCGCTGGCCGCGAATTCGGCAACCTGCCCCGCGACGCGCGCGTCCGAACCGGCGAGCGGGCTGGTAGCCATCGCGATCGACGCGGTCTGGCCACGGGCATCCGCCATCTGGCTGGCGACGGTGCGCTTCCAGATGAGGTCGTAGAGCTTCCAGTCGTTGCCGCGCAGCGTGCCCTCAAGCTCGCTGGGTGTGCGGAAGGTGTCGCCGGCGGGGCGCACCGCCTCGTGCGCCTCTTGCGCGTTCTTGCTCTTGCCGCTGTACACGCGCGGCGTTGCGGGAATCGAGTCGGCGCCGTACAGCGAGCTCGCCTGCGTGCGGGCAGCGTCAACGGCCTGCTGCGACAGCGTCACCGAGTCGGTGCGCATGTAGGTGATGTACCCGTTTTCGTACAGCGACTGGGCGATCGACATCGTCTGCCGGGCGGTGAAGCGCAGCTTGCGGCCGGCCTCCTGCTGCAGCGTCGAGGTCGTGAAGGGCGCCGCCGGTCGGCGCGTGTACGGCTTCGATTCGACGCTCGTGACCGTGAGCCCAATGTCGGATGCGCGCAGCGCCTCGGCGAGGTGCGTCACGGTGGTCTCGTCGAGCGCCACCGCGTCTTTCGCGGTGAGCTCGCCGCGGTCGTTGAAGTCGCGACCGGTGGCGACCTTCTTGCCGCCGAGGCGCGACAGCCGCGCCGTGAACGGGGTCGTCTCGCCCGAGGGCGTGAGCGTGGTGTCGAGGTCCCAGTAGCTGGCCGCGACAAATGCCATGCGCTCGCGCTCGCGGTCGACGATGAGGCGGGTCGCCGCCGACTGCACGCGGCCGGCGCTGAGTCCCGGGCCGATACGACGCCACAGCACAGGGCTGACTTCGTAGCCGTACAGGCGGTCGAGGATGCGCCGCGTTTCTTGCGCGTCAACGAGCGCGGTGTCGAGGTCACGGGTCGCGTCGACGGCCTTCTGGATCGCCTCTTTGGTGATCTCGTGGAACACCATGCGCTTGACCGGAACCTTCGGCTTCAGCACCTCAAGCAGGTGCCAGGCGATGGCTTCACCCTCGCGGTCTTCATCGGTGGCGAGCCAGAGTTCGTCGGCGCCCTTGAGGGCCTTCTTGAGGTCGGCGACGGTGCGCTTCTTGTTGTCAGAGACGACGTAGTGCGGCTCGAAGTCATTGTCGACGTCGATGGCGAATTTGCCGAGCGGGCCCTTCTTCAGCTCGGCCGGCAGGTTCTTCGGCTCCATCAGGTCGCGCACGTGCCCGACCGAGGCCTGCACCTCGTAGTCGTCGCCGAGGTATCGCCCAATCGTCTTCGCCTTGGCAGGCGACTCAACGATCACGAGCTTTTTCGTACCGGGCACGGTGCTCCTTATATACGCGGATGGTGCGGTTCGACCGACGCTTCGGCGGGCAGCCGGGGTGGGCCGCGAGCGAGGTGGCGGAAGCGGGTCGCTCGACCGGTGACGATTCGCCCCGGTCACGGTCACCATACACAGGTGCTCCCGGGAGCCTCTCACCGAAGGTCGGGCGCACCGGCCCGCGCTGACCTCTCGACGGGCAACGCCAGGATGCTGCGGGTCACCGTCACGACGACGCTCAGCTCGTCGACGGTGCACCCCACCACGCGGGCGTCGTGGCGCTCGGCCAGCCGCTCGGCGACGGCACATGGCTCACCGGCGTGCCACCCCAGCAGGGTGTCGGCAGCGGCGAGGGCGGCGCTGTCGGCGGTGTGCCCGAGCCGGCTCGCGTCGGCAAGCGCCGCACCGATGCCGAGCAGCAGGGTTGCCAAGATCACCAGGGTCGCGATGAGCCCCACGGCGAGGGGCGTTGCGGCGCCGCGGTCGCCTCGACCCGTGCCGCGCACGCCCCTCACCAGCCAGCGTCGAGCGCGCACGAGCGCGCACTCACCGGCAGAGCCACGCCGACCACCCGGTGCGTGTGGGTGACGGTTGCGCACAGCAGGCCGCCGTCGTGCCCCACATCGAGGTGTGCCCCTGCGAGCGCGCGGCTGACGTGGTGTCGGGCATCGGCGTCGGGCGCCCCGCGCGCGAGCAGGCGAGCGGCAACGGTCGCGGCCTCGTGCGCTCGCGCCTGAGCCGTGGCAGCCGTGAGGCCGCCGAGGCACAGCGCGAGCAGCACGAGAACCGCCGGAACCGCCGCGACCAGCTCGGCACTCACCGCGCCCAGGTCGCCGCGGCGGCGGCCAGCGTCAACCCTGCTCACCCGGCGAAGGTGAGGGCGTTGCGCACCATGTCGGTGAGAATCGTGCGCACCTCGTCGCTCTGCATGATGACGACCAGCAGGCCCGCAAACGCGACGGCTGCCATCGTGGCGATGGCGTACTCGGCGGTGGCTGCTCCGCGGTCGTCGGCGAGCGGGGCGAGGCGCCGGGCGCGCAGGCGGGCGGCGAGGGTGCGGGGGCGGGTGAGGGTCGACATGGTGACTCCGGTTCTTCGCGATGGGTGGCACGAACGGGTTCAGTGTCGGCGGCAGGGCCACACCGCCGTCACGGGCCCCGAGTATCCGGGCCGTCGCTCGCTCAGCCGGCGAGTGTGGAGGAGATGATGCCGAGCAGAATCGGCACGACGCCGATGAGCAGGAAGGCCGGCAGGATGCACACTCCGAGCGGCAGCATCAGACGCACGCTCAGCCGCTCGGCGGTTCGCCGCGCAGCATCGCGGGCCGCCACCCGGGCCTCGAGCGCCTCGGCCCTCGCCAGGTCGCCCAGCGGCGCGCCGGCCCGACGCGAGAGCTGAACGAGCCCGGCGAGTTCAGCCCGCTCGGCCTCACTGGGCGCGCAATCGGCAGTCTCGAGCTCGGCGATCACGAGCGCGAGAGCGGCCTCGGGCGGCCGAGCTCCCGCCGCGGCGACGGCGAGCAGTTCGTGGCCGAGACCGGCGGTCGGCGGCGGCGGCGCAGCCTCGGCCAGCAGACGCCCCGTCCACCGGCGCCCCGCGACGATGAGCGCGAGCCCCGCCCCCAGGCTCACGAGCCCGATCGGGTTCACCACGGTTGCCACCACGTCGACACCGATGATCAGCGCGAGCACGATGCCCGCCGCCGGAAGCCACAGAACCAGCCGCGCCGTCGCCCGGGGCGCCGCCAGAGCCACGGCGATCTCGCGCTGCGCCGCACGCCGATCACGTAGCGCGTCGGCAAACGAGCGCAACACCCCCGACAGCGGCGCCCCCACGATCGACGCGACGCGCCACGCGCATGTGAGCGCGCGCCACGCGGTGCTCGGCTCGGTGACGGACGCCATCGCGGCGGGCACGTCGTAGACGACGGCCGGATGCGCGGCCGTCGCCCGAACGTGCGATCCGGCGGGCGCTGCCTCCGCGGCGTGCCGCCACGCTGAGCCGGGGGTGAGACCCGCGCCGAGCAACACCGCCAGGCGGTGCACCGTGCGGGGCAGCTCGTCGTCGTCGACCGCGGGCTCTGCCGTTCGACGCATCACGGGGCGGCGACCTCGTCGGGGAGAAGCGGATGCGCGCGGAGCCGATCACGCGCATCCACCTCGACACGCCCAAACGAGACCCGCCTCGCGCCGTCGGGGGTGCGGTCGAGGTGCGCGATGAGATCGATACCGCTGACGGCCTGGCGGGCGAGCGCCGTCGGCGCGAGGCCCGCAAGCATGCCGACCGCTTCGAGCCGGGCCGCCACGTCGGCGAGCCCGTTGGCGTGCAGGGTGCCTGCTCCCCCGCGGTGGCCGGTATTGAGCGCCGCCAAGAATTCGCGCACTTCGGCGCCACGGCACTCGCCCACGACAAGCCGATCGGGGCGCATGCGCAGCGCCTCGCGCACGAGGCGGGCAAGGTCAACGCCGCCCGCTCCCTCGAGGTTCGGCTGGCGCGCCTCCAGCGCGACGACGTGCGGATGGTGGATGCGCGCCTCGGCGACGTCTTCCAGTACGACGATGCGGTCGCCCGGGTCGGCGGCCGACAGCCAGGCCGAGAGCAGGGTCGTCTTGCCGCTGCCCGTCGCGCCTGTGATGAGCATCGTCTGACGGGCCGCGAGTGCTCGCCGCAGTGCCGCCACCGCGTCGTCGGGCAGCGCCAGGTCATCGAGAGCGCCGATGTCGGGGCGCGGAAGGCGCAGCGACAGCAGCGCGCCGCCCGCACTGATCGGCGGGAGGACGCCGTGTGCGCGCAGCCCGTCGCCGAGTCGCACGTCGCAGCAGGGCGACGCTTCGTCGATGTGCCGACCCCCGAGAGCGATGAGGTGCACGACGAGATCCTGCGCCGCCTCGGGCTCGAACCGCAGCCGCTCGATGGTGACCGCGCCGTGGCCGCGGTCGACGTGCACCCGACCATCGGCGGTAACAAAGATGTCGGTCACCCGGGCGTCGACAGCGAGGGGCGCCAGGGGCCCAAGGGCGTCGACCAGGGCGGCGTTGAGCTCACGCCGCCGTCGGCTCAGACCCGCTGTGTCGCCGGCGTACCCGGGCACAAACGGGACGACACGGCCCGCATTCGACGCGGGCCCCGGCGACGGCGAAGCGGGAAGAGCGGTCACGCGACGAGTGTCGGCGAGCCGACCGCGCGCATCCGCCCCTCGCCGACGGCGCCCCGGAAAGCAACAACGGCCCCTCCGTGTGGAGGAGCCGTTGCTGTACATCAGGGGCGGCGCCCACGTTGGGGGGGATAGGGCGCCGCCACAGCGACACGAGATTGGGGGGAATCATTCGCGCCGCTAAGTCAGTTTGCTGCTGACGGGTCTCAGTCTACGACAGCGTGAGCCCTGGTCAAGACATTTTTGCCCCCCATTTCGTCCCCTCAAGTGCGGACACCCGAATGGGGGACACGTGTTGCCTATGACGCACCGCGTCACGCCGGATGCGCGCACCCCGACGAAGGCCCTACGATGGCCTCTGTTCACGCACCGTCGCGGCAGACCAGGCCAGTCCGCACATCGACGAAAGTAGATGTATGTCCTCGACATCGATCGACAGCCTCCTGCACGAAAACCGCCGATTCGCTCCCGAGCCGGCCTTCACGGCCCAGGCCAACGCGACGCCCGAGCTCTACGACGAGGCGAACGCCGACCGCCTGAAGTTCTGGGCCCGACAGGCGAGTGAGCTGCTGAACTGGCACACGCCGTTCACCCAGACCCTCGACTGGTCGAACCCGCCCTTCGCGCGCTGGTTCCACGACGGCCGCATCAATGTGGCTTACAACTGCCTCGACCGCCACGTGGAGGCGGGCAACGGCGACCGCGTCGCGCTCTACTTCGAGGGCGAGCCGGGCGACACGCGCACCATCACCTACGCCGAGCTGACGGCCGAGGTGAAGAAGGCCGCCAACATGCTGGCCTCGCTCGGCGTCACGCAGGGCGACCGCGTCGTGCTCTACATGCCGATGATTCCCGAGGCGATCGTCGCGATGCTCGCCATCGCCCGACTCGGAGCGATCCACTCGGTCGTATTCGGCGGCTTCGCGGCAGAAAGCCTGAAGGCGCGCATCGACGACGCTGGCGCGAAGCTCGTCATCACCGCTGACGGCGGCTACCGCAAGGGGCGCGTCTTCAACCTGAAGAACGCGGTGGATGCGGCGCTCGCCTCCGGCGCGGAATCGGTCGAGAACGTCGTGGTCGTTCGCCGCGGCGAGAACGAGGTCGACTGGAGTGATGGCCGCGACCTGTGGTGGCACGAGCTCATGGCCGACGCCGAGGCCGAGCACGAAGCGCAGGGGTTCGAGGCCGAAAACCCGCTGTTCATCCTGTACACGAGCGGCACGACGGGAAAGCCGAAGGGCATCCTGCACACCTCGGGCGGATACCTGACCCAGGCGGCCTTCACCCACAAGAACGTGTTCGACCTGAAGCCCGAGAGCGACGTGTACTGGTGCACCGCCGACGTGGGTTGGATCACCGGCCACAGCTACGTGGTCTACGGCCCGCTCGCGAACGGAGCCACGCAGGTCATCTACGAGGGAACCCCCGACAGCCCGCACCCCGGGCGCTGGTGGGAGATCATCGAAAAGTACGGCGTCTCGCTCTTCTACACGGCCCCGACGGCGATTCGCTCGTTCATGAAGATCGGGCGCGAGGTGCCGAACCAGTACAACCTCGCCACCCTCCGCGTGCTCGGCAGCGTCGGTGAGCCCATCAACCCTGAGGCGTGGATGTGGTACCGCCAGGTCATCGGCGGCGGCCGCACCCCCATCGTCGACACGTGGTGGCAGACCGAAACGGGCGCAATGATGATCAGCGCCCTGCCCGGCATCACGACCGCGAAGCCCGGTTCGGCGCAGGTGCCGCTGCCCGGCATCAGCGTCGACGTGCTCGACGAGCAGGGCGTGCACGTCGGCAAGGAGGCCGGCGGCCTGCTCGTGATCACCGAGCCCTGGCCGAGCATGCTGCGCGGCATCTGGGGCGACGAGCAGCGCTTCGTCGACACCTACTGGTCGGCCTTCGAGGGCAAGTACTTCGCCGGCGACGGCGCCCATCTCGACGAAGACGGCGACGTGTGGCTGCTCGGCCGCGTCGACGACGTCATGAACGTGTCGGGCCACCGCCTGTCGACCATGGAGATCGAGTCGGCGCTCGTGTCGCACGACATCGTCGCCGAGGCGGCCGTCGTCGGGGCAAGCGACGAGACGACCGGCCAGGCCGTCGTCGCGTTCGTCATCCTCAAGCAGCGCCACGTCGACTCGCTCACCCCCGAGGAGGCGAGCGATCAACTGCGCGCCCACGTCGCCCAGCAGATTGGGGCAATCGCCCGGCCGCGGCAGATCTTCGTCGTCGCCGAGCTGCCGAAGACCCGCTCGGGCAAGATCATGCGACGCCTGCTGCGCGACATCGCCGAGGGGCGCGAGATCGGCGACACGACCACTCTGACCGACACGAACGTCGTCGCGTCGATCAGCGCGTCGTTCCGGTAGACGGCGCGCCGACAACGCAAACGGGGCCGGGCATCCGAATGGTGGATGCCCGGCCCCGTTCTCGTCGGATGACGCGTGAGCTCACGCGAACTCGACGATCAGCTCAACTTCGACCGGCGCATCGAGCGGAAGCACCGCGACGCCGACGGCGCTGCGCGAATGCACACCGATGTCGCCGAAGATGTCGCCGAGCAGCGTGCTGGCGCCGTTCATGACGGCGGGCTGGCCCGAGAAGCTGGGGTCGGAGGCGACGAAGCCCGTGACTTTGACGATGCGGGTGACGCGGTCGAGCGAGCCGATCGCGCTCTTCACGGCGGCGAGTGCGTTCAGCACGGCGGTGCCAGCGAGTTCGGCGGCGCGCTCGGCGCTGACCTCGGCGCCGACCTTGCCCGTGGCGGGCAGGCTGCCGTCCACGAAAGGCAACTGGCCGGCCGTGAACACCCACTGACCCGAAACCGTCGCCGGCACGTAGGCGGCGACGGGGGCGGCCACCTCAGGAATGGTGATTCCGAGCTCGGCGAGGCGAGCATCCAGAGCGCTCATCAGGCGGATTCGCCCGCGACCGGACGCTTGAAGTAGGCGACGAGGCCACCCTCGGGGCCGGTGACGATCTGCACCAGCTCCCACCCCTCGGAACCCCAGGTGTTCAAGATCGCGGTGGTGTTGTGGATCATGAGCGGGGTGGTGATGTACTCCCAGCGGGTCATCGCGGGCTCCTCGAAATGTCAATAATGGATCACGTTCAGAGACGTCATAGCGCGCTCTGCCGTAGCCTTGAGTCTATGTCTGCCCAGAAATCCACGCCCGCCGGCGCACTGGGGGCGTTCGCCGGCATGATCGGCCTCAGTGCCATCGTCGGATTGCTCGCCACCGTCATGGTGACCCCCGCACTCGCCGTCACCGGCATGGCCGCCAACAACACGATTGGCATCTTCGACAGCCTGCCGGAATACATTCGCATCGACCCGCTGTCGCAGCGCAACGAGCTGTACGCCCAGAACACCGCGAACCCCGAAGACGGGTTCACGAAGATCGCCGACGTCTTTAGCGAGAACCGCGAAGAGGTTGCCTACGACCAGATTTCCCCGAACCTTGTCAATGCCGCCATCGCGGCGGAGGACCGCCGTTTTTACACGCACGGCGGTGTCGACCCGCAGGGAATCATTCGTGCCGCGATTGGCAACGTGGCTGAGGGCGACATCACGGGTGGTGGCTCGACCCTCACCCAGCAGCTCGTCAAGAACATCCTGATCAACCAGGCGATTACGCAGTTCCCCCCGGGCGACGAGCGTGACAACGCGGTGCGCGAGGCGCAAGAGTCGACACTTGAGCGCAAGCTGAACGAGGCCAAGTTCGCGATTGCTCTGGAAAAGGAGTACACGAAGGACGAGATCATGCTCTCGTACCTCAACATCGCGGGCTTCGGCGGCATCACCTACGGCGTCGAGGCGGCAGCTCAGCAGTACTTCGGAGTGTCGGCGTCTGAGGTGTCGGTGGCGCAGGCCGCGAGCCTCATCGCGATCGTGCAGCGACCGGGTACCCGATCGCTGCTCAGCCCCGACAACTACGAAAACAACCAAACGCGCCGCGACTTCATCATCCGCGCGATGGCGGAAGAGGGCTTCATCACGGCTGCTGAGCGGGATGAGGCGCTCGCTATCCCGGTCGATGAGAACTTCGTGACGCTGCAGGCGCCCCGGTCAGGCTGTATCGCGGCCGAGGCCTACTCGCAGTTCATGTGCGACTACGTCACGCGACTGATCCCCGAGCTCGAGACGCTCGGCTCGACGCCGGAGGAGCGCGAGGCGGCGTGGCGCCAGGGCGGCTACCAGGTCTACACGACGCTCGACCTGTCGCTGCAGCGCGTGGCTCAGGACGCTGTCTGGAACACGGTCGCGCCCGACATCGCTGAGCTCAACGCCGAGGGCGTGCCGGTGTACAACATCGGCGCGGCGACCACGTCGGTGCAGGCCGGCACGGGCCGCATCCTGACGATGGCGCAGAACAAGCGCTTCAACAACTCGCTCGGCAATACCGACATTGGCTTCACCGCAGTGAACTACAACACCGACCGCGACTACGGCGGATCAATCGGCTTCCGTGTCGGTTCGACGTACAAGATCTTCGGCCTCATCGAGTGGCTGCAAGAGGGTCGCGGTCTGCAGGAGTTCGTCGATGGCACGCCCCGGGTGTTCCAGCAGGCCGACTTCGTCGACAGCTGTAACGGCCCGTGGGGTGGCCCCTACGACCCGAAGAACTTCGCCGACGGTCGCGGCGGCGTGATGAACGTGCTCAACGCCACGGTCAACTCGGTGAACACCACGTACGTCGCCATCGCACAGCAACTCGACCAGTGCGGCATTCGCGACGCTGCCGAGAGCCTGGGCGTGCACCGCGCCGACGGGGGCCCGCTGCAAACCAACCCGTCGGCGATCCTCGGCACGAACGAGATCGCGCCCGTGACGATGGCCGCTGCCTTTGCCGCGATCCAGAGCGGCGGACTGTTCTGCGAGCCAATCGCGGTTGACCGTATCGTCGACCGCAACGGCAGCGAGTTGCCGGGACAGACCTCCGAGTGCCGCCAGGCAATCGACCCCGAGGTTGCGGCGGCGACAACGTTCGCGATGCGCGAGGTCGTGACCCGAGGCACCGGTCGGGCGTCGAACCCCGGCGGCGATGTTCCCGTCGTCGGCAAGACCGGTACCGCTGACGAGGCCCTGCACACCTGGATGGTCGGCGGGTCGACGCGCGTTGCCACCGCCACATGGGTCGGTAACGTCGTCGGCACCCGAAACATCACGACGCTTCCGGGCGGTTCGAACCTCCGGCACGAGATCACGCGCACGGTGTTCGGAGCGGCAAACGCGTCCTACGGCGGCGACGCCATTCCGGAGGCGCCCGAGCGTTTGCTGCGCGGTCAGGGCGTGACCCTGCCCGACCTGACCGGTCAGACGCCCGAGGTTGCGCGCGGCATCGTCGAGGGCCTCGGCTTCCGCTTCCGCGTTGAGGAGGCGCAGGTCGACTCAACCCTTCCTGCCGGAATCATCGCGACTCAGTCGCCAGGACCCGGTGCCTTCGTCAGCCTCGGCACGCCGGTGCGGGTGCAGCTCAGCAACGGCAACCTCATCGCGGTGCCCGACGTCTCGAGCGGTGGGCTGACGCCGAACGAGGCGAGAGACGTTCTGCGAGGAGCTGGCTTCACCAACATCAGCGAGAGGTGTCAAGCCGCGGCTCCCAGCCCGAGCCCCAGTATTCCGCCGGGCGACGACGACGACGCGCCCACTCCTCCCGGCAACTCGGGCGGAGGAGGCCCCGGTGTGGTGATCGGTCAAACACCGGGCGCCGGTGAGAACGCCACGCGGAACACGATCATTGAGATCACCGTCGAGCGAGACGTATGTCGATGACGCACCCCGTGCGCACGGCGGCCGTCGCGAGCATCGCGCTCGCGGCGGCCGCCGCCGTGTACGCCGTCGCGATCGAACGGCGCGCGTACCGCGTACGCACCGAACTCATGCCGGTGCTCTCTCCCGGAGCCGAGCCCGTGCGCATCCTGCACCTCAGCGACCTGCACCTCGCCCCGTGGCAGCGCGATCGCATCGACTGGCTGCGGGGGCTCACCGCACTGAAGCCCGATCTGATCATCACGACCGGTGACCTGATGGGCCACCGCGACGCCCTGCCCGCGCTGACCGAGGCGCTCATGCCGTTCGATGGCGTGCCCGGCGTCTTCGTGCACGGGTCGAACGACTACTTCGCGCCGCAGCTGAAGAACCCCTTCCGCTACTTCGCCGGCCCGTCGAAAGGCGACGGCGACGCGGTCGAGCGCCTCGACATCGATGCTCTTGAGCGACTGCTCGCCGACCGTCTCGGCTGGCGCTCGCTCAACAACGACGTCGCGCAGCTCGACGTCAACGGGTCAACGCTCGACTTCGTCGGCGTGAATGACGCCCACCGCGGATGGGACCGGCTCGACGCCCTGCCAGCGCTACTCGACGCCCTGCGTGAGCAAGACGACGACGACAGCGACGACCCCGCCGTGACGATCGGCGTCACTCACGCCCCGTATCGCCGCGTGCTCGACACCTTCACGACGCAGGGCGCCGACGCGATCTTTGCCGGACACACGCACGGCGGCCAAGTCTGCTTGCCCGGCGGCCGGGCCCTCGTCACCAACTGCGACCTGCCGGCCGAGCAGGCGCGCGGCCTCAGCCTCTGGTACCACGCACACCGGGCGGCCTACCTCAACGTGTCGGCTGGCTTGGGCCACTCGATCTACGCTCCCGTGCGCTTCGCCTGCCCGCCCGAGGCCGTCGTCGTGACGCTGGTGGGCGACGATATCGGGTACGCTTGACGGGTTGCGGCCCCGGCCGCGATGACCTCACGGGGTATGGCGCAGTTTGGTAGCGCGCGTCGTTCGGGACGACGAGGTCGCAGGTTCAAATCCTGTTACCCCGACGCGGTCCTCACACGAGGACGAAGAAAACCCTCGAGCATGGGCTCGAGGGTTTTCGCGTCTCCGGGCGCGCACGACCCCGTGACCGGGCGCGCCCCCGCGGCCGCTACGCGAAGTCGGGGTCGGGCCCGAGCGTCTCGGGGTCGAGCGCGACCGGCGCGCGACGCCCCGACGCGAGCGTGTCGCCCGACTCGTCGAGGTAGCAGGCCCCGCACAGCGACTCGTACGCGACGTCGACGCCGTCGATGGCGACCTGGTCCCCCGCAAAGACGAACCGCCCATCCACTGTTCTGCCGTTGAAGACGGCCTTGCGCCCGCAACGACAGATCGTCTTGAGCTCTTCCAGCGAGTGCGCGATCTCGAGAAGGCGACGGCTGCCGGGAAACGCGACCGTTTGAAAATCGGTGCGGATGCCGTAGGCGAGCACCGGAATACCCTCACGAATCGCGATGCGCAGCAGGTCGTCGACCTGCTCGGGGGTCAAGAACTGCGCCTCGTCGACCAGCAGGCACGATACGTCACGCTCCTCGTCGCGCAGTACCGCAGCGCGCTGACGCTGAAACAGCGTGTAGACGTCGTCGGTGAGGTCGATCGTGAAGTCGACCGGTCGCGTCACCCCGAGGCGCGACACGATCGTCTGGTCGCCCTTCGTGTCGATGCGCGGCTTCGCGAGAATGACCCGCTGCCCGCGCTCTTCGTAGTTGTACGCCGCCTGCAGCAGCGCGGTCGACTTGCCGCTGTTCATCGCGCCGTATCGGAAGTACAACTTCGCCATTACTGCAGGTATCCGTCCTCGGCGGCTCGCCGGATCAGTTCCGATTTCGTCGACGCGGGTCGGCCGGCGCGGGCGTACTTCTCGCGCACCCGGCGCAGGTACGTCTTCGCCGTCTCGTACTGCACGTTCATCGACGTCGCGACCTCGGTCGTCGAGAGACCGCTCGCGTAGAGGGCGAGCGCCTCACCCTCGCTCTGCGAGAGCTTCGGGCGCGCGTGCCGCGTTGCCCCCGAGGGCAGCGGGCGCCAGTCGCGAACTGCCTCGCCGGAGGCCTCGATGCCCATCACGCGCCGCGCGGTGTCCATGACCTCGCCGAGCGGCATCGTCTTCGTCAGAAAGGCGGATGCTCCGGCATCGAACGCGCGCTGGCGGGCTTCGTCGGTGTCAAGGCTCGTGAGGATGATGACCTTCGCACCGGCCGCACGACACGTGCGCACCCGGGCCTCGATCGACACCGGCTCTTGCAGCTGAAAGTCGAGCAGCACGAGGTCGGTGGGGAACTGCTCGCTCTGCACCAGCTCGAACCACGTGGGCGCGGTGAGCACCAGATCGAAGTCGGGCGCGTTCGCGGCGATCCACGACGCCATGCTGTCGAGCAGCATCTCGTGATCATCGAGGATGGCCAGGCGCACCCGAGCGGGAGGGAACGCCCTAGTGTCCATACGCAAACTCTATGACGAGGGCGTCGTGAACCTCGACCACCGCGCAGTGCCGGGCGAGCCCCCGCGCCACGCCGATGAGGGGGCGCAGGGCCTCGCGGGCGACGCCCGGCGGCTCAACCCCACGCACCTCAATGCGCACGCTGGGGCCGCTGTGACGCGGGGATGCGGTGATCGCGAGGTGCACCGCACGTGTGCCCGGAGCATCCATGGCCGCCCCGACGATCGCGCGAATGAGCGTGCGCTGCTCGAGCGTCGCGGAGCGCGCGAGGTCGTCAGCGTCGGCGACGGTCATCGCCACTGCGAGCTCGGGTCGGCGCTCGATGAGGTCGTCGGCGAGTTCGCGCACCCAGCTGCGCCCGGCCGCCTCGACGAGGGTGCATCGGATGCTCGCGGCGCGTTCCGCCGCCTCGTCGCGGTCGGCCGTCGTCACCGCATCGTTTTCGGCAACGCGCGCGAGCACGGGCAGCGCGTCGCGACCCACGCGGCTGATTTCGCGCTGGCGGACCGAGCGCGCGACCCCGTGTCGCGCCTCGCCCACGACCGCGACGGCGCGGGCCCAGGCGCGCTGCTCCCAGCGGAGGATCGAGGTGTTCATCGACTTCGCGTACGCGACGGCCGCCGCGCCGATGATCAGCACCGCGACGCCACCCGAAATCGCGAACAGTGGTGCGGGCAGCAGCGTCGTGGCACTGCCCGCCTGAGCGACGCCGAGCGCCCCCGCCACCACGGTGTGCACGACCGTCCAGACCGCCAGCTCGCGGGCAGAGCGGTACGGGGTGAGGCAGAACAGCGCGAAGCCGACGACGAGCGGCGCCCAGTCGTCGCGCACCGACGCGTTCGCCCCCGCGGTCGAGAGAGCACTCGCGACCATCATCGCGACCAGGGTCAGGTGAAACAGCACCGCTGAGCCGCGCGACCACGCCGGCCGGTCGACGCGGGTGCGGTCAATGAGCAGGGCCATGGCGCTGACGAGTGCCACCATCGTGACGATGAGCCACGACACCGAGGTCACCTGGGTCGCCTTCACGATCGTGTCGAGGCCCGCGAGCGTCACCATCGCGAGGGCGAAGGTGACGGTGACCGGGCGCGCCGACGCGGCCGACAGGGGGTCAAGCCGATCGGTGCGCAGCGCCCACGGCCCGGGGCGACGCGGCGCGAGCGACGGGGCGGAGGCGCTCATGCGGTGACCTCCGGCGCCGACTGGGGGCGCGCATCCGGGCCGTCATCGATGTCGAAGGGGTCGGGCGACACCGGTGGTGCGGCGAGCGGAAGCCGCAGCATCACCGTTGTTCCGCTGCCCACCCGCGACCAGAGCTGCGCCTCGCCGCCGATGGCCTCCAGACGGGCGACGATGCTGAGCCCCACGCCGAGCCGGCCCTCGACGCCGGGCGTCGGGTCGAATCCGCGACCGGCGTCGACCACCATCGCCGACACCTCGTCGTGCTGTGCACCGAGCACGACCTCCGCCTCGGTCACGCCCGCGTGCCGGCGCACGTTCACGAGCGCCTGGCCGATGGCCCGCAGAAACTCGGCGCGCGCGTGACCGTCAACGCGATTGAGGATGCCCGGATCGCCGGCAACAACGACCGTCAGTTCTCCCGCGGTCGCGTCGGCGAGCATCCGCTCGAACTCGGCGTGAGCCGAGCGCTCGGAGGGCGACGCCTCGTCGATGAGCCACTCCTCGCCCACGAGCGTCGCGAGGTCGGCACGGACGGCGTCGCCGATGCCCGGCCGCAGCGGCCCCTCGTCGTGCTGGGCGATCAGGGCCAAGTCGTTCAGCATCGTGTCGTGCACGAGGGCGGTGGCGCGGCGCTCGAAGCCGCGCCGCGTCTCGGCGAGCATCTCGTCGCGCGCGGCGCGATACAGGGCGGGAATCGCGGTGCGCGCCTGCAGACGCCGCAGCTGCAGCGACGCGAGCCCCAGCACGAGGAACACCCACAGCGTGATCGGCCCCGGGGCCGGACCCCACACGCCGCCGAGCGCGACGATCACGACAGCCGACGACGTCTCGGCGACGAGGAGGCCCGCCGTCGTCCACAGCACGCAGCGGGCGATACCCGGGCCCACGCCGACAATCAGAATGACCGCGGCCTTCAGCAAACCGACGGTGAAGTCGTCGTTGCGGGGCGTGACCTCGAGCTGCGCCGAGCCGATGACGGTGAACCAGGCGATGCAGGCTCCCCCGACGAGCAGGTAACCGACCGCAATGAACGTCGACGGCGTGCGCTCGAGCAGCACCAGCAGCCCGATCATGGGCACCAGCACGATGAGGGCGGGCCACACCGCAAGGTCGGGCAGGGTCGTCTGCAGGGTGAGCACCACGGCCATGGCGGCCACCAGGCTTGCGGCCGCCGCTGCATGCCCCGCGCGAACCAGCGCCAGGGTCGTCGTCGACGACGCGAGGTGGGGCGGGAGCCCGAGCGGCACAGCGAGCCCCTTCCTGGTGAGCGGCGTTCTGCTTCGCATTATTTCCTGCATTACGCGAAACGAGCATCCCCCCGACCGGGCGACGTAGGCTCGGGCCATGGCGCGGCTCGACCTCAACAGTGACCTCGGCGAAGGCTGGGGCGGCGTTGCGGTGGCCGACGACGCCGCCATGCTGCGAGTCGTCACGAGCGCCAACCTCGCCTGCGGCGGGCACGGCGGCGATACGGATGCGCGCGATGCAGCCGTGCGCGCGGCCCTCGCCTCGCGCGTCGTGATCGGCGCGCACCCCTCATACGATGACCGCGAAGGCTTCGGGCGACGCGCGATGGACGTGCCGGGGCCAGTGCTGGAGCGGCAACTGCGCGCGCAGCTCGAGACGCTGCTTGACAGCTGTGACCAGCACGGCGCCCGCGTGTCCTACCTGAAGCCGCACGGCGCGCTCTACTCGCGCATCCTCGACGACGTCGACCAGGCTGACGCGGTGGCGCGTATTGCGGCAGAGTTTGGGCTGCCCGTGCTCGCCCTCGCGGGCGTGGACGGCTCGGCGATTCAGCGAGCGTGCGATCGGCGCTTCGTCGACGTGGTCGGGGAAGCGTTCGCGGATCGCGCATATGCCGCTGACGGCACGCTGGTGCCGCGCGGGGAGGCCGGGGCCGTTGTGCACGACGCGGCGGTCATCGCCGCTCGGGCCGTGCGGCTCGCGCACGACGGCGTGATCGACACGATCGGCGGGGGCAGCGTGCGCGTCTCCGCCCGCTCGCTCTGCGTCCACGGCGACACCCCCGGAGCTGTCGCGATCGCGAGCGCCGTTCGGGCGGCGCTCGAGCAGGCTGAGGTGCAGCTCGCGCCGTTCGCGCCGGCCGGGTGAGAGGCGTGCGCATCCTGCCCTTCGGCGACCGGGCCCTGCTCGTCGAATTCGCGGGTCTCACCGACACCATCGCGGCAACCGCGCTGCTCGAGCAGCACCCGATCGACGGCGTGATCGATGTGGTGCCCGGAGCACGCACGGTGCTGGTGCGCCTCGGTGCCGGGCGCGGCGGGCTCACCGCACTCGAGCAGCGACTGGCACGCCTGTTCGCCGAGCTCGAGTCGCCGACGGTGGGCGCTGGTGAGGTGCCGGCGCCCGCGGACCGGGTGGTGCGCATCCCGGTCGCGTACGACGGGGAGGACCTCGCTGCCGTCGCCGAGGCGTGGGGGTGCTCCGTCGACGAGGTCGTGCGGCGGCACGCTGCAACCGAGTGGGTGTGCGCCTTCGTGGGCTTCGCGCCCGGGTTTCCGTACCTCGTGCCCATCGACGCAGAGCCGCTGCCAGCGGTGCCGCGGCGCGCGACGTCGCGGGCTCGGGTGCCCGCCGGAGCGGTGGCACTCGCCGCCGAATACTGCGGCGTGTATCCGCGCGAGTCGCCGGGTGGGTGGCAGGTGATCGGCCGCACCGACGCCCCGCTGTGGGATACGGGGCGGGCGACACCCGCGCTCATTACGGCCGGCACGCGCGTGCGCTTCACCCCGGTGATGGGCGGGGCTGGTGGTGCCCCCGGGCCCGCCGGGCGATCCGTTTCTCAGGAATCCAGCATCGCCACCCCCGGAAATTCGGGGCAGGACAGCGGTGCGCGCACCTCTTTTCCTGAGAAACGTCACGCGCCCTCGACCCACGGCGCGGCGTCGCAGTCGGTGCGGGTGCTCGAGCCGGGGGCACTGACCCTGGTGCACGACCTCGGCCGGCCGGGCCTCGCACGCCTCGGCGTCGGCGCGAGCGGCGCCTTCGACCGCGCCGCCCACCGGTTCGCGAACCGTCTTGTCGGCAACGACGAGGGTGCTGCCGCGTTCGAAGTGCTGCTCGGCGGCGCGACGATCGCCCTGCCCGCGGGCGCGTGGCTCGCGGTGACAGGCGCCAGCGGCACGGTCACCCTCGACGGGGTCGCGGTGCCGCCCGCCGTGGCGGTGCGCGCCGAACGTGAAGGCGCCGAGTTGCGTCTCGGGCCCGCGGGTCGAGGGGTGCGGTACTCGGTTGCGGTGCGGGGCGGGCTCGATGTTCCGGCCGAGCTGGGGTCACGCTCGCGCGACACTCTCGCGGCGCTCGGCCCCGCTCCGCTCGCCGCGGGCGACACCGTCACGCTCGCCAATGAGGTCGCGGGACCAATTCCCGCCGTCGATCTCTTCGCGACGGATGCCGTTCTCGCGTCCGCGACGGAGCTCACGGTGCGCCCCGGCCCCCGCCGCGACTGGTTCACTGACGCATCGTGGGAGCGCATGCTGCACGAGGCATGGACGGTGTCAGCACGCGCCGACCGCACGGGCATCCGCCTCGACGGCCCGAGCCTCGAGCGTCAGCCCGAGGCGGTCGGCCGAGAGCTGCCGAGCGAGGGCATGCTGACGGGCGCGCTCCAGGTCAGCCCCGACGGGGTGCCGACGATCCTCGGCCCCGACCACCCGGTGACGGGCGGCTACCCCGTGATCGCCGTCGTCACCGACGACGCCCGCGACCGCCTGGCCCAGCTGCGCCCCGGCGACCCGGTGCGCCTGCGGCTCGCGACGGGGCGACCCTGACGCGCGCCTCACAAGCGCAGCACCCGCCCCTCCCAGCGCGACCGCAGCCACCGGTCGTGCGAGGCCACGACCACCGCGCCCGGATACGTCCCCAGCGCCTCCTCCAACTCTCCCGCCAACTGCAGCGACAGATGGTTCGTGGGCTCGTCGAGCAGGAAGACGTGCGGGGGTTTTGCGATGACGAGCGCGAGGGCGAGGCGGCGCTGCTGGCCGACCGACAGCATCCCGACCGGGCGGTCGATGTCGCGGGGCGCGACGAGTCCGAGCCCCACGAGCGGAACCGTTTCGGCGCGACGCGCACCCGCCGCTCGCTCGTAGAGCGCGCGCGGTGTCGCGCCGAGGTCGGCGAAGCGCACGTCTTGCGCAAGGGTCGCGACCCGCAGTCCGCGGCGCGTGTGGCGTCGGCCGGCGGCGGGCGCGAGCTCGCCGGCGAGCACCGAGATCAGCGTCGACTTGCCGGCCCCGTTGGCCCCGGTGACGAGCAGGCGGTCATTCCCCGCGAGGGCGAGCGAGACGGGTGCGAGTCGGCCGTCGACCGACACCTCGTCGAGGCTCACGAGGCGTTGATCGGCGGGTGCGACGGTTCCGCGCGGGATACCCGCGAACGTCAACGCCGCCGGCGGCGCATCGACGCGGTCGCGTTCGAAGGCGGCCAGGCGTTGCTCGGCATCGCGCAGGCGTCGCCGGGTCGCCGCGTCGCGTCGCGCACCTTTGAAGTGGACGATGAACTTGTCGTTGTCGCGTGGGGCCCGCGGTGCGCGACCGACGAGCGCCCTCGCCCCCGAACTGGCCGCCTCGCGCAGGCGGCGCTCCTCGCGGCGTTCGAGCTCGGCCCGCGCCTCCCAGCGCTCGCGTTCGAGGGCACGCTCGACGAGATAGTCGCTGAATCCGCCGCCGTAGCGGGTGGCCATGCCTCCGCCATTTTCGCCGGTCGCGCGGCGGCGACTCGGGTCGAGGTCGACGAGTTCTGTCGCCACCTCGTCGAGGAACGCCCGGTCGTGGCTGGCGAACAGCACCGGGCCCGGCCAGGCCCGAAGCTCGCGCACGAGCAGCGCGACCGCCGCGTCGTCGAGGTGGTTGCTCGGTTCGTCGAGCAGCAGCGTTGCCGGTCGGGCGAGCAGGAGGGCAAGCAACGCGATCCGGCTGCGCTGGCCGCCCGACACCTCACCGAGGGGTGTCGACAGCGGCACCGCAGCCAGCCCGAAACCGTCGAGCAGCGCGTCGCGGCGCGACTCCCACGACCACAGTTCGGCGGCTTCCGCGTCGGCGAGCGCGGCCGCATACTCGTCGCCCGCGCTCGGGTCGGTGCCCGCGGCGAGGGCGGAGGCGGCCGCCTCGAGGCGCCGTTCCAGTGCGCGAAGCGGCGCCCGCGCATCCTCGATCAACGAGGCGACGGGGGCAGAGCCGTGAACGGCGACCTCCTGAGGGAGGTATCCGACGGGGGCGGGAACCTCGATGGTGCCGCCGTCGGGCGCATCGACGCCGGCAAGCAGCCGCAGCAGCGTCGACTTGCCGGCGCCGTTCTCGCCGATGAGGCCGACGCGCGCGCCGGGCGGCACGACGAGGTCGACGCCGTCAATGACGGCGCGCCCGTCGAGGATGCGCGTCACGCCGCGCGCAACGAGAGGTCGCGTCGCCTTGGCGGTCGCGACGCTGGGAGAAGAAAGCAGGGTGTGCGCGGACGATGCCGCGCGCGACGACGCAGAAAAAGATCGCAAGAGAGTGTGCCGTTCGGCTCGCAGGGTTCCCGCCGGGCAAAGCCTCGGGCGCGGGACGGAACTGCGTTATCTCTTCATAGCGGACACGAGAGTACGCCCGACCCCGCCCGCGGGTCAAGAGCCCGCGGGCGGGCGGCTCCGTGCCCTATGCGTGGGCGCTACACCTGGCGTTCGGCCGTCTCCACGACGTTCGCGAGCAGCAGCGCCCGCGTCATGGGCCCCACTCCCCCGGGGTTCGGCGACACCCAGGCAGCCACCTCGCGCACGTCGTCGGCGACGTCGCCGGCGATGCGCGACTTACCCGTCGCCTCGTCGGTCACGCGCGAGACGCCCACGTCGAGCACGATCGCGCCCGGCTTCACGTCGTCCGCCGAGACGATGCCCGGCACCCCGGCGGCGGCGACGATCACGTCAGCCCGGCGCAGGTGTGAGCCGAGGTCGCGGGTGCCCGTGTGGGTGAGCGTGACCGTCGCGTTAACCGCGCGGCGCGTGAGCAGCGAGCCAATCGGCCGACCGACGGTGACGCCGCGGCCGATGACGACGACGTCGAGGCCGTCCCACGAGATGCCGTGCCGTGACACGAGCTCGATGACGCCGCGGGGCGTGCACGGCAGCGGGGTGTCGATCTCGCGCGAGGCGCGCAGCATGAGCCGGCCGAGGTTCGTCGGGTGCAGGCCGTCGGCATCCTTCGCCGGGTCGATGCGCTCGAGAATCGCGTCGGTGTCGATGTGCGCGGGCAGGGGCAGCTGCACGATGTAGCCGGTGACGGCGGGGTCGGCGTTGAGTTCGTCGAGCACCGCCTCGAGCTCGGCCTGCGTCGTCGACTCGGGCAGGTCGCGGCGGATCGACGCGATGCCGACCTCGGCACAGTCGCGGTGTTTACCTGCGACGTACCACTGCGAACCGGGGTCGTCGCCGACGAGAACGGTTGCCAGCCCCGGCACGATGCCGCGCTCGGCCAACGCCGAGACGCGCGTGCGCAGCTCGGCCTTGATCGTCGCCGCGGTCGCCGACCCGTCGAGGATCTGCGCCGTCACGCCTACAGCCCCGGGTAGAGCGGGAACGCCGCCGTCAGCTCGTTCACGCGCCCGCGCAGCGCCGCCACGTCGGGGTTCGGCATGAGCGAGTGGGCGATGATGTCGGCCACCTCGCGGAACTCCTCGTCGGCGAAGCCGCGGGTCGCCAGCGCCGGGGTGCCGATGCGCACACCGCTCGTGACCATCGGCGGGCGCGGGTCGAACGGCACCGAGTTGCGGTTCACGGTGATGCCGACCTCGTGCAGGATGTCTTCCGCCTCCTGGCCGTTGAGCGGCGAGGTGCGCAGGTCGACGAGGGCGAGGTGCACGTCGGTGCCGCCGGTCAGCACGTCGATTCCGGCCGCGCGCGCGTCGTCGGCGGTGAGGCGCTCGGCGAGGATGCTCGCCCCGCGCATCGTGCGCTCCTGGCGGTCGCGGAATTCGGGCTGGGCCGCCACCTTGAACGCGGTCGCCTTCGCGGCGATCACGTGCATGAGCGGGCCGCCCTGCTGCCCGGGGAACACGGCCGAGTTGAGCTTCTTGAACAGCGACTCGTCGTTGCTCAGGATGATGCCCGAGCGGGGGCCGGCCAGCGTCTTGTGCACGGTGGAGGAGACGACGTGCGCGTGCGGCAGCGGCGAGGGGTGCAGGCCCGCGGCGACGAGACCGGCGAAGTGCGCCATGTCGACCCAGAGCTTCGCGCCCACCTCGTCGGCGATGGCGCGGAAGGCGGCGAAGTCGAGCTGGCGCGGGTAGGCCGACCAGCCGGCGATGATGACGGCGGGCTTCACCTCGTGCGCCTTGGCGCGCACCGTGTCCATGTCGATGAGCATGGTCTCGGGGTCGACGCCGTACGAGGTGGCGTTGTAGACCTTGCCCGAGAAGTTCAGCTTCATGCCGTGCGTGAGGTGGCCGCCGTGGGCGAGCTCGAGGCCGAGGATCGTGTCGCCCGGCTGGGCAAGGGCGTGCAGCACGGCGGCGCTGGCCGAGGCGCCCGAGTGGGGCTGCACGTTGGCGTACGCGGCGCCGAACAGCGCCTTGGCGCGCTCAATTGCGAGGTTCTCGGCGATGTCGACGAACTCGCAGCCGCCGTAGTAGCGCTTGCCGGGGTAGCCCTCGGCATACTTGTTGGTGAGCACCGAACCCTGCGCCTCGAGGATCGCGCGCGACACGAAGTTCTCGCTCGCGATCATTTCGAGGGTGTCGCGCTGGCGGCCGAGCTCCTGCTCAAGCACGGCGGCGATCTCGGGGTCAACGACGCTCAGCGGCTCGTTGAATGACGTGGGCAGACGATCAGACACGGGGGCTCCTTACAGCTCGCGGGTGTCGCAGACGCGCGCGTCGCGACGGGATGTGCGCTCGAGGCCCAGGCGTACGGCCCCTCACCGTGTCGGTCGCTCCCTGATGGTGACCCATCCAACGCCAGTCGCGACAGCGCCCAGTCTACCGCGGGTGTTCGTCGCTGCGCGCGTCGCCGTCGGCGCCCGCGTCGCGCTCGCGGTCGCCGCCCTGGTTAGGATGCTCGGGCAGGGCGATCGATCCCGTCACGAGGGCGACGGTGCCGGCCTGCGCGATCTCGTCGTCGGTGTCGGGCGGTGTTTGCCCGGCGGCCTGGCGGCGGCGCCGGCGCAGGTCGGCGACGATGAGCAGGCTCAGGCCGAACGCGATAATTCCCGCCTGCACGAGCGCCAGTTGCGGCGTCTCAACGACGTCGAACAGCGCCCCGCCGATCGCCGCACCGCCACCAATACCGATGTTGAACGCCGTGGTGAGTAGCGCGGCTCCGACGTCGCGCACGCGCGGCGACGCGGCGTGCAGCAGGCGCGTCTGCATGAGCGCCGGGATGCCGCCGAAGGAGGCGCCCCAGACGACCAGCAGCACGACGACCAGCAGCGGGGTGCCGGCGGCGAGACTCAGAGACGCGACGGTGACGATGACGACCGCGAGCATCCCGTACAGGGCGCCGCGCGGAAAGCGCGAACCGAGCACGCCGGCGAGCACGAGCCCGATCGCGCCGGCGCCGCCGTAGAGGAAGAGCAGCCCGCCGACGGCCTCCTCGGCGAAGCCGACCGAGCCGATCAGGTAGGGCGCGATGTAGGTGTAGAAGACGTTCTGGCCGCCGACGATGACGAGCACTAGCAGGCAGATGAACAGCACCGAGGGAAAGGTCGTGTCGCGGCGGGCGGGCACGGCAATCTCGCCGGTTGCGAGCGACTGGCGGTGGTCGACCGCGGGCAGGAAGCGCACGATCATGATGAGCAGCACGGCCACGATGATCGCGATGACGACGAACGAGGTGCGCCAGCCGACGGCCGTGCCGAGGGCCGTGCCGGCGGGCACGCCCAGCACGAAGGCGGCCGTGCCGCCGCCGCTCGTGACGGCGACCGCGCGGGCGATCTGCTGGCGGGGTACGAGGTAGCCGGCGTAGGCGCCCGCGACGGCCCAGAAGAGCCCGTGGGCAAGGCCGCCCAGAATGCGCGCGGCCACGAGGAACGCGTACGACGGCGCAAGCGCCGCCAGCACGTTCGAGATCGCGAACACGACCATGACAACGAGGATCAGGTGCTTGCGATCGAAGCGGCGGGTGACGGCGGCGAGCGGCGCGGTGGCGACGACGACCGTGCCGGCGAAGATCGTGACGAGCAGACCCACCTGGGGCTCGGTGACGTCGAGGTCAGCGGCGATCTGCGGCAGCAGTCCGGTCGGCAAAAACTCGCTCGTCACCATGACGAAGATGGCGGCGGCGAGGGTCAGCAGGCCGACCCACGGGAAGGGGCGCGTGGCGGCGTCGGGGGTGGCAGAAGTCATGACAGAAAAAGGCTTTCGCGGTCGGCGTGAGCGGGGCCGACGGGGCCGGGGCGCGACGAGACGTCCGCCGCATCCACTGTACTCGCGCGCAAACTAGGCTGAACCGCGTGAGCGACGCCCTGACCCGTGACCCCCTGAACCACTGGATCGTCACCCTCGTATGCCCCGACATGCCGGGCATCGTGCACGCCGTAACGGGGGCCATCGTCGAGGCCCGGGGCAACATCACCGAGCTGCAGCAGTTCTCGGGCCTCGAGACCGGCAACTTCTTCCTGCGCCTGCAGACCGAGACGCCCGCCGACCACGACGAACTGCGCGCCGCTCTCGAGCCCGTCATCGCGCGCTACGGCATGGACTGCCGCATCGACCGCGTGGGCCGCCCCCTGCGCACCCTCGTGCTCGTGTCGAAGGCCGCGCACTGCCTCAACGACCTGCTGTTCCGGCAGCGCAGCGGGCAGCTCCCCGTCGACATCCCGCTGGTGCTCGGCAACCACCCCGACCTCGGCGAGCTCGCCGCGTTCTACGGGGTGCCCTTCGAATCGCGCCCCGTCACGAACGCCGACGAGAAGGCGGCAATGGAGGCGCGCATCCTCGACGTCGTCGACACCCACGACATCGAGCTCGTCGTTTTGGCCCGCTACATGCAGATCCTCTCCCCCGAGCTGTGCGCGGCGCTCGCCGGGCGCATCATCAACATTCACCACTCGTTCCTGCCCGGCTTCAAGGGCGCGAACCCCTACCGCCAGGCGCACGAGCGCGGCGTGAAGCTGATCGGTGCCACCGCCCACTTCGTCACGAGCGACCTCGACGAGGGCCCGATCATCGAGCAGAACGTTGTGCGGGTCGACCACACCCGGTCGGTGCCCGAACTCGTCGCCATTGGCCAAGATGAAGAGAGCCGCACGCTCAGCCGCGCCGTCACCTGGTTCGCCGAAGACCGCGTGCTGCTCGACGGCAAGCGCACCATCGTCTTCCAGTAACCGCCTCGCGTTTACCCGCGGCGGCGACCCGGCCGCCGCCGATCGAAGGGCCCGCGATGACCACCACCCTCCTCACCGACGTCGAGCTACTGGATGCTGACGGTCGACGCGGCGACGCCTGGATCATTCTCGACGGCGACCGCATCAGTGCTGTCGGGCGGGCCGGCGAGGCTCCGCCCACCGCCGACCGCACGATCGCGCTGCCCGGTCGGACGCTCACTCCCGGATTCATCGACCTGCACGGCCACGGCGGCGGCGGCGCGGCGTTCGACAACGGCATCGACGAGATTCGTGCGGCTCTTGCCGTGCACCGCGCGCACGGCACGACGCGCTCGGTGATCTCACTCGTCGCCAACCCGCTCGAGCAGGTCGAAGAGTCGCTGCGCGTCGTCGCCGAACTGGCCGCGGCCGACCCGACCGTCGTCGGCAGCCACCTCGAGGGCCCGTTTCTGGCCATCGGGAGGCGCGGGGCGCACGCCCCCGAGTACCTCGTCGAGCCCGACCCCGTCGTGATCGCGCGCCTGCTCGCGGCGGGTGGGTCGAGCATCCGCCAGGTGACGATTGCCCCCGAGCTGCCGGGCGCGATCGCGGCGGTGCGGCAGTTCGCCGCCGCCGGCGTCGTCGTCGCGGTCGGTCACACCGAGGCCGACGAGAAGCTGACCCGCGAGGCGTTCGACGCGGGCGCCACCCTCGTCACGCACATTTTCAACGCGATGCCGGGCATCCACCACCGCGACCCGGGCCCCATCGTCGCCGGGTTCGACGACGACCGCGTCACCCTCGAGCTCGTGCTCGACGGGGTGCACGTGCACCCCTCGGTGGCGCAAATGACCTTCCGCGCCGCACCGCACCGGGTCGCCCTCGTGACCGACGCGATGGCGGCGGCGGGTGGCGGCGACGGCTACTACCGGCTCGGCTCGCTCAACGTGACCGTGCAGGGCGGAATCGCAATGCTGAACGGAACGCAGACAATCGCCGGGTCGACCCTGACCCAGGATGCGGCGCTGCGGTGCGCCGTGGACGTCGCGGGCGTCGACGAAGCGCTCGCCATCGAGGCGCTCACCCTCACGCCCGCGCGGGTGCTCGGCCGCGCCGACGAGTGGGGGTTGCTGCGCGTCGGCTATGCCGCCGATGTCGTCCTGCTCGATGCCGAGAAGCAGGTCGAACGGGTGTGGGCCGCCGGCGTCGAGACCGCGGGTGCGGGTGGCCCAGACGCTGCCGGCGCAGGCGTGGGTGCGGCATGAGCGCGCCCGACCGCCGCATCGCCTTCGACGCCGCCGACGCGGCGTGGAGCCGTGACCCCGTCACCCACCGCCTTGACGGCGAGCGCCTCACCGTCGAGGCCGCCGAGGGTAGTGACTGGTGGCGCGATACCGCCTACGGCTTCCGGCACGACAACGGCCACGCCCTGCTGCGCCCGTGGGCCGCTGGCACGGCCGTCGAGGTCGCGTTCGCGCTCGACGGCTTCACCGAGCAGTTCGACCAGGCGGGCCTGTACATCGCCGTCGACGACAGCATCTGGCTGAAGGCGGGCGTTGAACTGGCCGACGGGCACCCCCAACTCGGCGCCGTCGTGACCGTCGGCGCGAGCGACTGGTCGACGGGCCGCCTCGACGAGGCGATCGGGCGCGCGGTGCGGGTGCGCGCATCCCGATTTACTGACGCCGTCGTCATTCGCGCCCGCATTGAGGATGCGGGGGGCGAGAATCCGGGCGATTGGCGCCTCGTGCGCGTGGCCCGGTTTCCGCACACGGATGCGCGCATCGGCCCCGTGCTCTGCGCCCCGACCCGGGCAGGCCTTACCGTCACCTTCACCGACTGGCGCGAAACCGCGGAAGACGCGGCGCTGCACGACGAGTAGCCGAGGGCGCGGGGCCGTCGCCTCCGACCCGCTCGTCCTGCCCCCGAACGGGGGCGAATCCGATTCACGCTGGGCGGCGAATGAGGGATGACGACCCCCGAGGAGCCCCATGTTCGCCGCATCCGCACCCGCACGACGCCTCACCCGCGTGAGCGCCACTCTTGGCGTTTCCGTCGGTGCCGTCGCTGCGCTGGCGGGATGCGCGCCGCTGGGTCTCTTCGGCGGGCCATCGGTGGATCGCGTCGACGCATCGGGGGGTGCGTCGGGCGGAGAGCTGGGGAGCTACACCGACGGGTTGTACACGGGAAACGGCACGTACACGTCGCCGAACGGCCGCGAGAACATCGTGGTCTTCCTCACCCTGGCGGGGGGCATCGTCACGGAGGTGACGGTGACGCCGGGGGCAAACAACCCGACTGTCGCGTTCTATCAGGGGGAGTTCGTCGGAGGCATTGCCGCGGAGGTCGTCGGCAAGCACATCGATGAGCTGGACGTGACGCGGGTCGCCGGGTCGTCGCTGACAAGTGGGGGGTTCCGCGAAGCAGTCGAGCAGATTCGCTCGAGCGCTCGCGGTTAATGACTGCTGCGGCCGGGGACCCGAAGAACCCCGGCCGCAGCGTCTCACGCGGTCGATTTAGACGATCGCGTTCGGGCCCTTCGGCTTCTTGGGCCCGCCCTTCGGCTTGCCCTCAACCACGACGCCCTCGCTCGTCTGCGACGCCGTCGCACCCGCGCCGTCGGTCGCCGTGACGACCACCGTGAGCGTCTCGCCGACCATCGGCTTGTTCAGCTTCAGCTCGGGGCGCGTGCCCGGCTTGCCGCGAACCAGCGCACCGTCGCGGTACCACTGGTAGGTGAAGGTCAGGCCATCGCCCTCCCACTCGCCTGTGGTGGCACGCACGGTGCGGCCCTCAACAGCGTCACCCTCGATGACCGGCGGGCTGACCGCGACCGGCTCCTCGACAGCGGCTTCACCCGTCGTGACCGACAGCACGGTGCTCGCGCCGGTCTCGCCGTACCTGATGATGCCGAGGTAGCTCGAGAACGGCTCGAGGTCGTTCCACGACGCGGTGAACGCCGTCTCAACACCCTGCTCGCCCGCCAGTACGGCCGGGTCGAGCGTGAGCTCGGCACCGCCCGCGGTGAGGGAGGTGACCGTCATGTTCCACGACGCGACCGCCGGAGCGGAGTACACGTCGACGTAAATGACGTAGGTGCCCGCGGCCGGCTCAACGAGGTCGATGCGCTCACTCGCCGCGGCGGTGGCCGCCTGCCAGCCCGCAACGGGGGTGCCGGTCGCGTCGAGCAGCAGCACCGTCAGGTCAAGGTCGCTTGCCGGGTCCAACGCCTCCAGGTCGAAGCGCGTGAACTGCGAACCCTCCGGAACCTCGACCGTGTACTCAGCGAAGTCACCCGTCGAACCCGAACCCGAGTTCTCGGAGTCAGCGTCGGCCGGGTCGGCCAGACGCTCGCCCAGTGCGAGCCCGGTGCTGGCCAGGGCGATGTCGCCCGTGCCACCCGGTGTCACCGCAATCTCGACCGAACCGTCGACGCCTTCGCCCGCAGCCTCAGCCGGGGCGATGATCGTCAGCGGCTGCACGGCGAGCGGCGAGCGCACCGTCGTGTCACCCGAGGTCCACGTCAGCGAGCCCGTCGTGAAACGGTCGAGCGGGGCGTCCGTGCGCGCGAAGGTCACCGTGAAGGTGGCCGACTCGCCCGCCGCACCGAAGCTCAGCGTGCTTGGCTCGACGGTCACATCGATGCCCGCCATGCCCTGCACGCTCGCGGTGAAGGTGCCAGCCTCGGTCGCGGTGACCGTGCGGGTCACCGTCTGCGGGCCGGTCATGCCACCCACGGCGATCGAGGCGAGGTTCAGGTCGCTGGCGTCGATCGGCTCAACGCCGACGTCGAAGCCAATGCCCTGCGCGTACGCGTTCCAGTCGTCGACACCGTTCAGGTACAGCAGGCCCGGCTCGAAGAACCGCGTCGCGTCGGCGTGACCGGCGCCCTGCGCGAACGGGTCGGTGACGGTCGAGCCGTCGGCACCGAGGGTGTCGTAGGCCGTCGTCATCAGGGCCGACTTAACCTCGGCGGGCGTCGCGTTGGGGCGCTCACCGAAGTAGAGCAGCGCCAGTCCCGCGATGTGCGGGGCAGCCATCGAGGTTCCGCTGAGGAACCCGAAGGTCGGCGCGTCGCTCTCACGGTTCGAGGTGGCGGCGAGAACGCCCACACCCGGAGCCGCGATGTCAGGCTTCAGAATGTCGCTGCCGTCGGCGAGCACGGGCCCGCGCGACGAGAAGCCGGCGACCTGCGGAACCGGGGTGACGACATCCGTCAGGTTGCCGGCCGCAAGGCTCACGGTCGCGCCCTCGGTCGCGGCGTAGGCGACAACCGCGTCGCGGTACTGCGCATCCAGGTGGATGCTCGGCACCGAGTGCGCGTCGCCGTCAACCGACCCGGGGGTCACGTTGACCATGACCATGCCCGCACCGCCCACGCGAGCGACCTCGGCCGACTTGGCAACGCGGTCGTAGACGCCACGATCACACACGATGATCATGTCGTCCTCGACGAGCGCCTCATCGAGCGAGCCGGGCGCGCAGAGCGCGATGTCTGCCGGCGTCGCCGTGGTTCCGGCGACAGCGCTCGCGAGGACGAGCGGGCCGGTGAGGGCTTCTTCACCCTCGGTCATGCCCACCGTGATCGATGCACCGGGGAAGGCCGCGCCGTTGCCGAGCGTGACGGTTCCCTCGTACGAGGGGATCGTGCTCGCGGCAACGGTCGTGATCCACGGGGCAGCGTTGTCGAGCGTCGAGGCACCCGGCCCCGAGTTGCCCGCCGACGCGGCGACGAAGACGCCCGCAGCCGCGGCGCCATAGAACGCCTGACCGGTGAGCGAGATCGTGGTCTGAGCTGCGCCACCACCGATCGAGTAGTTGATGACGTCAACGCCATCAGCCACGGCGGCGTCGATACCGGCGAGCAGGTCGCTCGTCGCGCATCCGTCGTCGGTCGTGACGGATGCGTCAGGGCCGTTCCAGCAGACCTTGTACGCAGCGATCTTCGCGGCGGGAGCGACACCCGAAATGGCACCGAAGTCGATGCCGGTCACGGTCGCGTCGACGCGGTGGTTGCCGGCGGCGGTGCCACCCGTGTGCGAACCGTGACCGTCGCCGTCGCGCGGCGAGAGGAACTCGCCCGGGCCCGTCGAGTCGTCGCCGATGCGGTCGGCGCCAAAGCCGTCGACAAAGTAGCGCGCGCCCACGATCTTGGTCGAGCAGTCGTCGGCGGTGAACTGCACGCCCTCCTGACACACGCTGGTGAAGGTGTTGCCGTCGGCCTTCTCGAAGACGATGGTCTCGCCGTCGCGGTAGGGCTCGGCGCCGGGCGTGGTGCCAAGCGGCTCACCGGCGAACGACGGGTGCTCGGGCGAGATGCCCGTGTCGAGCACACCGATGACGGTGCCCTCGCCCGCGACCTCAGCGCCGCCGATCTGCTCCCACACGCCTCCGGGGCCGTCAAGGCCCAAGAATTCGGTGCCGAACTCGGCCTGAATCTGCTGCAACTCGTCGGGGACCAGCGCGACGACGTCGCGGCTGGTCGCGAGCTCGGCGGCCTGCTCGACCGAGAGCTCGGCGGCAAAGCCGTTGACCGTCACGGTGTACGAGGTGTCGACGTCGACGCCCACCTCGGCGGCGACGGCGTCTTGACGCTCGCGCAGATATTCGCGGTAGTCCGCGACCGGCGAGCGGCGCGCATCCAGACGCTCCCCTTCGCGTGGAGCCGTGCGCTGGAATCCGTTCACGCCGCCTTCGTAGGTGGCGGCAGCCTCGTCTGCCAGCACGACGATGTACCGGCCGGGCTCGAATTCGATCTGCGACTGCACGATCGGCGGCTTGCCCGACGCGAGCGGCGTGGTGATCGCGCCTGCCGAGACCGGGCCGACAATGGCACCGGTGACAGCGATCGCCGCGCCCGCGGTCGCGGCGAGGAATGAACGGATGCGGGGTGGTGCCGCCGAGCGGCGTGTGATTGCGTTCACAAGCGGGGGTGACCCTTCCTGCTGCGTGGGGGCGCCGCTTTTCGACTCCCCCGGTTGCGAAACCCTATGCACCTCTTTCAGGGGTAGAAGGAAGTTTCTGCACAGGGTCTTGGCAGGTGATGCCGGGGATCCGATCGCGCCGCCACAGCGAATGTCCATTGAGATCCGCGATGCTGAACGGCATCCGATCATCGCCTGGACGCGACTTCCGCGCCCGGTACCGCCGTTTACACACCACCACGGAGCGCCGATGACCCGCCTCACCCGCCCCGCCGCTGTCCCCCTGTACGCCGCCGCGGCATCCCTCACCCTGCTGGGCGCGTTGACCGCGTGCTCTCCAGGAAGCATGACGGCGCCCGGCGACGTCGACGCCGGAGGCGGCTCGGGCAGCGAATCAACCAACCCTCCCGTCGAAGCGGGCGGCGACTACGCCGACGGCACGTACAGCGCCTCGGGCACCTACATTTCGCCGAACGGCACCGAGACAGTCGACGTCGAAGTCACGATCGAGGGCAACACGATCACGGCGGTCACCGTCGACCCGAACCCCACCAACCCGACAACGTCGCGCTACCAGACGATGTTCGCGGGCGGCATCGAGGCCGAGGTCGTCGGCAAGGCCGTCGACGAGGTCGAGGTCACGCGCGTCGCCGGCTCGTCGCTGACGGGCGGCGGCTTCACCGACGCGCTCAACGCCATCAAGGCGGATGCTCTCGCCGGCTGACGAGGTCGTCTGGCAGTTCGAGGCGATCGGCGCCCCCTGGCGCATCGACGTCGCGCCCGGAGCGCACGGCGACGGCGCCCAGGCCGATGTCCGCGCGGCGGTCGACGCACGCATCGAGCAGTTCGATCGCGACTGGTCGCGGTTTCGCGATGACTCGCTCGTCAGCCTGATTGGGCGAACGGGCGGCAGCCACCGACTTCCGCGCGATGCTGACGCCCTGTTCGCTCACTACCGCGAGCTGTACGAGATGACAGGCGGGCGCGTGAGCCCGCTCGTCGGCCGCTCGCTCGACCGCCTCGGCTACGACGCGGCCTACCGGCTGGCGCCGAGCGGCGAACCGATCGGGGCGCCAGTGTGGGATGACGCCCTCAGCCTGCGTACCGAGGGCGATCGCCTCGTGCTCGACGCCCCCTCCCCCGTCGGCATCGACGTCGGAGCGGCCGGCAAGGGGTACCTCGTCGATCTGGTCGCCGAACTGCTGATCGCCCGCGGGGCGCGCGGGGCGGTCGTCGACGGCAGTGGTGACCTGCGCGCCGTGGGCGAGTCGCGCATCCGCGTGGGGCTCGAGAATCCGGCGAATCCGTCGCTGGTCGTCGGCACGGCGACGCTCGAGTGCGGCCGGGCTCTGGCGGCCTCGGCCCCCAATCGGCGCGCGTGGGGCGACGGGCTGCACCACATCGTCGACGCGACCACGGGCATCCCGGTCGCGAACGGGGTCATCGCCACGTGGGCGGTCGCCGATTCGGCGCTCGTCGCCGACGGCGCGTCCACGGCGCTGTTCGTCGGCGAGCCGCGCGCAATCGCTGAGCGCCTCGGCGTCGAATACGTACGGATGCACGCGGACGGTCGCCTCGAGGCGAGCGCCGGGTGGAATGGAGAGGTGTTCGCATGAGGGCGACAATCGACCGCGTTACCGGACAGGTGAGCATGTACCGCCTGACCGTCATCGCCACCGCGGCCGTGCTCGCGATGGGCATGCTGCTCGGAGCGCTCGGCGAACTGGGCTTCGAATGGTACGGCATTCTCGGCACGCTCGGCGTCGTGATGGTGGCGACGCTCGGCGCCAACGAGATTGCGGCGCGGCTCGCTCGCGTCGTTCCGCACCGCGAGTCGAGCATCATCACGGCGCTGCTCATCACCTGCTTTGTGCCGCCGACGCTCGAACTGCGCGACCTCATGGGGGCCGCAGTCGCGGGCATCGCGGCGGCCCTGTCGAAGTACCTCATCGTGTGGCGGGGGCGGCACATCCTGAACCCGGCGGCGACGGGCGTCGTCATCGCCGGTTTCACGCAGTTGACGATCGGCTTCTGGTGGATCGGCACCCCCGCGATGCTGCCCGTCGTCGCTCTCGGCGCGCTGTTGCTGCTCGACCGCACGCGTCGCATGGACATCGGCCTGATCTTCATCGCCGTGACCGTCGCCATCATTGGCACCCGCATCACCCTGACGGGTGCCGAGCCGTTTGACGCGTACAGCTCGGTGCTGCTGCTCTTCCCCGTCGTGTTCCTCGCCGGATACATGCTGAGTGAGCCGCAGACACTGCCGCCGCGCCGCTGGCAGCAGTGGCTGGTTGCCGTCGTCACGGCCCTCGTTTTCTCGATTCCGTTCAATGCGGGGTTCCTCTACACGACCCCCGAACTCGCCCTCGTTGTCGGCAACATCGTGGGTTTCGCCGTCTCACGCCGCGGCGGCTTCGCGCTGCGCCTCACCGGTTCACGCGCGCTGTCCGACAGCGCGACTGAGTTCACGTTCACCCCGACCCGGCCGGTGCGCTTCGAGCCGGGCCAGTACCTCGAACTGCACCTGCCGCACAGCGCCGACCGCCGCGGCACGCGCCGCATCTTCTCGATCGCATCGGCCCCCGAGCACGAGCAGATCTCGCTCGGCATGCGCACGCCCGACATCGGGTCGTCGTTCAAGAAGGTGCTGCGCGAGCTCGACGACGGCGCCACGGTGCAGGCAACGCAGGTTTCGGGCGACTTCCTGCTGCCGCGCGACCCCGCGACGCCCGTCGTTATGGTGGCGGGCGGCATCGGCGTCACCCCGTTCGCGAGCCAGCTCGCGTCGGCGACCGCGCGCGGCGAGACGCGCGACGTGCACGTCGTCTACGTGCCCTCGCGCCCCGACGAGGTGCTGTACCGCGATGTGCTCGAGGAGGCCGGCGCCACCGTGACGGTGCTCGATCGCGACACTGAGATCACGGCGGATGCTCTGCGCGCGCTCGTGCCGGATCTTGCGTCGCGTCGCGGCTACGTCTCCGGCGCCCCGTCGCTCGTCGCCGACGCGGCGAGCGCGCTCCGCCGCGCGGGCGCCAAGCGCGTGAAGACCGACTACTTCGCGGGCTACTGAGCGGCCTCACCACGCACGCGGTGGGCCGGGATCCACCCACTTTCGCCGTGCGCGAACCGCTAGCACTCTCGGGTGTCGAGTGCTAAATTATCCGTAGTTGAGTCGACTCGACTCAACGTTGGCCACCCGCCACACCGGCGGGCGACGTGACCGAAAGGAGCCATCACATGACCATGTTCTTCGACCCATTCCGTGAGCTCGACCGCGTCGCCGGCACGCTGCTCGACCGCCGCGAAAGCCCTCGGCTGATGCCGATGGACGTGTACCGCGACGGCGACCACTACGTGCTGACCGCCGACCTCCCGGGCGTCGACCCGGGCAGCGTCGACGTTGATGTCGACGGCCAGTTGCTCACCATTCGTGCCGAGCGCACCCCGCGTTCGCAGGAGGGCGTGCAGTGGCTGACCCGCGAACGGCCGGCCGGCACCTACCTGCGCCAGCTCACCCTCGGGAAGGACATCGACACCGAGGGAATCAGCGCCCACTACGAAAACGGCGTACTGAGCGTCATGATCCCCGTGCTCGAGAAGGCGAAGCCGCGAAAGATCGCCGTCGAGACCACTCCGTCGCGCGCAGAGGTCACCGCGTAGGGCTCGTCTCCCGCGCGACCATTCGGGCCGGCACCTGCTTGGTGCCGGCCCGAACGGCGCGGAGGGCCGCGAGAATCGCGACCAGGTCGACGACCTCCTGCAGCAGCGCCCCCGCGACGGCGGGCAGCAGCCCGGCGGCCGCGACGAGCATGAGGCCGACCGAGATGATGATGCCGAGCCAGATGCTCTGCAGGGCGATGCGCACGGTCTGCGTGCCGATGGTGACCGCCTCGACGACGCGCGAGACGTCGTCGAGGAGGACGACGGCATCCGCGCTTTCACCGGCGGCCGTCGAGCCTCGCGCGCCCATCGCGATGCCGACGTCGGCGACGGCGAGCACGGGGGCGTCGTTGACGCCGTCGCCCACCATGACGACGGGCCGCGGCGTCGCATCGCGAATGATGCGCACCTTGTCGTCGGGGAGGCACTCGGCGTGCACCTCGTCGATGCCGAGCCCCGCGGCGATGGGCCGCGCCGTCGCATCGACGTCGCCCGTGACCATCAGCACGCGCTGGATGCCCTGCTCGCGCAGGGCGCGGACGGTCGCCTCCGCTTCCTCTCGCACCCGGTCGCGCAGGATGATCGTGCCGGCGAAGCGCCCGTCGACCGCCGCGTAAACGGCAGCCTCTCCGCTCGGCAGTTCGGGACGGGAGAGCGGCGCGGCGTCAGAGGCGAGGGCCTCGGCAACGAAGGCTGGCTTGCCGACGACGAGCGCCCGACCATCGAGGGTGGCGGCGACGCCGTGGGTCGCCACCTCTCGGGCGTCGGTCGACTCGCTGAGGGCGAGGCCACGGTTCTCGGCGGCCTGCTGCAGCGCTGCCGCAAGCACGTGCGACGAATAGCGTTCGGCGCTGCCCACGATGCGCAGCAGCTCGTCGGCGGTGAGCTGTGCCGTTCCCTCGCCGCTCGCGGGGCGCACGTCGACGACCTCGGGATGCCCCTTCGTGAGGGTGCCGGTCTTGTCGAAGGCGACGGTTCGGGCGCGTGAGAGCTTTTCGAGCGTGCCCGCATTCTTCACGACGACGCCGTGGCGCGCGGCGCTCGACATGCCGCCCATGAAGGCGACGGGCGCTGCGATCAGCAGCGGGCACGGGGTCGCCACGACGAGCACTTCGGCAAAGCGCACGGGGTCGCCGCTGACCGCCCAGGCGATGCCCGCGATCGCGAGGCTCAGCAGGGTGAAGGGCACGGCGTAGCGGTCGGCGAGGCGCACGAGCGGCGCCTTCGACGCGGAGGCCTCGCGCACCAGCTCGACGATGCGCTGGTACTGGCTGTCAGCGGCGAGCGCCGACGCGATGACCTCGACGGCGGCGGGGCCGTTGACCGAACCGCTCAGCACCTCGTCGCCCGCGACCTTGTCGACCGGCAGGCTCTCTCCGGTGAGCGACGACTCGTCGAACGATCCCTCGAGGGAGGCGAGGCGCGCATCCACGGGAACGATTTCGGCCGGGCGCACAAGCAGCCGGTCGCCGATCGCGACCGCGTCGACGGGGATGTCGTCGATTGCGCCGTCGGGGCCGATGCGGTGGGCGCGCTGCGGCACCCGGTCGAGCAGGGCGCTGAGTTCGCGACGGGCGCGGTGCTCGGCGTAATCTTCGAGCGCTTCGCCCCCGGCGAGCATCAGCACGATGATCAGGCTCGCCCAGTACTCGCCGACCAGCAGGGTCGCGACGATCGCGGTGACGGCAAGCAGGTCGAGGCCGAGCTGGCCCGCGATCATGCTTCGGATCATCGCGACGCCCTCCTTGAGGGCGACCGCGCCGGCAAACACCGACACCAGGATGCGCGCCGCCGTCTCGAGGTCCGCCGCGGCAAGCAGAAGCCCCACGGCACCGACCGCGAGCGCGGCCGCGACGAGCGGGTAGCGGCGGAGTGCTGCAGTGAGCCGGGTCATGTTCTAGGTGTACGCCGATGTGCCGGCGGAATCCAGCAAGGCCAGGCTCGCCTCAGTGCGGGTGTCGAGGCGCGCCGCGACGGGTCTTAAGCCGCGCAGCTGCAGCGCTCGTCGGCAGAGAATGGCGCGAGCGCCTCCTCGACGTGCTGGCCGCAGCCCGTCCAGGTGACCTTGCCGCAGGTGGCGCAGCGAATGGGTGAGCACATGGGCAGTCCTTTCGATCGTGGATGCGTCGTCGACGCGTCACCCTCAAGATACCCCCGGGGGTATTTTCGCGCAAGTCGGTGCGTGCCGGAGGGTTAACGACCGGATGCCCGTGGTTCGCACCACGGGCATCCGGTCGTTAAGTCGCATCGCGACGCGATCAGCGACTACGCGCCGAGGCGAGACTTCAGGTTCTCGTCGAGGGCCGCGAGGAAGTCCTCGGTGGTCAGCCACTCCTGGTCGGGGCTGACGAGCAGCGCCAGGTCTTTCGTCATCTTGCCGCTCTCGACCGTCTTGATGACGACATCTTCGAGCGTCTCGGCGAACTCGATGAGGGCCTGGTTGTCGTCGAGCTTGCCGCGGTGCATGAGGCCACGGGTCCACGCGAAGATCGAGGCGATCGGGTTTGTCGACGTGGGCTTGCCCTGCTGGTGCTGGCGGTAGTGACGGGTCACCGTGCCGTGGGCAGCCTCGGCCTCGACGATCTTGCCGTCGGGCGTCGTCAGCACGCTGGTCATGAGGCCGAGCGAGCCGAAGCCCTGCGCGACGGTGTCGGACTGCACGTCGCCGTCGTAGTTCTTGCACGCCCAGACGTAGCCGCCCTCCCACTTCATGGCGCTGGCGACCATGTCGTCAATGAGGCGGTGTTCGTAGGTGATGCCGGCGGCCTCGAACTTGTCCTTGAACTCGGTCTCGTAGATCTCTTGGAAGAGGTCCTTGAAGCGGCCGTCGTAGGCCTTCAGGATGGTGTTCTTCGTCGAGAGGTAGACCGGGTAGCCGCGCGAGAGGCCGTAGTTCAGCGAGGCGCGGGCGAAGTCGATGATCGACGCGTCGAGGTTGTACTGCACCTGGGCGATGCCGTCGCCGGGCGACTGGTAGACCTCGAACTTCTGCGGCTCGCCGCCGTCTTTCGGGGTGAACTCGACGGTGAGCGTGCCCTCGCCCTTGAACAGGAAGTCGGTGGCGCGGTACTGGTCGCCGAACGCGTGACGGCCGATGATGATCGGCTTGTTCCAGCCCGGCACGAGGCGCGGGATGTTCGAGATGATGATCGGCTCGCGGAAGATCACGCCGCCGAGAATGTTGCGGATCGTGCCGTTCGGGCTGCGCCACATCTTCTTCAGGCCGAACTCTTCGACGCGCGCCTCGTCGGGGGTGATCGTCGCGCACTTCACGCCGACACCGTGCTTCTGGATGGCGTGGGCCGCGTCGATCGTGACCTGGTCGTCGGTCTCGTCGCGGTGCTGAATGCCGAGGTCGTAGTACTCGAGCGTGACGTCGAGGTAGGGGTGGATCAGGCGGTCCTTGATGAACTGCCAAATGATGCGGGTCATCTCATCGCCGTCGAGTTCGACGACGGTGCCTTCGACCTTGATCTTCTCCATGCGGGGCCTTTCGGTTGGGTCTGTCGCACGTCGGTGGCGCCCGCGGCGAGGGATGCGCGGCAGGCGGGGCCGCGAAGCGGCCGAGGGCGCGGATGCGCGCCGTGTTCAGCCTACCGCGTCCCCCGATTTGTCTCGACATCGAGATAACTGTTCACGCGGCGGACATGGCCGTCCTCTACCCTGGGGGCCATGGGTGACTTGCGCGTAGAAGAGCTGTCGGCAAAAACCATCGTGGCTGCGAACGGCCTGACGCTGCGGCCCGGCCAAGAGCAGTACGTCACGCCGGTGTCGTACTCGGCCAATGACGCGTACTTGAACCCGACCACCACGTGGGCGCGCGTCGTGCTCGACGGCGACGAGGTCGTCGGCTTCGTGCGCGGCAACTTCGACCCCGACAACCCGCGCGAAGAGTTCCGCTCGTGCGTCTGGCGCATCAACGTTGACGCGGGCGCCCAAGGCCGCGGAGTCGGCCGCTTCGCCGTGCGCGAGCTCGCCAACGAGGCGCGCACCCGCGGCTTCGAGACGCTGCACGTGATCTGGGAGATCGGCGACGACGGCCCCGGCGACTTCTTCCGCCGCATCGGCTTCGTCGAGGTCGGCGAGACCGAGTACGGCGAGATCATCGGCAAGCTCGCCATCTAACGGCGGCGACCGTGCGCTGCCGACCGTGAACGCGCATCCGGCCGAGCGGGCCGACGAGGCGCCCCTCGACTTTGCGGGCGCGGTCCTCACGATCGTCGAGCTCATCCCGCCTGCACGCGTCATGAGTTACGGCGACGTGGCCGCGACGCTCGGATCGCGCGGGGCGCGCGCCGTCGGCCGCGTCATGGCCGAGCACGGCGGCTCGGTCGCCTGGTGGCGCGTGATCCGCGCCGACGGTCGGCCTCCGGCCGGTCACGAGGCGGATGCTGTCGCCGAGTACCGCAGGGAGGGGACGCCGCTCACGGCCGCCTCCGCGCACGCGGGCGCCGACCCGCTCGACGTACGCGTCGATCTCTCTCGCGCACGCTGGGAGCCTGACCTAGACTGAACGTATGCAAGCGCTTGCACACCGCGCGGGCCGCAGAGTTGCCGCCGCCGGAATCGCCCTCGTCACCTCGATCGCCCTGCTCGCCGGGTGCACCCCGGCCACGACGGCGCCGCAGCCGCAGGGTACGCGCGATGCAGGCATCCTGCTGTTTCAGTGGACCTGGAACGCAATCGCCGACGAGTGCGAGCACCTCGGCGAGGCGGGCATCGACTGGGTGCTGACGAGCCCGCCCCAAGAGCATGTTGTGCGCGACGAGTGGTGGGTGCACTACCAGCCCGTGAGCTACCGCATCGAGTCTCGGCTCGGCACGCGCGACGAGTTCGCGGCCATGGTCTCGACGTGCGCCGAGCACGACGTCGACATCGTCGCCGACGCCGTCGTCAACCACATGACGGGGCTCGGCACGGCGGGCGTCGGCTGGGCGGGCAGCGACTACGAGCATTACGCCTACCCCGGCATCTGGGGGCCCGACGACTTCCACCAGTGCACCGAGTCGCCGACCGGCGACATCATTGACTACCGCAACGCCGACGAGGTTCGCTACTGCGAGCTCGTGAACCTCGCCGACCTCGCAACCGGCACCGAGCGCGTGCGCGAGGGCCTGCGCGCCTACCTCGACGATCTGCTGTCGCTCGGGGTGGCGGGGTTCCGCATCGACGCGGCGAAGCACATGGAGCCGGCCGACATCACCGCGATCACGGCGGGGTTGCCCGACGAGGTGCGCGTGTATCAGGAGGTGATTCGGGCATCCGGAGAGCCAATTCAGCCCGAGGACTACCTCGACAACGGGCCGTCGTGGGAGTTCCTCTACGCGCGCACGGTGAAGAGCATGGTCGACTCGGGGGCACTCAACCCCGACGTCGTGTTCGGCCCAGACGGCGGCTCAGTGCCGAGCGAGCTCGCCATCTCGTTCGTCGACAACCACGACACCGAGCGCAACGGCGAGACCCTCTCGTACAAGGACGGCGATCGCTATCTGCTCGCGCTCGCCTTCCTGCTCGCGCACCCGTACGGCACGCCCCAGCTCATGAGCGGCTACGCCTTCGAAGGGCGGGATGCTGCGCCCCCGCTTCGGGAGGACGGTCGCGTCGTCGACGCCTCGTGCGAGTTCGCGAACGACGGGCCGCAGCCGCGCTACGAACCTGGCGAGTGGGTGTGCCCGCACCGCTGGACGGGCGTTGAGGGCATGCTCGCCTTCCGCTCGGCGGTCGGCGAGGCTCCGCTCACCGACAGCGTGCGCTTCGACGGCGACCTGCGCGCACTCTCGGGCTTCGGTCGCGGTGAGTACGGCTACATCGCGTTCAACGCCGGGCCGCTCGCACTGACGAGCACGTTCGAGACGTCACTGCGGGCGGGCACCTACACCGATGTGCTGTCGGGCACGGCGATCGAGGTCGACGACGACGGGCGCTTCGCCGCCGAGGTGCCGGGCAACGGGTTCGTCGCCCTGCACGTTGGCGCTGTGGAACGCTAGACGAGTGACTCGCGCCAGGCGGCGTGCAGCTGCGCGAACTTGCCGGCCCCGGCGATGAGCTCGGCGGGGCTGCCGTCTTCGATGATGCGGCCGTGCTCCATGACGAGCACCCGGTCAGCGATCGCCACCGTTGACAGGCGGTGCGCGATGATGACCGCGGTGCGGTCGGCGAGCAGGGTCTGCAGCGCCTCCTGCACCAGGCGCTCGCTCGGAATGTCGAGCGACGCCGTGGCCTCATCGAGGATCAGCACCGTCGGGTTCGCGAGGAACGCCCGCGCGAACGAGATCAGCTGGCGCTGCCCCGCCGACACGCGCCCGCCGCGCTTGTTCACGTCGGTCTCGTAGCCGTTCGGCAGCGAGCTGATGAACTCGTGCGCGCCGACCGCGCGGGCGGCAGCCTCGACCTCCTCCCGCGTGGCGTCGGGCTTGCCGAGGGCGATGTTGTCGGCCACAGTGCCCGAGAACAGGTACGCCTCCTGCGTGACCATGACGATCGCGCGGCGCAGGTCTTTCGGATGCAGCTTGCGCAGGTCGACGCCGTCGAGCGTCACGCGCCCCTCGCTCGGGTCGTAGAAGCGGGCAATGAGCTTCGCGAGAGTCGACTTGCCGGCCCCCGTCGTGCCGACAAGCGCGATCGTCTGCCCCGCCGGAATATCGAGGTCGAAGTCGGGCAGCACCACCGTGTCCTCGTTGTAGGCAAAGCGCACGCTCTCGAAGCGCACGTGACCCTTCGCCTGCCAGAGGTCGATCGGGGTGGTCGGGTCGGGCACGGAGGGCGACTCCTCCAGCACGCCCGAGATCTTCTCGAGCGCGGCGGCGGCCGACTGGTACGAGTTGTAGAACATGGCCATCTCTTCGGCGGGGCCGAAAAAGTTGCGCACGTACAAGAGCACCGCGATGAGCACGCCGATCTGCAGCGAGCCGTCGACGACGCGGAAGGCCCCCCACAGCAGGGCGCCGGCGACCGCGACGTTGCCGATGAGCACGAGACCCGGGTCGAAGATGCCGAACAGCTGGATCACGCGAGCGTTGGCGTGCCGGTACTGCTCGACGTGGTCGCCGAACTCGCGCGCGTTGCGCGGCTCTTTGCGGAACGCCTTCACAGCGCGGATGCCCGTCATCGTTTCGACGAAGTGCACGATCAGGCGCGCGGACGCCACGCGCGTCAGGCGGAACATCTTCTGCGAGCGCACCTGGAACCAGCGCGTCAGCATCAGCAACGGAATCAGCGCCGCGGCCAGCACGAGCCCGCTCGGCGCGTCGAGCAGAATCAGCGCACCGGCCGTGAACCCCATGTAGAGCAGGCCAGACACCAGCTGGTTAATGCCCGAGTCGAGCAGCTCGCGAATCGAGTCGAGATCGCTCGTCTGGCGCGAGATGATGCGGCCCGAGGTGTACGACTCGTGAAACTCGAGGCTCAGGTTCTGGGTGTGCAGGAAGACACGCTTGCGCAGGTCGAGCAGGATCGCCTGGCTGATGCGCGCACTCATCACCTGGTACCAGGCGATCGTGGCGGCGCCGACGAGGGCGGCGAAAACGAAACCGGCGACGATGAGCGCGATGGGCATCCAATCGCCGTTGTCGGCGACGGCCGGCAGGCCCTGGTCGATGCCGCGAGCGATGAGGAACGGGCCAGCGACCTGCAGCGCCGTCGAGAACACGACGACGACCATCGCGAACACGATGCGGCCGCGCACGGGGCGCAACAGCGAGCCGAGCAGTCGCAGCGAGCGTTGGCGAATCTGGCGCGACTCGTCTTTCGTGTAATTGTCGCGCTCTTCTCCGGCGACACCGAGAACGCTCATCGCTTCACCTCCCCGTCTCGTTCGAATCCGTCTTTGTCGATGACGCGGGCTTCGCGCACCGTGGCCTCCTGCACGCGGGAGGCCTCCTCCGCCAGGCGCAGCTCACGCTCGTCGCGCTCGATCTGCGCGAGCTCTTCGTCTTCGAGGGAGGAGATGACGTAGCGGTAATGCTCGTTGCGGGCGAGCAGCTCACTGTGGGTGCCGACGTCGGTGATGCGCCCCTCCTCGAGCAGTGCGACGCGATCGGCCATCTGCACGGTCGACGGGCGGTGGGCGACGATGAGGCCCGTGGTGGTCGCGAGCACGCGGCGCAGTGCGGCCTCGACGAGCGCCTCGGTGTCGACATCGAGGGCGCTCAGGGGGTCGTCGAGCACGAGCACGTCGGGCTTGGCGGCCACCGCGCGGGCCAGCGCAAGACGCTGACGCTGGCCACCCGAGAGGCTCATGCCCTCTTCGCCGACGACCGTGTCGGCGCCCTCGGGCAGGTCGTAGACGAAGCCGGCCTGCGCGATGTCGAGCGCCTCGGCCAGCACGCGGTCGGCTTCGGCCTCCACGGCAGGGTCATCGCCCGCAAGCTCGGGCCGGCCCAGCAGCACGTTGTCGCGCACGCTCGAGGAGAACAGCGTCGCGTCTTCGAACGCCATCGCGATGCGGCGGCGCAACTCTTCGCGCGTCAGCTCACGAATGTCGACGCCGTCGAGCAGGATGCGCCCGCCCGTCACGTCGTACAGGCGCGTCGTCAGGGCGGTCAGCGTGGTCTTGCCGCTGCCCGTGATGCCGACAAGCGCCATCGTCTCACCCGGCTCCAGCTCGAGCTGGATGCCGTCGAGCTGGTCGCGCTGGGACGCGGGCGCGTCTTGGTAGCGGAACCGCGCATCCTCAAAAACGAGGCGGCCGACCGGCTGCTCGACGGTGACCGGATGCTCGGGGTCGGTGATCGTGTTCGTCTCGTCCATGACGTCAAAGAAGCGGTCGACGGCGCTGCGGGTGTCGAACGTCATGGCCAGCAGGAAGCCGATCGACTCGATCGGGAAGCGCAGCACTGTCGCGGTCGCAAAGTAGGCGAGCAGCTGGCCGACCGTGAGCTGCTCGGCGGCGGCGAGCGCGACGCCCCCCAGTAGCGACAGAGCGAATGCCGCGTCGGGAATGAGCACGAGCCAGAACCAGATGCCGGCAATCGCCTTGGCCTTGCGAATCTCCATTCCGCGCAGCAGTTCGGCCTGGTCGGCGAACTTTAGCAGCGAGTGCTTGCCGCGGCCAAACGCCTTCAGAACGCGAATACCGTGCACGCTCTCTTCGACGGCCGTCGCGAGGTCGCCCTGCTGGTCTTGCACGCGGCGGGCAATGACCGAGTACTTCTTCTCGAAGACATAGCCGTATACCCAGATCGGAATGGAGGTGACGAAGAACAGCAGGCCGAGCCAGATGCTCCAGTTCAGCAGCACGACGATGCCGATCAGGATCGTGATGACGTTGACGACGAGAAGTACCAGGCCGAACGAGATCCAGCGGCGGATGAGGTTCAGGTCGCTGACCGCGCGCGACAGCAGCTGCCCCGACTGCCAGCGGTCGTGGAAGGCGACGGGCAGGTCTTGCAGCTTCGCGTACAGGCCGTTGCGCATGCGGGCCTCGATGTGCGTGCCGGGCGTCAGCACGAGCCAGCGGCGCAGCATGATCATGGCCGCTTCAATCACGCCGAGCGCGAGCACGATGCCCACGGCCGGCCAGATGCCGACCGAGTTGCCGTCGGCGAGCGGACCGTCGACGAGGCCCTGCAGCACGATCGGGATCAGCAGGCTGACCACTCCACCGGCGAGGGCGGCGGCCATGCCGGCGATGATCCACGGCACCGCAGGCTTTGCGTACGGGTAGATGCGCGCGATGGCGCGGAACGTACTGAGTTCGCTCTTGCGGGGCGCGGCGGGGGCGTCAGCGGTCGTCACGACGTGGTTCCTCGTGTGTCAGGCACGGCGCGCTCGTGGCGCGTCGCGGTGTGGTGGGCGTCTCGCCGCACCGCTCTCAGAGGGTGTCCGGGCGCGGGCAGCCTTGCAGACTATCGGGTCAACGGTGGGGGCGCCAGCGGCAATTCCCGACGCGCCGACGCGAGTGCGAGCGGGTCCGAGGAATTGTGCAGTGTCGTTAAGATTCGGCGACCAATGGACATGACGTAAGTATGGAAGAACTCGAACTCACACGAGCCCTCAATGCATCTCGCCCAGAGGTCGTCGAATCGTCGCAGATTGACGCACTGGCGAAAGCGACGGTTGTGGACAGTGCAAGAAAGCAAGCACCGCGACTAACCACGAAAGCCATCGGTGTTATCGCCGCCAGCCTGATTGGCGGGATTACGCTCACGACAGGCGTCGCGTATGCGGCCCCACTGATCTCAGAGTGGTGGGCATGGACGCCGGCCGAGGATGCCGTTCTTACCACCAATGCGTTCTTCGACGGAAACGCGTGGGTGCGGTGCGAGATCATGTTGTCCGTCACGACCGATGGGCAAACAGCCACTGATGACTCAGCGGCGCGCCTTCTCGAGGCACGCACCTTCATTGCATCGATTGACCCCGAAACGTACACATCTGACGCCGAGGCAATTCTCGAACGCGACCTCGATGCCTACCCGGATGAGATGAGGAATCTCGGCGTCGCCACCCAGATGGCGATCAGCCGCGACCTCGGCGAGCGCGGTTTCCTCGGTGAGGGCGTCTCTCTTGAATCGCGAGTCGATTGCACGGCACCGTGACGGCAGACGAATCGAATGAGGCTCGGGCTGAGCACATTCTGGTCGAGTGCTCCGCCGAACTGCTTCGATATTTTCAGAGACGCGTGTGCCCCGAGGAGGATGCCGCCGATCTCCTCTCGGAGCTGTCGATGACCGCCTGGCGAAAGCGGAAGGCGATCCCGCGCAGCGACGAAGAAGCCCGAATGTGGCTATACGGGGTCGCGCGAAACACGCTCCGGAACTGGCAGCGTGGTCAGCGCCGCCACCGCGATAACGCGGCTCGACTGCGCGACGAAATCCGAGCACACTCCTCCGCACCTCCACTCGACGAGGTGCGGGAAGCTATCGCCCGCCTTCCCGTAAACCAGGCCGAGCTCGTCCGCCTTATTCACTGGGACGGTTTCAGTGTCGTTGACGCCGCCCGAGCCCTCGAGATTTCTGAGTCGACTGCTCGAGGCAGGTACCAGCGCGCGCGGATAAAGCTCGCCCAAGATCCCAGCATCACTGACCTCCGCCACGCCACGCCCGCATCACCGTCCACGGGCCAACGCACCGATCACGAGGTGACGGGCGATGCGATTAGTGGAAGAAGTGACGCTCGCCCGTGAGGTACATCGTCACGCCGGCGGCCTGGGCCGCGGCGATGACTTCCTCGTCGCGCACCGAGCCGCCGGGCTGCACGACGGCGCGCACGCCGGCATTGATCAGCACCTGCAGGCCGTCGGCAAACGGGAAGAACGCGTCGGAGGCGGCGACCGACCCGGCGGCCCGCTCCCCCGCGCGCGTCACGGCGAGGTGGCACGAGTCGACCCGGTTGACCTGGCCCATGCCGACGCCGACCGACGCGCCGCCGTGAGCAAGCAGGATCGCGTTCGACTTCACGGCGCGGCAGGCCCGCCAGGCGAAGGCGAGGTCGGCAAGGGTCGCCTCGTTAGCCGCCTCGCCCGAGACGAGCTGCCAGGTGGCGGGGTCGGCGAAGTGGCGGTCGGGGCGCTGGGCAAGGAAGCCGCCCGACAGCTGCCGCAGCTCGAGCACCTCGGGCGCATAACCCTCGGGCAGCTGCAGCAGGCGCAGGTTCTTCTTCGCGGCGAGCACCTCGAGCGCGCCCTCGTCGAACCCGGGCGCGACGATGACCTCGGTGAAGATCGGGGCGATCGACTCGGCGGCCTCGCGCGTGATGGGACGGTTCGCGGCGATCACGCCGCCGAAGGCCGACACCGGGTCGCAGGCGTGCGCGGCCGCGTGCGCCTCGGCGATCGTGGCACCGACGGCGATGCCGCAGGGGTTCGCGTGCTTGATGATCGCGACGGCGGGCTCGTCGTGGTCGAAGGCGGCGCGCAGGGCTGCGTCGGCGTCGACGAAGTTGTTGTACGACATCTCTTTGCCGCCGAGCTGGGTCGCCTGGGCGATGCCCGTGCCACCCGCCGCCGGGTAGAGCGCCGCGGCCTGGTGGCTGTTCTCGCCGTAGCGCAGATCGGCCGCCTTATCGACGGCAATCCGGATGCTTGCGGGCAGGCCCGCAGTCTCGCTCGCCCCGTCCGCGTCCTGCTCCGCAACCCGCTCGGCGAGGTAGCTGGCGACCGCCGCATCGTACGCGGCGGTATGCGCGAACGCCTTCGCGGCGAGGCGCGTGCGCAGCGCGAGATCCGCGCCGCCGGCGCGAACAGCATCCGTCACCGTGCCGTAGTCGGCCGGGTCAACGACGATCGCGACGTTCGGATGGTTCTTCGCCGAGGCGCGCACCATCGCCGGGCCGCCGATGTCGATCTGCTCGACGACGGCGAGCGGCAAGGCACCCGACGCGACCGTCTCGACGAACGGGTACAGGTTCACGACGACGAGCTCGAAGGGCGCGAAGCCGAGCTCGGCGAGCTGGTGCTCGTGGCGCTCAAGCCGCAGGTCGGCCAAAAGCCCGGCGTGCACGGCGGGGTGCAGGGTCTTCACGCGGCCGTCGAGCGACTCGGGAAACCCGGTGATCTCGGACACCTCGGTGACGGGGTGACCGGCGGCGGCGATCGTCGCGGCGGTCGAACCGGTCGACACGAGCTCGACGCCCGCCTCGACGAGCGCGGCGGCCAGCTCGACGAGCCCCGTCTTGTCACTCACCGAGATGAGGGCGCGGCGCACCGGGACGGTATCGCGGTGGCGGTAGTCGGCGGCGTTCGGGGTGGGGGCGGCCACGGTGCTCCTTTGTCGGGGTGTGTGCTGTTCGACGCGGTGGGTCTACGTCGTGAGGTCAGGGTCGGGCTGAGCGTGACTGCTCGCCGCGATCGGGTCGAGCGCGATGGTGCCGTCGGCGATGCCGCGCACGACGTCGGCGAGCAGACGACGCTCGACGGGCTTGATGCGGTCGTGCAGGGTGGCCTCGTCGTCGTCGGGCAGCACGGGTACGCGCTCCTGCGCGAGGATCGCCCCCGTGTCGACGCCCGTATCGACGAGGATGACGCTCGCGCCCGTCTCGGTGACGCCGGCGGCGAGGGCATCGCGCACGCCATGGGCGCCGGGAAACTCAGGCAGGTAGGCGGGGTGCGTGTTGATGAGCCGCGGCGCGAACGCGTCGACGGCACGCGGCGGCAAAAGACGCATGAGCCCCGACAGTACGACAAGATCGGGCTCGTGCACGGCGACGGCCGCAACCAGGGCGTCGCCCCAGCTCTCGCGATCAGGATGCGCGGCGAACGGTACGACGAACGCCGGGATTCCGCGCGCTCGCGCGTGATCGAGCCCGACCGCGTCGCGGTCGGCGCCGACGGCAACCACTTCGGCCGGAAAGCCCGGAGCGTCGCACTCGCCAAGCAGCGCGGCGAGGTTCGACCCGCCGCCCGAGATCAGCACGACGACCCGCAGCACGGGCTTAACGCTAGCGGCTGGCGGAGAGCCTCTCGGTCACCGCGGTTACATGCGCCCTGCGTAGTCGCGCGCCTCGTCGATTGACAGCCCCGGCCCCACCCAATTCACGTAGTAGCAGTCGCCAACGACGAAGTGGATCTGAATTTGACCGGGGTCTCCGACGGGCAGGACGAGCCGAGGTTCGCCATCGACACGGACGACCGACGACTCCGGCCATGCAGACACATCGTCGTAGCCCTCCCCCGCAGCCACGCGGGCATCGCTGCCCACTGCCTGCGCCACCCGGTCGGGGCCATCGCCCCACTCGAAGCGGCTGGCCGCGCCTGCATCGTCGGTCTCGGACGGCGCGGCGTCCCCCGCAG
>NZ_SGWW01000007.1 GCF_004216575.1 Microcella putealis
GGTCAAGTCCCGGGGAGTGGTGTAACGGCTGATCCTTCGTCTATGCGCTGAGCGCGATGAAGTTGTCGGTGGCCACCTCCTCTTCGGTGGCGGGCAGGACGCGCATGCGGGAGCGGGCCAGAACCTCTAGCCCGAGGTAGCGGCGCCCTTCGGCCCATTCGTCGGTTTGCTCTGCCAGGACGCCGCCGACGAGGCGGATGATGGCGTCACGGTTGGGGAAGATGCCCACGGAGTCGGTGCGGCGGCGGATCTCGCGGTTGAGGCGCTCGTTGGGATTGTTCGACCAGATCTGTGACCAGACGTCTTTGGGGAACTCGGTGAAGGCAAGAATGTCGGCCCTGGCGGTATCGAGGTGCTCGGCGACCGCAGGGAGCTTCTCAACGACGTAATCCAGGGCCCGGTCGAACTGGGCGTGCACGTCTGCGGCGGTGGGTTGGTCATAGACGGAGTGCAGCATCGCTTTCACCGCCGGCCACATGCTCTTAGGTGTCACACTCATCAGGTTCGCCGCGTAGTGGGTGCGGCACCGCTGCCAGCTCGCGCCGGGCAGGTTCGCCGCGATCGCGTCCTTCAAGCCTGCGTGAGCGTCGGAGGTGACCAGCTGCACGCCGGTCAGGCCCCGCGAGACAAGGTCGGCGAAGAACGCATTCCACGCCGACCCCGTCTCAGCTGTCGCTGTCTGCAGGCCGAGGACTTCGCGGCGGCCGTCGCCGTTGACCCCGGTGGCGATCAGCACGACCGTGTTCACCACTCGGCCACCCTCGCGAACCTTCATCGTGAGCGCGTCGGCGGCGACGAAGGTGAACGGGCCCGCCTCGGCTAAAGAGCGGTGCCGGAACTGGTTCACGTGCTCGTCGAGCTCGGCAGCCATCCGCGACACCTGCGACTTCGACAGGGCATGAATGCCAAGGGTCTTCACCAGCTTGTCCATCCGACGGGTGCTGACGCCGGCGAGGTAGCAGTCCGCGATCACGGTGATCAACGCCGCCTCGGACCGTTTGCGCCTCTCCAGCAGCCACTCCGGGAAATACGTGCCCTGCCGCAGTTTCGGAATCGCAACATCGATCGTGCCAGCCCGGGTGTCGAGGTCGCGGTGGCGGTAACCGTTGCGGTGCGTCACCCGGTCGGGGGACGGTTGCCCCCATTCGGCGCCGATGACGGCGTCCGCGTCAGCGGACAGCAGGGCGTTGATCATGGTTTGCAGCAGATGCCGCATCAAGTCCGGCGACGCGTCACTGAGGGCTTCACCGAGGACGGTTGCAGGGTCGACAATGTGGGGAGCGGTCATCGTGTTGATGCCTTTCGAGTTGAGGTAAGAGGCTTCTCGAAGGATCACACGGTGACCGCGTTTACGTCAGCAACGACGCCGGCGACCACCGAGCGTTACACCACTATGCGGGACTCCACT
>NZ_SGWW01000008.1 GCF_004216575.1 Microcella putealis
TGTTCTTCCTCGACACGTTGTGATCGGCTGAGGTGAGCGAAGACCTCCGGGAACGATGTGGGTAACCACACTCAGATCGTTTCCACGGAGGTCTTCGTGACTCACGCTAACGCGCCATTCACTCCGGAGGGCAGGGTTCGACTTGCTCGCCTCATCGTCGACCAGGGCTGGTCGGTGCGCCGTGCTGCTGAGCGGTTCCAGTGTTCGCCGGCGACGGCGTCTCGTTGGGCGTCCCGCTATCGGGCCGGTTTGCCACTGACCGACCGCAGCTCCAGACCGCACCGGCAGCCGTCGCGTTCGCCGCAACGACTTGAACGGCGCATCGTGGCGCTGCGGTTCACCCGCCGTTGGGGGCCGCATCGGATTGGCTATCACCTTGGCGTCGCCCGCTCGACGGTCGGACGTGTCCTTGCCCGCTACCGGATGCCGCTGCTGCACCACCTCGACCAAGCCACCGGCCTCCCGGTCCGAAAACCCAAGCCGATCCGCTACGAGCTCGCCGCTCCCGGCCAGCTTGTCCATGTCGACATCAAGAAGCTCGGACGAATCCCTAACGGCGGCGGGCACCGGATGCTGGGCCGCACGATCGGGAACCGCAACAACAAGAAGAAAGGACGCGGCTACGCGTTCCTGCACCACGCCGTCGACGACCACTCGCGGCTCGCCTACTCGGAAGAGCTCCCCGATGAGCGCAAGGAAACCGCAGCTGGGTTTTGGCGCCGGGCCGAGGCGTTCTTCGCCGAGCACGGCATTACCGTCACCGCGGTGATGACCGACAACGGCGCCTGCTATCGCTCACGCGACTTCGCTGCCGCACTCGGCCCCATCCAGCACCGCTGGACCCGCCCCTACCGACCACAGACCAACGGCAAAGTCGAACGCTTCAACCGCACCCTCGCCGCTGAATGGGCCTACGCCGCCACCTACTCCAGCGACGAGGCCCGCTCAGCGACCTACGCCGACTGGCTCCATCACTACAATCACCACCGACCCCACACCGGGATCGGCGGTCTCACACCCTCAGCCCGCGTTCACAACCTCACGAGGAAGAACA